>OY762063.1:0-2699242 GCA_963665075.1 Dehalococcoidia bacterium | reverse complement strand
TGGCGGGAATGACGGTGGGGGTTGGCGTCCCTCTTCGTCATTCCCAGCAAACCACAGACTCGTCATTCCCGCATCCTTTCCCCATCATCCCCGCATCCTTCCCCCGTCATTCCCGCAACCACCCCCGTCATTCCCGCAACCACCCCCATCATCCCCGCAACCACCCCCGTCATTCCCGCGTAGGCGGGAATCCATCGGCGGGGCGGCGACGGGGGCGGGAATCCACCGCTGCCTACACCCAACGCACCCCTCACACAACCCCCTCATACAAATCCAACCACCTCGGATTCCTCTCCTCAATCAACCGCACCTTCCACGCCCGATTCCACTTCTTCATCGCCTTCTCCCTCAAAATCGCGCTATACATTGTGTCATGCGCCTCGTACCACACCAACGTGTGCACCCCGTACCGCTTCGTAAAGCCCTCTACCAGATCAGATTTGTGCTCCCACACCCGCTGAACCAGGTCCGACGTTACTCCTATGTACAATGTTCCTCCACGCTTGCTGGCAAGCATGTAAACGCACGGCTCCTTCATTGCAACAACCTCCCAATGTTGTATTCCCCCCACCCCCCTTCCCCCCTGGTTTCCCGTCTTCACGGGAATGACGGATGGGGTGGCATCCCTCTCCGTCATTCCCGCCAGACTACATTCGCCCATTCCCGCAACCACCTCCGTCACCCCCACAACCCTTCCGTCATTCCCGCAACCACCCCCGTCATTCCCGCGTAGGCGGGAATCCATCGCCCCCACCTCCGTCATTCCCGCCTCCTTTCCCCGTCATTCCCGCATCCTTTATTCGTCATTCCCGCATCCTTTATTCGTCATTCCCGCGTAGGCGGGAATCCACCGCCCCCACGCCAAACGCACCCCTTCCGACGTTCCCCCCACCCCCCTTCCCCCCTAGTTTCCCGTCTTCACGGGAATGACGGATGGGTTGGCATCCTTCTCCATCACCCCCGCCAGACTACATTCGCCCATTCCCGCAACCACCCCCGTCATTCCCGCCACCTTCCTCCGTCATTCCCGCATCCTTCCTCCGTCATTCCCGCAACCACCCTCGTCATTCCCGCGTAGGCGGGAATCCACCGGCGGGGCGGCGAAGGGGGCGGGAATCCACCGCCCCCACGCCAAACGCCCGCACTCCACCAACCCCCACCCCCCTTCCCTCCTGGTTTCCCGTCTTCACGGGAATGACGGACGGGTTGGCATCCCTCTCCGTCATTCCCGCATCCTTCTCCATCATTCCCGCCAGACTACATTCGCCCATTCCCGCAGCCCTTCCCGTCATTCCCGCAACCACCCCCGTCATTCCCGCAACCACCTCCGTCATTCCCGCAACCACCCCCGTCATTCCCGCATCCTTTATTCGTCATTCCCGCGTAGGCGGGAATCCATCGGCGGGGCGGCGACGTAGGCGGGAATCCACCGCCCCCACGCCAAACGCCCGCACTCCACCAACCCCCACCCCCCTTCCCCTCCGGTTTCCCGTCTTCACGGGAATGACGGAGGGGGTGGGGCGGGAATGCCCGACGCGTCCCCCCGCTCGACCCTTCGACAAGTTCAGGGTGAGCGGCGAGGGGCGGGCCGCCGCTAGGACGTCTTCGCGTTGGCGGCTATGTGCATGACGCCGGTTTCGCCGTTTGTGTAGCCCGCCCATGCTGCGCTACCAAACTTGAGCCTGCCCACGTCGGCGATGACCCAACCGCTTCCGGAGGGGTGTGGAGTTTCGTCATCGGAGGTTGTGAGTCGCGACCTGTAGTAGCCGTTATTGGGTGAACTGGGCGCGCTCAACACGACGAAGTAGGTGGTCTCCTTCGCCAGGTCGCAGTTCGTCGAGCAGGTGTAGGTGTACAAGCCCGCCGTGTCCGGGTCGGAACCGCTCAGGGTGGCCGTCGCCGTCGCCGCCGGGTTGAGGCTGTTGCTCGTGTCCGCCGCGTGGATGGCCACCACGATGTCGGCAGGCGATCCGTTCTTGGCATTGAACTGGATGGTAACGCCATTCAGCGAATAGCCGTTGGTCGCGTTCCCCGTAGTAAACGCGGTGGCCCGCTGCACATGGGTTCCGAAGCCCACGTTGCCCAAGGCCCCGAATGTGGTGGCTGTTCCCAAATTCCCCACGAAGGCGTCCGTGGTGGAGATGTATATCGTGTCCAGGGCGTTCGCCGTGACGCACCCTGCGCCGCTATAGGCCGTTATTTCGAAGGTCTTGCTTGCCAGCAGCGTGGCAGTGGTGGTCGAACTGCTGACGGGAGTTGTGCAAGTGCCGTTCCCCGAGTCGACCCTGGCGTTATAGGACCACGTCCCCGTATGCCCCGAAATCGTAAGCGTCGCCCCCGTGGAACTCACGCTTGTCGCCGTCAGCCCCGGCGTAATCTCATCCGCCGCCACGTGCATGACGCCGGTGTGGTTGCGGGGGAGGGCCGTCCAGCCGCTGCCGATGTCCTGCAGGCCGGCGTTGGCTATGGCCCAGCCCGTGGCGGTGGTCGGTCTGACGGTTTCGTCGTCGGAGGTGGTGCGCCGCCACGAGTAGAGCTTCCTCGGGGCGCTGGCGTCCGCCGTGGACATGACCACGAAGTAGGTCGTGTTCGCCGTCAGGTCGCACCCCGTGGAGCAGGTGTAGGTGTGCAGCCCCGCCGCGTCCGGGTCGGAACCCGTCAGCGTGATGCTGGCCGAAGCCGCCGGATGGTTGCTGTTGGTCGTGTCCGCCGCGTGGATGGCGACGACGATGTCGCCCGGGTTGCGGAACTTGGCGTCGAAGAGGCCGGTCACGCTCTTCAGCGTGTAGCCCGCGCTGTTGCCGCCCGTGGTGAAGGCGGTGGCGCACTTCACGTTATTGGCGCCGCTGTACCCTATGGAGCATGACGCGTTGTCCGCCTGTTCGCCGAGGTTGCCCACGGAAACGTCCGACGTGGAGAACGTCACGCTGTCCAACTCATCCACCGCGTTGCATCCCGTCTTGCTGTAGGCCGTGTAGGTGTACGTGTTGCCGTCGGTGAGGCCGGTCAGGGTGTCGCTGGAAGTGTTAGCGGCGACGGATTGGCAGGTGGCGTCCGGCCCGCTGTCGGCGTCGTACCACCAGGCCGCCGTATGCCCGGCGATGGTCAGCGTCGCTCCCGTCCCGCTCACGCTGCTGACGCTGATGACCGTGCCGGTGGTCTTGAAGGTCACGCTGTCCAGCGCGTTGGCGGTGGTGCAGCCGCTGTCGCTGTAGGCGGTGAACACGTAGGTGGTCTGCTTGTAGAGGCGGTTGTTCAGGTTCGCGGATGTCCCGCTGACCCTCTCGCAGTTGACGCTGAAGAAGCCCTTGTCCGCCTTCAACCACCAGTCGCCGGAGTGGTACTTCATGGTCAGGGTGGCGCTGTCGTCCTCGATGCTGCCCGCGCTCAGGGTGGCCTGCGGCGTTGCCTCCACCTTTATCATCATGGATGCGCTCGTGTGAGTAGTCCAGGTGCTCCCCGACTTGCTCGTAGCCGTGTTTTCAATGCTCCAGCCGTTGCCGGAGGGCACGAGCGTCTGCCCGTCGCTGTCAGTGTTGTCCAGGCTTCCCGCGCTGGAGGTTGCGCTGACGTGGACGAAGTAGGAGGCATCCCCTGACAGAGTACAATCGTTGTTCGTGTTGGTGGCGTCGCAGGTGAACTCGACCTGGCCGACGGCCGGGGTTCCGGTGAGGGTCGCGCGAGCCGTCGCGGACGGATCGCCGCCGGTCTCCTTGTTGTGTATGGCGACCGTTATGGCGCTTGCGCTGGTGACGGTCTTGAAGTCCACGGTTACGCTTTGGATGGCGTAGCCGCTCGCGCTCCCCGTGTCGAACTCCTGCGCCCAGCCGTTGTTGGATGCAAGGTTCATCGCGGCGCTGCCCGCAGTCTCCGTCAGGTTGCTCACGCTGACGCTGGTGGTGAAGACGTCAGCCACGGCAATCAGATCCGCGTCGCCGCATCCCGTCTTGCTGTATGCGGAATAGACGTAGTCCGTCCCCGCCGTCAACCCGGTGAGGCTGGCGGTGGACGTGTCGGCGGCGACGGAACTGCAAGTCGTATCCGGCCCGGAATCCGCGTCGTACCACCACGCCGCCGTGTGCCCGCCGATGGTCAGCGTCGCCGTCGTCGCGCCCACGCTCGACGCGACCAGAGTCGGCGCGTCGTTAGCCGCCACGTGCATGTTGGCCACGCGGCCAACGCCGTGGTTCGTCCACGCGAAGCGCTGACTCTTATGCCGCCCCTGGTCGCCGATGCTCCAGCCGTTGTCGGATGGATGGTTCACCTCGTCGTCCGACTGGGTCAGGTTCAGGCTGTAGCGGGCTGTGCCCGTTGCGCTTGTCGCAACCGCCTTCACGAAGTAGGTGGAGTTGGCGTTCAGGTAGCAGCCCGAAGAGCACGTGTAGCTGTACAGACCCGCCGTGTCCGGGTTCGACCCGCTCAGCGTCGCCTTCGTCGTGGAAGCAGGGTTGCTGTTGGACGTGTCCGGCTCGTGGATGGTGACCGCGATGTTGCCGGGCGTGCCCGCGGCGCTCTTGTCGGCGAAGCGCAGGGTGACGCTCTCCAGGATGGAGGCGCTGCTGCCCGTGGCGAAGGGCGCGGTCACGGACTGGTTGTTGCTGCCGCCCCGGCCCACGCTGATGTTGAAGTCGGATTCCGCGTTCAGGTTCCCCACCCCGTCGTCCGTGGTGGAGAAGTACGCCGTCGCCAGCGCGTTGGCGTCGGTGCAGCCGCTGTCGCTGTATGCCGTGAAGGCGTAGAACTTGTCGGCGGTCAGGCTGCTCAGGCTGGCCGTCGTGCCGGCGTTGGCGCTGCTGCACGTCGCCGTCGTGGAAGTATGGGTCTCCTTGTGATGCCAGTTCCCCGTGTGGTTGCCGATGGTCAGCGTCGCCGCCGTGCCGGTGATGCCGGAAGCGTCGAGCGTCGGCGGCTTCACGTTGGCCGCGATGTGCATGGAGGCGGAGTTGGCCGCGGTCCAGTTGGCGAGGATGCCCCCCTTGTAACGTCCCGCGTTGGCGATGCTCCAGCCCGTGGCGGGGGATTGGACGGATTCGCTGTCCGAGGCCGTGTTCCGCTGATTGTAGGAGCCGCCGGCGGCGCCCGTGGGAACCGACGTCACGATGAAGTAGGTCGTGCTCGCCGAAAGATCGCAGCCGCTGCCGGAGCAGGTGTACGTCTGCAAGCCCGCCGCGTCCGGGTCGGACCCGCTCAGCGTCGCCGATGCCGTCGCCGCCGGGTCGCTGCCGGACGCCGCGTGGAGGGCGACGGAGATGTCCCCCGGACTGCTGCTCTTCGCGGCGAAGTCCAGGGTTACGGCTTCCAATGTGTAGCCCGAACTATTGCCGCCGGTGGTGAAGGCCGTGGCGTATTTCTCATGCGAGCCTCCGCCGATGGTCCAGCTTGTGCTTGCCTGCGTCTCCTTCAGGTTCCCCACCGCCGCGTCAGTGGTGGAGAAGTAGGCCGTGTCCAACTCGGTTCTGCACGCGGAGTCGCTGAAGGCCGTGTAGGCGTAGGTAACGTTGGAAGTCAGGCTGTCCCGATTCTGCGTCGCGCCGGTGACGGCGACGCTGCAAAACGAAGTATCAGGATGCATCCGCTTGGAATACCACGTTCCGTCGTGGTGGTCGAGGGTCAGCGTTGCGCTGCTGCTGGTCACGTTGGAAGCGGTAAGGGTCGGGTTGAACTCGAAGTTGACGCGGACCAGATGCAAGTCGTTCCAGGAAGACCAAACCTGTCCGGCTATCTTGAAATGGCTGTATCCGATGTTCCAGCCGCTGTCCGAGGGCGTGGTGGTTTCCACCTCCTCAACCGCAGAGTATTGCAAGGCATACTCGCCGGTCCCGGTGAGGGTCGCCACTATGAAGTACTTCGTGCCGGCCTCGAGTTCGCAGCCCGAGCCGGAGCACGTCCAGACCGTGTTCGTCCACGAGCTGGAGGTTGGGGCGGTGCCGGTGAGCGTCGCCTTCGTCGTCGAGGACGGCGAACTGCTTGATTGCTCGTGGAGCGTAATCGCGAGGGTTCCCGTGCCCGTAGTCTTATAGCGCATCGGGAGGATGACGCTCGTCAGGGTGTATCCGGTCGAGTTGGGACCGGTGGTGAAGTCGACTCCCTGCTGCCTGGATGAGTTTACGTCCGAGTCTCCGGAGACGGTAGTAGACAGGTTGGTGACGTGCGGCGGCGCGAGGGTTGTGAAGGACGCGGCGGTGGCCAGAAGGTTGGCCGCGCCGCAGCCCGACAAGCTGTAAGCCTTGTAGACGTATGCCGTTTCTTCCGTCAACCCCGTCAGCGATTCCGCGCTCGTGCCGGCCGCCACAGGCCCCTGGCAGGTGTCGTCCGGCCCCACGTCGGCCTTGTACCACCATTGGGACGAGTGACCGGCGATGGTCAGCGTTGCCGTGGTCCGGCCGATCCCGCTCGCGGCGAGGGTGATCGGCAGGGTTGTGAAGCTGTCCCTCGCGAAGGACGCGCCCCCGCAGTTCCCGTTCGTCCAAGCCTGGTACTTATAGGTGGTGTTGGGGCTGAGGCTGGTGAGGTTGGTTGTTGACGCGGATTGCGAGCCGACGCAACTGCCCGTCGTCCCCTGCTTGTAGGACCACGTGGCGTTGTAGTTGACCACGTTCAGCGTCGCCGTGGTCTGCGCTATGTTGGTGAAGTGGATGTACGGCGCGGCCGCCGGAGGCTTCGAGGGCAGGCCGTAATTCCCGCCGCCCCGCTGGGATCTAAGAGCGTTGTTCAGGTCAATCAGCTTCTGCCTGCTCTCGTCGTCGATGGGGGTGGAAACCACCTTCTCGTCGGAGTAGGGGCCGTCCTGGTTGGTGACCTTCCAGCCGCTCCAGCCATTGGAGTTGCCGGCGCGGACGCGCGCCACCCAGACCTTGTGGTAGTTGATTCCGCCGATGATGACGCTCGTGCCGGTGAGGTCGTTGGCGTGACTGGTCCAGTTGGCCCCGTTGTCGTCGGAATAGGCCACTTCGTACTTGGTGGCGCCGCTGACGGCGAACCAGCTGACGCGCAGGTTGCCGTTGCCCACGATCAGGATGGCGAAGGTCGGCGCGTCCGGCGGCGTCGACGCGTGGGCCACGCCGCCCAACTCGTCCGCGAAGAAACCGACTCCCCCCTCGTCCTGCGCCTGCCCAACGGCAAGCGACGCCAGAAGGATGAGAACCAGCGCGGCCATCAGCCACGCCCCAGACTTCCGTGTAACAGCAAATCCGTCCTTCATTTCAACAACCTTCCACTTCCATATTTGTCCCCCCACCCCCTCCCCACCCCACGCCCTCCTTCCCCACACCCCCCATCCCCCCAACCCCCCATCCCCCCGTCATTCCCGCGCCCTTTTCCCGTCATTCCCGCATCCTTTTCCCGTCATTCCCGCATCCCTCCCCGTCATTCCCGCATCCCTCCCCGTCATTCCCGCGCAGGCGGGAATCCACCGCCCCCACGCCAAACGCCCGCCTTCCACCGCAACCCCTTCCTCCCACCCCCCCAACCCCCCTTCCGTCATCCCCCCAACCCCCCATCCGTCATTCCCGCAACCTTTTCCCGTCATTCCCGCGTAGGCGGGAATCCACCGCAACCCACGCCCAACGCATCCCTTCCCGCAACCCCCCTCCGTCATTCCCGCATCCCCCCATCCGTCATTCCCGCATCCCCCCATCCGTCATTCCCGCATCCCCCCATCCGTCATTCCCGCATCCCCCCATCCGTCATTCCCGCGTAGGCGGGAATCCACCGCAACCCACGCCTTCCTTCCCCACACCCCCCATCCCCCCATCCGTCATTCCCGCGCAGGCGGGAATCCACCGCCGCCCATCCCCTCTGGATTCCCGTATCCACGGGAATGACGAAAGGGGCATTGCCTTCCTTCCCCTTCGTCATCCCCCCAACCCCTCCCGTCATCCCCCCAACCCTTTCCCGCCATCCCCCCAACCCCCCCTCCGTCATTCCCCCAACCCCTTCCCGTCATTCCCGCGTAGGCGGGAATCCACCGCCCCCACGCCAAACGCATCCCTTCCCGACACCCCCGCATCCTTTTCCCGTCATTCCCGCGTAGGCGGGAATCCACCGCATCCCCTTCCTCCCACCCCCGCAACCCCCCTAGTCGCTCGTGGGGCGGTAGAACCAGGTGTCGAAAGTTGAAGTGATGCTGCCGACGGTCATGAGGGCTGCCGCTCTCGACGGGGTTTTGAGAGTCTCCCTCGCGAAAGACGCGCCGGAGCAGGTCCCGTTCGTCCACGCCTGGTACTCGTACGCGGCGTCGGCGGCGAGGCCGGTGAGGCTCACCGAGGAGGTGGACGAATCCTGCGCGCTGCTGCAACCGCCCGTTCCCTCTTTCCAGGACCAGGTGGCGTTGTTGTGCGCCACGTTCAGCCTCGCGGTCGTCTGCGTTATCTCGGTGAAGTGGATGGACGGCGCGGGCGCGATCCACCGCCTGAATATGCTGTTCAGGTCGATGGAAGCGGTAAACGCGCCGGGGGTGGACCGAGGGCCGGCAATCGTGGAGATCGTCCAGCCGCTGACTCCGCCGTAGCCGCGGGATTTGACGCGCACGAGGTAGGTTCCGGACGCGTCGACCCCGTTGATGGTGATGCTGGTTCCGTCGACGCCTTTGTGGGCGGGCGCCCAGGAGCCGCCTTGCGCGCTGTATTCCACGGCGTACAGGACGGCGTTGGCCGCCGCGGGCCAGCTGGCCGTGATGGAGCTGCCGGACTGGACGACGGTGACGCTGGACGGCGCGTCGGGCGCGGAAATCGTCTTGCCGGGAGCGCCGACGGCTATGCCGCCGCCCCCGCTGCCGCCCGTGAGTCTCGGGATGGTGGCGGCCTTCTTCCACCAGCTCCAGCCGGCGTCGTTGCCTGACCGAATCCGCACCACGTACTCTCTTTTGGCGATGTTTTCGTCTATGGAGACGCTGGTGCCCGTGTGCGCCGTGGCCACGTCCTCCCAGTGCCAGCCGTTGACGGTGTAGGCGATGTGGTACTTGTCCGCTCCGTCCGCGGCGGCCCATTCGACCTGGATTTCGCCGCCGCTGCGGGCCGCCGTAATCCAGGCCGGCGCTAACGGCTTGGTTTGCGCCGACGCGACGCCCGACGTCACGACCAGGGTTGTCATCATAAGGAGAATGAGCGCGGCCAGCAGCCACGCCGTGGGCTTCCGGGTAAGAGCGAATACGGTCTTCATTGCAACGCCTCCGTAGGGGGCCGAACGCGAAAAAACGCGCCCGAAAAGGGACAAGCGCCCCCGTCATTATCCCAAGCTACAACAATGATACCGAGTTTATGATGATATAGGGGTGATATTAAGGGTATTTATCGTTATTTTCCGATAATCTTCCCCCCACCCCCCCCGTCATTCCCTCACCCCAACCCGTCATTCCCGCGCAGGCGGGAATCCACCGCATCCCACGCCAAACGCCCGCCTTCCACCGCATGCCCTCCCTCCGTCATTCCCGCATCCCAACCCGTCATTCCCGCGTAGGCGGGAATCCACCGCCCCCACGCCAAACGCCCCCTCCACCCATCACCTCTGGATTCCCGTTTCCACGGGAATGACGAAAGGGTGCCGCTCACCCCTCTTCTCCCTTCCCCCCTGACGAAGACCTTCGCACAACCGTCATCCCCGCACCCCATCCCGTCATTCCCGCGCAGGCGGGAATCCACCACATCCCTCCCCTGTCATTCCCGCATCCCTCCTCGTCATTCCCGCGAAGGCGGGAATCCACCGCCCCCACGCCAAACGCCCCTTCCACCCATCACCTCTGGATTCCCGTTTCCACGGGAATGACGAAAGGGCGCCGCTCACCCCTCTTCTCTCTTCCCCCTTGACGAAGACCTTTGCATAACCGTCATCCCCTCACCCCAACCCGTCATTCCCGCGTAGGCGGGAATCCACCGCCACCCAAACCAAACGCCCGCCTTCCACCGCATGCCCTTCCTCCCACCCCCACATCCCCCCCTGTCATTCCCGCATCCCTCCTCCGTCATTCCCTCACCCCAACCCGTCATTCCCTCACCCCAACCCGTCATTCCCGCGTAGGCGGGAATCCACCGCCCCCACGCCAAACGCCCCCTCCACCCATCACCTCTGGATTCCCGTTTCCACGGGAATGACGAACGGGGCATTGCCTTCCTTCCCCTTCGCCATCCCCACCACCCTTCCCGTCATTCCCCCAACCCACGCCCTCCTTCCCCCAACCCCTCCCGTCATTCCCGCATCCCCCCATCCGTCATTCCCGCGCAGGCGGGAATCCACCGCCACCCAAACCAAACGCCCCCTCCACCCATCACCTCTGGATTCCCGTTTCCACGGGAATGACGAAAGGGCCCCGCTCACCCTGAGCCAAACCCCCTCCGCTCACCCTGAGCCTGTCGAAGGGTCGAGCGTCCCCTCTTATCCCATCCCCCTATCGAAACTTAAAAGACTTAAACGCCTCCGCATACCGCATCCCCTTCGCCTCCCCCGTCATCGACTTCCACCGACGCATCCCCGTCGCAACGTCGAAATGCCCCACCTGGCTCACGTGCTGCTGCAACGCCTCAATCGCCACCTCGATAACCTCCGAAACGTCAATCCACGTGTCCGCGTTGCTCCGGTCCGTAATCAACACCTCCTCCACCTTGTGCGGCTCCAACCCCTCCTCCAACAATTCCGGGAAAGTCAGCCGGTCCCGCGCCGTCGGGAAAACCGCCGCCAGCGCCGCCTCCCCCGCCGCGATGTGGTCCGGATGCCCGATGTACGGCCCCTCCGTCAGACTCCTCACCGGCGAAGGACATATCACAACCTGCGGACGATGCCGCCGAATCTCCCGCGCGATGTCCCGCCGCAGCTCCAGCGTCGGCACGAGCATCGCGTCCTCGTACCCCAGAAACACCACCTCCTTCACCCCCAGCACCCGCGCCGCGTTCCGCTGCTCCCGCATCCGAATTTCCGACAGCCTCTCCGACGTCATCTCCGGGTCGCTCGAACCCTTGCTCCCGTCCGTGCAGATAACCTGCACCACCTCCATGCCGCTCCGACACCACGTCGCCACCGTCCCCGAACACCCGAACTCCGCATCGTCGGGATGGGCCACAACCACCATCCCCCGCTTGTACCCTTCGCCGTTGGTCATCTACTGAACCCCTCCTTATCTCCGTTTATCTCCCAACCCATAATACACCACCCCAAACCATTCCCGCCCCCTCTCCCACCTTCCCCCTCTCCCTCGGGATGAGGGTTTCTTCCTCTCATCCCGCTCACCCTGAGCCTGTCGAAGGGTCGAGCGGATGCACAGCCCACCCCTTCCGTCATTCCCACTCCCTCCTCTTGCTCCCGTTCCTTCCCTTTCTCCCGCGAAAGCGGGAGCCCATCTTCCCCCATCCCGTCAGAAGCTATGCCCACGCCCCATCCCGTTGCAAGCCACCCCCGCGCCCCATCCCGTCAGAAGCTATGCCCGCGCCCCATCCCGTCAGAAGCTATGCCCGCGCCCCATCCCGTTGGAAGCTATGCCCGCGCCCCATCCCGTCGGAAGCTATGCCCGCGCCCCATCCCGTCGGAAGCTATGCCCGCGCCCCATCCCGTTGGAAACTATGCCCGCGCCCCATCCCGTTGGAAACTATGCCCGCGCCCCATCCCGTCGGAAGCCACCCCCGCGCCCCATCCCGTCATTCCCGCATCCCTTTCAGTCATTCCCGCGTAGGCGGGAATCCACCGCCCCCAAACCAAACGCCCCCTCCACCCAACCCCTCTGGATTCCCGTTTCCACGGGAATGACGAACAGGGGGAATTCACCTCCCACGTAGGGGCGACCGGCCGGTCGCCCCTACGCCGTAGTGCGGCAATCCCATCGCCAACGCGCTCACCCCCTCAACGCCGCGGCGCGTCCACAGCCCTCGGCGGCGGCTGCGGATTCCGCATCAGCAGGAACAGAATCATCCCCGCCGCCGTCATCCCCGCGATTATCTTCAGCCCCAGGCTGTAGCTGTAATTGTCCGCCATGTACCCCAGCAGCATCGGCCCCACTATCTGCCCGCCCATCAGCGCCAGGTGCGAATACCCCTGAATCATCGGAAAGTTCTTCCGCCCGAAGTATTCCCCCCTCATCGCCGTTATCACCGGCCCCCGAATCCCCCACGACATCCCCTGTATCGCCGACGCCAATATCACCCACCAGAAGCTGCCCGCCAGGGCGAAAAGCAGCAGCGCCGTCGCGTGCCCCAACATCGTCCCCGCCGCGATGTACCGCTTCGGCAGCCGGTCCCCCAGTAATCCCCCCACCGGCTGCGCCGTCATCAGAAACGCGTTCACCGCCATCACCGCAACCGCCGCCCTTCCCGCCGAAAATTCCAGATCCGTCTCCAGGTACGGCACCATGTGCAGACTCAGCGACGATATGGTAAGCAGCGAGACCGAATGCCCTATCGACATCAGCCAGAAGGAGGAAGAGGTCAGCGCCTCCTTCACCGTGTAGTCGAATTCCTCGTCCGCAGACGCCCGGCGAGAATCCCCCGACCCTTCCTTCGCCTCATCCTCAGGTTTGTCCCCGTCCGGCAGATAGCCGTAGGGTTCTGGACTGTATCGCATGATTCTGGCCAGGGGAATTCCGATAATCAGGGCGATGATGGCGCAGCCCAGCGCCGTCTTGTCCCAGCTGAAGTTGTTGATGAAGAAGGCCACCACCGGCGCCACCAGAATGCCCCCGAAGCCCATCCCCATCATCGTCAGCCCCACCGCCATCGCCCGCCGACGTCGGAACCAGTTGGTCAGCGCCGGCACCACCGGCGTCCACGCCGCCAGCCCCGACCCGATGGAGAGAATCAGGAAGGACGCGTAGAACATCGGCACGTTCTGCGTCTGGCTCAATAGCGCCAGCCCCAAAGACAGTATGACGAACCCGCCCGCCATGACTATCCGCGAGCCGAAACGCTGCACCAGCCATCCCCCCAGCGGCCCCAGGAATCCGCTCTCCAACCGCGACAGGGTGTACGCCCCGGAGATCAGCGTCCGGCTCCACCCGAACTGCCGGCGCATCGGCTCGAAGTAGAACTGGAACCCGTGCATGAACATCCCGCTGCTGATGGCGATGCTGACCATCCCCCCGATGACCACCCACCACCCATAGAACATCCCCCGAACCCGCGAAATCACCCACCCCCCTAGCAAGGCAGCTTCACCCCCCTAAATCCCTTCTCCCTTGACGGGAGAAGGTTAGGATGGGGGTGTCCCTCCCAACAGGCGTCCACAAGCCACCCTACTTCAGGACAAACAATCAAGCTCAACTCCCGCCGACGAGATCGAATCAATCCACAGCCCTGATCTCAAACCTATATCCCCCTGTGCTCTCCATAAATCCATACAAGGCAAGATAATACACCCCAGCTTGCTGTGACCTCCACTGGATACTGTAACTCTCGCTTATTTCCGGTTGTACGGCGTCATCGCAATGACTTGGCCAATCGGGGTATTCGGTCCCATCGGCAAGATATAGCTCGTTACAAAGAGTGCCCAAAGAATCGCCATAGAAGTCAAAAGAATACCTCTCGTTCTCGGCGGCATTGAAGCGGAAGTAGTCATAGTCGGAATCATCATTTATCGCCCCCGAGACTGGCCGATGGAGTCTTACCTTGGTTGCGGTCTCAAGGGTGTTCCCATGATGGTCCTTGTCCGTAACCTCCCCAATGGGAAACGCGAAATGTCCCCCGTGCTGATTCTGGTATAGCTCGCGCACTTCCTCCTCCCGGTCTTCCGGCGCATTCTTCATGAAGATATGATACATCTCTTCCTGGGTGGGCCGCTGCCCGTCGCCCAATGCATCCCCACCCTCTTCGCTGTACAGATAAATCTCCCTTAGAGCTGAAGACATCCCATCTTCTCCCAGAATCTTCATGAGACCGAGTAGGAATCGTTCGCCCATAGCATAGGTACAGAGGAAAAAGGAAACTTCTCCCGACCCTACCAGCTGTTGATTTTGAACTATGTTCTCTATACCCTCCGCGTAACAATCCGTTTGCACGTCCGTTGCGACCTTGCTTCTACGCTCCGACAGGGCCACCTCCCCACGCTTGGCATGCACATACGCCTCAATCAGATTCGCCCCTCCCTCAACCAGCCACGAACCACGGAAATGCGAGTAGCCAAAGTAGTAGTGCGCCGTCTCGTGGGGAACGAAAAAGATTTGGTCATAGATACGGTTCATCACCATGAAGTCGCCGTAATGACCTGAACGCGTTGCGAAATTCTGCGCGGTCCCCGCAATCACAAAGAGAACCACGTCGGAGGTGGGAAACGGCACCTTTAGAAAATCTTCCGACATTCGTATAGTGTCCTCGATGTCCCGCATCAGCTCATCGCCCCACAGCGGCGGAATGTTATAGACAATCCAGATTTCTACTGTGCCAGCCAAGGGAAGCTGGACTGACTTGCGCTGTATCCAATGATGGTTCACCAGCGTATCCACCAGTTCCTTCCGGCGGGCAGCGCCAAAGGTCACAACCATTGCGGCCTCCTCGTCGTCCAGACCATCGACAAACCAGTCCTGTTCCTTCACATGGTTTAGAACATCCTCATCGAGTCTACCTAAACTGCCCAGCACGTAGACCTCCAAGTCGCTTTGAATTCCATCAGCGAATCTGGGAAAACCAATCAACGTCCTGGCCATGTTAAAGTCTTTGGTGGCAATGCGCTCCAGATTCCTGAGCGCGATGGCCTCATCCTTCGTAATCCCATCGGCAAACCAGGCAAGAGCCGCCGCCGCCTTGGCTAACTCCACGTCTTCGGATGCAATCGTCACTAAGGCATATATGCCATTCTCCTCGATTGCCGTCAAGCCGTCAGAGAACCAGGAGAGTGTCTTAACCTGCTCGGCTAATTCGGTGTCTATCCTGGCTAAGTCGGAGAAAGCGAAGCTACTCGTATCACCAACACCCGTTGCTTCATCTGTGAGCAATAAAAGAGTTGCCAGTTCCCTCGCTGCATTTACGTCCCCGAACGCAACGCCGGCTATCTCATAGATAACTTCTGCCTCATCGTCACTTACGTCGTCGGATAACCAAGGAAATTCGACGACCACGTTTGCCAACTCTATGTCTATGGATACGATTTCATTCAATTTGTGAAGGGTGACTAACTCAACTCCTCCCAATTCGTCCGACAGCCACGCAAAGTTCGCTATTGTCTTAGCCAACTCAAGATCATTTTTTGAGATATAGTCCAGTGCGGTGGCCGCCGACCATTCAGTTCCAGTGGCTTGATCATCGAGCCAGGAAAACGCCGCAATTTCCCTTGCAAGGTCAATATCTCTTCCTGCTATGTTCGATATGGCGTGAATGACGGCGGCCTCAGACTGGACCACCCCGTCGGCAAGCCAGGGGCGAGACAGCAGCAGCGTTGCAGCTTGCGCCCCCATCTCCCCGTCGCTGTCTCTCCGCACCTCGACATCAGCGATGTTCCTTATGAAATCCATGGCATTTCTCTCATAATCTGAAAAGCCGTCGCCGAACCAGGGGAGAGTCGCTGCAATCTTTCCCAGATCAGGGTCTTGATTACTCAGTGTTAGCGCATATCCCAGCGAGTCCCGATCATTTGGATGCACCCCGTCAATCATCCACGGAAGAGTTAACGCCCAATTCAGTATTTCCACCTGCGCGATTCTTCTTACCGAAAACGTGGCAATCACCATGCTTTCCGCCTCCGTAAGGTCATCAACGAACCAGGACTGGGCTGTAATCTCTTGGGCCAAATCCACGTTCCACGCGGCCATCGTTGCAATGCCGTTTATGCCATCCTTCTCCTCCTCGGTAACGCCGTCGAAGAACCAGGTAAGTCCTGCTACACGTTTCGCCAACCCAACGTCGCTGTCTGCAATCATGCCTAATCTGACCAGCACAGCGGCTTCATTATCCCCCACTTTCTCGTTAAACCAGATGGTAGCCATCAGCAATTCGCCTAACTCGGAGTCTCTGACGGCAAGGCCGAACAGCTGCCATAAAGCAGCGCTTTCATACCAAACCAACCCATCTTCCAGCCAAGGACGCGTCGCCGCCCAGTTCACCAACTCAATATCTCCGACCTCACTAGAGACGAAGCTGTCCAGGATTGACTCCTCAGCCTCCGTAACTCCGTCTGCCAACCAGGATAAGGCCACCATCTCTTGAGCGAGTTCAGCATCCTCCGCCGCCACGTCAGCAACGGCGCCGATGACCTTCCCCTCTTCCTCCGTCAAATCGTCTTCAATCCAAGAAAATGCCATCATTCTGCCGACTAAGTTAACGTCAGCCTCAGCCACGACCAGCAGCCTTTCCAGCGCATCCCTCTCCGCCTCCGTCACGCCATCAACCAACCACGACAGCCCGGCAATCTGCCTCGCCAGTTCAGCGTCTGCAAGCCAAAGATCAACCAGCGTCTCCACCGCCTCCGTTTCAGCCCCCTCCGACGGCTCTTCAAACCACGAAAGCATCTCCGACAGGCCCTCGATTGCCTCATCCCTCGGGCTTGGCGTGGGCGTGGATGTAGGCATCGGCGTCGGTGTTGATCTGGGCGTCGGCTCCGGTGTTGGCGTAGCAGTGGGTGTTGGCGTAGGGGTTGGACTAGGAGTCGGCTTTGGCGTAGGTTCAGGTGTAGCCGTGGGCGTAGGTGTAAGACTAGGCGTCGGTTCCGGCGTAGCCGTGGGGGTTGGCGCAGGAGTCGGCATCGGAGTCGGTGCAACCGTTGCCACCGCCGTAAGTTCCGGCGTCGCAACCGGAGTCGCCGGCTGGTCGTCGCACCCCGAAAGCAGCGCAACCACCATCAGGCACAGCGCCAGCAACTCAATAACCCACAATCGACCCATCCAATCCCCCTCCCTCACCAAAATATCGCCGCTCCTCTCACCCCCCTTATTCCCGCGAAAGGATACCTTTGCGTAACCACCCTCGACTCTTCTCCCTTCCCCCTTGATGGAGACCTTTGCACAACCCTCCCAAAGACGCCGATTAGCCTCTTCCCCCTTGACGGGGGAAGATTGAGATGGGGGTGCTTCGGGTGGGATGAATGGCGCATTTGGCAGTTATGCAAAGCTCTCCACAAGCGGGAATCCATCTCCTACCCCAAACTAGCCCCAACGCCCCCTACGATGGAAGCTGCATAACCTCCACCCGCACGTTGTCCGGCGCCTCCACGAACGCAATCCGCATCCCGTTCGGCAGCGGACGAATCCCCTCCAAAACCTTCACCCCCTTGCCCTCCAACTCCGCCATCGCCGCGTCGATGTCGTCCGTCTCGATCCCGAAGTGCTCCAACCCCATGTGCGGGTCCGACGTACCCACGGGCAGACTCTCCGGCGACGCCTGCGTTATGTTCACCCGTGCGCCTCCCAGATCCGTCCTAACCGTCAGCGTTCCCCCCATCTCCGCCTCGCCCGCAACCGTCGCGCCGAACTTCTCCACGTACCACTGCGCCGTCCGACGCGGGTCCGCCGCCTTGATGTGTATGTGATTCATCCCAAACTTCATTTTTCTTTCCCTCTTTCACAAAACTTGTCTATGCCCAAACACGCTGCCCCCGCTCACCCTGAGCCTGTCGAAGGGTCGAGCGACTCCTTCAACATATCGTTAATCTCCCTCAACGTCGCCGCCTGCCACGCCGGAAACCGGACGCTCACCCGCTTCCGACGCTCAATCCCGAACCGCCTGTCGTCTATCCCCGGCTCCTCCGACCGAATCGCCGCCTCTATCTCCCCCGACTCCCGATCCGCCACCTCAGGACGCTCAATCCAATGGCAGATGTACTCCAACCCCTCCGTGTAGAACACAAACACGGGTATGGACTGATACTTCCCCTCCTTCAGAAACTCGTTCATCACGTCCAGATTCGAGTCCCGCGGAAACACCCGCACCTCCACCCCGACGCTGTCCGCCAGCTTCGCCATAGTCGGCAGCCCTCGGTACACGTCGGGACACCAGTCCTCCCCTATCGCCAACACCTTCGCCGGCCCGCCTTCCCGACCCACAAGCGAACGAAACCGCTCCAACTCCCCCTCCTCCGGCTCGAAATCATCGTAATACTGCTGAAACCGCAGCTTGTTGACCTTTATCTGCGACAGATATTCCTGATACGAAAATCCCTCCGCGAAACGCTGCGGCGTCACCACGCTGGCCCTACCCGTAATTGTCATTGCTTCCCTCCTATCCGGGCCCACGGCCCGTCAGCCGATGTCTCAACCGTGGACGCCTTCGAACTCCCCCTCCTCGATGCGCCCGTCCGGGTAGACGATGATGGGCACCGCGCTGCCGAGCTCCAACGCTTCGTCCAGCGCCTCCTGGCTCTCGTCCACCCGCTTCTCCACGTACTCAATTCCCTGGCTGTCCCAGGTTTCACGCAGCTTGTCGCAGGCGGGGCAGAATCCAATGGTGTACACGACGGGAAGAGTCATGGCGTCCTTCCTCTTTTCAGCCCATCATATCCCAATTGCCACCGACTGTCACGGCATCCCGCCTGATGCCCGTTGACATCCTCCGTCCTCTCATCTACATTCCGACTGCGCCAGTCTAGCGGGCGACTAATGCAAAGGGAGACCATCATCGCTGAATCGAACAATCCCAATGAAAAGAACCCACCCACGGAGAATCCTCAGGGAGAATCCATCTGGACCGTAGTCTCTGCTAACAGACACTGGTACTTCGGATTCTACGTCGTTTTTCTGGTCATCGGAGAAACCATTGTAGTCACTAGAGAAATCGGCCTGGATAAGGGTATAATTGATTCATTATTTGGAATGTACATCGGCTCGGCATACGTGGTCACCGCTTCCACGGGCTTGGCCTTCGGATTAGCCGAATCTGTGAGGTACGCTATGGTAATGGCACATTATTTGCAAAAGTGGGCAACAAGGAAGTTGCGCGAAAGAGACGAGAAGTTCCGCAACGAACTCTTGGCGGAGGGTCGGAAGGAGGGTCGGAAGGAGGGTCGTGAGGAAGGCCGTGTAGTGGGCCGAGTGGAAGGCCGTGAAGAGGGGCGGGAGGAAGGCCGCGCCGAAAACCAGCAAGCGTGGGAAGACTGGTACGCCAGCTGGAAGGACGCTCAGGCCCGCGGCGACGACTTCACCAAACCCCCGCCCAACGGCAAGGTGTAGCGCCCAAACTCTTGCCTTCTTCGTGTGCTTCTGACGTCGGCATACGTGGTCACCGCTTCCACGGGCTTGGCCTTCGGATTAGCCGAATCTGTGAGGTACGCTATGGTAATGGCTCACTATTTCCAGAAATGGGCAACAAGGAAGTTGCGTGAAAGAGACGAGAAATTCCGCAACGAACTCTTGGCGGAGGGCCGGGAGGAAGGCCGCGAAGAGGGCCGGGAGGAAGGCCGTGTAGTGGGTCGTGAGGAGGGCCGCGAAGAGGGCCGCGCCGAGAATCAACAGGCGTGGGAAGACTGGTACGCCAGCTGGAAGGACGCTCAGGCCCACGGCGACGATTTCACCAAACCCCCGCCAAACGGCAGTACATAGCGCCCCATCCACTCCCCCTCTTGCTCCCGCGAAAGCGGGAGCCCATCTTCTCCCCTTCCTCCCTAAACCACCCGCTCGCCCCCCTTGAACACCGCCCGCACCTTCATCAAGTCCAGAATCTCCACCGACGGGTCCCCCTCCACCACCAGCAAGTCCGCCCTCTTCCCTACCGCCAACGACCCCACCCCATCGCCAATCCCCAACGCTTCCGCCGCATGACTCGTCGCCGACACAATCGCCTGCATAGGCGAAAGCCCTCCCTGCACCATGCACTCCAATTCATAGTGCAGCTGCCCGAAAGGATAGCTCCCCCACCCGCAGTCCGACCCCGCAATCAACCGCACCCCCGCATCCGCCATACGCGCCACCTGCTCCACCCGCGTCTTCCGATGCTCATACCCCGCCTCCAACTTCCCCTCTTCCTCCTCCGTCAACCCCTCAGCGTCCCGCTTCGCCTCCAGCGCCCAGATGCTGCTCCGACCTATGTGCATCGTCGGATTCACCCACACCCCCTGCTGCACGATTCGCTCCACAATCTCCGCGTCATAGCTGGGCCGTTCCTCTTCATCCATGAAGAATGCGTGATAGATGGCGTCCAGCCCCGCCTCCAGCACGTTCCTCATCCCCTGATTCGACCGACAATGCGCCCCCACGAACCGCTTCTGATTATGCGCCTCCTCGACTATGGCCTTCAACTCGTCAACCCCGAAGGCCGGACGATACGGATAGCTGGTGAGCGTGCTGCCCCCCGTCGCGATAACCTTGATGAAGTCCGCCCCCTCCTTGATAAGCTGCCGCGTCGTCCGCCGCACCCCATCCACCCCGTCCGCCTCGCCGCCCATGAACCACAGATGCCCGCCAGTCACCGTAACCGGACGACCGCACACCAGCATCGTCGGCCCCGAAACCTCCCCCTCCTCGACGCCCCGCTTCAGCGACAACCCCGTGTTGTGCCACGCCCCGTTGTCGCACATCGTCGTCACCCCGCTCCGCAGCGCAATCCCCGCGTTCTTCGCAGAACGCAGCAGCATCAAATCGTCCCCGTCGGCAATCGCCTCCTCCCCAGACCGCCCCCGCCCGGCCATGTTCGTGTGCGTATGAGCGTCAATCAGCCCGGGCAGCACCGTCGCCCCCGGAAAGCGCAGTACGCACGAAGGATCAACGGAGTCCCCCAATTCCCCAACAGGCACGACGCTGGATATAGCATCCCCCTCGACCACCACCGCCATCCCCTCCAGCGGCGGTCCTCCCCACCCGTCAATCAACCTGTCCGCCTGAATAATCACCCTTTTCATCATAACTGCTTCCTTTGCTCTTTCTCCCCTTACCGTTCCGCCAAAGCCTCGGCGGCTGAACGAGTCCCGACGCCCCGATTATATAGCCCCCGCAACGGACGGTTGAGCGCGCTCAGAGTCATCATCCCCGTGAATACCGACCCGAATCCCCCCAGCACCCGCGTCGCGCTCAGCCACGCCGTATCCGTCAGAATCCCGTTCACCAGGTTGAAGCTCGCCATCGCCCCCTGAATGTGCCAGCTGTACACCGCAATCACCCGCCCCCGAATCTCGTCCGGCACAATCTGCTGCACCATCGCGCTCGATAGCGTCATAAATCCCGCCTGCGAGAATCCCACGCCAAAGGCCGCGATAACCGCCGTGGTCAGGTTGAATGAAAGTCCCATCAGCAGCGGCGTCACCCCACTTAACACCCCCAACACGAAGAACGTCCGCCCCCGAATGGCGTCGCTCCCCAGCCCCGCGATGCCGAATGACGACACCAGCGACCCCGCCCCAACGCCAATCATCAGCAGGTTGCCCCCCTTGTACAATTCCGTCCCCTCTTCCAGCCCAAGATTGTCCCTCGACAGCACCGGAAACAGCGTCTCGTAGGACATCGTCAGCGCGCAATGCGCGAGAACCACCAGAAACATCGGCAGCAGCAGCCTGTGGTGATAGACGAATGACAACCCCTGCACCAGATTGCCTACCGCGCTCCGACTCCGGTCCACCACCCCCCTCGACACTGTGCGAATCCGCAGCACCAGCAGAAATCCCACCACGTACAACCCCAACGATATTACGAAGGCCCATTCGCCGTAGCCCCAAAGCACCACCGGCAGAATGAACAGCGGCCCCGTCAGCTTGCTCGCCTGGTGCGTCGCGTGATGGAACGCCACCGCGTTGACCAGCTTGGCCTTCGGCACCAGATTTGGAAGAAGCGCCTGCGCCGCCGGCATCTGCGTCGCCCGCGCGAACCCGTTGACCGTCGAAAGTATCACCAGATGCCAGAACTCGATGGTTCCCGTGATGACCAGCACGGCCAGAATCGCGTTCTGGACCAGATTCACCCCATACGCCGCCGCCAAAACCCGCCGGCGGTCGAACCGGTCCGCAAGATACCCCGCCACCGGCGACATCACCACCGATGGCATCATCGCCGCGAAGGTTACGATTCCCGCCGCGCTGGAAGCCCCCGTTTCGTTCAGCGCCAACGCCGCCCGCGCCACTATCAACGCCCACGCCGATGACTGCGAAAACGCCGTCGCGACCCACAGACGGCGGAATTCGGCGTGCTGGAGCGCTCCCAGCATCCGCGAAGCAAACGTGTCCTGTCTCACCGTCTAGGGTGTTCATCCTGACGCATAAACCCGATTCTACCCCTAACCAACCACATATTGCCAGAACCCCCCACTCCCCTCACCCTGAGCCTGTCCTGAGCTTGTCGAAGGGCCTGCCGAAGGGTCGAGCGCTCCCCATCCCTCCCCGACACCGACTCCGTCATTCCCGTGAAAACGGGAATCCATCCCCTCTTGTCCCTCCCCCTATCTCCCCCCAAATCTGCTATCATCCCCGGCAAAACAACCCAGAGGCATAATGCAAAAAACTCCGCCTTCCCAAGACAACCTGTGGGCCGTCATCTCGGAAACAAGACACTGGTACCTCGGAATCTTCACGATTATCGCCATCCCCAGCGAAATCATCGTCATCATTGGCGAAATTGCCGACAATCAAGGTATAATTGACACGTGGCGCGCAATCATTCCCCCATCCTCAGAGGTTATGGGCATGAGCGCAGGCGCCTCATTCATGCTAACCGAAACAGGGAGAGCTATCGTGGTTATTGCACACGGCATCAAGAAATGGTTCGACCGAAGAGAAGAAGAATTCCGCAACAAACTCCTTGAGGAAGGGCGTGAGGAAGGCCGCGACGAAGAACGCAAGGCGTGGCTTGACTGGATGTCCCGCAAGGCAAACGCCGAATCCCGCGGCGAGAACTTCACCGAACCCCCGCCAACCAGAGAATAACCCCCTCTTATCCCTTCCTTCTTGCTGGACGAAGACTAGAGCCTCCCCCGTACCTGATACGGGGATGCGAGTGAATCACCCCCACCCATGCTTGCCACCGCCCTCCGCACCCTCGCCGCCCTCCTCCTCGCCGTCCTCATCTGCGCCAGCTTCCTCGCCTTCCTCACCGCCTCCAAAGTCCGCGCCACCCTCCTGGAACCCACCTTCTACACCACCGTTCTGGATGAAAACGACTCATACGCCACCATCCACGCCGGTCTAATCTCGGAGATCGGCCAAACCGAGGAAATGCTCCAACTTCAAGACGACCTCGGCATGCCCCCCGACGATTTCTATGAGCTGGCGAAGGAAGTTGTAACCCTCCCATACCTCAAGGCCCAGATAAACGGCATCATCACCGGCGTCATGTCCTACCTGCGAGGCGAGGATGAAGACCCCCAGCTCTATGTCGAACTGGCCCAACCCATCGAAAGCATGCGCCGCGTAAGTCTCGATTATGTCAATCAACGCGTCGAGTCCGTCGAGCAAACCCATCCGACAACGGCAGAGGAATATGCCCGCGAGGCCCGCAACCTGATCGATCTCATCGAAGGCGGCGACATCCCATCCAGTGTGCCTTCCCTGACAAACGTCCCAGAACCGATGCGCGGGGCAGCCGTCGACCAGGTCTTGTTCGTGCTCACCCGTCTCCAGCCTCAAGCAGCTGCCAGCCTGGAAGCACACTGGGATGAGATAAGGCGCATGGCCGTCCAGCAGCCCCAAAGCCCCGAGGCCATGAAGCTAGCCGCCCGCTCCGTCGCCTCTCCCTATATCGACGAAGCCGTCGCCTATATCCGAGTCCATCTCGACGACCAGGACCGTTTCGACCTGGTGCAAGCCGCCGCCGAAGACTCCGACCTGCCCCGCGACCAATTCCTGGCCGACGCCGACTCCGTTCGCGATCCCATCAATTCCCTCCAAAGCGTTGGCCCCGCCATAGCCCTCGTAATCATGTCCCTCGCCACAATCGCGCTCGCCCTCGTCAACCTGCCCCACCGCACATCGATGATTCTCTGGCCCGGCATCACCCTCATCGTAGCCGGCATTCTGGCAATCATCGTATCCGCCCTACTGTCAGCCCTATTCTCAACCATTTCCTTCGATGCCTGCGCCGACGCCACCGACTTCGCCTGCCAGCCGGTGATGGACGTTCTTCGAGAATTGACCGGCGCAATGGCCGACTTCCCCATCCTCCCCTCCATCGCCCTCATCATCATTGGCAGCCTGACCGCCGCCGTCGCCGCCATCATCATCATCACCGCCGACTTCAGAGGGGCTGGAACCGGCCCAACCCGTCCTGCCAACATGAGCGGCGACAAGCCAAAAGAAGGCTGGTAGCAATCCCCAACCCGCCGCCATCCTCTTGCTCCCGCGGAAGCGGGAGCCCATCCCCTCCGCTCACCCTGAGATCATCCTGAGCTTGTCGAAGGACGAAGGGTCGAGCGGGCCCCCAGCCGTCACTCCCGCGCATCGCGCAACATCGACAACTCCCCCCACCAATGCTACCCTTGCCCACCCCCAATCCTGTCTGAGAGGCGTCATCATGGCTGACCATCACCTCAACCCCCACGAACCCGCCATCAACCACTTCCCCCTCTTCGGCCGATACGAAGCAATGGTCGCCGACGAACTGCGCGGCCTCACCGACCCCCAACTCGACTGGACAAGCCCCCGCTGGGGTTGGTCCGGCTGGAGCATCCGCAACAACATCAGCCACGTCGCCTCCCACCTCTTCCGTTGGTACATCCTACGCTGGGGCGACCAGATCTTCCCCGAAGGCATCCCCTACCGCGACGAAGTCGACTACCTCGCCGCCCTCCCCCATCGCCAGCTCGACAAGGAGCAATGGTGGGAGATAGACGTCATCCTCGGCAAGCTCAACGAGGCCATCGCAATGGTCCACGGCATCCTCCGCAGAGAAACGATGGAATCCCTACGCGCCAAGACCATCGAAATGGAAGGCCCCGGCTTCTACGACCCCATCGCCCACAGATACCCCGGCACCCTCCTCCCCCATCCCACCGCTCCCAACCTCCGCATCTTTACCCTCGAAGGCTGCTTCCACCACAGCGAAGGCGAACTCGTCACCCACCTCTACAACTGCCAGCGACTCAAGCGCGCCCAGGGCCTCACGGCCCGCGTCGAACTCCCCAAAATCGGCTACTGGACCCTCCCCGACTGGGACACCACCGAACCCTAACCCCCCAAACCAAATCGAGAAAGCCAACTGCAAACTCAATGGACGAACTAAAGCAGGCATGGAAACGCCTATGGATCCCAGTAGCAAGGTTGTTAGTGTCCTTAGCTCTATCAGCAGTGCTTATACTGAGTGATTTGCTTCTCAGAACACTATTGAGAATTACCCTGTCTGAGGGTTCGCAGGCCCTTCAAATCGCACAACTTTTCATTGACGTTTCCTTAGTCAGCTGTGCGTGCATCGTAACGTTGTCTGGATGTATAATTGTAATGGCGGAGGCAATTGCATCAGCGAGAGATTACTTGAAAAAGTCCGGAGACTGAACATGAGATTTCTGCGTTTGTTGCCAATTGGAAGCATGGAAATTGGCGTGGGCCTAATCCTTGGATTGGCTATGGCAGTCGTGTCGTTCGTTGAAACAGGCAACGCAGACGCGGCAACTGCAATCGGCATTGCAATAGCGGTCAAAGTCGGCCTGGCTATCTGGCTGAGCCTGTTCCTCTCTTTGAAGTTGCTGGCCTTCATAGCCAAAAAGCTTGCTGAGATTAAGGAACGGTCAGAAAGGATTTCACAGCGCGGACACCCTCTTAAACCTACATCCGCACTAACCCTGTATCGTATCCTTGGAAACATTACGATAATCGGCATATACGCTACCCCCGTCACAATTGCTGTACTCATATGGGCCGCGATAGGACTCCTCCTTAATTTAAGCGGTGCGCTCGATACCCCCTTGTACTGGTCAATCCCGTATTGGCTCGGAATCTTCTCCGCTTCCCTCGTGAGCCTATTCTTGATATCTGCTCCTATTGGTCTGTTCATTACGTGGACTGAGCACCGGCTCCACGTAATGGAAAACAGACCCGAAAAGGCCATATTCCGGACCACCAGCTTCGTTTCCCGCCTTGCCCGCGTAGAGTTGTCCACATAACTTCCTCCTCTCGCCCCTTCCCCGACGGGTTGGCCGTTTCCGCCCCGGCCTGCTATAATACCCCCTTGCCTGCGTACGGGTTGTCGGGGGCGGTTGGCTCAGTGGTTAGAGCGCCTCGTTCACACCGAGGAGGTCGTTGGTTCAAATCCATCACCGCCCACCACTCCCACGCGGCAAAGGCGCCGAGGTGGCGGAACGGCAGACGCGCTGTGTTCAGGGCGCAGTGTCCTTACGGGCGTGTGGGTTCAAATCCCACCCTCGGCACCAACGTAACCAAGCGCTTGTAGCTCAGTTGGATAGAGCGTCGGCTTGCGGAGCCGAAGGTCGTGGGTTCGAGTCCCGCCAAGCGCGCCACCCCCTACCCTCCGTCATTCCCGTGAAAACGGGAATCCATTCCCCTTAACCCCTGTAGGGGCGACCGGCCGGTCGCCCCTACCATGTCGCGCTACAATCCAATCGCCAATCTGCTCACCCGCTCCGTCATTCCCGCGCGGGCGGGAATCCCTCTTCCGCTCACCCTGAGCCTGTCGAAGGGTCGAGCGTTCCCCCCTCCCCTCTTATCCCTTCTCCCGTCCTGGGAGAAGGTTAGGATGAGGGTCTCGCCCCCGTTTGACGCCTTCCCCCCATCGGGTATAATGGAACTAACAGCCCCGCGCACAACACTCGCCAAGGAGGAAAAATCATGGCAGAAACCAACGCACAACAGATGACCGCAATGGACGGCCCCGCGAAGGGCGGCCCCGTCTCCATCGAAGCAGGCGACATCCGATTCTACATGAGGCACCGCGACCTGCTCCACGACCAGGGCGTCTGCCTCATGGTCATGGGCCCCGTCGAAGGCAAGGAAACCGAGCTTCTCCGCTTCGACTGCTTCGACCAGACCCCCCACTACCACTACGGCCCCACCACCATCAACGAGCGCCACAACCTCGACACCACCACCTCCGGCAACCCCATCGGATGGGCCATGAGCCAGCTCCGCGGCAACTTCGGCACCATGCTGACCAAGGCCGGCGCCGAAGACCTCGCCGCCCAGGCCGACTCCGACGAAGTCCAGGGCAAGCTCGACGATGTCGAAGCCGCCGCCCGCGAAATGGCCCTCTCCCAGCGCAGCACCGTCACCCACAACCGCGGCGACCGCATCTTCGAAATGGGCAACATCAAGTTCGGCCTCGAATTCCGCGAACTCTCCATCGGACAGGGCCTCGCCATCCACGTCCTCGGCGACGTTGCCGGACAGGAAGTCGAACTCCTCGCCTTCGACTGCTTCGACCGCGGCCCCCACTACCACTACGGCCCCCGCAACAAGAACATCCGCCTCTACTGGGACCAGACCATCGTCCCCGACACCCTCCGCTGGACCCTCGACCAGTTCAAGGCGCGCAAGCTCCCCGATATGCTCAACAAGGCGGGCTACCCCGGCATCGTCCAGGAACTCGACCTCGACCTCATCGACGCCACCCTCCCCGCCATCGAATCCGCCGCCCTCGAAATGGTCGCCGCCAACTCCTAGATAGACGCAAAGCTGGCGGCTCCGATGATGGAGCCGCCAAGCCATTGCTATGGGGAAGTGCATACATTGCGGAAGGCGGACTTGGTTCTTCGAGAAAGAGCACGAGTCTTGTGCGCGTGATCGCTATATTGCCGAAAGATTTGACGAAATAGTCGAGGTATGCGTGGCGGCAGTTCTAAAAGGAGAATCCCTGAATGGGTTGCCCAAGAGAATTTCCGAAACGGCATACAAAGTCATCCCATCGTGGCAAGTTAATTCAGACCACATAAATTTTCTCCTTATCCGTGGCTGGATTAACTCCGTGGAAGCAGCGATGGCAGATGGGTCCCTCTCCGAAACAGAGTTTCAAGGGTTGAATAGGTACCGCCACCACTTCAATCTAGAAGAGACTGAACTTGATGTAAATGGGTACTTTAGCTACTTCAAGCGGGCCTCTCTTCTGAAATTTCTCGCACTGGATGGCATTGTGCCCAGATTTGACCGCAATGCGGCCAGACGACAACACGGGCGCATACCTTTCAATCTAGTTAAAAACGAAGAACTAATCTGGTTGGTCACGGAAGTGCCGTATGGGTTAGGCAAGAAGCCTGACACTGGCTTTCTGGGTATAACTACCAAGCATCTCTATTTCACCGGTTCTATAAACAGCTTTCGAATACAGTTGGAGAGAATAGTATCCCTTAAGGAATACACTGACGGTATTGGGATAAACAGGGAAACATCACCTTCATACCAAGAGATTTTCCGAATGAGCGGCCAGGACGCCTGGCTCATTGCCAATCTAGTAGACGCACTCATGGCAATGGATAAGATACAATTGCCCAAGCGAGACTCCCCCACTTTAGATGACTTGGTCAATTCTGGCTTCCAACCCAACGACGAAGGCGAAGTTGAACCTGCTCAGTAATCAACATAGGCAATTGATGCACAAAACCGTAGGGACGGTTCGCGAACCGTCCCCACCCACCCGTCATTCCGGCGAAAGCCGGAATCCAGTCCCCTCCTTGACCATATCCACAATCCAAACCGAGGAATGACAATGCCCAAACCATCCATCTCCTACAACCGCACCCCTTCGGACGAGCTAATCCAACTCCTCAAGCCTGGCAGGTTCCTGTCACCGTTGATTTCCCTCAACAAGCGAGATTACAACGGCTTAAAACTGGACGTCCACTTCCGCCTCGGTGACGAGGTCCATGTCTACTATGGCCTGACTAGAATCATCACAGTTAAAAGACTAAAGAGACCTGATGGGTGCATAAAATTTGATGCCGCCGAGAAGTACAAAGGAGAGCCACGCGCAAAGGAAATAGGACTATTTCGACGTTGGATAGATGGCGAACAGGGACTTAGCGAGGCGATTGAAGCGTATCTCAAGGCTGTGGAGGTAAATGAAAATTTCACTGAGAAAGAAGGCTGTGTGCAATCACAGTGGTCAGAAGTGACAGATCTCTGGACTCCCTTCGACCGCGAGGCAGTTCCCAACTATGAGTCCACACAACAAAGAGTGGAAGCCAAGCAATTCGATGAAGTTGACATGGCATGGAACAAGTTTAGGGAAATCAATGAAGTCGACAAGAACCAACTAGGTGCTCCCCCAGAATTGAAGAGCAAAAGCATTCGCAAACCGGACCAAATCGCAGTAGATCCTCAAGGACGTTTGGTGATTATCGAGTTAAAAGACGTATCAAGTGGCGACGCCAAGAGTGTCTACTACTCCCCCTTCCAGTTGTTGCGATACGTCTGGGAATGGCACAATGCGCTCCAGGATAAAGCAGCGATGCTGGCTGACCTACAGCAACTGATTGACGCTCGCAAGCAGTTGGGCATGACACCACAAGATGTCCCAGACCTAAACGGCAGCATACGCGCCGCCGTCGGATTTGGCACTCCCATGTCTGGCAGCGCTAGAAAGTTTCAACGCTTAAGCGACCGCTTCGACAAGTACAAGCGGGTGCTTAATATAGTCAACCAGTGCCTTCCTCCAGACGTACCCCCAATCGAAACGTGGGCATTCAAAAATGGCAAGCCCTGCGAGGTGAAACTGGATTAGTAAAGGGCAGGTTTGAAACCTGCCCTTACCCTTTCTCCCTTCCCCCTTCAAGGGGGAAGGTTAGGATGGGGGTGAAAACCCCACCCAAAGGAAATCGCTACTCAAAACCCATAAACCCGCGCCGCGTTATCCCCCACAATCATCGCCTTCTCCTCCTCCGGCACCCCCTCCAGAATCTCATCCAGAATCTCAATCGACTTCGGGAACGTCGACTCCGAATGCGGGTAGTCCGACCCCCACATCAGATTCTCCACCCCGATTACGTGCCGCATCTGTATCCCCAGCGCGTCCTCCTGGAAGCTGTGATACACGTTCCGACGCATGAAATCGCTCGGCATCATCCCGTCCGTGAACCGCATCGCCAGCGACTCCTGCTTCTCCTCGTACGCAATGTCGATCCGCCCGATGAAGTACGGCAGCCACCCCAACTCGTGCTCCACCTCCGCCACCTTCAAATTCGGATGCCGCTCGAACACCCCCGAAAAGATCATGTGGCACAGCGACATCCGCACCCAGTAATCGTGCTGCACGTAGCCCGCCGTGCTCTTCGTGGTGACGCCCCTGTCAATCGGGTCCGCCTTCGGACGGTTCGTCGTCACGTGCAGATTCACCGTCACGTCGTTCTCCTCGCACAGCGTCCAGAACGGCTCATAGACGGGATTGTCGTACGTCCGGTCCGCCCGCGGATAGCTGGGAATCATCACCGTCCGAATCCCCTGGTCCGCCACCCGCTGCGTCTCCTCCATCGCCAGCTCCACGTCCTCGTCCGCCAGAATCATCGCCGCGCCCTTCAACCGCTCCGGATAGGCGTTGCAGAACTCCGCCAGCCAATCGTTGTACGCGCCGAAAATCCCCCGCGCCAGGTCCGGATCCGCCACGTCTCGATACAGCGCCAGCCCGATGGAAGGATACACCAACCCGCCGTACACCCCGTCGATGTCCATGTCCTTCACGTGCTCACTGGGAATGTACCCGCCGGGCCGCACGTCGTCGAACGCCCCCTTCAGCACAATATCCTCCGGCCTGTCGAACCGCAGCCCCGCCTGGGCAATCGCCCCGACGCCCCCCGTCTCCTTGTTATCCACAATCCAGGCGTCGATGTTCTCCACGCTCACCATGTGCGGAATCCTGCTGCCAAACCTGTCCTTGTCCATCCGCTCAATCCAGACGTTGGGCGGTTCCACCACGTGAGAATCCGACGAAATAACCTTGCTCGTTGCCACCTTTGCGCCTCCACCAATGATAATTTTGGCTAGCATTCTACGCCTTTTCAACGAAACGCGCCACCCTTTCTCATTAACTTACACCAACCCCTTGACCCGAATTCCTCTTGACTGCTATCCTGCCCCAGTGAATACAGACGTACGAATCCACCTAGCTTCCCCTCGCATTTTACTCATCCTGGGACTCCTGGCCGCCACCATCTTCCTCAACTCCTGTGGCGGCAATAACCCCACGCCCGCCCCCGCGCCGCCTTCACCCACGACGACTGCTGCGCCCTCCCCGGTTCCACCCGCGAGTCCGACCCCCGCACATTCTTCAGAACCGCCACGCACGCCGGCCCCAACGCCCACACCCTCGCCTACTTCCATTCCCACTCGAACACCGACGCCTTCACCCACACCGACACCAACAACTGCGTCCACTCCCATACCAACTCCTGTCCCTACGTTGACTCCCACACCGGCTCCGACCCCAGCGACAACGCCTGCACCGACGCCTGATCCAACTCCAACCATCACGCCCACACCCGCTCCGGCCCCTGAACCCACGCCGGAACCTACCCCTGAGCCAACTCCTGAACCCACACCGGAAACTACTCCCATAGCTACTCCTGAACCGACGCCCGAACCCACGCCTGAACCTACACCCGAACCTACGCCTGAACCCGCCCCTGAGCCGACGCCTCCACTCCCGCCTATTCGGACAGATTTTGCCGACGCCATCACAGCGTCCAATGCACTCTATACTTCCATGTTCGAAAACAGCATCCGCAATTTGCGAAGGAACCGTCCTCAACTCGCGTCCGGCATAGAGGCCCTGTCCTGGACGAAAGACGGCATTCAAGGCGAGGAGGAATGGGACGCCGCCAGCAGCCTGATCCTCCTCGCGGACGGCGTCAGTGCGCGTCTATCGGAACTGCTGCTGGAAGAGCCGTGGGTTGCCGAAGGTAGCAACTATGCGGCCCTGGAAGCCCTCGGATTTGTGGCAAACAGGACAAATGCCAGGACAGTTGTCTCCAATCCTGACATAACCGACGGCATCACCAACCAGGAAGCCAAGATTCTCGCCACGCTTCCTACCGCCGCCTACCCCACCGAGAATTATCTTTACGAAGAGGACTATGATCTGCTGGACAAGCTGCTGGATCCTGCCCAGCATACGCTGGAGGAGCGAATCATTACTTTGCCTCTATCAGGAGAGATAGAACTAACCCTCATCCGAACCCGTCCGGGAATCGACATTACCATGAACCAGTTGGAGCATTCAGTACGCGCCATCGAGGAATTCATGGGATTTCCTTTCCCACGCAGACAGTTGATATTTCTTGTCGTGGAGGCTCCCGGAGGCGGAGCGCACAAAGACACCCATGTGCACGTCAGGCAGGATGAGCATATCGACGATATGTCTCACCAGGGAGCTACGATGACTTTATTAGCCCATGAGTCTAGCCACTACCTCTGGAAGAGCAAACCATCGCCCCACTGCGTGCCTGCCGATGAAGACGTTAGCAAATATATCTGGCTCAGCGAGAGTGTCGCCACCTTCATTGAGTACATGATCTACGACACTTCTCCGTGGCAGCACCCACCGGTTACATTAGACGAATACTTCCGATTCGGGCACAGCCCCTGCACCATCGTAAAATCTATTGCCGAATTCGAAAATCTGGTCGTGGACGAAACCGACCCCTGGCAGTATTACGACTGCCAGTACACCTTGGGAACGCGTCTCTTCCACGAGCTATACAACAACATGGACCAGACAGCCTTTCGCCTGGCTTTGCGGCGTCTATACCTGCACACCCACTTTGACACCCCGGCATGCGATGACGATCCCACGGTTATCTGCCACCTCCGAGAGGCCTTCGCAACCTACGCTCCCGAAGGAACATGGCCCACTGTGGAGAGCATAATCGACCGCCATTATCACGGCCCTCCACAATAGGCCTCCCTCAGCCCATCCTCCGCCTCCGCCTACTCCGGATTGCCGGGCTTGTCGTCGTAGTAGCGCGACGTGAACAGCAAGCCGTCGTGACGGATGGCCCACGTGTGAGCGTACAGGATCTCCGAAGACCTCGTGTTCGGGAAGATGAAGCTCACCCAGACGCCTTCCTCCGTCGCCGCCGCCATCTCCGCGCCAATCTGCCGGACGCGGCCCGCGCCCACGCTATTCAAGTCGGTGCCGATGATGCGCGGGCTCAGGACGGCGACGAGCACAATATCTTCCTCGTCGGCCATCGTCAGGCTCCACTGACCGTCCAGGCTCGCCTCGCTGTTGTAATGGGCGACGGTGGCGTCCAACCCGTTGGCTTCGTAGTAGTCGATGGCCTGCTGCACGTATGCCTTGGTGTAGCCCGCCGGGTCTTCGACCTGCGGGTAGTAGCCCGAAGCGAACAGCATCCCGTCCCTTCGCACGGCGTAGCCGACTTTCGGAACTTCTTGCAGCGTCACCGGATGCGGCCACAGGTATTCCACCCAAACCCCTTCGCCGCCGTCCTCGGCCGCGGCCAGCGCCTTCCCAAGCTCGTATCCGTCGGAACCGACCACGTCCTTGATGTCCGTGCCTATCAGGCGGCCAATCAGGGGATGGACGTGGTAGACGTCGTTTTCATCCGTGGCGAACAGATACCATTCGCCCTCGAAGCTGGCGACGCTGTTGTAGTAGTCGAGCATGGATTGCAGTCCGTCCCGCTCGTACCGCTCGACGGCCCGGTTCACGTAGTCCTCGGTGTACTTCATCGGGTCCGCCACGTCCTGCCAAGGCGGGTCCCCCGTCTCAGTCCCGCCGGCGTAGTAGCCCGATGCGAATATCAGCCCGTCCCGTCGAACGGCCCAGGTGACTTTCTGCATCTCCTTGCGGGATACGGGATGAGGCCACAGGTACTCCACCCAGATTCCGTCCTCCGTGGCCCGCGCTATCTCCTTCCCCAGTTCCTGCCCGTCGGAACCCACCACGTCCTTGATGTCCGTCCCCTTCAGGTGAGGGAATATGGGATGCGCCAGGTAGACGTCGTCCGCGCCTATGAAGAACAGGTAGAACTGCCCTTCCATGCTCTCCTGGCTGTCATAGTAGGCGATGGTGGCGTCCAATCCGTTCTCTTCGTAGTATTCCAAGGCTTGGTTCACGTACTCCCGGGTGGCCGCCTCCACGTTCTCCACCAGCACCGAATGGCTGGATATGAAGATCAAGCCGTCGTGAAGCACGACGAGAATCCGCCTGGGTTCTTCCTGCTTGGTCACCGGATTGACGCCCTGGGACGTACCCCAGAAGCCTTCCGCGTTGGCGTTCGCTATCATTTGCTGAAAGCCCGCGAATCTCGATCCGGGCCCTACGTACTGGCCCTCCAGAGTGCGTATAGCGCGGTATACCAGAAGCATGCCTTCCTCGGCGTCTATCAGGACCAGCGTCCGATCATTTTCGACGCTCTCATCCGCCCGATACTGCGCGATAGTGGCGTCCTTGCCGTTCGCCTCGTAGTACGCAATCGCTTTGTCCACGTAAGCCCGCGTCTGCGCGTCATCCGTCAACTCCCCAGGGCCGGGATCTTCCACCGAGGTGAAGTAGCTGGAAACGAAAATCAGATTGTCGTGGCGAACCACCCACAAGTTTCTCCGCAAATTCTCCGACGTATTCGGGTTGAACCAGGGAGTGCTATGCCATGCGCCTTTCTCCGTGGCCGTGGCAAGCATAGCGCCGTCGTCCCCGCCAAGCGGCGAGTTTCTGTCCCTGCCGTCCGTGCCAATCAGCTGCGGGAAGTAGACCTGCGCGACGTACAGGTAGTTCTCATCAATCAGGGTCAGCCACCACTGGCCGTCGACGCTTTCCCTGCTGTTGTAATGAGCGATGGTCGCTTCCAACCCGTTCTCGTCGTAGTATGCGATTGCATCCGCCACGTATTCCCGCGTGTAGGCCGCGGGGTCCCCAATCTCGGGGTAGTAGCCCGAGGCGAACAGCATCCCATCCCTTCGCACGGCGTAGCCCACCTTCGGCACTTCCTTCAACGTAATCGGATGGGGCCACAGGTACTCCACCCAAACGCCTTCTCCGCCGTCCTCGGCCGCGGCCAGCGCCTTGCCCAGTTCGTATCCGTCCGAGCCGACCACGTCCTTGATGTCCGTCCCTATAAAGCGGGAAAACAGGGGGTGGACGTGGTAGATGTCATTCGCGTCCGTGGCGAACAGGTACCATTCTCCCTCGAAGCTGGCAACGCTGTTGTAGTAGTCCAGCATGGATTCGAGGCCGTCCCGCTCGTACCGCTCCACGGCCCGATTCACGTAGTCCTCGGTGTACTTCGCCGGGTCCGCCACGTCTTGCCACGACGGCGTTCCGTCTTCGATGTCTCGTCCGGCATAGTACCCGGAGGCGAATATCATCCCGTCGTGGCGAACGGCCCAGGTGACCTTATCCCCTTCTTTGCGGCTGGTTGGATGAGGCCACAGATACTCCACCCAGATGCCTTCCTCCGTTGCCTGCGCTATCTCCTTCCCCAGTTCCTGGCCGTCGGAGCCTGTCACGTCCTTGATGTCCGTACCGATGAGGTGAGGGAATATGGGATGAACCACGTATTTGTCCTCGGCGTCTATGAGGAACAGGTATAACTGTCCTTCCAGGCTGGACCGATTGTTGTAGTAGTCAACGGTGGCTTCCAGGCCGTCTCGCTCGTAAAGCCTTATCGCCCTGTTGACGTAATCCTGCGTGGTCTCCTCCACATTTTCTCGCACGGGGAAGTGCCCTGAGGCGAATATCAAGCCCTCGTGCAGAATGAAGACGGCTCGCATCGGCGACTGAGCGCCCGTCGTGGGATTCAAGCCAACCATGTTGACCCAGATCCCTTTTTCCGTGATTTCATCTCGCGCGGGGAACGCCCCTGTGCCAAGGCCCAGCGGAGACCCCACCAACGTCGGGAAGGGCGCGGCTCTTAGTAGAGAGTCTTCGTCGATGATGAACAGAGCCCGCTCTCCTTCGTGGCTGCTTCGGCTGTTGTAGTAATCCGCCGCATCATCCAGCCCGTTCGCCTCGTAGTATGCGATCGCTTTCTCCACGTAGGCGCGAGTCTGCGCGTCATCCGCATCTTCTTCGGGCTGCGGATCCCCCGGCCGGTCGTCGTAGTAGCGCGACGTGAACAGCAGCCCGTCGTGACGGATGGCCCACGTGTGAGCGTACAAGATCTCCGAAGACCTCGTGTTCGGGAAGATGAAGCTCACCCAGACCCCTTCCTCCGTGGCCGCCGCCATCTCTTCGCCAATCTGCCGGACGCGGCCCGCGCCCACGCTATTCAAGTCGGTGCCGATGATGCGCGGGCTCAGGACGGCGACGAGCACAATATCTTCCTCGTCGGCCATCGTCAGGCTCCACTGACCGTCCAAGCTCGCCTCGCTGTTGTAATGGGCGACGGTGGCGTCCAACCCGTTGGCTTCGTAGTAGTCGATGGCCTGCTGCACGTATGCCTTGGTGTGGCCCGCCGGGTCTTCCACCTGCGGGTAGTAGCCCGAAGCGAACAGCATTCCGTCCCTTCGCACCGCGTAGCCCACCTTCGGAACCTCTTGCAGCGTCACCGGATGCGGCCACAGGTACTCCACCCAAACCCCTTCGCCGCCGTCCTCGGCCGCGGCCAGCGCCTTCCCCAGCTCGTACCCGTCGGAACCGACCACGTCCTTGATGTCCGTGCCTATCAGGCGGGAAATCAGGGGATGGACGTGGTAGACGTCGTTTTCGTCCGTGGCGAACAGATACCATTCGCCCTCGAAGCTGGCGACGCTGTTGTAGTAGTCCAGCATGGATTGCAGACCGTCCCGCTCGTACCGCTCGACGGCCCGGTTCACGTAGTCCTCCGTGTACTTCATCGGGTCCGCCACGTCCTGCCAGGGCGGGTCCCCCGTCTCGGACCCGCCGGCGTAATAGCCGGAGGCGAATATCAGCCCGTCCCGGCGAACGGCCCAGGTGACTTTCTGCATCTCCTTCCGGGATACGGGATGCGGCCACAGATACTCCACCCAGATGCCTTCCTCCGTGGCCTCCGCTATCTCCTTCCCCAGTTCCTGCCCGTCGGAACCCACCACGTCCTTGATGTCCGTTCCCTTCAGGTGAGGGAATATGGGATGGGCCAGGTATAGATCGTCCGCGCCTATGAAGAACAGGTAGAACTGCCCCTCCATGCTCTCCTGGCTGTCATAGTAGGCGATGGTCGCTTCCAATCCGTTCTCTTCGTAGTATTCCAAGGCTTGGTTCACGTACTCCCGGGTGGCCGCCTCCACGTTCTCCACCAGGACCGAATGGCTGGATATGAAGATCAAGCCGTCGTGAAGCACGGAAAGGATCCGCCTGGGTTCTTCCTGCTTGGTCACCGGATTGACGCCCTGGGACGTAGCCCAGAAGCCTTCCTCGGAGGCGTTAGCTATCATTTGCTGAAAGCCCGCGAATCTCGACCCCGGCCCCACGTACTGGCCTTGCAGGCTGCGTATAGCGCGGTATACCAGAAGCATGCCTTCCTCGGCGTCTATCAGGACCAGCGTCCGATCATTTTCGACGCTCTCATCCGCCCGATATTGCGCGACTGTGGCGTCCCGCCCGTTCGCATCGTAGTACGCAATCGCCTTCTCCACGTAGCCCCGCGTCACCGCGTCACCTTCATTTGCCGGTTCCGGCTCCGGGGTGGGTGCAGGAGTGGGCGCCGGCGGAGGAGGCGTTCGCCTGGGCGTGGGAGTCGGAGTCGCCACGGGAGTGGGCGCCGGCGGGGGAACCGGAGTCGCCACAGGGGTGGGAACCGGCGTTGGCTCCGGTGTCGGAACCGGCGTCGCCACGGGAGTCTGAACGGGCGTCGGAGCCGGGGCCGGAGGCGGAGCGGCGGTGGTGGGCGACGGCGTCGGCTCATCATCCTGACCGCACGCCACGACCAAAGCAACCACGGACGCCAGAGCCAGCAGCATTACCAGCAGGCTCACGCCAACCGGCCAACGTCTGTTATGCTTTCCCCGGTTAATTCGACTTCTCATTATCCGCATCCGCATTCCCTCCCGACGTGCGCCTCATTGATACTCAATCCTGAAATTGCTAGGATACTTGCACAAAATAGGGTTTCTGTCAATACAATTTGTTAGCAGGGAATGACTTGCTGATAGCCTTGAGATGGTATATTGACGAGGCCGCTCCAATGACGTATCAATGGCTTAGATGACTCAACTTCGCTACGAATCGAATGAGAAGTGCCCGCCGGCAACGGCGGCTACTTCCGCTTTGCAGATATTCCTCCCCAACACCATCGGCCTCATTATGCTGACGGCCCTCGTCGTGCGCGCCTCCGGCGAGTCCGACTCCTATCTGGATTGGGTCATTTTCACCTCCCTGGCCGTCACCGGCGCCTCCATGATTCTCTATTCCCTCAGGTTCCGCTACCTCAGCGCGGGCCGCCTCATCGTCGCGAACTTCAACGTCCCCTTCCTCGCCGTTTGCGCCCTGGCCCTCCAGGCCGGCGGGCCGGGCCTCCTCGCCAGCCTCATGGTCGCCTCCACCCTCGTCCAGTTCCTGCTGACCATTCGACTCGCCTCCCTCCGGCGAATCTTCACCTCCACCGTCAGCGGCGTCGTCGTCATGCTCGTCGCCGTCTCCGCCGTGCCCTACATCATAAGCAGCACCGTCATACTGCCGGATGAAGCCCCCACCCTGCTCTTCATGTTGCCCGGAATAGTCGCCCTGGTCGTCGGCGTCGTCATCTCCCTCCAGGGCGTGTCCCTTCTCCGCATGTGGATTCTCCCCATTTGCGTCGCCGTCGGCCTCGTGGTTGCCATCCCCCTGGGCTACTACGACTTCGGCATAATCCGGGACGCACCCTGGTTCAGCCTCCCGAATCACCGATGGCCCATGCTCGACCTGGTCTTCAACGTGGACTTCTGGTACCTCCTCCCCGTCTTCGTCTTCGTCAACCTCACCGCATTTATGAAAGTCGTTGGAGACCTTTCCGTCATCTTTCACGCTTCCAAACGCAATCCCAACGCCCTCGACTACCGCGCCGTTCAGGGCGGCCTCAATATGTACGGCTTCGGCACCCTCGCCTCCGGCATCCTTGGCACCCTCCCCGTCGCCGCCCCCTGGGCCGTCACCGTGGTCTACATCGGATTCACCGGCGTCGCCGCCCAGAGCGTCGGCATCTTCCTCGGAATCCTAACAATGGCAATCGCCCCCTTCTCCAAATTCCTCGCCTTCCTCGTCGCCATCCCCAGCCCCGTGGTCAGCGCCGTCTACGTCATCATCTTCGGCATGCTTTTCATCGAAGGCGCCAAAACCGTCTTCACAGGCCAGGTGGACCAGAAGAAGGCCACCATCACCGGCATCTCCATCGTCCTGGGCCTCTCCGCCGGAATCTTCAGCGGCCTCGTCGAAGGCGTTACCAGCCAGCTGGTCGGCAACACCATCGTCGTCGGCGGCATTGCCGCCATCGGCATGACCCTCTTGACCGAAATTTCAAACCTTCGCTCCAGAAAGCTACGGATTGACCTATCCCAGGATTCCCTCCCTGAAGTAGACGATTTCCTTGGGAAATTCGCCGACCGCCATTCCTGGTCGGAAGAAGGCAAGAACCGCCTGCGGCTGGTGGGCGAGGAAGCCATGCTGAGCCTGCTGGAGGAAAAGGACGATGACCAGGAGGGATCGGGGCGCAAGCTTGTCGCCACTATCCGCCCCGAAAGAGGCTCCGCCGAGTTGGAAATCGTAGTTGCCTCCGACGACGCCATCCAGGGGAACATCGAAAACCGCATGGCCTATCTGGACGAAGCGCAAGCCATCGAGGACGATCAGGGAATGTCCCTCCGCATCCTCCGCCACTACGCCTCGTCAGTCCACCACCGCCAGTATTACGGCATCGACATCATCAGCTGCCACGTGGAAGACGAATAACTCACCCGGGGCGACCTCCGAATAACCCCACCCAAATACCCCGTCCGCAACCCTCCTCCCTCCCGTCATTCCCGCGAAGGCGGGAATCCAGTCCCCTCTTATCCCTTCTCCCTTGAGGAGACCTTTGCATAACCGTCATTCCCGTGAAGGCGGGAATCCAGTCCCCTCTTATCCCTTCTCCCTCAAGGAGACCTTTGCATAACCGTCATTCCCGTGACAACGGGAATCCAGGGGTGGGGCTGTTTAGGTATAAATACGTTGATTCTTTGACAGAATGTTGGGGTGAATAGGGGGTTATGCAAAGGTCTCCTTGAGGGAGAAGGTTAGGATGAGGGTGAAAACTCACCCACAAACAAATCTCGTAGGGGCGATTGGCCAATCGCCCTTCCCCCGCTCACCCTGAGCCTGTCCTGAGCTTGTCGAAGGCCCTGTCGAAGGGTCGAGCGGTCCCCTCTTATCCCTTCCCCCTCCACCCACACTCGTCATTCCGGCGAAAGCCGGAATCCAGTCTCCTCCACTTGTCGTATTTGACGGCGTTCCGTGGTGTGGTAGTATGTACTCATGCCAAACGAGGAGGACGGGCGAGATGACCACCACTGACGAACGTCTGGGGCAGGTCGAGGGACGGCTGAGCCGTCTGGAAGGTGGATACGAGCATCTGGCAACGAAGGCGGATTTGGCTTCAATCAAGGCCGAAGTCCAACTCTTGAAGTGGGGGACGGGTCTTCTGGTGATAATGAACGCCGGTGTCTTGGCTGCCTTGGTGCGGCTGCTCATTCAAGCCTGAGAGAACCGAAACGGGAGGAAATGGAATAAACTCCCCTTTACATTCCCCCCCAATACCTGCCAACTCCCCCTTGCCACCAACCCCCTCCTTCTGCTACTCTTCCTGCATGAAACATACATACCAATTCAGCAAACCTGCACGACGCTCCCCTGAAATCATCTTCCCCGCGCCCTCGCCCGGCTCGCGTCCGTCCAACCCCGTTGCCTCTATGGTGAAAGCCCCCCATTCGTTCTCACCACAACAATATAACGAATGCCGAATTCCCCCCGAATCAGCTACAAAAACCCCCTTCGTATCCCACCACAGAAAAAAAAGAAGCCAAACGAAACGAATCGCCTCTACTACAACAACAACCCCCCCTTCCCCCTCCGTCATTCCGGCGAAAGCCGGAATCCAGTTCCCTCCCTTCCCTCTCCGCTCACCCTGAGCACGTCGAAGGGTCGAGCCCCCTCCCCTTTACATTCAACCCCCATAGCTGTACAATGACATCGACTAGGCAAAAGCCGAAGTGCGCCTGGTCTTTTCTCTTTTTCTGGAGGCGCGCCTTGACTCAACCCACCTACCTCACCAGAGACGGTCTGGCTAAACTCCAGGAAGAACTAGAATTTACCCGCACCGCCCGCCGCCAGGAAGTCGCCGACCGCATCCAGATTGCCTCCAGAAGCGGCACCGTCGACAACGCCGAATACGACGAGGCCAAGAAGGAGCAGGCCTTCATCGAAGGCCGCATCCTCGACCTCGAACGCATCATCAACAAGTCCACCATCATCGAAGACGTGGCCGAAGACTCCGACGTCGTCAACGTCGGCTCCAAAGTCACCGTCCTCCACCAGGCCCGCGGCAAGAAGATGAAATACTTTATCGTCGGCAGCCCGGAGGCCGACCCCTCCCAGGGCAAAATCTCCAACCTCTCCCCCATCGGCCAAGCCCTCATCGGCGCCAAAGTCGGCCAGGTCGCCCAGGTTCAGGCCCCCGCCGGCGCCATCAACCTGGAAGTCCTGGAAATCCAGTAGCCCGACGCCCCCTCCAATGCCAAAATCGGTTCCCGACCACCAGGCCAGCCGTCTTCAGAAGCTCCGGCGTCTCATCGAAAAGGGCATCGACCCCTATCCCCCGCGCGTCAACCGCACCCACTCCAACGCCGACGCCCGCAACCTCTTCCTAAGCCACGAACAATCCGACGACGCCCAAGCCCCCTCCGTCACCGTCGCCGGACGCATCATCGCCCGCCGCGGCATGGGCCGCAACACCTTCATCGACCTCCGCGACTCCACCGGCAAGCTCCAACTCCAACTCCGCGCCGACCTCGTCGGCGAACCCTACGCCATCCTCCGCGACCTGGACGTCGGCGACTTCATAGAGACGACCGGCCCCATGATTCGCACCCGCACCGGCGAAGTAACCGTCGAAGCCCGCTCCTTTAACCTCCTGGCCAAGTCCATGCGCCCCCTGCCCGAAAAGTGGCACGGCCTCCGCGACACCGAGCAGCGCTACCGCCAGCGCTACCTCGACCTCATCGCCAACAACGACGAAATCATGCCCACCTTCCTCCAACGCAGCCGCATCATCGAAGCCGTCCGCTCCTTTATGAACGCCCGCGGCTTCGTCGAGGTGGACACCCCCGTCCTCGTCCCCGTCGCCGCCGGCGCCCTCGCCCGCCCCTTCCTCACCCACCACAACGCCCTCGACCGACAGCTTTATATGCGAATCGCCACCGAGCTTTATCTGAAGCGCCTCATCGTCGGCGGCTTCGACAAGGTCTACGAAATCGGGCGTATCTTCCGCAACGAGGGCGTCGACCAGGACCACAATCCCGAGTTCACCATGATGGAAAGCTACGAAGCCTACGCCGACTACACCGACGTTATGTCAATGGTGGAAGGAATGGTCCACCACGCCGCCCAAACCGTCTTCGACACCTCCACCATCCAGTACGAGAACAACGACGCCATCGACCTCACTCCCCCCTGGCGACGCCTCCCCTTCTGCGACGCCCTCCAGGAATACGCCGACATCGACCTGACCCCCTATCTCCAGGGCGAAGCGACCACCGCAGACCTCATCGACGAAGCTCGCCAAAAGGGTTTCGACCTCGCCCCCGGCCCCGTCCACCAAGTCTACGACAAGCTCCTCTCCCAGGCCGTCGAACCCCGCCTCATCCAGCCCACCTTCATCATCGACTACCCCCGCGCAATGTCCCCCCTCGCCAAGCAGAAGCCCGGCAGCCCCCACCTGGTTGAGCGCTTCGAGTGCTTCGTCGTCGGCATGGAAATCGCCAACGCCTACACCGAGTTGAACGACCCCATCGAGCAGCGACGCCGCTTCGAGGAGCAGGAAGAAGTCCGCCGCCTCTTCGCCGACGAAGAAACCGACCGCACCGACGAAGATTTCCTCCTCGCCCTCGAATACGGTATGCCCCCCACCGGCGGCCTCGGCATCGGCATCGACCGCCTCGTCATGCTGCTGACGGGCCAAACCACCATCCGCGACATCCTCCTCTTCCCCCAGATGCGCGCCAGGGACTAGCCATGCTCTCCCTTGAACTCATCCGCAAAGACCCGGAATTCGTCTCCAAAGCCTTGGCCCGCCGCGGCGAACCGCAGCCCATCGACGAAATTCTCGCCCTTGACGAGAAACGCCGCAGCCTCCAGGCCCAAGCCGACAAACTACGCGCCCACCGCAACGAAACCAGCCGCGCCATCGGTCGCATGACCGGCGACCGCGCCCCCCTCATCGCCGAAATGCGACAGGTCGGACAGCAAATTGACGCCCTGGACGCAGAGCACGACGAAATCCAGGCCGAACTCCACAACCTCCTCCTCGGCCTCCCCAACATCCCCCAGCCCGACGTCCCCGACGGCGAAGGCGAAGACGACAACGTCGTCATCCGCGAATGCGGCGCAATCCCCGCCTTCGACTTCCTCCCCCAACCCCACTGGGACTTGGGCGAACGCCTCGGAATCATCGACCTGCCCCGCGGCGCAAAGCTCGCCGGCTCCCGCTTCTTCGTCCTCATGGGACAGGGTGCTCGCTTGGAACGCGCCCTCGTCAACTTCATGCTCGACCTCCACACCACCAAAAACGGCTACACCGAAGCGCAACTCCCCGCCGTCGTCCGACGCGACGTTATGGAAGCCTCCGGCAACCTCCCCAAGTTCGGCGACAACCTCTATCACGACGACGAAGACGACCTCTGGCTCATCCCCACCGCTGAAGTCCCTCTCACAAACCTGCACCGCGACGAAGTGCTCCCTCCCGGAACGCTCCCCCTCCGCTACACCGCCTCCACCCCCTGCTTCCGCCGCGAAAAGGCCGCCGCCGGACGCGACACCCGCGGCATCAAGCGCGTCCACCAGTTCCAGAAGGTCGAGATGTACAAGTTCGTCGAACCCCAAACCTCTGAGCACGAACTTCAAAGCCTCGTCGCCGACGCCGAAATGGTCTGCCAGTCCCTCGAACTCCCCTACCGCGTCTTGCAGCTATGCGCCCCCGAACTCGGCTTCGCCTCCGCCAAGTCCTACGACCTGGAAGTCTGGGCCGCCGGCTCCCAGGAATGGCTGGAAGTTAGCTCCTGCTCCAACTGCGCCGACTTCCAGGCCCGACGCGCCAACGTCCGCTACCGCCCCGAAACCGGCGCGCCGACGGCATTCGTACACACCCTCAACGGCTCCGGCCTCGCCCTCCCCCGAATCGTCATCGCCATCCTCGAAAACGGCCAGCAAGCCGACGGCTCCGTCCTCCTCCCCCAAGCCCTCCGCCCCTACGCCGGCTTCTCAACCATCACACCCCCCTAACCCCCACCCCTCCCCAACCGGTAGGGGCGGGTTTGAAACCCGCCCTCCCTGGATTCCCGTTTTCACGGGAATGACGAAGCCCCCCGCTCACCCTGAGCTTGTCGAAGGGTCGAGCGGCCCCCACCCCTTATTTCCGCCACCCCAAACCCGTCATTCCCGCGCAGGCGGGAATCCATCTTCTCCCCCCTCCCCTAGCCACCCAACCCCATCTTCTGCTATCCTATAAACCCCGTGGGGCTGTAGCTCATCTGGGAGAGCGCTACAATGGCATTGTAGAGGTAGGGGGTTCGAGTCCCCCCAGCTCCACCACCAGCCGCAAATCAACCTTGGACTCACCCTCTCTTATTCTCACCAGAAAGCGCCCTGAGTTGAATCATCAGCGAGCCGATGTCCGGGCAATATCGCTCCCCGACGCCTGTCCTCAAACGCCAAGCGGCTCCCTCCTCCTGATCGCACGCGACTATTTCCACGTCTATTTTCTCGCCGGCGATTCTTCCGTCAAACACCCTGAAGCCCTCCCGTTCCAGGGCCCTGCGCATCCACATCGCAGGTAGCCCCTCCGCTTCCAACAGAGCGTTTCCCGTCGCCTCAAGGCGTGGCCTGAATCCCCCCATGTCGGCATCGAATACCAACTCCTCACTGGAAAATGTGGATTGCAGCGCTCCCTGCAATATCAGGTCCTCAGGCGCTCCATGCATAACCTCGCGCTCAGGGGTAATCAGCCATAGGGTGTCCGCAGACCTCAAGGCCAGGTCCAGGTCATGCGTAGACATCAAGACCGACAGGCCTGTTTCCCGACTCAACCGCTTCAGCAGACCTGTAATCTCGACGCGAGTGGGAAGGTCCAGAAACGCGGTCGGTTCGTCCAGCAGCATTACGGCGGGCTGCTGGGCCAGGGCGCGGGCAATCATTACCCTCTGACGTTCCCCGTCGCTCAGATCAGAGACGTCGCGCGCTGCCAGGTTAGCGCACCGCGTCGCCCGTATGGCCCACTGGATTATCCTGTGATCCTCGAGCGTCAACCCTGCGCTCCAGCCGGTATAGGGATAACGCCCCAAGCCTACCAGTTCATAAGTCGTGAGACGTCCGACCGTCAAGCGGTCAGTCAGCACAACGCTCAGAAGCGTCGCGAGATCGTGGTTGCTCAAGCGTTCGATGTTGCGTCCATCAATCTCGACGCTTCCGGCGAGCAGCGGCTGCATCTTCCCAATCGTCCTGAGCAAGGTGGACTTGCCTGCGCCGTTCGGACCCAGCATACAGATGAATTCGCCCTGATTCAGCTTCAGGTTCACGTCCTGCAAGATGACCTGGCGGCTCCTTCGGCTATTCCTGTAGCCGACGGAAAGGGCATGAGTAGCCAGCGCTGCTTCCTTCACAGGGCGAATCCTCTCCTCGCCTTCAGCAGCACCCAAATCGCGACCGGCCCCCCGAACAGGGCCGTCGCCGCGTTTATCGGCAGATTCAGGCTGCTGTTCGGCAGTTCTGCAAGTATCCCGCAGGCCAAGGCTACGACTACGCCCACCAGCACAGAGCCGGGCACCAGAATGCGATGGTCTGACGTGCCGAAGATTCCACGGGCGATGTGGGGTATGGCTATGCCAAGAAATCCGATAGGCCCTGCATACGCTACGACTGCGCCGGCCATCAGGGAGGCGCTGCCCAATATAACGATTCGCGCCCATTTCACGTTCAGCCCCATGCTCTGCGCGTAGTTCTCTCCCAACAACAGCGCATTCAGCGGCTTTGTAGTGAGTACAGCCACCGCCACGGCCAGGCAGATGGCGGCAGACATGAACGGCATCTCCCCCCACCTCACCCGGCTGAAACTGCCCAGGCCCCATTCCACGAACTCGCGGGTCTGCTGCTCGTTGGAAAAGAAGATGAGGATGGTGACGATGGCCCCGACCAGCGAAGCCATCACCACCCCCAGCAAGAGCACAACCACCATGTCCTTCACGCGTGACGCGACGGCCAGCATGATGGCAAGCACTCCCGCCGCGCCCAACGCCGCGCCCGCCACGGTTCCCAGGTTGTCGAAGAAGCTGCTGCCCAGCCCGGTGAACACGTCCGCAGTGGCCGGGCTCACAAGAATCACCAGGGCAACGCCCAGACTGGCGCCGGAGGATACCCCCAGCGTGAAGGGGCTGGCCAGCGGGTTTCGAAACACCGTCTGCATCTGCAGGCCGGCGAGACCCAATCCGGTGCCCACCAGAATGGCCGTCAACACCCGCGGCAGGCGGATATCCATTACTATGGTCACCCAGGTGCTCCGCTCCACCTCGCCGCCCAGCAGGATGGTGAGCACTTGCCCCACAGGGATGCTGACCGACGACCAGCTTAAGGACAGCAGAACCGAGGCGATGCCCAGCGCCGCCAGGATTACGAAGATTGCCGCTTGCCGCCGGGCCCGGGACCCGGCGGCAAGGGCAAGTTCGTTCTCCTCGGTTTCCGGTAGGTAATCCAGCCGTTCTGCCGCCAATCACCAACCTACCATGCCCCTAGGGAGGGGTTATGAGTTCCAGCCAGATGGTTTCGTGATCCGGCGCCAGTTCGGGGTGAAGGATGCTCACCAAGTCCCGCAGGAGCAGATCAGCCCGGTAGTTGAGAGCGGTCTTGAAGAAGTCGTCATTGCCGGGCTTGAAGTGGTAGAACGCATTTCCGTTCTGCAGCGGGTCTAACTCTGCGTAGAGTGGGTTGAATTCCACCCACGCGCCTCCATCTGACATGTCCAGGTCGGATGCGAGGGCGAGATGCGTAGGATTCCACCAGAAGTCGGCTTCAGGCACCAAGTTCAGGACTTGCTCCAAGGCGATTTGGGCGAATGCGTCCAGTTCGACGGCCTCATCGATCAGCATCGGCGTGCCGCCCGCGTCGCGGATGAGATGATAATCCACTCGGTCCGGGCCGTACGTGAACCAATTGCCGTTGTTGAGGATCTGGCCGTGCAGCACGGCGCTACGCTCAGTGACCGGAACCGCGCTCGCCACCTCTTCAGCCAGTGCCACGTATGCCTCCTCGACCGGAGCGAACAACTCGTTGGCTATCTTCTCCTTGTTGAAGAACAGCGACCAGAACTTCAGGTGCTCCGCTGATCCAAGCGGCGTCTCCCAGAACGAATTGTAGAACACCGCAGGCAGGCCCAGCGAACGCGCCGTGGCGCGCTGTCTGGCGTTGAACGGGACTACCACCAGATCCGGCTCGGCCTCCACCACTGCCTCCCAAGCGTCTGCCGCTCCAGTAACCAGGAAGTCGTCGGATTCGTACCGCTGGGCAAGCTGGGGCGTCGTCTCGGACACGTCGCCGCTTGGTAGATACCCCAGCCCTATCAGAGACTCCGCTTCGCCCAAGTATTCCAGCGCCGTCACAAGCGATGCGCCGCGGGAGTTCTCAAAGACTCTTTTCACAGGAACCGGGACGATATAAGCGTCGGCCAGGTTGCCCGTCAGTTCCGGCGCCGGCGTTCCCTTCTGCACCAGCACATAGGTCTCGCGGCTGCCTGCATTTGCGTCGCCCACGGGGCCCATGTGCAGCAGCTTGTAGTTGCCGTGGTAACTGACCGTCCAGTCCTTGGCCCAGTTCGCCTCCACCTTGTCGGGGAAGTAGTCCGCGTCCGGGTTGTACTCGTCCACCGGCCCTTGGGGATTGGCCGCGAAGACGCCGATCTCGGCTTCCGTTTCGATACGGTCAAGGAAGATGAGCTGGTGGTCGGGAAGTAGCCCCGGATGAATTATGCTCACTATGTCCTTCAGCAGAATGTCCGCGCGCACGGCGCCGGTGCTATGGTAGTCGGCGGCCCGTCCGTACCTGTGGAAGGCCCGTCCTTCGAGCATGGCGGGGAATTCGGCGTTCAGCGGGTTGCGGTCAAGAAACTCCGGCACGTTTCGTTGACTCGGAATGTATGCCATGTCGAACCAATACTCGGCATCCTGCCCATACTCCAACGCCACCTCCAACGCTACTCCGCCCCAACCGAGGGCGGCTGTGCCGTCCAGCAGACCCTGGTCCACGGCACCCAGCAGGGGACGCTGCCCTCCGGCGTCCTGAATCAGCACCGACTCCAGGCGGGTTCGGTTTCTACTCTGGAAGTTGCCGGAACTGGCGATGGTGCCCAGCAGCACCGAGGGGGACGCGCTCTGCGCCTGGGCCAGTCCCTTCACCCGGTTGTATTCGTCGGCGATGGGCTGGAAGTAGGAGTTCGCCCGCGCCTCCAGGTTGAAGAACAGCGAAACGAACTTCACCTGCTCAGCGGAGCCGAGAGGGCCTTCGGAGAAGGGCGAGTAGTGGATGGCCGGCACGCCTACCTCGAGGGCGTTCGCCAGCCAGTCGGGCCCGTTGTACTGGAAGTAGACGTCCGGCTCCCCTTCCAGAATCAGCTCCAGGTCGTCGCCATAGCTGGTCTCCTCGTGCACGTCATCCTGTGTGACCCGCGCGACCACGTCGGGAAGATAGTGGTTCTCATGCCCGGAGGTTCTTCTGTTGACGCCAATGACCTTGTCCAGCGCGCCAAGGGCGTCCAGCGCGGCGAAGGTGCCGCCGCCGCCTTCCCAGTACCGCTGCACTGGCACCTGCACAACCATAGCGTCGGCCAGGTCGCCCGATAGCGCAGGCTCCGGCGTTCCGCACTGCACCAGCACGTAGTGAACCAAGTTCTCGGAGTCCGCGCCGGTGTCGGTGTCCACCGTGACCACCTTATAGTTGTTGAAGTACTCAACCTGCCACTCCAGGGCGTATTGGGCTTCCGTCTTGTCCGGGAAGTAGTCCGTCGATTCATCGTAATCTGCAACGCAATCCTGCAGGTTGTTGACGACGAGGTTCTTGACCACCGGAACCTCTACCTCCACCTCCTTCGGAACTATCCTTTCCACCACCCGGCCGGGCACCTCGACGGTCACTTCCCTTTCCACCACCCGGTCAACAGGCACCTCTACCTTTACTTCCTTTTCCACCACCCGTTCGACGGGAACCTCAACGGTAACTTCTTTTTCTACTATCCGCTCGACGGGCACCTCCACGATCCGCTCCGTAGGTTCTGTCGCATCGCTGCCGCAACCGGCCAGAAACGCAACCATAACCAAAAGGGCCAGAGAAAGCGCCCAGGTACTTCTTGATGCCATAGTCAGTTATCTCTCCTTAAATATGAGACTATATATCGTTTTATTCCTCTAGTTAACAGGCAACTGAACGCAAAATAAACGATACTTAGTATCAGTTTTTGGAACCAAAGGATTATAGGCAATGGCAAAGAAAGCTGTCAAGCGGCCCACCCAAACCCGTAGGAGCGACCGGCTGGTCGCCCATTCCTCTCCGCTCACCCTGGCCAAACCTCCCCGCTCACCCTGAGCCTGTCGAAGGGTCGAGCGGAGCGCCGCACCCGTCATTCCCCCTCTCTTCGTCATTCCCGCGAAGACGGGAATCCAGAGGGAATGGGCGAAATGGGTAAACAAGGCCGCTCACCCCGCCCAAAACCCGTAGGGGCGACAGGCCGGTCGCCCCTACACAATTTGCAACATTACCCCGTCGACGGGCTACGATCCATCACCCCGCGGCGCCGTCACGTTCCCGCTCCTGAACCACACTCCCACAGGCATCTCCGACGGCAGGTACCTCACCCTCGGCTCCACCTCCCGTCCGCTGACCGTCACGTACCCCACCTCAACGCGCCCGTCTTCCAGCCGACGCGACCGGATCTTCCCTATCCCCTCTTCTTCCTCCTCGTCCACCTCCACCAACACCGCGCTGCTCTCCACCCACTCGTCCACTTCAGCATCCGCGGGCAGATGCCGCGTCTCCGGGAATATCTGCTCCCCGTCGCTCATCTCCACCCCGTGCTCTATCTGCCCGTAGTTCTCTCCCAACAACAGCGCATTCAGCGGCTTTGTAGTGAGTACAGCCACCGTAAAGGCCAGGCAGATGGCGGCAGACATGAATGGCATCTCCCCCCATCTTACGCGACTGAAGCTGCCCAGGCCCCATTCCACGAACTCGCGGGGCTGCTGCTCGTTGGAAAAGAAGATGAGGATGGGGCTGCGATGGCAACGCGGTTCTTCGACTCCGATGCGCTCCACCCAGAATGACATTGGGGAGAGGTTCGCTGCGCTGGGGGTGAAAACGGGGGACGCTGCGGTTGTCGGAATTACAGATGCGCTGGAGTTGGTGTAGATGGCGGGGTAGGCGGGAGGAGGGAGACGTTTAACCGCTTGACGTTCACCACCCGGACGTTGGGGGATGTAGCTTACGCCGCGTTGGGGGAGCCGTCCTCTGGGTAGATGGCCTGAAATTTGGAATTTCCCCTGTCTAAAGCGAAGGAACAGCCGTTTATCTCCCAGATTAAGGACTGCCCCCTCAAATGAAGGAAGGCCTGGGATTTCAGTCCCAGGCCTTCCTTTTGATACCGTGGATTCAGGGGGTCTTTTACTGGTACACCGGTACAGTCCACTCGTGGTATCGGATGGGCCCCACGTGGAGCTGGTTGACCTTGTACTCGGACACGATGCTGGGATCATAGGTGCCTTCCCCGAATATCCATAGCAGCGGCACGCTAATGGCGTTTTCAATCCACCACGTGCCAAACTCCTGAGCCAGCCTTATGCGCTCTGCCGGGTCGGCAGTGGCGTCGCAGGCATGTTTATACTCGGATATCTCAGTCCACTCACGGTATCCAACACCCTGGTCCCGCCACCAGAAGGAAGGCGCCACACAGATTGGGTCTAGCGAGGGCGCGGCAAAGAAGGACCAGTTGGATACGTCGGCGCCCCTGGCTCGCCTCGTCAAACTACCATCAAAAGGTACGAGCTCAGTCTCGATTCCAATGACTTCCCAGTAGTTCTTGAGAGTCTCTACAATCTCTCCCTGCTCCGGCACTGTCCCGCTGGAGGATGAAAACCAGAGCTGAGTCTTGAACCCATCGGGCCATCCTGCTTCAACCAGGAGCTCCTTTGCTCTCTCAGGGTCGTAAGGATAAGGCCATCCGCCTTCGCGTCCGGTCTGTCCTTCTTTATTGGGATAGGGCGCCCATTCATCCAGGAAGTCTTCCCGCCAAGGTGGGAAGTAGTCCACTAATGGGAATCCTTCTCCAAAGAAGAAAACGTCGTTAATTTCTTCTCGATCTATCGCGTAGTTCAGTGCCAATCGCACCTTGGGGTTCCGCATTGGGTCGTTGACATCGTATCCAGGCGTTGGGCCGCACTCACGACCATTTGGCACCGGTTCGCCACCTGGGCAGTAGTTTTCAGGCTGGTAGAAGGGGATGCGCAAATGGGGATGATATCCCGGCAAGGTGCTCCTTGCCGTCACCATCCCGGCTGCTTCCGCCACACCCCGCAAATTTCGCGGGATAGCGACAATGGCGACCTCTCCGTTTATCAACTGAGCCAGGCGGGTGGCAGCCTCTTTGATGAAGACGATCTCAAACTCGTGGAACTCCGGTGTCTTCCTCCAATGATTCTCTACCCGCTCATGGAGCACATTCACGTTGAGGTTCAATTCAATAAAGCTCCAGGGTCCGTTGCCTATAGGATCGGCCATATACGCGTCCTCACCGCCAACGGTGTCCCACCAAGCCTTGCTCGGTATGCCCGTGTTCCACTTTTCAGAGAGAAAGAATGGGAGATCCAAGACAATCTTGGGCAACTCAATTCTAAGACGGTGATCGTTTTCCACAATCCAGGCGCTTTCATCCCTCCCCAGCCTTCCGTGCCAGAGGCCGGGACTTCGCGATCTATCAGTCAGAATACCCGTCAAGAGGTTGAATGCAAGAATAGCGTCCTGGGCGCTGAACATCATATCCGTGGGTTCGGCATTCCTGTAAAAGGGAACGTCATCCCGAAGATTAAAGGTCCAGACCTTGCCGTCGGGGGTCACCGACCAGTCGGTAGCCAGCTCCGGCACTTCGACGTCTGTTTGATAATGTCTCCCCACAAGGTGTTCGTAGATTGGCATTATCTTTTCTGATGTCTGGGCTTGGGCGTGGGCCACAGTGAACTGGTCCGCAGGAGGAACTACGGATACTATAAGCCGCGGGGACACAGGAATTTTTTCGACCATTTCTTGTGTTGCCGTGGCCGTTGGAGTCGCTGTAGCTCTTGGGGCCTGCGTAGCCGTAGGTGTCATCGCTGTAGGAGTGGGCGCCGCTGTAGGCGCTGGAGTCGGAGTGGCCGGCATAGCCGTGGCCGGCGCAGGAGCCTGTGTCGCCGGGGCAGGCGCGGCAGTAGCCGGGGCCTGCGTGGCTGCGGGTTCATCATCCCCGCCGCAGGCCAGAATGAGAAGCGTCAACCCAACCAGGCTTGTTAGTAACAGCGGTATTGTCCAGCGAAATAGAGTGTGGGGGTAATTCAAGCTAGACACCTCCAAATTTTATGCCTGGCAGTAGGTCAAGAGCATGTGGTGACCCGACTATTAATCTTGCAATCCTCTACGTACTAATAGCGACAATTCACCTTTGTCAATCCCCAGCTCAAACTAAGACTTTGCGCCAAGACTTTTGCGTGGTGGGATAAAGCAAGTTATTACAAAATTATCTACGTATTCCGCAAATCAGCCTTGGCCCTTGTCGACCTATAACCATGGTTGAATCCGGTGATCGCCTGCCATTCCTGTGCAAATATCTCTCCCGGCGATCCTGAGCCGTTAAATTCAGGGATTTACGATATAGGTCATTTCCACACTCTGAGCTTGCAGCGGGAAAGGGTTGAAGAAAATTATCACGTGCTCACCATTCACCTCGGCCTCCACAGACACAGTTCCAGAGTCCATGATTTCATCTATGGTCAGCAGAGGGGTTTCCAAAGGATCTGATATGACCACCTGAACACCCCCCGAAGCCTTGCCTTCTCCGGACATGAAGTTTTGACCGCCCGTGATATTGGACACCACGTCAAAAGTTACTTCCAGAACGTCCCTTGCCGCTAAATCTACAGTGACCTTACTGGATTCGTTGGCAGATAAAAACAGCGACTCAGAGCCGGAAAAGGACACGGACTTTGCGGGCGCGTCCGTTGGAGGGGGAGGGGCAGCATCAGCGCCGGCGGCCGTCGGGGCAGCCGTGGTAGCCGGGGCAACCGTTGTTGCCACGGTAGAGGCGGGTGTGGACTCATCTGACTCGCCCCCACCGCCACAGGCCGCCACTAGCAGAATAAAGATTGCCAGCGCCGCTATGTATACCAAGGGAGCCCTGAACTTGGGGTAAATCTGAATCATATCTTCTTCCCTGCCTTATGCCGACAAGTTTGAGAATAGGGCAACTCTACACCTTGGTCAATGGATGTCCTGAGATCAGCCTTTCTCCATTGCCATACAAGGTCAAAAGAACAACATCGTATGTCGTACCGCCGTAGCTGAAATCGTCATTGCCAAGTCCCGTGGAGCAGGCATGTATCCCACTGCTGTGGCGTTGTCGCAACCGGCCCCGAATACGTCGAAATCCACCGTCAGCGTCGCAGACCAGGTCTGCGCCATTGCAGGCGCGGCATGGAACGAGTATAGCGCACTGAGCAGCAGCGCGAGAAGTCCAAATGTGCGACTAATGCGCCTCACGACGCGGGGGGCAGGGGTATGCAACGACTGAAACCGTTCCGATTGGTCAAGAATGATGCCGGCGTTCGCATCTTCAGTTCCTCATCATCTGAACGCTATCGGTTTTATGGTCAATGCACATCGCCAACCGTAGTCCATAGTTCCCAGACTGGTTAGTCAACATACAATATACCACAGATAAGAGACGCATCCTGCCATCGTTCAGTAGATGTGAGACAGAATGGTAAGGGACCAGGGATGGGTGGCGCTGAATAAGATGCTGGGCGGGGGTTAGTCCGTCCAGGGAGCGGTGAGGGCGGAAGGTGTCGCAGATTAGCTCCCATCGCCCAAAACCCGTAGGGGCGTTTCCCATCTCCCCCCTTCCCCCTCGACGGGGGAAGGTTGGGATGGGGGTGACTCCCCTACGACCCATCACCCCGCGGCGCAGTCACGTTCCCGCTCCTGAACCACACCCCCACAGGCATCTCCGACGGCAGATACCTCACCCTCGGCTCCACCTCCCGTCCGCTGACCGTCACGTACCCCACCTCAACGCGCCCGTCTTCCAGCCGACGCGACCGGATATGCCCTATCCCCTCTTCTTCCTCCTCGTCCACCTCCACCAGCACCTCGCTGCTCTCCACCCACTCGTCCACCTCAGCATCCGCAGGCAGGTGACGCGTCTCCGGGAAGATCTGCTCCCCGTCGCTCAACTCCACCCCATGCTCTATCTGCCCATCCTCGCCAAGCCTCGAAAGTACCCGCAGCTTGTACGGCGCGGGTGCGGCAGGGGCCGGCGGCGCTATGTCGAACATCCCCAACAACGCCCGGCTGTCATCGATGAACAGGTTGACCAAGAACTGCTCGTTCTCATCATCGGCGCCATTCCCGCACAACACCGCGTCCACCGCCATCTCGTACATCGGCAGCGCAACGCGCATCTCAGAGTCCGCCGTAAGCATCCACGGCAGGTCCAACACCTCCGCCCTCCTCAAGGGCGTCGCTATGGACGCAGGCCTGCTGCACGAGTAGGCGTCATCGTATACTTCCATCATCTGCTGCACTCCCTCGTCCTCCCAGCCCGCATCCGCAGCACGAGCCGCCTTCACTATTTTGGCCGCTTCAACCATCGGCGCAAGCGCCTTCTCCCCGTACCACAGCTGCGAGTGCAGCCCGAAGGCGTCATCGAAGCTCATGGGCGCCGCGTCTCCAACCCTCGCGTCCAACGCCTTCCACGTCGCCACCAGCGACACGGCCTGCTTCGCCGCAAACTCTCCCATCCCCAGCAGCAGCTCCTCCACCTCAACCGGGTTCACCGACTGCCCGTCCAGCAACGGATTCTTCATCCCTGAATCCCGCAGCGCCGACGCGTACTGGTTTCCAAACAGTTTCATCAGGTCTGCCGACGACGGACTAGGAACGCTCGTCGCCTCCCTCTCCCCCGTCGTCGGCAGACTCGCCACCGCGGGCCGCTCGAAGATGCCCTCCAGCATCTGCGTCTGAACTCCCGCCGAATACAAAGCCTTCGCCCGCAACTCCTCCAAAACTTCCGCCTCCGGCGTGAGAACCGAAGTCACCGACGCCGTCACCTCCCCTTCCTCGTCCGCCTCCGCCGACACTTCGTACTCCAGCCCGTCCACGTGCACCTTCATCGGGTCGATTTCGTACCCGCTCAACACCATCAGGTTCCGCCAAAGGCCCTGGAACCCCACCTCGTTGTCATCTTCATCGTAGACAAGAGTGGCCACAAACACCCAGGAAGGGCCGGGCGTGTCGAGCGTCACCTCGAAGGACCTCACCTCTCCGGTGAAAGCGCTGACCGCGCTCGCCGTCTCTTCGCCCGTGTGGTAGGAAACCCCGGGCGCCCAGAACCCGTCCTCCGCCTCCAGCTTATTGCCGAACCGGTAGAACCGCGGAGGCGCCACCACGTACGTCCATGCGTGTCCGCCCACGTCCGCCAGGTCCCCATAACCAATGTTGCCCACCCGATAGTGAACGTCGAAAGGCTTCCCCGCGTAAACCACGTCGGGCGCGTGAGTTTCCTCGATCTTGAGCTGGAACTTGTCCAACTTCGCTTCCTCGTCCACCATGCTGACGGTAAGGGTGAAGTCGGCGATAAGCGGTTGCAGATCTCTCTGCAGATACGTGGTCGCCTCAATCAGGTACACGCCCGCCTGCAGGAATAGCTCGATGCGCGAGTTGCGGGCCCCTCCGCCATCGTCGTTGGCGGCAATGATGCCCTTGTCCGACGCCAGGGAAAGCACGGCGTCTCCGTGCTCCGACTCCAGGTCTATCCGCACCCGACCATCCTCTGGAAGATTGAACGAATAGCGGTACGCGGGATGCGCCACGACGAATGCGGAGCCGCAGGTGTCCAACGACCATAAACCCGTATCCGTCAGGTCTTCCTCCGGGCCAAGGTCGCCCAGATGCATCACGTCGCAGCCCTCCACGTAGCTGACAGAGAGCGTAAAGTCTCCCGGCCCCCTATCCCGTCCGCCTACCGTCGTCGCCTCCACCATGTAAACCCCAGGCACAAGATCCCGCTCTATACGAGCGTCCAGGCCCGCCCCGCCGTCGTCGTTGTCAATTATTCTCCTGCCGTCCTCCGACATCAGATACAGGAAGGAATCGCCCTCGTCAGACGACAAATCAATCCTGACGCGTCCGGCGTCCAGAATCTCGAACCGATACCTGTGAGAATCGCTGCCCGCCCGGAAAACGGATTCGCAGTCATCGCCGCTCCAGCGCCCCGCAGCCTCCAGCCCGCCGTCAGATTCCGTCCCAAGGGAGCCGAGGTCCGTTACTTCGCATTCCTTGGGATGGTCCGCCGCCACCGACCCTGCGTCTCCGGCTGCGAACGCCATCGCAATAACGGCAGCCAACGCCACCGCCGCGAGCAGCAGCCTCATTCCCAATCTGTGCAGGGTAACGGGACTCCACTTAATATCGATGTTCGAGACGTATGACAACTCAGCCCCCTGTCTTTCGTTCTTATGTAAACTTGCGTGGATTGACTCGTCTTTTTTCATCAACAGCCAATCAGTCCTTGAGTCCACCATTGATAACCAGTATCGCATAACCAGGTTACGTCTGCGCCCTGAAAAAGGATCTCCACCTGCGATATTCATCGTAGAGAATTGGATTTCGCTTGTCGCTGTCCCCCATCGTAAATTGCCGCGTCAACCTCGAATCCCCTTGCATCCTTCAGAACGCCTCCTGAGCGAATCGCCTGGGTACTATAATGATATTTCATTGCATATAGCAATGTAAACCAAGTATCATATTGCGACGAAAGAACCCCATGTCAACAACCGATGCGGCGCAAGCAAACGCCGCGGAATCGCCAAGGTCTCAAACCAAAATCTTACGGAGGGCAAACTCAAGCCTCGTATGACTTTCAACAAGCTCAACATCGTCACAGCCGCAATTTTCGTCCTGCTTCTTCCCATTCTCCTCGTCGCCTGCGCAGCCGAAGACGCGGATACCGCCCCGCAACTAACCCAGTCCCAGATTGAAGAAATCGTCCGCGCCGAAGTCGCAAAAACCCCGGCGACGCCCGGCCCCTCCCGCGCCGAGGTGGAACAGATAGTTTCTACGGCAGTCTCGGACATCCCCGACGATGAACTAACCCGCGACGACGTGGAACAGGTCGTCCAATCCGCCATCGAAGCGGCCATGACCCGAATGGCGCCGGCAGACCCCGGCTTGACTCTCGCCGACGTAGAGCAAGCGGTTCAGTCCGCCATCGCGGACATGCCCGAATCCCAGCCCGGCCTCACCGCCGCCGAAATTCGCGCAATCGTCCAGGCGGCTATTCCCGAACCCGACTTCACCCTCGCCGACGTGGAGAAACTTGTTAAGCAGGCCATCTCGGAGGCGGCGGAAGCCAATCCACCACTCACCCAGGAGGAAGTTGGAAGATTGGCCCGCCGCGCCATAGCCAACATTCCTTCCAAGTTCTCCCCGCCCGAATACACCAAATTCTTCGTCGAAAACGCCATCAGCCGCTACAACCAGGACGGCCTCGACCGCACCCTCGCCCACTACAACAACCGCGCAAGCGTGGACGGCCAGTGGTTCGTCTTCATCATCGACGAAAACGGCAAGGTCATCGGCCACTACGACCCCAACGCCATCGGCCAGGACCTCAACGGCCCCTTCGGCGCCGACGCCAACGGCTACGAATTCGGCCCCGATATCCTCTCCGCCACCGAAGACGGCAAGTGGGTGTCATACGTTTCGCAAAACCCGCAAACCGGCGTACTCGGCGCCGGCGACTTCCAACTCAAGAACGTCTGGGTGGTCAAGCACGACGATTTGCTCTTCGCCTCAGGCTGGCACATCCCCTCCGACGAATTCACCAAGCAGCTCGTTGCCGTCGCCGTTCACACCTTCCGCGCCGGCGGGCTGGAAGACACCGTGAACTACTTCGCCAGCCCCGAAAGCGCCCTGGCGGGCCTGGAAACCGCCATCGCGTACTACAATACCGCCACAACCGTCGACGGCCAGTGGTTCACGTTCATTGCCAACCAGAGCGGCCGATTCGTCGCCCATTCCAAACCCGCGTTGATAGGCAGAGGCGTAGAGGAACTGTTCGGCACCGAAATCTTCCACGCCCCCGCGGATGGAACCTGGATAACCAACGATGCCGTCCGCGTCTGGGTCTCGTCCTTCGGCGGATTCACCTTCGGCTCCGGCTGGCATCACGGCGACCTCGGCGACTCGACCATCGTCGACCTCCTCACGAACAACGCCGATGCCTTCGAATACGCCATAGGCGAACACGGCGGCGCTCTCACCTTCGCCACCATCTCCGAACCCCTCACTTTCAACCTCGCCATCTCCACCGACGCCTCCTCGTCCGGCGTCCTGGGCTACCTCTTCGAAGGATTAACCGAGACCTCCTGGCTCACCGACCAGGTCGAGCCGTCCCTCGCCAAGTCCTGGGAACACTCCGAAGACGGCCTCACTTGGACCTTCCACCTCCGCGACGACGTGAAGTGGCACGACGGCGAACCCTTCACCGCCCACGACGTGGCGTTCACCTTCAACCGCATCATCTACAACCCGGACATCCCCGCCAGCAGCCGCCCCACCTTCCACTTCCGCTCCCTCAACCAGGAGACCGGCGTCTGGGAGGAGGCGCCCATGACCGTCCGCGCCATCGACAACCACACCGTCGAGTGCGTCCTCCCCGTTCCCTTCGCCCCCTTCCTCCGCTCGATGGGCACCTCCATCTACCCCAAACACATCCTCGAGCCGCACGTGGAAGACGGCTCCTTCGCCGCAACCTGGGACATCAACACGGACCCCTCGGAAATCATCGGCACCGGCGCCTTCACCATCGGCAGCTACGTCCCCGGCGAGCACGTGATTATGACCCGCAACCCGGACTACTGGCTCAAGGACGCCGAAGGCAACAGCCTCCCCTACCTGGATGAAGTTGTCCACGACATCGTTCCCAATCTGGAAGACGAACTTACGAAGTTCCTCGACGGGGAAGCGGATTCCCACGGCGTTCTGGGAGAAGAACTCCCCCAGCTTGTGCCCCTTCAGAAGGAAGGAAACTTCACCATCCACAGGCGTGGCCCCGCCTTCGGCACCACCTTCTTCGCCTTCAACATGAACCCGGGCAGCAACCCCGACACCGGCGAATCCTATCTCTCCCCCGAGAAGCTGGCCTGGTTCAGCAACACCCAGTTCCGGCAGGCCGTCGCCCACGTCATCGACAAGAAGAGAATCATTGACGAAGCCCAGCACGGCGCCGGTTATCCCCAGTGGTCCTCCGTCAGCCCCGCCGCCGGCGACTTCCACAACCCCAACGTGACGCAGTACGAATACGACATAGCCAGAGCCAACGAAATCCTGGACAACCTCGGCTGGGTGGACACCAACGGCGACGGCGTCCGCGAAGACGCCGACGGCAACGAGATAGCGTTCACCCTGGTCACCAACACCGGCAACACCGTCAGAGCCAACGCATCCTCGATAATCCACGAAGGCATGACCGCCATCGGCCTCAACGTGGACTACCAGCTCATAGAATTCGGCGTCATGGTCTCCCAGCTGGTCTCAACCTACGATTGGGAAACCCTGGTAGTCGGCTTCACCGGCGGCACCGAGCCCCACTACGGCATCACCATGTGGCACAGCGGCGAGGGCCTCCACCTCTGGCATCCCTACCAGTCGGAACCCGCCACGGATTGGGAGGCGGAACTCGACGAGATATACATTAAGGCCAGCCAGGAACTGGATAGAGACGCTCGCGTCGCCCTCTACCACCGCGCCCAGGATATAGTCGCCGAAAACGTCCCCCTCCTCTACACCACCCTCTCCGAGCGTCTGAGCGCGGTGCGAAACGTATTCGGCAACGCCACGCCCACCCTCTACGGCCTCTGGGACACCCGCTACCTCTACAGAACCGACCTCGACAACTAAACCCCTCCCCTCTTCCCCCCTCTCCCATCCTGGAGACCTTTGCATAACCGTCATTCCCGTGAAAACGGGAATCCAGGGGCGGGGCTGTTTAGGTATAAATACGCTACTTCTTTGACAGAATGTTGGGGTGAATAGGGAGTTATGCAAAGGTCTCCATCCTGGGAGAGGGCTGGGGTGAGGGCTCTCCCCCCTACTCCCACCCGCTCACCCACGAGCCAAACCCCATCCGCTCATCCTGAGCTTGTCGAAGGACGAAGGGTCGAGCGCATGGGGCCGGGCGGGTTCTGGCGTTTCGATGGCGGCAGCCTCCTGTCGGGATTGTAGGGGCGACCGGGTCGGTCGCCCCTACACGGGGAAGGGAGGGTTAGCCGATGTTGCCGTTGGGCGGCGGTTCGGTGAAGTTCTCGCCGCGGGATTCGGCATCCAGGCGGCGGGCATTCCACTCAGTCCACGCCTGCTGGTTTTCTGCGAGGGCTTTGCGGCCTTCGTTGCGGCCTTTGGCTTCGCCTTCGGCGCGCCCCTCAGCGCGGGCGGCTTCCAGCTGCTTTTGGCGGCGCTTGTCCAGCCATTTCTGAATGTCATGAGCGATTACCATTGCTGCCCTCCATGATTCGGTCAGGGTGAAGGATATGGCGGCTGAGGCCATCGCTATCGCGCCTTCCGCCATCAGCGCGTTGTGCCAGATCCTCATTATAGCATCATTGTCCGCGATTTGTATGGCGATGTTTATGCCGGTTCCTGGGATGAACACCAGGACGAATATCCCGAAGTACCAGGGCCGTAGGGGGGCGATGATGCTCCAGATGGATTCTCTGGGTTGGCGGTCAGGTTCTGGCGTTTCGATGGCGGCAGCCTCCTTCGGGATGTAATTGCAGGGGGGACCGGCCGGTCGCCCCTGCGGATTGGGTGGTGGTGGAGTGTGAAGGCGGCAGGGGGTTGTGTCAATGGGGTGATCCCCCCAAAACTGCCACCTCCCCCTTGCCACAAACCCCCAATCCTGCTACCATCCCTGACATGAAACATACATACCAATTCCGCAACTTCACAGGAGGCTCCACCAAACCCAATCCCCCTTCCGGTAAAAGCCCCCCATTCGTTCTTACCACAACAATATAACGAATGCCGAATTCCCCCCGCATCAGCTATGAAAACCCCCTTCGTATCCCGCCACAGAAAAAAAGGAAGCCAAACGAAACGAATCACCTCTACTACAACAAGCCCCCTCTTACCCCACTCTCCCTTGAGGGAGAGGATTAAGCCTGTCCTGAGCCTGTCGAAGGGTCGAGCGTCCCTCCCCCGCTCATCCTGAGCCTGTCCTGAGCTTGTCGAAGGGCCTGTCGAAGGGTCGAGCGTCCCCCTTCCCACAGGCAACTTCGCAAATTCCCCCAAATCTCACCCCCACACAGGGAACCTTTCCGCCCCCAAATTGCATATTATCTGATAGAAGCCCCTGTCCAAACCCAGGCGTGAGGGGGAAACATGACCGACTCCGAAGCCGTAGCGCGCTGCCAGAAGGGCGACCGGGACGCCTTCCGGCACCTGGTGGAGCAGTACAAAGACCTGCTCTTCGGCACCGCCGTGCTGATGACGGGCAACCGCGCCACCGCCGAAGAACAGGTGCAGGAAGCCTTCCTCTCCGCCTGGCGGGGCATCCGAAACTTCCGCCTCGGCAAGCCCGTCAAGCCCTGGGTTCTCCGAATCCTCATCAACACCGTCCTCTCCTCTCGAAGGAAGAAATCCCTGCCAACCACCTATATATCAGACCAAGGCCCGGACGAACCCGACACAACCGAAGGCGGCCCGGAAGAGACCCTGGACGCCTTGGAGAGGCGGCTGTACGTCAGGCGAGCCATCGCCCAACTCAGCCCGGAACACCGCCAGGTAGTTGCGTTGCGATACTTCGCCCAACTGACCGTGCCGGAAGTCGCCCAAACCCTGGGTCTCAAGCAGGGCACAGTCAAGTCCCGCCTCAGCCGCGCCCTAAGAAATCTGCGACGCCACTTGGAAGAGGAGGACGTCAATCCTTCCAACGCCTCAACGGGAAAGGGAGGTTAGCTCAATGGCCCGTGGAAATTCACCGATGAGAAACAATGACGATGCATCGGACCGGGAGATGGAGCGCGTCCTGAGGGAGCACTTCGAAACCGAGAGTCCCGACCTCCGTATGTCCAATGACCCCTGGGATTGGCTCCACAGCAGAATGGAGGAACCGGATACGCCCTCGTTCCTGTCCCGAATACTGAACAGCTTCAGCAACTTGGGGGCATACAGGCCGGGCCCCGTCTTCTCCGCCGCCGGAGCCGCCGCCGTGTTCCTCGTTGCCGCCGTAATCATCTGGAACGTCATCGGCGTCGGCGATCTCGGCGATGATGAGGGAGAAGCCTATCCCGTAGCCTGGGCCACCCCCGCGGCAGCCACGCCCGCTCCCGCGCCCACGGCAGCCCCGGCGCCCACTATGGCTGTCACAGCCGCTCCCACGCCGGCGCCCACAATGGCCCCCACCCCGCGCCCAACTATGGCTCCAACGGCCATGCCCGCACCCACCGCGGCCCCGGTGCCCGCTGCCACCGCCGCACCCACTCCCACTCGCATCCGGATGATGCCGGCAGTCACGGCCATGCCCGCGCCAACGGCGGCGCCCAGACCCACCACCGCGCCAACGCCAGTTCCAGGAATCACGCCGGAACCTACCCCCTATCCCGCCGCAGAGGTTCCGCCCTCCCGTGGCACGCCCCCGGCCACCACCTTCCAGGACTACCAACGGGAACGCTTCGTCTCCGCCGCCGTGGACAACGTCTCCACCTTCAGCCTAGACACCGACCGCACCTCCTACTTCCTCGCCCTCAACTGGGCCAGAAACGGCTACGAGGTTGACCCCGATTCCGTCCGCGCCGAAGAGTGGATCAACGCCTTCAACTACGGCTACGACCAGCCCCGACGCGACGACAGCTTCGCCATTGCCACGGACGTAGTACGACACCCCCTCAACAACCGGATGCACCTCGCCCGCATCGCCTTCCAAGCCCCGGAGATGGACTACGACGCCACCCCCATAAACGTCACCCTCGTCCTTGACGCCTCCGGCTCTATGTCCACCGGCAACCGCATAGCCATAGCCCGCGAATCCGCCGAGAGCATCCGTCTCAGTCTTAGAGCCCAGGACCGCATCGCCATCGTCCAGTTCAGCGAAGACGTGCTACCTGGGTATACGGTTCGGCATAACCGTTCCACCAATCCTCTGGTGTCCCACTCCATTCAGAACCTCCAGCCCGGCGGCTCCACCAACGTGCAAGCGGGATTGAACGAAGGCGTCCGGCTCGCAGACCAGGCCCGTTGGCAGAACCCCGACTCCTACAACTACATCATCCTCATGTCCGACGGCGTCGCCAACGTGGACGCCACAGACCCCTTCGCCATCCTCGAATCCGCCGGCGATTACGACGACTCCAACCCCCTCCGCCTGATCACCATCGGCGTCGGCATCGAAAACTTCAACGACTACCTCCTCGAACAACTAGCCCAGCACGGCAACGGCTGGTACCGCTACCTCACCGACGTGAATCAAGCCAGAGACACCTTCGCCCGCGAAAACTGGCTCGCCCTCTCCATCCCCTTCGCCGACCAGACCAGGGCGCAGGTGACGTGGGATCCCGACGTGGTGGAATCGTGGCGCATCGTCGGCTACGAAAACCGCGTCACCTCCGACCAGTCCTTCGCCCAGGCCCGCAGAGAGTTCGCCGAGATTCCCGCCGGCGCCGCCACAACCGTCTTCTACGAACTCGAACTCAAAGACCCCTCCTTCACCGGCCCCCTAACCCTCGGCGACGTGGAACTCCGCTGGGTCACCCCATCCACCCTGGAATCCAACCGCCAGCACGCCGCCGTCACTAGCCAAAACAACAGAGACTTCAACCACGCCGACCTCATGCTCCGACTGGGAGCCATAGTTGCCCTCTTTGCCGACCGCTACAGCAGCTTGCCCCACGCCGACGCTTCCAGCCGTTCCATTCTGGACGACCTGCTCCACCTTCAAATGAGTGAACTCCCACTGCTGGAAGGCAGCCTCGGCCACCTGGCATCATATCAAGACCTGGCCTTCCTCCTGGACCACATCACCAGAAACTCCCATGAGGCGGTGCGACCATCCGGCTACAGCCGCTAACAACTTCACTGCCCCGCCGCCAGCCTGTCGAAGCCCCACTGCGCCAGTCGCAGCCCCACCGCCACGGCGGCCAACCCCAGAGTCATCTGTAGTGCCACGTTAGCCGCTCCTGCGAGATACTCCCCATCTCTAACCAGGTTTATCGTCTCCATGCCGAAAGCGGAAAAAGTTGTAAATCCGCCAAGTACGCCAACCAGCAGAAATGCCTGGACTTCGACGCCTAACGGCCTCCGAACCTCGGCGTATCCGGCAATAACGCCGATGGCCAGACAACCAACCACGTTAACGGCAAGAGTGCCGTAGGGAAACCCGCCGCCCCCGAAGGATCCCTGCACCCAACTTGCCGCCATATACCGCAGAACCGCCCCAACCAGACCTCCCATGCCTACCGCCAAGACAATCAACGCAACCCTCCTCCGCTTAAACCTGGTTGCCTGAATTACTTCCGCTCATCCACGTCGCCCAGCGAATGCTATGCAATATGCGCCGCCTACCTTGTCACCCGTAGGAGCGTCCCCATATGACGCCCATTCCCACAGACCAACACCTAAGGGGCGGGTTTCAAATCCGTCCTCTTGACGCTAACCTTCTACTCACCCTGAACCCGTCAAAGGACGAACGCCCCTCCCGTCATTCCCGTGCAAACGGGAATCCATCTTCTCCCATCCCTTCGATGGAAGAAGGTTGAGACTGTCCTGAGCTTGTCGAAGAGCCTGCCGAAGGGATGTGGATGAAAAACTGCCACCAAGCCCAACGCGTAGGGGCAGTTCGCGAACCGCCCAATCTTTCCTCTTGCTCCCGCGAAAGCAGGAGCCCATCCCCCATCGCTCACCCTGCGCTTGTCGAAGGGTGACAGGGACCGCGTCTGCCCCCCTAAGCCTGCGGCGGCGAGTAGTCAACCTCCCGACCCACCGCCTCGTCAACCGTCTCCGGCGTTATCAACACTATCGCCCGGAAGCTGATCGCCCCTGCAGCCGACGCCGCTAACGAAGCTGCCACCGCTGCGGCATCGTCCGGCAAGTCCACAATCATGTACAGATCATCCGCGCCAAAGGCATAGTAAAACGCCTCAAGGCTTCCCCCCAACTTCGCAAACATATTCTCGAACATATCGCGACGCCCGCTCCCGCCTTCATTCCGAAGTCCGGCAATCCCCGCCGGGGTATAGTCCGCCTGGAACAAGAACTTAGCCATGCTTTCCCTCCTGTCTTGCAATGATACCTAGTATACCAATATGTCAACCCTGACTCAAAGAAACGCCCGCCTCACGGCTCCACGCGGACCGTGATGATGTCCGTTCCGTGAAACTGCTGATGCCGCACCGACGTCGCATACGCCCGCAGCATCCGCAGCGAAAGCTCCTGCTCCACCGGCGTCTCCTCGTCATACTGCTGAAGCTGCCGCAGCCGGTCCTCCATGTTATCCTCGTCCCCCGCGCCTCCGATGAACTCCAGCGTCGCCACCGGCCCGTCGCTCGACGCCAGCACCACCAGCTGACGACCCGGTTCCGCCTCTCCTTCATCCTCCTCCGAATCCTCATCCTCCGCCATAAACGCCTCCAGGTCCAGCGGCGAAAGCGTTAGCAGCGTCTCCTCCGCCACCGCGCTCAACCGCTCCTTCATCGCCGTATCCCAACCCCGTCGGTCCGCGAATTTCGCCAGAAACTCGTTAAGCTCCGGCAGCACTTCGATATCCAACTGCGACTGGAACCGCATCCGCCGCGGATTGGTGAACTCCAGGTACAGAATCATGATTATCGCCGCCACCCCGCCCGTCGTGATTCCGCTCTGCACCAGCGTCGACCAGACCGGCCCCACGTCCGGCAGCGAGAACAGCCCGAACTGGAACGCCGCCCCAATCCAGAAGCACACCCCCGCCACCGTTATCCGCGCCCGATTCTCCTCGCTCTGCATCACCGTCCGCGCCCCGTCGATGAACAGATACGCGCTCAACACGATAAGAAATCCCGCCATCACCGGCCCGGGAATCGAACTGAACACCGCCGACACCTTCGGCAGAAACGCCACCATGATGAACAACGCCCCGATGACGTACCCCACCCTCCTCGAAGCCACCCCCGTCGTCTGCGTGTACGACACCGCCGCCGGGCTGATTATGTAAGGCACCGTTCCCGCCGCGCCCGCCATCAGGTTCGTAACCCCCGTGCCGGTCATCGCTCCCTGCACCTCCCGAAAGTCCACCGCACGACCTTCCCGCCGCGACACCCGCTGCTGTGCGATGCACTCCCCGTTCGCCTGTATGGAAATCACCATGCTCAGGAACAGAAACGCCGGCAGCAGCGTCCAGAAGGACACCCCGAATCCCGCCACAATCGGCGGCAGCCCCAACCCCGGCCACTGCCCCGGTATCCCGATCCAAGCCGCGTCCAAAATTGCGTCGGCGTTATAAATCCCGAAACCCGCCGCCACCGCGCAGCCCGCGACTATGCCGATTACAGGCCCCCAAAGCCGCACCACGGCGGAGCCGCGCAGGATGAGCGCCGAAATCACCGCCAGTGCCGTCAACGCCGCCAGATGCGCCCCCAACGAGTTATCGTCCGTCGCTTCAGGCAGCAGTCTCGGCACCACCGACGCCAAGGTTATCGACAGTATCATCAGCACCGTTCCGCCCACCACCGGCGTGACTATTCGACGAAGCAGAAACAGCCATCTGGCGATGATCAGCTGCCCGATTCCGCACACCAGCACCAGCGCCGCCAGCGTTGCCGGACCGCCGTCCGACACCGCCGTTATGCAGAAGGGAATGGAGAAGGCGGCGGTGAACATCGGCAACATCGACCCCGTCCCCACCAATCCGAACTTCCTCACCTGAATCAGCGTCGAAATCCCCGCCACCAGCAGCGACGCGAACACCATCCACACCAGATACTCGTCGTCCCGCCCCGACGCCTTCGCCACCACGATGGGCGTCACCAACAGCGTCGCCGACGCAATCAGACTGAACTGCGCCCCATAGCCCAGAGACGCCCGCAGCGGCGGATTCTCCTCAGCCTCGTACCGCGGATTCTGCACCGAAGGTGTCGTCAAATTCCCCTACTCATTAACGCTGCTTTACCCAACTATACCCGCTCACCCTGAGCTTGTCGAAGGGTCGAGCGGGAAGCGAGCATCCCCCAACCAGTGCCATCATTCCCACTTTTTCCCATCATTCCCGCACTTCCCTCCGTCATTCCCGCCCTCCTACTTCGTCATTCCCGCCCCCACCTACGTCATTCCCGCGAAAGCGGGAATCCAGGAGCGGGGTTTCTTCGCTACAAATACGATGCTTCTTTTTCATAATATCCGCATGAATAAGTCATTCCGCTAAAGTTTCGTCGCAACTTGAAACGACACACCATTGTCATAGTTTTACCACCTGTCGCTTCCCTGCACAAGTACCCAACCCAAACGCCCCCTAACGTCCCCCATAAACCTCCGTGTCCCCGTGGAACTGGAACCACCCGAACCAGAACGACGTATGCGCCGCTATCCGCGCCAGCCTCTCCGAATCATCCGACGCGTTCACCAGAAACTCCTCCGTCACCCGCCATATCCCCCCGTCCCCATCCGCAACCGCCGACGGAACCCCCACCGCCTCCACAAACACCCTCTCCCCCCGAAAATACGCCCTCGCCCCCTGGCTCGCCGACGACGACCCCAACACCACCACCCCCTCGCCTCCCACCACGTCATTCACAACCCGCTCCTTCTCCAAAGCCGCCACCGGATACGCCTTGTAGCCGCCATTCACCTCCACTCCCAACACCACCTCCTTCGTCCCAAGCCGCTCATCCCGGTCAGGAACCGCGAACATCGTCCCCGGCGAGTTGAAGTAATCGTAATAGATAGCCTCCCGGTGCCCTTCTGGAAGGTAGTACGACGCCGGATAATGCCCCGTTTCGATGTCCAGCACCGTCGTATCGGGATGAAGCGACACCCACTCCTCCCACGTCGTCACCAACGTCGGAAAAAACTCCAACCGCGCCCCCGAATCCCACAGCGGCCCGATTATCGGCTCCCCCGTAAACTGGTTCCACAACGAATTCGTCAGACGGTCGTACATCACCTTGTTGCTCCGATACAGCAACCCCGACGTTCCGAAAGTGGTCGCCTCCCCGTCTATCTTCGCGGAATACACGATTCCGCTTCCGCACAGCGTTCAATACGCCAGGACGATTGGCTCGCCCCCCAACACGTCGTTCGCCATCTCATGCGCGTTCACGATGCGATGCGGATACGCCCGATGCTCCCCGTTGATCGACACCCCGAAGACCCGGTCCCCCGGCTGAAGATAGTCCTGCTCTTCCGCCGAAACCACCGGCGCGCTCCGCAGGTCCGGAATCACGTCCGGCTCCACGCCTCCCCACACAATCTCAAACACGTTGACGCGAGACCCCTCCGCCGCCGGCGCCAGAAACCCCTCGAACCTGGCGTCAATCAGACTCATCAACCCGATTTTCCACTCCAGGTATCCGACGGGCGGACGATACTCCTCCCCCTCGTTGACCAGCCACTCCATCCAACTGCTCCACGACCCCTCGTTTCCCACGACCACCCGCCCCGTAATCGCCGTCAGCGCCTTCCGCGCCTCGATGGCGTGCACATAGTCCTCGAAGAACCGAAGCATCTCAATCAACGCCGGAACCATCGACCTGTCCCGATTGACGACCGCAAGCTCAATCGCCTCCAGCGTCTCCTCCGGGTCATGCCCCTCCCCCGAAAACAACCGAAACATATTCCCCCTAGAATCATACCCCACCCCCGGAGTTGCCAAGGGAGTCGTAGATGCCGTTTGGGTAGCCCGAATCCTAGTAGGCTCGATACTAGCCCCTGGCGTCACCACCGACGTCGGCGCGATAGTCCTCACCTGCGCCGATTCACCCGACGGCTCCCCATCCTCCATGCCTGAGCACCCTACGACGACAGCCGCAACAACCCCAACCACCAAAACCCCAAACCTACACAAAAATCTACTCACAAGACTCCACATAAATCTCAGTCATACCCCTAACTACTACGTCAAACCCACCCCTACGACATAGTAGGCGTACTTAATAAGATATTTTGCGTGGTCCAATGCTCCTCTGAAAATCCAGAGATTCCACAATACGGTCCAGGCTGGGCATTAGAAATGCTTTCGTTAACCCACGATCTTCAAGTTCCCCTAATAGTTGACGAGTAAGACTTCTACGGAGGAGAACTTGTCGGACTGGAATTTCGTCGAACCAAGTTTGAGTAATTTGCCGTTCTTTTAGCCGATTGTCTCTGTGCCAGAATCGAGATCGATTTGATATCGCTTTTTCCAGCGACAGCGATTTCTCAAATCTCATCACATCGTTAGCTCCCCTATCATAGAGGAAGAATCCTGATTGCGCATGTAAGTACGTGTTATTTGCTCTCGGAACTCGAACCTCCCCGATCCTCTCGGGGTATCGACCACCTATCCGGTTAACGGACTGAACGAATCTCAAATCTACCACCCAGACAGCGAGAAAGGTGTCGTCTTCTTCCTGACTGCTCTGACCTTTCATGCAGTTCCACGCAGATTCTGCCGCAAAGAAGGCGCCAACTAGGGGATCTTCAGTAAAATCTAGGAGACGAGTTGGGACGCCATGATGTTGTGCTAAAGCAAGAATCTCCAAAAGATTTTCTGTTGGCCACCTGTGCTCCCAATTGGAATCGCCCAAAATACGTTCCGGGCCCTCTTGCATAAGGAATCTTCTGCCTGATTCAGTAACCTCAAGCCCTGCCGCGTCAGCTGCCTTCACAAACTGCTGGACTTCATCAAATTCCGCGATTGCTTGGGAAAGGACGCGAGTTGGTTGTCCGGCCGGTAAATCAGAAGCATTCATACGCATCATGCTAGAGCGAAACGCCTTTGGAACAAGCAGCCACTCGCTCCATGCCTGTCCACGATAGGCCAATTCGCCACGTCGGGCTGATTTCCAATGATCCGCGCTTGGTAGTAGGTAGTCTAGGAATCCTTTTGCGGAATTCGCAGTATGCACTGAAAAATGCAAATTAGAATGTACCGTCAAGATTTCCAATCTCCTAGAAATTTGGCGGTATTGAAGACACTGTCTGCTCAAGTCGAAGGGCTACAGGATCGTTTTGACCACGTACCATTTTCAAGTAACCAATTCTTCCAATTACGTGATTCAGAAGAGCATGCCTGTCAGTGAGTAGAGAACGATTCTCTTTTGAACTAAGTATGTGAGCGGCATGTTCCCATCCTTTTTTCTGCCAGTGATGAATCAATGACCGCAAACGTCGAATATATGGGCGCGGAGGAGAGATGCTATCACCATTAACAACCAACCCTGTACACACTTGCCTTGTCCTGCAACTTTGTAGTCTCGTCTTGCGATAATTAATTTGAAATCCATGACCCTCAATAACATCTACCAATGCATCCCCCAGAACTACCTGACTCGTTCCATGGGCATTAGGATACCTAGCAATTTGAGGCGGCATTTCACCTCTCGGACAAGACACAGTTATATCATCCGCATACCGTGTATACCTACAGCCAAAAGGCCTACAGAGGCTAGCAAGATCAGCATCCAATTCAGACGCCACAATATTGGCGAGAACGGGTGACGATGGGCTTCCTTGTGGTAATTGGGAATGAGCGTTGGTAGACAACGCAGCAATTACATTGGCAACATTTCTATACAGCAAGTACGGTGCCGCAGTTAATCTTCCATAGATCCTCTTTCTTGTAATGCTAGGAAAAAAGTTGGCCAAATCTGTGTTGAGGATATACTGACTATTCCGGTGTCTCCTTGCATTTGTGACGATAGAATGTCCGGACAAAAATCCGTGAGCAGATGGATGAGCCCCATACATGATTGACAAAGACTCATGCATGAGTCTCTGAAGATATTTTAGCGTACGCCTTGGAGCCTCTATTTGTCTTTGACCTCCATTTCTTCGTGGGACACTAAATGTCTTGTATACTCTATTCTTATCAACGCGAAAAGCATAATAGCTGAGTTGTGAGGGCTTAACACGCCAAAAGTCAGCAAGATCTTGCAGAGACCTCAGCTTCCGGTAACGATTGCGGATCTGCCTTTGAGAGAAGTCGACCCACTCTGGTCGCAGTGACGAAGAAAGACTTGGCACAGAGGAACCTCAAAGCCTGATGGGGCCAATAGAATTTTTGGCTAACGGGGCGATTCCAACTGAATGCAGAACGAGTAGCCAGTATCAGGTGACTGACACACGCCTACAATCATACATTTACGTAAGCGCAATTGGAGCACATCACAGGTACATGACAAGCGAATCGCCGTCGAGTTCAATCGCCCCGTAGCCAAATCAATTGTAAATCTAGACACCATATTACGTCAATAAATACCCCCTACCACCTCCCCGACTCCTCCGAATACACGTGGTCCGGCAGCCGGTAGCTTATCCCCGCCTCGTCGAACACCGACGCTTCCAGCAGCCCCGTAAAATTGTTGAAATTCGTCTGGCTCGTATGCCACGGCGCAATCTTGTTCAGGATGCGTTCATACTTCACCTGTATCCGGAACCAGGGCAGAATCCCGAACGTCATCCCGTCCGGGTAACCCAAACTCTTCGCCATCCGCTTCCCTATCAGCGCCCGCGACACCCCGTACACGTACTTCACCAACTGCTGCCGCGCCGTGGGATTCGTAATCCCGATTACCAGCGGCGCCGAATTCACCAGCGAATTCGCCATCGCTATAGACTCCATGCCCGGCTCAGGCTCGCATATCACCCCAATCTTGAACAGCTCCAGCGCGTCCACCTCGTCCCGATACAGAATCGAATCCGGTATCCCCATCAGATGCCCCGTATACCGCCACACGTCCATGAACCCCGCCCGCTCCACGTCATCGAACTTCGCTCCCAGATTCTTCAGATGCCTCAGCAGCCTTGCCGAAAACGCCGTAATCGCGAAGCCCAGGTGCGCCGCGCTCAGGGGAACGCCCCACGCCTCGCTGTCCCAATCCTCCGACTCATTCATCAACCGCCTCACTTGCGCGTGAATCAGGCGAATCCGCACCGACAGCTTCCACCCGTCCCCATGCCTGTCCATCCCGCCGGGCATGAAGATCTCCACCATGTGCCGATTATTCTGCTGAAGCCGCCGCACGCCCTGGTCGCGAAGCCTCCCCGTTATGAAGAAGGACTTGGCGATGTTCGTAGAGAATCCCTCAATCAGAGTGCCGCCCACCATGCCGCCCAGCACCAGCTTGGAGTTCCTGTGAAACATCCGAACGCCCGGCATGAACTCCTCATGGTCCACCCAGTCGGGGTCAATGTCCACAGAGTGAAAGAACTTCTGCACCGATTCCGGCGCGTCCACCAATAGGCTTCTGTATTCCGCCTCCATCCCCGCGCGGAGGTACTCCATCGCCTCCGCCTGCGGGATCCCCGCAAGCTCATCCATCATCGCGTCCGCGTCCGGATCGCCGATAGTCGTATGCGCCACGTATCTATCGGCCCTTTCAGCGTCAATCTTACGAGCCTTTGGATACCCCTCGGCGTAGTCTGTCGGTATATTCATTGCCTAAGTTCCACGACCGACGTCGGGCCTAGACTCGACTTCATCCTCTTCCTCCGGCTCCACTCGCACGTCCGGCAGCCACCTCAGGAACGAAGGCAGATACCAATTTCGACGCCCCAGGAACTCCATGCTCGCAGGCACCAATACCGACCGAACCAGCGTCGCGTCCAGGAACACCGCCACCGCCAGCCCGAACCCTACCTGCTGGTTGATTATCGTCTCCCCCATCGCGAACGCCCCGAACACCGCCACCATGATGAGCGCGCATCCCGTAATTATCCCCGCCGTCGACCGAAGCCCATAAGCCACCGCCTCCCGGTTGTTCCCCGTCTGGTCGTACCGCTCCCGGATGCGACTCAGCAGGAACACGTGGTAGTCCATCGAAAGCCCGAACAGAATCGAAAACAGGAACAGCGGAATCCACGCGTCGATGACCTCTGCTTGCTGGAACCCCAGCAAATCCGCCCCGATGCCCTTCTGGAACACCAGCACAATCAGCCCGTAGGCCGTCCCCACCGACAGCAGATTCATAAACACGGCCTTAATGGGAATGACTATCGACCGGAAAACCAGCATCAATATCAGGAAGCTGCACCCCAGCACGAAGGCGAACACTATCGGCGTGTACCTGTCCACAATCGAGAAAGTGTCCGCCACCACCGCCGTCACGCCGCCCACGTACACCTCCGCCTCCACGCCCTCGAAGGCCGCCGGCGCGTACTCCTCCCTTATCGCCGTCACAACGTCCACCGCCTCCTGGCTCCGCGACTCACCGTCGATGAACACGGAAAGATGCGTCAAATCCCGTGCATCGTTCGTAACCGGCAATGGGAACACCGTCACCCCGGGATGCCCAGACATCGAGGTCATCAGATTCACGATGCCTCCCTGCACCGCCGGATTGGTCACGTCTCCGTCTATCACCACGTCCGTCGGATTCACCAGCCCGAAGGAGAACTTCTCCTCCATCACGAAGAACGCCTCCCGCGTCTCCGCCCCCTCAGGAAACACGTCCACCCCGTTCAGCCCCGTGCTGATGCCCGGCCATTGGAAGTAGAAAAGCGTCAAAATCACCATCGGCACGCCCACGACGATTATGCTGATGAGCGGATAGCGCATCACCACCCGCGTCACTCCCTCCCAGAACCCGTCATGCGACCCGACGTCGCCCTGCGCCGCCTGCGCCGACTTCCTGCCGAAGAAGGGCACCGGCAGCTTCTCTATGTGATCTCCGAACACCGCCAGGCCCGCCGGCAGGAACGTAAACGTCGCCGAAAGCGCCACCAGCACCACAAGTATCGCCCCGATTCCCAGCGACTGGAAGAATCCAAACGGCACGATGAGCATTCCCAGCAGCGCAATCACCACCGTCAGCCCGCTGAACAACACCGTCCGACCCGCCGTCGCTCCCGCCCGCTCGATGGCCTCCAGCTTGTCCCGGCCCTTCGCCCGCTCGTCCCTGAACCGCGAGATTATCAGGATGGAATAGTCGATTCCCACCGCCAGCCCGATCATCACAATCATCAGCGTCACGAAGAAGACCAGGTCCATCGTCTGCCCGACGAGCGCCGCAATCCCCAGCGCGACGATGATTCCCACGATAGCCAATCCCAAGGGCATAATCACCGCTGCAACCGTCCCGAACAGCACCACCAGAATCACCAGCGCAACCGGAATCCCTATCCGCTCCCCCTGCCGCAAGTCCCTCTCCGCCAGCTCGTTCTGCTCGAAGGCGATGCTCGCGTCCCCAATCGTCAACACCCGGAACCTGTCCGCCTCGTTCGACTCCTCCACCACGTGAAGCACTTCCTCCACATTCTTCACCGCCTCCACGTAGTCCCCCGGCATCACCACCGTCATAAACGTGGTCATCCGGTCCTTGGACACCAGATTATTGTCCGGCGGGTCCGTCGTGTAGTAACTCCTCTCCGGAATCGCGACGTCCGCCCCCAATACGATTAGTTCGTGATAAAGCACCTCAACCTTCGTGCGGAATTCAGGGTCGTCTACGGTATGCGTATCCGATTGGACGATTACGATCTCCCTCAACGGCATCTCCTGTCCGCCCCGCTCCTCCAGCAGACTCTCCGCCTGCGACGACTCCGCCGCCCCCGTCAACTTCAACTCCGTCGTCGTGGCCGGCTTCAGCGCGTCCACAATCTGAGGCCCCGGCCCCATCTCCCCGTCCACCGCCAACGCCCCCGCGACAAGCACAAGCACAGCCCAAATCCCCAGCACCAACAACGGCTTCCGAGAGCAGACCCGCGCCCAATGCTCCGTAGACAAGAACTTCAACTAAGCACCTTCATTACCACAGAAATCCGAAATGCGCCCAACTCCATATCGACTGAAAAAATATCACTTCCCTGAAATAAGCCCCCGCAACTATAACACCACCCATCCCCCACCTTCAACGCAGCCCACCGACAGAACACCGGCCTTCCTAAGCCTCCACATCCAAACCCTACCGCTTCAACCGCCTCGCAAAACCTCAGCCCCCGCCTGCTCCGGCCCCTTGTCAAACGTCATCATCTCCCGCACCCCACGCCTTCGACAGCTAGCCAAATAGCACAAGTCCCTTGCCTCCAAGGCCGGATACCATTCGTAGAGTTGTCGTGCCAACCTCACGTCTTCCTCCTCCAATGGCCACACCTGAACCTGCAATCGACGAATCATGTCTAGCGCATCTTGCAAAACTTCAAGGCGACCGACAGGCAAATATGAGTGCATTAACTCCTGTAGAACTTCCGCAGAAGTACAAAGCGTTTTTGAACTAAGTACAGCCTCGTCGAGTAATGTACGAGCACGTGACCTCAGAGGGTGTGGGTTCCCAACCAGGTACATGAAGACATTGGTATCAACGAAGATCATACCTTGGGCAGACCGCGCAACCGCGATTCTTGAATTGCGCGCTTATGCTCTTCCCAATCCGGTTCCCTATCATCACCACGCCTGGCGTCACATTCCTCGAAGAAACGCCTCAAGTCTTCCACCGATTTGAACCTATCCGACTCTTCCTCCGCTTTCAACTTCTCCTGCGCCGCCGCCCTCAGCCATGCGCTGAGCGTCAGCCCCTCCCTCTTCGCCTGTCGGACGTACTTATACCTATCCACATCGGGGATTATCAACTGCACCCGTGCCATTTCCGTGTCCTCTCCTCTATTGCGTGTGAATACACCCTACACATCCAATCTGATGCCGTCAAACCCATCTCCATCCCCTTGACACGCGCCCATACTCCCCCTTACCATAATTCCACCGCTTGCGCGGAATTTCGACAGGGCTCCAACAGCCGAAGGAGGTGACGTATGGAACATAGTTTAACTAAGAGGGCGATGGTAGGCATCTGTCTGGATTCGACGCTATAGTAGCGCCCTAACCAAAATCAACCACCCATCAGCCGTCGGGTTCGGGCAAATGCCTGCCATCGCCCTGTGCGGGGTCCGACTCAGGACCTAAATGGTATCCAAACCCAGGTTCGGACCCGATAACGTTGACGAAAAGGAAGCCGCAAGGCTTCTTTTTTGTTCCATCCATCCCACATCCACCATCATTCCCGCCCCCTCCCGTCATTCCCGCGCTGGCGGGAATCCATCCCCTCTTCTCCCTTCCCCCATGATGGAGACCTTTGCATAACCCTCATAAGGGCTGCGATTACCTTCTTCCCCCTGGACGGGGGAAGATTGAGATGGGGGTGACTCCCCCCCAGTGCTATACTAACCCCCACTAAACCCAAAGGAGTCCCCCCATGCCCACCGCCCTCCTCAACGGCGTCCGCATCCACTACGAATCCTACGGCAGCGGCTTCCCCCTCATCTTCGCCTACGGCCTCGGCGGCAACACCACCGAATGGGCCGGCCAAATCCCCGCCTTATCCCAAAAGTACCGATTCATCGTCTGGGACCCCCGCGGCCACGGCCAATCCGACAGCCCGCCCAACCTCGACCAGTACGGCAGCGGCAACTCCGCCTACGACCTCCTCGCCCTCCTCGACCACCTCGGCATCGAAAAAGCCCACGTCGGCGGCCTCTCAATGGGCGGCGGCATCGCCACCCGCTTCGCTCTGCTATTCCCGCACCGCACCGCCGCCCTCATCATCATCGACTCCGCCTCCGCTTCCGGCCTCCCAACCCCTCCCGCAGCCCTCCGTATGCGCCACCGCATCGTCGAACTCGCCCTGACCGAAGGAATGGACGCCGTCGCCGACTACTCCATACGCCACAACCCCAACATCAGCCGCACCGCCAACTCCGGCCCCGAAGGCGAACGCGCCGTCCGAGAGATGTACGCCGCCCTCGACCCAGTCGGCTATGCTCACAGCACCCTCGCCACCGTCCACGCCCAATTCGACCCCGACATCCTCTCCACCATCCGCGCCCCCACCCTCGTCCTCAGCGGCGACGAAGACCCCGCCCTCGAAGCCTGCAAGCTCATCCACCAGAAAATCAAAGGCTCCCAACTGAAAATAATCCCCAACGCCGGCCACCTCTCCAACCTAGACCAACCCCAAGCCTTCAACCACGCCATCCTCACCTTCCTCGCAAAAGTCGACGCCCTTCCCCCCCTCACATCCCCTCTTACCTCTTCCACCTTGACGGGGGAAGATTGAGATGGGGGTGACTCTGCCCCTCGCTCGCCCTGACCAATCCTCCCCTCGCTCACCCTGAGCCTGTCGAAGGGTCTAGCCCCTCACTCTTGCTCCCGCAAAAGCGGGAGCCCATCCCCCTCTCCCTTGAGGGAGAGGATTAAGGTGAGGGTGACTCCCCCCTAATCCCCCTCCGCCGCCACCACCTCCCGCGTCCCCAACCCCGTATACAGCGCCCCCGACGACTCCAACCGCTCAATCTCCCCGTCCGAATACCCCAACAACGACGTCAAAATCTCCCGCGTATGCTGCCCCGCCGTCGGCGCCGACCCCACCACCGCCCCACTCCGACTCAACTTGATGTTCTTCCCCGAAACGTGAATCGTCCCCGCCACCGGGTCCGGCGCCTCCACCAGAATCTCCCGCTCGTGCAAATGCGGGTCCGTCGCCGCTTCAGGTATCCGGTTCACCGCCTGGCAGGGAATCCCCACGTCCGCAATCAGCCCCACCGCCTCCGCCACCGTCCGACCCCGAAACCATCCCTCCAGCTCCTCCGTTATCGCGTCCGCATTTGCATCCCGCGCCGACCGCGTCGCGAAACGCGGATCCTCCGCCCACTCCCGCTTCCCGATAACCCCGCAAAACCGCGGCCAGATATTGTTGCTCTGCGCCGACAAAAGCACCCACCCGTCCGAAGCCTGATAGACGTTGCTCGTCCCCCGACCGTTCCCCTTCCGAGGCGTATCCTCCCCCGACCCCAGAAACGCGCTGCACTGGATCTCCGTCATCGTATACCCCGTATCCGCCAGACACACGTCCACGCACTGCCCCTCGCCCGACGTCTTCCGTTCGTGCAGCGCCGCCAACGCCCCGATGCAGGCGTGAAGCGACGTTATCCTGTCGATTATCGGATTCGCCGTCGTAATCGGCGGCATCCCCTCAAACCCCGTCAACATCATCATACCGCTTATCGCCTGCCCGATTGGGTCGAACCCGATGCGACTGCTGTACGGCCCGTACTGCCCGTAAGCCGACACGTTCACCATAATGATTCCCTTGTTCAGCTTCCGAAGGTTCTCATACGAAAACCCCATCTTCGCAATCGTCCCCGGCCGAAAATTCTGCACCAGAATATCCGACACCTTCACCAACCCCCGCAGCACTTCCTTCCCCTCCTCCGTGCGAAGATTCAGCCCCAGGCTCTTCTTGCCGCTGTTGTACTGCACCCAATAGGCGCTCTGCCCCCGCACGAACGGCCCGTGATCGCGGCTCTCGTCGCCCCCCGGCCCTTCGACTTTGATGACCTCCGCTCCCAACCGCGCCATCACCAGACTAGCCCGCGGCCCCGCCTGATACCGCCCCAGATCCAACACCCGAACCCCGTCCAAAGCCCCTTTGCTCATACTCATAACCATCTCCTCTTGAACCCAAATTTCCCTAACCCGTCAACCCGCCCATCCTACCACACCCACCCCTGCATTGGCTGCTGTTATGTAAAATATGCCGAACTTCGAAGAATCAGTCTTAACCTACTGAGTGCCGAGAAATTTATCGCCGTTGAAGTGGATTAAGTGGTCTGGCATCTCGGCAATCCACACTTCGGTCTCCCAAGCAATCTTTTCCACGTGCCGCTTAAACTGCCTGAAATCCGCGAAGGCAGTGACATACAAGCGCTTGGCAACGCAACGCTGGAAGGTGACTTCCAACTCCTCTACTCGCTTTGCGTTCACTGGACCATGAGAAGTCACAGCCTCTATCACGAATAACCTGTTGCGCTCTTCGTCATAAAGCAATATATCAGGCAACTTGTCATGTTCGGTAAGAGGAATGCCTAGTCTACCTAGGGTATCCTCATCCACTTGCAAGAATTTTCGAGACGTGTCTCCCAAATACAGCAGTATCGCCCCCGGCGCGAATCTCGGCCCAAAGAATTCTATAACCTGTGCCTGCAATCTGTTGTGACTCCCGGGCGATAGCCGTATATCCTCTCCCGTTGAAAGGCGTATAGGAATTTCCTGCATCCGACGACGCCTTTGATATATCTCCAAGAGCGAAGCATGGCTTGATTTGAAAGTTTGCAATGCGGATTCCCAACCCTCACTCTCGTACAACCTAAGCACGTTCAACGCTTCATCAGTTAGCCCATAATGCGTCCGTGGACTGTTTGTAGGAAGGTCTGGCTCATCTGGGTTGCGATCCACTATCCTGGCCTGCTCGAATTGATGAATAACCCGACGTCTAACAGTCTCTCGCGTATTTTCAGCGTATTCCCTTCCATACGCCTCTTTCATAAACACCAGCGTCTGATGAATGGTGCGCGATGGCTTGGATGCTATACTCCAAGCGTCTTCTTCAGAGAGTCCAGTCAAAGCCAATGGGGTCAAGCAGGAAATATCGTTGTACTGAGCCGGTGGAAGCCCAAGCTGCTGCAAGACATCCCTGGCTTCCTCAATCTTGCTCACGGCGCAGCCGCAACCCTTTCCCTGTTAAGATTGGGCAAAAGATTAAGAGTCCTCCCCACGACATCATCTATATCGTCAAGGACATTTTCAGATTCGCGGCGCGCTCGAATCTCTGTCCCTATCATCCGAATATCCTCTTCGGAAGGCAGCGGCATAACTCTCAATTCAGTGGCGTTGACCTGAGTATTCCCGTTGAACATTCGGAAATACCGGTCCATGTAAGTGGAGTTCAATATAGCCGCCACGCCAAAGACCAACTCGTCATCCAACTCCCTGGAAACTCCCTTAATGTAATTCAGATGGTTCTCCAGTCCAATCAACGCCGAGTCAATATGGTCTCTCAGTAGCGGAGCGGCAACAAGTCTGCGCTTCTCCTCCTTGGCGCTGAAACGCCGTAGGAGAACGTAGGACTGATTCGCCACCAAGAGCTTCCTGGATTCCTTACTTTGCCTAATCCATTGCGCCTTCTTGAAGCGGCTTAGGGGCCATTTTACTTTCATGGGCGATACGTGGTGCATCCACAGCAAGGGACAGTCAATCGGTTCTGACGAAACATGGGATAGCAGGTCAACAGCCCTGAAGGGCACGACGGGTCCCGTAGAGATATCCAATCCAAGAGAATGTAGGAAGTTAGGCCACCCATGAATTCTCTCCACTAACTCTAAGTCTTCAAGACAATCTGGGATGCAAATTTCCCTGTTAGCCCTTCTCTTATCCAGTATTGAATGAATCCCGACGTTCACGCTCCGGCTGTCGGCAAGGTCGTGGGCTGCATCGCTGTGAGATACCCGCACCCGACCATCATTTTTGTCTTCTTCTACTCGCTTTCCCGCCGATATAATCAAGCTCTCCTGCAATACATCCTGCTTATCAAATACATCTTTCCTTGAGTCGAAGAGATGTATCGCCTTAGGTGTTACGCGTTCAAAGAAGTATTCGCGAAATCTCTTGAAATACGGCCCTGAGGCAAAGCTTCTGGGGACGATAAACACTAGTTCCCCGACATCCGATATCAATTCAGCAGAAATAGCCATGAAAAGGGCGTATACGTTGGGCTGTCCGTGAACTATCGCTCCACCCGCGACTGCCCTGGGGTCATCTTTTCCTATCTTGAAATACGGAGGATTTGAAATCACAAGGTCATATCTTGTGCCAAGATTGTCTAAATCCCAAATTCTCCCATTGTTTTTCGCCGCAGCCTTCAGCGTTGCCCCATGCGCCATTACAAAATCTTCCCGCTTCACCTCAAAGGTCAAGTCAACGCCACGCGCAATCAGCCATTCGCGCGAAAACGCAAGAACTCTATACGTGATTTCTGCCAAAACGGCATCCGTCTCATAGGCATCTATGTGAAGACTTTCAACAACCTCTCGAACAGAGGCTTCTTCGCATATTGCGGCCGATAGAATTCCCACCCCGCTTCCAGGGTCTAGAACTCGCATGTGCGATTCCCAATTGCTAGGGAATCTTGCCATGAACTTTGCTATGGCAGCGGGTGTTTGATACTGTCCGCCACTTTTTCTGTGCTCGTGCCGAATAAACGAAAAATAGGACCGACCAACGGCCTCTGCGTATTCGACAGGTGATGCGTCCTCAGCCGCGTTAGCCAAACCGAATCCTGGCGGAAGATCGAAGTGATCAGCGTTCGCAACTCCCTCTATCAATCAGACCTCCGCTGGTGCCCTGCAAAGCCCACCAATCCCCAATAGCCGACCCGCTCGCTATAGATGTTTACAGCCCCCGGCCTCTTCTCTCGAAGTCGCTCCACTGCGACGACGTCGTCCCGGATAACCCTGTCGTCCCCCAAAGCCCAACAACCGCTGTCCACGTCGATGGCGCAAATCTTGCCGACGTGGTCCTTCTCAACCTTATGACGAATCTCCCGCTCATAAATCTCCCTGCCCATTTCGACCGCCTCGTGAAGACCGCGGGTAGGTATTATCGGGTCGGGCCAGACCCCAACTTCCGCCTCCGTTCCAACCTCTCTCATATCCCCCTCCTTATCCAATCCTGCGTTCCCGTTCCACCCAATTCTACCACCCCGCAAAATGGACGACTATCAGAAACTCGCGACGAAACGGGCCAACCGCCCCCAGGAATACCTGCTGGCCCGCCTCAAGCAAATGGGAATCTGAACCTCAAACCCACTACCCTTGCTGTTGAATCACCACCCGTCCCCCCTCCACCACCTCCACAAACAAGCTATGCCCCTCAAGCAGAGCCATGCCGATCAGTGGCGCCCCGTCGGCAATGTGGACCTTGACAGTCTTTGGCCGGCCATCCCACATCACCGCAGCGTGGAATTGTCCAAAGTACTGCATCGCGCCATCGGCCAGAATCATCGGCGTTACACCGCCAAATGCAAGCCCCAATTCTCTTGCCAACCATATAGGTATGGTCAAAAACTCGCTGAACCCGGTGTCGACTACGGCCTCAATTTCCCGCGTGCGCCCCGAGGGACCGCTCAGTGAGAGAGATACAACGGCTTCAAGCCTTGCGTTGACTACTCCTTCGACCAATTAGTTCTCCTGGGAGCGCCGCCTCCAAAACTCCCCACTGCATTGTACCCAATCTTCTCAATAAGAACGTCCACGGCCTCAGGGCGCACCACATCCAAACGGTTCCTCGCGTCACCGACGCTATCCCCCAAGGCCCAACATCCGCTCTCCGTGTCGATGGCTACGAATCTCCCGACGTGCTCAGGTTCCACCTTCTCGCGAATATCCCGTTTGTAAATCTCTCTGCCCAACCGACCCGTCTCCTGCGGTGTGAGACGCGGTTGCTTAGGCACGAATTCCTCCGATGTCTGCATCTGCGTTCCAGTCTCTCTCATCTCTCCCTCCTACTTATGTCATTCTGAGCGAAACGAAGAACCTCGCCCCCTAAAACTCCCCCGGATACGCCGCATAGCTATAAAGCAAATCCACGAACGACCGCTCCAACTCCGAAAGCCCCCCAACCTTCCCGTCTCCCTCAATCGCCAGAAACTCATTCGGCGCCGAATGCCCGCTGGCGTACCCGATGCCCGTCGCCCCCAGCAGCTTCAACCCCAGCATCTTGCTGAAAAACCCCATCGGCCCGCTCGCCCCTCGACGAGGCCACACTGTCGGCTCGATCCCCCACCCGTCGAACACCCGCAGCCCCGCCTTCGCGACGTCGTCCGTCACGCTCAACTTCTGCGCCGGCACCGCCATCAGCACCTTGATACCCACGTCCTCAAACCCGTTCTTGTCTAGATGACTACGAATCTTGTCCCGAATATCGTTCGGGTCCATGTCCGGCGGCAGACGATGGTCGATGGTGCAGTACGCCGCGTTCGGCAACGTCCACAACAGCGTCCCCGGCCCCGTATATCCCGCCCGCAACCCGTTGATGTTCATCGTCGGCTCGAAGCAATACCGCAGGAACAGATCTCGCCCGTCGAGGTCTCCCAAAAACCGCCCCACCTTCCCCGGCGCCAGACTCGGAATCGCGCTCCCTTCCACTCCCTTGTACCGCTCCGCCAGCCCGTCGATCAACTCCAGGTCTTCCTCCGTCGGCGCCTCCAGATCGTCATAGAATCCCTCCACCAACACCCGGTTCGTCTCCGGATCGAACAACGTCCCCAGCGCCCTCACCATCCGCCAAACCGGATGGTCCACAACGGGCTGCGCCGACGAATGCACCGGCCCACCCGCCGGCCCTTTGCCCCACCTGTCGCCCGAGCATTCCAACTCGATGTGCAGGTTCCCCTTGTTCCCCAGGAACAGCGTCACGTCCCCCGACGCCGTCTGGCACGCCCCCGCCACCATCGCGTCATCCGCCTTCGACAGATGATGCCGGTACTTATCTATCAGCAACGGAATGTGGTCGCTCCCCACGAACTCCTCCCCCTCCGACACGAACATCAAGTTGACGGGCAACTCCCCCGCCGCCGCCTTGATAGACTCCAACGCGTTCAGGAATCCCATGAACGCCCCCTTATTGCCCGCGCCCCGACCGTACAACACCTTCTTGAACGACCCGTGCGGCGCCACCACAGCGTCATACGGCGGATGGTCCCACCCGTCCCCCACCACGTTCGTGTCGAAGTAGCTGTACACCGCCAGCGTCTTCGGCGCCCCCGCGTCGTAGTATGCCCACACCGCCGGAAACACCGGCGTCTCCGCAATCTCCGCCTCCTTGCACCCCAACTCCTGATAGTACCGAAGCAGCAGTTCGGCGCACTCCCGCATCCCCTGATCTTCCTGACTCACGCTGGGTTGCGCCATGAACTCCCGCACCCGCTCCAGATGCCCCGCCTGATTCTCAATGACGTGTTGATGCGCCGCTTCACGCTTACTCATATCTCACCTTGCCTTATCAAAATTATAATCACGAACGCCCCTTCACCCTGAAACCCCTTCTCCCTTCAATGGGGAAGGTTGGGATGGGGATGAAAAACCGATGCCACACCCAACCCGTAGGGGCGGTTCGCGAACCGCCTCCCCACTCCCCCTGAGCTTATCGAAGGGGCTAGCGGCCTCTTCCCTAATTTCCGCTTTCTCTTGCTCCCGTAAAAGCGGGAGCCCATCCCCTCTTAATCCCTACCGCCTCTCTACGGTCAATGCCTACCAGTCCACCAACCCCGGCTTCTGCTTCCGCCATCCCTCGTCCGACGGAAACACCGTCGTCGTCGCTATCCGCTCCGGCTCCCCGTCGAACCACTCTTCAACCTCCGACCGCCACTTCACGTAGTGAGGCGCCTCCCGGTGCGCCGCCAACGCGTCCTGGTCCGCGTACACCTCGTACAGATGCAACCGGTTCGGATTCTCGTCGCTCTGCAGCACGTCGAATCGGAAGCACCCCGGCTCGTCCCTCACCGACCCCTGCGCGTCCCCCATCAGCGACGCCACAAAAGCATCCCGAAACCCCGGCTTGATGTTAATCGTCACAAATATAGAAATCATTGAATCAACCTGTCTAATCCTTTCTTTGAGAGTAGATTACCCCTATCCCCTCGCCCCCTCGCTCGGCAGCACCTGCGCCGACACCAGATGCGAATACAACCCCCCCTTCGCCAGCAGCTCCTCGTGCGTCCCATGCTCCACCAACTCCCCCTCCTCCAGCACCAGAATCTTGTCCGCGTCCCTCACCGTCGACAGCCTATGCGCGATAACCAGCGTCGTCCGGTCTACCATCAGCCTCGACAACGCCTGACGCACCAGCCGTTCATTCACCGCGTCCAGATGCGACGTGGCCTCGTCCAGCACCAGCACCGGCGCGCCCTTCAGCACCGCCCGCGCAATCGCAATCCGCTGCCTCTGCCCTCCCGAAAGCTGCACTCCCCGTTCGCCCACGTTCGTGTCGTACCCCTCCGGCATCGCCGCGATGAACTCGTCCGCGTTCGCCTGCTTCGCCGCCGCCACAATCTCCTCGTCCGTCGCGTCCGGCTTCGCCACCTTCAGGTTCTCCCTGATGGACGTGTTGAACAGGTACGTGTCCTGCGATACCAACGCTATCGAGTGACGAAGCTCGTCCAACTCGAACTCCTTCAAGTTATGCGCGTCCAGATTTATCGTCCCCTCCGTCGGGTCCCAGAATCTCAGCAGGAGATGCGCCGACGTCGTCTTCCCCGCCCCGGAACGTCCCACTATGGCCACCGTCTGCCCGGGTTCCACGTCGAACTCCACCTTCTTCAACGCCTGCGGCAGCCCTCGCCCGTAGGTGAAATCCACCTCCTCGAACGCCACCGCCGAACCCTGCGCCGCCTCCCGCGGCTCGTACACTCCCTTCCCGTCCTGCACCGGCACCGGCTCGTCATGTACGGCGAAGACCCGGCGAGAACTCCCCAGCGTATCCGCCAGCTGCTTGCCTACCTGCGCCACCTCCGACACCGGAATGAACGACGACAGCGCAATCAGGCTCAGCAGCGGTAGCAGCGTCCCCGTCAGATTCCCCTGCGTCGCGAAGTACGCCCCCGCGCCCAGCACCGCGATTCCCCCAAGCCCGATGCACACCTCAATCGCCACCTTCTGAATCGTCAAATGCTTGAAGAACGTAACCCGGTAGGCCGCGAACTTCCGCTGATTCTCCTGCACCTCCGCCAGTCGCTGCTCCTCGTGCCCGAACGCCACAATCTCCCGCATCCCCTGAACGCTGTCCACCATGTGCGCGTTGATCTCCCCAAGTTGTTGGCGAGACCTTGACGCCACCCTGTCCAGCGTCTTGTTCGCGTAGAACGGCGTCAGCGCCACCAAAAACAGGAACGGCAGCAGAATCAACGCCAGCGGCCATTGGAAAATCGCCAGCGTAATCAACACCGCCCCCGGCACCGTCACCGCCACGAAGGCCGGCGCAATCGTATGGGCGAAGAAGTATTCAACCGTCTCGATGTCGCTAGTCACCAACCCCACGATGTCCCCCGACCGACGCCGCACCAGGTACGCCGGCGAAAGCGGGTCCAACTTCTCGTACATCGCAATCCGCATCTCCGCCAGCAGCCGGAACGCCATGTCGTGCGAAACCCACGATTCCGCCCAGTGCAGAATCGGCGTCAACACCGCCATCACCCCAAGCAACGCCAGCAGCAGCCCGAACGGCTCTCCCAACGCCACCTGACGCACAATCAGCGCGCCCGTCACCCCGATTCCGATGAGCACGAACACCCGCAGAATCCCCAGGATGAACGTAAACGTCAACGCCGTCTTCCACGGACTGACCAACGCAAGCAGCCGCCCGAACACCCGGAACCAACTCATCTCCTCCGCCGTCGCGCTGATGATGCTCGGCTCCTGCAAATACTCCTGCGACCCCCGACCCGTCCATTCCCCGTGGTAGTTTTCCATGCCTCCAGGCCCCACGGCGGACGCCGTCGCCAAAAGCGGCGCAAGCTCCACCGCCTCCGCCTCCATCTGCGCCTCCATCAGGCTCCGATACACCCCTCCCTGGGCCATCAACTGACGATGCTTCCCCTCCTCCGCCAATCGCCCCTCGTCCAACACCATAATCCGATCGGCGGCGATCACGCTCGAAAGCCGGTGCGCTATCACCAGCGTCGTGCGACCCGACATCAGCCGGTTCAACGCCTGCTGAATTATAGACTCGTTCTCCGTGTCCACGTTGGAAAGCGCCTCGTCAAGAAGCAGAATCGGCGCGTCCTTCAACAACGCCCTCGCAATCGCTATCCGCTGCCTCTGTCCCCCCGACAGACGAATCCCCCGCTCTCCGATGACCGTGTCGTACCCGTTCGGCAGCGACGTGATGAACTGATCCGCGTTGGCCGCCCGCGCAGCCTCCTGCATCTCCTCCGGCGTCGCATTCGGATTCCCCAACCTCAAGTTGTCCGCCACCGTCCCGTGGAACAAGTACGTATCCTGCGCCACCACCGCCACGTGCTTCCTCAGCGTCGCCAACGGCATCGTCCGAATGTCCTGCCCTCCCAACAATATCCTCCCCTCCTGCGGGTCGAAGAACCGCAGCCCCAGCCACACCAGCGTACTCTTACCCGCGCCGCTCCGTCCGACAACCCCCAGCGTCTCCCCCGCCTTCAACTCAAATGAAAGATTACTCACCGCGTTGTCCCGACCCGTCGGATACGCGAACGAAACATTCTCGAACTTCAACGTCGGCTGCAAAACGGGCGCCGCTCCCGACTCTCCCTTCACGTCCTCCACCTGCGGCTTCGCGTCCAGCAAATCGAACACCGCCGTCGCCGCCGACATCCCCAGCATCCCTTTGTGATACAGCATCGTCAGTTCCCGAAGCGGACGGAACACCTCCACCCCCAACATCAGCACCACCAGCAGCGTCGCCAGGCTCATCGAATCGTCCGCCACCCGCACCGCACCGAACCCCAACGCCACCGCGGCGCCCGCCGTTATCCCGAACCACGTCGCGCCCGTAGTGCCCACGTTCATCAACAGAATCCGCATCGTCCGCCGGTAGACGTCCCGCGCCTTCTCGGCCAGCATATTGCCCCGGGCCCGGCTCTGTCCAAAGGCCTTCAACGTCGCCAACCCCTGAACGCTGTCCAGAAATTCCGCGCTCAGGTCTCCGTATACCTCCCGCCTCTTCGCGCTGCTCTTCGCGTTCCAGTGATGAAACAACAGCGGCGCGAACAGCGTAAACACCGCAAATACCAAGTAAATCGCCGCCGTCGGCACGTCAAGGAACGCCATGAATATGAAAATCCCGATGGGCGTCAGCGCCGCCACCGCCACCTGCGGCAGATACTCCCCGTAGTAGGTCTCCAACTGGTCGACGCCTTCGACCAGCGACACCAGCACGTCCCCCGCCCGCTTCTGGTCCAACGCCCCCGGCCCCAACACCAACGCCCGCTCGTACAACTCCCGACGCATCTTCGCCTGCACCCGCACCGACGCCAGATGTCCCGTCATCTCCTTCAAGTACTGGAAGACGCCCCGCAGCACCGCCGACGCCACAACTCCTCCAACCGCGAAAATAATCTCCTCGGTTGGCGCCCCCCGAATGACAAGCGCAATCGCATACCCCGAAAGCGCAAGCCTGCTGACTCCCGAAGCCGCCGTCAGAAGCCCGAAGAACAACGCCAGCAAAAGCCGAAGCCTCACCCCCTCCGTGAATCCGAACAGCCTGCGATTGAAAAACATTGCGCCCCGCCTCTCTATTATGTTTACCGCTACCCGGCTCTCTGCTTTGCTTGCCTTGCCTCGTCCCGCCTATCTACTCGTACTCGCCGCGACCCAACTCTCTGCTATCCTTGCCTTGCCGTTGCGATTCTACCCCCAACCCACCCTCCAAGCAACCACCCCCACTAACTATCATTCTGAGGAGGCCCCGCGACGAAGAACCCCACTCCCCCAGCCATACCCACCCGCTCACCCTGAGCCTGTCCTGAGCCTGTCGAAGGGTCGAGCCGGAGCCCCCCCACCATTGCAATCCCCCGCCTTTCCCATAATAATCTACCCCAAAACCCAACCCTCCCCCAACCCAAAAGGAGAAAACATGGGCAACCTCGACCTCGCCTCCCTCAACTACATCGCCATCATCGCCGGCGTCATCATCAACCAACTCCTCGGCGCCGCCTGGTATCGCACCTGGGCCAAGCCCTGGATGGCCGACGTCGGCCTGACAATGGAAGACATGGAAGCCATGAAAGGCACGACCATGCAATGGTTCCCCTACGTCGTCGCCATAGTCATGGCCCTCGTCTTCACCTTCGTCCTCGCCCTCCTCATCCAGGGCATGAACGCCGACAACGCCGCCGAAGGACTCCTCCTCGGCATTCTCGTAGGCATAGGCTTCACCGCAACCTCCTACGCCACCACCTACAGCTTCGAAAGCCGTCCCTTCCGCCTCCTACTCATCAACATCGGCTACCCCATCATCTCCTACGCCATCATCGGCCTCCTCCTCGCCGCCTGGTAACCCCCTCTCCCTCCTTATTCTCCCTTCCCCCTCGCTCCACCTCGTCATTCCCGTGAAAACGGGAATCCAGGGGCGGGGCTATTGGATATAAATGCGTTGCTTCTTTGACAGAATGTTCGGGTGAATAGGAAGTTATGCAAAGGTCTCCAGGATGGGAGAGGGGGTGAGAGGGGGCCGCTCGACCCTTCGACAAGCTCAGGGTGAGGGGAAGGGGGGTGTTGTTGTAGTAGAGGCGATTCGTTTCGTTTGGCTTCTTTTTTTTCTGTGGCGGGATACGAAGGGGGTTTTCATAGCTGATTCGGACGAAATTCGGCATTCGTTATATTGTTGTGGTGAGAACGAATAGGGGGCTTTTACCATAGAGGCAACGGCGCTGGACGGAGGCGAGCCGGGTGAGGGCGCGGGGAAGATGATTTCAGGGGAGCGTCGTGCAGCTTTACTATATGCGTATGTATGTTTCATGCAGGAAGGGTAGCATATGATAGGGGTTATGGCAATGGGAGACGGCAGTTGGGGGATTGGGCGACCACGATCCAGGGCAACCACAAGGGGCGTCCCTACGGAGACCTTTGCGTAAGTGCCGGGTGTGACATCCACCCCACCCCGCTCACACTGATCTCATCCTGAGCTTGTCGAAGGACGAAGGGTCGAGCGGGTGGGGTTGGGCTGAGGATGGGTTGTAGGGGCGACCGGCCAGTCGCCCCTACGTTGTGCCACAACCCCATCACCATCCCCTCAAAACTACCACCTCACCCCTTGCCACAAATCCCCAACCCTGCTACCATCCCTCTTGTGAAACATACATACGAACTCCACAACTTCACAGGAGGATCCACCAAATCCCCCACCTCTCATCAACCAGAATTCGGGACTCGTTTCCTCATTTTTTCAAAACGATTATCGCCAAATTTCGCCTCTCTCAGGCACAAAATCACCCCAAAACCCCAATACTCGTTTTCCAAAACGATTCCCCCATCCCTCTCCCCTAACACCCCCTTAATTGGCCTCAACCCCGCCCTCTGCTATAATTCCCCTACATCCCGTCCCTCCAGGAGAACTGCATGAAATTCGGATTCTTCATGATGCCCCTGCATCACCCCAGCGAAAACCCCACCCTCGCCTTCGAGCGCGACCTCGACTTCATCGAATTCGTCGACCACCTCGGCTTCGACGAATGCTTCATCGGAGAACACCACTCCGCCGGCTGGGAGACTATCCCCGCCCCGGACATCTTCATCGCCATGGCCGCCGCCAAGACCAAACGCATCACCCTCGGCACCGGCGTCATCAACCTCCCCTACCACCACCCCTTCCAGGTCGCCGAGCGCATGGCCTTCCTCGACCACCTCACCCGCGGCAGACTCGTCATGGGCGTCGGCCCAGGCGTCCTCGCCACCGACCTTATGCTATTCGGACTATCCGTCGACCAGGTCCGCCCCATGTCCAACGAGTCCCTCGACATCATCATCAAGCTCCTCGAAGCCGACGGCCCCATCACCTACGACGGCGACTACTGGAAGCTCAACGAAATGGAACTCATGGTCAAGTCATACCAGCAGCCCCGTCTCCCCATCGCGATGGCCAGCTCCGGCAGCGTCAACAGCCTCACCCAGGCCGGACGCCACGGCCTCCCCGTCTGGTCCCTCGTCAACTCCGCCATCGCCGGCTCCACCCCCCTCTCCCAGCAGTGGGACGTGATCGAGACCGCCGCCGCGGAGGCCGGCAAGTCCGTCAGCCGCGACGATTGGCGTCTCGTCCACTACGTTCACGTAGGCGAGACCCGCGAACAGGCTATGGCCGACGTGAGCCAGGGCATTCTAACCTCCGTCAGCTACAACTTCGGCAACGGCAGCCAGCGCCAGTTCCAGACCTACGCCGACCAGCCCTTTGACGACCTGACCGCCGAGGAAGTAGTCCGCAACCGTGGCTGGATTGTCGGCGACCCCGACGACGTCGCCTCCCAGCTTCAAGCACTCTTCGACGAAGCAGGCGGCGCCGGCGGCTTCCTGATTACCATCAACGAGTGGGCCTCCACCCAGAAGATGTACCACAGCATGGAACTCTTCGCCCGATACGTCATGCCCGCCCTGCAAGGCACGAACGCCAGCATCCAACGCGCCTGGGACAAGACCCAACGCTGGAACGCCGACGGCATCATCGCCGGATACCGCCAAGGCATGCGCCCCACCGCCCCCAACTAACCCCCTGCCCTCTTATCCCTTCCCCCTCGACGGGGGAAGGTTAGGATGGGGGTGACTCCCCAAACCCAAACCAGAAAGGAACCCAACCCATGCCAAACCACCCCATCATCTACACCATCCGCCTCGACATGCAGGAAGACGTCACTGAAGAGGCCAACCTCTGGAACAACACCCGCCACATCTCCGACCTCCTCGGATCCGGCTTCCTCAGCGCCGTCCGCTTCCGCTCCCTCAAGGGCGAACCCGCCTACCTCCACCTCTACGAACTCCCCGACATCGACCTCCTCACCACCCAGGCCTACAAAAACGTCCGAATAAACGACGATTGGGGGCCGAAGCTCTCCCACGGCTTCTCCAACCATTCCGCCTCCCTCTACAATCAGCTCGTCACCGCCAACATCAACGAAACGCCCCGCGACTTCGAAGAACCCCGCGATCCCGCCAAGTCAATGGGCGCCGTCCAAAGCCCCTACCTCATCACCATCCGAATGGACGTCTCCCCCGACAACGCCGACGAACTCATAAAGTGGCACGAGGAAGAACACGTCCCCTTGATGATGAAAGTCCCCGGCTTCCGCAGCGCCCGCCTGGGCCGCCGCGCCGGCCTCCATCCCCGAACCCCCTGCCTCGACCCCGAATGGATCTCCATCTACGAACTCGACGACCCCGACGCCATCAACCACCCCGACGTAAAAGCCGCCAACGGCACCGAATGGGCCCAGCGAATGCACGCCGTCACCACCGACGTCCGCCTCGGCCTCCACCACCGCATCCACCCCGCCTAACCGACGTGCGCCCAACCGTCATGTCCGACACAACACCGCCATCCCGCCCCACTTCTCGTCATTCCCGAGAAGGCGGGAATCCATCTCCCTCCTCAATGGAGATTTTTGTATAACCCACTCTCCCTTGAGGGAAAGGGCCGGGGTGAGGGTGACTCCCCACATCCAACCAGTCATTCTGAACGGAGCGCAGCGAAGTGAAGAACCTCACCATCCTCCTACTCCCCATCCTCACAATCACCCTCGCCACCCTCCTCGCCTGCTCCTCCCCTCAGGATGACGCCAACACACTCACGAACATCGCCCAATCCACCCCAGCTAACCCCGTCGCCCAGGGCAAAATCCTCTTCGCAACCAACTGCGCCGGCTGCCACGGCGTCAACGGCGAAGGCCAACCCAACTGGCACGTCCGCAACGCCGACGGCTCCTTCCCCGCTCCCCCTCTCAACGGCGAAGGACACACCTGGCACCACTCCGACGGCCTACTCTACCGCATCGTCCGCGACGGCGGCGCCGAACTCGCCCTCCCCGGCTACAAAAGCCTCATGCCCTCCTTCAGCGAAATCCTGACCCACCAGGAAATCGTCGCCGTCCTCACCTACGTCAAATCCCTCTGGGAAGGCAAGACCAGCCGCGGCATCTCCATCACCGAATCCCAGGCCTTCGCCAGCGAGCAAGCCCCCTTCCCGACCCAATAAGAAAGGGAGCGACGCGTCAACGCCGCTCCCCTCGAAGTTGCTTCTAACCTGATCTAGTCCGTCTCGTTGAGCACCTTCTCCAGCGACGCCAGGAAGTCGTCCACCGTCTCGTTCGTCATCGCCGCGGAGGTTGTCATCTCCTGAAGCTCCCGGGCGTAGTGCCCCTCCAGGAACATCCCCAGCATCAACCGACGCCTCATGTCCCTGTCGAACTTCACGATGTCCCGGTAATTCCGAACCGGATCCGCCGTCATGTGCGCGCTCATTATGTTCTCCGTGTAGACGATCCTCGCCGCCACGTTCGCGCGGGCGAACACGTCCTCCAACCCGTCCCGTAGCCTCTCCCCCAGCGCCTTCAGGTGCACGTACACCTCGGGGGTCGCCTCTTCCATGTGCGCCAGTCCCGCGGCAAGCGTCATCGGATTCCCCGAATACGTCCCGCCGGAACTGATGCCGCCGGCCCCGCTCATCATGTCCATGATGTGCGACTTTCCGCCGAAGGCGCCCACCGGCATTCCGCCGCCCACCAGCTTGCCCAGCGTGGTGATGTCCGGGTCCACCCCGGCAAGCTCCTGGAAGCCGCCGTAGGACACCCGAAGGCTCTTGACTTCGTCCATGATGAACAGAATCCCCAACTCCTTGCACTTGTCCACGACGAACCGCAGGAACTCGTGGGGAATCTCGTAGTTGCCCGACTTCGGGTCGTAGATGACTCCGGCGATCTCGTCCTTGTTCTCCGATAGAATCAGATCGACCGCCTCCGGGTCGTTGTAGGGCATAACCACGATGTTGTCGATCGTGCCCTGGTTGATCCCCTTGTACTCCGCCACCGCGTTCGGCGCCTCGTCGGAACCAGCTTCGTCCAGCGGCGGCGCGATGCTGATTTCCGCATCGTCCGTGGTGCCGTGGAACCCGCCTTCGAACTTAGCTATCTTCGGCTTGCCCGTGTAGGCCCGCGCCAGCCGCAGCGCGTTCATCACCGCCTCCGTGCCGGAGTTGGTGAAGCGCACCTTTTCGATGGACGGAATGCGCTGGCAGATGTGCTCCGCAATCGGCTTCTCATAGGTGTTGGGCGCCCCGAACACGATGCCGTTCTGCACTATCTTCGTCAGCGCGTCCACCACCCCGGTGGGACTGTGGCCCAGCACCAGTGTGCAGGCGTTGTTTATCCAATCGACGTACCGGTAGCCGTCGATGTCGTACAGATAGCAGTCCTCCGCCCGCTCGATGTACAGGGGCGGCGAATAGCCCAGGCTCTTCATGCCCCCGCCGGGCATTACGTCCTTGCCGCTCTCGAACAGCGCGGCGGATTTGGGGCGGCTCTCGACAAAAAGCCGTTCCAGGGTTTCAGCAGACTTTACCATTGACGTTCCTCCTCGGTTTCTGGAAACTGGACTGGCAAACCAGTCCCAGAAATGATATGCCCAATCCCCCCAATATGCAACTCACTAAACTCGTCAAGTGGTATACTGGTGCCGTGCAGGAGGATGACAATGACGCTTGAACACAGAGTAGCGGCCAACGAACAGACCATCAACCAGATAATGGCCTTGCAAGAGACCACCCTGGAACTGATACGCGAAGTGAAGCTGATCCAGGTAAATCAGCAGAGGCAGATAAATCAGCACCAAGAGCGGATGGATCGGTTTGAGGAGCAGATGCAACAGTTCCAGGAGCACATGAAGTCTATGGACAGGTTCAACCGCCAGACCCGTCGTCTATGGATAAAGATCGCACAGAAAGTTGACTGGCTGGACGAGGACGACTGGCCGGAGGATGAAGTCTAGCTTCCCCGCGGGTTCCGCAATAGTACGGGAATGCGTTCGCACAACCCTACCCCCATCGTCTCCATTGACATCCAGGAATTGCCATCGTAGTCTTTTGTGCTATCATTCCCCACAGATTGAATTGCCAGCCGGAAGGAGTCTCCCATCATCACCCAGCCGGATAACGTCGCCTCCCCCAACGCCCTCTACTACGGCGACAACCTCCCCGTTCTTCGGGAATACGTGCCCGACGAATCCGTTGACCTGATATACCTGGACCCGCCCTTCAATTCCAACGCCAACTACAACGTCCTCTTCCGCGAGAAGTCCGGCGAAGATTCCCCCGCCCAGATAAAGGCCTTCACCGACACCTGGCAATGGACCCAGGAAACGGAACGCACCTACGAACTCGACATCATCCAAAACCCGAAAACGCCCCTGGACGTGAAGGAGATGGTCGCCGCCATGCGCCAATTCCTCGGCAGCAACGCCATGACCGCCTACCTGGTGATGATGGCCCCCCGCCTGGTCGAGCTTCACCGCGCGCTCAAGCCCACAGGCAGCATATACCTACACTGCGACTCTACGGCGGCTCACTATCTCAGGCTTCTCATGGACGCAACCTTCGGAAAGGACAAGTTCCGCACCCAGATTGTTTGGAAGCGCACCAGCGCCCACAGCGACACCCGCCAGGGCCGAAAGCAGCACGGCCGCATCTGCGACTTCGTCCTCTTCTACACCAAGAGCGAAGATTGGACGTGGAATCCCCTCTACACCGAATATGATAAGGATTACTTAGACCAGTTCTACCGATACACTGAGGAAGCAACAGGTAGAAGATATAGACTGGACAACATGACCGGCCCCGGTGGCGCAAGAAAAGGCAACCCTTCCTACGAGGTGATGGGCGTCACCCGCTACTGGCGATACAACAAAGAGCGAATGGACCAGCTCATTGCCGATGGACGCGTGGTGCAAACCGGCCCCGGCAACGTCCCCCAATACAAGCGTTATCTTGACGAAATGCCGGGCGTGCCCCTCCAGGATTTGTGGACGGACATCAAGCCCATCGGTTCCCGCTCAAGGGAGCGTCTCGGCTATCCCACTCCAAAGCCTCAAGCCCTGCTTGAGCGAATCATTCAATCTTCCTCGAATCAGGGTGACGTAGTCCTCGATCCCTTCTGTGGCTGCGGCACCACCGTCGCCGCCGCCGAAAAGCTCCGACGCCGCTGGATAGGCGTAGACATCACGCACCTGGCCGTCGCCATTATGAAGTCTCGCCTCAAAGACTCCTACAACATCACCCCCGGCAGAGACTACCGCGTCATCGGCGAACCCGTAGACGTCGGCAGCGCCCGCGCCCTCTGGGAGCAAGACCCCTTCCAGTTCCAATACTGGGCCGTCTCCCTCCTGGAAGCCCAACCCCGGGAGAGCGCCCACCGCGGCCCCGACCAGGGCATCGACGGCATCCTATACTTCATCGACGAGCCTCGCCGCAGACCAAAGAAGGTGGTAATCCAGGTCAAGGGCGGACGAGTTTCCGTCCCCCTCATCCGCGACTTGAAGGGCGTGGTCGAACGCGAAAAGGCCGCGATGGGCCTCTTCATCACCCTCAAAGAACCGACGAAGGCCATGCTCTCCGAGGCCGCCAGCGGCGGCCTCTTCCACTCCCAAATCTGGAACCGCGACTATCCAAAAATCCAGATTCGCACCATCGCCCAGATGTTACAGGGCAACGGCTTCGACCTTCCCCCGGTCCCCTCAGCCTACCAATCCGCCCAACGCATCCCCCCCTCGATGGGCGAACAGGGAATGCTCATGGAACGCCGCGCTGCATACACCGCAGGCGATTGCTAGAAACCCATCCCACCGCTCACCCTGAACCTATCCTACCTCTACCGTCCACCCTGAGCCTCTCTTCCGCTCATCCTGAGCTTGTCGAAGGGTCGAGCGTCCCCCTCTCCTTCTCCGTAGGCGCAACCCTTGTGGTTGCCCCCCTTGCTCCCGCGAAAGCGGGATCCCATGCCCCCTCTCCCAAGATGGGAGAGGGTTGGGGTGAGGGCGATTCCCCCGCTCACCCTGATCCCGTCGAAGGGTCGCGCCCCCCTCGTCATCCTCGCCCCCCTTTCCGTCATTCCGGCGAAAGCCGGAATCCATCTCCTCCCTCTAGCCCTCCATCAACCGCTCAACCAACCCCGTCATCACCACCGGGTCGGCGTGTACCGCATTCGCGTTGATCATATCCAGAATCTCCCCGTCCGCGCACCCCAAAAGCTCCCCCAACACCTCATAGGTATGCTGGCCCAACAACGGCGCCGGCCCCCGCGCCTCCGACCCCACCCCATCCGTCCTGAACGGCGAATTCATCACAGGCGTCGCGCCCATCAGCGGGTCGTCCACCGACGCCACCAGACGCCGACGCTCCACGTGCTCGTCCTCCAGCATCTCCTTCCAGGAACGCACCCGTCCGCACTGCACGCCGCCCCTATCCGCCAACGCCTCCTCCACCTCCTGCACCGACGAGAACGACCCCACCCACTCCTCAACTATCGCTTCCAACTCATCCCGATTTGCCATCCGGGAAACCCTGTCCACGAACCGCGCGTCCTCCGCCAAATGCGGCATCCCCATCGCCGACGTCAGATTCCGCCATCCCGGGTCCGTCGACGCCACAATCGCCACCCACCCATCCTTCCCCCGAAACAGATTCCCCGGTATCAGAATTGGCCGCCGGTTCCCATACCGCTTAGGGACCTGCCGCCCCCCACTCAGAAACAGATACTGACTCGCCCACTCGTTCTGCCACAGGATGCAATCCGCCAGCGCCAGGTCGATGAACTGCCCCTTGCCCGTCACGCTCCGATGATACAACGCCGCGCATATCGCCCCAAAGGCGTGCACTCCGCCGCTGGTGTCGCTGAGCGACATCCCCACCGTCTGCGGCGGCCCGTCCGGGTCTCCCGTCAGCGACGCTATCCCGCTCATCGCCTGCACCACCATGTCCCCCGCCGCTCGATGCGCGAATGGACTGTTCTGCCCGAACGCGCTGATGCTGCACAATATAATGGAAGGATTCAGCCGCCGCAGACTCTCATAGTCCAACCCCAGCCGACCCATCACCCCCGGTCGAAAATTCTCCACCACCACGTCCGACACCCGCACCAGCCGACGAACCGCCTCCCTCGCTCCTTCATGCGCCAGGTCAAGGCAGACATCCTCCTTGCCGCAATTCTGCTGCATGAAATACCCGCTCACCCCTTCCGGCGTGATGTACTCAAACTGACGCGCCGCGTCGCCCCCTGGCGGCTCCACCTTGACCACGTGCGCTCCCATGTCCGCCATCAGCCGCGTGCAGAACGGCCCCGCCAGCACCCGCGTCAGATCCAACACCCGCACCCCTTCCAACGACCCCGCCGGAACTCCGGGCGCGCCCATCACTTCAACACCCCCGACTCTCGAAGCGAGTCAATCTCCGCCTCGCTCATACCCATAATCTGCCCGAACACGTATCCGTTATCCTCACCCATCGTGTGCCACCATTCGAGACTCCCCGGCGTCTCCCCCAATCTCACCGGCACGTCTGGATACTCAATCGCCCCCGTTAGCGGATGTTCGACCGTCTTGAGAAACCCCCGCGCCCTCAAATGCTCGTCGACGAACAAGTCCTTGCCGTCCTGCACCGCCGCGGCGGGCACCCCCGCCCGTTGCAGCAACTCCATAACCCGACGAGGCGAATGACGAAGCGTCCACTCCCCGATAAGCCCGTCCAGCCGTTGAATCTCGCTCAATCGACCCTCGGCAGTCTCAAATATCGCATCTCCAGCCCACGCCGGACTCCCCATCGCATCCACCAGCGCCTTCCACTCCTCATCCCTTGTAACCGCAATCGCGCACCACCTATCTTTCCCCCTACACGGATACACTCCGTGGGGAGCGAACTGAAGATGTCCATTCCCAATAGGCGCTTGCTCCCCCCCGTTAACAAAATAGTCCAAATACGACGCCCCCATTACATACGCCGTCGCATCCATCTGGCTCAACTCTATCAGCTGCCCTTCCCCCGTAAGTCCACGATGCCTCAAAGCAGCCAGCAGCGCCGCCGCGCCGAACGCCGCACTCAGATAGTCCGGCGCCCACACCGGAGGCCCCGCCGGCTCGTCCGCGTCGGGATACGACCAAAGATGGTACATCGCCGTAACCGCCATCGCCACCGCCGCCAACCCCACATAGTCTCGATACGGGCCGGAAAGCCCAAACCCCGGCAGACGCACCATTATTATGTCATCCCGAAGCTTCCGCAGCCCCTCGTAGCCCAAACCCCAACGGTCCATCACCCGCGGACTGAAATTCTCCACCACCACGTCGCACTGTGGAATCAGTTTCCGAATGACTTCCCGGCCTTCTTCCGTACCCAGGTTCACTGTGACCGACCGCTTGTTGCGGTTCATATCGGCGAACGTCACCCGCTGCTGTAGCACAATCCGAGGGTCCATCCCCTCCCGCGTCCGACCCCGCTGCTGGTGAGCCTCCGACTCCACCTTGATGATCTCCGCACCGAAAGCGGCCAAAAGCTGCGTCAACACCGGCCCCGCCACCGCCTGGCTGAAGTCCAACACCCGCACCCCGGATAGCGGCTTCTCCCCCGCCTCTATTTCTACTGACGACCCACCCCATTCCCCCACCAAACTCCGTCTCTCACTCAACCCGCCCAGAACCTTCCTCGTATGCTCCCCCAACATCGGCGCGCCTCTCTTGATGACCGACGGCGACGCGCTCAACCGAAACGGCGGCCTGACCAGCTTGATTCCACCCAACGCCGGATGATCGACCTCCACAAACAACCCAACGTCCCTCACGTGCGGATCATCGACAAACTCCTCCGGCGTGTTCACAGCCGCCGTCGTCACCCGCCGCGACTGCCCTTGACGGAAGAACTCCGCCTTCGCAAACTTCCGCGTAAACTCCCCCGTCAGATGCTCGATCAGATCCGGATTGGCTATCCGAATATGCCGGTTGTCCCATAGCTCGTCCGTCAAAGCATCAGGATTCCCCATCCAATCAACGAAGCTCCGCCAATGCGACGTCGCAATCACCACCAGATGGCAGAAACCGTCCTTGGTTGGATAAATCCCGTAGGGCATCCCGCCGCCTACCGGCGTCCGGCTGCCCGCCCGCTTCAACACGTTCTCATTCGCGCTGTAGTTCACCAAGATATGCTGCTGCGCCGCCTGAACTTCCTGGCAAGAAACCTCAACCGGCTGCCCCCGGCCCGTCGACTCCCTCTGCCTCAACGCCAGCAACACCCCCGTCGCCGCAAATGCCGACGCCAGATGATACGGCTGGTTCTCAAGCTCCGCCAGTGGCGGTCTATCCTCCGATCCGCACAGGTACATCACTCCCCCCATCGCCGAGCAAACGATGCTTGGCGCCTTATACCCGCTGTGCGGCCCCGACAGCCCAAACCCCGTAATCGAAGCCGTCACCAGTCCCGGATTCATCAACGACAAACTGGCATGGTCCAGCCCCCACTTCTGCATCACCCCAGGTGCAAACGTCTCCAAAATCACGTCTGCATTCCGCGCCAACCCCCTGAACCCCTCCCGTCCTGCTTCCGTCGCCAAGTCCAAAACAATGCTTTTCTTGTTGGAATTGAAATACGCGAAAGACAGGCTCGCCTCCGGCCCCTGAATATCCTCGGCGAAAGGCCCCAACCGACGACCAACATCCCCCCCAGGCGGCTCTACCTTTATCACCTCAGCCCCCAAGTCCGCCAGCAGCCGCCCGCACAACTGCCCCTCCGGCCCGCATAGGTCGAGAACCCTGACCCCCTCCAGGGGCGGCGCACCGGTTCTTTTACCGTTCTGCCCGTCAGCCTCCAATGCCATCGTCGATAACGCCCTACCACCCTTGCCGGGATGGAAGCTCCACCTCTGCCCCGCCGCGAATCGTCTCCTCTCCCCTCTGGTCTGCTCCAGACAGCGCCACCGACACCAATCGTCGCCCCTCCCTTTCTGCCTTATCCGTCACCTCCCCCCTCAGCCAGTGCGTATCCCCCACCAGGTTGAACCGCCTCACCTCGCCCCAGAAGCTCACAATAAACCCTTCGTCCCCCATCCAGTTCGTCACCACCTGCCCCAGCCACGCCACCCGCTGCGGCCCAAAATCATACGACGTAGGCACCCCCACCCTACGGGCGAAATCCTCATCCCAGTGCACCCGCTCCGGCACGTCCGGCACCCCCTGCTCGTTCGGAATGAACGCCATCGGATGCTTCCGATAGTAGTCCACCCCCAGCTTGTGCGCGTAGGCAAATGGACGAAACCCCCACCCCACCTTCCAGGCCACGTTGTCCGTCACCCTCAAAGGCCCCTTAACCACCGGCGGAAGCTCCTCCCCAACCGCCGTGTCCTCCCAATACCGGGGTTTGGCCCCACGAATCTCCTCCTTCTCATAGTCCGCGAATATCCCCTCGATCTCCTCCGGCGAATACCTGGCAGGCTCCAATCTACGATGCTTACCCCGTCGTCGCGCCGTATCCCGCTCCGTCCTCAAGTGCCACTCCTTCACCTTGCCCAGCAGTTCCCCATCGCCATCTGTGAAAGTGTAGACGTGATCCTGAAGTATGGTCTTGACGGCGAATCGGCTCTCCTTAGGCGTCAGCCCCGTCAGCGCCACCGTCCCGTCAATCCGCGTCCCCGACGTAATCGGCTTACGCATATCGAAGGAAGCGCCGCCCCACATGCTATGAATTCCCCGCAAACCTTGCGGCGCTCCCCTTCCGAAGCAGCTGAACAGAAACGTCGGCGGCGCCACCGGCCCGCCCCACCGGCTAGACGCGGCGTACTCCTCATCCGTGAACAGCGGATTATCGTCGCCGATGGCGTGAGCGAAGTGCCGAATCGTGTCTGGAGAAGCATACCTATTGAACGGATCCCGCGCCTCCAACTCCACGTTCATCACCCGCCGCAGACGGTCTAACTCCCGCTCTGTTATCTTCGGAAACGCGCTTTTCTCAACCAACGCCCACACCCCTTTCCGTCATTTCCCACGCCCTGTCTTCATGTCATTCTGAGCGCAGCCAAGAATCTCTCCCACCCTCGGCAAAATCACTCCAACCCGTAAGGAACGCCCATCTCTTCGCACGTTGTGCGGAACCACCCAATCACCTCTTCGTGAAGTGGAATCCCGTTGACAAGCCTCTCCTGCTCCGTCTCCCACTCCGGCTCCCCCGGCACAATCACCTTGTCATGTCCCGGCGCGGGCGGCGTCGCCTTCAACGTCTGCAAGAACTCGTCCATCATATCCTTAAACCCGTCCACCTCCGTGAACGCGTCTATCCGATACGCCGCCACCATGTGGTGATTGAACGGCCTCCCGGGAAACATGCTGTATCCGCCTCCCGAGAGTACGCCGCTCAGAATATCCACCACCATTCCAAGTCCGAACCCCTTATGGGAACCCATCTCTCGCGTGCTTCCCAGCGGCAGCAGCGCCGCCACGTCCACCGACGGAGGGTCCGAATCTTCCATGATAGGAGTGCCGTCGGCCTCCGCAACCCAGCCGCCCGTCAACTGATTTCCCAGCCTCTGAGCAATAACAATCTTATTCCCCGCCACAACGCTGGTCGCCACGTCAAACACGAAAGGCGGATCCGAACCCGCCGGCGCCGCCACCGCTATCGGATTCGTCCCCAGCCTCGGCACCGCCCCGAAGGTCGGCACAACCCGCGGCCCCGCGTTCGTCACGCAAACGCCTATCATGTCATGCTCCATCGCCATCATCGCGTGATACGACGCCATCCCAAGGTGCCGCCCGAAGGCCACCGTCACCATCCCGACGCCCGCGTCCCTCGCCTTCTCTATCGCCAACTCCATCGCCTTCGGCGCAACCACCACGCCCAGCCCGTCGTCCGAGTGCAAATTCGCCGTCGCCGCAGTCTCCCGCAGTACGCGCATCTCAGGCTTGGGATTGATGACACCGTTCTTGAAGTCGCTCAAGTAGTGACGCAGCATATTGGAAACGCCGTGAGTGTCCACACCCCGGAGGTCCGCCCTCACCAACACGTCTGCGCCTATCTCCGCGTCTCCTTCAGGGACGCCGTGACCGACGAACAACGCCTTCGTCGTCTCCCGCAGCCGCTTGTGGTCCACCCTCACCACGTTTTCTTGAGGAATCTGAAACTGTTTGAGCATTCGTTTCTTCCTTGATGACGCGCCTTGCCGGCACGCCGCCTCAGCTAGACAATCTCTATTGGCGAATCCAGGGGCGTGTAGTCCGAGAGCACCTCAACGCCCTTGTCCCTTACAACTATCATATCCTCCAGGTGATAGTGCTCGCCATACTCCTCCACCGAACTCACCGTTTCGATGCACATCGTCATCCCCTCCTCCACCTCCCAATCGTCGCCGGGAATGATGACGGGACGCTCGTGGATAATCAGCCCAATGCTGTGTCCTCCCATCATCGGCAGACTCAACCCGTGCTCCCGGTACAGACCACACGCAAAGTCGAAAATCTCCTCCCCCGTCACGCCAGGCTTCACGAAGTCCAGCGTTCGATTGTGAACGTCCAGGTATCGCGCGTAGGTATCCTTCTGCCTGGAGGACGACTTGCCCACCACCGCCAGCCGGGCCAAATCGCTGTAATAGCCCTGGAAGTTCGCGCCGAAGTCGCACCTCATCAGACTTCCCTGCTCCAGCGGCACCGCCGCGCCCGTGTGATGCCCGGCCGTCATCCGCTTCCCCGACGCCAGAATGTTGAACGCCACGATGTCCGCGCCGAACCTCATCACGTTGTAACTCATCGCATCCCCCACCGACTTCTCCGTGTCCGTCGGCGTCGCCGACCGGTACGCCATAGCGATGGCCCGGTCCGTCACCCGCGCCGCGTGACGCATCAACTCTATCTCCGCCTCCGTCTTAACCTGTCGCGTGCGTTCCAGCAAGTCGTCCGCCCCCACCCATCGCACCCTCGGAAACTCCTTCTCCAGCGCCCTCAAGGTGTGACCGGTGACGTACCGCATCTCCAGCCCCACCTTCTCATCCACCAACTCCATCGTGCGAAGAACCTCCACCAGGCTCCACAGCCCGGGGTCCATAACCCCTTCGTACAGCGGATACCGCCTCACGTCCTCGATGAAGCTGTCCACCGTGTTCTTGTTCCCGTTCAGCATCAGAATCGGCTCGCCGTCCCTCGGCAGGATGACCGCCTTCATCCGCTCCGGCAGAAGCTTCATGTCGATGTTGTGGTATCCCGACGTATACGTGATGTTCGCGGGACTTGTAGCGATTACCGCGGCCAGGTCCGATTCGTCCATCAATCGGCGGAACCTGGCCTCGTTGAAGAGCGCCTTCTTGTCGGGTTGCGGGGACATCATCAAATCCTCCTCCTGGACGAAAATCGTCAACAAATTCCTGCCTTTTGGCGGTTTTCGGTGCGCCCCTGTTCAGGCCCTGTAGAGCCTGCCATCCTTTTCTTGACAAACCAAATTGGGGGTGTTAGCTTGACCGCCAAGGTACGCTGATTTTCCTATCTGGGACAATGTATGTCAATGCGGCGTCCCATCGGAAATCGCGGCTTCCCGCTTCCACAACTTCATGAACAGGGGGTAACGATTATATGATGAAAGGCATGAAAGCAATCTATCTGGCCATTGCGGCCCTGGCGGTCCTGTCGCTGGTGATTGTGGCCTGCGGCGACGACGAGGACGATGCAACGCCCGCGCCCGCCGCCACCGCCGCTCCCACGGCGGCGCCCGCGCCTACCGCGGCCCCGACCGCCGCTCCCACGCCGACGCCCACTCCGGAGCCAGCCGCGCCGGAGCCTGTGGACCCGAGGCTGACAGTGGCAATGGTTCCCCCAGGCCACCAGGTGACCATGATGTACCGGACCTTCCAGAGCTCCACCGGCCCCCAGAAGGCCATGTACGAGCACCTCATCTATAAGGACCGGTACTCCGGCGAATTCAACAACGAGCAGCTCGCCACCTCGTGGAGCCTTACGCCGGACGGAACGACGTGGAGCGCCAAGCTCCGTGAAGGAATCCCCTTCCACTCTACCGATTCCTGGACCGGCACTGAATTCACCGCGAAAGACGTGATCCAGACCGTTCAGACCCTTGGGCGTGATGACTCTCTTGCCAGTTCCTCAATCTGGAAGGACCTCGGTCTCGCAGACAGCAACTTCGAGGTTCCCAACGACCACGAGATTATCTGGACCTTGGACAAGCCGGAACCCCTCATAGATTTCTGGATGGCTGAAGAATGGGTCGCCGGCATTATCAGCAAGGACTACTGGGACGACCGCGGCCCCGATGGCTACCATGACCATCCCATCGGCACCGGCCCCTTCCAGTTCGTTGAGATAGTCATCGACTCCCACATTCTTCACGAGAGGGTGGAAGACCACTGGAGGCAGACGCCTCACTTCCACGAGCTCCAGTTCTTCTACGTCAAGGAAGACTCCACCCGCCTGGCCATGCTTCTCGCCAAGGAAGTGGCCATCGCAGACGTTCCGAGGACTCAACTTCCCGAGGCAACCCAGAGAGGCCTCCAGGTCGCTACCAGCACCCTGCCCGGCTTCTACATCTACGCGTTCATCGGCGGTCAGTACTACAGCGAGCCTCAAACAGTGCTGGCCGGCGCCCGCACGGGCGAAGAGGAGCCTGTGGCTATGGGCTACTCCGCCGACGATCCCTTGCGGGATCCCAGGGTCAGGGAAGCCCTGAATGTAGCCATCAATCGAGATGCGATACGTCAGGCTTTCTGGGGCGACGCAGCCATTCCCCAGGCCATTCACAACGTCCCGCCCTACCGCTTCGACTGCAAGGATGAGTGGTTCCCCCATCCCGGGCCTGAAGGCAGCACGGGCTGCGCGGGCAACGGCTACCCGTACCCCTACGACCCCGACCGCGCCCAAGCGCTTCTGGCAGAGGCGGGTTATCCCGACGGCTTCGACTTCCGTCTCATGATGGCCCCCAACATGGCCGGCGTGCCTGAAGGACCTGACGTTGGCCAAGCCATCCACTCCGACTGGGGAGCCATCGGGCTGGACGCCGAAATCGTCGAGGTCGAGTTCGCAGAAGTCTTGCGGCTCCAGCGTGAACGCAACATGGGTCGCACCGTATTCATGATGCGCTACGCCACAGGCCCGGCCCCCCTCGGCTGGTGCTTCCCCATGAGCAACGTAGCCGGCGGCTGCGGCTCCTCCATATGGGAGTACCCTGAGTTGGACGAACTCTACGTCCACCTCCGCAAGCAGATTACTCCGGAAGACATGCTAGCCGGGATTCACGAGACCGGCGACTGGATGTACAACAACCACCTGATCATCCCCCTCTTCTTCCTCTTCCCGCAGGTGGGCTACAATCCGGAGATTCTCGAAGGTTACGAAGCCAACATGCTTCACATGGGCCCGGTGCGCCACCACGAGTACACCGTCCCCGTCTACAAGTAACCCCCACGTTCTCCAAGAACGCCAAAAGGGGGCCGACCCAGAACGGGTCGGCCCCCTTCTCTTTACTCCCATTGCTTAATCCATCGCGGCCACTTTCCCCAACTTGACTACTAAATTCCGTTAATATAGTATCGCCCTAGATTCGGCATTAAGTAATTATTGCCACTTACGGAATCCTCTACGAAACAGCTATATCTAAGGTGAATACCATGTTGCAAAACGTAATCGGTTTCAAGCTCACAACGCTGGCAGCCGTTGCAGCCCTCTTGGCGCTGGCCCTGCTGATCTTTGGCTGCGCCGACGACGAACCTGAAGCTACACCTGCCCCCACACCGGCTCCAACTGCTGCACCTCCGGCTCCGACTCCGGCCCCAACTGCTGCGCCTGCCACGCCCGCTCCCACTGCAGCACCGCAGCCTACGGCCACTGCCAGGCCAACTCCTCCTCCCACCCCCGCACCGACGGCGGTTCCTACCCCAACTCCCGCAGCCACAATGGCTCCAAAGGTGCCTGTTGCCTCCAGGATCATGGTCGCCATCTCGCCCCCGGGTTCTCAAACAACCATGTACCACACCCAGAACAGCGGCAGCTCCACAGGCGTTCTCCGCACCATCTACGACCAGCTTCTATGGATGGACCGCTACACCGAAGCCTATGAACCCATGCTTGCCACCGGCTGGTCCATGTCTCCCGACGGCAAGACGTGGACCTTCGACCTTCGCGAAGGCGTAATGTTCCACGACGGCACGGAGTTCACCTCTAAAGACATACGCCGCTCCTTCGACGTTACAACCCTGGAATCCAGCCTAAGCTACCGACGCAGGACGTGGGTCAACTGGGTGGGCGATTCCACTAACATCGACATTTCAGACCCCTACCAGGTGGTCTTTAATCTCCAGGTGCCCACTCCCTTCCTGATTCAGGACGTGGCCGAAGCGTCCGTCTTCCCCATTCTCAGCGCCGACCATTGGGACACGGCAGGCGAGGATGGCTACGCCGACAATCCCATCGGCACAGGCCCCTTCACCTACGCCGAATTCGGCGTGGGCGTGGGGCTCGTAGTCGAGCGATTCAAAGACCCCGACGACGACCACTGGTGGAAGATACCCGAGTTCGCCGAGGTTGAATTCCAGTACACTCCCGAACCGGCCGTCCGGCAAGCCAAGCTCATTGCCCGCGAGACTCACATAGCCAGTATCCCCGCCCTGCTCATGCAGGGAGCCACCGCCGCGGGCTTCAAGCGCGTCCGCAGCACCCTCCCGGGCATGTCCTTCTTCTTCGTATTCCCCCTCTTCTTCCCCGAACCCATCGAGTTCCAAGGGTCGAGTTATGGGGACAATTACGACCCGGAAGACCCGCTCAATAACGTCAAGGTGCGAGAAGCCCTGAACATCGCCATCGACCGGGAAGAGATACGGGAAGTCTTCCTCGGAGACCGCGCCTTCCTCCAGGCCGTTCACGGCATGATGCCCACCCGCCGCGCCTACGATCCCGCATGGACTCCCTACCCCTACGACCCGGAACGCGCGAAGGCGCTCCTCGCAGAGGCGGGCTATCCCGACGGCCTTACAATCGACGTCGTAGTTGCGCCCAATATGTCGGGCTTCCCGGAGGCCCCGGACATCACGGAAGCAACCCTGCCCTACTGGAACGCCATCGGGGTAAAGACCAACTTCACCACCCTGGACTACGGCCTCGTCATCAGCAATACCCAGACCTACCAGTACGGCCGCACCCTCGTCGGATACCGCTTCGGCGTCGGCCCTGGCTACATCTCCGGCACCTGGAGCAACGGCCTGTTCTCCGGCGTTCCCATCTGGCAGGACCCGTTCCTCCTTGAACACTACAAGGAGTACGAGCAGACCGTAGACGCCGACAGGCTGGACGCGTTGGAACTCATCTACGGCCAGAGAATGTACGAAAACTACGGCACCGTCCCCATGTTCTGGATACTGCCGGAAGCGGCAATGGACCCCGAAGTGGTCGCTGAATACGAAGCCAACATGGGCAACTTCGGCCCGGTTCGCCACCTGGAGTTCGCCGTGCCCGTGTACAACTAGACACTCTCAACCTGAGTCTGAAGGAGGCCGCCCTGGAGGTGGCCTCCTTCCACATTTTGGGCAGCTAAAATAGTAGAATACCCACGCAAAATAGCCCCAACACAGGGAGGTTAGCCATGAAAACGCCCTTTGGCGTCGTCGACGGCGACGGACACATCCTCGAACCCGAACACCGCCTTCGCGAATACATCGAAGGCCCCTACGGAGAGATGAAGCAGATCCACTGCTACATCCCCAACAAGGACGGCATCGTCGGCACCAGCGCCAGCGTCATCGCCACCAAGTCATACATGGACTCCACCCTAGGCGGCAGACTGGGCACTCACGGCGGCCCTGATTTCCCCACTCCCCAGGATTGGCTCGACAACGCCGACGCCGGCGGCATGGAGACCGTCTTCCTCTTCCCCACCGTCCTCCTCGGCTACTCCGGCATCCGCGACCCCGACTACCAGATCGCCCTCGGCAAGGGCTACAACGACTACGTCCACCAAGAGTGGCTCAAGTTCAGCCCCCGCTTCAAGTCCGTCGCCATGATTCCCCTCAAGGACATCCAGGAGTCCGTCAAGGAGATGCGCCGCTGCGTGGAGGACTTGGGCTACAACGGCGTCTTTGTCGGAGCCACCGGCGCCGGACTTCTGGGCGACCGACGCTTCGACGCCCTATACGCCGAAGCCGAACGCCTTGGCACGACCATAGCCGTCCACGGCGGTCACGCCACCTCCGAATACAATAACTACACCAAATTCATCCAGAGCCACACCATCGGATTCCCCGTCTCCAACATGATTCAGATGATGCACATGACCTACGAAGGCGTCTTCGAAAAGTTCCCCAACCTCAAGGTAGGCTACCTGGAAGGCGGTTGCAGCTGGGTGCCCGGAATGCTCGACCGCATGGACGAAGAGTGGGAGAAGCGCGGCTGGTTCGAGACCCCCAACTGCAAGAAGGAACCCAGCGAGTACATCAAAAGCGGCAACGTCTTCATCCACGCCGAACCCAGCGAAAAGCTCATCCCCGACGTCATACGGCTCATGGGCAGCAACCGCCTCTTCTACGCCTCCGACTGGCCCCACTGGGACCACGAATACCCCGAAAGCCTCTACAGCATCTGGGAACGCACCGACCTCTCCGAGGCCGACAAGAAGGCCATCCTGCGCGACAACGCCCTCGAAATGTACAACCTGGAGGGCTAGGTGGAGGGGGACGGGTTTGGAACCCGTCCTTATCCTGCCACCCCGTCAATACCAGCCATAGGCGGCGTTCGGCAGCGCGGCCCATCCCGCCTGTCCTACTCGACGCATGGCCGGGCCTAAGGCCGACATCCGTTGCCGCCACTCTTCCATTTCCACCCTGCGCCACATCCCATGTCCCGGAAACACCCACTCTACCGACAACGACGCAATTCGGTCCATCGTAGTCGACAACGCCGTCCACGAATAAAAGGTCTGCTCAGGAAATACATCAAACTCCCCTCTGCGATGGTTCCAGTGGAGCGTGTCTCCCGTAAAGAGCAACCGGTCGCCTATGTGATACAGCACGTGACCCTCCGTATGCCCCGGCGCGGGCACTGACAACGCGCCCGGGGAAATTACCGTAGGATCTAAGCCTACCGTCACGTCCGTTGCATAGGGCGCGGCGTCCGAGTCCGCATCGCCAATCCAGACTCTGGCCCCATACCGCTCCGCCCAACGGGCGGCGTCGGCTACATCATCCCGGTGTGTCAAAAGCACGTGAGCGACGCCCCCTAACTTGTCAACGCGCGCTGCCAGTGGACGACTGAACCGTGGCGAGTCTATCATCATGTTGCCGTCAGGCCTCGCCACCAGATACGAGTGAGCGCCGAAGGAAGAAAGGGCATTGTTTCCCAGCGCGAACACACCCTGCGTCATCTGATACGGAAACACGCCTGTAGGCTCCCTGGTCTGTTGGTGATTCCCTATGGACCTGGTCGGACAGCCCGCAGCTGCGCGCCACAGTAAAGCTTCTTGCTCTTCCCCAACGGGCTGATAGGCCACAAACGACCTCCCGTCAGCATCCATGTCAATCAATCCTGGGGCCCAGTTCCGTGCAGCGTCGCACCGAATACACCGTGTGTCCACGAACCAAGGCCCGGCAGCATTTTTCGGATGAGCCAAGTCTGCCCTAGCCATGTCTTATCACCCCTGCTACGTTGTTGCTTGCTCTGGGAATCATGTCACTCACTCTTAATCATCCCTCAATCCAAAAACGGAAACTCCCGCCTCCACCTGATGTACTCCGCAACCCCACTGACGATGTCGTACCTGGGCCGGAACCCCAACCCCCACAACCGGCTCACGTCCATGTGCCCTTGGTCCCACGGAACGCTCCCGCCTTCCGCGCCCGGCCCGACAAACTCCACCGAAGACGCCGCCTGACGGAACGCGGCCATCAGACCCTCAAGCGGCGTCGGATCCCCCTGGGTGATGTTGTACATGTCGTGCTCCAACGTCGGCGCGTCCGAAACCGTCGCTATCGCCTCCGCCTTGTCCGTGACAAACATCCAGTCGCCCCCGCCGACCTCCGCGGGCACGTGTATCGGCTCGCCCCGCACAACGCTCCTCGTCCAGTCATACAGCATCCCCATCTTGAGCCGATAGTCCGTTGCTCGCTCCATCGGCCCGTAGGGAGAAGAAAGCCGCACCGAAACCGTCTCCAGGTCGTGCAACTCCCCGTACCGCTTCGTTATGCCCTCCGACGCAAACTTCGTCACCCCATAGAAGGAACTCGGCAGAAGCGGCAGATCCTCCGTCAAAGCCTTTCCAGGCCCGCCCTGTCCTCGATACACGCCTCCTGAACTCACGTACAGAAACCGCTTGGCCGAAATCCCCCGCGCCATCTCCAGCAGGTTGATCGTGCAGCCCACGTTGACGTCGATGATTCGCTTGGCGTCGTCCCGCTCCGTCTCCGGCAACGTAGACGTATACACCGCGGCGTGAATAATCCTGTCCACTCCAGCCATCACGCTGCTGTCCGCCACCGAGTCCAAAGCCTCCGTGTCCAGTATGTCCACCTCCACGAAGTCAATCCGGCTCTCCCACGGCCTCAGATACTTCCGCACCATCTCGTTGGGAGGCGCGATGTCAAGAGAGACCACGCGATGCCCCCTTTCCGCAAGCATCCTCACGATGTTCGACCCCACGAATCCTGTGCCGCCGCTAACTGCCGTCGCCATTACGCATCCTCCAAAACAGATTGGACTACAAGCATTATATCAACATCCGCCTATTTGTATGTCCCTCGACTATCTATTTGTGCTAATATCTTTCCTATAGATGGCGCGCTTGACGCTCCTCCTGTGAAAGGTTGCAAACATGTCCCAACAACTGATGTGGCAAAAGTTGGAATCCGAGCTTCATGACGCGGTCGAAAGTTTCCCCGGCGTCGCGGGCGCCTGCGTCCAGGAAATTGGCGGCCCCAACCGCATATCCATCAACGGCAGCGAGCCTTTTCCCACCGCCTCCACCATCAAGATTCACGTCCTCGCCCAACTCTTTGCCAAGGCGGAGCGGGGCGAACTGGATATGCGCCGACTGGTAGTAGTTACGGATGAAATGCGCGTCCCAGGCAGCGGCATCCTCAGCCACTTACAGGGCCACGTTGAACTCACCATGTACAACCTTGCCGTGCTCATGATTGCCCTATCCGACAACACCGCCACTAACTTGTGCATCGACTTAGCGGGCATGGAGGAAACCAACAATCTCATCCGCGACCTCGGCCTCGCCGCAACCACCCTTCGACGCAAGATGCAGGACCCCGACGCCATCGCCCAAAGCCGCGAGAACGTATCCACCCCCGACGAATGCGTCGCCATGCTCATGGCCCTTCAACAGGGCCGCCCCTCGTCCTACGTGGCGAGGGAAACCCTGGAAATCCTGAAGAAGCCCAAGGACGCTCCCCTGAACAAAGCCGTTCCCCTAGGCGTGCCCGTAGCCAACAAGCCCGGCGGCATGGACAACGTTCAATGCGACGCGGGCATCGTCTATCTTCCCCGCAAGCCCTACGCAGTAGCCGTTATGACCAAGCACGGAATGATAGACGCCCTGGAACATCGACAATTTATCGTTGACACGAGCCGCCTCGTTCACGAAACTATGAGTACCCTCGACGCCACCAACGATTACGGCCTCGGCCTCCCTCCGTCCGAGGCGTGAGAGAAAACAAGAACCTGAACGCCAGCCGCGACAAACATCGCAACCAAGTGAGGATATGAGCAAAGACATCGGCCTATTCGAAGCCATCTACAGCCAGCGGGCCGTCCGCTATCTGAAGCCTGACCCGGTGCCCGAGGCAACTCTCCTTCGTCTAATAGAGGCCGCCGTCAAGGCTCCCAGCGGCGGCAACAGCCAGCCCTGGAAGTTTCTCATCATCCGCGACGAAGAATTGAAGAAGCGAATCGGCAGCTGCTACCGCGAATCCTGGGAACGGGTCTACGGCGCCAAATCATCCTCCCCGCCGCCTCTGGCCGCCAGGGTGCGAAGGTCCGCCACTCATCTCGCGGAGAATATGCACCGCGCTCCCGCCCTCATCCTCGCCTGCATCGAGCACAACGGCGGCCCCACCTCAATGGGCCGCGGCGCTTCCATATACCCCGCCGTCCAGAACATCCTCCTCGCCGCCCGCGGGCTGGGCCTTGGCAGCGCCCTCACCACCCTGCACAAGGGATTCGAAGATGAAATAAAGACCCTGCTGGGCATCCCCGACAACGTGGAAACCGCCGCCCTCCTGCCCATCGGATACATCGCCGAGGGGGACGGATACGGCCCCACCAAACGCCGCCCCGTCGCGGAAATAACCTTCTGGGATGCCTGGGGACAGCACAACGACAGCCAAGATTAGAAAGGTAAACATCGCCTTGGAAACCCACGATAGCGCCCAAAACACGGACTCCTCTCTCCTGAGACCGCCCACCAAATTCCTCTCCGTCGAATTTCTGGAGAAGGCGAAGCAGGCAAGCTCCGCAACCATCTCCTGGGAACTCAACAAGCGCGGCTTCCGGTTCGTATACATGGCCGGCGTCCTGCCCCTCAAAGCCGGTTCCGTATTCGCGGGCCGCGCCTACACCCTCCGCTACCTGCCCCGCCGCGAAGACCACCCCATGTTCCCCATCCCGATGGAAGCCCGCCACCTATACCCTGAGCACGTCGCCGTCGAATCCGTAGGCCCCGGGGATGTCCTCGTCGTCAGCGCCCGCGGCAACGTCCACGCCGGAATCTTCGGCGATAGACTAGTCGCCCGGATGCACTACCTTGGCGCTTCCGGCCTGGTCACCGACGGCGCAATTCGCGACGTTCCCTACCTGAGAGACCAGGACTTCCCCGTCTTCGTCCGCGCCCCCCACGGCTACGGCCACATGTCCGAACACTGGGCCGCCGACGTCCAGCTTGCCGTTGATTGCGGCAACGTAACCGTCTACCCCGGCGACCTCCTCGTCGGCGACGACGACGGCGTCGTCGTCTGCCCCCAGGCCATCGCCGAGGAAGTCATCGAAGGCGCCATCGCCCAGGAGGTCGAAGAAACCTTCACCCGCACCCTGCTGGAGGATGGCTACACCGTCAACCAGGTTCACGGCGACCTGCCGCCGGACCTCCAGGCCAGATACGAAGAATGGCGGAGGTCCCGCTAGCCGTGACGCAACCTCAATCCAGCAGATGGCGGATGGTCCGCACCGTCTTCAAGCACGATCTGTCCTTAAACGTGGGAATCATCGGACTCGGCACAATGGGCCAGCGAATGCTGGAGTCCATGAACGGCCACACGGAATTCGACGTTCGCTACGCCTGGGACTCGAACGTGCTCCAGTGCCACACCGTCTGGAGCTCATACCCCAAAATCCAGATTGCCCAGAGCGCCGAAGAGTTGGTTGCCTTCGACGATATAAATCTGGTCTACGTCGCCACCCCGCCGTCCAGCCACGTCGAGTATTGCGAGTTGGCTTTGGAGATGGGAAAGCCCATCCTTTGCGAAAAGCCCCTGGCCGTCGATATGCAGGAAGCCCGCGGCCTGATAGAGGACGCCAGGCTTTCCGGCCTGCCCAACGCCGTCAACTTCAGCTACGCCACCGGCCCGATTTACAGCGCCCTCAGAAACGCCATCGCCACCGGAATCATCGGCGATCCCCTGAAGGTCGAGGTCAAGCTCCGGTTCGCCGAATGGCCCCGTGGATGGCAGAGAAACGCCGCCGGTTGGCTCGCCCGCCGCAAGGAAGGCGGCTTCGTCCGCGAGGTCTTCTCCCACTTCGCCTTCCTCACCAGCAAGCTCCTCGGCGTACCCGTCGTCAACAACACAATGGTCGCCTACCCCGACGACCCCTCCCTCTCCGAATCCCGCGTATTCGCCCAGATGAGCACCGGAAACATCCCCGTCACCCTGGAAGGCAGCGTGGGAGATGTCCCAGACGACATCCTGACCTGGACTCTGCACGGCAGCAAGCAAACCTACCGCATCCTCAACTGGACTACCCTAGAGGCGAAGAAGGGCCAACGCTGGGAACCCGTTTCTCTGGGTGCCTGGGACAACGCCCCGACTCAACTGGACGCCGTAGCCGCTATGATTCGCGGCGAACACCATGGACTCCCCAACTTCGAGGCCGCTCTCCGCATTCAGCAGCTTGTCGAGCGTATCCTGCGACAATCCTAGGGATTCGAATATCCCGACTGCTTCCGACGAGGAATGGCTAGACCTTCAACACCAGCTTGCCGAAGAAGCTCCGCTCCTCCATAACCCTGTGCGCCTCGGCAGCCTCTTCCAGCAGAAATACCCTGTGGATGACAGGCCGGATTCTCCCCTGATTCAGCATCTGCGTAATCTGGCTCATGTCCGCCCTGGAACCCATGAAGACGCCAAAAACCTGAACCTGCCTGGTAAACAAGCTCCCTAATTGGAGATTCGCCGCGTAGCCGGAAGTCACCCCGCAATTGCCGTATCGACCGCCGCGCTTCAAGGAATTAAACGCGTCGTCGAAGAACTGCGCCCCCACGTGATCCATCACCACGTCCACGCCGCGCCCTCCCGTAAGCTCCTTCACCCTTTCGGAAATGCTCTCCCTGGTGTAGTCAATCACGTGGTCCGCGCCGATTTTCTTAGCCATAGCCGCCTTCTCCGCGCTGCTCGTGGTGGTTATGACAGTCGCCCCAACCACGGATTTCGCCACCTGAATGGCGGCAGTGCCTACCCCTGCCGACGCGGAGAGAACCAGAACCGTCTCCCACGGCTTCAACTGGGCCTTGCGAATGAGTATATTCCAGGTGGGTAGATACACCGTCGGCGTAGCGGCCGCCGTCTCGAAGCTGACGTCGTCCGCTATGGTATGTACGTTGCTGGCAGGCACGCATACGAACTCCGCGTAGCTTCCCCCGCAGTTGCTTCCGAGGAACCGAAATCTGGGACAAAGATCGTCGCTTCCGCCAATGCAGAAGTCGCACGCCCCGCATGGAATCCGTGGGTTGACAACCACCCTTCGACCGACCAGATGCGACAAGGAATCGGAACCGACTTCCGCAACCACGCCAGCCGAATCGCCTCCCGGAATATGGGCCGGCGGGAAGTTCCTACGCTGCCCCCGCCGACCGGTTCTGACATACGTGTCCAGTCGGTTCAGCGCCGCCGCCCGCACTCGCACCTTCACTTCCCCGGCCTTGGGCGAAGGTTCGGGGCGTTCCCCGTACTGCAACACCTCAGGCCCGCCCTGACTTTCAATGTAGACTGCTCTCATTCTTTCTCGTCCCCCCGAATGGTTTGAAACTTCCATGAATCCGACCCGCCCACTCCCTTCTACCACCAGCTTCAAGCCCGCAAATCCGCCAAATAACGCAAGGCCAACGCTCGTTCCTCCTCCACCGTCCTCGCCTCCCCGTCCAGACGTGCATCCCGAATGCGACGTAGAATCTCCCCCACCACAGGCCCTTGAGTCGCTCCCAATGCGATTAAATCGCCGCCACGCAGAATGGGTTGCACAAACCGAAGATTCTCCGAATAATCGATCAGCCTCTCCCGCAAAACAGCCTTCGGTGTCAGTCGGGCTAGCGCGTCGATGCTCGCCATCGGGCGGCCTTCCAACGTGCGATACAGCATCGAAGGCGGCAGGTCGGAGGTTTTTAGCTTTGGCACGTCGGACGCCAACCGCGTCATGCCCATCACCGCTCCGGCCCATGCCGACGGCATATTCAACCGCGCGACGAATGCCTGTGCCCCCTCCGTACTCATCATATACGCCAAAGCCGCAACCAATGTGAGCGACTCAGCTTCCTCATCAAAAGCACGAATCCACTCCGCCTCTTTCAAAGGTGTGTAAAGACTGTGCAACACGCCCAACTCCCCAGCCCGCAGCAAGGTGCGAACCGGCACATCTTCAGCCAGAATCAGCTCAATCTCATGGCGCAGCCTGTCCGCGCTCACCGTCGCCAACATCCCATCGTCCAAAGCGTCCAGAAGTCGCCGTCGCGTTTCCGATTCCAGCCGAAACCCCAATCTTTGCTCGTAGCGAACCGCCCTGAAGATGCGCGTTGCGTCGTCAACAAAGCTCCGCTGATGCAGGACCCTCACCACGCCCTTGGTCAGGTCATCCAACCCGCCGCTGGGGTCTAATAGCTGCCCGTTGTGACGCCCCGAAAGCCCCAACGCCATCGCATTGATGGTGAAATCCCGCCGTCCAAGATCCTCCTCAATCGTTCCCGACATCACCGTCGGCAACGCGCCCGGACGGGCATAGGTCTCCCTACGCGCCGTCGCCAGGTCCAACCGCGCCCCCTCAAATTTTACCGTAGCCGTTCCGAACCGCCGATGGAGCGCCGCCTTCGACCCAACAGCCTCGGCAACCCCCGTTGCCAAAGCCTCCACGTCGCCCTCCGTCACCAGGTCCAGATCCCACGACCGCCGATGCAGCATCAGGTCCCGCACCGGCCCGCCCACCAGATACAAGGAGGCGTCCCGTTGTTCGGCTTCCGACAAAGTCGCTTCCAATAGACGCGCGGCATCCGCATTCAGTGAACGCTGAAATTCGTCAACCGGACTATTGGTCAAGACTGAAATGGACGAAGTTTTCATCGCCACCGCATTATATCACGGAGCGACTAAACGCCTTGTTTCACGCAAGATTCTTTGACTTTCCGCCTCTCGCTGGCTAGAATTTCACCAAAGGAGGGCGTTATGGCAAATGAAGAAATGACGGTTTTCTACGACTACACTTGACCCTTCGTCTACAACGCAACGGTCTGGTTGCGAAGAGTCGAAGAAGACAAGGGCGAAAGGCTTAACATCAGATGGCGTCCCTTTGCTCTGGCCCAGGCCAACAGCAAGGAAGGGCCGGACTGGAAGGCGTGGGAGCGCCCCGCCGAGGAGAAGGTTCGGGGAATGCTGGCCCACGTCGCCGGCATCGCCGCCATGCGCCAGGGCGACAGCCTCTACGACGCCTTCCATGACGGCCTGCTCAAGGCCCGCCACGTGGACAGGAAGAATCTGGACGACCCGGACGTGTTGATGAGCATCGCCGGCGACGCGGGGCTGGACGTGGGCCGTCTTCAGGAGGACATGAAAGACCCCTCCATCCTCGCCACCATTGGCGAGAGCCACACGGAAGCCACCCAGAAGTTCGGCGCCTTTGGCGTGCCGACCTTCGCCTTCGACAACGGCGGCTCCGTGTTTCTCAAGATGTTCTACCCGTCAAAGGACGAGGCGGGCGAGATGTACGACAGCCTCGTGAAGATGATGTCCCAGTGGGTCAACATCGGCGAGATCAAGCGCCCGCAGCCGCCCTGGCCGGCGGGAGTCACCCCCGCGGCGTAGCCGCAGAGGGCGGGTTGTCCGAAGCAGAGTGGGCAGTAGAGAGGTTGGGGCTGTCTTTCGACAGCCCCGCTTTGCTCGTCGAAGCCCTCACCCACCCCTCATTCCTGAACGAATATCCCGAAACCGGCAGGGCATCCTACCAACGTCTGGAATTTCTGGGCGACGCCGTTTTGGGGTACGTAACCGCGTCGGAACTCTTTCGCCGCTTTCCCACTCTTCACGAAGGCGAACTGACCAAACTCCGCGCCCATCTCGTCCAGGAGCGCACCATCGCCGCCGTTGGCGAGTCCATCCACCTGGGCGACCAACTCTTCATGGGCCGTGGAGAAGAGGCCATCGGTGGTCGCCGACGCAGCTCCAACTTGGCGGCGGGGGTGGAAGCCCTAATCGGCGCGACTTACCTCGACCAAGGCCCCGACGCCGCAAAGAATCTGATACTGAAGCTGCTATCCCATGAGATTGAACGAGCCGAGCAAAGGGGCCACGCCCCTCTCGACCCCAAGTCCCACCTTCAGGAAGTGGTCCAGGCCCGCCACGAACCGCTGCCTCAGTACCGCGTGGTAGACAAACGTGGCCCTGACCACAGGCGCACCTTCACCGTAGAGGTTCTATTGGAAGACCGCGTCGCCGGCGTCGGCGTAGCCCGTAGGAAGGTTGACGCAGAGCGCAAGGCGGCGCAAGAAGCTCTGACGTCCCTCGCCGCCTCAGAAGCTCCCGGCCAGGAACAAGGGTGATGCTCAAGTTCCTACGCAGGAAAGACAGCGAAACCAGGGCAAAGACCGAATCGGCGGTCAAACGCAGCCGCCGCGGTTTGTTCGGGCGCATCCGCGACGTTTTTCAGCGTTCCCGCCTGGACGATAGCCTATGGGAGGAATTGGAGGAGCTTCTCATCTCAGGTGACGTTGGCGTAGAAACCTCCCTTGACCTTGTCGAAGACCTGAGAGGGCGTACCCGCAGAGATTCCCTCCAGGAGCCGGAACAGGTCTTCGCCGCCCTCAAGGAAGAACTCGTCGCCCTACTGAACGCCACTAGCGAAGGCGCAAACAATCAGCCAACGTCCTCCCCAAAGCCACCCCACGTCATCCTCGTCGTAGGCGTGAACGGCGTGGGCAAGACCACCAGCATCGCCAAGCTGGCCCACGCCTACAAGCAGGAAGGACGCCAGGTACTCCTGGCCGCCGCCGACACCTTCCGCGCCGCCGCCATCGACCAGCTTCAAATCTGGGGCGAACGCGTGGGCGTCGACGTCGTGGCCCACTCCCAGGGCGCGGACCCGGGCGCCGTCGCCTACGATTCCTTCCAGGCGGCGCGAGCGCGAGGCGCCGACACCCTCATAATCGACACCGCGGGCCGTCTCCACACCAAGACCAATCTCATGGCCGAGGCGAAGAAGATCCACTCCGTCATCCGCAGGCTGGAGCCTTCCGCACCCCACGAAGTGCTGCTGGCCCTAGACGCCACCACCGGACACAACGGCTTAAGCCAGGCGCGGGCATTCACCGACGCCCTCGGCTGCACCGGCGTCTTCCTCGCCAAGCTCGACGGCTCCGCTCGCGGCGGCATCGTCCTGGCCATAAGCCGGGAGTTGGGTCTTCCCATCCACTACATCGGCACCGGCGAGAGCGTGGACGACATGGCCCCCTTCAACCCCAGGGAGTTCGTGGAGGCTTTGCTGGCCCCCGCCGACTAGATTCCCCATGTGGCTCCTGATAGGATGACCTGTGAGTAGTTTCCTGATTTGGCTCCTGGTGGTGGAGCTTGTCGGCTTAATCGCCTTCCCACTTGCCTACGCCCTCTTCAAGCGTCTGCCCGATAGGGGCGCAACCCTAAGCAAAGTCCTGGGCATCCTCCTGATCAGCTACGCCCTTTGGCTGGTCGGACTGGTGGGATTGGCCCCCCATTCCCAAATTACCGTCTGGGCCTTGGTCTTGGCCCTTGCAGTCGTCTCAGGTTGGATTGCGTGGCGAAAGCGGCGCGACTTATGGGAATTCGTGAAGCGCGAACGCTGGCATCTGCTCGCCGCAGAAGCCGTATTCCTCGCCGTTCTCATCGGATGGACGCTTATCGCAGCCCAGGTTCCGGCCATCAACCACACCGAAAAGCCTATGGACTTCGGATTCCTCAACGCCCTGCTTGGCGCAACCGGCTACCCGCCGGAGGACTTCTGGCTGGCAGGCCACCCCGTCAACTACTACCACTTCGGCCACCTGGTCATGAGCGGCTTGACGAAGCTTTCCGGCCTTCCATCCAACGTATCCTACAACCTGGCTATAGCCCTCATCTCCGCCTTGGCATCCGTCGCCGTCTACGGGCTGATGTACAACCTGATCCGCTTGACCGTAGCCTCCCGTCTCAAGGCGGGTTTGTTCTCCCTGGCCGGGCCGGTCTTCGTCGGCATAATCAGCAACTTGGTGGGCATCCTCCACTTCTTCCAGACGAGAGGCTGGGGCGGATACGCCTTCTGGGACTGGATTGGCATAAAAGACCTCAGAGCCATCGGAGGCGGCGGATTCTTCCCCGACCAGTTCAACTGGTGGTGGCGCGACACCCGCGTCATCGACACCGTGGTGAACGGCAGAAGCCTGGACTACACCATCACCGAGTTCCCCTTCTTCAGCTTCCTTCTGGGCGACCTCCACGCCCACGTGATGGCCCTGCCCTTCATCGCTCTAGCGTTGGGATTGCTGTTGAACGTGCTTCTATCCAAGACGCCGCCCGGTTTGGGTTGGCTTCGTCGAAATCCGTGGGAGTGCGCGACCATCGCCCTATCCGTAGGCGCGCTGGGATTCATCAACACCTGGGACATCCCCACCCTCAGTACGCTTTTTCTCGCCATACTTCTCTTGACAGGACTGCGCCATACAGACGCCGGACTTGGTTCAGCCACGCTCGGCGTCGCAATCGTCGGACTTGCGATTCTTGCCGCTGCCGTGGTCCTCTTCCTGCCCTTCTACCTCAACCTGGAGAGCCAGGCCGCCGGCATCGTGCCCCTCCGGGAGGTGAGCACCCGCCCCCTCCACTTCCTGCTCATCTGGGGGCTGTTCCTCGCCATTGCCGCCGCCGTGCTAATCCGGCAGCTTTCAAGCCTGCCTTCAACCGGACGAAGGACAGACTCTTTCGTCTCCCTCACCCTGGCAATAACGGCGCTTCCGTTTCTGATATGGGCGGTGATAGTCCTACCCCTGGAGACCTTCGACAACGGCCTCTATTCTGCCCTGACCCTTGTCGGCTCCCGTCTGGCAAAGCTGCTTCCCATTTTGGCCGTCATCGGCCTCGCCGTCTACAGCACCCTTGCTCGCGCCCGAACCGGCCCGACGCCCCTGGTTTTCACCCTGACCCTCGCCGCCCTCGGATTCTATCTCCTCATGGGCGCAGAGCTTTTCTACGTGGAAGATTTCTTCCCACTGCGGATGAACACCGTCTTCAAACTCTACTACCAGTCCTGGCTGCTGCTCGCAGTCGCCTCCGCCTTTGGCGTCTACTACTGGTTCTCCCAGCCGCTGCCGAAATTCCCCGCCCTGAAAGTCGCAGACTACGCATGGGTTGGACTGATTTCGGTTCTCGTCTTATGTTCCCTCTACTATCCCGTGGGAGCAGCGTTGGACAGAATCCAAGCCTCTGACGATCCCCCTACGTTGGACGGATTGGCCTTCATCAAGAAAAGCGCCCCGGACGAATACGAAGCCATCCTTCAACTCCGCGACCACGCCCCCGGAGGCGTCCTGGTCGAGGCCGTAGGCTCGTCATACTCGGAATTCGGACGCGTCGCCTCCAGCACGGGCCTGCCTTCCATCCTGAACTGGCCGGGACACGAGGCCCAATGGCGTGGCTCCCACTTGCCCCTTGCCGGACGCGAAGAAGACGTGACCGCCATCTATCAGTCAAACAATCCCACGGAACTCGCGGCCCTCCTTGACAAATACGACGTTCGCTACGTATACCTTGGGGCCAGAGAACGGGCCAAATACGGCCCGATTGACGAGGAGAAGTTTCTGCAATCCATGCAGGTATATTTCAGAAGCGGCGACGTAGTTGTATTCGAGAGGAAGTCTGAATCCTGATGAATACCGCTGCCGATTCCCTTATTCGCCGCACCCGACGAGTCCTGGAACCTCTGGAGAAGATAGGAATTTCTCCCTATATGGCCGCCTTTGGCGCCGTCATGCTTCTGGCCCTGGCCCTGCGACTCTGGGACTTGGGAGGACGCCCCATCCACTACGACGAGGGCCTTCACGCCTACTACAGCTGGCAGCTTTTCGTCGGCGACGGCTATCGCCACGAGCCTTGGATTCACGGCCCCCTGCAATTCTTCCTCAATTCCGCCGTGTTCGCCATTTTCTGGGACAGCGACTACACCGTCCGCATCACCTACGTCATTTTCGGCGTAATCCTGGTGGGACTTCCCTTCTTCTTCCGCGACTACATCGGTCGCGCCGGGGCGCTTATAGCGGCCATCATGCTGGCCTTCTCTCCCGCCCTCTTCTACTTCAGCCGCTACTCCCGCAACGACATCTACATGGCCGTTTTCGCTCTGGGCCTGGTCATCCTCATGTGGCGATACATCCAGGAAGGCAAGAACCGCTATCTTTACATGGCCTCGGCGGTCCTCGCGCTGGCCTTCGCCTCCAAGGAGACCGCCTACATCATCGTCGCAATCTTCGGCCTCTTCCTGTTTGTACTCGCCGTAAACGACTTGCGATCCGGCGCCATGTCCCGGTTCAGCCTGTCGAGCCTCACCCGCCCGGGTGTGTTCCTGCTTCTCCTGATAACCCTGACCCTCCCCCAATGGACCGCCTTGGTTTCTGCCTTCCAGGGATTGTTCGGCGAGAGTCTGGTTCTTGCCTATTCCGGCGGCGACACCTCGAATCCCACCGGCCTGCCCCTCTGGGGCGAACCCTTCGTCAACCTTGGCGTCTTCGCCGATCTCGGATTCTTCCACCACGTCATCCGCGGCCTGATAGCCGTCCTCGCCCTCGCCTCCCTCTATCTCGCCCGCTACAGCGTCAGATGGGCGCTGGCCTTCTTCTTCACAGTGGCCGCCTTCGCCCTGCTCTACGCCGCCATGTCGATGACCGAACTGGAAATCGCCAGGAACTACCTCATCGCCGGCGTCGCGCTATTCCTGGTGTCCGCTGTATCGGTGGCTATCGGGCTTATGTGGAGGTGGCGGGTTTGGCTCCTCTGCGCCGGCATCTTCTACACCGTCTGGCTTTTCTTCTACACCGCCGTCTTCGGCGCATTCGGTCGCCCCTTCACCGAATGTCCCGCGGCCCTCAACGACACCGTCGAATCGGTGTGCTCCCGCTTCGGCGGCGCCTTCACCGGCGTCTGGCAGGGCCTGGGCTACTGGCTCGCCCAGCAGGAAGTGGCCCGCGGCAACCAGCCCTGGTACTACTACCTGCTCATCGGCTCCGTGTACGAATTCCTCCCCCTGTTGGTGGGCGTTGTCGCCATCATCTACTACCTGAGAAAGCGAAGCCCCCTATCCCTCTTCCTCGTATTCTGGGCCGTAGTCACCTTCGGAGCCTACACCGTCGCCAGCGAAAAGATGCCCTGGCTGCTGGTCAACATCACGGTGCCATTCATCATCCTGTCAGCCAAGTTCCTGGGCGAAGCCCTGGAACGCCTGCCGTGGCGAAGGCTCGTTCCCAGCATGAACGGCGCGGTCATCCTCGTCGGGCCCCTGCTGCTGGCGGCCCTCGTAAATCTGTCGCTGAGATTATTGGACGCGGAAGGCGTCAATACCCTCGCCGGATGGGTGAGCCTGGGCGTAGTGGTGGCCCTTGTCCTGATATTCAGCGCCATTCTGGACAAGCTGGGCGTCCGAAAGGGTCTCGCCCTCGGCGGCCTCGGCGTCGCCGTCCTGCTGCTTGGATTCACCGCCTTCGTCGCCCTCCGCGCCGGTTGGGTAAACGACGACGAAACCGTGGAAATGATTGTGTACGCGGGCGCAAGCGCGGAGCTTCGCCAGGTGGCCAACGATCTCCGCGACCAGCCTTATCTGCAAGACCCGGAAGCGCAGCTACACGTGGACTACGAACTCTGGTATCCCCTCAACTGGTACGTGCGAAGCGACGAGTTCGTCAAGTACCGGTGTTACGGAAGCAAGCCAGGCTGCCAGGACATAACGGCCCCGCCTTCCGCGGCGGGCTTGCTGCTTCTCGACGAGAACGGGTACAAGTTCCACACCCATCTCACCGACTACAAGCGGGAAGGCTCCTACAACGAACTCCTCTGGTTCCCGGAGGTGTACCGCCGGCCCGGGGAGCGGCGCAAGGAGGAGAACATCTTCCAGGAATTGTGGCGGGACGCCAAGTTCGCCGCCAACATGGCTCCCCGTCGCTCCACCTGGAAGGACGCCCTCGACTACATCCTCTACCGCCACATCGATGAAGAGTGGTGGGACTCTAAATTCTACAACTACCGCCCCAGAGACCCGTAAACCCGAAGTCGGCGCGCCCCGACATAAAGACATGACGCCCAATCCAAGCTATACTTTTACGGGATTACTCACGTGAAGCGCGATTGACCAAGTGAGAAAAAATTGTTAATCAGCCGCCGCTTTCTCCTGGGCATGGCAGTCAGCCTCGCCTTCCTCCTCCTCTTCTTCTTCATCGTAGACTTGGGGGAGATGGGCAATGCGCTGGCATCCGCCAAATACCGCTTCATCCTTCCCGCCATCGTTCTATACTTCGTGGCCCTCTTCTTCCGGTCGATTCGATGGCAGTTCCTGCTGACTCCGGTAAGCCGCATTCCCGTCGCCCGCCTGTTCCCCGTCGTCACGGTGGGATACATGGCGAACAACCTGCTGCCCGCCCGTCTAGGCGAGATTGCAAGGGCCTACTATCTTGGTCGACGGGAGGGCTTGAGCGCCAGCACCGGCTTGGCGACGGTTCTGGTTGAGAGAGTCTACGACGGCCTGACCCTGCTTTTCCTGGTGGCGTTGGCCGTACCTTTTCTCATCTTTGGCGGGATAGTTGACGGCTCTGGAACAACTTCGGAAGTAACCTGGGCCATCGTAGGCGGCATAACCGCCCTCGTGTTCATCGGCGCCATCGTCGTTCTTACCCTCATCGCCCTCAAGCCGGGATTCAGCGGCTTCATCGAAAGGCTGGCGAACCTGCTGCCCAAGCCCTTGCGACCCAAGGCGCGCGAACTCATTGCATTTTTCGTAGAAGGACTCTCCGTACTGCGCGAACCGCGCCGGCACCTGGGACTGTTCCTCCTCTCTCTACCCGTTTGGCTTCTGGAAGGAAGCATGTACCTCGTCGTCGCCCTCTCCTTCGACCTTCCCAGCTATTTCGAACCCGCCGCGATGGTCATACCGGTGGTGATTCTTGTGACGGCGGTGTCCAACCTGGCCACGTCCATACCCTCCTCCCCCGGTTCGTTGGGCACCTTCGAGGCTCCGGCCGTCGCGGCCCTTGCCCTCGTGGGTCTCGGCGGCGGGATCGGCGGCGGCGAGGGCGTCGCCGGAGCCTACGCCGTCCTCGTGCACGTAACGGCCCTTCTCCCCGTAACCGTGTTGGGACTCCTCTATCTCTGGTTCGGCAACATCTCCCTCTCCCGCCTCATGCGGCGGGAAGACAAAGACTATCCCCGCCTGAGCCGCGGAAAAGTCTGAGCAGTTGGCCTCGATTCAGGAGGAACGGTGAAGGTAGCCATTATCGGCGGAGGCGCCCTGGGCCTTGCAGCCGCCTACGACCTATGCCTCGAAGGTCACAAGCTGGAAGTCTTCGAAGTCGCCCCCTTCCTGGGTGGTCAGGCCTCAACCTTCGAAGTGGGCGGCGGCCTGCTGGAGAAGGGCTATCACCACCTGTTCAGGAGCGACACGGACATCGTGGACCTAATCCATCAGCTTGGACTAGGCCCCAAGCTCCACTGGATCGAATCCAAAGTCGGCCTCTACCACGGCGGCAAAATCTGGAACTTCGCCTCCCCCAAAGACCTGCTCACCTTCACTCCCCTCAGTTTCATCGACAGAGTCCGTCTGGGTCTCGTGACCCTTTACCTGCAAAAGACCAAGAATTGGCAGCGATTTGAAGACGTTACCGCCCTTGAATGGCTTCAGAAGCGCGTCGGTCGCCGTCCTTACGAAGTCATCTGGGAGCCGATGCTGCGCGGCAAGTTCGGCCGCCACTACGACAAGGTCAGCATGGCCTGGCTGTGGGGCAAGATCTACCTGCGGGTAGCCTCCAGGGAGCGCATCTGGGAGAAGGAGAAGCTGGGCTATCCGATGGGCAGCTTCGGCGAGATATTCGACGCCCTCGACCGGGAAATCAAGCGCATGGGCGGCGACGTGCGCCTCTCCACCGGCGTAAGACGCGTCATCGTAGAAGACGGGCGCGCCGTGGGGCTGGAGGTCCAGACTCGCGGCGGCGAACCGGAGACCAGACGCTACGACGCCGTCATCGCCACGACTCCTTCCTACGTATTCACCCGCCTTGCCCCCATGCTGCCGGACGACTATAAGCGCCGTCTGGCCGACGTAACCTATCTGTCCGCGGTGCTCGCCATCCTCGTCCTGGACCGCCCGCTAACCGAAAAATACTGGCTCAACATCGCCGACCGCTCCATCCCCTTCGTCGGCATCATCGAGCAAACGAACTTCGTCTCCCCCGATCTCTACGGCGGCAACCACGTCGTCTACCTCACCAACTACCCCGCCACCGACGAACCCATCTACCAGATGACGCCGGACGAGCTTCTTGAAGAATACCTCCCCCACCTCTCCAGCGTGAATCCCAACTTCGACCGTTCCTGGATTGTGGACTACCATCATCACAAGGTAGACGCGGCACAGCCCATCATCGGCGTCAACTACGGACAGCAGATACCGGACCTGCGGACGCCCATACCGGGGTTGTACCTCGCCAACACCACCCAGATCTACCCTGAGGACAGGGGCACCAACTACAGCGTCAAGCTGGGACGGAAGGTCGCCCGGCTGGCGCTGCAAGACCACGGAGAATAGCAGCAAGCCCCAGGCTGTATCGTCTCAGACATGAAGCGTATGGACTCACTCAGCCGATTTTGCGCCAATTGAACCTTGCTTAGGGCTGTGCTACCATTCCAGCGATATGTAAATTAGCGAAATTGGAGATTGCGTGACCGCAAATTCCGGCGTTCTGAGACAACGGGCCGCCCAAGCCATCAGGGAGCAGAAGCCCGAAACCGTAACCGTCCTTTCATGCCTGTTGGCAGTGGAGGACGAGTTGGGCTATATCCCACCGGAGGCCGCCGAGGAGGTGGCCCGCGTCACCGGCTCCACCATCAACGACGTTTGGGGCGTGGCGTCCTTCTACACGAACTTCCAGTTTCAGCCACCGGGTCGTCACAGGGTGGAGGTGTGCTGGGGCCCCACCTGCCACGTCAAGGGCGTCATGCCCGTCATCCGTGAGGTCATGCAGACCCTGGGTATCGAGGAGGAAGGCTCAACCAGGGACGGCAACGTGAGCCTTCGCTTCAACACCTGTCTCGGGGCTTGCGCCAACGGGCCCGTAATCAGCGTCGATCATCATCTGATGGGCAGAATGACGCCGGATGAGGCGCGTCAAGTTCTCAACGGACTCAGGAACGGGCTTTCCCCGGAGGACGACGTTGCCTCCTAGCTTCGAAGAAATCAGGGAGCAGGGCCTTGACCGGTGGCGGGGGCTGACATCGGGAACCCGTCCCTGGATTAGAATTGGCGCCGCTCTCTGCGGCAAGGCCGCGGGAGCCGACGCCGTTATCGCCGCGCTCGTCGAGCGGATGGACCAGAAGCGCGTCAGCGCAATGGTCAGCGAGGTCGGATGCCTCGGCCCCTGCTTCGCCGAGCCGCTGGTGGACGTGTCAATGCCTGACGGCTCCCGCGTCGTCTACCGCAACGTGACGCCCGAATTGGCAACCCGCATCGTCGATGAACACCTGCTGGAAGGACAACCTCTGGCCGATGCAGCCCTCGGCGCCGTGGGCAATCACCTGAACGGCAGCATCCCTTCCCTGTGGGACCATCCGATGATGAAGCCGCAGCGCCGCATCGCCCTTCGCAACGCCGGACAGGTTGACCCAATGGACATCCACCAGTACGTGGCCAACGACGGCTACGCGGCCCTGCACAAGGCGCTGACTGAGATGACGCCGGACGAGGTGCGGCAGGAGGTCAGCGATTCCGGACTGAGGGGTAGGGGAGGCGCGGCTTTCCCAACGGGGATGAAGTGGAACTTCCTCGCCGGCGCCAACAGCCCCGTCAAGTACATCCTCGTCAACTGCGAGGAAGGCGACCCCGGCGCCTTCAACGACAAAGGCATCCTGGAAAGCGACCCCCACAGCCTCATAGAAGGCGTAATCCTGGCGGGCTACGCCACCGGCGCGACTATGGGCTACGTCTTCATCCGCCACGGACACGACGGGCCTATCGACCGCACCTGGCGCGCCATCGAGCAGGCGAAACAGTTGGGTATCCTGGGACGCAACATCTTCGGCTCCAACTTCTGCTTCGACATGGAAGTTTCCCTCACCGGCGACTCCTACGTCGCCGGCGAGGAAACCGCCCTGATGGAGTCCATCGAGGGCAAGAGGGCGATGCCTCGCTTCCGTCCGCCCTTCCCTGCCCAGATAGGGCTGTTCGGCAAGCCAAGCAACATCAACAACGTGAAGACCCTCGCCTACGTTCCCCAGATTGTCCTCAACGGCGGCCAGTGGTTCGCCGGAATCGGTCAGGACCGCAGCACCGGCACCGCCATCCTCTGCCTCTCGGGAGACCTGGCCTACACCGGCATGGCCGAGGTGCCGATGGGCATGACCCTGCGGCAAGTGGTTGAGCAGATGGGCGGCGGCGTCCCAGACGGCAAAGATCTCAAGCTATTGCAGACCGGCGGGCCTCTCGGCGGCGTCCTCAGCGCCGACGACTTGGACATTGCCCTCGACTTCGACGCCATGTCAAAGGCGGGGGCGATTCTGGGTTCCGGCGGACTCATCGCCGCCAGCGAAGACGCCTGCGTCGTAGACCTTACCCGCGCGTTAATCGCCTTCTGCCAGTACGAGTCCTGCGGCAAGTGCTTCCCCTGCCGCACCGGAATGACCCACCTGCTGGAGGTGCTGGAGCGCATCTGTCGGATGGACAGCACTCCCGAAGACATGGCCCTCATGGGCCGCGTAGGGCGCAGTATGCAGGCCGGGTCCCTATGCGGCCACGGGCAGCTGGGATTCAATCCCGTGTCCTCGGCGGTGCGCTATTTCCGGGAAGAATTCGACCAACACTTGAATGACAAAGTTTGCCCCACGGGAACCTGCCCTGGCCTGTGGCATTCCCCCACCCGCGTACGGAGGTAACCCGATGGCCGAAGACCGCGTAACCATCACCATCGACGGCGTAGAGGTCAAGGCGCGCCGCGACCAGACGGTGCTGGAAGCCGCCATAGAGGCGGGCATCTACATCCCCTACCTCTGCTATCACCCCGGCATGAAGCCCTTCGCCGCCTGCCGAATGTGCGTCGTCGAGGTGGAGAACGGACGCGGCTTTCCGGCGTCGTGCACCCTGCCCGTCGCCGAAGGCATGAAGGTGCGGAACAACAGCAGCCAGGTGCACGAGCTTCGCAGGGACGTGATGGAACTGCTGATTGCCGACCATCCCCACGGGTGCCTGACCTGCCACCGGGTGGACCTGTGCGGCCCGCAGGATGTTTGCCTGCGCCACGTGTCCGTCAACGACCGATGCGTCACCTGCCCCAAGAACGAGCGCTGCGAGCTCAAGGACACCGTCCGCTATCTTGGCATGGAGATGGAATCGCCGCTGGAGTACAAGTACCGCGACCTGCCCGTGGAGACGGGCGATCCCTTCTACGACCGGGACTACAACCTTTGCATCGTGTGCGGACGCTGCGTCCGCATCTGCGAAGAAGTACGCGGCGACAATGCCATCACCTTCACCGAACGCGCCGGACAAGCCTTAGTCGGCACTTCCGCCGGCACGTCCCTCCTCGAATCCGGCTGCGAGTTCTGCGGCGCCTGCCTGGACGTTTGCCCCGTCGGAGCACTGGTGGAGAGCGACCACAAGTGGGAGAAGGCGCAGCAGGTAGAGCGCACCATCTGCCCCCACTGCCCCGTCGGCTGCCAGCTTAATCTCGAAGTGAACCGCTTCGAGAAAGTCGTCCGCTCCGTGCCGGAAATCAGCTCTCCCGCCAATCGGGGGCAAGGCTGCTTCAAGGGCAAGTTCGGCTTGGACTTCGTCAACGACAAGAAGCGTCTGAAGACTCCCCTCATCAGGCGTAACGGCTCACTGGAGAAAGCCACCTGGGACGAAGCCCTGGAATACGTCGCAGAGCGACTAAGCGAATACCGAGGCGATTCCTTCGCCATGCTATCGGCGTCGGACAGCGCCAACGAGGAACACTACCTAGCCCAGAAATTCTCCCGCGTCGTGATGAGCAGCAACAACGTGGACTACACGTCCAACACCCAGCCGGAAGCGGTGAAGGCCCTCCACGAAGTCTTGGGCTTCGGCGCAGCCACCAATCCCATCTGGGACTTGGAGAACGCGGAATGCATCCTCGTCTTCAACGCCAACGTCACCGAGGAGCACAACGTGGCGGCAGTGCCCATCAAGCGGGCCGTCAAGGAAGGCGCGAAGCTCATCGTCATCGACCCCCGCGAGGTTGAGCTAACCCGGTACGCCGACTTGTGGCTGCGGCCCAAGCCCGGCACCGAGCTTCTGCTGCTGAACGGACTGGTCAAGTCGCTGCTGCATCAGGGATTGGAGCGCCGCGAGTGGCTGTACGAAAACTGCGACGGCCTGGACGACTTACGTGAAGCAATGGCGTCGCTGGAGATGGCGGAGATTTCGGCGCAAACGGGCATCTCCAAGGATATGATCGACGCCGCCATCCGAATCTACGGGCCCGCCGACCCCTCCTCCATCGTTTACGGCATGGACAACGTGCCGGATACGCTGCACAAGGATTGCGTCTACGCCCTCACTGCCCTCTCCCTGCTGACGGGCAGCGTGGGCAAGCCCGCCGCCGGCATCTACCCGCTAAAGCCCGGCGCCAACAGCCAGGGCGCGTGGGACGTCGGCTGCGTTCCCACCCACCTTCCCGGATTCGCTTCCCTTGACGATGACGAAGCACGAGAGCGCATAGAGCAAGAATGGCCCACGGAAATTCCGAATGCATCGGGATTGGGCCAACGTGATATTCTCCGGACCGGTCAAGTCAAAGCCCTATTCCTTGTTGGCGACCTGCCGAATCCAGGCGCAGACGCCATTGCCGCGCTGGAAGCCCTTGACTTCCTCGTCGTCCAGGACACCTTCCTCGGCGCCGCCGCTCAACGGGCGGACGTTGTCCTGCCCCGCAGCACCTTCGCCGAGAAGACCGGGACGTACACAAATCTGGAACGCCGCATCCAGTCGGTGAGGCCCATAATATCCCCCAAGAACACCGACGCCAAGCCGGAGTCATGGGCAATCTGCCAGTTGGCGCAGCGCATGGGCGCAAAGGGCTTCGATTTCCCCGACACCGCCGCGGTTATGGACGAAATAGCCCGCGTCTCACCGATATACGGCGGCGTCAGCCATCGTAGACTCGAGGACGAGGGGAAGCTGGTCTTCCGGCCCGACGTGGGCAACCCGCTCCCAACCCAGGTGCTCTACTCCGACAAGGAGTATCACGGCATCCAGTGGCCCTGCCCCGACGCCGAAAGCTCCGGCGTGGAGATTCTCTTCGCCAACGGCTTCGAGGGCGCCAAGCCGCGGATTCCCATACCCGGCTATCGCAAGACCGAACTGGCTGAGGATGCGGCTTTCCCTCTGCTATTCGCTCCCGGAAGGGTACTCCTCCAGTCCGAAAGGGAGATGACCGTCGTCAAGGGACTATCCAACCGCATTGAGCGAGAGGAGATAATCGAACTGCACAGGGACGACGGCCGGATTCTGGGCCTCCGCGAGGGCGACTTGGTGAAAGTGCAACTGGAGACCAACGGCTTCAACCTCCAGGGAAGAGTCGCCTTCAAAGATGGGCTTCAGCGGGGCGTGGTATCCTCCACCCAGCTATTCGGTCAGCTAATGGTCGAAGTAGAGGCTAGCCAATCCCCGGACCCCATGTCGCAGATTGCCGGGTTGAACATCGCCGCAGCCCGGCTCGTCAAGGTAGAATCGTAAACACCAACACCATCGGGGGAATCTAGAACCGAAGAGGACGTTATGGCGCGCAGACAGGTAAGCCTGCCCACAGCCGCTCTGGTGGAGCGGAAGGACATCACCGAAGACCTGATGATAATCAAGATGAGGCCGGAATCGGCAATGCCGTTCAAGCCCGGCCAATACTGCACCCTGGGACTGGAAGGCATCGAACGGGCCTACTCCATCGTCTCGGCTCCCCACGAAGAAGACCTGGAGATCTTCGTGGAGCTAGTGCCCTATCCCGACGGCGCGCTGACTCCCCTGATGTGGAAGATGAAGGAGGGCGACACCATGACCATTCGTCCCCGGTGCAAGGGCATCTTCACCCTGGACGAAAAGTACAACTCCCACCTCATGGTCGCCACCGTCACCGGCGTCGCGCCCTTCATCAGCATGCTCAGAAGCTACTTCCACCGCCAGGGCGAGGGACACCGCTTCTACGTGCTGGAAGGGGCCAGCTACCAGGACGAATTCGTCTACGATAAAGAGTTGGAGGAGATGCAGGCCGACCATCCCGACACCGTCACGTTCATCCCAACGGTAAGCCGCCCCGGCGAAGCGAAGAACGACGGCTGGACGGGCGCCTCAGGCCGCGCGAACGAAATCGTCGAAGATCAGATAGCGAAGCTGGGGCTGGAGCCTGCTTCCACGCTGGTCTACGCCTGCGGACATCCCGGCATGATTGAAGACGTGAAGGAGCGGCTGGGCCCCAAAGGCTTCAACGTCAAGGAAGAGCGCTTCTGGAAGCAGTAGCGCAAGACTCGTCGCACGCCAGGAAGGGGCCTCCAACTTTGGAGGCCCCTTCGCTTATGTCAAACTGCTGCCGCTTCCATGCCCGTAGTTCCGGGCAACGTCGTTAGTAGACGGAAACTCCGAGAAGAATGAGGCCGGCCAGGATGGTGGTCACGATGGAAATTACCAGCGTGTACCAGCCTGTGACGTACCGCAGCCTCGGATAGGGCGGCGCCAGGTGGAAGAAGACCAGCAGCGCGAACACCGCCAGCATCGCCGACACGATGGCCAGCGGCCAGTGCATCAGGTAGCCGACCTGGGCGCCGCCAAGAATCTCCCCTCCCGCGAAGAAGTAGACCGTGTAGATGATGGAAACCACCGAGAGGAACAGGGAGTAAAGCCCCAGCGTCCGCTCGTCGAACCCTCCCAGGTGAACCCCCGCCAGCATGGCGAGGTAGACAACCCAGAGGGCTATGAAGGTTGAAAGGACGGCGCCCACGTCGGCCACTTCCGGCGGCCCGCCAATCAGGGCGGTGAAGCTCCCTCCCGTGAAAATCACCATTCCCCCCAGAATTATCGCCGCCGCCGCGGCCATCACTCCAAGGGTCTTCGTGTTGTTGTACAGGTCCAGGAAATACCAGGATTGGGCCCAAAGAGTTGCGGGCAATACCATCAAAAAGACTATTTCCATGGGTTACCTCCTATATGCTAGTAATGCTGACTTCGGCTCTCGAATGCAAAGCCTCGAAACAACAGCAGTCTGAAGGCGCGCGCGCCTGTTGAGAATGCCGCATTATAGGTACGCATTTCTCCGAAAGTCAATTTTCACGGGCCGGGCGTTTCCCTCCTCTTCTCTTTCAGGTACAATGCCACTACAGACAGGAAGAATTCCATTGACTCCCATTCGCCGCCAATACCTCAGCATCAAGCAGCGTTATCCCAACGCCATCCTTCTATTTCGCCTCGGCGACTTCTACGAGACCTTCGACGACGACGCCAAGCTCGCCGCCCAGGTTCTCGACATCGTCCTCACGTCGCGAAGCATGGGGAAGGGCGTCCGGGTTCCAATGGCCGGCATTCCCGCCCATTCCGTTGAATCCTACCTGGCGAAGCTCATCGAAGCCGGCCACCGGGTAGCCATCTGCGAGCAGTTGAGCGATCCCGCCGCCTCCAAGGGCATAGTCGATAGAAACGTGGTGCGCGTCGTCACCCCCGGCACGGTGGTTGAACCCGCAATGCTGGAGCAGGAATCCAACAACTACCTGGCCGCCCTGCAGGTGGAAGGCGCGGAGGCGGGCTTGGCGTACATCGACATCACGACGGGGGAGTTCGCCGTAGCGCAGCTGCCTCTGAGTCATCTGCCCTCGGAGATAAATCGTCTCTCCCCCGCCGAGCTTCTCGTCCCCGAAGGCGGCGACGACTTCACGGAATTGAACGTAGACATGTCCGTGCCACTTCCACCCAAAGAGTTCATCGCTTCCAGAGCCAGGGAAGTTCTGCTGTCCCATTTCGGAGCGCTGACCCTGGAAGCCTACGGATGCGACAACTTGCCCCTTGCCGTTGGCAGCGCGGGCGCGATTCTGGGATACCTGGGCGAAACCCAATCGCAGATTTTGGGACAGGTAACTTCCCTCAGGACCTACTCCGTCACGGAGTACATGACGCTCGACCCGCAGAGCCGGCGCAACCTGGAACTCTTCGACGGCGGGCGTTGGGGCGAAGGCGGTCACTCCCTCCTTGGAACGCTGGACTTCACCCGCACGGCGATGGGCGCGCGGCTCCTGCGCCGATGGATCGGCCAGCCGCTTCTCAACATGGACGACCTTGAACGTCGTCTGGACGGCACTGCTTACTTCCACTCCAACCTGTTGAGAAGGCAGGAAATTCGCTCCCACCTCTCGCGAATCTCCGACCTGGAGCGGATAATGAGCCGCGTTCGGCTGGGGTCGGCTCCCCCCCGCGACCTGCTCGCCCTGAAGGAAAGCCTGCGCGCGTCTTCGGCTATTTCGCCATTGCTAGAAGGGGAAGAAACCGAGGGATGGCTCAACGGGCGATTCCGTTCCTTTTACGATTTGGAAGACCTGCTGGAGGGGGCATTGAAGGAAGACGCCACCGGCAGCCCCGGCGACGGCGAAGTGCTGAAGGAGGGGTTCTCCGAGGAACTGGACGAACTGCGCGCCTCGGTGCGCGAGGCCCGCCGGTTCATCGCCGGACTGGAGCGTCGGGAGAAGGAATCCACCGGCATCCGCTCACTGAAAGTCGGCTACAACCGGGTATTCGGCTACTACATCGAGGTCAGGAAGACGAACCTCCACCAAGTGCCGAGCAGTTACGAACGGCGGCAGACCCTCACCAACGGGGAGCGGTTCATCATTCCTGAGCTGAAGGGCTACGAGGCGCGCATACTGGACGCCCAGGAACGGATCCAGCGGTTGGAGCAGGACCTCTATTCGCGAATCTGCGCCCAAGTCGGACAAGAGGCAAAAGGAATTCTCGAACTGGCCCACGGCATCGCCCTCACCGACGTCCTGACCTCCTTTGCGGAAGCCGCCGACAACTACGGCTACGTCCGACCCAACCTGGTGGAAGAACCCGTTCTGGAAGTCAAGGGCGGCCGTCATCCGATGGCGGAGCGAATCCTGCCCGCCGGCGCCTTCGTGCCCAACGACCTGCATCTATCGTCGGAGGAATCTCAGCTTCTTCTCATCACCGGCCCCAACATGTCCGGCAAGTCCACCTACATCCGCCAGGCCGCGCTCATCACCCTAATGGCGCAAATCGGCAGCTTCGTACCCGCCGACTCCGCCACCATAGGCATGGCGGACCGCATCTTCACCCGCGTCGGCTTGCAGGACGATTTGGCCGCCGGGCAGTCCACCTTCATGGTGGAGATGGTGGAGACGGCGGCAATCCTGAACCAGGCCACCCAACGCTCACTGGTGATTCTGGACGAAATAGGACGGGGCACCAGCACCTACGACGGGTTGTCCATCGCGAGGGCGGTGGCGGAGCACATCCACAACGACCCGAAGATGGGTTGCCGCACCCTGTTCGCCACCCACTACCACGAGCTTACGCAGCTTGCCGAGAGCCTCCCGCGAGTGCAGAACCACACCGTCGCCGTCAGCGAAAGCGGCGGACAGTTGGTGTTCCTGCATCGCATCGTTCCCGGCGGCGCCGACAGAAGCTACGGCGTCCACGTGGCCCAGCTGGCGGGACTCCCCCAAACCGTCGTCCATAGGGCGTGGGAGATCCTGGAGACCCTGGAATCCCTGCCTCAGTCAAACGGCGCCGGCCCGCCGTCGCAAAGCCACCAGCAGATCCCGCTCTTTTCCGTTACGCCGCCGCTGGTGGAGGAGCTTCTCAAGCTGGACGTGACCAACATGACGCCCCTGGAGGCCATCAACAAGCTGTACGAGCTTCAATCGATGGCCAAGGAAGCGGGCTAACTGACCTTATTTGACACAACAACCAATCGCAAAAGGAGAAAGCATGGCACAGCAGATTACCTACTACTGGTGGGCGCGTTGAAGCTCCTGCCGCAAGGCGAGAGAGTTGCTCTCGCAGCATGGACTGGAATTCGAGGAGCGGGACTTCTTCAAAGACCCCCTATCGGAGGCTGAAATCGAGGAACTTCTGACGCTGGCTCCACCCTCGGAAGTCTTCTCGTGGCGAAGCCCCAGCTTCCGCAAGCTGAACTTGGACAAGGACAGCCTTGAGCCGCAAGACCTGGTCCGGTTGATGTCCCAGGAACCCCGGCTCATCCGACGTCCGATGTTCCGGGTCGGAGACACGCTGATTGTGGGCGGCGGCAAGAAGGCCATCGACGCCGTTCTGGCGTCGGCATAGCCGCCCATAGCCCGGTGAACATCTTCTTCGACGTAGACCAGACCATCCTGGGCATGGACAACTCGCTCCGTCCCGGCGTCCGCGAGACCATGACCGCCCTGACGGAATCGGGCCACCGCGTGTACGTCTGGTCCGGCATGGGGATCAGGCGGGAGACTATCCGTCGGCACGACTTGGAGGGTCTCGTGTCCGGGCTGTACCAGAAGCCGCTGTATGACTACGAGGAGCGGCTGGAGGAGTTGGGGCTGCCCTTTCCGCCCGATTTCGTCGTGGACGACGACCCGCAGGTGGTGTCGGCCTTCGGAGGCATCTGGGTTCCACCCTACTACAAGCAGGGCGACGACGAGGGGGCGATGGGAAGGGTCTTGGCGTCGGCAACGGCCTTCGCCGACACAGGGCACTCCGACGACGCCCACTTCCGCGCCAAAGGCGATATTCGCCCCCTGGTTCGCGCCTGAAGTCATGCCGCGGCGATCGGGGTTGTGACGTGAAGGTGTCGGCGTTATGGCAATAAGGCTTCTTTCCGAGCAGTTGGCCGCGAAGATAGCCGCCGGGGAGGTGGTGGAGCGCCCCGTGTCCGTTGCCAAGGAGCTTATCGAGAACTCCCTGGACGCGGGCGCGACGCGGGTGCGTATCGACGTGAAAGGAGGGGGCGTTGAACTCATCCGCGTCGTTGACAACGGCTCCGGCATGGATGCGGAGGAGATGCCGCTGGCCTTCCAGCGTCACGCCACCAGCAAGCTCGGCGACGCGACCGACCTGGACAGCATCGGCACCCTGGGGTTTCGGGGCGAGGCCCTTCCGAGCATCGCGTCCGTCGCCAACGTGAATATGGCCAGCCGGCGGGAGTCTTCCCCCAACGGCTGGGAGGTAGCGGTGAAGTGGGGCCGGATAGAGCGTCAGGGGCCAATCGGCATCGCTTCCGGCACGTCGGTAGCAGTGGCGGGCTTGTTTGAGAACGTGCCGGCCCGTCGGAAGTTTCTCCGTTCCAACGCCGCCGAGGTCGGGCGCATCCGAACCCTCATCTCGCGATTTATCCTGGCCTACCCAAGCGTTGCTTTCAACCTGACTGTGGACGGACGCGACTCGCTGAACTTCACGGGCAGCGGACGGGCGGAAGACGCGCTGGCATCCGTCTACGGGCCGCAGGTGGCGAAGGAAGCGCTGTCCGTGGAATGGCAGGACGCTACCGGCCAAATATCGGTCGAAGGTTTCGTCGGGCCGCCTTCGCTTCACCGCTCCAATCGACGCCACAAGACCTTCTTCGTCAACAGACGATGGGTGATGAGCCGGATGCTGAACGTGGCGCTGGAGGAGTCCTATCACGGGCTGCTTCCCCAGGGTCGATACCCCGTGGCGGCGGTGAACGTCAATCTTCCCTACGAAGACGTGGACGTGAACGTGCATCCGACAAAGGCGGAAGTGCGGTTCCGAAAGGGGGCGCAGGTCTTCTCCGCCGTGCAGAGAGCCGTCCGAGGGACGCTGGTTGGGTCCGCGCCCGTGCCGCAGATTCAGATAGCGCCCACGGAAAGCGCGCCAACCTTCCAACCCTCCTTCGTGACCTCGCCGCTGGCGTCGCGCCCAACGGCCTCCGCGCCCACGCGTGACACCGACGGTCACACTCCGGCCGTAGAATCCCCCGCTCTGCGGGTACTGGGACAGGCGTCGAACACCTACATTGTGGCGGAGGGGCCGAACGGCATCTTCCTGATGGACCAGCACGCGGCCCACGAGCAGGTGTTGTACGAAAAGATAGTCGCGGAGATGAAGCGGGGCAGCCCGTCGGTGCAAGCGCTGTTGGAACCCGCACCCGTGGAGCTTGCGCCGGAGTATCAGGAATTGGTGAAGGACGGCGCGGAGGAGATGAAGGCCTACGGCTTCGAGCTGGACTCCTTCGACGGGGAATCCTACGTGCTGCGCGCGGTGCCGGCCGTATTCCGCCGGGGCGATCCCGTGGAAGCGCTGCTGGAAGTTCTGGAGATGCTCCGCCGCGACGCATCATCCCTGGGTGGATACAGGGAAGCGCTGGCAGCGTCCATCGCCTGCCACAGCGCGGTGCGAGCGGGGATGAGCCTGGATCATCGGGAGATGCAGGAAATCATCAATCTACTGGAGAAGGCGGAGAACCCCCATACATGCCCTCACGGACGGCCCACCATGCTTCACCTGAGCTCGCATAACCTGGAGCGGCAATTCGGGCGGCGGTAGGGTGGATGCGGTTGGGCGTGGGGACGGGTGAAATGGATTCGTTTGGCAAACGAATAATGGGGTTCTGGGCGTGAAACAGGTATAAATCCGGGAATTTTCAGGGATATTCGTTTCAAAAAATATGGGAAACGAATCCCATTGAAGGCGACGCAACTTGCTGCGACGGGATTTGTACTGTTGTAAAGGTGCGTGAGTTCATGGGAGAAGGATAGCAGGTGCGGGAACATTTGATTAAGACGAAGATGCCACTTTTGCGGGCGCTCGACCCTTCGACAAGCTCAGGGTGAGCGGAGAGGGGATGGGATCCCGCTTTTGCGGGAGCAAGGGAAGGGAGGGTGGTTAGGTGTTCAGGGGGCCGTTGCCGTTGGAGTCGTCAGCCGGGCGGAAGATGGAGTCCTCCGGCAAATCTTCGGCGGGATTCTTGGAGGAGGAGTCTGAGGAGAGGAGATTGCGAACGGGGACGGTCAGGGCCACAGCGGCCGCAAGTCCGAGGGACACCCGTCCCAGAAAGCCGCGGCGAGTCATTCCCCTGGATTGCTGGTTTTTCTCTTCGTTGCTCATCATTCCTCGTTCGTCAGTGGATTACGTTGTCTGTCAGAGATTGAACCTGACACCCAATAGTTTAGCGATTTCAGCGAAAGTTACAAGGGGCATTTGGGCGCAACAACGGCATTTACCGCCTCCGGCAATCTGCACAGGCGCGGCTGGCGTATAATTGCCCGTGCGGGGATTGGCCCGCAACCGCTTGTATATCGATTGACCTCGAAGGACGTTGGCGAAGAAATGATGACGGCGACCAGGACGGATAGCCATAGCTAGGAGATTCTCAACCGTTCGACCTTTGGCGTGGGCCGTCCTGCTGGCACTGTCCGCGGGGTTGCTTTTGCTGGTCGCCTGCAACATCGACCGCAATGCTACACGCGAGGCTGCGGCTACGCTAACCGTAATTCCCATCGATACCCCCACAACAACCCCCACCCTCGCCCCGCCATCTTCAACGCCGGGAGCCGCCAATGCCGCCTCCGCGCCACCACCCATCCCTTCCAACGGCTCCCCATCTCCCACTGCCACCCCCACGCCTGCTGTCACGGCAACCCCATCTATCACTGACACTCCCGACGAACCGGAGAGCGTACCCGTCCCGCCCCGTCGCGACCTGTACGAGTTAGCGCGGTCACTCCGCCACAAGTCCCAGGAACCCATTCCCCGATTCCGGCCTCAGATTCCAGGGGATTTGCAGGTAGGGCGTGTGGACACGTTCAAGGTTCTCGCCACTGTGGAACCCGTGGAGTTTCGGGAGATAGAGGCCAGGCTGGAGCACGTTTCCGACAACGCCTACTGGTACGTGCAGGAGGGCGTCCGATTCAACGACGACTCGCTGAAGGAATCGGCGTCTGTTTTCGAAGAGAGAATCCTGCCCGGCCTATCGGCTTCCTTCGGGCCGCTATGGAGTGCGGACTATTCGGCGGGGCAGCGTTTGACCATCCTCCACGCGCCGACCAGGGGACTGGGGGGCTACTACAGTTCCGCCGACGAGTATCCGGTGCGGGTGCACGAGAACAGCAACCAGCGCAAGATGATCTACATCAATCCCACCGCGCTGCGGATTGGGACTGAAACCTACCTTTCCGTCCTCGCCCACGAGCTTCAACACGCCGTCAACTGGAATCTCAGCGGCGGCCAGACCACCTGGCTGAACGAGGGACTTTCGCAGGTGGCCGAGTACCGCTTGGGCTGGCGGCCCTTTTCGGTGGAGGCATTCGTCCATTCGGCGCCCACTTCGCTGGTGTACTGGCCGCTGAGCTACCGGGACTCCAGCCCCTACTACGGCGGCTCGTTCATGTTCAGCCAGTTTCTTTCGGAGCAGGCGGGGTCGCCCGCAAGCCTGGAACCCCTGGTCAGGGCCGACCATCGGGGCATTGCCGCCGTGGACGCCTATCTGGAGTCGCTGGGCGCGGGGGAGTCCTTCGAATCCATGTTTGGGCGTTGGACCGTGGCCGGCTATCTCTCGGAAACGAGGCAGGGCGGCGACTACGGATACGCTCGTTGGTGGCCCTCCATAGACGCTACCGACGTGTTGAAAGGCGACGGGGTTTACCCCTTCAGCCAGCCTCAGTTTTCGGCGCGGTATCTTCTGCTGGACATAGACGGCGAAAGCGCAGAGGTGAGTTTTTCCGCCGGCGACAGGGTTGGGTTGCTGCCGGAAGACCCGCCCACGGGCGGCCATTGCTGGTGGGGAAACTACGGCGACACTATCAGCACGACGCTGACCAGGGAATTCGACCTTTCAGGCATGCAGAAGGCGACGCTCAACTTCACGGCGTGGTATTCCATCGAGGAAGATTGGGACTACGCCTACGTGCAGGTTTCTACCGACGGCGGCTCGACGTGGGACATCCTGCAAGGCGCGCTTGCGAGCACGGACAATCCTTCCCAGAACGCCTACGGGCCGGGCTATACGGGCGAGAGCGGCGGCTGGATTTCGGACTCGGTGGACTTGACGGCCTACGCGGGGAGGACTGTGCTGGCGCGCTTCCACTACGTGACGGACGACGCCATTACGGGGCCGGGCATCTGCGTCGACTCGGCGTGGATACCGGAGTTGGGGTTCTACGACGACGCATCATCCAACCAGGGGTGGACTTCGGAAGGGTTCTACCGGACGGACAACCGGATGGCGCAGGGATTCGTGGTTCATCTGGTGAAAATTCGGGACGACGACATTCAGGTGACGCCAGTCGCGCTTGATGAGAATAACCAAGCTAGCCTATCAGTGACAAACCTGGGTGACGCCGACGAGGCGGTTCTGGTAGTCGGCAGCCTTGCCGAAAACAGCCGCCAACCAGCCAGTTACACCATAACCATAGACGGCGGATAAGGCTATACGCCCCTTCCCCGCTCATCCTGAGCTTGTCGAAGGGTCGAGCGGGGATTAGATTATTCCAGAAAATCCTTCAGCCGCTTCGACCGCGTGGGGTGACGCAGCTTGCGGAGGGCTTTGGCTTCAATCTGGCGGATGCGCTCGCGGGTGACGCCAAATTCTCGTCCAACCTCTTCAAGGGTGCGACTGCGCCCGTCCTCCAGTCCGAAGCGCAGCTGAAGGACGCGCCGTTCCCTGTCCGTCAACGTGTGGAGAACGTCGCTTATCTGCTCCTTCAACAGCTGGAAGGAGGCGGCGTCGGAGGGGGCGGGTGCGCTCTGGTCCTCGATGAAGTCACCCAGGTGGCTGTCCTCCTCCTCGCCGATGGGGGTCTGGAGAGAAACCGGCTCCTGGGAAATCTTGATTATCTCCTCCACCCGTTCGGGCGTCAGGTCCATCTCGCGTCCGATCTCCTCAGGGCTGGGCTCGCGTCCGTAGTCCTGGAGCAGGCGGCGGTTGTGCCGCATGAGCTTGTTGATGGTCTCAACCATGTGCACGGGGATGCGTATGGTTCGCGCCTGGTCGGCGATGGCGCGCGTTATGGCCTGTCGAATCCACCAGGTGGCGTAGGTGCTGAACTTGTAACCTTTGCGGTAGTCGAATTTCTCCACGGCGCGGATGAGTCCGATGTTTCCTTCCTGAATCAGATCCAGCAGGGACATGCCGCGTCCGATGTACTTCTTGGCGACGCTGACCACCAGCCGCAGGTTGGCCTCCGTGAGGTGCTGCTGCGACCGGAACGCTTCCGACCTGATGCGCAGGATGTGATACCTGAGCCGCGGGTCAACCCGCTTCAGCTTCGCGGGACTGCCGTTGTTCTCCAGCTTCGAACCGAGGACGCTCAGGCTGCAATCGCCGAAAACATTGGCGCTCTCCGGCGGCAAGACCCAGCTATCCAGCGAGAGTTGGATGATGGCCTTCTCCACCTCGTCCATCTCCCAGTCCAGGTCGCCGGCCACCCTCTCCATAATCTCCCGGTCGAGGAGGACGTCGATAGCGTCTCGCACGTCCCGATTGGTGATTATGGCGAAGAGGGTAAGCTCCTCGCAGATGCCGAGGCGGCGGCCCAGGGAGATGACCAGAGGCTCGGCTGCGACCACCCTCTTGAGCAGCGCAATGCTCATCTCCCAGGCGGGAACGGGGCGGCCGGAACCGTCGCTCAGCTGCTCTTCCAGCTCATCCAGCTGCTTGCCGCCCTCCATGCTGCGGGCGAGGACCCGCTCATCCTCGGAGGTCAGCAGCTGGACGCGACCGATTTCCCGGAGATACATCCGCACCGGGTCGTCGAGCACTTCGGCGCCTTCCAGGTCCGGCTCCCAGTCGGGGTCTTCGGCCTGAATCTGCACGGCGTAGGGGGGCACGACCACCTTGAGGGGGCCCGCGCCGCCTTCCAGGGAGTCGTCGCCGGAATTCACGTTGGCGGTGGTTATGGCGGTGGGAATCACCTCCAGGGCCTTGGCGGCGCCCGCGCCGAGTAGGTTGACGGTTTCGCCGGCTTCCTGTCCGTTGGACAGGGACTCCAGGTACTCTTCGTCCGCCTTGCGGGGTCTCCGGATTTTCCTTGTGCTTACCATATAATCACACACTCCTGGCTCTAAATAGAGCTTCCATGTCGCTGTTGACTTTCAGGATTTCCTCCTCGAATCGGTTGAATTCTTCGTGGTCGACGTCGGATAGACGCAGGCCCTCCTCAATCTTCAACTGCCGGAGCCTCCGTTCCTGCAGGCGGTTGACGCACTGGGACAGATCCGCCTGCTTATCCTTGTGGTCGGCGGGCGGAAGCGACTTGGCGGTCAGATAATCGAGATGGCTGCGAATTCCCTCGTCCAACTCCTCTATTGTGATGCTTCGTTGCCAATTTGTAAACAGTTCCCGGTTCTCCACCCGTTCAAACATCTCCGAGCGGAGGCCGTCGGCCATGTCCGACATATCGGGGTTTTGCAGCAGCAGGGCCAGGCAGTGCTCCTCCAGGGGGTCGCGCTCAAGCTGCTTGAAGGGGGTGGCCGCCGCCGTGTCCGGCCTGCGTACGCGGCGGGTGGGCCTTTGGGGGCGGGGGCTGTCTATTCTTGCCCTCAGCGTGGCTTCGGGCACGTCCAGGACTTCCGCCAGGATGCGGACGTGCCTGTCCTGCTCGAAGGGATCGGCGGCGGCGTAAACCAGGTGGGAGACGGCGCCGGCCATGTCGGACTTGCCCTGGGGGGTTCCGATGTCGAAGCGGCGGGCGTAGGCTTGCAGCAGAAACTCGAAGACGGGCTGGGTTTCCTTCGTGAGCCGCTCCCATTCGGCGGGGTCTTCGCGGATGATGTCGTCCGGGTCTCTGCCCGCGGGAAGGGGCGCAATCTTCAGAGTCGGGCCGCCGGGGCGGCGGTAGACGGAATTGCGCTGCGAGCGGGAGACTTCCTGCTTCTGCATGACCTTCCAGGAAGTCTCCATGCTGCGGAGGGTGGCCTCCTGCCCGGCGGCGTCGGGGTCGAGGGCCATGACAACTTCCGTGGACGCGCGGAGGAGGTCCGTCTGGTAGCTTGTGAGGGCGGTGCCCATCGAAGCGACCACGTTGTTGAAGCCGTTCTGGTGGGCCATGATGGCGTCCATATAGCCCTCGACCACCACCGCGGCGCCGCCGTTTCTGATGGAGTTTCTGGCGAGGTGAAAGCCGAAGAGAATCTTGCTCTTGTCGAAAATCGGCCCTTGGCGGGAGTTCAGGTACTTGGGCATTGCGTCGTCGAGGGCGCGACCGCCAAAGCCGACCATGCGGCCTTCGGAGTCCCAGATGGGGAAGATGAGGCGACGACGGAACAGGTCTTGGCCCGCGCCTTCCTCGGGTTGGGAAACCAGCCCGGCGAGGGAAAGCTGGCCCTCGGCGTACCCCAGGGATAGGAGATGACGCCGCATGGCGGAGCCGTCGTTGGGGCTGAGGCCGAGTTGGAATTTGGCGGCGGTTTCGGGGGTGATGCCGCGTTCTTCGACGTAGGCCCGCGCTTCGGCGCCGTCGGAGGAGGCGAGGTTGCGGGTGAAGAATTTGGCGGCGGCCTCGATGAGCTTGAAGAGGGGGTCTTCCTTCTTCCGCCGGCGCTGGGTGGGAAGCTCCGTGCCGGTCATGCGGGCCAAGTCCTGGAGGGCCTGGCGGAAGTCCACGTTCTCCCGCTGCATATAAAAGGAGAAAACGTCGCCGCCGGTGGCGCAGGCGCCGAAGCAGCGCCAACTCTGCCGGTTGGGAAACACGAAGAAGGACGGCGTCTTTTCGGCGTGGAAGGGGCAGAGGCCCTTGAAGCTGGCGCCGGACTTCTGGAGGGTGACGTAGTTGGAGACCAGGTCCGCGACGTCGAGCTTGGCTTTTATGTCGTCTACAACGGTCATGGAGTTGGGTTAGACCTGCCTGTGTGGGTGGATGGGGGTAATGTTACGTTATGTGGAGTCAATTATATACCATTGCTCAAGGGAGGGATCACCCCCATCCCTTCGACAAGCTCAGGACAGGCTCAATCTTCCCCCGTGAAGGGGGAAGAGGTTTTTGGAAGCTCACGAAAGGGTTATGTAAAGGTCTACTGGGGGTGAGGGCCGCGCCCACAACCAACCGCCCCTACACGCAGCATTCTCCTTTCCGCTATAATTAGCAGGAACCCCCAGACCCTCCCCCGGAGAGGTGGCCGAGTGGACGAAGGCGCCGCTCTCGAAAAGCGGTATACGTTTGCGCGTATCGCGGGTTCGAATCCCGCCCTCTCCGCCATTCACCCCCTCCGTCATTCCGGTAAAAGCCGGAATCCAGTCCCCCGTTCACCCTGAACCACCATCCATCCGCTTACCCTGAACGCATCCTGAGCTTGTCGAAGGACGAAGGGTCGAGCGCACTCCCCCCTGTTGACACTAATTTCCCCCGCAATGCATACTTTATAGCCGACGCTGTGTACTCATACCCCATGTCTTCAACCCACGGAGAGGTGCCAGAGTGGACGAATGGGCGCGCCTGGAGAGCGCGTAGGCTGGGCAACCGGCCTCGCGGGTTCGAATCCCGCCCTCTCCGCCACCACCCCCTCCGTTGTAGCCCCCATTTCCGTATGCTATGCTAGCTTCACCGCCATGAGCGACCTCAAGTATTGGATTGCATTCGACCAGGTGCGTCAACTCGGCACCGCCCGATTTCGCTTGCTTGAAGGATTCTTCGGCTCCCTCGAAGTAGCCTGGTACGCCCCCGTCCGACATCTCAGAAACGCCGGACTGGACAAGCGCGCCGTCAATTCCGTCGAAGAAAGCCGCAAGACCATCGACCCCGACCGCGAGCTCGAACGCCTCGAAAACGCCGGCGTCTCCGCCTTCAACTGGAACCACTCCGGCTACCCCGAACTCCTCAAGCAGATACCCGACCCGCCCCCCGTCCTCTACGTCAAGGGCCAAATCGAACCCGAAGACCAGCGCTCCATCGCCCTCGTCGGCACCCGGCGCGCCACTCCCTACGGACGCGAAGCCGCCCAGTCTCTCGCCAACGACCTCGCCCGCAGCGGCATAACCGTCGTCAGCGGCCTCGCCCGCGGCATCGACACCGTCGCCCACCGCGCGGCCCTCGACGCCAACGGACGTACCCTCGCAGTCATGGCCAGCGGCGTCGACCACATCTATCCCAGAGAAAACAACCGGCTGGCCCGGGAAATCGTCGAAACCGGCGGCGCCCTCATCAGCGAACACCCCCTCGGCGTCCGCCCCGGCCCCCGTCAGTTTCCCCGCCGCAACCGCCTCATGAGCGGCATGACCCTCGGCACCCTCGTCGTCGAGGCCGGAAAGGGCAGCGGCGCCATCTGGACCGTCCGACACGCCCTGGAGCAGGATAGAGACGTCTTCTGCATCCCCGGCAGCATCTTCTCCCCCGTCAGCTTCGGCCCCAACCAGCTTATCCAGGAAGGCGCCAAGCTCGTGATGAACTATCAGGACATCCTCCAGGAGATGAACCTTAACACCATCTACAACCTTCCCATCCAGGCCAGGCTCGCCCTCAAGTCGAATGACGCGACGGCGGCGGAAGTTCCCGTCGAGCAAGCTCCGCCGAAACCCGCCGTTCCGCAGCTTGTGGGAGACGAAAAAACCCTCCTCAACCAGATATCCTATGAGCCGGTTCACATCGACCAGATATGCAGGGGCGCGGGCCTGCCCATCAACGTGGTCAGCAGCGCCCTCACCATCATGGAGATAAACGGCTTGGTAAAGCAGGTGCCCGGAATGCAATACGTCCTCACCCGCGAAGCGCCCGCGATTTATGGCTAACCGACCAATCAACACGAAAAATCAGGAGGCTCAAGCCCCACATGGCCGCTAAATCCCCCAAGAAAACCCGCTCCCGCAAGGCGTCCAGCAAGCTGGTGGTAGTCGAATCCCCCACGAAAGCCCGAACCATCGGCAAGATTCTCGGCAAGGACTACAAGATTACCGCCTCGATGGGCCACGTCCGCGACCTGCCCAAGGGCAAGCTCGGCATCGACGTGGACCACGAATTCGCCCCCACCTACTCCGTCCCCCGCGACAAGTCCTCCACCCTCAAGGAAATCCGGCAGCTTGGCAAGAACGCCACCTCCATCTACCTCGCCACCGACCCCGACCGCGAGGGCGAAGCCATCTCCTGGCATCTCGCCAAGGCCCTCAAATGGGATCTGGATTCCCCCGACCTCCAACGCATCGTCTTCCACGAAATTACCCCCGGCGCCATCGAGGAAGCCTTCCAGCACACCCGCCCGTTGGACCTCGATCTGGTAAACGCCCAGCAGGCCCGCCGCATCCTCGACCGCCTCGTCGGCTACCAGCTCAGCCCCCTCCTCTGGTCGAAAGTCCAGCGCGGCCTCTCCGCCGGTCGCGTCCAGTCCGTCGCCTTGCGCCAGATTGTTGACCGCGAGAAGGAAATCCAGGCCTTCGACCCCAAGGAATACTGGACGATGGAAGCGAATCTGGCCAAGGACGCCAAGACCTTCCCCGCCCTTTTGCACTCCATAGAAGGCGAACGCCGCAAGATTCAGCTTCCCAACGAAGCCAAAGTCCGCGAGATAGAAGCCAACCTCGAAGGCGCGACCTACGTCGTCGCCTCCGTCAAGACCAAAGAACGCCGCCGCCGTCCTTCGCCCCCCTTCACCACCAGCACGCTCCAGCAGGAAGCAGGTCGCAAACTCCGCTTCGCCGCCCGGCGAACGATGCGCGTAGCCCAGCAGCTATACGAAGGCGTCAACCTCGGCAGGGAAGGCTCCGCCGGCCTCATCACCTACATGAGAACCGACTCCACCAGCCTGGCCTCCTCCGCCATCGGCGAGGCCCGCAAGTACATCGCCGAGAAGTACGGCGAACGCTACCTCCCCAAGGGCGCCCGCATCTACAAGACCCGCTCCAAGGGCGCCCAGGAGGCCCACGAGGCCATACGCCCTACCTCCATCTTCCGCACCCCCGACTCCCTCAAGAGTCGGCTCAAGCCGGAGCAGCTTCGCCTCTACACCCTCATCTGGCGTCGCACCCTCGCCTGTCAGATGGCCGACACCATCTATGACGCCACCTCCGCCGACATCCGCGCCGCCCGCGACGATGCGAAAAAGGGCTACCTCTTCCGCGCCACCGGCACCCGGACGAAATTCCTCGGATTCGCCACCCTATATAAGGAAGGGAAGGACGACGACCCACAGGAAGACGGCAAGCCCCTTCCCAAGCTGGCGAAGGACGACGTGCTCGACTTCAAGAAGCTCGAATCCAAGCAGCACTTCACCCAGCCGCCGCCCCGCTACACCGAGGCCACCCTCGTCAAACTTCTGGAGGAAAAGGGCATCGGTCGCCCCAGCACCTACGCCCCCATCCTCTCCACCCTCACCGACCGCAACTACGTCACCAGGGAGAAGAATCGCCTCACCCCCACCGCCCTCGGCATCTCCGTCAGCGACCTTCTCACCCAGTTCTTCCCCGACGTGATGGACGTGGCCTTCACCGCCAACATGGAGGATTCCCTCGACGAAATCGCCCGCGGCGAACGCCAGTGGGTGCCCATGCTGGAGAACTTCTACACCCCCTTCAAGAAGACCCTCCAGGAAGCCAAGGAAAAGATGCCCAGGGTGAAGGTGGAGGAACCCACCGACGAAATCTGCGAAAAGTGCGGCAAGCCTATGGTCATCAAGACGGGCCGATTCGGTCGCTTCATGGCCTGCACCGGCTTCCCCGAATGCCGCAACACCAGGGAGATCGGCGCCAACGGCGCCGCCCCCGCCCAGGAAGAAACCACCGACGAACTTTGCGACAAGTGCGAAAGCCCAATGGTCGTCAAGACGGGCAGATTCGGTCGCTTCATGGGCTGCTCCGCATACCCCAAGTGCCGCAACATCAAGCCCATGAAGACCGGCGCCCGCTGCCCCAAGTGCGACGACGGCGATCTCCTCGAACGCCGCTCCCGCCGCGGCGTCTTCTACGGCTGCTCCAACTACCCCAAGTGCAAATTCCTCGTCAACAAGCGCCCCCTCCCCGAACCCTGCCCCGAATGCGAGGGCCTCATGGTCGTAGACAAGGACGACGTCCACTCCTGCACCCGCTGCGCCTGGAAGGGCGAACCCGCCAAGGCTGCGACGAAGGTTTGACGCATTATGTTAATTTCGCAGTATGCCATACATAAGAATCGCAATTGTTTTGCCGGTATGAAGGCAATATCCGCTGAAACGTCTGAAATCACGCATTTCCATTCGTCGGACTTGAGAATCCGCGAGGAGTACCATTCTTGCCATTCAGTCTATGGAAGTATGGAAAATGGCAGTCCCACAAGAACTCCTCGACAAGTACAAAGCCTTCCTCATCGGAACCAAAGGCCGGTCCGAAAACACCGTCCGCGTCTATCTCGACGACCTCTCAACCTTCAACCGATTTCTTGAGATGGAAAACGCCGACTTCGCCCAACTCGACCGACGCTTCCTCCGCCGCTATCTGGCCTGGCTCGCCACCCGCGCCCGCGGCAAGCGCGGCGGCTACGCCCGCGTCAGCGTCGCCCGCAAGCTCGTCTCCCTCCGCGCCTTCTACCGCTTCCTCCGGCAGGAAGGAATCGTCAAGACCAACCCCGTCCCCAAGGGCAGCGCCTTCCGCGTCAAGACCGAAAAGCGCCTCCCAGACTTCCTCACCGAAAACGAAACGGAACGAATCCTCCAAGCCCCCGACACCGACACCGACCTCGGCCTCCGCGACCAGGCCATCCTGGAACTGCTCTACTCCTCCGGCGTCCGCCTCTCAGAGATCGCCGCCCTTAATATGGACGACGTAGACCTGGAAACGCGACAAGCCAAGGTCTTCGGCAAAGGCTCCAAGGAGCGAATCGTCCTCCTCGGCGGCCCCGCCGTTCAGTCCCTCCACCGCTACATGACCGCCTCCAGACCCCAACTCTACACATCCGCTCACCCTGGCACCCCTACATCCTCCGCTCACCCTGAGCCTGTCGAAGGGTCGAGCGCCCCTACATCCTCCGCTCACCCTGAGCCTGTCGAAGGGTCGAGCGCCCCCCCAACCAACGCCCTCTTCCTCAATAAATACGGTGGTCGCCTCTCCCCCCGCAGCATCCAGAAAATCGTCAAGAAGTCCGCCCGCCAGTCCGCCATCAACCCCAAAACCCACACCCACAGCATGCGCCACACCTTCGCCACCCACATGCTCGAAGGCGGCGCCGACCTCCGCGTCGTCCAGGAACTCCTCGGTCACTCCAGCCCCGCCACCACCCAGATATACACCCACGTCACCCAGCGGCAGGCCAGGAAGGTATACATGGCCAGCCACCCAAGGGCCAACGGAAACCCCGATTCGGTGGACGAAGAATGACCGCCTTCCTCGTAGTCAACGGCCCGAACCTCAATATGCTGGGGCGCAGAGACCCCGAGCATTACGGGACAACCACCCTCGCCGACATCGAAGAACGCCTCAACAACCGCGCCGCCCAACTCGGCGTCGCCCTCAAATTCTGCCAGTCCAACAGTGAGGCGGAACTGGTGGACTTCATCAACGACAACGCCTCCCGCGCCGACGGCATCATCGTCAACCCCGCCGGACTCACCACCGTCGGCTACCCACTGCTCGACGCCTGCATCGATTCCGGCGTCCCCGTGGTGGAAGTACACCTAAGCAACATCTACGCCCGCGAATCCTGGCGCAGCCCTTCCATCTTCGCCCGCGCAGTAGACTCCACCATCGCCGGAATGCGCTGGATGGGCTACCTCGCCGCCCTCGACTATCTTCACGCTCTCACACAAAAGGAGGTTTAACTTGACTGCAAATAGACTGAAACGACTCCGCGCCGCCCTCACGGAAAAGGAACTCGACGCCATCCTCATATCAACCCCCGAAAACCGCCAATACCTCTCCGGCTTCGTCGGTACCGCCGGATGGCTCTTCATCTCCCACGAGCAGGCCGTCCTCGCCACCGATTTCCGATACACCGAGCAGGCCACCAACCAGGCCCCCGACTTCGAGGTCAAGCAGGTCGCCGGCTGGAAATGGCTCGTCGAGCTCTTGGAGAAAATCGGCCCCGCCAAGGTCGGCTTCGAGGCCCAGCACGTCACTATGGACGCCTACCGTCGCATCGTCACCGCCTTCAATGACGTGGACGTCGACAAGCGTCCCCGCTTCATGTCCACCAGCAACCTCGTCGAAAACATCCGCGCCGTCAAGGACGCTCACGAACTGACCATGCTCCAGAGCGTCATCGACATCTCCGACAAGGCTATGGAAGCCGTCACCCCAACCCTTCAACCCGGCCAGACCGAGCGCGAAATCGCCTGGATGATGGAAAAGGCCATGCGCGAGTTCGGCGCCGAAAGCCTCAGCTTCGACACCATCGTCGCCGGCGGCCCCAACGGCGCCATGCCCCACCACCGCGCCGGCGACCGCCCCGTCCAGGCAGGCGAACCCATCGTCATAGACATGGGCGCGAAGCTCGACGGCTATTGCAGCGACATCACCCGCACCGTCTGCATCGGCCAGCCCGACGACCAGTTCAGGAAGATATACAACCTCGTCCTCGGCGCCCAGCTGACCGCCATTTCAACCCTCAAGCCCACCCTCAACGGCGAGGAAGCCGACAACCTCGCCCGAACCGTCCTCGACGAAGCGGGCTACAAGAAGAACTTCGGCCACAGCCTGGGCCACGGCATCGGCTTGGCCGTCCACGAATTCCCCCGCGTCGGCCCCACGTCCCCCGACGTACTCGAACCGTCGATGGTATTCAGCGTCGAACCCGGCATCTACCTCAGCGGCTGGGGCGGCGTCCGCATCGAAGACCTCGTCGTCCTCGAAGAAACCGGCGCCCGCCCCCTCAGCAAAGCCCGCAAATAGATAGATAACAGGAGCACCCCAATGGCATCCCTCAACTTTGGAGACCTCCGCAAGGGTCTCGCCATCGAAATCGACGGCCAGCCCTACGAGGTCGTAGACTACACCCGCCACAAGATGCAGCAGCGCGCCCCCGTCACCCGCGTCAAGGTCAAGAACCTCCTCAACGGCAGCGTCACCGAAAAAACCTTCCAGGCCTACGAGACCTCCTTCACCCCCGCCGACGTCACCAGCGCCGACACCCAATATCTCTACTACGACGGCGAATTCTACAACTTCATGGACATGGAGACCTACGACCAGCACCAGCTTACCGCCGCCCAGATAGGCGACGGCCTCAACTACCTCAAGGAAGAAATCGTCCTGGAAGTCTCCTTCTACAAGGGCGCCGTCATCGGCGTCAATCTCCCCACCTTCGTAGACCTCGTCGTCACCTACAGCCCCCCCGGCCTTCGCGGCGACACCGCCCAGGGCGGCACCAAGCCCGCCACTCTCGAAACCGGCCACACCCTCAACGTTCCCCTCTTCATCGACGAAGGCGAAACCATCAAGGTGGACACCCGCAACGGCCAGTACGTCGAGCGCGTGACCTAGTGAAAGTCTACTCCGTCTCCCAGATAACCGCCCACCTCAAGGGCCTGCTCTCCCGCGACCCCCTCCTTCAGGACGCGTGGATAGCCGGCGAAGTCTCAAACCTCCGCGTTTCCCAGTCCGGCCACGCCTACTTCACCCTGAAAGACCCGGACAGCCAGCTCAACTGCGTCATGTTCCGACGAAGCGCCGGACTCGACCTCCTCGACAACGGCGCCGCCGTCACCGCCCACGGCCGCTTCTCCCTCTACGAACCCCGCGGCTCCCTCGACTTCATCACCGACATCGTCGTTTCCGAAGGCGTCGGCCCCCTCGCCCTCGAATTCGAACGACTCAAGCAGTCCCTCGAACGCGAAGGACTATTCGACCCTTCCCGCAAGCGGTCACTGCCTCCATTTCCTAAATTCATCGGCATCGTAACCTCCCCCGCCGGCGCCGTCCTCCATGACGTTGTCCAGGTCCTCACGCGCCGCTACCCCCTCGCCGAACTCCTCCTCTCCCCCACCCCCGTCCAAGGCACCGACGCCGCCCCCGCCATCGTCGAAGCCCTCACCAAACTATTCATAGACGGACGCGCCGAAGTCATAATCGTCGCCCGCGGCGGCGGTTCAATGGAGGAGCTTTGGCCCTTCAACGAAGAAGCCGTCGCCCGCGCCATCTACGCCAGCTCCGTCCCAATCGTCAGCGCCGTCGGCCACGAGACCGACTTCACCATCGCCGACTTCGTCGCCGACCTACGCGCCCCCACCCCCTCCGCCGCCGCCGAGCTTGTCGCTCCCCACAAAGCCGCCCTCCGTCAGGAAGTGAAAGCGAATCTCCAACGCCTCCACGCCATCATCGGCGACGGGAACACTCAGCGACGTTACGCCATCTCCCGCCTCGTCGCCGACCTCGACTACCGGCTTCCCGACTTCGCCACCCTCCGACGCCGCGTCGACGACTTCTCTCAACGTTCCGGCATAGCCACTACCGCTTTCCTGACCCTCCGAAACGGCGAAACATCCTCCTTCCTGGCCCGCCTCCAAACCCTCAACCCCGCCGCCACCCTCTCCCGCGGCTACGCCGTCGTCCACAAGCAGCCCGGCAACCGCCCCGTCTACTCCAAAAACAGCATCCGTCCCGGCGATCCCCTTAACGTAACCGTCGCCGACGGCTCCTTCCCCGCCTCCGTCCAAGTCTCCCAACCTACTCGGCGCAGACGCAAGAAGACCGCCCCCGCCGCCGCCCGCCTATTCCAGTAGATTCACCATGTCTGAACAGGAACAACAAATGACCTTCGAAGAAGCTTTCCGCCGCCTGGAAGAGCTTGTCCAAACCCTGGAGGAAGGCAAGCTCTCCCTCGCCGACACCCAGCGCCTCTACGAGGAGGGCATGAACCTCGCCAAGCTCTGCAACCGGATGCTCAACGCCACCGAACTCCGCATAACCGATCTGCGCGACTCCTTCATGGAGGATATGTCCGACGCCGACCCGGAGAACAATGAATAGCTTCCTCAAAGCCGACCTTCACGTCCACACCTGCTACTCCCACGATTCCACCGCCCCCCTTCAATCCATAATCAACCGCTGCATCCAGACAGGCATCAACTGCCTCGCCATCACCGACCACAACACCGCCGAAGGCGCCATGCTGCTCAAGGATAACGCTCCCATCCACGTCATCGTCGGCGAAGAGGTTAAGTCCTCCGAGGGCGACATCATCGGTCTATTCCTAAAGGAGACCATCCCCAAAGACCTCACCCCCGAGCAAACCGTCCGGGAAATCAAGTCCCAGGGCGGCCTCGTCATGGTTCCCCACCCCTTCGACCGCGTCCGCAACTCAGCCCTCGGCCTTGAGGCCTTCCAATCCATCGCCCACGACGTGGACATCCTGGAAACCTTCAACGCCCGCAATTTCTTCGATGCCGACGACGCGCAAGCCGACGAAATCGCCCGCAGCCACCGCATCGTCCGCGCTGCCGCCAGCGACGGCCACGCCTCCGTCGAACTGGGACGCACCTACAACCTTATCCCCACTTTCATGGACACTCCCCAGGACTTCCTCCAGGGCCTCTCCCAAGCCCAGCTCGTCACCAAACGCACCCGCATGATTCACCGCATGGCCCCCACCGTCGCCAAAGCACGCAAATACTTCTCCCGCCGGTGAACCCATGCCGCCGCCCCTCAACCTCGGCATCCTGGCCTCCCACACCGGCACAACCCTCCAGGCCATTATCGACGCCTGCGAAGAAGGACGCCTCAACGCCACAATCAGCGTAGTCATCAGCAACAACTCCCGCTCCCTCGCCCTCCAACGCGCCCGAAACCGCCGCATCCCCGCCCTCCACCTGAGCTCGAAAAACCACCCCAACCCCGACGCCCTCGACAACGCCATCGCCGACACCCTCGCAACCCACCGCGTCAACCTGGTAGTCTTGGCTGGATACATGAAACTCCTCGGCCCCATCACCCTCGCCCGCTACCGCAACCGAATCGTCAACACCCACCCCGCCCTGCTACCCGACTTTGGAGGACGCGGCATGTACGGCGACAACGTCCATCAAGCCGTGCTGAACGCCGGCCTAAATACCACCGGCGTCACCGTCCACCTCGTCGACGAAATCTACGACCACGGCAAGATCCTCGCCCAAACCCACGTCCCCGTCCACCCCAACGACACCCTGGACACCCTCCGCACCCGCGTCCAAACCGCCGAACGCCGCTTCTACGTCGAAACCCTCCAAAAAATCGCCGCCAACCAAATCCCCCTCCCTCCTCTTATCCCTTCCCCCTTAACGGACGAAGGTTAGGCTTGTCCTGGGCCTGTCGAAGGGATGGGGGCGTTCCACCCAAAAGCAAAAGACCCGCTCCAACGAACAGGTCTTTTTCAATTTACTGAACTAACGAACCGGCTCTAACCGCCGTCACCCTCCCCCTCTTCATCCCCGCCCACGCCCAGAATCTCATCGATTATCCCGTACTCCAACGCCTGCTCCGGCGTCAGGTAATAATCCCTGTCCGTGTCCTGGGCAATCTTGTCATACGGCTGCCCCGTGTTATCCGACAGAATCGTCCGCAGCTTGTCCTGCAATCGCAGAATCTCCCGCGCCGCAATCTCCACGTCGCTGGCCTGCCCCTGCGCGCCCCCCATCGGCTGATGCATGTGAATCGTCGAATTCGGCAGCGCGTACCGCTTCCCCTTCGTCCCCGCCGTCAGCAGCACCGTCCCCATGCTCGCCGTCATCCCCACGCTTATCGTCGAAACGTCGCACCGGATGATCTGCATCGTGTCGTGAATCGCCAGCCCCGCCGAAATCACCCCGCCGGGACTGTGTATGTAAAGGTTGATGTCCTTGTCCGGGTCTTCCCGCTCCAGAAACAGCAGCTGCGCGATTATCAGATTCGCCGTCTGGTCCATGATCGGCGTCCCCAGAAACACAATCCGCTCCCTCAACAACAGCGAATATATGTCAAACGCCCGCTCGCCTCGCGGCCCCGTCTCCACCACCATAGGTATGATACTGCCAGGATTGAAAGTCACTCTATTCTCCTCCTTGTTCTTCGTCTGGCGTTGATTCAGATTCAGACGAAGTTTCCTTTTCTTCTTCTTTGCCCTGCACAATCGATGCAAGACGCTCCAGCGTCTTCTTAGTCTTCAAATTCGACGCCATCGAGTCCCTGAACGCCTGGGCCAGCACCGCCCTCTGAACGGAAGGATCTCCGCTGCCGCCGGAGTCTTCCACCAACTTATCGATATGCTCGGTTACCTCCTCGTCGCTCACCTCTATCCCCTCCACCTCCGCCAGCTTCCTCAACACGAAAGACCGCACCATCCCCTCCCGTGTGCCGGGCTTCATCTCCTCCCGAATCTCCTCCTCCGTCTTCCCAACCTGCTGGAGATAGGCGTCCATGTCCATCTGCTGCGACTGCAACGCCTCCGTCCTCTCGCGCCACATCTGGTCCAACTGACGCTCCAACAGCACGTCCGCGAACTCCACCGTCGCCCCCGCAACCACCTGCTCCATCGCCTTGTCGTACAACTCCTGGTCCACCTCCCTGTCCGCGGTGGTGGTCAAATTCTCCAACACCGACTCCCGCAGCGCCTCCAGCGTGTCGAAGCCCGTCCCGATTCCCTTGGCGAACTCGTCGTCCAATTCCGGCAGCGCCCTCCGCTTCACTTCGTTGATGACCACGTGAAAGCGGCACTCCTTCCCGTCATACTCCTCGTTTCCGAAGTCCTCCGGCACCTGCAAAGTGAACGTCTTGTCGTCGCCCTTCCTGGAACCCTCCAACATCACCGAGAACCCCGGCAGCGGCGCCCTGTTTTCCATCGAAGGAATGTACTCGACGCCCTTGTCGTCCACGATAGTTCGCCCCTCCACCGTCCCCGTCACGTCTATCGTCAACTGGTCGCCGAACTGAATCGCCTCGTCCACCGGCTCCCAAGGAGCCGTCTCCGTGCGAAGACGCTCCACCACCTCATCCACCTGCTCATCTCCTACGTCAACCGCCTCCCGCTCGATTCGCAAACTCTTGTAATCGCCGAGAGCCACCGTCGGCTCAAGCGGCACAGTCGCCCGAATCTCAAGAGGTTCAATGCTGGTGACGTCCATGTTGGGCGGAATGTACGGCTCCAACTTCTCTTCCCTCACCGCCCGCTCCACCAGCCCCATCACCGCCCGCTCCAACGCCTCGCTCAAAAGCTGCTCCCGCCCCACCACCTGCTCAAGGATGCGCCTGGGAGCCTTCCCTCTGCGAAAGCCGGGAATCCTGACCCGATTGACCAGCCGACGATACGCCCAGTCCAGATAGGGATCTACGTCCTTTTCGTCGCATTCAATGTTGAGGACCACCTCCGTGGAGAGGTCCGACTCGCGTGTTATCTTCAACTAATTCACTTCCCCAAAACCCTGTGCCAATTATATCACAGGGACTTTTGCCTGAAACTATCTGTAGACGCCAAATTAGCCATCCTTGGACGCAAGCCGTATCCCCAATTCCGCCAGGTGGACTTCCTCAACCGGCGAAGGCGCCCCGAAAAGCAAGTCCGACGCGCTCTGCGTCTTCGGAAACGCTATCACGTCCCGAATGTTGTCCGCGTTCGCCAGCAGCATTATCAGCCGGTCGATACCCATCGCGATTCCCCCGTGAGGCGGCGCGCCATACTCCAAAGCGTCCAACAACTGTCCGAACTGCTGCTGCATCCCCTCATCCGAATGCCCCATCAACCGCAGAATCTTCTCCTGAACCTCCCGCCGGTGATTCCGAATACTCCCGCCCCCCACCTCGTACCCGTTGCACACCATGTCGTACTGCTGCGCCCGCGCCGCCCCCGGCTCCGAATCCAACAATCCCGCGTCTTCCGCCGTCGGCGCCGAAAACGGATTGTGCGGCGCGTCCCAACGTCCCTCCTCCGGCTGCCACTCCAACAACGGAAAATTCACAATCCACGCGAAGGCCATCTCCGACGCGTCCGCCAATCCCAACCGCTCCCCCATCAACGTCCGCAAGTGACTCAAGCTGTTGTTGACCACTTCCTCCGGCCCCGCCACCACCAGCAGCAAGTCCCCTCGCGATGCTCCCATCGCCCCCGCCATTCCTCGCACCTCTTCGATTGTGAGATGACGCGCCGCCGCCGACCGCACCTCCTCCATCGTCAGCCCCTCCAATCCCCCGTCGCCCTCTCCAATCGCCACCGTCACCAGCCCCCGCGCGCCCCTGCTCCGAGCCTCTTCCGTCAACCGGTCAAGCTGCCGACGCGAATACCCCGCGCACCCCGGCGCCGCCAAACCCTTCACCACTCCCCCCGACGACACCACCGACCGAAACACCTGGAACCCGCTCTCACCCGCCAACTCCGTCACGTCCGCCAACTCCAGCCCGAACCGCAAGTCCGGCTTGTCCGTCCCGAACCTCGACATCGCCTCCCGGTAATCCAACCTCGGAAACGGCCTAGACGCCCGCTTCTCCGGCGTTATCGTCTCAACAATCTCCGCGTACAACCCCTCGATGAGCGCGAGAATATCCTCCTCACTCACGAAGCTCATCTCCAGGTCCAGCTGCGTGAACTCCGGCTGCCTATCTGCCCGCAAGTCCTCATCCCGAAAGCACCGCGCAATCTGGAAATAATGCTCGAACCCCGACACCATCAACAGCTGCTTCAACTGTTGCGGCGACTGCGGCAGCGCGTAGAAACTCCCATGATGCAGCCGACTCGGCACCAGATAGTCCCTCGCCCCCTCCGGCGTGCTCTTGATTAGAATCGGCGTCTCAATCTCCAAGAACCCCCGCTCGTCCAGATAATCCCGGATGAACTTCACCACTCTGTGCCGCAACACCATGTTCCCATGCATCCCATCCCGTCTCAAGTCCAGGTAGCGATGACTCAACCGCAGCGCCTCGTCCACCTCCTGCTCCTCGTTGATATAGAAGGGCGGCGTCTTCGACGGATTCAACACCTCGACCCCGGAAGCGTGCACCTCCACGTCCCCCGTCGGCAGCTGCGGATTCTCCGTCCCCTCCGGCCGCTTCTCAACCCTACCCGCGATGCTCACCACCCACTCCGACCGCAACTGCTCGGCCACGACGTGAGCCTCCGACGCCGTCGCCGGATTCACCACCACCTGCGCGATGCCCGACCTGTCCCGAAGATCAATGAAAATCAGCCCCCCGTGATCCCGCCGTCGATGCACCCACCCAAAAAGATTAACCTCGCTGCCCACTTCCCCAACTCTAAGCTCGCCGCAATTCGTTCTTTCGCCCACGCACGCCTCCATTCCTGAAATCGTCTCTACGATACAAACGCCCCTATCCGAGCGCAACTACCTATTCTAAACTACCCCAACCCCCCCATCAACAAAAACACCCCCACCTCTTGCTCTCGCAAAAGCGGGATCCCATCCCCCTCCCCAACCATCCCGACATCCCCAAACAAACGACGCGGCGGCGGGCCGAAACCCGCCGCCGCGTCATTCAATCCCTATCCTTCGCCGCAGCGTCCCCGCCGCTACTCCTCCGCCATCCTCCGCCTCCGACGCGCCGCCACGAACAACAGCATCAGCAGAACCGCAGGCAGCAGCAGCCACAGCCACATATCCTGCAACCCCAACCCGGGGGTCGCCTCCGGCGGCGAAGCCTGCCCCACGGGAGCCGCCTCCTCATAGAACGGCCCTCCGTCCTCTTCGCCCCCTGCCTCGCGCGCAGCCGCGCTCAGACCCACGTCCCCTATCTGCTGAGGTTCCGGCGTCTCCCTCCGCGGACTCGACACCAGCGACATCCAAGGCTCCCGCGTTGGCTCCGGCGCGGATGCTGACTCCGGCGTCGGCGTTGGCGTCGGCGCGCGTGTCGGTGTTGGCGTCGGCGCGGCCACAGCCGTCGCCGCGGGCGTCGGCTCAGGCGTCGCCGTCGATACAGGCGCGGGCTCCGGCATCGGATTCGGAGTCGGCAACGTAGTGTCTATCTGCATCGGCGTCGCCGTAGGCGTCGCCGTAGGCGCGGGCGTCGGCGCAGGCGTCGGCGCGGGTGTAGGCGCGGGCGTCGGCAACGTCATGTCTATCTGTGTCGGCGTCGGCGCGGGCGTCGGCAGCGACGTGTCTATCTGCGTCAGCGTCGGCGCGGGCGTCGCCAGCGGCGGATTTGAGACCACGGGCGTCCGTGTCTGCGGCGGCGTCTGCGTTGGTGTCGGCGTTGGCGCAGGCGTCGGGCTGCTCTGCTTTGCCGTCGTGCGCAGCGTCGCCAGATCCGACCACGCCCCGTAACCCTCGTCGTTCTCCGCCATCACCCGCACCTTGTAGGCCGTCCCAGGCTTCAACGGCACGCTCGGACTATACGTGTCCGGTATCTCGTCCAACAATACCTCGTTCGTGTATACAACCCACACGCTGCGGGTGCCGTCCTTCCTTCCGCTCTCCCAATACTCTACCCACCACGTCTCGATGGGCGGCTTCCCCGTCATGTCCGGAGCGTCCCACGTCGCCGTGATGGAGTTGGTAGTAGCCGTCTTCTGCGTCGGCGTCCCCGGCTTGCCCGCCGGCTCCTTCACGTCCCCGACGTTGATGGTGACGGGAATCACGTAGTCCCCCGGCGCGTTGGGGGAGAGTCCCTGGCCCTTCTGCGAACCCGACCCCGTAGCCGTCATCGTCACCACCACGCTGTACGAAGTAGTCGCCTCGTAGTCCAGGTCCGTCCCACTTCCGACGGTTATCTGGCCGGTCGAGGAATCGATGTCGAAACTCAAAGCGTCCGTCCCGCTCAGCGTGTGCGTCAGCGTGTAACTATTCGGATTGGAAGTCGCCGTCACCGCCGCGCCCACGTTCGTATCCGCCGACGAGTTCTCCGCGATGTTGCGCGAAAGGTTGGACGCCTGCGTGATGGCGCTCCCGCTCGCCGACCAGTCCCCCGCGCCTTCGTGGTTCGCCGCCCGCACCCGCACTTCGTAACTCCTGCCCGCCGTCAGCCCTGAAAGCGTCGTCGAAGTCTCCGTGCCGCTGAAGCTGTGGTTCGTCCACGCCGAACCTCCGCTCCGCCGGTACTGCACGTCGTAGTCCGTCACGGGAGGCTTCCCCGCCATCTCCGTCGAAGTCAACGCCGTCCAGCTTACATCCAGCTTCGCGTTCGGCGTCGCCGCGTTCTGGACGACCGTCGGCGCCCCCAATGCGGGCGGCGGCTCGTCCACGTCCGTCACGTTTATCGTAACCGCAATCGTATCGTCAATCTTCGTGTCCGGGTTGTCATCGCTGTCCTTCCGGTCGCTCACCTCGAGGATGACGCTGTAGGAAGTCTTCGCCTCGTAGTCCAGGTTCGTCCCGCTCTCGACGGTTATCTGCCCCGTGTTCAACCCGACGGCGAACTCGTCCTTGTCCGTTCCCTTCAGCGTGTAGTAGAGCGTGTGACTCTCGGTGTCTTCGGCGGTCACCGGCGCGCCCACGTTGCTGAACGACGCCGTGTTCTCCGCCACCGACCGCGTCGCCGTGGTGTCCGGGAACTCAGCGTGGACGTTCTTGTCCTGGGTATTGGTGGATCCCGAGGCCGACCACGCCCCGTTCCCTTCGTCGTTCACTGCCCGCACCTGCACTTCGTAGCTCGTTCCTTCCGTCAGACTGCTGATGGTCGTGGAGGTTCCCTTGCCTGTGAAGCTGTGAGAAGTCCAGTCGGAATCGGAACTCTTCTTGTACTGCACGTCGTAGTCGCTCACCGCCGGCTTGCCCGCCATCTCCGTGGTGGTCAACGCCGTCCACGAAACGTCCAGCTTCGTCTTCGGCGTGGTCGTGTTCTGCGTCACCGTCGGCGTCGACATCTTCGGCGGCGGCTCGTCAACGTCGGTGACGTTGATGGTGACGGGTATGACGTAATTCCCCGGCGCGTTCGGGCTGAGGCTCTGGGAGGAGACCCCCGCAGACGCCGCCTTTACCGTTACGATGACGCTGTACGATGTCTTGGCTTCGAAGTCCAGGCCGGTTCCGCTCTTGACCTTTATCTGGCCGGACGAACTTTCGATAGTGAACCTGGAAGCGTCCGTCCCGCTCAACGTGTGCGTCAGCGTGTACCCGTTCGGGTTGGAAGCAGCGGTCACCGCCGCGCCCACGTTCGCGTTCGCCGCCGAATTCTCCGCCACGCTGCGACTGACGTCGCTCGCGTCCGTGATGGCGCGGCCGCTGGGCGACCAGGCGCCCGCGCCCTCGTGGTTAGCCGCGCGCACCTGCACGTCGTAGCTCTTGCCCGCCGTCAACCCCGTCAGCGTCGTCGAAGTCCCCGTTCCCGTGAAGCTATGCGATGTCCACGAAGAATCGCCGGTCTTCTTGTACCGCACGTCGTAGTCGCTCACCGCCGGCTTGCCCGCCATCTCCGTGGTGGTCAACGCCGCCCACGAAACGTCCAGCTTCGTCGTCGGCGTCGTCCCGTTCTTCGCAACCGTCGGCGCCGACGGCGCGGACGGCGGCTCGTCCGCGTCCGTCACGTTTATCGTCACCGTAATTGTGTCGTCAACCACCGTGTCCGCGTTGTCGTTGCTGTCCCTGCCGTCGCTGACTCCGACGACCACGCTGTAGGAAGTCTTGGCCTCGTAGTCCAGCGCCGCCTTCGTCTTCAACTGCCCCGTCGCCGAGTCTATGGAGAAGCTCGCCGCGTCCGTCCCCGTCAGGCTGTAGGTAAGCGTGTGATCCTCCGTATCCGTCGCGGTGACCGCGTCCCCGATAGCCGCCCCCGCCGCCGTGTTCTCCGCCACCGACCGCGTCGCCGTATTGTCCGGGAACTCCGCGTGCACGTTCTTGTCCTGCGTCGACGCCTTCCCGATGTCCGACCATGCCCCGTTCCCCTCGTCATTCACCGCCCTCACCTGCACGTCATAGCTCGTCCCCTCCGTCAACCCCGTCAGCTTCGTCGAAGTCCCCGTTCCGGTGAAGGAATGAGAAGTCCACGTCGAATCGGAACTCTTCTTATACTGCACGTCATAGTCGCTCACCGCCGGCTTGCCGCTCATCTCCGTGGTAGTCAACGCCGTCCAGCTTACGCCCAACTCCGTCTTCGGCTTCGACGATTCCTGCCACACCGAAGGCGCGCCCAGCTTCCCCGGCGGCTCCGCCACGTCCGTCACGTTAATCGTCACCCGAATTATCTTAACCGAGGAGATGGTGTCGCCGCCGCCGGTCTGCACCGCGTCCACGTGCACCTCCGCGCTGTAGGAACTCTTGGCCTCGTAGTCGGGAACATTGCCGGCCTTCACCTTGATCTGCCCCGTGGAAGCCTCGATGTCGAACTTGCCCTTGTCCGTCCCCTCCAGGCGCATGGAAGCGGAGTGGTCCGGCGAGTCGATGCTTGAGTTAACCGGCTGCCCCACGCTTGTCCCCACCGCCGAGTTCTCGGCGATGCTGCGCTTTGCGGGTGAGGGATCCGTAGTCCACGAAGTGGAATCCGACCAGTCCCCGTTCCCCTCGTCGTTCTTGGCCCGCACCCGCAGGTCGTAGTTGGTGCTCGATCCGCTCAGCCCCGTCACCGTCGTGCTGGTTCCTGTTCCCGTGTGGGCGAAGTTCTTCCACGTGGATTCGGTGGCCTTCTTATACTGCACGTCGTAGCCCGTCACCGCTGGCTTCCCCGCCATCTGCGTGGTAGTCGGCGCCGTCCACGACAGATCGACGCTGTTGTGGTATTTCGACGAAGGTCGGCTCGCCGTAGGCACGCCCATCTTCGGCGGCGGCTCGTTTACGTCCGTCACGTTGATGGTTGCCGCTATCGTATCGTCGATGGCCGTGTCCGCCGTCCCGTCCGCCTTCTTCCCGTCCGTCACGTTCACCGTCACGCTGTAGGAAGTCTTCGCCTCATAGTCCGGGATGTTCCCCGACTTCACCGTTATCTGCCCCGTGCCGGAGCCGATGCTGAACTTGGATGCGTCCGTCCCCGTCAGCGAATACGTAAGCGTGTCCCCCTCCGGATCCGTCCCGGCGACCACCACCGCGCCCACGTTCGTCCCCGACGCCGAGTTCTCCGCCACGCTGCGTGTAGCCGTGTCGTCGGAGAACGTCGGCCCTTCGTTCACGTTCGTCACGTTGATGGTCACCGGAATCGTGTAGTCCCCCGGCGCGTTCGGGTCCAGCGACTGCGCGTTTGCCCCCTGCGATTGCGCCGCCGCCACCGTCACCCCCACCGTCACGCTGTACGATGTCTTCGTCTCGTAGTCCAGGCTGGTTCCGCTCTTGACGGTTATCTGCCCCGTCGAACTCCCGATGCTGAAACTGTCCTTGTCCGTTCCGTCCAGACTGTAGGTGTACGTGTAACTCGCATTGGCCGTAGCCGTAACCGCCGCCCCCACGTTCGTCCCCACCGCCGAGTTTTCCGCCACGCTGCGAGTAACGGCGTTAGCGTCCGTGACGGCGCTCCCCGAATTCGACCAATCCCCGTTCCCCTCCGCGTTCACCGCCCGCACCTGAACCTCGTAGGTCTTCCCCGAAGTCAAGCCCGTCAAAGTTGTCGATGTGCCGGTTCCCGTAAAGGACGCGTCCGTCCACGTCGAGCCGCCGGTCTGACGATACTGCACGTCATAGTCGCTCACGGCCGGCTTGCCGGTCATCGTCGGCGCCGTCCACGAAACGTCCACCTTCGTCGAAGGCGTATCAGAATTCGCCGAAACCGTCGGCGCGGACATCTTCGGCGGCGGCTCGTCTGCGTCGGTCACGTTGACGGTCACGGCGATGGTGTCGTCCGTGGTCGCCGTCGTCTCGTCCTTTCCGTCGGAATCCTTCCCGTCCGTCACGTTCACCGTCACGCTGTACGAGTTGGTGGAGCTTTCGTAGTCCAGGCTCGTGCCGCTCTTGACCGTTATCTGCCCCGTCGAACTGCCGATGTTGAACTTGGAAGCGTCCGTCCCGCTCAGGGAGTAGCTCAGCGTGTCGCTTTCCGGGTCCGTGCCCGTCACCGCCGCTCCGACGTTGGCATTGGCCGTCGAATTCTCCGCGATGCTCCGCGTCGCCGTGTCCGCGGAGAAGGAAGGAGACTCGTTCCCGTTTGTCGTCCCGCTTCCGGTGTTCGAATAAGGGCTGCTCCCGCGGGAGTTCGTCGCCTGCACCTGCACGTCGTAGCCGGTCTTCGGATCCAGCCCCGTCAGCGTCGCCGTCGTCCCCGTGCCGGAGTGGCTGAAGGAAGACCACGAACCAGCCGACGTCTTCTTGTATATCACGCTGTAGCCGCTCACGTCCGGCACCGCGAAGGGCTTGGTCCAGGACACGTCCAGCCGGGTGCCGGGATTGCCGGAGTTGTTGCTCACCGTCGGCGCGGCAGGCTTGTACGGCTTGCCGGACACGCCCGTCTTGATGTGCAGCGCGTTGCTCCACATCTTGGGACAGCCCACGTCGCTCGCCTCCATCCCCAGCGCGACGTCGTACTGCGTGTTCTCCTTCAACCCCCATACGTTCCCGCTCTTGTTGCCGTTGCCTCCCGGCAGCCCCGATGTCTCGGTCCAGCTTGTCGTTCCCGTTTCCCTGTGCCGGGCGTTAACTCTTGCGCTCAGGGAATTTACGCGATAGCTGATTTTGAACCCGTAGTCCGCGTTGCCGCCGGAAAACTGGACCGTTTCCTTGGCGGAAACATCGCTTGGGTAGCCCAGGGCGCCGCAGGTGCTGTTCGGGTTGTCCCGCGCGGCAGTGAACTGGAATCTGAGAGTGGCCGTTTCCCAGTCCGTCGCCGAGGCGGTGTAGGTCAACTGCGCGTCATGGGTGCCCTGCTTTGGCATGGTTCCGCTGAGGACGCGAGTGCTGTCGTTGAAACTGAGCCAGGAGGGAAGGCTGCCGCTCACCGCATAGGTGGGCGTCACGCCGGTGCTGGTCACCGCAGGCAGCGTGTAGCTCAAGTTCTTATCCTCGAACCAGTCGCTCAGTTCCATCTTGTCCGTTATCTCGCTGACGCCGAAGGCCAGGGAGGGATTTATGATTTCGATGTTGAAGCTTCCGCTACCGGAGTCGCCGTACGCATTGGAGGCGAAGTATGTATACGACGCTCTGGCCGTCTTCGCCGTGGGCGTGCCGGTGATCTTGCGGTTGGAGCTGCTGAAGCTTAGCCCGGCGGGCAGGGTGCTCAAGCTGTAGCTGTTTGCTCCGCTTACGTACGGAAGCTGGAAGTCCACGGCCACGCCCCTGGTCCATGTCTGATCTGAGATATTCGGCACTGAGAGGAGGTCTTGCGCCCTCGCCAACCCTTCCGTCACCTCGATGTTGAAGGAAAGCGAAACGGTGTCCGTCCCGTCCGTCGCCGTGTAGCTGTAGCCCGCGAAGGCCGCGGCCTCCGTCGGCGCCCCCGTGATAGTCCGCGCCGCACCGTCGAAGGTCAGCCCGGCGGGAAGCTCCGGCGACAGCCCGTAGCTGATCGTCCCGCTTCCCCCCGTCGCCTCAGGCAGCGTCAATGTGGGAATCGCCAAATCCTTCGTCCACAACTGCCCCGATACCGTCGCGTCCCCGAAGGTAAGCGCCGACGACGGCGCCGACTCCGCCGCCACCGTCGCTATGTATCCGTAGCTCTTGATTACAGACGTTTCCCCGTTCACCCACGTCTGAACTATCACCCCGTATCCCGTATTCAAGTCCAGCCCCGTGGCCGTCACCGGCCCCGTGTTCTTCACGTCGTAAATCGCCCCGCTCCGGTACGCCGTCCCATCGCACGATGAACCGTCGAACTGGCTGTCGCTGCACACGATGGCGCGGTAATAGCTGAAGTTCTCTCCCACATACGCGGACCAGGAGATGTCCGCGGAGTCCCCGTTCCGCTCCACGCTCACCGAAACCGGCGGCGCGGGCGTAGGCGCGGGAGTAGGCTCAGGCGTCCGCGTAGGCTGAGGCGTCGGCGCGGGCGTAGGCTCCGGGGTTGGCTCTGGAGTCGGCTCCGGTGTCGGTTCTGGTGTGGGTTCCGGTGTAGGCTCCGGAGTCGGTTCGGGAGTCGGTTCAGGCGTCGGTTCGGGAGTCGGTTCAGGCGTCGGGGTAGGCGTAGGCCTGGATTTCGGGTCAGGCGTTGGCTGCGGCCTGATTACTGGAATCGACGCCCAATCGTCCTCCTCCTCCGGCTCGATAGTTATGGAAGCCCCGTTGTCGTCCCTGTTCGGAACTATCGTGATGGACGCCCCGTCCGCGCTGATTGTGGCGGGAACCAACGACGCCGCAACCGAACTGAAAAGCAGCGCAATAACCAGTCCTATGTGAACGAAGGGATGAAACGTCTGCAGAAACGCGAATCCCCCTCCGTTCAGTCTGCGCGCATAGGCTCTTCTCGCATCGTTCAGCATCTATCCGATACCTCCCGTCTTACCTCTGCCAGACAACCCCATGCCGAAGATGTTGGCTGTCGGCTTCTTTGCTCATACACCTAACACCTGCCTAATATAGTTGCCTATACACCGATTGTCAACACTTAATTATGGCTAAATCACTGTTGATTTAACGAAATTTCCTAAACATCATCCTTATCCTTCCACAACCCACTGCTTCATCACTATATATCATCTAATCATCACTTTTAATTACTTCCCCCCGCGCCCCCCTCTTACCCCCTCTCCCATCCTGTAGACCTTTGCATAACCCTCCCAAGGGCCTCGATTAGCCTCTTCCCCCTTGATGGAGACCTTTGCATAACCGTCATTCCCGCTACCCCTTTCGTCATTCCCGCTACCCCTTTCGTCATTCCCGCTACCCCCTCCGTCATCCCCGCTACCCCCTCCGTCATCCCCACAACCCCTTTCGTCATTCCCGCTACCCCTTTCGTCATTCCCGTGAAAACGGGAATCCAGGGGTGGGGCTTCGTAGGTATAAATTCGTTGTTGCTTTGACATTATGTTCGGACGAATTGGAAGTTGCGCAAAGGTCTGCATCCTGGGAGAGGGCTGGGGTGAGGGCACGCCTGCCACCAACCCCCTCCGCTCACCCTGAGCCACCATCCCCTCCGCTCACCCTGAGCCAACCCCCTCCGCTCACCCTGAGCCAACCCCCATCCGCTCACCCTGAGCCTGTCGAAGGGTCGAGCGGTCCACAAGGGACGCCGCTACGGGATGTATATATATATATATAGGAAGAGAAGCGCTCTATCCTGCGTCCTTCGACAGGCTCAGGACAGGCGCAGGGTGGGCGGAGAGGGTGGGCGATTGGCCAATCGCCCCTACGGGATTTGTTGGTGGGGCAGCTTCCTCATCCCCGCATCAAGTACGGGGCAGGCGCTAACCTTCCCCCGTCGAGGGGGAAGGGATAACGGGTCAGGGGCCGTCGATGGTGAGGAAGCGGAGGATTTCGAGTCCGTCCTCCAGGGTGTAGCAGACGGTTGTGGAGGCCTTTTCCAGGAAGTAGAAGCTGGGGATGTCGGGGCAGAGGTTGACCAGCACGACGGGCTTGTTCCAGGCGTAGGCCATGCCGACTTCCGCCGCGGTGCCGATGTTCCTGCCCTCGTTCTCGATGACGCAGAAGACCAGGTCGGCGGACTTGAGCAGGGTAACGTCTCTGGGAAAGAATACGTCGGCGCCCTTGCCTCTGGCCCCGCCGTCCTTGGGGTACTTGTGGGGCCACAGAAAGCGGCAGCCGCTAATGGCGGAGGCGACCCTTTCCCGCCAATCGGTGTGCATGTTTCCAGCCAGATATATCCTCATTCAAACTCCTCGAAATTCAAAGGTAGCGCGCCTATTCGCCGCTGTCTAGTCCAATGACGGCGTGACCGCCGCGGAATAGTGGCCCCGGTATTCGGGGGGGAGAAGCTGGGCGATTCTCTCCATAACCATGTCGGCCCCCTGCTGGAGCATCTCGCGGCTCAGCCGACCTTCGATGGCGGGCAGGGTGAACGGCTCGCCGAATCTCACGTTCATTTCGCAGAAGGGGAAGGCGATGCGCCAATAGCCGGGGACGCGCTCGGTGCCGGTGACGGCGACGGGCAGGATGGGGGCCTGGGACTTGAAGGCCAGGTAGCCGATGCCGGGCTTGGCGGGCAGAAGGCCGCCGGTATCGCTTCTGCCACCCTCCGGGAACACGAGCAGGGCGCCGTCACGTTCCAGAACCCTCAGCGCCCACCGGAGGGCCGTCCGTTCCACCCGATCCTCCTTGACGGGGTAGGCGTGGCAGCGGGAGAAGAACCAGGACGAAACGGGATTCTGAAACAGCCCCTCCTTGGCGAGGGAGTGCAGCTTTCGGTTGGAGCCGGCCACCACCACGGGCGGGTCGGCGTTGCTGAGGTGGTTGGCGGCGATGATGAGCGGCCCGCGGGGAGGGATGGATTCCCGTCCTTCCACTTTCCAGCGGGCGAACAGGGTGAATTGCAGCCTCGCGAGGCCCGCGCCTAATTCGTACAACACAGTCCTAGCCTCCCTCAATCATCGTCAAGGCTCGCTCCGTCACCTGCTCGACGGTGAGACAATCGCTGTCGATGATGCGGGCGTCGGCTGCGGGTCGAAGGGGGGAGTGGGCGCGTTCCGAGTCGAGCTTGTCCCTGGCTTCCAGGTCACTTAGCACCTGAGAGAATTGGATGCATTTCCCTTCGTCCACAAGCTCCTTGTATCGACGCCTGGCCCGCTCGGCGGCGGAGGCTTTGAAGAAGAGCTTGACCGGCGCTCGAGGGGCGACGACGGTGCCGATGTCCCGCCCGGCGATTACGATTTTCCCCTCCGACGCCATCCGACGCTGCTTGCGGACGAGGGCTTCCCGAACGCCGGGAACCTTGCTGACGGGGGACACGAATTTGTCGATGCGGGCGCGGTGTTCTTCCAGAGGGAGCGGAGCGCCGTCAACAAGTAGTTCGTCGCCTTTCTCGGACATGCGGAAGCAGGCGGCGGAGGCCAATTCAGTCAGGGAAGTCTCGTCGTCGGGGTTCACGCCGCGCTCCATTGCCAGCCAGGTGACGGCGCGATACATGGCGCCGGTGTCGAGGAAGCGATAGCCCAGACGCCGGGCCAATCGCCGCCCAACCACGCTCTTGCCCGTCGCCACGGCGCCGTCGATGGCTATCAGGTTAGGTTTGGGCAATGGGGTTTTCACGCTGAGAACTGGCAAGGGACGTGGCAGTTATTATAGCATCTGGTTAACGATAACTGCGTCGGATTTCGGGGAGCTTTCAATCAACTTGTGCAGGACGGGAAAGGCGATGGCGTTAAGGACAATGACAAAGAGGGGGCTGCTGATTCCGGTCGGGCTGCTGGTCGCGGCGGTCGGGCTTTCGATGCTGGTGTCCGACGCAACCCCTTTGTCCGGGGAAGATTCGATGCTGGAGGCGGTGCGGAATACCGAGATTCCGTTGCTTGACCAGGTGGCGGAGTTGTTGGATTGGCTAGGCAACCGATGGATGATTGTGGCGTCCGTATTGGGGCTGTCCGGGGCGTTGTGGGCGTTGAGGCTGAGACGGGAGGCTTTGGCGTGCCTGCTGATTATTCCGTTGGAATTGATGACGCTGGGCATACGGGAAATCATCGACAGGCAGAGGCCGATCCTGCTGACGCAGGAGTGGACAACGATGGCGCCAAGTCCGGGATTTCCCAGCGGGACGACGCTCCACGCCGTGCTGCTATTCGGGTTTGTAGCGTACCTCGTTCACGTCTACGTGCGGCCCGGGAAGGCGCGGTTGGCGTTGCAGGGTTTGATGGTTCTGGCGATTGCGGTCGTGAGCTATTCGCGGGTGTACGTGGGCGTTCACTGGCCTGCGGACGTTCTGGGAGCGTGGCTGTACGGTGGGTTGTTTCTGTGGGTCATCGTGGCGGGCGGGCTGCGGGTTCTTTCGCGGTTGGGGAGAGATGGATTCCCACCTTCGCGGGAATGACGAGAGGGTGTGGCGGGGAAAGGGATAAGAGGGGCCGCGGTGGAAAAGCGGGGTTTTCACATCTATAATGGCCTCAAATGCTGAGTTCTCCCGTACTGGTTCTCAACCTCAACTATGAGCCGATAAACGTCTGCAACGCCCGTCGCGCGCTGCTGCTGATCTTCCGTGGGAAGGCGGAGCTGCTGGAGAACGGGCGGGGGCAGGTTCGGTCGGCGACGCAGGTCTTCGACCTTCCCTGCATCATCCGGCTGGTGTACATGGTGAAGCGTCCCTTCGTGAAGCGGAAGCTGTCCAAGAAGGAGGTGCTGCTCCGAGACCGCCACACGTGCCAGTATTGCGGGCTGCGGAATTTGGAGCTTACGATGGACCACGTTAGGCCGCGGCGTCTGGGGGGTAAGCAGACGTGGGAGAACATCGTCAGCGCGTGCATCCCGTGCAACCACCGGAAGGCGGGGCGGACGCCGCGGCAGGCGGGGATGAAGCTGCTGAAGACGCCGAAGGCGCCGTACCCCAGCCCCTACTACGTGCTGCACGGGCGGGTGATTCTGGAGGAGTGGAAGAAGTTCATTCCGTGGGAGATTGACTGAGGGCGTACCCCCAACCCTCCCGCTCACCCTGAGCCTGTCGAAGGGTCGAGCGGGAGGGGTTGGATCAGGGTGAGCGGTGGGGGCACCCCATCCTAACCTTCCCCCGTCGAGGGGGAAGGGATATAAGAGGGGGTGGGGAGGGAGAGCATGAGGGATTCGAGGCCGAGGCGGGCGTTGACGTTGCTGTTGAGGGCTTCGAGGGTTTTGGCTATCGAGGCGATGAACGCGGCTATCTGGGAGGGCGCGTAGGCGGACTTCCATTCCTCCAGTTGGTCGGCGTAGTCCCGGTTGTAGACCCATTCGGGGCCGGCCTCGCGCAGCACCAGTAGGTCGCGCCACCAGCTAAGCCAGATGTCGAGGGTTTCCAGGGCTTCCTCCCGGTCGCGGTAGTAGAGGCTGGCAACGTCGGAGGCGGCGTGGAAGCGCTGCTCGACGGTAGCTCCCAGCAGGCCGATGAGCCGGTCAAGTTCGGTGGCGCGGCGCTCCAGAACCAGAGGGTCTTCGATGGCGGTAATCGCCCAGCCGAGGCAGCCCTTCGATAGCCGGGCCAGCAGACGAGCTTGTTCGACTTCGACGTCGCGTTCCTGCTCCAGATAACGGGCCAGGGGTTCTTCCGCCATCGGCTTGAGTTCAATGCGGCTGCATCTGGACTTGATGGTGGGAAGCAGGCGGTCTTCCTGGGACGTGAGGAGGATGAGAAGGGTTTGGGGCGGCGGCTCCTCCAGGGTCTTGAGCAGGGCGTTGGCGGCTTCCTCGCTCATGGTCTCGGCGTCTTCGAAGATGAAGACGCGGGAGTCGCCTTCGTAGGGTTTGAGGTGGGACTGGTTGGTGACGGAGCGGACTTCGGCTATGGGTATTTCCCGGCGGCGCGACGCCCCTTCTTCCAGCCGTCTAAGTCCGATGAGGCGGACGTCGGCGTGGTGGCCGCCGGAGATGCGGCGGCATTGGGGGCATTGCTGGCATGGAGGGGAGCCATCGGCGCCAATGCAGTTGACGGCGCGGGCCACGTCGAGGGCGAGGGTGGTCTTGCCGACGTGGGGCGGGCCTACTATGAGGTAGGCGTGGGAGAGCCTGCCGGCTTTAAGGCTGGCGTCGAGGATGCCGGTGGCGCGGTTTTGGCCGATTATGTGCCACATGGGTTCAGGTGGGAGTCACCCCCATCCTGGCCTTCCCCCATCAAAGGGGAAGGGAGAAGATGAGGGGATTGGCGGGCTGTCCCACCGCTCGACCCTTCGACAGGCTCAGGGTGAGCGGCGGGGTGGGACTGGGTGAGCGAGAATGGGCTCCCGCTTCCGCGGGAGCAAGAGGAGGAAGTCGGGGGGTTAGACGACATCGAGAAGCATTTGGTCCTGGAAGGTTTCGCGGCGGCGGATGACGCGGGCTTCGCCTTCGTTGACCAGGACGATGGGGGGCTTGGGGTTGAGGTTGTAGTTGCTGGCCATCGGGATGCAGTAGGCGCCGGAGGCGGGGATGGCGATGAGGTCCTTGCCGCTGCCGTCGATGGCGGGCAGCAGAACGTCCTTCACCAGCACGTCGCCGGATTCGCAATACTTGCCGGCGATAGTCGCCACCTGCTCGCGCCGGTCGTTGACGCGGTTGGCGACGACGGCTTCATAAGCGGCGTCGTAGAGGGCGGGGCGGATGTTGTCGCCCATGCCGCCGTCGACGGACACGTAGCGGCGGACGCCGGGGATCTCCTTGACGGCGCCGACGCGGTAGAGGGCGACGCCGGCGGGGCCGACGACGGCCCGGCCCGGCTCGATGGTCAGGTGGGGGAGGTCGAGGCCGAGGCGGCCGCATTCGGCGGTCATCGTGCCGATTATGGCGTCGGCGTAGTCGGCGGGGGTGGGCGGGTTCTGGTCGGCGGTGTAGGCGATGGCGAACCCGCCGCCGGGGCTGAATTCGGTCAAAACCAGTCCCTCCTCCCTCATGCTGGCGGCGAATTCCAGAACCACCTCGACGCCGTCGCGGTAGGGCTGAAGCTCGAAGATGGGGGAGCCGAGGTGGAAGTGGAGTCCCATCAGGTTCAGGTGGGGCGCGGCGACGGCCTGGCGGACGGCCTCGGCTGCGTGGCCCGTTTCGATGGCGAATCCGAACTTGCTGTCGAGGACGCCGGTTGTGGTCTTTTCGTGGGTGTGGGGGTCGATGCTGGGGGAGACGCGCAGCAGCACGTCCTGGGAGGTATTCGCGGCGGCGGCGACTTCTTCCAGCAATCCAAGTTCGTGGAAGCTGTCGATGACGATGCGGCCAATCTTCCATTCGACGGCCTGCTCAAGCTCGGCGGCAGTCTTGTTGCTGCCGTGGAAGTAGACCTTCTCCTTCGGGAAGTTTATGGCCTGGGCGACGGCGAGTTCGCCGCCGGAAACCACGTCGAGTCCGAGACCTTCTTCGGCGAAGATTTGGGCGACGGCGGGGTTGACGTAGGCCTTGCTGGCGTAGGCGACGGTGGTGTTGGGATGACGCTTGGCGAAGGCCTGGACGAAGTCGCGGCAGCGACCGCGGAGGGTGGCTTCGTCGAAGACGTAGAGGGGGGTGCCGAACTCGGCGGCGAGGTCAACGGAATCGCAGCCGCCGATGACGAGATGGCCGGCGGCGTTGACATCCGAGGTGGCGGGAAAGACGTTGCGGGGAAACATGGGCGTTACTCCTTGAATTGTGCGCTGATGTCGGGCAGGGAATTGGGGGCGTAAAATGAGATTCATTGTCGTGGAATTTTGGGGGTTTGGGGATTCGTTTGGGAAACGAATAATGGGGATTTTGGGGTGATTTTATGCTTGAGTGGGGCTTAATCAGGGGATATTCGTTTCATCTCTGCGGGGAAACGAATGGCGATTTATGATATGATGTATCACTCAAGGCATAGGCGATGGGATGCGGCGGTTTTGTTCATGGGGGGTATGGTAGCAGGATGGGGCGGTTTATGGCAATGGGAAGATGGCGCTTTGGGGGGTTGGCTCAGGGTGAACGGGGAGGTGGGGATGCCCTCACCTCAACCCTCTGCCAAGATGGTAAAGGGACATGGGATCCCGTTTTCGCGGGAGCAAGAGCAGGGGGGGCGGTTTTAATTTTGGTGGCGATTTGCTAGGATTGGTTGCAGTTCTTTTTCGGGAGGGATTATGCCTCTGCACTATGATGGGGAAGTCCAGATTTACAAGGTGCCCCACATGGGCAACCTGGACAACAACGGGTACATTCTGCGGTGTCCGAAAACGAGCGAGGCGATTATCATCGACGCGCCCGCGGAGCCGGAGAAGTTGCTGAATGAAATCGGGGACGCCAAAATCAAGGCGATTCTGATTACGCATGGGCACAGCGACCACATCGCCGGGGTGCGGGAGATCAAGGGCGGCACCGGCAAGGAGTTGGGCATTCACAAGGAGGACGAGTCGAATCTTTCGGCGGGAGAGGTTGATTTCTTCCTGAAGGACGGGGATGCGATACAGATTGGGGACGTGACGCTCAATGTCGTGTTCATTCCGGGGCATACGCCGGGGGCCGTCTGTCTGTTGACGGGGAAGCATCTGTTTTCGGGGGATACGCTGTTTCCGGGCGGGCCGGGCTACAGCCGATCGCCGGAGGCGTTTCGTCAGCTGGTGGAAGGCATCTCCACACGCCTGTTGACGCTGCCGGAGGACACGCACGTCTATCCCGGACATGGAGGGGATACGACCATCGGCGCCTCGAAGGAAGAATTCGCCGTCTTCGCTTCCAAGTCGCACCCGGAAGACCTGCACGGCGAGATTGCGTGGCTTACCAGCTAGCGATTCCACGCGGCTGAATCTTCCATGAGTCTCAATCACAACAGGACGGTTTTGGAGAACGGGCTGCGCGTCCTCACGTCCAATATGCCGCATACCTACTCGGTGACGCTGGCGGTGTTCGTGGGCGTGGGGTCGCGGTACGAGCCGGACGAAACGGCGGGGTCTACCCACTTCCTTGAGCATCTGCTGTTCAAGGGGAGCAAGAATTGGCCCAAGGCGCAGGACATCAGCGAGGCGATCGAGGGCGTGGGCGGGGTGATGAACGCCAGCACGGATCGGGAGATTACGATTTATTGGTGCAAGGTGGCGAAGCCGCACTTCCGGCGGGCGCTGGCGGTGCTGCTGGACATGGTGGTGAATCCGCTGCTGGACCCCGACGAGATGGAGAAGGAGCGGCAGGTCATCCTTGAAGAGTTGCGGATGAGCAACGACTATCCGACGCATCGGGTGGACCTGCTTATGGACGAGATGTTGTGGCCCAACCAGCCGATGGGTCGGGACGTGGGCGGGACGATTGAGTCGGTGAAGGCGATTCGTCGGGAAGATCTGGTGGGGCTGATGCAGCGGCAGTACGGGCCGGACAACGTGGTTATTTCGGTGGCGGGGGGCGTTTCGCACGGGGAGGTGTTGGAGGAGATTGAGGACGCGGTGGGGGATTGGACGCCTCGGAATCCGATGGAATGGTCGCCGGCGAAGGTGGGCCAGCGGGAGGCGTCGGTTCGGGTCGAATACAAGGAGGCGGAGCAGGCGCACATCTGCGTGGGGATGCCGGCGCTGCGTCTGGACCACCCGGACAGGTACGCGCTGAGCCTGGCGAACATCATGCTGGGGGAGGGAATGAGCAGCCGCCTGTTCCTGGAGATTCGGGAGAAGTTGGGGCTGGCCTACGACGTGCATAGCTCGTTGAGCCAGTACCGGGATTGCGGGTCGCTGGTGGTGTATTGCGGGTCGGAGCCGTCGCGGAGTCGGAAGTCGCTGGAGGCGATAATGGGGCAGCTGGCGGCCATGCGGGAGGGGTTTTCGGAGCGGGAGCTGGCCAAGGCGCGGGAGTATTCGAAGGGGCGGATTATGCTGCGGATGGAGGATACGCGCAGCGTGGCGATGTGGCAGGGTGGGCAGGAGTTGCTGCTGAATCGTGTGGCGTCGGTGGAGGATGTGGTGCGGGCCATCGAGGGGGTGACGCTGGAGGATGTGAACCGGGTGGCGGGGGAGTTGGCGGACGAGCGGCGGATGAATCTGGCGGTGGTGGGGCCCTTCGAGGGCGACGCGCCCTTCAAGGAGGTTTTCGGGGGATAAGGGGGAGGGGGATTCTTACAGAGATTACCTCCGTCAAGGACGAGTTGCAATTGGCATCGTTGAGAAAATCACGGTGACTTTAGTGGACAAGATACTGCACTATGACAAGCTCAATAGTCATTCCCCAAAGCCGTTCCATAATTGACCTTTCTAATGACGAGGCTCGTTCGTTTTTTCTCGAATCTAAGAGTTACTCAAAAATGGACTTGCCTGCATATTTTAAATTCGATGCATTGCTAAAAAATGCGGCCAAAATATTGAGGGGGAAGCAAATTACCGGCTTCAAATGTTCAAACCCAAGGAACTTTGGAGATATCAATCACGTAATTCTTGACAATAAAGATGGCAAATATGCATGGCGACCCTTGACACTAATACATCCCGGAATATATGTGTCATTAGTAAATGTATTGACTCAACGCAGACACTGGGCGACCATTTGCAATCGCCTCCGCCAATCACGTGCGAGAAGCAGAGTGCAGTGTTTGAGTTTGCCAGTCAAGTCATTAACAAAACAATCAAATAAGGCTGAACAGATTAGGGCATGGTGGCTAGAAATCGAACAAAAAGCCATCGAGTTGTCATTGGACTACGATCTTCAAATCCGCACCGACATCGTTGATTGCTACTCCTCAATATATACACATTCAATCGCGTGGGCACTGCACACAAAGAAGAGAGCAAAAGAACAACGTGGCAATAAGCGACTCGTCGGCAACGTCATCGACTGGCACATCCAAGACATGCAGGAAGGACAAACCAACGGCATACCCCAAGGATCTATCTTGATGGACACCGTGGCAGAAATAGTCCTTAGCTATGCAGATGTTGAACTAACGCGAAAGATTCGAGAACAAAGAGTAACCGACTACCAGATATTGAGGTATCGGGATGACTATCGAATCTTCGTGAATTCCAGAGAAGATGGAGAACGCATACTTAAGTGCCTCACAGAGGTAATGATTGATTTGGGTCTCAAGTTAAGTCCAGAGAAAACTGACGTGAGCGACGAAGTTATACGTTCCTCTTTGAAGGATGATAAACTTAGTTGGATGTTTCGAACACGGCGTGACAAGGATTTTCAGAAACATCTGTTAACAATCCATGACCATAGCAAGATGTACCCCAATTCAGGGAGCTTGGCCAGGGCTCTCGATCAATATTATCGGCGCCTTCGCGTGCTCCGTGGGAATGCTCCAAGAAACCTTCTCCAACTGATAAGCATCACAGTTGATATTGCGTACGGAAGCCCTAGAACCTATCCAATCGCCGCTGCCATAGTGAGCAAACTTCTAAGTTACCTAAGCACAAACGATATGAAAACCACAATCATCAATAAGATTCTAAGAAGGTTCTCAAGAATTCCAAATACTGGATTTCTTGAGTTGTGGCTTCAGAGAATCAGTCATGAATTTGAACCTAATATGGCGTTTGAAGAACCCTTATGCCAACTTGTTACCGGTGAGGACAAGCAGATTTGGAACAATGATTGGATATTGTCCCAGAAACTGCGAGATGCCATTAATGCGACTAAAGTAGTTGACCAACACGCTCTCCTTGTCAAGGACCCAATCATACCAATCGGTGAAATAGAGCTGTTCAGTTATCCCTAGATAATTTCGTACAGCAGTCGTCAAACAGCGCCCATCAGCCAAGCTATTTCCCCAAATCCTCGGCAGCTTTGGCGCGGATGCGGAAGGTGGGTTAGTAGTAGACGTTGTTGCCGACGCCGCCGCCTGCGGCGAGGACTTCACCGGTGACGGCCCAGGCTTTGTCGGAGGCGAGGTAGGCGGCAACGTAGCCAACTTCCTGAGCGTCTACCATGCGTCCGATGGCGTTGGCGGCGGGCGAGCCTTCCGCGAAGTCTCGACGTTCCATTTCGTCGGCGTCTATGCCCAACTCGGCGGCGCGCTCGGCGAACATTCCGGGGGTGCGTTCGGTGCGGGTGGTGCCGGGGTGGATGCAGTTGACGGTGACGCCTAATCGTCCCAGCTGGATGGAGAGGGTCTTGGTGAAGTGCACCATCGAGACGTTGCGGGCGCCGCCGCTGAGGTTGCCCGCGGCGCGGGCGTTGCCGCCGCTTATGTTGATGATTCGACCCCAACCCGCTTCCTTCAGGAAGGGAATGGCGGCGCGGGCCAGCCGGAGGGCGCCCACGTATTTCACGTCGAAGTCCCACTTGAGGATCTCCTCGTCGACGGTTTCGATGGGGCCGATGGCCTCCGGGGAGCCGCCGGGGAGGGCGGCGCTGTTGACGAGAATGTGGAGTCCGCCAAGGGCGGCGGCGGCCTGCTTGACGCCCCAGTTCACCTGCTCGGTGTTAGTCACGTCGAAGGAGAGGGGGTAGATCAATCGTCCGGTGGCGTCGGCGATTTCGCGGGCGGTTCTATCCAGTTCGTCCTGGGTTCGGGAGACGATGACAACGTCGGCGCCCTCCCGTGCGAGTTCCATTGCGATGGCCTTGCCGATGCCGCGTCCGCCGCCGGCGACTAGGGCTTTTTTGTCCGTGAGTCCTAGATCCATGTTGATGCCTCCTTGGTTGGCAGGGAAGTTTGCCCCAATCCTAGCCTTTCTGTATTCCTTGGGCAAGTGAGCGGGTGCCCACAAGGGACGCCCCTACAGGTGGTTGGGCGTGCTGGGAGATCACCCCCATCCTAACCTTCCCCCGTCGAGAGGGAAGGGATAAGAAGGGAGGGTAGTTACGCAAAGGTCTCCGTCGAGGGGGAAGGTTGAAGGAGGGAGGGGGAGTGGGTTCCCGCTTTCGCGGGAATAAGAGGGGTCGGATTGACAAGAATGGGCGCCGGTCATAGGATTGGCGCGAATATACCAGAGGAGGCACTCCATGACTACAGTAGTGGGCAGCGGCGGTTTGAGCTTCGAGGTGGCGGAGGGATGGGGCAGTTTGCCGGACGGGATGACGCTAAAGGAGACGCCGGACGTGGCGACGGACAGCAAGGATAACGTGTACGCATTCTCCAGAGGCGAGCACGGGGTGGTGGTTTTCGACCGGGAGGGGAATTTCCTGCGGGCGTGGGGCGCGGAGGTTTTCGGCAACGCCCACGGCATCTGCATCGGCCCCGATGACGCGGTCTACTGCGTGGACAACGGCGACCACACGGTGCGGAAGTTCTCCACGGACGGGGAGCTTCTGATGACGTTGGGGACGAAGGACAAGCCGTCGCCCCGGTTCAGCGGCGACGCTTTCAATCTGCCGACGGGGCTGGCCGTTTCCAACAAGTCCGGGGACATGTTCGTGTCGGACGGGTACGGCAATTCTCGCATTCACAAGTACAGTTCCGACGGCGAGCACATCATGTCGTGGGGCGAGGCGGGCATCGGGCCGGGCCAGTTCGTCATTCCTCACAACATCTGCACGGACGGCGACGATAACGTGTACGTGGCGGACAGGGAATGCCATCGGGTGCAGGTGTTCGACGCCAACGGGAAGCTGGAGGCGATGTGGAACAACATCTGGAAGCCTTCGGGGATTCGTGTCGGCGCGGACGGGAATGTGTACGTGGCGGAGTTGATAGCGGACGCTTACTACAATGACGCGCCGAATTTCGGGCATCGGGTGACGGTGTACGACAAGTCGGGGAATCGGGTTGCGGTGCTAGGCGACGCCTATGCCGGCGAGGAGCCGGGGCAGTTCGTCAGTCCCCACGGGATATGTTTGGATTCGCGCGGGGACGTGTACGTGGGGGAGGTGTCGTGGACGATGATGGGTCGGACGCTGGAGCCGCCGCGGGAGATGCGGAGTTTGCAGAAGCTGGTGCGGAGGGGCTAGGGAGCGCTCGACCCGCTCGACCCTTCGACAGGCTCAGGGTGAGCGATGGGGGTGACTCCCCCACCCCAACCTTCCCTCATCGAGGAGGAAGGGATAAGCGGGGTTAGTCGAGTTCTACCAGGGGGGCGTGGATCTGGACTTGCTGTAGGGGCTTGACGTGGATTTTCTTGACGGTTCCGGCGCGCGGGGCGCGGATGCTCTGCTCCATTTTCATGGCTTCGACGACGCAGACTTCGTCGCCGGAGGCGACTTTACCGCCGGGCTTGACGCGGATGGCCAGGACTTTGCCGGACATAGGGGACGTAATGACCCCGTCGGCGGCGCCGGGCGCGGGGGAGGTTGGCGAACCGCCGCTGCGGGAGGATATGGGGGAGGGCGCGGGCGCACCGGGCCGGAAAGTCTGTGCCGGTGAGCGCCGGGCGACGCCTCTGTCCACTTCCACAAGGAAGGTCTCGCCCTCGACGGTGACGCGGGCGGGGGAGCCGAGGGGTTCTTCCACCTCGACGGTGTACCACCGATCGCCGATTTTGACGCGAACTTCCTTCAACGCCAACCTCGCATCTGAGCCATGCGTCCGGCCATGCGCCACGGGCTGGGTTGGTGTCCGTTGCCGTTCATCGTCCTGGCCGCCATAGCGGCCTCTTCTTCGGCGGCCACCAACGCGACGGCAGTGGCGGCAGCCAGTTCGCGTCGCTCGGACTCGGATTGAAGACCGCCGGCGCCGTTCTTCGATTCCGCGTCCTGCTGCTTCAGATTGTGCACCAGCCAGGTGTCGTAGACGCCGGAGGTGAACTCATCGCTGGAAACCACTCGCTGAAGGAAGGGGATGTTGGTCTGCACGCCTTCTACGCGGTACTTGGCAAGGGCCTCGGCAAGACGGGCGCGGGCTTCATCGCGGGTCTCGCCCCAGCACATGAGCTTGGCGAGAAGCGGGTCGTAGTAGATGTCTACCTTATAGCCGGGGCGGACGTGACCGTCGATGCGGACGTGCTCGTGGGTGGGGGGTTCGCGCAGGGCGGTGATCACGCCGGAGGAAGGTAGGAACTGGTCGGGGTCTTCGGCATAGATTCGGGCTTCCATCGCGAAACCGTGGCTGGCTATGTCCTTCTGTCGGTAGGGCATCCGCTCGCCGGAAGCGATGCGAAGCTGCATCTCCACCAGGTCGACGCCGGTAATCATCTCGGTGATGCCGTGCTCCACCTGGAGACGCATATTCATCTCAAGGAAGTAGATTTCGCCCTTGGGGGTGACGAGAAACTCGACGGTGCCTGCGTTGGTGTAGCCCACGTGCTTGGCCAGCTTGAGGGCGTACCTGGTCAGCTCGCGGCGCAGTTTCTTCGTCATTTTGATGGAAGGGGCGATCTCCAGAATCTTCTGGTTGCGACGCTGGACGGAGCAGTCGCGCTCAAGCAGGTGAATGGTCTTCTTTCGTTCGTCGGCGAGGACTTGGACTTCGATGTGGGAGGCGTGCTCCAGGTATCGCTCGAAGTAGAGACGACGGCTGCCGAAGGAGTTCTGGGCCTGATGACGCGCGCGGGCGATGATGGGGGAAAGCTCGTCCTCGGAATGGACGATCTGCATGCCGATGCCGCCGCCGCCCGCCGCGGCCTTGACCATGAGGGGAAAGCCGATTTTCTTGGCCTGCTTGAGGGCGTTCTTGTCGCCGACGGCGGTGTTGGTGCCGGGAATGAGGGGGATGCCGGCCTTCTTGGCGAGCTTGCGGGCGGCTACTTTGTCGCCCATCTTCTCCATGACTTCCGGCGGCGGGCCGATGAATTTTATGCCCGCCTTCCGGCAGGCGACGGCGAAGGCCGCGTTTTCGGATAGGAAGCCGTAGCCGGGATGGATGCCCTCCGCGCCGGAGGTTTCCGCCGCTTCGACGATTTTGACGATATTGAGGTAGCTTTCGGAAGCGGGGGCCGGGCCTAGCAGATAGGCTTCGTCGGCCATGCGGACGTGGAGGGCGTCGCGGTCGGCCTCGGAGTAGACGGCGACGGTGCGGACGCCCAGACGCTGGCAGCTGCGGATGACGCGGCAGGCGATTTCGCCCCTGTTGGCTACGAGAATTTTGCTAAACATGGCGATTGGGGTAATTATACACGTTTGGGGTGGGGGAGTGGGCGGGTTTTAATCCCGCCCCTACGGATGTCTGGCGTTTGGATGATGTTTAGGGATCTGCTCTACCCTTCGACAAGCTCAGGGTGAGCGGGGATTCACCCCCATCCCCCGCTTTCGCGAGGGCAGGCTCTAACCTTCCCCCGTCAAGGGGGAAGGGACGAGGAGGGTCTTCTGGCGTTGAACCTGGACTACGAAGCGGCGGGATCGGACGTCTCTATCGAGCCAGTAGCGGATTGCGCGGTCGAGGACGGCGCGGACTTCTTCGTATAGGGCGGGGGAGATGCGGATGCGGGGCGTCTCGGAGTCGCCGTTGCGGTGGAAGTGTCGGAGAGTCTTGAGGGCGGGCAGGGACAGGGACGACGCGCCTTCCCGCTTCGACGCGCATTCGGTGCAGATTACGCCGCCGAGGCCGACGACGAAGCGGTGTCTACCAGGTTCGACGGAGCTGCGGCATTCGACGCAGCGGTACAGTTCGGGCATGAATCCGTTGACTCTCAGAAGTTCAAGTTGGAACCGCAGGATTGGTTCGTTGTCCTCCGGGGTGTCCTGCACCGTTCGCAGGGTGTCGAGGAAGAGGTTGTATAGGGGAGGGTTGGGGCTTCCTTCCACGGAAAACCCGTCCACCAATTCCGCAAGATAGAAGGCGCGGGCGGTGGCGTCCAACCGACCCTTGAGGAGGACGAAGGATTCCAACGTCAACACCTGCCTGACGCTGTACATGCTTGGGCCGCGGTAAAGGTCCAAGTCGACGCGGGTGAGGGAATCCAGGTGTCCCATCTTGCGGCTGTTCATCTTCCGCGCGCCCCAGGCCATCGCGCGGAGCTTGGAACCGTCCTGGGATATGAGAGTGACGAGAAGGTCGGCTTCGCCGTAGGGGGAAGTTTTGAGCACCATCCCTTCCGTCTTGAAGAGGCGCGGGGCAGCCACTACAACTCCTGCCTGCCCTGGAAAGCGCGGCTGAGGGTTATCTCGTCGGCGTACTCCAGATGGCCGCCGACGGGGAGGCCGCGGGCCAGGTTGGAAACCTTGATGCCGAGGGGTCGGATGAGTCCGTGCAGATACATGGTCGTGGCGTCGCCCTCGAGGGTGGGATTGATGCCGATGATGACCTCCTTGACGTCGCCGTCCTTGAGGCGGGGGAGAAGTTCGCGGATGCGGATGTCGTCGGGGCCGACGCCGTTCATGGGGGAGATGACGCCGTGGAGGATGTGGTAGAGGCCCTTGTAGAAACCGGCCCGCTCAAGGGCGAGCACGTCCAGCGGCTCCTCCACGACGCAGACCTGGCTTCTATCGCGCTGGGGCCCGCTGCACAGGTCGCAGGGGTCGATTTCGGTGAGATTCTGGCAGACTGAGCAGAAGATTATCCGCTCCTTCACGCCCATGATGGCTTCCGCCAATTCCTGGGCTTCATCCTCCGGTTGGCGGATGATGAAGTAGGCGAGGCGCTGGGCGCTCTTGGGGCCGACGCCGGGCAGGCGGTGAAGCTCCGTGATGAGGCGAACCACCGGCTCCGGCGCCGGAATTTTTCCGTTCATATCCGCTCCAGGCCGTTGCCGTTCTGGTCGAAGCTGCTATCGCCGATGACGCCAATTTCCCGTCCCTGAAAGATGTGGATAATCAATTCCTGCCTGGGAACTCCGGCCGTCGCTACGATTTCTTCGTCGATGGCGCGGACAAGCTCCCGCGTTCCCTCCGGTCCCACCTCTTCGGTAATGCAGAGGGTGCCGTGGACTATCGCCGTCATGTAGTGAAGTTCAACTCTGGCGATGGTGCGGTCGTCGTCGCCCACGATTACGAAGGATTCGGAATAGGGGGTGCGGCAATCTCTCTCGAAGCTGAATTCTCCCAAGGCGCGCCGTCCTTTCAGGTGCGAATCTGGCCGTTCCCCAGGACAATCCACTTGTAGGAAGTGAGTTCCTGGAGGCCCATCGGCCCGCGGGCGTGGAACTTCTGGGTACTGATGCCGACCTCGGCCCCGAGGCCGAACTGGGCGCCGTCGCAGAAGTAGGTGCTGGCGTTGACGAAGACCGCGGCAGCGTCCACCTCGTCCAGAAAGCGGGTGGCGGCGGAGTAGTCTTCGGTGACGATGGCCTCCGAGTGGCCGGAGCCGTGGGCGTCCATGTGCTCCAACGCTTCGTCGAGGGAGTCCACGATTTTCACGCCGGCGGTCAGGGATAGGAATTCGGTGCCGTAGTCTTCGGGTTCGGCTAGCTTGAGATTGAGGCCGTTCAGGGGGGCTAGCAAGCTCATGGCTCGTTCGTCGCAACGCATCTCAACGCCGACTTCCGACCATTTGCGGGCGACGGCGGGCAGATGGGTGGCGGCGACGTCGGCGTGGACGAGAAGGGTGTCGAGGGCGTTGCAGACGGTGGGGCGTTGGGTCTTGGCGTTGTTTGCGATGGCGACGGCCTTGTCGAGGGAAGCGGTGCGGTCCAGGTAGGTGTGGCAGACGCCGACGCCGCCGGCGACGACGGGCATGGCGGCGTTCTCCGACACGAAGCGGATGAATCCGGCGCCGCCGCGGGGAATCATCAGGTCGATGTATTCATCCATCTTGAGCATTTCCATAACCAGTCGGCGGTCCGTGTCGCCGATAAGCTGGACGGCGTCGCGGGGGAGTCCGGCGGTCTCGATGGCGTCCTGCACCAGGCGGGCGAGAAGGCGGTTGGAGTTGACGGCCTCCTTGCCTCCGCGCAGGATGCAGGCGTTGCCGGACTTCAGGCAGAGGGCAGAGATGTCGATGGTGACGTTGGGGCGGTTTTCGTAGATGGCGCCGACGACGCCGAGGGGGACGCGCTTCCTGCCGACCTGGAGGCCGTTGGGGCGGACGTGCATGTCGAAAACCCGGCCCACCGGGTCGGGGAGCATGGCGATGGAGCGCACGTCGGCGGACATCGACTCCAGCCGCTTGGCGGTGAGGAGGATGCGGTCGAGCAGGTTGTCGGAGAGGCCCATGCCGCGGCTGACTTCGATGTCGAGTTCGTTGGCGGCGAGGATGGCGGGTTGGTTGTCGAGGAGGGCGTCGGCCACGTTGCGGAGGGCGCGGTCCTTCTGGGCCGTGGAGCGGCGGGCCAACTCCTTGGCGGCGCCGCGCGCGCGCCTGCCCTGGGAGGTTATGCTTTCCGTTGCTGTAATCATGCTGTGTTCTCTACCTTAATATCGGATGAATGCCAGTCTGCTTCTATAATCTCCTCGGCTAAATCAGGGCCAGGTTGTTGCGGTGGATTACTTCCTGGCCGTAGCTGCAACCGATGAGGTCGGGGATGCCATCGGAGCGGCGGCCCTTGATGGCGTCCACCTGCTCGGAACTGTAATTGACCAGGCCGCAGGCGAATCGGTGACCCTCTCCGTTGCTTATGTAAACTATATCGCCGCGTTGGAAGGGGCCGTTGACTCCCTTGACGCCCACGGGGAGCAGGCTGCCGTGGCGACGACGGAGGGATGCTTCCGCGCCTTCGTCGACGATGATGTCGCCGTGGAGGGAGAGGCCGCTGAGCATCCACCGCTTGCGGCTTTCCATCTTGCTGACGGACGTGGCGAAGTAGGTGCCGACGTCCTCGCCGGCCGCCACGCGACGGACGACGTCGGGTTCCCTGCCGTTGCAGATGACGGCGGGGACGCCGGAGCGGGTGGCGACTTTGCAGGCTTGAAGTTTCGATGTCATTCCGCCTCTGGCCCAGGTGCTGACGTGCTTTCCGGCAAGGGATTCGACGTAGGCATCAATGCGTTCCACCCTGGGGATGAGGGTGGCGGCGGGGTCGCGGCGGGGGTCGGCGGTGAACAGGCCGTCCATGTCCGTCAGCACCAGCAGCAGGTCGGCGTCCACCAGGTTGGCGACGAGGGCGGACAGGGTGTCGTTGTCGCCGAAGACGGGGCCGATTTCGTCCACGGCGACCACGTCGTTTTCGTTGATGATGGGCACCACGCGGCGCTGAAGCAGGGCCAGGATGGTGTTTCGCACGTTCAGATAGCCCTGCCTGTCCTCCAGGTCGCGGCGGGTGAGAAGCACCTGAGCCACGGGGATTTCGAGCGGTTCGAAGAGGGAGCTGTAGGCGTGCATAAGGTGGTTCTGGCCGACGGCGGCGAGGACTTGCCGGAAGGAGACCTGGCGGGCCTGCCGGGTTACGCCGAGGGACTTCATGCCGGCGGCGATGGCCCCGGAGGTGACGAGAAGTATTTCTTTCCCTTCATCGTAAAGGTCGCCAATCTGGGCCACCAGCGACTGCATGGTGGGGGCGTGGAGGGTGTCGGTTCCGCCCGTGAGGACGCCGGTGCCGGCCTTGACGACGATGCGTCGATAGCGTTGGGAAGCATCGGCGGGTTTCTGTTTGAGGGCTTGGGGGGCTGTGTTGCTGGTCATTCTGGTTGGGCGGATGAAGGAGAATCGGGGCGAATCCATTATAACAGGGGGGAATAGGGGCAACAACGGGGGCGTTGAAGGCGGGGGCGGGAGGGAATACAATAGGCGGCGAAGGTCTGGCCTACTTCGGCCAGGCCAAGTATGCGTTTGGAGAAGGATTAGCCGCGTGTCGTTGAAAGCACTGTTGCCGCTTCTGGGCGGGCATCCCGCCTTCGGGGGGCTGTCGGAAAGGCTGGCCGCCGGCGGGAGCGTCACCGCTTCCGTGTCCGCCGGCGGGACTGCTTTGCTTGTGGGGGCGCTGCGCGATGGCCTGAAACGCCCGATGCTGGTGGTGACGCCACGGCAGGACGACGCGCGGCGTCTTCTCGACCAGCTTTCGTTGTACTTGGGCGACGACGATTCGGTTCTGCCGCTGCCGGAACCCGACGTGCTGCCCTTCGAGCGGATGACGGTGGACGCCTCCACCAACAACCGGCGGCTTGCGGCGTTGAACGCCCTAGCCCATCCCGACGCGAACGGCCCGCCGGTGGTGGTGGCGTCGATGGCGGCGGCGCTGCGGAAGACGTTGCCACCTTCCACGTTCAAGGGCAGCGGAGTTGCTCTCCAGGTAGGGCAGAGGGTGCGGCTGGGGGAGTTGGCGGACTCATGGGTCAACATGGGATACCGTCGAGAGCACTCCGTCGAGATACCCGGCTCCTTCAGCATTCGCGGCGGCATCGTGGACGTATTTTCGCCCAACTCGGAACTGCCCCTGCGTCTGGACCTGTTCGGGGACGAAATCGAAAGCCTGCACCTTTTCGACCCGTTGACCCAGCGGTCGGTGAGGCCGGTGGAGGGGGCGCGGATAATTCCGGCGCAAGAGTCGCTGCCCCTGCACGTGGATAGGGATAGCATAGACCTGATGGCGTCGGAGTTGGACTTCAGTCGATGCCCGGAAGGGGTGGAGGAGAGGTTTCAGGAAGACCTGGCCGACATCTTCGCGGGGGCGAATTGGGAGGAGATGGACTACTATCACGGCCTCATCAACCAGTCGTCCATACTGGAGCATCTGGGAAAAGACGCCATCGTCGTCTTCCTGCAACGAAGCATCGTAGAGCAGGAAGCGGAATCGCTGGAGGAACACGCGGAGCGGATGAGGCGAGACCGGGTCGCACGGGGGGAACTGCCGGGAAACTTTCCCACGGCAACGCTGGATTGGGGGGAGTTTTCCGACGGGCTGAAACGGCGGCCCGTTCTGGACGTCAGCCCGTGGAACACGGAAGGCGTGGGATTTGAGTTCCGCGGCGCGCCTTCCTATTTCGGGCGGATGGAGCAGTTCACCGCCGAACTTCGGGAGGAGTTGCGCGGCGGTCGTATCGTCGTTTTGACGAGTCGTCACGCCCGCCGTCTGGCCCAGATTCTGGCAGACGCCGAGATTGGTTCCGTCCTCGCCGACGGGTTCAGCCCAAGCCTCGAACCCGGACGGGTGGTCATCGTGCCCGGCTCGCTGGAGCAGGGTTGGCGGCTGACATTGCCGGAGGCGGAGATTCTGCTTCTCACGGATTTGGAGATATTCGGTACGGCCAAGGAACGTCGCAGTCGTCCCCGAAGACCGGTGAAAAAGCAGCTATTCCTCTCGCAGTTGGAGGAGGGGACGTTCGTGGTGCACGAAGACCACGGCGTGGCGCGCTTTGCCGGAACCACCAGCATGGAGACCAACGGGGAAAGCCGCGAATATCTCGTCTTGGAATACGCCGAGTCGGACAAGCTGTACCTCCCCACGGACCACCTGGATCGAATCTTCCCCTACGTGGGAACCAGCGACCGTCCGCCGACTCTGACCCGTCTCAGCAGCACGGAGTGGGCGCGGGCCAAGCAACGGGTGAAGGAGTCGACGCGGGAGCTTGCCAAAGAGCTTCTCGACCTCTACGCCAACCGGCGGGTGGCGAAGGGGCACTCGTTTTCCGCCGACGTGGTTTGGCAGCAGGAGATGGAGGACGCGTTCCCATACGAGGAGACGCCCGACCAGGCGCGGGTCATCGACGAGGTTAAGGCGGACATGGAGGGCGTCCGTCCTATGGACAGGCTGGTGTGCGGCGACGTGGGCTACGGCAAGACGGAGGTGGCGCTGCGGGCGGCGTTCAAGGCGGTGAACGACGGGTTGCAGGTGGCTCTGCTGGTGCCCACGACAATCCTGGCGCAGCAGCACTACGCGACCTTCGTCGACAGGCTCAGTCCGTACCCCATTCGGGTCGACGTGCTGAGTCGCTTCCGCACCCAGAAGGAGCAGCGTCGCATTGTGGAAGACCTGGGCAAGGGAGCGATAGACATCGTCATCGGCACCCACCGGCTCATCCAGAAGGACGTGAAGTTCCGCAAGCTGGGGCTGGTGGTGGTGGACGAGGAGCAGCGGTTCGGCGTCTCACACAAGGAGCACATCAAGAAGCTGCGGCGGGCGGTGGACTTCCTCACGCTGAGCGCGACGCCGATTCCGCGCACGCTGTACATGGCGCTTTCGGGCGTGCGGGACATGAGCGCGATGGACACGCCGCCGGAGGAGCGGTATCCGGTGAAGACCTACGTGGGGGAGTACAGCGAGCGCGTCATCGCGGAGGCGATGAAGCGGGAGTTGGACCGCGGCGGGCAGGTGTTCTTCCTGCACAACCGGATACGTTCGATTCATCGTGTGGCCGCGAACTTGGGGAAGCTGGCGCCCCAGGCCAGCATCGCCGTGGCTCACGGGCGCATGGATGAGTCGCGGCTGGAGGACGTGATGCTGGCCTTCAGCGAGGGGGAGTTCAACGTGCTGGTGTGCACGACGATAATCGAGTCGGGGCTGGACATACCCAACGCCAACACGCTGATAGTTGACCGGGCTGACAGATTCGGACTTTCGCAGCTATATCAGCTGCGGGGGAGAATCGGACGGAGCAGCAGCCGCGCCTATTCGTACCTGCTGGTGCCGAAGGGCAGGCGAATCACCCCCGGCGCGGAGAAGCGATTGCAGGCGATTCTGGAGGCGTCGGAGTTGGGGTCGGGGTTCCGCATCGCCATGCGTGACCTGGAGATTCGGGGCGCGGGGAACATCCTGGGCGCGGAGCAGAGCGGGCACATCCACGCCATCGGATTCGAGCTTTACACCAAGCTGCTGAACCAGGCCGTGAAGGAGCTTAGGGAGGACGGGGCTGACGAATCCGCAGCCGGGGATGAAGAACAGCAGGAAGCGCGGGTGGACCTGCCCCTTTCGGCGCAGATCCCCAAGGATTATATCGGCCACCTGCCCGTGCGGTTGAATATCTACCAGCGGCTGATGGACCTTCGCGACGAGCCGCAGATTGAGGATATGCGAGTGGAGTTGCGGGACCGGTTTGGACGGCTGCCGAAGGCCGTGGACAACCTGCTGTACCTGGTTTCGCTGAAGATAATGGCGCGGGAGATGGGGGTTCAGTCCATAGCGTCGTCGGAGTCGGAGATAACGATTACGTTGAAGGACGGCGTGGGCGGGGCGCGGCTGGTGCTGGAGCGGAATCTGGGCGGGTGGGCGTCGGTGGGCAACCGGCAGATTCGGTTGAACCGGCGGGTGATGGGTTCGAAGTGGCGGGCGGTCCTGGACGTGACGCTGCAACGGCTGGGCGAGTTTCAGGAGAAGCTGGCGCGCCTGCCGGTGGGGACGGTGTAGGAACGGTTGGGGGAGTCACCCCCATCCCAACCTTCCCCCATCGAGGGGGTTAGGGGGAGGGGTTTTGGTTGAGAAGGTCCACCAAATCCGTCAGGTTGGACAGTCGGGGGCAGTCGGTGATTTCGGGGTGGTGGTTGCCTCTATCCAACAGTACGGGGTTGATGCCGACGCCTCTCGCGCCGCCGACGTCGGAGTGATACTGGTCGCCGACGTGCACCGCTTCCTGAGGGAGAATGCCAACCTTCTCTAACGCGGCGTTGAACATTCGCGGATCCGGCTTTTCCGCGCCCACTTCTTTGGAAGTGACCAGCACGTCCAGGTGGGAGTCGATGCCCAAGGCGGACACGATGGGGGGCAGCGGCTCGACCAGGTTTGACAGGACGCCGGTCGCGAGTCCCATCTCTTTGAGCCTGGACAACGTAGGTTTCACGTCGTCGAAAAGGGAGAAGCTCTTGGGGACCGTAGCGCCTATCCGCCAAACGCTTTCGGCCAGGGCCAGGCTCACGTCCAGGCCCGCGCCCCTCAGAATCAACTGCTCGTAGTGGGAGAAGAAGCGGTTGCGTTCCTCCTCCGACCGCAGATATAGCGGTCGGTCGTGGTTTTCGCGGCTGAAGAGTTCGTCGGCTTTCGCGTAGCCCTTCAGGATTCCGTCCTTCTCGACGAACAGCCCCACCTCGCGGCACGCCGCCGCCTGTATCTCCTGCACGGGGGGCCAGAAGTGGGCCAGGGTGTTGTAGAAATCGAAGAAGACGGCTTTTATCATGGCATTGATTCGTCAAGCCTCCCTTGCGAGGGCGAGGCCCCAGACAGAATCCGCCGACGCCTCCCACAGGGCTTTGGCACAGGCAGACATGGTGCTGCCCGTCGTCACCACGTCGTCGATGAGCAGCACGGCCTCGCCCTCGACGCTTGCCGTCGCCTCGAAGGTTCCCTCGGCTATTTCCATGCGGGCCGCCATTGACCCGCGCTGCACCTGGGGCGGGGAATCCACCACCCGTTTGAGCACGTCCTTCCCTAAAGGGATGCCTGTCAACTTCGCAAGCTCGTTTGCCAGAAGCGCCGCCTGATTGTAGCCGCGGCTTCTCTCCCGGCGAGGGTGCATGGGCACGGGTACGATGAGCGTCGCGGGGATGAAGGCGCCCTCCAGCCGACGGGCAAGGATGTCTGCAAGCTGCGGCGCGAGGGCGCGATAGTTCCTATACTTGAAGGCGTGGACGGCGGAGCGGACGGCGCCCTCGAAGGGGTAGGCGGCGCGGATGCCGACGATGGGCAGCGGCGCCGTTGAGCATCTACGGCAGGGGCTTGCTTCTCCGGGTCGGGCGCACACCTGGCAGTAAGCGCGCAGTTCGGACACGGCAGACATGCACTCCCGACAGATGCCGCGCCCCTCCCTACGACATCCGACGCAGTACAAGGGTAGGAGAAAATCCAGCGCGGCTTTTCTCGCCTTCGTAAGCAGTCCGGCGCTCATCATCCTAGACGCGGAACCTGACGACGCGGTAGCCCTCGGCGTAGGCGTATCCGGCCTTCTTCCCCATTTCCGCGCACCAACTTCGAAGCCAGCCGATGCTTTCGTCTTCCGCGAGTCCGCCAAGCTGGCTGCGGTGGCATCGAAGGGCGTCGGCCTTAATGTCCATGCTTTCGGAAATATCCACGTAAGTCTCAATCTCCTCCGGCCCCCAGAACATCAGCGTGCCCGTCTTGTGGGGAGCCAGCCCTTCCGCCTCGTGTTCCGGGAAGTGAAGCCGGTCGCGGGCGTAGGGGAAGACGGCGTCCTGGGTGACCTGTCCGACTATGCGGTGGTCGCGGTGGAAGTAGAAGGAGCGACGGTACGGGTCGGGGCAGATGACCACTTCGGGCCGGAAGCGGCGCAGCGCGCGCACAAGATGGCCGCGAAACTCGCGGGTGTCCTCCAGTTCGCCGTCGGGGTAGCCGAGGGCGACCACCTCCTTGACGCCGAGGGTCTTCGCCGCTTCCATCTGCTCATCATAGCGAATCTTCGCCAGCCGCTCCGGCGTCATGTCCGGGTCTTCCGTGCCCTTGCTGCCGTCGCTGCAAAGCACGTAATAGACGCTGGTTCCTTGCCGAATCCAGTTAGCCACAGTGCCGCCGCAGGAAATCTCGGCGTCGTCGGGATGAGGGGTAACCACCATCGCAGTCCTCGGAACATCTACCACGGGCGTCCTCCACAAATTGGGTTGTTAGCAACAAGCTACTCTGCTACAATCTCAATTCGCTGTCAAGACGAAATTTTCACCGCGAGAAGGGGCGACGCTGTCCCTTTCTTGTGGAGAATCCAGGGGTCGCCGACCCCTCATTTCCGGCAGATTCGGGGGGAAATCCCTGCCCCCTCAACGAGAAAGCAATCCTTTGACGATACGCAATTTCCGGTGGGAAGACGTACCCGCCCTGGCAGAGTTGGACAACCGGCTGCTGCAATCGCCCCACGCAACGCTGGCGCCTAAGGAGCGTTTCGTGACCGAGTTTCTGGGCCAGCCGAACCTGAACCCGCAAGCGGACCTTTTCCTCTACGAAGCGGAGGGAAGCCTGCGGGGCTACGGCCTCATCTTCCCTGAGCCGTCCATCAGCCGAAGCGTGTTGATGTTGAAGACGCATCCCGACGCGGACGCTTCCGTCGTCGAGGAGGCGCTGCTGGACGCGGCCTTGCGGCGGGCCGGCAAGTTGGGAGCCAACGTTCTGCAAGTCCAGACATGGCCCGACTCTCCCCAAAGCCGGTTGCTGTTGAGACGAGGCTTTCGGCACGTTCGCACCTACTGGGGCATGGGGTGGAAGATTCAAGACCTGCCGTCCGTCGAAACGCCGGAGGGGTGTTCCTTCCGCAGCTACGGACATGACGGCGACGCGGAGGCGTTGACGGAGATACAGAACGCGGCCTTCGGGGGCAGTTGGGGGTTCGCGCCGAACACGCCGGAGGAGATTGCCTATCGCGCCGAAATGAGCGTCACCAGCCACAACGGGATTATTTTCCTCTGCGAAGGGGAGACGGTCTGCGGCTATTGTTGGACTTATCTGATGGGGGACGCCGCGACGCGGGTGGGAATCATCTTTATGATAGGAATTCACCCCGATTACAGGCGTAGGCGGCTGGGCAAGCCGCTTTTGACGGCGGGGTTGGAGTATCTGGCGTCGCTGGGGGTGGACCGAGTGGAGTTGGAGGTGGATGGGGCGAATACGCCGGCGACGAGGCTGTACTTCTCCCTGGGATTCACGAAGGTTTCGGAGAGTTACTGGTACGAGGCGGCGCTGGGCGGGGATTAGCCCCGGGGGTTGCTGTCCGGCAGTTGCGGGTTGCCGTTTTCGGCGGTTTCGTCCGTACCCTCAATCTCATCCGGCGTGAGCACGCCGCCGGAAATGACCACCTTCATCGCCTCATCCACGGTCAGGGTCGTGGAGATAACGTCCTCCTCCGGCACGAGGGCCAGGTAGCCGGAGGTGGGAATTGGCGTGGTGGGGATGTAGACGGCCACCAAAGGATCGCCGTTGGGGTCTTTGAAGGTGGACGTGGCGAAACCGATGGACTTGACGCCTTTTCTGGGAAAATCCAGCAGAACCACCCGGCTGTAGTGCTTCTCAATGTTGCTGGGGCCAAGGGCGTCCACCGTCTGCTTGGCTGTCCGGTAGATGGGCCTCACGATGGGGATGAAGTTGGCGATGGCGTGACCGACGGCGATGAGGCGGCGTCCGATGACGTAGCTACCCACAAGGCCCACCAGATAAAGGACGATGACGAAGCTCACGATGCCAACCCCGGGGATGTGTCTGCCCGTGATGCCGTCGATGAGCTGGACGAGGGGCGGGTCTATCAGGTCGAAGACGAACTTGATGATGAGATAGGTGGCGCCGAGGGGCAGCAGGATGAGAAGGCCGGAGATTATCTTTCCACGAAAGTGGCCTCCAATGAACCTCAAAAGTTTTGTCGGACGGGGCATTGCCTTCACCTGACCCTGATTGCGATACCGAGTATTATATTGCTTTGTGGGGCTTATGTGTAATTTCCGGTTAACCCGTACAGGTCGAGGAACTTGCCCGCGGCATTGTCCCAACTCATCGCGTCCGCCGTCTCCAGGGCGGCGCGGCTGAGGGAACTTCGTAGCCGATCGTTGAAGAATATCATGGCGAGGGTGTCGGCGAAGCGCTCCGGGCATCGCCACGGGAGCAAGTAGCCGTTGCGTCCGTGCTCTACCACCCAGGGGAGGCCGCCGACGCGGGTGGCGACGACGGGGGCGCCGCAGGCCATTGCTTCCAGGGCGACGAGGCCGAAGCTCTCATAATAGGAGGGCACGACGCAGACGTCGGCGGCGGAGAAGTAGGCCGCGAGGGTTTCGCGGGGAGCCCGTCCGACGAATTTTACAACGTCGTCCAGGCCCAACCGCGACGCCATTTCCGCCAGCCGACGCGGTTCCGGCTCCGACGCCGGGTCGCCGCCGACAATCAGCAGCTTGAAGGGCACGTCTCCGTCCACGCAGGCGGCTATCTCAAGCAGGAATTCCACCCCCTTGAGCGGCTCGATGCGGCCCACGTAGAGGGCGACTTTTTCGCCGTTCAGCCCCAATCTGCGCCTCGATTGGTCGGCGTCTAGGGGGCGAAACAATGCCGTATCCACGCCGCAGTGGACGACCTTCACCCGTTCTCTGGACACGCCGTAAAGCTCCGTCATGGCGTCAACTTCGTGGGGCGTGGAGGCGGTGACGCAGTCGGCGGAGCGCATGATGTCCGCCTCGGCGCGGCTTCGGTAGTCGGGTTCGTCCTCGCCGGCGCGGGCGCGCTTCTTCAACTCGGCGAGGGTGTGGAAGGTGGCGACGTGCCGAGCGTCGCTGCTTTCGGCCAGCACACGTCCCGCCAATGCAGAAAGCCAGTAGTGGGAATGGACCACGTCGTAGCGCGCACCGCTGCTTTTATGAAATTCAAGGATGTTGCGGGTGAAGGGTTCAACGTGGACAAGGAGGTCTCTCAGGGAAGCGTCGGTTGGCCCGCCTTCCAGATGAATCACCCGCACGTTCTCGCTTGCGGCGGATTCGTCCGCGCCTTCGCCGTCGTGGTTGCGGGTGAAGACGTCCACGCCGACGCCGAGGGCGCCGAGCCTGTTGGCCAGCTCGCGAACGTAGACGTTCATGCCGCCGACCTTGCCCGCGCCGGGGGCCATGACGGGGCAGGTGTGGAAGCTGACGAGGGCCACCCTGGGCTGCGTCAAGGGCGGGTTACGACCATGTTGTAGATGGGCTTGTCGACGCCGCCCAGGTGGTATTTGTACCGCTCATTGCCACGGAGGAAGTCGTAGTAGCTCTTGCCGTCTTCGATGGCGCTCTTGACGCTGAGGGCCTTCAGCAGCAGCCCCACGCTGTAGTAGCCGAAGTTCGGGTTGAAGCCGCTGTTGTAGAGCAGGAGGGAGCCGCCGTAGTCGAAGGTCATGGCCGACGCTACGCGCTTTCCCTGAATCTCCATGAAGAAGAGACTCAGCAGTCCTTCCCGGCTGAGGGACGAGGCCAGAGACCGGAAGAATTTTTCCCGCTGCGGGGTCAAAAATTCGGCTTTGTCCTGGCGGCTCATGGCGAGAAGTTCCAGGAAGTCGTCCATTGCGGCTTCCACTTCTTGCGGCTCCGTCAGCGAGTACCAGCGGACGCCCTCGGCGGTGTTGAGCCGACGCAGCTTGCGTCTCAGTTCGTGGCGGTGCTTCTTGCGCAGACCGGCTACGTATTCCTCCCACTCCGACGGAAGTTGCCGGCCGGGGCAAACTTCCTGCTGGGCGATTTCCACGTCGTAGCCCTTCGAACGCGCCGCCTCCGGCAGCAGCTTGAGCGTGGGTGATTCTTCTGCCAGGGAGAATAGGCGTAACTCCGACCATTCCGTCGTTTCCAGATAATCCAACAGCGCATCGAAGAATGGCTGCTCATGGCCGGGAAGAATCAGAAAATCGTTGTAATCGCAGAGGTCTTCGTCGCCAACGAAGGTCAACGCGTCGCCGTCTTTGCGGAGGGAGGCCATGCCAAGAGTCTCCTGTCCATCGACGATTTTCAGGATTTGAGGGGAAGCGCCGTCGCCCACTTCGTCCAGCCAAACCTGCTGCCATTCCATAGTCTGGAAGGGGGTATTCGCCACGCTTTGGGGAAGAAGACGCGCCCACTCGCCGGTTGCGTCGTCGAAGGAACCGATTATGTGAACTTCCGCCACGCTAGCCCCTCCGCATCAACGACAATAATTCTTTGGGGTCGGCGGAGCCGGCGAAGGGGCCGCGCAGGGCGGTGGTGACCACCTTGCTCCCCGGCCTCTTGACCCCCCGCATGGTCATGCAGAGATGCTCCGCTTCTATCAGAACCACCGCCGCCGCGGGCCGCAACGCCGTGCAGATGGCGTCGGCAAGCTGGGAAGTCAGGCGTTCCTGCATCTGGGGGCGCTTCGACGCCACGTCCAACGCGCGGACGAGCTTGCTGGCGCCCGCCACCTTGCCCCTGGGAACGTATCCCATCTGCGCCGTGCCGAAGAAGGGCAGCAGGTGATGTTCGCAGATGGAGAAGAACGCCACGTCCTTGAGTATCACCGCGCCGTCGTGCTCCTCCTCGAAAACGGCGTCGATGGCGTCCGCGGGATCGACGCCGACGCCGCTGAATACCTCCCGGTAGAGCTTGGCAACCCGCTTGGGCGTGTCGCGAAGTCCCTCCCGCTCAGGGTCGTCTCCCAACGCCCGCAGGATGTTGGCGACGCTGGTTTCTATGGATTGGTTTGAAGTCATAGACCCGCTCTAGGCGGCGAACTCCAGCAGGGCGGCTTCCACTTCCTCCAAGTCGGAGGAGACCTCCTTGACGCCGCTGCTGACGTAGCGCACGACGGACTCCGGGTCCTTCAAGCCGGAACCGGTGATGACGCACACCACCCTGAGATTTCGCAAGTCCATCCCTTGTTTGCGGAGCTTGATGATTCCGGCGACGCCGGCCGCCGACGCGGGTTCGCAGAAGACGCCCTCGCCGGTGGAAAGCAAGCGGTAGGCGTCCAGAATCTCCTCGTCGGTCACCGCGCCTATGGTCCCGCCGGATTCGTCGCGGGCGTCGATGGCCCCCTGCCACGAGGCGGGACTGCCCACGCGGATCGCGGAAGCGACGGTGGAGGGATTCGTTACGGGGCGACCTTCCACCAGCGGCGCGGCGCCTTCCGCCTGAAATCCCATCATCCTTGGCAACGATTCCGCCTTGCCGTGGGACTGGTATTCCTTGAAGCCTTTCCAGTAGGCGGTGATGTTGCCCGCGTTGCCGACGGGGATGCACAGCAGGTCGGGGGCGTCTCCCAGCCTATCGACAATCTCGAAAGCGGCGGTTTTCTGTCCTTCCAATCGGACCCGGTTTACGGAGTTGACCAAAGTAAGCGGGTTACGCTCCGTGATTATCCTTGCCAGTGAGAGGGCTTTATCGAAATTGCCGTCGACGGCGAGGATGCGCGCGCCGTAAGCCTGGGCCTGGGCCAGCTTGCCAAAGGCCACGTTTCCCTGGGGCACCAGCACCGTGGCGGGCAGACCCACCCGCGCCCCGTATGCCGCGGCGGCGGCGCTGGTGTTGCCCGTGGAGGCGCAGATGACGCCCCGGCTTCCGGCCTCCATCGCCTTGGCGACGGCCACCACCATGCCCCGGTCTTTGAAGGAGCCGGTGGGATTGCATCCTTCCAGCTTGAAGTAGAGTTCGGGGCAGCCGATCTCCTTCGCCAGCCGGTAGGAACGCACCAGGGGCGTGTTTCCTTCCCCCAGCGTAATCATGGGCGTGTCCTCGCCCACGGGCAGATAGTCACGATAGGTTTCCAGGACTCCCCAAGCCATAACGCCCGGCCCTCAGACCGGAAGCTCCTCCAACCGAATCATGTTGTTTACCACTTTTACCACATCCAGCCCGTCAAGCAAAGCCAGCGAACGCTGAACCGCCGCTTCTCTGGCCGGATGGGTGGTTATGACAATTTCCGCCGTGCCCGCCGCAGCGTCCGCGTCCTTCTGGATGATTGAAGCGATGCTGATGTCCAGGTCGCCGAGGACGCGGGTAATCTGGCTGAGGACGCCCGCCCGGTCGGGGACGTTCAAACGGAAGTAGTAGCGGGTTTCCACGTCCGCCATCGCCTTGACGGGAAGGGCCGCGTCGGCGGGGACTCTTCCGGGGGGTATCCCGCCGGCGACAATCATGCGACCCACGTGGACCAGGTCGCCGAGGACGGCGCTGGTTGTGGGGTCGGCGCCCGCGCCGAGGCCGTGGAAGAAGGCGCGACCCACGGGTTCGCCCGCTACTTCGACGGCGTTGAACACGCCGCCGACTTTCGCCAGGATATGCCCTTCCGGTATCAACGCGGGATGCACCCGGACTTCCACGCCGCTTGATTGAGACTTTGCGATGGCCAGGAGCTTGATGGCGTAGCCCAACTCGCGGGCGTAGCGGAAGTCCCTGGCGGAGAGGCCGTCGATCCCCTGCCGGAACACCTGCGCCGGGTCAACCCGCGTATGAAAGGCGAGGGAGGCGAGGATGGACAGCTTGTAGGCGGCGTCAAGTCCGGAAACGTCTTTGGAAGGATCCGCCTCGGCGTAGCCAAGCTGCTGAGCCCGATTCAGGGCGTCGCCAGCGTCCGTGCCTTCGTCTGCCATGCTGGTGAGGATGAAGTTGGTGGTGCCGTTGATGATGGCGTGGATGGAGTTGATTTGGTTGCCGAGCAGGTCTTCCGTCAGTGCTCCGACGATGGGAATGGCGCCGCCGACGGCTCCTTCGAAGCGGAGACTCAGCCGCTTTTCGTCGGCCAGGTCAAGCAACTCCGACCCCTGCTGGGAAATAAGGTCTTTGTTGGCGGTAACCACGTGTTTGCCGTGGTTCAAGGCCCGCCGGACGTACTCCCCCGCCGGATGTTCGCCGCCGATAAGCTCCACGACGACGTCTATATCGGGGGCTTCCACAACCTGGGTCGCGTCCGTGGTCAGCACACCGGGGGGCAGGTCGATAGAGCGGGATTTGGAGGGGTCTCTAACCAGCGCCTTAACCGGTTGCACGGGCGCGCCGACGGCTTTGGACAAGTCATCGCGCCGTTGCTGAAGGGCCTGGGCCAGGCCGCTCCCTACGACGCCCAACCCCAGAAGCCCAACGCCGATGGGTCTGTCAGGGGCCAATTTGACTTGATTGCTCGGGCGCCGGGGTTTCCCCACGCTTCTGCTGGGCCGTCTGGCGCAGCTGTTCCGCCGCCCAGGCGTAGATGCGGCTGTCGTACTTCACCCTCACCCACTCTTCGCTGGTGCCTTCTTCGAACTTCTCTTCCAGCCAGGTTTGAAGGGCGATGTCCTTTAGCCTTTCCGCCCATTTATCCTCCACCTCGCGCACCTCCGGCCCGTCCACGACCTTCATGAAGTACATGAAGCCGCTGCTCTCCCCAGGTTGGCTGATTTCGCCGATTTCAAGGGGTTCAACTTCACGTCCAAACCTCTCGCCTCCAAACAGCTGCGGGTCCAGGTTGGGAAAGGCGCCTTTCGGCAGCCACCCCACGTAGCCGTTGGGTTCGGTGTATCGCTGGTCGAATACGGCACTGTACTCGTAAGCCACCGCCTCGAATTCCTCCTCCTCAAGCCGGTCGGCGATGAGTTGCAGGTCCTGATATTTGGCCGGATCGCCGAGGGCGGGGGAAGGCCGGATGGGGGTGCGTATCCAGTAGACTTCCAGATGCTCCGCTTCAGTGACGACGCCGGCCCCGATAGCCTCGCGCATGTCGTAGAAGTAGAGCCGCTCTTCTATTATCCGACGGAAATCCGCGTCGGAAATGCGGTTTACGTTGAGGTAGGAAGCGTACTGCTCTTTGTACTCCCGCTTCTGCTGGTCTTCGGTGACAATCTCGCCCGGCTGGGCGTCAGGAGTGAAAATCGCGCGAATGACGTCTTCTATGTCATCCTCCGTGACCTCAACGCCATATTCCGAGGAAAACTGCTTCAGCAGCTCCATCTGCACCCAGCCCAGGCCGAAAGGCCCGGAGGTGATCTCAATGTCCGGGTTGTAAAGAATGCGCAGGATGGACGTAAGGTCAACAAAGGCGCCTGTATATCCCTGCTGGGCCTGAATCATCCGCGCCCGCTTAACCAGATCTCCCTGGCTGAAACGAGTTTCGTTTACGACGGCGGCTTCAACTCGCGGCGGAGCGTAAAGCTGGGTGTACCAGTAGGCGACGCCGACGCCGGCGATGACCAGAAGGCCGACGCTCAGGAAGATTATGGCGAGCAATTTCTTTGCCCGGCTGCTCTGCTGCCGGACGCGCCTTATCCGTCTGTCGTCGGGTTCGGACGAACCTCCGCGTCTGCCCCTACGCTGCGGCGATGCCATCTACGCAACTCCCAAAGGCCGCCCGAAGAAGAGGAGCGGCCGGGTGATGGTTGGAATACGCTGCTGGGGCAAGAAAGGTTTTCTAGGCCATGAGGCGGCCGTGGTCGGGACTGAGGGGGAGGAGCGCGACGATGCGCGCGCGCTTGACGGCGCGGGACAACGCCCGCTGGTGGCGGGCGCAGTTGCCCGTCTTCCGGCGCGGGTCGATCTTGAACCGGTCGGAGAGGTATCTACTGAGACGGCCCACGTCCTTGTAGTCGATGAGCTTAACCTTGTCCACGCAGAAGGCGCAGACTTTTCGCCTGGGGATGTAGCGGCGCCTGGGCCTCCCGCCCGGTCTGCCGCCCGGCCTTCCGCCGGGTCTGAAGGGGGGTCTTGAGGTCATGTGTTAATCGTCTCCTTGATATAAACGGGCTTGACTGCTAGAAGGGCAGGTCGTCCGGGTCTACTTCTCCGCCACCGCCGCGGCTGCCGCCGCCGTAGCCGCCGCCGCCACCGGCGCCTCCTCCACCACCACCGTAGCCACCTCCGCCGCCGTAGCCTCCACCGCCTTCTTCATCGCCTCTGCCGAGAAAGATAACGTCGTTGGCATTGATCTCGTTGGTAGACCCTTCCCGTCCGTCCTGGGCCGTCCATTGTCTCACCCAGAAGCGTCCTTCGACGCATACGGGGCTGCCCCTCGTGACGTACTGGTTAACCGTCTCGCCGAGGCGACCCCAGGCGGAAATCCGATACCAGTTGACTTCTTCAAGCATCTCGCCGTCCCGATTTCGGGAGCGCCGATTTACGGCAACGGAGAACTCGGTGACGGCGTTCCCGTTGGCGGTATACCGCATTTCCGGGTCCTGACCGACGTTGCCGATGATTGTAATTTTGCTAAGGCCGCGTACCATGTTTTCCCGCGCCTCCTATTCTAACTTCACGAAGTTACCGCCGGAAGGGATTTTGCCGGGCGGGGCTTTGCCGGGCAGGGCTTTGCCGGGCGGGACTCGGCCCGCTCTCCGGTTTTGGGGTTTCCTTATCTTCAACCTTTTCAGGGGTCTCGGCACGAACGACCATGTGCCTCAGCACCTGCTCCGAAAGCAGCAGGGGGCGCTGGATGGCGTTTACCTGGTCGGGTTCGAGCTCGAACCTGTACAGGTAGTATACCCCTTCCATGTAGTCCTGGCCCGCCTTCTTGATGGTGTAGGCCAGGCGACGAGTTCCCCAGGCGTCTTCCCTGGATATGGTTCCCCCGTTGGTCGTTATCAGTTCCCGCACCCGCTCCCGGGCGGAGGCGTCCTCCTCCCGGCTCAGGGCGGGGTTCAACACCAGCATCAGTTCATAGTCCTGTTTCAATGCAGCCTCCTACAAGTCGGCGGCGATTATAGCACTTTCCAAGCCATCCCCTCAAGACGGGAAATCAGCATTCTGGACTTGTGAACTTGATTGCAACCACGATGACGTGTCCCATTTTGCGTTGATCGTTGTCTAGCTGCCAATTATCCGCTCGTATTCATCGTGTCTGCCAATCCAAAACCAGTGAAAGTCTTCACCATCCCTAATTGCCAGAACCCGGAAGTATCGGCCAACACGCACAGACCAATATCGTCCAACGCTTTTGAACCTGAGCGAGGGATGTCGCGGATTATTCTTAAGCAACTCAAAGTTTTGACGGGCTAGCTCTTGTGCCGATGCAGGCAGATCGTAAAACCTTCGCCAGAATTGAGGTTCCGTGTAATGCATCTACAGAGGTTCGAGAGTGCCTTCTTCCTTGGCCTTCATGATGCTGGCCGCGAAGGCGTCCAGCCGGCCAGCCTTCACGTCCTCTTCGAATTCTTTGTCCCACCTTTCCCAATCCTCTTCCAGAAACCAGTTTCGCAGTTCGGCATATTCGGAATCGGGCAAGGCCAGAATTGCCTTTTGCAGATCCGCTACGGTGGTCATACCATCCTTCCTTCCATTGATTAAAGATTCTCCAACCCCATCGCCCCTAATCGTCGATGCCCGGCACGGGGAATGCTCCCGCCAACGACTCCGCTTCCTCCCGGATGGCGGCGATGGCGGCTTCGTCGTCCCTGGAGGCCAGGGCTCGGACAATCATCCGCGCCGTCTGCTTCATCTCGTCCTTGCCGAAGCCGCGGGTGGTGACGGCGGCGGAGCCGATACGCAGACCGCTGGTCACGCGCGGCGGCTCCGGGTCGTAGGGAATCCCGTTCTTGTTGGTGATGATGGACGCGCTCTCCAGAACCGCCTCCCCCTCATTGCCCTTCACCCCCAGAGGACGCAGGTCAACGAGGCAGAGATGGTTGTCCGTGCCGTCGGAGACGATGCGAAGCCCTTCGTAGGCGAGAGTGTTCGCCATAGTGCGGGAGTTCTCCACCACGGCGTGGGCGTACTTCTTGAATTCGGGCTTCATCGCTTCGCCGAAGCAGACGGCCTTGGCGGCGATGACGTGCATGAAGGGGCCGCCCTGCGCGTTGGGAAAAACCGCCCGGTCTATGCGGCGGGCCAGCTTCGATTCGCACAAAATAACGCCGCCGCGGGGGCCTCGGAGGGTCTTCTGGGTGGTGGAAGTGACCACGTGGGCGTGGGGGAATGGGGAAGGATAGGCGCCGCCGGCGATGAGGCCGGAAACGTGGGCCATGTCCACCATCAGCCGGGCGTCCACCATGTCCGCAATCTCCCGAAACCTGGGGAAGTCGATGGTGCGCGGGTAGGCCGTGTAGCCCGCCACGATTATCTTGGGACGATGCTCCTTCGCCATCCGCTCCACGGCCTCGTAGTCGATGGTCTCCGTCTCCCGGTCCAGGTCGTATCCCACGAAATTGTACAGCTTGCCGGAGAAGTTGACCGGGCTGCCGTGGGTGAGGTGTCCGCCCTGGTCGAGACGCAGCCCCATGACGGTGTCTCCGGGCTTGAGGAGGGCGAAGTAGACGGCCATGTTGGCTTGCGCGCCGCTGTGGGGCTGCACGTTGGCGTGCTCCGCCCCGAACAGCGCCTTGGCGCGTTCCCGGGCCAACTCTTCGACTTCGTCCACGTGGCGGCAGCCGGCGTAGTAGCGACGTCCGGGGTAGCCCTCGGCATACTTGTTGTTCATCAGGTTGGATTGGGCTTCGAGGACCGCGCGGCTGGCGTAATTCTCCGACGCTATGAGGACGATGTTGCTTCTCTGGCGGCGGTTTTCCCGCTCGATGATGTCGGCGACGGCCGGGTCTGCCTTCTGGACTGCGGACATGGGATTCCTTCGCTGAACGGCTTTGAAATATGGCGAATAGTCTAAGTGGGGGCGGTTTTCCTGTCAACGAAGTCAGGCGTTGACACGCGCCAACGCCCCCATCATCATTAACCTTGGCGCGTCAACCCCACTCGCCTACGACGCCGACCCCGATTCGGGAGGGTGCATAATGTTCAAAGCCCGCCCCTGGAAACTCGCCAGAGTTCTCTTCCTGCTGGTTTTCGTCGCCTCATTCCTTCTGGGGCTGACGGGCCTCGCCCTCGCCCAGACGACGCCGAGCCGCACGGCCCTCGTCGCCGACGTGGACGGCATCATCAACCCCATCTCCCAACGCTACATCACCCGCATCGTGGAGAAGGGCGAGGATGAACAGGTCGAAGTCGCAATCATTCTGCTCAACACCCCCGGCGGCCTTTCCTCCTCCACCCGCGAAATCTCCGAAACCCTCCTCAACGCCACCGTGCCGACGGTGGTTTTCGTTTCGCCGCGGGGGGCGCAGGCGGCGTCGGCGGGCACGTTCATCACCGCGGCGGCCCACGTGGCCGTCATGGCCCCCGGCGCCAGTATCGGCGCGGCGACCCCCGTAGGCGTCGGCGGCGAGGAACTCGGCGATACGCTGTCCGACAAGGCGACCAACGCCGCCGCCGCCGATATGCGGGCCATCGCCACCCAGCGGGGACGCAACGTTCAGCAGCTGGAAAACACCGTCATTTTCGCCATGTCCTTCTCATCGGAAGAAGCCCTCGAACTCAACGTGGTGGACTTCATAGCCGACGACCTGAACAACCTGCTGTACAAGCTGGACGGGATGAACGTAACCATCGGCGAGGAGACGCGCGCCCTCTCCACCAGGAACCTTCGGATTGAACAGCTGGACATGGGCCTCGTCAACCGCGTCCTGTACATCCTGGCGGACCCCAACATCTCCTTCCTGCTCCTGACCCTTGGCGGCTTGGGCCTCGTCGTGGAGCTATGGAGTCCCGGCCTGGTCATCCCCGGACTGACGGGGGTGGTGTTCCTCGTCCTCGCCTTCATCAGCCTCGGAAATCTGCCCGTCAACTGGGGCGGCGCGGCGCTGATTCTCGTCGGCATGGCGCTGTTGGTTCTCGAATTCTACGTGGCCGGCTTCGGCGTCCTGGGCATCGGCGGCATCGTCAGCTTCGTGCTTGGAGGTCTGCTGCTGTTCGCCCACTTCGGCGCGCCTTCTCCAACGGCGCCCGCCATCGGCATCAGCCCCTGGGTGCTATGGCCCACGGCGGCGACCATCGCCATCATCGGAGGCTGGGTGCTGCTGACCATAGTCCGCCAACACAAGATGGAGAAGGTGCTCGACCTTTCGCCCCTTGTCGGCTCGGAAGCCGTGGTCACAAATGCGTTGGACCCCAGGGGCACCGTGCGGGTGAATACGGAAATATGGACAGCCTATTGCGAATATGGCACAATGATTCCAGAAGGCGGGCGGGTGCGGGTGGAGGCCGTGGAAGGCGCCGTTTTGCGCGTGACCGCTTTGGACGATTCGGACCACGCTTCGTCATTCACAGAGGAACGAAAAGAGGAATAACAGGGAGGACGACATGCCCTTTGGACTAACGATTGTAAGGCAGTTCGAGAAGATGGTGGTGCTCAGGTGGGGACGCCTGGAGCGGGTGTCCCAGCCCGGCCTGCGCTTCGTGGTGCCCTTCATGGAGGACGGGCGGAAGGTGGACTTGCGGGAGCGCGTCCAGCGTGTACCGACCCAGAAGTACATCACCAGCGACAACGTGGTGGTGGACATGGACTTCGTCATCTACTACCGGGTGATGGAGGAGCAGGCGGAGTCGGCGGTGCTGAACGTGCAGAACTTCGAGGCCGCCGTGGTGAACCTGGCCCTGGCGACGCTGAGGGCCGTCATCGGCGCGACTTCCCTGGCGTCCGCGCTGGCGGAGCGGGAGAAGGTTCGGGACGCGTTGCAGATCCGGCTCGACGAGGTGACGGGACGGTGGGGCGTCAAGGTGAGCCAGGTGGAGATAAACGAGATAGACCCGCCGCCGGGCGTGAAGGCCGCGATGGAGCGGGAGAAGTCCGCCGCCGCCATCAAGACCGCCGACATCACCGAGTCGGAAGGGCAGCGGCAGGCCGCCATCAACCGGGCCGAAGGCGAAAAGCAGTCGGCCATCCTGGAGGCGGAAGGACGTCGGCAGTCGGAGATTCTGGAAGCGGAGGGCGACCGGCAGGCCGCCATCCTTCGCGCCGAGGGGTTCAGCACCGCCCTCGACCGCATCTACAAGGTGGCTTCCAACGTGGACAACAAGACGATGAGCTTGCAGTATTTCGAGGTGCTGAAGGAGATGGGTTCCAGCGCGTCCACCAAGTTCATCTTCCCGATGGAATTCACGTCGATGCTGCAACCCTTCCTGAATCTGGGAAGCGGCGGCGCGTCGGACAACGGCAAGGATAAGACGGGCTAGACGCATTTATCTTCCCCCTCCCCCTTGACGGAAACCTTTGCGTAACCGTCATCCCCGCTCACCCTCCGTCATCCCCGTTACCCCTCCGTCATTCCCGCGTAGGCGGGAATCCCTCCCCGCTCACCCTCCGTCATCCCCGCGTAGGCGGGAATCCATCCCCGCTCACCCTCCGTCATTCCCGCGTAGGCGGGAATCCATCCCCGCTCACCCTCCGCCATCCCCGTTACTCCTCCGTCATTCCCGCGTAGGCGGGAATCCATCCCCGCTCACCCTCCGTCATTCCCGTTACTCCTCCGTCATTCCCGCGTAGGCGGGAATCCATCCCCGCTCACCCTCCGTCATTCCCGTTACCCCTCCGTCATTCCCGCGTAGGCGGGAATCCATCCCCGCTCACCCTCCGTCATTCCCGTTACCCCTCCGTCATTCCCGCGTAGGCGGGAATCCATCCCCGCTCACCCTCCGTCATCCCCGTTACTCCTCCGTCATTCCCGCGTAGGCGGGAATCCATCCCCGCTCACCCTCCGTCATTCCCGTTACTCCTCCGTCATTCCCGCGTAGGCGGGAATCCATCCCCGCTCATCCTCCGTCATTCCCGTTACCCCTCCGTCATTCCCGTTACTCCTCCGTCATTCCCGCGTAGGCGGGAATCCATCCCCGCTCACCCTGAGCTTGTCGAAGGGTCAAGCGGGGGAATCCCTCTTAATCCCTTCCCTCTTGATGGGGGAAGGCCGGGATGGGGGTGATGCGGGTGGGGTGGATGGCGCATTTGGCAGTTATGCAAATGTCTCCTTGATGGGGAAGGTTGGGCCTGTCCTGAGCCTGTCGAAGGGATGGGGGTGTCCCACCACGGCAACATGTAGGGGCGGTTAGCGAACCGCCCCTACGCCAGTCTCATCCAGGTAGAAATTCCTCCAGCAGTTGAAGGGCCGCCGTGTACGGCTCCAATTCCCCCGCCTCCACCCGCTTCACCATTGCTTGCAGGGAAGGATTATCGGCAATCTGCCGCTCCACTCGTCGCGCCAATCTATCCCGCAGCGTTTCCGTTAGCTCCGCGGCACGCCGCTTGCGGCGGCGTTCCTTCAGCAGGCCGGATTCCGTCAGATATTCCCGGTGCCTCTGAATCGCGCCGGCGAGCTCGTCGATGCCGACGTCGGCGACGGCCTGGGTTTCCACCACCGGCGGCGTCCAGCCTTCTCCAACGGAAGACAACCCCAGCAGCGAGCGGACGTTTGCCGTCATCTGCTGCGCGCCGGGGCGATCCGCCTTGTTCACGACGAACACGTCCGCAATCTCCATCAGCCCCGCCTTGAGGGTCTGGATGGCGTCGCCCGCCTCCGGCACCAGCGCCACAACCACCGTGTCCGCCACGCCCATCACGTCCAACTCCGTCTGCCCCACCCCCACCGTCTCCACCAGCGTCACGTCCTTCCCCGAAGCCCCCAACAATCGCACCACGCCCTTTACGATTCGCGGCACGCCGCCGTGGGCGCCTCGGGTGGACATGCTGCGGATGAACACCCCCGCGTCCAGGTAGTGTCCCTCCATGCGGATGCGGTCGCCCAACAGCGCGCCGCCGGAGTATGGGCTGGAAGGATCCACCGCCAGGACGCCCACGGAAAGGCTTTGGCTTCGATATGCCTGCGTCAGCCGGGCGATGAGGGTGCTCTTGCCCGCGCCGGGCGGGCCGGTTATGCCTACGACGTAGCCCTTGCCTGCGTGGAGATGGACGTCGGACATAATTCGGGCGGCGAGGGGATCGTCCCGTTCCAACAGGGAAATTGCCCGCGAAAGGGCGCGTTTGCTTCCGTTCAGTAGCTGTTCGGCAATGGGATGCATAGAGTCGCTATCGTATAGTAGAGTGGCCGGGTCGAAGCCAAGAAAGAATCTAGCATCGCCCCTGAACAGCGTCAAGGAAAGGGGCGCCCTCACCCTTCTACAGGCTCAGGGTGAACGGAAGAAATGAGGCGGAAGGGTATTGACAAGTGATATTTGTTAGTGTATATAACTCAAATTATTAGTCTACACTAATAAACAACAGCGTACACACTCTACGCCAACGCCGCAAGCGAGTTCCTTCAGCAACCTCAATCTTTCCAAAGGAGATTACGCACATGGCTTGGAGAAACCCCACCACCGGTCTCGCCACATCCAAAGGACTCCGAAAGCCCCGCCGAACTGCGCGCTGGGCGACCCTGCTGGTCGTCCTGCTGCCGCCCCTGCTTGTGAGCCTCATCGCCGGCTGCGGCGGGGACGGCGGCGATGAATCGGAAACGCTGACGGTCTATTCCGGGCGCAGCGAATCCCTCGTCGGCCCAATCATCGAGCAGTTCTCCAACGCCACCGGCATCGAGGTGAACGTCAAGTACGCAAGCACGTCCGAGATTGCGGCGACGCTGGCCGAAGAGGGCGACAGGACCCCCGCCGACATCTTCTTCGCCCAGGACCCCGGCGGATTGGGCAGCGTCGAAAACATGCTCCGACCCATCCCTCAGCCCATCCTCGACGTGGTTCCCGCCTGGGCCCGCTCTACCGAAGGCCGCTGGGTCGGCATTTCCGGCCGAGCAAGGGTCATCGTCTACAGCACGGACACCGTATCGCCGGAAGACCTGCCCGACGACCTCTGGGGATTCACCGACCCCGCGTGGAAGGGACGCATCGGCTGGCCGCCCACCAACGCCTCCTTCCAGACTATGGTAACGGCCATGCGCCAGATTTGGGGCGACGAGCGCACCAAAGAATGGCTTGATGGCATACAGGCAAACGACCCGACGGTATACCCGAAGAACACCCCCACCGTCGCCGCGGCGGGCGCGGGCGAAATCGACGTGGGTTTCGTCAACCACTACTACCTGTACCGCTTCCTCGCCGAGGAAGGGGAAGGTTTCGCCGCCAGAAACCACCACCTGACGGGCGGCGGCCCCGGCTCCCTGATAATGGTGGCCGGCGCGGGCGTCCTCTCAGCCTCCGACAATTCGGACGGCGCGGAGAAGTTCCTGGAGTTCCTGCTCTCGCCCGTGGCCCAGCAATACTTCGCCGGCCAGACCTACGAATACCCGATGGTCGAGGGCGTGAAGATCAACCGGCTGTTGACACCCCTTTCGGAGATAAACAATCCGACGGTGTCTATGGGAGACCTGTCCGACCTGAAGGGCACCCAGGAGATGCTGCGAAGCGTCGGCATCCTCCCCTAGAGGGGGCGACCGCCCCCGCTAGACCCTTCGACAGACTCAGGGTGAGCGGATGGAAGTGCAGCCCCCGTCATTCCCGTGAAAACGGGAATCCACCGCAACCCGCGCCACGTCTTTACCGTAGGGGTAGCTCTTGTGGGTGTCCCCCCCGCTCACCCTGAGCCTGTCCTGAGCTTGTCGAAGGGCCTGTCGAAGGGTCGAGCGGAGGGGGTGGCGGGTATGACGGATAGACAGCGGGGGTAGGGCTGCGTGATATAATCCCGCAAATTTGGGTTTGCTTGAAGGTGTGCAATTGGCTCTGAGCTATGGCGTCTGCTAACGAATCCGGAACCCGCCCTCGCATTTCCCGCCGGGCGGGGCCGCATCCCGTCCTGCTGGGCGCCGCCGCGCTGGTCGCCGTCGCCATCGCCCTCCCTTTAGTCTACCTGTTCATCCGCGGAGTCGGCTCCGGCGCGGAATTCTGGGAGCTTCTCTTCCGGCTTCGCACCCTTGAAATCATCATCCGCTCCGCGCTGCTGGTGGCGGCGACGACGGCGGCTTGCATCCTCATAGCCGTCCCCCTGGCCTGGCTCGTCACCCGCACGGACCTGCCCTTCCGTAGGGTCTGGGCCATCCTGACCGCGCTCCCCCTGGTGATACCCACCTACATCGGGGCGTTCCTGGTCATAGTCGCCCTCGGCCCGCGGGGGATGCTGCAACGCGCGCTGGAAGGCCCCTTCGGCGTCGAGCGGCTGCCGGAAATCTACGGCTTCCCCGGCGCCTTGTTGACCCTGACGCTGTTGAGCTTTCCCTACGTGCTGCTGCCCGCGCAGGCCGCCCTCACCCGCATGGACCCGTCCCTGGAGGAAGCCTCCCGCAGCCTGGGCCATTCGGCGTGGAGCGCCTTCCGTCGGATAACCCTTCCCCTTCTCAGACCCGCCATCGCCTCCGGCGCGCTGCTGACCGCCCTCTACACCCTCAGCGACTTCGGCGCGGTTTCCCTGATGCGCTACGAGACCTTCACCTGGGCCATCTACCTCCAGTACAACTCGTCTCTCGACAGAATCCTCGCGGCGGGGCTGTGCCTCGTCCTGGCGGTGTTTGCCGCCGGAATCCTTCTGGCGGAGACCCGGACGCGGAGCCGCGCCACCTACCATCGAAGCTCCTCCGGCGCCGCGCGACCTGCCCAGCCCCTTTCCCTTGGCGCGTGGAAGTGGCCCGCGCTGGCCTTCTGCGCCACCATCGTCCTGTTCGCCCTGGCCCTGCCCATGTCCGTCCTCGGCTGGTGGGTGGCCCGCGGCGTCGCTGCCGGCGAGGCCGTGCCGCATCTGTGGAGCGCCGTCGCGAACTCCGTCGTCGTTTCGGGAATCGCCGTGCTGGTGGTGCTGGCGGCGTCCCTTCCCGTAGCCCTCCTTTCCGTCCGATTTCCCAGCCCGGCCAGCGCGCTGCTGGAGCGGGCCACCCACGTGGGATTCGCCCTTCCCGGCATCGCCGTCGCCCTCTCCCTCGTCTACTTCGGCTCCCAATACGCCCCCGCCCTGTACCAGACGACGGCGCTGCTGGTTTTCGCCTACCTGGTGCTCTTCCTGCCCGCCGGCGTGGGCGCGCTGCGAACGTCCCTGCTCCAGATAAGCCCCCGATGGGAGGAGGCGGGACGCAGCCTCGGCAGAGGCCCGTTGGAGGTAATTCGCACCATCGACCTGCCCCTGTTGCGCCCCGGACTCATCGCCGGGGGCAGCCTGACTTTTCTTCTGATAATGAAGGAACTGCCCGCGACCCTCATCCTCGGCCCCGCCGGATTCAAGACCCTCGCCACGTCGATATGGTCGGCGTCGTCGGAAGCCTTCTTCACCGAAGCGGCATTCTACGCCTTGGCGCTTATACTGGTATCATCTGTGCCAATGGTACTCATCATCGTCAGACAACGCTGGCAAAGCCAATGAGCGAAACCGTCCTCCGATGCGCCGGTCTTTCCAAGTCCTACGGCGGCGTCATCGCCGTCCAGAACGTCAGCCTGGAAGTCGCCAAGGGCGAGTTGATGGTAATTCTCGGCCCAAGCGGCTGCGGCAAGACCACCACCCTTCGAATGATGGCGGGGTTCGAGTGGCCCAACGCCGGTTCCATAGAACTCAGCGGTCGCACCGTTGCAGACGCTCATACCTTCACCCCGCCGGAGAAGCGGAAGATCGGCATGGTCTTTCAGGACTACGCCCTCTTTCCCCACCTGACCGTGGAGAAGAACGTGGCCTACGGGCTGCCTCCGGTGCGAAAGCGGGGAATCTCCAGAGACCCCAACCGCATGATGAACCAGATGCGGCTTTCTGTCCGCGTTTCGGAAGTCCTGGGACTGGTGGGCATCAACCACCTATCCAGGCGGATGCCCCACGAACTTTCCGGCGGCGAACAGCAGCGCGCGGCCCTCGCGCGGGCCCTCGCGCCCCGTCCGCAGGCGCTGCTGATGGACGAACCCTTCTCCAACCTGGACGCCAAGCTCCGCGAACAGGTGCGGGAGGACGTGAAGCGCATCCTCTCTCTTACAGGGGTGACCACTATTCTGGTGACGCACAACCAGGAGGAGGCGTTGGCGATGGCAGACCGGGTGGCGGTGATGAATCAGGGCCGTCTGGAACAGGTGGACACGCCCCAGGAAGTGTACCAACGCCCCGCCACAACCTTCGTTGCCAACTTCGTCGGGATTGCCGGGTTCCTTTCCGCGACCTACTCCGAAGGGCAGCTTCACACCGCCGCGGGCGCAATCAAACGGGAATCGCCCCCAAGGTTCTTCAGCGGTCTGGAGGTGATGGCGCGTCCCGAAGAGCTGACCTTCGAGCGTTGCGAGGGCGGGCAGGGACGGCTCATAACCTCCGCCTATCACGGGGCGTACACCCTCTACACCATCATCATGGACAACGGCGAAATCGTGTACTGCATGAAGCCGACGCTGGAGTTATACCCGGAGGGGACGAGCGTCCAGGTGCGATTCGCCACGGAGCGAGAACTGCCCTGCTACCACCGGGGAATCCTGGTCTAGCCGGACGCCCTACCCTTCGACAAGCTCAGGGTGAGCGCACACCTTCGTCATTCCCGTGAAAACGGGAATCCCTCTTCTCCCTTCCCCCTTGATGGGGGAAGGCTAGGATGAGGGCGATTCCGGAGGATGACGCAGCAGTCGCTCGACCCTTCGACAGGCTCGGGGTGAGCGCACACCTTCGTCATTCCCGTGAAAACGGGAATCCATCTTCTCCCTTCCCCCTTGATGGGGGAAGGCTAGGATGAGGGCGATTCTGGAGGATGACGCAGCAGTCGCTCGACCCTTCGACAGGCTCAGGGTGAGCGCACACCTTCGTCATTCCCGTGAAAACGGGAATCCATCTTCTCCCTTCCCCCTTGATGGGGGAAGGCTAGGATGAGGGTGATTCCGGAGGATGACGCAGCAGTCGCTCGACCCTTCGACAGGCTCAGGGTGAGCGCACACCTTCGTCATTCCCGTGAAAACGGGAATCCATCTTCTCCCTTCCCCCTTGATGGGGGAAGGCTAGGATGAGGGTGATTCCGGAGGATGACGCAGCAGTCACTCGACCCTTCGACAGGCTCAGGGTGAGCGCACACCTTCGTCATTCCCGTGAAAACGGGAATCCATCTTCTCCCTTCCCCCTTGATGGGGGAAGGCTAGGATGAGGGTGATTCCGGAGGATGACGCAGCAGTCGCTCGACCCTTCGACAGGCTCAGGGTGAGCGCACACCTTCGTCATTCCCGTGAAAACGGGAATCCATCTTCTCCCTTCCCCCTTGATGGGGGAAGGCTAGGATGAGGGTGATTCCGGAGGATGACGCAGCAGTCGCTCGACCCTTCGACAGGCTCAGGGTGAGCGCACACCTTCGTCATTCCCGTGAAAACGGGAATCCAGAGGGGAGGGGCGGGCGGGGGAATCCCACTGGAATCACAAACGAAGCGCAACGGGGTAGGGGCGACAGGGCGCTCGACCCTACGGGAGGTTTGGCGAGGGAGTGGTGGATTCCCGCCTGCGCGGGAATGACGAAAGGGGGTAGCGGGAAGGTGAGGGGGGGATTAGGGGGCGTGCCTGGACTCCAGCCGCTCCACGTCCTCAGGGCTCAGGTTGAAGTATTTGGCCTGCGGATGATGCATCACCAGCGCGCTCACCGACCCCTCCGGCTCCATCATAAACCCCTCCGTCAGCGAGACGCCGATGGATTTTTCCGGCTCCAGAAGCCGCCACAGCTGCGTTTGGTCTTCCAGCCTGGGGCAGGCGGGATAGCCGAAGGAATATCGCTTGCCCCGGTAGTTGGCCCTGAACAGGTCCCTGTTCGTCAATCCCTCCGGGTCGGCAAAGCCCCAGGCGGCGCGAAGCCGCTTGTGCAGAAGCTCGGCGAAGGCCTCCGCGCCTTCCAGCGCCAGGACTTGCAGGATGTGAGACGAAAGGTAGTCGCCCTTATCCTGCCATTCGGCGGCCAATTCGCGGATTCCGGGGCCGATGGTTGTGACGAAGGCGCCTACGTAGTCGGGCGTGCCGGATTTCCGGGGCAGCGCGTAGTCGGAGAGGCAGAGGCCGTCGCCGTCGGACTGGCGTCCGAAGCGGAACCGCTCCAGTATCCTCTCTCCGTCGTCGGATAGGATAAGAAGGTCGTCGCCGTCGGAGGCGGCGCGGTAGAACCGGTACACGGCGTTGGCGCGGATGTCCGACCGCTCAATCATCACGTCCTCCACCCGCCGCACTCGTTCTCGAAGCTCCACCGCTTTTTCCTCCCCCGCTTCCAGCGCATCCGCGAATCGACCTCGATAGCCCAGGTGCCTTGTATAGAGCATGACGGGGTTGACGTATCGGAAGATTTCGGAGAGGTCGAAGTCCTTCAGCAGGTGACGGCGCAGGTCCGGCGGTGGAGGGGGATTCGTCACGGGAACGACGGTTGACTCCGACGAACGAGGCCGCGTCGGTCGGGGCATACTGCTTCGCGATGCTTCCTCCTTCTCCATAACTTGGGTCTCACGGACGAGTTCCGACGCCAGCCGCTGCCGTTCGTCCGCGTCGGCAAGACGGTGGGCCAGGTCAAGACCGGACATGGCGTCGCGGGCGTAGCCCACCACCCCCCGATGTCCCGGCGCTATCCGCAACCGGGTAAACCGGTTCGTCAGCGCCGCGCCCCCCACCAGCACGGGGCAGTCCACCCCCGCCTCCGTCAGGTCGCGCACCGTCTCCACCATCATCTGCGCCGACTTGACCAGCAACCCCGACAACCCAATCATGTCGGGCCGGTGCTCCCGGTAGGCTTGAATCAGGTCCTGCGGTGGCACCTTGATGCCCAGGTTGATGACGCGGTAGCCGTTGTTTGAGAGGATTATGTCAACCAGGTTCTTGCCTATGTCGTGAACGTCGCCCTTGACCGTGGCTAGGACGATGGTGCCGCGGGTGGCCGCTTCGCCGCTCTCCATCAGCGGCTCCAGGTACGAGACCGCCGCCTTCATCACCTCAGCGGAACTCAGCACCTCGGCGACGATTAGCTGGTTCAGGCCGAACAGCCGCCCCACCTCGTTCATCCCGTCCATGAGCGGCCCGTTGATTATCTCCAGCGGCGACCGCTTGCCCAGCGCTTCCTTCAGGTCGGATTCCAGTCCCTCTTTGATGCCCTCCACGATGGCGGAGGACAGCCGCTTGTCCAGGGGCATCTTCTTCCGCTCCGATTCAGGACGCTGCACCCGTCGCTCCCGGAACCGATCGGCGAAGGCGGCGATGGGGTCTTCGCCGCGCCACCAGATGAGGTCCTCCGCAAGTTTTCGCTCGTCCTCCGGGATGGAGGCGTATCGCACCAGCCCTTCCGTGTTGACGATGGCCATGTCCAGGCCCGCCTGAACGCAGTGGTACAGCATCACCGAGTTCAGCACCTCCCGGCCCGCCGGGGGCAGGCCGAAGGACACGTTGGAGATGCCCAAGACCGTCCGCGCCCGTGGCAGATGCTCCTTGATTAGGCGGACGCCCTCGACCGTCTCCACGCCCGCGCCTTCGTAGTTCACGTCGCCCGTGCCGATGGGGAAGACAAGCGGGTCGAAGATGATGTCCTCCGCCGGTACGCCGTACTTCTCCGTCAGCAACTCGTAGGAACGCTGGGCGATGGCCAGCTTCCGCTCGCGGGTGACGGCCTGGGCCTGCTCCTTGTCGTCGTCGATGCACCCCACCACCAGCCCCGCGCCAAAGCTGCGGGCCAGAGGCGTCACCGACGCGAAACGCTCCTCCCCGTCCTCCAGGTTTATCGAGTTGATGATGCTCTTGCCGGGGGTGTGCTTCAGGGCCTCCGCCAGGACTTCGGTGTCCGTGGAGTCGAGCATGATGGGGGCCTTAACCTTCCTAACCAGACCCTTGAGGAAGATAACCATGTCCGCCATTTCGTCCCGGTCGGGGTCTTGCAGACACACGTCCACCACGTGGGCGCCTCGGCGCACCTGACGACGCCCAATCTCCTGTGCCTCGTCGAACTTGCCCTGCCGGATGAGCCGCTTGAACCGACGGCTGCCTAACACGTTGGTGCGTTCGCCCACCAGCACGGGGCGGATGTCCTCGTCGACGGTAAGCGTCTCCAAGCCGGAAAAGACGACGGCCTGACGTTCAGACGCTTTCCTTGGAGCGACGTCCTCCAAAGCTTCCACCAGCGGTTCCAGATGCTCCGGCGTGGTGCCGCAGCAACCGCCGAGGACGTTCACCCAACCCTCCCGCACGAAGGACAACATTGTCCGAGAAAAACGCTCCGGCGTCTCGTTGTAGTTGCCGTCCTCGTCGGGCAATCCGGCGTTGGGAATCACCGCCACCGGAAAGCGGGATATGGACGCCAGCGTCCGCAGATGGTCGCGCATGAATTCCGGCCCGGTGGAGCAGTTCATACCCACCCACAGCAGGTTTCGATGGCTCACGGAAGCGTAGAACGCCTCCACGTCCTGCCCACCCAAGGTTGTCCCCATCGTCTCGATCGTGCACTGGACCGCCACGGGAATCTCAACCCCCAGCTTGTCGGAAAGGTCGTCGATGGCGGCCAGCGCGGCCTTGACGTTCAGCGTGTCCTGAGAAGTCTCCACCAACAGCAGATCCGCGCCGCCTTCCCATAGTCCCGACGCCTGCACGAAATAATGCTCACGAAGCTCGTCCCAGGTAACGCCGCCCGTCACGGAAATCGAACGCGTCGTCGGCCCCATCGATCCGGCAACGAGACGAGGACACTCCGGCGTCGAATACTCATCCGCTACTACACGGGCGTTTCGCGCCGCCGCCGCGCTTATCTCCCGCGCGCGGTGCCCCAACCCGTACTCGTCCAGCACCAACGGCGTGCTCCCGAAGGAGTTAGTGATGACGATATCGACGTCCGCCTCCAGGTACGCGCGATGTATTTCCTGCACCAAGTCGGGGCGCAACAAGTTCAGGTACTCGTTGCACCCCTCGTACTCAGGCCCGCCGAAGTCATCGGCGGAGAGGTCCAACGCCTGAATGCGCGTCCCGTTGGCGTCGCCCGCCACCAGAATTTTCCGCCTCAGCAGGTCGTCCAAGCGTTGTTTATGATCGGTGGAATTCACCCTTCGTTCCCGTCCGTCGCCCTTGGAGTGGCGCATTTCGATTTCCAAGCATCAATAGTAAGCGCATAATCCCGCAAGGCACAAGGGCGCGCATTTAACAAATTGGCGGCGATGTGCAATAATGGGACTTCGTGCAAATCTTCAAAGGGATTTTGATTCGTCATGCCTAAAAGCTTCTGGATGGTGGTAAAGAGTCCGGCGAACTTTCAGATTGCCGAGAAACGAGGATTCGACATGGTGGGGCTGATAGCCCAACACCGGCGCAAGGTGCAGCGCATGGCGCCCGGAGACCGGGTTATCCTCTACATCGCCCAGGAAAGGTACTTCGCCGCCTCGGCCACCGTAACCAAGCCTCTGAACATCGACCACTCGCCCCTGTGGAACGTGGAGGGGGGCAGCAACTTCCCCTACCGGGTGGGCATCCGCCCCGACGTGGTGCTGCATCCGTCCCAGTACATCGACGCCTATCAGATAGCCCCCCGCATGGACTTCACCCGCCGGTGGACGCCGGAATTGTGGTTCCTGGCCTTCCAGGGCAGCCTTCACCTCATCTCCAAATTCGACTTCAACATGGTTGAGGAGGAGATGAAGAAGCAGAAGCGGTGGAGGCGGTATCGCCGTCAGGCCGCGACCCCCCGACTGAGGCCGCTCCCGGAGTCCGGCTGCAAGCTGGAAGACCGGGGGCCGATGAGCCGCCCCCTCAGCCGCGTGGGATGGTAAGCCGGACGCCTGTAAAACCGGCCTACTTGCAGCAGGAGCAGTTTACAACCCCAACGAACGGCAAAAACATAAACTGAAATCCACCCCGTTCTCTGCGACGCGCTACCCGTTCTTCATCCAATTCCTTCCACCTTGCGCGGAAGAAATCCGGTAACGACCGCTTCTCCTTCTCCTCCAGGCTAAGACTGTCCCATTCCCTGGCGATGCGAAAAATCTCCTCCCGGCTTTCCTTCTCAGCCTCCTCCTTCACCCTCTGCCTGAACGACCTGAAAAACATCGCTGCCCCTACTTCTCCTCATCGGATTCTGACCGCTTGCTGCGCACGTATTCCGTAACACCCTGCCGTTTCTGTTCTTCTGGACTGAGATTTTCCCACTCCTGTGTGAGCCTATCGGATTCTTCCCAAGTTTGCTTGACAGCCCGTTCCTTTACTTCCCGCTTGTACCAGTCATACAGCATGGCTGAACCCTCCACTATGATTACCGTTGTAACCACGATTATGAAGACGAATGGCGCTTGCCCCTCGCCCACCGCTATGGCAGTTTCCAAGGCGGTGTCGGAGACGTTGGCCCCGACTTCCTGGTAGATGACCATCCCCAACGTGCCCAGGAATTGCAACACGAATACTATGACGAACCACAGCGCCCTTTCTTTGGGAACAATAGGCATTTCCCCCGCATTATAGCAAATCAGCCTTCGGGATGACTACCACGGGCCACGGACGGCGTGCGAGGGGGTGGTGCCGTTTGCGCCCGCATAGTGATAAAATGGGGTTGACCACATCCGGGAAAGGTGCAGATGCCGCAGGAAAACATCGTCATCAGGGGCGCGACCCAGCACAACCTCAAGAACGTCAGCGTGACCATCCCCCGCGACAAGCTCGTGGTCATCACCGGCGTTTCCGGCTCCGGCAAAAGCTCCCTGGCCTTCGACACCATCTACGCCGAAGGACAGCGCCGCTACGTCGAGTCTCTATCCGCCTACGCCCGCCAGTTTCTGGGGCGGATGGACAAGCCGGAGGTGGAGTACATCGAGGGCCTTTCCCCCGCCATCTCCATCGACCAGAAGGGCGTGTCCCACAACCCCCGCTCCACCGTCGGCACCGTCACCGAAATCTACGACTACCTCCGCCTCCTCTTCGCCCGCGCCGGACGTCCCCACTGCCCCGGCTGCGGCCAGCCCGTCGCCCGCCAGACCGTCCAGCAGATTGTGGATTCCATCCTCAGCCTTCCCAAAGGCGCGCGCATCATGGTGTTGGCCCCCAAGGTGCGGCGTCGCAAAGGCGAGCATAAGGAGGTGTTCAGCGAAGCCCGCAAGCAGGGATTCGCCCGCGTCCGCGTCAACGGCGACGTGATGCGCGTCGAGGACGCGGAGCAGCTTAACCTGGACAAGCGATACTGGCACTACATTGAGCTTGCCGTCGACCGTCTCATCATCGACGAACACCTGGAACTCGTCCGCGTCACCGACTCCGTCGAGACGGCCCTCCGCGAAGGCGGCGGCGTGGTGCAGATTGCCATCGAAGGCGGAGAAGAACTCGAATTCTCCGAGCAATTCGCCTGCGTAAGCTGCGGCACCGGCCTCCCCGAAATCGAACCCCGCACCTTCAGCTTCAACAGCCCCCACGGCGCCTGCTCCGCCTGCACCGGCCTCGGCTTCAAGCTGGAAGTGGACCCGGAACTGGTGCTTTCCAACAAGGAACTCTCCCTGCGGGAAGGCGGCGTCCTCCCCTGGTCGCGGGCCGGTTCCTCCAGCCCTTGGTACGGCAGCATGCTGGAGTCGATGGCCCGCAACTACGGCTTCTCCACCGGCACGCCCATCCGCAAGCTGTCCAAGGATGCCATTGACCTGATTCTCTACGGCAGCCGGGGCGATACCGTCACCATCAAGCACAGAACCCAGCGGGGCCGCGTCTACAGCTGGAAGACCAACTTCGAAGGCGTCATCCCCAATCTGGAACGCCGCTTCCGCGACACGGATTCCGACTACATCCGACGCGAAATCGAGCGATACATGGCAGCCCGCGCCTGCCAGTCCTGCAAAGGCCGACGCCTACGTCCTGAGGCTCTTTCCGTGAAGGTGGACGGACGCGGAATCATGGACGTTTGCGCCCTGCCCGTCACCCAGGCCCTCCAATGGGCAAACGCCCTTGCGTCGGAGAGTTCCACCAACGGCGCGGTCCTCCCCCTTTCGGTTCGCGAGAAGGCCATCGCCCAGCCCATCCTGAAGGAGATATTCTCCCGCCTCCAATTCCTCGAAGACATCGGCCTCGGCTACCTGACCCTGAACCGCTCCGCGCGAACCCTCTCCGGCGGCGAGGCCCAACGCATCCGCCTCGCCACCCAGATAGGCTCCGGCCTCACGGGCGTCCTCTACGTCTGCGACGAACCCACCATCGGCCTCCACCCCTTCGACGACAACCGCCTCATCGGCACCCTCAACCACCTGCGCGACCTGGGCAACACCGTCATCGTCGTCGAGCACGACGAAGCAGTCATGCGCGCCGCCAACCACATCGTAGACCTCGGCCCAGGCGCCGGCGAGCACGGCGGACAGGTCGTCGTCACAGGCACCATCGACGACGTCATGGCATCCGAAAAGTCCCTGACCGGTCTCTACCTCAGCGGTCGCAAAACCATCCCCGTCCCCGATGCTCGACGGGACGGCAACGGCGCGTCCATCGAAGTCAAAGGCGCCCGCGAAAACAACCTCAAGAATGTTGGCGTCAAGTTCCCCCTGGGCCGCCTCGTCTGCGTCACCGGCGTCTCCGGCTCCGGCAAGAGCACCCTCGTCTACGAAATCCTCTACAAGCGCCTCGCCCAGGCCATCAGCCGCGCCAAGGACCGCCCCGGCAAGCACGACAACGTCATCGGCATAGACCTCCTCGACAAGGTGATTAACATCGACCAGTCGCCCATCGGACGCACCCCCCGCAGCAATCCCGCCACCTATACGGGGACGTTCACCCCCATCCGCGACCTGTTCGCCAGCCTGCCCGAATCCAAGGCCCGCGGCTACAAGCCGGGCCGCTTCTCCTTCAACGTGAAGGGCGGGCGATGCGAGGCCTGCAAGGGCGAGGGTTACACCCACGTGGAGATGCAGTTCCTGCCCGACGTGACCGTCCCCTGCGAGGTGTGCAAGGGACGCCGCTACAACCGCGAGGCGCTGGAGATTCGCTACAGGGACAAGAGCATCGCCGACGTGCTGGGGATGACGGTCTACACCGCGTTGGAGTTCTTCCAGAACATCCCCAAGATTCGCAACAAGCTGCAAACCATGCGCGACGTGGGTTTGGGCTACATCCGATTGGGCCAGCCGGCGACCACGCTTTCCGGCGGCGAAGCCCAGCGGGTGAAGCTATCCACGGAGCTATCCAAGCGGGCCACCGGCAAGACTCTCTATCTATTAGACGAGCCGACCACGGGCCTCTCCTTCTCCGACTGCGCCGCCCTGCTGAACGTGCTGCACCGCCTGGTGGACGCGGGCAACTCGATTATCCTCATCGAGCACCACCTGGACATGATCAAGAACGCCGACTGGATAATCGACATGGGCCCCGGCCCCGCCGACAAGGGCGGCCAGGTGGTCGCCGAAGGCACCCCCGAATACATCGCCACCGTCCCCGCCTCCCACACCGGCCACTACCTGAAAACGGCGCTAACCCCGCCCCGGAAGCAAACCCCCGCGCCGGTAGATTAGGGATGGAGGTCGCTGGTCTTCACCAAAGTCACCATCGCCGGGTCAAATCTCAACACCGAGGTCTTTCAGAATTTGCCGGATTGTACCTTTCTTGAGATCACGGCTTCCCCAATTCGGGATGGTCGTCTTTGATCCCGTCCTTCGATTCTTCCAAATCTCGTGACTGCCTCTTCCCTGACGATGGAACTCGCAACCCTGCCTAGATAGCTCTCGCACCAACTCTCTATATCTCAAACAGGAACCGTCAACTCTGCAACTGAAGGTGATATCCAGTTAACTGTGTTTTCCTTCAGCGCGATTGGAGAATCAAAATAGTCGACCCTCGATTTTGCTGGCTCTACGGGATTTACCATCGGAGACAAAGTGTTTTCTTTGATTCCGTCTCTGATGAAGTGAACCGCCAAATCGGAGATGATGTCCAACGCCTCCTCTGGCGTATCACCCCAAGCCCTGCAACCGGGCAAAGCCGGAATTTCGGCCATCCACTTGTCCGGCTCAGTGGAAATTGGCCATTCATTCACTTCAACGGACACTATGTATTGTTGCTTTAGCATGTCTAACGAAATAGAACCTCCGATGGAAGTTGGACCTCTGCGCGGTTCAAGTCCCATGATAATTGCCAATTGAATACGATTCAAGGTAGTTGTAGGATTGAACTAACGGGAAGGCAGTTATGTCAACAGTAGAAGAACGGGTTAGCCAGCATGAGGGAGCCTATACACACTTGGCTACGAAGTCGGACCTTCAAGCTGCTAAAGCCGTCATCATCAAGTGGGTTGCCGCCATGCAACTGCTCGGCCTCGGAGCCGTAGCCGCCATCATGCGGCTCTTGGGCTAATTCCCCTCCGGAGGGACTCCCACAGCCGCCACAATCTTCCCTTAAAGCAGAAGGCCCGCCGCGTGGGCAGGCCAATTATCAATTGATGGTTAACCCCTCAAACGGCTGACAACGCCCTACCCGTTCAGCAACCGGGGCAAAACCAAGCTCATAAACGCGATGTTCAGCGTCAAGACTGCCACCGACGCTCCAATGATGCGCCACGTCAGACTGTCACGCAGATCGCCCTTGGACTTTTCTATCTTTTCGGCCAACTCCCCGTGCTCTTTCTGATTCTGCACGGCATAGTCGGCAAACCATTTCGGGACTCTATCATCCTTCTTCATAGCCACCCAATCATACTCCCCATGACGTATTTCAGTCAATCCCCGCCTACACCGTAATCACACCTCGCGCGATCACCTTTTATCAGGATAACTCAGTCTACGGGAATTAAAGGTTGATCTAAGAGTTCCATAACCTCAAACTCGCCAAACTCATCGTACTCCTCTTCTTCCTCAACGTACTCGTCAATATATTGGCCCGCTGCCCCGAGCGCGTCCAAGAAGACTCTACGCCCATTGTCCAAGTCCAGTTTCCGACCCATTGCCTTGCCGATAAGCTTCAGCATGTGCAACCCTCGCTCCACGAAGGAAGCCGAAAAGTCATCAGCTTGTAGGTGCTTGATGTCAATCCAATGGGAATCCAGCAAGGACTTCAATTGGTCATCTGGGACATATTTGCCAATCTTGGCCAGATAGTTGGAAGGCGACCTACCTCCTATGATCCTATTGGTGAAAGCATCGATAGGAGTTTTATTGATAATGGAATCGTAGAACTCCTTCTGAACTTCTGGAGTCGTCCGACGACACCAAGAAACTGGGAAAATGTGGTGAATATCAATCTTTTGGTCATAGTATGCGGCCATGGACAACGGCTCACCCGTCCTCCAATCGGCCGCTTCATTCTTCATCTGGAGAGCATACACTCCCTTATACGCGGCACTGTTTCGGGTTCGAAGGCTGATTAGGCGCTCAGGAATGAAATTGGCTTCGTTCATCAAACGCGTAGGTTGCCCGGATCGGACGAAATTTGCGACTTCCACCAAGTCTAGGGCAAACTGAGTTTCAATAGTACCGCCGTAACTTTCTCCGAAAACTCCCGACCAATACCATTTTTCGAGACGTTGCCTGGCTATTACAGTCTCAAGTTCCGATCCCAATTCTACGTAGAGGGCAGCCATCGGGACCAATTGTGTGTTATATGGGACATTTCCCTTGCCGATTACGAATTGGGTATGCAAGAACTTTGCAGCTTTGACAAAGCCATTCTCAACCTTGTCAGCCCAATTGTGGTAGTCCCTCAGATGCAGATCTAGGATGTCCTTCTTCTTGCACCCCACAGCAGGAGCTTGTGTATCCGAAATACCAGTTTGGATAGCCTTGCGGCGGGTCTCTTGAGTCTTTAGCAACGCGACAGTTTGGAGAAACTGATTGCCATCAATTCCCTGCAATACACCATGCTTATACATCCTTTTCTCTCGCTGTTCCCAATCCTCTCGTAAAGTAAAGTCTGGCATGTCTAGGGCATCAGCGTCCGCAGCAAAAGATGCGGTTGCCAACTCAAACGTCTTCAGAGGTTCTCCACCGGTATTCACCTTTTCAAAGACGGTGCAAACAGCCTCTTTGGGCGTTTTGGCAGCAAGCTTTATGACCGGCAGTTGGTACTTCTGAAACTTGGTTAGTACCTCTTTGTCAAACCTTAGATAGAAGTCTAGGGCATTCCCTTCTGGATGCGCCCTGTCGCCAGAGCTCCAAAATTGAAGATACCGCGTCATCCATTCCTTATCATTCATAATGTGTTCTGTCGGAAACATGTGATACTGGAACTCAAGCTCTGGATTTGACAAGTCCAGAATCGTCAGCCTTCCAAAATCTCGGGTTATTTTTCTGTCTTTAGGAAGGCTCCTGATTGCATCTTCCCTGTCCACGGAGGGCTGCAAAGATTTCTGCATATCAACGTAATACCAACGCGCAATCTTCTTTTTCTTGCCATCACTGGTTTTAACCGGCCCGAGGTAACGGAGTGATTGGTATAGTGATGTGAGCCTTTGTTGACCATCTAAGAGAAATGCTGATGGAGTCTTTTCATCTGTCTGTTCGACCCCTTCAATTAGTCTCGGTTTGAAATTGACGTCCCCTCCAGCAGATAGAGTCATAACGGCACCAATTGGAAATCCCCTAGAGATGCTGGCTAGGAGTCCGCGTATACCGTCATCGTCCCATACCCAGCCTCGCTGAAAATCTGGCAGCTGCAACTCACCGCTTCCCACTCTATCAAGTAGGTTATCTAGCAAGACCTCGTTCGTTTCAAACACGAAAGCTCTCCCAGCACCAATTTGTGAACTATTATAGCAAAGGCACTCGCAATTGTAAGGCGATGAGCACCCTCACGCAAATTGTGTAGAGTAGCGTAGAATGAGTAGAAGTAGAAAAATTAGGAGACACTACACCATGACCACCACCAACCGCATCGGCCTAGCCATAACCGGCTCCCCCTCCGAAGCCGTCGCCCAAATCCGGCGGGCGGAGGAATTGGGCATCGACGCCGCATGGCTCACCACCGGCGGCGCGCGGCCCGACGGGATGACCATCTTCGCCGCCGCCGCCGTCCAGACCAGCCGCATCCTCCTCGGCACGTCCATCGTCCCCACCTGGCCCCGGCACCCAATCGCCGTCGCCCAGCAGGTGCAGGTCCTCCACCAGCTAAGCGACGGGCGATTCCGACTGGGCGTCGGCCCCAGCCACCGCGACGGCATGATTCACGGCTTCGGCGTCAACTTCCGCGCTCCCCTCACCCACCTGCGCGAATACGTCCGCATCCTCAAGTCCCTGCTGCAACAGGGTCAGGTGGACTTCGAAGGTCGCTTCTACATCGCCCGCGGCGAAATCGACGCTCCCCTAGACGTTCCCGTCATGGCCTCAGCCCTCCGCCGTCGCTCCTACGAGCTTTGCGGCGCGGAAGCCGACGGCGCAATCAGCTGGGTCTGCCCGTCCGCCTACCTCCGCGACTCCGCCCTCCCTGCCATGACCGCCGCCGCCCAACGCGCCGGACGGCCCACCCCTCCCCTCATCGCCCACGCCATCGTCGCCGTCGACGAAGACCCCGACGCGGTGCGTCAAGCCGTCCGGCAGCAGATGGGCCTCTACGTGACGCTCCCCTTCTACGCCCAAATGTTTGTGGACGCCGGCTACCCCGAAGCCCAGTCCGGCAAGTGGAGCGACGGCATGATCGACGCCGTCGCCATCCACGGCAGTCAGGAGCAGGTGACGGAAGGCGTCCGGAATCTGTTTTCCTACGGCGTAACGGAAATCATCGCGTCGCCGGTCCTCACCGGCCCCAACCCCAACGCCTCCTGGGAACGCACCGTCTCAACCCTGGCAGAAATCCGCCCGGGATAGGACTAGAATAGTTAGTTATCTTCGTCTCCAACACTCTGTTCATCGGAAGCCGTTATCACAGTAGTGCTGGAGTCATTTCTCAAGTAAACTCTACCTACCCCGTCAACGCTGGTAAGCCAGGCTTTAGGTTCTCCAGGTCCGCTCCCAACAACAACTGACCCCGATTGTTCGTCAGCGGTAAGAATCACTTTTTCGTTGCCAGAACCATCCATTATCTGAACATGGCCGACATGCTCATAATCCTCTCCATCCTTGGTTTCCCGCTCTTGGCTCGAAATCATTATCACAGGCTGTCCTGTTGGGGAATGCAATCTCAGAGTTCCCCCGCTTGCATCTGCGGACAGAACCAGTGCGGCATCACTAGGAAGCGTATCTCGCAAATGTACAACACCCCCATCTGCAGCATAAAGTCCTATTACTTCAACTTTATTGTCATCAACTACCGAAATAAAGCCACCATCTTCGTCTGTAGTGAGACTAACGGACTGGTCGCCTTCACTATCTTTGATCAAAACACGCCCGCTGACCTCTACGCTACTAAGCAAGGCAACAAGCTTTGCCTTGGAATTGTTTATCGAAACATTGCCTCCAGTTTCTGAAGCAAAGATCATGACCGCAGTCTTTCCGATTTTATTAGCAACCCTGACTATCCCACCATTTTCGCTTGCAGTAAGTAATACAAGTGATTCTCCAGAACTATCTAGGGTTTCAACCCTACCACCTCGCCGGTTTACAGAAAGTTCTATCGCCGACCGACCCAATTCGTCCCGCACAATGAGCATTCCGTCGCCATTGTCCGGAGAAAGGCTAGCCACAATTTGTCCCGAATCGTTCCGCACCACAACGCACCCACCTCCAATGTCAGTGGTCAGCAATACGCCAGTTCCACCATCAGACCCGATCATCTCCAGTGTGCCTCGTACAGCTAAGTTTCCATTAATTATTATTGTAGAGTCCATACCTCCACCCAATTCCACTTCTTTTCCAGATAACCTCTCATCAAATTCCGCGCGCAACTCTGCTTTGGCCGCTTCCACGCGCTCTTCAATTAGTCGCTCGATGTCTCGATTATTCATTCAACACCTCCATAGTGTAGTGATGATCCACTTGTGGTAGACACGTATCACCCTGGCCAAAATCCGCCCCGCCTAACGCCCCCGCTGCAACCACCGCGCCGCGTCCTTGGCGTGGTAGGTGATTATCATGTCCGCGCCCGCCCGCCGGATGCCCGTCAGCAGCTCCAGCGTCACCTCCTCCTCGTTCACCCACTCGTTGGCGGCGGCGGCCTTCACCAGCGAATACTCCCCGCTCACGTTGTACGCCGCGATGGGGTGGTCGAACCTGTCCCGCGCCCGCGCGATTACGTCCAGGTAGGCCAGCGCGGGCTTGACCATCACGATGTCCGCCCCTTCGTCGATGTCCGCCTGAATCTCCCGCAGCGCCATCCGCCCGTTGGCGGGGTCCATCTGATAGCTGCGCCGGTCGCCGTACTGGGGCGCCGAATCCGCCGCCACCCGGAAGGGGCCGTAGAAGGCGGAGGCGTGCTTCGCGGCGTAGGCCATGATGGGCAGATGCCCGAACCCGCCGCCGTCCAGCCCGCCGCGTATCGCCGCCACCTGCCCGTCCATCATGCCCGATGGCGCCACCACGTCAGCCCCCGCCTCGGCGTGCGATACCGCCGTTCGGGTGTACAACTCCACCGTCGCGTCGTTGTCTATCCGCCCCGCATTGACGACGCCGCAATGGCCGTGGCCCGTGTACTGGCATAGGCAAACGTCCGTAATCACCATCAGATTCGGAATCGTCTTTTTGATGACTCGGATGGCCTCCTGGATGATTCCGTTGCTGTCATAAGCCTCGGACCCCACGTCGTCTTTGCGCGCCGGAAGTCCGAACAGGATGACGCCCGGAATCCCCAACTCGGCGACTTCGTCCACCTCGTCCAACAGCTTGTCCAACGACAGATGATATGAGCCCGGCATGGGGTCCACCGGCTCTCGGCGGTCCCGTCCGTGGGTGACGAAGATTGGATAGATGAGGTCGGAGACGGCCAGATTCGTCTCCCGCACCATCGACCGGAGGGCGTTCGTTTCCCTCAGCCGTCTCAGCCGCGTTGTTGGGGTTGGGGACATTTTCGGCTATGCCTCCGAACTGGAATCCATGTAGTCTTTCAGTGCCTCCACCAATCCCGCCACGGTGTGCCGACGGGCCACCACGTCTACACTCAACCCCAACTCCCGCGCCTTTCGCGCCGTCACCGGGCCTATGCACGCTATCATCACGTTCTGTAGCAGCGACGAATCTCCGTCAAGAAGCTCTATCAGATTGGCGACGGTGGAGGAACTGGTGAAGGTTGCTATGTCAATTCTACCACGCCCCAGCAGTTCCCTGGCCTTCGCCGCCGAACCCGCAGGCGTCAGCGTCCGATATGCGACGGGCTGGACGACCTCCGCGCCCAGCTTCTCCAACGCCCGCGCCGCGTCCTCCGGCGCGATGTTGGTGCGCGGCATCAACACCTTCGCGCCTGCTACGCCATGCTCCGACAGCCCCTGCACCAACCGCTCGGTGGTGTATCTGGGAGGCGTGAAGTCGGGTACGATTCCCCGCTGCTCCAACGCCGATGCCGTAATCGGCCCGATGGCGCAGACGCGGCTGTTTCCGAGGGCGCGGGCGTCCATCCCCAACGCGTTCAGCCGATTGAAGAAGGACGCCACGCCGTTGACGCTGGTGAAGACGATCCATCTGTAGCTATTCAGGCATCGCAACGCCTCGTCAAGACTGGAAAAGTCCAACGGCGGCGCAATCTCTATCGTCGGCACCTCTACGGCCTCCGCGCCTTCTTCCGAAAGCATCCGGCTCAACACGGACGCCTGCGACCTCGACCGCGTCACCAGCACCCGCTTGCCGAACAGGGGCTTTTCCTCGTACCACCCTATTTCTCCGCGAAGCGCAACCACCCGCCCGATGACCACCACCACCGGCGGCCCAAGCCCCGCGTCCCGCGCCCGCTCGACGATACTTCCCAAGTTGCCAATCACCGTCTGCTGGTGCGGTTCCGTTCCCCACTGCACCACCGCGGCGGGCATGGATGGCGACATCCCGGATTCCAACAGCCTCTCAACCACCCGCGGCAACGCCCCCCAACCCATCATCACCACCAACGTCCCTCCCGTTCGCGCCAGCGCGTCCCAGGGAATTGCCGACTCCGCCTTGGCTGCGTCTTCGACCGCGCTGACCACGGTGAATGAAGACGCGGCCTCGCGGTGGGTCAGAGGTATCCCTGCGTATGCGGGCGCGGCCACGGCGGACGAGACGCCGGACACAACCTCGAAGGGAATGCCCGCCATCGCCAGCACCTGCGCCTCCTCGCCCCCCCTGCCGAATACGAAAGGGTCGCCGCCCTTCAACCGCACCACCCGCTTCCCCTCGTGGGCTTTGTCAATCAGGATGGTATGGATGCTCCTCTGCCCCGCGCCGCTCTGCCCCGCCTGCTTCCCCACGTCGATAAGCTCCGCGTCCTCCCGCGTCTCATCCAAAAGCCGACGATCAACAAGCCGGTCGTAGGCGATGACGTCGGCTTCCTGAAGACGCTGCAATCCCTTGACGGTTATCAACCCCGGGTCGCCGGGGCCGGCGCCGACGAGGGACACTAGTCCGAGAGCAGGAATCATCGGACGCTTCCCGGAACGAGGGGCCCGGCGCCTCTCTCGATTAGCTGCTGCACGGCTTCCATCGCCAGTTCGTGGGGATTGGAAGCCAACCCGCGCGTCTTCGCGTAGAAGGTCTGCTCACCATCCGTTGAGGCTAAAAATACCTGCATCACCATCGTTTCACCCGCCACTCGCGCGTAGGCCGCCGACGGTTCCTGGCAGCCGCTTCCCAACCGCTCCAGGAAGGCCATCTCCGCCATCACCGCCCGACGAGTGAGCACGTGGTCGATGCTTCGCAGCATCCACAAAGTCGCGTCATCGTCCGACCGCGCTTGCGCCGCCAGCGCGCCCTGACCCGGCGCGGGCACGAACTTGTCTGCGGGCAAATACGCGGAAATTTCCCCCTCGACGCCCAACCGAATCATCCCCGCCGCCGCCAACGCGACCCCGTCGAAGTCGTCCCCCATCGCCTTCTCTATGCGCGTGCCCACGCTCCCCCGAATCGGCAGAACCTCCACCTGCGGCGCCCATAGGCTCAACTGAGCCGCACGACGGGAGCTGCTGGTGCCGATTCGCGCCCCCTTCGGCAACTCCCCCAACCCCACGCCCCACCGATTCACCACCACGTCCCGCGGGTCCAGCCGCTCTGTCACCGCGCCTATGGACAGCCCTGGCGTCATCACCGGCGGCAAGTCCTTGTGGCTGTGCACCGCCACGTCCACCTCGCCCCGCAGCAGCGCGTCTTCTATCTCCTTGACGAATATCCCCACCCCCAAACTACGCAGTGGCGCTTCCGCCGCGCGGTCCCCGGCGGTCCGGACCACCTTCGTCACGAACTCCACGTCGGGATGCTTCTCCCTCAGCTTGCCGACCACCTCTTCCGCCTGAAGCAGCGCCAGCGGCGACCCCCGCGTCCCGACCACCACCCGCTTCACGGCGATTCCCCGTCCCCCGCCAGCCCGCGCAAAACGGACTCCAACGCTTCATCCTTCCGACCCTCCCGCACCGCTTCCACCAGACTTCTATCGATGACTTCCTGCCACCGATCCGGCGGTATCTTCCAACCCCGCCGCTTGACTTCCATGCGCGCCTTTGACAGCAGTCCGGCGATTTCCGCGTAGTCCAGCAATTCGCTTTCCTGCATGGACTCCCGCAGCTTGCGCGCCAACGCCGGACTCGCCCCCGACGTCGAAATCGCGAACGTCACCGGCCCCCGCTCGACGATCGACGGCGCAATGAACATGCACAGCGGCACGTAATCCACCACGTTCAGCAACGCCCGCTCCCGCTCCGCCTCCTCCCCCATCTGCCGATCCACCTCCAAAACCCCCGTCGCGCCGATGGCCAGAAACGCCCCCTTCAAGTCCCCCTCCCGATACTGACGCCGCTTCCACTCAAATCGCCCTTCATCAGCCCACTGCGCCAACGCCTCCGTCGCCTCAGGACTGATAAGCACAATCTCGCAAGGATGCTTCAACAGATTCCGCACCTTCCCCTCCGCGATTGGCCCGCCGCCAACCACCACGCAACGCCGCCCCTTCAGGCTGAGGAAAACGGGGTAGTAGCTGGGAAACGCAGGCTCAGACAAAGTACCGGACGCGCGTCTTCTTGTACTCGCGGGTGCTGTACAGAATCAGATAATCGTCCAGCCCCGCCGCCTCGGCAATCTCCGCCACCGACGCCTCGCAGCCCGCCGGCGTCGTCGCGTGAATCATCGAAAAGTGGGTGTACGGCCAGTCGGGAAACGTCGGACGCTGGTAGCAGTGGGTGACGGTCGGATGCGACGCCATTATCTGCCCGACTTCCTCCGCCCGCTCCTCGTCCACCTTCCAGACGGCCATCGCGTTGGCGCGGAAGCCCGCCCGCCGATGATGCAGAACGGCGCTGTAGCGACGCATGAACCCCCGCTTCTGAAACTCCGCCGCCATCCGATAAAGCTCCTCGTTGGAGAGACCCAGCCGCTCCGACATAGCGTCGAAAGGACGCGAAATCATCGGCAGGTCTTCCTGTAGTTCGCGAATGGCGCGAATATCGAAGTCCGACAACGACACCGCCTTGTTCCAGTCCTTCGACACGCCCTTGTCGTATCCGTCTGGGCTGTAATTGAAGGCGGCGGTGCGCCGGTCCACCATGTTGAAGTTGACGCCGATCTTGAAGAACCGAATCGTCGGCATAAGCCGATGCTGGAGCGCCCCCGTCCGCGCCGCCATGCCGTCAACCGTCTCCTCCAGACTCTCGTCAGGCGCGACGGCGATGGTGAACCACAGGTTGTAGTAGGAACCCTCCCGGGCGTAGTTGTGGCTCACGCCGGGATGTTCGTTGATGACGAGCGCGGCGTCGTGCAGACCCTCCGGCGGGAAGGCCATCGCCACCAGCGTAGTCTTATATCCGAGGCGGCGGGTGTCAAAGATGGCGCTTATCTGCCGCACCACGTTGTTGCTACGCAACCGAGCCAGACGCTCCAGGACTTCCGCTTCGTCGATGCCCAGCTGCTCCCCTATCTCGACGTAAGGTTCGTCAACCAGCGGGAACCCCGACTGGATGACGTTCAGCAGCTTCCGGTCGACGATGTCCATATCCGACGGGGGTTTGGTGGTTGTGGCGGCGGTTCCAACCGCCATGTCGTTAGATGAATTCAAGCTGTCCCTGCGCTTCCCTTTTCGTTTTCTCCACTCCATTGTACCAAAACTCACCCCGCATCCGTGTATACTTAATGGAAGGAATCCGCCCGCCACCGACTAGAATAACATGACCCGCCGACTATCAGACGCCAAAGACGCCCTCTTCCTGAAGCTGGCTGGCCAGGTCCGCGACCGCCGCGTATTGACGGCGATGGCCGAAGTCCCCCGCGAGCTTTTCGTCCCGCCGCAACTCCGCCACCGCGCCTACGTCAACGAACCGCTGCCCATCGGCCACGGACAGACCATCTCCCAGCCCCTGATGATCGCCCACATGACCAGCGTCCTCCAACCAATGCCCACCGACCGGGTTCTGGAGATAGGCACGGGCAGCGGCTACCAGGCCGCCATCCTCGCTCTGCTCGCCCATAAAGGCTCCGTCGTCACCGTCGAACGCGTCCCCGACCTCGCCCGCCACGCCGCCGAACTGCTCCGCTTCCTCGGCCTAACCAACGTCAAAGCGCTGCCCGCCGGCCCCACCCTCGGCTGCCCGGACAAGGCCCCCTTCGACGCTATCCTCGTAACCGCCGCCGCGCCTCAACTGCCCCAATCCCTCATCGACCAACTTGCCGTCGGCGGCAGACTGGTCATCCCCATAGGCAGCCTCGAAGCCCAGGAACTCGTCCTCGCCATCAGAACCGGCGAGGGGGTGTCCATCAAGTACAAAGGCGGCTGCCGCTTCGTCCCCCTCCTCGGCAAAGAAGCCTGGCCCCCCTCTCCCTAGAAGACCTTTGCACAACTGCCCTCAACTCTTCTCCCTTCCCCCTCAACCCGCAACCGTCATTCCCGCGAAAGCGGGAATCCATCTTTCCCTCCCCGTCAATGGAGACCTTTGCACAACTGCCCTCAACTCTTCTCCCTTCCCCCTCAACACACCTCTTTTTCCCGCGAAAGCGGGAATCCATCTTCCCCCTTCCCCCTCAACCCGCAACCGTCATTCCCGCGAAAGTGGGAATCCATCTTTCCCCCCAGTCGATGGAGACCTTTGCATTACCCTCTCAAGGGTACCAATTTGCCTCTTCCCCCTTGATGGGGGAAGATTGAGCCTGCCTGAGCCTGTCGAAGGGATGGGGGTGATCCCCCCATCCATTGAAGCCCCTACCCCCACGTTGATATACTTGCACGAACAATCCCCCATCCCACCCTCAACGAACGAGGCAGCGTGACCACAGCGACCCCCACAAAATACGAAACCGTCATCGGACTCGAAGTACACGTCCAGCTCAAAACGCGCAGCAAGATGTTCTGCTCCTGCCGCTCCGACTACCAGGGCGCGGAACCCAACTCCCTCGTCTGCCCCGTCTGCCTCGGCATGCCCGGCGTCCTTCCCGTCATCAACAGGAAAGCCGTCGAATTCGCCATCGCCACCGGCCTCGCCCTCAACTGCGACATCGCCACCCGCACCAAGTTCGACCGCAAAAATTACGCCTACCCCGACCTGATGAAGGGCTACCAGATCTCCCAGTACGATATGCCCATCTGCTACGGCGGGCGCCTCGACGTGGAGACCGGCGACCACACCCGCACCATCGGCATCACCCGCGTCCACATGGAGGAGGACGTGGCCAAGCTCACCCACGTCCGCAACGCCGCCGGCGAGACCTTCAGCCTGGTGGACGTGAACCGCTCCGGCGTGCCCCTCATGGAAATCGTCAGCGAGCCGGACATCCGCTCCCCCGAGGAGGCCCGCCAGTATCTCACCACCCTCCGCTCCATCCTACGCTACATCGGCGTCTCCACCGGCAACATGGAGGAAGGAAACTTCCGCTGCGACGCCAACGTGAGCATCCGTCCAATGGGCAGCACCGAGTTGATGACCCGCACCGAAATCAAGAACGTAAACAGCTTCCGCTCCGTGTTCAGCGCCCTGGAATACGAGGTCGAACGACAACGCCGCGTCGTCGAAGACGGCGGGCGCGTCGTCCAGGAAACCCGCGGCTGGCAGGAAGACCGCGCCGTCACCTTCAGCCAACGCAGCAAGGAACACGCCCACGACTACCGCTACTTCCCCGAACCTGACCTGCCGGAGCTTCTCCCCGACCCCGCGTGGGTGGAAGAAATCCGGGCGTCCCTGCCGGAACTGCCCGCCCAACGCCGCGACCGCTTCGTCAGCCAGTACGGGCTGCCCCTCTACGACGCCGGACTTCTCACCGCCAACCGCTCCTCCGCCGAGTTCTTCGAGGAAGCCATAAACGGAAAGTCCGACGCCTCCCAGCCCAAGGCCAAGCGCGTCAGCAACTGGATGCTCGGCGAGGTTTCCCGCCTGCTGGACGATGGCCTCGCCGCCATCGACGAATCCCGCCTGAAACCCGCCCACCTCGGCCAGCTTTCGGACATGGTGGAATCCGGCGACCTAAGCAACTCCCTCGCCAAGACCGTCCTCCAGAAGGCCTTCCAGACAGGCAAGGCGCCAAAACGCATCGTCGAAGACGAGGGTTACGTCCAGATAAGCGACTCCTCCGTGGTTGACCATGCCGTGCGGCAGGCTATTGACGAAAACCCCAAGGCGGTGCAAGACTATCTGGGCGGGCGCGAAACCGCCTCCAAATTCCTGGTGGGCCAGGTCATGCGAATCACCCGCGGCAAGGCCAACCCCGCCGTCGTCAACGACCTGATGCAACAGAAACTCAACGCCATGCAAAACAGCAACGGGAGCAGTTAGTTGGAAACCATCCTGAACTTCATCCAGATAGGAATCTCCGTCACCCTCGTCCTCGTCATCCTCTTCCAGGTGCGCGACCTGGGCAGCGGGCTGTTCGGCGCCGCCAACTCCACCTTCCGCGTCCGCCGCGGCATGGAACTCGTCCTCTTCCGCTCCACCATCGCCCTCGTCGTCATCTTCATCGTCGTCTCCATCATCAGAGTCAGACTGATATAAGGACGAAGCCTTGTCCTCCTCCCGTCCCGTCATCACGCTGACGACGGACTTCGGCCTCCAGGACCCCTACGTCGGCCTGATGAAGGGCGTCATCCTTGGAATCAACCCCGACGCCGAAATCATCGACGTAACCCACGGCGTGACTCCCCAGAACGTCCTCCAGGGTTCATTCCTGCTCCGCCACAGCCATTCCTACTTCCCCAAAGACGCCATCCACGTCGCCGTCGTAGACCCTGGGGTCGGCACGAACCGCCGCCCCGTCCTGCTTGAAACGCCCAACGCCCGCTTCATCGCCCCCGACAACGGCCTGCTAACCCACGTCCTCCTTCACGGACTGAACCAGCCGTCAACCAAAGGCGGCCTCGTCAATCTCCCCGACGGATGGAAAGCCCACCACCTCACCAACCCCGCCTACTGGCTCCAACCCCTCAGCCATACCTTCCACGGACGCGACCTCTTCGCCCCCGTCGCCGCCCACCTCTCCAACGGCGTAACCCCATCGGAGTTGGGCGACGAAGTCGGAACCCTCCACTGCCTACCCATGTCCACCCCCCATTGGCAAGACAACACTCTCCGCGGCAGAGTCGTCCACGTAGACAGATTCGGCAACCTCGTCACCGACATCCCCGCAACCCTCCTCCACCCCCCATCATACCCAGCATCCCCGCAACCCCATCCGACATCCCCCCAACCATCCCCATCACCCCCGCCCCCCTCCTCGTCATTCCCGCGTAGGCGGGAATCCATCCCCCCCTCCAACATCCAAATAGAAATCGCCCACACAACCATCCACGGCCTTTCCGAAAGCTACGCCGAAGCCGACGGCCTTCTCGCCATCATAGGCAGCTTCGACACCCTGGAAATCGCCCTCAAAAACGGAAACGCCGCCGCGCATCTGTGCATGAAGCCTGGAGAAACCATAGTCATCCGCACAACCCCCTTCGTCATTCCCGCGTAGGCGGGAATCCATCCCCGCTCACCCTCCGTCATCCCCGTTACCCCTCCGTCATTCCCGCGTAGGCGGGAATCCATCCCCGCTCACCCTCCGTCATCCCCGTTACCCCTCCGTCATTCCCGCGTAGGCGGGAATCCATCCCCGCTCACCCTGAGCCTGTCCTGAGCCTGTCGAAGGGATGGGGGTGATTCCCTGGAGCGGAAGGGCTGAGGGCGCCCCCCTATCCCGCCTTCACCGACTCCGCGTTCGCCGACATCTTCTCCACGAAATCAATCAGCCGCGTCAACTCCTCCTGGCTCACTCCCTCCATTACGTTGGCGTAATGCCCCTGCGCCAGACCCAGCAGCTGGGGCGCCAGCGCCTTCCCCTCATCCGTCATCTCCACCCACACCACCCGCCTGTCGTCTCTGAGACGCACCTTCCGCACCAGTCCCCTGTCTTCGAACTTGGACACCATGCGGCTTATGCGCCCGCTGGCCAAAGGCGTGAACTCCCCAAGCCCGGAAATGGTTATCGGTTCGTGGAGAAAGCAGTTGGCAAACACCCAATACTCCGTGACGTTGAAGTCATAGGGACGCAACCCCTCTTCCAGACCCCTGAACAGACGGTTAACCAGATTTATCACGCAGCCCCGAAGTCTGGTTATCTGCGATTCCAGGGCGTGTTCGCTAATCAGTTCGCTCATGAGGAAGTCTACCCCCCCCCCCCGTCTTCTCCGATCATTTTTTCCATAACCGCTATGCTGCCGGCCAGTTCGCCCGCGTCTATGTCCTTCACCAGAAGGGTGAAGTATCTCTCGGAGATAGCGACGAGCTTGGGCAGCAGGATTTTGCCTTCTTCCGTCACCTGCACGTACACCAGCCGGCGGTCTCCTTTGGTGCGGAACTTCCTCACCAAACCCCTGTCCTCGAGTAGACTCACCGAACGGCTCAATTGCACGTAATCCACCGGCACCAGCTTCCTGAGGTCTTTGATTGTAATCGTCTCTACGCCGGTGCAGGCTTTGAGGATGGTGTAGTCAATGGAATCGATGTCAAAGCTCGCAAGAGGTTCGTTAAGCCCCGATATAAGGGCGTTAACCAATTGCGCCAAGCCGCGTTGCAGTCTGGCCGCCTGCTCCTCTATAGATGGGTTCGATATCTGGTCTTTCATAACGAACGCAACCTTATTTGATGATACTATGTAAACGTCAAAGTTGCAAAGCGCAAGAAATCCCCCAAACCCCACCTCCGTCATTCCCGCCTACCCTTCCGTCATTCCCGCGAAAGCGGGAATCCACCTTCTCCCTTGAGCAGACCCCATCTTCCTCTCCTCTCCCTTGAGGATACCCTTGCATAACCGTCATTCCCGCGTAGGCGGGAATCCATCCCCGCTCACCCTGAGCCTGTCGAAGGGTCGAGCGCCCCCCTCCGTCATTCCCGCGTAGGCGGGAATCCATCTTCCTCTCCTCTCCCTTGAGGATACCCTTGCATAACCGTCATTCCCGCAAAAGCCGGAATCCATCTTATCCCTTCTCCCTTGAGGGAGAAGGTTAGAGCCTGCCCTCGCGAAAGCGGGGGATGAGGGTGATTCGGGCGGGGTGGGTGTCCCATCCGGCAGTCACGCAAAGATCTCCTTGAGGGAAAAGATTAAACCTGCCCTGAGCCTGCCCTGAGCCTGCCCTGAGCCTGTCCTGAGCCTGCTCCACCCACACCGCTCACCCTGACCACCCCCCCACCCGCTCACCCTGAGCCTGTCGAAGGGTCAAGCGCCCCCCTCCGTCATTCCCGCGTAGGCGGGAATCCATCTTCTCCCTTGAGGATACCCTTGCATAACCGTCATTCCCGCAAAAGCCGGAATCCATTCCCGCTCACCCTGAGCCTGTCGAAGGGTCGAGCGGCCTCCATTCCTCGTAGGGGCCACCCTTGTGGTCGCCCGCCCCCCCCAACCCAATTTCGCGCCGATGACGAGACAAAAACCGACGCATTCACATCCCCAGCTTGCCCGGATTCATTATGTTCTGCGGGTCCAGCGTCATCTTTATCGCCCGCGCCACGTCCAGGCCCTTGCCCATCTCCCGCGGCAGCAGATGCGCCAGCTTCACCCCAACCCCGTGGCAGTATTCCATGATGCCGCCCATGTCCTGCGCCAATCTCAACGCCTCGTCCACCGCCTTCGTCATATCCCCCGGCTTCGTGTCCGTCCCCGGAACCAACACCATCGAAAACAATTCCGGCTCCGTCCAGATGGCGAACTCCGTCGCCCGCACGTCGTACTTCCTGAATATCGCCTCGCATTTCAGCCGATACTCCAGCACCTTCGACGCGGGCACCGCCACGTGGAGATAATCGAAGGAACGACCCCGCCCCCTCGACCCGTCAGCGCCGCCGTCCCGCCACGCCTCCGCCACCTGATAGCGGGTGTCCCAATATAGAATTGCCTCCGTCGGGCCCATGTCGCGCCCCTTACGACCGGTGCAAATCTCCGCCGACCGACGCCGCTGCGCCTCCACCAATTCCCTGTACCCCTCGAAGACCATGTATAGATGAATCCCCTCGAAGTCGTCGGCCAGGTCCACCACCGAAGGACGCAGCCCCAGCGCGAACATCTCCGTCAGCGCGCCGAACCCGTCCTCGAAGGTCTGAAACCTGAACGTCGAAAACACCCGCTCCTCCGGCTGACGATACACCCTCAGCGTGGCCCGCGTGATGATGCCGAACGCCCCCTCAGACCCGATGAACAGGTGGTTCAGATTCGGCCCGCCGGAAGTCTTCGGGACGCTTCTGGTTGAAATCACCTCGCCCGTGGGCGTCACCGCCTCCAACCCCAACACCTGCGCCCCCATCGGCCCCACGGCGGCGGCCCGATAGCCCACGCCGTTGGTGGAAATCGCCCCGCCCACGGTGGCGATGGGAACGCTCCAAGGATCGTGCCCCAGCATCAAGCCCTTCTCCGCCAACGCCGACGCCAGATCTTCCAGAATGACCCCCGCCTCCGCCGTCGCCGTCATGTCCTGCGGGCTGACCTCCAGGATGCCGTTCATCAGCCCCATGTCCACGATGACCCCGCCGCGCAGGGGCGTAACGCCGCCCATGACGCCCGTGCCGCCGCCGTAGGGGATGACGGGCGCGCCGAAGTCCTTGGCGACCCGCACCACCCACGAAACTTCTTCCGTAGTCTTCGGCCTCACCAGCACGTCGCCGCGCCTATCCAGAAGGGGCGCCGCGTCGAAAGCCCGGCTTGGCGTCAAAGCGTCCTGGGAATAACGACGCACCTCCCCTTCCTCCGTCACCACCCGGTCGAGTCCCAGCAGCCCCTTCAGCCTGTCAATCAAATCCCAATACAGCACGTCATACCCCTTGCATTTCCCGCCCGCGTAGACCTCCGTGCAACCCAATCATTCCGCCCCCTTCCCTCCTTTTCGTCATTCCCGCGCAGGCGGGAATCCATCCCCCGCTCACCCTGAGCCTGTCGAAGGGTCGAGCGCCCCCTTTCGTCATTCCCGCGTAGGCGGGAAGATGGATTCACATTTCAAGTGCAACGCCTGAGATAGGAATACCTCCGCCGGGGTTCTGAAGCCCAGGCACTTGCGCGGCGTATTGTTGTACACCAGGAACAACCGCTCAAACTCCTCATCCGACAACGCCCCCAGGTCCGTCTTCCGCGGCAGCGTCCGCCGCAGACGCCCTATGGCGTTCTCCACGCCCCCCTTCTGCCACGGCGACCTCACGTCGCAGAAGAAGGTCTCCATCCCCAACTCGTGCAGCCGGTAGTGCTTCGCGAACTCCGTCCCGTTGTCGAAGGTCATCGTCCGACGCCACTCCGCGGGCAAAGGCGCCAACATCCTTTCCATAGCCTCCGCCACCGGATCCGACGCCTTGCTCTCCAGCCTCACTCCCAACAGTATCCGCGACTGCCGCTCATGCAGCGCCAACACCGCCTGCCCGTGCCGGCTGAACATCATCAAGTCCGCCTCCCAGTGTCCAGGCGCATCCCGCGTCTCCGCACACTCAGGCCGCTCCCATATGGACCGCCTCATCTTGATGAACGACGCCGGACTCCCTCCCCTTCGTCCCCTGTATCCCCGCTTTGACTTCCTCCGGGGCAGATAGTTCCGCCACCCGTAGTCCTTCGTCCTCCCTATCTGTCCGTGCACGAACCGATAGATGCTCTCGTGGGATATCACCTTTTCCCCCTTGAGCAGTTCCAGACTGCAAGCCACCTGCTCCGGCGACAATCCCGCCCTGAGTCCGGCAAGAACCAACTCCCGCAACTCGTCGTCACGCTCCAGCTTCGACCCCCTCCATCTCCGCCCAACGGCTTGTCGCTCCGCGTACACCGGCTCATACTCTCCCTTCTTCTTGCCGTTGCGCCTCAACTCCCGGCTGATCGTCGACTTCGCGCGACCCATAGATGCCGCAATCTCGCATATCGTCCGTCCCTCCTCGCGTAGGCGGGATATCTCACACCGCTCCCTGATGTCAATCTGCCTATATCTCTTTCCCATGCCAACACCTTAACAAGACGTTGCACTTCGTTTGTGAGTCTAGCGAATCCATCCCACTCACCCTGAGCCTGTCGAAGGGTCGAGCGCCCCCTTTCGTCATTCCCGCGTAGGCGGGAATCCATCCCCACTCACCCTGAGCCTGTCGAAGGGTCGAGCGCCCCCTTTCGTCATTCCCGCGTAGGCGGGAATCCATCTTCTCCCTTGATGCAGGCGCACTCCCATCCTTTGTACGGGCGACCCTTGTGGTCGCCCGTCCCAACCAAATTCGCAACCGCTACGAAGCCCGAAACCGCCACGTCGTCCCATCCGCGCTGTCCTCCAACGCAAAGCCCATCTCCCCCAGCCGGGAACGAATCGCGTCCGCCATCTCATACTCCCGGTTCTGACGCAGCTCCCGCCGGATAGCCAGCAGCGTCTCCACAATCGTCTCCCCATCTTTGTCCTGCAAGTGCGCCTCAACCCACCCCGCCAGCTTGTGCTGCCCCGACGCGTTCAGCTGCGACCCCGTCTCCCGGAACAGACTCATCAGCGCATCCATCGGCAAGTCCTGCCCTTGCGCGTCTTCAGACAGCGCCAACCCCAACACGCCCCCCAGCCGCCGCAGCCGCGCTTGCGCGGCGTCCACCGATTCCCGACGCTCCCTCGCCCGGTTTATCTCCCGCGCCAAATCGAAAAGCGCCCCCATAGCCTGCGGCGTATTCAAGTCATCGTCCATTGCGGACGTAAACCGCGCCTCGAACGGGTCCGCGTCCAGCTTCCCGTTTACCGACGCGTCAGCCCCGGGCCTCAGCGCGTTCCGAAGCCGCTCCGCCGCCCGCTCCATCGCGTCCAGACTTTCGTCGCTGTAGTTGAGCGGACTGCGATAGTGGGAGCCTAGGAAGAACAGCCGCAGCGCGTCAACGCTGTGACCCTCCAACGCATCCGAAACCCCCACCAGATTCCCCAGCGACTTGCTCATCTTGCTCTCGCCCATCCGAATCATCCCGTTATGCACCCAAAAGCGAGCGAAAGGCGTCACGCCCGTATAGCTTTCGCTCTGGGCAATCTCGTTTTCGTGATGGGGAAACACCAGATCCTGCCCGCCGCCGTGAATGTCCAGCGTCTCCCCCAGATGCTCCAACGCAATGGCGCTGCACTCGATGTGCCACCCCGGCCGGCCCGGCCCCCACGGACTCTCCCACGCCGGCTCGCCGGGCTTCGCCGCCTTCCACAGCGTGAAGTCCATCGGGTGCTCCTTCCCCTCCAAAGCCTCCACCCGCGCGCCGGCAATCATGCTGTCGATCGAACGATGACTCAGCTTGCCATACCCCTCGCAGCCCTCCACCCGAAAATAAACGTCTCCCCCCGACTCGTAGGCGTGGCCCTTCTCCACCAGCTTGCGGATGATCTCCAACATCCGGGGAATGGCCTCCGTAGCCAGTGGATACACGTGGGCGGGCGCGACCCGCAGCCGCGCCAACTCATCCGTATACTCCTCGATGTACCGGTCGGAAAGCTCCCTGTAGCTGACGCCCTCTTCCGTGGAACGCGCGATTATCTTGTCGTCGATGTCCGTGAAGTTCTGGACGTGATGCACCCGGAATCCCTTGAACTCCAGGTAGCGACGAAGCACGTCGAAGACCACGGAACTGAAGGCGTGACCCACGTGACTGGACGAATAGGGCGTGATGCCGCAAACGTACATCTTCACCCGCTCCCCGGCGGGCGCGAACTCCGCCGCCGCGCCGGAAAGTGTGCTGTACAATTTCATTCGATGGCCTCTACCAGCGCCACGGCGCAGGCCGCTATGCCCTCGCCCCGTCCCGCGAATCCCATCCGGTCCGTTGTGGTTGCCTTGATGCTCACGTTCGCCTTTTGCGTTCCCAGCGACTGCGCCACGTTCTCCCGCATTTCGTCGATGAAAGCCCCCAACCGGGGCTGTTGCGCGATTATTGTAGCATCCACGTTGACCACCCGCCACCGACGCCCCGCCGCCAGCGATACCGTCCGCTCCAGCAGCGTCAGGCTTGAAATCCCCTCCAAAGAAGCGTCGCCGGAAGGAAAATGCACCCCCTTGTCCCCCAGAGCGGCGGCCCCCAACATCGCGTCCATAATTGCATGGACGACCACATCCCCGTCGCTGTGCCCCGACAGCCCCTTCTCAAAGGAAATTCCGACGCCCCCAAGAATCAACGGCCTTCCATCGACAAGAGGATGGGCGTCGAATCCCATGCCCACCCGCACACTCACGAGGCCGCCGCCCGCGCCTGCCCCATCAACGCCTCAACAACCGCCAGGTCCTCCGGCGTCGTCACCTTCACGTTGCGATACGACCCCGGAAACACCTTGACCGCCACCCCCAGACTCTCAACCATCGCCCCGTCGTCCGTGAAGTCGCCGTCGCATTCTTCGTGGGCCTTCATCAGCGTTTCGTAACGAAATATCTGCGGCGTCTGCACCTGCCACAGACTCTCCCTCGGCGGAGTCTCCAACACCGCCCCGTCTTCCGAAACGACCTTGATGGTGTCCTTGACCGGCACGGCGCAGACCGCCGCGCCCGTTTCCGACACCGCCTTCAGACCCCGCCGGATAATCGTCCCGTCCACCAGAGGCCGGGCGGCGTCGTGCACCGCCACCCAGTCGCACTCGCCCAGAGCTTCCAACCCGGCCCGCACCGAATCCCTACGCCGCTCCCCGCCCACGCACGTCTCCGCCACCTTCCCCATCCCGAACGCCATCGACAGCCGCCGCGCGTCACGAAGCCCCTCCGACGTCACCACCAACGAAATTCGGCTCACTTCCCGCATGGCCGCGAAGGTCCTCAGCGAGTACGCGATAACCGGCACGCCCCTGATCGGCGCGAAAATCTTGTCCGGCCCGCCCATCCGGACGCCCCTGCCCGCGCCCACGATAACCACCCCAACCGCGCCGGGGGAAGGAGTTTCGCCCGCCCTCATCTATACATGCCCCGCGGCTGCGCGAAGATGATGCGCCCCGCCGCCGTCTGAAGCACCCGCGTCACCGTCACCTCCTGGATGGAGTTGATGAAGCGACGCCCGCCTTCCACCACCACCATCGTCCCGTCGTCCAGAAACGCCACCCCCTGGCCCACCTCTTTCCCCTCCTGGATTATGTTCACCGCCAGCGTCTCCCCCGGCAGCACCACCGGCTTGAGCGCGTTCGCCAGCTGATTCACGTTCAGCACGTGCACCCCGTTCAGCTCCGCCACCCGATTCAGATTGTAGTCCGTGGTGAGAATAAACGCCTTCATCTCCTTCGCCATCCGCACCAGCTCCGTGTCCACCTCGCCGCCCCGCGGCACCTGCGCGTCCGTGAATTGTATCGGCAAATCATTGTTTCGACGCAGATTGGACAGGACTTCCAGCCCCCGCCTCCCGCGCGTCCTCCTGATAGAGTCGCTGGAGTCGGCGATGTGCCGCAATTCGTCCAGCACGAACTGCGGGACGATAAGCGAGCCCTGGACGAAGCCCGTTTCGCTCAGGTCTCCGATTCGCCCGTCGATGATGGCACTCGTGTCCATGAGAATGCGTATCTTCGTCCCCGTCGAAGCTCGCGAACCGCCACCCGCTCCCGGAAATATCAGGTGCAAGTCCTGCTCCCTGTGCAGCCCGATGGACAGCCCCACGAAGGCGAAGGTGCCCATGATGATGAAGGGGATTATCCAGTTCAACTCCCCCGGCAGCTGGAAGAAGGGGATGGAAACCAGCGCCGCCACAATCAGCCCCACTATCAGCCCCAGCGTGCCGGATACGATGGTGCTCAGGGACACCCGGGAGACCTCGTCCACCGCCCTCGTCAGGGTGTTGATCAGGCGCGGCCCGTAGATGCCTCCCCCAATGCCGCTGACTATGGCGATGGCGGTGATTGCCACGCCCCACGGCAGGTAGCGCATGCCTTCGTCCGAGGCCGGAGAAAGCGCAAGGCTAACCTGCCATCCGATTATGGCGAATACGACAAAGGACGCCAGTCTTACAAACACTGCCTAACTACCCAACAACGACTCCCGTCCACCCTTCGGCCCTGAGGGAAATCCTGAAGAAAGCGAATAGTGCATTTGGCAAAGCCGATTTTATCTCAAGCCCGAGCGTGGTGAGAGTTAATAATAGTGCTTCCCCTAGCATATCACACCCCCGCAACTTTACAAACACCCCAATTCCCCTCCACGCCACCCCAATTCCCACCCCCGCTCACCCTGAGCCTGTCGAAGGGTCGAGCGCCCCCATCCCATCATTCCCGCCAACCCCCTCCGTCATTCCCGCGCAGGCGGGAATCCATCTTCTCCCTTCCCCCTGGACGCTGCCCCTTGCATACCCCTTTCATTATCTCCCAAAAACCTCTTCCCCCTTGATGGGGATATTTGTATAACCTTCCCAGATCTCCCAAAAACCTCTTCCCCCTTGATGGGGGAAGATTGAGATGGGGGTGATTCGGGCGGGATGAACGAGGCATCCGGCAGTTACGCAAAGGTCTCCCTGACGGGAGAAGATTAGAGCCTGCCCCGTGCCAACCAACCCCCGCTCACCCTGAGCTTGTCGAAGGGTCGAGCGTCCCTATCATCCCAACGAAAGCCGTGAACCAGGATGCGCTTGTTGCCGTACCGCGCCTTTGCTAGACTATAAGACTCATTCTCTAATCGCGCCCAACCCGCTGCCAAAGGAGTGCGAACAATGCGAATCCCCGCCATTGCCTTCTCCGCCATTACTGCCGTCCTCCTCCTGTCCGCCCTCACCGCCTGCGCGTCATCGGACACCCAGCCCGCCGATATTGGAGCCACCGCCCGCGCGGAAATGACAGGCCCCCAGGGGGAGGCTATGGGAGCGGTGACCCTGACCCAGGGAATGGGCGGCGTGCTGCTTTCCGCCGACCTCGCCGGCTTGCCCCCCGGCCCTCACGGGTTCCACATCCACGAAACCGGCAAATGCGCGCCCGACTTCTCCGCCGCGGGCGACCACTTCGCGCCCGAAGGATTGGCCCACGGCTACATGAATACGGAAGGCAGCCACGCCGGAGACTTGCCTAACATCTACGCCAACGCCGACGGTTCCGCCCGCGCCGACTTCTTCAACGTCGCCATCACCGTCCAAACCGGCGAGACCAACTCGGTTCTGGACGCCGACGGTTCCGCCATCATCGTCCACGAAAAGGCCGACACCTACGGGGCCGACGCCGGCGCCGGCGGTCGCGTAGCCTGCGGCGTAATAACCCCCTCCTAACCCTTTACCCTTATCCTGAGCCAACCAACCCCCGCTCACCCTGAGCCTGTCGAAGGGCCTGTCCTGAGCCAACCAACTCCCGCCCACCCTGAGCCTGTCGAAGGGCTTGTCCTGAGCCAACCAACCCCCGCTCACCCTGAGCCTGTCGAAGGGTCGAGCGCCCCCTAAACCCCCGCCCCCAACCGCATCACCCGCTCCGCGAACTCCTCCATCACCGACACCGTCTCCCCAACCTCATCCCGCCGGAAGTCCAACGCCAGGTGACCAACCCCCGCCTCCGCGAACTCCGCCACGTCCTCCGCAATCTGCTCCGCCGTCCCCATGAACGGCTGCTCCCTGTCCGACTCCGACCCCAGCAGATACCGCGGCGGCCTGTACGCCACCCCAATCTCCGAAGGATCCCGCCCGGCCTTCTCCGCATACCGCCGCAGCCTCGAAACCGACCGCCGCATATCCTCCGCCGTCACCAGCGGAAACCGCGGATTCGACCCGATGGGATGCCACGCGTCCCCCAGCGTCGCCGCCCGACGCAGCGCCGGCCCGCTCTCCCCTCCAACCCATATCGGCGGATGCGGCTTCTGCACCGGCTTCGGCTCGAACTTTATCCCCGAAAATCCACAATACTCCCCCTCGAACCTCGGATTCTCCCGCGTCCACAATTCCTTGAACGCCCGCAGATACTCGTTCCCCACCGCGCCCCGCTCCGAAAACGGCGGCAGCCCCAACGCCTCGAACTCCTCCCGCAGCCAGCCCACCCCCACGCCCACAATCAGCCGCCCCTTCGACAGCACGTCCATCGTCGCCAGCGTCTTCGCCGCCACCACCGGATTCCGATGCGGCAGAATCAGCACCCCCGTCCCCAACCGGATCCGCTCCGTCTTCGCCCCCACGTAAGTCAACACCGTCAGCTGGTCCAGCCACTCCCCCGACGCCGCGCCCGTGAACTCCCCCGTCGCGCTGTACGGATACTCCGAAATGAACGACTCCGGTATCACCACGTGGTCTCCCACGAACGCCGAATCAAAGCCCAACGCCTCCGCCCGACGCGCCACCAGCGCCAGATTCTCCGGCGTGGCCCCCGCCCCCCGATTCTGCAAACTAACCCCGAACTTCATATCATCAACCTCCAAATTTCTTCCCCCCCCAGCATCTATTATATGGGCGACCCGCCGGTCGTCCCTGCGTTGTGCCACAACCCCATCGCCAACCCGCTCACCCCCACATACAATTCCCACAACCACCTTCGTCATTCCCGCGTAGGCGGGAATCCATCCCCCCCGCTCACCCTGAGCCTGTCGAAGGGTCGAGCGCCCTCCCCCAACACGCCCGTCATTCCCGCGCAGGCGGGAATCCATTCCCCCCGCTCACCCTGAGCCTGTCGAAGGGTCGAGCGCCCTCCCCCAACACGCCCGTCATTCCGGCGAAAGCCGGAATCCAGTCCCCTCCCTTCCCCCTTGACAGAGACCTTTGCATAACCGTCATTCCCGCGCAGGCGGGAATCCATCCCCTCTTATCCCTTCCCCCTTGACAGAGACCTTTGCATAACCTCCCAAGAGCGTCAATTAGCCTCTTCCCCCTTGACGGGGGAAGATTGAGATGGGGGTGACTCCCCCGCTCACCCTGAGCCTGCCGAAGGGTCGAGCAGCGCCCACTTGCTCCCGCAAAAGCGGGATCCCATCTTCCCACTCCCATCCTGGGAGAGGGCTGGCGTGAAGGTCCTCCCACCCCCCTATCCCCCCGGCTCCACCGACAACAAAACCTCCACCCGCACCTCATCCTCTATGCTCTGCACAGGCCCCACCACCGGCGGCGTAATCTCCATATCCTGCCACGTAAACGTCGTCCGTCCCAGAATGAACACCCGATCCCCGTCATCCCGCGCCTCCACCTCAAACACCAACGGCACAGTGATTCCCCGAATCTCCAGACTCCCCTCCACCTGCGCCTCCACCTCCGCGCCATCCGCGAACCCCTCCGGCAACTCCGACACCGAAGGCACCGTAAACGTCGCCGTCTGATGATTCGCGAACATCCGCGACCTCACGTACCTGTCCCGATTCGCCTGGTCGCTCGTCATCGAGTGCAAGTCAATGTCGATAGACGAAGTCCCCCCGTCCAGCCGCACCTCCCCCGTAAGCGCCGCCGTCCGCATCACCGCGTCGTTGGGCAGCGACAGCCGCGCCAGCTTCTCCGTCACCGTGAACGTCGCCTCCGACCCTTCCGACACCACGAACGTCACCCCTTCGTACTCCCCCGTCCCCCGCGACGCCCCCTCCGACGTATCCACGGCTAAAGGCGTCGCCGTGGATAGCGGCGTAGCCGTCGCCAACGGGGTAACCGCCATCGCCGTAGCCGTCGCCAAGGGCGTCGCGGTAGCCATCGCCGTCGCCGCCAACGGGGTGGCTGTTGGAAGGGGCGTCGCCGTCGCCATCGCCGTCGCCGTAGGCACCGCCACAACCGTCTGCGGCGCCGACGGGGGCGGCGTCTCCCACCCCTCCGTCGCCCGCGTCCCCCATCCCTCGTCGTCCGACACGCCGAACCCTTCCTCCGTTGCTCCCGCACAGCCTGAAATCACCAGACCGACAATCAACGCCGACAATATCGCAGCCGTCCAACCGCCAATGACCAAACCTAAAAATCTCTTCATAACGCGTCAACTCCCATTTCCTGAACTATCATCGAACTCCTCGGCGGCAGCTCCAACCGCCCGTCCTCCTGGTCCCCCTGCCCCGCCAGCGCCAACCCCAACGCCAACGCTATCGCTGCCGTCGCCAACGCCAGCCGCCACGGCAGCGCCCGCCCCATCCGCGCCAGAATCAACGTCAGCAGCCACGTCACCCCCACCGCCAGCGACGCCAGCGGCAGGATGAAGGAAACCGACCTCTCCAGATACGTCTCCAACCCCAGCGTCCCCGCCACCGCCATTATGGACAGCATCGACATGACCACGTTGAAATACAGCAGCCGATTCCGACCGCACGACGACAGAACCCGCCACAACAGCCCCACGCCCAACCCCAGCCCCAGCGATCCCAGCGACACCGAGGCGCTGTTGAAGTATGCGTCGCTCGGCGATTCCAGCGGAATGCTGACCGCAACGCCGACTATCGCCGCGACGGAACCGGCGAGAAGTCCCGCCGCCGCCGTCCCCGGCTCATCCTCCAGCGCGTCCCTGCGTCTTCCGAAAAACCCCATCCCCCCCATTATACCCCCCAACAGCATTCCCCGCCCCCCTCCGCCATTCCCTCTTCTCCCTTCCCCCTCGACGGGGGAAGGTTAGGATGGGGGTGATTCGGGCGTGGTTGATGACGCATTTGGCAGTTACGCAAAGCCCTCCATCCTGGGAGAGGGTTGGGGTGAGGATACTCCCCCGCTCCCGCTCACCCTAAGCTCATCCTGAGCTTGTCGAAGGACGAAGGGCCGAGCGCCCCCACCATTCCCACAACCACTACTCGTCATTCCCGCCCCCCCTTTCATTCGTCATTCCCGCCCCCCCTTTCATTCGTCATTCCCGCGCAGGCGGGAATCCATCTTCCTCTTCTCCCTTACCCCCTCTCCCATCCTGGGAGAGGGTTGGGGCGAGGGCATCTTCCCCCTTCCTCCACCCAATTCCGCTATACTTCCCCCAACGCCAACCATCAATAGCCAAAGGAAGCGTCCAAATGCTGAAGCGAGCGGTTCACCCCGGCGAGGTTCTGAAAGACGAACTGGTTGAACATGGAATAACCCCCACCGCCTTCGCCCGCCAGATTAACGTGCCTCCCAACCGCATCAGCCAGATTATCGCAGGACGACGTTCTATAACCGGCGACACCGCCCTGCGGTTCGGCCACTGGTTTGGAATAGACCCCCAATTCTGGCTCAACCTTCAAACCCAATTCGATCTCGCCGACGCCGACAGGCGCGTCGGCCAGTCCGTCCGCGAGCTTCCCACCGCCCCCGTCTAACGCCCCCCTTCTTCTCCTCTCCCTTGAGGAGACCTTCGCATAACCCTCCCAAGGGCTTCGATTAGCCTCTTCCCCCTTGATGGGGGAAGATTGAGATGGGGGTGATTCCCCCATCCCCCATCCCCCAACCCATTCCGCTATACTTCCCACACCACAAACCATCCTCAACCGGAGGCATCCAATGGGTGTAGCAGGAATAATCTTAGCCGTCCTCGCCATAGCCTTCACCATCATCCCAACCATCGGATGGCCCCTTGCCATCCTCTCCCTCATAACCGGCGCGTCCCTGTCAACCATCGGCCTCTTCCGCTACCGCAAAGGTACCCAGGACCACAGAACCGCCATCCTCGGCATCGCCGTCAACATAGCCGTCATCGTCATCATCATCCTCTGGGCCTACTTCCTTGGAGATTTCGACGGCGGCTACTCCAACATCCCGTAGCGCCGATTTTGAAACCCGCCCTCGCCCCTCCGTCATTCCCGTGCAAACGGGAATCCATCTTCGTAGGGCGTCCCTTATGGTCGCCCGTCCCTCCCGTCATTCCGTCTTCTCCCTTCCCCCTGGACAGGGGAAAGTTAGAGCCTGTCCCGTACTTGATACGGGGATGGGGGTGACCGGTACTCCAACAACATCCCCGTAGGAGCGACCGGCCTGTCGCCCCTACCCCGTCCTGCTACAATCCCACCCGCTCACCCTGAGCCTGTCGAAGGGTCGTTCCCCCGCTCTTGCTCCCGCTCACGCGGGCCCCACTCTATACCAACCATCAAACCCCACCCCCAGCCCCAAACTTACCGCAACGAAGTTGCCCCGCCGGCACCTCAAACACAAACCGGCTCCCCCCTTCCGGCCTCCTCTCCGCCCAAATTGACCCCCCGTGCGCCTCCACCAGCTGCCTCGCAATCGTAAGCCCCAACCCCGTCCCGCCCGTCGCCCGACTCCGCGACGGATCCACCCGGTAGAACCGGTCGAAAATCCGCCCCCTCTCCTCCTCCGGCATCCCCTCCCCCGTGTCCGACACCGACACCCGCACCGATTCCCCCGCCGCCTCCACCAGAACCGACACCTCGCCCCCCTCCGGCGTGTGCCTCACCGCGTTGTCCAGCAAATTCCCCAACGTCTGCGCTATACGCGTCCGGTCCACCGACGCCATCGGCATCTCCGACGCAGCCTCCAGCCGCAACGCAACCCCCTTCCCCTCCGCCGCCGGACGGAACGCCTCCACCGACATCCCAACCAACTCGACCATCGACTCCTCTTGGAAGTCCAACGACAGCGCCCCCGCGTCCGCCTGCGCGATCAGCCCCAAATCCTCCACCAGCCTCCCCAGGTGCATCGCCTGCTGGTGCGCCACCTCAATCGCCGCCGGCGTCGGCGTCAACACCCCGTCCCGCATCGCCTCCAGATACCCCCGCACGTTCGTCAACGGCGTCCGCAGCTCGTGCGCCACGTCCGACATCAGCCTCACCCGTTGCCGCTCCGCTCTTTGCAGCCGGTCCGCCATCGTGTTGAAGGTTCGTCCCAACTGCCCCACTTCATCTGATGACGAAACTGAAACCCGCTCCTCCAGGTTCCCCATCCCCAGCCGCCCAGCCGCCCCCGTCAACGCCCGCACCGGCGAAAGAATCCGTCGCGAAAGTATCGTCACCAGCAGCACGCCCCCGACCCACGCCCCCAGTCCCGCCCACACCAGCGCCCAGTTCACCGACGACACCACCCGCGAAATCGCCGGCTCCGCCACCTCCGTCTCCACCTGCACCACGTCCAGCGACAGAAATCCTATCTCCTCGTTCCCCGTCCGAATCGGCCTGAACCTGTCCGTCCCCACTAACACGACAGGCTGCCTCCCGAATCCCGCCTCCGAGTCCGCAATCAGCCGTCCCTGCGCGTCCCTCACCACAATCCGACGCCCATACAGGTCGCCCGCCCTCTCAACGATTCCCTGAATCCCGCTCCAGTTCCGATTCTGGGTGTACGCCAACGAAATCATCTCCTCCACCCGCGCCGCCCGCGCCTCCTCCAGCCGGTCGGAAAACTGCTCCACCTCCCGATTCGCCGCGTACCCCGTGTACACCCCCACCGCCGCCAGCGCAAGCCCCAGCGCCAGGGTGAACCCCAGTATGAGACGAAACTGGAGACCCTGAAACCACCTAACCATCGCCGAATCTGTAACCCACGCCGTAGACCGTCTGAATCCGCCGCTGACCCTTGCCTCCCTTGCCGTCCGAAATCCGCTTCCTCAGATTGGAAACGTGCACGTCGATAGTCCTGTCGAATCCGTCGAAGTCGTACCCGAATACCCTGTCGATGATCTGGTCCCGCGTGAACGTGCTACCCGGCTCTTTCATGAACATCGCCAGAATCCTGAACTCCGTCGGCGTCATCCCAATCTCGCTCCCGTCCACCCACACCTTCCGACTCATCAGACTCAGCTTCAACCCGTTGCACGTCAGCATCGAAGGCCCCCCTTCCGTCTTCTCCCTCGCCGTCCGACGCAGCACCGCCCGCACCCGCGCCGCCAACTCCCTCGGACTGAAGGGTTTGGTCACGTAATCGTCCGCTCCCATGTCCAGCCCCTCCAACCGATGCGGCTCGTCCGCCCGCGCCGTCAGCATCACGATAGGCACGTCCGACTCCTCTCGAAGGATGCGACAGACGCTCATTCCGTCCAGCTTCGGCAGCATCAGATCAAGCACCACCAAGTCCGGCTGCGCCTCCCGGGCCAGACGCAGCCCCTCGATCCCGTCCCCTGCCGAAAGCGCCTCGTGCCCGTCCTGCCCCAGATACAACCGAAGCAGCTTAACCACGTGCTTATCATCCTCAACAATCAAAACCCTGCTTCCCATAACTCCCCTCTCTTCTCCTTCCCAAACTATCATCCCATATCTCTCCCGCTCACCCTGAGCCTGTCCTGAGCTTGTCGAAGGGCCTGTCGAAGGGTCGAGCGTCCCCCTCTTATCCCTTCCCCCTTCTATCATTCGTCATTCCCGCCTCCCCATCCGTCATTCCCGCGCAGGCGGGAATCCATCCCCTCTTATCCCTCCCCCCTCGACGGGGGAAGGTTAGAGCCTGCCCCGTACTTGATACGGGGATGGGGGTGATGTCCTCAGCACACATCACCTCTCCCGTAGGGGCGACCGGCCGGTCGCCCCTACCCCATTGCCAACCTACCCCATCCGCCATTCACACAACTCCCTCCCGTCATTCCCGCCTCCCCATCCGTCATTCCCACCCTACCCCATCCGTCATTCCCGCCTCCCCCTCCGCCATTCCCGCAACCCTTCCCGTCATTCCCGCCTCCCCATCCGTCATTCCCGCGTAGGCGGGAATCCAGGGGCCGGGCGGAAGGGCATCCCCCCAAAGCCAAAAGACGGGGAGACCCGGGGGTAAGGGGCCTCCCCGCCTTGACCCTGTGGACGTCAAATCTAGGACTCAGTATATCTTTTAGACGAATCCTTATCATACCCGGCCTCCGGCTTCTCCCCGTCCTTATCGCACCACTTCCCGCCATCCTTCCAACCCCCCTCGCCGCCGCGAACCTTCCCGCCCCATCCCCTCACCTTCCCCTTCCCGAATCCCACGCCCCTGTCCAGAAACGCCGGACGACTCTCGAACCACGACACGTACTCGTCCGCCTCTTCCCGCGTCAGCACCCCCTTCTCCACCATCGCGTCCATACGCGCCCGCATCGCCTCGTTCGCCATCTCCCGCCGCGCCTGCGCCAAAGCGTCCTCCAACGCCGACTCCTCAACCCCAAGAATCTCCGCCGCCTCCGCCATCAAGTCCTTATCCTCGTCCCAACCCTCCTTCACCGACTCGAAGGCCTCCGCAACGACGCTTTCCTCCAACCCCAGAATCTCCGCCACCCGCGCCGTCAGACCCGCCCCGGCCGCGACCCCCTTCCTGGAATCGTCGTCCCCCTTCCCGCCGCCGGCCAGAATCACCCCGCCGCCCACGCCCGCCACCATCAACGCCGCCAAAACTACCGCCAGAATCCAACCTCTGCTGCCCACCGCATTCCTCCTTCCATCCATATCAGGAACCTCCATATCGCCCAACACAATACCCCCCAACCATTAAGACAATATAAAGACTCCCCTATCCCTCTTACCCCTTCCCCCACACATTCCCCTCATTCCCGTCATTCCCGCCCTACCCTCCGTCATTCCCGCCCTACCCTCCGTCATTCCCGCCCTACCCTCCGTCATTCCCGCGTAGGCGGGAATCCAGAGGGGTGGTTGACGGGCTGGGCCTCCACTCACCCTGAGCCTGTCCTGAGCTTGTCGAAGGGTCGAGCGGAGGGGTAGGCTGGAATAGGATGTCTCCCCACTCTTCTCCCTTCCCCCTCGACGGGGGAAGGTTAGGATGGGGGTGACTCCCCCCCTCAACAAACCGGCGGCCTCAAATCCCCCCACGGCCTCGCCCCCTCAAACGCCGCCGACGCCCTCAACACCGTCGCCTCATCCCCACGACGCCCGACGATGTGCAGCCCAACCGGCATCCCGTCCTCCGTGAACCCGCACGGCGCCGACGCCGCCGGCTGCCCCGTCAGGTTGAACGGCGGCGTGTAGGGCATATACCCCAGCCGCGGGTCCACCGACTGCCCGTCAATCACCCTCGGATGCCGCCCGATATCGAACGCCGGCACCGACATCGTCGGCGTCAACAGCAGGTCATACTCCGCCATCACGTCGTCCGCCTGGCTCCGCAGCCTCTGGTAGTCGTACATCGCCTTCACGAAATCCACCCCCGTGACGGACTCGCCCAGCGCCATGTTCCCCCGCACGTAGCTCGTCAGCAGGTTCCTCTGCTCCTCCCACAACTCCCGGTAGGAAACGAACGCTCCCGTGGAGAATATCGTCATGAAATACTCAATCGGATGTTGAAGCGAAATCTGCGGCTCCTCCACCTCGCATCCCAACTCCTCGAACACCTTCGCGCCCGCATAGGCTATCCGCGCCACCTCCGGATCCACCGCGGCGTACCCCAGGTCAACGCTCCACGCCACCTTCAACCCTTCCACGCCGGAATCCAACCCCTCCGAGAAGTCCGGCGGCTCCTCCCGCATCGCGTTTATGTCCCTCGAATCGTACCCCGCCAACGCCTGTAGCAGCGTCGCCGCGTCCCGCACGTTCCGCGCCATCGGCCCCGACTGCGACGTGAAGTTCGGCGATGGATTGCCCACGCCCCCGAATTTCGCCACCCGCCCCAATGTCGGCTTGATGCCGTACACCCCGCAGAAGCTCGCGGGAATCCGAATCGACCCTCCCCCGTCGCTCCCCGTCGCCACCGCGCACAGCCCCGACGCCAACGCCGCCGCCGCGCCCCCGCTCGACCCCCCACTGGTGCGATCGATGTTCCACGGATTGCGACAAGCGTCCCCCAGCCGGTTCTCCGTCGTCCCCAACAGCCCGAACTCCGGCGTGTTCGTCTTCCCCAGAATCACCGCCCCCGACTGACGCACCCGCTCCGACGTCAACGAATCAATCTCAGGCACGTAATTGCGATACGCCAACGACCCCATCGTGCTGCGGACGCCCTTCGTCAACTCCAGGTCCTTGATGGACACCGGAATCCCCAGAAGCGGATTGTCCAGCTTGCCTTTCCCCTTCCCCTTTCGCAGACCGATCCGCTTGTCCGCCAGCCGCGCCGACTCCATCGCCTCGTCGCCGCAAACCGTCAAGTATGCGTTCAATATCGGATTCAACTCCTCGATTCGCCGCAGAAACATCTCCGTCAGATCAACCGACGAAACCTCCCGCGAATCCAGAAGCTCCCTCAACTCATAAGCCGCCGCAAACGCCAACTCATTCCTTTCCATTACCTTCCCTCCATTCCAAAATACCCCCTCCCTTCTTATCCCTTCCCACTTTCCATCACCCCTCATCATTCCCGCCCCCTATTCGTCATTCCCGCGAAGGCGGGAATCCATCCCCTCTTCTCCCTTCCCCCTTGACGGGGGAAGGTTAGGATGGGGGTGAAGTCCCCACTCACCCTTTTTATCCCTTCCCTCTTGACGGGGGAAGGTCAGGATGGGGGTGATCCCCCCACTCACCCTCTTCTCCCTTCCCCCTTGACGGGGGAAGGTTAGGATGGGGGTGATTCCCCCCTCACCCATAAACCCGCTGCTGCGCCAACGGCGTCCCCGTCACCGGCGTCGTCACGCTCAACCCCGCGTCCACCGGAATCACCACCCCCGTCACCCAACGCGACTCCTCGCTCGCCAGATACACCGCCGCCCACGCCACGTCCCACGCCGTCCCCTCCGTCCCCAACGGCGCCGACTCCCGCCTTGTCCGACGCAGCCCGTCATCCATCCGCGGCGCCACCATCGGCGTGTACACCAACCCCGGCGCGATGCAATTGACCCGAATGCCGTCCCTCCCGTGATCCCCCGCCATCGAAAACGTCAGCCCGATCACCGCCGCCTTCGACGTGCTGTACGGCGTCGTCCCGTTCGCCCTCAACCCCGCTATCGACGATATGTTGATTATCGACCCTCCGCCTGACTCAATCATCGCCGGAATCGCGAACCGGCTGGTCAGCATGATGCTCTTGACGTTCACCTCCATCACCCGATCCCATTCTTCCTCTTTGACCTCCACCACCCTCGCCCGATGCGAAATCCCCACGTTGTTGTCCAGCACGTCCAGCCGCCCATACCGACTCACCGCCGCCTCCACCATCGCCCGGCAATCCTCCGACCGCGTAACGTCCCCCTCGAACACCGACGCTTCCCCGCCTTCTCCCTGAATAATCCCCAGCGTCTCCCGCGCCCGCGAGGCGATATTGTCCGCCAGCAGCACCTTCGCCCCCTCCCGGGCGAACAGAATCGCCGTCGCCTTCCCGTTCCCAACCCCCGGCCCGCTGGAACCCGCCCCCGTGACGATTGCCACCTTGCCTTCCAGACGCCCTCTGCCCTCTGCCATTGCGCCTCCCATTCAACCATACCGACTCTCCCAAAATATACCAGCCAACCATCCCCCCGTCACCACCCCCTCCTCCCCTCTTCCCCCTTCCCCCTTGACGGAGACCTTTGCATAACCCTCCCAGGGGCGTCGATTAGCCTCTTCCCCCTTGACGGGGGAAGATTGAGATGGGGGTGACTCCCCCGCTCATCCTGAGCCCGTCGAAGGGTCGAGCGCCCCCCTCTTCCCCCTTGACGGAGACCTTTGCATAACCCTTTCATGATCTCCCAAAAACCTCTTCCCCCTCGACGGGGGAAGATTGAGATGGGGGTGATTCGGGTCGAGTGGATGACACATTTCGCAGTTACGCAAAGCTCCCCATCCTGGGAGAGGGTTGGGGTGAGAATTCCCTCTTACCTCTTCCCCCTTGACGGGGGAAGATTGAGATGGGGGTGACTCCCCCGCTCACCCTGGGCCTGTCGAAGGGTCGAGCGGGGGAGCGCCACCCTACATCATTCCCGCCATCCCTTCTCGTCATTCCCGCGTAGGCGGGAATCCAGAGGCGGGGCCGGGCAGGAGGGATACACCATCCCCTAGTAGAAGCGTCCCTTGTGGGCACCCTCTCCCTACCCCCCTCAAAACTGCCACCTCCCCCTTGCCACCAACCCCCACCTCATGCTACCATCCCTAACATGAAACATACGAACGAAATCCGCCACCAAACAGACGCCTCTCCCAACTGCTTTACCCCTACGGTAACCCCCCCCATTCGTCTTCACCACAACATAATAACGAATGCCGAATTTCCCCCGAATCAGCTATAAAAACACCCTTCGTATCCCGCCACAGAAAAAAAAGAAGCCAAACGAAACGAATCATCTCTACTACAACAACCACCACCCCTCACCGCTCACCCTGAGATCATCCTGAGCTTGTCGAAGGACGAAGGGTCGATCCCTCCCCCTCTTCCCCCTCTCCCATCCTGGGAGAGGGCTGGGGTGAGGGCACGCCCCCAAACCCACGCCTACCCAACCGGCGGCTTGAACCGATGCCACCCCGTCGCCTGCTCGTATGCGTGCGCCACCCGCAGCAGCAACCCCTCCTCCCGCGCCCTCCCCATCAGATGCATCCCGATAGGCAGCGGCCCCTCCCCGAACCCGCACGGCACCGAAATCGCCGGCAGCCCCACGTCCGACGCTATAACCGTGCACGTCAGACTCAACGACCCCGCCGGCACCCGCCGCCCCCGCACCTCCGTCATCCCCCGCGTCTCCGCCACCTTCAACGCCGTCGTCAACGATGTCGGCGACACCACCACGTCCACCCGCCGCATCACCCGCGCCACCGCCCGCTTCAGCAGCGCCAGCCGCCGTTGCGCGTCCAGGTAATCCGCCATCGGAATCGCCGCCCCTCGCTCCAACCGCAGCTTCATGTCATCGTCAATCCGCGCCATCCGCTCCGGCGGAAACGCCTCCCGATAGTAGACCGCCGATTCCGGCTCCACGATAGTGTTGTGAATGTCCGAAACCCCCGCCGCCCCCTCGATGGACACCTCCTCCACCTCCGCGCCCATGTCCGAAAGCGCCGCCACCGCCCGCCGCACCGCCCGCTCCACCTCCTCCGTGCACCCGCTCCCCACGAACTCCTCCAACACCCCGACCTTCACCCCCTCGACGCCGCCCTCCAACGCCGCTCGATAGTCTGGAAACGGCCCCGGCAGACTCACCGGATCCTCCGGATCGTGACCCGCCAACGCCTGCAACGCAATCGCCGTATCCTCCACCGTCTTCGCCAACGGCCCCGCCTGGTCGAACGACCACGACGGCCCGAATAGATTATGTCTACTGATAAGTCCGAACGTCCCCCTCAGTCCCACAACGCCCGTCCACGCCGCCGGAATCCGCACCGACCCGCCCGTGTCCGACCCTATCGACACCAGCCCCATCGACGCCGCCACCGCCAGCCCGGAACCCGCGCTGGAATGCCCCGGCGACCGGCTCGCGTCCCACGGATTGAAGCACCCAACCGCCACGTCCCGCCGAAAGTGGCAATTCACCTTTCCGACCAGCACCGCCCCCGCCGCCTCCATCAGCTCGTGCACCCGCGCGCTCGTCCGCGGCGCGTAGTCCTCGTGACTCTTGTACCCGTAGGTGGTGCGAATCCCCGCCGTGTCGATCAAGTCCTTCAGCGTGTACGGAATGCCATGAAGCGGCCCCCGATACTCCCCCCGACGAATCTCCTCCTCCGCGACCTGCGCCCGCTCCAACGCATAGTCCGCCGTCACCGTCGTAAACCCCTTCAACGCCCCGTCCACCCGCTCGATGCGCTCCAGCGTCGCCTCCGTCAACTCCACCGGCGAAAGCTCACCCGACTCCAACAACCCCGCGAACCCCGCCACCGTCCCGTTAGCCAAATCCAATCCGCTCATGCCGACCCCCCGTTTCAGATACTCCCTCCCCCTAACCTAAAGTCTCCCACCCTCCCCGTCAACGCCCCCATCCCATCTTCCCCCTTAACGCAAACCTTTGCACAACCTCGTCATTCCGGCGAAAGCCGGAATCCATCTTCTCCCTTCCCCCTCGACACAGACCTTTGCACAACTCTTGCTCCCGCGAAAGCGGGAGCCCATTCCCCATCCATCCAAACCCCTTCCTCCCCTGTAGGGGCGACCGGCCGGTCGCCCCTACAATCCGTCGCCAACTCACCCCCTCCGTCATTCCCGCCACCCCCTTCATCATTCCCGCCACCCCCTTCGTCATTCCCGCGCAGGCGGGAATCCAGGGGCGGGGGGGGGGGGCTGTGGGATGCCTTCCAATTGACATCCTACCCTCTTTCGGGTGAAATTGCCCCAGCAGGAGGTGCCCCCTTGGAGCGCGAGCACATAGACGACCAGCAGAAAATCTACAAGTCCCTGACCCACACCGTCACCGAAATCCAGCGCGAACACGTCAGGCTCAAGCAATCCCTCTCCCGCATCGAGCAGGACCAGGCCCAGCTGCGAAAGCTGATTGCACAGGTGCGAAAGATGCAGGAAGAGCTGCGAGAGACCATGTTCGGCGTCCACCAGGACCACACCGCGGCGGCCGCCGGCGTCCTGGAACTCCAAAGATACTGCGTCCAGGTTGACGATAGACTCGGACGGCTGGAACGGAATCAGGCCGACATCAAGACCTCACTTGCCGCCCTCAGCCAACCCGACCCGGAACCCGAACCGAAGCCCGACCAGCCCAAGTGGAAGTTCTGGGCCTAATCAAGCGCCTCCCGCGCGAACGCCAGCATCTCCGCGTTGAACTTCTCCTTCTCCGTCCACGGCATCAGGTGCCCGCTATGCTCGAAGTACGCCTCCCGCGAGTTCCTCAGCCTCGAAAGCAGCAACTTCGCCGTCGGCTCGTCGATAACCCCGTACTTCCCCCAGATGACCAGGCTCGGCGCCGTCATCCTGTCCAGCACGGGCCGAAAGTCCGCGAAGTACGACTCCCACGCCGCCGCCCGATGCGTCGCCGTCGGCGTCTTCATGCACTCGTAGGACATCCAGTCTATCAACTCCTCCGAAACGTTCGCCTCCGGCCCGAAGTAGTCCACCACCGCCTGCCGATGGTCCTCCAGCCGACGATGCTTAATCGCCTCCAGCTTCTCCAACAGGCCGTCCAAACCCTGAAACCGGTACGGCCTCTGGTCCACGTCTACGAACCCCGCCATCCTGTCCTCCCCGTACAATTCCACGTACCTCCACAGAATCGCGCTCCCCATAGACCACCCCGCCGCCACCACCCGCTCCAGCCCCAGCCTCTCCAGCATGAACCGGTAGTCGTGAGCGTACTGCGTCAGCGTCAATCCCTGGTCCGTCTTCCCCGACTCCCCCCGTCCCCTCACGTCCATCGACACCACCCGCACCTCCTCTGACATCGGGCCGATGTTCTTCTGCCAGAACTTCGTGTTGAAAGGCTCCGCGTGAATCAGGAAAATCGCCCTGCTTTCTCGCGGCCCCTCGTCCTCATAATAAAGCGGCACCCCGTCCGGCGTCACCACATAAGCCATAACAACCCTCCTATCCTGTTCAGTTCCGAAACAATACCCCTTTGCATAACCGCCCTTCCCTCTTCTCCCTTCCCCCTTCACGGGGGAAGGTTAGGATGGGGGTGCTCCCCCGCTCACCCTGAGCCTGTCGAAGGGTCGAGCAGCGCCCCCTTGTTCCCGCGAAAGCAAGAACCCATCCCCTCTTCTCCCTTTACCCTACGCCACACTCGTCATTCCCGCTCCCCCTCCTCGTCATTCCCGCGCAGGCGGGAATCCAGTCTTCTCCCTTCCCTCTATGCCACACTCGTCATTCCCGCGAAAGCGGGATCCCATTCCCTCCCTCCAACAACCCCGTCATTCCCAACACACCCTCCGTCATTCCCGCGCAGGCGGGAATCCATCTTTTTCTCTCCCCCAACCCTCCGTCATTCCCGCGAAAGCGGGAATCCATCTTTTTCTCTCCCCCCAACCCTCCGTCATTCCCGCGAAAGCGGGAATCCAGGGGGTGGGCGCGCCCCCTACCCATCCTCATGCCCCCTCTCAATCGACAGCTTCAACCTCCGGTACTCCGACGCAATCTCCGCCCCCAATATCAAAATGAACGCCGAAAAGTACGCCCACACCATCAGCACAATCACCGACGCCACGCTCCCGTACAACTCGCTGTAGTCCGCGAAGTTGTCCAGATACCATATGAACAAGTGCTTCCCAGCCTCGAACAGCACAGCCGCGATAACCGCTCCCAGCCATATATACCGCCAGTAGGTCTTCGTGTTGGGCAGGAACTTATAGATGATCGCGAAGATCAGGAAGCCCACCAGCAGCGCCGGAATCTCCATCAGAATCACCCCCACGACTCCCCCCAGCATCTCGTCCAGGGGAACGCTCCCCACGCTGTATGAAGTCGCCCACCTGAACGCCGCCGTGGTGCCGACGGACACGAAGAACAGCAGCGAAACCCCCGCCGCCATCAGCAGCTGCCTCGGCTTGTTCTTGTAGAAGGGCGGGTCCTTCTCCACGTCCCACGCCCGGTTCACCGCCCGCGTGATTCCCCCGAACACCGCGCTGCCAGCCCATAACAGGCTGAAGAAGGAAACCACCCCGAAGGCCGCGTTATACCTCGCCAGGCTCGCCAGCGTGTCCCGCACGAACGCCTCCGAGCCGGGCAGATACTCCACAATGAACGAAATCACCTGCTCCCGCTGGTCCGGCGAATCGGCCACCGTGCTGATGATGGTGCTCAACCCCAGCGCCAACGGGAACAGGGAAAGCACCGCGTAGTAGCTCACGCTGGCCGCCATGTGCGTCGCGTCGTCGTCCCCCAACTCCTGAATCACCCGCACCGTGAGCCTCGCCACCGTCGTCCTCCCCAGCCTCGTGGCCCTCAGATCCCGTTTCAGCCTTTCCGCCCCCTGTCCGAAGACCTCCCCAATCAGCCGGAGCCTCTGCGCCAGGCGCAGAAGCCGGTTCGTCGCCGGAATGGTTGTGAATCTTTTTCTTGGATTCATTGACTGATGCGCTCTTGCGATTCCACTGCCCGCCGGGCTGAGTCGGCGTCAAATTAGAAGACTCAATAGAAGGGGCCAGCCGCCAATTATACTAGCGACTGGCCCCAACCCGTTTCCTGTATTCACGGACACGCGCCCGTGATTTTGGTTAAGACTTGTTGCTTTAGCCCTGCTTGAACGGAGCCTTGACGACAACCTTCACCCCGGAGATGGTGCCCGTGACGGCGTTCCGCACCGTCCGACCGGCGGAATCGCTGATGGCGCTCGCCGCCTCAACCGCTCCCGTAGCCGCCGCCGATGCCGCGTCTTCGGCCTTCACGCTCACGGACTTCGCGCTGTCGATTGCGCCCTCCACCGCTCCGCGCGCCGCGCCGGCCAGGTCTCCGCCCACGTCGGACGTTCCCTGGATGACGCCCCGTGCGCTGTTGGAAACCGCCGAAGTCACGCTTTCGCCTATCTCCTCGGCTCCGTTGGCGCTGCCGACCACCACCGACTTGGCCGTGTCGATTACGTCCCCGCCAACCTCGTTGGTGGCGTTGATGGCCCCGCGGGCCACGCTCGACGCCGCGTCTTCAAGACTGACTGCCATCGACTTGGTGGCGCTGACCGCACCCTCGGCGGCGCTCCGGGCCACCCCGGCCACGTCGCCGCCCACGTCCGACGCGCCCTTGATCAGTCCCTGCGCGCTGTTGGAAATCGCCGACGTCGCGCTGCCTCCTATCTCCTCCGCGCCGTTGACGCTGCCCACTACCACGGACTTGGCGGTATTGCCCAAGTCGCTTCCCACCTCGTGGGTCGCCTTGATGGCCCCGCTGGCCACTCCCGCCGCCGCGTCTTCCAGGCTGACGGCCAGATTCTTGCTGGTGGAAACCGCACCCTCAGCCGCGCTGCGGGCCACTCCCGCCACGTCGCCGCCCACCTCGGACGTGCCCTTGATGAGACCCCGCGCGCTGTTGGAGATGGCCGAAGTCGCGCTGGCGCCTATCTCCTCCGCGCCGTTGACGCTGCCAACTACCACGGATTTCGCCGTGGTGGACAACTCGCTCCCGACCTCGTGAGCGCCCTTGATGGCGCCACGTGAGACTTCTGTGGCGGCGTCTTCGAGGCTGACAGTGAGGGACTTGGTGGTTGAGATGGCCCCCTCCGCCGCGCCGCGACCCGCTTCCGCCACGTCGCCGCCCACCTCGCGGGTGCCCTTGATGGCCGCCCGCACCGTGTCGCTCAGCGTGCCGGCGGTGACGGTGGTCACTTCTCCGACCCCTTGAATCGTGCCGACGACTGCGCCCTTCGCGGCCCCTCCCACGTCGGCGCCAACTTCGACCGCGCCGTGTATCACCCCGCCAACCACGTCCGTCACCGCGCCCGTCGCTTCGGTTCCGATGTCCCGGACGCCATGAAGCGCCTTCACCGTTGCGTCCCTCGTAGTGTCGACAGTCGCCCCAACCACGTCCCCCACGCCCCGAATTGTCCCTACAATACTATTCCTGATGCTGTTTCCCAAGCTTCCCAGTGGCATTCTCCGCTCCTCTTCCAATTTGAATTTGATGGCCTAATTCTACCACAACCCGCCCCATCCGCAATTCCCCCCCACCACCACCCACTCCCCCCCCATCGTCATTCCCGCGCAGGCGGGAATCCATCCCCTCTTCTCCCTTCCCGTCATTCCCGCCCCCCATCGTCATTCCCGCGCAGGCGGGAATCCATCCCCAGCCTGGCCGCCAACATCCCGTAGGGGCGATTGGCCAATCGCCCTCCCACTAACCATCAGCCCCCCACCCGCTCACCCTGAGCCTGTCGAAGGGCCTGTCGAAGGGTCGAGCGGCAGCAGGCCCGCCCCCCTCTTTTTCCCGCGCACGCGGGAATCCATCCCCTCTTCTCCCTTCCCCCTTGACGGGGGAAGGTTAGGATGGGGGTGAAGTCCCCGCTCACCCTGAGCCTGTCCTGAGCTTGTCGAAGGGATGGGGGGGCTGACTCCCCCTACCCCCTCACCTCCCCCCATGCTCCTTCAGCAACCCCCGAATCTTCGCCCGATTCTCAATGAACCCGTCCGCATCCTCCTTGCCGATAAACGGATTCTGCACACTCGCCCCAACCAGCGGCGTGCTCCCATTCACGTCCGGCGCGTTCACCTCCGCCCCCTCCTCCAACAGCAGCTTCGCCATGTCATACAGACCCCAGTAGGCCGCCCACATCAGCGGCGTGCCCTCAAACTCGTCCTTCGCCTTTATCTCAATATCCGCCCCGTTCTCCAGCAGCACCCGCACGATCTCCCCGTTATCCTTCAACACCGCGTGATGCAGCGCCGACGCCCCCGCGAAGGGGAACCCCACCGGGATGTACACCTCGTCCGGGTCCGTCCCATACTCCATGTGCCGCCGCACCATATCCACGTTTTCGAACTCTATCGCCTGTAGCAGCGTTATGTCCGGCTGCACCTTCTCTTCCACGGGCGCGGCAGTGTCGGAACTACCACACGCCGACACGACCAATCCCCCAATTATCAGACACACAAGCAACGCGAAAACTCTCAATTTACCCCGCCTCCTTCGATCTCGCAGCGTCCCCGATTATATCACCGCACCGCCTCAACCATTGAAAGACGAACCGCCTGCCCCTATCATCGTTCCCAATCCTCCCATCGGTGAAAGCCATGCTCTCAAACTTAGCCGGAATCCTCGCCCTCCTGCTCCTCGCCATCACAACCGCCACCGTTTTCGCCTGCGGCGACGACCCTGAATCAACCGCATCCGACGACCACCTCAAAATCGGCCTCGTCCTGAACTTCACCGCCTCCCCCGAAGCGTCCCAGGCCCGCCAAAAAGCCTTCGACCTCGCCATCAAGCATCTGAACGAAGCCGGCGGCGTCCTCGGACAGCCCGTCGAAGGCTTCGCCTCAGACGCCACCAGCGACCCCGACGTTGCCCTCGAACGCGTCCGGCTCCTGGTAGACGCCGCCGGCGTCAACGCCATCGTCGGCCCCAACGCCAGCTCCGCCTCCCTCCCCGTCGCCGCACAGGTCTCCGGCCCGAAGCGTATCCCCACCATCAGCCCCTCCGCCACCTCGCCCCTTCTTTCCACTGTGGAAGACGACGGCTTCTTCTTCCGCACCGCCCTCTCCGACAGTGCCCAGGGGCCCGTCCTCGCCCAGGTCAACCGCGACCTTGGCTTCGACAACGTCGGACTCATCTACCAGAATGACGCCTGGGGTCAGGGTCTCGCCCAAACCTTCCAGGCAGCTTGGACAGGACGAGTCCGCGCCGTCTCCGTCGAATTGGAGCAGGATTCCTTCCTTCCCCAGATTCAGGAAAGCGCCGCCGACAACCCCCAATCCCTCGTCGTCATCGCCTCCGAATCCGTCGCCCTCCCCCTAGTCAAGCAAGCCGTCGATAGCGGCCTCTACGACAACTTCACCTTCGGCGACGCCGCCAAGCGCTTCAGCCTCGTCGAATTCGTCGGCGCGCAGCATCTCGCCGGAATGCACGGAACCGCCGGCGCGCCCGCCCCCGAAAGCGCCGCCACCCAAGCCTGGGATCGGGCCTTCATCGACGAGTACGGCAGCCTTGCCCGCCTTCCCTACACCAAGGAAACCTACGACGCCGTCATCGCCATCGCCCTTGCCGCCCAGGCCGCCGGCAGCCTCGATGGCGCCGCCATCCGCGACCATCTGCGCGAAATCGGCTCCCCTCCCGGCCAGGTAGTAGAAGGCACGCCGGAGGGCATCAGCAATGCCCTAGAACTCTTGCGAAATGGGGAAAAAATAGACTACGAAGGCGCCGCCGTCTCCTCCGACTGGGACGCCAACGGCGACCTCAGCCGCGGCTACATCGGCGTCTGGCGCTTCACCCCCGACGCCGACATCGAAGACGTAAAAATCATCCCCTTCGAATTCTAACCCCACCCCCCTTACCCCTTCCCCCTCGAACCCTACCGTCATTCCCGCGCAGGCGGGAATCCAGAGGTGGGTGGCTGTGGGGCAGTTCTCCCCGCTCACCCTGAGCCAACCCCATCCGCTCACCCTGAGCCTGTCGAAGGGCCGAGCCACCCCCTCTTAATCCCCTTCCCCCTCGAACCCTACCGTCATTCCCGCGCAGGCGGGAATCCAGAGGTGGGTGGCTCTGGGGCGGTGCTCCCCCCTCACCCTGAGCCACCCCCATCCGCCCACCCTGAGCCTGTCGAAGGGCCGAGCCACCCCCTTCTGGCGTCCCCTCTCCCAATTGGAATGTCATCGGATGTCGGGAGAGCGGGCTGCATGGCAACTATGCCTGATTCTCTGGAAGCGCTTACTCATCCGATTCGATTAGTAACCACTCTCTTTCGGACGCTGCATACAACACCATATTGTGGCTTCTGCCAATTGCGGCGATCTTTTCTCGACTATGGGTAGGCATATGAAGGAAGCGAAGAGTTCGCGGGTTCGAGGCGCGACTGGGGATTTTGTGTTTGAGGCCGCCAAGGAGTTGGTCGAAGAACGATGGGGCAACTGCCACCACATTCTTGAAGTCAATCGCAATTGCGCCATCGGAATCAATTTGAAGCGCTTGAATCTTGTTCAATATCTGATCCGCAGTCCCTCGCATGAGTAGACTGGATTTACCGCTTAATTCGTGAATAGAAATATCGCTCATTATAGCTCTCCTGTGGCGATGCTCATCGAAACTAGCGTCCCAGGATATGGGTTGGTTCTCCGGGATTCCTGTTGAACGTCTTCCGAAATCTCCAGGACGCCGATTCCGGAGTGAACAATCAAGTGGCGTCCACCTTTTCGCGTATCCTCTGCAACTCCGTAAAGACCAATGCCCCGGGTTGCGACTCCAGTGCCAGATATCCTTTCCCTTGTCGCCAATTCGATTGCCGTCCAGTCATAATGGATCTTATCCCGAAGGACCGGATTATTGTAGAGCGCCTTCCTGATCCCTATGCCGCCGTCAGCCACCGTAATGGCAAACCGCAGGCCGCCTTGAAAGTTGAAGAACTGAATCAGCCCCAATCCTCCAATTGGCGATTCAGAGTGCTGAACCACGTTGAAGGCGAGTTCAGCGAAGTTCTCACTCACTACCGGCGCTAAGTGGTGGATAGTGGTTCCCCGCGAAACGAAGTTGTCAAACGCGCTATTCGCCAACTGCTCTGCCTCAAATTCAGTCTCAAATCTACTGAGCGGTAGAATTGTCTATGTGGTGGACGCCTCGCCAATGCCACGATCATCAACTGAAACACCCGCCTCTTTCAACGTGGAAAAAAGACCTGTGGATTTGAGGTAAGTTGCAACGCCCAAGTCCTCCAGCACGATTAGTTCGTATTCTCGCCCTTGATTCCGTACCAGCAGGCCATAGCAGGCGCACCATAAAACGGCTGACGGCCACACGAATTGACATCTACGGAGGTCAATCAATACCGTAGCGGGCTCGAAATCATTTAATCTTGGGTCCCGCCAAGACCAACTTGGTATATTGCCAGCATGTCTGAAATTCTTTGGTGGAAGAATTTTCAGCAAGGTCACAAGACTACCTCCAAGGGGAATGCAGATTTGAAGCTTACACTATCCTTAGCAGTTGCATCCATACTCAGCGCCCCCCCTCCAACGGGAGAAGGTTGGGCCTCTCCTGAGCCTGTCCTGAGCTTGTCGAAGGGCCTGCCGAAGGAATGGGGACGCCCCCCCTAAAACCCCTCCCACCCCGGCACCCCCGCCGCCTGCCGCACCCACTCCGACATCTGCCCCTCGTCAAACTCCCCCTCATACACCTCCACCCACCGCGAATCCGGGTCCTTCCCCGACCCCGGCGGCTCAGGACTCAACGACGCCCCATTCAGGAACGTCACCTTCACGTACCGCGCGAACACGTGATAGCTCACGAACCACCCCATCCCTTCAATCCCATACCACGGCGAATTCCACCTCACCGCCTTCCGCACCTTCGGAACCGTACGAACGATTAACTCATCCAAACGCCGCCCCAGCTCCCTCTTCCACTCCGGCATCAGCCCGATGTACGCCTGCACGAAAGCGTCCCCGTCCCCCTTCGGTATCTGCGGATTCCCCCCTGAAAGCAACACCGCCTTCTCCACCGCCTTCTCCAACAACTCCTCCGGCGTAGCCCTCTTCCGCCGCCTGCTCCCGGCCCGCCGCTTCCGCGGCCGCCTCGACGCCTCATAGACCGCAATCCAGTCCTTCATCGGCGTCTTCCCCACCGCCTCCCCAATCAACTCCAACGGCAGGTCCTCCAGCTTCCGAAACCGCACGCAGGACTTCCCCATGTTCATCCGCTTCCCCGTCGCCTTGTAGCTCTCCACGAACCACCGCTGCGTCTCCTGGCTGGCGTAGATGTTCATCAGATGCACCGACACGTAGTTCTTCTCCGACGCTATCGCCGCGTACATCAGCGGATGCCCGTTGTACGTCTTCGAGACGACGGAAAGCGGCACCACGTAAGCGATCATCCCGAAGTCCATCACCTCCTCGTACCCCTCGGGCAGATTCGACAACACCACCTCCCGCACCGTCGAAACCCACTCCCGCCGCTCCTCGCTCAACCCCGAAATATACTCCTCAACCGTCGCCGCGCTGCTCTTCATAACTGACCTCCGGACATATCCCTTCACTCTGCCCCTTGATTATGCCTCTTGGAAACGCGGCGGCACAACCATTTGACACTCCGGTCCATGAGCGCGACTGAGCTTCAGGTCCAGCGTCGCCAACGGACAATTAAGCGTCTCCGCCAGCGCGACGTACCACGCATCATAGCTCCTCAGGCTGCCCCGCAACTCCCAAACCCGCCCGGCGAAAGGCGCAAACGGAAACGTCTCCACATCCAGCCGAAGCAGTTCCGCGTGGGCGAAGTCAGCCTCAACTCGCGAAATCTGCCGCCTCAACTCCATCCGACGCAATACGTCGATGGTTTCTACAAGAGCCAACTCCGGAGCGGCCAAGTCGCTCTCGTCGAGCAGCGATCGTGCCCACCGCCCATCGCTCCCCTTATCCACAAGCGCCGCTACGAAAACGGACGCGTCGACAACGATGGTCACCTACGCCCTTCGTCGCGTGCCCGCAGTATCTCCTCCGCCGTCACATGTGTGTTGGACTTAGCCAGCCGCTTCCGGACCCCTTCCATCAACTCTTCGATGGACGGCTTGGACACGATCCGCTCCAATTCACCCAGCAGAAACGCCTGCATCGACTGACGCTTGCGCGCCGCCCGCGCCTTAAGCTCGTCCCGAACCGCCTCAGGAACATTCCTTATCGTTATCTGTGCCATAACCCAACCATTATCCCACCAACCCCACCAAAACCGCAACACTCCCCACGCCATGCCCGCTGATCCATGTGACAGGCATTTGGTAGTATAATATGGTCAAAACAACCGGTTGGAGTTGCAATGCGTGAAGTTCAAGCCACCCAAGCCAAGTCGCGCCTGGCCGAACTGCTCCGCGTAGTCGAGAGCGGCGAGACCATCGCCATCACCCGGCACGGCAAGCCCGTCGCCCACCTGGTTCCCGCCCCGGCCCAGGACCGCGCCAACCGCGAAAGCGCGGTGGACCGATTCCGCCGCCGCCGTGCCGGATGGGAGCGCGTAGCTTTCTCCACGGACGAGATACTCGCAGCGCGCCACCAGGGCCACAGGTTATGAGCGGACTGGTTGTCGATGCATCAGTAGTAATAGCATGGCTCTTCGACGATGAGGAGGAGCCACGCGCAGACGAGGCGCTGGAACTTCTCGTAGAAGATGGGGCGATTGTCCCGCACCTGTGGCATCTGGAAACCCGCAACACCCTCCTCGCCGCGGAGCGAAGCGGACGTCTCTCCGCCGAAGGGGTCAAGGAGAGACTGGATGCTCTGATGGGCCTGCCCATCCAAACCGATGACAGCCCCAACTTTCAGTCCGCCTTCGAATTAGCCAAAATCCATAAACTTTCCTTCTACGACGTCCTATATCTGGAACTGGCAAAAAGGGAGGGTGCAGAACTCGCAATACTGGACCAAGCACTGAACCGCGCAGCCTCTGCCGAAGGTCTTCTCAATCCCATGACCACCGGGAAAACGATATAGGAATGCCGGCTGACCATCGAAGATTAACAGTTACGGCGACCCAAAGACCTTGCGGAATCAAACTGCCAAGTCAAACGGCAAGTCGCTGATGTCCCGCAACCTCCTCCCATTCACCAGTGCATCCAACAAATCCGCGTCCGAATCATTATCCCTGGCTGCGGCCCTCAGTTCTCTCAAGGCGAAATGATAGACGCAGTCAATATCACCCGTACCATACGCGAGCGAGGCAATCCGGCCAGGTAGAGGCTCCCCAACGACGACGACTATGTGAGGTGTCTTGCCTTTCCGGTTGCGAACAAGATTCAAAGCCTCTGTACGTGCGTTTTGAGAACGATCGCTGCGAATCGTCCATTTGCAAGACACACTCGCGTGCAGGATGCTCGCACGCGAATTTGCGCGACGCAGAGGCGTATATTTAGCCACTGCGTCGTCCTCCAGTAAGGCTTCGTTCTTGTTGATCTCTGAATCTGAAACCGGTTTTCGGCAGACAACAATGTCAGGCGTGACAATATAGTCTCCAAAGATGATGCGTAACTCCTCATGCTGTTCGACTACCCGTCGAATATCGGATAGGTGCAAGTATTGCTCGTAGTCGCGAATGTCTCCGCCAATCCCGAATTCCCATTTTCCCGGGCGCAGATGAGAAAGCAATCCAAACGCATCTCGCAGGAAGCGTCTTGTAGCCTCCTCAAATCGACGCCCGGCTGTTTGTCCTGCCAATCTTTCGGATCTTAGCGGAAGCCCAATTCTCTCAACGATGCCCTTGGCAATCCGCACACTCGAAGCGCTTCCCTTGTCGGCGTTGCTTGGAATTCCCGACGCGGGCATTCTCAACACTTCGCGAGCAATCCGGCGATGGTAGTTGCGTCTAAGGGCTTCGATTCTGCCGGGCATTACGGCTTTATCAATCCAAGCACGTACTCTTTATACATACGCTCTTCAATCTGCGAACGTTGTTGTCCGCCCCATCGCGCTGGCATCATCCGCTTGTCTCGGTCAAGTAGGCGGGCGCCAATTCCGGCCAGGACGAAACCAACGCTTTCGCCAATTGCAGCTAGTCCTTTGTGTGTCTCTACGTCTATTCCCCTTAAATTTGAGGAGCCTACGACTATCACAGCCGGCCTACCCCTACGAAGGACTCGCATCATTTCCTCGATGACAGCCTTCATCTCCTGAAAGTACCGACGCAGCACCAACGCTTTCCGTTCGTCACGCTCCGCCAGTTTTGCCAAAGTCCCTTCACATTGACTGGGCACCCGTTCGCACCGCAAACCGGAAATCGCGTCGTGCCCCAAATACTGAGCGCGAATGCGGGCTAGGTCGGATATTGTCCAGTTAAACCACACCAGGGCAAACTTGTGCGCTCGCATATAGTCGATAGCGTTGTTGGCATAGGGCGGCGAGGTTACTATCAGATCCACACTGTCTGATGGAAGACTGGTATCAGCGGCGCTTGCGGCGTGGATGGAAGTAAATGGAACAGATACAAGCGCTGAACTGCTTCCGTTGGGATGGTAGGATGCCACCCTGTCGGTTAATTTGCTCTTTTCCAATGCCCCAACATTGCGCTCTAGCCGCTTGCCAAACTCAACAAAGGCCGAATTTGGTCTCTTGTTCATGTCTCTATGAGGACGGGTATGTGCCAGATCTCGCGCTAAAGACACTCCCCCGGACTTGGCGATGATGATGGATGAGAATACAACCTTGAGGAAATCTCGTGTTTCCCCTTCGGGCAACGCTTCAATGCGCTGCACCAGAGCCAGCAGTTCAAGCTGTTGCTGCGGCCGGAACCAGTAGTGAATAAAATCCTCTGTCTTCGCGTCGAACCTAAGCTCCAAGTCCCTTTGCAACCTGGAGCGAGCTTCATAGTAGTCGTCACTGGCGTCAGCTATAATTCTTTTCCCTTCCGAGAGCGCGACAAACGGGTCGATGGGATTCAACTTGGCCGCCGTAATCATTCGTGCTAGCGGGTCGATATCGCATCCTACGGCCCGGCGGCCAAGCCGTACTGCCTCCACCATCGTGGTCCCGGAGCCAACCATTGGGTCGAGAACAAGATCGCCAGGATCTGTCAGTTGGAGTATTATGTACTCCGGCAATTGTGGAGGAAACTTGGCTGGGAACGGGTGCCAGGCGTGGGAGCCATAGCTCCCGTCCGTACCGTGAAAATTCAGGTTAGCGCCCAAGGCCGCACGTGTCGCCTCAAGGCGGTTGCCGCCATCGTTAACCTGGAGTTCGTAGGCAGGGCTGAGATTCAAAGTACTCAAGCTAATCTCCGGGCCAAAACATCCCTCAACACATCAGTGCTCCCGCTGCACGTTCAATATCTGTAGCAAGCGAACACATTGCCAATTCTAGTGTCGAGGTCGTCAAAGGTCAATCTGAGCCTCGCATCAAAGGACTAGCCTGAAGATATATGCGATAGAGCTTGGTATCAAGAATGGTGGGCCCGGCAGGGATCGAACCTACGACCAACCGGTTATGAGCCGGCCGCTCTACCGCTGAGCTACGGGCCCTCTCTCCAATAAGCCTAAGCAACCCCATCCCCACTGTCAACAAATCCGCCCGCCTCCACACTCCCCTCCCCTTTACACCCAACAACCCCCTTGCTACCCTAATTCAACCCTCTCCCCCAGGAGTCGCCTTGCCTGCAACCGCCCAACCCGTCACAATGGAAAAACTCCTCTCCCTCGCCAAGCGCCGCGGCTTCCTCTTCCAGAGCAGCGAAATCTACGGCGGCCTCAACGCCACCTGGGACTACGGCCCCCTCGGCGCCCAGCTCAAGCGCAACGTCAAAGACGCCTGGTGGCGCTCCATCCTCCAACACCGCGACGACGTCGTCGCATTCGACTCCGCCATCCTCATGCACCCCGCCACCTGGCAGGCCAGCGGACACCTCGGCAGCTTCACCGACCCCCTCGTAGAATGCCGCTCCTGCCACCAGCGATTCCGCGCCGACCACCTCGACTCCGACAACTGCCCCAACTGCCAGGGCGAACTCACCGACCCCCGCCAGTTCAACCTCATGTTCAAGACCTTCATGGGCGCCGTCGAAGACACCGCCTCCGAAATCTACCTCCGCCCCGAAACCGCCCAGGGCATCTACGTCAACTTCAAAAACGTCCTCGACACCGCCCGCCGCAAGCTCCCCTTCGGCATCGCCCAGATTGGAAAAGCCTTCCGCAACGAAATCACCCCCGGCAACTCCACCTTCCGCACCCGCGAATTCGAAATCATGGAACTCGAATTCTTCGTCAAGCCCGGCTCCGACGACGATTGGCTCCACTACTGGACCGAGCAGCGCATGGACTGGTTCGTCTCCCTCGGCGTCAACCCCGACAACCTGCGCCTCCGCAAGCACGAATCCGACGAACTCGCCCACTACGCCAAGGAAGTCTACGACATCGAATACCGCTTCCCCTGGGGTTGGGCCGAACTGGAAGGCATCGCCAACCGCACCGACTACGACCTCAAGCAGCACGCCGACCACAGCGGCCAGGACCTCACATACTTCGACGACCAGGACAAGGAGCGCTACTACCCCTACGTCATCGAACCCTCCTGCGGCGCCGACCGCGCCGCCCTCGTCTTCTTCCTCGACGCCTACAAGGAAGAAGAAATTCCCCCCAGGAAGCCCGGCGGCAAGACCGAAACCCGCAACCTCCTCAAGCTCCACCGCTCCCTCGCCCCCATAACCGTCGCCGTCCTTCCCCTCAGTCGGAACGAACGACTCGTCCCCACCGCCCGGCGCGTCCACGAACTCCTTCGCCAACGCTTCAACGCTCAATTCGACGACGCCCAGAGCATCGGACGCCGCTACCGTCGGCAGGACGAAATCGGCACCCCCTTCTGCGTCACCGTCGACTTCGACACCATCGACGACGAACAGGTCACCCTCCGTGACCGCGACACGATGGCCCAGCTTCGCATCCCCATCAACCGCATCGTCCCCGCCATCGAAGACAAGCTCCGCCACGGCTGGTAGCCCATGCGCGTCATCCACCCCCACCCTTCATTCCCAACCCCCTTTCGTCATTCCCGCGAATGCGGGAACCCATCTTCTCCCTGCCCACTAATTCCCATCCGTCATTCCCGCGCAGGCGGGAATCCATCTTCTCCCTGCCCACTAATTCCCATCCGTCATTCCCGCGTAGGCGGGAACCCATCTTCTCCCTGCCCACTAATTCCCATCCGTCATTCCCGCGTAGGCGGGAATCCATCTTCTCCCTGCCCACTAATTCCCATCCGTCATTCCCGCGTAGGCGGGAATCCATCTTCTCCCCCAAACCCCATTCTCAGCAACTCCATTAGCCCATGCGAATAATCCACTTTGCCGACCTCCACGTCGGCGTCGAAAACTACAGCCGCACCGACCCCGAAACCGGCCTCTCCACCCGCCTCCTAGACTTCCTTAACGCCCTCGACCAACTCGTCGAATACGCCCTCGCCAACAACGCCGACCTCGTCCTCCTCGCCGGCGACGCCTACAAATCCCGCGACCCCAACCAGACCCAGCAGCGCGAATTCGCCCGCCGCCTCGCTACCCTCGCAAACGCCGGCATCCCCGTCTTCCTCCTCGTCGGCAACCACGACCTCCCCAACGCCCTGGGCCGCGCCACCGCCATCGAAATCTTCAACACCCTGGACGTTCCCCGCCTCCACGTCGGCGACGAAATCACCAACTATCTCATCGAAACCCCAAGCGGCCCCCTCCAGATTACCGCCCTCCCCTGGCCCAAGCGCAGCGCCCTCCTCACCAGCGAGGACACCCGCGGCCTCTCCATCGAAAAGGTCAACCAACGACTCCAAAGCATCCTCTCCCATGACATCCGCACCCTCTCCGAGAACCTAGATCCCAACGTCCCCGCCATCCTCGCCGGACACGTCACCGTCAACGGCGCAAAGCTCGGCTCCGAACGCGCCATGATGCTAGGTCAGGACCACGCCCTCCGCCCCAGCGACCTCCACCTCCCCGCCTATGAATACATAGCCCTCGGCCACATCCACAAGCATCAGGTGGTGCGAGACAACCCCCTCATGGTCTACGCCGGAAGCCTCCAGCGCGTCGACTTCGGCGAAGAAAACGACCCCAAAGGCTTCTGCGTCATCGACCTCGATGCCCAGCGACCCCAAAGCCGCCGCCTGACCGGCTTCCACTTCGAAGAAGTAGCCGCCCGCGCCTTCACCACCATCGACGTCGAACTTCCCCCAAACACCCCCGACCCCACCGGAGACGTCCTCCGCGCCGTCCAACGAACCTCCATTGCCGACGCCATCGTCCGCCTCCGAATCTCCCTCACCGCCGACCAGTCCGTCCAACTAAGAATGGGCGAAATCCGAGACGCTCTCCAACCCGCCCACCACGTCGCCTCCATCCAGACCAACGTCTCCGACGAACGACGCGCCCGCCTCCCCGCCGACGCCGCCCGCAATCTCGACACCATCACCGCCCTCTCCCGCTACCTCGAAACCCGCAACACCGATGCCCCCCGCCGAGAGAAGCTCATCACCTACGCCAAAACCCTCATCGACGAAGACAATCCTACCGCTCAACCTGACTACTCCCCAACCGCTCACCCTGAGCCTGTGGAAGGGTCGAGCGGTCCCCTCCCGTCATTCCCGCGAAGGCGGGAATCCACACCCCCCCAAATCAACGCAAATAGCCCATAATTAAACCTCCATGAGCCTTAACGAAATCCTCTTCCTCGCCATGCGCTGGATCCACAACCTCGCCGCCGTAGCCTGGGTCGGCGGCGGCATCTACTACCTCCTCATCCTCCGTCCCCGCCTCCGACGCTCCCCGACCGACGACAACCTCAACCCCGGACGCGACTACCTCTCCCTCGTCAACACCGCCTTCGGCGTCCTCCTCGTCACCGGCGCCGTCCTCACCTTCCACCGCGTCACCTCCGGCTTCATCGGCGTCCCCTACGTCGCCGTCCTGGCCGTCAAAATCTTCCTCGCCTTCTGCATGTTCGGACTAGTCAGATTCCTACCCAACCGCCGCTCCAAAGACAACGATTCGCCGACCCGCCGATGGATCCCCTACGTCTCCAACGCCACCGCCGTAGTCATCCTCGGCGTCATCGTCCTCCTCCTAGCCGACGTCCTTAGCTCCCTCTTCGAACAAGGCCTCAAATCCTGACCCCCCATCCCCTCACCCTGGCCCCCACCCCGCTCACCCTGAGCCTGTCGAAGGGTCGAGCGGGATGGGTCGTCGCTTCCCGACACTTTCCTGTAGGGCGACCGGCCAGTCGCTTCTACCCCATCGTGCTACATCCCCTCCGTCATTCCCGCCACACCCTCCGTCATTCCCGCCCCCTCTCGTCATTCCCGTGAAAACGGGAATCCATGACTCGAACCATCACCCACCTATACCCACACACTCACAACCTTCCCAATGCTATAATTTCTCAAATGCGACGACAAATCATGCAAATCCTCGCCTGCCCCCAATGCAAGGGTCGCCTCAACCTGACCGTCGAAGAAGAACGCGACGACCGCATCATCACCGGCTCACTAGACTGCCCCGACTGCCCCGAAACCTACCCCATCCGCGACGCCATCCCCAACCTCCTCCCTCCCCACCTCCGCGCCCTCTAACCATTCCGTCATTCCCGCGAAAGCGGGAATCCATCCCCAACCCCCCGCTCACCCTGAGCCTGTCGAAGGGTCGAGCGGACGAGCGCACCCTTCCGTCATTCCCGCGAAGGCGGGAATCCATCCCCAACCAACTCCGGCGCATACGCAAACCACCGCACCCCCTCCCGACCCCCAACCCGCGCCGCCATCGCCTCCACCGTCATCCCCAACATCGGATGCCGAAAATCCGGCGCAATCTCCGCCATCGGTACAAGCACGAACGCCCGCTCCTGCATCCGAGGATGCGGCACCTTCAAATCAGGCAAATTCACAATCCGACTTCCATAAAACAGCAAATCCGCGTCGAACACCCGCGGCCCCCACTCAAACGTAAACTTCCTACCCACCAACCGCTCCGCCTCCTTCAAGATCCCCAACACCCCCTCCGGCGAATCCGCCGTCTCCCCCTCGACGACGCAGTTCAAAAACGCCGGCTGCTCAACAACACCCCACGGCTCCGTCTCATAAATGGAAGAAACCTTCACCAACCTGATCCGTTCTCCCAAAATCCCCAACCCCCGCTCCAGGTTACCCAATCGATCTCCCAAGTTAGACCCCAACCCCAGAAAAACCCTCACCACGCCCAACCCTGCGGCCTCCAACCCCGCACAATCGCGTCGCTCATCCGCGCCACCCGCGCCATCTCCCTCACGTCGTGCACCCGCACAATGTCCGCTCCCCCCGCGATCGCCAACGCCACCGTCGCCGCCGTCCCCTCCAATCGTTCCTCAACAGGCAAGTCCAGCACAAACCCTATCGTAGACTTCCGAGAAGTCCCCACCAGCAGCGGATACCCCAACGCCTTCAACTCACCCAACCGACCCAGAATCTCCAGATTATGCTCCGCCGTCTTCCCAAACCCGATGCCCGGGTCCAGTATCAACGCGTCCCTCCGAACCCCCGCCGCCTCCGCCGCCTCCGCCGCCTGCCGCAAGCTCGCCGCAACCTCCTGCATCATATCAACGTACTCCGTCCCGTCCTGATTGTGCATCAACGCCAACGGCAGCCCCGTCTCCGCCGCCACCGCAGCCATCCCCTCCCCAACCCTCGGCCCCCAAACGTCGTTGAGCATCGAAGCCCCGCACTCCGCCACCCGACGCGCCACCTCCGGCTTGTACGTATCCACGCTCACCGGAATCGAAACAGACTGGACAATCCCCTCCAGCACCGGCAGCAGCCGCGACAACTCCTCCTCCACCGACACCGGCGCGTGCCCCGGCCTCGTCGACTCCGCTCCCACGTCGATGATGTCCGCGCCCTCCGCCTCGAAGGCCACCGCCTGCTCCACCGCCTCCTCCGTCCGACCCGCCAGCCCGTCCCCCGAAAACGAATCCGGCGTCACATTCACCACCCCCATCACATAGGTGCGGCTCCCCCAACGAAACTCCCGTCCCCCGCAAACCATGACTCCCTCAACCAACGTCTCACTCAATCTCATCCACTCCCATCTCTTATTCTCACCCCCTCTCCCGCCCCCTTCCGCCATTCCCGCGTAGGCGGGAATCCATCCCTCCGCTCACCCTGAGATCGTCCTGAGCTTGTCGAAGGACGAAGGGTCGAGCGCTCCCAGCCCAGTCTAGCACCCCACCCCCTTTCTTGCACCACCCAATCCCATCTGATAGCATTCCCAACCGAAAGACGCACATGGCCATCCAACCCAAATCAGACCAGCGCCTCAAGAAACTGGACGACCTCCGCCAACAGTCCCGCCTCGGCGGTGGGCGGCGGCGCATCCAGCAGCAGCACGCCAAGGGCAAGCTCACCGCCCGCGAGCGGCTTGACCTCCTATTCGACCCCGACACCTTCCAGGAGCTCGACCCCTTCGCCACCCATCGCACCTCCGGCTTCGGCTTGGATAAGAACCGCCCCCCCGGCGACGCCGTAGTCGCCGGCCACGGCAAGATAAACGGCCGCCTCGTATTCGCCTACGCCCAGGACTTCACCGTCCTCGGCGGCTCCGTCTCCGAGACCGTCGGCAAGAAGATCTGCAAGGTCATGGACTTGGCAATGAAGGTCGGCGCCCCCGTCATCGGCATCAACGATTCCGGCGGCGCCCGCATCCAGGAGGGCGTCCTCAGCCTCGCCGCCTACGGCGACATCTTCCTACGCAACACTATGGCCTCCGGCGTCGTCCCCCAGATTTCCGTCATCCTCGGCCCCAGCGCCGGCGGCGCCGTCTACTCCCCCGGCATCACAGACTTCGTCTTCATGGTTCAGGGCGTCGGACAGATGTACATCACCGGCCCCGACGTTATCCGCGCCGTCATGGGCGAGGAAGTTACCCACGAAGAGCTTGGCGGCGCGTCCGCCCACGCCATCCGGAGCGGCGTCGCCCATTTCGTCTACGAGACCGAAGAGGAGTGCATGACGGAACTCCGACGCCTCCTCTCCTTCCTCCCCAGCAACAACATGGAAGACCCCCCTTTGGAAGAACCCTACGACCCGATAGACCGCCGCGACCCCGACCTGCTCGACGTGGTCCCCGCCGAACCTAACAAGGCCTACGACGTTCGTGAAATCATGGCCCGCGTCGTTGACGACGGCGACCTCATGGAAGTCCACCGGAGCTTCGCGCCCAACATCGTCGTCGCCTTCTCCCGCATGGCCGGCAAGCCCGTCGGCCTCGTCGGCAACCAGCCCTCCCACCTCGCCGGCGTCCTCGACATCGACGCCTCCGTCAAGGCCGCCCGCTTCATCCGCTTCTGCGACGCTTTCAACATCCCCCTCGTCACCTTCATCGACGTTCCCGGCTTCCTCCCCGGCACCGACCAGGAGCACGGCGGAATCATCCGCCACGGCGCGAAGCTCCTCTACGCCTACGCCGAAGCCACCGTCCCCAAGGTCAGCGTCATGATCCGCAAGGCCTACGGCGGCGCCTACATCGTCATGAGCAGCAAGCACCTCCGCGGCGACGTCAACTTCGCCTGGCCCACCGTTCAGATAGCCGTCATGGGGCCGGACGGGGCCGTCAACATCATCTTCCGGGAGGCCATCGCCAAATCCTCCGACCCCGAAAAGACCCGCGCCAAGTTCATCCGCGAATACGAGGAGGAACTCGCCAACCCCTACGTCGCCGCGGGCTACGGCTTCCTCGACGACGTCATTGACCCCGCCGAAACCCGCCCCCGAATAATCGCCGCCCTGGACATGCTCAAGGACAAGAAGGACACCCTCCCTCCCAAGAAACACGGCAACATCCCCCTCTAACCCCCGCTCACCCTGAGCCTGTCGAAGGGTCGAGCATCTCCCCCTCGTCATTCCCGTCACCTCCTCCGTCATTCCCGTCACCTCCTCCGTCATTCCCGCCACCTCCTCCGTCATTCCCGTCACCTCCTCCGTCATTCCCGTGAAAACGGGAATCCAGGGGTGGGGCCATTTAGGCATAAATACGTCGCTTCTTCGTCAGAATGTTCGGGTGAATTGGGGGTTATGCAAAGGTCTCCAAGATGGGAGAGGGCTGGGGTGAGGGTGCTTCAGGCTGGATAATTGGCTGAGAAACGCCGCACACCCCTTATCCCCCCGCCTCGTATCCCTCAATCAAGGCTGTCATCCTCTCCACGTAGCGACGAGCGGTAGGTCGGTCGGCGGCTATCTCGTAATCCTCCAGATTCTCATGGAAGAAATGCACGTGGAATCTCTCAGCGGTGTTGAATCCGGCAGCTATGAAAGGGTCGTCGTATTCATCGGACAGCCGTGTCACCGTGTTCTTGTTGGCTCGATGTGAACGATGCTTCCAGCCCCGCTGCTTTGCCGCGGCTATCACCACCTGCGACACTGCGCCATACAACTTCTCCGCGCCCTGTCGCGTGTCCCCCGACGCAAACTCCGCGTCCGACTGCGCCAGAAACGCCCAAGCCTGCGCCACACATTCCTCAACGCTAGTCTCTTGTTCCGTAATCATAGACAATGCCTCCACTCCCAATTCCAACACGCACCACACCCCCAACATTCACCAAATGAAACAACCAAAACCCCGCCGTCAATCACCCCCACAACCCCCGTCATTCCCGCGAAGGCGGGAATCCATCCCCCAACCCCTATCCCCGCGACTTAACCCTCATCTTCGGCGTCTTATGCAGCGTCCGCAGACACCGCGTGCAAATCTTCACCCGCTTCCGCACCCCGTCAATCGGAATCGTCAAACGCTGGATGTTCGGCAAGAAACGCGTCTTCGTATGCCGCTTGGAGTGACTCACGTTGTTCCCCGCCACCCCTATCTTGTTGCAAAGCTCACATTTCACGGCACTCACCTAAATTGACTTTCGCTTCAACGAATCGCTAGAATCTTCCTGAAACCTTAGCATACCCCAATCTCCCTTTACAAGGATACGCGCCACGAACACGCCCAACAGCTCCTTCGCCAACATCGACGGCCACCGGCTCAAAGCCGCCCTGATTGCAGCCACACGCTGCCTTCAGCGATACAGCCACGCCATCAACGCCCTCAACGTCTTCCCCGTCCCAGACGGCGACACCGGCACCAACATGCTCCTCACCATGCAATCCGTGGATGAGCGTCTGCAATCCGTAGACACCCCCTCCCTCACCGTCGTCGCCCAGGAAGCCTCCCGCGGCGCCCTCCTGGGAGCCCGCGGCAACAGCGGCGTTATTTTTTCCCAATTCCTCGCCGGATTCGCCGACGGCCTAAAGGACGTAGAGGCCGCCGACCCCGACACCCTCGCCGGCGCCCTCGCCTCCGGCTCCCAGGCCAGCTACGCCGCCGTCTCCCAGCCCGTCGAAGGCACCATGCTCACCGTCCTGCGCGGTTTCGCCGAAGGCGCCTCCGACCGACCCTCCAACGAAGAAGGCGTCCTCAACCTCTGGAACAGCGCCCTCGAAGAAGCCAAGGACGCTTTGGCGAAGACCCCCACCATGCTCCCCGTCCTCCGCGACGCCGGCGTCATCGACTCCGGCGGCCAGGGCGTCGTCGTCATCATGGAAGGCTTCCTCTGCTCCTTCCTGGAAAAGGACCCGGAGGACTACGACATCGAACTCTCCTCCCCCACCAGCGCCGTCGCAGACATGCCCATCGTCAGCCAGGAGTTCCTCGAAGCCACCCAAACCGAGGAATACGGCTTCTGCACCGAGTTCTTGATTGAAGGCGAAAACATCGACGTCGCCGCCCTTCGCAGCTACCTCTCCGAAAAAGGCACCTCCCTCATCGTCATCGGCGATTCGACCCTCGCCAAGGTGCACATCCACACCCTCGAACCCGATGAGCTTATCGCCCACGGCGCCACCCTCGGCAACACCCTCGGCGTCAAGGTCGACGACATCAGCCAGCAGCACCAGGGCTTCCTCTCCCTCCACGGCCAGCAGCAGGAAGCCCCCGCCCTCGCCGTCGTCGCCGTGGCCTGGGGCGAAGGCTTCATCAGCCTCTTCGACGACCTCGGCTGCCACGCCATCGTCCCCTGCCAGCGCACCATGAACCCCAGCGCCCAGGAGCTACTGGAAGCCGCCCGCGCCACCGGCGCCGATGACGTCGTCGTGCTCCCCAACAACTCCAACGTCATCCTCACCGCCCGCCAGGCCTCCGAAATCGCCGGCGAAACCCTCCACGTAATCCCCACCCGCAGCCAGACCCAGGGCATCTCCGCCCTCCTCTCCTACGCCCCCGAACTCCCCCAATCCGACGTCCTCCGGGCTATGGAAGATTCCATACACGACGTCCGCACCGTTGAAGTAACCACCGCCCACCGCGACACAATCATGGACGGCAAATCCGTACAAAGCGGACAGGTCATCGGCCTCCTCGACGGCGTTCTCACCACCATCGGCGACGATGTTCAGGACATTGCCCACCGCGCCGTCATCGCCGCCAACCCCGACTCAGGCCACGTCGTCACCCTCTATTGGGGCGGCGACGTTCAGGAACCACAAGCCCATACCGCCGCCCGAAGACTCGAAGACGCCCTCCCCGGCGTCGAAGTCGAAACCGTCTTCGGCGGGCAGCCCTTCTACCACTATATCGCCTCCATAGAATAGGAAATCACCATGACCATCCGAATCGTCACCGACAGCACCTCCGACCTCACCCCGGAAATCGCCCGCAGCCTCAACGTCACCGTTGTCCCCACCTACGTCAACTTCACCAGCGACGACGGCACAATCGAGACCCTCAAGGACGGCGTGGAAGTCAGCCTGGACGGATTCTACGAACGCCTCGTCAGCAGCGAGTCCCTCCCCACCACTTCCCAGCCCACGCCCGGCGACTTCACGGAAGTCTACGAGTCCCTCATCCGGGACCCCGCGGACATGATTATCTCCATCCATCTATCCTCCAAGCTCAGCGGCACCTACAACTCCGCCATGCAGGCCAAGCGCAACCTTAAGAACCCCGCCCAGGTGGAAGTCATAGACTCCAATACCGTCGCGATGGGCCTCGGCCTCGTCGTCCTCGCCGCCGCCCGCGCCCTCCATGAAGGCGCCGAACTCGGCGAAATCATGTCGGAGATTGACGCCGCCGTCCCCCAGATCCGCGTCTTCTTCCTCCTCGACACCCTCGAATACCTCGTCAAGGGCGGTCGCATCAGCAAGACCCAGGCCTTCCTCGGCAAGATGCTAAATCTCAAGCCCATCCTTACCGTTGAGGATGGCGAGGTGCGAAGATTCGACCGCGTCCGCAGCCGGCGCAAGGGCCTCCAGCGTCTCGTCCGAATCACCGAAGGGCTGGGCGACATCTCCGAAGCCTGCGTCATCTACAACGACACCCCCCAGGACGCCGACGCCATCTCCAACAACATCAGCCGCTTCGTCCCCGGCGGTCACATCACGATGGCCCGCCCCGGCCCCAGCATCGGCGTCCACACCGGCCCCGGCATGGTCGGCATCGCCGCCCGCACCTCCCCCTAACCCCCCCAAAGTGGCCGATAAACCTCTTCCCCCTCCCCCCTAGACGTAGACCTTTGTATAACCCTCACAAGGGCGGCAATTAACCTCTTCCCCCTTGACGGGGGAAGATTGAGATGGGGGTGATTCGGGTCGGATGGATGACACACTTGGCAGTTACGTAAAGCTCTCCCATCCTGGAGACCTTTGCATAACCGTCATTCCCGCTACCCCTTTCGTCATTCCCGTGAAAACGGGAATCCAGGGGTGGGGCTGTTTAGGTATAAATACGTTGCTTCCATGACAGAATGTTGGGGTGTATAGGCAGTTACGCAAAGCTCTCCCATCCTGGGAGAAGGTTGGGGTGAGGGCCTCTTCCTCCTGCCCCCACTCCCGTCATTCCCGCATACCCATCCGTCATTCCGGCGAAAGCCGGAATCCAGTCCCCCGCTCACCCTGAGCCTGTCCTGAGCTTGTCGAAGGACCTGCCGAAGGATCGAACGCCCCCATCTTCCCATCGTGATAAACTTCCCCCATCATGCAAACCCGCCAAGACACCCAGCCCCTCCACTCCTTCCGCAAAATCCTCCAACTCGAACAGGCGCGGAACTTCGACGACAAAGCCGTCATCAACGGCCTCGACCAATTCCTCGCCCGATGGAAGCCCCAACTCCGCGCCCACCTCTCCAAAACCGCCGACGCCGACAAACTCCTCTCCCGCCCCTACTCCCAAATGCCCCCCAACCGACGCGCCAAATGGGTCGAAACCTGCCTCGCCCTCCTGGACTCCTCCTCTCTTCACCCTTCCCCCTCGACGGGGGAAGGTTTGGATGGGGGTGCTCCCCCGCCATCGACCAACTCCAAGCCTGAGCCCGCCCCACCCCCTCCCGCCAACCGCCCCTTCGTCCCCAAAATCCCCTTCGCCGAACCTCTTGTTCCCGCGAAAGCGGGAACCCATCCCGACCCCGAATCCCTCAACCAACCCGTCACCCACCTCAAAGGCGTCGACTCCAAAACCGCCGAAAAACTCGCCCGCCTCCACGTCCACACCATCCGCGACCTCCTCTACCACTTCCCCCGCTACCACAAGCCCTACTCCCGCCGCGTCAAAATCGCCAACCTCCAGCCTGGCGAAGACGCAACCGTATTCGCCATCGTCCGCGAAGCCTCCCGATCCATGCTCGGACACAAAGGCCAGCCCGCCACCCGCGCCATCGTCCGCGACCAGACCGGCAGCCTCAACGTCGTCTGGTTCAACCAGCCATACCTCGCCCGCCAGTTCAGACGCGGACGCAAAATCTCCCTCAGCGGCAAAGTCGGAATCTACGGCGGCGCCCCCGTCATGGAAAACCCCGAATACGACCTCGTCAACAACGACGCCCCCCTCGTCAACACCGCCCGCCCGCTCCCCGTCCACCCCCTCACCAGAGACCTCTACCCCCGCACCTTCCGCCGCATCATCTGGCACGCCCTCCAACGCTGGTCCCCAACCATCCCCGATTTCCTCCCCCAGGACACCCTAAACCGCCTCCAACTCATGCCCCTTCCCCAAGCCGTCGCCCGCGCCCACTTCCCCGAGTCCCTCGACTCCTACGAAAAAGCCCGCAGCCGCCTCGCCTTCGACGAACTCCTCCTCCTCCAGATCTCCGTCCTCCAACGCCGTCGGCAATGGAAGGATGCCGCCCGCGGAACCCCCATCGACGACGTTGCCCCCGCCGTCCATGCCTTCCTCGATTCCCTCCCCTTCACCCTCACCGGCGCCCAGCAGCGCTGCCTCGACGAGACCCTCGCCGACATGGCCGAAGGCGTCCCCTCCATGAACCGCCTCCTCCAGGGCGAAGTCGGCAGCGGCAAAACCGTCGTCGCCATCGCCGCCCTCCTCGCCGTCGCCTCGATGGGTTTCCAGGGCACCATCATGGTTCCCACCGAAGTCCTCGCCGAGCAGCACTTCAAAACCGCCTGCCAGCTCATGGGCCGACTCCACAACCCCGTCCAGGAAGATAACCTCGTCTCCGCCTCCCTGCACCCCGACACCCCCCCCATCTCCGTCGGCCTCATCACCGGCAGCACCCGCAAGCGACTCCGCGACAGACTTCAGCAGCGCGCCGCCAACGGCGACCTAGACATCATCATCGGCACCCACACCCTCATCCAGAACACCATGCAGATACCCAACCTCGCCCTCTCCGTCGTCGACGAACAGCACCGTTTCGGCGTCATGCAGCGCGCCGCCCTCCGCGACAAAAGCCACGCCACTCCCCACGTCCTCATCATGTCCGCCACGCCCATCCCCCGCACCCTCGCCCTCACCCTCTACGGCGACCTAGACATCTCCACCATCGACGAAATGCCCCCAGGCCGCACCCCCATCGTCACCCGCCACGTCGAGCCTCACAACCGCAACCCCGCCTACGATTTCCTTAGAGGACAGGTCCAAAAAGGCCGCCAGGCCTTCATCATCTTCCCCCTCATCGAAGAGTCCGAGATGACCGAAGCCAAGGCCGCCGCCCAGGAATACGAACGCCTCAACCAGCAGATTTTCCCCGACCTCCGCGTCGGCCTCCTCCACGGACGCTTGCCCTCCCGCCAAAAGGACGCCGTCATGACCGCCTTCCACAACCGCGAACTAGACATCCTCGTATCCACCCCCGTCGTCGAAGTCGGCATAGACGTCCCCAACGCCTCCGTGATGATGGTCGAATCCGCCGACCGCTTCGGCCTCGCCCAGCTTCACCAGTTCCGCGGACGCGTCGGACGCGGCCCCCACAAGAGCTTCTGCCTCCTCCTCGCCGAATCTCCCTCCGAATACGCCACCCAGCGCCTCGAAGCCATCGAACAGCATAACGATGGCTTCAAACTCGCCGAAATCGACCTCCAACTCCGCGGCCCCGGCGACCTCTTCGGCACCCGTCAAAGCGGCCTCCCCAACCTCAAAATGGCCCGCCTCGTTGACAAAGACATCCTCATCAACGCCCGCAACGAAGCCGCCCGCATCCTCCACCGAGACCCCGGCCTGACCCACCCCGACCACCAACCCCTCGCCCACGAACTCGCCCGCTACCAAACCCCCGCCACCGCCGAAGTCGCCTAACCCCCCGCTCTCTCCCTTCCCCCTCGATGTATACCTTCGCATAACCACCATTCCCGCCACCCCCCGTCATTCCCACGCAGGCGGGAATCCATCTTCTCCTGCCCCTACCGTAGGGCCGACCGGCCGGTCGCCCTCCCCTTCTTTCCCCTCCCCCTTGACTGAGACCTTTGCATAACCCCCCAAGGGCGTCGATTAGCCTCTTCCCCCTTGATGGGGGAAGATTTCCCTCTCACCTCTTCCCCCTTGACGGGGGAAGATTGAGATGGGGGTGATTCGGGTGGGGTGGATGGCCGATTTGGCAGTTACGCAAAGGTCTCCTCAAGGAGAGGGTTGGGGCGAGGGCCTCTTCCCCCTGCCTTCCACATGCTCGAAGTCGACCACGTCTGGCCCCGCAGCAAAGGCGGCCCCGACACCCTCGAAAACTCCCAACTCCTCTGCCGCCACTGCAACTCCCTCAAAGGTGCCGGCACAATAGACGACCTCGCCGTAATACTCACCGCCTGGCAACGCTGATACTAACCACAACCACCACCAAACTTATCGGGCAGTGTTTCCAAGTGGTACAATAGACAGGAACCCACGCCCCCGGAGGTTGCCATGAACCAAGAAGAAGGCATCAGACAGCAGATTTGGGACGGCCTGCTGGATACGGACCGTACCATTCGATATTGCGACGAACTGGCCAGCAGGTCCCTTTCCCGGCACAGGTTGCTTTCCGGCGGGTTGGTAGCCGCCTCCGCAGGCGTCGCAACCCCCTTGCTATCTCCCCTTCCTGATTATGTGTCGGCCATTTTCCTTGCCGTCGTCGTAGTCATCGGAATCTGGTCGTTGATGGCTGATTACGCAACCAAGTCCGCCGTATGCCTTTCCCTCTGCCAGCAATACCAGGAACTGAAGCTGGAATGGAAGACTCTCTGGTTTCATGGGGCCACACAAGCGGAAGTTACCCGCTTGTCCAATAGAACGCATCAAATCAGCAGAAACATCAATATCCCCAATGACCATGCGCTAAACCGGAAAACTACCGAAGAGACCTATGCGACGCTTCCCTTTGAATTCAGGTGGGAAGCGCAACAGCAATGAGTGAATCATCAAAAATCCGAAGCTACAGCATTCCCCTTCCCAGACCATCGAGTCCGCCACCCCCACCTCCCCCTCCACGCCCGCCCGTTCCCCAACCCCCACAGCCCGATTCGCCACAAGAATAACCCTCCGCTCTTTCCCCTTCCCCCTCGACGGGGGAAGGTTAGGATGGGGGTGAACACGCCCCAACTTCCCACTTCTCCCCCTAGCCCCAAAATCTCCCCTATGCTACCATTTACCCCCATCCTCTAACTGAAAAAACACAAATGCCCCCCCTCGCCAGAGACCTCATCATCACCAAAATCGAACGTGCCCTGGAAGCCGCCCGCGGCCAGAACCTCCTACCCCTCGACGCCATCCCCCCCGTTGAAGTCGAGCGCCCCGCCAACCCCGACCACGGCGACTTCGCCACCAGCCTCCCCCTACGCCTCGCCCGCGCCACCCGCCTCGCCCCCATCCACATCGCCGAAACCCTCGCCGGCCTCATCCCCACCGACGACCTCGTCGAAAAAGTCTCAGCCGCGCCCCCCGGCTTCCTAAACTTCACCCTGCGCGCCCAATGGCTCCAATCCCAGGTCGCCCAAATCCTCAACGCCAACAACGACTATGGCGCCATCGACAACCCCGACCCCAAAAAAATCATGGTCGAATTCGTCAGCGTCAACCCCACCGGCCCCATCCACGTCGGCCACACCCGCGGCGCCGTCCTCGGCAGCGTCCTCTCCTCCGTCCTCCACGCCGCCGGCCATGATGTAACCCGCGAATACTACGTCAACGACGCCGGCACACAGATGGAACTCTTCTACTCCTCCGTCTACGCCCGCTACCTCGAATCCTACGGACAGGAAGCCCACCTTTCCGCCGACGGCTACCAGGGCGAATACGTCATCGACCTCGCCAGGGAAATCCGAGACGACGAAGGCCCCGTCTTCGCCATCATGGGCCAGGAACGCGGCACGAAAGCCCTCGGCGGCGTCGCCCGCGACAAGATGGTCGCCAAAATCGAGCGAGACCTCGCCGCCCTCGGCGTCACCTTCCACGTCTGGTTCCGCGAGCACACCCTCTACGAAAGCGGCGAATACCAGGAAGCCATCAACCACCTCGACGAAGAACTCCACCTCGCCCGCCGCGACGGCGCCCTCTGGTTCACATCCTCCCTCCTCGGCGACCAACGCGACAACGTCGTCGTCCGCTCCAGCGGCGCCCCCACCTACTTCGCCTCCGACATCGCCTACCACCACAACAAGTTCCTCCGACGCGACTTCGACACCGTCATCAACGTCTGGGGCGCCGACCACCAGGGCCACGTCACCCGCCTCAAGGCCGCCGTCGGCGCTATGGGCGTCAACCCCGACCGCCTCCGGATCCTCATCACCCAGATGGTCACCCTCAAGCGCGGCAAGGAACTCGTCAAAGTCTCCAAGCGCAGCGGCGACTTCATCACCCTCAAGGAACTCGTCGACGAAGTAGGCCCCGACGCCTGCCGCTACTTCTTCCTCGCCCGCGCCCCCGGCACCCAGATGGACTTCGACCTCGAACTCGCCACCAAACAGTCCAACGAAAACCCCGTCTACTACGTCCAATACGCCCACGCCCGCATCTGCAGCATCATCGAGCGCGCCGAAGAGCAGGATTTAGGATGGGACGAAGCCGACCTATCCCTCCTCGATGACCCCCACGAACTAACCCTCATCCGCAAAATGCTGCTACTGCCGGAGATAGTCGAAAAAATCTCCCACACCCTCGAACCACACCACCTCCCCCACTACACCCTCGAACTCGCCACCGCCTTCCACAACTTCTACGAAAACTGCCGCGTCCTCTCCAACGACCCGTCCGACGCCAACCTCACCGCCGCCCGCCTCAACCTCACCGCCGCCGCCCGCGTCGCCCTCCACCGCTGCCTCACCCTCATGGGCATGACCGCCCCCACCCACATGTAACCCCCCACTCCAGCCGCATAATCACCCTTAATCCCCCTCCATCCCCACGTCGTCATTCCCGCCACCCCCTCCGCAATTCCCGCCCCTCCCTCCGCAATTCCCGCCCCTCCCTCCGTCATTCCCGCCCCTCCCTCCGTCATTCCCGCGAAAGCGGGAATCCATCCCCCGCTCACCCTGAGCCTGTCGAAGGGTCCAGCGGGCCAAATAACACTCCCAAAGATACGGTTCGCGAACCACCCCACCTGCACAATCTGAAAGTACAACTTGCAAATTGTGCACTACGCTGATACCGTAACCCCATGATTGAGCGAGAGATAACCAGCCGCTTGACGGCCCTGTTTCGCCAATACCCCTTCGTAACCGTCACCGGCCCGCGCCAGTCCGGCAAGACTACCCTGTGCCGCGCAACCTTTCCGAATTTGCGATACGCCAACCTGGAAGCGCCCGACCAAAGGGAGTTCGCCGAATCCGACCCCAAGGGCTTTCTGGCCCAGCTTGGCGAAGGCGCCATCATCGACGAAGTTCAACACGTTCCGGCCCTCCTATCCTACCTGCAGGTCCTTGCCGACGAACTCCGTCGCAACAGCCTCTTCGTGCTCACCGGAAGCGAGCAATTCAAGTTGTCGGACGCCATCAGCCAATCCCTCGCGGGCCGCACCGCCCTGCTTCGCTTGCTGCCCTTCTCCATCGCGGAGCGGCAACGCATGGGAGCCGGCGACGCTATAGACGACATTCTATTCACCGGATTCTACCCCCGCATCCTCGACCAGGGCCTTGACCCGCGTCAAGCCCTTGGCGACTACGTCGAAACCTACGTCGAGCGCGACGTTCGTCGAATGGGTGAGATACGCAATCTTTCCAGCTTCAGGCGTTTCGTTCGTCTGTGTGCGGGACGAATCGGGCTGCTGCTGAACCTGAGTTCTCTCGGCTCCGATGCCGGAGTGTCCCACACAACCGCTCGACACTGGCTGACAATCCTGGAGGCGAGCTACGTCGTCTTCCGATTGCCTCCCTTTTTCGCCAATATCCGAAAGCGCCTCGTGAAAGCCCATAAGCTCTACTTCTACGACGTAGGGCTGGCCGGCTACCTCATCGGCATCGAAAACGCAAGGCAAATCGCCACCCACCCCCTCCGTGGCCCTCTCTTTGAGAACATGGTAATTGCCGAGGCCCTCAAGCATCGGTTCAATCGAGGTCGCGATTTCAACCTTTCCTTCTTCCGAGACTCAAGGGGCTTGGAGTGCGACCTCCTCTACGAAACAGGCCTCGGCATTCATGCCATCGAAATCAAGTCCGGCTCCACAATCTCCTCCGACTACTTTACCGCCCTCAACCGCGTTGCGGATCTGATTCCGAAAGTGTCCGCCAAAACCGTCGTCTACGGCGGCAACGAACGTCAATCCCGTTCAGATTGCCAAGTCATCCCCCCAACGGAATTAACCTCCGCCATCCAACAACCCGAATCCAACCAACATACCGCCCCCTCCTAACATCCTCTCCCCACTTCAATACCCTTCCCATCGCAAAGGCAGGAGGCTATCCATACCACGCCTACCGCATCATTCCCGTCACTCTTCACCACTCATTTCAGTGATGATATAATACTATCTAACTCAGTCCTTATGTACACATAGGCGAATAGGAAAGCCTGACATCATGTTCAATGAAATTATGAAAATCGTGAATGAACTCGCGACTATAGCCCAGTCTGGTAAGTACATCTACCGTGGTGAGTCCAAATACCACGATGAAGTTTCATCTAGTCTATACAGGCAATACAAAGCTGATTCAATCAACGCCCTATCCGATTTGGAATCTCTCCAGAAGGGGATTCTGAAGCGGGCTAGGCACTACACTGACGAGACGGATGAACTAGAACTGCTTGGTCAACTGCAACATTATGGCGGTAAAACGAACTTGATTGATTTTACCAGTGATTATCTCGTAGCCTTGTTTTTCGCCTGTTATGATACCCCATCAAAAGACGGACGTGTCATCTTGCTCAAAAGAGATGGTCAAATGGCGCACTATATTAAGGAGCCTCGCAGGACAACCAATCGAGTCATTTCGCAACGCAGTGTATTTGTTTTGCCTCCTTTGGGCATCGTTGAAGATTTTGAAACTGTAGACATTCCGAGCGAACTCAAACAGCCTTTACTGAATTACTTGCGTGATGGGCATGGGATCTATCCTGAAACTATGTTCAATGACCTTCATGGCTTTATACGCCTAGAAAATATTCGTTACAGGGTACATGAAGAGATTGAAATTGCTCTTAGTAGTGCTGAAAAAGGAGACTTCCAAAAGGCCATTGAGCACTATTCAACCGCAATTGATTTCGATCCTAGTTCCATGTCTGCGTATACTCTCCGAGGAAATGTCTACCGTGTTACCGGAGATGTAGAGCACGCCATTCAGGATTACAACCGAGCTATTGCAATGGATCCTCAAAATGGACACACGTATTTTCATCGTGGCGATGCATACGCATCTAATAGTGACTGGGACAGTTCGATCACCGACTACAGCATGGCGATAAGCCTGAATCCAAGCGATTCTGGAGCCTTAATGCATCGCGCCATTGCCTACTACAAAACAGCAAGTTTCAAACTTACGATTCGCGATTGCGACGAAGTTCTTGAATTAGAGCCAAACAATGCTCAAGGCTATTTCTATCGGGCAATTGCACATATAAACACGAACAAAATTGACCAAGCTATCCAGGACTGTAACCGAGTTGTTGAATTGGACCCTGATAAACCTGGCGGCTACTATTTCCGTGCTCTGGCTCATCTATCCAAGAACGATTTTGACCAAGCTATCATTGACTTTGACAAGACTGTGGATATAGATGATGGGAATGTCCATGCCTTTTGCAATAGGGGTAGTGCTTATCTTGGCAAAGGCGAGATAGATTTGGCCTTACAGGATTTGGAAAAAGCGCTTGAAGTCGATCCCGATCACGCACACGGCTACGTCAACCGTTCTCGTATCCTTCTTCAGCAAGGTAACTCAGCAGCCGCTCTTAAAGACTGTAATCAGGCAATTGAAATAGAACCGCTTGAAGCTGAAGCTTACTATGCACGTGCATCGCTATACCTAGACCAGTCCAACTCAAAAGATGCCCTCGACGATTTTGATAAGGTCCTCGAGTTGAACCCTGAACATTTTCATGCTCGCTTCAACAGGGGCGCAATGTTGATTGATATGTCTGACTTCGATGGCGCTCTCAGAGACTATAATCAGCTTGTTCAATCCCATCCTAACCAATCAGTTGTGCATTGCAATCGCGGTAGCGCACACATTGGCAAGGGTGATTTCGGCCTTGCAATTAAGGACTACACACAGGCCATCAAAATAGATAGTAATGATTCATGTGCCTTTTATAATAGGGGGATTGCTTGGCTAAACCTACTAAAATGGGATGAAGCCAAGGAAGATTTTCTGATTGCCGCGGAAATGAACATTGATATTGTGGCAGAGTTCAAGAGAGATTTCGCGAGCATTTCGGAATTTGAGAAGATAAGAAATGTAAGTGTCCCTCAAGCCCTATCAGATTTGCTTGAGCCACAGTCCTCGGCGTAACTCTGCTGGGTCCTTAAACCCGTCCAGTTAGGCCAAACAAGTAGTTCCAAATCCTGAAATCCCCCCTACCCCACCGCCACCCCATCCCCCAACCCCACCTCGCCCCCCTCAACCACCCGCGTCAACACCCCCCGACGCTCATCCAACGTCACCCGCAGCCCAGGCCGAATCTCATCCATCCTGCTGCACGGCTCACACAACCCCGTCACCTCCAACACCACCTCATCCCCCAGACGCACGAACTCCCCCGGCTGAAGCCCATGAATCGCCAACCCCTCAATCGTCACATTCTCCCGAATCGTCCCCGGACTCAACGACAGCCCGTCCAGAATCTCCTTCTCCATCAGCAGAATCTGCCGGAAGCTGTTCACGTTCCTGTGCCGGTCCCCCTCCAGCCCTCCCGCCGCCACCGTCACCCGCTCCCGCGACGCCATAGGCGCCCGATGCCCCACGCACAACTGCAAAGAAACAACCTTTCCCTGCTCCATTTCCAACGCCTCCTATCCAACCTTATATCTGCTGCAAAACAACCCTTTTCGCGCCCCATTCGCCCTCCCCTCCACCACCCTGATACCCACCCCCACCCCGTCATTCCCACCCCCTTTATTCGTCATTCCCGCCCACACTCTCCGTCATTCCCGCCCACACTCTCCGTCATTCCCGCGCAGGCGGGAATCCACTTCCACCCTTCTTCCCATCAACCGTTATTCCCAACACACCCTTCGTCATTCCCAACACACCCTTCGTCATTCCGGCCCCCTTCTCCGTCATTCCGGTCCCCTTCTCCGTCATTCCGGCGAAAGCCGGAATCCAGAATCCCCGTAGGGACGACCCTCGTTGTCGCCCGTCCAACTCCCCCTCCGCTCACCCTGAGCTTGCCGAAGGGCCTGTCAAAGGGTCGAGACCCCCTTCTTCCCCCTCTCCCGTCCTGCGAGAGGCTTCGGGTGAGGGTACTCTCCTCTTAATCCCTTCCCCCTTCATGGAGGATGGTTAGAGCCTGCCCCGCGCTAGATACGAGGATGGGGATGAAAGCCCCCCAACATCCCCTCTAAGCCCGCGCCTCCGCCCTCTGACTCTCCTCAATCACCCGCTGCCCGATAACCGGCGGCACCCCCTCATAATGACTGAACTCCATCGTGTAACTCGCCCGCCCCTGCGTCAACGACCGCAAGTCCGTCGAATACCGCAGCGCCTCCGCCCGCGGAACCTCCGCCTCGATAACCGTCGCCCCCGTCTCCGGAATCATCCCCACAATCCGACCCCGCCGCCCATTCAAGTCCCCGATGACGTCCCCCGTGAACGCGTCCGGCGCCCGTATCGCCAGCTTCATAATCGGCTCCAGCAGCATCGGATTCCCGTCCGTCATCCCCTGCCGAAACGCATACGAACCCGCAATCTCGAAGCTGATTCCCGACGAATCCACGTCGTGATAGCTCCCGTCGTACAACACCGCCTTCACGTCCACCACCGGATACCCCGCCAGCGCCCCCTCCGTCATCGCCTTCACAACCCCCTTCTCCACCGACGAAATATACTCCCGCGGCACCGCTCCGCCCGTGATTTCGCTGTCGAACTCGAACCCCGAATCCCTGTCCCCCGGCTCCAGACGCAGCAGCACGTGACCGTACTGCCCGTGCCCCCCCGTCTGCTTCTTGTGCTTGTACTCCGCCCGCGAAACCACCGTTATCGTCTCACGATACGGCACCTTCGGAAGCTGCAACACCAGCTCCGTCCCGAACTTCCGCTTGATCCGGTCCACCGTCGTATCCAGATGCACGTCCCCGGCCCCCGTCAGCAGCATCTCATTCGTCGATGCCTCCCGCTCCAGCTTCAAGCTGGGGTCCTCCTCCACTATCCGCGTCAGCGACGACGACATCTTGTCCAGGTCCGCCTTCGATTTCGGCGATACCGACATCGTGTAGTGCCCGCTGGGATAGACGATGGGGTCCAACAGCACCGCGTTCTCCCGCTGGCACAGCGTGTCGTTCGTAGTCGCCGCCGCCAGCTTCGCCACCGCACCAATGTCCCCCGGCCCCACCTCCGCCGTCGCCTCCTGCTCCTTCCCGCACATCGTGTAAATCTGCCCTATCCGCTCCGACTGCTCCTGGTTCGCGTCCCACACCTCCGTGCTCCCCTTCATCACGCCCCCGTACACCCGAAACAGCGACAGCTTCCCGACGAAGGGGTCCGCCGTCGTCTTGAACACCAACGCCACCAGCGATGCGTCCGCCGACTGCGCCACCTCCTGCGACTCCTCCGTCTCCGGCTCCGTCGCCACCACCTCCGCCGAATCCGGCGAAGGTATGTAGTTGATGACCGCCTGCTGAATCTCCTCCACGCCCACGTTCTCCGTCGCCGACCCGCACAGCACCGGCACAATCTCCCCCGAAAGCACCGCCTTCTTCAACCCCTCCGTCATCTCGGAAGGAGTCAACTCCTCCCCTTCCAGGTACTTCGTCGCCAAATCGTCGTCGCTCTCCGCCACCGACTCCACCAGCCGCTCACGCGCCGCTTCGACGAAATCCTCCATCCCCTCCGGCGCCTCCGCGCTGCTGTCCAGCAGGTCAACCACTCCCTTGAACCCCTGCGCCGCGCCAATCGGCACGTTCAACGGCACGCACTCCCGCCCGAACGCCGCCTGAACGCTGTCCAGCGTCCGTTGAAATTCGGCGTTGTCCCTGTCCATCTTGTTGATGAAGATGATGCGCGGCAAGCTGCGCTCTTCGCACATGCTCCACGCCGTCTCCGTCCCCACCTCCACGCCCGCGATTGCGCTCACCAGAATGACCGCTCCCTCCACGACCCGAAGACTCGAAACCACCTCCCCGCGAAAGTCGTCATACCCCGGCGTATCCAGGAAATTGACCTTGTGCCCCTTTGACACGCACGGAATGATGGAAGTCTGGACGCTCGAAGCCCGCTTCACCTCCTCCGCCTCATAGTCCGACACCGTGTTGCCGCTCTCCACGTTGCCCATCCTGTTGATGACCTTCGTGTTGAACAACAACGCCTCCGCCAGACTCGTCTTGCCCGCTCCGCTATGCGAAAGCAGCGCCGCATTTCTTATCTTGCCAATCTCTACAGATGCCATCTACGCATTACCTCTACCAACCGGAATTTCTGGAGCCTCAAACGCCATTGTATTCAAAACCCGCCCCTCCCGCAACGCCACCCCCTCCCCTCCTGCTCCTTCTCTTACTCCCGCTCCTTACCCTTGCTCCCGCAAAAGCGGAAGCCCACCTTCCCTCTTCCCCCACCAACCACCCCGTCATTCCCTCCACCCCCCTCTCGTCATTCCCGCGCAGGCGGGAATCCATCTTCCCTCTCTCCCACTAACCGCCCCGTCATTCCCGCGCAGGCGGGAATCCATCCTCCCCCCCTCCCACTAACCGCCCCGTCATTCCCGCGCAGGCGGGAATCCATCCTCCCCCCCTCCCACTAACCGCCCCGTCATTCCCGCGCAGGCGGGAATCCATCCTCCCCCCCTCCCACTAACCACCCCGTCATTCCCCCGCAGGCGCGAATCCATCCCCTCTCATCCCTTCCCCCACTAACCACTCCGTCATTCCGGCGAAAGCCGGAATCCATCCCCTCTTCTCCCTTCCACCACTAACCACCCCGTCATTCCGGCGAAAGCCGGAATCCATCCCCTCTTCTCCCTTCCACCACTAACCACCCCGTCATTCCGGCGAAAGCCGGAATCCATCCCCTCTTCTCCCTTCCACCACTAACCACCCCGTCATTCCCGCGCAGGCGGGAATCCATCCCTTCTTCTCCCTTCCACCACTAACCACCCCGTCATTCCCGCGCAGGCGGGAATCCATCCCCTCTCATCCCTTCCCCCTTGACGGAGACCTTTGCATAACCCTCCCAGGGGCGTCGATTAGCCTCTTCCCCCTTGACGGGGGAAGATTGAGATGGGGGTGACTCCCGGCTCACCCTGAACTTGTCGAAGGGCCAAGCCCCCCTCCTAGCCCCATCCATCCCCAAATGCTAAACTTGCACGAAAACCACCCCCCCAGGAGGTCCCCCGTGCCCCTATCCACAGGCGACATAGCCCCCGATTTCACCCTCTCCGACACCGACGGCCACGCCGTCTCCCTCAGCAGCTACCACGGCAAGCAGAACGTCCTCCTCGTCTTCTACTGCCGCAACAACACCCCCGGTTGAAACCGCCAACTCCAAGCCCTGCGGGACGACAGGGCCGAATTCGACGCGGCAAACGCGGCCATCCTCGCCATCAACCCCGCCTCCATAAAGTCGCACCGGAACTACAAGACGAAGTTCGACCTTCCCTTCCCCCTCCTGTCCGACGCCGACCGTTCCGTCTCCAACGCCTACGACGCCGTCAAGGCCAACGGCAGGAGCATCGAGCGCTCCGTCCTCATCATCGACCGCGACGGCGTCATCCGCTACCTCAAACGCGGAATGCCCAAGGACAGCGAACTCCTCCAAGTCCTCAACAACCTCGATTCCTAAACCCCCACGCCATGAAAACAACCCCCACCGCCGTCGCCACCCCTCCCGTAGGGGCGTCCCTCGTGGGCGCCCGTCCCGCTCACCCCGTTCGCCATCCCGCTATGAAAACAACCCCTATCAACGTCGCCACCCCTCCGCCAGGGGCGGTTCGCGAACCGCCCATAGCCCCACTCACCCTGACCAGCCCCTCCCTCGCTCACCCTGAGCCTGTCCTGAGCTTGCCGAAGGGCCTGTCGAAGGGTCGAGCGAGAACAAGCGCCCCCCGTCATTCCCGCAACTCCCTCCGTCATTCCCGCAACCCCCTCCGTCATTCCCGCAACCCCTCCCGTCATTCCCGCAACCCCCTCCGTCATTCCCGCGCAGGCGGGAATCCACCTTCCCCCTTCTCCCTCGTCCATTCCCGTCATTCCGGCGAAAGCCGGAATCCAGTCCCTCCCCCGCTCACCCTAACCACTACCTTCCCGCTCACCCTGAGCTTGTCGAAGGGTCGAGCGAGAACAAGCGCCCCCCCGTCATTCCCGCAACCCCCTCCGTCATTCCCACAACCCCCTCCGTCATTCCCGCGCAGGCGGGAATCCATCTTCCCCCTCTCCTTCCGGGAGAGGGTTGGGGTGAGGGCGTTTAGGGTGGAAAGGATGACACATCCAGCACTCACGCAAAACTCCCCGCAGGCCGGTAACCCATGATCCCCGTCGGCGCCATAGACCTCCAACGCAAAGCCGTGCCCATCGTCACCTACGGCCTCATCGCCGTCAACGTCCTCGTGTTCCTCTACGAACTCGTTCTGGGCGGCTCCATCCTGTTCACCGACAACCTGGACCTCAGTCGCTTCTTCCTCCAATGGGGCCTCATTCCCAGCGAATTGATGGGCGGCCCGGAAATCACGGAGCGTCGTTTCCTGCTAACCGACGGTCAAAACATCAACATCTACACCGTGGACGTCGCGTCTCCCATTCCCACCTGGGGCACCGCCTTCACCTCCATGTTCATCCACGGCGGCTGGCTCCACCTCCTCAGCAACATGCTCTATCTCTGGGTTTTCGGCGGCAATATAGAAGACCGCTTCGGACGCGTTACCTTCCTGCTCTTCTACCTGGGCGCCGGCCTCGCCGCCGTTTGGACCCACACCGCCCTCAACATGGAATCCCACATCCCCCTCGTAGGCGCCAGCGGAGCCATCGCCGGCGTGACCGGCGCCTATCTCGTCCTCTTCCCCTTCAGCCGCATCCGCACCCTCGTCTTCTTCCTCTTCATCATGGCCGTGGACATACCCGCCATCCTCGTCCTCGGCTTCTGGTTCATCCTCCAACTATTCCAGGGAGTGGGACAATTCGGCGCTTTGGACGCCGGCGTTGCCCACTGGGCCCACGTCGGCGGATTCATAGCCGGAATACTCGCCGGCCTCCTCTACAAACTCATCCGACGCGAACCCCTGATGCCCGACCGACCTCGCCCCTGGGGACGCCGCAACCCCTGGGACAACTTCCCCCCCGACTACCGCTAACCCCCCACTCTTATTCCCCCGAAAGCGGAAATCCATCCCTTCTTATCCCTTCCCCCTTCAAGGAGACCTTTGCATAACCCTCTCAAGAGTGCCGATTAGCCTCTTCCCCCTTGACGGGGGAAGATTGAGATGGGGGTGTGATTCGGGCGTGGTTGATGACGCATTTGGCAGTCATGCAAAGGTCTCCTCGACGGGGGAAGGTTAGGATGCGGGTGATTCCCCCACTCACCCTGAGCCCGCCCTTCCCCCTCCACCCACATCCGTCATTCCGGCTTTCGCCGGGATCCACGCCATCTTCTCAGACTTTAGAACTGCATCTATAATGTCTGACGTGCTCATGATCTAAATCCTGCCTCGCGACTTTTCCCATCCAAGAGCACGGGTGATATGTTGTAGCGTCTATCCAATGAGATTGATTAACAGATGTAAGCCGTTTGGATTCGGTTTGTTGATGACCGTCATGGTCTTCAGTCTAACCGCGTGCGAGTCTGATCACCCAACTACTACGCCTATTCCGACACCATACCCAACGGCTCAACCGACGCCTCCACCTACCCTCCAACCAACCCAATCGCTTACACCCGAACCTACATCTGAGCCGACGCCGTCTCCCACCCCTAAGCCTACGCTGTCACCTACGCCCGAACCAACGACGTCATCCACGCCTGAGCCGACCCCATCCCCCACAACCGAACCAACGCCGTCAGCCACACCTGAACCTACACATTCACCTACGCCTGAGCCCACGCCATCACCCATACCTGATCCCACACCGTCACCTACGCCTACCCCTACGCCCGAGCCTTCGCCGATAGCTATCTCAGAAGACGTTACCCCTCCGGAGATCCTTGAAATAACCGTTAATCCCACTCAGATTGACGTGGGTCACGGTCCCGCAACTGTAACAATTACGATAAAGGTAGACGATGATCTGTCTGGCATCAGCAGAGGGGAATTCCGGTTCGATAGCATTCCTGGAATCAGCGGAGGAACCGTTTTCACCATCCCGCCAACCACTGGAGATTCCAATTATGCGGAACACGAGTACAATCTTCTCTATCATCAGTTCTTTCCTTCTCAAACACGCCGTTTATTGGAGGCGTGGATACGGGACAAAGCTGGAAACGAAAGGGCATATTCGCCAGGCTTGCTGGAGGAACTAGGTCTGGCCGCTTCTTTCGAGATACTGCCTTGGGAGAAAGAGGACAATGCACCCCCAGAGCTAGTTGAAGTGACCATTCTCAGTCCGGAGGTGGACGTTAGTGACAGGTTCGTGGCCGTAGAAATGGCGATACGGGCGACTGATGATCATTCCGGTGTTCAGACCGTACAACTGGAATTTGAGAGCCCATCCGGTAAGCATGGGGCCACGATGTTTGGCCGTGACGAATACTTCCGCGGTTCTCCGACAGATGCAGTACATTGGGGTTCGGCCAGAGTCCTCCAATACAGCGAAGCCGGGACTTGGAAGCTCGTGAGGGCCTATCTATCCGACAAGCTCAGAAATCAACGAACATACAATGAAGAAGAACTGATTGCCCTTGGCCTCTCAGCCACATTCGAAGTCAAGACTTCTCAGCAAGATCTGGAGCCGCCTTCGCCTGTGGAACTTACCCTCCACTCCAACACCGTAGACGTGACTGATGGGCCGGGACAGATTGGAGTTACCCTGAGAGCAACGGACGATTTATCAGGGGTTGCCATAGCGCAGTTGGACTTTGTAAGCCCTTCAAAGGACACGGAATTAACGTTGGGAGGCCCACTGCATGAGGGTTGGGAGGCCATCGATGACGGCCTCTTCGTAGGCGCTTTGACAGTTCCACAAGCCAGCGAAACCGGAACATGGGGCATCAAATGGATTTATCTTACGGATTATACTGAAAATGTAGAAGGCTACCACTCGTCGGACCTTCAGCCCCTTGGCCTATTCGTAACTTTCGAAGTCACCGAAGAACTACGGCAAGGCAGCTGACCATCCCCCCGTAGGGGCAGGTTTCAAACCCACCCTGCCCCATCAACCCACACCTGTCATTCCGAAGAAAGCCCGAATCCAGTCCCCTCTTCTCCCTTCCCCCTCCAACGGGGGAAGGTTAGGATGGGGGTGATTCCCCCGCTCCCGTAGGGGCTGGTTTCAAACCAGCCCGCTCACCCTGAGCCTGTCGAAGGGTCGAGCGCCCCTCCGTCATTCCGGCGAAAGCCGGAATCCATCTTCTCCCTTCCCCCTCGACGGGGGAAGGCTAGGATGGGGGTGATTCCCCCGCTCCCGTAGGGGCTGGTTTCAAACCAGCCCGCTCACCCTGAGCCTGTCGAAGGGTCGAGCGGGTGCCCCCCTCGCTACTCTCCCGCCTGTATAACCACCCGCCCTCCCTCCCGAACCTGAATGCTCAAGTCATGCTCGTCAAGCATCCGCATACCCACGAGGGGCATGATGTCAGCCGCGTCCGCCTCAATTTCTCTCGGTTCCCCCTCCCAAAGCACGACGACTCTATAGGAAGGAAAAGTCACCTCGCTGCCATCGGCCAGCGTCGCCCGTTTGCCTGCCAGGAATGGCAACCCCATTTCCGAAATCAGTCCGGGCGGCAACGTAAGATAGCCGTTGAAGCCAGTATCGACCACGGCTTCGATTTCCCGCACTTGTCCCGACGGCCCCTCTACCGCAAGGGTTACGACCGGCACATAGGCGGCATTGACCGTCCCCTCGATCACTCCGCTCTCCGGAGGGAACTCCCCCCGAAGTGATACAACGTCCGGTGCCCGACCCGCACACACCAGACGTCAACCGCTTCCGGGCGTTGCGTACGCAGGCGGTCCGTGGCGACAATCACGTTGTCGCCCATGTCCCAGCTTCCACTTTCCACGTCAATGGCGACAACTTCCCCGACATGCTCCGCCTCCACCCGTCGTCGAATGTCCCGCTCATATATGGCGTCACCCAGACGGGCGATCTCTTCCAACGGACGCGTTGGCGCAGTGGCCCTGGGCGTCTGAGCGTCTCTGTCTCCCATACATCCCCCCTTCAACAACATTCTTCCACAGACTCCAGATTATCACCTTGCCACGATTGCGACAACAAAACAGACTCCAGGGCAGTTATATCCCTTCCCCCTTGACGGGGGAAGTAGCCTCCCCATCCCAATAGCCGCCCCGCAGGGACGGGTTTCAAACCCGCCCTTCCCTCACAACCCGCACCCCTCATTCCCGCCACCACCCCCATCATTCCCGCCACCACTCCCGTCATTCCCGCGAAGGCGGGAATCCAGTCCCCCACAGACGCAACCCTCATAGCCGCCCACTCCCCTCTTCATGCCCCATCCCGCTCACCCTGAGCCTGTCCTGAGCTTGTCGAAGGGATGGGGGTGTGATTCGGGCGTGGTTGATGACGCATTTGGCAGTCATGCAAAGGTCTCCTCGACGGGGGAAGGTTAGGATGGGGGTGATTCCCCCGCTCACCCTGAGCCTGTTCTGAGTTTATCGAAGGACGAAGGGTCGAGCGGGTCCCCCCTACATATCCATAACCACCTTGATAACCCCGTCCGCCCGCTCCTCGTACATCACGAACGCCTCCTGCGCCTCCTCCGCCCTCATCCGGTGCGTCACCAGCATCGACGGGTCAAGCCGCCCCTGCTCCACCATGTGCACCACCTGCGTCACGTACCGCGGCATCGTCCCCGCCCGCGCGCTCGACGTCCCGACCATCGTCAAGTCCTTGTTCCGTATCTGCTGGAAGTCAATCGCGAAATACTCGTTGTGCGTCATCCCGAACCAGATAACCGTCCCGAACTTCTTCGCCATCACCACCGATTGCCGCACCGTCTCGTGCTCCCCCGCCGCCTCCACCACCACGTCCGCGCCCTCGCCCCCCGTCAACTCCTCAATCGCCTCCATCACGTTCTCATATCGCGGATTGATGGTCCGCGTCGCCCCCAGCGACTTCGCCACGTCCAACCTGTAGTCCTCCAGGTCCACCGCAATCAACTCCCGACAATGCATCCCGCTCAGGAACGTCGTGAAGCTCAACCCGATGGCCCCCTGCCCCAGCACCACCACGTTCTTGTCGATGACGTCCCCAATCCGGCTCACCGAATACAGCACCGTCCCCATCGGCTGACACATGATCCACGTATCCAACGAACCCTCGTCTGGCAACGCCACAAGATTCTGCGGCGGCACCGCCAGATACTCCCGAAATCCCCCCTCCGAATACGGAAACGCAATCACCCGCTGCCCCACGTTGAACTCCTCGCAATAACTCTCCTCCACCACCCCCGCGCACTCGTGGGTCGGACGCCCCGGATGCAGCGGATACCGCGCCTCGTCCATCACCGCCGCGAAGGGACGAATGTCGCTACCGCATATCGAAATCTTCTCCAGCCGCACCAGCGCCTCCCCCTCCCTCGGCGAAGGCTCCTCCACCTCCACCATTTCCATCCGACGCGGCCCCGTCAACTGTCCTGCTTTCATTGACAACCCTCCAATTCTCCAACGCTCAAACCTATTCTATCCCAAATCAACCCCCCCAACAATTTCCCCACCCCCTCCGTCATTCCCTCAATCCCCTCCGTCATTCCCGCCTACCCAACCCATCATTCCCGCAATCGCATCTGTCATTCCCGCCCCCATCTCCGTCATTCCCGTGAAAACGGGAATCCATCCCCCCCTACGCCCAACCTCCCGTAGGGACGGCTCGCGAACCGTCCATCTTCCCGCTCACCCTGACCACGCCCCAACCCGCTCATCCTGAGCATGTCGAAGGGTCGAGCGGTACCCCCTCTTATCCCTTCCCCCTCCCCCTCCGTCATTCCCGTGAAAACGGGAATCCATCCCCCTCGCTCACCCTGAGCACACTTCAACCCCCTCGCCCTGAGCCTGTCGAAGGGCCTGTCGAAGGGTCGAGCGGTACCCCCTCTTATCCCTTCCCCCTCCCCTTCCGTCATTCCCGCGCAGGCGGGAATCCATCCCCCTCGCTCACCCTGAGCACACTTCAACCCGCTCACCCTGAGCACGTCGAAGGGTCGAGCGGTACCCCTTCTTATCCCTTCCCCCTCCCCCTCCGTCATTCCCGCGTAGGCGGGAATCCATCCCCCTCGCTCACCCTGACCACGCCCCAACCCGCTCACCCTGAGCCTGTCGAAGGGCCGAGCGGTACCCCCTCTTATCCCTTCCCCCTCGACGGGGGAAGGTTAGGATGGGGGTGATTCGGGTGGGCTGAATGGCGGATTTGGCAGTTACGCAAAGGTCTCCTTGATGGCGGTGAATCTCCCCCGCCTCTAACCCCCTCCCCCACCGGCCCCCCTCTTCGCCCCCGTCGGCAATACCCGATGGTTGAACGCCACCAGCGCCCCCGCCAGTATTATCCACACCACCACCAGCGCCGACGCCTGCAACCCCCGAAAATAAAACTCCTGCGCCTCCGCCTCGCTCAGCAGCGCAATCCCCGCCGGCATCACCAGCCCCAGCGCCGACGCCGCCACCGTCGCCCCCAGCGTGTGCCCCACGTGCCGCGTCGTCTCTATCATCCCCGACGCGAACCCCCGATGCTCGTTCCCCACCGAGTTCATTATCACCGCGTTGTTTATCGTGTTGAATATCGACGTGCCTATCGACGCCGGAAACAGCAGCAACGGCATCAGCCAGAAGGGTATCTTCAGCGCGAACATCCCCAACAGAAATATCCCCAACGCTATCAACGACAACGAAATCGGTCGAAGCAGACGCGGTCGGTGCCTGTCATAGTACCACCCCGCCAGAATCGGAATGAACAGCCCCATGCACTGGTGCGGCAGCAGCACGTATATCACGAACAGCGGCCCGTACCCAAACCCGTTCTCCACCAGAATCGGCACCAACGTCATTATCGCCAGCATGGACAAGTGGAACGTGGTGTTGGAAAACAACGCCAGCGAAAAATGCCGGTTCTTGAACTGCCCCAAGTCAACGAAGGGCTGCTTCACTCTCCGCTCGTAGATGATGAACGCCACCAGCAGCACGATGGTCAAGACGTGCATCGGCACGTGATACGAAACGGCGTCGTCGCTCGTGAACGACTCTTCCCCTGAGTGAAGATGCAGCCCCGACAGAATAAGCGCCGAAATCATCCCGATGAACAGGAACGCGCCCCCGAAGTCCACCGGCGCGTCCCTCGCCGCCCCTTCCTCCACCTTCTGACGAAGCAGCGGCAGCCCCGACAAGACGGCCACCACCCCTATAGGTATGAACGAGAAGAAGATGAACCGCCAACCCAGCCATTGCAGGAATATCGCAAACGCTATCAACCCCGCGAAAGTCCCGAACCTGGCCGCCGTTATCGGCACCGCGAAGGCCCGACCCCGCTCCTCCGCCGCGAAAGTCCCCGCCAGAATCGCGTTGGCGTTCCCCGTCACCAACGCCGCCCCCAACCCCTGCACCCCCCGGAACAGCAGCAGCTGCGTGAAGTCCATCGCGAACCCCGCCGCCACCGCCCCCAACGTCGTTATCACTATCCCGAAGAAGAAAATCCGGCTGTGCCCGTACCTGTCCCCCAGCTTCGCCGCCAGATACACCGTCGCCCCCAGCGCCAGCAGCTCCGCCACCAGCACCCACGCCGCCGTCTCCACGTCTATCAGAAAATCCTCGGCGATGCTCGGCAGCGCCAACGCCACCGGAAAGCTCGCCACCTGCACCAGCAGAAACGTCGAGCAAAGGGCCAGCATCACCTGCCGGCGCGCCGGCGTGTCCAGCACCTCCCGATAATTGGATAAAAGCCCCAACTGTCCCTCCCGTCAAACTCCAGCCCGCGTCCCCTACTCGAATCCCACCGATAATAACAGCGTCCCACCCACCCCACAACAACCCCCTAATCGTCATTCCCGCCACTCTCCGTCATTCCCGCCACTCTCCGTCATTCCCGCGCAGGCGGGAATCCATCCCCTCTTGCTCCCGCGAAAGCGGGAGCCCATGCCCTATCCGCTCACCCCGAGCCTGTCGAAGGGTCGAGCGGATGGTCAACGTCCCATCCACAATTCCCGCCTCCCATCCGTCATTCCCGCATCTCAACTCTCTTTCCCGCGAAAGCGGGAACCCATCTTCCTCCTTCCCCCTCACTAATCCGTCATTCCGGCGAAAGCCGGAATCCAGTCCCCCCTTCCACCAACAAATCCCGTAGGGGCGACCGGCCGGTCGCCCTATCCCGTTCCCACAAACAACGCCCCCTTCCCCCCCAACCCCTAGGGGCGGGTTTCAAACCCGCCCTACTGTCTTTTCCCTTCCCCCTCGACGGGGGAAGGTTAGGATGGGGGTGACTCTCCACACCGCTCACCCTGAGCCTGTCCTGAGCTTGTCGAAGGGCCTGTCGAAGGGGGTCGATCTCCCTCTTGCCCCTTCCCCCTTGATGGGGGAAGGTTGGGATGGGGGTGAATTCCCCCTCAGCCTCTTGCGCGCTCTGTCAGGAACTCTCGACGGGCTCAAGGCGCACCCTCAGCCCCAACGCGCGGGTGATCTTCAGCAGTGTCGCTAGAGTGGGGTTGCCGTCTTCTGACAGAGCCTCGTAGAGGTTGCCCCGGTTCAGCCCGGCTTCCCGGGCGAGGACGCTCATGTTCCGTGTCCGAGCGACGTGCTTCAGGACGGCGCGAATCACGGCCCCGTCCCCAGAGTCCTCCTCCGTAGCCGCTCTGAGAAGCTCTCGGACATCCTCCTCCGTCTTTACGTAGTCCGCTGCGTTGAACTTTCGGTACTCCTCAGACATTAGCCCTTCCATATCCGTCGCCATTCTCTTGGCACGCTCGATGTCTCGCCGCTGGCTGTCCTTGTCGCCGCCGCATAGCAGAACGATCAACTCATCGCCCCGCGTGATATTGTACGATATGCAAAAAGGATTTGAGGCACAACTATCAGATTCGCTTGGGCGCCGACCTTTTTGTTGCCGCCCACCACGTCCAAGCAGTAGAATATCAAGGTAGCGGCATAGTCGAGAAAAGGAAGCCAATGAGCAACATGGACACTCCACAACACGTACAGGGAGAGAGAGTCAGAACCCTCCCACGTCGCCCCCGAGAAGAGACCGCCCGTCTCGGCGACGAGATTTACGAACGAGACATCCGGCCCCAAGTCGAGGCCAACCATCACGGCGAGTTCGTCTCCATAGATGTTGCAAGTGGGAGTTGGGCCGTCTCTGACGATCTTCTGACCGCAGCCAGGCGTCTGCGTGAGCAGTGCCCCGACGCCATCGACGTATGGTCGGTGCAGGTTGGATACGGCGTCATAGGCAGCATCGGCGGCGGGTCCCCATCCAAGCCGTAGAATATCAGAGCCTCACCACCGTTCCTCCTTCCTCGTCTTTCTCTCGTTCCCGCACAATCGGAAACCCACGGCGGGTCGCGTATGGAGTGAAATCCCACTCACCCTGAGCCTGTCGAAGGGTAGAGCGGAGGATGAGCGCCTCCTCCGTCATTCCCGTAAAAACGGGAATCCATCGCAACCCGCGCCCAACCGCCCGTAGACCCCGTTCGCGAGCCGCCCTCACCTCTTATCCCTCCACGGAGGAAGGTTAGGATGGGGGGGCGCATCCCCCCAAATAAAAAAGAGCCGCCCCGCCCTCAAAGGCGCGGCGGCTCTCCCAAATTCACTTCCCGGACTTACAGCGTCCGCAGCACCGCCACCACCTTGCCCCTCGTCTCCACGTTCGACGCCTTCGTGTAAATCGGCTTCATCCGCGAGTTCGCGGGCTGCAACCGCACCTTCCGGCCCTCCTTGTAGAACCGCTTCAACGTCGCCTCCTGCTCCAGCTTCAGCCACGCCACCGTCATGTCCCCGTTCTTGATCTGATGGTTCGGGTCGATGAGCACGATGTCCCCGTCGTCGATCAGCGCGTCGATCATCGATGTCCCCTTGACCCGCAGCGCGTACATGTCCTTGTACGAATCCGCCATGTACCGCGGCATCTCGATCGTCTCCAGCGGCTCCTGGTCCCAACCCTCGCTGGAGGGCCCGGGCAGCGGTTCCCCCGCCGCGATGTACCCCATCACCGGAATCTGGGGCAGAAAGCCGGCGGCCCGCCCCTGCGCGTCCAGCAACTCAATCCCTCGAGCCATCTCAGGCCGACGCCGAATCAGCCCGTCCCGCTGCATCAGCCTCAGGTTGTAGTCAACCACCGACGTGGAACTGATCCCGCAGGCGAACTGTATGTCCCGAACCGTCGGCGGGAACCCGTTATCCGCCATGAACTCGCGAATAAACGCGAGCATCTTCTGCTGCTTCTCCGAAGTTTTCCTGCTTCTCTTCCTCATTGAGCCTCCCTCAAAACTCTAGTTCGTTCCAAAATAGCACAAGCTTACCCTTTAGTCAAGACAAAGGAACTAATTATCACGAATCCGCTATTTTGCGGTAGCGGCGTTCAACCGCTTCATCAGCCGCGACTTCCGACGCGCCGCGTTGTTGGAATGGATGACGCCCTTCCTGGCCGTCTGATCCAACGCCTTCAACGCGAGCTTCACCGCCGCTTCCGCTTCGTCTTGGTCCGACTCTTCGATGGCCCTCACGGCCTTGGCTACGTAGGTTCTCGTGGACGACCTCGCGCTGCGGTTCCGCTTCTGCTTCCGCAGCGAGGATCGGTAGGATTTCTCAGACGGCAATGTTACCTCCGTGGATGATGAATGTTCGCCCCATAGTATAAAGCATGCGTTCCCCCATTGGAAGGGGTTACTTCCTCGATATGCTGAACGGGTCCGTCACTATCCGCCCCGCGCTCAGCATCCCCTTTATCCCGTCCAGCTTCGCGAATATCCGCCCCAGTTGCTCCAACCCCGTCGTGTGCAGCGTCAGATAAATCGTCACCGTCCCGTCGGACCTCTCGTCCGTCAGCACCTCCGCGATGTTCACCTTCTCCTCCGACACCCGCGCCGTGATGTCCCTCAGCAGCCCCACCCGATCCCGCGCCTGGATTTCAATCCGAACCGGATACAGCTTCTTCTCCTCTCCCCAATCCACGTCCACCAGCCGTTCCTTTTCGTCCTCGTTCCGCACGCTGTGACAGCTTGTCTTGTGCACCGTGATGCCTCTCGACCGCGTGATGAAGCCGATTATCCTGTCCCCCGGCAACGGACTGCAACACTGCCCTATCCGCGTCAGCAAGTCCCCCACCCCCAGCACCTTGATCCCCGAACCCGGACTGGTAAGCGGAAGGCTGCTCGAACGCCGCTCCTGCTCCTTCCGCTCGTCCGCGGTGAGCCGATTGATGACCTGGTTGATAGTCGTCCCGCCCGAGGCCAGCGAAATCAGAAACTCCTCCACGTTGTCCATCTTGAAGGTCGCCGCCAACGCCTGCTCGTCAATCTTCATGTTCAGACGCCGCGCTTCCTTCTTCAGCAGCTCCCTGCCCAACTGAATGTTCGCCGCCCGCGACTGCCGACGGAACCACAGCCGGATGCGACTCCGCGCGCTCGCCGTCCGGATATACCCCAGATTCGGATTCAACCAATCCAGACTCGGCCCACGGGCCACCTTCGTGGTCAGAATCTCCACCGTGTCCCCGTTCTGCAGCTGATAATCCAGCGCCATCAGCCGCCCGTTCACCTTCCCCCCGATGCACCGATGCCCCAACTCCGTGTGTATCCGATAGGCGAAGTCAATCGGCGTCGCCCCCGACGGAAGCTCCACAATGTCCCCCTGCGGCGTGAACACAAACACCTGGTCCTGGAATATGTCCGTCTTCACCGACTCCAGAAACTCGTCCGTCCCCTGCACGTCCCGCTGCCACTCCAGCAGCTGCCGCATCCACGTCATCTTCTGCTCGAACTTCGAATCGCTGCTGTTCCCCTCCTTGTAGTGCCAGTGCGCCGCCACCCCGTACTCCGCCAGCTGGTGCATCTCGTGGGTGCGAATCTGCACCTCCAACGGCGTCGCCCCCTTGCACATCACCGTCGTATGCAGCGCCTGGTACAGGTTCTCCTTGGGGTTCGCCACGTAATCGTCGAACTGCCCCGGTATCGGCCTCCACAGGTTATGCACCACCCCCAGCGCGTTGTAGCAGTCCGGCTTTGACTTCACCAACACCCTCAGCGCGTACAGGTCGTAGATGTCGCGAGTGCTCTTCCCCTCGCTTTCGTACTTCTTGCTCTTCAGATAGATGCTGTAGATGTGCTTGGGACGCCCAATGACCTGCGCCTTCAGGTTGTGCTCGTCCAAGGCGCCCGATAGGACTTCCCTCTGATCTTCGATATACCGCTCCCGCTCCTCCCGCCGCGTCGCCAGCATCTCCGAAATTTCCCGATACAACTCCGGCTCCAAGTAATGGAAGGAACGGTCTTCCAGCCGCCATTTTATATCCCAGATTCCCAGCCGGTGCGCCAGCGGCGCGTAGATGTCCATCGTCTCCTGCGCCATCGCCCTCTGCTTCGGCGGCGGCAGCGCGTCCAGCGTCAACATATTGTGCAGCCGATCCGCCAGTTTGATGAGAACGACCCGCACGTCTTCCGCCATCGCCACCAGCATCTTCCGCAGCGTCTCCGCCTTCAGCCGGTCCTCCGGCGGCTGACTCGACGCCTCCGCCAGGTCCACCAGCTCCATCCGCGTCAGCTTCGTAACCCCGTCCACCAGCTTGGACACGTCCGACCCGAACCGACTGCTGATGTCCTGAGAAGTGACGTCGCAGTCCTCCACAACGTCGTGCAGAAGCGCGGCGGAAAGCGTGGTCGCGTCCAACTGCAAGTCCGCCAGAAACAGCGCGATGCTCAGAGGATGCTCGATGTACGGCCCCCCCGAAGCGCGAAACTGCCCCCGATGCGACATCTCCGCAAAGTCATACGCCGACTCCACCAGTTCGTTCTTCTCCTTCGGAAGATACTTCCTGGTCCGCCCAATCAACTGTCTCAGGCTCGGCGCCGTTGCCGTCTTCACCACCATGCCCCTATCATATTAGCCAACAACGCTTTCGTCTACACCCCCAACCGCTCACCCTGATATTCCCCCACCCCGCTCACCCTGAGCCTGTCGAAGGGTCGAGCGGCGGGGGGCGGCGGCGTCTTATCCCTTCCCCCTTGACGGAGACCTTTGCATAACCCTTTCATGAGCTCCCAAAAACCTCTTCCCCCTCAATGGGGGAAGATTGAGATGGGGGTGAATCCCCGCTCACCCTGATATTCCCCCACCCCGCTCACCCTGAGCTTGTCCTGAGCCTGTCGAAGGGCCTGTCCTGAGCTTGTCGAAGGGCCTGTCCTGAGCTTGTCGAAGGGCCTGTCCTGAGCTTGTCGAAGGGCCTGTCGAAGGGTCGAGCGTCCCCCCATTCGCGAACCCGCCTACCCCATCCGTCCTCCCTGCTTCTCCTCCGTCATTCCCGCACCCCACCTGTCATTCCCGCACCCCACCTGTCATTCCCGCACCCCACCTGTCATTCCCGCACCCCACCTGTCATTCCCGTGAAAACGGGAATCCAGGGGTGGGATGCTGGAGGCCTCTCCTCCCTTCCCCCTCGACGGGGGAAGATTGAGATGGGGGTGATTCCCCCCCAAAACTGCCAACTCCCCCTTGCCACCAACCCCCACCCTCTGCTACCATCCCTGACATGAAACATACATACGCAATTCACGGCTTCGCGGAGGTCTCCCCTGACCCTCCTGCGTACAGCCCACGCCCGGACTCGTCGCCATCCAACGCCCCTGCATCTATGGTAAAAGCCCCCCATTCGTTTTCACCACAACATAATAACGAATCCCCATTTTCCCCCGAATTAGCTATAAAAACCCCATTTGTATCCCACCACAGAAAAAAAGAAGCCAAACGAAACGAATCATCTTTACTACAACAACCCCCCTCCCCAGCCTTCAAGCCCGGCCCGTCAGGTGATATACTCTCCCCATCACCCAATCAAAAAATCGACACCCACCAAAGAGGAATCCATGCTGCAAACCGCCCAGGCAGACTTTCTATTCGCCGACGCCAGGACCCTGTACGACGACGCGTTGGAGATGCTCGAGCAAGGTCGATTACGCAACGCCGCCGAAAAGGCGTGGGGCGCCACCAAGCGCGCCACCGACGGCCTGATTCTGGCCCGCACCGGAAGGGAACCCCGAACCTCCGGCCAGACCATGCGGATGCTTCAGCGGCTGCGTAGACAGGACCCGTCCCTCGAGCCGTTGCGATTGCAGTACGCCCTCCGCCAATCCTTCCTCCACGGCGCATGTTTCTACGACGGCATACTCGAGCCCGCCGAGGCCATAATCGCCGACGTGCGCGAAACCATAGCGTTCATTCGGGACGCAGAGGCAATGGCAGTTGTACAGGGCAGCTAGAGGCACCAAAGACATACCCCCCGCCGAGCAAAAGTATTGGCGCTACGTCGAAGAAAAAGCGTCAACCCTCGCCCGTCGCCACGGCTTCGGTCGCCTCGACACCCCCGTCTTCGAAACCTCCGACCTCTTCCACCGCTCCGTCGGCGCCGGCACCGACATCATGGACAAGGAAACCTACACCTTCCTCGACCGCGGCGGCGACTCCCTCACCCTCCGCCCCGAAGGCACCGCCCCCGTCTGCCGCGCCTACCTCGAAGCCGGTATGCACAGCCTCCCTCAACCCGTCCGCCTCTACTACTTCTGCCCCGTCTTCCGCTACGACAGACCCCAGGCCGGCCGCTACCGCCAGCACCACCAGTACGGCGTCGAAATCCTCGGCGATGGCTCCCCCCTCGCCGACGCCGAAATCGTCGATATGGGCTGGTCCCTCGTTTCCGACCTCGGACTGACCGGCCTCAGCCTATTCATCAACAGCATCGGCGACGCAAACTGCCGCCCCGGTTACATCGAAGCCCTCCGCGACTACTACCAACCCGCCCGCGACAACCTCTGCTCCGACTGCCGCCAGCGTTGGGAGCACAACCCCCTCCGCCTCCTCGACTGCAAGCGCGACTCATGCCGCCCCCTCCAGGAAGCCGCCCCCAAGTCCACCGGACACCTCTGCGACGAATGCGAGGACCACTGGCAACGTCTGCAATCCTACCTGAACGCCCTGAACATCCCCTACACAATAGACCACCGCCTCGTCCGCGGCCTCGACTACTACACCCGCACCGTCTTCGAAATCGTACCCCCCGGCGCGGGCGCCCAGGGCACAATCCTGGGAGGTGGTCGCTACGACGGCCTCATCGAACAGCTTGGAGGACGCCCCACCCCCGGCGTCGGATTCGCCACCGGCATGGAGCGCCTCATCCTGAACGTCCAGAGTCAACGCGTAGAAGTCGCCGACGAGGACAAGCCCACCTACTACATCGCCGCCCTTGGAGAAGAAGCCGTGACGCCCGCCCTGGAACTCGCCGCCGCCATGCGAAACGCGGGCGTCGGCGTCATCCAGGGCGCCTGGACCCGCAGCATGCGCGGCCAGATGCGAAACGCCAACTCATTAGGCGTCTCCACCGTAATAATCATCGGCGAAGACGAAGCAAAATCCGAAACCGTCACCATCCGCCAAATGTCCACCCGCCAACAAAAAATCACCCCCCGCCAAAACTTCCTCAAAACCCTAAAGAACTAACCTCTCCCTTGAGGAGACCATTGCATAACCGTCATTCCCGTCCATCTTCTCCCTTCCCCCTGGACGGAGACCTTTGCATAACCGTCATTCCCGTGAAAACGGGAATCCAGGAGCGGGGCTGTTTAGGTATAAATACGCTACTTCTTTGACAGAATGTTGGGATGAATAGGGAGTTATGCAAAGGTCTCCTGGACGGGGGAAGGTTAGAGCCTGCTCTCGCGAAAGCGGGGGATGGGGGCGATTCGGGTGGGGTGGATGGCATATTTGGCAGTTACGCAAAGGTCTCCCTTGAGGGAGAGGATTAAGCCTGTCCTGAGCCTGTCGAAGGGGTGAGGGTGAATCCTACCCCCCCTCAATTCCCATCCGCCCGCTCATCCACACCCACCCCCTTCACCACCGCTTCTCCACGACCCTCCCCGCCTTCACGATCTCGTTCCGCAACCCGCTAATCGTGTACATGTGAGCCTTCCTGCGGTTGCAGGGAGAGCAAAGCAACACCAGATTGCCATACTCGTTGCCGCCGCCGTCCGCTTTTGGCAGCTTGTGGTCCACTTCAAGGTAGTCCAGCCAGCCATTCGGCGGCACGAACCCGCAGCCCTGGCAGAATCCGCCGTCACGGCAGGCAAGGTATTTCCGCGCTTCGCTCAACGGCGGCATCGGTATGTTGTTCTTCGCCCGGCGCGGCGTCTCAAACGTGGGCGTCGACTCAGGATCGGGCGGAATGTACGGCGGATGCGGCGGGTCGCGGCGGACGGACACGGGGTTTGCCCCGTCTTCAAGCAGGCGGGTTTCGCGACGCAGGCGATCCTGGGTGATTTTCTCCGCTTCATCGTCTATGTCTATGCCAATCCACTGCCGTCCCAGCTGCTCGGCGGCGACACAGGTGGTGGCGCACCCGGCGAAGGCGTCCAGAACCATGTCGCCTTCGTCAGTAGAGGCCCTGATTAACCGCTTGTACAGCTTCAGCGGCTTCTGTGTGGGCCAGTCAACCTTCTCTTTAGATGCGGCTTCCAGCCTGCGAACGTCAACGATTACGTCATCGGCCGCCGACCCCTTCGTAGAAGCAAGATAACGCTTCAACCTGGGCATTCCATTGCCTCGCGCCGGCCACTGGATGAGTCCGGCCGCATCGAGAGCGTCCAGTCGTTGACGTACGCCTTTCATCTCAAGCCATCCGGGAATTATGTTGTTATCGGCAATCCAGCTCGCCATTCCTCCCTGCATAGGCAGGTTCCACATCCTCCCGCTGCTGGGAGTAACGCCACGCCATTCCTCAAAGTATTCCCCTTCCGATCTGCCGTGTCCTGGCGCGGTAAGATCCGATGATCGATAATGGCCTGACTTGTCCTTGTAGCGATAGGCTCTTTTGACATAATCCGGGTCGTGGGGGAGATATTGCGTGTTCCACGTAAACTTGTCAGACTTGGTGTAGTAAAGGATGACGTCGTGGACCCTGCCAAACCGAATCGCGTCCGAGCGTCCCCTCGTCCGCCGCCACACGATTTCATTTCTGAAGTTATCGGAGCCAAACAACGCATCCATCACCCCTCTCAAGTACGGGCTGGCCGTGGGGTCGCAATGCAGATACATACTGCCCGTGGACTTCAAAACCCTGTAAAGTTCCCTGACCCTGATGGACATGAAGGCTATGTACGCCGCCATGCTGGGATCGTTTGCATGGTACGCCGCTTCGACGACCTCGGCTAGGGCGCCGTTATGTTCCCTCAGCTTCGGCATCCAGTCGGGATGAACGTCCTTCTTCCACTTCCAGATGTCCTGGAATTTCGCCCTCGACGCTCTCCCAACGCCCTGGTAGTTGCGCTTGGAGTTGAAGGGCGGGTCAATAAGCACCAAGTCGACAGTCCCGGAGTTCATCTTTTCCAGAATGGGCAGGTTGTCGCTGATATACAGCGTCCGGTTGGCGAAATTTCTAGTTGCCATGACTACGCCGCCAAGTCCGCAATCAGCCCCAGCGGAATTCCCGTGATTATGGTCTTCATCCTATCTTTCTACCCATATATCAAAGCGTTCATATCATGCCCTGGGACACAGGCACATTATACCCTAACGAAACCCACCCCCGCCCAAACGCCGATTCCTGATGATGATAACCCGCCCACTCCCTCCAGCCCGCCCCCCGAAATAAGCCCCCACAGCCCCGAACAACCCCGCCCACAACGCCAATATCCCCGCCACCGACGTCAACAACCCCTGCCCCGCTTCCCAAACTTCCAGCGACTGCAACGCCAACACAATCAGCAATACCGGCGCCGCCATGAATACCCCCATCAGCGCCCCGATCCCAACCGCCTGACCCGGCGTCGCCCGCGCCACTCCCCCGCCCACGTACCCCCCAATCAACGGCCCAAGCGGCCCCGTGATGAAGTGCACAATCGGAATCAACAGCAGCAGAATGCTCAACCCGAACCCGATTAACGCGCCCTTGACCATAGCCCAACTGCCCCGTCAGGAACGTTCGCCCGCCGGAGACATCCTAACCCAACGCCTCCTTCATCACCGCCCCGATAAGCCCCGGCGACGGAACCACGTGCGCCCCCGCGTCCCGCAGCGCCCCGTTCTTCGCCTCCGTCGTCGCGTCCGCTCCCGTGATAATCGCCCCCGCGTGACCCATCCGCTTCCCCGGCGGCGCCGTCGCCCCCGCAATGAACGACACCACCGGCTTCCTGAAATTCTCCTTGATATACTGCGCCGCCTCCTGCTCCATGCTCCCCCCGATCTCCCCGATCATCACCACCGCGTCCGTGTCCGCGTCCTCGTTGAACAACTCCAAAACGTCCACGAAATTCGTCCCGATAAGCGGGTCCCCGCCAATCCCCACGCAGGTGGATTGCCCCAGGTCCAACGCGCTCAACTGGCTCACCGCCTCATACGTCAACGTCCCGCTCCGCGAGACCACCCCCACCCGACCTGGCTTGTGGATGTGCCCCGGCATGATACCCACCTTGCACTTCCCCGTCGGCGAAATCAGCCCCGGACAGTTCGGCCCCAGCAGTCTGCTCCCCCGTCCCTCCAGATACCGCAGCACCCGCGCCGAATCCAGCACCGGCACCCCCTCCGCGATGCACGCTATCAACCCGATTCCCGCATCCGCCGCCTCAATCATCGCGTCCTGCGCGAACGGCGCCGGCACGAACAGCAGCGACACGTCCGCTCCCGTCGCATCCACCGCCTCCTCCACCGAATCAAACACCGGCACAGTATCGTTGAACATCGTACCACCCCGTCCCGGCGTCACCCCCGCCACCACGTTCGTCCCGTACTCCATGCATCGCGTCGCGTGGAAACTCCCCTCCCGCCCCGTTATCCCCTGCACCAGCACCCGCGAATTCTCATCTACCAGTATGCTCATTTCGCTCCTTAACCCAATAAATTATTCGCAATCCATGACCTATCCGAGAGACTCCGCCAGCCGCGCTTCCACGTCCAGCAGCGTATCCGCGAAGGACACCTTCAACCCCGACTCGTCCAGCACCGCCCTCGCCTCGTCCACCTGTACTCCTTGTAGACGAATCGTCAAAGGAATCTCCGACTTCGTCTCCTCATAAGCCCGCACGATTCCCCTCGCCACGATGTCGCTCCGAAGTATCCCCCCGAATATGTTGACCAGAATGCTCTCAACGTCCGGGTCCGAAAGCATGATGTTCACCGCCTTCGCCACCTTCGCTTCGTCCGCGCCGCCCCCCACGTCCAGGAAATTCGCCGGCGTCGCCCCCGCCCCTCTCACCAGATCCATCGTCGCCATCGCCAACCCCGCCCCGTTCACCAGACATCCCACCGACCCGTCCAGCTTCACGTAGGCAATCCCATACTCGGAAGCCTCCACCTCCAACGGCGTTTCCTGCTCCGGGTCTCCCCAATCCGCCAACTCTTTATGACGAAACAGCGCGTCGTCCTCCAGATCAATCTTCGCGTCCACCGCCACCAGGCTCCCATCCTTCGACACCACCAGCGGATTTATCTCAATCAACGTCAAGTCCCGTTCCATGAACAGCCTGTACATCGACGCCATAATCTGGGCCGCGCTCCGCTGCTGCCTTGCGTCCAACCCCAACCCCCGCGCTATTCGACGCGCCTGAAACGCCTGCAACCCCACCGCAATGTCCACCCCTTCCCGCGCAATCGCCTCCGGCTGCGTCTCCGCCACCTCCTCAATCTCCATCCCGCCTGCCGCGCTGGCGATAAACACCGGCCCCTGCGCCGACCGATCCACCGTCAACGCCAGGTACAACTCCCTGTCCACCTGCGCCGGTTCCTCCACCAACACCCGATGCACGGGCACGCCCTCCGGCCCCGTCTGAACCGTCACCAACTGGCTGCCCAGAAGCCCCTCCGCGTACTCCCGACCTTCTTCGGGCGAATCCACCAGCCTCACCCCGCCCGCCTTGCCTCGACCTCCCGCGTACACCTGCGCCTTCACCACCGCCGACCCGCCCAACTCCCCGCATATCTCCGCAACCTCCTCCAACGACGAAGCCACCCGCCCCTTCGGAACAGGCACCCCAAAACTCCCCAACAACTCCTTCGACTGATACTCGTGAATCTTGATGACAATACCTCCCGCCCAAAAATCACCGCCTATTCTAACACACCAAACCCCTCCCCCCTCTCTTGTTCCCGCAGAAGCGGGAACCCATCCCCTCTTATCCCTTCCCCCCTCGACGGGGGAAGGTTAGGATGGGGGTCCCTCCCAATCAAACATGTCATTCTGAGGAGACCCCGCGACGAAGAATCCCTCTCCCGCTCACCCTCAACCTACACATTCCGCTCACCGCTGAACACCCCCCGCTCACCCTGAGCCTGTCGAAGGGTCGAGCGCCCCGCCCTCCGTCATTCCCGTGAAAACGGGAATCCATCTTCTCCCTTCCCCCTCTAACCCTCCCGTCATTCCGGCGAAAGCCGGAATCTATCCCCTTCTTATCCCTTCCCCCTCGACGGGGGAAGGTTAGGATGGGGGTGAAATCCCCCCAACATTGACGCAACCCCCCCATCTTCGGTACATTCACCCCAACCCCCACTCCCCCACGAAAGGACACGCAATGACTAACAAACCCGCCGTCGGATTCGTCGGACTCGGCATCATGGGCCTCCCCATGAGCCTCAACCTCATCAAGGCCGGATACCCCCTCGCCGTCTACAACCGCACCCGCGGCAAGACCGCCGAACCCGCCGCCAAAGGCGCCACCGTCGCCGACACCCCCCAGGAAGTCGCCCAACAATCCTCCATAGTCATCGTCATGGTCGCCGACTCCCCCGACGTCGAAGAAGTCGTCCTCGGCGATAACGGCGTCATCCACGGCATCCAGAGCGACGCCGTCGTCATCGACATGAGCACCATCGCCCCCTCCGTCACCCGACGCATCGGCGGCCTCCTCGCCGAAAAGGGCGCCCACATGCTCGACGCCCCCGTCAGCGGCAGCTCCTGGGCCGCCGCCGACGGCACCCTCTCAATCATGGTCGGCGGCGAACCCCAAATCTTCCAACGCTCCCTACCCGTCCTCCAGGCTATGGGAACCAACATCATCCACATCGGCCCCGGCGGCATGGGCCAGGTATGCAAGCTGGTCAACCAGGTCATGGTCGCCGGCACCCTCGCCGCCGTCTGCGAAGGCCTCCTTCTCGGCGCGAAGGCCGGCGTGGACATGGACAAAGTCTTCCAGGCCGTCACCGGCGGCGCCGCCAACTCCTGGCAGCTCGAAAACCTCGGCTCCCGCATCCTCCAGCGCGACTTCAACCCCGGCTTCTCCGTCAAGCTCATGCTCAAAGACCAGCGCCTCGTCAACCAGGCCTCCCAGGAAATGGAACTCCCCATGCCCGTATCCGCCGTCGCCCGCCAATTCTTCTACCTCCTCGCCCAGAAGGGCCTCGGCGAGGAAGGCACCCAGTCCTACGTCAAAGGCCTCGAAGAAATGGCCAAAGTCACAGTCCGCGGCAGCCAAACAACCATGCTCTAACCCCCCAACATTGCCCCAACCCCACCTCATTCCGTACAATAGAAGAAGACCCCCACGCTGGACAGAGTTGCCATGCATGAATCCATCATCACCGCCGACGGGCGGATAACCCTCCCCGAACCCGTAAGAAAAGCTCTTTCCCTGAAGCCAGGCGACAAGGTCCGGTTCTTCCTGTCCGAGGGCAAAGATACAGCCGTGTCCGTGCGTCCTGCGACACAGCCCCCCGTCACACCGTCCTACGAGGGCCCGCCAAAGGTGCCCATTGACCCCGACAGGCAGATAATCTTGCCCCAATCTGCGCTGGAAGCCCTTTCCCTCGAACAGGGTGGTGAGGCTCGCATATTCATCTCAGAAGGAGTGGTCAGCGTCGAGCCCGTTAACCCCGTCAAACGCCCGGATGGAACATCGCCCAAAGACGATCGGCCCAAAATGCATGACAAAGAGCCGGTTTCCATGCGCAAGGCAACCATCGGGAAGGAGGGCCGGCTTGTCCTGCCGGAAGCGGCCCTGGAGGCTATTTCCATGCATCCAGGCGACCAGGTGCGCCTTTTCATCTCAGAAGGCGAAGTCGGCGTCATGCCCGTACGCTCCCTCAAACAGCTATTTGGTTCGCTGAAATACGACGGTCCACCCATATCGCTGGAGCAAATGAACGAGGACATCGCCAGAGCAGCGTGCGAAAGTGCTGGCGCTCGATACTAATATCTTGGTACGGTACTTCGCCAATGACATTCCCGCACAGGCTGAAGCGGCCAGGTCGCTTATTGGCAATCTGACTCTAGGAAATCAGGGCTTCATTTGCAGAGAAGTAGTGCTTGAAGTAGTCTGGGTTTTGGAAAGGTCATACGGATTCTTCCGCGCCAAGATTGCGAACGATTTGATGGATTTGATGGAAGAAGACGGCATAGTTCTGGAGAACGCCGAAGATGTGCGCGAAGCAGTAATTCAATACCGGGAATCAACCGACGATTTCTCCGACCTCCTAATCCTCGCCGCCGCCCAACGCGCCGACGCCACGCCCCTCTACACCTTCGACCGCAGATTAGCCCGACTGCAAGGCGCAACCCTCCTGGAAGCGTCCTGACCCGCCACGACATTCACCCACCCCACCGTTAAATTCACTCCCTATTCCCCGACAATCCCCCCATCCATCCCCCCAGAATCTCCCCGTCCCGCTCAAACGCCAACGGCGGCAACTCCCCCGCCGAAAAGAACCCCGCCTCCATCACCTCATCCCCCGCCGACGGCTCCCCCTCCAGAACCTCCCCCGCATACACCACCAACACAACCGGCGACCCCGCCTCCGAATACACCCCCACCAACTCCGCAACCCGCACCCGCAGCCCCGTCTCCTCCCACACCTCCCGCACCGCCGCCTCCTCAACCACCTCCCCCCTATCCACGTACCCCCCCGGCAGACTCCACAAACCCAGCCCCGGCTCCGTCCCCCGACGCACCATCAAAACCCTTCCGCACCGCGCCAGAATCATCGCCGTCGCCACCTTAGGGTCATAATAGACAACCCGACCGCATCGCGAACACACCGGCCGCCTCACGCCCTGCGCCAACCTCATCTCCAACGCCCCGGCGCACCCTGCACAATACCTGTCTTCGCTAGCCATAGTCCCAACAAGATACCACACCCCCCAATCCTCCGTAGGGTCGCCCATATCCAGTCCGCGCCGGCCATCCTTGTAGGGGCAGGTTTCAAACCTGCCCTTGGATGAGATGCCCCCGCTTGCCCCAACCGCCCTTCTCCTCTACAGTAATCCCCAAATGAAACCCGCCGCCGACACCCAAGCCCTCGAACACGAACTCCGACAGCTAGTCGAAGGCGAAGTCCGCTTCGACCCCTTCTCCAAAGTCCTCTACAGCACCGACGCCAGCATCTACCGGATGGAACCCGTCGGCGTCGTCATCCCCAGCCACAAGGACGACGTCCTCGCCGCCGTCGACGTCGCCCGCCGCAACAACGTCCCCATCCTCCCCCGCGGCGGCGGCACCAGCCTCGCCGGCCAGACCGTCAACCACGCCATCGTCCTCGACTTCTCCAAGTACATGGACTCCCTCCTCGAAGTCAACCCCGCCGAACGCTGGGCCCGCGTCCAGCCCGGCATCGTCCTCGACACCCTCAACGCCCAACTCGCCCCCCACGCCCTCAAGTACGCCCCCGACCCCTCCACCGCCAACCGCGCCTCCGTCGGCGGCGGCATCGGCAACAACTCCTGCGGCTCCCACTCCGTCATCTACGGCAAGACCTCCGACCACGTCCTAGCCCTGAACGTCATCCTCGCCGACGCCTCCGAAACCCGCCTGACCAACCTCACTCCCCAGGAACTCGAAACCAAACTTACCGCCGACACCCTCGAATCCCAAATCTACCGCGCCATCCCCCAAATCGCCCGCGACCACCACGACGAAATAACCGCCCGCTATCCCGACATCATGCGTCGCGTCAGCGGCTACAACCTCGACCAATTCCTGAACGGCACCCCCGTCAACCTCAGCCGTATGCTCGTCGGCTCCGAAGGCACCCTCGGCGTCATCACCGAAGCCAAAATCAACCTCGTCCCCACGCCCAAGGCCACCGCCCTCGCCATCGCCCACTTCAAAACCCTCGGAGAGGCTTGCGACGCCACCCCCGCCATCCTCGAACACGGCCCCGCCGCCGTCGAGCTTGTCGGCGAGATGCTCCTGGAACGCACCCGCGAATCCCCCGCCTTCTCCCGCCGCATGACCTTCGTCAACGGCCAGCCCGGCGCCATCCTGGTAATCGAATTCACCGGCGACACCCAAAAGGAAGCCGCTACGAAGGCCCAAAATCTGAAGGACAACTTAGCCCGTCGCCGCCTCGGCTACGACTGCATTACCATCCTCGACGCCGCCTCACAAGCCAACGTCTGGGCCGTCCGCAAAGCCGGCCTCGGCCTCCTCATGAGCGTCCGCGGCGACGCCAAGCCCATCCCCTTCGTCGAAGACACCGCCGTCGACCCCGAGCATCTCGGCCAATTCGTCCGCCGCTTCGACGAAATCGTCGGCAACCACGGCACCACCGCCGGCTACTACGGCCACGCCAGCGTCGGCTGCCTCCACATCCGCCCCCTCGTCAGCCTCAAAACCCAGGATGGCCTCAACACAATGACCTCCATCGCCGGCGAAATCGCCGACCTCGTCAAGGAATTCGGCGGCTCCCTCAGCGGCGAGCACGGCGACGGCATCGTCCGCGGCGTCTGGACCGAGAAGATGTTCGGCCCCAATATCTACGACGCCTTCCGAAGGGTCAAAAAAGCCTTCGACCCCCAGAACATAATGAACCCCGGCAAAATCATCGACACTCCCCCCATGACCGAAAATCTCCGCTACGGCCCCGGCTACAACACCCTCTCCTTCCCCACCCAACTCGACTTCTCCGACCAAGACGGATTCGAAGGCGCCATCGATATGTGCAACGGCATGGGCGCCTGCCGCAAGCCCGACGGCACAATGTGCCCCTCCTTCATGGCCACCCGCGACGAAGAACACTCCACCAGAGGACGCGCCAACCTCCTCCGCGCCGCCATCTCCGGCCAACTCCCTCCCCAAACCCTCACCGGCCGCCGCCTCTACGATGCCCTCGACCTCTGCCTCGAATGCAAAGGCTGCAAGGGCGAATGCCCCTCCAACGTGGACATGGCCAAGCTCAAATACGAATTCCTCCACAACTACAACAAAGCCCACGGCACCCCCCTCCGCGCCAAACTCTTCGCCCACATAAACCGACTCAACCGCGTCGGAAGCCGCTTCGCTCCCCTCGCCAACCTCGCCTCCCACACGCCCGGCCTCCGATGGGTGCTCCACCAATTCCTCGGCATCCACAAAAACCGCCCCCTGCCCTCCTTCGCCCGTCAAACCTTCCCCGCCTGGTTCGAAAATCGAACGCCGCCCGCCAAGGCCTCCCGCGGCCCCGTTGTCCTCTTCAACGACACCTTTATGAACTACAACGTCCCCTCCGTCGGCGTCGCCGCCGTCGAGATTCTCGAACGCGCCGGATTCCAGGTCATCCCCGCCAACGCCCAGTGCTGCGCCCGCCCCATGATCTCCAAGGGCCTGCTGACCGAAGCGAAGGCCAACGCCCGCTCCAACGTGAACCTGCTGACCCCCTACGCCTCCAAGGGCATACCCATCGTCGGATGCGAACCCAGCTGCCTCCTCACCCTCCGCGACGAATACCCCGACATCCTCCGCGACGACGATTCGAAGTCCGTCGCCGCCAACTCCTTCCTCATCGACGAATTCCTGATGAACCTCCACCGCAAGGGCGAACTCGACCTCCAATTCTCCGACGTGCACAAAAAAATCCTCTTCCACGGCCACTGCCACCAGAAAGCCCTCGTCGGAACCGCCGACACCCTCAACCTCCTCAACCTTCCCCCCAACTTCACCGTCGAAGAAGCGAAAACCGGCTGCTGCGGCATGGCCGGCTCCTTCGGCTTCGAAAAAGAACACTACGAAATCTCAATGGCCATCGGCGCCCAAAAACTCTTCCCCCTCGTAGAATCTAAGGACGACGACTGGGAAATCGCCGTCACCGGCATCTCCTGCCGCCAGCAACTCCAACACGCCACCACCCACCACCCCCAACACCCCCTCCAACTCCTCCACCACGCCCTCCCCTAACCCCCCCGTCTTTCCCGCCACCCTTTTCGTCATTCCCGCGCAGGCGGGAATCCACCGCCACCCACGCCAAACCCTAACCACCCCGCTCACCCCAATCCCCCATCCGCTCACCCTGAGCCTGTCGAAGGGTCGAGCGGCCTCCCCTCTTATCCCTTCCCCCTCCGACGGGAGAAGGTTAGAGCCTGCCCTCGCGAAAGCGGGGGATGGGGGCGACTCCCCCTCTTACCCTCTCCCAGGATGGCACTCCATCCTGGGAGAGGGTTGGGTGAGGGCACTCCCCCGCTCACCCTGAGCCTGTCAAAGGGTAGAACGACTCCCACCCCCCCACCATTCCCGCGCAGGCGGGAATCCATCGCCACCCACGACAAACCCTAGCCCCCCACTCACCCTGAGCCTGTCAAAGGGTCAAGCGGTCCCCTCTTATCCCTTCCCCCTCCGACGGGGGAAGGCTAGGATGGGGGTGCTTCCCACCCAATGTAGGAGCAGTCCGCAAACCACCCTCCCCTCGTACCCACACACCACCCCAACCTTGGTATCCTCAAAGCAACACCAACTAATTGGTATCCTCAAAGCAACACCAACCAAATTGAGAGGCAAACACATAATGCTCGGCGACGATTGGCTGAAACTCACCCAAGACGACCTCTACGATGCATTTGACGAGTGGATTCGGAAGGCATCCGAAGAAGACTACTGGTCTGAGTGCAACCCAACAGGACAGCGCATCCACTGGCAATCCCTAAACGCCGCTTCTAACCACCCCAGCAAGAAGACGCAGCTAGATACCCCCGGCTGTTACCTGTTCGGCTGGGGATCTAGCTACGATAAGGTTGTACTTCGGTACGTTGGCCAAACTGGTGCGAACACCCTCAAAGGTAGGCTCAGCAGTAGATATATACCAATCAAATACTCCACCCTTCATCCGGAAGACAGCAAAATCAAGCATTGCGCCATAGCTACTTGGCTTACCAAGAACGAACTAGCAAATGTTGATGGAGGATGGAAGCAGTTACCCGATAAATTCGATAGTCTCATTTTGCGACACTACAAGAATTTTGGCCCAAGTAAAAAAAGGGTCAGATCAAAAATCAACAACAATCAGAGTACCAACGAGATCGTAAAGTACGCCAAAACTCACTACAAGGCACCACTAGCAGTGAGGGATGGTGAGGACTTTGCAAAGTTCGGAATAGACGAAATATGGTTCGCCATTTTTCCAGTATCGGATAAAGCAACGGCGAAGCGTTTAGAGGACAAATTAAAGCTAATAGTTAGGCGTTGGAACAAAAAACATGGACGCCCTGACATCCTGAACAGGCGTTGATTTCTAGCGACCAACACCTCTCCCACCCAATTCCCCACATCCCCCCGCTCACCCTGAGCCTGTCGAAGGGTCGAGCAGTCTCCCACCACCTGTAGGGGCGACCGGTCGCCCCTACAACCCCATCGCCAACGAATCACCCACTTTCCGTCATTCCCGCGAACGCGGGAATCCATCCCCTCTTACCCCTCTCCCATCTTGGGAGAGGGCTGGGGTGAGGGCACGTCCCCCCCAAAATTGCCAAAACCCCCTTGCCACCAACCCCCTCCCCATGCTACCATCCCTTCTATGAAACATATAGACGAAATACGCCAAAAATCAAATACCCCCAAACCTCCCCTTCCACCCCGTCCATGCCTTCGACAAACCCGCAAAAACCCACCCCGCTCCATCTACGCACAACCATGAATAAATCTAACTTCGCCGGCAAAAAATTTTCTGAAACGAATATCATGCCCGAAACGAATCATTTTAGGCACAAATTCGATTTCTCTAACGAATCGCTCCCACGCATGAGATCTAAAAAACGAATCGCCCCTCTCTCAAACCGACTCCCCGTCAGCCATCCCTCAAACCCAACCCACCAAATCCCTCCCTCCCCGCACCACCAGAATCACCCCCACCGCCAGCAGCACCCACGCCAGCACAATCACCAGACTCCGCACACTCACCCGCCCCGTGTACCGCGCCCCAAAATAAGACCCGAGCATCCCCGTCGACGCCATCGCCAGCAGCAGAGGCAGGTCCACCTCCCCGTGAATCCCGTGTCCCACAAACCCGAAAACCCCCAACGCCGCGCCCACCACCAGGTTGGACCCCGCCGCCTGGCGAGGGCCAATCTTCAAAATCCGAATCATCAACGGCAGCCGCAAGCTCCCCAGAATCAGCCCCACGCCCCCGCCCAGCAGCCCGATGGCCGCGCCTCCCGCTCCCGCCAACGCCCCCCTGCTCCCCGTCAACCCCGGCTCTCCCTCATTGACGCCGCCTGCCTCCCCACCCTCTCCCGCCGGCGCCAGCCGACGCGCCAGCCCGAAGAACTCCACCCCCTGCCACAGCACCAGCGCCCCCGCCACCGCAATCAGCAGCCCCGAAGGAAAACTCCCCGCAAAGAACCCGCCCAGGAACCCTCCCACAATCGACGGAACCCCCAACCACAGCGCCACCCCCCAATCAATCCGCCCCTCCGTCACGTGCCGATAACCCCCCGCCATCGCCGACAACGCGCTTGTCAGGATGTTCGTGCCCGCTGCGACCTGCGGATTCACCCCCATCAGAAGCAGCCCCGGCAGCCGCATCGTCCCCAGAGCCAGCCCCACGAACCCGCCCAGCAACCCCACCGCCAGCGAAATCGCCGACATCGCCGCCAGCTGCCACAACGCCAACTCCGTCGTCAAATCAATCATCCCCTACCCACCCTCTCGACGCCGGAAAACCTCCACCCCCGCTCCCGCCAGCACTCCCCCCTTAATCGGCGGACGCGCCTTCATCACCCGCACCCTCACGCTCTCAACGGGATAAGAACTCAAAATCTCGCTGGCAATAGATTCCGCCACCGCCTCCACCAGATCCCTCCCCGGCCCCTCCGCGTGACGCTTCGCCACCCGATACAGGTCCGTATAGCTGACGCTGTCCGAAATGTCGTCCGACGCCCCCGCCGCCGACAGGTCCATCTCCGCCTCCAGGTCCACCACGAAGGGCTGACCCAAAACCCGCTCCTCCGCGTTCCGCCCGTGGTAGCCGTAGAACTGCATCCCCTCCAGAATTATCAGGTCACTCACTGGTCTCTTCATCCTCCAAAATCACCGCCGTCCCGTATGCGAAAAGCTCCGTCGCCCCGCTCATTATCACCGACGTCGCCAGCCGCACGTTCAACACCCCGTTGGCCCCCATGCCCTCCGCCTGCTCCACCATCCGACCCATCGCCTCGGCCCGCGCCTCCGCCAGCAACTCCGAATACTCGACAATCTCTCCCCCAAACAGGCTCTTGATGACTGCGACGATGTCCCGCCCCAGATTCCGCGCCCTCACCGTGCTGCCCTCCACCATCCCCAACACCCGCACAACCCGCTTCCCCGTCACAGTTTCCGTCGTCACCGTAATCATCTATCGCTCCTCCATCCTTGCAATTTCCGCCGCCAGCGCCAGCAAATTATACGCCCGCTTCACCACCGGCACGTCCACCATCTCCCCGTCCAGCGCCAACGCCCCCCGTCCCTGCGCCGTCGACTCCTCCCACGCCGCTACCACCCGACGGGCGTACTCCAAATCCTCCTCCCGTGGCGTAAACACCTCGTTTATCGTCTCCAGTTGGGCAGGATGAATGGAAAACTTCCCTTTGTATCCCAAGCTCGCCGCCGACTCCGCTTCCCGACGCAGCCCCTCCGCGTCCCGAAACCGCACGTACGGCGTGTCCAACGCCACGATTCCCGCCGCCCGCGCCGCAATCGGAATCATCGCCCGCGGAAACGCCACCTCCTCCCCTCCCTCCGTCCTCTGCAACCCCATGTCATTCGTGAAATCCTCCGCCCCGAACGCCATCGCCACCACCCGACTCGAAGCCGCCGCAATCGCCGACGCCGACAACACCCCCGCCGCGCTCTCTATCCACGGAATGATCTTAACCGCGCCCTCCCCCATCCCCCGACGCGTCTCCTCCACGCTCAACAGCCTGGCGCACTCCGAAACGTGCCACGGCGAATCCACCTTCCCCAAGCTCACCCCGTACAACTCAGGCGAGACCACCGCCCGCAACTCCTCCGCCGTCCTCCCCGTGTCCAGCGAATTCACCCGCACCATAACCTTCTGCCCCATCTGCGAAAGCGTCGGAACCAACTCCGCCACCAACTCCCTCGCCGCCGACTTCTCATCCGGCGGCACCGAATCCTCCAGATCCGCCACAATCGCGTCCGCCCGAAACCCCCGCGACTTCTCCAACATATCCCGCCGATTCCCCGGCACGAACTGCAAACTCCTCAACAACTCCACAAAAATCCCTCCTCCGAGAACTAAAGCCCGCTTCACCACCGCTCACCCTGAGCTTGTCGAAGGGTCGAGCGACCTCCTCCTTGCCAACCACCGACTCTCCCCCACCATCGCCGCCGCGCAAGTATACCACCCTCCCCTCTTTCCCTCCCCCCAACCACCACCCGTCATTCCGGCGAAAGCCGGAATCCAGTCCCCTCCCCTCAAATCAACCCACAACCCGCCAAAACCCGCACCCCCTTCCCGTTGACATAACCTTCCCGTTGATACAAAAATAGGTATCCCAACCGCCGAACGGGGGGAATTATGGTAACCAAAGATGATTTCCGGGGCGGCATGGCCCGCTTCGCCACCGGCGTCACCATCGTAACCACCCTGGACCACGAGGGCAGCCTTCACGGCATGACCGCCAACTCCTTCACCTCCGTATCCCTGACTCCGCCCCTCGCCCTCGTCTGCGTCGCCTTCCACACCCACACCCACGAATACATCAAGTCCCTCGGCGCCTTCGGCGTCAACATCCTAAGCCAGGAACAGCAGGAAATCGGCGCCTACTTCGCCCGCAAGCCCCAGGACCGCATCGGCGCCCCCTTCACCCACCGCATCAGCGAAATGGGCCTCCCCATCATCGAAGGCTCAATGGCCTACTTCGGATGCCGCGTCGTCGACTCCCACGTCCACGGCGACCACACCATCTACATAGGCTCCGTCGACGAAATGTCCCTCGGAGAAAAGGCCAACCCCCTCCTCTACTACGAAAGCCACTTCACCAACCTCAACCACCCCTAACCCCCTCTTATCCCTTCCCCCTTGACGGGGGAAGGTTAGGATGGGGGTGATGTCCCCAGCTCACCCTGAGCCTCTCGAAGGGATGGGGCTGAAATCCCCGCTCACCCTGAGACATACAGCAACCCGCTCACCCTGAGCCTGTCGAAGGGTCGAGCGTCCCCTTCCCCCCCTTCCCCTCCGTCATTCCGGCGAAAGCCGGAATCCAGTCCCCTCTTCCCCTTCCCCCTTGCTGAGACCTTCGAATAACCCCCTCCCCTCTTCTCCCTTCCCCCTTGAAGGGGGAAGGTTAGGATGGGGGTGATGTCCCCAGTTCACCCTGAGCCTGTCGAAGGGATGGGGATGAAATCCCCCCCTCACCCTCTCTTGCTCCCGCGAAAGCGAGAGCCCATCCCCCCTTATCCCTTCCCCCTTGACGGGGGAAGACTAGGATGGGGGTGATCCCCCTACGCCCTCTTGTGCCCATTCTTGAAGCACGCAATCGACGCCACCTGGTCGTCATCCCCCGGCCTCCAGATAATCACCCCGCCCGCCGTCCTGCTATACTCAGTTATTCCCTTCAGATTCGTCCGGTAGACCTGCGACTTCTCCGAGACCACGAATATCTCGTCTTCCTCTCCCTCCCTAACAACCCTGGCGTCCACCACAGGCCCCGTCTTCTCCGTCACCCGGAAGGAAATCACACCCTGCCCTCCCCTCTGCTGCGTCCTGTTCTTGATGACCGTCATCAGCTTGCCGATGCCATTGGCGCTGATAATCAGAATCTTATCCTTCGGCAAGATAGCTTCCATCCCCACAACCACGTCGTCTTCCAATAACTGAATCCCCTTCACCCCGCCGGCAGTGCGGGATCTGACGAGTTGCTCGCTTATCGGAAAGCGTATCGACTTCCCCCTTGCCGTGAACAGTATTATCTCCGCACCCTCCTGAAGTTCCCGCACCGATATCAATTCGTCCCCCGCGTCCAGCCGCATGATTATCAGCCCGTTGCTCCTCAGATTCGCCAGATTCTTCAGTTCCAGTATCTTCGCCTTCCCCTTGCGCGTGCCCAACGCGTACTTGCTGTCCAGGTCCAGTTCCGACGTGGACACCACCTCCGTCACCCGCTCTCCAGGCGTCAGGTTGATGAGATTGACCAGCGGCGTTCCCCGCGTCGTCCGCGACGTATCCCCCACAATCTCGAAGCAGTCCAGCCGGTACACCCTACCCGTGTTCGTGAAGAACAACAGCATGTCGTGAGTGTCCGAAACCAGCAGATGCTGCACCGCGTCGCTCTCCCGCGTCGTCATCCCCCGCTTCCCCTTCCCTCCCCGCAGCTGCGACCGGTACGTCGCCGTCGGCATCCGCTTGATGTACCCCCGACGGCTTATCGTTATCACCACCTCCTGATGCTGCGTCAGGTCCCTCAACGAAATCTGCGTCGGCTCGTCCCGGATTATCTTCGTCCGCCGCGGATTCGCGTACTTCTTCTTCAACTCCAGCGTCTCTTCCTTGATGAGACTCAACACCTTCCCCGGGTCCGACAGAAGCTCCTCCAACTCCCCAATCGTCACCAGCAGCGCCTCGTATTCGTCCTCCAGCTTCTGCCGCTCCAACGCCGCCAGACGCCGCAGCTGCATGTCCAGAATCGCCTGCGCCTGCTCCTCCGTCAGCCCCAACTCGACCATCAGACTCTCCCGCGCCGCCTCCACGTTCTCCGCCCCACGTATCAGCTTGATGACCATGTCCAGGAACTTGATTGCGATTCGCAGCCCCTCCAGAATATGCGCCCGCGCGTTCGCCCGCTTCAGCAGGAACTCCGTCCGGCGCACCACCACCACCCGCCGGTGATCTATGAATAGTTGCAGCATCCGCTTCAGGTTCAACACCTGCGGCTGCCCCTCCACCAACGCCAGCATCGTCGCGTTGAAGGAAGACTGCATCGGCGTGTGCTTGTACAGGTTGTTCAACACCATCTGCGGCTGCGCTCCCCGCCTCAAGTCCAGCACTATCCGCAACCCCTTCCTGTCCGACTCGTCCCGTATGTCCGAAATCCCCTCGATCTTCTTGTCCCGCGTCATCTGCGCGATTCGCGCCACCAGATTCGCCTTGTTCACCTGGTACGGCAGCTCCGACACCACAATCTGGGAGCGCCCGTTCTTCAACTCCCCGATGTCCACCTTCGCCCGCATCACCACCCGGCCCCGGCCCGTGGAATACATCTGCTTCACGAACTCCCGGTCCTTCCCCACCAACGCCATCGCCCTGGTCGGAAAGTCCGGCCCCTTAACCACCTTCATCAGGTCTTCCACGTAGGCGTCCGGATTGTCTATGAGATAGCGGATGGCGTTGCAAATCTCCCCCAGATTGTGGGGCGGAATGCTCGTCGCCATTCCAACCGCGATGCCCGCCCCGCCGTTCACCAGCAGATTCGGCAACCGCGCCGGAAGCACCTCCGGCTCCTGGATGGAATCGTCGAAGTTCGGCGCGAAGTCCACCGTGTCCAACTGGATGTCCGCCAGCATCTCCTGAGCGATGCGAGTCAGCCTCGCCTCCGTATATCGCATCGCCGCCGGCGGATCGTCGTCGATGCTGCCGAAGTTCCCCTGCCCGTCAATCAACGGGTGACGAAGCGAAAAGTCCTGCGCCATCCGAACCAGCGCGTCGTAGACGGGGCTGTCCCCGTGGGGGTGATACTTCCCCAGCACCTCGCCCACAATCCGCGCGCACTTCTTGTGTGCATTCGTCGGCCCCAGGCTGATTTCGTGCATCGCGTACAGAATCCGACGCTGCACCGGCTTCAACCCGTCCCGAACGTCCGGCAGCGCCCGCGACACTATGACGCTCATAGCGTAGTTCAGATATGACGTCCGCATCTCGTCATGGATGCGTATAGGTCGGATTCTCTCTCCAGGCGTGGTAACCATCTACTTCTTCACCTCTTGCTCACCGGGCGCAATCCCAAACCGGCGCCCAACTGATTATGTATACTTCCCCCTCGCCCATTCTATCACCCCCGCCCCTGAGTCCTCCACATACTCACAAGCGAATTTCCCCCCATCCCCCCATCTCGTCATTCCGGCGAAAGCCGGAATCCAGTCCCCTCTTTCCCTTCCCCCTCGACGGGGGACGGTTAGAGCCTGTCCTCGCGAAAGCGGGGAATGGGGGTGAAACCCCACCCACCAACATATCCCGTAGGGGCGATTGGCCAATCGCCCGCCCCCGCTCACCCAGATCCCCGCATCCGCTCACCCTGAGCATGTCGAAGGGTCGAGCGCCCGCTTTCGTCATTCACGCCCTCTCCTCTTGCTCCCGCGAAAGCGGGATCCCATCCTATCGACCACACCCATCCTTCCCAACTACCCCCCCGTCATTCCCGCGCAGGCGGGAATCCATCTTCTCCCTCACCCCGTCTCCCTCCTTCGTCATTCCGGCGAAAGCCGGAATCCAGTCCCCTCTTTCTCCCTCCCCCATCATTCCCATCCCTTCTCTGCTCCCGCCCCCTCCTCTTGCTCCCGCGAAAGCGGGATCCCATCCTATCGACCACACCCATCCTTCCCAACTACCCCCCCGTCATTCCCGCGCAGGCGGGAATCCATCTTCTCCCTCACCCCGTCTCCCTCCTTCGTCATTCCGGCGAAAGCCGGAATCCAGTCCCCTCTTTCCCCCTCCCCCATCATTCCCATCCCTTCTCTGCTCCCGCCCTCATCTCTTGCTCCCGCAAAAGCGGGATCCCATCCCCTCGACCACACCCATCCTTCCAAACTACCCCCCGTCATTCCCGCGCAGGCGGGAATCCATCTTCTCCCTCACCCCGTCTCCCTCCTTCGTCATTCCGGCGAAAGCCGGAATCCAGTCCCCTCTTTCTCCCTCCCCCTTCCAACTCCATCTCCTCTCCCTTGAGGGAGAGGATTAAGGTGAGGGTGATTCCCTCCCCGCCCAAAACTCCTCCGCCCTCTCCACAAACCCCTGAAATATCCCCCCAAACCCCCTCGGCAGCCCTTTGCCCGAACTCAAGTCCGCCCGAAACCCAATCACCCAATCATGCTCCGCGCTCTCCAGCCCCTCCACCGCCCCGTCCTCAACGTCGTATGCCGAAGCCAGCAGCCGCGGCGCCCTCTCCCTCTCCGTCAACCTCGGCAGCGGCCCCACGCCTTCAAGCCTGAAAAAACCTCCCGCTCCCAGAATCGCCGCCGTCTTGCTCCCCGGCGAAACGTATACCGTTCTTCGCGCCGCCTTTCCCGTGACCCCGTCATTCCCTGTCCCCGTTGACGAAACTTCAGGTAGCTTCCCCCCAAACGCCTCGTTCAGCAGCAGGAAGCCGTCCCCCACCGCCAGAACCGGCATATCCAACTCCAAACCTCGAACCAATATCCCCCGTTGCCCCTCAGTCCAACCCCATGCCGACCCGCCGCTAGCGAACCCGTTTACCGGATCCCTCGTCCCGTCGCCCAAAACATAGACGCCCGCCGCGCCTATCTCCTCCAGCAAACCCGGCCCGTCGCCCAGACCCGCATCCACCAGACCAAACTCTATTCCTCCCCCATGAGGCAATGCCAATTCGGAACGCATTTCCCCTTCGCGGGAGGGCCTCAACACAACAATATCCATATTATGTCATTATACCGAATGTGGAACGGCTTTGCCATTAGCCCCGCCGCGCCCCCCTCAGCCACGAAAGCCCATCGGCGCGGGGTGCACGAATCGGCGGCGGGTTGGTGTATACTATCAGGCGGACAAATAAGTTTCCTTGTGATGCAGGTCGGAATGAATCGAATGAAGAGCGCCTACGAGCTGGCGATGGAGCGGGCGATGCGGTTGGAGGAGCCGGCGGAAGAAAAGAAACTGGAATGGGAGCTGGGACCGAAGGGTCGCCGGCTCGCCGGGCTGTTCCTCAAGGGCCAGGGCGCCCCCTTCACGACCATCGAAAACGAGCCGCCCCAACGCCGCGCCTATCTCGTCAAGGGCATGATGGAAGCCCTGGTTTCCAACCTGCAACTGCCAAAGACCGACGCGGTCAACTACACCAACGAGAAGGTGTTGGAGGGGATTCAAAGGCTCCTCGACGGCAAGTCGGGTGTCAAGGAACTGCTGGAACGAATCAAGTACGTCACGGACCAGTATCGTCAGTTCGGCATTCCGCAGCGAGAGCAGGCCTACGCGCAGCTGAAGGCGCAGTTTGAAAGCCAGGTCATGGCGGCGATGGGCCGCCAGATGGGGCAGCCGCCGCAGCCGATGCAGGTGAACGTGGAGACGATGCCGGAATTTCAGCAGCAATGGCTGGCCGTTTCCAGCCGGATGGACTCGCAGTACGAGCAGCATCTGGAGGATTTCAGGAAGCAGCTGATGGAGTTGGTCTGACATGCAGATGCGCGACTACGACGGCGACATGAGGCGTCTGCTGAACGCTGCGGCGAACACGGAGGTCGTGCGGGCGCCGCGGCAGCTCCTCCTGACCTTCGGCGTGACGAAGCTCGACTATTACGTCATCACCGAACCTTCCTACAGCGAGGTCATTCCCGGCCCGCCGGAAGCCGTGGTCAGGGAGGGAACCGTGTCGGCCAAGCGTCCCACGGTGGTGACGCCGGGATACATGAGCCGGTTGGAGGGATTCGGGGACGACGCCTACCGCTACTTCGACGACCTGACCCGCCAGTTCGGCCCCAATTCGCCCGGACTTCTCTATAGCTACTCCAACGAACCGGGGGAGATGAACATCGTCGAGGGAACCGCGCGCGACGTGGCCGAGCGGATTAACAATGAGCTTGAGAGCGGCGACAAGAGTCATTCCTGCGTTATTCGTGGCGTTGACGAACTGTGGGACGTTTCCCTCCTGAAGTTCATCTTCGAATACACCATAGCCTCCATTGCGGGGAACGTGGACGAGTTGGGCAGCCGGGGGCTCTTGAGCGCCGACCCGCGACACGAAGTTCCAAGGGCGGCCATTCACCGGATAGAGGCGCTATTCCTCCGCGCGGAACGGAGCGGAGAAGACCCGTCGGAGTTGAAGCGAGAGCTGGACCGCTGGGACCTTTTCGACCGGTATCAGGACAGGTTTTTCGCGTTGTTCAAGAGGGGCGCGGGCTAGGGTGTAGGGGTCGGTAAGAGATTCAAACCCGCCCCCACACAATAATCCAGGAGTGGCGGCGGATTATTGCAGTCAAGAGGTTCTGGTGAGCAGCAACGAAATAATTCAGGTTGAGAACCTGGTCAAGGTATATCCCGGCGGAACCAGGGCCGTAAACGACGTGAGCTTCTCCGTGAACCAGGGGGAGTTTTTCGGCTTCCTCGGCCCCAACGGCGCGGGCAAGAGCACCACCATGAAGATTCTGGGCACGCTTCTGGGCCGCACTTCAGGCCGGGCGATGGTGGGCGGTTACGACGTCGCGCGCAACCCCAAAGAAGTGCGGCGCGCCATCGGGTTCGCCATGCAGGAAGTCGGGTTGGACGACCTGGCTACGGGTTGGGATTTTCTAGTGATGCAGGGACTTCTCTACGGCATGAGCCGCCGCGAGGCCAAGGTTCGCACGCAGGAACTCCTGGAACTGGTCGCGCTGACGGACGTGGCAAAGCGAAAAGTCGGCGCCTATTCCGGCGGGATGCGGCGTCGCATCGACCTGGCCGCGGCCTTGGTGCATCGTCCGTCCATCCTGTTCCTGGACGAGCCGACCACAGGACTCGACCCCCAGAGCCGCCTCGCCATCTGGGAGCACCTGGAGCAGTTGAATCAGGAAGGAATTACCATCTTCCTCACCACCCAGATGATGGAAGAAGCTGACCACCTCTGCGAACGCATCGCCATCATCGACCAGGGGGAGATTGCGGCGGAAGGGAAACCGTCGGAGCTTAAGTCCGAGGTGGGCGACGACCTGGTGGCCCTGACCGTCGCGGGCGAGGACGAAGCCGAGCGGCATAGCCAGGCGGAACGGGCGCGGCAGTTGCTTAGTCCATTGGAGTACGTGGACGACGTTTTCGCCGCCGACGGCAGCGTGTCGGTGAACGTGAAGGACGGCGGGGCCGCCATCCCGACCCTCCTTCAGACGCTGGCGAAGGAGGACATCGCCATCGTCAACCTTACCCTGACCAGCCCGACCCTCGACGACGTGTTCCTGAAGCACACGGGCCGGACCATTCGGCAAGAAGAGGCCGGTGGCGACGAGTTCAACCGCGTGATGGGCCAGTGGATGGGGGTCAGCAGAAGATAGCGATGGCTGTATTTCGCGAAACATATTACATCTATCTACGCAACCTGAAGGTCTGGATGATGCCGGCCACCTTCCTTCCACCCCTCTTCATTTCGGGCGTGCTCTACGTGCTCTTCGCGGCCACCTTCACGGAGGTCACCCAGCTTGGCGGCTTCTCCACGGGAGACTACGACGCCTTCCTGGTGGCGTGGATTATCGTGCAGGCGGTGGTCTTCAGCGGCGGCGATTCCGGCTTCGCCCTGCTGACGGACATCATGTCCGGCTATTTCGACAAGCTGCTGCTCGCCCCCATCAACCGGTTTTCCATCCTGTTCGGCAGCCTGCTGGTTTCCGGCACCCGCGCCATGTTCCAGGGCGTGGTGATTGTGGTAATCGCCCTCATTCTTGGCGTCTCCTTCAAGACTGGATTTCTGGGAGTGCTGGCGCTTCTGGGCTTCGCCGCCGTTTTCGGCCTCGCCTGGGCGTGTCTCAGCATCATCATTGCCTTGAAGACGAAGAACGCCCAGGCGACCCAATCTTCCTTCGTCCTGTTCTTCCCCTTCGTGTTCCTGACCACGGCCTTCATGCCGGAGGAACTCCTGAGCGGCTGGTTCAGAATTGCGGTGAAGATGAACCCCGTGACCTACGTAACTGAGGCCATGCGGGCCATTGTGGTGGAGGGTTGGGAGATGGGCGTGATCCTGACGGGTCTCTGGGTAACAATTGCCACAGTAGGGGTCTTGATGGTTGTAACCACGTGGCTCTACAGAAGGGTAACGGTTTAGCGAGTCCACTCCCTTCCCTCTTCCCCCTCTCCCAGGATGGGAGAGGGTCGGGGTGAGGGCGAAATCCCCCACCCATGCGCTAACCCTGACCCACTCCCCCACCACTCACCCTGAGCCTGTCGAAGGGTCGAGCGCACTCAACCAATCACCTCCCGCCATTCCGCCCTCCCCCTCCGTCATTCCGGCGAAAGCCGGAATCCATCTTCCCCCTTCCCCCTTGATGGAGACCTTTGCACAACCGTCATTCCCGCCACTCCCTCCGTCATTCCGGCGAAAGCCGGAATCCATCTTATCCCTTCCCACTTGATGGAGACCTTTGCACAACCCTCCCAAGGGAGGCGATTAACCTCTTCCCCCTTGATGGAGACCTTTGCACAACCGTCATTCCCGCCACCCCCTCCGTCATTCCGGCGAAAGCCGGAATCCATCTTATCCCTTCCCACTTGATGGAGACCTTTGCACAACCCTCCCAAGGGAGGCGATTAACCTCTTCCCTCTTGATGAAGACCTTTGCATAACCGTCATTCCCGCCACCCCCTCCGTCATTCCGGCGAAAGCCGGAATCCATCTTATCCCTTCCCACTTGATGGAGACCTTTGCACAACCCTCCCAAGGGAGGCGATTAACCTCTTCCCCCTTGACGGAGACCTTTGCACAACCGTCATTCCCGCCACCCCTCCGTCATTTCCGCCACACCCTCCGTCATTCCCGTGAAAACGGGAATCCAGGGTTGCTTAGGTATAAATGCGTCGCTTCTTCGTCAGAATGTTCGGGTGAGGGGCCTCCCCCTATCTCGCCACTCACCCTGAGCCCGGAAGGGTCAAGCACCCCCTCTCCCGTCCTGGGAGAGGGTTCGGGTGAGGGCCTCTTACCTCTTCCCCCTTCAAGGGGGAAGATTGAGATGGGGGTGATTCGGGCGTGGTAGGCTCAGTCCGGCCGGACCAGAAGCACCGGCGCGGTGGACGTGGTCACCACCCGGTCTGCCACGCTTCCCAGAATTGCCCGTCCCAGTCCCGCTCTCCCCCGGCTGGTCATCACAATCATGCTGTTGGGGCGCTGCTCCGCCGTCTCGACGATGTTCGCCGCGGCGTCTCCCACAAGCACCTCGTATTCAACGTTCTCCATGCCCTGCTGCTTCATCTCTTCGATTTTCAGCATCAGGTAGCCCTTGGAAGCGTCCTCCACCGCAGTCAAAATATCCGGGTATCCGGCGGGCCATTCGCTGGCCATAGACATCTGCATGGTGGACGAAGCTATGCGAAGGAGGAGAATTTTGGCGTCGATCCGACCGGCCAGGTCCACGGCCATGGCGAGAGACCTTTCGGAGGTTTCCGAGCCGTCCAGAGGCACAATCAGAGTCTCAACCTCGGCGGCGCCTTCGAAATCCTGAGCCGGTATGTCGGGGCGCTCGATGTGAATGGAGAAGGCCTCCCCTTGTCTCCAGGATTCGCGTTCAAGCTGGTCTTCGTCAATCTCAGGACGGACGATGAGCATGGGGTTGGAGGAACTGTGCAGTACCCGGTCCGTAATGCTCCCGACGATTAGGCGGCCTATCCCCGTGCGTCCGTGGGTGGACATGGCGACCAGGGTTTTGAGAAAGTCTTTGCTTGATTCGCTGGTGATGGCCGCCACGGGATCCTCCAGGGAGACGACCTGATCCACCTCGATTCCTTCGATGGTTTCCTGGATGCCTGAGAGATAGCCCTCGGCGCGCTCCCGGAGCTTATCGCGGGCCTCTTTAGCCTTGATCTCGACCATTGGCCCGATGTAATCGATGGGAAGGGTGCTTTCGTCAAATTCGACGGCTTGCAGCAGGGAAACGTCCGATTCGTAAGCGCCCGCCAGAAGCCTTACGTAGGGCATGACGGCTTCCGAACGCTTCGAGCCGTCGAAGGGAACGATTATGCGAGTGAACACGGAACCCCCTTTTGAGACAGGGTTGCTTTACATGAGAAGTATATGCCTAGCCGTTGGCACGGTCAACATCGCCGGCTCGTTCGCGTCGCGCGCGGCTGTGCTATGATGGTATGCCAGGCCGGAATAACTGCTTGGACGCTGGAGGTGAAGGATGCTGGACCTGCTTATTCAGGGTGGATTGGTAATCGACGGAACAGGGAGTCCCGGATATTTCGCCGCCATTGGGGTGGAGGGAGACACGGTGCGCATCCTGCGGAGCGACGCTTCGTCGGTGGAGGCGGCGGAGACCATCGACGCGACGGGAAAGGTTGTCTGCCCCGGTTTCATCGATCTGCACTGTCATACGGGGTTGACGATTCTCGGCGAACCGCTCCACGAGCCCAAGGTGCGTCAGGGAGTCACAACCGAACTGGTTGGCATCGACGGCATCTCCCACGCGCCCTTCAAGACCCAGGACGAGCTGCACCGCTACATCTGGCTGGACGCGGGCCTGAACGGCTACCCGCCTCTGCCGGCGGACTGGCTGACCGTGGCGGAACAGCTGGGGAAGTACGACAATCAGGTGTCGGTCAACGTCGCCTTCATCCTTGGCAATTCGCCGGTTCGGATATGGGGCGTGGGCTGGAACGACAGGCCGGCCACAGGGTCGGAATTGGAGGAGATGAAGGCGGTCACGCGGGAGGCGATGGAGGAAGGGGCGTGGGGACTATCGACCGGATTGGACTACCCGCCCGGAGCCTACGCCGACACGGACGAACTGGCGGCTCTCATGGAAACGGTGGCCCGTTTCGGCGGGTTCTATCACACCCACACCCGGACGGACTTGAAGAAGGTCAATCTGCTGGCCCCCTGGGACGAAGCGCTGGACATCGGGCGTCGAAGCGGCGGCGCGGTGCATCTGACCCACTACCGGCAGAGCACCCAGGGCGAGGGTAGCCACTGGGACTACCTGGACCTGGTGGACGACGCGCGGGAGCAAGGTATGGACGTTACTTTCGACTGCTACACCTACCCGTATTCCGGCACCAGCGCGACTATCGCCATACCCAACTGGGCCAAGGACGGCGGGCCGGAGGCGCTCATGGCGGCCCTGCAAGACCCGGAGGCGCGCGCCAGGATGAAGCGGGAAATTTCGCCCGTCCGTCTGGAAGAAAGCTGGCTGACCCACTTCACTCAGCCGGAGAATAAGGTCTACGAAGGGCATCGTCCGGTGGACATCGCAGAACTTCGAGGCAATGACCCGGCGGAGACGTTTTTCGATCTATTGGTGGAGGAACGGCTGGGTGTTTCGATTGTGGGGTTGGGGACGAATCCGCAAACGCTGCCGGACTTCGTGTCCCACCCCTGCGGCATGATTGCCAGCGACGCGATACTCTTGGGTGAGTACCCCAGCCCCCGCAGCTACGGCTGCTTCCCCGTGGTGCTCGCGGAGTTCGTGCGAGCGGAGCGGCATCTGCGACTGCCGGAGGCCATACGGAAGATGACGTCCTTCCCCGCGCAGCGGATGGGCATACCCGACCGGGGGCTGCTCATAGACGGAATGCGGGCCGACATCGTCGTGTTCGACCCAAAGACGGTGAAGGCTCCGGCGACGAAGCTGCGTCCCAAGCAGTTTCCGGTGGGAATCGACTACGTCATTGTCAACGGGAAGGTGGTGGTGCGGGAGTCGGCGCACACAGGGGCGCTTCCAGGACGAGGCATCCGTCGAGGCAGGGCTAGGACGTAAGGCGCTGGTCGGCTTTATACCCGCTCACCCTGAGCCTGTCGAAGGGCTACGTAGGGCGCTGGTAGGATGCATATCCGCTCACCCTGAGCCTGTCCTGAGCTTGTCGAAGGGCCTGTCGAAGGGTCGAGCGGATTGGGCGGTGGGTTAGTCCGGTACGGGCACTTTCGCCTCTTCCATGAGACGAGGACGACGCCGGAAATACTCCCGCTCCAGCAGTCCCATCACCGTCGAATCGTACCATTCCCCGTCCTTCGGGTGGGTGCTCCGCAGGTGGCCTTCCAGCAGGAACCCCAGCCGCTCGCACATATGCCGCGCGTGGATGTTGTAGTCGGGCACGTCCACCCAGGCGCGGTGCAGCTTGTAGGTGGAGAAAGTCACGTCCAGAAGTTCCAGCAGCGCCGCCGACCCGAAGTGGTGCAGCCAGAGGTCTTGCCGTCCTATGATAAGAAATAACTGCGCCTCGTGCAGGGGCGCCTCGATGAGCATCTGGGCTTCCCCGATGTGCCCCTCATTCGCGTCGTAGACGGAAAAAATCTTCCTGTCCGGGTCGTTGAAGATGCGCTCCCATTCATCGTCTCCCGCCTGCATGGCGGTCTTCGGCGAGTAGCCGATGTGGAGCGGCTCGCCGTCGTCGTCGGCGCCGTACCACAGAGTCGCGACTTCCGGGTTTTGGAGCCAACCGGCAATTCGCTCCACGTCTTCGCGCGTCACGTCTGTGAGTCTTACGTCCGGTACCATGTCGTCCTCCTTGCGCGGGCGAAACCCCAGCCTTGTCGCGTCGCGGCTGATTTCAGATTAAACGGAAATGGGACTTTAGTCAATCGCAGAGGAGAGATTCTTGGGGCCTCAGAATAAGAAGCGAGGCGGTTGAGGTTTGCGCCGCATGCGGTAGAATTGTAAACGCTCGTGTTGACGGCGGCATGAGTCAGGGGTTAGTATCAACACATCATTAACGGAGGGTCGCTATGAGAGACCCGCGCCTCAGCCAACTCGTTATCAAGGACGACCTCGGTGAGTTCGCAACCAAGAAGGACTTGGAACGGCTGGAGCAGAGGATGAACGAGAAGTTCGGGCAAGTAGTAGATGAACTGGATGTCATCAAATCTCTCCTAATCAACGGGTCTAAGCCGGGCAACTCGAACCTCTGAAGTTAGCTTTGGATATGGTTCGTCGTCTTGGTTCATAATCCTCTGCTTTAGATATATCGACTTAGTTTTTGCAATGAAGTTGCACTACGACGTTTTTTCGACGCCCTTCGGATGGTACGCCGCCGTGGTTTCGGAGAAGGGGTTGCGCTACGGGTCCATGCGGGCGTCGCCCGCTGAGGCCGTGGAAGGCGTGTCGCTTCACTTGAACGGAGCGTCGCAGAACCCGTCGGCGCTCGCCGAAGTCCGGGAATCGCTGCTGGCCTTCTTCGACGGAGACGCCAAGGCGTTGGACGGAATCGCGTTGGACATGGAAGGAGCGCCGCCCTTCCACCGTGCGGCGTGGGAGGCCTGCCTGCAAATCCCGTTGGGAGAGACGCGAAGCTACGCATGGTTGGCGTCCGCGGCAGGCCGACCGGGAGCGTACCGGGCAGCGGGGCAGGCGATGGCGCGTAACCGGGTGCCGGTGGTCGTGCCGTGCCATCGCGTGATTGGAAGCGGCGGCGGACTGCACGGCTACGGCGCGGGTGGACTGGCGGTGAAGGAGCGGCTGCTGCGGGCGGAAACGGCTATGCTTCGGGGAGAAGATTAGGCGTCCGTTTCCCCCAACTGCTCCTGGAGAATCTCCAAAGCCTCATCCTTCTGGTGTTCACTCACCAGCAGGCGCACTGGAAAGGGCGAAGAGCCGAGGAAGGGATTTACGTCCCCCCCGCGAATGACTATGGGAATGTCCGCCTCGTTCAGGATGCCCTGCCAGATGTGGGCGGACCATTCGTTGGGCGCGGTGGTGAGAACAACCCAGTTCATGGCTGTCGGCTGCTTCTTGATGGGTGCATGAGGTCTTAGGCGCCGTCGCCGTTGGGGATGACGGATATGCTTTCAGGGCCTAGAAGCGCTTCCAACTGCTGCTGAAGCTCGGAAGTGAAATCGATGGTGAAGGGCATCTCTATCTGCACCTGCTTGCTGTTGGAGAGGATGTACAGGAAAACGCGGTCGTCCCCGGGGAATTGCATCATGGCGTTGACGGCGTCGTTGAGGGTGATTTCGTCCTGCTTCAGGTTGGCGGATTCCGCCATCGTCAGTTCGAGAGTCAAGTTCTGCGTGGCCTCGTAGGAAGATTTGGAGTCGGCGACTACCCCGTTGCTGGGAACCGCTTCCGCAGCCGAGGGCGTTCGGATGGGCCTGGACGGGCTGTTGGCGGCGACGGGCCGCTTCGGTTTGACCGCGCCGTTGCTTGCCCTGGGCTTTGGGGCGCGCGCGCGCCTGGACTTGTCCGGGACGTATTCCCGCACGTTGCTCGCGTACACGGATATGTCTTCCCCTCGAACCACCACCTTGCCCTCCACTTCCAGCAGCTTCCCTTCCTGCCATTGGCTCTGGGTGCGTTCCAGCACGGCGGGCCAGGCGATCACTTCCAAACTGCCTCCAAGAAGCTCGATGGAGGCGTTCAGGAAGGGCCGCTGGTCTCTCGTGAGCCTCTGCTGGGCCGTCGACAGCTGCCCCAGAATCGTGACCTTGCTGCCCTCCATCCCGGTGTCCATCCGGTCCAGGGACGCGATGACTCCGGGAGGCACGTGCGACAGCAATTTCTGGAGAGGGTTGGATGTAATTGCTACGCCGAGCAGCTCCTTCTCCCACGCGACTTTCTCGAAGGTTTCAGCGTCAGTGCCGCTCAGGTTGAATGATACGATGGATTCTTCCGCGGGCGCGTTCCCGCCGCCGAATAGACTGGTCTGCCCGGTCTGACGGATTCTCGCCTCCATCTGTGACTGCGAAAGAATGGACGCGGCGGCGTTCAGGATGGGGCCGCGACGGCCCATGCTGTCGAAGGCTCCGGCCTTAATCAGGCTCTCCAACGAACGGCGATTCAGCCCGCCCAGATTCACCCTTCGCACCAGGTCGGCCAGCCCATTGAAGGGGCCTTTGCCGGTTCTCTCCTCTACCAGAGGCCCCACCGCGGTTTCGCCCAGGTTCTTGATGGCGGAGAGGCCGAAGCGGATCCCTTCCTGCTCACCGCCGTTCTTATCAATCGTGAACTCCACGCTGCTCCTGTTCACGTCCGGCGGCAGCACGGGAATGCCCATCCGCAGGCACTCGTTGATGGCGCTGGCCATTCTATCAGGATGGTCCCGCCGGGAGTTGAGAACGGAAGCCATATATTCCAGGCTGTAGTTGGCCTTGAAATAGGCGGTCCAGTAGGAAATCTGGGCGTAGCTGACGCTGTGAGCCTTGTTGAAGGCGTAGCCCGCGAAGGGTTCTATCAGGTTGAAGATTTCCTGGGATTGTTGACGAGTGTACCCCTCCCCCATAGCGCCGTCGATGAACTTCTGCTCCTCCTGCGCCATGAGTTCGGGAATCTTCTTGCCCATAGCCTTGCGGACGATGTCCGCTTCGCCCAGGGAGTAGCCCGCGAAGGTCTGTAGCAGGCGTAGCACCTGATCCTGGAAGACGATTACGCCGTAGGAATCCGCCAGAATCTCGTCGAGACTCGGATGGGGCGACTTGACGGGAGAGCGCCCGTGCTTGGCGTCGATGAAGGTGGGTATCTGCTCCATCGGGCCGGGCCGGTACAGGGCAATCATCGCCGCGACGTCGCTTAGGGACGAGGGTTTCAACTCGCGAATGTTGCGCTGCATCCCCGCGCTTTCCAGCTGGAACACCTCGTTGGTCTTGCCGGAGGAAAGGAGGTCGAAAGTCTTCTTGTCGTCCCAGGGAATCTGCTCAAGGCTGATGTCAAGGTTTCGGGTCTGCTTGAGCATCTTCAGGGTTCTGTCCAGGATGGTCAGGTTGGCTAGACCGAGGAAGTCCATCTTCAGCAGGCCCAGCTTGGCGATGGGGTCCATCGCGAACTGGGTCATGGCGACTTCGGACTCTTCGCCGCCTCGGGCGGGACGCTGTAGGGCTATGTATTCGGTAAGCGGTTCTTCGGAAATTACGACGCCGGCGGCGTGGGTGCTGACGTGGTGGGCGATGCCCTCCAGCCCGACGGCCTTGTCCACCAGGTCGGTGACGGCGGGGTCCTGTTCGTACATCTCCTTCAGTTGAGGGGTGATGTGGACGGCTTCCGTGAGATTTTTGACCTTGAAGGGGATGAGACGGGCGATTCGGTCGGTGTCGGCGTAGCCCATGCCGAGGGCGCGGCCCACGTCGCGGATGGCGGCCTTGGGGCCGAAGGTCCCGAAGGTGATTATCTGCGCCACCTTGTCCTGACCGTAGCGATGCGTGACGTAGTTGATTATCTCCTCCCGCCGGTCGTCCTGGAAGTCCATGTCGATGTCCGGCATCTCCTTGCGCTCCACGTTCAGGAAGCGCTCGAACACCAGATTGTGTTCCAGGGGGTCCACGTCGGTGACGCCCAGGCAGAAGAGGGCCAGGCTGGCGGCGGCGCTGCCCCGGACGGCCAGCAGTATGCGCCGCTCGCGGGCGAAGGAAACGATTTCCCACACCACCAGGAAGTAGTTGGCGAAGCGGGTCTGCCGGATGACTTCCAGTTCGTATTTGAGTCGGTTCTCCACCTCCGGCGTAAGATTCGGATAGAGGCGGGGCAGGGCGTCCCAACAGAGCTTGGCGAGAAATTCGTCGGCGTCGCCGTCTCCGGGAACGGGATACTTGGGCAGGTGGAGGTTGTCGAACTCAAGGGAAACGTCGCACGATTCGGCGATTCGCTGGGTATTGGAGACGGCGTCAGGGAAGTCGGTGAAGAGAGCGGTCATTTCCTGCGGGCTTTTGAGATAGAAGGAATCGTCCTCCATCTTGAGGCGCGATTCGTCGTAGATCGTGGTGTTGGTGTGAATGCAGATGCGGAGGTCCTGCAGGTGGTGGTCTTCCCTGTGGGTGTAGTGGCTGTCGTTCGTGGCCACCAGGGGGATGTTCATCTCCCGGTTCATATCGACCAGGGCCTTGTTGATTTCGTCCAGGCCGGGGACGCCCTGATGCTGCTGCACTTCCAGATAGAAGCGATCCTGGAAGATTTCACGATACCATTGCGCGCGGGCGGCGGCGTCTTCCAGCCGTCCCTCGGTGATGAGGCGCGGAATCTTGGCGCTGGGACAGCCCGACAGGGCTATCAGGCCCTTGCTGTGCTGTTGCAGCAGTTCGTCGTCGATGCGGGGCCGGTAGTAGAACCCCTCCAGATGAGCCTTGCTGACCAGTTGCAGGAGGTTCTTGTAGCCGACGTTGTCCTGGGCCAGCAGGGTAAGGTGGGGAGGACTTTTCTCCGTTTGGTCCTTGGTGAGGCGGCTGCCCTTGGCTTCGTAGGTTTCGCAGCCTATGATCGGCTTGATTCCCGCTTTCAGGGCGGCGGAGTAGAAGTCCACCACTCCGTAGAGGGAGCCGTGGTCGGTGATGGCCAGGGAGTCCATGCCGAGCTTGGCGGTTTGTTCTACCAGATCCGGAATGCGGCTGATGCCGTCAAGGAGGCTGTATTCGGTATGGACGTGAAGATGTGTGAACATGGCGGCGCAACGTAGACAAACATAGTATAAAGGATGGGGCGGGTCAAGGCGAAAATGGGGTGAAATTCACAAGATAGGGTAATCCGTCGGAAGCGAGGTACAAGGGATTGTAGGCGTGGGGTTGGTGCGTTACACTGGATTCATGGGTTTTTCAGGGTTGGAGTCTACGCTATGACAGTGATGGTCACGGGCGCAACGGGTTTCCTCGGTCGGCGGGTGGTCCAGGCCCTTCTGGACCGGGGCAAGGACGTGCGCTGCCTGGTGCGTTCGCCCGGCGCCGAAGCAATGTTCGACCTGGACCGGGTGGACGTTCACTACGGTAGCGTCACGGACCCGGCTTCGCTGCGGGCGGCTTTCTACGACCTGGACGAAGTTGTGCATCTGGTGGCGGTGATACAGGAGATAGGCGGCGCTACCTTCGTAAGAATCAACGTGGAAGGAACCCGCAACGTGCTGGAGGCGGCGAAGCGCGCGGGCGTGCGTCGGTTCGTGCATCTGAGCGCCATCGGCGCCCAGGAGAATCCTGCCATGCGATACCTGTACAGCAAGTGGGTCGCGGAGCAGCTGGTTTTCAGCAGCGGCATCCCCTACACGATTCTGCGACCCTCCCTGCTGTTCGGCGAGGGAGACGAGTTTATGAACGCCCTGGCGGGGCTGGTTCGAACCATGCCCCTGGTGCCGGTGATTGGCAACGGCAAGAACGAGTTTCAGCCCGTTTCGGTGGACGACGTGGCGAGATGCACGGCGAACGCCGTCGATAATCCGCGATTGCGGAATCGAAGGGTGGAAATCGGCGGCCCTCATCGCCTGACCTACGACCAGATTGTGGACCAGGTGGCGTTTACTATGGGTGTAAGGCGTTGGAAGCTGCATGTCCCCGTCGCCCTTATGCGCTTCCCCGTTTGGCTGACGGAGAAGCTGTTTTCCAAGCCGCCGGTGACCAAGGACCAGCTGGCGATGCTGCGGGTGCCGAACTACCCGGAGTCGGACACGATTCCCGGCATATTCGGATTCAGCCCGAGGCAGGTAAACGGCAACATAACCTACGTGCGTCGGGTGAGGTGGGGGGACGGAATGAAGATGCTCTTGGGACGAATGCCGAGGCACATTCGGGATCATTGAGTGGGAGTCATCCCCATTCCAACCTCCCCCATCAGGCAGACCTTTGCATAACCCTCCCAAGGGCGGCGATTAACCTCTTCCCTCTTGATGGGGGAAGATTGAGATGGGGGTGATTCGGGTGGGGTGGATGGTTCATTTGGCAGTTACGCAAAGCTCTCCGTCAAGGGGGAAGGGCAATAGGGAGGCGGCGCGGCGTTGACAGGGTTGGCGGGGCGTTCATAGACTAGCTGCGTTGGAGGGTATCCTTCCCTTCAACCGGAATCATCAGCAATAAACGGAAGGTGACGCGTCATGGCTTGGAACGGCTGGAAGGTTATAGACATGGACTCCCACATAATGGAGCGTCCGCACGAGATGTACGACGGATACGTGGACCCCGCCTACGCGGAGGACTTCGACCGGCTGAAGCGGGCCATCGAGGAGAATATCAGCCAGGGCGGTAAGGGGGCCTTGGCGGCCAGCCGTCACGCCATTCTCGCGCCGGTGGTGTCGGACAACGCCCTTGGACAGGCGGATTCCTTCGGTCTTGCGCCAAGAGAGTTCATCCTCCAGCCGGGTTCCGGTGGACGGCCCAACTTCGGCAGGCCGGAGCGGGGTGAACTGCCGCATATTCGTCCAGAGGTGAATTGGGACGTGAAGGCGCGCTTGGAGGACATGGACAAAGCCCACGTGGACGCCGGCGTTCTCTATCCCACCCACGTGTCCAGCTATTGCGCCCTGAGCGACCTGGGTTTCGAGAATGCGCTCTACCAGGCGTATCACCGGTGGGTGAGCGATTTCTGCTCCCAGGCCCCTGAACGGCTGAAGTGGTCCCTCGTGGCAAACCTGCGGGACGCGCGAACGGCGGCGGCGGAGATCCGGCGTTGGGCGAAGGAAGACGAAAATTTCGTCGGCGTCTATTTCTCACCCCAAGGGCCGGACAACCTTCTGCTCGACAGCGGCGCCTTGTACCCGATCTATGAAGCTGCGGAGGAGACTGACCTGCCGATTCTCGTTCACGGCGGCACGGCGCGGCCTCCCTTCGGCCCAGGCACCTTCGACCTGCGGGGCGCTTGGTTCCTTCAACACGGCTTGGGTAATCCGTGGGCGGGAATGGCGGCTATGGGCGCGCTCATCGGCGGGGGCGTCCTGGAGAAGTTTCCGACGCTGAGGGTCGCCGTCGTGGAGACGGCGGCGGGCTGGCTTCCCGCCATCCTGGATCGGTTCGACAGCCACTACGTGCTTTCGCCCCACCACGTGCCCTACCTGAAGCGGTCGCCGACGGAGATGGTCAAGAGCGGTCGCTACTTCCACGGCATCGACACGTGGGAGACCACGTTGGAGTCGGTGGTTGACGTGGTGGGGGAGGACGTGCTCCTGTTCGCGACGGACTGGCCCCACGGCGATACGGCGTGGCCGACGGGCGTTGACCAGGTTGTGGAGTGGCCGGGCCTGTCCGACACCGCCAAACGAAAGATCCTCGGCCAGAACGCCATGCGGCTCTGCCCCCGCCTGGCCGGATGAGAGTGGTAGAATAGTAAGCAACCTTTTTGGGGACACGCATAATGAATGTAACGGAACACATACAGACGGCGAGGGAGTTCTTAGTCGCTTCCGACCGTGAGTTTGAGGCGGGGGACGTGTTGCAGGGGTCGAAGAAGCTTTGGGGCGCGGCGACGCACGCCCTCTTGACTTTAATGAAAGAAGAGGTGGAAATCAGCAAAGTCAATCGAGAGCTCTCAATGGCCGTAAGACGTCTGACGAACGAGCGGGGCGACGAACACATCCGCTTAGCCTTCGTAATCGCCGAAAACTTCTACTACAACTCGCAGTTCGGATTCATGGAAGACTGGCAGATTGCAGATGATAGGGAAAAATTAAAGGAAATTCTTGCCCGGATTGTGCCGGAACTGGCCGTAGAGTCCGCAACGGTTTAGGATATGTCTGAGATGTTGGACAACCCTCCAATTATCTACGAGGATTGATTGATGGACGTTAACGAACACATACAGACGGCGAAGGAGTTCTTGATCGCTTCTGACCAAGAATTTGAGGCGGGGGACAAGTACCAGGCTTCGGAGAAGCTGTGGGGAGCGGCGACGCACGCGCTGATGGCCGTGATGCAGGCAAACGGTGAAATAGGCAGGAATCACCGTGAGATGCAGATAGCTGCAAAACGGCTTGCTGTCCAACGAGGTGACGAATTCATACGCACCGGTTTCCGAACCGCCGAAATGTTTCATGCCAATTTCTATCATGGCTTCATGGAAGACTTTCAGATTTCGGAAGGAAGGGTTGAGGTGCACGAGTTCGTGAAGCGCCTTCTTCCTTCCCCTTCTCCGACCATAGAATAATGGCGCGGTAAGGTTCCGCCGCCATCCGTGACCCGTTCCCCCGACGTCCTGCTCGCCACTCAAGCCGTGTGGGGTATAATTGGCGCGCCCCCATATGGGCGCGGCAGGTGACGTTGGACTACAGAGCTTCTCTGGGGATGCTGTTGGGACTGGTAGACTTCGAGCGGTTTCGCGGGCCGCGAGGGCCGCGCGTCAAGTTCGATCTCAGCCGTATGGAGGCCCTTCTGGAGGCGTTGGAGAACCCGCATCTCGCCGTTCCCGCCGTGCACGTGGCGGGGACGAAGGGGAAGGGCAGCGTCACGGCGATGGTTGCCTCCGCGCTCACGCAGGCCGGATGCAAGACGGGCGCGTTCACTTCGCCCCATCTGCACACCTTCCGCGAGCGTATCAGCCTCAATGGTGAGCCTGTTTCGGAGGGCGAGTTCGCGTCGCTGGTTGAAAGGGTGTGGCCGCATATTATGGCAGTGAGCGACGATGGTCGGTTCGGGCCGGTTACGCTTTTCGAGACGCTGACCGCTATGGCCTTCATTCACTTTCGGGAGATAGGCGCGGATTTTCAGGTCTTGGAGGTGGGGTTGGGAGGAAGGCTGGATTCGACCAACCTGGTGCAGCCCGAAGTCTGCGCCATCACGTCCGTCAGCCTGGACCACACGGCCATTTTGGGCGATTCGGTGGACATGATAGCCAGAGAGAAGGCGGGAATCGTCAAGCCCGGCGTTCCGGTGGTGTCGGCCCCACAACAGCCGGCAGCAATGGCGGAAATCCGTCAGGTTTGCGAAGAAAAAAACGCGCCCCTCTTGGTGGCGGGACGGGACATCGGTTGGAAGGCGGTAGGCGAAGACCTTTCCGGTCAATCCTTCACCGTTAGAGGCAGGCTGGACGATTATGATTTGACGACGCCGCTTCTGGGTTCTCACCAACTGGAGAACGCCGCCGTTGCCGTGGGCGCGCTGGAGTGTCTGCACGAGCGTGGACGGAAAGTCGGCATCGATGCAATTCAACTTGGCTTTGAGAAAGTGGAGTGGCCCTGCCGCTTGGAGGTTTTGGAACAAGACCCCCCTCTGCTGTGCGACGGCGCCCACAACCCCGATTCCATGACGCGGCTCCGTGAGTTTCTGGAAGGGTTCTTCCAGGGCAGGCGTCCTGTGGTCATCTTCGGCGCTTCGAGGGACAAGAATTTGGGCGAGATGATGGACACGCTCGCGCCCCTGAATCCGTTGGTGGTGGCGACCCAGTCCAGGCACCCCAGAGCGGCGTCGCTGTCGGAACTGGTCAGGGGGTTCTCAATGCGAGGGATGAAAGCGCATCAGTCGATGGATGCCTGGCAAGCGGTGCAGAAGGCCAGAACCCTGGCATCTGAAAATGGGTATATCATAGCCACCGGATCCCTGTTCCTCGCCGCGGAGGTCAGAGAAGTCCTGCTGGGCATTGAACCGGAGCTATATGGAGAGTTTGACATGGCGTCATCAGTTCTTGAAACAAGAGGCAGAGGAATATGACAAGACCGCGCGTGGTAGTAACCGGCATGGGAGCGTTAAGCCCGCTGGGCCGGTCGGTGCAGGAATCCTGGGAAGGGCTGGTCGCGGGCCGGTCCGGAATCGGGCCGATGACCCTGTGCGACCCGTCGGACTTCCCATGCCAAATTGCGGGGGAAGTTACAGGATTCGACCCGACGCAGTACATACCCGGGCGTCAGTCTCGACGGATGGCCCGGTTTTCGCAGCTGGCGGTGTCCGCGGCGATGCAGGCCGTGGAAGACGCGGGCTTGTCGATTGACGCCGCCAAGTCCCACCGGTACGGCGTCCTCCTGGGCAACGGCAACGGCGGATTTCCCACCACCGAGGAGGGATGCCGGGTGATGCTCAACCGGGGCGGAATGCGGGTGTCGCCCTTCTTCTTCCCCATGACGCTCCCCAACATGGCCGCCTCCAACATCAGCCGCATTCTGGGTCTGAAGGGCTACAACTCCACGGTCATCACCGCCTGCGCCGCTTCCAACCAGGCCATCGGCGAGGCGGCGGAAACCCTGCGTCGTGGCGCCGCCGACGTGATGCTCACCGGCGGCGCGGAGGCGGGCATCAGCCAGTTGGGCCTGGCCGGTTTCTGCACCATGCGCGCCCTGAGCACCAGGAACGACGAGCCGCAGAACGCCAGCCGCCCCTTCGACGCAAAGCGGGACGGGTTCGTTCCGGCGGAAGGCGCGTCGGTTCTGGTGTTAGAGACGGAGGATCACGCCCTGAATCGCGGCGCGGAGATTCTGTGCGAAGTCGCGGGCTTCGGCTGCACGTCGGACGCCTTTCATCCGGTGCAGCCGGAGGAGACGGGGGAGGGTGCTGCCCGTGCGATGAGGATGGCGTTGGAAGACGCGGGCGTGGGATTGGACGACGTCGATTACGTCAACGCCCACGGCACTTCCACGCCGTTGAACGACGCGGTGGAAACGACTGCCATCAAGGGGCTGTTCGGCGAGCGGGCCTACCAGATTCCCGTCAGTTCCACCAAGTCAATGGTGGGGCATTCCCTGGGCGCCTCAGGCGGGTTGGAAGCCGTGGCCTGCGTCCGCACCATCGCCGACGGGGTGATTCATCCGACGGTCAACTACGAATTTCCCGACCCGCATTGCGACCTGGACTACGTTCCCAACGAGGCTCGGCGGGCTAACGTGCGGGTCGCGCTGTCCAACGCCTTCGGGTTTGGCGGACAGAACGCCTGCATCGTCTTCAGGCGCTATGAAGCAAGATAACTAAGCGGCTTTCGCTTCCTGTTGGACGCGGAGCATCGGGTCCAGAATTCGTTCCAGGGCCATGGTATGGCTGCAAGTCCGGTAGCCGGAGAAGAAGTCGCATGAGCAGGACCAATCGCCTTCGCTGAAAGTCACGTGGTGGTCGCTGTGATTGCCGTGAAAAGTTGTCTTGATCGAACTGATGGCAACCCGCTCCTTCTGCTCGGCGTACTGCCGCGCCTTTTGCATTTTCCTGATAACGCTATACTGCATCCCGCCTCCTGAATCCTTCTTTCGTCAATTCTACGGGATGGCGGGTTTGGGGTCAATTGAAGGCGTGGCCCCTTGCCCCTGTTTCGGCTGCCCACTACACTTGTTGCAGACTTTGTAAACGTGGGATTTGGAATGACGGGCGACGAGATACGAGAACTTTTCCTGAGCTACTTCGAAAGCAAGGGCCACTTGCGGATGCCCAGCGCGTCCCTGGTGCCCTCGGGGGACCCGACGCTGCTGTTTACCAGCGCGGGCATGGTGCCCTTCAAGCCCTTCTTCCAGGGGGAGCAGACCCCGCCGTCGCGCCGCCTCGCTTCCAGCCAGAAGAGCTTCCGCACCACCGACATCGACGAAGTCGGCGACCACACCCACTTGACCATGTTCGAGATGCTGGGGAATTTCAGCATCGGCGACTATTTCAAGAAGGATGCGGTGGCCTTCGCGTGGGAGTTCGTCACGTCCAAGTCGGCGGGTTTCGGGCTGGACCCGGAGCGGTTCTACGCCACTATCCATCACACCGACGATGAAGCCTACGAGCTTTGGCACAAAGACGTGGGTATCCCGCCGGAGCGGATCTACCGGTACGGCGACGCGGACAACTGGTGGGGGCCGGCGGGTTTGGAAGGTCCGTGCGGCCCGTGCAGCGAACTCCACTACGATTTCGGGCCGGAGTTCGGCTGCGGCAAGCCTATGGCAGACCCGTCGGAAGACTATGAGAAGGGCTGCCATCCCAACCACGAATGCGCGCGCATTGTGGAGTTGTGGAACCTGGTGTTCATGCAGTTCTACCAGGACTTGCAGGGGGGGCGAACGCCGCTCCCCGCGCCCAGCGTGGACACGGGGATGGGTTTGGAGCGGGCGGCGATTGTGATGCAGCGTCACATGAGCATCTACGACACGGACTTGTTTCAGCCGTTGGTCGCGAAGGCGTCGAAGCTTTCCGGCAAGGCTTACGGTCAGGATGCCGAAATGGACTACGCGCTGCGGGTGGTGGCCGAGCACGCGCGGGCGTCGGCTTTTCTGATTTCCGACGGGGTTGTGCCCAGCAACGAGGGGCGGGGCTACGTGCTCCGTCGGATAATCCGACGGGCGGTCAGGTATGGTCGTCGGTTGGGCCTGGAGCGTCCCTTCATGGAAGAAATGGCGTCCGCCGCCATCGACAATTTCTCGAAAGCGCACCCGGATTTGGAGACCAACCGGGCGTTCATCCTACGGGTGTTGAAGCTGGAAGAGGAGCGGTTCAACCAGACCATCCAGGTGGCGATGCCGATGCTGGAGGAGGGCTTGATTCCGCTTCATTTGGAGCTGCGGGATGCTTTTGGAAAGCCTCACGGCAATACAGTTGCGGCCAAGGCCCTGACCCTTGCACGGATTACGGTGCTGGGTGGAGAGGAAGGCGGATTTGTTCGACCGCAGAGCGTCCTTGAAGGGGTGTTGGTAGAGGCAAAGGCGGACGTTGAGAAGGCGACGTCCTTTCCGATAGAGAGTCGGTTGACAGAAATGCTGACGGGCCGGGAGGTGTTCGTCCTTCACGACACGTTCGGCTTTCCGAGGGAGTTGACGGAGGAGATTGCGCGGGAACGGGGGCTGGGAGTGGATACCGAGGGATTCGAAAGGGAAGTTGAAGCCCATCGAGCGCGAGCGCGGAAGGCGCGGGTTTCCACCGGCGGCATGGAGATTCAGAGTCACTATGAGGAGTTGGCGTCGGAGGCCGTGGAGTTCGTCGGATACGGCGCGTTGGAGCGGTGGTCGGAGATTGCGGCGCTGCTGGTTGGAGGCGAGCAGACGGGTCACGCCTCCAAGGGTCAAAAGGTAGAGGTTGTGCTGCGGGAAACGCCCTTCTACGCCGAGGGCGGTGGGCAGGTGGGAGACGTGGGAAGCATCGCCGGGCCGAACGGCATGATTCAGGTGAAGGACACGCAGAATCCGACGGCGGGACTCATAGTGCACAAGGGCGTGGTTTCCGAAGGGTACGTTTCCCTCGGCGACCCGGTATCTGCAAAAGTGGACGTGAGTCGGCGCCAATCGGCGGCGCGGAACCATAGCGGCACCCACATCCTCCATGCGTCGCTGCGGGCCGTTTTGGGGCCGCACGTCAGGCAGGCGGGGTCGTTGGTCACGCCGGAGCGGCTGCGCTTCGACTTCTCCCACGTAGGCGCCGTCGAAAGCGGCGAGATGCGTGATATTCAGACGTTGGCAAACGAAAAGGTGCGGGCTGACATGGCCGTCTCCACCCACGTCACCACCTACGCGGAAGCGGTGAATGCCGGTGCCCTGGCCTTCTTTGGCGACAAGTACGGCGACAGCGTCCGAGTGGTGACGATGTCGAGCGGCAACGATGACAAGCCCTTCAGCGTTGAACTATGCGGCGGCACCCACGTCCACGCCACCGGCGAAGTCGGGCCGCTATTCGTCCTTGGAGAATCCAGCATCGGAGGCGGGATGCGCCGGGTGGAGGCAGTGACGGGGGAGGCTGCGGTAGATTTATTCCAGACTAGAACCGAGTTACTACAGAACTTGGTAAGCCGAATGAAGACTTCTATTGGGGAATTGCTGGACAGGTTTGACGATTTCCTGTTGGGATTTGATCAAATAAAGAAGGATTATTTGCAGCTGGAACGAAAGAATCTGCGCATGGAAGCCGAGGGATTGTTGGGTCAGGTCAGCGAGACGAAGGGGGTGAAGGTGCTGGCGGCGCGAACGTCGGCAGGCAGCGTTGAGTCGCTGCGGGAGATGGGCGACTGGCTGAAAGCCAAACTCGAAAGCGGCGTACTGGTTCTGGCAATGTCGCAGAACGGCAGGCCGCTGCTGGTTTCGATGGTCACGCCTGACCTGGTGGCGCGGGGGCTGCACGCGGGTAACATCGTTCGCGAGACGGCGCAGAAGTTGGGCGGCGGCGGTGGCGGTCGTCCCGAATCGGCGCAGGCGGGCGGAAAGCGGCTGGACGTACTCCCGCAGGCGTTAGCGGAAGTGGCGTACATCGTTGAGCGGGAGGTGCGGCCCTGAGGGTGTTGGCGTTGGACGTGGGCGCGCGGCGAATCGGCATGGCGGTCAGCGATCCGATGGGGATATTGGCGTCGCCGCGGGGCTACATCGAGAGGAAGGGAATGGTCGCCGACGTGGAGGCAATCGTGGGTAAGGCCCGCGAATGGGGCGCGAAAGCGGTGCTGGTGGGTATGCCCTTGACTCTAAAAGGTAGGAAAGGCGTACAGGCTGAACTGGTCGATGAGTTCTGCCAACGTTTGAAAGAGGACGGCAGCGTCAGCGTGACCACCTGGGACGAGCGGTTTTCGACCTTCGAAGCCGAAAGCCGTCTGCGCGCGGCGGGTAGAAAGCCGTCACGGGAAAAGGGGCGGTCGGACGCGGCGGCGGCGGCGGTTATTCTTCAATCATACCTGGACGGCAGGCGCGGCCAATGAGCAAGCGCCTGGGCATCATCGGCTACCCCTTGGGGCATTCCATGTCCCCCGTCATGTTCCGCGCCGCATTTGAGAATTACGGCCTGGACGTTACCTACGACGCATGGGAAGTCTCACCGGAAAATCTGGGCGATTTCCTTGACGAAGTGCGAAACTCGCAGGGGGAGATTCTCGGCTTCAACGCCACCGTGCCCCACAAAGAAGCGGTGATGGCGGCTATGGACGAGGTCTCACCAGAAGCGCAACGAGCGGGCGCGGTCAACACGGTGCTCAACGACGACGGTCGACTCATCGGCCACAATACGGACGGAATAGGCTTAGTCCGGGCGCTGCGGGAGGAGTCGGGGTTTTCCTTCGATGGCAGCCGGGCGTTGATTATCGGCGCGGGCGGCGCGGCGAGGGGGGTAGTGATGGCGTTGGCTGGCGAGTCCGTGGCGGATTTCATCATCGCCAATCGAACCCTGGAGCGAGCGGAGCGATTGGCGTCCGATTTGGCGCGTCATTTCAATGGCGGCGTTAAGGCCGTTTCGCTAGACTCGAATGAATTCAGGAAGGCGGCATCGTCATCGAATCTCATTATCCAGTGCACCACTATGGGTATGCTTCACTCCCCCGCCTCAGACGCTTCCCCCCTCGCTTCCAGAGACATCCCCACCGGCTCCCTCGTTTACGACCTGGTGTATAATCCACCCATAACGCCGTTCATGCGCGAGGCGGCAAACGCGGGCGCGCGGGTATACGGCGGCCTGTCCATGCTCGTCTACCAGGGCGCCGTCGGATTTGAAACGTGGACGGGCCGCCCCGCGCCGGTTGCGGCCATGTTCCAGGCGGCGCGGACGGCGTTGTCGAAGCAATAAGGCAGAATCAAGAGGAAGCTATGATTAGATTTCTTACCGCCGGAGAATCCCACGGGCAAGGCCTGGTGGTCATCGTCGAAGGAATGCCGGCCGGCCTTCCCATAAGCGAGGACTACATCGGTACGCAGATGTCGCGCCGTCAAAGGGGCCACGGCAGAGGCGGGCGGATGCAGATTGAGAAGGATTGGGCCCACGTGGTTTCCGGCATCCGCCACGGGCGCACCCTCGGCAGCCCCATCGCCATGACCATCGAAAACAAGGACTGGGTCAACTGGACGACGGTTATGAGTGTGAATCCCGTGGAGGAAGCAGTTGACCGGGTCACCCGCATCCGCCCCGGCCACGCCGACCTCCCCGGCACGATGAAGTACGGCTACGACGACGTCCGGGATGTGCTGGAACGCTCCAGCGCCCGGGAGACGGCGGCGCGGGTGGCGGCGGGAGCCGTGGCCCGGCGGCTGCTGGAGGAATTTGGCATGCAGATTCGCAGCCATTCCCTGATAATCGGCGGCGTTCGCGCCGAGGTGAACGGCGACGTCGACTGGGAGCAGGTCGAGGCTTCGTCGGTGCGATGCGCCGACCCGGAGGCGGAACCGCGCATGGTCAACGCCATCGATTCCGCCAAGGAAGCCGGCGACACCGTCGGCGGCGTCGTTGAGGTAATCGTCTACGGAATACCCATCGGCCTGGGGTCCCACGTGCAGTGGGACAGGAAGCTGGACGGTCGCCTCGCCCAAGCCCTCATGTCCATCAACGCCTGCAAGGCCGTCTCTATCGGCGACGGCTGGGACTCGGTCAACTATCGCGGGTCCCAGGTCCACGACGTTATCGACCCGGTGACCGACCCCGCCCAACCCTGGCAGCGTCAGACGAATCGCTCCGGCGGCACCGAGGGCGGCATGACGGCGGGGATGCCGTTGGTGGCCCGTTTCGCCATCAAGCCCATATCCACGCTTGTCAACCCCTTGCCCTCCGTAGACCTGGACACCGGCGGGCTGGTGCAGGCCCACTACGAGCGGTCGGACGTCTGCCAGGTTCCCCCCGCCGGAGTCATCGGCGAGGCGATGGTCGCCTTGGTGGTTGCCGACGCCTTCATGGAGAAGTTCGGCGGCGACAACGTGTCGGAAACGCGCCGCAACTACGCGGCGTATCTGGAAACCGTGAAACCCAGGAAATGGGGTTCGGGAGTCAACGCCGGCTAGGGAAGCTATCCATGACACAGCCCCAAAACGTCATTGCCGTCGTCTACGACTACGACCGCACTCTCAGCCCGCGGTCCATGCATCAGGACGTGATTTTTCCTCGCCTTGAGATTGACGCGGACACGTTCTGGGAGGAGGCGGACGGCCTGCGGGACGAACGGGCTTATGAGGACGAGTTGGCCTGGATCCGGCTGCTGCTGGAGAACCCCGTATTTCAGCGGCTTTCCAACGCCGACCTGCGGGAGTTCGGCCAACATCTCAAATTCTTTCCCGGGGTGCCCCAGGTCTTCACCCAGCTTGGCGGCTTCCTGAAGGACGAGCGGTACGTCCGGCACGGCGTGACCGTTGAGCACTACATCGTCACTTCGGGTTTGAAAGAGATTCTGGCGGGAAGCGTCCTCAGCGAGCGCGTGGAGGCCATCTTCGGCTGTGAGTTGGACGAAGACGCCGAAGGCAAGGTCTTCTGGCCCAAGCGAGTGGTGAGCCACACTTCCAAGACGCAATACCTGTTTCGCATCTCCAAGGGCGCCGAGTACGTTGACTTCTCCCACGACGTGAACGACCACATGCCGGAAGGGGAGCGTCGCATACCCTTCCGCAACATGATCTACATCGGCGACGGCCCGACCGACGTGCCCTGCTTCGCCGTGCTGACCCATCGAGGCGGCATTGCCCTTGCCGTGTATAACCCCCACGTCGGCAAGTCCTTCGAGACGTGCATGAGGCTCCAGGATGCGAAGCGTGTGGACGGAATTGCCCCGGCGGACTACGGCGAGGGCACCCACTTACGAAGGTTGGTGGAGTACCACCTGCGGCGGATGGCAGACCGGATTGTCGCCGACCAGGACGAAGCCCATCAACGCAGCGTCATTGAGGCCGTCAAGCCCTACTAGGGTATAATGGCAGGCACCACTGCGGAAGGCGGGTTCGCCCATGAGTAGCCCTCGAAACATCATTCTCACCGGCTTTTCCGGCACGGGAAAGTCAAAGGTTGCGGCTGAAGTTGCGCGTATTCTCGGCTGGAAGTGCGTGGACACGGACGCGGACATCGTCCGCCAGGAGGGCAGGGAGATAGCGGCGATATTTTCTGAGAAGGGGGAGCCTGCTTTTCGTAGATTGGAGAAGGAAGCCTTGGAGCGTGCCTGCGCGGGTGGAGGTAGGGTCATCGCCACCGGCGGCGGCGTCCTCATGGACGCTGATAACCGGCGTCTGCTGTTCGCCGGCGGGCTGGTGGTGGGGCTGGAAGCCAGACCGGAGACGATTTATCAACGGTTGTCCCAGCAGAATCAGGGCCGGCCCCCGGAGGAACGCCCCATGCTTGCGGGGGATGACCCCCTCGCCCGGATTCGCAGCCTGAAAGCGGAACGGCAACCCTTCTACTCCCTGGCCCAATGGGTCGTCCAGACGGACGAACTATCCGAGTCGCAGGTGGCGGCGGAGGTGGTTCGGGCGTGGCAGATGTTGGGAGGACGCATGGATTCCCCCGGCGACGGCGACCCTGAGTTGGCGGCGGTGGTCACTCATTCTCGCGGCAGCTGTCCCATCCGGGTCGGCTGGGGCTTGCTGGACCGCATAGGCGAACGATTCCTGGAATCAGGAATCGACGGGCCGGTCTACGTCATCACCGACGACAACGTGTTTCCCCTCTACGGCAGGCAGGTTCAGCGTTCCCTCCAACGTGCGGAAATAGAAGCCCACTGCTTCATCATTCCGGCGGGCGAGGAAAGCAAATCCTGGCAGATGGCGGACGCCATATACCACTGGCTCGCCAGCCGAAGGGCGGAACGCCGGCATACCATTCTCGCCGTCGGCGGCGGCGTGGTGGGAGACCTCGCCGGTTTCGTCGCGGCCACGTACTTGCGGGGGATGCCCTTCGTCCAGGCCCCCACAAGCATGGCGGCGATGGTGGACGCTTCCATCGGCGGCAAGACTGCGGTGAATCTGCCGGAGGCCAAGAACCTGGTGGGCGCCTTCTACCAGCCCCAGATGGTGCTGGCAGACCCCCATACGCTGACCACGCTGGGAAAGCGGGAGCTTTCGGAGGGGTGGGCCGAGGCAATCAAGCACGGGTTTATCATGGACGCGGACCTGGTGTCCGTCTTCGAGAACCACGCCGAGGAGCTCATGGCGCTGGAGCCTGAACTTTCCACCGAAGTCATCAGGAGAAGCATGGCAATCAAGGCCGAGGTGGTGTCGCAAGACGAACGCGAGACCCTGGGCAAGCGCGTTTTGCTCAACTACGGACACACCATCGGCCACGCCATCGAAGCCACCACCGGATACGGCGAGTGGATGCACGGCGAGGGCGTGTCGGTCGGCATGATGGGCGCCGCGGAGTTGAGCCGACGGATGGGCATGATCGACGCCGACGTGGTGAAGCGTCAGGAGGCGATTCTACGTCGATTCAATCTGCCGCTACGGGCCGAGGGTTTGGACGTGGAGCGGATATTCTCGGCAATGTCGCTGGACAAGAAGTCCGCGGGCGGCGCGATTCGATGGGTGCTCCTGGAAGATGTAGGCCGGGCGACGACCAGCCGGGACGTGCCGTTGAAAGACGTGCGCGAGGTCGTGGAGCGGCTGCTATAACGCCGTAGGGCTAGCCGGTTACCTTTTCTATCAGGTACTGCACGGAACCCTTGGGTACGATGACCTGAACTTCCTCCCCCGCCTGCCGGTTCATCAGCGCCTTCCCCACCGGAGACTCGCTGGAAATCTTGCGCTCCGTGGGGTTCGCTTCTCTCGGATGCACCACCAGATAGGAGACCTTGCGCCCGTTGTTCGTGGTTTTCAATACCACTTTCTTGCCGATGGCGACGCGCTGGGCTTTCTTACCGGATTCTCCACCGGTTATCACGGCGGAACTCAGCGTCTGCTCCAACTCGCGGATTCGGGACTCGACCAGGCCCTGCCGTTCCTTCGCGGCGTCCAGCGGTGCGTTCTCCCTGAAATCCTTGTCCGCCATCGCGCGCCCGATGTCCTTCACAACCTGGGTGCGCTCGTACTTCAGCGTCTCCAACTGTTCCGTCAGCTGCTTGAAGCCTTCCTGCGTGAGTTCGGCGATGTCCGGCGCGGCCTTCTGGCTCCTGGCGATTCTGGCAAGGGCCTTGTTCTTGGGCACCCGGGCGTGGGTGGCAAGGCTGACGTTGACCAGTCCTTCGTTTTTGAGATAGGTGAGGAATTTCTTGACGGGAGCCAACTTCTTGGCGACGTCCCCGCCGCTGCGGCCAAGCCATTCGCAGTAGGAAGCTACGGTCTGCGGAGTAAGGGCGCTGACCGGGCTGGAACTTCCGCACTCCCGCACGAATCTGTTGAGATCCTGGGAGATTCCCTTCCTTTTGTTTTCCCTGAGTCCGCTTACGTACTGGCTATACGCCTTATTGAGGGGCAGGTCCGTAACTTGTACCACGTAGATTCTAACTCCTTCGCGATTTCTCTGTTGCCGACGAACGGCGCGTTGATTGGCCTAGCATACCAATTTATTAAGGCGTTGGCAAAGGGCATTGAGGAAAACCGCGTTTGACTACCGGCCTCCCTTTGTGCTATCTCTAGTTGGACTGACTCGGACAACCCCACTGTAAGGAGATTGAACGTGGAAAACGTAGGAAAGAAGATGGTGGAGGCCGCCCAGAAGGCCGTCCCCAACGTGCCCCTGAAGGAAGCCCGCGACCGGCTCGAAGCCGGCGAAGAAATCGTCATCCTCGACGTTCGCGAACCCAACGAATGGGCCGAAGGCCACATCGAAGGCGCGACCCTCATCGCCCGCGGGCGCATCGAGGGCAGCATCGAAAGGATGGTGCCGGACAAGAACGCCTGCATCATCGCCCATTGAGGCGGTTCCGGCAGAGCTGCCCTGGCAGGGCAGACACTTATCCAGATGGGCTACGCCAACGTCGCCTACATGGAACCCGGCTTCAGCGGCTGGAAGAAAGAATACCCCTTCGTCGTCCCCCCCAAAGAATAACCCCCCATCCCCCCCAATCCCTTCCCCCTCTCCCATCCTGGGAGAGGGCTGGGGTGAGGGTCCCTCCCCCTTCTAATCCCACCCTCAACCCAAATCCGTAGGGGCGGGTTTGAAACCCGCCCGTCCCCCTCTTCTCCCTTCCCCCAACATACCCGTCATTCCCGCGAAAGCGGGAATCCAGGGGCGGGGCAACTGCGTCTCCCCCGCTCACCCTGAGCCTGTCGAAGGGTCCAGCCCCCTCCCCTCTTCCCCCAACACACCCGTCATTCCGGCGAAAGCCGGAATCCATCCTCCATCCCCCATAGGTCCGTCCCTTGCGACCACCCTAACCCCCCGCTCACCCTGAGCCTGTCGAAGGGTCCAGCCCCCTCCCCTCTTCCCCCAACACACCCGTCATTCCGGCGAAAGCCGGAATCCATCCTCCATCCCCCATAGGGCCGTCCCTTGTGACCGCCCTAACCCCCCACTCACCCTGAGCCTGTCGAAGGGATGGGGCTGTATCCCCCACCAACAACAACCCCTCTCGTAGGGGCGGTTCGCGAACCGCCCGATCCTCCCTCCGCTCACCCTGAGCCTGTCGAAGGGTCGAGCCGGGCGCTACCAACCGCCTCCGCCATTCCCGCCCTTTCCTCGCCATTCCCGCGTAGGCGGGAATCCAGGGGCGGGGCGTATGTGGCTTACCACCTCACCCTGACCGCCCCATCATCCCATCGCCCTGAGCTTGTCGAAGGACGAAGGGCCGAGCTCCCCCCTTCCTTCTTCTCCTCTCCCTCAAGGGAGAGGATTAAGGTGAGGCTGTCCCCCCTACTCCTCCTCAATCGTCACGCTGACGATATAAACGTCCTCCAACGGACGGTCGCTCCCCGACGTCGGCGTAGTCGCAATCGCGTCCACCACGTTCTGCCCCTCCGTCGCGATGCCGAAGATGGTGTAATTCGGCGGCAGCCGATAGTTCTGATGCATGATGAAAAACTGGCTGCCGTTCGTGTTCGGCCCCGCGTTCGCCATCGCCAGCGTCCCCGCCAGATACTCCCTGCTCACAGGCTCGTCGTCGAACCGATACCCCGGCCCGCTCATTCCCGTCCCCGTCGGATCGCCCCCCTGAATCATAAACCCGTTGATGACGCGATGGAAAATCACCCCGTCGTAGAACCCTTCCCTCGCCAGAAACACGAAGTTGTTCACCGTCTTCGGCGCTTCGTCCGCGAATAGCTCCAGAACTATCGTCCCCTTGCTCGTCTCCATCGTCGCCGTGTACTTCTTGCCTTCGTCTATGACCATGTCCGGGTAGCCGTCGTACTTCTTGCTCATAACTTCAGGGCGTTCCTCCGTTTGCTGCATTGTTTGTGTTGGAGTGGGCGTAGGCAACGGCGTCGGAGTCGCTGCTGGAGTCGCAACCGGCGTTGCCACGGGCGTCGCCCGGGCAGTCGGCTCCGGCTCCTCCTCGCCCCCGCAAGCCGCCGCCAATCCCAGCGCCAACCCCGCGATTCCTACCAGAAAAATCCGCCTTAATGACATCACGCGTCCAACCTCGTCTGTTCCAGAATTTGCCGTAGCCTAGCCCGCATCCCGCGGCCTGACCTCCGCTTCGATGGGAAGGGCCTCCGTGCCACCCTCGTACAGATTCCACGGCTCGAACGACTCCACGAAGGCCTTGGCCTCCTCCATCGACGCCAACCCCTTCGTCGCCCTCCCCGGATCGTAGCCCGTCGTCGTCGCGAACGCGTCGAAACCCCGCTTCGTCTCCCGCACCGCCCCCAGCGTCGCCCTCTGTCCGTTGAGCGCGTCTATGACCAACTCCTGGCCCTTTCTCTTCTGCTGCCAATATATCTTCAACATCCACCTCCGTATCCACGATTACGTCCAGATGCCAACACCGACTCTCCAGGAAAAAAACCTTCCGCTCACCCTGAGCTTGTCGAAGGGCTTGCCGAAGCGCCTGTCAAAAGGTGTGATACACATCCCTAACGCTGGGGCAAACATATTCACCGCTCCAGCAGCCACGTCTCCGAAAATGCCAACGAAGACATCGCCTGCGTCCCAGGATGCTCGCTCGCCAGAAACGTCTTGCCTATCGCCGGCGTTCCGTTCAGGGCCAACCGCGCCCCCGCCGACGCAATCATGCAGGCATAGACCCCATGAGGCCGCCCCGGCTGGCTGTTCGGCTGAGGATTGATCATGCTCGGCTCCTGCATGTCGTACCACGTCAGCGTAATCTCCTCGTCCTCCGTCAACACCCTCTCCGTCCAGAACGACCGCACGTCCCCGTTCGCGTCGAACTCCGCCTCGATGACGTCCAGCGCCATGTCCCCGAAAGGCTCATACTGACGAAACACAATGCTGCGCTGGAACCACCGCGCCATCGCGATGTTGTCCGAATATATCCGCGGCTTGTTGTCCGTCAAATCGCTGACGATGAACAAGGCGTTGCCCGGCCCCGCCGGCGACATCACCACCTTCCATAGACTCGTCCGGCTCGTCAACTCCCCGTCCGGCTCCAGCGCCAGCCGCACGTAAGGATTCTCCCCCGTCAGTATCACCCTGTTCGGATCCACCCCGTCTGCCATCGGTCACCTCCAAATTTCTTGGAATCCACCCGAAGCCCTGTCCCACTCCCGCCATCGAGAAATGAGACGGCCCCGATATTCCGACGCCAATTCTAACAGCCATCGCCCCCACACGCCACCAACCCCCCCACCACCCGCTCACCCTGAGCCTGTCGAAGGGTCGAGCGCCTCCCCTCATTCCCGCTCCCTTCTCTTTCTCTCGCGAAAGCGGGAGCCCATCTTCTCCCCCGCTCACCCTGAGCTTGTCGAAGGGTCGAGCGTCCCCTCTTCTCCCTCGAGGGAGAAGGTTAGGATGAGGGTGATTCCCCCCAAATGCCAACTCCCCCTTGCCACCAACCCCCACCCTCTGCTACCATCCCTAACATGAAACATATAGACGAAACCCACAAACAAATAACCACCCTCCCCAACTCCTCCTCTGCGCCATCCACGCCCTCCCCAAACTCGTCGCCATCCAGCGCCTCTATATCTATGGTAAAAGCTCCCCATTCGTTCTCACCACAACAATATAACGAATGCCGAATTTCCCCCGAATCAGCTAGAAAAACCCCCTTCGTATCCCACCACAGAAAAAAAAGAAGCCAAACGAAACGAATCACCTCTACCACAACAACAACCCCCCTATTACCCCCTCTCCAACTCTGGGAGAGGGTTGGGCCTGTCCTGAGCTTGTCGAAGGGGTGAGGGCACGCCCCCTCACCTCTGGCATTCCCCCACCCCAACCCTTACCATTGCCCCCACTCCAAACTACGGAAGGAAGAAACCCACCCAACCCCATGCCCTCCCACGAATCCCCCAACCGCGACTCCATCCGCCGAATGCTCCAACCCCGCTCCATCGCCGTCGTCGGCGCAACCCCACGACCCCAATACGGCGGACGCTTCCTCCGCTCCGTCCTCGAATCCCGACGCAACGTCAAAATCTACCCCGTCAACCCCCGCTACCAGGAAATCCTCGGCGCGCCCTGCTACCCCTCCCTCGCCGACCTCCCCGACCCACCCGACCTCGTCGGCATAATCGTCCCCTACCACCAGGTCCTGCCCGTCCTCAAGCAAAGCGCCGACGTTGGCGCCGGCGCGGCCATCGTAGTCTCCGCCGGTTTCGCCGAACGCGGCGACGAAGAACGAAACAACCTCCAGGATGAAATCGGCCACTTCGCCGCCGCTTCCGGCCTCCGCGTCTGCGGCCCCAACTGCCTCGGCGTCGCCAACGTGACCAACAACGTCTGGCCCAGCTCCCACGCCCCCGACCCCAACCTCCGGCCCGGCCCCGTCGCCCTCGTCTCCCAGAGCGGCGCCACCGCCTTCGGCCCCCTCGCCACCCGCGCCGCCGCCCTCGGCCTCGGCTACTCCCACGTCATCTCCACCGGCAACGAAGCCGACCTCGAATCCTCCGACTTCATCGACTACCTCCTCGACGAACCCCACGTCCGCGTCGTCGCCTGCTTCATTGAAGGCTTCAAGGATGGCCGGAAGTTCCTCGATGCCGCCCGAAAAGCCCTCCGCCTCGGCAAGAAAATCGTCCTGATAAAAGTCGGACGTTCCGACGTTGGCGCAAAGGCCGCCCGCTCCCACACCGCCGCCCTCACCGGCTCCGACGAAGTCCACAACGCCGTCTTCCGCCAGTTCGGCGTCACCCGATGCGAAGACTACGACGACCTGATCCAGACCGCTCACCTCCTTGCCTACGCCCCTCCTCCCACCGCCAAAGGCGTCGCCGTCGTCTCCCATTCCGGCGGCATCAGCTCCCTCATCGCCGACCACCTCGGCAACGCCGGAATCCCCCTCCCCCCTCTCACCAAAACCGCCGAGTCAGGACTGAATAAAATCCTCGCCGGCTTCGGCTGGGCAGCCAACCCCGCCGACATCACCGGCGTCGCCAGCCGCAATGAATTCTCAGACGTTCTAGACCTGCTGGAACGAGAACCCCAGGCCGGCGCCCTCCTCATCGCCACCGCCGGAACCCCCTCCCAGGCCCGAATCGTCCTGGACCTCCAGGCTCGCACAACCAAACCCGTCATCTTCCTATCCACCGGCGGCGACAACACCGACGACGGCCTGACCATCCTACGAGACGCCCACCTCCCCGTCTTCACCTCCCCCAGCCGCGCCGCCAAGTCCCTCGCCAACCTCCTCCACCACCACCACCACCCCCTCCGTCATTCCCACACCCTTTCCCGTCATTCCCACACCCTTTCCCGTCATTCCCACACCCTTTCCCGTCATTCCCGCGAAGGCGGGAATCCACGGCGGGGCGGCGCGGGGCTGGCTCCCTCTTACCCCAGTCCCCCCTCCTGCCCCCGTCCCCCCTCTTGCTCCCCCGAAAGCGGGAGCCCATCCCTCCCCTCCGCCCCAACCACCCTCACCGAACACGCCGCCAAATCCCTCCTGGCCCACTGGCACATCCCCACCACCAAAGAAACCCAAACCCACACCATCCACGAAGCCCTCCAAGCCGCCAATACCATCGGCTTCCCCGTCGCCCTCAAGCTCGAATCCCCCCACGTGCCCCACAAGACCGAGGCCGACGTCGTCCGCCTCAACATACGCACCCCAAACGAACTCCAACGCGCCTACCACGAAATAATCGCCAACGGCCTCAACTTCACCCCCCAATCAAAAGGCTCCCCCATCCTCGTCCAGGAGATGGTCGAAGGCGGCGTCGAAGTCATCGCCGGCATATCCCAGGACCCCCAATTCGGCCCCATCCTCCTGGTCGGCATCGGCGGCGTCCTCGTCGAACTCTACAACGACGTTGCCATGCGCGCCTGCCCCATCACCGAATCCGACGCCCGCGAGATGATTGCGGAAGTGAAGGGCGCACGCCTCCTCCAAGGCTTCCGAAACGCCCCCGAATCCGACGTAGACGCCCTCGCCGACACCCTCCTGTCCCTCTCCCAAATGGCCATAGACCTAACCCACCGCAACCCCGAACTCGACGTCAACCCCCTCATCGTCCTACCCAAAGGCCACGGCGTCAAAGCCGCCGACGCCCTCCTAACCCTCCCCTAACCCCCCACCGCCCGTTCATCCGGAGCTTGTCGAAGGGTCGAGCGGACGGGAACCACCTTTCCCCTTGACGTTCAGAACATGATAACGCATAATCAGAATGGACATTATGACCACTCCTAACTTCGCCAACCGAACCCTCTGGACGGGCGACAACCTGTACGTCCTCCGCGGCCTCAACAGCGACTGCGTTGATCTCATCTATCTGGACCCGCCGTTCAACTCCAACCGCAACTACGCCGCCCCCATAGGCAGCGAAGCCGCCGGCGCCGCCTTCAAAGACACCTGGACTCTCTCAGACCTCGACATAGCCTGGATGGGCCTCATCGCCGACGTGCATCCCACTATGTACAAAGTGATTGAAGCGGCTGGCATGACCCACGGAAAGGGCACACAGTCATATCTCTGCATGATGGCCGTCCGACTTCTGGAGATGCGGCGAGTACTTAAGGACGATGGCAGCATCTACCTTCATTGCGACCCCACCGCGGGCCATTATCTGAGATTGCTCATGGACTCCATTTTCGGGGCTGACAATTACAAGGCTGAGATTACGTGGCGGCGTACTTTCGCTCACAACGATTCCAGGACCTTCGGCAACGTAACCGATAAAATCCTGTTCTATGGTCAGAAGTCCATCAACGCCGATGACGTTCGCACTCCACTACAGGCAAGCTACGTTAAAAGCCATTATCGGTACACCGACGATAGAGGCATATATCGAGATGATAGCCTGACTGGGCCGGGAATATCGCAAGGAGAGAGTGGCAAACCCTGGCGAAACTACGACCCCGGCGCTATTGGGCGCTGTTGGTCGGTGCCTCGAATCGGGAAATATGCGACGTGGATTGACGCCAATGTAATCCCGGGCTACAAGAGCATATCCAGCCCGCTTGACAGGCTTGAAGCCTTGGCCGAGGCAGATATGCTTCTATATCCTAAAAGAAGTACCGTGCCCAGCCTTAAACGCTATCTGGAAGCCAATCCGGGCCAAGTTCCAAGCAACATTTGGACTGATATTCCACCCGTCAATTCCCAAGCCAAGGAACGAACCGGCTACCCCACCCAGAAGCCTTTGGCGATGATGGAACGCATCATCAAGGCTTCCTCCAACCCGGGCGACGTGGTGCTTGACCCCTTCTGCGGCTGCGCCACCACCTGCGTTGCCGCAGACAAGTTGGGACGTCGTTGGGTGGGCATAGACATATCTCCAAATGCCATCATTCAGGTGAACAAGCGCCTGCGACAAACGATGAGCAGCCTGTTCCACAATGACTACGTCACTGCCCGCACCGACATTCCCCGCCGCACAGACATCGAAACTCCCATCCCCTACCGCAAAAGGAAGCATGAACTGTTTGGCAAGCAGGAGGGGCTATGCGCCGGTTGCAAGATCATGTTCCCCTTCCGCAACTTCACCATCGACCACGTCATCCCACAAAGCAAAGGCGGCACCGACCACCTGGAAAACCTTCAACTCCTCTGCAACTCCTGCAACTCCATGAAAGGCAACCGCACCCAAGAGTATCTGTTTGCGAGGCTAAAAGAGATGGGGATATGAGGGAAAGAAACCTTCTCGTCGCTGGATGAGTTTTTGTAGCGAAAAATACAAAGGAGTTTGTACCGTTGAATAGAGTTGATGGATGTCAAATCTGGAAAGGATTTACGGGGATAGGATATTTTTCCCGGCATGGAGAAGCAGATGTAACGGAGTCTTGCCGTGCCGGAGGTACGTACACGATAACCCGGGACGCGATTTGGGAGATTAAGGGGGGATATGTAGATGACGCAGTGAAGGCAAGGCTAACTACGATGCTGATTGATCAAAGAGAGCAAGGCGTCAATTGGCCAAAGGTGACACTTGATCTAATAGAGAGGGCCAAAAGGAAGCCCCCTCTGCCAGCCCATGAGAGAGCGGATAGGCTGTTGAAGTTCTTGGACAAGTCGATAGATTCAGTTGCCGAGAACTTCATAATTCGACCCGAGACACATGAAGCATATGCTTGGTCTGAATCCCTGAAATGGATGGAAATTAGCTACTTTCTGAACTATTTAGATGAGATGGGATGGATTCAAGCAGAACAATCTCACATCACATACGATGTTATGATTACAGTAAGTGGGTATAGGAGAATAGAGGAACAGAAGAAAAACGTCGACTCCTCTCAGGCATTCGTAGCCATGTGGTTTCACGATAATACAAACGCTGCCTACGAAATTGGTATCAAGCCCGCAATAGAGGGAGCCGGATTTAAGCCGCTCCGCATCGACCAGAAGCCAGACGTAAATAAGATTGACGATGACATCATCGCAGAAATTCGACGCTCTCGCTTCTTAGTCGCTGACTTCACTCATGGTAGAGGTGGAGCTAGAGGCGGCGTCTATTTCGAGGCGGGATTTGCATACGGATTGGGAATCCCTGTCATTTATGCCTGCCGCAAGAACATGGTAAACAAGCTGCATTTTGATACGCGCCAGTACGCGCACATCGTTTGGGACAATCCTGAAACCCTGCGTAGTGAACTCAGGAGTAGGATTCTGGCTAGAATTGGGGAAGGGCCGGGCCTTTCGGCAAGCCTGTGAGCGGCGCTGCTAGGGACGGGTTCGCACCTCATCCTCCCCTCAACCCCACCTTCCCCACAGCCGCCTCCTTCTCCCCATCCCGCTCCCGACACCGCGCCGCCCGACGCAGCACGTCCTTCGCCCACTCATCCACCGGCACGTCAATCATCCGCCCCCGAAACGGCACCGCCGCCGTCCCCCGCGCCACCCCCTCCGCAAACACCCGCCGCACCTCCTCATAATACGCCACCTGCTCCTCCGACGGCCCAAACGCGGCATTCAACGCCGACACCCACCCCCGCTCCGAAAACAACGCCCCCTTGAACCCCAAATTCCGCGCCCTCACCCCCTCCTCCGAAACCTCATCCCCCGACAACCGCGGCAACATCGTACTCACCGGATGCGGCAACCCCAAAGGCTGCACCCCCGCCGCAATCGCCTCCACCACAACCCGCCCCCGCGCATACGCCAGCGCGTCAATCTCCAACTGCGGCACAATCCCCAAGTCCCCGCACAACGCCCCCTCCTCCAACGCCGCCTGCCTAATCCGCCCGCTGGCCCTCACAATCTCCCTCACGTTCCAAACCCCCGCCGCCGTTCCCAAAACCGGAACCACCTCCAACGACCCCTTCCCCACACCCCGATTTACCTCCATCGACTCCAACACCGGCAACAGACGCTCCACGTCCCCCGCCGAATCCACGTCATACAACACAACGCCCGCAATCCCCGGCCACACCCCCGCCTCCAAATGCCGCTCCACGTCATCCTTCCCCAACGCGATGAACACCTCCGCGCCCCCATACGACGCGAACCCGATGCTTATCCGAATCCACTTCCGCGCCTGCTGACTCAACGCCTCCGTCGTCACCTCCCGCAAGTCCAGCGTCACCGCGTCGGCATCCAATCGCCACACCCGATCCACCCCCTCCAACGACTTCAACGACACCAGCAGATTCGTCCGCCGCACCAAATCAATCATCCCGCACCCCCCCTCCGCTCACCCTGAGCTCCGTCCTGAGCTTGTCGAAGGGCCTGTCGAAGGGTCGAGCGGCCCCAACCAACCCCTCCGTCATTCCCGCCACCACCTCCGTCATTCCCGCGCCCCCATTCGTCATTCCCGCGCAGGCGGGAATCCATCCCCGCTTCCCACAACATTTCTTCCGCACGTCCATTACGTTCACTCCCGATCCCCCCTAGCCCTAGCCACCGCCTCCTCCTTCTCCCCATTCCGACCCTCACACAGCCCCGCCCACTCCAACAAATCCCGCGCCCGCCGCGCCTCGTACCAATCCACCGTCACCCCCCCAAACTCCACCCACGCCCGACCCGACGCAGCCACCTCCTCCTCGTACAACTCCAACACCACATGAGCCGCCGCCACCTCCTCAGCCGTCGGCGTCAACCCCCGATTCTGCGGCTCCACCACATTCGGATGCAGCCCGCCCCCCATCCTGAACCCCAGCTTCCGCGTCGCCTCCGCCACCCTGAAAGCGTGCTCCCCGTCGCTCACGCTACCCGACAAATTCGGCATATACGGCGTCGAATGAACCTCCAATCCCGCCACCCGCGCCGCCAGCTCCAACTCCCCGCTCCCGTACACAAACTGGTTGAAGTCCACGAACATCTCCACCCCCAAGTCTCGCGACATATCGTATCCGCCCCCTCCCCCGAAATCCCTGATTCGCGGACTCGCCGCCGCAATCTCCAACGCGTTCGCCACCCCCAACGCCGTCTCCACGTTCGCCCCGATCTCCACCTGTCCCGCCAGAATCCCCCGCTCCGCCTCCAGCCGCGAAATTATCTTGTCCACCAACCATATCTCCTGCGCCGTCTCCGCCTTCGGATAATTGATCCGACTCAACCCCGGCCACACCGCCGCTTCCAAATCTTCCAAAACTGAGTAATGATTGATGCGAACCCACACCTCCGCCCCTCCCTTGCCAACCACCCCGATAGCATCCTTAACCAACGTCCGGGCGTGAGCCTTCTCCGACGGCGGCACCGAATCTTCCAGATCAAGGATGATGAAGTCGCACCCCCGAGTCCACGCCTTCTGCACGAAGCGCGGATTGTTCACCGGCATCGTAAGACCGGACCGACGCACCATCCCCGAATTCATGCCAAATTCCCCCCGTCGAAACCCCGATTCAACGCCTCCGCCTGCTCCCCCGCAACGCAGAACGCCCCCCGAAACCCCAGCGCCTTCCCCCTGACCGCCGCCTCGTACGTATCCTCAACCGACGCCATCAACCCCCTCGCCGGCGGACGCCACCACGCCCCCAAAGGCGTCACCCCCGCCGCTCCCGCCACGATAATCAACCGCTGCATCAAAAACGGCAGCAGGTGAAACTCCCCGTCCGGCCCCGCTCGCAAGTCCATCGCCAGATCCACCCGTCCCAAACTGACTCCCCACACCCTCGAACTCGCCTGAATCAACTCCATCGCCCGGTGATTCCCCAACGCCGTGTCCAGCGACGCCACAATCTGCAAACTCCCGGACGGAATCCCCCGCCGCGCCTCAAGCCGCCCCAATACGGCATCGCACATCCGCGCCTGCGCCACCCACTCCAGTCGCGGCAGCGCCACCCCGCTCACCCCCGGAACAACCCCCGCCCTCAACTCCTCCGGCGCCCGATTCGCGTCTATCTGCAAGAACACCTCCGGCCCGCCTGCCCCCACCGCCTTCTCGACGATTCCCCGCAACCCCTCCAACGCCGCGTCCCGACCCGACGGCGATAACAACTCCACCATATCCAACACCAACACGTCCGGCCCATGCGACAACCCTTCCTCCACCTCATCCTCGAAGGGAGGAACCAACAGCCATGATCGACGCCTGCCAACCTTCACGCCCGCCCCCTTTCCAAATCCTGCCCCGCAAGAATACCCCCACTCCCCCGCCCCCGCAACCACCCCCTCCCTCTTCTCCCTTCCCTCCATCCAAACCGTCATTCCCTCACCCCCTCTCGTCATTCCCGCAACTCCCTCCGTCATTCCCGCCTCCCCCTCCGTCATTCCCGCAACCCCCTCTCGTCATTCCCGCCTCCCCTCCGTCATTCCCGCAACCCCCTCCGTCATTCCCGCGTAGGCGGGAATCCACTCTTACCCCTTCCCCCTTGACGGGGGAAGGTTGGGATGGGGGTGAAATGGGGCTGGGCGTCCCCCCCGCTTGCCCACCCCCAAAACTTCCATTAAAGTTACCCCAACGGCTTCCCCGAAGCCCCCAAGGAGAAAAAACCCCCCCATGCAAGAATTCACCCTCGCCGACGCCCGCGAAGTCGCCGACTCCCTCCTCCAAAACCTCCAAAAAGTCATCGTCGGCAACCAACAGCCCCTCCGCCTCGGCGTCATGGCCCTCCTCTGCCAGGGCCACGTCCTCATCGACGGCGTTCCCGGCGTCGGCAAAACCATCTTCGCCAAGAGCATCGCCCTCTCCCTCGGCGGCGCCTTCAAGCGCATCCAGTGCACCTCCGACCTTCTCCCCACCGACATCACCGGCGCCTACATCTTCGACCAGCGCGACCGGGAATTCCGCTTCCGTCCAGGCCCCATCATGGCCAACATGGTGTTGGTGGACGAAGTCAACCGCGCCTCTCCCCGCACCCAATCCGCCTTCCTCGAAGCTATGGAGGAACGACAGGTCACCGTCGACGGCGTCACCCAAGCCGTCCCTCTGCCCTTCCTCCTATTAGCCACCCGCAACCCCGCCGAACACGGCGGCACCTTCCCCCTTCCCGAAACCGAACTCGACCGCTTCATCCTTCGTCTCCGCCTCGGCTACCCCACTATAGAGGAAGAAGCCGACATCATCGAACGCCAGATGCCCGCCCACCCCATCGAAAGCCTCACCCAGGCCGTAACCCTCGAAGAAATGACCCTCTCCCAGCAGGCCGTCCGAAACGTCTTCGTTGACCGCCTCGTCACCGACTACGTCGTTGACCTCGTCAACGCCACCCGAAACAGCCCCGCCATCCACCTCGGCGCGTCCCCCCGCGCGTCCCTCGGCCTCGTCGCCCTCGCCCAGGCCCACGCCCTTTTGGAAGGACGAGACTTCACCCTCCCCGACGACGTCAAGGCCGTCGCCGTCGCCGCCCTGAGCCACCGCCTCGTCCTCACCGCCGAAGGCCGCGCCGAGTCCACCGAGGAGCAAATCATCGAAAATATCCTCCAATCCACCCCCGTAGAACGCACCGGTCGGATGCAGCGATTCCCCTTCCCCACCGTCCGCAACCAATCCAACTAACCCTTGAGAGACTGTTGCACAAGTCAATGACGCCCACACCTCCAACCAGCCGTCCCGCCTACCCCATCGTCATTCCCGCGCAGGCGGGAATCCATCCCCCATCCGCTCACCCTGAGCTTCTCCTGAGCTTGTCGAAGGACGAAGGGTCGAGCCATGCCCCCTCTCCCATCCTGGGAGAGGGCTGGGGTCAGGGTACGTCCCTCCTCCCTCATTCCCGCCCCCTTTCCGTCATCCCCGCCTTCCTCCTCGTCATTCCCGCGAAAGCGGGAATCCACCTTCTCCCTTCCCCCTCGAACCATCAGTCATTCCCACCCCCCTTTTCGTCATTCCCGCGAAAGCGGGAATCCACCCTCCCACCGCTCACCCTGAGCCTGTCGAAGGGTCGAGCGCCCTCCCTTCTTGCTCCCGAGAAAGCGGGAGCCCACTCCCCCCGCAAAAGCGGCGGACGACAGTAACTAACCCCGCCATGAATACCCCCCTCACCCAACAACATCCTCCCACCTCTCACCCTGAGCCTGTCGAAGGGTCGAGCGCCCACAGTCATTCCCGCCTACCCCCTCCGCCATCCCCGCCACCATCTCTTGCTCCCGCGCAAGCGGGAGCCCATCCCATCCTTATATATGAAACCGCCCCTCAAACACTCTGAACCCCTACCATCGACACTCCCATGAACCGCCCATCCCTCCTAACCCTCACCATAATCCTCCCAACCACCCTCCTTCTGCTCGCCCTCGCCTTCGTCACCGCCTACCGCCCCCTCTACTTCCTCCTCTACTTCGGCCTCCTGCTCACAGCCCTCAGCTTCCTCTGGTCATGGACTCAAACCCGCGGCCTCGACGTAAGCGTTGAGACCCTCAGCGCCCGCCCCCAGGTCGGCCACCCCCTCCGACTCCGCATAACCGTCCAGGAGAAACTAGGCATCCCCCGCCTCGGCCTCCGCCTGAACATCCTCGACCTGCCTGTGCGAGAAAGCGCCATCACCCTCAACCTCAAGCCCAAGTCAACCTCCCAACATACCCTGATTGCCCATCACGTCCGACGCGGACTCAACACCATCGGCGCGGCGGAAATCTCCGCTTCCGACCCCCTCGGCTTGACCGCCATCCGACGCCTCGTCGGACAGCCCCAGACCATCACCGTCTATCCCCAGGTCGTTCCCCTCGTAGCCGGCCTCTCCGTCGGCGCCGCCGCTTTCGGCGACGTGGGCCGCGCCAGCCTCATGACCGGCGCCAGCGCCTCCGCCTCCCGCGTCCGCGAATACCGCCCCAGCGACAGCCTCAACCGCATCCACTGGCCCACCACCGCCAGAACCAACCGGCTTATGAGCAAGGAATTCGACAGCGGCGGACACACCGCCGTCTGGCTCATCCTCGACCTCCAGGCATCCCGCCAGATTGGCGACGACCCCGAGAGCACCGAAGAATACGCTGTCACCATCGCCGCATCCCTGGCTGTCAGCCTCATCGAATCCCACCAGAACGTCGGACTCATGGTCCACGGCGAAACCCTCCACGCCATCGTCCCCCAGCGCGACGCCACCCAACTCTGGGTAATCCTGGAAGCCCTTTCCCGAATTGAAGCCAAAGGAGACGTCCCCCTCTCCAACCTGCTCATCAAAGCCGAACGCGAACTCCCCCAAGGCAGCCTCGCCGTCGTCGTCGCCCCCGGCCCCATCCCCGGCAGCCCCGGCGTCTTCCAACAGATGTACCGACGCGGCGTAACCGTCCTCCCCGTCCTTCTCGACGCCGCCACCTTCCAGACCGCAACCAACGGCGAAACCCCAACCCAACCCGCAGCAACCGACCCCTACGACGGCTACGTCATCCGCCGCGGCGACCGCCTCTCCCACTCCCTCGCCAACGTCATGGACCGCCTCGTATACTAACCCCATGTCCACCTCCACCACACTCTCACAGACCCATCGTCATTCCGGCAAAAGCCGGAATCCATCCCCTCTTCTCCCTTCCCCCCTTCACACACCTCGTCATTCCGGCGCAAGCCGGAATCCATCCCCTCCCCCGCTCACCCTGACCCTGTCGAAGGGATGGGCGTGCTCCCACTCCCGACAACACCCTCCCCCGCTCACCCTGAGCTTGTCGAAGGGTCGAGCCGCCCCACACACCCGACAACACCCTCCCCCGCTCACCCTGAGCTTGTCGAAGGGTCGAGCCGCCCCATCTCCCGTAGAGGCGGCCCTTGTAGCCGCCCGCATCCCCTCTTCTCCCTCCCCCCTTCGCACACCTCGCCATTCCGGCGCAAGCCGGAATCCATCCCCTCCCACGCTCACCCTGACCATCCCACATCATCCGCTCACCCTGAGCTTGTCGAAGGGTCGAGCGGCCCCATCCCCCGTAGCGGCGACCCTTGTGCCCGCCCGCACCCCCTCTTCTCCCTCCCCCCTTCGCACACCTCGTCATTCCGGCGCAAGCCGGAATCCATCCCCTCCCCCACTCACCCTGACCATCCCACATCATCCGCTCACCCTGAGCTTGTCGAAGGGTCGAGCGGCCCCCGTCATTCCCGCGCAGGCGGGAATCCATCGCCACCCATGCTCTACATCCCCCGTAGGGGCAACCCTTGTGGTTGCCCTGGATGATGGGCACGCCCACCATGCCAACTCACCCTTGCCCCCACCCCCACCCTATGCTACCCTTCTTCCATGAAACATACATACGCATTCCATAACGCAACAGCAGGCCCGCCCATAACCCAGCCGCCCCCACCCGGCGCACCCTCGATCCGGGACTCGTTTCCCCATTTTTTTGAAACGAGTACACCCCGAAAATCCCCCAATTCGTGCCTGAATCACCCCCAAAACCCCCGGACTCGTTTTCCAAAACGAGTCCCCAAAATCCCCTCCCTCCCACTCACCCTGACTCTGAAATCCCACCCTCCACTCACCCTGACCATCCCACATCATCCGCTCACCCTGAGCCTGTCGAAGGGTCGAGCGGCCTCAACCAATCCTCACCTGAGCCATTCCCGCAACCCCCTCCGTCAGTCCCGCCTCCCTATTCGTCATTCCCGCGAAGGCGGGAATCCATCTTCTCTTTCCACCCACCTGCCCACCTTGCCCTCACGCAGGCGCGAGATGGCAGTAACTAACCCCCCATGAAAAACCTCCACACACCCCAACCCAACCCCCGCAACCCCGTCTCAGGCCAGACGTGGGCCCCCCTCACCCGCCCCAAAAACCCCCTCCTCCCCACCCCCTTGGAAGCCCTCGGCCTCCTCCTCCTCGCCCTATCCCTCTACGCCGCCTTCAGCATCATCGAAAACGCCAACTGGGTTCGCGGCCTCCCTCCCCTCATCATCCCCATCCTCGCCGCCCTCGCCCTTGGACGCTCCTTCACCGGCAAACCCCGCCCCCTCAGCTACGCCGTCATCCTCGCCGCCGGAACCATCCTCACCCTCGCCCTCGGCCTCCCCCTCCTCGACGACGGCGCCCACACCATATTCGGCCTCCTCTTCCTCGCCGCCGCCTGGTTCCTCACCCACCTGACCCTCCACCTATCCCGCGCCGCGCCCCCCATCCTCATCCCCCTGCCCGGCCTCCTCCTAGTCATCATCGCCCTCGCCTTCCTCGACAACTCCTACTTCTTCCACCTTCCCCTCTACGTCATCGCCGCCGCCCCCGCCGTCGCCTTCTTCCAACTCCAAAAGCGCGTCGGCCTCGCAATGGGCGCCCTGCTCCCCGCCGTCCTCGCCGTCGGCCTGACCCTCGGGCTCGCGACCCTCGCCTTCGCCTGGCCGACTCCGTCCCCATCCGCCCCCGTCCGACCCGCCGCCGCTTCCACCCTCGAAGAACCCATCCTGGAAATCCTGGAATCCGGCTCCGGCCTCTTCAAAAACATCCCCAGCCGCAAGAACTGGCTCCGATTCCACCTCCGACCCATCCTCCCCTTCACCGGCCCGGTGGAACTCAACGACACCCTCGTCATGCGCGTCTCCTCCCCCGAAGCCTACAAGTGGCGCGTCCGCGTCTACGAGACCTACACCCCCCAGGGCTGGATCGGCATCCCCGACCCTCCCCGCACTCCCGAAAACCTCCCATCCGACTTCCCGCCCCCAGAACCCCAATCCGCCCGGCAGGAAGTACGCGCCCAAGTCCGCATCTTCTCCTCCAACACCCACGTCGCCACCGCCGGCCTCCCCCTCCGCTCCACCGTATCCGGCCTCAGGGAAATCTCCCCCCAGCCCGCCTTCAATCTCTACCTCGACCGCCCCGAACCCTTCTATCTCCCTCCCGACGTTGCCCAATTCCGACAGAGCGTCCTCGACGAATCAATCCCCACCCTAACCGACCTTGAACGCGACTTGGCATCCGGCGGCCTCACCTTCACCGTGCCCCCGACGGAAGACGCCCCCCTTCTCGAAAACGCCCTCACCGTTCACCGCCTCGACGCGGGCAGCTACCCCACTACCGCCCTCATGTTTTCTCGACGCCAGAACCCGCCCCGCAGCTACTCCGCCGTCGGCTCCGTGTCCGCCGCCACGCCCCGGCAGCTTCAAGACGCCACCCGCGCCTACGCCATCGGCGCCATCGAATATCCCGATTGGATTGCTGACCGCTATCTCCAGCTTCCCGCCAATTTCCCCCAACCCATACGAGACCTCGCCCAGCAGCTCGCCGAAGGCCACTACAACGTCTACGACGTCGCCATCAGCATCCAGGACTACCTCCACTCCCTTAAATACGACGCGCAGATAGTCCCGCCGCCCCCGGACGTCGACTCCGTCGAGTGGTTTCTAACCGACCAACGCGTCGGCTTCTGCACCTACTTCGCCTCCGCCATGATTACCATGCTCCGCTCCCTCGACATCCCCGCCCGACTGGTGGTCGGTTTCGCCCCCGGCGAATGGGACGAAGCTCGCAACCTCTGGACCGTCCGCGCCAGGGACTACCACGCCTGGCCGGAAGTCTACTTCCCCGAGTACGGCTGGGTGGAATTCGAGCCTACGCCCCCCGGCGTTCAGCCCAGCCTCCAAAACCTCGGATTCCAGCCCGCCTCCCCGGGCGCCACCGACGCCGCCCTCCTGGACGAATGCTTCGGCGATATATTCGCCTGCGAAGAAGAACAAGACCCCGCCTCCGGCACTGACGATTTCTCTCTTGACGACCTGGACTTCCCTCCTCTGGAAGCCCAACCCCCGGCCGCACCGGGCGACACCCCCCTCGACTTCCTCTTCCGCCCCTACGTCCTATGGCCTATGATTGGATTGCTGCTGATTGCCCTTGCCACCCTGACCGCCAACCTGTACCTCCGCTTCCTCACCCGCAAACTCGGCCTCCCCGTCTTGGCCTTCTCAGGCATAACCTTCCTGGCAGGATTGGCCGGACTCCCCCGCAACAACGAAACCCCCTCCGAATACGGCGCCAGACTATCCGCCCGCCTCCCCCGCTACGCCCAACCAATCGACATCATCATCAACGCCTACGAAAGAACCCTATACAGCCGAAACAAGCCCCTGGACGCCGACGCCCACGACGACCTCCAATGGTCCTGGCGCATCCTACGCTGGCCCCTCATCCGCCTCACCCTCCACCGCCTCCTCCCCACCTAACCCCTTCCCCCTTGACGGGGGAAGATTGAGATGGGGGTGATTCCCCCGCTCACCCTAAGCTTGTCGAAGGGCCTGTCGAAGGGCCGAGCGCCCCCTCTTACCTCTTCCCCCTTGACGGGGGAAGATTGAGATGGGGGTGATTCCCCCGCTCACCCTAAGCTTGTCGAAGGGCCTGTCGAAGGGCCGAGCGCCCCCTCTTACCTCTTCCCCCTTGACGGGGGAAGATTGAGATGGGGGTGATTCCCCCGCTCACCCTCACTATCCGCTCACCCTGAGCCTGCCCTGAGCTTGTCGAAAAGCCTGTCGAAGGGTCCAGCGCCCCCTCTTACCTCTTCCCCCTTGACGGGGAAGATTGAGATGGGGGTGATTCCCCCGCTCACCCCAGCCCTCACCATCCGCTCACCCCAACCAACCCACCGCTCACCCTGAGCCTGCCCTGAGCTTGTCGAAGGGCCTGTCGAAGGATCCAGTGGTGGGGATGGGGGATGTCTCCCCCCAAAACTGCCACCTCCCCCTTGCCCCCAACCCCCTCCCTCTGCTACCATCCTAACATGAAACATATACGCGAAACCCACCAGCAAATAACCCCCCTCATTCTCACCGCCAACCACCGCCCCTACAATAACAAAAGTAATCCCCATTCGTTTTCACCACAACAAGAAACGAATCCAAAATTGCCCCCGAATTAGCTATAAAACACCATTCATTTCCCTCCACAGAAAAAAAAAAAGAAGCCAAACGAAACGAATAATCCCTACAACAACAACCGCCCCCTTCCTGCTATACTAGCCCCCACCAAATCATGCCCGCCAACCTCAAAATCCGCATCGGCTTCGCCCCCGGCCCCTTCCCGCCGGAACCCCACGGCCACGACCTCCTCCGCCGCCTCGTCGAACTCGGCGAACAATACGCCTACGACTCCATCTGGCTCAGCGACCGCGTCGTCGGTGGACGCTTCCCCCTCGAACCCGTCGTCGCCCTCTCGATGGTCGCCGCCTACTCCGAAACCCTCAAATTCGGCACCAGCGTCATCGCCCTCCCCCTCCGCAACCCCGTCCTCCTCGCCAAAGAACTCGCCACCCTCGACTACCTCTCCAAAGGCCGCCTCCTTCCCGCCGTCGGCCTCGGACAGGAAGACCCCGTCGAATACCAGGCCTGCGGCGTCCCCAAAGCCGCACGCGGCAAGCGCGCCGACGAAGCCATCCGCCTCATCCGACGCCTCTGGGAGGAAGAAACCGTCACCCACTACGGCCGATTCTTCACCCTCAACGAAGTCTCAATCGTCCCCAAACCCGTCCAGAAACCCTCGCCACCCATCTGGATCGGCGGCAGAAGCAAGTTCGCCCAACGACGCGCCGGTCGCCTCGGCGACGGCTGGCTCGTCTCCCAGGCCACCCCCGCCGAGGTGGACGAAGGCAAGAACCTCATATTCCGCACCGCGTCAGACCACAACCGCCTCTTCGACGAAGACCACATCGGAACCATGCTCGGCTTCTACATCGCCTCCAACCCCCGGAAGGCCGCCGACGCCGCCGGCCCCCACGTCTTCGCCCACAGACCCAACGTCCCCTTCCCGCAATACTCCGCCGTCGGCCCCCCCGAAACCGTCGCCAAACTAATCCAGGACTACGTAAACGCCGGCGCCAGCAAATTCGTCGCCCGCCCCATGTGCCCCGCCGACGAAGCCATCGAACAACTGGAACTCTTCGGACGCCACGTCCTCCCCGCCTTCCACTAAACGCCAACAACTCCCACGGCCCCAACCCCTCTCCCCCCTTAGCCAACCCTGATTTCTCTTGACACCCCGCAAGCTTGTGTGATAGTTTTCACGTGCCCATCAAAGGGGCCAAAACGGGACTTCTACAGGTGAGTGAGTAGGCGGTGAAATGCTCCCGGATCCCATAGCTATCGGCTCTCTTGAATGGAGAGAGCTTGGCCTATTGCTTCACAATCTCTGGTTCTATCTTCTTTTGATAGTGTCCTTTGCCGTCACCATGCTGACCGCCCACGCCATCATCCCCTCCCTCATATCCACCGGCCACCTGCCCCAAAACGCCGGCCTCCTCCGCTTCTCCCTCACCATCGCCGCCCTCGTTATCCTCTCCTTCGCCCTCACCGTCCTCTCCCTCGCCGTCAACCTCGCCTACGTCCTCGAAGTCATCTATGACCGGTTCTGGATTTAGCATGAACCCCCACCCCCCATCCCGTCATTCCCGCACCCTACTTCGTCATTCCCGCGCAGGCGGGAATCCATCTCCCTTCTCTTATCCCTTCCCCCTTGACGGGGGAAGGTTAGGATGGGGGTGCCTCCCCACTCCCCCTCCGCTCACCCTGAGCCTGTCGAAGGGTCGAGCGCCCACCGAGCCCACCCCATGATCCCCAAATACATAACCCCCAGGATGCTCATCATCCCCATCGCCCTCGGCGGCCTCCTAACCACCGCCGTCCTCATCCTCGTCGCCGTCTTCCTCCTCCGCGCCTGGTTCTCCACCCCCATCCAGGTCTTCGGATTCCCCGGCCCCCCCGAGCAGCCCATCGCCTTCCCTCACACCGCCCACGTCGACATCGAAGGCATCAACTGCGCCTTCTGCCACCGCGACGTCACCAAGGGCGACGCCGCCACCATCCTCCCCGTCGAAGGCTGCCTCCTCTGCCACTCCACCGTTCAGGGCGAGAACGCGCCCCCCGAAGTCGCCAAGGTCATCGAGCACTACAACAACAAAAAACCCATCGACTGGAAGCGCGTCCACCGCCTGCCCGACCACGTCCAATTCTCCCACGAACCCCACGTCCGCTTCCTCACCGAAGTCCAGGGCTTGGAATTGGAAGCCGCCTGCGCCACCTGCCACGGCGACGTCCGCGACATGGTCGAAGTCGAACAGGTCCGAAGCCTCAAGATGGGCGACTGCGTCGACTGCCACCGCGACAACGAAGTCCTCACCGACAACCCCGACATCACTGATTGCACCACCTGCCACTACTAGATTTACCAATGAAGTTAAGCAGAAGAGATTTCCTCAGACTGGCCAGCTTCTCCACGCTGGGGGCGGTGGCGTGCAACTTCTTCGATGAGCGCGAATTCGTCTCCCAAAGCCCCGTCCAACTCCCCGAAGACCTCGTAACCGGCAGAGACAACTGGTACGCCACCCTGTCCAGACAGTGCATCGAAACCGAAGGCATCGTCGTCCGCGTCATGGAAGGCCGCGCCAAGAAAGTCCAGGGCAACCCCCAATACCCCACCAACCTCGGCGGCCACAGCCTCCGCTCCGAAGCCGGCCTCCAGGCCCTCTACCACCCCGAACGCATCGCCGGCCCCCTCCTACGCCAGGGCCCCCGCGGCACAGGTCGCTACGCCCCCATCTCCTGGAATGAAGCCCTCGACCACCTCCGCGGCCACCTCCAGGCCCAGGCCGACCGCAGCCGCGTCCTCACCGTCACCGGCCCCCTCCGCGGCAGCATGGCCCACCTCGTCGGCAGCTTCGCCGACGCCTACGGTGCCCGCCACGTCGCCTTCCAGCCTATGGAAGACGCCGCCTACGACCACGTAATGAAGGACGTCCTCGGCCAGCAGACCGCGCCCACCTTCGACTTCAAAAACGCCAACTACGTCCTCTCCTTCGGTGCCGACTTCCTCGGCACGTGGAAGGCCCCCGTCCAGTTCTCCAAGGGCTACGGCGAATTCCGCCAGGGCCTCGGACGCCAACGCCGCGGAACCCTCGTACAGGTCGATCCCTGGTTCTCCCTCACCGCCGCCAACGCCGATACATGGGTTCCCATTGACCCCGGCAAGGAAGGTATCCTCGCCCTCAGCATCGCCCACGTCATCATCTCCGAAGGCCTCGTCCCCCAGGAGCGAATCAACCAACTCACCGGCGGCCAGGGCGCGTCAGCCTTGAACGCCTACGCCCCTGAGATAATCGCCCAAAGTCTCGGCGTTCCCCCCCTCCACGGCTCGGAACCCCACGAAGTCATCCGCGAAATGGCCCGCGATTTCGCCCACAACTCCCCCCGCAGCATTGCCATCGGCGGCGCCAACCCCGCCGCCCACACCAACGGCGCCTTCAACCTCTCCGCCATCTTCGCCCTCAATTTCCTCGTCGGCAGCGTCGGCGCCGAAGGCGGCGTCGTCTTCAACCCCCCCGCGCCCGTCCCCGAACTCGCCAAAACCGTCCCCGCCGCCTCCACCGGCGACTGGCATCGCACCGTCGCCGACATATCCAACGGACGCACCGGCGTAGTCCTCTTCCGCGGCGTCAACCCCGTCAACGACCTCCCCGCGGACATCGGCCTCCGCCAGACCCTCAACCGCGACGACATCTTCGTCGCCTCCTTCTCCTCCTTCTTGGACGAGACTACCGAGATGGCCGACCTCGTCCTCCCCGAACGCGCACCTATGGAGGATTGGGGCGACGACGTTCCCTCCCCCGGCCCCGGCTTCGAAGTCATCGGCATGCAGCAGCCCGTCGTCAACCCTCTCCCCGGCATGAATCCGATGGGCTTCGCCGACGTTCTCCTCCAGCTTTCCCGCGAAATGGGACTTGACGGCGCAACCCCCCTCAACATGCCCACCTACCACCACCTCCTCCAGGACCAGGCCCGCAAGATCCACGCCCTCAACCGCGGCTCCGTCCAGGACGCCGATTTCAACTCCTTCTGGAACGCCCTCCTCCAGCAGGGCGGTTGGTGGGACCGCGACGCCACTGCCGACGCCTCCCCCTCCATGCCCAACATCGCAGAAATCGCCAGCCGCGACAACGAACTCAAAATCGCCGGCCCCACCGGCGGCAACACCTTCAACCTGATCCCCTTCCAGACCGTCTCCCTCGCCGACGGCTCCGGCGCCAACCTCCCCTGGCTCCAGTCCAGCTCCGACCCCCTCACCACCGTCGCCTGGACTACCTGGGTCGAGATTAGCTCCCTCGTCGCCGACGCCATCGGCCTCCGCGAAGGCGATTTCGTCCGCGTAGAAGGCGCCAACGGACGCTCCTTCGTCGCCCAGATATATCATCATCCCGCCGTGCCCCCTAACGTCGTCGGCATCCCCGTCGGCCAGGGCCACACCGCCTCCCTCCGCTACTCCAAAGGAAGGGGCGAAAACCCCCTCCACATCATCGGACTCCCCCTCGAAGAAGAAACCCAGTCCCTTGCGTGGGCCGGTACTCGCGTTAGAATAGTCCCCACGGGCGAAAACTCCCCCATCCCCAAGTTCGAAGGCATCGTCCCCGCCTTCGTCCCCAACCAGGAAGAAGCCATAGTCAAGATAACCCGTGGTTAAAAGCACATAAGGAATACGCATTAGAACATGGCCGAAAATAGAAAATGGGCAATGGTTATAGACTTGGACCGGTGCACCGGCTGCCAGGCCTGCGTCGTCGCGTGCCAGGCGGAGAACAACATCCCCGTCAACGAGGAAAAAGACTTCCTCTCCCGCCGCGCCAAGCAGTGGATCCGCATCGACCGCGTCTGGGAGGGCACCTGGCCCAACGTCAAGGCCCGCTTCATCCCCGTCCTCTGCCAGCACTGCGAAAACGCCCCCTGCGAACCCGTCTGCCCCGTCTACGCCACCTACCACAACAGCCAGGGCCTCAACGTCCAGGTCTACAACCGCTGCGTCGGCACCCGCTACTGCGCCAACAACTGCCCCTATCAGGTCCGTTTCTTCAACTTCCACGACCCTGAATGGCCCGGAACCCTCCACAACCAGCTTAACCCCGACGTCACCATCCGCAGCCGTGGCATCATGGAAAAGTGCACCTTCTGCGTCCAGCGCATCCGACGCGCCGAGCGCACAATCGAAGGACGTGACGGCGAGAAGGTCAACGACCAGTCCCTCAAGGCCGGCAACTTCATGCCCGCCTGCGTCAACGCCTGCCCCACCGACACCCTCACTTTCGGCGACATCAACGACCCCAACAGCGATGTTTCCAGACGAGCCCGCGACCCACGCCACTACAAGCTCCTGGAACACATCGGAACCTCCCCCAGCGTCATATATCTCAAGAAGGTTGACCCTAACGCGCCCAAGGAAGAAGCCCATTGACCACCGCCGATAACAACTTCGACCGGGTCCAGCTATCCGTAGACGGGCCCGAACTCAACTCCCGCATGGTCACCGAGCAGGTGTCCCGGGACTTCTTCGATGTGACCAGAAACTACAAGCTCGTCATAGCCGTCCTCGGTTCCGTCTTCCTGATCGGCATAATAGCCCTCATCTTCCGATTCCTCGACGGATTCGGCGTCAGCGAACGCGCCCAGTGGGGCTACTACTCCGCCATGTTCGCCTTCCTCCTCATCACCGCCGGCTCCGCCCCCCTCGTCGCCGTCGCCCTCCGCTGGACCAAGAACCACTGGCGCCGTCCCTTCTCCCGCGTCTCCGAACTCTACGCCGCCGTCGGCCTGTTCACCATCCTCTGGTTCATCCCCCTCATGGCCCTCCTGCCACCCCTCGAAGGACGCCGCAGCCTCTGGGTTTCCTCCGAATTTATCGGCGTCCCACTATGGTGGGACTTCTTCGCCGTCCTCGGCCTCGTCGTCTGCGGCCTCGCCCTCCTCATCCTCTCCGCCATCCCCGACATGGCCGTCCTCTCCCGCCACGGCAACGGCCCCCGCGCCAAATTCCTCCGCAGCTTCTCCGGCTTCTGGCGCGGCACCCAGGCCCAGTGGAACTACCACCGCATCGGACTCACCGCCCTCGGCGCCTTCTATTTCATGCTCCTGGTCATGGTCCAAACCATGATTAACGTCGATTTCGTCATGTCCCTCGTCCCCGGCTGGAAAGACTCCATAATGCCCGCCCACCAGGCCCTCACCGGCATCCAGACCGCCATCGGCCTCACCCTCGTCACCACCTTCATCCTCCGCCACACCGGCCGCTACAAGGACTTCATCCCGATGGAATCCTTCTGGTCATTCAGCAAGATCCTCCTCGCCCTCAGCCTCCTATGGGCCTACTTCTGGTTCGCCGCCCTCATCACCTTCTGGTACGGACGCACCCCCACCGAGCAGAACGTCCTCAAAACCTTCATGTTCGAATCCTACCGCATCCCCTTCCTCCTCAACTTCTTCTTCAGCTTCCTCATACCCTTCCTTCTCCTCATGTGGAACCAGGTCCGTAAGAGCATCATCGGCCCGACCCTCGCCGGCGCCTCCGTCCTCATCGGCGCTTTCTTTATGACGATACGCCTCTACGTCCCCGCCCTTGGCATCGAAGACCCGACCGGCCACGCCCTCAAAGCCGTCCAGCCCGCCATGCTCCCCGACGTTCTCGACATCTTCATCATCCTCGGAGGACTCGCCGGCGCCGCCCTCATATACCTGCTGGCCTCCAGAATCTTCCCCATCCTCTCCATCTGGGAAGTCAAGGAGGGCCTCCTCTACTCCCGAGTGCGCCCCCTCCTGAGAAGCAAATTCCTCGTGCTCGGCAAGCCTGAATAGGAACTGGGAACCGAATTGCAAGAAGGCAAGATACTAGGCTACAAGACGATTAACCGGGACCTGCTCCGGGGACTATTCGAGAACCCCGTCAAGTACTGGGCCATCGTCATGTTCCTCGGACTGGTCGTCTTCATCGCCGTCTTCGCCGCCGGATTCATGGTCAATCGCGGCATCGGCGTCACCGGCCTCAACCGCCCCGTCTTCTGGGGCTTCTTCATCACCAACTTCGTCTTCTGGATCGGCATCAGCCACGCCGGCGTCATGCTCTCCGCCATCCTCCGCCTCTCCAAGGCCGAATGGCGCAGACCCGCCACCCGCGCCGCCGAAGTCCTGACCATCTTCTCCCTCATGACCGCCGTCCTCATGCCCTTCATCCACACCGGCAGACCCTGGCGCCTCATGTACTGGGTCTTCCCCTACGACTTCTCCCGCGGCATCTGGCCCGACATCCGCTCCCCCCTCGTCTGGGACCCCTCCGCCGTCAACACCTACCTCCTATCCAGCATCCTCTTCGTCTTCATCGCCCTAGTCCCCGACCTCGCCGTCGTCCGCGATAGAAGCTCCGGTATCCGACGCATCGCCTACTCCGTCCTCTCCCTCGGCTGGCGCGGCACCCCACGCCAGTGGAAGCTCCAGGCCATCGCAGGCATCCTCCTCTCCGCCCTCATCCTTCCCGTCTTCGTCTCCGTCCACAGCATCGTCTCCTGGGACTTCGGCATGGCCGTCTCCGTCAACAGCTGGCACTCCACCATCTTCGCCCCCTACTTCGTCATCGGCGCCGTCCACTCCGGCGTATCCGGCGTCGTTACCGTCATGATCTTCATGCGCTGGCTCTTCGGCTGGGAAGACTACGTTAGACGAGAACACATCGACGCCTTGGGCCGCCTCCTTATCGTCATCGCCGTCGCCTGGTTCTACTTCTTCGCGATGGAATTCCTCTTCGGCATCTACGGACAGGAAGGCGACGAACTCGCCACCCGAAGCCTCCAGATGTTCAGCGCCCCCTGGGGCTGGCTCTTCCTCGCCTTCATCATCACCTCCTTCTTCTTCCCAGTCCCCCTCTGGCTATTCCGAAACGTCCGCCGCAGCTTCCTCTGGATGACCATTACCACCATCTCCGTAAACATCGGCATGTGGCTCGAACGCTTCATCATCATCGTCCCCGGCCTCGCCCGCAAGCAGGTTTTCACCCAATCCTGGTACACCTACGCCCCAAGCCCCATCGAAATAATGATAATAATTGGAACTTTCGCTATGGTTCTAATGCTCTTCTTATTGTTCGCCAAGATCTTCCCCCTGATACCCCTCTTCGACATCAAGGAAGGTCAAATCCTGACCGACGAAATCAAGGTGGGACGCAGAAAAGTCCCCGCCGTAATCCGGGAAGACTAGCAACCCCGAGGTGCACTAATGGCTACGCATTCCGTCCTGGCTCTCTATTCCGACGCCGAATACGCCGCCGAAGCCGGCGAGGCGCTGGATAACGCCGGCTTTGCCAAGGAAGACTACGATTTCCTCACCGACACCCCATACCCCGAAGGTGCCCTTGGCGAACGCCACAACAGCCACCGCCTCTACGTCTTCCCCTTCGTCGGCGCCCTCATCGGCCTCACCGCCGCCATCCTCCTCACCGCCGGCACCCAGCTCGCCTACCCCCTCGTCACCGGCGGCAAGCCCATCCTCTCCATCCCCCCTATGGCCATCATCACCTACGAAGGCACCATGCTCGGCGCCATCCTCTTCACCGTCATCGGCATCATCTTCGAATCTAGACTCCCCACCTTCAAGAAGCACATCTACGACGATAGAATCACCGAGGGCCTCATCGGCGTTGTAGTCGATTGCGACGACGACAACGTAGACCGCGCCGAACAGATTCTCACCCAGGCCGGAGCGGAAGAGGTTAGACGAGAAGCCGCATGATGTTGAGACCCACCCAGGGCATTAGAGACCGCCTGCGCCGCCGTCTGCTTTCGACGCCGGTGCGATTCGCGCTGCTTGCTGTCATAGCATCGCTGATAGCCGTCGGCTGCGCCGAGGGCAGCTACCCCGTGGACATCTTCTACGAGATGCACTACCAGCCTTCCCACCACTCCCAGCAGCCGCCACGCCTCATGCCCCCCGCCGGTGCCGTCCCCATCACCGGCAAGGACGTACCCCTCTTCGCCCAATATCATCCCGACGAAATCAACGAAATCCAGAACCCCATCCCCGGCGAAGGCGTTGACGAAGGCGCGAAGCTCTACGCCATCAACTGCGCCTTCTGCCACGGCATGGACGCCCTCGGCGACGGCCAGGTCCTCACGACGATGATTGAAACCTACGGATACACCCCCAAGCTCAACGTCAACCTAACCCTCGTCAACGTCCTCGGCTACTCCGACGGACTCCTCTACGCCACCATCACCAACCGCGACGTCCGCCCCGAAATCGCCTCCCTCGACCCGGGAACCGACGTCGTCATGCCCCAGTTTGAAAAGCTCCTCACCTCCGAGGAACGCTGGATGCTCGTCAACTACCTCAACACCCTCGGAGGCCCCTAAGGGCCTCCCCATCCGGCTGGCCCCCCAATGCACCCTCAGCCCTTCCGCCTCATCATCCGGCGACCTTTGCACAACCGCCATCCCCACCACCCCCTCCGTACAGATCCATCGATGGGTCTCCCCCTCCGTCATTCCCACCACCCCCTCCGTACAGATCCATCGATGGGTCTCCCCCTTCGTCATTCCCACCACCCCCTCCGTCATTCCCGCGAAAGCGGGAATCCACCTCCCTCCGCTCACCCTGAGCTTGTCGAAGGGTCGAGCGTCATTCCCGCCACCACCGCCGCCATTCCCGCCACCACCGCCGCCATTCCCGCCACCACCGCCGCCATTCCCACTACCTACTTCGCCATTCCCGCCACCCACTCCGTCATTCCCGCCACCCACTCCGTCATTCCCGCGAAAGCGGGAATCCACCTCCCTCCGCTCACCCTGAGCTTGTCGAAGGGTCGAGCGTCGTTCCCACCACCACCGCCGCCATTCCCGCCACCCACTCCGTCATTCCCGTCACCCCCCTTCGTCATTCCCGCCACCCACTCCGTCATTCCCGCCACCCCCCTCCGTCATTCCCGCGAAAGCGGGAATCCACCTCCCTCCGCTCACCCTGAGCTTGTCGAAGGGTCGAGCGTCGTTCCCACCACCACCGCCGCCATTCCCGCCACCTACTCCGTCATTCCCGCCACCCCCCTCCGTCATTCCCGCCACCCACTCCGTCATTCCCGCGAAAGCGGGAATCCATCTCCCTCCGCTCACCCTGAGCTTGTCGAAGGGTCGAGCGTCGTTCCCACCACCACTGCCGCTATCCCCGTCACCCACTCCGTCATTCCCGCCACCCCCCTTCGCCATCCCCACCACCCACTCCGTCATTCCCGCCACCCACTCCGTCATTCCCGCGAAAGCGGGAATCCATCGGCGGGGCTTCTCAGGCGTAAATGTTTCATTGCTTTGACACAATGTTCAGGCGAATCCGTAGTCATGCAAAGTCCTCCCATCCGGCTGGCCCCCTGATGCACCCTCAGCCCTTCCGCCTCAATAGGCTCCTGCTATTCGCCGCCGTCCTCCTGCTATTCGCCGCCTCCCTTTCCGCCTGCGCCGAAAACCGGCCCCCCACCCTCGAAGAACGCGCCCAGTCCGTCGACAAACGCCTCATCTGTCCCTACTGTCCCGCCGAGACCATCGACCAGGCCCAAGTCCCCCAAGCCAGAGAAATGCGCGCCTTCGTCCGCGAAAAGCTCGCCGAAGGCTGGACGGAACAGCAGATCCTCGACTACTTCTCCGCCCCCGAACGCTACGGCCCCCGCGTCCTCGCCGAACCCCCCAAATCCGGCTTCACCCTCACAATCTGGCTACTCCCCCCCGCCACCTTCCTCCTGGCGGGCATCCTCCTATTCTTCATCCTCCGCTCCATGAAAAAACCCCCACCCCCACAATCACCCCCACCAACCCCCTCCAACGAAGACGACATGGCAGACTACCTCAACCGCGTAGACGCAGAAATCACCTCCCGCACCGGCTCCCCCCCACCCCCTTCCCCCCACCCACAAACTCGTCATTCCGGCGAAAGCCGGAATCCATCTTCTCAACCTCGATACACCCCATGTGATTCTGAGCGCAGCCAAGAATCCCCCTCCCTCTCCTCTCCCTTGAGGGAGAGGATTAAGGTGAGGGTGAAAACGTCCCCGCCTCAAGCCAATTCCCGCCACAACCAAACCCGTCATTCCCGCACACCTTCCCGTCATTCCCGCACACCTTCCCGTCATTCCCGCGAAAGCGGGAATCCACTTCCTCCAACTAACCATCCCAACCATCCCAAAGACCCACCCCCTGCCCAGGCCAAAATCAATGGCTGAACTCGGCCTCATAACCATCCTCCTCGCCCTCTCCCTGGCCCTCTACTCCCTGCTCGCCTCCGTCATCGGCCAACTCCGCAACCTTCCCACCCTCGTCCAGAGCGCCCGCAACGCCACCTACCTCGTCGCCCTCGCCCTCATTATCTCCTCCTTCAGCCTCGTCGCCGCCTTCCTCTCCAACGACTTCCATATCCGCTACGTCTTCGAACACAGCAACCTCGCCATGCCCCGCATCTACACCTGGGTCGCCATCTACGCCGGCAACGAAGGCTCCCTACTCTTCATCGCCACCGTATTCGGCATCCTCGCCGCCGCCGCCGTCGCCTTCTCCCCCAGCCGCTTCCGCCCCAGCCTCCCCTACTCCAACGCCGTCCTCATGCTCATCCTCGTATTCTTCCTCTCCGTCCTCGCCACCCTCGCCAACCCCTTCATCACCCTCGACTTCACCCCCGCCGACGGACGCGGCATCAACCCCCTCCTCGTCCACCCCGGAATGTTCGCCCACCCGCCCATGCTCATGACCGGCCTCGTCATGGTCAGCATCCCCTTCGCCTTCGCCGTCGGTGCCCTCCTCTCCAAACAGGTCGCCGACCAGTGGGTCGACGTTGCCCGCGTCTGGGGCATCATCGCCTGGGCCACCCTCGGAACCGGCCTCCTCTTAGGCTCCTGGTGGGCCTACACCATCCTCGGATGGGGCGGCTACTGGGCCTGGGATCCCGTCGAAAACGCCGGCCTCATGCCCTGGCTCGGCCTCACCGCATTCATCCACTCCATCATGGTTCAGAAGCGACAAGGCATGTTCCGAATGTGGAACCTCGCCCTCATCAACCTCACCTTCGGCCTCTCCCTCTTCGGCATGTTCATCAACCGCGGCGGCCCCGTCCCCTCCGTCCACTCCTTCGCCGCCTCCTCCCTCGGCTGGGTCTTCCTCACCTTTATGATTGTCGGAACCATCGCCCCCTTCGCCCTCTTCTTCATCCGCTACAACCTGATAAAAAGCGCCCGCCCCCTCGAATCCTCCCTATCCCGCGAAGCCGCCTTCCTCGTCAACAACCTCCTGCTCCTCGGCGTCGCCTTCGTCACCCTCTGGGGCGTCGTCTACCCCCTCGTCTCCGAAGTCTTCTCCGGCTTCACCGTCACCGTCGGCGAACCCTTCTACAACCAGGTCAACGGACACCTCTTCCTCGGCCTAATCTTCCTCATGGGCGTCGGTCCCCTCCTCCCCTGGCGACGCGCCGCAGGTGGCGCCTTCAAACGCACCCTCCTCTATCCCGCCATCGCCGCCCTCGCAACCCTTGTCATTCTCACCCTGATTGGCATCCGAAACCCCTACGCCCTCGCCGCCCTCTCCCTCTTCGCCCTCGTTACCGTCGGCATCCTCCAGGAATGGATGCGAGGCACAATGGTCCGACACCGACGCGGCGAAGCATACCCCATCGCCTTCCTCAAACTCATCGCCTCCAACCGCCCCCGCTACGGCGGCTACGTCGTCCACCTCGCCGTCATAGTCCTCGGCGTCGGCATCGTCGGCTCCTCCTTCTACGGAACCCAACGAGACGTCCTCCTCCAACCCGGCGAAACCGTCACCATAGAAGGATACGACCTCACCTATCGCGACTCCCGCACCGTCCAGCAGCCCGACCGACGCGAGTCCTTCTACACCCTCGACGTCTCCCGAAACGGCCAACCCCTCACCACTCTCGAAGCCGAGCGCACCTTCTACCCCGAATTCAACATCAGCGCCACCCGCGCAGGCATTCGATCAACCCCCATAGAAGACCTCTACGTCGTCCCCAGCGAAGACCGCGAAGGCGACCCCAGCATCGGCTTCCGCATCTTCGTCAACCCCCTCGTCTGGTGGATGTGGCTCGCAGGCCCCATAATGATCCTCGGCACAACCATCGCCCTCTGGCCCACCCGCACCCCTCTTGTTCCCACCAACTCTCCTCTAGTTCCCGCGAAAGCGGGAACCCACTCCCGCCCTAACCACCAATCGTCATTCCCGCGTAGGCGGGAATCCAGTCCCTCCCGCCCAAAACAGTCATCGCCATGAAAAAACCCATACCCCAACCCGTAGCGGCGGTTCGCGAACCGCCCTCCCCCCTTATCCCTTCCCCCTTGACGGGGAAAGGTTAGGATGGGGGTGTCCCCCTGACCAAAACCACCAATGCCATTCTCGCACCCCCCGCTCACCCTAATACAACCCACACCCGCTCACCCTGAACTTGTCGAAGGGTCGAGCGAGAGTCAGCGCCCATCCATCATTCCCGCAAACCCCTTTCGTCATTCCCGCGTAGGCGGGAATCCACCCCAACAAGGAGCATCCCCCATGCACTACCTCCTAGCCCTCCTCCTCGCCCTCCTGTCCCTCCTCGTAATCTCCTACCCCCTCCTCAAAGCCCGCCAACGTGAGGACGAACCCCAACCCCCGTCCAACGCCGACAACCCCCTGACCCGCAACATCGAATCCGCCTTCGACGAAATAGACCAGCTCCAGATGGAATTCGAACTCGGCGTCATCGAACCCGACGACTACCAACGCCGCATGGACGAACTCCGCCGCGACGCCGCCGAATCCCTCCGCGCCTACGACCAGCAATCCCCCGCGTCCCCCGACGACCTCGACGCCCTCCTCGAAGAACGCATACGCCTCCGCCGCCTCACCCTCCGCAACGACAGCAGCGAATCCCCATGAAACCCCTCCGCCTCTTCCTGCCCCTCCTGTTCGCCTTAACTACGGCTGCCCTGCTTCTCCTGCCCATCGCCACCGCCCAGGAACCCACCCAACTCAACGGCAGCGTCGTAAACCTCTCCGCCAACGGGCAGCCCCCCGCTGGCATCAACGTCATCCTCCACGTATTCACCCCCACCGGCGGCGTCGACACCCTGACCGCCACCACCGACCCCACCGGCGCCTTCGCCTTCCCCAACGTACCCACCGGCCCCGAAGTCCGCTACGCCCTCACCTCCGTCTACCGCGAAATCACCTACGGCGTCGAACCGCAGAACCTCCAATCCCCCGTTGTCCTTGGCGTCTACGAGACCACCAACGACCTGGCCGCCCTCAACATAGACTCCCACATCCTCATCATCCGCGACGCCGACCCAAAGGAGAAAATCGTCTCCGCCGCCGAAGTTGTCCTAATCTCCAACGCCCAAGACCGCGCCTTCCAGCCCATCATGCAGCCCGCCTCCGCCATGAACTTCCTCCGCTTCACCGTCCCCCCCGGAACCTCCGGCCTCCAGGTCCAGTCCGACCTGCCCCAAGGCGACGTCATTGACGTTGGCACCGGATTCGGCCTCGCCGCCGCCGTCCCCCCCGGCTCCCACCAGGTCTCCTTCAACTACACCTTCCCCTACGAAGACGGTCGCGCCGCCTTCTCCCCCACCTTCCTGCAAGGCGCCTCCATCTTCCGCATCCTCATCCCCGAAGGCTTGGGCGAAGCAACCGCCGCAGGCATGACGGAAGCCCCGCAAACAACCATCGGCGAAACCGCCTACCGCGTCTGGAGCGTCCCCAATCTCCCCCAACGCGCTGGACTCGAAATCGAACTCGCCGGCCTACCCCAACCCTCCCTCTGGCAACGAACTGCCACCACCGTCGAAGACAACCACCTCCTCATCATCGGCATTCCCGCCCTCGTCGCCGCCGCATTGGTGGTCATCCTCCTCTACAGCCTCCGCCGCCGAACAGAAACCTCCAACCCCCAAACCGTGATTGACGAAATTGCCCGTCTCGACAACCTCTACGAAGACAACCAAATTGACGACTCCGAATACCAAAAACGCCGAACCAAACTCAAGCGCAGACTCCAAAATGCGCTAAAATAAGAAGATCCCACAAACCCCTTGAATACCCCGCAAATCCCTTCGTCATTCCCACCACCCCTTCGTCATTCCCGCGAAAGCGGGAATCCAACGCCCCCACCTGTCATTCTGAACGCAGCGAAGAATCTCGTCCCAGCGATGCGCTACAATACAAAGACCACCCCGCCTTAGGAGAACTCCCCTGACCACCCGCCAAAAATGTATACTCCTCCTGACCGCCATTCCTGCCGTCGCCCTATTCGCCCTCCTCGGCTGGGCCTTAGTCCGCACCGGCGGCAACCCCGGCGGCCTCGGCGTCAACGCCGAACTTGGCGAGAAGCCCACCGCCGCCCGCCAGGCCATCCCCTTCTCCCTTGCCACCCTCGACGGAACCGCCACCCTCAACTTGGACGATTACCGCGGAAAAGTCGTCATGCTCGACTTCTGGAGCTCCTGGTGCCCACCCTGCCGCGTCGAAGCCCCCATCCTCTCCCAGGTCTACCGCGAGTACGACGACCTCCCCGTAGAATTCATAGGCGTCGCCATCTGGGACGACGCGAACGCCATCGCCGCCTTCGCCGATGAATTCGCCGTCCCCTACCCCTTGGTGGTGGACTACAAAGGCCGCGTTGCCCTAGACTACGGCGTATCCGGCATCCCCGAAAAGTTCTTCATCGACGAAACAGGCGCCCTCCAACGTAGTTTCGTCGGCCCCATGAGCCCGGAAGCCCTGCGAAACATCCTCGACGAGATGCTAGACCATGAATGACCCCACCGACCCAACCAACACCCCCACCGCCGGAAGCCGAATCCTCCTCATAATCAAGCGCGCCGCCCAAGTCAAGCTGCTCCTTCTCATCGTCTTCATCATCTTCCTCGGCGCCTCCCACCAGGGCCGAGCCTCCGTCAAGGCCGCCATGTTCATCCCCCACGTCTTCGACGCTCCCGCCAAGCCCCTGGAATGGTTCACCCCGGCCCCAACCAGAGAACGCGTCTCCTTCCCCATCCCCACAGGCGACGGCGTCGGCGACCTCTACCGCCCCCCCGGCGATGGCCCCTTCGCCGCCGTCGTCCTCTTCCTCGGCGTCTCCCCCGCCGGCGCCGACGACCCCCGCGTCGTCCGTCTCGGCGAAGCCCTCGCCCGCTCCAACATGGCCACCATGTTCTACTGGTCCCCCATCATGGCCGATGGACGCATGATCCCGGAGGACATCCACAACCTCGTCGCCGCTTTCGAATACCTCTCAAGCCAGGATTTCATAGACCCGGACCGCGTCGGCATCGGCGGCTTCTGCGTCGGCGCCAGCTACAGCATCATGGCCGCCGCCCAGGAACCCATCCGCGACCAGGTCGCCTTCGTCAACGCCTTCGGCCCCTACTTCCACATGCCCGACCTGTTGATTTCCATCACCTCCCAAACCCGCAGCTACGACGACCTGATACAACCCTGGCAGCCCGACAAACTCACCCGCGAAGTCTTCGTGACCCACATGACCAAAGACCTTCCCGAGAATGAACGCGACCTCCTCCGCGCAGCCTTCGCCAAAGACGCCGATCCCTCAATCGTGGATCCCCAGACCCTCTCCGACGAAAGCCAAGCCGTGCATGCCCTCCTGCAGGGCGTTCCGAGAGAAGAAGCCGCCGCCTACCGCGCCCGCCTTCCCGCCGAAACCCTCCGCGACTTTGACATCATCTCCCCCAGCCAATACATCCACGACTTGAAGGCCGACCTGCTCATCATGCACGACCGCGAAGACCAACTCGTTCCCGCCTTCGAATCCCGCCGCCTCCGCGACGCCCTATCCGACCGTGACAACGTCCGCTACACCGAATTCGGCCTCTTCGACCACGTCACCCCCGAAATCCGCCTCGGCCCTGTGGAGACCGCCAGAGAACTCGGCAAACTCTTCCTCCACCTCCACGGCATCCTCATGCAAGCCACCTAACCCCCCCAACCCCCGTCATTCCCGCGCAGGCGGGAATCCATCTTCTCCCTCAAGGAGACCTTTGCACAACCCTCCCAACAGCGCCGATATACCTCTTCCCCCTTGATGGGGGAAGATTGAGATGGGGGTGATTCGGGTGGAGCGGATGGGAAGGTTGGCAGTTACGCAAAGGTCTCCATCCGGGGAGAAGGTTGGAATGAGGGTTCCACCCGCTCACCCTGATCCCGTCCTGAGCTTGCCGAAGGGCCTGTCGAAGGGTCAGCGGATACACCCCCTAACCCGTCATCCCCGCCCTCCACCTTCGTCATTCCGGCGAAAGCCGGAATCCAGTCTTCTCCCTTCCCCCTTCATGAGGGAAGGCCAGAACCTCTCCCGTACTTGATAAAGGGATGAGGCTGACTCCCTACACCCCCGCCCCCGAAACCAGCCGCTCCCCATAAATCCTCACCGAATTGTCCCACAGAATCTTCCGCTTCGTCTCCTCCGACAGCGGCTGCTCCATCATGTTCGCCAACGGCTCGTTCGTCGCCGGCGCATCCGGGTGGGGATAGTCCGTGTTGAACACGATATTGTCGTCCCCGATGTAGTCCACCACGTACTTGATGGAAGGCTCGTCCGCGTCCGCCGCCACCGCGCACTGCCTAAGAAAATACTCCTGCGGCGTCAAGTCCAGCGGATGCTCGTCAAAGAACACCGATTGCCTTCCCTCGCAATACTTCTCCAGCCGGTTCAGCCAGAAGGGCACCCAGCCGGAGTTCGCCTCCAGAATCAGCAACTTCAGGTTGGGGAACCTGTCCAGAATCCCGCTGTACATGAAATGCCCCAGGTTGATCATGTTCTCGAAAGGAAACCCAATCGTCTCGCTCAGCGCAATGAACGCCCCGTCCAACGGCTGGTAGCGCGCGTTCGCAGCCGGCGCCCCGCTGGAACTGCTCTCCCCGTGAACCGCCAGGGGAACTTCCAACTCCTGTGCGGCTTCCCAGACGGGCGCATAGTCCGGGTGGTGCCACATCTTCTCCGGTATCGCCGTCGGCAGGAAAATGGACACCGCCCCCAGTTCCGCCACCGCCCGACGCGTCTCCTGCACCATCAACTGAGGGTCCTGTCCGGTAACCACGGCAGCGAACTTGATCCGCCCCGGCGCGCCGCTGCAAAAGTCATACGCCCAGTTATTGTAGGCGCGACATAGTGCGGCGGAGAGGTCCGGCTCCTTATAGGAAGGCGCGGCTGCTCCGTTCGTCGGCAGGCACACCTGAATGTCCCACCCCTCCGTGTCCATGTCCTTGATGCGACTCTCCAGGCTCCAGCTGTCCCGGAATGCGTGCCCGAACTTGTCGTCCATCATGGAAAACAACTGCTTGGACTTGAGGGCATTCATCGTCTCCTCGCCCTCGTACTCCAGAATCGCCTTCCCGTGCACCTGCACAACGCGGGGCCGCCGCTCACGAAAGGCGGGTTCCACGTAATTGTCCCAGATGTCTCCCGGCTCGTAGAAATGACCGTCGGCGTCAATAACCTTGAATCCGTTTCTCATCGCAATCCCCTCCTTCTCCGAAGAATCGGCTCAGTCCAGGTCCATGTTGTAGAGCTTGATGACGTTGTCGCGGGTAATCTTCTTCTTGATGTCCTCACCCACCCCCGCGAAGTTCTCGTCCACAATCTTGTGCGAGTTCGGGAACGTAGAGAGGGCATGAGGATAGTCGCTCGCCCACGCGAAGTTGTCCTCCCCGTAGAAGTCCGTCATCCTCAGCCCCGTCGGATCATCCATGTACGTCACGAAAAGCTGCCGCTTCGCGTATTCGCTGGGCGGCATCACCAGGTCCGTCGGATTGCTGTAGGCGTGCTTCTCGTAGAAGTGGTTGGCCCGATACAGGAAGTGAGGCACCCAGCCGATGTCGTTCTCAGCCGACACCAATCGCAGATTCGGATGCCGCTCCAACGCGCCGGAGAACATGATCTCCGCGAACGACCTCTGCACCTCGTGGATGATGCTGATTGCCCGCAGGTAGTGATTCTTCTTGAATCTCCCCACCACCCGGCTTTCCGGCCCGTGCCCCGTCAGGATGTGCAGACTGATGGGCATGTCCAACTCCGCCGCAGCCTCCCAGAATGGTTCGAACTCCGGGTCCGCGTAGGTAATCGGATCCGGCGGCGACGCCATGATAAGCGCGCCCCGAAGTCCCAATTCCGAGCACCGGTAAAGCTCCTTCACCCCCTCGCTTATGTCCAGCAGCGAAATCATCCCCAGCCCCACCATCGTCTTGGGATCGTAGTTGCAATACTCGGAAATCCACGTGTTGTAGGCGCGGAACAACGCCTGCTGGAACGGCGCGTCCGTCAGCCGAAACAGCCGGAATCCCAGCGTGGTGTAAAGAATCTCCGCCTCTACCCCGTCCACCTCCAACTCCTTCAGCCGCTCCTCCGGTATGTACGCCCCCAACGGACAACTCTCCTCCACCGACGCCGTCTCCAAAAACTTCTTCAACTCCTCCGGGGTCGCTCCGGCGGTGAATCCGCCCCCAACCTTCTCCGGCTCCTGCCCCGGCATCACGAAGAAGTCCCCCTCAAGCCCGTCCGGGTTGGTCACAATTCGCGGCGCCCGCTCCCGAAACTCCGAGTCAATGTAGTCCACCCACATCTCCCTCGGTTCGAAAACGTGCGAATCCGCGGAAATCAACTTGTAATCTGGCATATCCCCCTCCTGAATTCTAGTCCTTCTTCGCCACCCTCGGCCCCGGCGGCTTCCGAGATTTTCGTGCGGTTCTGCGTGGAATCAGTTTTGGCGGGACACCATAAACCACCCGCGGCATATCAACGGCAGGAACTGCGATGGGCAAGTCTTCCGTGTCTGTGCCAGGCTTCTTCCCCTCATTGTCGTCGATGTTTTTATCCGACATGCCAAAGAACCACCGGCTAAGATTTCTTTGTGGGCTTACGCAACGGTATTCTGGGCCCTACATATTTCGGTGGCACGCCATATACTATCGGCGGCGTTTCAACGGCGCGCCTCGGCCTTGGCTGCTCTTGAGGCTTTTCTTCACCCTTCTCCCGCAACTTTTCAGATGACATGTTTCAGCGCCTCCTACTTCATCTGGCCTGCGTAGGTTGGTTGGATTATATCACGATACATCATGTACTGTGGTGGACTCGCAAGCCCAAGGCGTTGATGAGTATGGATTATAGAAGTACGAGTAAACAAGAACCGACTTTACGTCGGCTGCCACGATGAACTCGCACACTTCCTGGTGAGCCGCACTCGGCTCAATGATCTGTGAGTTCTTGTCCCAAGATCGATGTATTTCTCCAATGACAGGCCAAGGGATGTCTGGATAAGTCCGATTGACGAATACTAGGGCATGGAGAGCTTCAATGTCTTCATCACTAGCAGGAGCGATTCGCTGGAGAAGAAACAGACCCTTCCTCAACTCCACCTTGACCCTGGAACTATTTCGTAGAGTAACCGCTACATCAATGTGGATATAGCTGTCCCCAATCCGACGGTGAGAAATCTTCTGCAAGATGGTCAAGTGCGGTGCGAAGACCCTGAATATCTGCAACTTGAATACGGCAAACACTGCCGCTATTCCTATCGCTGCGGCGGTGACGATCGCCTGGAAAGTCCTGGCCGACGCGCCGAATCCCTCGCCCGTCAACCACATATTGATTGCGACGACAGCAACGAAAACCACCACAAAGACGATGGCCCACACAACCGCCTGCATTAAGCTTTTTCTATCCAAGCAACCTCACGCCATCCCCTCCAACTCCAACAAATTCCCGTCGTCCTGCGCCCGCTCCCCCCGCTCAATCTCCTTTATCAACTCCACCAGCCTGTCATTCAGCGGCGTCGGCACCCCATGCTCCGCCCCCTTCTCCACAATCGGCCCGATGATATAGTCCACCTCCGTCGGACGCTTCCTCACCGCCACGTCCCGCCACGGCCCCGAGTGCACCTTCACGTGCCCCTCGAAGCAATCCGCCATCTTGTCGAAAAGCGGCAACGCCGCCTCAGGCTCGGAACGCACCAGCTCCGGCGGATTAAAATGATGCTCGTTCAACGCCTCCAGCGTCACCCCGTCCGCCTCCGCCACCTCCACTCCCTCCCTGAACAGCCCCAACAGAATCGGCCTGTTCCTCTCATTCCGCAGCATCTCGATGGAAGTAGACGTCCCCAGCGCGTTCCCGATGTAGAAACATCCCCATATCACCTTCGACCACAGATGCCCGAAGATGTTGTCCGTGATGGTGGTCGGATTAACGTTGTCCAACACTCCCCGCAGCTCGACGATTCTCTCCGTCATGGCCCCGTCCAACTCCCCGATCCGCATCGGCCCGTCCCCGCCGTACAAAATATGCCCCGGCTCGATATAGTCCCCGCCCCAATTCACCAGACATCCCACCGTCCGATGCGCCCCAATCAGACTCGCAATCAACTCCTCGTTCAGCCCGTTCTGAAGCGACACCACCGTAGTTTCCGGCCCCACGTGAGGCATCAGCGTCTCCATCGAAGCCGCCGTGTCCTGCGCCTTCGTGCACAGAAACACCGTCTCCAGATTCCCCTGCATCTGCTCCGGCAGCAGCGCCGGCGCCCGCACCCGCTCCTCGCTCACCCCCGTCACCAGCAGCCCCTCCCTGTTTATCAACTCCACGTGTTCCGGCACCTTGTCAACGAATGTGACCTCATGCCCCGCCAGCGCCACCTTCGCCCCGGTAATTCCCCCAATGGCACCCGCTCCGTATATCGTTATGTTCATGGTTGCTCCTCTCTATTCCCTGACACTCTCAGGTAGTGCTACATTGTGCGGATTCGATTGGATTATGTGTCCATTCCACAATCAAGGTCAAGCCGAATTATCAATCCCACCCCGCCACTAACGACGTTCATTCCTCAATATGTTAGAGTAACCCCAACTAATAGGAAGGACGACCGCGTCTTGGCTAACCCAAAGCCCATCCTCGAAACGCGAAACCTCGTCAAGGACTTCGGCGGCGTCCGCGCCCTGGACCATTGCACCCTCGAAATCGAACCCGGCCACATCACCGGCATCATAGGCCCCAACGGCGCGGGCAAGACCACCCTCTTCAACGTCGTTTCCGGCGCCATGCGCCCCACCGACGGACGCATCTCCTTCCAAGGGCGTCCCATCACCGGCAAGGGCATGCACGAAACCTTCGGCATGGGCCTCATGCGTACCTTCCAGATCCCCCGCGAGATGCAGCGCATGACCGTCACGGAAAACCTCATGCTCGTTCCCGCCAGCCAGTCGGGTGAGAAGCTGTGGGCCTCCTGGTTCCGCCCCGGCAAAGTGGCCCAGGAGGAACGCCGCATTGAATCCCAGGCCCGCGACGTCCTCGAAATGCTCACCCTCTCCCACCTCGCCGACGAATACGCCGGCAACCTCTCCGGCGGCCAGAAGAAGCTCCTGGAGCTTGGCCGCACCCTCATGGCCAACCCCCGCATGGTCCTCCTCGACGAACCCGGCGCCGGCGTCAACCGCACCCTCCTCCGCAGCATCTCCAAAAGCATCCTACTCGCCAGCACCGAGCGCAACATCACCTTCGTCATCATCGAGCACGACATGGGCTTCGTCATGGCCATGTGCGACCCCATCATCGTCATGGCCAACGGCGCCGTCATCGCCAAAGGCACCCCCAGGGAAATCCAGAACAACCCCCTCGTCATGGAAGCCTATCTGGGAGGATTGACCCGTGCCGCTCCTTGATGTCTCCAAGGTGGTCTCCGGCTACGGCCAGACGGAGATACTCCACGGCGTGTCCCTCACCGTCGACGATGGCGAGATTGTGACGATAATCGGCCCCAACGGTTGCGGCAAGTCCACCCTGATGAAGGCCGTCGTCGGTCTGGTCAAAGTCTGGGACGGAAGCGTCAATTTCGGCGGCGCGGACATCTCCGCCATGCCCCCCGAGCGAATTGTCACTACCGGCCTTTGCTACGTCCCCCAGACCCGCAACGTCTTCCCCACCCTCAGCATCCGCGAAAACCTGGAGATGGGAGCCTTCGTCCGCAAGGACGACTTCAAAGGTCGCATAGACGAGATGTTTGATTTCTTCCCCGACCTCGCCGAGCAGCCCGGACGCAGGGCGGGCAGCCTCTCCGGCGGTCAGCGCCAGATGCTCGCCATCGCACGCGCCCTCATGCTCGACCCCAAGCTCATACTTCTCGACGAACCCTCCGCCGGCCTCGCCCCCGCAATGGTTGAACTTGTGCTGGAGAGAATCCTTCAAATCAACAAGAGCGGCGTCGCCGCCCTCCTGGTCGAGCAGAACGCTCGCCAGGCCCTCGCAATCTCCGGCCGCGGCTACATCCTCGTTTCCGGCGAAAACCGCTTGGAAGACGCGGGCGCCGCCCTCCTCGACAATCCCGAAGTTTCCCGCCTCTACCTCGGCGGATAGACCATGACTGACTCAACGAAAGCCAAACTGCCCCTCGGCGACTTGACCGGGCTCATTCGCCGCAACTGGACCCCCGCCCACACAACCGTCGCCATCCTTCTCCTCGCCCTCATTGTCGGCCTCCTCCCCTTCGTCAAGATGGGCCTCGTCGTCAACGGCGTCTTCCTCGGCTCCATCATCGCCCTCGGCGCCGTCGGCCTCACCCTCATTTTCGGCATCCTCCACTTCGCCAACTTCGCCCACGGCGACTACATGACTATGGGCGCCTACGTTGCCCTCTTCGTCACCGCCTCATTCTTCCCCTGGCTCGGCGCGGAAAGCAGCGGCCTCGGCCCCTTCACCTTCGGCTACACCCTCCTCATCGCCCTGCCCATAGCCGTCGCCGCGGTGGTCGCGGGCGCGATTCTCCTAGACAGATTCATCTACCGCCGCCTCAGGGAGCGCGGCGTCAGCGACATCGTCATGGCTATGGCCTCTATGGGCGTCGCCATCGCCTTGAGAGGTCTCGTCCAGATGATTTGGGGCAGCGACTCCGAAATCTACCCCCGCGAGTCCAAGCAGGTCTTCCATCTGCCTATGGACGTGCGAATCCACCCCGACGCCATCTTCATAGCCGCAATGGCCGTGATTCTGGTCGCCGCGGTGTACCTGATACTGACGAAGACCCGCATCGGCAAAGCCATGCGCGCCACGGCGGACAACCCGGATCTCGCCCTAGTAAGCGGCATCGGCGTCCAGAGCGTCACCTGGTGGACGTGGGGTATCGGCGCTGCGATGGCCGCCACCGCCGGCGTCCTCCTGGGCGTCTTCCAGGGTCAACTGCTGCCCATCATGGGCTGGAAATTCCTCATCCCCGTCTTCTCCGCCGTCATCCTCGGCGGCATCGGCAACCCCTACGGCGCCCTCGTCGCCGCCTTCGCCATCGGCGTCACTTCCGAAGTCTCCACCCAATGGATGAACCCCAGCTACAAGCCCGCCGTCGCCTTCGCCATGATGATTGCCGTGCTGCTGATTCGCCCCAGAGGTCTCTTCGGCATGGCGGGCGCGGGACGCTGAGGAGGAAGGAGACGCAATGGACTTTGCGGGCATAGGCAACTACCTCGTCGGCTTCTTCATCATGGTCGGCATCTACGGCATTTTCTCCTTGGGCCTCAACGTCCACTGGGGGTTCACCGGCCTCTTCAACGCGGGCATCGCCGGCTTCTTCGCCCTCGGCGCCTACACCACCGCGCTCTTAACCACCCCTCCGCCGGACCCCGTTTTCGTGGAAGACTTCATTTTCGGCGGCAATCTGGCCGGACTCAGGTTTCTGGATTGGGGAATAGACTTCTGGTTCGTCCTCTCCCTCCTCGCCGTCGCCCTGGTTTGCGGCGCCGTCGCCTGGGTGGTCGGAAGGCTGACCCTCCGACTGAAGGGCGACTACCTAGCCATAGCCACCCTCGGAATTGCCGAAGCGGTGCGGCTGATGTTCCTCAACGAGAAGTGGATCGCCAACGGCTCCAAGGGCCTCTACCGCATACCGGAGTTTCTGGGCGATTGGGTGTCCCCGAAGAACTACGACTACATCTTTCTGGTCGTGGTGGTTGTCGTGCTGCTGCTCCTATATCTGGCAGTTCAGCGCGCCGTGAATTCCCCCTGGGGCAGAGTCCTGCGCGCCATACGGGAGGACGAAGTGGCGGCGGAGGCCAGCGGCAAGGACGTCTACTCCTTCAAGATGCAGGCCTTCATTCTCGGTTCCATAATCATGGGCATCGGCGGGGCCATGTACGCCCACCACGTCCGATTCCTCGCCCCCGTGACCTTCGACCCCCTGCTGGCCACCTTCGTCATCTGGGCCATGCTCATGGTTGGCGGCGCCGGAAACAACCGCGGCGCCATTCTCGGAGCCTTCGTCGTGTGGGGCATCTGGTCCGGCACCCAATTCCTACCCTGGTTCTTCGCCGACCCCAACTTCCGCTTCTTCATGATTGGCGTCCTCATCGTCGGCGTAATCCTCCTCCGCCCCGGCGGCCTCCTCGGCGAAACCCGCCGCCTCACCACCCCCACCAAGGCTCCCCCACCAGCAAAGGAGCACGGCGGCGACCCCAAAGGCTAGATACGCCACGCCCCACTCATCCACACCCTCTCTCGTCATTCCCGCCACCCCTTTCGTCATTCCCGTGAAAACGGGAATCCAGAGGGGATGGGCGGAAGGGACAGACAAACCCGCTCACCCTGAGCCTGTCGAAGGGTCGAGCGGCCCACCACCCCATCTCCCGTAGGGACACCCATCGCTTGATGTAGTTCTTGAAACCACTACGATGGAACGGCTGTTGTCATCCGTACGGTTACCTACAGGCAGAAACGGAATATACCAAGTCGGATGCTAGGTACAACCCCTTGACATTCCAAACTAACAAAAGTAGGGTACGGGCACTCTGCGACGAGTGCGGTTTCCGCTTTTGGGGCTGGCCTTGCGCCCCCTTGGTAAAGCGGAGACTGGATGCTTGTCGCAGAGTAGCCATCCCAATTCCGAGGGGGTTTCTCTTGACTGACTTTGCTCGGAAGTTCATATCCACGAAGAAGGGTAAAGTCCTTACTGCAATCGGTGCTTTCATTCTTCTGGTTGTCACCTGTTCAGTGGTGTCACAACCGGAAATGACGAAGGAAGAAATGTTGCAAGGGTTAAGGGAACAATCGGAAAGGGAAGCCAAGCATCCCGACAGTCCCGTCGCCCATTGCTTCAACCAGTATCCTGAAGGTGCGCAACGTACAGAGTGCGTCAACGCATATTGGGACAGTCTTTGGATGCATCCAAACCTGGCGGATGCTCAAATGGCATTCAAGGAGTGCAACAACAAGCTCAACCAACGCAATCCTGAAACCGCAGCATATCCAGACAATCGGGGCATCACCAGGGCCGTTATGATAGGTGGATGGGACGATGACATGCCGTCCAAGGAAGAGGTTGACAAAAAAGTCGATGAGCAGATTCGGGGGTGGAACCAATTTAACCCTGGGCTGAATTGCCGGTTGTCTGGGGATAATTCATCCTCACAAACGGTGGAAGCAGAACAAACTGAATCTACTGAAATAGCCAGTTGCCCCACACCGACGGAGGCGGTCTATCTTGATGCGGTTGCTGTAGAGGTACGCGTCATTGGCATAGCCATGCTTGAGGCAGAGCAACTGTTAAATCAACTGTCAGTAAATCCTGCGCTCTACGAAAACAGCGCGTGGCGGAGCGCATACACGACCAATTTTAAGAGGGCGCAGTCTAGTGCCAAAGTCTTGCTTGCCATTGAAGCGCCTGAGACCGCGTTCCAGATAGATTCCGTTTTGAAGAGTACGGCACATTACGTAGATGGCACCGCCCGTGAAAGTCTTATAGCTCTTGAGGCCGATAGTGCCCAAGACTTTGAACGCTCACTTGGGATTGCCGAATCATACGCATTGGACGCAGCAGAGGGTATGTTTGCCCTGAAACTCGCTAAGGACAACTTCTGCTGAAAGGTAAATTTAGCCAAGTCAAATCGAGTGACTTCCTATTTCTGGATGCTTTTTCATCAACCCCGATCTGCGGTTTCTATTCGAGCCAAATCTGACTTGTTCAGCAAGTTAATATCACCAGTGATGAGTACCACACGGGCATTTGGGTAGGATGTTTGAACATCCAACACGGTAGCAATGATCCTATCGTCACGATTCTCTCTGTCCAGCCAGGAAAGAGTATCTTCCATTCGCGGTTCCCTAGCTATTGCTTTAACCGTAATCGTTCTATCAATTTTCACACCATTGCGGAGGGAACCTTGATTGCGCCACCCCTTAATCCTGGTAATTACTCTCTTCACCTTCTCTCTGAAGTCAGGGTTACGGTGACTGTTCTTCAGTCCATCCAGTTCAGCGAGAACCGTTGGTAACAGTAAGAATACAAAGGCGTAATCGTTCGATATACACCTGTATTGAGTCGGATCAGGCTTGCTAATTATAGCATTCGTATCAGGAATTAAGACTGGCGGCGTTGGTCCAGCGGCCTCCATAATCTCGACCATCTTCAAGAACCGTCCGGCGTCATGATGCAGTCTTTTCTTGTTGGACGCAGGATCGGGGCGAATCGACCAATTTGAACGCAACTCAATCCATCTCCGAAGCTGTTGGTCAGCCTTTCGGATTTTTCTGTTTATATCGTCAGGAGCCTTAGCAAATACGGAGCGAAATACTTCAATCCATTCCTCATAATCACGCTTAATGGAGATCTGAACATTTCGTTGTTCGATAGATTTCTCTCCCCACCGATATTCCGGTGCAACCACCATCACCCCGTCTCCATTTCGGTCAAGCCGCTGGACCGGCAATTCCTGAACCAGTTTCTCTAATCTTTTAGTTAGGCAGTTAAGGTCTGAACGGAGTCTTGATATTGTTGACGACATTACTTCCTCAGTGATTATTCTCGGGTAAATTTCAGCAGACTTACAATCCAGCTTATTCTGGGATGAATAATGCCGGGGATGTTCTCTCGAACCTACAAATATTCACGCCTCAGTTCTTCATAGTAAATGCAGATTTCAGGAAGATGACTCATCACAACTCCGCATCATCAAATCCAACGCCAAAGGGCAATACCTGCAAGTTACGGGCGTTAGAGGTTATGGCTCGCTTTTGCGAAGGCATTAAGCTCACGGTCTCCTAGTCTGAAGGTTCAAGATGTCATCAAATCGCTGACCTCTTATCATAGTACTACTCCCACGACTCCGTCGGCAATGCCCTGAATCGCCCGGCCCCACCATCCCCTCAAACAAAAGTAGGGGGCGGGTGTCAAACCCGCCCCCACTAATGGTTGCTCAATCTATCCCCGTCGGCGCCCCCTAAGGCAGCTCAAACCGCCCCGTCGACTTAATCTCCCCGCCCGAAATCGTCCATATCTCAATCGTCCCCAGCACGTCCCCGTTTTCGTCGAACTCAATGTCACCGCCGGCCCCGTTATAGTTGATGTCCTCCCCGTCCGCAATCAACTCCAACGCCCGCGCGATCTCAGCCCGTCCCGGCCCGACCACCTCGCCCGGCGCGTTCGCCACGTCCCGAAGCGCGTCCCGAATCGCCCCCGAGTCCGTGTTCGTCCCAGCCTTCGCGGCGGCCAACGCAACGAGCACCGTCGCGTCATAATGCTCCGCCATGAACGGATGCGAAGGCGGCACGCCATAGGTTTCCGTGTATGACATCTCAAACGCGTCCTTCGCCGGACTGCCGGGACTCCCCTGCGCCGTCCCCATCGTCCCCTCCAGCGCGTCCCAGGCGTCAATCTCCTCTATCCACTCCGACCCCTTCGTCCCGTCTGCCAGCAGGAACCGACTGGTGTAGTCGCCCTCCAGCGCCTCTCTCACGTACACCGTCGTCTGCCCCGTATAGCTGAGAGCCGCCAACGCGTCCGGCCCAGCCGCCGTGGCCTGGGTCAACTCCGAAACGTAGGTCGGCTGCACGTCCTCGTGCGGCACCTTCGCCGTCACCTGCCCGCCCAACGCCGTGAAGCTCTCCTCGAACTGGTCGGCCAGCCCTTCCCCGTAGGCGTTGTTGATGTACATGATGCCGACGGTATTGAATCCCTGCTCCCGTGCCAGACGCGCAAGCACAACCCCCTGCGACGCGTCCGATGGCGTCGTCCTGAACACGAAGTCGCCGTCTTCCAGCACGCTGATGCTCGGCGCCGTCGACGCGCCCGAAATCAGCAGCGTCTCCTGCGGAATCGTGATCGCGTTCGCGGCCGCGACGGTTACGCCGCTGGAAAGCGCGCCGACGATGGCCACGGTGTTTTCCACATCCACAAGCGCGCGGGCCGCGTCCACTCCCTGAACCGGATTGACTGCCGTGTCCCGGCTCACAATCAGCGCCGATTGTCCGTTAATCCCACCCGCCCGGTTCACGTGCTCCGACGCCAACTCCACCGCGTTCCGCAGCGGCGGCCCGAACTCCGCCAACGACCCGGTGAAGGCGTTGAGGTTCCCGATGATTAGGGGAGACTCTTCTTCCTCCTCCGTCTGGCACGCCGTAAGCGCTACCACAAAGACGACTGAGAGAATCGCGAGTATCAGACCGAACTTGAGAAACCTGGACATGGCTGCCTCCATCTATATGAATGTCGGAATGTGCGGAAAAGTCGCAATGTACCCAGTATCATATCAAAATAACGCAGGCATATCCACAAGCGGCCTGCTCCAATAAATGTCATTTTTCAGCCCCTCCCGTCATCACAACGGCTCATTACAAGTCCAGCACCCGCCCCCTTTCGTCCACGTCCAGCGTCCTCGGCGACCGCGGCAGCCCCGGCATCGTCACGATGTTCCCCGCTATCGGATAAATGAATCCCGCGCCCACCGAAGCCCTCACATTCGCAACCCGAAACGTATATCCCGAAGGACGCCCCTTCAACCGCGCCAGATGCGAAATCGACCGATGCGTCTTCGCCATGCACACCGGCAGATTCCCCCAACCCAACGCCTCGTAGGCGTTCAACTGCCGCCGCGCCGCCGGCTCCCACGCCACGTCCGACGCGTTGTACACCTTCTGCGCCAAAGCCAGCGTCTTCTCCCTCAAGCCCTCGTCCCTGGGATACAGATACGTAACCTCGCTCTCCCGCTTCGTCGCCTCCACCACCGCCTCCGCAAGCTCCACGCCCCCCTCGCCCCCCTGCGCGAACACCCTGCTTTCCGCCACCGCAAACGCCCCCGCGTCCAGCGCCCCCTGCTTCACCAGCGCAATCTCCTCCGGCGAATCCGGCGGAAACACGTTCACCGCCACCACAACCGGCAACCCGAAGGACTTCACCAACTCCACGTGATGCTCCAGATTCGGCATCCCCGCCATCACCGCCTCTTCGTCGGGAATCGAAAGGTCCCTCAAGCGAACTCCGCCGTGCGACTTCAACGCCCGCACCGACGCCACAAGCACCGCCGCCCGCGGCTCCAGATCATTGAACCGCGCCTTGATGTGCATGAATTTCTCGAACCCCAGGTCCGCCCCGAATCCCGCCTCCGTAATCACGTAGTCTGCATAGCCCAACGCCAGCCTGTCCGCCAACACCGAATTACACCCGTGGGCGATGTTCCCGAACGGCCCCGTATGCACAATCACCGGCTGCCCCTCCGTCGTCTGCACCAGATTCGGCTGTATCGCGTAGCGCAGCAGCGACATCATCGAACCGACCGCCCCCACGTCCTGCGCCGTGACCGGCTTGTTCACCGAATTGAACCCCACAACCATCCGACTCAACCGAGCGCGCAAGTCCTCCAGACTGCTTGTCAGCGCCAGAATCGCCATTATCTCCGACGCCGTCACGATGTCGAAGCCCGTTTCCCGCACCGGCGCGTTCGCCGGCCCCCCGACGCCCGTGACGATGCTTCTCAATGCCCGGTCTTCCATCTCCAGAACCCGCCGCCAGGTGATGCCGGATGGTTGCAGCCCCGGAATCTGCCCCCGCTGCACCGCGTTGTCCGTCATCGCCGCCAGCAGATTGTGCGCCGACCCGACGGCGTGGGCGTCCCCAGTGAAATGGATATTCACCTCGTCCTCCGGCTCCACCAACGAAGCGCCACCGCCCGTCCCGCCCCCCTTGATGCCGAATATCGGCCCCAGCGAAGGCTCCCGCAGCGTCGCCGCCACCCGCTTCCCCAATCGCCCAAGCCCCTGCGTAAGCCCCACCGTTGTCGTCGTCTTCCCCTCCCCCGCCGGCGTCGGCGTAATCCCCGTCACCACCACCAACGCCCCTCGACGCCCTCCCGTCCTGATAGCCTCCAAAGGTATCTTCGCCTTGAATTTGCCGTATGGAATCACGTGCGAAGGGTCCAACCCCATCCGCTCTCCAACTTCAACTATCGGCTGCATCTCTTCCTCACCATTCCGCTTCTACTCTTGATCCCTGATTGACCACGAATCAACCGCCCCATAATATCACGTCAATTCAGAATCAGTCACAGCGGCCCGGACGCACATCAACCAATCAATTCGTCGAACGAGATCGTTCCACGAAGTTGACGATGCCTTGAAGATTGGCTATTATTCTTCTACCCACCCTGCTGCTTCTTCTACCCACCCTGCTGCTTAGGTGCCAGGGTCGAGACCGCCAAACAAGGCGGTCTCTGTCTTTTATAGGTAACAGGGCCAAACCTGAAATGGAATAACCCGAGATCCTCGGTATTGACAACGCCTTAGGTTGTTGTTAACATACTACTCAACCACCCCTGCTGCTTAGGTGCCAGGGTCGAGACCGCCAACCAAGGCGGTCTCTGTCTTTTTCTGGAGGAACACGAATACCGGAGATGGGCAAATTCCCACCCACTCACCCCGTCATTCCGACGAAAGCCGGAATCCATCCCCTCTTATTCCTTCCCCCTTTACGGAGACCTTTCCATAACTCTTGCTCCCGCGAAAGCGGGAGCCCATCCTCTCTTACCCCCTCTCCCTTAAGGGAGAGGATTGGACCTGTCGAAGGGGTGTGGGTGATTCCCGTGGGGTGGATGGCGCATTCAGCAGTTATCCAAAAGTCTCCCCTTTGCGAGCATCGAAACAGTCCTACCCCCCATCCTTCCAAAGATACTTCGCCGTGGACAGCCCGATTACCGTAAACAGCGCGTCCGCCAGCGGAAAATGTATCATGTGGCTGTTCACCGCCAACCCCGTCTCGCTGTCCGGGTTCAGCGTCCAAATCCAGTTCCAGTAGAAAATCATCGTAAGCACGATCGCCCCGTAGAACACCATCGACGCCCGCAGCGACCCCATCGAATCCGCGTCCATTCGCTTCGCCGCCCGATACCGCACGTAGCTCACAATCATCGCAATCGCCACTCCAACCGCCATCGGCCAGTTCATTATCTTCCAGATCACGTAGTTGTCAGAACCGTCGTGGTACACCGGCGTGAGGATCAGATTGGCGGCTACCGCGATAGCCATGACGAAAAGGAATGCTGGAATAATCCGGTTAACCAGAATCGTAGGCATTTGGCTCAAAACCTCCTCAATGAAGTGTGTTGCCGTTATTGTAACCCGATGCGCCCAGGATAGCACGAAAACTAGGCATTATCGCCCGGCAACGAAATCAGTTAAGATTCTGTCTCAAAAGATACATTGTATCTATTTCCCTTGACGTTTATGTCGATTTGTGGCAACTTATGCTACGCCGAACGATTGGGATGGTGGAATGTCAGGAGGAAGCGTCGGCAAAATGCTATATTCAAGGGGGATAATATGGTAACTACCGCCCATAGGCACGACGTCCATGAGTGCGACGAGCACGAACATCACGCCCACGTCCACGACATCCACGAGTGCGACGAGCATGAGCATCACGCCGACGAACCCGGCCACGTCCACGACATCCATGAGTGCGACGAACATGAGCATCACGCCCACGTCCACGACGCCCACGAATGCGACGAGCATGAGCACCACGCCGGCGAGTCCGCCCACGCTCACGAAGTCCACGAGTGCGACGAACACGAGCATCACGCCCACGTCCACGACGTCCACGAGTGCGACGAGCATGAGCACCATGCCCACGCCCACGACGTCCACGAGTGCGACGAACATGAGCACCACGCCGACGAGCCGGGCCACGTCCACGACATCCATGAGTGCGACGAGCACGAGCATCACGCCCACGTGCATGACATCCACGAGTGCGACGAGCATGAGCACCACGCCCACGTCCACGACCCCCACGAGTGTGACGACCACGAGCACCACGCATAGATCTCCTCAATATGGCAAGAGATTCCAGAACCTCGGAAGAGGTGCACGCTGAACATGACCACGAGGGCCACGATCACGGCTCCCACGACGAGCATGGGCACGAGGGCCACGATCACGGCTCCCACGACGAGCATGACCACGAGGGCCACGATCACGGCTCCCACGACGAGCATAGGCGCGATGACCACGAGGAACACGACCACGACGAGCATGGGCATGCAGGCCATGACCACTCCGCGCACCTGAGAGAGACCGGCCGGCGCAGCCTGATAATCGCCCTCGTGCTCATCGGCGGCTTTATGATCGCCGAGGTGATCGGCGGCATCCTCTCCGGCAGCCTGGCCCTGCTGGCCGACGCCGGCCACATGATAACGGACGCCGCCGCCATCGCCCTCGCCCTCTTCGCTATCTGGGTCGCGGGTCGGCCCGCCTCCGTGGAGCGCACCTTCGGCTACCACCGGGCGGAGGTATTGGCCGCAATGCTGAATGCCCTCAGCCTGTGGCTGATTGCCGCCTACATTTTCTTCGAAGCTTTCCACCGCTTGCAGGACGCCCCGGAAGTCGAAGGCCCGCTCATGCTCATAATCGGCTCTTTGGGCCTCATCGTTAACATTGTCGCCGCCTTCGTCCTTCACCGCTCCGCGGGCCACAGCTTGAACGTAGAAGGCGCCTTCCTCCACGTCGTCGGCGACCTCCTCGGCTCCGTCGCTGTTGTCGCCTCCGGACTCGTCATCGTCTTCACCGGCTGGCACGTCGTCGATCCCATCCTGAGCGTCGTTATCGGCCTCCTCATCATCTTCAGCACCTGGCGCCTCGTCGTTAAGGTCTTCAACGTACTCCTTGAGGCCGTCCCGGAACACGTGGACGTTTACGCCTTGTGCGGGGACATGGAACAGGTTCAGGGCGTGACCATCATTCACGACGTTCACGTGTGGACCATCTCCTCCGGCTACGACGCCCTGACCTGTCATATCCTGGTCGACCCGGAAATACCGGAACAGGATCTGGACCCAATGTTGCGGAGTCTTCGTGAGATTGCGATGAAGAAGCACGGCATCGGACACGTCACCATTCAGCTGGAGCAGAACATCAAAGGCTGCGCCGAATTCGACCACGCCGACCACTTGATGGCCCTCAAGCGAAGCCCAGTGAGAAAACTTCTACCCTTCTGACCCCCATCCCTCTCCCTTCTTACCTCTTCCCCCTTGACGGGGGAAGATTGAGATGGGGGTGATTCGGGCGTGGTTGATGGCGGATTTGGCAGTTACTCAAAGGTCTCCATTCTGGGAGAGGGTTGGGGTGAGGGTGTTTCCCTCCTCCGCTCATCATGAGCCTGTCGAAGGGTCGAGCGTCTCTTCTTGCCCCCTCTCCCATTCTGGAGACCTTTGCATAGCCCTTTCTTGAGCTCCCAAAAACCTCGTCCCCCTTGATGGGGGAAGATTGAGATGGGGGTGATTCGGGCGTGGTTGATGGCGGATTTGGCAGTTACTCAAAGGTCTCCCATTCTGGGAGAGGGTTGGGGTGAGGGCTCATCCCCATACTCCTATCCGTCCCCAACCCCACCTCCGCATCTCCCACCCCCTACGAAGGTATCAACCCCTCCTGCGGCATCGTCCACGGCAGCGAATAAAACGGCGCTATCTGCGGCGCCCTCGGCATCGGAATATCCCCCATCGGCACGTCGATTACCACCGGCGCTCCCATCTCCAGCGCCTCGGGAATCAGGTTCTCCAACTCCAACGGATTGTTGGCCCGAATGCCCACCGCCCCGAACGATTCGGCAAACCGCACGAAGTCCGGGTTCCGCAAACCCGTCCCATAAGCCCCTCCAAACACCCTCTTCATGTCCTGCGCCACGTTCCCGTAGGAATCGTTGCGGAACACCACCGTCACCACGTTTATCCCGTAATTCACCGCCGTCGATAGCTCCGACGCGTTGAACATGAACCCCCCGTCCCCCACCATGCACAACACCGGTCGCTCCGGCTTCGCCACCTTCGCCCCCAGCGCCGTCGGAAAGGCGTATCCCAGATTGAAGGAATACCCGGAGTCGATGTACGTCTTCGGATGGTTCACCTGGTAGTGAGTGCGCGCGTAATATCCCAGCTGCGTAATGTCCCACACGATGAAGGAATCCTCCGGCACGCTCTTCTGTATCGTCTCGATAAACAGGAACTGCGGCTCCATCAGACTGATGTTGTCGTACCGGATCAGCCGCCGCGCCGCCGCCACCTCTGCCGCGGGAGACGGACGCCCCGATTCGCTCGCGTCCATCACAATAGGCAAAAATGCTTCCAGCGTCGCCCTGGCGTCCCCGTGCAGAGGAATCGTATTCGTTTGAATCCGCGTCAGCTCGTTGTCGTCCACGTTTATGTTTATCAGCGTGGAAGCGTTCCCCGCCGGATTGCCGAGCGAAAAACGCGCCCCTATCCCAATCACCACGTCCGCCTCCCGCATCACGTCGAAAAGCTGATTCATCTCCTGCCTCTCCCCCCGTGGACTGAAGCACGAGCCGTAGCAGAAGGGATGCCGGTCCGACATCGCCCCCTTGCCGCCGTTGGACGTAATGACGGGTATGTTCGTCGCCTCCGAAAAGCGCACCAGAGCTTCCTCGGCGTCGGCCCGGATAACTCCCCCGCCCGCGTAGATAACCGGTCGTTTGGATTCGGCGATGACCTTCGCCGCCCGCCTCAGCAACATCGGACTCGGAACGATAGGCGACACCGGCGCGGGATCCAGCAGTTCCACCTCCTCCCTCTCCACCGCCGCCTCCGGCGGAATCTCTATCAGAACGGGACGCGGCCTCCCCGTCCGCATCTTTCGGAACGCCTCATTCACCGCCGCCGGCGCCTCCCTCGGCCGCTTCACCATACGCTGCCACTTCGTCACCGGACGCGCCACCTCCCCCTGATTGGAAATCTCGTGAACCGCCCCCAGGTTCTTCCCGATCATCTCCCTCGGCACCTGCCCCACAATCAGCAGCACCGGCGACGACCGGGCGTAGGCCGTCGCCAGCCCCGATGCGGCGTTGTACAACCCCACCCCCGGCACCACCATCGCCACGCCCGGCTTCCCCGAAGCGCGGGCATACCCGTCCGCCATATACGTCGTCGCCTGCTCGTGCCGCGTGGTGACCATCTCAATCCCCGGCTCGTCCCGCAGACCCGCCACCAACCCGTACAACTGGATGCCCGGAAGCCCGAACACCACCTCAACCCCCTCCCGCGCAAGCGATTTCGCCAAAGCCTCTCCACCGCTCATCTTCATATAATCAACTCACCATCCTCTCCCAACCCAGTATACACCACCACCCCTCCCCCCTCTTATCCCTTCTCCCACACCCTCCGTCACTCCCGCGAAAGCCGGAATCCAGTCCCCTCCCCTCTAGCTCTCGCGAAAGGAGACCTTTGCATAACCCCCTCAGCAAGCCGACAAACCTCTTCCCCCTTGATGGGGGAAGATTGAGATGGGGGTGATTCGTATGGAGTGGATGGCGTATTCGACAGTTACGCAAAGGTCTCCGAAAGCGGGATCCTATCGTCACCACTCACCCTAACCGTCCCCCACTCCGCTCACCCTGAGCCCGTCCAAGGGTCGATCCCCCTCCCCCACATGTCATTCTGGGGAGGCTCCGCGACGAAGAACCTCGCCCTGTTGTATGACGCAACCCCCTCCGTCATTCCCGCGCAGGCGGGAATCCACCGCTCCCCACACCCAACCTCCCGCAGGAGCGATTCGCGAACCACCCCCCCAAAAAAAGAAGAGGCCCGCATCAAGCGGGCCTCTTCCAATCATCGCTGAATCCTATGCGCCAGGCGTATCGCCTACTGATACACCGGAATCGTGTACTCGTGGTACCGAATCGGCCCCATGTGAAGCATGTTCACCTGGTACTCCGACACCACGTTCGGATTCACCGCGGCGAAGGCGAAGATCCACGTAATCGGCGCGCTGACGTGATTCTCAACCCACCAGTCGCCCAGTCCCTGCGCCAACTGCAACCGCTCATCCAGGTCCGTCGACTGCGTGCAAGCCGCGTAGTAGTCCGAAATCTCCTGGTGGTCCCAAATCGTCCGTCCGCGCTCGTAATACGAGAAGCTCATCGCCACGCATATCGGGTCGAGCGACGGCGACACCAGGTAGGAAGTGTTGGACTGATCCCGCGCCGCCCACATCCCCAGCACGTCCCCCACAGGCACCGTCACCAGCTTGGTCTTGACCCCAATGGCCTCCCAGTATCCCCTGATTACCTCGCCGATCTCGCCCTGCTCCTGGATGACGGACTGCCCGCTGGCGGCCACCAGCGTGGTCTCGAAGCCGTCCGGGTATCCGGCCTCCACCAGCAGTTCCCTCGCTCTGGCCGGGTCGTAGGCATAAGGCCAACCGCCATCGCGACCGGTCTTGCCGTCGATTCCGGGAACCGGCGCCCACTCGTCCTTGAAGTCCTCCCTCCACGGCGGGAAGTAGTCCACCAACGGGTATCCCTCGCCTTCGAAGAACGTCTCGTTGATCTCGTCGTAGTTGATGGCGTGGTTCAGCGCCCCGCGCGCCTTCGGGTTCCGAAGCGGGTCATTCGGGTCGTATCCGACCGTCGGACCATGAGCCACCTGACCCGGCGCTCCTTCGCCCGTATCCGGATTCACGTAGTTGTCCGGCTTGAAGAACGAGTATCGGATGTGCGTGTGCACCGCCGGCAGCGTGCTCTTGGAGATAACCATCCCCCGTTCCTCAGCCTGCCCGTGCAGGTCCCTCGGTATGGCCGAGATGTGAGACTCCCCGCCAATCAGCATCGCCAGCCGCGTGGCCGACTCAGGCACGAAGATGAACTGAATCTCCGGGAACTCAGGGGTGATTCTCCAGTGATTCGGCACCCGCTCGTGGATGACGTGCTCGTTGGTCTTCAGCTCGATGTAGCTCCACGGCCCGGTTCCGATGGGATCGGCGAAGTAGCCGTCCTCGCCCTTCTCGTCCCACCAATCCTTGCTGCTGACGCCCGTCGACCATTCGTCGGAAAGCAGGAACGGCAAGTCCAACGAAACCTGGGCCAGCCGCACCACTACCTGATGGTCGTTGACGATGTCCGCGTCGACGGGTATCCCGAACTCAGGCCGTCCGGTCCTTACCCTCTCGCTTACGTCGCCCGCGAAGATGCCGAAGGAATGCACCGTGTCCTTGGCGCTGAACTCAATCCCCACCGGCTCCGCGTTCTTGTAGAACGGCACGCCCTCGCGGAGATTCCACGTATACGTCTTTCCGTCCGATTCCATCGACCAGCTTGTCGCCAGCTGCGGCTCCTGCACGTTGGTCTTCGGATGATGCCCCACCAGGTGCGAGTAGATCGGCATGATTCGCGCGTCAATCTGATTCGCCGCGTGCTGCATCGTAAACTGATAGCTCGGCGTCGGAATCGCCACCTTCAGCCTCGACTCCACCGGCTCGCTCGGAGCCGCCGTCGGAGCTGGGGCGGGCGCCGCCGTTGGCGTAGGCACGAATCGCTGCCGCGTCGGCGTCGGCGCCACCGTCGGCGCCGGGGCTGCCGTAGGTGCAGGCGCCGCTGTAGGCGCAGGCGTCGGAGCGGGCGCCGCCGTTGGCGCGGCCGTCGGAGCCGCGGTCGGCGCAGGCGTCGGCGCCATCGTTGGCGCAGGCGTCGGCGCCATCGCCGTCGGCGCTGCTGTTGGCGCCGGCGTATCCTCATCCCCTCCACACGCAATAATGAAGACGGTCAGCAGTGCGACCAGCGCAATCAGGCCCACTGGCAACCATCTCGATGATTGTTTTTGCATTCTCATGGACATCTCCTTTACTATTTGTTCTCTTACGCTATGACGCGACGCAAAGCGCCAACGCCACGCGTGTACCCCCGTATTCGTTAGTGCGGTATATTATGGACACATACCCCCATTGTCAACAATCCCCCCCACTTCCCCCTCCCCCTCATCTTGCTCCCCCGCGAAAGCGGGAGCCCATCTCCGCTCACCCTGAGCCACCTCCCCGCTCACCCTGAGCTTGTCGAAGGGTAGAGCGGCCCCCCTCTCTTACTCTCGCTCCCTTCTCTTCCTCCCGCTTCCTTCTCTTCCTCCCGCGCAAGCGGGACCCCATGTCCGCCCACTCTGAGCCACCTCCCCGATCACCCTGAGCCTGTTGAAGGACGAAGGGTCAAGCGCCCCCCTCTTACCTCTTCCCCCTTGACGGGGGAAGATTGAGATGGGGGTGATTCGGGTGGGGTTGACGACACATTCGGCAGTTACGCAAAGGTCTCCTTCATGGGGGCTAATTCGGGCGTGGTTGATGACACATCCAACAGTTACGCAAAGGTCTCTTCATGGGGCTAATTCGGGTTGGATGTATGAGGCATTCGTCATTCCCGCAACCCCCCCATCATTCCGCAACCCACTCCGTCATTCCGGCGAAAGCCGGAATCCATCTCCCGTAGGGGCATCCCTTGTGGGCGCCCGCCGCCCACCCTCAATCCACCACCATCCGCTCATACTGAGCCTGTCCTGAGCCTGCCGAAGGGCCGAACACCCTCCCCCTCTTACCCCTTCCCCCTCTACGGAGACCTTTGCATAACCGTCATTCCCGCTACCCCTTTCGTCATTCCCGTGAAAACGGGAATCCAGGGGTGGGGCTGTTTAGGTATAACTACGTTGCTTCCATCACAGAATGTTGGGGTGTATAGGGAGTTATGCAAAGGTCTCCTCTACGGGGGAAGATTGAGATGGGGGTGACTCCCCCCTAAACCAACCCATCCTCCCTCATCGCCGCCAGACACTCCTCAAACGCCCCCAGCGTCCTGTCCACCTCCGCCTCCGTGTGCGACGCCGAAACGATGAACCCCCGCCCCCCCATAACGTCCACCCCCGCGTTCAGCATCCCCCGCTTGAACCCCTGCGCCGCCCCCGGCTTCGCCGCCGCGTGTATCTCATGCGACGTCAACTTCCACATCTCCTCCGGCTCGCACTCCACCCCGAACGCCACCATCACCAGCGAACTCACCCCGTGCGCCACCCCCGCCACCTCCATCTTCCCCATCGCCTCGTTCAGACCCCGCCGCAGCCTCCCCGCCATCTCGTCCGCCCGTTCGTTTATAGGCTCCCGCGCCAGCATCTCCAGACACGTCGCCCCCGCCGCCGCCGACAGCGGATTCGCGTTGAACGTCCCCGGATGCGCCACCCGCCGGTTGTTGTCCCACTCCGCGTCCCCCGTATGCGCGATCATGTCGATGACGTCCCCTCGCCCTCCAACCACGCCTCCCGGCAGCCCGCCCGCCACAATCTTCGCCATCGTCGTCAAGTCCGGCTTCACCCCGTACCGCGCCTGCGCCCCACCGCTCGACACCCTGAACCCCGTCACCACCTCATCCAATATCATCAACACCCCGTACCGCTCCGTCACCTCCCTCAAATCGTGCAGGAACCGAGGCAGCCGCAGCGGATACTGCCCCATGTGCGCCCCCGTCGGCTCCGTAATCACCGCCGCCACATCCCCGTCCGACCCCAACGTCTCCTCCACCGCGTTGATGTCCCCCGCCGGCAGCACTATCATCGACTCCCACGTGGAAGCAGGAATCCCCCCGATTCCCCCGTCCGACCCCGCGCTGGCATAGTCGTTCCAGCCGTGAAAATGGTCCTGGAACTTCACAATCTTGTTCCGACCCGTATACGCCCGCGCCAGCCGCATCGCCATCATCGTCGCTTCCGTCCCCGAACTGTGAAACCGCAGCTTCTCCACTGACGGCATCAACTCCCGGATAGCCTTCGCCCAACGAAGCTCCAACTCCGTGTTCCCGCCCAGATGCGTCCCCCGGCTCACCTGCTCCTGCACCGCCAGCGCAATCGCCGGATGCGAATGCCCCAGAATCAGCGAACCGTGCCCGCAAACGTAATCCACGTACTCGTTCCCGTCCACGTCCCACTTCATCGGCCCCCGCCCGTGCGTCATCACCACGGGAAACGGCGTCACGTACCGCGTATCGTGCGTAACCCCGTCCGCGAACACCTCCGCCGCCTGAAGAAACGCCTCCGCCGACTTCGGATGCCGAAGCACATACCTCTCATCAATAACGCTCATATCATCTCCTCTCTTTATCCCTCCCCCTTCAATGGGGAAGTCCACTCACCTCTTATCCATTCCCCCTAGAATACACCCGTCATTCCCGCCTCACTCTCCGTCATTCCCGCGCAGGCGGGAATCCATCCCCTCTTATCCCTTCTTCTCCCTTCCCCCTTGACGGGGGAAGGTTAGGATGGGGGTGTCTCCCCCTCCCGCTCACCCTGATCCCGTCGAAGGGTCGAGCGACGCCCACCCCTTCCGTCATTCCCGCGCAGGCGGGAATCCATCCCCTCTTCTCCCTTCCCCCTCTATAACAACCGTCATTCCCGCGAAAGCGGGAATCCATCCCCTCTTCTCCCTTCCCCCTTGACGGGGGAAGGTTAGGCCCGCCCTGAGCTTGTCGAAGGGATTGGGGGTGATTCTCCCCTCCGCTCACCTTGAGCCTGTCGAAGGGTCGAGCGCTCCAACCAACCACAGCCCGCCGCAATGATACAATATCGACAACCTGCCCTCAAGGAGCGCGCCCATGAAGAGCTACTTCACCCATCTCCAGTGCACCTGGTGCGGAAACGTCTATCCCCACGAACAACCCATCCGCACCTGTCCCGACTGCGGCAAGGTGCTCTTCGCCCGCTACGATCTCGACGCCGTCGGCAAAAACGCCACCCCCGGCTCCTTCGCCGACCGCCCCTCCAACATGTGGCGCTTCTTCGAGATGATGCCCGTCATCGACCCGAACAACGTCGTCACCCTCGGCGAAGGCGGCACCCCCCTCATGCCCGCCAACAACCTCGGCAAAGCCCTCGACCTCGAAAACCTCTACATCAAGGACGAAGGACTCAACCCCACCGGCTCCTTCAAAGCCCGCGGCCTCTCCGCCGCCGTCTCCAAGGCAAAGGAAGTCGGCGAAATGAAAGTCACCATGCCCACCGCGGGCAACGCCGGCGGCGCCCTCGCCGCCTACGCCGCCAAAGCCGGCATGGAAGCCACCGTCTTCATGCCCAACGACGCCCCCGATGCCAACGTCCTCGAATGCCGCGCCCTCGGCGCCCGTCTCTTCCTCATCGAAGGTCTTATCAACGACGCTGGCCGCATGTCCCAGGAAATGGCAGCGAAGGAAAACCTCTTCGACCTCTCAACCCTCCGCGAACCCTACCGCGCCGAAGGCAAGAAGACTATGGCCCTCGAACTCGCAATGGACTTGGGCTGGCGCGCCCCCGACGTCATCGTCTACCCCACCGGCGGCGGCACCGGCATCGTCGGCATGCACAAAGCCTTCAAGGAACTCCAGGACCTTGGTTGGATTGACACCCCCCAGCCCAAATTCGTCTGCATCCAGGCCGAAGGCTGCCAGCCCCTCGTCAAAGCCTTCCACGAAGGCGAAGACTCCGCCGATGAATACCCCAACGCATCAACCGACGCCGCCGGCCTCCGCGTCCCCGCCGTCTTCGCCGACTACATCATCCTCAAAGTCCTCCGCGAAACCGGCGGAACCGCCATCGCCGTCTCCGACAAGGAAATGGTCGACGCCATGACCGAAATGGGCGCCGCCGAAGGCGTCTTCGCCGCCCCCGAAGGCGCCGCCACCCTCGTCGGTCTCAAAAAGCTCATCGACCAAAACTTCCTAACCGGCTCCGAAACCATAATCCTCATGAACACCGGCTCCGGCTACAAATACATGAACCTCCTCTAACCCCCACTTTGAATGCAACACCCCTCCCTCTTCTCCCTTCCCCCACGAAAGCGGGAGCCCATCCCCTCTTCTCCCTTCCCCCTTGACGGGGGAAGGTTAGGATGGGGGTGCCCCTGCCCGCGACCTACCCGAAGGGGCCGTTCGCGAACCGCCCCCTCTTGCTCCCGCGAAAGCGGGAGCCCATCCCCCGCTCACCCTGAGCCTGTCGAAGGGTCGAGCGCCCCCCCGTTGGTATCACCTACCCCTCGTGCTACAACCCCATCTCCAATCCGCCCCCTTCCGTCATTCCGGCGAAAGCCGGAATCCAGTCTTTCCCCCCCGCTCACCCTGACCCAGCCGAAGGGTCGAGCGCCCCCCGTTGGTATCACCTACCCGTAGGGGCGGGTTTCAAACCCGCCCCTACCCAACCTGTCATTCTGAGGAGGCTCCGCGACGAAGAATCCCGTCCCCTCTTGCTCCCGCGAAAGCGGGAGCCCATCCCCTCTTCCCCCCTCTCCCGTCTTGGGAGAGGACTGGGGTGAGGGCACGCCCCCCAAATCCCCACCCTCCCCCTTGCCAACAACCCCCTCCTCTGCTACAATCCCATCAAATGTTCCACACAGCCCCACATGCCAACCCAAACCTCCATCCGGCCCCGCCTGAGCTCATCCTGCGCGCAAATCATGCCCTCGCCGGCCTGTGTCCGTCCGGCGTCCATACGTCTATGGTAAAAGCCTCCCATTCGTTCTTACCACAACAGTAAACGAATCCCGAATTTCCCCCGAATCAGCTATGAAAACACCATTCGTATCCCACCAGGAAAAAAATTTCATACGAACAAAACGAATACCCTCTACAACAACAACGGCATACACGCCGCTATGCTCCAATCCGCTATCATAAACGGAACACCCTCCCCAAGGAGCACACAACCATGAATGAAGACCACCGCCTCCACAACAAAGTCGCCATCGTCACCGGCGCCGGCGCCCGCGCCAACGTCATGGGCAACGGCAAAGCCGTCAGCATCCTCTTCGCCCGCGAGGGTGCGAAAGTCCTCCTCGTAGACAACGTCGAAGAACGCGTCGCCCCAACCCTCCAAGCCATCCAGGCCGAAGGCGGCGAAGCCAGCGTCTTCATAGCCGACGTCACCCAAGATGACCAATGCCGCGCGATGGTCCAAGCCGCCCTCGACCGCTACGGCGCCCTTCATATCCTCCACAACAACGTCGGCGTCAACGGCCCCGGCAAGGTCACCGAAGTCCCCCAATCCGAGTGGGACAGAATAATGTCCGTCAACCTCACCAGCATGATCCTCGCCAGCAAATACGCCATCCCTCCCATGATACAAGCGGGCGGCGGCGCCATCGTCAACGTCTCCTCCATTTCCGCCATCCGCCCCCGCGGCATGACCCCATACACCGTCACCAAGGGCGCAATAATCCCCCTCACCCAGGCTATGGCCATCGACCACGCCCCCGACGGCATCCGCGTCAACTGCATCCTCCCCGGCCCCGCCTACACCTCGATGGTCGCCGGCGGAATGTCCGACGAGATGCGAGACCTCCGCCGCAACGCCTCCCCCCTCAAAGTCGAAGGCAACTCCTGGGACATCGCCTACGCCGCCCTCTACCTCGCCAGCGACGAAGCCCGATGGGTCACTGGCGTCGCCCTCCCCGTCGACGGCGGCGTCACCCTCGACTCCCCCCGCCGATGAAATACCCCTTTCCGCCTCCCCTCCGTCATTCCCGCAAAAGCGGGAATCCATCTTCTCCCTTGTCCACCGACCAACCGTCATTCCGGCGAAAGCCGGAATCCAGTCCCTCCCCGCTCATCCTGAGCCGGATCCACCCACCCGCTCACCCTGAGCCTGTCGAAGGGTCGAGCGGGAAATGCGCTAGAATGAGAGCGAACCATCCCTTCCCCCTCCCCACCTCTTTTTCCCGCAAAAGCGGGAATCCATCTTCCCCTCTTACACAAACTAACTTCTCCCCGGAGGCCCCCATGCTAGACCAATTCAAACTCAAACAATCCGACGCCGTCCGCGTCGACCAATCCGACCTCCGCTCCACCGCAGCCGCCATCTTCCGCAAAATGTCCGTCCCCGACGATGACGCCCGCATCGCCGCCGACGTCCTCGTCTCCGCCGACCTCCGCGGCGTCGATACCCAAGGCGTCTCCAACCTCCTCCGCCAGTACGTCCAACGCTACCGCGAAGGCGCCCTCAACCCCCGTCCAAACCTGACAATCTTACGCGAATCCCCCTCCGCCGCCACCCTCGACTCCGACAACGGCCTCGGCATCATCACCACCCCCAAGGCCATGCAAATCGCCATCGAAAAAGCCCGCCACACCGGCGTCGGCATGGTCACCATCGCCAACGGCAAGCACCTCGGCATGGCCGCCTACCACGCCATGATCCCCCTCGAACACGACATGATCGGCGTCTGCATGACCAGCTGCCCGCCCACCGTCGTCCCCACCTTCGGCGGCGTCCCCCGCCTCGGCACCAACCCCATCGCCCTCGCCGCTCCCGCCGGCAAGGAACCCCCCTTCGTCTTCGACGCCGCCACCAGCGTCATCCCCGACAACAAAGTCCACATCGCACGCCGCCTCGGCGTTGACCTCCTACCAGGCTGGCTCGCCGACGACGACGGCCGTGCCGTTATGGAACCCACCCCCGCCCCTTCGCCCCACCGCCTCCTCCCCCTCGGCAGCGTCCGCGAAACAAGCTCCCACAAGGGCTACGGCCTCGCCTGCATCGTCGACATCCTCTGCGGCGTCCTATCCCTCAGCGGTTTCGGGGCCGGACGAGGACGCGGCACCTTCGCCCACTTTGTCGCCGCCTTCAACATCGAATCCTTCGCCGACACAACCGAATTCAAGACAATGATGGACGACTACCTGCGAACCCTCAAGTAAACCCCACCCGCCCCCGGCCACGACCGCGTACTCTACGCCGGCCAACTCGAATGGGAAGCCGAGCAGGAACGCCGTCAAAACGGCATCCCCCTCCACCGCGAAGTCATCCAATGGTTCAACCAAATCACCCACGAACTCCAAATCCCCAACCCCCTCTAACCCCATGACCACCCACTTTCTAACCCCACGGCTGCCCACTTTCGTCATTCCGCCCACTTTCGTCATTCCGCCCACTCTCGTCATTCCGGCGAAGGCCGGAATCCAGTCCCCCTCTACCTACGCCACCCTATCCTTTAACCCAACCCCCCTAACCCCATGACACCCCACTTCCGTCATTCCGACCACTTTCGTCATTCCGGCGAAAGCCGGAATCCAGTTCCCCTCTCCCCCTCCAACCCGGTGAGAGCATAGCGAATCTGAGTCCCGCCGTGGTAGAATTAGCCGACGCAAGGAGGAAGCGATGACCACTCAATCCGCCAAAACCGCCATCGTCTATCCTGATTCGGACGGTATGCCATTGCCTGACGGAGAATACCAAACGCCCCTCTACATTAGCGTCGTCGGCGCCCTCAGAACCTTCTTCAGAAACGTCCCCGGCTCAAGGGTCAACGGCGACAACTTCCTCTATTACGTCGAAGGCAACCCCAGACTCTCCATCGCCCCGGATTGCTACGTGGCCCTCAACCTGACGGACGCGGCCATCGAGTCCATTGTCAGCCACAACACCTACCTGGCGTGGGAAGTTGGAAAGATGCCGGACTTCGTTCTGGAAATCGGCTCCCCCAGCACCTGGAGGAGGGACTTGGGCGAGAAGCGCGACGTGTACGCCCGCACGGGCGTAAGGGAGTATTGGCGCTACGACGCCACCGGCGGCGACTTCTACGGCGAGCCTCTGGTCGGCGAGCGCGTGGTCGATGGCCGGTTAGTGCGGATGGAGATGCGCCATGAAGCCGACGGCTCAGTCTGGGGGCACAGCCAAGTCCTGAACCTGGACTTGTGGTGGCAAGACGGCGACCTACGCTTTTGGGACCCCGTGGGCCTTCAATGGCTCCTCACCCACGAGGAAGAACAAGAACGCCGCCTCGCCGCTGAATCCCGAGCCGTATCCGAGAGAACTGGTCGCATTGCGGCGGAAGCCCGGGCCGCCCGCCTCGAAGAAGAACTCCGCCTACTCCGCGGCCACTAGCCCCTTTTCAGTCTGGAGGTCACGCGCCGTGCCCCCTCTCCCCCTGGTCGCGAAGTCCGTCTCCAAGCAATACCCCGGCGGCCTTTGGGCCAATCGTGACATCTCCCTGACCATCGGCCCGTCGGAAATCCTGGGCCTTCTCGGACCAAACGGCTCAGGCAAGACCACCTTCGTCCGCCAAATTACTACGGAAACAAGCAGCACTTCCGGCCGGATTCACGTATTCGGCATCGACGTAGCGACCAATCCCACTCAAGCCAAATTTATGATGGGCGTGGTTCCCCAGGACTGGCTCGCCCTTTGGGATTGCTCCGTCTACCACACCCTCCGAATCTTCGGCAAACTTCGAGGACTCTCGGGCAGAGGCGCCGCAGAAAGGGCCCGTCAGCTTATCGATGAGCTGGAAATGCACAGCTTTGAGAACCGGGTTTTTGCCACTGTTTCCGGCGGAGAAAGACAGAGAATCATGCTGGCCCTGGCATGGCTGGCCCAGCCAAAACTGCTCCTGCTGGATGAGCCAACCACCGGCTTGGACCCCATTACTCGACTGGAGATATGGAAATGGATACGGGAGAGAAAGGAACACGGCAGCAGTGTGCTGATTACCACCCACTACATGGAAGAAGCGGAGACCCTCTGCGACAGAATCGCCATCATGCACAAGGGGACCATCAAGGAGTTGGACACCTTGGACGGACTACGATCGCACATCACCGGGGAATTCAAGCTCACGTATGCCCCCGACCGTAGCGACGCCGAATCCACCAAGGCAGTCTACGGTGCCAGTCGCGACAAGCTAATTAAACAAGCACAAACTCTAGGCATCTCAGAATTCTCAATCTCCAAAACCAGCTTGGAGGACGTGTACTTCTCTGTAATCGGCGATGATGGCACAAGGAAGCAATGATGCTGGAGAATGAAGCACACACCTGCCCCAGAGGAGAGGTTGCCGCGGGAAGCTGGAGAAAATTTCTTCTGGACTCCTGGTCAATCTTCGAAATCAAGGTCATCGTCACAAGGCGTCACCTGCTGTGGCACGCAATGGGATCGCTGATCATCCCCCTCAGCCTGTTCTACTGGGCCACGGCCATCGCCCCGGAGCGCTTCGAAACCGGCTTTCGCATTCTCGTGGGCACTCTCATCCTCGGCATAGGTCAAGCCGTCGGCGCCAACGTCGGACAGTGGACGCTTATGGATCGCTTCACTCGCAGGCTCCGCCTCCTGATTACAATGCCGGTTTCAAAAGCCTCCTACGCCATAGGCACATTGGCCTACGGCGCCCTGCACGCGGCGGTTCTGGCAGCCCTGGTTCTCCTCTTTGCCAGGCTGGCCGGCGCCGACTACGACATCCATTGGACAATGCCCCTGCTCATCTTCTCAGTAATCGTCACCATCACCGGAGCCACCCTTGTCGTAGTCAGCCTGTCCCCCGACCTCAATGTCGGCATGATTACCAACAGCATGCTCGGCATAGTTTTCATCCTGCTCTCCCCCGTCTTCTACACCTTTGACGACGCTCCCAGACTATCCCAATGGCTGGGGTACATCTCCCCGTTCCGCTATGCGGCGGACGCCGTCGAAAAGGGATTTAACGGGCAGATGCCTTCGTCTTTGGAAATAACAGTCTTGGCAGGATCGGCCCTCGTCTGCATGGTTCTTGGCACGATGATGCTCCGGTGGAAAGACCTCTAATACCCCACCCTATCCTTAAACCCGAACCCCGTCAACGCCACCAACACCCTATCCCCCCTCCCAACCTTCCCCCCCTCCAACAACGCCTCCAACCCCGCCATCGCCGACGCCGACGTCGGCTCCACAAACAACCCCTCCGAAGTGCTCAACCGACGCTGCCACCGCACAATCTCCCCCTCCCCAACCGCCACCGCCGACCCGCCGCTATCCCCCAGCACATCCAACGCCTGCCCCAACCGCGGCGGACGCTCCACCGCAATCCCCCCCGCAACCGTCGACACCCCATCCTCCGGCGGCATCCATTCCTCACCTCCAAACGCCGCCGCAATCGGCATACACGCCTCCGACTGTACGCAATGCAGCCTCGGCATCCGCCCCACCTCTCTAAACCCCTTCCACGCCCCTATCAGCAGCGACCCGTTCCCCACCGGAAACAGCACGTGCTCCAATCCCTCCCCCATCTGCGACGCAACCTCCGACGCAAAGCTCTTCGTCCCCTCGATGAAAAGCGGACTCAAATTGTGCGAAGCGTAAACCACCCCCTCGTCCTCGCAATACCGACGACACGCCTCCGCCACCGCCGACCGCCCTCCTCCAACCTTCACCACACGCGCCCCATACAACCCAATCTGCTGCAACTTCATCGGCGGTGCCGACGCCGGCGCGAATATCGTCGCCTCTATCCCCGCCTGCGCGCAGTACGCCGCCACCGACGCCCCCGCGTTCCCCGACGAATCCTCCGCCGCGCTCCCAATCCCCTCATTCCTCAACACCGACACCATCACCGCCGATCCCCTGTCCTTGAACGACCCCGTCGGATTCAGAAACTCCAGCTTGGCGTACAACCTCTCCATCCCCAACTCCCGCCCCACGTTCGCCAGCCTCACCACCGGCGTATTCCCCTCCCCCAACGACACGACCTCAACCGGCTCCTCATACGTCCCCTCCGCCAAATCCAACGGACCCCCACACTCCCCACACTCCAACGCGCTGAAGGAGAATCCGTCCCGTAATCCGCACCGGCTGCAAACAACTTCCATCATGGATTAACACACCCCCTGACCCGCCTATTCTAAACGAGAAATGCGCCCAATCCAATTCAGCATCATTACGAACGCCGCCGGAATAGCGATTACGCAAAGGTTTCCGTCAAATAGCAATAAGTGGTGTATAATGACATTCTGTGTTGAGATGACGCGGGACGGTTCCACTCAATTTCGCGAATCGTCGGTTAAGCACGTTAGGAGGGCAGCAGGCATGACAACATCGGTGGATATTAGTAGGGCCAATCCGGGGTGCTTCATGTTTCTCATCGACCAATCCGGATCCATGCATGATTCCTTGGGAGGACAGCCCGGACTTCGGAAGATGGACGGGGCCGCCGACGCCCTGAACCGCATCCTCGACGCCATCTCCCAGCGCTGCTCCCAAGGCATGGACGTCCGAGACTATTTCGACGTTGGCATCGTGACCTATACGACGGACAACGCCGGGGATCCCGACTTGAAGAGCGTCCTTCCCGGCACTTCTCTGGACAGCCCCTTTCTCAAAATTAGCGAGGTCGTCGAGGTGGCCGACGTGGAAGAGCGGCAGGTGAAGGAGTCCGACGGCGCGGGCGGATTGGTGGAGGTCTCCCGAAAGTTCCCCGTGTGGCTCCGTCCGGAGGCTCTCTACGGCACGCCCATGTGCGAAGCCCTCGAAGTCGCCCTGCGTGCCCTTTCCGACTGGACCGCGAACCACCCCAGCTCCTACCCCCCAATGGTTATCCACGTCACCGACGGGATGGCGACCGACGGCAACCCTGAACCCATCGCTCAGAAGCTCATGTCGCTGGAGACGGAGGGCGGCAACGTCCTGCTCTACAACGCCCACCTGTCTGAGATGTCGATTACGCCGGTGCAGTACCCGGCAAGCGAGAGCGACTTGCCGCAGGACGAATTCGCGGCCTTGATATATCGCATGTCGTCGGAATTCCCCGAACCTGTGCGGGAGTTAGCCTCCGGCCTCGGGCTGCCGGTGCAGCAAGGTTCCCGCGGGTACGTCTACAACGCGGACATGGTCGCCCTCGTCCAGTTCCTCGACATCGGCACGCGGGCGGCGGCGGAACTGCGTTAGTGGCGAAGGAGATGCGCCTCCGTCCCCTCAAAAGGCTCTGGCTTCCCAAAGCGGGCAATTCCTCCGAGGAATACGAGGACTCCTCCCGCGCCGCCTATCCCAAACGATTCGATGGCGGACGCGCCGCGCGCATGGCCGTTTCCGACGGCGCCAGCGAATCCGCCTTCGCCAGGGAATGGGCCAACTCCCTCACGGCGGGATTCGTGACCCGTCCTTTGGACTTGGGCGCGCTGGACGAGGATTCTCTGAGGGAGTGGCTGTCCCCGGCCCAAAATGAATGGCACGACCGCGTCCCCTGGAGCAAAATCCCCTGGCACGGCGAAGCCAAAGCCCGCGCCGGCGCCTTCGCCACACTCCTCGGCGTGACCGTCGCCGAGACGTCCGGCGGACTGTGGTGGAACGCCGTTGCCGTCGGTGACACCTGCCTGTTCGTCGTCGGCGAAGAAGGGCTGACGAAGTCCTTCCCTCTGGAGGAGGCGTCCCAGTTCGACAACAATCCTTCCCTGGTTTGCAGCAATCCCGCCAACTCACAGGGGCTGTGGCAACGCGTGGAGCGCAGCGGCGGCCAGTGCGCGGCGGGAGATTATTTCTTCCTGGCCTCGGACGCGTTGGCGAAGTGGTTTTTGGCAGAAGCGGCGACGGGAGAGACGCCGTGGGAGACGCTACTGTCGCTGGAGGAAGACGAGTGGGCTGGATGGGTGGCGGAACAGCGTCGGGAGAGACGCATGGGCAACGACGACGTGACGCTGCTGGTCACGGCGGTGGTTTAGGAGCCGAGGAATGGCTTGGCCGGGCATAACTGACTTCAGCGAGGCGGTGCAGAACCCTCAGCTGTGCTTCCAGGGAACGGACTTGGAAGGCGGCAGCGTGAAGTTCAACCCGCGTGGGATGCCGCTGGTCTATTCCGGCGCCTTTGCCTGCGTCTACAACGTCTCCGTCGGCGGCGTGGACTACGCCGTCCGATGCTTCACCCGCGAAGTGTCGGACCAGCAAAGCCGCTACGAACGCCTGAGCAACTATCTCATTCACGTGCTGCCCCCCTCCTTCGTCCACTTCGCCTACCGGGAGCAGGGCATCAGGGTGCGCGGAACCTGGTATCCCATCGTGAGGATGGAGTGGGTGGAGGGCGAGATTCTAAGCAAGTGCGTCGAGTTCAACCTGAACCGGCCTGACGTGCTGCGGCTGCTTGCGGCGCGATGGCGCGGCGGCACCACTTCCAGCCTGCGCGGCCTTGGCATAGCCCACAACGACTTGCAGCACGGCAACGTGCTGGTTCAGGACGACGGGCGGATACGGCTGGTGGACTACGACGGGATATTCCTCCCCATGTTTCGGGGAGAAAGAAGCCCGGAGTTGGGCCACAAGAACTATCAGCACCCCAAGCGGACTGCGGAGGACTACGACGACTACGTGGACAATTTCCCCGCCCTCGTGGTGTACCTCAGCCTGTTGGCCCTGGCCGCGGACCCGGGATTGTGGAGCTTCTACAACGACGATAATCTGATTCTGACGAATCGCGACTACGCGAATCCTTCGTCGTCGAAGGCGTTCGAGGCGCTGAAGAAGTCCCCCGACCCGGCAGTCGTAGAGTTGACCGCACGGCTTGAGGAGTTCTGCGACGCCCCGGCGGAGAAAGTCCCGAACCTGGAGGAGATACTTCAGGACATATCCATTAGCGCGCCCTCGGCGGCGTCCGGAGCGGCAGTCGCCGCGCCTTCGCGAAGACCGCCCACTCCCCCGCCAACGAGTAAGCCGGCTGCGCCGCCACCGCCTGCCTCGACGGGCAGCCGAGCATCGACGCCTGCCTCACAACCCGTCGCCGGGCCTGGCCCCTGGTCTGCGGCTACCCCCAGCGGACGACCGCCGCAGGCAGTCCCCCAAGGAAAAAACAGGCTCATGCGGATGTTTTCGGGGCAGGAAGGACGCTGGCTGAAGTGGCTGCTCATTGGCTACGGCGTGACGGCCTTCGGACTGCTGCTTCAGACCTCGGCCTTCGTGAATTTGCTGAGGGTGTTGGTGATTCTGGGGGCGATAGCCCTCTTGCTCTACGCCCTCATAACGATGGGAAGAAGTGGAAGAAGGGATATGATGTTTGGCCTCATCGCGCTGGCGGTAGTGGCTATAATTGTCGCGGCCACGCCTATCTTAGGCGAGATGGCGTCAGGCTTATGGCGTCCTATCACGTTTTTTGGCGGGATGACGGTGTTGGTAGCGGGGGTGATGGACATCGTGAAGGTGAAGGAAAGCAAGCGTCGAAAGTGGGTGGGCGCGGCGATAGCCGTGGCGTTCGTGACGGCCTGTCTGTTCCTATTTTTGACGCCCGTCTATTGACGGTTTCCTAAATCCCCTCCCTCTTCCCCCGCCCTGGAGACCTTTGCATAACCCTCTCAAGAGCGCCAATTAGCCTCTTCCTCCTTGATGGGGGAAGATTGAGATGGGGGTGATCCGGGTCGGGTGGATGACGCATTTGGCAGTTACGCAAAGGTCTCCTTGACGGGCGAAGGCCGCTATTTCCACTTCTTCTTCATATATTCATAAATCCTGCCGAAGATGAGCAGCATGAACCCTCCCCAGAACAGCACGATTCCAACGGCCATAATCCCGAAGCTGTTGCCTATGACTATCTGGATGAATAGGGTCGGAAGAAGCCATACAAGTCCGAGCGCCAGGCCCGCTACTCCGTACCTGTCGTACCATCGCCAATGAGCGGTTCGCCTCATGTACCCGGCATAGAGACGCGTCGCCGCCTCTATCGTTGACGCCCTTCGCCGCGAATCGCTGAATAACAGGAGGGCAATCCCGCCAATTACCAGAAACCCGCCCACCGCTCTCCAGCCCGCCCCCGACCCTTCCGAATTCCCCTCAAGCATCAACCCGACGAATAAGACCGCCGCCCCCGCCACGGTTGCAGCCAGCCCAACCAAGGCTGGCGGCCCCAAGCCCCGCAGAAACCCCATTACCTTGCGTCCTGGACCATCCTCTGATGAAAACATGCCGATTCTCCCGCAAAATGGGGCGTGTCGCTACACAGTAAGTTAGCCCAGAATCGTAACGAACGCAACCACAATCCCCGTCTCACCGCCCCAAGGTCAGAACTTGCGACATGATTAGCCGCCGGTAAGATCAGCCGCCGCCCTCACCGTCGCGCAGACCTGCGTTGTCGCGGGCAATTCGACCCTTTGATTCCCCTATCTCCCAAACCGTCACCCCGCCCCACGCATCCAGCGCGGCCAGCGCCTGTCCGTCAGGCCGCCAGTACAATTCAGCCACTGCGCCCGACACGTCCGCGGAGCCTACCGGACCGCCGTTTCCCTTTCTCCCAAGCGCCCACACAACCACCGTGCCATCGCGACTCCCCGATGCAAGGCGCCTCGTTCTGGGAGCGAAGGCAAGTGTCGTGACGGGTTGAACGTGAAACTCCAGAACGCCGGGCCGCGTGCCCTCTGGCCCCTTTCCCCGGAAGTTCCACACCGTCACCGATTCCCCTCCGCCCGTGGCCAAAAGAGTCCCGGCATCGTCAAAAGCCAGGGCAGAAGGCTTGGTAGGATACCCTGACATCATGGAATCCTCCCCCGTCGAGCGACGCCAGAAGTGCACCGTGTTGTCCTGGCTTCCGCAAGCCACGATGCCCCCGTCCGAACTCAATACCATCGACACAAGAGACCCCTGCCACTCCAGCTTCTGGCGAGCCTCGCCTCTGGACGCGTCGAAGAACGTCACTCGCCCGTAACAGGCCGTCGCAAGCTCCCTTGCGCCCGACCAGGCGATCGCGCTGACGGTGCTGGGATGATCATCAGAGCGCCAGACCTCCCCTCCGTCCGCGCCATACACGCGAACCTGCCGGGAGCAGGAGGCTGCCAGCAATTCGCCGTCCGGCGACCATGCCACGTTTTCCACCCAGCCTCCTCCAACCTCGATAGCCCGACCTGCCTCACCTTCGGCGGCGTCCCAGATTAAGACTCGGCTGTCCTGGCCGGCCGTCGCGAACGCGGCGCTCCTCGGATGCATCGCCATTGCGAGCAAACCGCCTTCATGGACTCCTCGCCGCTCCCAGGCCGTCGCGCCGGACTTGCCGTCGAATGCGTACACGCCGCCCTCAGTATCGCCGACTATCAGCGCCTCGCCGCCTGGACTCCAGCCCCCGGCGATAGCGTAGTCCCCAACCGCCGCAGGCCAGCCCCGGCGAAGGACGCCCGTTGGGGCGCCCACATCTAAGTCAGACATGCTGCGAACCCCTGCCGCATGCTCTCCTCATCAAGGTTGCGTCCGATGAAGACGAGCTGATTGCGGCGGGGCGCGTCCCCCCATTCTTGGTCCGGCTGACCGTCTACGAGCATGTGGACCCCTTGGAAGACGAAGCGGCGCGACTCGCCTGCGATGCTGATGAAGCCCTTCATTCGGAATATGTCCACCCCGCGCTCGCGTAGCAGTTTGCCAAGCCAGACGTTAAGCTTGTCGGGATCGCAATCGCCGTCAATCTCAATCGCGATCGAGCCCACCTCGTCGTCGTGCTCGTGCTGTGCCACCCATGTCCGCTCGGCCTCGACGGTCACCACCTCCCCATCCGGGTTCCTCAGTTGGAGATCGAACTCCTCCGGGAGGTGCTGGGTGTACAAGCCAAGCCGTACCTGCCCATTGACCTCAAGGAAGAACGACTTGCGCCCCGGGGAATCGAGCGCCATGTTCACGTGCTTTCCGACGGAAATCTCTCCTCCTGGATGAATCGTCTCCGCTGGTTCGGCGTACTCCCTCACGCACCACTCCGCTCCCTCACGCAGTGCGGCGTCATCCGTGTCCTGATCGGACGCCACTACCAGCGACATCGTCGGATCAGGCCCATCGGCGAGGCTGAGTTCGTAACGGCCGCTGTCGAGCGAATAAACTCCCGTCCATTCGAACGGGTACTCAGGCTCTAGGAAGGTTGGACGACGCTCGAGAACCTGATCCAGGTCGAAGGCGGCCAGGTTGAGTACAGTATCGACGGAGACGTTCGCGCGCTCGCTGCGCACCACTCGCGCCATACGGTTCATGTCCCTCAGCCGGGATTCCAGCCTGTCCAGCTTCTCATTCTTGACGAGATCCGTCTTGTTGAGCACAAGCACGTCTGCGAAAGCGATTTGCTCGGTGCTTTCGTCGCTTCGGCCAAGCTGCTGCTCAATGTGGGCCGCATCGACTAGCGTCACTATCCCGTCAAGCGAGTAATCCTCGTGGAGATCGTCGTCCATGAAGAATGTCTGGGCCACCGGACCCGGATCGGCGAGACCTGTGGTCTCCACAAACACATAGTCGAACTTGTCCCGGCGCTTGTTGAGATTGTTGAGCACCCGTATCAGGTCTCCGCGCACCGTGCAGCAGATGCAGCCGTTCGACATCTCGAAGACCTCTTCGTCGGCGTTGATGACGAGCGCCTGATCGATGCCAATCTCTCCGTACTCGTTCTCGATCACGGCAATGCGCTTCCCGTGCTCCTCAGTCAATATCCGGTTGAGCAGGGTCGTTTTCCCGGAGCCAAGAAAGCCCGTGAGGATAGTAACAGGTACTCTTCGCTGCGTGTCCATATCGAATCCTCCCTTAGATTCTAATAATACTAAGTATCAATTTATTTCTCGATAATATCTGCCTTGCAATCATGTAACCGATGAATCTATTGATATTCTATCTCAATATATTACTCTACACTGCCAGTGCAATCGCTGTCAACCAAGCGAATTGACCCACAATTTTCGCCAGGAACGGGGACTATCGTTAACTCGTAAATGCCGTCTCCTGTTCTCTCAACGTATTACCCGCAAGACCGCCCGCAAAAATTTTCAATATAATCGCTGTAGTTATTCCCAACTTGGTGATAAACTGCACTATCCCCAACCCAATCCTGGAGTCTAGTTGAGCGCAACTCCCGACAAGACGGAGTCCCAGCCACCCAACCCCGGCCCCCATCCTCCGAAAACCAAGCCGGACGGTCCCCGCCGCATCGGCGGTCGCAACTTCAAGTGGTGGGCCTTGGCCAGCGTCGCCACCGGCACCCTCGTAACCGTCGCCGACATGGGCGAGGTCAATGTCGCCATGCCCACCATCGCCGACGAGTTCGGCAGCAATCTCTCCACCGTCCAGTGGCTCGCCACCGGCCACCTCGTCGCCACCAGCGCCCTCCTCATGCCGATGGGCCGCCTATCTGACATGATCGGACGCAAGCGCGTCTACCTCTGGGGCCTGATGATATTCACCCTCGGCTCCCTCCTCGCTGCCTTCGCCCCCAACCTCACCGCCCTCATCATGTTCCGCATCCTCCAGGGCATGGGCGTCGGCCTCGTCCACGGCAACCAGATGGCCATAATGACCTCCATATTCCCTGCCGAAGAGCGCGGCAAAGCCCTCGGCATGCACATGACCCTCGTCGGCAGCGCTCTCATCATCGGCCCCGCCATCGGCGGCATGATGATCGACGCCTTCGGCTGGCGCTCCGTCTTCCTCCTCAACCTACCCCTCGGAATCCTCTGCACCCTCGCCCCCTTCCTCATCCTCGACGAAAGCGCCATCACCCAAACCCGCGTCAAAGCCAGGCTGGGCGACTTCGACTTCATAGGCTCCTTCCTATCCTCCGCCGTCCTGGTGCTCATGGTCATGGGCCTCGCCAACCCCTTCGGCCTCCCCTTCCAGACCGCCGCCCTCCTTCTGGTCGCCTGCGCCCTCACCTTGGGCGTCTTCATCCTATGGGAAACCAGGGCAACCACCCCCATGCTCGACTTGACCCTATTCAAAATCAGCATCTTCTCCCTCGGCGTCTCCGCACGATGCCTCTCCTTCGTCGTCGCCGCCCCCGTCCTATTCCTAATGCCCTTCTTCCTCCAGGGCGTCCAGGGCTACTCCGCCGGACAGGTAGGACTGATAATGATGTCCATAGCCGTCGGCATGGTCATAATGGGCCCCGTCGCCGGACGCCTCTCCGACCGCTTCGGCCCCAGACCCTTCACCGTCGGCGGCGCCCTCATCTCAATGGCCGGCCTGCTCATCCTCTCCCAGATTGACCGCGACACCCCTCTGCTCCTCATCATGCTCGGCATCCTCCTCCAGAGCAGCGGCATGGGAACCTTCACCGCCCCCAACGCCAGCAGCATCCTCAGCGGCGCCCCCCGCCGCGCCTACGGCGTCGTCTCAGGATTCGTCCAGCTCATCCGCACCGGCTCCACCGTCACCGGCATCGCTATAGCCACCCTACTCATAACCGCCGCCATGACCTCCGCCGGCCTCGACGCGACTTTGGAAGGATTCGACGAAGGCGTCAGCGTCGAAGTCGGCAACGCCTTCAAAACCGGCCTCCAACGCGTATTCCTTGGCATGGCCGGCCTTCAACTGATAGTCGCCGTCCTCTCCCTGATCCGAGGACGCCACCGCCCGGATGGTCAGCAGCGACGGACAGATCAAGTGGAAGGGGCACATAATCTAGCTCAGCCAAGCCCTGAGACGCGAACTTGTGGCCCTGACAAAGTAGATCCCCATATATTGGACCATCGTCAACAGCCCTCACAAAATCTGCCTCCTGGACGAACACACCGCTAAGGCAATCTCCCGCCTATCCAAAAGCGTTACCTATGTCCCCGGTTTGTACCCCTCTTATCCCTTCCCTCTTAAACGCGTAGGAACAATCCCTTGTGGTTGCCCTGTTATTCCTTCCCCCTGATGGAGACCTTTGCATAACCGTCATTCCCGCCAACCCTCCCGTCATTCCCGCGCAGGCGGGAATCCATCCCCGCTCACCCTGAGCCTGTCGAAGGGTCGAGCGCCCTCCGTCATTCCGGCGCAAGCCGGAATCCAGTCCCCTCTTACGCCCTCTCCCATCCTGGAGACCTTTGCACAACCCTCCCAAGGTCCGCGATTTGCCTCTTCCCCCTTGACGGGGGAAGATTGAGATGGGGGTGATCACCCCGCCGCATTCGCCCCCGCAATCCTCCCGAACACCGCCCCGTGCATCAACCCCGACGCCCTCAGACTGTCAAAGTAGAAGAACCCCCCCACAATCTCCCCCGCCGCGTACAAGCCCGGAATCGCCCGCCCATCCTCGTCCAACACCCGCGCCTCCGTATCTATCTTCACCCCCCCGAACGTATACGTAATCCCCCCCGTAACCCGGTACGCCGAAAACGGCGGCGTGTCCATCGCCCGCGCCCAATTGCTCTTTGGCGGCTCAATCCCCCTCGTCCCCTTCCCGTCCAGCCTCGACGGATCGAACTCCCCCACCTCCACCGCGGCGTTGAACTCCTCAATCGTCCCCTCCATCTTCCTTCGGTCCAGCCCCAACGTCTCCGCCAATTCCCCCATGCTGTCCGCCCGTACCACCGACGCGCTCCCGTACCTTTCTTCCAGCAGCGACTCCGCTTTGGCGTCGAAAACCTGGTACGCAATCCCCCCCGGCTGCTTCAATATCATCGCCCCCATCTCCACAAAGTTGTTCAACGCGAAGTCCGCCCCTTCGTCCACAAACCGCTCCCCCCTGACGTTCAGCATCACCCCCAACGGATACGAACGACGCGGCAGCCGGTCCACCGAATCCGGCGACCCCGTCGCCGGCGCGTCCGCGTCGATCGGCGTCCCGTGATACCCCGTCCACTGACCCGCCATACTCGCCCCAACCTCCAACGCCGCCCGGTGTCCGTCCCCCGTGTTGTGACGAGACCCCCGCACCTTCGCCCTCTCCCAATGTCCCCCCAAATGCTCCGCCCGCATCCCCGCGCTCGCCTCGAACCCCCCGCACGCCAGCACCACCCCCCCGGCGCGAATCTCCTGCACCCCCTCCGAGTCCTCCGCCACCACGCCCACAACCCCCGAACCGTCCGTCAGCAACCGCAACATCTTCGTCTCATACACCACCTCCACCCCGTGCCGTCGCGCCGCCGTATAATGCATCGCAATCAACCCCGGCCCGGACCCCACCGCACTCGCCCCCACCCGCACCCCCGGCGTCATCCGCCGACCCCGACCGCTCAACTCAAACTCAATCCCCTGCTTTCGCATCCACAACACCGTTGGATACGACTCGGCAATCAGAGTGTCCAGCAACTCCGGGTTCGTCCGTCCCTCCGTCTTCTCCAACATCTCCCGCCGATAGTCCCCCGCCATATACGGGCTGATAGCATCTTCCAACCCCTGCAAGACCGACGGATCCGCCAGCAACGGCCTCAAGTCTTTCGCCCCGTTGTGCGTAAACCGGAACCCCCCGCCCGTATACGGACAATTCCCGCCTCGTTCCTCGGGAGCCGCCTTCTCAATCAGCAACACCCGCGCCCCCCTCTCCCTCGCCGAAAGCGCCGCGCACATCGCAGCATTCCCCCCACCAACCACAATCACGTCGAAATACAACCCGGAATCTTCAGCCATCTTTCACCCCTCTGCGCCGACGCGTATACCTTTGCATAACTCTTGCTCCCGCGAAAGCGGGAGCCCATTCCCCGCTCACCCTGAGCCTGTCGAAGGGCCTGTCGAAGGGTCGAGCGTGGTCTCCATCATTCCCACCTATCCCCTCCGTCATTCCCGCGCAAGCGGGAACCCATCCCCCTTGACGCAGACCTTTGCATAACCCCCTCTCCCTAAAGGGAGAGGGCTGGGTGAGGGTGCTCCCCTCTATCTACATGTCATTCTGAGGAGGCCCCGCGACGAAGAATCTCGCCGCCGGTTATCCCACCCCATATTCCTTAATCAATTCCGTCATCCGCTCCACGTAGCGACGAGCTACAGGTCGGTCCGCGGCAATCTCATAATCCTCCAGATTTCCATGAAAGAAATGCACATGGAATTTCTCAGCGGCCAAGAATCCGGCGGCTATGAGCGGGTCGTCATACTCTTCATATAGCCGCGTGACCGCGTTCTTGTTAGCCCGGTGTGAGCGATGATCCCAGCCGCGCTGCTTCGCCGCCGCTATTACCACCTGCGACACTGCGCCATATAACTTCTCCGCGCCCTGCCTAGTATCCCCCGACGCAAACTCCTCGTCCGACTGCGCCAGAAACGCCCAAGCCTGCTCCACACACTCCTCAACTCCGTTTTCACGTTCCGTAATCATAGACAAAACCTCCGTCCCCCATTTTACCACGCCTCCGCCCCCCTCAACCCGTCCCCCTCCAGCCAGCCCACATACCCCTATTCCTCCACCTCGTATTCCTTAATCAATTCCGTCATCCGCTCCACGTAGCGACGAGCTACAGGTCGGTCCGCGGCAATCTCATAATCCTCCAGATTTCCATGAAAGAAATGCACATGGAATTTCTCAGCGGCCAAGAATCCGGCGGCTATGAGCGGGTCGTCATACTCTTCATATAGCCGCGTGACCGCGTTCTTGTTAGCCCGGTGTGAGCGATGATCCCAGCCGCGCTGCTTTGCCGCCGCTATTACCACCTGCGACACTGCGCCATATAACTTCTCCGCGCCCTGCCTAGTATCCCCCGACGCAAACTCCGCGTCAGACTGGGCCAGAAACGCCCAAGCCTGCGCCACGCACTCCTCAACTCCGTTTTCACGTTCCGTAATCATAGACAAAACCTCCGCCCCCATTTTACCACGCCTTCACCTCTCAACCCTTCCTTATTCTTTATCGTCAAGCCTTGACAGGAAGTATAGTTTATGATACAAACTTGTTTGCCAATCTTTAACAAGCACGCGCATAAGTCTATACGAATGTAGCCATCTATGGTAATGTATCCTCCGCCTAAACGAGGCTTCCAACGAACTACACGCAGGACGACTATCCAATGAACGGCAACGACTACATCATCTCCGCCACGGACGTTTTCAAAACCTACGCCACAGGCCGCGTCCACGTCCAAGCCCTCCGCGGCATCGACCTTCACGTCAACCAAGGCGAAATGGTCGCCATCATGGGCCCCTCCGGCTGCGGCAAAACCACCCTCCTCAACTGCCTATCCGGCCTCGACTCCACCGACTCCGGCCAAATCTTCGTCGAGAAGATGCAGCTTCACACCCTCCCCGACGACGAACGCAGCGACTACCGCGCCCAGCGCATGGGCTTCATCTTCCAACTCTACAATCTCCTCCCCGTCCTCACTTCCGTCGAAAACGTCGAAATGCCCCTCCTAGTCTCCGGCGTCGGCAGCCAGGAAGCCCGCCAACGCTCCCTCCAGATGCTCGAAACCGTCGGCCTCGCCGAATGGGCCCAGCACCTCCCCGCCGAACTCTCCGGCGGCCAGCGCCAGCGCGTCACCATCGCCCGCGCCCTCGTCAACAACCCCGCCATTATCTGGGCCGACGAACCAACAGGCGACCTCGACAGCGAGACCACCCAGGACATCATGGACCTCCTCCTCTCCCTCAACCGCGAAAACCGCCAGACCTTCGTCCTCGTCACCCACTCCCGTGAAGTGGGCGAAATGTGCCACCGCATCGTCCGCATGAGAGACGGCCAAATAGTCGACGACGGCCGGGAAGCATAACCCCCCTTGCAAGAACTCTTCGGCCTCTCCATGAACCTGCTGATGGTCATCCTGTTGGCCGTCTTCCTCGGCATCATGGCCGTCGTCGGCTTCCTCGCCTGGCGCCACCGCATCATGCTCAAGCTGGGCCTCCGAAACATCCCCCGCCGTCCCGCCCAAACCGCCCTCATCATCGTCGGCTCCATGCTCAGCGCCGTCATCATCGCCGCCTCCTTCACCACCGGCGACACCCTCAGCTCTTCCATCCGCAACGCCAGCATAGAGGGCCTTGGAACCATAGACGAAATCCTCACCCCCTCCCGCGGCGCCCAGGACTTCGGCCCCGTCTACGTCGACGAATCCCGCTTCGACGCCCTCCAACGGCAGCTTGCCGATTTCGACGCCATAGACGGCATGACCCCCTACATCGCCGAGACCGCCCCCGCCCTCAACCTCCGCGCCTCCCTCTCCGAAGGCCAGGCGCGCATCGTCGCCCCAGACCCGACTACCCTCGAAGGCTTCGGTCAATTTACCCTCCTATCAGGACAACCCTACCCCCTCCAAAACATGCCCTCGGGATCCGCTCTGGTCAACGAAGAAGCCCGCGAAGACCTCGACGCCCAGCCCGGAGACACCCTGCGCCTCTTCCTCCAGGACGGCTTCGTGGATCTTCGTGTGGAAGGCGTCGTCGAAAACGGCGGCCTCGCCGGCGTTGACCCCACCATTCTCATGCCCCTTTCAGCCGCCCAGCAAGTTTTCGAAAAACAAGGGCAGATAAGCACCATCGCAGTCTCCAATCGCGGCGGCGTCACTGACGGCGTCCATCTGAGCCGCGAGGTTTCCACCAAGCTCCGCGTCCTCTTCGCCGACCGTCAAATTGCGGAAGAACTGAAAAACCTCCTTGACGAGCCTCAGGTTCTTACTCTGCTGGAAGAACGGGAAGACAGTCTGAGCGGCGAACGCCAAAACGAAATGGCTGTCCTCAGACGCGAACTGACCCAGCCCGCGGTCACCGACGAACTCGTCCGCGTCCTCTCCGACGAAACCATACAATCACAGACCCTTGACGCCCTCGGCGACGCCGACCTCGCCCAGCTTGAAGAAGAAGCCGACACCCTCTTCCGCAACCTCTCGGAAATGAACGTCTTTGCCGTCAAGCGCTACTTCCTCGACCTGTCCGACCAGGCGGCCAGCGGCATAACCGCCCTCTTCATCCTCCTAGGCCTCTTCTCCGTCGGCGTAGGCATCCTCCTCGTCTTCCTCATCTTTGTCATGCTCGCCGCCGCCCGCCGCACCGAAATGGGCATGGCCCGCGCCGTCGGCGCAAGACAGAGCCACCTCGTCCAGATGTTCATCTTCGAAGGCACAGCCTACAACCTTGTCGCCGCCGCCCTCGGCGTAGCCGTCGGCCTCGGCGTCGGCTACCTCATAGCGGCGGTCACCAATCAGATTCTTGGAGGAACCGGCGAGGACTTCGAATTCGCCTACTCCGTCGAACTTCGCAGCGCCGTCGTCGCCTACTGCATCGGCATGATTATCACCTTCGCCACCGTCGCCGTCTCCGCCTACCGCGTCAGCCGAATGAACATCGTGGAAGCCGTGCGCGGCCTGCCCGAGACCGTCGCCGTAAGTCAGGAAGGAACCTTCACCCAACGACTTATGGGAGTCCTCAAAGCCGCCGTCCGCCCCGTCCTGTTCCTGATCTCTGCCATAAAGCATCTCTTCAACAGAAGGTTCGGCGGGGCCATCCGCGACCTGGCCTTCGCCGCCCTCTGGCTCCTCATCCAGCCCCTATGGCTCGCCGACGTAGCCGTCGCCCTCGTCAAATTCGTCTGGCCCTACGTCCTCCGCGGCTGGCTCACCGTCCTTCTCGGCCTGATTCTCATGTTGGGCGGCGCAGGCCCCTGGAATCAAGCCGCCCCCTTCTCCATCGGCGCCTCCATGATAATAGTAGGCGTCGGTCTCATTCTTCGCTTGGCCATGAGCCGCTGGCCCTCTCTCGCGCCCCTGCCCGGACTTCTCATACTCACAGGAGGCGCCGCCCTCCTGATCTTCGGCATTGCGACCGTCTCCGTCGTAGACATCATCACCGCCGCGGTTCTCGTCGTCATCGGCGTAGCCATGACTCCCCCCGGCTGGTCGAGACGTGGCGAACTCCGGCCGGAATTCATAGACAGGCTCGCCTTCACCCTCATGGGCGTCCTGACCCTCGCTTTGTGGGTTCTTCCCATCGCCACCCTCGAACCGGTAACGGGCGTCCTCGACTCCAGCACCGAAATGTTCTTCGTATCCGGCGTGATTATGGTCGCCGCCGCCGTCTGGTCCCTCATGTACAACGCCGACCTCCTCCTCAAGACCCTCGCCTTCGTCACCTCCGGCATCGGCAAACTCCGCCCCGTCCTGGTCATCGCCGTCGCCTACCCCATGAGCGCCAAGTTCCGCACCGGCCTCACCCTCGCCATGTTCGCCCTCGTCATCTTCACCCTCATCGTCATGTCCATCCTCAGCGACGCGTTCAGCAACACCCTGGCGGACACCGATTCCGTCACCGGCCACTGGGACGTCGAAATGACCGTCAACTCCAGCAACCCAATCAACAACATTCAAGAATCTCTATCCGGCGTCGATGAGCTTCCCCCATCCACCTTCGACGCCGTCGGCGGATTCGTCACCGCTCCCGTCGTCGCCCGTCAAGCCGACGCCGACAGCCCCCGTTGGAAGCAATTTTCCCTTCAAGCAGCGGACGACGCCTACCTGGACGCCACCCAGTACACCTTCCACATCATCGCCGAGGGCTACGGCCCAACCGAAGAAGAAGTCTGGCAAGCCCTCCGGGACAACCCCAACCTCGCCGTCGTTGGATACTTCGCCATCGGCGACAGCGGCCAGGAGGAATTCGGCGCCTCGACCACCTCCTTCAGGGTCGAAGGCGTGTCCGTCGAAGACGAGACCATGACCCCCGTAACCGTGGAAATCCTGGAACCCCAGACCAACGCCCGCGTCGATTACACCGTCATCGGCGTCCTCGACCTGGTGGCTGACAACGCGGGCAGCATGATTGTCAATAAGCAAACCATCGACGACGCCCTCCCCTTCCCCGTGCCCGTCACCACCTACCGCTTCAGGACCGCCCCGGACGTGGACGCTAAGGAAACGTCCCGCGCCCTGGAAGCCTCTTTCCTGGAACACGGCGCGGAAGCCGAAACCCTCAAGGAAGTCATCGACGAACAGGTGGCGGTCAACTCCGCCTTCAACAACCTGCTCACCGGATTCATGGGCATGGGACTCATCGTCGGCGTCGCCGCCCTCGGCGTCATCAGCCTCCGAGCGGTGGTGGAACGACGGCAGCAAGTCGGCGTGCTGCGGGCCATCGGCTACCGACGAGGAATGATTCAGCTCAGCTTCCTCGTAGAAGCTTCCTTCGTTTCACTCCTCGGAGTTGCCATCGGCGTTGCCCTCGGCGCCATCCTTTCCTTCAACCTAGTCGACGCCATTCGAGACCAGCTGCCCGGCCTCCAATTCTCCATGCCTTGGCTCGAAATAGGAATCATCATCGCCATCGCCTACGTATTCGCCATGCTCACCACCTATCTCCCCGCCCGCCAAGCTGCCCGCATCCACCCCGCCGAAGCCCTCCGCTACGAATAACCCCCTCAAGAGCGCCAATTAACCTCTTCCCCCTTGACGGGGGAAGATTGAGCCTGTCCTGAGCCTGTCGAAGGGATGGGGGTGATTCCTGTGGGGTGGATGACGCATTTAGAAGTTACGCAAAGCTCTCCTCGAGCGGGATCCCATCTTCCCCCTCTCCCATCCTGGGAGAGGGCTGGCGTGAGGGCACCCACCCTATTTCCTCCCGATCACCCTGAGCCTGTCCTGAGCTTGTCGAAGGGCCTGTCGAAGGGTCGAGCGGTCCCCTCTTATCCCTTCCCCCTTGACGGGGGAAGGTTAGGATGGGGGTGATTCCCCCCCAATAGCTGCCAACTCCCCCTTGCCACCAACCCCCTCTCTCTGCTATCCTTCCTGCATGAAACATACATACCAATTCAGCAAACCGGTACGACGCTTCCCTGAAATCATCATCCGCGCAACCCATGCCCTCGCCCGACTCGCGTCCATCCGGCCCCGTTGCCGCTATGGTAAAAGCCCCCATTCGTTCTCACCACAACATATAACGAATCCCAAATTTCCCCCGAATCAGCTACGAAAACCCCCTTCGTATCCCACCACAGAAAAAAAAGAAGCCAAACGAAACGAATCACCTCTACTACAACAACCCTCCTCTCCCCCACCGCTCACCCTGAGCCTGTCCTGAGCTTGTCGAAGGGACTGTCGAAGGGTCAAGCCATGCCCCCTCTCCCATCCTGGGAGAGGGCAGGGGTGAGGGTACGCCCCCTATCATTCCCTCCAAACCCCCGTCATTCCAGCGAAAGCCGGAACCCATCTTCCCCCGCTCACCCTGAGCCTGTCGAAGGGTCGAGCGACTTCCCACACCACGACATTCCCACCACCCTATCCGTCATTCCGGCGAAAGCCGGAATCCAGTCCCCTCCCTTCCCCCTACTTCTTCGGAAAACTCGACTCTATCATCCTGTCAATCCTCTCCCCTATCTGCTCCCCCATCTCGAACATCTTCGCCTCGTCCGACGCCCTCGGCCCCTCCGCGAAATACTCCGCCGTCTCCTTCTTCTTCATCATCGCCGGCATCGCCTTACCCAAGAAATCATCGTCGTACTTCGCCTTCTTCTGCATCTTGTAATTCACGCGAGAAATCAAGCGAACCGTATTCTCGCCCTCGCAGTGCTCGCACGACGTCGACTCAGGGATGTTGTACCTGTCCCGGATCAGCGCCTCGCTGACCTTCCTGCAATCGTAACAGCCGTATTCAATCAATGGCATGACGAATTCCAAATCCCCCTTGTTATCCTACTTTTCTAGCACACACCCATTTTTCACGTCAAGACCGCCACCCCCACTCCTTACCCCACTTCCCTTATTCTGAACACCTCTCTCCACCAATCCCCCTGCTCACCCTGAGCCTGTCGAAGGGTGACCAATGGGCGACGTTAGAAGGTGGCGATGGGGTTTACGGGGGAGCCTGTGCCGCCGGGAACAACCAGGGGGTTGATGCTCATCATAAACTCGTAGCGACCCTCCTCGGCGCAGACTTGGGCCAGGGGTTCCAACAGCGCATTATCCAGAAGAGCCACGCCGTAGGCGGGGATGACGCCGTGGACGGTGTGGGAGAAGCCGTAGTCGTTGGGGGCGGCGTCCATCATGTCCCAGATGAGGATGGCGACGTCGTTGTCGCGTATGAAGGGAAGGCAGGAGGCGTGCAGGCCGGCGCGGGACTCGCCGCCGCCCCAACTTCCGTATTCGCGTGTGTAGGCCTCGCGTCCACTATAGACGGCTACGGCGTCGCCGGGCTGAAGTTCGATGCCCTCGGCCTTCGCAATGTCCTCCAGTTCCCAGCCGTGGACGGGTTCTTCCAGGGTGACGTAGGGTTTGCCGCGATGCTTGGGCACGTCGAGGAGGACGCCGCGGGTGAGTATCCCCTCGCTCCAAGCGTCGACGGCGCCGAAATTGGCGCCGGTGAAGGTCAACTCCTCCTTGGGGTCGCGCCCGTCAAACAGGCCGTCGGGGGTCCAGATGTGGCAGAGGGCGTCGATGTGGGTGGTGGCGGTGCCGTGGTAGGTGATGCCGTAGAAGTCCATCGCGGAACCCCAGCCGCCTTCGCGGTCGTTGGTAAAGAGGTACTGGAGGGCGGGACGCGGGTTTTCGATGGAGGGTTCGACGGGGAAGGGGCGGCTTAGGGAGACGGCGCGTCCCTTCCGGACGAGCTTGGCGGCGGCGAGGCGCTTGGCGTCGTCGATGAGGTTGAGGGCGCCGGCGCTGGGGTTGTGGGGCCATCGGCCCCAGTTGCTGCGGTCACGGAGGTAGGACAGGACTTCGTCGCGGGTTGGGAGTTGACGTTCCATTTGGTTCACCTTTTGGGGAGATGAATGTTGTTGATTATTTTAGCCTGGTCGCCAGCCGTTCGCTTGCCAACCGGTTCATGCTGACGCCCGCCTCGGCTGCGTCCATTGCCAGGAGGCGATGGGTATCCGGCGGCACCCGTACTGTGATGGTACCGCTGAAGCGCCTGGTAGACAAAGGCTCCGGGACAGGATCGCCATCCTCTTCAAGGATTTCTACGGCAAAGGCTACTACGTCTCGAATCCCCGCGAATGCTTTCTCAGGAGTCTCGTCCAGATGACTGAGCAACGGAAATTCGGCGCACAGTCCCACATACTCCTGATCCTCCTCCCACCAGATAACGCGATAGGTATATTTGTCAACGAAATCTGCCATTCATCTCCTCCAGCTTCTCGATTGCATCAAGGGCTTGCCGCACCTGGTAGCCCTTGGCCATGCCTCTGACGGGCTGTATGTTCACCAGGAAGTTCATTCGCCCGTGCCCTCGAAAAAGCGACGCGGGTTGTCAACCATCAGCTTGTCCACCGCCCCGTCGGAGACGCCCAACTCCCGCATATATGGAAGAACGCCGCGGGTTATCCAGAGGTAGCCGTCCGGCATGCCTTCGCCCATAGAGGCGACGGGATTGCAGCAAGCCACTCCCTTCACGTTCCAGTCGTGGGAGAGCATGATCCGGTCTTCGTAGCCGTCGTCGATGAGGTCTCGAATGAAGGCGCTGCGGGCGCGCCAGTCGGGAGTTGTGGGCGGGCCGCTGGGGCTGAAGTGGTCCATGCCCAGCCAGACGCCTTCTTCCATCATCCGCTTGTGGTAATCGTGGTCGAGGGTGCTGTTGACGTGGCCGACGTAGACCTTGCTCATGTCCACGCCCTCCTCGCGGAGGATGCGGATCTGGTCGAGTCCAACGCGAGAGGTATGGGGCGTGTGGGTGGTGATGAGGACGCCGGTGCGAAGGTGGGTTCGGGCGGCGGCGCGAAGCATCAGTGCCTCCGGCGGTCGGATGGGGTCATTGGTGGCGACCTTGATGATGCCCGCCTTGATGCCTGTGCCTTCGATGCCCTCTTCGATTTCGCGCGTCCACAGGTCGGCGACGCGGTCGGCGGGGATGGGATCCATCCACTCGAACATGGTCTGATAGAAGTCGTGCGGCACGTAGAGGTGGCTGCCGGTGGCGCAGATGATGTTGACGCCGCTGCGTTTGGAGACGGACTGGATGAGAGTCACGTCCCTGTCCAGGTCCATAGGCGTGCAGTCCACGATGGTGTCGACGCCTTCCTTGCGGGCCTGGATGAGAAGGTCAACGGCGACCTCTTCAATGCGCTGGCGATTCGCCATCTCCGGGTAGGTGATGCGGAAGCCGGCGGAGCCCGTGGTTATGTGCTCGTGGGTCAGCGTAAACCCCAACTCAGACGTATCCAAGGGCCCCAGGACGGAATTGACAACGGCCATTCTTCACCCCCATTGCGGTTTGTGCCGACGCGCCAAGTGTAAATGAGGGAGGAAGGGCCAGTCAAAGGCAGGATGACTAGTGACCGCCACCTACCCTGAGCCTGTCGAAAGGCCGAGTGCCCCTCCTCTTACACCCTCACCCTTGAGGAGACCTTTGCATAACCGTCATTCCCGTGAAAACGGGAATCCAGGGGTGGGGCTGTTCAGGTATAAATACGTTGCTTGTTTCACAGAATGTTCGGGTGTATAGGGAGTTATGCAAAGGTCTCCTTGAGGGAGAGGGCTGGGGTGAGGGTGACTCCCCCGCTCACCCCGATATCGTCAAAGGATAAATGGCGAGCGGCGGGAAGAAGGCTGTGATAGAATATCCACAAGTTTCCAGAGGCATCAGACGCAACGCCATGAACGTAATCTACGTAGCTTCCGACAGGCCCGGCGCGGGCAAGACGGCGACAACCCTGGCCCTAACGTCCGCCCTCCGCCAAAGGGGTATGAAGACGGGCTACTTCAAGCCCTTCTGCGCTAATCCCCACAACGACGCCGACGTAAATTTCGCCAAGTCGATGGGAGACGATGTGCTGTATCCCGTGCCCCTTCGCGTGACCGAGATTAACCATCCCACGCCGGCGGTGGTTGTCGAACAGGCTCAGGCCATCGCGTCTGCGGCAAAGGATTGGGACGCCCTGGTGGTGGAAGGGCCGAGTCTGTCCGTAGGCGATGAAGACCTGACGGATATTTCTCATCACCTGTCGCGGGGCCTGAATGCCAAGGTAGTCGCGGTTGTGGCCTACGCAACGAGACCCTATTACGATGAGTTGAGCCGCATTTCGGACACCTTCAGGGATGACCTGCTGGGTGTATTCGTCAACCAGGTCATCAGGCACCGGGTGCGCGAAGTCGAGCGGATGCTTGGCGCGAATGTCTTGGGGATAGTGCCCGAAGACCGCCTGATGCTCTCAGTGAGCCTGAATCAGGTCGCCGCCGCACTGGAGAGCGCCTGGGTCTGGGGCGAGGAGCAGGGTGAAAGCCTCGTGGAGCGGTATCTCATCGGCGGCAACTTCATGGACTCCGGTGACCACTATTTCAACCGTATGGACAACAAGGCCGTCATCGTTCGAGGAGACCGACCCGACATCCAGCTTTCCGCGCTGACGGGGCCGGTGACGGGCATGATCAACACCGGCGGACACCAACCCGTAGAGTACCTGCTTCACGAGGTGGAGCAGCTCGACGTTCCGCTGATGGTGACGCCCCATCGGACCGCCGCCGCCGTCGAGGCACTGGGCAGCATACTGAACGAGGCGAATCCCTACCATCCCCGGAAGATTTCCCGATTCTTGCATCTTCTACGGAAACATTGCAACATCGACGCAGTCCTGAAGGATGCGCTCTAGCCCTTGGTCAGCGGGCAAATACGCCCTTCCTTCTCCGGCCAAAGGCCTTGTCTCAAATTGCCGCAGGGTTTAGAATTTTCCTTTGCGCCAAGTTCTAACGGGGGACAGGTGATTGAATGCGCTAGGGACTCATTTGCTGCTTGAACTGAGGCAGTGCAACCCTCATCGTCTTGACGACTTGGAGTTCGTCAAGGAGACGATGGTTGCGGCGGCCAGGTTCATGGACGCCCAGATAATCGGCGAGTCCTTCCACCGGTTCAATCCCCAGGGCATCACGGGCGTGCTGGCCATCGCAGAGTCCCACCTCAGCATTCACACCTGGCCCGAACTCGACTACGCCGCGGCGGACATCTTTACCTGCGGCTCGTCCCAGAATCCGCAGGCGGCGGCCCAGGTCATCATCGAGCGAATGGAGTCGAAAGACCCATCTATCCAGATAATCCAGCGGGGCGTCGAGGCCCCGGCGAGCGTCGCCCGTTCCTGAATCCGGCCAAACCGTGAGCCTGGAAGGTAAGTGGTTCTTCGAGCTCGTCACCCCCGACCTGGTGATGATGTACCGGGTCAAGAACTACGTCTATTCCGGCCAAACTCCTTACCAGTCCGTAGAGATTCTGGAGACGGAAAGCCTTGGTCGTTCCCTGGTGCTCGACGGCAAGACTCAATCTACCACCTTTGACGAGCATATCTACCACGAAGCTCTGGTGCATCCCGCCATGCTGCTTCATCCCAACCCCCGGTCGGTCTTCATCGGCGGCGGCGGCGAAGGCGCCACGCTGCGGGAGGCGCTGCTTCATCCCACAGTCGAGCGAGTGACGATGGTGGACTTGGACGCCCAGGTGGTCGAACTGGCGCGGCTGCATCTTCCCACCCACAGCCAGGGTGCCTTCGACGACCCGAAGACGCATCTGCTTCACGAGGACGCCCGCGGGTTTCTGGAGAACGCCCAGGAAAGCTACGACGTGATGATTCTCGACCTGGTGGACCCGCTCGAAGAAGGCACCGCCTATACCTTATACACCCGTGAGTTCTACGAAACGGCGCTGGGGCGATTGAATCCCGGCGGCGTGCTGGTGACCCAGTCCGGGCCGGGCAGCCCTCTGAACCACACGGAATGCTTCACCGCCATCGTCCATACCCTGTCGGAACTGGCGCCGAAGGTGCTTCCCTACACCGCCTACGTAGCCTCCTTCGTGACCCCGTGGACCTTCACAATGGCCTTGTCAGACGGGGATGTACGGGTGCCGTCGGAGCCGTCCGATGTGGACGGATTGATTCAAAAACGGTTCGGACGAAAATTGCGCTTCTACGACGGCGAGACCCACCGCCACATGTTCTCCCTGCCCACCTACCTGCGGGAAGGAATAGCCTCAGAAACCCGCGTAGTCACCGACGCCAACCCCGTCTTCATGGTCTAGCGGAACTCCCTTCCCCCTACCCTCCCCCCATCATAGAAACCTCTACATACCCCCCTGAAGGCCTTCAAAACCTCTTCCCCCTTGATGGGGGAAGATTGAGATGGGGGTGATTCGGGTGGGACGAACGAGGCATTCGACAGTTATGCAAAGGTTCCGAAAGCGGGAGCCCATCCCCCACTCACCCTGAGCCTGTCCTGAGCTTGTCGAAGGGCCTGTCCTGAGCTTGTCGAAGGGCCTGTCCTGAGCTTGTCGAAGGGCCTGTCCTGAGCTTGTCGAAGGGCCTGTCCTGAGCTTATCGAAGGGCGAGCGTCCCTCCTATCTCTCCCCCAAAGAAAAAGCCCCGCCGAAACGGGGCTTTTCCATCAAATTCAAACCTCTCTGGGACGCGAAACCTACCCGGCCACCCGCTCTCCGTACAGCCGCGCCGGATTGTCCCACAGAATCTTCCGCTTGCTCTCCTCCGGTATCGGCTGATTCAGAAAGTCCGGCAGCGCCCTGTCCGGGTCCGGCGCGTCCGGGTGTGGATAGTCCGTGTTCCACAACAGATTGTCCGCCCCGACCAGGCTCACGACCCCCGGCAGGCCGAACTCGTCCCCATCGCAGGCCACGAACACCTGCCGCTTGAAATACTCGCTCGGCGGCATCGTCATCGGATTCTCGCTAGGCGCTACGAACACCGCCTGACGTCCCTCGGCGTGGTCGTTCAGACGTCCCAGCCAGAAGGGCACCCAGCCGGCGTTCCCTTCCAGCATCGACACCCGCAGCGTCGGATACCGCTCTAGCACGCCCGTGTAAATCAGGTGCCCCAGCGAAATCATATTCTCGAAGGGGAAACCTATGGCGTGCTCCAGGGCAATCAACGTGCCGGGAATGCCCTGGTACCGCGTCCCCGTGTGCGGCGAACCGCTCTGCACCCCGTGGAACGAAATCGGCACGTCCAACTCCACCGCCAGCTCCCAGAACGGCGTGAACTCGTCGTGGTGCCAGAAGACCCCGTCCTCCGGCTTAGGCATCATCACCGTCACCGCCCCAAGCTCCTCCACCGCCCGCCGGAACTCGATCAGCGTGTTCTCCATGTCGTAAGGCGGCATCTGCGCCACCATCTTCAGCTTCGACGGGTCGGCCTGGCAGAAATCGTGCGACCAGTTGTGATAGGCGCGAGTCAACGCCCACATCAACGCCGGGTCCTTCCCCTCCAGCTTCAACGGCTGCGCCCCCGTGCCGGGGATGCACACCATCCTGTCCCAGCCGTACCGCTCCATGTCGCGCAAGCGGCTCTCCGGACTCCACCACTCCTCATAGGCCTCGCCGTACTTGATGGGCTGCCGCTCCAGAATCTCCGTCGGACGCAGCCGCCCCATCTGGTCCTTGCCCTTCGGCTGCGCCGGATACAGCTCGCTGTCCTCGTAGTCGAACATCAGACGATACCGATGCTGCTTGATGATGGGCCGCCGGTCGTAGAACTCCGGCTCCACGTACTTGTCCCACACGTCAAGGGGTTCCTGCATGTGGGCGTCTGCGTCAATCACCTTAAAACCGTTAATCATCGCCAACCGCCTCCTCGGCATATTTAACCCGAATTATAGATTCGCAAACAATCACCGTCAAATTTCTCCCTCTCTTTTTCCCGCGAAAGCGGGAATCCATCCCATCCACTCACCCGTAGGGGCGGTTCTCGAACCACCCTCCTCCGTTCACCCTGAGCCTGCCGAAGGGGCGAGCGCACCCCTCCATTTCCCGCAACCCCCCCCGTCATTTCCGCGCAGGCGGGAGTCCAGTCCCCTCCCTTCTCCCTTGAGGGAGAAGGTTAGGATGAGGGTGATTCCGGTGGGGTGGATGTCCCACCTGGCAGTTACGCAAAGGCTCTTTACGCCAGCGTTCCAGACTCCAAACGAAGCTGCGCCGGCTAGGAACGACCCAACAAGCTTTGAGCTTCCTGATATGCTCTCCTGATGACAGGCATACCTTCTTCCTGATAAGGCAAGAGGCCTGTACTGATATGAACCATGAGCCACTGAACAAATTCCGTCTCCCAGGTTTCGGGGTCGTCCCAGCTTGCCAGTGAGGTGTCCTCGATGAACATCTCGTAATACATAGATAGGGAAAGGTCGTCAGGGTAGAGACTGAACTCCGTCGGCTGCTCCAAATCAGCCAACAAACGGACCGAATGGGGAATCTTGTCAAGCTGCTTAAAGTCTCCAAAATCATCCAGCAACAGGCGTCCCCTTTCTGCAGTCCTCCTGCCCCATAAGCCATTTTCCGTTTCAGCAAAATCATGCTCAAAGTAAAGGGTGGGATAGGACGCAGACATGGCAATCAGGACAGTATCTCTAAATGTGCACCACGCCGTGCAGAATCGGAATTCCACACTGCCGTCTTCTATCTCCCCAACATTCACATAGTAGCAACCCCACTTTGTTCCCCAATTCTCCATTATCCAATTTTGCCGGGCATAGCGCCCATGTTTGGCCGCCAGTTTCTTTACAGTCTCTTCGTCCGGATCGGGAGAAGCCATATTCCGTATCTCCACAGGCATCGGCACAAACGAGTTCAAGTCCAAAGCCTCCTCTTCGCCTTTGGCTCGCTCGACAAACGCCTTCAGTGACTCCTCATCTCCTGAGACAACCATCTGGTTAATGCAGTGATTGGGCATGATTCCTCCAGCACGTCAAAAGATTCGCGACACTATCGCGCAACTCTTGAACTTTTGCAAGCCTAGTGAATCTTGTCATACACCTCGTCAAGGTGATACTCCAGAAACTCCGGATTTATGCGATGCCTGACGACTGCCAACCTCCTGCCATAATCCAACGCCCGATTATCAATGCTGATGATTGCCATGCTTGTGGGATGAACGGCTATAGTCCCAAAATCCATCAGGGCGTGATGAGTGGGACAAAGCACCATCATGTTGCTTTCTATATCCAGCCCGGCGTGTCTCCCTCCCAACGGACGCACGTGATGAGCTTCCGCATACTGCGCGCCCGAAGGCATCCTGAATGAGAACGAACAAATCTGGCACTGGAAATCGTATGTAGACTTCATGAATTTGCTCAGTCCCGTGTCTCGAACGATGCGATAATCTTCCCTCATTCGCCTATGCGGTGGCGTGTTTCCGTCGCCGTCGCTGCGTTGCATCTCTCCCCTAAGGTCTTCCTCGTCCCCTACGTAAAAGTCCACGGCCACCGCATCCCTGACCATGAAGAAACGGTTTCGCCACTCTAGGAAGCTGTCCAATCCCGCCTCCTCCCAGTGCTGGACGCCCGGAATGAATTCCTGCCCGCAGACTGCCTTGGCGTAATCGACAAATACGGAAGAATCCCTATGCATCAGCCCCCTGGCCTGCGTATGCCTGAGGTTTATCTGCAACTCCTGCTGAAAATAGTCGAGTAGACTTTGCACCATCGAAACCCGTTCGCCTCTCAAACGCTTCTCGATAATCCAAAGATAGAATTCAAACCCGAGCTCCACCGCATTCGGGTTTTCCCTCCACTGAACCCGCTCGAATCGTGCCTCATTCATGCGACGCTATCCCTTTCTCCCAATCTTTCCCCTATTATCCCTTTCCCTTGATGCGGATCTTTGAACAATCCTTGCTCCCGCGAAAGCGGGATCCCATCTTCTTCTCCTCTCCTTTGAGGGAGAGGATTAAGGTGAGGGTGACAACGCCCCCAACAACATCCCCTCACCTCCCAAACCCTACCCCAAAATCGCCAGCGTCACCGAAAACCCCGCTATCCCAATCACGCCCAACGCCACGCGAAACCCCGGCTTCTCCAGGTGCGTCACGAACTCCGGCACGCCCTCCTTCCTCACCACCGGCAAGTCCTTCCTCATGTCCGTAAGCGCCCACGCCGTCGAAAACAGCGACGACCCCATCCCCGTCATAAGCGCCACCTCGGGCCAGACCGCAAAGTCCATCAACCACAGGGCGTACGCCGTCGGGACGCACAGAATCAGCCCCCACAGCGAATGCCCTCCCTTGGGAAAGAAGCGACTCAGCAGAAAACCCAAAACCCCGAAAACCGCCAATACGACTATAGCGCCTGAAACCATGTCATCCTCCTTTTACTAACGAACTACCCTCGCCCATCATCCCCCAAACTCTCATCCAGAATCTCCAGCAGGTCCTTCACCTTCTTCTCCGACGCCTCCCCCTTCGCCTCAACCCCTTCCTCCAACATCTGCAAGCAGAAGGGACACGACACCCCCACCGTCTCCGCGCCCGTCTCCAGAAAATGCTCCGTCCTCACGTGGTTGATGCGTGTCCCCCGGCTTTCCTCAATCCACATATGCCCGCCGCCGGCCCCGCAGCAGAACCCCCGCTCCCGACATCGCGGCTCCATCTCCACCAGCTTCAGCCCGGGTATCGCCTTCGCAATCCGACGCGGCTCGTCGTATATCCCGTTGTGCCGACCCAGGAAGCACGAATCGTGGTACGCCACCGACTCTCCCACTGACTTCACCGGACGCAGCCGCCCCTTCCGAATAAGCTCGTCCACCATCTGGCTGTAATGCACAACCTCGAAGTCGCCCCCCAGCTGCGGATACTCGTTCCTCAGCGTATTGAAGCAGTGCGGACACGTCGCCACCACCTTCCTCACCTCGTACCGCTTCAGCGTCTCGATGTTCTGCTGCGCCATCATCTGAAACAAGTACTCGTTCCCCATCCGCCGCGCCGGGTCCCCCGTGCACCGCTCCTCCTCGCCCAGAATCGCGAAGTCCACCCCCGCCCGTTGCAGCGCCCGCGCCATTGACCGCGCGATTCGTTGACTCTTCGTCTCCAACGCCGATGTGCAACCCACCCAGAACAACACCTCCGCCTCCGGGTGCTCCGACAGCGTCCTCACTCCCAACCCCTCCGCCCACTGCGTCCGCGAAAACTCGCTGCCTCGCCACGGATGCCCCCGCTGCTCCATGCTCAACAGCGCGTCCATCGCCGTCTCCGGCATCTTCGACTCCTCCAGCACCAGGTGACGCCGCATGTCCATTATCGTCGGCACGTGCTCCACCTCCACCGGGCACTCCTCCATGCACGCCCCGCAGGACACGCAGTCCCAGATAGCCTCCTCCGCCACCACGCCTCCAATCAGAGGCTTTGATTCTGACGAATCCCCCCCTTCCCCCACCTCCAGCAGGTGGTCCTTGATGTCCTCCACCACGTGCATCGGCGATAGAATCTTCCCGCTGATGTTCGCCGGACACGCGTCCGTGCACCGCCCGCAAACGGCGCAGGCGTACCCGTCCAACAACTGCTTCCAGCTGAACTGCTCCACGCTTCCCGCCCCGAAGTGCTCCGCCGTCTCCAAATCTATCGCCTCCATCGCCCCCGACGGCTTCAACGAGTGGAAGAAGGCGTTGAATGGCGTCGCCACCATGTGCATGTGCTTCGAGAAGGGGATGTACACGGCGAACCCCAGAATCAACCCCAGATGCCCCCACCAGAACAGCCCGTGCAGCAGATTCGCCCCGTCCACGCCCAATCCTGCGTCCGCAAACAGCCTACCCAAGGCCCCGCCGACAATCACCGACGACTCCAGCCCCGTTCCCCCCTTCGCTACGTAGAACGCTTCCGTTAAAAGCGTGCTTGCCATCAACCCGCCGATCAGCGACACGATTACGATAGCATCCCGGCTTCGCGTCAAATCGAAGCTCAAACGATGTGGTTTCACTAGCCACCGCCGTGCCACCGCCCACGCCAATGCCCCCAGTATAGACACCGCCACGATGTCCAGGTACATCGCGTAGGCCCGTGCTCCCGCCTCCGTGAGGATGGTTTGCGAGAATGGACGCCACGCCGAATCCCCGAATATGAATATCGCGTAACTCAGCAGAAACGACAGAAACCCGAAGAAGATGACCACGTGCCCGATGCCCGCCATGTCCCGCGGCGAAACCCTCTGCAACACCTTCCGCTGCCCCAGAAACACCGTCAAAAAGTTGACGAACCGACGCCCCAGCCTGTCAAACCGCGCATCCTTCCGACCCAGCAGCACCAGCCGAATCACCCGCCGGTAGAACAACAACCCCGACGCCGACATCGTCGCTGCAAGCGCGACGTATACCCCAACCCAAATCGGCACAACCCCGAATATAGACTCCGGTGGAACCACCAACCCCCTCCTTCACGATAATATCCAGCAGATGCGTCCGCCGTAGTTTAACACCATCCCCCCGCCAACACACCAATCCTCTCCTTCTTATATCTTCCCCCTTGAGGGCGCTCCTCCCCAAAAGTGACAACATTCCCTTGCCACAAACCCGACTCCCCTGCTAACCTCCCCAGAAGAGCATTTCAGCATCGCCTAAGACAACGGATATCGCTATCCGGCCCGCTCAATCCTGGCTTCTCACAGCTATATATACCAATACTGGATTATGAGTGAAATTGCCATGTTCCTTGACAACCTAAACCCCCTCAAGTAGTGTTGACTAATAGAAATTGTCCTTGAGTTGGGGCAACGGAAGTGTTCCTACGCGGTAAGTTTCCTTAACCGAAAGCCCCAGGATATTCCAATTTTTGAGTGTGTAAATGACCATCTGCATAGCTGCATTATACGAAAACGGCGCAGGAGCAGTGCTGGCGTCCGACCAGATGGTCACGGCCCATTTCCCGATTGGATTTGAGTTTGAGCATGATGAAACATACAAAATAATGAAGATCAGCGATTCGCTTGAGGTTTACTCCCTTCTTGCGGGTGACGTGCTTCTTGGCAACGAGATTATCCAAGCCGCGCGTGAGCAGATAAAAGCGCAAGAGATTACTTCGGCTGCAATTATGGCTGAGATAGTGCGAATGGCTTATCAGCAAAAGAGGTTGGAAAGGGTCGTCAAAACCGAACTGGAGCCAAGAGGCTTGAATCTCCAGGAGTATTACAACAGGCAACAGAGCCTCCTGCCCCACATCGTACAGATGGTAGACCAAGCAATGCATCAGATAGATGTCGGCGTCGAAATTATCGTTGTTGGAAAGAGCGGCTCTCAATGCTCAATTCATACAATCCTGAATCCGGGAGTGGACAGCAATAACAGCCCAATAGGCTATAGCGCGATTGGTTCCGGCGCTCCTCACGCTATCTATTCGCTGATTGCTGCCCCATACAAGTCATCTCTGGATAGAGACACTGTAGTCGAAATGGTCAAGGCCGCTAAGAAACGCAGTGAAGTGGCCCCGGGGGTTGGCTTGCAAACGCAGCTCAGAATCATATCCTTGGAAGGAGGAGAAAATGGCGCACCCGAGCAGACCTAATGACTACCTGGCAAAATGGCGCGAAGCGGAACGAATCCTGGCAATCAGCGAATTCACGTCTGGTTATTTTGCGCCTGTAAACACGACGCCAAATCCTCCTCAGCCGACGGATTCTCCCTTCCCATCCACCACCAAAGAGACTTCCCCTCGCATCAAGCCTTCCTGATTTCAAGTCTCCTGCTCGTCAAGCCTTAATTGCGGCACAGGTAAGGCAAGCTGGTTCTCCCCGCCTTCCTGACCTCCTCCGTTTCTATTGACACCCCCAACCCCCTTTGCTAGCATTCCGTACATCGTCTAACTATGTATCCCCCTTCCGCGCCACGGGCGTCCATGCAACCTATGTCTGCACCCCAAAGCGTCCACTCCACGAAGAATCGCCCCAAGCCCCCCGGCCCGCTCACCCACTACGGCGGCGGCATCCAGTCGGCCTTGGGCGCAATTCTTCCCAACGGCAGCCTCCGGCTTTCCGGCCCCTTCCGCTACCATCTCGGTTGGGCCGACCGCCAAGGCCGCTTCCTGGACGCGCCCCAGGATCCCGGCAAAGCCGTCCGACCCGCCCTCTGCCTCTTCGCCTGCCAGTCCCTCGACGGCTCCTGGGAACAGGCCATGCCCGCCGCCCTCGCCCTTGAGCTCGTCCACAACTTCTCCCTCATCCACGACGACATTCAGGACGGCGACGAGATGCGCCGTCACAAGCCGACCGTCTGGCGACTTTGGGGCCTCCCCAAAGCTCTGGTCGTAGGCAACTCCATGCACGCCGCCGCCTACCGTACAGCCCTCGCCCTGACCGAGAGAGGCGTCCCAGAACACAAGGCCCTCCGCTGCTCCCAACTCCTGGTCGAAAGCAGCATCGCCATGATTAAGGGCCAGGTTCTAGACCTATCCTTCGAAGACTCCCTTAACATCAGCATCGACGCCTACCTCGGCATGATTAGGCTCAAGACCGGCGCCCTCATCGCCTGCGCGCTGGAAATGGGCGCAATTCTCGCCACCGACGACCATGCCCACGTCAACGCCTTCACCGGCTACGGACGCAGCCTCGGCAGGATGTTTCAGATCCGTGACGACGTTCTCGGCATCTGGGGCGACGAAAAGACCACCGGCAAGGCCGGAAGTTCCACCGACAACGACATCCGCCGCAAGAAGAAATCCTTCCCCATCGTCCTCGCACTCCAGAACGCCGACCCAACCGACCGCCGCAGGCTGGAGATCATCTACGAAAAATCCACCCTAGACCAGCAGGACGTTGACGACGTTCTCGGAATCCTCGAAGCCGTCGGCGCCCAGGAAAGCGCCCAGTACATGATCAATCGGGAAGCTACCCTCGCTATGGACTCCCTCTCGCCCGTCCCTCTTTCCGATTGGGCGCGAGAAGAGGCCCAAAGTCTGGTAGACTTCCTCGCATCCAGAGATTACTAGAAGGGAACAACCCATTGACCACCACAACCGAAAGACCCCAGGAAACCATCGCTCCCGTCAAACCCTCCAAACGCCCCATAGAGATGTCCCTCCGCATCGCCAAGTACATGCTCGGCCAGAAGCTCAAGGGCCGCAAGCGCTTCCCAATGGTCACCATGCTGGAACCCCTGGAGATGTGCAACCTCTCCTGCGTCGGATGCGGCCGCATCCGCGAGTACAAGGCGATGATGAGCAAGATGATGCCCGTCGACGAGGCCATCGCCGCCGTGGAGGAGTCCGGCGCGCCCATAGTGTCCATCGCCGGCGGCGAACCGACCATCCACCCCCAGATCAGCGACATTATAAACGAGCTGGTCCGACGCAAGTATTTCGTCTACTGTTGCTCCAACGGCCTCCTGATGGAGCGCGTGATGCAGAAGATCAAGCCCTCCAAGTATTTCTGCTGGGTCGTCCACATGGACGGCATGGAGGAGAAGCACGACGAATCCGTTGACCGCAAGGGCGTTTTCAAGAAGGCCAAGGCCGCCATCGCCTCGGCCATCGCCCGCGGCTACCGCGTCTGCACCAACACCACCATCTTCCGCGGCAGCGACGTGGAAGACCTGCATGAACTCTTCCGCACGATGACCGACATGGGCGTGGAGGGCTGCATGATCTCCCCCGGCTTCGACTACGAAGCCGTCGCCGACCGGGAACAGTTCCTCCACCGCGCAGAGTCCGAAAGGGTCTTCAAGGAAATCCTCGACCCTGACCGCTCCGACGGCATCCGCTTCTATAACAACCCCCTCTACCTGAACTTCCTGCGGGGCGAGCGCGACTACCAGTGCACCGCCTGGTCCAACCCCACCTACACCATCATGGGCTGGCGGCTGCCCTGCTACCCCCTCGCCGACAAGCACGTGGAGGAGATGAGCGAGGTGATGCAGCCCGAAGTCTGGGACAAGTACGGCGTCGGCAAGGACCCCCGATGCGCCAACTGCATGATGCACTGCGGCTTCGAATCCGCCACCATCTTCAACGCCGTCACCCGCCCCAAGGATTGGGTGACGCTTATCCGCTCAGGCGCAATCAGCAAAAGCGGCATCACCGCCGCCTAGACTTCAACTGACGGTTTAGACGAACGTGATTGCCATAGTAGCAGCAATGAAAGACGAGGTTCGCAGGCTTGGCAGCCTCAACCGTTCCTCCGACGGCCAAGCCTCCGTCACCGTAACCGGCGTGGGCAAGGAGAAGGCTGTTGCCGCCATCACGTCGCTACTCAATGACGAACCCGGCCCCTCCCTCGTCCTCTCCGTCGGTTTCGCCGGCTCCCTCTCCGACGACCTCAGCGTCGGCGACCTGATTCTCGCCCGCCGCGTTCTCTCGACCGACGGCTCCCCACCCCTTGACGTTAATCGCCGCCTCTTTCAGCAGGCGGAAGACGCCATCCACGAAAACGCCCTCCCCTACGTCCGCCGCGACACAGTGACGGCCGACCGGCTCGTCCGCACCCGCGACGAGCGGGAACGACTCGCCCACGAGTTCCACGCCCAGGCCGTCAGCATGGAGGACTACTGGATATGCAGCGCCGCAGCCCGGGCCGGCGTCCCCTTCGTCTCCGTCCACGCCATCTCCGACGCCACCGATCAGGAAATCCCCCCCTACGTCGAAGAGCTTATGCATCAGCGGGAGGCCCGGCAGGGTATGCGAGTCATCCTCAACTCCCTCGCCAAACCTGGACGCTTGCCCAAGCTGATGTCCCTAGCTAAAGGCGCGAAAAAAGCCCAGAAAAGCCTCCACGCCTTCGCCACAACCTTCGTCTCCCAAACCCTTCGCAGGGGAGTCCCTCTTGTCCCTTCCCCCTTGATGGGGGAAGGCTAGGATGGGAGTGAACCACCCATGAAAGTCCTCGTAACCGGCGCGACCGGATTCGTCGGCGGCAACCTGGCGCGAACCCTGGTCGCCAGGGGCTACGACGTCCGCGCCCTCGTGCGCCGGAACGGCGACGCGCCCGCCCTGGAAAATCTGAACGTGGAGCAGGTGAACGGCGACTTGCGCGACAGGGAATCCCTCGCCCGCGCCCTCGAAGGCTGTCACGGCCTCTTCCACTGCGCCGCCGTCTACTCCTTCTGGAGCCGCAACCCCTCCGAGGTCTACAAGATTAACGCCGAAGGCACGAAAACCATCTTTGAAGAAGCCGAGCGCGCCGGCGTCCAGCGCGCCGTCTACACCAGCACCGTCTCCACCATCGGCCTCCCCAAGAAGGGTCTCGGCGACGAAGACACCGCAGTCAACCCCAAAGACCTGGTAGGCCACTACAAGAACTCCAAGTACATGGGCGAACGGGAAGCCCTCGCCGCCGCCAACAACGGCCTCCCCGTGGTGGTAGTCAACCCCAGCGCGCCCATCGGCCCCTGGGACGTGAAGCCCACCCCCACCGGCGGCATCGTCCTGGACTTCCTACGCCGCAAAATTCCATTCTACATCAACTCCGGCATGAACGTCATAGACGTAGAAGACGTGGCGTTGGGACACGTCCTGGCCTACGAAAAAGGCGTCCCCGGCCAGCGATACATCCTCGGTCACCGCAACATGACCCTGTTGGAAGTTCTGCTCATGCTGGAAGCCATAACCGACGTTCGCGCCCCGCGGACGCGCATTCCCATCAACCTGGTAATCCTCCTGGGCATGATTGACCATTTCATAGAAGGCAAGCTCCTGCGTCGCAAACCCCGCATCCCCCTCGAAGGTATGCGGATAGCCAAGAAGCCCATGTACGTCACCAGCGCCAAGGCCGTCCGGGAGCTTGGCCTGCCCCAAACCCCGGTGGAAGATGCTTTTGAGAAAGCTGTCCGGTGGTTCCGCGCCCACCGCAGAGTATGAAGACGATGGAGATGTGAATGACTCAGGCGACTTACAAAATCGACGAGCAAGTTCGGGCGGCCGCGGCGGAAACCGTCGCCAAGTCCCAACAATATATGCTGAGCATCCAGTACGACGAAGGCTACTGGTGGGGCGAACTCGAATCCAACCCCACGATGGAAGCCGAGTACCTCATGCTCACCCACATCCTCGGCGCGCCCAACCCTGAGCGGTGGCGCAAAATCGCCAACTACATCCTCAGCCGCCAGCAGGAAGACGGCTCCTGGGCCCAATACTACGGCGCTCCCGGCAATCTCAGCACATGCGTCGAGTGCTACACGGCCCTCAAGCTGGCCGGCGTCCCCCCAAACTCCCCCGCCATGACGAAGGCCAGGCAGTTCATCATCTCCAGGGGCGGCGTGGAAAACACCCGCGTCTTCACCAAAATCTGGCTCGCCATGCTCGGCCAGTATCCTTGGAAGAACCTCCCCGCCATGCCCCCGGAAATCATGTTCCTCCCCAACTGGTTCCCCCTTAACATCTACGAATTCTCCAGCTGGGCCCGCGCCACCATCGTCCCCATGACAATCATCCTCACCGAAAAGCCCACGACCCCCATTCCCCAATCCACCGCCATCCCGGAACTCTTCTCCTCCAACGGTCACAAACCCGAATCCAACGGCAGGAACGGCCCCCTGGCCAGCTGGCGCACCCTCTTCCACGGCGCGGATAAAGTCCTCCGCCTCTACGAAAGAATCCCCATCAAGCCCGGCCGCAACAAGGCCAAGGACCGCGCCGCCCGGTGGATCCTCTCCCGCCAGGAGGCCGACGGCTCCTGGGGCGGCATCCAGCCCCCCTGGGTCTACTCCCTCATCTGCCTAAAGCATCTGGGCTACTCCCTCGACCATCCCGCCATGAAGCAGGGACTCGAAGGCTTCGAGGGCTTCGCCATTGAGGAGGACGACACCTGGCGCGTTCAGGCCTGCGTCTCCCCCGTCTGGGACACCTGCCTCGCCCTCATCGCCATGCTGGAATCCGGCGTCCCCGCCGACAATCCCTACATGGAGTCCGCCACCCGTTGGCTCATCGACAGGCAGATACTTCAGGGCGGCGACTGGCAGGTGAAGGCCCCCGACACTCCCCCCGGCGGCTGGGCTTTCGAATTCGCCAACGACAACTACCCCGACATCGACGACGTTTCGGAAGTCCTAATCGCGCTGAACCTGGCCCGACTCCCCGGCGACGAGGACGGCTGCCGCACCGCCGCCATCGAACGCGGCGTCTCCTGGCTTCTCGGCATGCAAAGCGCCAACGGCGGGTGGGCTGCCTTCGACAAGGACAACGACCGCACGTATCTAAGCAACATCCCCTTCGCCGACTTCGGGGAGTCCCTCGACCCCCCCAGCGTCGACGTCACCGCCCATATCGTCGAAGCCCTCGGCAAGCTCGGCTACGACCGCAACATCGAACCCATCCAGAGAGCCTACAGATACATCCGCGACGAGCAGGAAGAAGACGGCCCCTGGTTCGGACGCTGGGGCGTCAACTACGTCTACGGCACAGGCGCCGTCCTGCCCGCCCTCCAGTCCATCGGCGAAGACATGACCCAGCCCTACGTCCGCAAAGCCGTGCAGTGGCTCATCGACCATCAGAACCCCGACGGCGGATGGGGCGAAAGCTGCGGCTCCTACGTAGACCCGTCCCTTCGAGGACGCGGCCCCAGCACCGCCTCCCAGACGGCGTGGGCGCTCCTTGCCCTCATCTCCGCCGACGAATCCGACTCCCCCGCCGCCCTCAGAGGCGTCCGCTACCTTCACGAAACCCAGCAGACCGACGGCTCATGGGACGAACCCTACTTCACCGGTACCGGCTTCCCCGGCTACGGCGTCGGCCACCGCCCCAAGAAGCTCCCCGACCCCGGCGACCCCTCCTACCAGGACCTCGACATGGGCGCCGGCTTCATGATCAACTACCACCTCTACCGCAACTACTGGCCCCTGACGGCTTTGGGCCGCTTCCTCAACGAGGCGTAGACCATGCCCGCGTCCACCATCCTCACCTTCGATTCCCCCGCCTGGACTTTGGACGAGTCCCTGGCCTACACTCGCCAACTCACCAAGACCCACTACGAAAACTTCACCGTCGGCTCCCTCCTGCTCCCCAAGGACAAGCGCCAGCACGTCTCCAACCTCTACGCCTACTGCCGCACCGTCGACGACCTAGGCGACGAAGCCGAAGGCGACCGCCTCGACCTCCTCCACCAGTGGCGGGAAGACCTGGAACGCTGCTACGACGGCTCTCCCAGACACCCCGTCATGGTCGCCCTCCAACACACCATCCAACGCTACCGCGCCCCCCGCGAACCCTTCCTCAAGCTCATCGAAGCCAACCGCATGGACCAGGAAACCGGCCGCTACGAGACATTCGATGACCTTCTACGCTACTGCGACCACTCCGCGAACCCCTGCGGACGCCTCTTCCTCTACGTCTTCGACTACCGGGACGAAGAACGCCACCGGCTTGCCGACTACACTTGCACCGCCCTCCAGTTGACCAACTTCTGGCAGGACGTGAACCGCGACTGGCAAAAGGGCCGCGTCTACCTTCCCCTCGAAGACTTCGAAGCCCACAACGTCACCGAGAACCAGATAGACAACCTCGCCTTCGACGACAACTTCCGCAACCTGATGGCCTTCCAGGTCGAACGCACCCGCCGAATCTTCCGCCAGGGCGCCCAACTTCTCAACCACATTGAAGGTCACGCCAAAATCGACGTCGCCCTCTTCACCCGCGGCGGCATGGCCGTCCTCGACGCCATCGAGAAGCAGGACTACAACGTCCTCGCCCGCCGCCCCAGCCTCTCCCGATTCTCTAAAGCCTGGCTCCTCCTCTCAACCTTCGCCACAATGAAGCTGGGTAGACCCCCCCGGTTCTAGCGCCCAGCCGGAGCCTGCCGGAATCAACCGATGGTCACCTTATCCGACGCCTACGAGGAATGCCGCCTCATCACCCGGCGCGAGGCCAAGAACTTCTTCTACGCTTTCCTCACCCTCCCCGCCGCCAAGCGCCGCGCCATCTACGCCGCCTATGCCTTCTGCCGCCACTGCGACGACGCCGTCGACGAAGTCGCCTCCCCCCAAGCCAAGCAATCCGCCCTCCTTAACCTCGCCGCCCGCCTCGACCAAGCCTACCAAGGCCAACCTCAAGGCCCCGTCTTCACGGCCCTGGCCCACACCGCCCAAACCTACGACATCCCCCAATCCTACTTCCAGGACGTCATCCGCGGCGTCGAAATGGACCTCGAAAACAACCGCTACCAGACCTTCGACGATCTCCGCCTCTACTGCTATCGCGTCGCCTCCGTCGTTGGCCTCATCTGCCTCCAGATATTCGGCTACAGCCACCCCAAAGCCAAAGACTACGCGATAGACCTCGGCCTCGCCATGCAGCTCACCAACATCCTCCGCGACGTTCAGGAAGACCTGACCCGCGACCGCATCTACCTCCCCCTCGACGAACTCCACCGCTTCGGCTACTCCGAAGACAAACTCCGCGCCGAAGTGCGAAACGCCGCCCAGCGCCGCCTCACCGCATTCCAGGTGGAACGCGCCCAGTCCCTCTTTCAAAGCGGCGCCAAGCTCCTCCCCTACCTATCTCCCCGAAGCCGCGCCTGCCCCGCCGTCCTCGCCGCCATCTATACCCGCATCCTACGCCGCATCGCTTCTAACGACTACAACGTCTTTGATGGTAGAATCAGCCTCAGCAGCAGCGAGAAGCTACTCGTAATGACAACCACATGGCTAAAGAGTTTTCTTCCCCTTCCACGCCCAAACCCGAAGCGGTAATCCTTGGCGGCGGTCTCGCCGGCATGGCCGCCGCCTGCCATCTCCTTGACGAAGGCTGGAAAGTCACTTTGGTTGAGAAACGCCCCTACCTCGGCGGACGCGTCTTCTCTTTCACCGACCGCGAAACCGGCCAGGTCGTCGACAACGGCCAGCACGTCTTCCTCGGATGCTGCGCCTACTACATCGACTTCCTCCAAAAAATCGGCACCCTCGAGCGCGCCCATCTCCAGGAGCGCACCAACGTCGAAGTAATCAGCCCCGGCGGTCCCGCCAGCCGCATCGCCGCCGGACGCCTCCCCAAACCCCTCCATATGCTCCCCTCCTTCCTTGCCTACAAGCACCTCGGCCTTTGGGACAAGCTCACTACCGTCTACGGCCTCCTCCGCCTCAGCATCGCCGACCGCAGTAAGCCCTCACTTCACCAACAAACCTTCGCCCACTGGCTCCGACGTCACCGCCAGACCCAACGCTCCATCGACAACTTCTGGGACCTCATCGTAAAGCCCTGCGCCAACGATTCCGTGGAAGACGTTTCCGCCTCGATGGGCATGATGATATTCCAGGAAGGCATCCTCAAAAGCCCCCAATCCTCCCGCATCGGCTACGCCCGCGAGGGTCTTTCCACCCTCATGGGAGAAGCCGCCCAACGCTACATCAAAAGTCGCGGCGGAAGCGTCATAACCGCCCAAACCGCCACATCCTTGCTCCTAGACGAAGATAAACCCGCCGCCATCGCCGCCGTCCAACTCTCAAACGGCGACACCCTCCATGCCGACGCCTACGTGAGCGCCCTCCTCCTTGAAAACCTCATGCCCCTCCTACCCCCATCCCTAGCCGACAATCCCTTCTTCTCCAACTTTCAAAATCTCCAAACCGCCCCCATCGTCAACGTTTACCTCTGGTACGACAGGCCCGTCATGGAGCAGGACTTCGTCGCCCTTGTCGATTCCCCCCTCCAATGGGTCTTCAACAAGACCGCCATCCTGGGACTCAACGGAACGGAAGGCCAGTACGTAACCGTGTCCCTAAGCGCCGCCTTCGATTACGTCAACCAACCCAAGCAGGCCCTCCAAAAGATGTGCACGGAAGCCATGAAGCAAGCCTTTCCGAAGACGAAATCCGCCCGCGTCACCCATTCGCTCGTCGTCAAGCAGGAAAAGGCAACCTTCCGCTGCCTTCCCGGCTCCGACCGCTTCCGCCCCACCACCCAAACCCCCGTCCGCAACCTCTTCCTTGCCGGCGATTGGACCGACACCGGCTGGCCTTCCACCATGGAAGGCGCGGTACGAAGCGGTATATTCGCTGCCCAAGCCGTCCTGCAAGGACGCCTAAATTGAAGGCCCTCGTTCTGGCCCCCTTCCACCCTCCAACCCTGGCGTCCCTACAACAACTCATGCCCGTCGACTACGAAAGCTGGACCGAAACCCACACCCTACAGGATCCGGCAGAACTCGGCCTCCGTCTTCAAAGGGAAAAAATAACCTATCTCATCATCGAAGCCGATTTCGTCTTCGAAGAACTCTTCCAGAACGCCCCCGACCTCAAATTCGTCGGCGTCTGCCGCGCTGTCCTCAACCACGTCGACCTCGACGCCGCAACGCAACACGGCGTACTCGTCGTCAACGCCCCCGGCCGGAACGCCCGCGCCGTCGCGGAACACACCATAGGACTCATGCTCGCCCTCGCCCGCCGCATCCCCCACCTCGACGCCTACGTCAAATCCGGCAAGTGGGAAGACCCCGTGGACGGCTACGTAAATCACCGCGGCTCCGAACTGAAAGGCCGCACCCTCGGCATCATCGGCTTGGGCGCCGTGGGCAGCATCGTATCCAAGCTCGCCGCCGCCTTCGGCATGAAGGTCATAGCCCACGACCCCTACGCCGGGCCGGAAGGGCAGCAACGCCGCGGCGCCCTTCTCCTTCCCATGAAATTGCTCCTCCAACACTCCAACTTCCTCTCTCTCCATGCCCCCCGGACAGCCGAAACCACCGGCATGATTGGTCCCAACCAACTCGCCTCCCTCCCCCCCAACGCCTTCCTCATCAACACCGCCTTCAACGAAATGGTCCAGGAGGACGCCCTCGTCCACGCCCTGACCGCCGGAAGTTTGGCTGGTGCAGCCCTCGACGTTCACGAGACCCACCCAATCTCTCCCGCCAGCCCCCTGCTCAAGCTGCCCAACGTGATCCTCACCCCTCACGTCGCCGGCGCCACCGATGACACCGTCCGCCGCCACTCCAACATGATCCTCCAAGACATCCAACGCCACCTACGGGGAGAGAAACCCATAAACCTGGCGAATCCCCAAGTTTGGGAAAACCTTGTCCGTTAGACTGCTAGCCTTGGACTTCGGCACCAGCGCCCTCCACTGCATGGTCGCCGACGCCCAGGGACACCCCTTGGCCGATTGCCACTCCCCCATCAGATACTTCACCCCCGACAACGAATCCGAACTCACCCGCGAATTCCACCCACAGGAGATACTCGATTTAGCGGCGAAACTAATCGCCAACGCCCTCTCCCAAGCCAACGTCCCCCCATCCGACATCGCGGCCACCGGCATCACCAGTCAGCGTCACGGCATCGTCTTTCTCGACGACAGTGGTCGAGAAATCCTCGTCAGCCCCAACGTGGATATGCGCGCCGCCTTCGAAGGCGCGACCCTTCAGGAAGAAATGGGCGATTCCCTCTACCAAGCCACCGGTCAATATCCCGCCATGCTGCTCGCCCCAGCCAAACTCCGTTGGCTCGAAAACAACCGCCCCGCCGAGCGCAGCAGAGTCGCCCACATCCTCACCATCGCAGGATGGCTCGCCTTCAAACTCACCGGCGTCCCCACCTGCGAACCTTCCCTCGCCGCCGGCGTCGGTCTTCTCGACCCCAACACCACCACCCGCAACAGCACTACCTTCTTAAAAATGGGCGTCCCTCCATCTCTACTCCCACCCCTATCCCAAGCGGGCGCTCCCATCAGCAATATACAACCCGACGCAGCCCGCCAATTCGGACTCCCCCCCAACACCCCCGTCACCCTCGCAGGCGCCGACACATCCGCCGGTCTTGTCGGGATGGGACTCACCCGTCCGGGCGACACCGGCCTAGTCGCCGGATGGAGCGCCTCCCTCCAAACCGTAACCGCCGCGTCCACACCGGATCCCCACGCCAAAGCCTGGTTCAGCCCCTACCCTATTCCCGGACGATGGGCCTCCGAAACGAACCTCGGCGACGCCGGAAACGCCCACCGTTGGCTCAAAAACCTTCTTCTAGGCCCCAACGCGACCTTCGGCGACGCCGACGCTCTGGCAGCGTCCGCGCCCGTCGGCAGCAACGGCTCCCTCGCCTACCTCGGCCCCTCCCCGCTAACCGCCCCGGAAGCTGGACTCCGACATGGCGGCCTCCTCTTCTCAACCCCTTTCCAGTACCGACAACCCACCCCCGCCGACACTCTGCGTTCCTTCTGGGAGTCCCTCGCCTACGCCGTCAAAGCCAACCTCGCCTCCCTGGAACGCGTCTCCGGCCAGGAATCCCCCGTCCTCCACCTCGGCGGCGGCATGGCCCGCAGCCCCCTGTTCGCCAACATCCTCGCCAACGTCCTGAACCAAAAAATCCGACGCAGCGCCACGCCTCACGCCAGCCTCATGGGCACCATAGCCGCCGCTTCCATCGCCGCCGGATTCCACCCAAACTTGAACGAAGCCGCCAAAGCCTTCGCGCCTAAATACATGGATTCAGAACCCGACCCTTCCGACGCCCTGGAATACGAGGAGTTCTACCAGCAATGGAAAATCCTTTATCATAGAATCCAGGATGTCTGAAAGCCCGGCACAAGGAGAATACGTGATCGCCGACCACTGGCAACCCCAACGCGAATCCCTCCACAGCGTCTGTCGCGGACTCGTCCAGGCCGGCCTCGTCTCTGGCTCCAGCGGCAACGTCAGCCTCCGCCTCAAAAATCGCCCCGACGACCTCGTCCTCATAACCGCCAGAGGCGCGAACCTGGACGACCTTGGTCCCCACGGTCTGTCAATAATCGACCTCTACGGCGAACCTGTTGAAGAGGACCTCCCCCCCTCCTCCGAATCCGCCCTCCATCTCGGCATCTACCGCGGCCGACCCGACGTTGGCTGCGTCATCCACTCCCATCCGATATACTCCACCGTCGCCGCCGTCGCCGGACGCGAAATCCCGCCCCTCATAGACGAGGTTGTCATCAAAATCGGCGGCCCCGTCCCCATCGCCGAATATGGCTTCCCCGGCTCCGAGGAGCTTGCCGAAAAAGCCCTCGCCGCCTTGGGCGACGGCATGGCCGTCCTTCTACGCCACCACGGATTGATAACCGTCGGTCGCACCCCAGATGAAGCCCTCGAAAACAGCCTGCTCGTCGAGCGTCTGGCCCAGATTTTCCTGTATACTACCCTCCTTGGAGCCGCCCACCCGCTGCCCCAGGAAACTGTCGAACTCGAAAAGGAGCTATACCGCATGAAACGAGCCGCAGAGAGCACGGAGGAATAACCGATGGTATCCATTCCGAGCTTCATACTCCGCCGTCTCTACGTGAAGGGCAGCCTTCGCAACACCGAAACCGGCTTCGAGTTTCAGCTTCTCAACAAGCTTGGCTCAGGACAAGCTCACCGGCTGCTGCCCCTCGCCTTAGACGGCGACGACCTCCCCTTGGATGCCTGCGCCTTCAATCTCGATGGTGAAACCGTCTCCTTCCAGGATGTCACCAGAGAAAAACCCTTCGCGATGGCCCTCAACAAGATCACCGTCATATCCGCCAACGGCGTCACCCTCAGCGAAGGCTCCCACACCATCGTCATGGCTTTCGAGGTGGGAGGCTTCGGCGTCCTCAAGTTCGACTTCGTAGACACCGTCTAGCATGGCCGCCGATTCCTCCGTCTCCGTAGTGGCCGTAACCGGAGCTTCCGGCTTCGTAGGCTTCCGCTTCCTCCAGGAATTGGAAGCCATGAACACCCTGGACAGACTGGTCGCCATAGACCGCAAACCTCTACCGCGGCCCCTCCACAACATCCATTCCCACCGGCTGGACGTGAGCCAGCCTCTAACCCCTGCATTCCAGCGGGATTCCGTGGACGCCGTGGTGCACTTGGCCTTCAACCTACAAGAAGGGCGCACTCCCTCGGAGGCCGAGTCCATACGCAGAGACAACCTCCTCGGATTGGAAAACCTGCTGCGTGAATCCCGCCGCGCCCGCGTCAAGGCCGTCATCTATCTCAGCAGCCACACCGTCTACGGCGCCCACGCCGACAATCCAATCCCAATCACCGAAGAGCGAGAACCGCGCCCGCTCCCCAACTTCCAGTACGGACAGACCAAGTTCCTCAGCGAGCAGCGCCTTCTGAAATTCGCCGAGGAAAACCCCGACGTGATAGTAACCATTCTCCGTTGCTGCATGGTAATGGGGCCTGAAGGCGGCAGCCGCGTCACCCAGGGTTTCGACAAGCCCGCGCTGCTGAAAATTGCGGGCGCGAATCCTCCCCTCCAGTTCATCCACAACGCGGACCTTGCCCGCATACTGGCGATGCTGAGCGTCAATCCCCAACCTGGCACGTTCAACCTGGCGGGCAAGGGCGTCCTCAGATACGGCGATGCGGCAAAGATAATGGGAAAGCGTCTCGTCGCCCTCCCTTCCTTCTTCGCTTATCCCGTGGTAGACGCCACGTGGAAATTCGGCGTCCAGAAAGATGCATCCTCCATCGGGCTGAACTTCATCCGCTACCCGGTAATCATGGCCACGGGCAGGCTCAGGCAGGCGACGGGCTACAGGTTCCGCTACACCGCCAAAGAGGCGGTAACCGCCTTCGCCGCCAGTAACATGCTGCTGCGACAGCCTACCACCGCGGTCTTTTCCCCTTGACGCAATCCCCGAAGTGTGCAATCATTTGCCTTAGATAATTGTCAAGTCAATGAGTCGACAATTATTGAATTGCAAGCTGAAAGAAGGGCGGGCGGCCCCTCTTGTTCGATTCAAATCTAAGGATTCCCTTATCCCTATGTTGACCCACGTCACCTTGAGAGCCTCAACATGACCATCGCCAACCGAGAACTCAACACCATCGCCGCTCAGGAATACCGCTACGGATTCGTCACCGACATCGAGGCGGACGTCGCCCCCAAGGGACTCAACGAAGACATCATCCGCTGGATCTCCGCCAAGAAGGACGAACCGGATTTCATGCTCCGGTGGCGTCTACAGGCCTTCCGCCACTGGCAGAAGCTCGAAGCCGACCAGCAAACCCCCACCTGGGCTGAAGTCCACTATCCCCCTATCGACTACCAGGACATCATCTACTACTCCGCCCCCAAGGCCAAAGAGAAGCTCCAGAGCCTCGACGAAGTAGACCCCGAACTCCTCCGCACCTACGAAAAGCTCGGCATCCCCCTGGAAGAGCAGAAACGACTGGCGGGCGTCGCCGTTGACGCTATCTTCGACAGCGTGTCCATCGCCACCACCTTCCGCGAGGAACTCGCCAAGCACGGTATCATCTTCTGCTCCTTCTCTGAAGCGTTGCAGGAACACCCCCACCTCATCCAGAAGTACCTCGGCTCCGTTGTCCCATACAGCGACAACTTCTACGCCGCCCTCAACGCCGCCGTCTTCTCCGACGGCTCCTTCTGCTACATCCCCAAGGGCGTCCGATGCCCCCTCGAACTCACCACCTACTTCCGCATCAACACCGCCGAGACCGGCCAGTTCGAGCGCACCCTGATAATCGCCGAGGAAGGCAGCTACGTCAGCTACCTGGAAGGTTGCAGCGCCCCCATGCGGGACGAAAATCAGCTCCACGCCGCCGTCGTGGAACTCGTCGCCCACAAGGACGCCGAAATCAAATACTCCACCATCCAGAACTGGTATCCCGGCGACGAAAACGGCAAGGGCGGCATCTACAATTTCGTCACCAAGCGCGGCAAGTGCGCCGGCGCCAATTCCAAGATTTCCTGGACTCAGGTGGAAACCGGCTCCGCCATCACCTGGAAGTACCCCAGCGTCATCCTCCAGGGCGACGACTCCATCGGCGAGTTCTACTCCGTCGCCCTCACCAAGGGCCGCCAGCAGGCCGATACCGGCACCAAGATGGTGCATATCGGCAAGAACACCCGCAGCAAGATTATCGCCAAGGGCATCTCCGCCTCCCACGGCAGCAACACCTACCGCGGCCTCGTCAGCATCGGGCGCAAGGCCGACAACGCCCGCAACTTCACCCAGTGCGATTCCCTCCTCATCGGCGACAAGTGCGGCGCTCACACCACCCCCTACGTGGAAGTGCAAAACAACACCGCCCACCTGGAGCATGAGGCCTTCACTTCCCGCGTCGACGAGGATATGCTTTTCTACTGCAACCAACGCGGCCTCTCAATGGAAGACGCCCAATCCCTCATCATCAACGGATTCTGCAAGGAAGTCTTTCAGAAGCTCCCCTTCGAGTTCGCCGTAGAAGCCACCCGCCTGTTGGAGCTTAACCTGGAAGGCACCGTAGGTTAATCAACTATGCTTGAAATTCGCGACTTACACGCTAGCGTTAACGACACCCCCATCCTTCGCGGCGTGAACCTGACCGTCAACGCCGGAGAAGTTCACGCCGTCATGGGGCCCAACGGCTCCGGCAAGAGCACCCTAGCCTTCGTCCTGGCTGGCAGGCCCGGCTACGAAGTCACCCGGGGCAGCGCTATCTATCAAAGCCAGGACCTCCTCGAAATGCTTCCCGAAGACCGCGCACGCTCTGGTCTCTTCCTATCCTTCCAACACCCCGTCGAAGTCCCCGGCGTCCGCCTCGACCAGTTCCTACGCGCCGGCTTCAACGCTCTCAACAAGAGCCGTGGGTTGGAAGAACTCGACCCCCTCAAGTTCGACCGTCTCCTGCGCCGACGCGTGAAGACCGTCAACGTGGACCCGCAAATGACTCGACGCTCCGTCAACGAAGGTTTCTCCGGCGGCGAGAAGAAGCGCAACGAAGTCCTACAGATGGCCGTCCTCGAACCCAGACTCACCATTCTGGACGAGCCCGACTCCGGCCTCGACGTGGACGCCCTCCGCTCCGTCGCCCAGAGCATCAACGGCCTGCGAACCGACGATAACGCGCTCCTCCTGGTCACCCACTACCAGCGAATCCTCAACTACATCGTCCCCGACCGGGTCCACGTCCTGGTCAATGGCCGCATCGTCAAGTCCGGCGGCAAAGACTTGGCCCTCGAAATAGAAGCCGATGGCTACGACGGATATGAAGACGCTGCGAACCCCACCCTCGCCCAGACCGCCGCTCCATGACCACCATCGCCGCCGCTCCTGAGGCAAGCCCCTACCTCCGAGAATTTGAGTCCCTGGAGCGGAACGGCTACGGCCTTCACCCCCAATGGCTCCAAACCCTCCGACGCGACGCAATCCACGCCTTTACCGCCCTCGGCTTTCCTACCGCCCGCCGCGGCAATGAAGAATGGAAATACACCGACGTTCGCCCCATCGCCCGCGCCGGCTTCCGTCTCCCTACCCAATCCTGTCATTCTGAGTCCATCGAAGAATCTATCCCCAACCTGGCTTCTCTCGGAGACCCCGCTTGGCATCGCATGGTCTTTGTAGACGGACGATTCGTTCCCAACCTCTCCTCCCTACCCGAAACCATCACTACCGCCAATCTAGCCGACGCCCTACACTCCCACGACTCTCTCATACAAAAGCACCTAGCCCGTCATGCGCCGTATCGCACCCACGCCTTCACCGCCCTCAACACCGCCTTCCTTCATCAGGGCGCCTTCCTCCGCCTACCGCCCGACACCGCCCTGGATCACCCCCTACACCTCATATATCTATCCACTACCGGCGAACCCCACACCCTCTCCCAACCCCGCACCCTCGCCGTCATCGGCCGCGGCAGCAAGGCCGCCATCGTCGAGACCTACGCCGGCCCCGACGGCACACCCTATCTCTCCAACGCCGTCTCCGAGCTAGTCCTGGAAGCCAACGCCTCTCTCGACTACTATCGCCTCCAGCAGCACGGCGACGAGGGCTACCACGTCGGCACCACCCAGGCCGTCCTGGGCTCCGGCGCCAACTTCTCCTCCACAACCCTCGACCTCGGCGGCAGCCTCGTCCGCAACAACCTCAACGCCCTCCTCGACGCCCCCGAAAGCGGCTGCGCCCTCAACGGCCTATACCTGGCGGGAGAAACCCAGAAGATCGACAATCAGGTCGTCATCGACCACGCCAAGCCCCACACCAACAGCCGCGAACTCTACAAGGGCATCCTCGGCGGGCGCGCCCGCGCCGCCTTCCACGGCAGCATCACCGTCCGCAAGGACGCCCAGAAGGTCGACGCCAAGCAGGAGGACAAGAATCTCCTCCTCTCCGACAAGGCCCAGGTCAACGTCAAGCCCGCCTTCTGGATCTACGCCGACGACGTCAAGTGCGGTCACGGCGCCGCCAGCGGTCAGATTGACGAAAACAGCCTCTTCTATCTCCAAAGCCGCGGCATCGACCAGGAGCAGGCCCGCCGCCTGCTCGTTCGTGGTTTCGCCCAGGAAATCATCGACGCCATCCCCAACCCAACCGTCAAGTCTCTTGTCAACAACCTTGTGGAAGACAAGCTGCCAACCCTTTAGGAAGCGAATATGCTCGACGTTGCGAAAATAAGACAGGACTTCCCCGTCCTCTCCAAGCTTGTCTACGGCAAGCCCCTTGTCTACCTGGACAACGCCGCCACCTCCCAGAAGCCGACCTCCGTCATCCAGACCCTCGTCGACTACTACGAGGGCTACAACTCCAACGTCCACCGCGGCGTCCACGCCCTCAGCATGGAGTCCACCCAGCGCTACGAGGAGGCCCGTGAGAAAATCGCCCGCTTCATCGGCTCGCCCTCCTCCGAAAACCTCATCTACGTCCGCAACACCACCGAGGGCATTAACCTCGTCGCCAACACCTGGGCACGAGCCAACGTCAACGCCGGCGACGAAATTCTAACCACCGAAATGGAGCATCACAGCAACCTCGTCCCCTGGCAGCAGCTTGCCAAGGCCAGAAACGCCACCCTCCGCTTCATCCCCGTCACCGACGAAGGAACCCTCGACCTGTCGGACATAGACAACCTCATCAACCACCAGACGAACCTCGTGGCCATGACCCATATGTCCAACGTCCTTGGCTCCATCAACCCCGTCAAGGACATCGCCGCCAGGGCCCACGCCGTCGGCGCCCACGTCCTCATCGACGCCGCCCAGAGCGTTCCCCACCTGCCCGTGGACGTCACCGACCTGGACTGCGACTTCCTCGCCTTCTCCAGCCACAAGATGCTCGGCCCCACCGGCATAGGCGGCCTCTACGTCAAGCCTGACGTTCTCGAGCAGATGGAACCCTTCCTTACCGGCGGAGATATGGTTCAGGAAGTGACCTACGAGGGAGCCACCTGGAACGACCTGCCCATGCGCTTCGAGGCTGGAACCCCCAACATCGCCGGCTCCATCGGATTCGGAGCCGCCGTCGACTACCTCGAAGCCCTCGGCATGGAAAACGTCCACCGCCACGAGACGGAAATCACCCAGTATGCCCTCGAAGCCCTCAAGCCGCTGGCTGAAGAATTCGCCTTCTACGGCCCCACCGACCCCGCCCAGCGCGGCGGCATCGTCTCCTTCTCCTCCCCCCATATCCACCCCCACGACCTCGGCACCATCCTCGACCAGGCCGGCATCGCCATCCGCGCCGGACACCACTGCGCCATGCCCCTCGTCCGCGACCGCCTCGGCGTTGCCGCCACCGCCCGCGCCAGCTTCTACGTCTACAACACCACCGACGAAGTCGACCTCCTCGTGGCCACCCTCAAGGATGCTCTCCGCTACTTCAGCAAGCGCTAGACTCCCTCGCCCGCCATGCAAGAAATCCACCCAGCCCAGCTTGACGACCTGTACCAGGAAGTCATCCTCGACCACTACCGCAACCCCAGAAACCACGGCGAAATCCCCAACCCCCACGTCTCCTCCCGCGGCTTCAACCCCTTCTGCGGCGACGAAGTGATAATCGGCCTCAACCTCGACGCCGACGACAAAATCGAGTCCGTCGCCTTCCACGGACAGGGCTGCTCCATCAGTCAAGCCTCCGCCTCCATCCTCACCGTCCTCGTGAAGGACAAGACCCTTCCCGAAGCCGAAGAACTCTCCCAACTCCTCCGCAGCCTCCTCCGCGGCAAGGAGCTAACTGACGACGAACTGGATCAGATCGGCGACATGGAAGCCCTCCAGGGCGTCCGCCAATTCCCCATCCGCGTCAAGTGCGCCCTACTTCCCTGGGCCACCCTCGACGACGGCATCGCCGACTACCGCAACAACCCTTCCTGAAACTCTCTCCCCCACCTGCCGGACACCGGAATCAATCCCCTCAAATGGAAACCCCTGCGTACCCCCTCTCCTGAGCGAGCCCTCATTCCTTCCCTTCTCCATTGAGGATACCTTTGCATAACCCCTATTTGGACTCAAACAGAAATCCAGAATTGGGAATTTAGGAATGATTTTTGCGAACAATATCCAAACAGCCCTATCGCTGGTAGTTATGAAAAGGTCTCCATCAAGGGGTAAGAAATAAGAGAGGATGGATTCCCGCCTGCGCTGGAATGACGGGATCCCCTCGACCCTTCGACAAGCTCAGGACAGGTTCAGGGTGAGCGGAGGAGGAGGTGAAATTAGTTTATTGATACTGTATCTCTAATACAATAGGAAACAATAGGGAATTGTTTTTGTTGCGTCAGGCTTGGAGAAGGAATTGTTTTGTCAAACAATTCAGATCAATTCGTGCCTGACGCGAAACAACTCAGGTATAAATAATTGTTTCAACGAAATTTGGGGGTAAATGAGCGCTTTTTACGATACTGAGTATCTGTTCCTGTTCAAGGTTGAATTCACGAAGTAATCATAATGGAGAAGGGTGGGGCGTGGCAATGGGTAGATGTCACATGGGGACGTCGGGGAGGTTGTCGCTATGGGGAGGGTTTTGGGTTAAGATTTGCGCAACGCTGTCTAATGGGGGGAATGTTCAAGTGCCGGTTTTAGTGTTGCACGGGGATTCTTTTCTGGTTGCGGAGGCTTTGGCCGAGGTGCGGCGGGGACTGGGGCCGGAGGAACTGCTGGAGAGCAACACGCATCTGCTGTCCGGGAATTCAGTGAGGTTGGAGGAATTGCGGGCGGTCAGCAGCGCGATGCCGTTTCTGGCGGAGCATCGGCTGGTGGTGGTGGAAGGGCTGTTGGGATCATTCGAGGCGCGCGGAGGGTCGCGGCGGCGCGGCGGCGGTTCGTCGAGGAACCGGCTGGCGCAGTGGGAAGGATTGGGTGAGTATGCGGGAGAGGTTCCTTCCACGACCCATCTGGTCTTCGTGGACGAGATGCTTCGGGCGAATAACCCGTTGTTGAGGGGGCTTGGGGGAAATACGGAGGTGCGTCGGCTTCCAGTGCCGCGAGGGGAGGAGTTGGCGCGGTGGATTCGAAACAGGGCTAAGGCCAAGGGCGCGAGCATATCGCCTGGTGCGCTGCGAATGCTGAACCAGTACGTGGGGCCGAATCTGCGGCTGTTGGACACGGAGTTGGAGAAGTTGTCGCTGTACGCCGGGGGACAGCAAATCGACGAAGGGCACGTGCGGCGGATGGTGGCGCAGGTGCGGGAGGCGAGCATCTTCGCGGCGGTGGACGCAATCGTCCAGGGAAATTCATCGTTGGCGCTGAGACTGTTAGGAAAGCTGCGAAACGACGGGGCGGCGCTGCCGTACATCCAGGCGATGATTGCGCGGCAGCTGCGGCTGGTGACGGTGGCGAAGGAGTTGGTGGAGACGGGCGTGCCGCGCGGCGAGATGGGGCGTCGGCTGGAACTGAGGGCGGACTTCGCGGTGAGAAAGACGTTGGAGCAGGCGCGGCGGTTTTCGTGGCCCCGGTTGAGGGGGTTGTACGCTTGCCTGTTGGAGATGGATTTGGCCGTCAAGCAGGGGCGGCAGGATGAGGATTTGGCGTTGGAGCTGCTGGTGGCGCGGGCGGCGGTTTTGAGGTAGGGGGTCAGCCCCACCCCTAGATTCCCGTTTTCACGGGAATGACGAAAGAGAGTTGTGGGAATGGCGGGTGGGCGCTCGACCCTTCGACAGGCTCAGGGTGAGCGGTGGATGGGGTGGCTAGGGTTAGCGGGGAGACTGGATTCCGGCTTTCGCCGGAATGACAGAGGGTGTGGCTCAGGGTGAGCGGAGGTGGAGTGGCTAGGGTGGGTTGAGGGAGATGGGGGTGTAGTGGCCGTGGCGGAGGGCGGAGATTAGGTCGTCCAGGTTGCGAATTCTGGCGCTGAAGCGGGTGGCGCAGGTGCCCAGGTCGCCGGGGGCGTGGGAGTCGCTGCCGCCAACGGCGGGGAGTCTCAGTGCGGCGGCAAGTTTTGATGAGAAGGCGTTTTCGACGTCGTAGCCGCGTCCGTTGAGAGTCTCTATAGCGTGGCAGTGGCGAAAGGTCCTTTCGGATGCGGCTTGTTGGACCTTGGAAGATAGGTCGGTTTCGGAGTGGTTGCGGATGTTTCGTCTTCGATAGGGATGGGCCGCTATGAGGACGCCGCCGACGGATTCCACCTGCTTGTATAGGAAGGGTAGTTTGTGCATTCCGAAGACGTATTCCTTCAGCCCGAAGGCGAGGAAGTGTCCCTCTTCCGTGTTTATTTCGCAGCCGGGTAGTAAGAGAATGTTGTGCCGGCGTTGGAGGCGGACCAGATCGTCAAGGTCCCAGAAGGCGTCGTGCTCGGTGAGGCAAAGCCCGTCCAGTCCGAGGCCCTTGGCTTCTAGTACGAGCTGCTCGGGGGTCTGGAGGGCGTCGTAGGATAGAGGCGCCGTGTGGGTGTGTAGGTCTATGAGCATGGGGGGATTATATCGGATGGGGAGACATTTTTTGTTGCTAAGGGGGGGCGGGTGTGCTATATTGCGGTATCCCCCTTTCAGGTGGGCAATCCGTGCTTGAAGATTATTTCCGCCAGTACGGCCTGATAGCCATCTTCGTCGTGGTGGCGTTCATCGTTCCGACCAGCATGCTGGTTCTCTCGTTCATGCTGTACCGGCTGGGCGTGCGTCCGCAGAAGCCGACCGCCGTCAAGCAGGACATCTACGAATGCGGCATGCAGACCATCGGCGGGCGTTGGTCGCAGTTCAACTTCCGTTATTATATGTACGCGCTGCTGTTCGTGATATTCGACGTGGCGGTGATTTTCATCTATCCGTGGGCCGTGCGGATGGGGAAGCTGGGGCTTTTCGCGCTGATAGAGATGGCAGCCTTCATCGCGATTCTTGGGTTCGGGTGGGTGTACGCGTGGCGGAAGCGCGATTTGGAGTGGAGCTAGGGTGATGAACATGGATAACGGACTATCGTTGGAGGCGCAGGCGCGGAGGCTGGACTTCGAGGAGGGGGCCGTCATCGAGGAAATGCGGCACACCCATCAGAAGCCATACCCGGAGCCGTTGATTCAGGTGCCCGACGACCTTCAGCGCAACCTGATGGTGACGTCGGTGGACGCTTTGCTGAACTGGGGGCGGAAGTCGGCGCTGTGGCCGGTGGCCTTCGGGCTGGCCTGCTGCGCCTTCGAGATGATGGCGACGGCCATGTCTCGGTTCGACATTGCGCGCTTCGGGATGGAGGCGTTCCGGGCTACGCCGCGGCAGGCGGACCTGATGATAGTCGCAGGCACAGTGACGTGGAAGATGGCGCCGGCGATTCGTCGCATCTACGACCAGATGGGCGAGCCGAAGTGGGTCATTTCGATGGGGGTCTGCGCCACCAGCGGCGGGCCGTACTATTCCTGCTACAGCGTGGTGCCGGGGGTGAATCACATCGTGCCGGTGGACGTTTACGTGCCGGGATGTCCGCCCCGTCCCGACGCGCTTCTGTACGGAATCATGCAGCTCCACGAGAAGATAAAGCGGTACAGCCTGAAGGGGAGGCCGGCGGGGCTGTAATGACGCGGGCGGTGCAGGGCGAAGAGTTGGCCGGGTACGTGCGCCGGAAGTTTCCTGACGCCGTTACCGGGTACGAGGGCGATTCTTTGTGGGTTGCGCCGTCGGAGGTGCGGGAGGTGGCGGAGTTTCTCAGGGGCGAACCCGGGTTGGCCTTCAACTTCCTGAGCGCGGTGTCCGCGGTAGACTACGTGTCGTATTTCGAAGTGGTGTACCATCTGACTTCCTTTGAGCATAATCAGAGTGCGGTGGTGAAGACGCGGTTGTATTCTCGTGAAGAACCGACGGCGCCGTCGGTTGTATCAGTATGGCCTGGGGCGGACTTCCAGGAGCGGGAGATATACGACCTGATGGGGGTGTCCTTCGAGGGGCATCCGAATTTGAAGCGGATAATGTTGTGGGAGGGCTTTCCCGGCCATCCCCAGCGCAAGGATTTCGAAGACGTGGTGACGTACTAGAGGCGTCATGGCCATTCGCACCGAACCCGTAACGATAAACATCGGGCCGCAGCATCCGAGCACCCACGGCGTGCTGAGGCTGCGGGTGACGTTCGACGGCGAGGTGATTGTGGACGTGGAGCCGGTCTTCGGCTACCTGCATCGTGGGTCGGAGAAGCTGGCGGAAGAGCGGAACTACGTGCAGGTGTTGACGCTGACGGACCGGCTGGACTACGTGGCGTCGATGACGAACAACCAGGCCTATTGCCTTGCCGTAGAGAAGATGCTGGGGGTGGAGGTTCCCCTTCGAGGCCAATACCTGCGAGTGCTCGCGGCAGAGCTTCAGAGGGCGGCGAGTCATCTGGTGGCGACGGGGTTCCTGCTTCAGGACTTGGGCGCATTGGCGACGCCGTTGATGTATTGCTTCCGCTTTCGGGAGAAGATTCTGGACCTGTTCGAGATGCTATGCGGCGCACGAATAACCGTGAGCTACATGAGGCCTGGCGGGGTGTTCAGCGACGCGCCGCCGGACTTCTGGCACGCGTTGGACGACCTCATGGAAGAGGCGCCCATTCTGCTCCAGGAGTTGGAGCAGCTTTTGATGAAGAACGAGATTGTGCTGGTGCGGACGAAGAACGTGGGCGTTCTTTCGGCGGATTCGGCGATTGCGAGTTCGGTCAGTGGTCCCGTATTGAGAGCGAGCGGGGTGGCGTGGGATTGGCGCAAGATGGATCCGTATGACGTTTACGACCGATTGGAGTTCGACGTGCCGGTGGGCGAGCGGGGGGATAACTACGACCGATTCAGGGTGCGAATCGAGGAAGTGAAGCAGAGTCTTCGCATAGTTGAGCAGTGCGTGGAGGAGATCCGGCCGGGCCCTGTGCGGGCGGACGTTGATTCAGAGTCGGTAGGGTTGATCATCGACCGGGTAGAGGAGAAGAAACCGTTGGCGGAGGGGCCGGTCAGGACGGAACTGCCCTTCGTGCTTCGTCCGCCGGCGGGCGCGGAGGCCTACGGGCGGGTGGAGGCCCCGAAGGGGGAGTTGGCGTTCTATCTGGTTAGCGACGGCAGTATCGCGCCGTATCGTTGCAAGATACGGTCGCCTTCGTTGATAAATCTGACAGTGCTGAGGGAACTGTTGGTGGGGTGGAAGCTGGCGGACATGATTGTGACGCTGGGCAGCATCGATATTAACATGGGAGAGGTTGACCGCTGATGACGCCTTTCCTGCAGGAAAACGTGGTGTTCCGGGAGGTCTACTGCTTCTTGGGCGGCAACGAAGGGAACGCCGGCTGGTGTCGGGGAGACGGGATTCTGCCCGGAGGCTTCGAGTGGGCCGCGTACTTCGTGGCGGGATTCGCCATCATGTTCATTCTGGTGAACGCGGCCTTGCTGGGGGCGGCGGTGTTCGTCTGGTCGGAGCGGAGGCTGCTGGCGCGGTTCCAGGCGCGGCGGGGGCCGAACCGGTGGGGGCCTTGGGGGATTCTCCAGCCCATCGCGGACCTGTTGAAGCTGATTATCAAGGAGGACATCGTTCCTCACGCCGCGGACAGGCTGGCCTTCACGCTGGTGCCGGTCATCATGCTGATGGCGCTGCTGTTGAGCCTGGCGGTGATGCCCTTCGCGCGGAACACGTATCTGGTGAACCTGAACGTGGGCATACTGTACATCGTGGCGGTCAGCTCAATGAGCACGATTGCGATTTTCATGGCGGGGTGGTCGTCGGCCAACAAGTACGCTATGTTCGGCGCGATGCGGGGCGTGGCGATGCTGATAAGCTACGAAATTCCGCTGGTGCTTTCGCTGGTGGGCGTGGTACTGATTGTGGGGTCGATGTCGCTGGTTTCGGTGGTGGAGGCGCAAACGGTGCCGTTCCTGCTGGTGCAGCCGCTGGGGGCGCTGGTGTTCATGCTGGGGATTTCGGCAGAGTTGAACCGGACGCCCTTCGACATTCTGGAAGCGGAATCGGAGATAATCGCCGGGTATCACACGGAGTACAGCGGGATAAAGTTCGCGTTGATTCAGGCGGCGGAGATGGCGGGGGTGCTGGCGGCTTCGGGGTTCCTGGCGACGATATTCCTTGGCGGATGGTCGGGCCCGTTCTGGTCGGGCCAGCTGGGGGCTTTCTGGTTCCTGGTGAAGCTGGCGGGGTTCGTGCTTTTGTTCATCTGGATTCGGGCGACGTTCCCCCGGCTTCGCATCGACCAGATAATGGCGTTCGCGTGGAAATTCCTCCTGCCTCTGGCGCTGATAAACTTCCTGGTGACGGCGGTGCAGGTGTACTTCTTCGGGTTCTACCAGGCGGACGTGCCAGGGGAGTTGACCCGCAACGAATTGTGGATAATGGCGGCGATAAACATACCGGTGGCGTTGGTTGCGATTGGGATATTCGGGCGTTTCAGCCGGGAGAAAGTGCGGGTGCCGGAGCCGGTGTTCCAGAAGGCCGCGCCGTCGCCGCAGGCAATGGAGGTGGACTAGATGTATGGATTCGGACTGGCCAAGGGTCTGTTGGTGACGCTCAAGAATTTCATCCGTCCGCCGTTTACGATTCAGTACCCGGAGGAGCGGATACCGCAGCATCCCCGGTTCCGGGGGGAGGAGTTCGCGTGGTACGAGGAGCGGTGCACGGGATGCGCTTCCTGCGCCAAATACTGCCCGTTGGGGATAATCAAGATTGTGACGAGCGAGGGCGGCAGGTCGCCCCAGGAGGGCGGGCACTACGACATCGACGTTTTCGACATCGACATCGGGCGGTGTATGTTCTGCGGGCTGTGCGTGGAGGCGTGTCCGTATGACGCGCTGTTCATGGGGAGCGGGTTTGAACGGGGGCAGTATGAGCGGCAGTCGTTGGTGATTACGGTGGACGAGCTGCGGGAGGCGGTGAAGAAGCCGAGCACCTGGTTCCGTCCGCAGTTGGAGGGATCGGGGTACGACCCGCACAAGGACAAGGCGTTGGACTGGCGCGAGGTGGGCCGGGAAGATTGGGCTTGGCGCCAGAAGGAGAAGGCGGGGGCGCGGATTCAATTCCGTCCTGCAAGGGTGAGCGCTGAGGCCGACGACGGGCAGGCGGAAGGCTAGGCGATGCTGTTCCAGGACTTGATATTCTGGGCGCTGGCCGCGGTCGCGGTAGTCGGCGCGTTGGGCGTGGTGCTGCTGCGGGACGTGTTCCGGTCGGCGCTGCTGCTGGTGCTGGTGTTCCTCACCGTGGCGGGGCTGTTTTTTATGCTGGCGGCGGAGTTTTTGGGAATAGTGCAGGTGCTCATCTACGCCGGAGCCATCAGCATTTTGATTATCTTCGCGATTATGCTGACGCAGAACGTGCAGGAGGGGAATCTTCCGAATCGGCTCCAGTTCGCGGCGGTTCTGCTTCCGGCGTTGCTGTTGACGGCGTTGGCGTTCGTGTTCATAGACACGGACTGGAGGCTGATTGCCGACCTGCCGGCGATAGACGGGACTGCGGTGGAGGACGTTGCGTTCAGGGACAACACGTTCACGCTATCGAAGCTGTTGCTGGAGAACTACGCGCTGGCCTTCGCCGCGGCGGGAGTGCTGCTGCTGGCTTCGATTATCGGCGCGCTATCCCTGGTGAGGGAGAGATAGGGTGGACCTGGAAAAGTTTCTGATTCTCTCGGCGATTATCTTCGCCATCGGGCTGTACGGCGTTCTGGCCCGACGGAACGTGATTATCGTGCTGATGTCGTTGGAATTGATGTTCACGGCGGTGATTCTGGCGGCGGTGACGATGTCGCGGTACGTGGCCAGCCGCGAAGCGGTGGCGCAGGCGGGAGTGGCGGCGGAGTCGGTGATGCAGACGCTGCTGACGGGACAGGTTTTCGCGCTGTTCATCATCGTGGTGGCGGCTGCGGAGATTGCGTTGGGGCTGGGCATCGTAATAGCGTTCTACCGGAGCCGGGAGACGGTGGACATAAGCCAAGCCAATCTGATGGAGCGGTAGGCGATTATGTGGGTGGACTTTATGAAGGCGCCAAACCTGACGGTGGCGGAGATGTGGAAAGAGGTTATCGAGGCGGAGGGGCTGCCGGTTCGACTGCTGCCGGAGGGTGACATTCTGGACTGGCAGGAGCGGGCGACGTTCCGCGTGATGGTGCCGCGAGGTCGGGAGCACGTGGCCGAGGAGATTTTGAGGAAGCTGTAGGATGAGTGGGATTATTGTGTTGTCACCCTCACCCCAACCCTCTCCCTCAAGGGAGAGGGGGAAGATGGATTCCCGCCTGCGCGGGAATGACGGTATGAGGTGCAGGAATGACGGGGCGGGTGAAGGGATAAGGGGGGAGAAAGGGGTGGTGAGGTGATTTCGGAGGGGGCGGTTTGGGCGATTTTCTTCCTGCCGGTGGTGGCGTTGGCGGTCAATGCGTTGGTGGTGAGTCCGTTCTTCAACCACAGGCCCGGCATTGCGGCGGTGGTGATTGTGGCGACATTGGGGGCGGCGCTGGCGCTTTCGGTGTGGACGCTGGTTTCGGTGATTGATAACGGGACGCATTTCTTCGGCGAGTATACGTGGTTGACCTTCATCGGTATGGAGATCCGGTTCGGGTTGATGGTGGATTCGCTGACTGCGATCATGCTGGTGGTGGTGACGGCTGTCAGCCTGATGGTGCAGGTGTACTCCCACGGGTACATGAAGGGCGACCCGGGATACGTGCGTTATTTCGCGTATATGTCCCTGTTCTCGGCGGCAATGATCGGGCTGGTGATAGCGGAGAATATCATCCAGCTATTCGTCATGTGGGAGTTGGTGGGGCTGGGTTCGTACCTGCTCATCGGATTCTGGACGCATCGCCCATCGGCGGCAGCGGCGGCTAAGAAGGCGTTCCTGGTCACGCGCATCGGGGACTTCGGGTTCCTGCTGGCGATTCTGTACCTGTTCTTCAACCGGGCGGCGTTCATGGAGCAGGGGCTGGACCCGTTGAGCATCGCCGACATTCAAGCGGCGGCGCCGTTGGTAACGTCGGGGGCGATGGCTGCGTTGGGCGGGTTGGGGCTGACGTGGGTCGCGTTGGGGATATTCGCAGGCGCGGCGGGGAAGTCGGCGCAGTTTCCGCTTCACGTGTGGCTGCCCGACGCGATGGAAGGCCCAACGCCGGTGAGCGCGCTGATTCACGCGGCGACGATGGTGGCGGCGGGGGTGTTCCTGGTGGCGCGTTTCTTCCCGGTGTTTGAGGCATCGACGGAGGCTATGGCGGTGGTGGCGCTGGTGGGGGCATTCACGGCCCTGTTCGCGGCGAGCATGGGGTTGGTGATGAAGGACATCAAGCGGGTATTGGCGTATTCGACCATCAGCCAGCTTGGGTACATGATGGCGGCGTTGGGCATCGGCGCATACGGGGCAGCGATATTTCATCTGTTCACCCACGCCTTCTTCAAGGCGCTGCTGTTTTTGGGGGCGGGAAGCGTCAACCACGCCACGGGCACCTTCGACATGAGGTACATGGGGGGTCTGCGGAAGATTATGCCGTGGACTTACGGGTTGATGATGGTGGGTTCGTTGAGCCTGGTGGGGATATTCCCGTTTGCGGGGTTCTGGAGCAAGGATGAGATTCTGGGGTACGCGTGGAAGGGCGGCTCGTTGGTGGACACGGCGGTGTTCTGGCTGCTGGCGGTTAGCGTGGCGATGACGGCCTTCTACACATTCCGCATGATGTACATGACGTTCCACGGGCAGTTCCGAGGCGGCGTCGAGGCGGAGGAGAAGGAGCAGGATATTCCTGCTGAGGAATCGCATGGCGGGAAGGTGCATCTGGCGGAGTCGCCTTGGGTGATGGTTGCGCCGATGGCGGTTTTGGGAGTGGGGGCTGTTGTTGGGGGATACTTCGTCAATCCGCAGGCGTGGCTGTTTGGAATACCGGTGCACTGGTTCAGCGAATTCGTCGTCCCGCCGGTGGTTGAGCACGGGAAGGTTCTGCCGTTGAACAGCGTGCTGGCGGCGGTTACGACCATCGTCGCGCTGGGGTTCATTGGGCTGGCGACGGCGATGTACGTGAAGGGGAAGAGGGCGGGGCCCGGCGTGGAGAGAGCCGTAGAGCCGGTGCGCAGGACGGTGGAGGGGAAGTATTATTTCGACGAGTTGTACGAGGACAAGCTGGTATCCAAGGGGTTCTACGGCAAGTTTGGGGGATTCCTGGAGTGGTTCGACCAGCAGGTCGTGGATAGCATCGTGGACGCGGCGGGGTGGATTTCCCGAAACCTGGGGTGGGCCTTCGGACGGCTGCAAAGCGGGCAGGCGCAGTTCTACGGCGTGGGGATAACGACGGGAATTGTGGCAATTCTGGTGGCGTATCTTGTTTGGGGTTAGGCCGAATTGAACGAGTTTGACGGCATATTGACGGCGGTTGTTTTTCTTCCCCTCGCGGGGGCGATACTGCTGCTCGTATTCGCGCGAACGGACCGGTGGGTTCGGCTGACGGCCCTTGGGGTGGCGCTGGCGGACTTCGCGCTGGCGGCGTTAGTGTTCCTTCGCTACGAAGTGGACAGCAACGATAGATTCCAGCTTCTCGACCGGTTCGAGTGGATTTCCACCGAAGTGTTCACGGCTCAATACCAGCTTGGCGTTGACGGACTAAGCGCGCCGCTCGTGTTGCTGACCGGATTGCTGGGGTTGTGCGCAGTGCTCGCATCGTGGAGCATCAAGATGCGGGTGAAGGAATACTTCGTCTGGCTCCTCGTCCTGCAAACGGCGGTGATGGGGGTATTCGTATCGCTGGACTTCCTGCTGTTCTTCCTGTTCTGGGAGCTGGAGCTGATTCCGATGTACTTCCTGATTTCGATATGGGGGTCGGGTCGGAAGGAATACTCGGCGATGAAGTTCCTGGTGTTTACATTCCTCGGCAGCGCGTTCATGCTGGTGAGCATCCTCGCGCTGTTCCTGGCGGACGGGGGCGCGCAACTGGACATGATCGGATGGGCGGAGAGTGGGGCGGACCTGGCGTTGACGGTGATTCCGATTTCCGTGGTGTTCTGGTTCTTCTTCGTGGCCTTCGCGGTGAAGTTGCCCCTGCTGCCCGTGCACACGTGGCTGCCGGACGCTCACACGGACGCGCCGACGGCGGTGAGCATGATGTTGGCGGGGGTGCTGCTGAAGATGGGCGGCTACGGGCTGCTGCGAATAACGGTGGGGATGTTCCCGGACATGACCATCGATTATGCGCTGATATTGACGGTTTTGGCGGTGGTGACGATCTTATATGCCGCCGTGGTGACGCTGCGTCAGACGGACTTGAAGCGGCTGATTGCGTACAGCAGCGTGAGTCACATGGGGCTGGTCGTGTTGGGAATCGGAGCGGTGGGAATGGCCGCCGGGACCTACTCCAACCTGGGGCTTACGGGCGCCGCTATGCAGCTGTTTACCCACGGGACTATCACGGGGCTGCTGTTCCTGTGCGTGGGGGTGCTGTACGAACGAACGCATACCCGGTACATTCCCGACCTGGGGGGGTTGGCGCAGCGGATGCCCTTCCTGGCGGTGGCTTTCGTCATTGCGGGGCTGGCGTCGCTGGGGCTGCCGGGGCTGAGCGGGTTTGTTTCGGAAATTCTGGTGTTCCTCGGAGCGTTCAAGGCGTTCCCGTGGCTGACGGCCTTCGGGGCCTTCGGGATTGTGATTGCGGCGGGGTATATTCTATGGATGCTGCAACGGGCGCTTTTCGGTCCGACGAGGGAGAGGTTCGCCCACGTAACGCCAAGCAACTGGGTGGAGCGGATACCGATGGCGCTGCTGATAATCAGCATCGTTGTTGTGGGCGTGTATCCTTCCCTTCTCACCGATGTCTTCAACGCGGGCTTGGCCTCGCTACCAGCGATGACGGGCGGATAGAACGATGACAGGTCACGACGTATATCTGCTTTCGCCGGAAATCAGCCTCGTGGGGCTGGCGCTGTTGGTGATGGCCCTGGACCTGGTGACGCGTCGGAAGGCGCTGCTGACGCTGGTTGCGGTGGCGGGGCTGGCGCTTCCTTTGGCGTTGAGCATCGTGCTGTGGGGGGAAGTTTCGTCGGAGGAGAGATACAGCCGTTTGGTTGGAGTGATGGGGGCGCTTTCGATTGACAGGTTCGCGCTGTTCTTCAAGTTCCTGATTCTGGGAGTGACGGGGCTGTTGCTGGCGGCGTCGGTGGACTATTCCAAGCGGCTGCCCAGGCTTCGGGGGGAGTTCATCGGGCTGATTCTGCTTTCGGCGACGGGGATGATGCTGCTGGCGTCGGCGACGGAGTTGATAACGCTGTACGTAGCGTTGGAGCTTTCGGCGCTTCCGATGATTGCTCTTGCGACGTTCCGGATGACGCCGCGGGGCGGCGAGGCGGGACTGAAGTTCCTTATTCTCAGCGGCGTAAGCTCGGCGCTGCTGCTGTACGGGATGGTGCTGGTCTACGGGATTACGGGAACTACGTATCTGTCGGAGATTGGCGCGGCTCTGGCAACGTCCGTGGACGGGTCGATTCCCTTCGGCGGCGTTGCCCTGTTGGTGGGGGTGATACTGATTGTGGCGGGGTTCGGGTTCAAGATTTCGGCGGCGCCCTTCCATATGTGGGCGCCGGACGTGTACCAGGGCGGGCCGACGCCCGTGGTGGCGTTCCTCTCGGTGGCGAGCAAGGCGGCGGGGTTCGCGATACTGATGAGGGTCTTCTACACGGCGTTTCCTTCGGTGGAGCTTGACTGGTCGATGCTGTTCGCGATTCTCGCCGTCGTCTCAATGACGTTGGGGAACCTGATGGCGATGGTGCAGAGCAACATCAAGCGGCTGCTGGCGTACAGCACGGTGGCGCACGCGGGGTATATGCTGGTGGGGCTGGCGGCGGTGGCTTCCAGGATAGACGGGGACGGGACGGCGGCGGGGCCGGGGAGCCTGCTTTTCTACCTGGGGGCGTACGCGGTTACGAACCTGACGGCGTTCTTCGTGGTGATGGTGGTGGCGAACAAGCTGGAGACGCGGGAGATTGACGACTATAGCGGGCTGTCGCGCCGGTCGCCGTTCCTGGCGGGCGCCTTGGCGTTTGCGCTGGTGTCGCTGATTGGGATTCCGCCGACGGGGTTGTTCATCGGCAAGATATTCCTGTTCACGTCGGCGGTGCAGAGCGGGCTGGCGTGGCTGGCGGTGGCGGGGGTGGTCAACAGCGTGATTTCGGCCTACTACTACCTGCGGATTGTGCGGCTGATGTACATGGGCGAGGCGAGCGACAAGAAGAAGCTGAGGGTTTCGGCGGCTTTCGGGGTTGCGTTGGCGGTGAGTGCGGCGTCGGTGTTGGCGTTGGGGGTGGCGCCGAGGCTGATAACGTGGCTTACGGACGGGGCGGCGCGGGTGTTGATCGGGTAGGGTAGAGTCACCCCCATCTCAATCTTCCCCCGTCAAGGGGGAAGAGGTAAGAGGGTTTGTTAGGGGTGTTTTTGGAGGGCGGACTTGTAGTCTTGGGGGGTGTTGAGGTCGAGGAGGATTTCGTCGGTGCCCATTTCCACCAGGCTGATTTCTTTTGCGTGGGCGCGCATGACTGATTTGAGTCCCTGACGCGCTTCGGTAACAGCCATCAGCTCACCCATGAGCTTGAGGGAGACGATGACGGGATGGCCGCGCTTGCGGTTGTAGGTGGGGATGGTGATTAGGGAGGAGTTGCGTTGGTGGTGGTCGATGATGGTTTCGATGGTTTCCTCGTTACGGGGCTGGTCCACGTTGAGAATGAGGACGGAGTCGGTCTTGTTGGGGTCCAAGGCCCGGAGGCCGGTCTTGAGGGAGGTCGTTTTCCCCCTCTGGTAGAAGGGGTTGATGAGCATGGTCGCGCCGTATTCGTTATCGACGTAGCGTCCTATTTCGTTGGCTTGGTGTCCCAGGACAACGGCGATGGGCCTGAGGCCGGCGCGGCGTAGAGTGCGAATCTGGTAGGTGATTAGGGTGACGCCCTGCCACGGAAGCAGGGCCTTGGGGCGACCCATGCGTTGTCCGAGGCCGGCGGCTAGGAGGACGGCGCCGACGCTGGCCACGGGGTCGCCTTCGCTTGCGCTTTTGCCTGTTCCAGGGCGCGGTTGAAGTAGCGGTCTTCCATCTGCATCTTGCCGCCCTGTCCGCCTCGTCGCTCCATGATTATCTCCGACATTATGCTGACTGCTATCTCCTCCGGCGTCAGCGCGCCTATGTCCAGGCCCATCGGGGAGCGGACGGCTCGCAGGACTTCGGGAGGGTATCCCTTTTCCAGCAGGTGCCGGTAGATGAGCAAGGTCTTGCGCTTGGAGCCGAGGAGTCCGACGTAGGTTGCGGGGGTCTGGATGGCGGCTTCGAGGGCGTAGTCGTCCTGTCTATGGCCGCGGGTGGCTACGACGACGTAGGTGTTGGCGTTGATGGGCACCTGAGCCAGTCCTTCCGCGTAGGGGGCAATGACGGTTCCGGCGGCCTCCGGGAAGCGTTCGGCGTTGGCGAATTCAGGCCTGTCGTCGACGACGTAGATGCGGAAGCCGAGGGACGCGGCGAGGGTGGAGGTGGCCTTTCCGATGTGCCCGCCGCCCATGATGACGAGGGTTGGCGGGGTGGTGAAGCCTTCGACGAAAAGCTCGGTGCCGCCCGAGGTGAGAACGGTGTCGTTCTTGCCCAGGCTGGACACCTGACGGATGGCGTCCAGGGCCAGCGTTTCTATTTCGGGATCGCCCAGAGACCCCTGGGTTGAGCCGTCCTCACGGAGCATGAAGCGGGCGCCGAGCAGGTCGGCGTTGGGGGATTGTACGACGGTGGCGATGCCGATGATAGGGCCGCCGTCGTAGGCGTTCAGGGCTTCCTTGGCAAAGGGGAGGAAGTCGGTGTCCGCCCAGAGGGGGTCGAGGAAGAAGTACATGGAGCCGCCGCAAACGAGGCCGTCGCGGGCGGCGATTTCTTCGTTGAGAAAATAGTCCTTGAACTCCGGCCCGCCCTTGTAGCGCATGATTTCCTTGGCGGCGAACCAGATGTCGCCCTCGACGCAGCCGCCGCCGAGGGTGCCGACGCCGGAGCCGTCCTTACGGACGAGGAGCTTGGCTCCGGCCTTCTGGGGGGTGGAGCCGCGGGTCCTGACGACGGTGGCGAGGACGCAGTGCTCCCCCTTTTCGAGAAGGTTGACGGCTTCCTGGATGACTTCTTTCATGGCGATTCCTGGACGGGGAGGGTTGTCTTTAGACTAGCACGGCAGGCGGGATGTGGCAATTGGTGGTTAGACGACGACCAGTTCTTCTTCGGAGATCTGGCCGTCGATGATGCGAAAGGCGCGGACGACGGGGTTTTCCCTGTCCTGGAGGGAGACGATGACGTAGTAGGCTTCGGGCCAGCCGGCGAGGCGGACGTCGGTGTCGGAGGGGTAGGCGGGGCTGTGGGTGTGGGAGTGGTAGACGGCGCGATGCTCCCAGTCGTTGTCCTCCATTTCGCGCCAGACGTGGAAGAGCTCCTGGTGGTCCCAGCTGAAGCGGTAGGGGCTGGCGTCCACGTTGGTCATGGGGAAGCGCTTGAGGAATTTTTCGCTAGCGCCGGCGAGGACGCCGCAGCATTCGTTGGGGAATTCCTCGTTGGCGTGGGCTATCATTTCCTGGATGAAGGATTCGGGTATGTTGACCACGGGCGACGCTCCTTGGGGGATGTGGGTATCTAGGCTAAGGGTTGGACGGGGTGTTTGGCAACGGCCCCCACCCTATCTCAAGATGGGAGCAGCGGTTACGAAGGGGGGGTGGGTGAAGCCTTTGGCGGCGATGTTTCGTATACTATTAGGGACATGGGAAAGTTGACGTTTATTTTGATAGAAGGGATTTTGCGTCGATGAGTCCGCGTCGTTTGGCGATAATCGTCTTTGCGCTGGCGCTGCTGATTGTCGGCGCGACGCTTGCCGTCGAGGGTTCCGGCGGCGGGCCGGAGGTTCTGTCGCAAGACGCGCAGGTGCGGTTCGCGGAAGGGGTGACGTTCAACGTGGAGGTAGAGGCGGAGTCGCCGGTGGTGGAGGTCAAGTTGAACTTCCGCAACGCCAACGACGGGCCGTGGAACTATGTGTATCTGGAGGTGGAGCCGGGCACGAGGATAGAGGCGGAGCACCTGCTGGAGACGGACGGGGCGACGTACATCCCGCCGTTGGCGTCGCTGGAGTATTTCTATACGGTACGAGACGAGGCGGGCAACGTGTCGGAGACGCCGCGTCAGAGTCTGCTGTACACGGACACGCGATTTGAATGGGAGTCCGTCACCGCCGGGCCGCTTGTGCTGCTATATCACGATCTGTCAAGAAACCGGGTGGAGAGATTTGCCGAGTCGCTGGTGGAATCGCTGGCGTGGGTGGAGGAGGTTTTGGGCGGCGGGCCGGAAAAGCCGATGCTGGGGGTGATTTATAACCGGGAAAGTGAAGTGCGGGAAGCCTTTCCACGTCTGAGCAGGACCATCGACGAGGAGCAGATATTTCACGGGTTCGCCTTCTCGGAGTGGAACCTGTTTGCGGGGATTGGGCTGAAGGAAGGGCTGATTGTGCACGAAGCGGCGCATCTGATGCTGGACGCGGTGATACACGATCCGTCGCCACCGATTCCGGCCTGGTTGAACGAAGGGTTCGCCAGCTACTCCGAGCCGGGATCGAGGGCGCGGCCGGCATCCCAGCTGGAAAACCGGAGGGGAGGGACAATTCCCCTAAGAGGGATGCAGTCGATGACGGGGCGGATGTCGGACATCAGCTATTTCTACCGGAAGTCGGAAAGCGTGGTGACGCATCTTATCGAGAAATATGGAGCGGAGAAGTTCAGGGAGTTGCTGTGGGAGTTCGGGCACGGGTTGTCCATCGACGACGCGCTGATGGAGACGTACGGTTTCGACCAGGACGGGTTGGAGCGGGAGTGGGGGCAGGCTTCCGGCTACGTTCCGCCGGATGAGCCGTCAAGTGGCCGGAGTGAAGGCGTCAAGGGAAAGACATCCGACGTTACGGCAGAGGAGGGTCGAGCACAGGGCGACGGGCAGGTGGTTCAGGAGAGAAGGACTGACGAGCTGTTCATGCGTATGGACAGCATTTTGTTAGCGTCGGCGGCGCTGCTGGCGGCGGCGGTAGTGGGGGCGCGGTTCTTGTATGGGCGGTTGGCGCCAAGGCGGCGGGATAGTTGGGACGGAGATGATTGGGATGGTGGGGGATACCGGGAAGGTTAGGCGCCTTCGTCGGTTTCCAAGACGTCGGCATTCAAACCGAGGATGTTGAGGAGGTTGTCGGTGGTGGTTTGGACGACTTCTTCGACGGGGATACCCTTCAGTTCCGCGAGCTTCTCTGAAATCTGAACCAGGTGGCGGGGTTCCGTCCAGTTGCGGCGGTATTTCTTGAAGGGCTGGGGCGCGGAGTCCGTCTCCAACACGATGTGCTCCAAAGGCAGAACCTTCGCGACTTCCTGCAACTCCGGCAGGCGCAGCAGGGGCTTGGCCAGAGAGATGCGGAAGCCCAGGTCGATGGCCTCGCGGGCGGTGGCTTCGTCGCCTTGGAAGTAGTGCATCACGCCTCCAACGGCGTCGGCTCCCTCCTCTCGCAGGGTTTGCAGCACCTCCGGGTGGGACTCCCGCGAGTGAAAGACGATGGGCTTGTTGAGTTCCAGAGCGAGGCGAATCTGGGCGCGGAAGGCCTGGAGTTGGATTTCTTTATCGGGGGAAGTGGGAAGGAAGTCGAGGCCGATTTCGCTTACGCAGACCACCTTGGGATTGTTCTCGGCGAGGGACTTGAACTCGTCGTAGATGGCGTAGGTTATGGGGCCTTGAAGGTCGGCGGGATGGAAGCCGACGCCTGCGTAGATGGGGCGGTGTTCGTTGGCGAGGGCGACGGAGTTGCGGGTGGACACGAGGGTGGTGCCGGCGCAGACCATGAGCCGGACGTTGGCGGCGGCGGCGCGCTCCAGGATGCCGGGAATTTCGGCGGGTTCGTAGTGGTCCAGGTGGGTGTGGGCGTCAACTAGTGGCGGCATTTGGCCTTCCTGCGGTGTAATATGCACCTTCAATTATAGTATCTTTGGGATGACTGCGGGAGGGCGCAAGTCGATTTTAGGGGGATTATGAGTTTGGAAGGCGCGAAACGGGGCATTTTGTGGCTGGCTGGCTTCGTGTTTCTGCTGATGGTGGTTGCGGGATGCGTTTCGTCGGAAGAAGCGCCGCCGTCTCCAACACCTACGGAGGCTGCGCCGACGACCAGCCCGACGGCTACGGCGCCGCCCGTCATTTCCCAACCATCGTCGACACTGCCGGCGGGGGAATACGGCGGACACATCGTGGCGTTGGCGCGGGCGGACGTGAAGCATCTGGACGTTCACCAGGATGTTTCGCCGACGCTGGCCGCGCGGGGGCCGGGGGTGGCGTTCAGCCGAATGCTGCGCCTGCGAACGGGGGAGGAAGTAGTCCAGCCAAGTCTGCTGCTGGAGTGCGACCTGTGCGAAAGCTGGCGTCTGGACGCCGATATGGTCTATGAATTTCGGCTGAGAGACAACGTCCACTGGCAGGACTTGCCGCCGGTGAACGGACGCAAACTTTCGGCGCAGGACGTGGTGTTCAGCTATAACCGGCAGAGAACGGCGGGGTGGGCCAACAGCCCGCTACTGCAAAGCGTTGAGGGCGTGGAAGCGCCGGACGAGCGCACGGTGAGAATACAGCTGCGATACTGGGACACGGATTTCCTGCTGGCGTTGGCGGACGGGCGGAGCAAGGTGGTGGCGCCGGAGGTGGTGATTGCGTCGGGATCGCTGGAGCCGGGGCCGGTGGTAGGCACGGGGCCGTGGACGTGGCTGCGGACGGTTGAGGGGGACGGCACAGAGTTCGAGGCCAACCCCGATTATTTCGAGGAGGGGCTGCCCTTCGCCGACGGGTTGACATTCAAGGTGATAAAGGACCCGGAGGCTCGGCTGGCGGCCTTCCTCACGGGGCAGTTGGATATATATGACGTCGAGGCCAGCGAGTGGGAGCTTCTTGAGTCGAGGGGGTTTCCAAGCAAGACGGTAGTGTCCCAAGAAGGCGGGTTGGGATTGATGCTGGCGATGAACGCGGGACGGCCGCCCTTTGATGACCTAGAGGTGCGTAGGGCAGTGTTCAATTCGCTGCGACCTCAGGAATTTCTGGCTGATGGGGAGATTGTCGGCGCGGGAATGCCGGTAGTGGAGGCGTCGTGGCTGCTGGACGAAGAAGAAGCGCAGGGCTACTTCGGCGGCGGTTCCGGCGTCGACGTTCGAGGGAAGTCGGTGGAGTTGTCGGTTGCGGATTTCGGGGACGAAACGGTTGCGTTGGGGGAGAGGATAGAATCCGCGCTGACGGAGGCGGGATTCGTGGCAACGCTGACGGTGTTGAATCCCGTGGAGTATTCGGAGCGGGTGTGGCGCAAGAAGGACTATCAGATGTTTGTGGGGCCGCCTCCGCCCGTTTCGGGGCCGAACGGCTATCTGTTTTCAGCCCTTCACAGCAGCGGCCAGTGGAACATACTCGGTCACGGCGACGCGGAGTTGGACAGTCTGATAGAATCACAGCAGGAGTTAGGATTCGACAGCGTCGAACGGGGGGAGGTTGTCCGGGAGATACAGCGTCGGCTGTTGGGGGAGGCGCACATGGCCACGCTGGGGGGCGGGAGTACGCTGTGGGTGATGCAGGACGCGGTCAGCGGATTTTACCCCAACACGGCGGCGGCGGAGTATATCTTCTGGGCGAAGACGTGGTTGGGAGGTTAGGGGGATCGCCCTCGCCTTAATCCTCTTCCTTAAGGAGACCTTTGAACAACTGAGGATGTAGGCTTGAGATGGTGGTTTGGGGTTGGAAATAAGGAGTCCGACGCGGAATCGAGGGCCAGCAAATCCCATTGGAAGAGGTTCAGCCCGGCCCTTCAGGGCCTCTACGGATGAGTGAACGCCCCGATACCCCCGGGTTGCTCCACCTTGTAAGCAAGAGGAATAAGTGTATCTGCGTGAACGCCCCGACACCCCCAGGTTGCTCCCCAACCGGGCCTAAGCCGCGCAAGGGGACAGCGTCATCCGCCTCCTCAGGTTGTAGGCCATCAGCTTGAATCACATCTCCACCCCGTTGCGCGCCAACCCCCTATATCGCACCCGGCTGTATCCGTAGCTGCGCTTCAGGGTTCCAAACACGTTCTCCACCTTCCTTCGCATGGGACTGATCAACTTGTTGCGCTTCTTCTGCCAGTGCGGCAACTCCTTCTCGTGCTTGTGGGACCTGTGCATGATCCGGTCATCGATTCCCCGGGACTTCAACCGCTTCCGCCGCTCTTTGGACTCGCAGGCCCGGCCCCGTACACCGCCGCCTCGTCCCCGCTTATCAACCCGTCCGCCACTTCACTCTCATTCACCTTCGCCGGGGTAAGCGCCGCCTTCCGCACCAACCCCGTCCCTTCATCCACCCCTATGTGCGCCTTGTAGCCGAAGTGACTCCGCCGCTTCCCCCCAGCGTAGCTCCAGTCGGCGTCGGGGTCCGTGGGGCCCCTTCGCTCCGGCACCCATAGACATGAGCGGACGCTTCACCTTGGCCGCAACCGGCGTGGCGTCCATCAACGTCCCCTCCTTCAACATCAGACCGTGCCTCTTCAGCTGGGGACCCAACTCCTCGAACAGCTTCTCGCTCAACCCCCTCTTAGCCAACTCCTTCCGAAACCGGCTGATGGTCGAGTAGTCGGGAGCGTCGTCCCCCACCGTTCCTCTGCCACCCCCTTATCCGCTCACCCTACGTCCCATTTCCCCAACGCTCACCCTAAGCCTGTCCTGAGCCTGTCCTGAGCCTGCCCTGAGCTTGTCAAAGGGCCTGTCGATGGGTCGAGCGGCCCCGTCCTCCCTTCGCCTAATCCCCAAACCCGCAAAATCCTAATGTACAATATACCCCTAACCCCCATCCGCAGGAGAAACTTCCCTTGCACTACATCTTCTGGACCCTAATCGCCATGGCCTCCTACGCCGTCATGGTCATCCTCCTCAAATTCTCCCTCCGCAGCATCCCGCCGGAGGCCGCCGTCTTCGTCACCAACACCTTCCTCGTCGTCTCCGCCCTGCTCTTCGCCCTCTACCGCGGCGTCAAAATCACCGACCACCTCGGATGGAACCAGCCCACCCTTCTCCTCGTCCTCTCCGGCATCGCCCTCAGCGTCGCCATCATCAGCCAATACGTGGCCCTCAGCCGCGGCCCCGTCTCCACCGTCTACCCTCTCTTCGGCATGAACATCGCCGTCGTCGCCGTCCTCGGATTCCTCATCCTCAGAGAACCCATCAGCATCGAAAGAATCGCCGGCGTCATCCTCGCCGCCGGCGCCGTATTCCTACTGGCAAGATAACCCCACCAACGAAAGGAGAACCCCACACAACTCGTCATTCCCGCGCAGGCGGGAATCCAGAATCCCACCACCGAAAGGAGAACCCCATGATTGGCGTACTAACCCACCACTGGGCCAAGGAAGACAAAATCGACGAAGCTCGAAAGCTGCTCGACGGCAACGGCCTGGCCCAGAGCAAAGCCCCCGGCTTCGGCGCACGGACCACCCTCTACTCCCTCGCCGATCCCACGAAAATCACGTCCCTCGTCACCTGGAACAGCAACGAAATCTACGACGAATGGCGCGCCAGCCCCGAACGCGCCGCCGCAATGGCCGGCGCCGGCGACCTATGGTCCCGCCCCCCCGAATCCGAACGCTTCCAAGTCGCCGGCTAACCTCGACCAACCCGCCTTTACAGATACCGCCGTCAAGGGACGGGTTGCGGTGGTGAGACGGGTTGGTTGATAATGGCGGCAGGCGAACTACCAACGTTTCGCATAATCCTGGCAGAAGGAGCAGGCAAATGAAGCTCGGCGCTCACGTATCCACCTCCGGCGGCATCGAAACTTCCATCCAAAGGGGGGTGGACATCGGCTGCGAGGCCATTCAGATTTTCGGCTCCGCTCCCCAGCGTTGGTCATTCAAGAAGGTTCCCGAAGAGAAAATCGCCGCCTTCAAGGAGAATCGCGAAGGCTCCGGCATCGACTCCGTCTTCTTCCACTGCATCTACCTCATCAACCTGGGCAGTCCGAAAACCCGCAACGTGAAGATGGGCATAAAGTCGCTGAAGAACTACATGGACCTGGCCCACGACATCGGCGCGGAAGGAATCATCTTTCATCCTGGCAGCCACATGGGGAGAGGCTACGACGCCATTCTGAAGCAGACCGTTGAGAGCATCATCGACGTGCTGGAGGACTCTCCGGAGGGGCCGTGGCTGACTATTGAGAACACGGCTGGGATGGGACGTCACATCGGCTCCAAGTTCGAGGAGATTGGGCAGATTATTCACACCGTGGGCAGTCCGCGGGTGAAGGTATGCCTGGACACGGAGCACAGCTTTGCCGCAGGTTACGACGTCTCTACGAAGGACGGGCTGGAGGCGACGATGGACGAATTCGACCGGGAGATCGGGCTGGACAGGCTGGTGGCCGTCCACGCCAACGATTCGAAGCCGCCGCTGGGGTCGGGCATCGACAGACACGAGAACATCGGGCAGGGGCACATCGGCGTCGAGGGGTTCGAGAACATCATGGCGCATCCGGCGTTTCGTGACGTGCCGTTCTTCCTGGAGGTGCCGGGCATGGAGAAGAAGGGCCCGGACAAGGCGAATCTGGACATCCTGAAGGATATCCGGTCACGTCTGGGCATCGCCCCGTGATTCGCCTGAGCCAGGAAGACTTCGAGGAGATGGTGGCGCGGTGCTACGAGGGACTGCCGGATGGGTTGCTGGGGTATCTGGAGAATCTGGACATTGTAGTTGAGGAGTGGCCCAGCGCGGAGGTGTTGGCGGATACGGGGACGCCCAGCGCCGACGGGTTGCTGGGGCTGTACACGGGGGTTTCGCGCGTGGAGCGGGGAGACGATATGCCGTTTCTGCCGGATAAGATTGAGTTGTACCAGCGTCCGATAGAGGGGATTTGCCACACGAGGGAGGAGGTGGCGGAGGAGGTGCGGAAGACGCTGCTGCACGAGGTGGGGCACTATTTGGGGATGGACGAGGAGCATCTGCACCGGCTCGGGTATTCGTAGGCGGGCGCCAGGGCGGTTCGAGAACCGCCCCTACGTCTGGGCGCGGGCTTCCTTTAGACGCTCCTCTGCGAGGATGTCGGCGGCCTCGGCGGTGGTGATGTCTTCGTCCGCAGCCTTTCGGAGGACGCGCCGAATGGTGTCGTAGATTCCTTCGGTCTTGCGGCGGGCGAGGTCTTCGTCGTAGTCCATGCCGACTTCGCAGGAAGCGTTGATGATGCCCCCGGCGTTGATGACGTAGTCGGGGGCGTAGAGGATGCCGCGGCGGGCCAGGGCTTTCGCGTCCTCCGGCGTGCTTAGCTGGTTGTTGGCGCCGCCGGCGACGACGCCGCACTTGAGGCCGGGGATGGTGCGAGGGTTGAGGACGCCGCCGAGGGCGTTGGGAGAGAAGACGTGGCAGTCCACGTCGTAGATTTCATCGGGGGAGACGGTGCGGGCGCCGATGGCTTCGGCGCGTTGGAGGGCGTCGGGGAAGATGTCGGTGACGACGAGGTTGGCTCCTTCGTCGATAAGATACGGGGCAAGGTTTTCGGCGACGTGGCCGAAGCCCTGAATGGCGACGGTCTTGCCTTCCAAGGAGTCGCTGTCCCACTTTTCGAGGGCGGCGGCTTTCATGCCCAGATAGACGCCCAGGCCGGTCATGACGGAGGTCTCGCCGCTGCCGCCGTTTTCGATGGGGAGGCCGACGACGTGGTCCGTCTCCTTGGCGACGTGGACCATGTCTGCGGGGGTGGCGCCCACATCCTCCGCGACGATGAACTTGCCGCCGAGGGATTCGACGTTTCTGCCGAAACTGCGAAAGAGGGCTTCCGACTTGTCGGTGCGTGGGTCGGCCATGATGAGGGCCTTGCCGCCGCCGAGGTCGAGGCCGGCGAGGGCCGACTTGTAGGTCATGGCCTTGGAGAGACGGAGAACGTCTTCGATGGCGTCCTCTTCTGTGGCGTGGGGCCAGATGCGGCAGCCGCCGCAGGCGGGGCCGAGGGTGGTGTCGTGGATGGCGATGAGGGCTTTGAGGCCGACGACGGGGTCGGAGCAGATAAGAATCTGCTCGTGGCCTTCGACTGCCATGAAATCCAGGATTTTCACGGGGTCGCTCCTATTTCTATCCTACCGGAATTTAGTCAGGTTGGCGGGGGTGGCAGTGAGAATAAATCTGGGTATAATCATAACATGGTTAAGTTCTTGCATACGGCGGATTGGCAACTGGGGATGACGCGGCATTTCCTGAAGGGCGAGGCGCAGGCGCGGTTCAGTGCCGTGCGGTTGGACGCCATCGAGCAGATGGGAAACATCGCCGTCAACGAGGGGTGCGAGTTCGTGGTCGTGTGCGGGGACGTTTTCGAGTCGAACCAGGTTGAGCGCCGGGTGATTACGCGGGCCTTCGAGAAGATGGCCGCGTTTCCGTCGGTGACGTTCTACCTGCTGCCGGGGAATCACGACACGCTGGACGCTTCGTCGGTGTATCGGTCGGAAACCTTCGTAAAGCACAGGCCGGAGAACGTGAAGGTCCTCGACGGGTCCGAGGCGGTGAAGGATATTCCCGGAGTGGAGCTTATCGCCGCGCCGTGGCGGAACAAGCACCCGACGACGGACTTGGTGGGGGATGCTTGCCAGGAGCTTGAGCCTACCCACGCCGTGCGAATCGTCGTTGGTCACGGAGCCGTTGATTGGAAGTCGCCGAACCGGGACGATCCTCGGCTGATTGGCCTTCAGGGATTGGAGGAGAAGATTGCGGCCGGCCTGATTCAGTTCGTGGCCCTTGGGGATAGGCATTCCAAGACGGACGTGGGGTCCACGGGCCGGGTTTGGTATGCGGGCGCGCCGGAGCCGACGGACTACGTGGAGACTGATCCGGGATACGTGCTGGTGGTCGACGTGGACGCCGGCAGCAAGGACGTGGACGCTCGACAGGTGGGGACTTGGCGGTTTGTGAGGCATGACTGTCAATTAAGCGGTGATGGGGACTTGGACGCGCTGGAGGAGTGGCTTTCGTCGCAGCCGAATAAAGAGCGGGCGATTGTGAAGTTGGGGTTGGTGGGCGCGGTGTCGCTGGCGCAGAAGGCGCGGCTTGAGGAGGTTCTGGAGCACAACAGGGACTTGTTCGCTGCGTTGGACGATTGGGAGAGTCGCAGTGAGTTGGTAGTGATCCCCGACGAGTTGGACGTTGATAGGCTTCGGCTGTCGGGGTTCGGGTTCGCGCGAGAGGCGTTGGAGGAGTTGAGCGCGAAGGCAGAGGCGGGGGAAGAATCGTTAGTCGCGCGGGACGCCTTGGCTTTGCTCTACCGGCTAGTTGGGAGACGGAAATGAGACTACATCGGATGCGGCTATGGAATTTCGCGGGAATCGCAAAGAAGGATGTGGAATTTTTTCAGGGTGGAGTAACGGTTGTCGAGGGGCCTAACGAAGTTGGCAAATCGTCTATGTCTAAGGCGCTGGGATTCGCCATAAAATATCCCGACTCGTCCAAACACAGCGATCTCGATAAAGTAAAGCAGGTGGGCAGCGACAAAGGGCCCGAAGTTGAGATTACGTTGTCGACAGGGCGGTATTCGCTTGTGTATCGGAAGAGGTGGCTTCGGAGACCGAGGACGAAGTTGAGTGTGACCGCGCCACAGATTGAGAATCTTGACGGGCGCGAAGCCCATGACCGTCTGTTGGAGATTCTAGATGAACCCAAAGACAGGGATATGCTGGCAACGTTGCAGATTGACCAAGGGATTGAGTTAGAAATGCCATCGTTCAAAAACTCAATATCGTTGTTGAGCAGGATCTTCGATAGAGATGCAGGAGGGGAATTATCTTCTGCGGATGAAGACATCATTATGGAACAGATAAGGAGAGAGTACGACGAGTATTGGACGCGTACGGGTCGTGTGACAGCAAAACGCAGGGCGTCTGAGAGTCGGGTGGAGGAGGCAAAACAGCAGGTGGACGACATTAAAGGGCAGATGGCGTCCGTGGAAAATGACGCGGGGGAGATGGCTAGGCTGATAGACGATGCAGAGCGAATCAGGGCCAATCATAAGGTGCAGGAAGAGGATGAGCAGAAGTTATCGGCCCGCTGGGATGAGATTGGGAGAATTCGGAATAACGTGGAGCGACTGAATTCCGATCGAGGAGCCGCGGAGTCACGTCGCGACCAGGCCGGCGGACAATGGGAACGCCGGCAGGAGTTGCTGAAGGACGTTGAGACACGGACGGGAGATTTGGCGGCGCTGGAAACGGAGGCGGAGAAGGTTGCCCCGACTTACGTGGCAGTCAGCCGACGGAGCGAGAAAGCTGACGAAGCGCTGAAAAGGGCTGTCAACGCCTTACAGGACGCCGAGGATAGAAGGTCAAGGGCTGTGGCGGACAGGGACTTCCTGCGTCAGCAGATTGAGGTGGAGCAAATCACAGAGCGGTACGACCGATACGTGAAGGCGGAGCAAACCCTGAAGGAGGCAGAGGAATATCTTAAATTTTCCAAGGTCGACGATGGCGTGGTGGAGAACATAGAGGAAGCATATATCGAAGACGAGAGGGCTAAGGCGGGAACGGAAAGAGCCGCCGCTTCCGTAGAAACCAGGGCGTTGACGGATATTGCGATTCAGGTTGGAGGGAGACAGGTGCGGTTGGCTACAAATGAAGTCGACAGCATGCGGGTGGAGGACGAGGTGGAGTTGGTGATTCCCGGAGTAGTCAGGATGCAGGTGAGCGCGGGCGAGGGGGCAAAGAGGTCGGCGGAGAGACAGCGTCGCACGAGTGAGGCGTATCTGCGGTTGTGCGACGAATATGGGGTTGCGGGCCTGGACGAGGCCAGGAGAGCGGCGCAGTCGCGTCGGGACGCCTTGCGTAATCAAGCAGAAGCGCGAAAGGCGATAAAGGAGAATCTGCGAGATTGGACGCCCGACATAATGCTGGCGAACATCGAGCAGTTGACGGAGAGGGTCGCGGCCTATCCCGTGGAGCGGCCTGCCGAGCCGCCCATGCCTGCGAAGTACGTTGAAGCGGACAGGCTTGTTTCGCAATTGGAAGTGGTTGTGGGGGACCGTCGCAGCGAAATGAGTTCGAGAGAGGCAGCAGCGGATAAGGCGAAAGAGGAGTTAAACAGCATCAAGGTAAATGAGGCCGAACTAGAGGCGAAGAAGAAGATGGCTTTGAGCAACAGAGAGGATGCGAGGAATCGTCTTGAAGCGGCCCGAAAGGGAGAATCGGACGAAGAGTTGTCAGGAAGGCTTGCGTTGGCGCAGCAGAAGTTCGATGCCTCAGTTGAGGCGTATAACGAGGTGGAAGGGGAACTGAAGGCAGCGGATCCGGATTCCCTCGCGGTCCGGCTGGAGAACGCCCGCCAAGCAAAGAGGAGGGCGGTGAATGACCTCCAATCGAATAGAGACCGCCGGAATGAGCTTCGGGGCAGTCTGGAGTTGAGGGGAGAGATGGGATTGCAGGGGGCCTACGATGAGGCGTTGAGCGAACTGGAGAGTGTGAAGCGGGGACACGAGGGCGCGGAAGCGCGAGCAAATGCCGCTAAGCTGCTGCATGACACTTTCGAAAAGCATCAGAGAAAGGCGCGTCAGAAGTACGTTAAGCCCTTCAAGGAGCGGATAGAGCAGTTTGGCCGGATTGTGTTTGGTCCCACTTTCAAGGTGGAGGTTGACGACAAGGAATTGCGCGTAGTGAAGCGCACTTTGGAGGGGGTTCCGCTGGGCGTGGATCAGTTGAGCACGGGGGCGCGGGAGCAGCTGGGGGTGTTGAGCCGGCTGGCTTGCGCGGCGATTGTCAGCCCGGAGGATGGGGGCGCGCCGGTTATGATTGACGACGCGTTGGGGTGGAGCGACCCGCAGCGGTTGCAGAGCATGGGCGCGGCGATTGCGTCAGCGGGTAAGCAGTGCCAGATTGTGATTCTTACTTGCTATCCGGGGCGGTATGCCCACGTGGGGAACGCGAAGGTGGTCAGGCTGTAGGGTTTAGCGGAGGGTGCGGGTGTCGCCGGTGCGGCGGGTGACGCGCTGCTGGTCGAGGTATTCGAGGAGGGGGAGGACGTATTTGCGGCTGGAGTCGAGTAGGGTGCGGGCCTCGGCAACGGTGATGCTTCCGTTGTCTTGGATGTGGCTGGTGACGGCTTCGACCATTTGGCGGTAGGCGTCAGCGCTGAACACGACGGAGCCGTCGACCTTCACCACCTGCTTGCGGTCGATCAGGAGGGCGAGGATTTCGGGGTTGATGTCGCCGTCGGTGGGTGGGGAGAAGGGATTCGCCTCAAGCTGGGAGATGTAGGCGTCAGCGTCCCGTTCCTGGATGGGGGTCATGGTAGCCTGATAGCCGGGGGTGCGGACTACGGCGCCGTCCTCGTCCACCGACTTGTCATCTACGAACCGGGATAGAAGCTGCGGGAAGGCGGCGGCGGAAACGCCGAGCCGGTTCCTGAATTCCTCCTTGGGGATGCCGCGCCGCAGGGGATGACGGTTGTGGTAATCCTTGAGAGTTGCGGCGGATTGACGCTTGAGTCGTTGCCAGCCGCGGCGGGAGTAGACTTCGGAGTTGGGGCCGGGGCGAGTTCCCCCCAGCAGGGTGACGCTGCCATTCTCGGCCAAGTCTTGAATGACGGGGCGAACGTCGTCGAGGGTGAGGTTGCTGCGCTGGGCGAGGGCGGTGAGGTCGCAGGGCCCCCACTGCTCCACGGCGCCGAGAATCAGCTCCTCCAGGGTGCCTTCGTCCATTGCTTTCAGGCTGTTGAGGACGGAGGCGGTGAAGGGGCGGTGACGGCGGGGGAAGGGGTCAACGACCTTGCCGCCGCCGATGGTGGTCTCGGTGTCGCGGACGACGAAGAAGTCGCCCTTGACGAGGGGCAGCGGGTTGGTCAGATGGATTTGCGCCCAGGCTTCCTTGCCGGGCTGAAGTCGGCGGGCGTCGAGGAGGCGGATTCGGGCGCCGGTCTCGCTGACGTGGGAATGGAAAGAGACGCGGGCGTTGTGCTTCATGGGGCGCGGAGCGTCGGCCAGCAGCTTCACTTTGGCGTCGAGCATGGTGGTTGGTTGGAGCCAGCCGGGCGTGGTGACGGTCTCGCCGCGCTGGGCCTGGTCGTAGGATACGCCGGAGATGTTGACGGCGAGGCGGCGGCCGGGGTCGGCTTCCGTCAACTTTTGGCGGTGGCTCTGGAGGCCGCGGATGCGTCCGCGTAGCTGGGATGGTACGAGTTCCACGTCCTGGCCGACGCGGAGGATTCCGTCGATGAGGGTGCCGGTGACGACGGTGCCGAAGCCGGATACAGTGAAGGAGCGGTCGACGGCCAGACGGGGGCGCCCCAGATCGGGGCGGGGTTCGGTTTCGGCGAGGATGGCGTCTATTTTCTGGAGGAGTTGGTCGAGGCCGTGGCCGGTGGTGGCGGATAGGGTGATGATTTCGGCGTCTTCCAGGACTGTCCCTTCGAGGGCTTCGACGGTCTCCATTTCGGCGAGTTCGAGAAGGTCGTCGTCAACGAGGTCGGCCTTGGTGAGGGCGACGAGACCCCTGCGGACGTTGAGGAGGTCGAGGATGGCGAGGTGCTCGCGGGTCTGGGGCATGACGCCTTCGTCGGCGGCGACAACGAGGAGGGCCATGTCGATGCCGCCGACGCCTGCGAGCATGTTGCGGACGAAGCGTTCGTGGCCGGGGACGTCGATGATGGAGACTTCCTGGCCGGAAGGGAGGGTGAGCCAGGCGAAGCCGAGGTCGATGGTCATGCCCCGTTCCTGCTCCTGGGGGAGCCTATCGGGGTTGATGCCCGTGAGGGCCTGGATGAGGGTGGACTTGCCGTGGTCCACGTGGCCCGCGGTGCCGACGACGTACATGGTTGCTTCCTGGGGATGGAGTGTAGGAAGGATAGCAGGATGGGGGGTTGGGGGGCAATTTGGGGGAGGGGGGCAGAGTATTTTAGCAAGGTTACGCTGATTCTGGATGTTTGGTATGATGCAAGATGCCCAATGTCTAGGCATAGCGTTCAAACCCATGAGAGAGCCTGCTGTGAAGAAGCCGGAACTGCGAGACTACGGGATAAAACCCAAGGCATACCGCCGATATCAGCGATATGGTATGACATCTTCAGGCAGTGCATGGGGTCAGTTTTCCGTATTTTTCCTTTTGTTGACCTCGATTGTAGGCGGTATCGTCACTTTCGCAGTTTCACTCATACTCTCTCAAGATGTGGGAGCAGCCATTATGTTTGGAGCGATGGGCATGTTTTTTCTTGGTGCCATCTATGCTTTAGTGGTGGAGCAATTCCGCGATCCGCGCATTCCGAAGGGCCCACTTGGAGACAGAATCAATCAGTATGAAGCAGCCGTCACCGCTTGGAAGGAGGCTGAAAGAGTGCGTGCAGAGGCCGAGAGGGAGCGTTTGGAGGCCCAACGTAATGCCCAAAGAAGTCCACGGGGTTTCCACCAATGGCGTACTGCTGCACTTTTGAAGGCCCAACGTAATGCCCAAAGAAGGAACTTGGAAGTTCAAAGAGCCGCCGCGCGTAAAGAGGCTAAAATAGTGTGGGTAGAGGCCGAGGGAGTGCATTCGGAGGCCCAACGTAGTGCCAAAATAAGGGACTTGGAAGCTCAAAGAGCCACCGAGCGTAGAGGGGCTAAAATAGTGTGGGTAGAGGCCGAGGGAGCGTGTTCAAGGGGCCTACGTAAGGCCGAAAGAGGGCGCTTCGAGGCCCAACGAGCCGCCGTGCGTCGAGAGGCTGAGAGAGCAACCAGAAAATCTGAACGAGAACAACCTTCGCCCCGGCGATCCACAGGACCGAGAAAACCCGAACTACGAGACTACGGGATAACGCCAGAGGAATACGTCCACTATCAAAAATTTGCACAGGACAAACCTGGAAATTTAGACAAGATTAAAGAAATGATTGGTGGCCTCTCATTTTTGATAGCAGGCCCGATTGTGGGGATTGTTGGGTTCTTTATTACCTCAAATTTAGGTGGGGCAGTAGCTTGGGGATTCTATGGCTTTATCGGCGGATGCATTCCGGCGATTCTGGCTGCACATTCGTTCGGTGCACTATACAACATGATTTGGCGTCGCAGAAAGACTCGCTTGTCGGAAAGCCGTGTAGGAATTTCAATCAAGCAGTACGAAGAAGACATGAAGGTATATTCGGAAGCCATTGAGGAAGCTGAAAAATCGCGTTTGGAAGCCGTGCGCGCTCGACAGGAAGCTGAGTGGATTCGAGAAGAAGCACGTTTGGAAGCTGAACGCATCTGGCAAGCTAGAGAGAAGGCCGAACGCAGAAAACGCCTTGACTACTGGTTGTCCATGAGAGGGGTACAATTTGAACGCGAATTGGCCACTCTATATCGGAGCCACGGTTATCAGGTACAGACGACACCAACGTCAGGTGACCAAGGAGTCGATCTGATTTTGAAGAAAGGCGGCAAGACGACCGTCGTTCAGTGCAAAGGACAAAAGGCGCGAGCCGGTTCACCGATAGTGCTCTCGCTGATCGGGGCTCGAGAGAACAACAGAGCCGACCACGCTATCTTGGCTTGCACGGGAGGATTCACACAGAGCGCTATAGACCTTGCGAATCATAATCGGATAGACCTTATATCGGCTGAGGAACTTGTTGAGATGGGAAAGGCCGCCCCACTTCCACAGCAGCAACAACCAATATCGGAGCAAGCAGCATCAACTGAATCAACCAACCCCGTATGTGCCAGTTGTGGCAATGGAATGATTCTCCGGAGGGGCAGGTATAGTAGGTTCTGGGGTTGCTCCACATATCCTAAGTGCAGATTCACTCGAAGGTACAACCAATCCAGAAGAAGGCGATGATGGATTGAATCCACCCTGCCGAGTGCGGGTGGGGGGGGGTTAGGGGTTGAAGAGGAAGGTTATGACGTCGCCGTCGTGGACGTGGTAGCGGCGGCCTTCGGAGCGGAGGAGGCCGCGCCGTCGGGCTTCGGGGATGGTGGCGCAGTCTATCATGTCGTCGAAGGGGACGACTTCGGCGCGGATGAAGCCGCGTTCCATGTCGGAGTGGATCGCGCCGGCGGCGGTGGCGGCGTCGGAGCCGGCGGGGACGGTCCAGGCCCGGACTTCGTCGGAAACGTGGGTGAAGAAGGTTACTCTGTTTAGGAGAGTCAGGGTTTGGGCCAGAAGTAGGTCTTTGCCGGACTCTTCGACCCCCATAGATTCGCGGAATTCGCGCTCGTCTTCGGGAGATAATTGGGAGAGTTCCCATTCGAGGCCGGCGCAGATGGTGATGGGGTCGGCGTCGGGGTGGGTCTCCGAGACGGCGTCTTCGCCGATGTTGTAGACGGGCATGATGGGTTTGTGGCCGAGGAGGTTGTAGTTGGCGAGGATGCCGGACTCCTCGGAAGTGAGGGATTGGGAAGCGAGGGGGTTGCCCCCTTCCATTTCGTTGCGGACGCGGTTGAGGAGGGCGCTTTCCCTGATGAGTAGGTCGCGTTCGCGACCACGGGCGCCCTTCATATTGTCGGCGACGCGGCGGGTGCGACGTTCCAAGATGGCGAGGTCGGCGAGGATGAGTTCGTCGGATATGGCGGTGGCGTCGCGCTGCGGAGTTGGAGAGCCGGCGGCGGCGGGGACGGTGGGGTTCTGGAAGGCGCGGACGACGTGGATGAAGGCGTCGGCGCCCTGGAGGGCGTTGAGGGACTGGCCCTGGAAGTAGCCGAAGTCCTGGTCGGAGGGTGGCGGGGGCGGCAGGTCCCAGAAGGTGATTTCGGCGGGAGTGATTTTCGTGGGGTTGAAGATGCGAGCGAGGGCGTCGAGGCGGGGGTCGGGGACTTTCGCGATGCCTTTGACCACCCTTCCCTGGGAGTCGGGGCGAGTCTGAGCGCCGCCGGTGAGGAGGTTGAAGAGGGTGGTCTTGCCGCTGCTGCGCAGGCCGATGAGGGCGACTTCCATAACGGGTTCAGGATACTTGGTGGGGGATGTTTTTGCCAGGGGGATTCACCCCCATCCCCCGTATCAAGTACGGGGCAGGCTCTAACCTTCCCCCTTGACGGGGGAAGGGATAAGAGGGATGGATTCCCGCCTGCGCGGGAATGACGGAAGCCGCTCGACCCTTCGACAGGCCCTTCGACAAGCTCAGGACAGGCTCAGGGTGAGAGGATGGGGGAAGGCGGCTTGTTGTAGTAGAGGTGATTCGTTTCGGTTGGCTTCTTTTTTTTCTGTGGTGGGATACGAAGGGGGTTTTCCTACCTGATTCGGGCTAAATTCGGCATTCGTTATTTGCTGTGGTGAAAACGAATGGGGGCTTTCACCATAGATGTATCGACGCTGGACGGACGCGAGCCGGGCCAAGGCGTGGGCTGCGCGCAGGAGGGTTAGGGCAGACCCCCACAAGCTGTGAATTACGTCTATATGTTTCATGTCAGGGATGGTAGCAGAGGTGGGGGTTGGTGGCAAGGGGGGAGTTGGCAATTTTTTGAGGAGGAGTACCCTCACCCCTTCGACAAGCTCAGGACAGGCTCAGGGTGAGCGGAGAGGGGACGGGTTGGCATCGGGGGATGGGCTCCCGCTTTCGCGGGAACAAGAGGGGTAATGGCAACAAGAGGGAGGGGGAATGACGGAGGGGGTCGAGGGGGAAGGGGGTTTGGGGGTGGTATTGACTAGAGGGGTGGGTTGGTTCAGAATCCAACTTGGGGAAAGGGCGGCGGCGGAGCAATAGTCGTGGAGGGGGAGATGATTTACGATTCGGCCCAGGGGAATATAACCATCGCGGTGGCGGGGGACGCCATGATTACGCGTCCGATGCGGATGTTTAAGGAGCCTGCGTTTCTGGAGTTGGTGGGGCTGCTGAAGGGGGCGGACGCCAGCGTGGTGAATCTGGAGATGCTGTTCCACGACTACGAGATGAGTTGGGAGTACAAGGATACAGTGTCGTTCCAGGTGTCGGAGCCTGCCAATATCACGGAGTTGCAATGGATGGGGTTCGACGTGGTAACGACGGCGAATAATCACTCCTACGATTACTCGGAGGCGGGGTTTCTGAAGACGCTGGAGAACTGCCGCGAACGGGGACTGAAGCAGGCGGGGGGCGGCAGGGACCTGGAGCACGCCCGCGCGCCGGCGTATCTGGACACCCCCGGCGGGCGAGTGGCGGTTATGAGCGCGACGACCACCTTCTCGAAGGACTCGCCGGCGGGGCACGGCAGGCAGGACTTTCCGGGCAAGCCGGGGGTGAACGCCCTGCGTCACAACGTGATGCATCACGTGGAGAGGGACGTTTTCAACGCGCTGCACAAGGCCAACAACGAGTTGGGGTTCAGCGAGACGGAGATGGCGGGACGTCGGTTCCATCCGGTGAACGTGGACGAGTACGACCCTCGTCGGGAGCTGCGGTTCATGGGCGGGAAGTTTTCGCTGGCGGAGGAGTTCGGGGTCACGACGGCGTGCAACAAGGACGATCTGTCGGGCATCGGCAACTGGATTCGGGGTGCGAACAAGGCGGCGGACTGGCCGATTTACGGGGTGCACTGCCACGAAAGCGGCGACGAGGGGGAGTTCCACGGAGCTTCCCGGATTGCGCCGCCGAACTTCCTGGAGGAGTTCGCCCACTTCAGCATCGACCAGGGTTGCAGCCTGTTCTTCGCCCACGGGCCGCACTTTCTGAGGGGCATCGAGATTTACAAGGGCAAGCCGATTTTCTACAGCCTGGGGAATTTCATCTTCCAGAATGAGACGGTGCAGTGGGTGCCGGAGCCTGTGTATCGAGGGCTGAATCTTAACGCCAATCACAACCCCGGCGACTGGGGGCTGGCGCGTTCCGGCGGTGGGCAGTTCGGGTTTGCGGCGGACCCGGTCTTCTATCGCAGCGTGGTGGCGCTTTGCGATTACAAAGACGGCGACCTGAAGGAGATCAGGCTGCATCCGATCGACCTGGGATTCCAGCAGCCGATGAGTCAGCGGGGTCGCCCGGTGATGGCTCACGGGCCGGTGGCGCAGCAGGCGCTGACGTGGCTGCAACAGGTGTCGAGGCCTTACGGGACGGAGATAAGCATCGAGGGGGACGTGGGGATCATCCGGCTGTAGGTCGGGAGTCGTCATGTGTAGAAGCATCAAAAGGCTGAGGCAGGGCGCAGCGGTCGTCTCCGTGGAGGAGATAGAGGCGGCGGCGTTGCAGTTCGTGCGGAAGATAAGCGGGTATCGGAAGCCCTCCAAGGCGAATGCGGCGGCGTTCGATGATGCCGTAAGAGAAGTGACGGAGGCGTCGGAGCGGATGTTGGGGCGGCTGCGGGCGAGGGGTTGAGAGTTGGTTGGGAGCACCTGCCCACCGCCCCGCCCCTCCGTGGATTCCCGCTTTCGCGGGAATGACGAAGTCCGGGGTAGGAATGAATCGTAGTTGATGGTCAGTCCGTGATAGTTGGCTGGTTTCTGGCACAACCGAGGAAGTTGTTCTACGGCTGGTGGATTGTGGGCGCCGGCCTGGTGAGCATGACGCTGTCTTCGGGGTTGTTCTTCAACGGCTTCGGGTTCTACTTCCTGCCGATTCAATCCCAGTTCGGATGGAGCAGCACGGCGATGTCCGGGGCCGTGTCGCTTTCAAGGCTGGAGAGCGGACTGCTGGGGCCTTTGGAGGGGTATCTCATCCAGCGGTACGGGCCGCAGAGGGTGATGTTTGTAGGTTTCCTTGTGTTTGCGCTGGGGTTCGCGTTGCTCAGCCAGTCCACCCACATAGTGACGTTCTACGCAGCGATTCTGGTGATGGCGCTGGGTTCTGGGCTGGCGGGGTTCGCGGCGGTGGTGGCGGCCATCAACAACTGGTTCCGCCGGAACAGGACCAAGGCGTTCGGGATATCGATGTTGGGGCTGGGGTTGGGGGGCGTCATCTTTTCGTCGCTGCTGGCATGGTCGATAGCGGAGTTCGGCTGGCAGAACACGGCGCTGTTTTCCGGGGCGCTTCTGCTTATCCTTGGTCTGCCCATCGCCCGGATAGTTCGCTACAGCCCTGAGCCCTACGGCTTGCTGCCGGACGGAGACAAACCGGAAGACGAGGCTGAATCGTCCTCGGATGATGAGGCCAGGCGCAGGATAGTCCCGCCGTCGGACGAGGACTTCACGTGGAAGGAGGCCCTGCAAACGCCGGCGTTCTGGATTATCTCGGTGTGTCACGCGCTGGCGCTGGTGGCGATTTCGGCGACGGGGGTGCACCAGGTGGCGTACATGGAGAATGACCTGGGTTTGTCCGGGGCGCGGGCGGCGCTGGTGGTGGTGGTGCTTTCGACGGTGATGATGCTGTGCCAGCCGATGGGGGGATTTCTGGGGGATCGGTACTCGAAGAAGCACATAGCGGCGCTGTGTCTGCTGGGGCACGGGGCGGCGATGGTGCTGCTGGCGATGGCGACGGGTTTCGGGTTTCTGATGGTCTACGCTGTGGTGCAGGGGCTTTCGTGGGGGACGCGCGGGCCGATAATCACGGCGATGCGGGGGGACTACTTCGGGCGGAAGGATTTTGCCCTAATCAACGGGTATTCGCAGGTGATAATGATGATGGGGATGATTGTGGGGCCGCTGGTGGCGGGGTTCATGGCGGACAATTTCAGCTACAGGGGCGGGTTTCTGATAATTGCGGCAATGGTCGCCGGAGGGTCGATCCTGTTTCTGATTATGCGGCAGCCGAGGAAGAAGAAAGTGGAGGAGGCCGCGCGGTGAACGGCAGATTTGATTGCATAGGAGGAGAGCGTTGATTAGGAGTCTTGGAGGGAAGACGCCGCGGATTGCGGAGACGGCATGGGTTAGCGAGTTCGCCTACGTCATCGGCGACGTGGAGATCGGGGAGCATTCTAGCGTTTGGCCGGGGGTGACGATTCGGGGGGATGGGGACGGGCCGGTTACGCTGGGGGATTATGTGAACGTGCAGGAGGGGTCGGTGATTCACGGCAGTCACATGGTCATCGAGGACTACGTGACGGTGGGGCATTGCGTGGTGGTGCACTGCCTGCGAATCGGGGAGGGGTCGCTGATGGGGAATAACAGCACGATTTTGAATGGGACGACGGTGGGGAAGCGGTGTCTGGTGGCGGCGAACGCGGTGGTGTTGGCGAATGGGGAGGTGCCGGAGGGATCGTTCGTGACGGGGGTGCCGGGGAAGGTGAAGCGTCCGGTGACGGAGGCGCAGGTGGAGCGGATGATGCGGACGGCGCGGAGTCTGGCGGAGAAGGCGCGGGTGTTCAAGGAGGCGGGGGTTTAGGTCACTGCGTGACGGCTAAGTTTGGCGGGGTTGGGCGTGTTAACCCTCCGCTCGACCCTTCGACAAGCTCAGGGTGAGCGGAGGGGGAGGGCCAAGGTGAGCGGATGTGGGAGGGTCAGGGTGAGCGGGGGGACTGGATTCCGGCTTTCGCCGGAATGACGGGGAGGTGTAAGGGGGAAGGGACATGGGGGGGATGGGTTCCCGCTTTCGCGGGAACAAGAGTGGGGAAGGGGTTCAGGGAGGCTTGAGGTAGGCGCGTTCGAGGGAGAGGACTTTGTTGAGGCGGCGGCGGTACTTCTCGTCGGGTAGGAGGCGGGCGTCCAGGAATTCCGTCACGAAATTCTTTGCCTGTTCCGTTGAGATGATGCGGGCGCCGAGGCATAGGACGTTCATGTCGTCGTGCTCGACGCCCTGGCGGGCGGAGTATTCGTCGTGGCAGACGGAGGCGCGGACGCCGGGAACCTTGTTGGCGGCGACGGAGGCGCCGACGCCGCTGCCGCAGATGACGATGCCGCGCCAAGCCTTCCCGGATGCGACGGTTTCGGCGACGACGCGGGCGAAGTCGGGGAAGTCGTCGAGGGGGTCGAGGGCGTGGGCGCCAACGTCGTGGATGCGGTAGCCGCGGCTTTGGAGGAAGGGGAGAAGCTGCTGCTTCAGGTCAAAGCCGCCGTGGTCGGCGCCGATGGCGAGGATTTTGGGTTGGGATGGGTTGTTCATGGCGGTTATTCGCTCTTTGCCAACTCCCATATTATCACGTTTGGGATGCCCTTGACGGCGGCTTCCATCAAGCCGTCAAGACGGACGTTGTTTATCTGCTCCGCAAAGCCCATTGCCGCAATTTCCCGGTCGCCATAGAGAGTTTCGATGCATTGGACTATCCGCAATCCAGCATCCTTAAAGGCCGAGATGTAAGCCGAGGGCAGGTGGATGCGATTACGGACGAATGCTTTGCCGGCGCGGTCGGAACGAAAGTCGGCATGGGCGCCCAACATGACGAGGAAGGGATGAACGTCGGAGATGATGGCGGCTCCGCCGGGTTTCAGCGCCCTACTCAGTTCCGCAATGGGCGGCGAGAGGTCGGGGCAGTGGGTCAGCGCCAATGAGCAAACGGCGAGGTCTATCGAGTTGTCCGGCAGGGGCAAGGACGTCAGGTCGCCAACTTTGAACTGGGCCGCGGGCACTTTTGACTTTGCCACTTCCAGCATTTCGGGAGTGGCGTCAATGCCAATTACGCGATGGCCCAGGGAGGCCAGATATGCCGAGTGTCTGCCGGTGCCGCAGGCTGCGTCGAGGGCTGTGCCGAGGGGGTATTTTGCAAGCAAGCTGTGAACGACCGGCTCCTCCGCAAGGATTGGCGGACTGCTGGTTTGGTCGTAACTGGGCGCCCATTCGCCGTATCCGTCTGTAACTGTCCGTTCAACAGCTTCGACGGGATTGGACCAAGGTGACTCGTTTAGCTGAAGGGCTATCTCAGCAATCTTCTCCGCGCTCATCTTGACGGTAGGCGCATCCAGGAGGGATGAACGGAGGATTGCGAGGCCCTCCAGCCCCAGGATGAATTGACCGAATGTGAATTGCTGGCTTTCAGGATGGTTGTTTTTGGTCATTTGGATGGCCTAAGGAGGGGTTTGAAGGGGGAAGATGGGTTCCCGCTTGCGCGGGAATGACGAAAGGAGAAGCGGGAATGACGGAGGGGCGCTCGACCCTTCGACAAGCTCAGGGTGAGTGGGAAGGGGAGGCGGGAATGAGGGTTAGGGGGATCTGGGTGGTGTAGAGAGTGAGTTTCATGGCGGTAGAGGGGTTATTGTAGGGGAGGGTGGTGGGGGATTTCAATTGGGCTGGTAGATTTCGGTTTCGGGGTAGAAGTCTTTCCAGCCGAACCAGAAGGATAGGGTGGTGGGTATTTGCTGCAACGTCGTGCCTGCCAGTTCTCCCTCCACGGCTTCGCCGGTGAGGGCTATCCAGAGGGTTTTTGTTTCCGCGTCATGGACATATAGGGGAGCGCCGTCGGCGTCTGCGGTGGTCGCTACGCCCTCGAAGGTGAGGGTCTGTCCATCGACGATTCTGCTGAAGACCACGCCCGCGCCGGAGGCTGCGTCGAAGGTTACCAAAACCGGCTCATCGCCGACGGTGTCGTTGACCACGGGGTAGTCGTTGAGGACGCTGAAGGGGTAGGCGCGGATGACGTCGTTGTGGACGAGGCCGACGACGTACTCCTTCACGTAGAGGCGGTCGTCGGTGCGGGTCTCGCCGAGAACGCCGGCGTCGGAAGATTCGTAGTATCGCGCGTAGGAGTCGCGACTGAACCTGCCGCCCTTGTCGAGGACGAGGGTGTCGGGGTGGAGTTCCGCCCAGGTCTTCCAGTCCGTCATCAGGGCTGGAAAGAGTTCGAGTTCGGTTCCTCTCAAGTCGCCGCGGATGGCGGCGCTGAGGAACTGGCTCCAGAGGGAGTCGGTTTGGTGGTCGTACATGACCAGGGCGTTCATGACGAGCTTGCCGGAGACTCCGAAGGTGAGGGTCTGGTCGCCGATGTCGCGGGCAAAGACCATGCCCGTAAAGCAGAGGGGTCACCAGGTGGCCGCGATGGCCACGCCTCCAAGTTCGTCGTTGACGATTTCTCGATTGCTCAGGAATGGGACGGAGTAGGCCTTGTGCTCGCCGTTGATGGAGACGCCTAGGACGGGCTCGTCGGGGAGGTATTGCTCCCACGCTTCGGTGGCGTCGATGAAGGTTGGGGCGAGGATGGCGGGAATGCCGTCTTTGGGCAGCAGGGTGATGACGTTGAGGGCGGAGTAGGCGTCGTCGGGCGTGGGTTCGGGGGTAGGGGTCGGCGAAGGCGTGGGACGCGATTTCGGGGGCGGGGATGGGGTTGGGGTCGGGTTGGGCGTGGCGGGGGCGGGGGATGACGCCGGGGTTGGGTCGGGGCTTCTGGGAGCGAAGGAGGTTGGCCGCGGGATGGGGGTGCGGGTTTGGGCGGTGGGGGAAGGACTCGGAGACGGGGTGGGCGTTGGGCGGGTGGCGGCAGTTGGGGACGGACTGGGAATATCGGCGATGGCGGGGGTGGGCGGTTGGGTAAGCGATGGTTGAGGGGGCTGCATTGCTGCCGTGGGTTGGGGCGTGGAGTCTCCACCGCAACTTGTGATTATCAGCGCGGCGGTCAGGGCCAGCAACAGGGCGGCGATGGCGGTTATTTTGAGTTTTTTCATTAGGGAACTTTCTTCAGGGTGAGGGAGAAAGGGGTTTGGATGGGTTGATTCGTTTTTTAGATCTCATGCCTGAGATTGATTCGTTAGGAAAATCGAATCCGTGCCTAAAATGATTCGTCTCAGGCATGATATTCGTTTCAAAAAATTTCGGGCGAACGGATTTAGATCTTTTCATGGTTATCCGTGGATTCGGCATCGTTGAATGGGCATGGGTTTGGGGAAGACGCGGAGGGGTTGCAGGATGAGGCGCAGACAGACGTTGGAGAGCGTCCGGGAATTTATTTATTTTGTTGTGCAAGTGTTCTATTTCCTTCATGGAGGGATGGTAGCAGAGTATGGAGTTGGTGGCAAGGGGGATTTGGCAATCCGGTGGGGTTTCGTTGTGGTGGGGGAAGGGCATAGAATGTAGGGGAGGGTTGCAGGAGTTTCGTCGCTTCCTTCAATGGAATAGGGAAAAGCAAGACAAGAAAGGTGGAATTGACCTGATGGCAAAGGACGGATTCAGGGTTGTGGACAGCGACATGCACGTTATGGAGCCGCACGACCTGTGGCAGAAGTATATGGAACGCGAATATCGGGATCGGGCGCCGGTGTTTCGGGGAGACCCGCTGAGTCAGGGTTTCGCGAACCGGTGGCACGTGGAGGGGAAGGTGTTTCCGGCGCATTCGGAGACAAAGGCGCGTACGGGGAGTCTGGCGGGCCGGCACGAAAACATCACGGACAGGTTCGCGGAGGCGCGGGCGCAGCGCTTCGACGCGCCGTCCCAGCTTCAGGCCCTGGAGGTGGAGGGGATTGACGTGGCAGTGCTGTTTCGGACCTTCGGCGCGCACGTGATTGCGCTGGACGGCATGGACGGGGATTTGGCGTCCGCCATCTGTCGCGCCTTCAACGATTGGCTGTACGACTTCTGCGCCGTGGACAGAACCAGGCTCAAGGGGACGGCGCAGATGCCGTTGCAGGACGTGGAATTGGCGGCGGCGGAGGCGCGTCGAGCGGTGGAAGATCTGGGCGCGGTGGCGCTGGTGCTGCCGTCGAATCCGGTCAACCGGCGTCCCTGGTATCATCCCTACTACGAGCCGTTGTGGGCCGCTGCGGAGGAGTTGAACGTGCCCGTGTGCTTCCACGGCATTCACGGGGCGTACCAGCAGCACATCGGCAACCGCTTCCTGGATTCCTTCGTCGTGGCGCACGCGGCGACGCATCCGATGGAGTTGATGCTGGACCTGGCGGGGGTCGTCTGCGGAGGCGTGATGGACCGTCATCCGAACCTGCGGGTGGGCTTCCTGGAGGGGAATTGCAGCTGGCTGCCCTGGTGGTTGTGGCGTCTGGACGAGGAACGGGAGATTTTCGGGCCGTGGGAGGCGGCCAATCTTGAGTTGACGCCTACGGAGTATTTCAAGCGTCAAGGGTTCGCTTCGATTGACGTGGACGAGTACCTGGGAGCGCATACGGTGGAGCAGCTTGGGCCGGACAATCTGGTGCTTTCGACGGACTATCCGCACCACGATTCGGCGTATCCCCACGCGCTGGACGAGTTTCTCGCAATGGAGGGGTTCAGCAGAGAGACGAAGGAAAAGATATTGTGGGACAACTGCGTAAGGCTCTATAATCTGCCAAGCTGAATTCAGGCAGTCAGAAGGCGGTGAGTCGTTGCAGCAGGCGGGATACAGAGCGGATCTGGGTCGGTACGCGCCCGCCGTAGAGGCTGCGCTGCGGGATATTGAGGCGAGGGACGTGGTCTCCCGCATCTGGGCGAAGGACCACACGGTCTGGAACCCGAACCCGACGGAGATAACGGACCGGCTGGGCTGGCTTCACGCCCCGGAGCGGATGCGGCGAAGGCTTCCGCGGTTTCGGGGGTTGGCGGAGGAAATTCGGGGCGAGGGGTATCGTCACGTTGTGCTCGCGGGCATGGGCGGCAGCAGCGTGGGGTCGGAGGTGCTGCGTAATCTTCTCGGGCCGATTGAAGGCTATCCAAAGCTGCTGATGCTGGATTCGACGTGTCCTGAATGGATTGACGGGTTGGTGAAGGAGATTGACCCGGCGAGGACGTTGTTTGTCATCTCGTCAAAGTCGGGCGCTACGCTTGAGACGGCGTGCTTCTACAGGTTCTTCCGCAAGCTGGTGGAGGATAGCGGCGTCGCTTCCCCCCAGAACAGCTTCATCGCCGTAACCGCTCCGGGCACGGCGCTGGACAGGTTGGCGCAAGAGGACGGGTTTCGGGAAATCATCCACAATCCTGAAGACGTGGGCAGCCGGTATTCCGTCCTGTCACCTTTGGGGCTGGCGCCGGCGGTTATGGCAGGGATGGACGTGCCCCGGATAGTCGAGGGGGCGGGAGCGATGGCGGAGTTGTGCAGGGCGGGGGCGAGTTTGGTTGAGAATCCAGGGGCGTGGCTTGGCGCGGTCGTAGCCGTCATGGCGGCTGAGGGAAGGGACAAGTTGACGCTGGTTACTTCGCCGGAGTTGGAGATTTTCGGGCTGTGGGCGGAGCAGATGCTGGCGGAGAGCACGGGCAAGGAGGGGAAGGGCATAGTGCCGGTTAGGGGCGAGCCGCCATTGAGGGCTGAACTGTACGGCGATGATAGATTCTTCGTGTTCATGCAGTTGGATGACGACCGGGATTCGCCGATGCACGAGACGATGAGGGCGGTGGAGGCGTCGGGGCATCCGTGGGTCAGCATTGGCGTGGAAGACGTCTACCAGGTGGGTGCGGAGTTCTTCCGGTGGCAGTTCGCGACGGCGGTGGCGGGCGCGGTTATGGGGGTTCATCCCTTCGACCAGCCAAACGTGCAGTTGGCGAAGGATATGACGAACGCGGTGTTGGCGGAGTTCCACGCATCGGGGAGTCTGCCCGCGAGGGAGCCTGGCGTCGGCGTTGAGGAACTGCTGTCGGAGGCCGGGCAGGGTAATTACGTGGCGGTTATGGCGTACGCGCGCAAGACGCCGGAGATGGACGAGGCTTTGGCTACGTTGAGGGGTAGAATCACCGAGCGGTACGGGGTGCCGGTTACGGTGGGTTACGGGCCGCGGATTCTGCATTCGACGGGGCAGATGCACAAGGGCGGACCGGACGAAGGGTTGTTCATCCAGGTGACGTGCGATAGGGCGACGGACTTGGAGATTCCAGGGGAGAGCTATTCGTTCGGGACGCTGTTGGAAGCGCAGGCGGTGGGGGATATGCGGGCACTGCGGGCCATCGACCGGCGGGTGGCGCACGTGCATCTGGGGGAGGTTGGGGATGAATCGCTGAGGCGTTTGGCGGAGATGGAGATTTAGCCGGCTGCCAGGACTGCCGTCACTGCTTGCTCCAAGTCTTCGTCGGTGACGAGACCCTCGAATCTGGCATGTACCAGGCCGTTGGCGTTGACGACGAAAATCCAGGGTTCGGTGGTGAGACCCCATTCGGTGAATTCAGGTATGGGGACCAAGCGGCCCTCGGCGCGGGCGGTTTCCAGGTCCCAAGGTTCGATGTGGATGAAGTTTAAGCTGTCTCCGAATCGCTCCTGAACGCGGACGGCGGCGTCCAGGACGGGGCCGCAGATGGCGCTGGTGCAGAACATGGGGGCGCTCCAGACGACGACGAAGGGTTTCTGCTGCTCAAGGGCTTGGGCTACGGATAGGTTGTGCATGTCGTCGGGTGGATCGCGGGATTCTATTTCGTGGATGCTGGAAACGTCGTGGATGGTGAGGTTATGAGTGGGGGGCACGGGTTCTCCCACGCCCGGAGCGATCGGTTCCGGGAGGACGTTGAAGGCGAGGCGGCCGACGGTGGGGACTGATTCGTCATCAAAAATCGAGAATCGTGCTTGCCAGACGCCCGGGCTTTGGAAGTTGACGTTCGCCACGTACTGTCCGCGGACGTCCAGGTGGCGGTGGAGAAAGCCGTCGTCGTGGAGGTGGGGCGTCACGCCCTCAACTTCGCGGTATTCGGCGTTTCGGCTGAATCTGCGGCGCCACTCGTCGTTCTCAAGATGGTAGAAGCCGACGGAAACGTTCGCGTCGGCAAGGGGTTCTCCTTCGACGGACGCGAGGGCGAAGGGGAAGCGGTTTTCGCCGACGACGAATTCGCTGGCGCCGTGGAAGGAGTTGTATTGGGGGAGTTCGCCAAGGGGGTCGGCAGGGGCGTCCAGAAGCAGCCAGGCGGAGATGGAGGCGGCAAGGGCGAGGGAGAGAACAAGGACGGCTACCCAGGGACGGCGGTGGTGGGCGTTTCTAAGTTTGGTCAGCATCTGCCCGATGAAGTTGGATTAGCCGACTTTGGGCGGCTGCTAGTGTTTGTGGTCGTCCGAACCGGACGGGGGACTTGGGCGTCAACATCCGGGTTGGCCGTGGTTGCCGCAGCATAGTCTAAGGCGGAATATCTTGATGGAGTAGTTTCTTACGGACAGGCGCAATTTTTCCGATATGGGGACGGACGCCGAGAGGTTGTTGAGGGTGCGTCTGACGATTCCGATTACGGCTTTGAGGAACGACAAGCGTGTGCCTTTCGGTGGGGTTTTATCAATGATAACACGGGATGTTTGGGGGTGGTAAGAAGAGAAGATGGATTCCCGCCTGCGCGGGAATGACGAAGGGGTTGCGGGAATGACGAAGGGGTTGCGGGAATGACGAAGGGGTTGCGGGAATGACGGGTGGGTTTGAGGAGGAAGGGGGCTTAGGGTTTGAGGTGTTGTATAGAGGGGAGGGCGCGATTATGTAATAGGCGGCTTAGCTCGCGGTTGATTTTAGTGGCGAGGCCGGGGCCTTCGTATACGAGGGCGGTGTAGATTTGGACGGTGTCGGCGCCGTTTTGGATGGCCTGAATTACGTCTTCGGCGGTGGAGATTCCACCGCAGGCGTTGATGGTCATGGCGTCTCCCGTCTCGCGTCTAACGTCGGCGACGATGCGGAGGGTGTCGGGGAGGAGGGGCTTGCCGCTGAGGCCGCCACGGCCCATCTTGACGGCGGGTTCTTCCACGGGGCGGGTGTTGGCGGCGGTGATGCCGTCGACGCCAAGTTCGCGGGCGATGCGGACGAGGGTCAGGACGTTTTCCTGCTCCCGCGCGTCGTGGTAGGGGGGAATTTTGACGAAAAGGGGAGTCGTGCGGCGTCGGTTGACGCGTTCGATAAGCTCACGAAAGGCGGGCGGGTCGTGGAAGACGCGCAGGCCGGCGGTGTTGGGAGAGCTTACGTTGAGCTCGATGCCCTGAGCCAGGGGAGCCGCCCTCTGGTAGCAAGCGGCAAATTCGTCGATGGTGAGGCCGGAGACGCTGAGGATGAGGGGTGTGGCGGACTGCTTGCGAAGGTTGGATTCGACGACGTCCAGGCCGAGGCTGGGGAAGCCGAGGGCGTTGACGAGGGCTTTCTGACGGGGACGGCGTAGGAGGCGGGGGCGGGGGTTGCCCGGGCGGGGGTTGAGGGTTACGGTGCCGCCGACTACGTATCCGAAGCCGAGGCTGATGAGGGAATCGAGGTAGGCGCAGTCTTTGTCGCAGCCGGCGGCCACGCCCAGTGGGTTGGCTATGGGTATGCCGGCGATTGTAGTCGTTAGGGCGGGATCGCGGGTACGGTGAAAAGGGGAAAGAAACTTCCAGAGGAATTTTCTGCGTAACGCCCATTCTCCCAGGGCGTGGGCGCGTTCGGGAGGCAGGGACCAGAGTAGAGGCCGCAGGAAGGCCTTGTAGAGCATGGTGTAATTATGGGGATGTTTGCGCGGTTGTAAAGGGGTATCACCCCCATCCTAACCTTCCCCCGTTAAGAGGGGAGGGGGGTTAGATGCCGTCGGTGTAGACGCCGAAGGTGAAGGCGAAGAGGGCGAAGTCGGAGGAGTTGGAGCTGAGCTCCAGTTCGTAGGTTCCGTACTCGGGGGCTTCGACTACGGCGTAGAGGCGGGGCTTGTCGACGACGAGGTAGCTCTTGCCGTCGTCTTCGATGACCACGTCTTCGCCCTTGTTGTATTCGTTGAGGTATTCGCCGTCCAGCTTGACGAGGACTTTGAAGGTTTCTTCCAGTTCAGGGGTGAGGACTATGTTGACGCTCTTGGCGGAAAAGCGAAGGCGCATATAGTCTTCGTAGTCGTTGGTCTCGCGGGCGTGGCGCAGGCTCTCGTTTTCCGCCAGCCAGGATCCCTGCAGGTAGAGGTAGTGGTCCTTGCGCGAACCGTCGTCGGTGTAATTGAAGACCTGGTCCTTCGACTTGCAGTATTCCGGGTTGGCGATGAAGCTGTTGGAATATAGGGCGTAGAAGCCGCAGCTGCGGTCGTAGCCGCCGTAGAGCTCGGCGGTTATCTCCGCGCCGATGGAGTTCTTGAAGGCGAAGTCCAGGTCCTGGTTGGGGGCGAGCAGGGGGGTGATGGCGGAGACGTTGACGCCGGTTTCCTCCAGGAGTTCGCGAATCTTGGCTTCGGTTTCGGCGTAGGCGCCTTCGCCGTAGTGCTGGTAGCGGATGACGCCGTTCCGGTCGATGAGGTACTTGGCGGGCCAGTAGCGGTTGCTGAAGGCGTCCCAAGTGTCGAAGTTGTTGTCCTGCACGACGGGCCAGCCGACGCCGTAGTCGGAAACGGCCTGACGGACGTTGTCTATGTCATGCTCGAACTGGAACTCGGGGGTGTGGACGCCGATGATTACGAGGCCGTCGTCGGCGTACTTGGAGTGCCAGACTTTGAGGTAGGGGAGGGTGCGGATGCAGTTCACGCAGGTGTAGGTCCAGAAGTCGATGAGGACAATTTTGCCGCGGAGTTCTTCTATCTTGAGGGGGTCGGAGTTGACCCATTCCTGGGTGCCGACGAGTTCCGGGGCTGCGGGGCTGGCAGGCGCGGGAGGCGGCGTTGGGGTGGCGGCGGATGCGGGAGCTTCAGTGGACGCGGAAGTGGGGGATGGCGCGGCGGTGGGCGTCGCGATGGGCGCGGGCGCGGAGGTGGCCGCCGTGTCGGTCGTGGGGCGGTCGGACGTGCAGGCGGCGGCGAGAAGTAGCGTCAATGCGAGGAAGGAAGCGGTTAGAGCGAAGGCGACTCCGGGTATGCGGGCATTTCTCATAATCATCTACCTATGTTAGCAGTTTCTGGTAGTGATACGTGAAGGGTGGGCCGGTGGATTCTCTTGGAGGGATCAGGGGAGGCTGCTGCGGAGTTTCGCCAATGCGTCGGCGACGGATTCCTGTTTGTTGAAGACGGCGGAGCCTGCTATGAGGGTGTGAGCGCCGGCGTTTACCACGGCGGCGGCGGTTTGGGCGTTCACGCCGCCGTCGACTTCGATTTCCACTTCGTAGCCTCTTTCGTCGATGATGGCGCGGAGACGGCTGACCTTATCGAGTACATGAGGGATGAGGGTCTGGCCGCCAAAGCCGGGGTTGACGGTGAGGATGAGTACGATGTCGAGGAAGGGGAGGGCTTCTTCGACGGCGGAGATGGGCGTGGCGGGGTTGAGGGCGACGCCGGCGCGGCAGCCGCCGTCTCTTATCTGCTGGAGGACGCGGTGGAGGTGGGTGCAGGCCTCGGCGTGGACGGTTACGTGGTCTACTCCGGCCTGGATGAAATCGGGGATGCGGCGTTCGGGTTCCACTATCATCAGGTGGGCGTCCAGGGGGAGGTTGGTGTAAGACTTGAGGCCCTCGATGACGACGGGGCCGAAGGTGATGTTGGGCACAAACCGTCCGTCCATGACGTCGAGGTGGATGTAGTCGGCGCCCGCTTCGGTGGCGTCGGCGACTTGCTGGCCGAGGCGAGCGAAGTCGGCGGATAGGATGGATGGGGCGATTTTGACCTGGTCGTCAGGAGTCATCGGCAGTCTCCAACAGTTTTCTAGCGTCTTTAAGGGCGGCGGCGACCTGATTGGGGGAGGTGCCGCCGGGGACGTCGCGGCTTTCGACGGAGCCTTGGAGGGTGATTTTTAGCACGTCTTCGTCGAAGAGGGGGGAGAAGCGGCGGTATTCTTCCAGGGTCAGCTGGTGTACCTCTCTGGCGTTTTCGCGGGCGTAGTCGGAGGCGCGGCGGAGGACGCCGTGGGCTTCCCGGAAGGGCATGCCGCGGGCGACGAGGTAGTCGGCCAGGTCGGTGGCGAGCATGTTGCCGGTCTGAGCGGCGTCATACATCCGGTCGGCGTTGACGGTCATGGTTTCAATCATGCCGGCGAAGACCTGGAGGGTGGATAGTAGGGTGTCGACGGTGTCGAAGAAGCCTTCCTTGTCCTCCTGAAGGTCGCGGTTGTAGGTGAGGGGGAGGCCCTTGAGGGTGGTGAGGAGGGCGAACAGGTTGCCGTAGACGCGGCCCGTCTTGCCGCGGCCGATTTCGGCGAAGTCGGGGTTGCGCTTCTGGGGCATGATGCTGCTGCCGGTGGCGTACTGGTCGGCGAGGGTGACGAAGGCGAATTCCTGGGAGGACCACAGGACCAGTTCTTCGCCGAGGCGGGACAGGTGCATCATAGAGATGGCGGCGGCGGCGTGGAATTCGAGGAGGAAGTCGCGGTCGGCGACGGCGTCCATGCTGTTGAGGCTGATGTCGTCGAAGCCCAGTGCGTCGGCGACGAATTGGCGGTCGAGGGGGTAGGGGAGTCCGGCGAGGGCGCCGCTTCCAAGAGGAAGGATTGCGGCGGCGCGGCGGCACTGCCGAAAGCGCAGCTTGTCTCGCTGGATCATCTCGAAGTAGGCGAGGAGATGGTGGGCCAGCAGGACGGGCTGGGCGCGCTGAAGGTGGGTGTAGCCGGGCATGATGGCGTTGGCGTGTTTTTCGGCTTGATTGAGGAGGGATTGTTGGAGATGGATGGCGGCTTCGACTGCCTGGTCGCAGGATTTCATGGTGTAGAGGCGCATGTCGGTAGCGACCTGGTCGTTGCGGGAACGGGCGGTGTGGAGCTTGCCGGCAACGTCGCCGATTTTTTCCTTGAGGCGTGCCTCGACGTTCATGTGGATGTCTTCCAGATCGGGACGCCAGGGGAAGGTTCCGGCTTCGATTTCCTGCTGGATGTCGAGGAGGCCGCGGCGGATGGCTTCGGCTTCATCGCCGGTGATGATGCCCTGTTTGGCGAGCATTCGGGCGTGGGCGATGGAGCCGCGGACGTCCTCGCGGTAGAGGCGGCGGTCGTAGTGGATGGAGACGGTATATTGCTCGTGGGGCTGCATTGCGGATGAGGGTCAGGTGGGGATGGTTGTCGGAGAATACTATACACCAGATGAGGCGGGAAGGGGGATTGGGAGGGCGGCACGGGTTGGAGAAAGGTGTGTTAAGATAGCGGTATTGTTAAAGAGGTGCGCCGACGGCGCGAAGTTGGAGGATTCGCTTACGTTGAATAGATGGCAGGGCAATCCGTGCCGCTGGTAGGCAAGGGAAGAGAAGGATGGTTTTTCCTTCTATTCACGTTGCAGTTCTGCGTTTATACGGGGTTGGCGGCGTCTCACGCTCACAGCGTGGGCGGGGGAGGCTGGCTTGCGACGTTCGTGGGCGTACTTGCGCTGATGCCGGGGATAATAGGGCTGTCGTCGGTGAGCAGCATAGTATTTTTGGAGGGAATTGCGATGTTGTCGGAGAGGTATTTGAAGAGGCGGTACGAGGAGGGGAAAGCGGAGGGTGAGGCCCGAATGTCGAAGGCTTGGGAGGCGTGGCTTAAGCGCCGGATGGAGGCCGAGGAAGCCGGGGAGGATTTTGACGAGCCTCCTCCTTCACATCAGAACGGGAAGTAAGATGATCATGGGAGAAGATTGCGGCTAGAATGGGACGCGCCAGAAAAAACAGATATTGGCGTTTTTCTGCGTTTCTAGGGGATCCTTCGGGCGCATTGGGCGTACTGTCTGAGTTGCATTCCAGGAGGGGATCTGAAGAAGAGAAGGCCAAGGGATTCAAGGTGGGTAAGGCGGAAGGGTTTGAGGAAGGGTATAAGGAAGGTAGGCTGGCAGTGTCGAAGGTGTGGGAGGCGTGGCTTGAGCGTCTGGAAGCGGCGCGGGATGCAGGGGAGGATTTTGACGAGCCGCCGCCTTCGCGTCGGAACGGGAAGTAGGGAATCTGCGTAGGAAGGTGGCGCGGAAGGCCTGGATTCCGGCTTTCGCCGGAATGACGGATGTGTTGGGGGAAGTATGTTGCTGGGTGGTGGGATCACCCCCATCCTAACCTTCCCCCGTCAAGGGGTAAGGGATAAGAGGGGCACCCTTCGACAAGCTCAGGATGAGCGGATGGATAGGGTCAGGGTGAGTGGAGGGGTGGGGTCAGGGGTTTTCGGGGTGTTGGGCGGCCTGGGTGCGGACGGGGAGGCCGTAGATTGAGATGAAGCCTTCGGAGGCGCGGTGGTCGAAGGCGTCGCCCCGATCATAGGTGGCTAGACTGTGACTGTAGAGTCCCCTGGGGGCTTTTCTTCCCACCACGGTGCAGTTGCCCTTGTGGAGGCGCAGGCGCACGTCGCCGGTGACGTTTCGCTGGGTGCTGGCGACGTAGGCGGTGAGGTCGCGGCGGTGGGCGGTGAACCAGAGGCCGTTGTATACCACGTCGGAGTATTCCTGGGCGATGGCGCTCTTCATGCGGGCCTGGTCCTTGCTGAGGGTCAGGGTTTCGAGAGACTTGTGGGCGGCGTGGAGAACGACGCCGGCGGGGGACTCGTAAATTTCGCGAGACTTGATGCCGACGAGCCGGTTTTCGACGTGGTCGATGCGTCCGACGCCATTGCGTCCGGCCAGGTCGTTCAGATGCTCCACCAACTCCACCGCTCCCATCTCCTCCCCGTCGATGAGGGTGGGAATGCCGCCTTCGAAGGCGATTTCGACGTAGGTGGGGGCGTCGGGGGTGTCGGCGATAGACTTGGTCCAGAGGTAGGCGTCCTCGGGGGGTTCGGCCCAGGGGTCTTCGAGTTCGCCGGCTTCGACGCTGCGTCCCCATAGATTCTCGTCGGTGGAGTAGCTGCTGTTGGAGGGGGGTACGACGATGCCGTGAGCGGCGGCGTATTCAAGCTCTTCCTCCCGATTCCAGCCCCACTCGCGAACGGGGGCGATGACCTTCACGTTGGGATCGATGGCGCCCGCGCTCACGTCCATTCGAACCTGGTCGTTGCCCTTGCCGGTGCAGCCGTGGGCGATGGCGACGGCGTTGACGCGGTGGGCGGCTTCCACCATGTACCTGGCGATGAGGGGGCGGCCCAAAGCGGTGGCGAGGGGGTACTGCTCCTCGTAGACGGCGCCGGCCTGGAGGGCGGGGAAGACGTAGTTCTTGACGAACTCCTCGCGCCCGTCGACTGTCAGGGCGTCGGCGGCGCCGATGTCAAGGGCGCGCTGGCGGATGGGAGCCATGTCTACCATTCCGAGATCGACGGTGAGGGTGACGACGTTGGCTTCGTGCTTTTCCTGAAGCCACTTGACACAGACGGAGGTGTCGAGGCCGCCGCTGTAGGCGAGCAGTATGGTGTCTTTCGGCATTTTTCCTATCCCTTACAGGTTGGCGATGGCCTTCTCGAGGCGGGCCACGCCTTCGTCTATTTCGTCGGCGGTGATGTTGAGAGGCGGCATGAAACGGAGGGTGTTAGGCTTCACCATGTTGAGGAGGACGCCGGAGGCGTTGGCGTTGGTGAGAACGTCGGCGGCGACGTCATCGTGGAACTCGAGGGCGATGAGGAGGCCGCGGCCACGGACTTCACTGATGACGCCGTGGCGGGATTTGAGGTCTTCGAGGGCAGCGGTCAGGTGCGCGCCCATCTTCCTGGCGTTGGCGGGTATGTCGTTGTCGATGATGAACTGGGTGGAGGCGAAGGCGGCGGCGGTGGTGAGGGCGTTGCCGCCATAGGTGGAGCCGTGGTCGCCGGGTTCGAGAGCCATGCAGTGCTCCTTGGACATGAAAGCGCCGATGGGAACGCCGCCGCCGAGTCCCTTCGCCAACGTAATAACGTCCGGCTCGACGCCGTATTCCTGGTAGCCGAAGAGGCTGCCGAGGCGACCGAGGCCGGTCTGCACTTCGTCCAGGATGAGAAGCAATCCCTGCTCGTCGCACCACTTGCGGACGCGCTGGAGATAGTCGTCGGCGGGGATGTTGACGCCGCCTTCGCCCTGAATCGGCTCAAGCATGACGGCGGCGGTCTTGTCGGTGGTGGCTTCGATGATGGCTTCAACGTCGTCGTAGTCCACGTGGACGTAGCCCGGCGTGAGGGGCTGGAAGGCCTCCTGGTAGTGGGGCTGGCCGGTGGCGGCGATGGTGGTGAGGGTGCGCCCGTGGAAGGAGTTGAAGGCGGTGATGACCTCGTAGGCGCCGTCGCGGTTGGCCTTGCCGTACTTGCGAGCGAGCTTGAGGGCGCCTTCGACGGCCTCGGCGCCGCTGTTGCCGAAGAAGACGCGGTCGAGGCAGCTGTTTTCGATGAGGGCCTGAGCCAGCTTGAGCTGCGGGATGGTGAAGAACTGGTTGGAGGTCTGAATCAGCGTCGCGGCCTGCTCCTGGATGGCCTGGACCATCGCGGGGTGGGAGTGGCCGAGGTTGGTGACGGCCCAGCCGGCGGTGAAGTCCAGGTATTCCTTGCCGTCGGCATCCCAGACGCGGGTGCCTTCGCCTCGGACGAGGACGATGGGCTGGCGGCGGACGGTTTGGGCGTAGTATTTTTCTTCCAGGGAAATCCAATCAGTTGACGTCACCGGAATGTTCCTCCTGTTTTTGGTTTGGGTTATTCAGATTAGGCGTTGCTTGCGCGATGGATTCCCGCCTTCGCGGGAATGACGGATGGGGTGGCGGAAATGACGGTTGGGCGATGGTCTCCTATGGTGGGATAGCGAAGATGGATTCCCGCCTTCGCGGGAATGACGGATGGGGTGGCGGAAATGATGGTTGTGCGATGGTCTCCTATGGTGGGATAGCGAAGATGGATTCCCGCCTTCGCGGGAATGACGGGATGGTGGGGTTGACTATAGTTGTTGGGGGTTGGTTTGTCCATTGTTGGGGGTTGGTTTGTCCATAAGAGGGTCTAGGCGGCGAGGATGCGGGTGCCGGAGGTTTGGCCTGAGAGGCATTGGAGCAGGGCGCCGGGCTTCCGTCCGTCGATGACGTGGGCGGAGGGAACGGGGGGCATGGCGAGGAGGCAGGCTTCCAGCTTCGGAATCATGCCGCCGCGGGCGACGTTGGAGTTGATAAGCATTCGCGCCTGACGGGGGTTCATCATGGGCAGGCTGCGACCGGAGGAGTCCATGACGCCTTCCACGTCGGTGAGGAAGACGAGATTGGATGCGCCAAGGGCGTGGGCGACGCTGCCGGTTACGGTGTCGCCGTTGACGTTGAGAAGCTGACCGTCGTCCTCGTGGACGCCGACGGGGGCTATCAGGGGGATGAATCCGGCGTCGAGGGCGCAAGCAATGGGATCGGGGTTGACCTGGGTTACTTCGCCGACGAAGCCTAGTTCGGGGTTCGCGATGCGGCATTGGAGCAGGGCGCCGTCGACGCCGCTCAGTCCGATGACGCGGGCGCCGAGGTTGGTCAGGGAGGCCACAAGCTGCTTGTTGATGAGTCCGGTCAGGACGGCGGTAACGATGTCCAGGCTGGGTGCGTCGGTGACTCTGAGGCCGCGAACGAAGCGGGGCATGGCGCCGTGGCGCTTCATCCACTCGGAGATGATCTTGCCGCCGCCGTGGACGACGACGACGCGGCGTCCTTCCTGCTGAAGGCGCGCCAGGTCCTGAAGGGTGGTGTCGTGGCTGCCGAGGGTGCTGCCGCCGATTTTGACGACGATAGGCCCTTCCGACACGCCGTTGGGGTTGAGCGATGGCACGGTCATTGCGGACTGCTAGGTGGTGTAGGCGCTGTTGAAGGTGACGTACTCTTCGCTGAGGTTGCATCCCCAGGCGGTGGCGCTGTGTTCGCCCAGATTGAGGTTGACCCTGATGTCCACCTGTCCCTGAGACATGAGAGCGATGACGGAATCTCGATGGAAGGGGGCGGGGAGGCCGTTTTCCATGATTAGCGCGCCGTTGATGTGAAGGGCCAGCTTGCTTTCCTCCACGTCGGCCTCGCTTCTGCCCAGGGCGACGGTGATGCGCCCCCAGTTGGGGTCGTTGCCGTGAACGGCGGTCTTGACCAGGCTGGAGCCGGAGATGATGCGGGCGGCGCTGCGGGCCTGTTGGAGAGTCTTCGCGCCTTCGACGGTTACTTCGATGAGCTTGGTTGCGCCTTCGCCTTCCCTGGCGATGCGCTTGGCAAGGTCGACGCAGACTTCGGTGAGGGCCTGGGAGAAGAGCTTCGCGCCTTCCGTGCCGGGTAGGATGGGACCGGCTCCGGCGGCGCCGTTGGCCATCAACAGGACGGTGTCGTTGGTGCTGGTGTCGCCGTCGATGGTCATCATGTTGAAGGAATCGTCGGCGGCCTGGGTGAGCATCCGCTTAAGGAAGTCGGGGGCGATTTCGGCGTCGGTGGTGATGAAGGAGAGCATGGTGGCCATGTCGGGGTGAATCATGCCGGCGCCCTTGGCGATGCCGCCGATGGTGATGGTCTTGCCGTCGAGGGGGAAGGACGCGCCGATTTCCTTGGGGCCGGGATCGGTGGTGAGGATGGCGCGGGCCATGCGGTGGCCGCCGTCCTGGGCAAGCTGGATGCGGTCGATGCCGCTTTCAATGAGGGACATGGGGAGTTCGACGCCGACGACGCCGGTGGAGCATATGAGGACGTCTTCCGGCTTGATGCCGAGGATGGCGGCGGTCTTGGCGGTCATGCGCTGGGCGTCGCCGTAGCCGGGGTCGCCGACGCAGGCGTTGGCGATGCCGCTGTTTACAACAACAGCGTGGGCCTTGCCGTCGGCGACGTGCTCTTCGGTGAGGATGACGGAGGGGGACTTGAGCTTGTTCTGGGTGAAGACGCCGGCGGCGGTTGTGGGCCTTTGGGAGTAGAGGATGGCGAGGTCGAGCTTGTCTTCGGCGTAGGTCTTGAGGCCGGCAAAGGTGGCGCCGGCCACGTAGCCCTGGGGCGAGGTGACGGTGCCGTTTTCGATGATGGTGATGCCGCCGGGCATAATGGTAACCTCCTCGGTGAGTTGGGGTTCGGGGTCGGGCTGGCCCAGGGGCCAGGCTTTCTGGCACTTCCCGCACTTCTTGGGAAAGAGGACACGGGGGATGAACTGGTAGCCGCAGTGGGCGCATTCCTGTTGTTGTTGTGGTGCCATGTGGGGATTTTACTACAACAAGAAGCGGGGGGTCAAGGGGGCGGGGGATGGACTCCCGCTGTCGCGGGAGCAAGAGTGGGGGATGGGCGCTCGGTTCTTCGACAGGCCCTTCGACTGGCTCAGCGTGAGCGGGGGATGTTGGGGTGTCAGGGTGAACGGGGGAGTCACCCCCATCCCTTCGACAAGCTCAGGACAGGCTCAATCTTCCCCCGTCAAGGGGGAAGAGGCTAATTGGCGCTCTTGAGGGGGGTTATGCAAAGGTCTCCGTCGAAGGGGAAGAGGTGAGAGGGACTGGTAATGCATTCGTTTTTTAGATCTTATGCGTGGGATCAATTCGTCAGGGAAATCGAATCCGTGCCTAAAATGATTCGTTTCAGGCATGATCTTCGTTTCAAAAAATTTTTGGATAGCGAAGTTAGATATATTCATGGTTGTTGGTGGATGGAGCGGGGTTGATTTTTCTGGGTTTGGAAAAGCTGTGGGGGTTTTGGGATGGGTTTCGGGGAGATTTTGGGGTTGTAGTGAGGTTAATTTATTTTGTTGTATAAGCGTTCTATATTCTTCATATTGGGATGGTAACAGGATACGGGGTTGGTGGCAAGGGGATGTTGTCAGTTTTTTGGGGGGCGTACCCTCACCCCTTCGACAAGCTCAGGGCAGGCTCAGGGTGAGCGGTGTGGGGGAGGGGTGAAAGATGGGTCCCAGCTTTCGCGAGGACAAGAAGGGGCAAGGCGTTGATGGATGGGGTTGGGGGGTATAGACTTTGAGGGTTGAGGTGAAGGGAAGATAGGTATGTCGGAGGTGAATATGCTGGCGTTTCTGGGGGGCACGGGGCCGGAAGGCCGGGGTTTGGCGTTGCGGTACGCGGTTGCCGGGCATGAGGTGTTTATCGGGTCGCGGGATGGGAGTCGGGGAATTGAAACGGCCCAAGGATTGCTAGAGAAGCGGCCGGGGATTTCGGTCATGGGCGGGGGGAACGATGAGGCGGCGCGGTTGGGGGAGATGGCGTTCATCTGCGTGCCTTACGAGGCGCAGAAGTCGCTGCTGCCGGGGCTGACGGAGTCGCTGGCGGGGAAGGTGGTGGTGAACGTGGTCGCGCCGTTATCGTTCGTGAAGGGGAGGGCGTCGGCGGTTGCAGTGCCGGAAGGGTCTGCGGCGGAGGAGTCTCAGATGCTGCTTCCGAAATCGCAGGTGGTGGCGGCGTTCCAGAATCTGAGCGCGCGGAAGCTGCTGGCGGCGGGGAAGCCGATGGAGGGGGACGTGGTGGTGTGTTCGGACCATGAGTCGGCGAAGAAGCGGGTGATGTCGCTGGTGGAGGTTGTCGAGGGGCTGCGGGCGGTGGACGGGGGAGGGTTGGCGAACGCGCGGTACGTGGAGCAGCTGACGGCGCTGCTTCTGAACGTGAATCGGATATACCGGGCGCAGAGCAGCATCAAGCTGGTGGGGTTGTAGAGGTGGAGCAGGCGTTGTTTAGACTTCTGGATTCCCGCCTTCGCGGGAATGACGGAAAGGGGGCGGGAATGAATGAGGGGGTAGTTGGAGGCCGCTCGACCCTTCGACAAGCTCAGGGTGAGCGGGCGTAGGGTTGTAGGAGTTGGGGATGAGATTAGACAACGAGATCCTTCGGCTCCGCTTCGCTGCGCTCAGGATGACAGGCGGAGGCGAAAGATGGGTCCCCGCATCCGCGAGGACAAGAGGTGAGGGATGGGGATGGATGGGCCGCGGATAGTGGTTACGGGGGTGACTGGGACGGGGAAGACCACGCTGGCGCGTCGGCTGGCGGAGCGGTTCGAGGTGCGTCACGTGGAGTTGGATGGGCTGAACTGGGAGGCGAACTGGGTGCAGGCGCCGACGGAGGTGTTTCGGGAACGGGTGGCGGAGGCGACGGCGGGGGATTGTTGGGTGGTGGACGGGCATTACGGGAAGACCCACGACATCACGTGGTCGCGGGCGACGATGATTTTATGGCTGGATTATCCGCTTCCGTTAATCTTGTGGCGTCTGTGCCTTCGCATTCTGCGGCGTTCGGTAACGCGAGAGCGGTTGTGGAACGGCAACCGGGAGAATCTGTGGAACCACCTGTTTAAGAAGGACTCGCTTATTCTGTGGGCATTCCATACTTACAAGCGGCGGCGGCGCTATTACGGGCAAGCCATGCGGCGATGGAGTTCGGAAGGAGTCGAGACGTTGAGATTCAGTGGTCCAAAGGAGACGGAACGATGGCTGAAGTCGCTCTAGTCGCGTATCTGAGGGACGCGGGCGTGGGTTCCCGCCGGCAATGCTTCCGTCTGATTCAGGAAGGGCGGGTGTCGGTCAACGGCGAAGAGTCGGGGGCCGCGTCTATGCCGGTGGACACGGACGCGGACGCGGTGTTGGTGGACGGCAAGCCGGTGGCGGGGGGAGTTCGCAAGGTATACTTGAAGGTGAACAAGCCGCGGGGGGTTATCTCCACGACGCGGGACGAAAGGGGCAGACGAACGGTGACGTCGATGGCGCCGCGGGCGATGCGGGGGATGGGGCTGTTTCCGGTTGGAAGGTTGGACGCGGAGACGACGGGACTGCTGCTGTTGACGAACGACGGGGAGTTGGCGAACGCGCTGATGCATCCGCGGTACGGGGTGGAGAAGGAGTATCACGTGGAGTTGGACCGGGGGTTGTCAGCGGCGGAGTTGGGGGCGTTGGAGGCGGGGGTTATCATCAACGGGGAGAGAACGTCGGAGATGGAGGTCAATCGCCTGTCGGAGCGGGAGGGTATCTGGTACAGCATGGTGCTGCGGGAGGGGCGGAAGCGGCAGATTCGGTTGATGCTGACGGCGGTGGGGCGGACGGCCAGGTCGATACGGAGGGTGCGGATACACAATTTGCGGCTGGGGCGGCTGCCGGAGGGGCAGACGGGGGAGCTTTCGAGGAAGGAAGTGCGGAGGCTGAGGGAGGTTTTGGGGACGGGAGCTGGGGAGTCACCCCCATCCCCCGCTCGACCCTTCGACAAGCTCAGGGTGAGCGGGGATGGATTCCCGCCTACGCGGGAATGACGAGGTTATGCAAAGGTCTCCATCAAGGGGAAGAGGCCAGGAGGAGAGGAATGAGTTTTACTTCGGAGTTGCAGAGGGGAGTTTCGCCTCTCTGGGAGAAGATGGTCACGCACCGGTTCGTGCAGGAGTTGGGGGACGGGACGCTGCCCTGGGAGAAGTTTCAGCGTTACTTCGAGCAGGATTACGTGTTCCTGCGGCAGGGTTGGATTCACATGATTTCGCTGTCCATAGCCAAGTCGCCGGACTTTGCCAGCGCACGGGTGCTGACGGGGTTTCTGCATGACGTGTTGGACGGCGAGGAGGGGTTGTTTCAGCGAGCGTTTCGGGAGATGGGATTGTCGGAAGATGACGTGGCTAATCTGGAGGCGCTGCCGACGACGGACGCCTTCGCAAGCTATCTGACGAACGTGGCATACCAGGGTGGGTTTCGGGAGATAATCGCGGCGTTTCTGTGCGTGGAGTGGACGTATCTGGACTGGGCGCAAAGGCTGGAGACGGCGGGGAAGCGTCCGGGGAACGAGTATTACCAGGGGTGGATCGACGTTCACGCGGGGGCGGAGTTGGAGGGGCTGGTGCGTTGGATGCGCGAGGTGTTGGACTCGGAACCTGCGGAGGACGCGGAGCGGCTGCGGGAGATATTTCAGGACGTGCTGAGGTATGAGTTCATGTTCTGGGAGATGGCGTACAACGGGGAGGAGTGGCCGGCGCGATGAAGATTTATAAGGCGATGACGATTGCGGGGTCGGATTCCGGGGGCGGAGCGGGCATCCAGGCGGACTTGAAGACGTTCGCGGCCAACGGGGTGTATGGGACGTCGGTGTTGACGGCTATAACGGCGCAGAACACGCGGCAGGTTACGGCGGTGCAGGAGGTGTCGCCGGAGGTTGTGCTGGCGCAGATGGAGGCGGTGTTCACGGACATCGGCGCGGACGCGGTGAAGACGGGGATGCTGTCGAGTTCGGAGATAATCGAGGCGGTGGCGGAGGGGCTGCGTCGGTTTTCGTCGGCGCCGTTGGTGGTTGACCCGGTGATGGTGGCGAAGAGCGGGGACAGGCTGCTGCGGGAGGACGCGGTGAAGGCGCTGCGGGAGACGCTGCTGCCGCTTGCGTCGGTGGTGACGCCGAACGTGCCGGAGGCGGAGGCGTTGGCGGAGATGCGGATCGAGTCGGCGGAGGACGCGCGGCGGGCGGCGGTGCGAATCTGGGAGCAGGGGCCGCGGGCGGTGGTGGTGAAGGGGGGGCATCTGCCGGGCGCGGCGGTGGACCGGCTGTACGACGGGGAGGGGTTTCGGGAGTTCGCGTCGGAGCGGGTGGAGACGGAGAACACCCACGGGACGGGGTGCACGTTCGCGTCGGCGATAGCGGCGGGCCTGGCGAAGGGGATGGGGTTGGGGGACGCGGTTGCGGCGGCGAAGGAGTACGTGACGAAGGGGCTGCGGCATTCGTATGGAATCGGAGGGGGACACGGGCCGTTGAACCACTTTTGGAGGGTGGGGTAGGGGGTTCTTTTAACTGATCTCAAGCATCTTTTGCCAAGTATGCAGATGTAGTGCTACCATTAGTCTGCGGTCAATGCGTCAATTATATGACCCGATAGAGGAAGAAAAAATGGCCCAAGAAAAGATGAACGAAACCCGGACGGCGCAGCAATCTGTCCAAGAATCAGAGAAGCAGGTTGCCACTCAACCAAAGCCAAGGGATGGCTCCGGCTTGCAAGTTCCCCCACCTCAGACGGACACAGAAAAGCGCGGTATCTAAGCCCAACAGCAGGTTGCGCCCAGCACGATTAGGGCAAGGACCTCAACAAAGAGAATATATTGAGCGTACTCAACCCACTTTGCTTTGCTGGACAGGGTTGCGTCGTTGCATCGTAGCGCTTTGCTGTAGCTGCCGTTCACCCATTGCTGTAGTATTTCGGCATCCAGCAGATGAACATATTGGGCAAACAACTCTTCTGACGGTCCTCTATGCCAATTAGACAACCGGCGACCCATTACACTGCACCCGGCAATCACCGCAAAAGCCAGCAGCAAAACCCCTGTGGAGACCAACATCCATAGATTTTGCGTTACCGAACTCCCAGAGAGATTGACTATGAGCGCTCCAATACTCACCAGAGCCACACTGAGCGTTAAGGCGCGGTTCAATTTTGTGTCATATTCGGCGTTCAGGGATTCCTGACTCCGCAGGCGCTCACGGGCGAATTCGTAATATAGAGTCGCGTTGTCCATTTCACTAGCGACGGTGTTCCACCCCGGCCGTCGTGTCCCCCGTTGTGGCGGCAACGTGGGGGCGGAGGTAGGAGACGAGGGCGTAGACTATCGGCGTGTCCACCACCGCCACCCCAACCTTTATCAAATACTGCGTGTACATCAGCGTCCAAACCTCCCCCGCCGGAAACGTCCCCGTAAACGCAATCGATATAAACAATGCCGTATCGATGGCCTGAGAAATGGTGGTGGAGCCGATGTTCCGCATCCACAAATGCCGCTTCTTCGTGACCCGCCGGAACAGGTGGAACAGGATAACGTCGCTGTGCTGGCTCACCAGGTATGCGATGAGAGAGGCAAGCACAATGCGCGGCACCGAACCCAGGATAGTGTCGAAAGCCGCCTGGTCGTCCCAGAAGACCGCGCCTGGCAGCACCTTCGCCACGTACACCAGAAACACCATCAGCGCGCTGAGAACCAACCCCATCCAGACGAGCCGGGTCGCGGTCTTCCGTCCATAAAGCTCCGAGATAGTATCCGTCACGAGGAACGTGAAGGGGTAGGCGAGGATGCCGGCGGGCACGGCCCAACCGTTCACGTCCAGGGGCTTGACGGCGATGACGTTGGCGACGACGACCAGGGTGGCGAAGGTCATGGCAAGGGCGACTAGCGGCATTTTTCCGTCCTGCAAGCGTTTGGTGATTGGCGGCGTCTATTGTATGGCAGAGAATCGCGAATGGGTAGGGGCGGGGCCGTCCGCTCTTGCTAGGGGAAGTCCCAGAGCCTATATTATCCCCATGATTTCCGCAGTTGGCATCGTCTACAACGCCCGCTCGTCGGACGCCAAGGATATGGCGGCGAAGATTGCCGGCCTGGTCGGAAATGGCCGCAAGTGTTGGATGAAGTCGGCGGGTGAGCTTGGGGAGGAGGGGGCGTCTCTGATAGAGACGGACTTGATCATCACCGTCGGCGGCGACGGGACGATTTTGCGGGCGGCGAAAGCGGCGGTGGCGCATGGGATCCCCCTGCTGGGCGTGAACATGGGGCGCCTGGGGTTTATGACGGAGCTTCGTCCTGCCGACGCGCTGGAGCGGATTCCGAGCCTCCTGGAAGGCGGGGGTTGGATTGAAGAACGGTCGATGCTGAAAGCGCAGGTCGTGGGCGAATCCGAATGGCATCACGCGCTGAACGACGTTGTGGTGACGCGCGGAGCGACGCCTCGGTTGATATGGGTTCAAGCGATGGTGGACGGCGCGGAATTGACATCCTACCGCGCCGACGCCGTCATAGTCAGCAGCGCCACGGGAAGCACCGGGTATAACCTCTCGTCCGGCGGGCCGATTCTCGACCCGCGGGCGCAGGAGATGGTGTTGAAGCCGGTGGCGCCCCACGTAGGTTTGGCAACGGCGGTAGTCCTGCCGCCAAGCGCTTCCATAGACCTCAGCATTGAATCCTACGACGGCGCCCTGTTGAGCGTAGACGGGTATCTGAACGAACCCGTGGCGCAAGGTTCGACGGTGCGGATTGAGGGGAGCGAGCGGAAGGCGAAGTTCCTGCGGGAGCGCAGCAACCGGGAGTTCTACGCCAGCCTGACGCGTCGGTTGGGATTCTGGGGCGGAATGGGCGCAGGCCGGGCGGTGTACTACTAGAGATGACGATGCCGACGCATCCGGGAGAACCGACAGAGGAGAGCAGGCTTGCTTTCGAGGGGAGGCTGTTCGACGTTCGGGTGGAAAGGGTACGGCTGGCAAACGGGCGTCGAACCATCCGGGAGATAGTTGTCGCCCCGGACAGCGTTTGCGTCGTGCCGGTGGACGAGGACGGGAACGTGTACCTGGTACGTCAATACCGAAAGCCGCCGGACACGGTGCTGCTGGAGGTGGTGGCGGGCGGCGTGGACGAGGGGGAGTCGCCGGAGGAAGCGGCCCGCCGTGAGCTTCAGGAAGAGGCGGGATTGACGGCGGAATCGCTGGAGTTGTTGAGCTTCTTCTGGATGTCGCCTGGGTTCTGCACGGAAGGGATGCACGCGTATGTAGCGACGGGGTTGAAGGTTGGGCAAAACGCGCCGGAGGAGGACGAAACCATCGAAGTCGTCCGCGTCAACCTGTCAGACGTCCCAGAACTCATCGCCTCAGGCGAAATCCAGGACTGCAAAAGCATCGCGTCGTTGATGCTGGCGTTGGGGAGGGCTGAACGAAAGTGAACAAAGATGAGGGAGTTGTCGCAGATGACCAATCATGGTTCTGGACCCCCGAATGGCAACAGGGTGAACGGGAGGCTTCGGAAGATATACGGAAAGGTCGGCTTTCCCCTGAGTTCCACAGCATGGAGGAGATAGAAGAATATCTCTCCAAAGCATAGCGTAGTTGCTGATGTCGCTGATGAGACTGTAAGTAATAATCCGTTGGCAGTCACGCCCCAAATCTGATAGTATAATCTTCCGCCAACGGGCAGATAGGAAGGGCGAGATTCTTCGCCTCACTCAGAATGACAGATAAGGGAAAGGGATAGCAGTTGCTAGAGCACGATGTTTTGGTAGTCGGGGCCGGCCTCGCCGGCATGAGAGCAGCGTTGGCCGCCCATCAGCGCGGGGCCAACGTGGCCATCATCAGCAAGGTTCACCCCGTCCGCAGCCATTCCAACGCCGCCCAGGGCGGCATCAACGCCGCCCTCACCGACCGCGGCGACAGCTGGGAAGACCACGCCTTCGACACCATCAAGGGCAGCGATTACCTGGGCGACCAGGACGCCATCGAGTATATGTGCACCGAGGCGGGGCCGGAACTCATCGACCTGGAGCACATGGGCGTCATCTTCAACCGGGACGACGAAGGTCGCCTCGGCACCCGCGCCTTCGGCGGCCAGCAGAGGGCGCGGACTTTCTTCGTCGCCGACTTCACCGGCCAGGCCATCCTGCACGTCCTCTACGAGCAGCTGATGAAGGCCGACGTCCGCGTCTACGAAGAGTGGTTCGTCCTTGAGCTTATCGTGGAAGAAGGCGAGTGCTGCGGAGTCATCGCCCTCGAAATCGCCACGGGCAGGGTGTTCGTCATCCGCGCGAAGTCGGTTATCCTCTGCACCGGCGGGCTGGGGCGGCTCTTCGAGCCGAGCACCAACGCCCTCATCGTCACGGGCGACGGCATCGCCCTCGCCTATCAGGTGGGCGCGCCCGTCATGGACATGGAGATGGTGCAGTACCATCCGACCACGTTGAAAGGCAGCGGCGTGCTGATTACGGAGGGCGCGCGCGGCGAAGGGGCGCACCTGCTGAACAAGGACGGCGAGCGGTTCATGCAACGCTACGCTCCCAACATGATGGAGCTCGCCTCCCGCGACGTGGTTTCCCGGTCAGAGCAGACGGAGATTGACGAAGGACGCGGCATCGACGGCTGCGTCCTCCTCGACTGCCGTCATCTGGGCGAAGCGCTGATTGCGGAACGCCTTTCGCAGATTCTCGAAATCGGCATGGACTTCGCGGGCGTGGACATCAGGAAGGAACCCATCCCCATCCAGCCCGGCATGCACTACATCATGGGCGGCATCAAGACGGACATGGACGGGCGGACGATTGTGCCGGGGCTTTACGCCGCCGGGGAGTGCGCCAACGTAAGCGTCCACGGCGGCAACCGCCTGGGCGCGAATTCGCTGCTAGACACGGTGGTTTTCGGACATCGCTCCGGCAATCACGCCGCCGATTGGGCCAACGGCAAGCCCTACCGCGATCTGGATGTTGACGCCTACGTGGACGGCAAGGAGAAGGAATTTTCCGACCTGTTCTCCAGCAACACCGACGAGCGTTGGTCCCAGATACGGCTGGACCTGGGCCGCGCGATGGACCGGCACATGGGCGTCTACCGCGACGAGGAGGGGATGCAGAGTCTCCTCGCCATGCTGCCCGGATTCCGCGAGCGATTCGCCAAGACGTCGCTACAGGACAAGGGCCGGGTGTTCAATACGGACCTCATATTCACCTTGGAGTTGGGATTCATGCTCGACTGCGCCGAGTCGATAATCCTCGGCGGCATCGAGCGCAAGGAGAGCCGCGGCGCCCACTCCCGCACGGACTACCCCGACAGGGACGACGAAAACTGGTTGAAGCACGTTCTGGTCACGCGCACGGACGACGGGCCTGAGGTATCCCATCTGCCCGTGACCATCACAAAATGGCAGCCCGAAGAGAGGAAGTATTAAATGCAGATAACCGTTTCGGTGCGCCGATACAACCCCCAGGACAAGGAAAATCCTTCCTACTGGCAGGAGTATTCGCTGGACGTTGAGGAAACTTCCAGCGTCTTGGACTCGCTGATAAAGATTCGCGAGGAGGAGGACGGCAGTCTCGCGCTCAGATGCAGCTGTCGCAGCGCCATCTGCGGCTCCTGCGCCATGCGAATCAACGGCCACGCCAAGCTCGCCTGCAACACCAAGGTGTCCGACGTGGCCGAGGACGGCGGCACGATTACCGTCGAACCGGCGGGCGTCATGCCCGTCGTCAAAGACCTGGTGGTTGACCAGACTCTGTTCTGGGACAAGGTGCGGCAAGTTTCCCCCTGGCTCCAGCCCGAAGGCGAGGAGCCGGAGGCGGAATACCTCGCGCCCAACTCCGACATGACCCACCTCGCCGGCGTCATGGCCTGCATAATGTGCGGCGCCTGCGTCTCCGACTGCACCGTGCTGGAGATGGACCCGAATTTCATCGGCCCGGCGGCGTTGGCGAAGGCGTACCGGTTCGCGGCGGACCCCCGCGACGACGAGGACGCCTCCCGCCTGGCGGCGTTGAGCGAGTACGGCGGCGTCTGGGACTGCACCCGCTGCTACGAGTGCGTGGAAGTCTGCCCCAAAGGCGTCGCGCCGATGGACAGAATCATGGCGCTGCGGGACAAGGCGATGGAGGCGGGATACACCAACAACAATGGCGCGCGCCACACGGACGCCTTCGAGGCGTCGGTGTCCCACAGCGGTCGGTTGAACGAACTGACGCTGCCCATCAAGTCCTTCGGAATCCTGAACCTTCCGGCGCAGATGAGCATGGCGCCGGTGGCGGTGCGGGCGCTCATGAGGCGGAAGATTCCGCCCATCATCCACAAGTCGGTGCCCGGCGTGAAGAACGTGCGCCGTCTGGTCGAAAGTGTCAAAGAAGAGCAGCAGGGCGAAGGCGAATAGGCGGCTGCTCGGCTAAATCTAATCCAGGAGGGCCGTAGTGAAGTACGCCTTCTTTCCAGGTTGCGTATCAAGGGGCGGGTGCCCGGAACTGTATCCGGCCACCATAAAAGTCTGCGAGCGGCTGGGGCTGGAACTCGACGGCCTCGACAAGCGCGGCGCCACGTGCACCGGCGCGGGCGTCTTGCAGGAGAAGAATCTGTTTCTGGGCGATGTTTTCAACGCCCGCACTTTCGCGATGGCGGAGCAGCTCGACCTGCCGCTGATGACCATTTGCAGCACGTGCCAGGGGGTGATGAGCCAGGCCAACAAGCGGCTGAAGGACGACGCCGACTATCTGGCCCGCGTCAACGCTCACCTGGCCTTGGAGGGGTTGGAGTACAAGGGAACGGCCCAGCCGCGGCATCTGTTGTGGACGCTCATAGAGGACGTGGGGGTCGAGGAACTGAAGAATTTTGTGATTCGACCTTTGACGAATCTCCGTGTCGCGCCCTTCTATGGGTGCTACATCGTGAGGCCGACGGACGCGCTGGAGTTCAAGCTGTACCCGGAGCGGGAGGATTCGCTGGAGCGGGTGATGGAGGCTCTCGGCGCAGAGGTTGTGGACTTCCCCGGCAAGACCCGCTGCTGCGGCTTCCCGATTTTGACTATCAACGAACGAAACTCGGTGAAGATGGTGGCGCGGCATACGTCGGACGCCAAGGATTTGGGAGCCGACGCGCTGGTGACGCCGTGCCCGTTGTGTCATCTGAACCTGGACGGCTACCAGCCCAAAGCGATGCAGCAAGCCCAACGCGACATCGACATCCCCATCATTCACCTCCCCCAGCTGCTTGGGCTGGCGATGGGCTTCGACGCCAAGGAAATGGGACTCTCCCGCCACATCATCTCCGCCAAACGCGTCCTCAGCAAAATAAAAGTCCCCGCCTAGCGACGAGGATTTCTATCCCATCGTAGGGGCGTCCCTCATGGGCGCCCTTCCCATAACCGTCATTCCCGCATACGCGGGAATCCCTCTTATCCCTTCCCCCTTGATGGGGGAAGGTTAGGATGGGGGTGATTACTGCAACGGCAGCGGCGACTGCAACCACTTGCCGGTGTCGTTGACTTCCAGGGCGGTGACCCACTTCACCCACTGGTAGCCCCGACGTCCGGGAGCGACCAGCCGCAGCGGAAAGCCGTGACGATGGGAAAGCGTTTCGTCCCCGACGATGGTCGCCAGCAGCAGTTCTTCCGACTCGTCGATGGAGAACCGCCGGTTGTATCCGGTGACGGAACGGACGGTGACGCTTGCCGCTTCTGCCTTCAGCCCGGTGCGGTCAAGGATTTGACGCAGGGGTATCCCCGTCCAGTGCTGCGTCGAATGCCAACCCCCGGTGCAATCCAGCGTCGCCGTCATCCGAGTCTCGTGGGCGGCGATTTCGTCATAATCCAAGACAATTTCCCGTTCGACGTGTCCCGTCACCCGCAGACTCCAATTTGCGGGTTCGATACGCTCCGGGTCGTCATTGATCCAGGAAGTGGACGGAAAGCCGTTGCCGGAGAAGCTGGCGGCGGCGTAGGAACCCGTGAATCGACGCTTACTCCCGGGAAGTCTAAGTCCGGCGGCGGTGAATTCGACAACCTGCCATAGGGCCAACCCGGCGACGGCGAGGCCGGCTGTGCGGAGGAAGTTGCGTCGCTGCGCCCAGAAGATGGGACGCAGGGTCCACCGCTTGGAAAAGGCGTGGGCCAGCAGCAACGGCGCAAGCGGCACGGAAACGTAGACGTGCCAGCTGACGCCGCTGAACCCCTGAAACTTGAACGGCCCGGCATGGCTCCACGCCAGCGCAAGCCCCACGGAAAGCGCCAACAGAATAACGATGGCAAGCGACCCGTAAGGAATGGGCGCTGAGGAGGTCTTCCTCCTACGGAGTCGTCTGATTCTGGACAGAGATCGGAAAATGTTGCGGCTCTTCCACAAAAAAACGGCGAGTATCGAAAACCCAAGAATCCGGTGCAGATGCAGATAAATCGCCCGGTCCGACGACCCGGAAACCAACCCGAACAGCCCCGTCGCCAGTTCAGCGGCAAGCAGAAAAAGCAATATAACGTTCGCCCAGGGATACGGCATAATAGGCGCCCCTTCCCGTCGGTGGGGTTAGTGAAATTCTAACCCAGGACGTACTCTTTAGCTACGAGGGAGAGGAGGCTGGTTGTTGGGAAGGCGAACTTATTGATACGGGGTAGAATCCACCCCAAGAGACTCCAGCTTTGTCATCCACCTATTGAATCTTGGACATTGGCAGCAGATAACTTGGAGGCCAATTTCAGTGGCGACGTCGACGCCGTGGACAATCTTCTGATAATTCGGCATTAGTTTAAGTATTCGCTTGCTGGGGGCGGAATGGCTGCCCTCGTCAATGTCTTCCGGAGTGTTGAATCGCGAACGGATCTCTCTGAGTCCTTGAACACACTCGCATGTCGCATTGGCTGATCTAGCGAATGCGTCTACGTCGGAGAACAAGAGTCCCTCAAATTCATGCCTCTGGATGTAGGGAAATATCCTGGCCTGTGCACATTGCCGGTTGATTTTAAGACTAATTTCTTGCGATACGGCTATTTCTAGTTGTTCAGTAGACCTCGCTCCTTTACCTCGAAAGCCGTAGAAGTCAACAAGGGACGTAACTCTATCGAAATTCCAGAACAACCTTGACATTTCAGACGCCAAGCTAGCAACAGTCACATTTCCACCGAGCAGGATAGGAGTTGGATATACATGCCTTGCGTGCAGATGGTTGGCCAGGACGCTATTCACAAAAGCCTCTTCAGTTTCTCCTTCCACCGCTATGGCCAACCGAATCAAGGACGCCCTCCCAAGAGGTTTTTGCGCCAAAGGTCTCCGGGAGTATAGCCATCTTCCAGCCATCTTTGGTAATCCGCACTTTTCAGCTTGCGTACAATTGTTTTTCCATCTTCAATGTCCAACACGAATATCTCGTCTACAGCGAATACATCAACGAGGAGAGGAGATTGAGTCGCCACGATCACCTGCCGTTCAGCGGAGACAGATTTAATTAATCCACTAATCAAGGCGATAGCCGCGGGATGCAGTCCCAGTTCCGGCTCGTCGAGCATAATGACATCGGGAAGCATTTCCGGCGGGAGATTCAGCAGGGTAATCAATGCGAAGAACCGGAGAGACCCATCGGACGTTAGATGAGCCCCAAAGGCCTTATCAGTCCATTTAGCCCGCCACCGCAACAAGACTTTTCCGTAATCCTCCTCAATGTCAAAGCGGTCAAACTCCGGCAGAACGCGTCCTATCTGGCGGCAAATCCTTTCATATCTCCTCAAGTCCTGTTGTTCCAACCGGTACAGGACAGCCGCCAGATTTCCTCCGTGACTCCGAAGTTGCCGGTTTTCTGAAACGTCCCACCTGTTCATGAATGCGGAAGCGTCGGATGTGTCGTGAAAGTGGTAGGCGGAGCAGTTACGCAACAAGTGCGTGATTACAGATGCGGTGGTCTTATTAACTCCCTCATAGTCCGATGTATGGGCAGCTTCCAGAATCGCTGCTTCTACATGTCCACTCTTCAAGTACTGCCAATCCGCTTCCGTCGGATAGCCATAGCTGCTGAAACGCAAAGCTTCCTCAGTGAACAGAAATCTATCCGGGTGTGCGTACGCAAGGGCAAACTTATAGTCATTGCGTCCTTGCCACGTCCTAATCTGAATCTCTGCTTCTATTCGAGGGGTTTGGGCGTTGCCGCCAAAAAGCTGATCGTCCGCGCCGCCTTGCCTCTGGATGTATTCTTGAAGCTGCCTTGACAGCAACATCCAACTAAGCATATCAAAGAATCGAATGAAGTTGGACTTGCCGGAACCGTTGGCGCCGATCAATACCGTGGCTTGAGGCAAGTCTGAGATTTCCACGTCGGCGAGGGACCTGAATCCTCGAATTTTTATTGATTCAATCTTTGCCGATGCCATTCAGCGCCCTGCTCCTTGCAACGAATCGGTTCAGTGCTAATTATACACTGCGCGGCCTCTTCCGCACTGCATCCGCGCCGGAGGGGCTTAGGGGTGGAGGGTGGGGATGACGGCTTGGAAGGCGGCGATGGTCTGCTCCACGTCGGCGTCGGTGTGGGCGAGGGAGGGGTAGAATTTCTGCGGCCCCTGAAAGATTCCCTGCTCCTGGATCAGGTTGCGGAAGCGGGCCTTGACGGCGTTGTCGGCAGATAGGGTGGAGCGGTAGTCGGAGAGGGGATCGTTGGTGAAGATTATGTCGAAGACGGCGTCCTCCCCGGTGGTCTGGGCGGGGATTTCGGCCTGGGCGCAGGCGGTATCCAGGGCGTCGCGCAGCTTCCGCCCAACCGCCCGGATACGTTCGTAGCTGCCCTCCTTCCGTAGTTCGGCGAGGGTGGCCAGGCCGGCGGCGCAGGCGACGGGGTTGCCGTTCAGGGTGCCAATCTGCCCCACGTGGTCGGCGGCGTCGGCCTGGGTCGAATCGTATGGCGACATGATCTCCTCGCGACCGCAGACGGCGGCGAGGGCGTACCCGCCACCCATAATCTTCCCCACGGCGGCGAGGTCGGGCGTGACGCCGTAGTGTTCCTGGGCGCCCCCATAGGCGAGTCGGAATCCGGTGACCACTTCGTCAAAAATCAAGGGTATCTGGTAGTGGGCGGTCACCTCCCGGAGGTTCTGAAGGAAGCCGGGCTGAGGCGCAAGGATGCGCTGCATCGGCTCGATGATTACGGCGGCAAGGTCGTCCTGGTTCTGCTCGATGATGGCGGCGGTGGTCTCGGCGTCGTTGAAAGGGGCGACAAGAACAGTCTCGGCGACGGCCTTGGGGATGCCGCCGCTGCTGGGGTCGGGCTGCGGGAAGGCGTTCAGCGTCCGAGGCGGATTGCTCATCAGGGAGTAGTCGCTGGTGCCGTGAAACCCGCCCTCGAACTTCAGAATCTTGTCGCGGCGTCGGAAGGCGCGGGCGATGCGGAGCGCCTGGAAGCAGGCGTCGGTGCCGCTGGTGGTGAAGCGAACCTTGTCGGCGCAGGGCACGGCGCGGACAAGCTCCTCCGCAAGCTCGACGGCGTACCGGTTCGTCGCGAAGAAGGTGCTCCCGTCCCGCACGGCTTCAATGACGGCCTCAACGACCCGCGGGTGGGCGTGCCCCAGAACCATCGGGCCGGAACCCATCAGGTAGTCGATGTACTCGTTGCCGCTCACGTCCCAGATTCGTGAGCCTTCGCCGCGCTTGACGATGAAGGAATGGTCGTCGTCCAAAGCGACGTTGCCCAGGGAGCCTTCCGGCAAGAACCTGTCGGCCTTCCGAAGGAGAAGGGCCTCTTCCTGTCCGCGATTCAACATCATGCCTCCAAGCTAAACGAGGATTAGCCGTCTCAGGCCTGGTTCTTGTGCATCACGTCAACGAGTTCCTGAACGCTGGCGGCGGAGCGGTCCAACATCGTCTGCTCTTCGTCCGTCAACTTAATCTCGATGACCTGCTCGACGCCGCCGGCGCCCAGCTTCACTGGCACGCCCATTGAAAGGCCGTTGATGCCGTACTCGCCCTCCAGCAGGGTGCAGGCGGGCAGGATGCGCTTCTTGTCGAGCAGGATGGATTCCGTCATCTGAGCGATGGCGGCGGAGGGCGCGTAGTAGGCGCTGCCAGCCTTGAGCAAAGCGACGATTTCGCCGCCGCCCTGACGCGCCCGCTGCACCAGTGCGTCCACCCTCTCCTTCGGCAACAGGTCGGAAATCGGAATCCCGCCCGCGGTGGTGTATCGAACGAGAGGCACCATGTCGTCGCCGTGACCGCCGAGGACGTAAGCCTGCACGTCTTCCACCGAAACGCCGATTTCCTGGGCGATGAAAGTCCGGAATCGAGCCGTGTCAAGCACCCCGGCCATGCCGAACACTCGATGCTTGGGGAAGCCGCTCACCTCGTAGGCGTGGTGGCACATCGCGTCCAGGGGGTTGCTCACCGCCATAATCAGGGTGTTCGGGGAATGTTTGACGACTTCGCCAACGACGCTGCCGATGATTCTCATGTTGGTTAGAAGCAAATCGTCGCGGCTCATGCCGGGTCGTCTTGCGATGCCGGCGGTAATGATGACGAGGTCGGAATCGGCAGTCTCTTCGTAGCCGTTGGAGCCGGTAATGAGGGCGTCGGAGCCGACGACGGGGCCGGATTCGAGCATGTCCAGAGCCTTGCCCTGGGGCAAGTCTTCGACGATGTCTACCAGAACAACGTCGGCGTAGCCGAGTTCGTGGATACGCTGGGCGGCGGTGGCGCCGACGTTGCCGGCGCCTACGATGGTTACTTTCTTTCGCATGTCAGGCGTTTCTCCTATTTCTTGGTTAGGTTAGAGTTGCGACGGGCGACCAAAACGGTCGCCCCTACGGGGAAATGGGTGTTGGTTGAGGGGATCGCCCCCATCTCAATCTTCCACCATCGAGGGGGAAGGGGATTTATGGAAACTACGGGTGAAGGGCATCGGCTAGGCGTTCACGTAGGCTTCCCAGCGGGAATCCAGGTCGGAGGACTCGACGGTGCTCATTATGTAGTCGCCGAACTCCTTCCCCGTCGCGCCCGTGTCCCGGCCCGTGATTTTCAGCTTCCTCTCGTACTGGGTGCACACGTCCAGCGCCTTGTTGAGCCGGTTCGAGAGTTCAGAAAAACCCAGGTGGTCCAGCATCATGCTGCCGGCGCGAATCATGGAAGACGGGTCGGCGAAGTGGGCGCGTCCTTCCTGAACCATGCGCGGCGCGCTGCCGTGAATCGCCTCGAACATGGCGTACCGCTTGCCGATGTTCGCGCTTCCCGCGGTGCCGACGCCGCCCTGAATCTGCGCCGCCTCGTCGGTGATGATGTCGCCATACAGATTAGGAAGCGCGAACACCTGAAACTCGCTCCGACGGGCCAGATCCAGCAGCTTCGCCGTCATTATGTCAATGTACCAGGCGTCCCAGGAAATCGACGGGTAGCCTTCCGACACCTGACGGGCGATGTCCAGAAACTTCCCGTCCGTGGTCTTGATGATGTTGGCCTTGGTGACGATGGTGACGCGCTCCTTGCCGTTGCGCTGGGCGTGGGCGAAGGCGGCGTCGATTATCCGCTCCGAACCCTGGGTGGTTATGACGCGGAAATCGATGGCCAGGTCATCGGTGACGTTGATGCCCTGGCTGCCCACGGCGTAGAGGTCTTCCGTATTCTCGCGGAAGAAGGTCCAGTCGATGTTCTCCTCGGGGATTCGGACGGGACGCACGTTGGCGAAGAGGTCGAGGGCCTTCCGCATGGATACGTTGGCGCTCTCCAGGTTGGGCCAGCCGTCGCCCTTCTCCGGCGTGTGGGTCGGCCCCTTCAGGGTGACGTGGCACTGCTCGATTTCGGCCAGCACGTCGTCCGGGATGGACTGCATGTGCTCGGCGCGGTTCTCGATGGTGAGCCCGTCGATGTACCGGAAGACGATTTTGCCGCTCTCCACCTGGTCGCGAAGCAGGTATTCAAGGACGCGGCGCGCTTCGGCGGAGATGGCGGGGCCGATGCCGTCGCCCCCAAGGATGCCGATGCGGATGGGGTTGACCTGCGCGAAGTCCGTCCATTCCTGGTCCTGCTTGAGCCGCTCGACGCGTTCAAGCTGCTGTTGAAGGATGGTCGCGAAGTGAGAAGTGGCGTTGGAGATGGTCTGGGTGTCTGCCACGGGGCCTCCTGGATTTGGGATGGGACAATTATAGGAGGGGGTTGGGTGTAGCGCAAATGGGGGCCGGGCTTGTTGTAAGTTGGGCGGTGGATTTGATATATTTGGGAAAACATTCGAGACGAGGTGAAGCGTATGACGTTTGTCGTCCTCCATGAAGGAGAATCGCCGGAGAGCCTGATAAACCGGTTTCGTTCCGGGGTGCAGCGTTCCGGCATATTGAGGGAGATCAAGCGACGCCGGTATTTCCGGTCGAAGAGCCAGAAGGCGCGGGAGGCGGCGCAGCGCGCGGCGCGGCGGGCCCGTCGTCGCCGACGATATTAGAGACTGTCTTGGGCGGCGCGCCTCTGTTGGCCTGGGACGCCGCCCGTAGTTGCGCAGGCCAATGTTAGACTTCGGTTCGTATCGGGTCCTGAGCTTTGACTGCTACGGGACGCTCATCGATTGGGAGAGCGGAATCCTCGCGGCCATGAAGCCCCTGCTGTCTCGGCATGGGATTTCGGCGCCGGACGGGGATATTCTGCGGATGTACGGGGAGTTGGAAAGGGAAGGGCAGGGACATCGTCCGTTTCTGACGTACAGGCAAGTGCTGTCGCGGATTGCGGCGGGGTTCGGGAAGCGGTTGGGTTTCCGTCCTGAATCGGAAGAGTTGGAAATTCTGGCGGACTCCATGAAGGAGTGGCCTCCTTTCGACGATACGGTTGAAGCCTTGAAGTTCCTGAAGGAGCGGTACAGGTTGGCGATTATTTCCAACGTGGACACGGACTTGTTCGAGGCTTCCGCGTCGAAGTTAGAGGTGGAGTTCGATTGGGTGGTGACGTCGCAGGAAGTTGGGGAATACAAGCCGTCGCTTGGGAATTTTCGGTTTGCGTTGGAGCGGATGGGAGTTGCGAAGTCCGAGGCGCTGCACGTGGCCCAAAGCCTATTTCACGACGTGGAGCCGGCGCGGGCGTTTGGACTGTCTACGGCGTGGGTGAACCGGGCGGGGGCGCGGTCAACGCCGTCCAGGGACGTGCGACCGGACCTAGAGGTGGAGAGTTTAGATGGGTTGGTTCGGTTGATACGTATGGGCGAGGGTTAGAGGGGCTGCCAGTAGCGGCGGGTTTCGCCAGCTATGATGCGACCGAATCCGGGCGCAGGGAAGTGTCCGGCGGCTACGACGATGCCCTGCTCGGCGAGTTTTTTCAGAGTTTCCCGACGTGTTTCGATGCCAAGCTCAGGCAAAACGTCGGCCTTGGTGTTCCATTCCGGAACCTGGATTTGCAGGGGCAGGTGGGCAACGTCGCCGAGAACGAAGGCGCACTCGCCTTGGGAGGTAACGTTTAAACTCTGATGTCCAGGGGTGTGGCCCGGGGTTGGGACGATGCTGATTTCGTCGGTGATATTCAGGTCGCCTTCAACAAGTCGGACGTTGTCCATGTGTTGGATGAGTTTGCCGATGGGTTGAGATTGATGAAAAACTTCTATGGCCGGTGCGTAAGGGTCTTCAGGCAATTCGCGCTTTGCCCCACTGCTGGGTGGGAATAAAAGATTCCAGTCGGCCTGGGGGATGATGTATTCGGCGTTGGGGAAGGTGGGACGAACGGAGCCGTCCGGCATTGACGTAGGCAGCCAGCCTATGTGGTCGAAGTGCAGGTGAGTGATGACGACGGCGTCAATGGTTTTCGGGTCGATGCCGCCCTGACGCATTTCGCTGAGGAGGTTTCCGGCGGCTCCGCCCGCGTCGGCGACGGGGGAGGGGCCGAGGCCCGCGTCGACGAGGATTCGCTTGCCTTGGGACTCAAGGAGGAAGCAGGCGCAGTTTATCCCGCCGTTAACCTGGCAATTTTCGTCCACGTCGCCCTCGAATTGGCGGAAGGCCTCGGCGGTCTTCTGGGGGAAGAAATCGCAGGCGTCGACGGCCATGAGGCAGTCGGATATGGAGAGGATGTTTACGTTTCCGACGTGGATTCTTTCGATGTTCATAGAGCCTCCGGGTTGTCGATGACGGGGGGCTGGGACGATTCGTCAATGGAGTCATTATAGCCCATCGACAACGCCGCGCAGGGTAAAAATCTTTTGACAGGGGGAAGGGTTTGGTTTAAGTTAGCATAGCCAGAATTCCGACGGGGAGGCGGCAAATGCGCGGACGAGTCGTTGTTTGCAAGGAGCACAACCGGCCCTTTGTGATTGAAGAATACGCCGTGCCGGAGCTTGAGCCGGGGGCGATTCTGCTGCGGATGGTGCAGTCGGGAATCTGCGGGTCGGACCTGCACTATTGGCGGGGCGACCAGGCGCAGGCGCCGCTGCCGCCGACGGGGCGAGTGATGGGGCACGAGGGGTACGGCGTGGTTCACAGCCTGGGCAAGGGCGCGGACAAGGACTCGCTGGGGCGTCGGCTGCGGGAGGGAGACCGGGTGGTGTACACGGCCATCTTCCCCTGCAATCGGTGCCGCATGTGCCTGAAGTCGATGGGGAACCTGTGCGTGAACCGTCCGTTTCCCGCGGCGGGGGACTATCCGTACTTCACCGGCACTTACGCCGACTACCTGTACCTGCCGCCGGGCCATCCGATTTTCCTCGCGCCGGACAGCATCTCCGACGAGGTGTTGGCGCCTGTCAACTGCGCGATGGGCACGGTGACGCAGGGGTTGATTTCGGCGGGCGCGGCGGCGGGGGACTGGGTGGTGATTCAGGGAGCGGGCGGCTTGGGATTGACGGCGGCGGCGGTGGCGAAGGACATGGGCGCGCACGGGGTGATTGTGCTGGACAGGCTTCAGAACCGGCTGGATCTGGCGCGGGAATTCGGCGCGGACTACGTCATCAACATCAACGAATACGACACGCCGGAAGCGCGGATTGAGCGGGTGTGGGAGCTTACGCGGGGCCGCGGCGCGGACGTGGTGATGGAATTGGTGGGGCGGGCGGAACTGCTCGTCGAAGGGGTGGAGATGCTGGGGAACGGCGGCACGTTCGTGGAGATTGGCGACATCGTCCCGGGGCGCACGGTGGCGCTCGACCCTTCGACCCTGTTGAAGGGGAAGCGGATTGTCGGTTCGCTGATGTATCCGGCGCATCTGATACCGAGAATTCTGGACTTCCTGGAGCGCAACCTGGAAACGCGCCCCTTCCACAAGATAGTTTCGCACAAGTTCAAGCTGGAGGACGTGAACAAGGCGTTCCCGCAGGCGGAATGGAACGCGCGGCAGACGGAGGTCACGCGCGCGGTACTGGTTCCATAATTCGGGGGTTGGTCGAATAGAGATGAAGGAGAATTTCGATGAAGTTTGATTTGTTTTGCCTGCCGACGGTGCCGGGCACGCTGGAGGACAGGAAGGCGCTGCGGCCCATCGGACGGAACAACGAGCGATACCAGCAGATGATTGACGAACTGCGCACAATCGCGGTGATGGCGGACGAGGTGGGGTTCGACGCGTTCTCTACCACGGAGCATCACATGCATTCGGAAGGCTTCGAGGCGTCGGTGGCGCCGCTGCTGCTGTACGCGGACCTGGCGGCGCGGACGAAGCGGATAAAGTTCGCGCCGTTGGGGCTGGTGCTTCCTTCGTGGGACCCGATCCGCTGCGCCGAGGAGATAGCGATTCTCGACCACTTGACGAAGGGGCGCGTGATTGCGGGGTTCGCGCGAGGATACCAGGATAGGTGGACGAACGTGTTGGGGCAGCAGTACCGGGTGTCGGCGGCGACGATGGACGGGTCGGAGGTGGACTTGACGAATCGCGAGGTGTTCGAGGAGGTCTTCGACATCATCAAGCTGGCGTGGACTCAGGACGCCATCGAGTACGACGGCAAGTATTACCAGATTCCCGTGCCGTACAAGGAGGGCATCAGCCACTGGCCGCCGACGGGCTGGACGAACACTTACGGCGCGCCTGGAGAGTTGGACGAGGAGGGAATCATCCGGCGGGTGTGCGTGATTCCCAAGCCCTACCAGGACCCCCATCCGCCGTTGTGGCAGCCCTTCGCGGTGAGCGAGACGACGATTCGTAGGACGGCCCAGCGGGGAATCGTACCGTGGATATTGACTTCCCTGCCGGAGAATTTCGCCAAGCTGTGCGTGGCGTACCAGGAGGAGGCGGCCCAGCACGAACGGCAGCTGGGGGTTGGAGAGAGCGTGGGAGCCGTTCGAGCCATCTACTTCGGCGACACCTACGAGGAAGCCTTCGAGCTTGGATACAAGAGCACGGGGATAGGCTTCCATCACTACTTCGGAGCCTTCGGGTTCGTGGAACCGTTCAGGAATCCCGGCGAGGAAGGGCCGGCGCCTTTGACCTTCTCCACGGAGCTGGAGACGTATCAGCGGATGGTTGACCACAGCTACGTGCTGTGCGGGACGGTGGATCAGGTTAAGGCGAAGATCGAGTCGCTGGCGACCTGCCACGGGGAAGGGGAGTTGGAGTGGTTCGGCTGGAGCATGGGGCAGGGATTCATGCCGTTGGAGGAGGCGGAACGTCAGATTGAGCTTTTCGCCACCCACATCATGCCGGAGTTCAAGGGGTAGGTGGGGGACTCGCCCCATCCCCCGCTTTCGCGAGGCCAGTCTCTAACCTTCCCCCATCAGGGAGAGCGAGGGAATGAGAGGCCGACGTGGTTATTGTCAACACCGGCGCGGCGTTGTCAAAATCTCAAGAGCGTTTTGACGTGAAGGCCGGTTGAGCGTGTGGTAGAATTTGGGACGCCTTTCGGCAAAACATGTTAACGCCCATTCTTGGAGGAGATAGATGAGTCAGCAGAACGGTCAGGGTTCAGGAGAAGACGCCGGCGTATTCAGGATGGCCCGGCAACAGTTCGACGCCGCCGCAGACAAGCTGGGGTTGGATGACGGGATGCGGGAGGTGCTGGGAAGCTGCAAGCGGGAGTTTTCCGTCAATTTCCCGGTTCGGATGGACACGGATGACATCCAGGTATTTTCCGGCTACCGGGTGCAGCACAACGTGGTGCGCGGCCCAGCCAAGGGAGGACTACGGTTTCATCCGGACGTAACGCTGGACGAGGTGAAGGCGCTCGCCATGTGGATGACGTGGAAGTGCGCCATAACCAACATCCCCTACGGCGGCGGCAAGGGCGGCGTGACGTGCGACCCCAAGTCCATGTCCAGGGGCGAACTTGAGAGGCTGACCCGTCGATTCGCCACGGAGATTTCGCCGCTGATAGGCACGGATTCGGACATTCCCGCGCCGGACGTGAACACCGACGGCCAGATAATGGCCTGGATAATGGACACCATCAGCATGCATTCGGGATACACGGACCACGGCATCGTTACCGGCAAGCCTATCAGCGTCGGCGGCACCCTGGGACGGACGGAGGCCACGGGCCGGGGCGTGATGATTACGGCCAGGGAGGCGGCGAAGCGGCTGGGCGTGACGATGGAAGGCGCCCGCGTGGTCGTCCAGGGCTACGGAAACGTGGGCTACTGGGGCGCCTATCTCCTGCAAGAGATGGGATGCAAAGTCATCGGCGCCAGCGACAGCCGGGGTGCCATCTACGCCGAGCACGGCCTGGACACGTCCAAGCTGCTGGAGCACAAGGCGGAGAGCGGTTCGGTGGTTGGATATGCGGGATCTGAGAGCATCAGCGACGCGGATCTGCTGCAACTCCCCTGCGAGGTGCTGATTCCCGCGGCCCTGGAACGCTCGATAACGAGAGACAACGCGGACAAGATCGACACCCGCATCATCGTGGAAGGAGCCAACGGCCCGACCACGCCGGAGGCGGACGAGATTCTGGAAAGCAAGAACATCATGGTGATACCGGACATTCTCGCCAACGCCGGCGGGGTGGTGGTCTCCTACTTCGAGTGGGTCCAGGACATTCAGCACCTGTTCTGGGACAAGGAAGACGTGGACGACCGGCTGGAGTCGATTATGACGCGGAGCTTCAACAACGTGGTCGACGCGTCGGAGAAGCACGACACGAGCCTGCGGACGGCGGCGCTGCTGGTGGCCGTGGACCGGGTGGCGGAAGCGTTCCGCATGCGCGGCGTTTACCCGTAGACGGACAGTCCGAGTCATAACCTGCCGGTTCCGCCCGGTCGCCCCAAGAGTCGGGCAGGAATGGAACCAGGGGTAGTCAGGTTGAAAATAAGAGGCCCCGGCGAATTGCCGGGGCCTCTTGCTTTGGTCGCACAGGCCGGTTAGGGGTTGACGGTGTAGTCTACGGTAACCTCAAGCCCCTGAAGCAGATAGGGGTTGGAGAAGACCAACTGATACGTTCCGGTCACGTCCGCCTGAAACTCAACGGTGTTGTTGTCCGTCCGATCCTCATTGATTATCTGATCCTCAATAGGATTGAGGATAGTAAGAATGACGTCGCCGGCCGCCGAGCCTGCTCCTTCGTCGCCCGCGAACTTTCCTCCGGTGGTGATTCCTCCGGAGCTTCGACCCAATGACGAGTAGCTGAGGCTCACGTTGTCGCCTTCGGTGAAGTTGAGTTCAAAGACCTCAAAGCCCCGGGCAACGACGAATATCACCTCTGTGCCCGATCCGGTAGCGGGAGCGGCTCCCGTATCAGCGGGGGGTTCGGTGGCGGCGGGAGCGGACGGGGTCGCGGCAGGAGCGGCCGGCGCGGCGGGCGCGGCTCCGCCGTTGTCGCCGCCGCCGCCATTGCCGCCGCCGCAGGCGACAAGGGCGGAGAGAGCTATCAGCGTCAGGGAGAGGACGGCGAGGGGCGCGAATCTTCGAAGGGATACGGCAACGGTTCTGTAGCTGGCAAACAAAGGGGCATGGAGTTTGAATTGCATTTCTTAACGGTTCTCCTCAGAGAAAGGAATAAAATCGCAAGTAGGAATGTTATGCGCTACGCCTTTTTCTGTCAAGCAAAGGGCGGCGCTGGCAGGTGAGAAAAACCGAGGCCCCCATGTTTGGGGGCCTCGGTTCGTTTTGCCGTTGCGTTGAAGTAGGGGTTAGCCTACTGAAGAACGGGCTGGGTGTGCTCGTGGTAGCGCACCGGTCCCATGTGGAGCATGTTGACCTGATACTTCTCCACGATTGCGGGGTTGACCGCTACCTCGGCGAAGACCCATACGAGGGGTACGCTGAAGTGACCGTCCAACCAGGCTTCTGCGAAGTCCTGGCCGGCCTGCCGCCGCTCGTCGTAGTTGGTTATCTCAGCACACTTGAAGTAAAGCTCAGAGGCAGCTTCCCACTCGCGGTATGCCTGACCGAGTTCCCAAACCATGGAGTAGGTAATGGCGTTGCACGGCGGGTCGAGGGACGGAGAAGCGGACCATAGCCAGTTGCCGCCATTGTGGGAGGGGTCGCGAGTCTTCGCGCGGAAGTCGCCGAAGTCCGCGGACCAGTCCAGGCTGGCGTTTACGCCAACGGTGGCCCAGTAGCCGACGACCTGCTCGCAGATGTCGGGCCACTCAGGGACGACCCTGTGGGACAGGAGGCAGTCGAGGGTAACCTCTACGCCGTCCGGGTAGCCGGCCTCAGCAAGGAGGGCGCGGGCCTGGTCGGGGTCGCCGTCGCCGGGGTACGGCCAGCCGCCGGCCGCGCCGATCTCGCCGTTAGGACCGGGGTAAGGAGCCCACTCGTCCTTGAAGTCGTCGCGCCAGGGCGGGAAGTAGTCTACCAGCGGAGCTCCGAAGCCCTGGTAGAACACGTTGTTGATCTCGTTCCGGTTGATGGCCAGGTTCATTGCGTGGCGAACCCTGGAGTCCCGAATCGGGGCTTCCTGGGTCACGCTGTCCCTGGGGCCGCACTCGTGGGTCAGACCCGGAGGCGGCGATGCGCCCGCGGCGTCCGAGAACGGGCTGTAGGTGGAGCCGTCGTCAGAGCAGAAAGACTGGTCTCTGAAGTAGACGAATCCGAAGCCCTGGTGAATGCTGGGCAGAGTGCTCACGTAAGTAACGAAGCCCGCCCCTTCGATGACCTCGCGCTGGGTGCGGACGAGGGGTATGATGTGCGCCTCGTTTGCAAACAGCATGGCCTGTCGGGTGGAAGCCTCGCGAACCTGCAGGATCTCGAGTTCATGGAAAGCCGGCGTTATCCGCCAGTGGTCTTCCACGCGCTCGTGGAGGAAGGTGCCGTCAATCTCGTGGTAGACGTAGCTCCAGGGGCCGTTGCCGACGGGCTGAACCCTGTAGCCTTCCTCGCCGTCAACGTCGTCCCAGTGCTGCCGGCTCATGATGCCGGTGGACCACTCGTCGGAGAGCAGGAACGCAGCGTCCAGGTTGACCTTCGGGAGATTCAGCGTAATGTCGTGGTCGGAATTGGCGACCCAGTTGTCGTTGGCGCCGAAGTAGGACCTGTAGCGGCCCGGACTGCGGGCGACCTTGGTGTTCAGTTCGTCGCCCTCGGCCTCGCCGTTCTGGAGGTCGAGCATCATGAACACGTCACGGGCGCTGAAGGTGTAGTCCTTGAGGGGCACGCCGTACTGGTAGAAAGGAACGCCTTCTCTGAGCATGAAGTGCCAAGTCTTGCCGTCGCCTTCGACGGACCACTCGGTGGCGAGCTGAGGCTCTTCCACGTTGGTCGTAATGTTCCGACCAATCAGGTGGCTGTATTCGGGCATGAGCTTTTCCGAAACCTGGCTCTGGGCGTAAGGAATGGTGTTCTGCTCCCTGCCCGGCGGGAGGGAAACCTTGAGCCTGGTGGAAACGGGCTGCGGCGCCATAGTCGGCGCGGGCATCGCGGTAGGCGCAGCCGTGGGCCTCGGCGTAGGCGCGGCGGTGGCGGCAGGCGCCGCCGTAGGAGCGGCGGTGGGCGCTGCCGTGGGCGCGGGCGCAGCCGTAGGAGCGGGCGTGGGCATGGCCGTGGGCGCCGGAGCGGCGGTTTCTTCAGGTTCGTCGTCGCCGCACGCGACAATGACCAGCGTCAATGCCAGCGCCAGGGCAAGCAGCCCAATCAACCCTCCTCCTCTGATAGTCTTCTTGAAACCTGTCATAATTTGACCCCCAAACATATTTTGCGCCAAGACGCTACTCCTCGGGCGCATCCCGGCGTGAGTGATGGGATTCTAAAGGAACAAGGGGGGTATGTCAATACCTAGTTGGGCAAGGGATGCGGCGGAATCAGGGGCGCATTTCGCCCCTAATCCGTCATTCTCGCACAGGCGGAAAACCATCCCTCCGGAACCACCCCCATCTCAATCTTCCCCTTGAAGGGGGAAGAGGATAATTGGCGCTCATGGGCGGGTTGTGCAAAGGTCTGCTAGATAGGAGAAGGTTAGAGCCTGCCCTCCCGAAATCGGGGGATGGGGGTGACTCCACTTCACCACAAATCAATCAGTAGGAGCCGTTCGAGAACGGCCCCTGCCCCCTCCCGCTCACCCTGAGCCTGTCCTGAGCTTGTCGAAGGGCTTGTCGAAGGGTCGAGCGGTAGGGGCAGGAATCCGCGTTACGCGAAACCGTAAAGCTGCGCCGCGTTCTGGTAGACGATCTTCCGCTTGACGTCGTCGGGATGCCCCTGGAAGATGCGGTCAATCACTTCCTTCGAATGGGGGAAAGTCCCCTCGTCGTGCGGGTAGTCGCTGCCCCAGAGAAGCGCGTGGTCGCCCACGTAGTCCAGCGTGCTCAGCGCCACCGGATCATCCCCGAAGGTGACGTGCCCCTGCCGTCGGAAGTACTCGCTCGGCTTCAGGTCCAGCTTCGGCTCTATCCACATATGCTTCCGCTCGTACTGCTCGTCCAGCGCGTACAGGTTCCACGCCAGCCAACCGGCGCCGCACTCCACGATGACGAAGTGGAGATTCGGATGACGCATGGGCACGCCCGAACTCAGCAGCAGCGTGGTGGGGCGGATGCCCTCGGCCATCGCGATTATCATATAGGAAAGGAAGCCGCCGTTGCTCTCTTCCCCTGCGTTCTCCGGCAGATGGTCCTCCGTGCCGGTGATGAAGTGCAGGCTGAAGATGAGGCCGGTTTCCTCCAACGCGTTCCACAGAGGCTCGTAGACGGGCAGGTTGTAGGGCTGATCCTTGATGCCGATGGGGGCGCTGACCAGCCTAAAGCCCTTCTTCGCCAGCCGATACACCTCGTCCACCGCCTTCGGCACGTTGATGGTCGGCAGGATGGCGGCGGGAGCAAACCGGTCGGGACGCGAACTGAAGAGTTCGTGAATCCAATCGTTGTACGCCTGAGCGGCGGCCATCTGGAAGTCGCCGTCGGGAGAGGCCATCAGCCCGAGCAGGGAGTTGCAGTAGATGACCTCGCCAGTGACGTTGTCGCGCTGCTGATCCTGAAGACGGCGGGGAATGTTCCTGCCGCCGCTGGGGTCGTCTCGAAACTGCCGGTTCTTGTCGTCGTCGGAGATGCGGGATTCGGCGATGTCCACGCGGCGCGGCTTGCGCCCTTCGATGATGGAATAGACGCCGCCGTTCCTTTCCTCCCTGTGAGGAAGGCGGTGACGGTACTGCTCCGGCACGCGCTTCAAAAAGTCCTCGTCCTCGTCCACGTGGGAGTCGGCGGAGATGTACTTCAGTCCGTTCGCGTAGGCGTTCATGTTCGTCTCTCCTGGCAGATGTACGGCAGATTATACAGGATTTTTGCAATAGCCGGATGCACCGGAATCCCGGGTTTGCCAAGGTCGTCCCGCTTCTGTAAGGTGGGGATTCATACGCCTGCCCAGGACTTTGGAGGTGACGGGATGAAGGTGCATCTGATTGACGGCACTTACGAGCTTTTTCGCAGCTATTTCGCCATGCCTTCCCTGGCCGGTTCCGACGGACAGGAAGTCGGCGCCGTCCGGGGTTTCATCCAATCCATCCTGGCCCTGATTCGGACGGAAGAGGCGACTCACGTGGGATGCGCCTTCGACCACGAAATCACGTCATTTCGCAACGAGATGTTCGCGGGCTACAAGACGGGCGAGGGCGTTGCGGAGGAGCTTTTGGCGCAGTTTCCGTTGGCGGAGGAGGCGGCGAGGGCGTTAGGCATAGTGGTCTGGCCGATGGTTGAGTTCGAGGCTGACGACGCTATCGCCACCGCGGCGGCGCGGCTGGCGGCCAACGAGGAGGTGGAACAGGTGGTCGTCTGCACGCCGGACAAGGATTTGGCCCAGATGGTGCGGGGGGACAGGGTGGTGTGCTTCGACCGGCGGAAGCACGCCATCATCGACGAGGACGCGGTGGTGGAAAAGTTTGGCGTGTCGCCGCAGTCGATACCGGACTACCTGGGGTTGGTAGGGGACGCCGCCGACGGGATTCCGGGTATTGCGCGCTGGGGAGCAAAATCGTCGTCGCAAGCTCTTCAACGATATGGACGAATCGAGGATATGCCTCTGGAGGTATCCGAGTGGGACGTGAAAATCCGCGGTCTGGCTACGATGCTGAAGAACCTCTCGGAGGGATATGATGACGCCCTCTTATATAAGGAACTGGCAACGCTTCGCACCGACGTGCCGATGACGGAGGGTTTGGCTGACCTGGAATGGCGAGGGGTGAAGACAGTTGCATTTGAGCAACTATGCGAGAGGCTTGACGCCGAACGGCTGCTAAGCCTCCCTCACAAGTGGAACGATCGGTAGCGGCGTTCACTCCTCCCCGCTCACCCTGAACTAATCCACCCTCCGCTCACCCTGAGCCTGTCGAAGGGTCGAGCGTCTACATCCACAGACTAACACCTGTATAGGGGCGGGTTTCAAACCCGCCTCCCTTTTTCGTCATTCCCGCCCTCCTTTTTCGTCATTCCCGCGTAGGCGGGAATCCATCCCTTCTTATCCCTTCCCCTCTATGGAGACCTTTGCATAACCCTCCCAGATCTCCCAAAAACCTCTTCCCCCTTGATGGGGGAAGATTGAGCCTGTCCTGAGCCTGTCGAAGGGATGGGGGTGATTCGGGCGAGGTGCATGACGTTTCTGGCAGTTACGCAAAGCTCTCCATCCTGGGAGAGGGCTGGGGGTGAGGGTAATTCCCCCGCTCACCCTGAGCCTGTCGAAGGGTCGAGCGCCCCCAAAAAACTGACAACTTCCCCTTGTCACCAACCCCCATCCCATGCTACCATCCCTTATATGAAACATATAGACGAAATACGCAAAGAAATCAAATATCCCCAAACTCCTCCTACACCCCGTCCATGCCTTCGCCAAACCCACAAAAATCAACCCCACTCCATCTACGCACAACCATGAATAGATCTAACTTCGCAATACCGAAATTTCTGGAAACGAATATCATGCCTGAAACGAATCATTTCAGGCAAGGATTCGATTTTCCTGACGAATCGCTCTCACGCACAAGATCTAAAAAACGGATCAGTTGTTACCCAAAGCTAATTCGCCAGCCAAACAACGCGCCCGGTAGGATAGATTCCAGCCTTCCCGCCACCAAGGAGACCTTTGCACGACCACAACCCTTTCTCCCGCGCAAGCGGGAGTCCATCCTCTACCCCGCCTGGATTCCCGTTTTCACGGGAATAAGCGAGTTAGCAGGCCTTGCGGTATATCTGAATGCGGTCGCGGCGACCGTCAAGGACCATAATGCGGTTTTCCGCATCCACCTGCACGGAGATGGGTTCGCGGAATTTCTTCTCCTTCTCCGCCATGTCCGGCACGCTCGCCCGCTGCTCCCAGAAGGCGGTGTTGCCCCCAAGCTGGAGCTTGCCCCAGGTGGAGAGTCCGGCATCGCCCGTCCACAAATCAACGAAGTTGCCCTCGCCGTCGAAGACCTGAACGCGGTCGTTCCCCCAATCCGTAACGTAGATGTCCCCGTCGGAGTCCACGGCCGCGTGGGTCGGTCGATTGAACTGCCCTTCGCCATTCCCGGAGGAGCCGAACTTCATCAGGAAATCGCCATCAGCAGAGAACTTCTGAATCCGGTCGTTGCGCCAGTCGGCGACGTAGACGTTGCCGACGCCGTCCACGTTGATTCCCCACGGGTAGTTGAACTCGCCGTCTCCACTGCCGAAGCCGCCCCACGTGGAAACAAACTCCCCGTCCGCGGCGAACCTCTGAATCCGGTGGTTCTTCCCGTCGGCGACGAGCAGGTTGCCGTCCGACTCGAAGACCAGCCCCGCCGGGCCGTGAATCTCGCCGGGGTTGCCGCCCTCGCTCCCCCACTTGCCAAGGAATTGCCCCTCGCGGCTGAATATGGAGATGCGGTTGAGCCACTCGTCGGAGACGAAGACCCTCCCGTCGGGATGACACGCCACCGAGAACGCCCAGATGAACTGCCCGTCTTCCTCCCCACGCTGCCCGAAATCGCCAAGGAATTCCTCGGCGAGGTTCAGACGGCAGACGCGATGTCCCAGAACCTGGCGCTCCGTGGTGCGGTTGAGGACGTAGATTTCGTCGTCCTGGCCCAGGGAGAGCGCCATCGGGGTGCGGAAGGACTCCCCTGTAACGGAACTGCGTCCGATTGTCAATTCGTAGGTGTAGCTGCGCCCCGTCTTAGTCTGCGTCGTCATCTAACCCCCAGCCTGTTTTGTATTCACGCCCATTCTGCGATTGGTCGTCTAAATGAAGTCCAGCTGCTCGAAGGTCCCGCCCACGCAGGGCTTGGCGTCCAGCCCCATCCACCGCTCAAGCACGGTGGAGTAGAGGCCGCGGAAATCGTAGTTGAACTGGAGGTCGCCGTCGAGGAGCTTTTCTTCCTCTATAGAGGGGTACTCGCTGTAGAAGCCGCCCTTGACGGGGTCGCCGATGACGATGGCCCCGCCGCCGGTGCCGTGGTCGGTGCCCGTGCCGTTGTCGCGGCAGCGCCGTCCGAACTCGGTGAACAGCAGCATGACCACGTTGTCGCTGGCGTGGTGCTCCTGCAGGTCGTCGTAGAAGTCGACGAGGGCCGAGGAGAGGTCCTGCCAGAGGGGTTCGTGCATGGCGAGCTCGTTGGCGTGGGTGTCGAAGTTGCCGAACTCGGTGTAGATGACGCGAGTGCCCATGTCGGCGAGGTGCACCTGCGCCGCGCCGCGAAGTCCCTGCCCGATGGCGGTGTTGGCGTATTCGACGGTAGACGAATACTTGGCGGGAGCGGTCTTGAGCACGTCCGCGCCCTTGAGGATGTCGGAACCGGTCTGGCTCAGGTAGTCCATGACGTAGCCCGTGCCCACGGTGGGGCCGTACATTCGGGCGAAGACTTCCAATGCCTGGTCGCGCTCCCGCTGGGGGGTGATGCCGGTCAGGACGCCGTACCGCTCCAACTCCATCACCGAAGCGACGGGAACGCCCGGAAGGGCCATCGCCCTCGGCAGGCCGGGGCCGAAGCTCACGCCGGTCAACACATTCTCAGCCTGCGGGTCAATCTCGCGGATGGCGCGGCCCAGCCAGCCCTCCGTGCCCATCTTGTCCGGCTCGGCAGTGTGCCACACGTCCATCGAGCGGAAGTGAGAGCGGTTGCATCCCTCGAAGCCGACGCCGTGGACGAGGGCCATCTTGCCCGTGTCCCAGAACTTCTCCTTCAGAGGCGCCAGGTTGGGGTTGAAGCCCAACTCGTCGTCGATGGGAATCACGTCCTCCTGCGGGATGCCGATGTTGGGCCGGTAGTCCTGGTAGAGGCCGTTGCCGTAGGGGATAATCGTGTTCAGGTAGTCGTTGCCGCCGGAAAGCTGCACCACCACCAGAACGGGGTCTTTCGTCTGCGTGTCGGCCATTGTCTTCCTCCTGAATGTGTTAAGCGAACTGGTACTCCCTCGTCGCCGCGATTAGCTGGAGAACCCGACCCGTCCGACGGGCAAAGTCGCTGCGCTGTTCTTCCGTGTCGCGGGAAAGGGGGCCGCCCTGCTCCACATGGGCGATGAGAGCGGCGCGGGCCTCTTCTCCGATGGTCAGAGGCCCCACAAGCTCCAGGCACCCGTCCACGAAGTCGGGCGCGGACATCCGGCTCTCCGTAGCGAGCCGGTTGATGATGTTCTGTACGCCGGGCATGGCGGTGTCGCCGACCCTTTCGGCGACGAAGTTTACGCGGCTGGAAAGGGAACCGCTGTTGATCCACTCCTTGCCGGCGTGCCAGCCCTCCACGCTGGGCGGATTCAAAATCATCTGGCCCATGTAGCCGGCCTGGACAACAAGGGCGTCGATGCCGGGCTTCGGCTCCACGTAGTCTTCCACCAGCCGAAGGGTGCCGACGACGACTTCTATGGGACTCTTCACCTTGGCGTACCGGACGCTCTCGTCCTTGAAGAAGTTGGAGTTGAAGAGGACGCGCATGACGGCGCGCATGTCGTAGCCGGACTGGAGATAGGCGTCGGCGAGAATGTTGACCGCCGCGCCGTCCCTGGGCGGCGTGTGAGGCCAGGCGGGGACGTGGGGTTCGTCGGCCACGAAGAAGTTGTAGAGGTGACGGGCGATGAAGCGGGCTGTGGCGGGCTGGCGGACGACGATGTCCATAATGTCGTCGCCGTTGAAGCGCCCGCGCTGACCGAGGAATGTCTTCTCGCCGTCGTCGTGGTCGTTTTCGTCGTACTCGAATTCCAGGAAGTAGCGCTGGAATGGATAGAGGGGCGGGAAGGGCTTGTGCGTCCAGCCGGTGAAGGCGCGGGAAGCCTCCTTCACGTCGTCCTCGGTGTAGTTTCCGACGCCCATCGAGAAGAGTTCCAGAAGCTCGCGGCCCCAGTTCTCGTTGATCGCGCCCTTGTGGTTGTCCCGGTTGTCCAGGTAGATGATCATGGCGGGGTCGCGGGCCAGGTCGCCAAGCAGTTCCCGGTAGTTGCCGAGGCAGTGACGACGCAGCATCTCTATCTGAATCTGCACCGTCTGGGGGTGGTCCACCTTGGCGTTGCCGGTGCAGAGGATGGAGTGCCAGAACAGCGTCATCTTCTCCTCCAGCGGGCGCTGGGTGGACACCATGCGCTGGAGCCACCAGCCCTGGGTTTCGGGCAGGCCGTTGCCGTAGCGCGCGCCGATGTGGTGCCGACGGGCCAGGTCTTCCTCCCACGGCGGCTGGGATTCGGGATGAAGCAGTTCCTCCACCGTGGCTTCGTAGCCCTTGGCCACGCGACGCTCCAGTTCTTCCCGGCTGGCGCCGAAACCGGCGCGGCGCATGAGGTGTGCCATGAGGGCGATTTCTTTTTCGGACATTCCGCCAACCCCCTGATGCTTGAATCTGACGTTGTGTATGAACTTACCGTTAGTTTAGGAATTTACCACATCCATAATAAGGATTCAATGTAGCTCACCCGCAAAATCGTCAATGGTATTCGTAATTCCCACCCCATACGGACGACCATTCCCCTGTAGGGGCGACCGGCCGGTCGCCCCTACCCCGTTGCGCTACAACCCCATCCGCCATACCTTAGCACCACATCCCGTCATTCCCGCGCAGGCGGGAATCCATCTTCCCACTCTCCCGTCCCGGAGACCTTTGCATAACCGTCATTCCCGTGAAAACGGGAATCCAGGGGTGGGGCTTCGTAGGTATAAATTCGTTGTTTCTTTGATAGAATTTTCTGATGAATTGAGAGTTATGCAAAGGTCTCCGTCCTGGGAGAGGGCTGGGGTGAGGGCACTCCCACTCCCTGCCATTCAGCGGTTGCAGCCCGGCCTCACCCTAAGTTACCCTCACGGCAAAGATTGCGGAGGCGGCACATGAAAATCGCGGTTATGGGAGCAGGCGGCGTCGGCGGATATTTCGGAGGACTGCTGGCGAAGGCGGGGCATCCGGTCACGTTCATCGCCAGGGGGCAACACCTTCAGTCCATCCGAAACAACGGCCTCCGGGTGGCGCACAACGCAGGCGAATTCGTCGTAGAAGCCGCCGCCACCGACAATCCGAAAGAAGTCGGCCCTGTAGACCTGGTGATGCTTTGCGTCAAGGCTTACGACACCGATTCAGCCCTTGAAGTTATGGCGCCGCTGGTGGGGCCGGATACGACGGTGTTGACGCTTCAAAACGGCGTCGAAAGCCATATCAGTGTGTCGGCGGCCTTTGGGGAGGGACACGCCCTCCCCGGCGCGGCCTACGTGGAAAGCCGCATCGACTCGCCCGGCGTGGTCGTCCAGACTGGACACGTGGCGCGCATTGTGTTCGGCGAGGCGTCGGGGGAGGAGACGGCGCGGGTTAGAAGGATGCGCGACGTGATGCTGTCGGCGGGCATAAACGCCGAAGTCTCCCCTGACGTGCTGGCGACTCTCTGGACGAAGTTCCTCTTCATCGCCGCCGTCGCCGGACTCACCAGCGCATGCCGCAAACGCATCGGAGACCTCCTGGAGAAGCCGGGCTATCGGGAAATCCTGGTGGAAGCCATGCGCGAAATTGAAGCCGTGGGAAGGGCTAAGGGGATAAACCTGGACGAAGCAGTAGTAGCCCAAACAATGGAATATGTGGAGGGCGCGGTGAAGGATATAACCGCGTCGATGCACCTGGACCTGGAGCGGGGCCGCCGGTTGGAGTTGGAGATTTTCAACGGCGCAGTGGTGCGAATGGGGCGCGAAACGGGCGTGGCGACGCCGGTCAACCATCTCCTGTACATGGTGTTGAAACCCCACGTGGATGGGACGGGAGGCTAGTCGCTCCAAATGATGGATTGGGACGCAACGCCCGCGGCGGAGAATGCCCGATTCACCTTGTTGCGTAGGGATGCAAGGCTCCGGGAATGGAACAGGTGGGAGCGACAACGGCAATCGCTGGCCCCGAATTTTGGCACAGAACCCAACCCCCGTCGCCGCAATCCCTCGGCGATGCGACATTCCATCTTCTCTTCAGACAGCGCCCACACAACCTCCGACACTCGCCCCTCCCGCAACAGGTAGTCCACGTGCCAATGCAGCTTCTTGTGCCGACGCAGATGCCGCCCCACCCTGCCCGCAACCCCGCCGAGGGCGGAGCCGACGTAGGCGTACCAGCCTGCTGGAAAGTCCATCGCGCCCAAGCGTCCAACATCTATGCCTTCCGGGTTGTCCAGGCGTATCAGCAGCGCGTAGACGCCAGGCTCGGATGGCAATGACGGGTCGGGTTTCTTCATATCTTGAGAATAGAGAAAGGGCCGCGCACCAACGCGGCCCTTTCGATTGCAAACGTATCCGTAATCTAAGCGTCGGCGGGCAGGCCGTAGAACTCCAACGCGTTGTCGCGCAGAATCCCCCGTTTCTGCTCCTCCGTCAGGTCGTCCCGCTCCCACATCCCGAAGACGCTCTCCGGGTACTCGTGGTCCCAGTGCGGCCAGTCGGAGGCGTACATGAGCCGGTTCTGGCCCATCTCGCGGATGACCTCCGGAATCAGCTTCTCGCCGGGCTCCACGTGGACGTAGACCTTGCCGCTCTTGATGTAGTCGCTGGGCTTCTTCTTGCAGTTCGGCGTCTCGAACCAGCCCCGCTTCTCCCACTCCTCATCCATCCGGTCGAGCATATAGGGCACCCAGGTGCAGCCCGCCTCCAGGTAGCCCACCTTCAGGTCGGGGAACTTCTCGTAAACGCCCTCGTAGGTCATGTGCATCATCTGCATCATGTTGGAGACGGGGAATCCGATGGTGTGACGCTGGATGAACTTGGTGTAGCGCTGGTACTCGGCGGTGGCGTGGCCGCCATGAACGGCGACGGCGGTGCCCAGCTTCTGCGCCTCTTCCCAGAAGGGGTCGTACTTCTTCTCGCCCAGCAAGCCGAAGCCGACGGCGGCGATGAAGACGCCGGAGAAGCCAAGCTCGGTGACGCAGCGTCGCATCTCCTTGATGGACTCTTCAACCTCGGGGAAGGGCATGAGCGCCACCGCCTTGAAGCGGGGGCTGTGCTTCAGCCATTTCTCGGAGAGGTAGTTGTTGTAGGCCTTGGTCAGCGCGACCAGATAGTCGTTGTCGGTGATGACGGAGTAGGCCAGAAGGGTTGTCGGAAAGAGGCAGATGGTGGACATGCCGCCCTCGTCCGCCTTCGCCAGCCAATCGTCCGGCGTGGGATAGCCCTCAGGCCCGTGCGCGCCAAGCTTGCCCCCCAACGTGGTGTCGAAGGAGCTGTGGGTGACGAGAATGCCCCCGCCAACAGAGCCGCTGGCGTTGGGAATGTATCGGTGGATGCTGTTCTTGATTTCGCCGTAGGGACCTTCGATGTAGGACCTAAGCTCGTCTTCAGGTTCGTTGATGTGGCCGTCGGAGTCGATTACGCCAAAAGGCAAGTTCATGTTGCGTTCCCCCTGGTGGAAAAGTTTGGCAAAGTGTACTGAATTGTTGAGTGATTGACAACCGCGGGGTTAGCGGCGGGGTTCCCACTTGAAGAAGCGCACGGCGACGGCCATCCCCGCCACGAGCCACAACGCCATCACGCCAAGGCTCGTCAACTCGAAGCCCAGCCCGTTCTCGAAGGGGTTGAAGGCCGTGTGCATGGTGGTCGCGAAGTGGCGGATGGGAAACACGTCGGCGAAGGTGGTCAACCAGGCGGGCGCGTCTTGAAGGGGAATGAACACGTCCGAGATGAACATGAGGGGCAGGATGGACGCCTGAACCACCGCCGGCGCGGCGTCGGCGTTGGGGATTATGGAGGTTATGGCCAGTCCGAGGGCGCAGAAGGTGGCCGCTGCCAGAACCAGGGACGCGATGAAGGCCAGGGTGGTGTTGGTGGGCGCGTCGACGTTGTAGAACAAGACCCCCGCCGCCGTGACGATGACCACGAGCAGGAGCGAAATCAACACCGAGTGGATCACCTTGCCCATGAGCAGGGCCGACGCGGGCAGCGGAGTCCCCCGCACCCGCTTCAGCGACCCCTCGTCGCGAGCGAATGTGACGCCCATCGATATGTTGGTGTAGCAAGCGGTCACTACGGACAGGACGAGGATGGCCGGCACGTAGAAAGTGGAAGTGCTTATTACGCCGCCACTCATTTCCAGTTCGCGGGCGCCGAATAGCAAGTTGAAGATTACGAGGAACATCAGTGGGAATATGATGACGAAGAAGGCCGCCATAGGGTTGCGCCAGAAGACCCGATTTTCGTACTTGACCTGACGCAGGGTAAGGAGGAGGGTCTTCATGCCTCGTCCGTCCCTCCCGACTTAGCTAGCTGAATGAAGAGGTCTTCCAAGGAGGGGCGGGTCACGGAGAGTTCCTGCAACTCCACGCCTTCCGTGGTGGCCCAAGAGGTCAATTCGTGAAGGGCTTTGGTGGGGTAGTCGGTTACGAGAAGGAAGTGTCCGTCCGGTTGCAGACTCCCGCCGTCGAGGTTCTCCGGCATCGGCGGGGCGTTCTCCGCGAGCTTGTATCGGATGGTGGTGCCGCCGGCGTGGTTCAACAGCTCGTCGGGAGTCCCTTCCACCACTATCTTGCCTTGGATCATAATCGCAACGCGGTCAGCGAGGTTCTGGGCTTCGTCCATGTAGTGAGTGGTGAGGACGACGGTCTTGCCCAAGTCCTGAAGGTTGTGAATCATCCCCCAGGCGTCCCGACGGGCCGAGGGGTCGAAGCCGGTGGTGGGCTCGTCAAGAAAGAGGAGGTCGGGGTCGCCGGAGAGTCCGATGGCAACGTCGAGCCTGCGCTGCTGACCGCCGGAGAGTTTCTTGACGCGGGTCTTGCGCTGGGGGACGAGGCCGGTGGCCTGCAGCACGTCCTCCAAGGGCATGGGACGGGGGTAGTAGCCGCGAAAAAGGTCGATAGTCTCTTCCACGTTCAGGTAGGGCTGCGCGCCCGTAGACTGGAGGACGATGCCGATTCTCTCCCGCAAAGCGGTCTCTTTTCGGGCCGGGTCGTATCCGAGAACCCGCACGTCGCCGGCGCTTCTCTGGAGATAGCCTTCCAGAATTTCGATGGTTGTGGTCTTCCCTGCCCCGTTGGGGCCCAGAAGGGCGAAGACTTCGCCCGTGGACACTTCAAGGTCGATGCCGCGCACGGCCTCAACGTCCCCGTAGGACTTCCGCAGGCCGCGAACCTGGATGGCTGTAGAGCTTTGATTCATAGCAGCGTATCGGTGAACGCTGAATATATTAAGGGAGGGCATAACCGAATGTCCAGTTTCACCCATTGACCACCTTGCCTGCTCAGGCTACCATGACTCCATCCCAAAGCGAGGACGGACGAACCATGAACGCACTGAACGGCTCCATGACCGGCAAGGTTATGACGGTAAACGGCCCCATCGATTCCGACGACGTGGGCGTCTGCATCATGCACGAGCACATCTTCATAGACTTCTGGCGGGACAAGGAGCCGGGGTTCAACGCGCCGGCGACGGACGTGGCTCACTGGAACGAGGAGTTGACGCTGGAGAATCTGTACCTGGCCCGCAGCCACAAGCCCATCAAGGACAACTATATGCTGACGGACGAAGGCGTGGCCTTCAACGACCTCATCGCCTATCGCCACCTGGGCGGCGCGACGGTGGTGGACGTGACGAACATCGGCCTGGGTAGAGACCCCCTCGCGCTCCAAAGAATTTCCAACGCCACGGGGCTGAACATCGTCATGGGTTCCGGCTGGTACCAGAAGTTCTACCACCCCACAGACATGGACGACCGCACCGTGGAGGACCTGACGGAGGAGATTATCCGGGACGTGACGGTGGGCGTGGGGAACACGGGAGTGAAGTCGGGCATCATCGGCGAGGTGGGGGTCAACGGCAACCCGCTGACGCCCAACGAGGAGAAAAGCATCCGCGCGTCGGGGCGGGCGAGCCGGGCGACGGGGGCGGCCATCACCTTCCACAGCGGCGGCACAGGCAGGGAAAAATTCCAGGTCGCCAAGTGGCTTGCGGATGAAGGAGCAGACTTGTCGCGAACCATCTACGGACACAGCAATTCCTACGCCGGCGAGGTTGACCTGCTGCTGGAGCTATTGGAGCTTGGGGTGTACGTGCAGTTCGACACCCTCGGACGAGTGATGGCGCCGGTGGCGCGCAAGCCGATTACGCTGGCGCCGCCCAAGCCGACGGACCCGCAGGTGGCCGCCGACGCGTTGGTGGCGGAGTGCATCCCGCAATTGCTGGAGGCGGGCTACGAGGACCGCATTCTGCTTTCGCAGGACGTGTGCATGAAGATGCACCTCCACGCCTACGGCGGCACCGGCTACACCTTCGTCCTCGAAAAATTCCTCCCCTACCTGCGACACCTCGGCGTCACCGACGCCCAAATCCACAAAATGATGGTCGCCAACCCCAAGCGCGCCCTGGCGCTAGCGGAGCCGGGATAGGGGAGGGCGCTCAGCTTGACGCCATCGGCTGGGTATAGTATGTTGATATAGTGAGAGCCGGGCGTAGTTCCCCGCGGGAGCTACCACTGGCTCTTTTCTTACAAGAACGCGTTAAGTTATAGGTGCCGCAGGATTTAGTTGCCCTTCCTACCGCTATCCGTAGAAATCTTTTCTCATTGAATTTCGGATTTATTTTACTAGGGACACGAATCCCCAAGACTGTGAAATACCATTGCACAAATCAATAAGGAGGTTCAGTAATGGAAAATCGTTGGGCAGCCCATTTTGAAAAGCATAAACCTTTGCCCAGTCTCTTCACTGAGACTGAGTGGAGAGATGCCGTAGTAGAGGGCTTAACTTACATAGCTCTAAACACTCTATATCAAGCAGCTACTGCGGATGCGTTAGAGCGCATTGCTAATTGCTTAGAGCGGGACACGGAAGCCTCAGCGTCTGAACAATAGAACTAACGCCGCCAAAACTGTTATAGGAGGTATTGCTATACCAAGTAATTGAATCAGTGTAAGCTGAATAGCTGTAACGTCCATATGGTTGTACTCTCTTGTTGAACCAGCCTGTAATCACAGAAGGTAATGCACGGTTTCCGCGCTTATGTAATCGTGATAGACGTCCTCGATGGAAATGCGCTTTCCCTTCAACTCGGCGAACAGCCCCTCCAACGTGTCCGAGGTAGCTGCCACCCCATCCTTGCTCACCGCCACCCACCGGTCAGGGTAACGAGCTAACAGGTCACTATATTCTGCGTCCATTTTACGAACGAGAGCTCTGCGCTCTTGCGTCTTTCTAATCATCTCCAAAAGCCCGCCCGCTTCATTCACGATGTCGCTATATAGTTGCTGTTCAGCCAAAGTCTACTCCCGACAAGCATTCACATATTCCGTCCAGTGAAATTATCACAGTCGTACTCTCAACAATAGAATCACAGCGTGAGACTGTCAATCTTTTCGACGGGCAATCTAACTCCTCCCCAGAAACTCCCGCTCCCATTGGGAGTATCTATCCGTGTTCAGGACGGCGTTCTGGAGTTCGGGCGACGCGGCGATTTCGTTCAGGGCGGCGGGATCGCCGCCGTCTACGAGGTGTTTCATGGCATCGTGGAGCGCCTTCATGGCGACGAAGAAGGGTTGGTGTCCGCTTAGGACGACGCGGACGCCGTTGGCGCGGAGGAATGATTGGTCGGCCACTTCAGGGCTGGCGCTGCCCATTGCGAGGGGAAGCGACGTGGTTCGGCGGACGGCCTCCAGCTGTTCTCGTCTGGTGACGCCAATGAGCATGATTCCGTCGACGCCCGTCTCGGCGTATGCGGACACCCTTTGGCACACCTCTTCGATGGAGCGGGTTGCGGGGGCTGAGGTGCGGGCGAGGACGACAAGGCTTGGGTCTCGCCGGCCCGCGACGCCCGCCCGCAGCTTGCCGACCATTTCATCGACGCTGATTAGTCCGAGGGAACTTTCGCCGTAGACCGCCGGCAGCGCGGTATCTTCCAACGTCAGGGCCGAGGCGCCGGCCGCTTCCAGTTCTTCAACGGTGCGCATAGCGCTGAGGGCGTTGCCGTAGCCGTGGTCGGCGTCCACCAAAAGGCTCACGTCCGCCGCGCGGGAGATTCGACGCACCTGGTCGGCCAGTTCGGAGAGGGTTAGGACAATAAGGTCGGGGGCGGCGAGGACGGCGGCGGATGCAATCGATCCGCCCAGAATGCCCAGGTCGGCGCCCAGATGGCGGGCCAGCCGGGCGGATACGGGGTCAAAGACGGAGACGGGATAGCCGATGGCGTCTCCCTGGAGATACTGTCGGAATCGCTGTCTAGGCGTCATGGCTTGCTCCTTCACCGGATTTGGGAACCCAGCGGCGTCCGTCCTTGATAGTCAGCGATGGTGCAAAGCGGCGTTCGGCTTGCACCTCGTCGCCAAGCATGTCGGGGTAGGCGAATTTTCCTTCCTCCAGTTCAAGCACGGAGGCGTCGCCGGTTGTCCCCACCCGCAGGCTGCCCAACTCCTCCCAACCGACAACGGAGGCGGGCCTGATGGTGACCCGCTCAATCACCTGCTCCACGGACATGTCCATTCCGAGGAAGATGGACATTACCTCCAACAAGTTGTAGTTCTTGGGCGGGTAGGGGGCGCAGTAGCGGATGAGGGCCGGCGCCGGCGGGCAGTCGCCAACCTTGTCCGTACTCAGCGTGTGGGGCAGCAGCCCCTCCGCTATCGCCTGCCGGCAGACGGGAATGGCGAAGTGCTTGGCGAAGCAGGCCGTGTCGAAGACGACGCCGCTTTCGTAGGCGTCCCAGGTTTCGGAGGAGACCCGACCTCGTTCGTCCAGGACGTTGTGCTCGTCGCCGTGGAAGCAGTGGGTGGCAATGTCGCCGGGGTTCATGTGCTCGTAGACCGTGCCCAAGGGGATTGGCGACTCCATTACGTGCACCATCAGTTGGGAAGAAGTCTGGTCGCAGATGCCTCGGGCCATCTCAAGGGCGGGGACGGCGTTCTTGAGGGTGGTGCCGTTGGGAGTCAAGCGCACCTTCATGCCCAACACCAGGTCCCGGTTCTCCTCGATGCACTTCATTGCCTCATCGGAGCGAGCGTATCGGAAGTCCTCCAGGTCGGGAATCTGGATAGTGCCCGGCATGGTGCCTATGGAGGAGAGGTGGATGAAGGCCAGGAGGCGGGTATCGACCTTCTCGATGACATAGCTGCGAAACCCGGGGAAGTTCATCCAACCGGTGCTGCCCGCGTCGATGGCAGTAGTGACGCCGATGGCCAGGTTGGTGGGGTCGGGATCGGCGCGCCCCGGCGAGATGCGATAAGCGAAGTGCCCGTGCAGATCGATAAGGCCTGGCGTGACCAGCTTGCCCTTCACGTCGATGACTTCATCGCACGTCGCGTCGTCAATATGTTCAGATAGAGCCGCAACCTTCCCATCCTTAAAGGCCACGTCTCGGACGCCACGGATGTTCTGAGCCGGGTCAATGACGTCGCCTCCTCTGAGCATCAGGTCATATTTTATCTGCATTTTTTCCCCCTTGGATAACAGTGATTAGATACTTTCGAGATATGACAGGTATCACGCTCAAGCGGTCAGCGTAGGGTGGCCAAAACCTCCGAAAGGGTTACTTCCGAAACGGCAGTAGTAAATCCTCTTGCGCTGCCGGTTATCAGCCCTATCAGCCTGCCGTCGGTGGTGACGAGAGCACCTCCCATTTCTCCCGAAGCCGCAGCGTCCGTTTGAATCATCCAGCGTTCCCCCTCCGCGTCGAAGCGCACGGACGAAAGGACGCCCCGGGATACCACTATCCCCGCCCCTGCGTGAGGCCCGTATTCCAAGGCAATGACTTCGCTGCCGACGGGGAGCGTCAAAGCGTCACCGAAAGACATTGGCACAGCCGACGCGTCACAGCAGAGGCGCAGCAGGGCCACGTCCCGCTTTTCGTCCGCAGCTATGATGGATGCTTCGTATTTCGCCCCATCGGTTCTTGACGCCTCCAACATGCCCGCATTCGCGACCTGCTGATGCTTCGTGAGCGCAAAGACTTCTCCGGTTGAATCATCCACGCCAACCACCACGCCCGTTGCCAGCAGTTGTCCGTTGCCACCTGCGCCGGTCATGCGGAGGAGGGACTTCTGGACGGAGCGCGCTACCTCCGGCAGCGAAGGAGTCGGTTCCGGGGTTGGGGTGGGCGTTGGCGTGGGGTCCGGCGTTGGCTCCGGCGTCGGCGTTTCGCGCGCTTCCAGGGTCGCCAAGACGCGTTCGGTGACTTCGAAGGCCAGGGCCTCAGCGTCTATGATGGGCGCAGGTTCGGGCGTTTCGGGAGGCGGCTCGGCGGCGCGAGCCTCGGCGAGGACACGCCTCACCACTGACTCCAACTCCGCCGTTGGGATGGGGGTTGACGGTTGGACGGGGATACTAGCTTCGTCCGGGATGGACGTCGGAGACTCCGTCGTCTCACCGCCGCACGCCGAGACCAGCAGCGATACCGTCAGCAATGCCGCGAGAAGCCAGCCCTCCCCAACCATGCTCCGGAGACTAACGTCCCATCTCCCGCGTGACCTGAGCCACCGCCTGCAACGCCGCGTCTACGTGGGCAGGCGTGATGTGGCGGTGGGTGACCATTCTTATGCGACCATAGGAAGACCCGACCTTCACGCCCTTTTCTCCCAGGTGGCGGACAAACTCCGCTTCCGTCCCCAAACCTTCCTCAAGTTCAAAGAAGACGATGTTTGTCTGGACGGTTTCGGGCTGGTGGACGATGCCCGGAATCTGTGCCAACCCCTGTGACAGCAGGCGGGCGTTGGAATGGTCTTCAGCCAGACGCTCCACCATGCTCTCCAGGGCGACGATGCCGCAAGCGGCGATTATTCCCGCCTGCCTCATGCCGCCGCCGACCATCTTACGCCATCGGCGGGCTTTCGCAATGAACTCGTGGGAGCCGCACAGCACGGAGCCGACGGGCGCGCTCAGGCCCTTGGATAGGCAGAAAGTCACGTCGTCCACCTCCCGGACCAACTCGTGGACGGGCGTCTCCAGATAGACCGCCGCGTTGAAGATGCGCGCTCCGTCCACGTGGACGGGGATGTCGCGGTCGTGGGCCACGCGACAGACGGCTTCTATCTCTTCCGTCGTCAACACGCCGCCGTTGCATTGGTTCTGGGTGTTCTCCAGGCAGACGAGGGTGGTCGGTGGATAGTGGGTATCGCCGCCGGGACGTATGGCGGCTTCCACGTTGTCGGGCAAAAGCGCACCCTGGGTCTCGTTGGGAACCAAGTGGGTCTGAATGCCGCCCAACGCCGCCGCGCCCGCGCTTTCGTTCCAGAAGATGTGGGAGTTGGCCCCGGCAACGATTTCGTCGCCGCTTCGGCAGTGGGCCAGAATTGCCAGCAGGTTGCCCTGGGTGCCGCTGGCGACCAGCACGGCGGCTTCCTTGCCCATGCGCTCGGCGGCCATCTCCTCCAGCCGGTTGACCGTCGGGTCCTCGCCGGAAACGTCGTCTCCCAGTTCGGCCTCGTACATAGCCCGCCGCATCTCCTCGGTGGGCAGAGTTACAACGTCGCTTCGCAAATCAACCGTCATCATGGGCATCGGAACCTCCCCGCATAGTGCCGCTATTCTAGCAGTCCACCTTGTCAAGGCCAAGGGAGACGCCCTAATATGGATGGAGAAAATGGCGACTCGAACCCCCATACCGTTCTACAAAGACTGGCTGCTCATACCCATAATCGGCCTGGTTTACCTGCTGGACCAGTTCACGAAATACCTGGTTGAAGAGGAACTTTGCTACCGACAGCCTTTCCCCGCCGAGGGGACGTTCCAACTGAAGTGCTCCTTCAATACGGGCGCGGCCTTCGGGCTGTTCGTGGACCACACGCTCCTGCTGATAATCGCGTCGTTCATCGGCGTGGGCGTGCTGCTGTACATCTACCGCCTGCATCCCGCCCACGGGCTACTGCTGCGGATAAGCCTGGGCTTGCAGCTGGGAGGGGCTATAGGAAATCTGACAGACCGGATCCGGTTCGGGCAGGTAACGGACTTCGTGAAGCTGGGACCGTGGCCGATTTTCAACCTGGCGGACGCCTGCATTGTGGTGGGAATCATCATCCTCATAGCCCTGTTCTTCCTGTCCGGCGATAAGGAGACGCAAGTGACCCAACCCTCCGACAAGTACCTGTACACGCCCACGGAGGAGTTGTCCGACGACGGGGCCGCTTCCTTCTATAAGGAGAAGGAGCCGTGAAGTCGGTGGAGATGACGTCGATTGCGGAGCCTTGCCGGCTGGACAAATACCTGGCCGCTCAGGATTTGGGGTTGAGCCGCGCCCGCCTGCAAGGGCTGATTCGGGCGGGGTGGGTGACGCTGAACGGCGGGCCGGCGAAGGCGAGCGCAATGGTGAAGGCCGGCGACAGGGTTGAAGTGCGGATTCCGCCGCCACAACCTCTCGACCTCGCGCCGGAGAACATTCCGCTGGACATCGTCTACGAGGACGCGCATCTGGCGGTGGTAGACAAGCCCGCGGGGCTGACGGTCCACCCCGCGCCGGGGCATCCCAGCGGGACGCTGGTGAACGCGCTGCTGGCGCGCTACCCCAACCTGCCAGGAATCGGGGGATGGCGGAGGCCGGGCATCGTGCACCGGCTGGACAAGGATACGTCAGGGCTGATGGTGGTAGCGAAGACGGAGTCGGCGCACCACTGCCTTTCGGAGCAGATTCAGGAACGTCGCATTCGGAAGGGGTACACGGCTCTGGTTAACGGCATCGTTGCGAACGACGAGGGGGTGATTGACGCGCCTATCGGCAGAGACCCCCGTCATCGGAAGCGGATGGCAGTGGTAGAGGGGGGACGACCTTCGCTGACGAGTTATATCGTCATGCGGAGAATTGGCAAGGCTACGCTGGTCGAAGTGTTTCCGACAACGGGCCGGACGCACCAGATACGGGTGCACTTTGCCTCCATCGGCCACGCCCTAGTCGGCGACGCCTTGTACGGGGGAAGAAGCGAACTCCTTCAACGCCAATTCCTGCACGCCCACCACCTTGGCTTCCAACACCCTCAAACGGGCGAATACACGGAGTTCAGCTCGCCACTTCCGTCGGAGCTTCGACAAACCCTCGCAATCTTTGAGCGAGAGTCGGATGACGAGCCGACGCTTCTACACACTCGTCAAACCATCACAGGAGTAAGACAATCTTGAACATTATCGACAACAAGCCCGTCCGCGTCCGGTACGCGCCCAGCCCCACGGGGCTGCCCCACGTGGGAAACGTTCGCACCGCGCTTTTCAACTGGCTATTCGCCCGGCGTTTCAACGGCGCCTTCGTCGTTCGCATTGAAGACACGGACCAGAACCGGCTGGTGCGGGAGGCGGTGGACGGCATTCTGGAGGGGCTGCGGTGGCTGAACCTGGACTGGGACGAAGGGCCGGAAGTGGGGGGGACTTACGGGCCATATATGCAGTCGGAGCGGCTTGAAATCTACCACGAGGCGGCGCAAGGCCTGATTGGGCGGGGCTGCGCCTACTACTGCATCTGCTCGCCGGAGCGGCTGAAGGAGCTGCGCAAGCAGCAGGCGAAGGAGAAGAAGAACCCCGGGTACGACGGGAAGTGTCAAAACTTGTCGGCGCGGGAGCTTCAAGTGTATCGAGATGCGGGGAACGTTCCCGTGGTGCGGTTCAAGATGGTGCGGGACGAGACAATTTCGGTAGACGACATCGTGCGGGGCAATGTGGAATGGAAAAGCAACCTGACGGACGACTTCGTCATCATCAAGTCGGACGGGTTTCCGACTTACCACCTGGCGAACGTGCTGGACGACCACCTGATGGAGATTACGCACGTGCTGCGGGCGGAGGAGTGGCTCTCCAGCACGCCGCGGCACATTGCGCTGTACGGGGCGCTGGGATTGGAGCCGCCCCAATTCGGACACCTGCCGATGATTCTGGGGCCGGACCGCTCCAAGCTATCCAAGCGCCACGGCTCCACCTCGCTGCTGGAGTATCGGGGGATGGGGTATCTGCCGGAGTCGATGATTAACTTCATGGCGCTGCTGGGATGGTCTCTGGACGACCGGACGGAGATTCTCGACCGCGGGGCTTTGGTGGAATCGTTTTCGCTGGAACGGGTGGTGAAGTCGGGGGCGATTTTCAACATCGACAAGCTGGAATGGATGAACGGCATCTATATCAGGAGTCTCAGCCCGGACGATCTGGCGGCCCGCATTCGCGATTACTGGCAGCTTGCTCCGCCGGCGGAGATTCCCGATTCCGTTGACATGGAGTATCTGCGCCGGATTGCGCCGTTGATTCAACCCCGGCTGAAGACGCTGGTGGACGCCGCAGAGCGGACGGAGTTCTTCTTCAAGGTCGGGCTGGGCCACGTGCCGAAGGACCTGATTCAGAAGGGCATGGATGTTGCGAGCACGCGACGCGCATTGGAAGCATCCCTATCCCTTATAAACGAAATGGACGCCTTCTCAACCGACGCTCTGGAAGCGGCGTTTGAGGAGTTACGGCTACGGATGGAACTTTCGCGGCGGCAGTTCTTCAGCCTGCTGCGGGTAGCGACAACGGCCAGCCGGGTTTCGCCGCCTTTGTTTGAGACGATGGAGGTGTTGGGACGGGGCCGATGCAAAGACCGGATCGGCGGCGCGATAGGGGCGCTGCGAGACTAACTCAGAATTCCCGACTCGTGGAGATTTTCTATCTCCGCCTCGGGGAGGTTGAGGATTTCGCGCAATACCCAATCGGTGTGCTCGCCCAGGAGGGGTGCGGGCCGGTAAACGGGCGGGCTTTCGGAGAGGGTGAAACAGTTGGCGTCGTAGGCGTGGCGACCAATCTCCTTGTGCTCCAGGAAGACGTAATGCTGCCGGTGGGCAAGCTGCTCGTCGTTGAACAGGTCTTCGCAGGTCTCAACGACGCCGGCGGGGACTCCCGCTTGCTGGCATCGGTGCATCAGTTGAAAGGCGTCCTGCGGCTCCGTCCAGCGTCCGATGATTTCGTCCAAGACTTCCTCGTTCCGCTTGCGCGCATCGGCGGGGGCGAACCTGGGGTCTGTGGCAAGGGATGGTTGGCCCATTAACCCGCATAACGCTTGCCATTCGTCGGCGTTAGTGCAGGCGATGGCGCACCAGCGGTCGTCGCCGGCGCAAGGATAGGCGTTGTGGGGGGCGTAAACGGGGTGGCGATTGCCCTGACGAGTTTGTACCCGTCCGTTGGCGGCGTAGTCCATGAGAGGCGGCGCGACAAAGTAGAGGGAGCCTTCCAGCTGGGAGAAGTCTATGTGGCAGCCTTCGCCGGTGCGTCGGCGGTTATCGAGAGCGGCGGCGATGGCTGCGACGGTCAGGTGGGGCAAGAGGAAGTCGGTGTAGGCGCCGTAGGGGCTGGTGGGCGTCCTGTCGGGCCAACCCGTGAGATGGGTGTGGCTGGACAATGCGGTCAATACGGGCCCGAACCCAGGATGGTTGGAATAAGGCCCGCCTCGGCCTTGCATGGAGGCGCTGAACATGACGACGCCGGGGTTGGATTTACGTATATCATCGTAGCCGAGGCCCCAACGTTCCATGATGCCGGGGGTGAAGTTTTCGGTGACCACGTCGGCCCACTTCGCCAGCTCCCTGGCCAGTTCACGAGCGCGAGGCTGGGACATATTGAGGGCCAGGCTCCGCTTGCCGCCGTTGTAGTTGGCGAAGTAGCCGCTCCGGTTGATGCCCGGAATGCCGTCCTTGTGGGGCGTCGCCGTCCGCAGCGTGTCAACTCTATGTATGGACTCTACCCGGATTACCGTAGCGCCGAAGTCGGACAGGTAGCGGGTGGTCATGGGGCCGATGGCTACCCAGCAGAAGTCCAGAACCTTCAAGCCTTCCAGCGCCGCGGTCATATGACTTTTTGCTCCTTGAGACGATTTATTTCCTCGTCGGACAGCCCCATCTCGTCCTTATATATTTCGCGGTTGTGCTCGCCGATGCGGGGGGCGCGGCGGAAGCTTCCGGTGGCGATGAAGGGACCGATGGCATTCATGATTTCAGGTTTTTCCGTGTAAGATGGCAGTTCCGCCTCGCGGAAGAAGTCCCGCGCCAGCAGTTGGGGGTAGCTGAAGACGTCCTTCGTATCGTGGACGGGGAAAAGGAGGATGCGACGCTCCAAAGCCTGCTCCGCGAGGTGGGACTTAGTCTTGGACATGAAGAAGCGTTCCAACGGCGGCGTCATGGCTTCGACGAGTTCAGGACTAAGCTGCCCGAAGCCGATTTCTCCCCAATCCGTATCCCGCAAAACCGGATGTCCCACGCCCTCCTCGTCCATCCAGTTGGAGAGATTAGTCATGCTCCGACCGCCGGTGTGCCCGCCGGGCTGGATGAAGTTGACGTATCCGTCGGCGCACTCCCAGTTTATGCGGAGATTTATCTTGCCCACGGGACGGAAGGGGCCTTGCCGCTGCATGTTCATGCGGTTCATGTCCCAGATCATGGGGGCGTGGGAGAGGGAGCGGGCGACGGCCTGCTGGCAGGAAACATCGACGTACTGGCCTTTGCCGGTGAGCAGCCGGTGATGGTTGGCAATCATTGCGCCCGCCACCGCCGAAGCCGACCCGATGGCCCAGAACTGGGGGGTGGAGATTCGGATCGGCGGGCGGTCAGTATCGCCCGTCAGGTACATCATGCCGCTCAGGGCCATGCCGATGAGGTCGGTGGCTTTGTAGGCGGCGTAGGGGCCCTCCTGGCCGAAGGGGGTAATCGAAACGTAGATGATGGACGGGTTTATCTGCTTGACGGCGTCGTAGTTGAGGCCCAGGGAGTCCACGTGTCCGGGACGGAAGGATTCAATCAGGAAGTGGGAGGATTTGATGAGGCGGGTAAGCAGAGGCCGGGAATCGTCGGACTCGATGTCAAGGGTGACGCTGCGCTTGTTGGCGGCGTTGAATGCCCAGAAAAGGCTGTTCTCCGGGTGAGGGTCGTCCTTATAGAAGGGGCCGATTCGCCGCGCATCGTCACCCCAGGGCGGTTCAACCTTGACCACGTCCGCGCCCAAATCTCCAAGAACCCGCCCGCATAGGGCGCCCCGTCCGTCCGTCAAATCCAGTATTCGGTAAGGCGCAAGCATTTGAAATCGTCCGGCCAGCCCGGAGAGGGTGGCTAGAGGCCCAACTCCGCGGCGAGCCGGGCCTTGTGATGGGCCGGGTCACCCAGGTAGTGATAGAGAGTCCTGGACATACGGGTGTGAAGGGTCAACCCGTACTCCCGCATGATGCCAAGACCGGCGTGGACCTCGTGGGCGGCGTTGCAAGCCTGGTAATACGCCTCCCTTGCCACCGCCGCGCAGACGTGGACTGCGGCTGCGGCGTCGGGCTTGTTTTCGTCTAATTTCCACAGCGCTTCGTAGGTGGTCCAGCGGGCGGCGTCCTTGAGGTTGACAATCTGGATGACGTGATCCTGTACCCGTTGGAATCGACCGATGGGTAGTCCAAACTGGATGCGGCTGTTGGCGTATTCCAACGTCATCTCGAAGACGCGCTCGCAGGCGCCCACCTGGTAGGCCGACAGGACGGGCAGGGCCTTGAGCACAGCGCTATCCAGCGCATCCCAGCCGCCGGGCATCAACGCCGATTCAGGAACCTCTACGCCATCAAGTCTGACTTCAAAGGAATCAGACAAGAACCCCGGCAAAGGTCGAATCGACACCCCGGACAGAGGAACGTCCACCAGAAACAGGCCCGCCTCTCCGCCTTCCAGGGTCGCCGTGCAAATGAGAATGTTCGCGTTTCCCGCGTCCTGAACGAAGAGCTTGACGCCGTTCAGCGCGAACCCATCCCCTCGACGCACGGCCTTGGTTCGCGTCAACTCCTCCTTCCATACATAGCGCGCTTCGGTGGCGGCGAGGGCGATTCCAGCTTCGCCGGTTGCAATCCTGGGGAGAATGGATGCTTGCTGTTCTTCAGAGCTTGCCTCCAACAACGACAGAACGCCAAGAACCGCCGTGGAAAAGAAAATCCCCGGCGCCGGCCCGCGTCCCAACTCCTCCAGGATAACGGCGGCGTCAGTTAGGGAGCCACCTTCCCCGCCGTACTTCGCCGGGATGAGAATCCCCGGCCAGCCCGCCGACGCCGTTTTATCCCAAAGAGATCGTTCCAACTCCCCGTCGTCCGACTCCAGTTGGAGAAGAACTTCCTTGGAATACTCGCGCTCGACCATCTCGCGGGCGGCGGCGCGGAGCATCTCCTGGCTTTGGGTTAGGGCGAGGTCCAGCAATTACTTCAGCCTGCCGGACTTCTGCGGTTCAGCCCGCCCGATGCCCAACCGCCGCGCCATTATCACCTTCTGAATCTCCACCGTGCCGCCCGGATGCTGGGCCACGATGCTCCCCCTCTGCTGCACTTCTACGTGCCCATCTTCCAGACCAACGTCGGCGTCGGTGGTAAGCGCGTAGGGGCCGAACAGCTTGTGCAGGGCCTTGGCCGTTCGCAACGCCGACCGCTTCACGTGAAGATACGCCTGCGGCCCGTGATACGTGACGGGCCTCCCCGTGCGCTGTAGCCAGTAATTCCGCATGTGCAGCAGACGCCCAATCTGCGAGTCGATGTACATATCGGCAAGCAGTGTGGAAGCGTCGGGGCAGTCCATGATGGGTTCGCATCTTTCTTGCGCTTCCGTGTAAAGCCGAACCACCCGCTCCCAGAGGCTATCCCCCCGAAGGGAAGTCTGCATCAACCCGTGCTCCAACTCCAGGTGGGTGCCGGCCACGCGCCAACCGTTGTTCTCCCCGCCGATGAGATTGAAGGCGGGAAGCCTTACGTTCTCGAAGTACACCGTCTGCTTATGCCCGCTGGCCGCCCCCCGTTCGTTCCCCGCAAACAGCAGGTCCATCGGCGCCCAACTCACGCCGGGCAGGTCCATCGGAACCATGAACCAGCTGAGATTCTGATGGCGCGCACCGCCGGGATCCGTGTTGACCAGTATCCACGACATCTCCGCCCCGTGGGTGCTGCCCACGTAGATCTTCTGCCCGTTGATGACGTATTCGTCGCCGTCGCGACGGGCGGTGGTCTGGACGTTGGCAAGGTCGGAACCCGCCTCCGGTTCGGTCAGAAGCTGCCACGTGCGGACTTCGCCCCGGAATATGGAAGGCAGAAAATGCCGCTTCTGCTCCTCCGTGCCCCAGACCATGATGGAAGCGGCACCGAGCTTGCCGCCAGAGTCGTAGTAGGGCGGGAGGGTGAATCCGTGACGGTCCAACTCCTGCTCGATAATGAGCGCCTCTTCCGCCGAGAGACCTCCGCCGCCGTATTCGGAAGGATAGGTCGGATACAGCCAACCCTTCTCCCCCAAGTCGCGACCCAATTGTCGCTGCTTCCGGTATCCCTCCGCCGACAGTTGGCCGGGGTCGGCGGGATGCTCCATTTCCTTGGGAGCGTTCTCGTCGAGCCACGAACGAACCTCGACACGGAAGGCTTCCTGCTCTGTGGTGAAGGTCAATTCAAAATTCATAAGACGCCGCTACGAACCCGTAAACCTGGGCTTCCGCTTCTCAAGAAACGCTCGGACGGCCTCCCGGTGGTCCGACGTGCGCCGCGCCAACTCCTGGGCGGCGTGGGCCATCTCCAGGCTCTCCTCCAAGCCCATGTCCAGGGATTTCTGCACCATGTACTTGGTGAGCGACATCGCATAGGTGGCGCCCTGAGCCATCCGCAGCGCCAACTCCTTAGCGGACCTCATCAATTCCTCGTGGGCATAGACGCGGCTGACGAGGCCAATGCGGTAGGCTTCGTCGCCGTCGAGCCGGTCGCCGGTGTACTGGAGGAGAAAGGTGTGGCTCAATCCGATGAGGCGCGGAAGTTGCCAACAGCTGCCGTCGCCGGGCACGAGCCCCATGCGGACGAAGGCTTCGGAGAATATAGCGCGTTCCGAGGCAATACGCACGTCGCACGCAAGAGCCAGTCCCATGCCGACGCCGATGGCGTACCCGTTCACCGCCGCGATGCTTGGCTTCTTGAGACGATGCAGACGAAGGGGCATCAGCGCGCCGGAGGTGGGGTCCACGTCGCGGGGTTTGCCCATTTCCGCGTCGAGGCTGTTCCACGCCGACCCTGATTGCGGGGCTGGCGTAGTCTCGCCCTCGTCCGATTCTTCTTCGATGGACTGGTTGAACCGGCGCACGTTCGCCCCTGAGCAGAAGGACGGCTCAGTCCCCGTCAGCAGCAAAACCCTGTCTTTCGGGTTGGCGTCGAACCGGTCCAACTCCTCGTTAAGCGCCGCGACCATCTCCGGCCCCAGCGCGTTGCGGGTGGGAGGGTCGTGCAGCGTCAACGTCAGCACGCCTTCCTCCCGCTCGACTATCAAATACTCTTGCGACAAACCCCTTCGGCCTCCCATTCAAATCCGCCCATACTATAAAACACCCCACAAACCCCCACAACCCCACCATCATCCCCCACTTCTCATTCTGCCCCCACCTGTCATTCTGAACGAAGCGAAGAATCTCGCCATCCCTAATTGACACTTTTCCATTGCCAACAATCCCCCCATCCTGCTAACCTACATCCATGAACAAATCCGCTATGCCTCAACTATCCGTCTTTTGCGATACATTATCATCTTGTCTGGACTCGTTTCCCCACAGGAATGAAACGAGAAACACGCAAAATTCCTTATATTCGTTTTGAAAACGAATGCCGAAAAGCGTCAAAAGTCCCATCAATTATAGATGTAAAATATCATTAACCGCCGCCCACCCACTCGCCCCTCGTTGACTATCCGCCCACATAGTGTTAGAAAACCCGTAACGCCCAAGCGTTGAACCGCCGCAAACCGGAAAGGGGGCAATCATGGACTACAAGCTGATTTCGGGAGACTCGCACATCGACATGACGTGGATGCCGGGGAACGTGTTTCTGGAAAACGCGCCGGCCCAATACAGGGACGCCGTACCCCGCGTCGTCGAAACCGACTCCGGACCTCACTGGTTCGCCGAGGGGAAGGACCTGGGCGTCTACGGCGGCTTGGGATTCGGCTTCACCAAGCCCACCCGCGGCCAGTCGAAGCACATCGACGAGATGTACGACGCCGGCTTCTACGAAGGCGGGCCGCATCCGACGACGCCGGAGCTTCGGTACAGGGACATGCAGATTGACGGGATTGAGGCGGAGGTGATCTACGGAATTCTGGGCGTTGGATTGCGCTTCGAAGACCCCCAGATGACCAGCGTTGTATACGAGATTTACAACTCGTGGGCCGCCGATTTCTGCGACTCCCGACCCGGCACGTGGGCCGCGCTGGCCTGCATCCCCAACCACGACCCGAAGGCCGCCGCCGCGGAGATTCGCCGCGCCGCCAAGCTGGGGCTGAAGGGCGCGGACTTCGCCGTCGCCACCGCCGTCAAACCCATCTGGCATCGGGATTGGGACCCCTTCTGGGAGGCCGCGGCGGAAACCGGGGTGCCGATTTCCTTCCATACTACCGGCCCGAACGTCCGGGAGCCGAACGACGCGGAAATGGAGAAGGAGTACGATCTGGAGTACCGGTTGACGAAGATCAGCCTGTTCCAGGTGGCGGGCGCGGAATACCTGGCCAGCGTCATCTTCTCCGGCGCCTGCGAGCGATATCCGGGGTTGAAGTTCGTGCTGGGAGAATGCGGGGTGACCTGGCTGCCCCACGTGCTGAACCGGATGGACGAGGAGTACGAGGACCGGCTCGACGCGATGAGCGGCAAGCTGCCCAATAAGCCCAGCGAGTACTGGAGTCGCCAGGGGTACACGACTTACCAGCACGAAATCGGCGTGCCGCAGTTCCTCCCGATGGTCGGCGAGGACAACGTAATCTGGGGTTCCGACTACCCCCACCCCGACGGCATCTGGCCGGAATCCCGGAAGTGGATTGAGGAAGACCTGGCGGGGGTCTCCGCCGAGACGCGTCGGAAGATTACCCGCGAAAACGCCGCCGCCCTCTACGGCTTAGGTGGCTAAGAATACCTACCGAGGCACGACCGGCAGACCTGCTTGGGCAAAACCACCGTCGAACGTGAACACGTGGGCGTTGATCTCGTGGGATGCCACAACAGTCGTGCAATCCACGAAACTGAGTCCCTTGCCCTGATTCTGAACAAATCGCGCCAAGGCCTCGTCATGGATGCTTTGGGACACCCAGAAAGTCTCTACGTTGGATTGCTGCCACTGGGCAAACTCCAAAACCACCTGCGCTCCTAGTCGTCGATGCACAAGAGCAATGGTCTCGACCAGAGTATAGGAGGTTGTCCATAGGCTATGATTCCGCTTTATCAATAGCTCAAAGGCATTCTCAGCCTGCTCATGAAACAAGTCCTGGGACGACAACAACGCGTAGAAGGCAGATGTGTCAATCAGCACTTTATAACTATCGGCCATGCGGGTCCTGCATTGCCAAATAATCGTCGTGTCGCAAGGCTACGTCCGACTTGCAATCTGACCCTATCCCGACAATCTTCATCAACCGACGGTGTTCTCTCATCTTCCCAGGATGGATGCTGACGGAGACCAATCGTCTCTCGCCGTCCAAATCTAGATAGACGCCCCTCAACGCGGAGACCCGCTCAACAATCGGACCTCCCTCACCCAAATTGATGGTGGTTTTGGCTCGGAAAGAGCCGGGAGACTTGCCCACGGCGGCCTTGACCAGAGCCTTGAAATCGCCATCCTCGACCTCGTTGTAGAACGCGTCGTCCCGAATCAACATGGCGTAGTGATGCAGCCCTTTAACCGCCTCAGACTTCGCAAGCTCGCCCTTCTCTAACGTCTTCAACGTCCCTCCCAAACCATTGCGATGGAAGACGCGCTCCTTTTCAGTAAGCCCGAAGGGGGATTTTGAGATGGAACGTCGCCGTGGTTCCGGCAACATGTCTGCCACATCAGGCAAGTATTTGCGAAACCCCTTTGGGTCTTTTCGTCGCTTGGCTTGCAGCAACGAGATTAGACTATCAGTGTCTTTAGCCATTTGCTCGACTCTAAGCTACAACTCGAAGACGCGGCGGAAGTAGGCGTTGAGGGCGGCGGCGGCAACTTCTCCCAGCTGGTATGTGGCGTGGCCGACGCCTTCGTAGGTCTGGAAAGAGTATTTCGCACCCAAGGGGCCCAGCACGCCCGACAGCCGCACCGGGTTCTCCTGGTACAGCATATTCTCGTCCACGTCGCCGTGGATGAACAACACCTCCGGCAGCTCGCTGGCGAGGGCGCGCCCCTTCTCGCCTATCAGCAGGCGCGTCCGGGTGACGGGGTCGTTGAAGGAGAGGGCGGCTACGGCCAAGTCGTCCGGGGTGTCGGCGGGAAGTCCGTAGGCTTCCAGCAAGAAGGACTTGAACTTGCCATGTCTGATGACGCTTTCGTAGGAGATGGTCGCCTGCTGCAAGCAAATCGCCCGCAGCCTGCCAAGGAGGGGGCCGGTGACGGAATTCCACAGCAGCGCGCCGCCGAGTCCGCCGCCCCACAAGCCCATCCGCGACGCATCCACGTTCGAGCCTTCGACCAGGGCGTCGAAGAGGGCGCCGTTGGCCGCCACCGCGCTGGGCCTGCCCCAATGGTTGCCGGTGGCGTGGCTGCTGGCCACGGCGATGCCGCTGTCAATGAGGCTGTTGACGAACTCCAGCTTGAAGTCTTCGGTCAGCCAATCGGCTTCGCCGTCCTTGACGTAGCCGTGATGGCCGTGGCACTGGATGACGCAGGGGGTGCCGTCGCCCTCCGCGCGGTAGCCGGCCGGCGTCTTCAGGAAACACCATTCGCCGCCCGCCTGAAAGTAAACCGTCTGCTCTCCGTCCTTTAGCTGGGGAATGGAACTGCTCATCTGCTCCTCGCTTTCTCGGTTATCGACTCAACTGCGCCACTATAATATCATGGTAGACTCTATTGCCAAGTCCCAGCCCTAACTCAAGGAGGACGAAATGGCCTACGACTTCATAATCGTCGGCGCCGGTTCCGCCGGCGGCGCGCTCGCGGCTCGATTGACGGAAAACCCGGACTGCTCGGTTCTGCTTCTGGAAGCCGGCCCGGACTATACGGAGATCGACCAACTTCCCGATGACGTGCGCGACGGGGACGACGTAATCGCCGCCTCCAGGGGCGGCAGCCTGTGGGAGTTTCCCGCCCGCGCCAACCAGCACCAGGATGAGGCTATGCGGGTGCCGAGGGGGAAGATTATCGGCGGGTCCAGTTCCGTGAACGGCACGATTTTCATTCGCGGCGTGCCGGAGGACTACGACGCATGGGCGGCGATGGGCAACGACCAGTGGTCCTTCCAGAAGGTGCTGCCGTACTTCACGAAGCTGGAGCGGGACCTGGACTACGGCGGGGACTTCCACGGAAAGGAAGGGCCGATTCCCGTTCGTCGCTTCCAGCGGGAGGACTGGCGTCCGAGCCTGGAGGCTTTCTACCAGGTGTGCCGAAGCGCGGGATTTCCGCACGAGTCGGACATGAACGGGCCGGACACTTCCGGCGTGGGGCCGCGTCCTCTCAACAACGTGGACAGTATGAGAATCAGCACCTTCATCGCCTACCTGAAGCCCGCGATGCACCGATTGAACCTGACCATCAAGGGCAACGCCAACGTCCGTCGGGTGCTTTTCGAGGGGAAGCGGGCCGTTGGCGTGGAGGTAGAGAGCGGCGGCGAGGTCTTCCGGGCGGAAGGAGGGGAAATCATCCTGTCCGGCGGGGCGATGGGATCGCCCTTCGTTCTATTGCATTCGGGCGTAGGGCCTGCGTCGGAATTGGAGGCGCTGGGCATTCCCGTGGTGCACGACCTGCCCGGCGTGGGCGAAAACTTGCGTGACCATCCGTCGGTGCAGATGTGGTTCAAGATGACGGAGGAAGCGCGGGAGACGCCCTTCGCCAGCCAGGTGGGGCTGCGTTGGACGGCGGCGGGATCCAACCTTCGCAACGATATGTTCATCAGTCCCTACCCCGGCGAGGTGTACGAAGGCGAGCCCCACGTGGGGTTTCGGGTGATTCTGGAACTGGCCGTGGGCGCGGGGAAGTTGAGTCTGGCTTCCGCCGACCCGAACGTGTATCCCAACCTTGACTACCGATATCTGGACGACCCGTGGGACCTGGAGCGTCTGAAGGAGGGTGTGAAGCTGGGGCTGAAGCTGGCCTCGACCCCGCCGTTGAGTCGCTTCTTCGAAAGCCGCACAACTCCTACGGACGAGGACGTGGCTACGGAGGAGGCGCTGGACCGGTGGATACTGAAGAACGTGGAGACGCCGCATCATTCGTCGGGGACATGCAAGATGGGGCCGGCGTCGGACCCGTTGGCAGTGGTGGACCAGCATTGCCGCGTTAACGGGCTGGAGGGGCTGCGGGTGGTGGACGCCTCGGTGATGCCCGACGTCATCCGCGCCAACACCAACGCCACCAGCATCATGATCGGCGAGCGGGTAGTGGAGTGGTTGGCGAAGTAACGGACAGTTGCGACGGAAATATGTGACGTCCCGAGCTTTGGAGAAAGCCGCCAATGTGTTATTATGTTCCAGTGTCGAGTTGAATACGTGACGCCATGAACGAAATAACCCTCGAAAATTACCGTTGCTTCCGCGAAAGGCAGACCGTCCGCATGGCGCCTTTGACCCTACTCGTGGGCGAAAACAGCACCGGCAAAACCTCCTTCCTAGCTATAACTCGCGCCCTCAGCGACCTCGCCAAGCATTATCAAGTTCCAGACTTCAAGGAGGAACCTTACGATCTGGGAAGTTTTGACGAAATTGCTAACGTCAGAAGCGGCAGGGGTGATAGAGCCGAGAGATTCGAAGCCGAATGCACTGTCGAGACGAATCGACATAAGGGCCCATCAAAGAGATTCAGTTTCGCTTTCGAGGAAGTGGATGGCGCCCCTGTTCCCATTGAGCGTCGTCTTTCGAGTGGAAGGATTTGGATTAACGAGGGATTTGCGGCTCATAGTTCGTACTCCGTAGAAGCGGGCACGAGCAGAGGATCATGGAAGATCCAGCCCTCTCGAAATGTATTAATTTCATTCTCCACACGCGCTCACTTCTTGCCTCCTCCCTTGTATTCGATGTTGTTTGCAAGTGGGCCTAGCCAAGATCCGCTTGACGGAGTGAGGGCAACACCGCTTATGGATTCACCGGACATTACTGCCAATGACTATAAGCAACTTTTAGATTTAGCAGGTTTTCAGTTCCAGATTCGAGGAGAGCGTCCGTTTGCTGGTGCTCCTGTTCGGTCGAAACCACGCCGCACCTATGATCCTTCTCGACCAACGCCGGATCCGGAAGGCGATTATGTGCCCATGTATCTAGCGGAGGCATTTTCGCGCAATCGTCGAGTGTGGCATAAGTTAAAGAAGAAACTCGAAAAATTTGGCAGTACATCCGGCTTGTTTGACGAAATTTCAATTAAGCGTCTGGGGAAGCGGGCAAGCGAGCCTTTTCAGATACAACTCAGAAAATTCACAGGACGCCGTAAAGGCCCCCGTCACAACCTTATTGATGTTGGATACGGCGTGAGTCAAGCACTTCCAATTATCACCGAATTGCTGAGGGGCGTTACTTCTAGTCTTTTCTTGTTACAGCAGCCGGAGGTTCACCTCCACCCCCGCGCCCAGGCCGCCCTCGGCAGCCTCTTCTGCCAAGTTGCCAGCCATGACCGGCAATTGGTGGTTGAAACGCACAGCGACTATCTGCTAGACAGGGTGCGGATGGAAGTCCGCGACGGCACTGCGGGGCTTAAGCCGGATGACGTGTCCATCCTCTTCTTCGAACGCACCGATCTGGACGTCAAGATTCACTCCCTTGAAATCGACAAGCTGGGAAACATTTTGAACGCGCCCGATAGCTACCGTAGCTTCTTCATGGAAGAAACTACACGCTCCCTGGGACTATAAGCCGTGTGCGCGATTATCGATGCAAATGTAGCCGGAGAGGTGTTTGGAGCAAAAAAGCCGCCCGCGGGAAAGGAATTCTATGACTGGTTGACCACTGGCAAAGGACAACTTGTTGTCGGTGGCAAACTGCTTCTGGAACTAAACAAAACCCCTGCCCGCGATTGGATCAGGCAGGCCATCCTCTCAGGAAGGACGAGACGAGAAGACTCGTCTCTGGTTGGAGCGAGAGCAGCGGAGTTAACGGACAACCACGCCTGCACGTCCAACGACACCCACGTCATCGCGTTGGCTCAGATCAGCGGGGCGCGGCTTTTATACTCCAACGACGCTAATCTTCAACGCGATTTCAAGACCAAACGCCTGCTGGACAATCCCCGAGGCAGGGTGTACACGACAACCATGCACACGGATGTTAGCAGCGCTCACAGGCGGCTCCTACGAATGACCGGCTTGTGCAGAATGCGCTAGTTCGCGCTACGCCCTCACGGTGGGCTTTCCCGCCGAATAGCCGCCGTCGACGTGGATGGTCTCGCCGGTGATGTAGGCGGACTCGGGGGAGACGAGGAATCGGACGGCGCGGGCCACGTCGCGGGGGTGGGCGGCGCGGCCAAGGCTGACTTGGGCGAGGAAGGAGTTGCGGTAGGCATCGTTCGCGCTGACATTGGGGCCGGCTATCGTGTCGGTGAGGCCGGGCGAAACTGCGTTGACGTTGATGCCGTGAGGCCCCAACTCCATCGCCAGCACCCGCGTCAACTGGAGAATCCCCGCCTTCGAGGCGCAATAGGCGCCGCCCTCGACGCGGGCGTTGTCGCCCGCGCTGGAGGCGATGTTGACGATGCGGCCTCCCTTTCCCTGCGCCACCATCGCCTTCGACGCTTCTCGACAGCATAGGAACGTGCCTTTCAGATTCACTCCCAGGACGCGGTCAAGCTGTTCGTCGGTGGTGTCCATGACGGACGCGCTGATGCCGATGCCCGCGTTATTGACGAGAATGTCCAGCGACCCAAGGGCTTCCGATGCGGCGTAGACCATGTCCTTCACCTGCCCGCTGTCGGAGATGTCGACGGCGATGGCAACAGCGGTGCGTCCCATTTCCTCTATCGCTTTCGCGGTTTCCTGCGCCGAGGCCGGATTGATGTCCGCGACGGCGACTGACGCCCCGGCCTCCGCCAACTCCAACGCAATCTCGCGTCCGATGCCCCTGCCGCCGCCGGTTACGACGGCGTTCAAACCTTCCAACTGCATTTTCCGGCCTCCTTAGTCGATGGTGCCGCCTCATCCTACCAGAATTCCTTTCGCCCAACCTGCACTGCCGTCATTTCTCCCTGCCCCTACCCGAAGTTGCCCCGCCTTGGTAAAATCTCCACAGCAGGACAGGTTAGGAGAAGGTGCGATGCGACTGAAGGACAAGGTGGCGCTCATAAGCGGCGGCGCGCGAGGCATGGGAGCGGTGGAAGCGGAGCTTTTTGCCTCCCACGGGGCGAAAGTAGTGTTGGGGGACGTACTGGTTGAAGAAGGGCAGGTGACTGCACAGAAGATTGTTGAACAGGGGGGAGAAGCCCACTTTCAGCCCCTTGACGTGACGGACGAAGGGCAGTGGGCGAGCATCGTGGGGGAAACCGTCGCCCGGTTTGGGCGCGTCGACGTGCTCGTGAACAACGCCGGCATCTACCGCATTGCGCCGATTGAGCAGACGTCGGTCGATATGCTTCGGGAGATATTGGAGGTGAACGTGGCGGGCGTGTTCCTGGGGACGCGGGCGGTGATTCCGCAGATGCGCGAACAGGGCGGCGGCTCCATCATCAACATATCGTCGACGGCGGCGCTTGCGGGAAGCGCCAACAGTTCCGCCTACCAGGCATCGAAGGGCGCGGTTCGCATCTTCACCAAGTCCACGGCGATAGAGCACGTGGGGGCAGGGATTCGGGCCAACTCCGTCCATCCCGGCGTCATAGACACGGACATGATTGCCGAGCTGATTTCGGACCCGGAGGAGCGGCGACAGCGAATAGAGGGGGTGCCCTTGAAGCGAGTCGGGACGGCTTTGGACGTGGCTTACGCGGTCCTATACCTGGCGTCGGACGAATCGTCCTTCGTCACCGGCGCGGAGTTGGTGGTGGACGGGGGGAAGACGGCGCAATGAGGCAGACGGCCTACGCAAGGGCTGAGGCGTTGCGGAATCGGAGCGCGCCATCAAGCTGACCCAAGACAGGCGATTCATCCTGGGGGTGCTTTCGACGGGCCACGGCATCAGCCACTGGTTCGACCAGGCCTTCATGATCCTTCTGCCCAGCATCACCGCCTCCCTTGGCCTGAGCGCCCTGCAAATCGGCGTCCTGGGCGCCATCAGACAAGTCGGCTTTGGGGTCGTAAACCTCCCCGGCGGCTTTATCGTGGACATGCTCAAGGGCCAGTGGGGGCTAATCCTCACCGGATGCATGGTGTGGTCCGCGCTGGCCTACGCCCTGCTGGGCGCGTCCTACGTCTTTCCCGTCCTGCTCGTCGCCGTCGTCATGCTCTCCCTGCCCGGCGCGCTGTGGCATCTTCCCTCCACCGCCGCCCTATCCCAGCGCTTCCCCGACTGGCGCGGCTTCGCAATCTCCATTCACGGCTTTGGGGCGAACCTGGGCAACTTCCTGGGCCCGGTATCGGCCGGGGCATTGTTGGGAGTTCTCCACTGGCGCGGCATCCTGTACGTCTATACCGTGCCCGCTCTCGTGATGGCCGCCGTGGTCTGGCTGACTCTCCGCAACATTGGTCGAGACGTGCAGGGAGAGGAGCGACGAGACTTCCGCAAGCAGGCGCGGTCCGCCATAGCTCTGCTGAAGAACTGGCCCGTTCTCGGATTGGCGACCGTGGCGCTGCTCCGCGACATGGCCCTCACCGCGCTGTTCCTGTGGACGCCCTTCTACTTGAAGGACGTAATTGGGATGAGCGACTGGAACATGGGACTGCACATGGGCCTGGTCACCGGCACGGGGGTATTGTCCACTCCCATTCTAGGCTTCCTGTCCGACAGGTTCAATCGCAAGCTGGTGCTGGTGCCGGGACTCGCCATTTGCGTGGCGCTGCTGCTGATAATCATCAACATCGGGGGAGGCATAGGCCTGACTATCGTCTTGGCCAGCCTGGGGCTGTTCACCTTCGCGCTTCACCAGATAATCCAGGCTTCCGTGCTCGATCACGCCAGCCGCGGCGCGGAGGCCACCGCCATAGGCTTCCTGTTCAGCGCCAGCAGCATCGTGGGCGCCATTTCCAACATCATCGCCGCCTTCATCGTGAGCGAGTATGGACTGGTCAACGTGTTCTATTTCCAGGCGGCACTGACTATGGCGAGCCTGCTGCTTCTGATTCCGCTGAGAATTGGGCGTACTCCCGTCGGGCCTGTGGCGACGCAAGACGATGCTTCGTCAAGCTCAGAGGAATAGACAACCGGAAACCTGCTTTTGAAGTGCAATAGGGACGGATTTCCCGCATGGGGTTTCTTGACTTGCTTGTTTAGCCTATAATGCGCACGTTGGGCCGTGGGGTGGATGCCGGGGAATTTCCATCGAGGAGGGGCCTATGATAGGAGGCGAAGCAGACCTGCGGCGAGCCGAGCAGATGGCTAGCCAGCGAAACATTGGACATGGAGGCAACTACATGGCGCAGAGCGGAGGAGGTTCGGGCGGCGGCGATTATCCGGTTCAGTTGGAGATAGACTATCAGGAGACCAGCAACCGGCTGTCCGTCCTTTTGAGGATTATTCTCATCATACCCATAGCGATGGTGATTGGCGCCGTTGGCGGCGCAAGCGCGTGGTTCACGGGAAACGTAGACGCAGATACGTTCATAGCCGCGAATTTCGTTCCCTTCATTGCCGGCGGCTGGCTGTTCCTTGGGCCATTGCTGATGATTCTGTTTCGGAAGAAGTACCCCAAGTGGTGGTTCGATTGGAACCTGGCGTTGGCCCGGTTCGAGGCGCGGGTGACGGCTTTCTTCCTGCTGCTTCGGGACGAGTATCCTTCGACGGATGAAGAGCAGGCAGTCCACCTTACCATCGAGTACCCGAACGCGGAGACTGACCTGAACCGGTTCCTGCCTATCGTCAAGTGGCTGCTGGCCATACCCCACTACGTCTGTCTGATTGTACTTGGAATTCTGGCGATTTTCGTCACCATCCTGGCGTGGTTCATAATCCTGGTGATAGGCCGCTATCCGAGGGGGTTGTTCGACTTTGTGGTCGGGGTGAACCGGTGGGGCACCCGCGTAGGGGCGTACATGTGGCTGCTGACGACGGACCGGTACCCGCCCTTCGGCTTCGGAAAATAGGAACCTGGCGATAACCAGATTTTTCGCTCCTCTCAGAATGACATCCGAGATGGGGTGAATACAGGGTTCGCCCCTGTGGAATATGTGCGGAGGCATGTGCGGCGTTGACCTGGGTTGACGCTGTGCATATACTCCAATCAGATGCCGTGACGTCGGTGGGAAGTCAGGCGTTGGCGTGTCCCCCCGGGTCGTATGCGGCTAGTTGAGGAGGTTGCCATGACCAAGGTGCACAGGTTGGAAATTGAGCCAATGACAGAGGAGTCCTTCAGCCCCTACGGATACGTTCTCTCGGCTAGGGACAGGCCGGCGGACCATCGAATCATTGCGCCGGTGGACTTTCAAGCCGACGGACGGGGAACCTTGGGGGTTATCTGGCAGCCGTATCAGGGGGTTAAGCGCCGGGTTGGGGGGCCGCGGCACGCGCCGGACGGAAGCACCGACGTGGGCTGGTATCAGTTCCAGGGGCTGGTCTTCAGTCAGCTGGAGCGCCACTTCGCGGTCACGCAGAGCTTCATCCAGATGTCCGGCTCGCCGGCTGTCGTAGCGGTGGCGGAAGCCACGGACATGGACGACCCGATGGCCTCGCCGGACCCGGAGGACGTACGCGCCTTCCTGATTGATTCGTCCAAGGGGTACGTGCTGAAGCGGGGCACGTGGCACTCCCTCAATCGCTACATCCTCGCGCCGCCCGGCGCCACCTTCGCTATCCTCAACTCCAACCCCAATCCCACGCAAATTGTGGACTACGGCGAGAGCTACAGCCTCACTTACACGGATTTGGGGAATGACAAGAATCCTGCCAGGGTGGACTTGAACGGGAAGTACGATCTGGTCTTTGAGATAGGGCTTTAGCCGACGGCGGACAGGATTCGTCGGAGGGCGGGCGATGCGCATAGAAGGGAAGGTGGCTTTCGTCAGCGGCGGCTCTCGCGGATTGGGAGCGGCGGACGTATGCCTGCTCTCCAAGGAGGGAGCGTCGGTCGCCTTCGGGGACGTGCTGGAAGAGGAGGGGCGAAAGCTGGAGTCGGAGCTGCGGGCGATGGGGCGAAGGGTGACGTTCATACCCTTGGACGTAACAGACGAGGCGCAGTGGCGTCGGGCGGTGGCGGCGACGGTTTCAGAGTTCGGCGGGCTGGACGTGATGGTGAACAACGCCGCAGTGGGTGGGGCGGGAAGCATCGAGGAGACGACGGTTGAAGGTTGGAATCGGGTGATGGCGGTGAACGTGACCGGCGTATTCCTCGGCACGAAGGTCGCCATACCGGAGATGCGAAAGCGGGGAGGCGGATCCATAATCAACATTTCGTCGCAGATGGGGATGGTGGGATCGGAGATGAGCAACGTGGTGTACCAGACTTCCAAGGGGGCGGTGAGGATGTTCACCAAGGCCGCCGCCATCCACCACGCCGAGGACGGCATACGGGTGAATTCGGTGCATCCAGGGCCGATAATGACCCGACAGATGGAGCGGGCGTTGGAGAATGACCGTCGGCAGGAGGGTTATTACCTCGACAGGGTGCCTCTGGGACGGCTGGGGTGCCCGCTGGACGTGGCTTATGCAGTGTTGTACCTGGCTTCGGACGAGTCGGCCTTCGTGACGGGGAGCGAGCAGGTGGTGGACGGCGGATGGACGGCGCAGTAGGGTTATAATGATAGTCGCAGTTTTCAGGAGGATAGTTGGTGTCGCTTCCACCACATAGGGTAGATTACAGCCCGATTATCGACCGCCCGACGTTGAAGTGGCCGGGAGGTGCGCGGGTGGCGGTGTGGGTCGCGCCCAACGTAGAGCACTACGAATTCCTGCCGAACTACGACGGGCTGCGGAATCCGTGGCCGCGCGTTCCATACCCTGACGTGCAGCAGTATTCGCACCGGGACTACGGCAATCGGGTAGGGTTCTGGAGGATGCTGGAGGTGCTGGACAAGTACGGCATCAAGTGCGGGGTGTCGCTGAACATGGCGGTGCTGGAGCACTACCCGGAGATTGCCGAGGCGATGGTGGAGCGGGATTGGGACTTCATGAGCCACGGCATCTACAACACGCAGTACATCGAGACGTACACGGAGGAGCAGGAGCGGGAATTCTACCGGGACAGCATCGAGACGCTGCGGCGTCATACGGGGAAGCAGTTGAAGGGGATGCTGGGGCCGGCCATGTCGAACACGGCGCGGACGCCGGACCTGATGGCGGAGGCGGGCTTGATCTATCACGCGGACTGGATGCACGACGACCAGCCTGTTCCGATACGGGTGAAGACGGGCCGGATGATTTCGGTGCCGTACTCCATCGAAGTTAACGATTCGGCGCTGTTCGGGAATCACTTCGAGGGGGAGTATTTCGCGAAGATCTGCAAAGCGCAGTTCGACCGGCTGTACCGGGAGGGGGAGCAAAGCGCACGGAGCATGTGCATCGCGCTGCATCCTTACCAGATAGGGCAGCCGCACCGGATTAAGTATCTGGACGAGATGCTGGGGTACGTGATGTCCCACGAGGGGGTGTGGCAGGCGACGGCGGACGAGATTGCGGACTATTACATGGCTAACTGCTACGACGGGATGGTGGCGCACCTGGAAGGAAGGCGGGGTTAGTCATGCCGGGTCAGCGAGGATTCGGGATGGACCATCCCCATCATCCGTGGTCGCCGATAGTGAAGCGGCCTCCGCTGCGGTGGCCCAAGGAGGCGCGGGTAGCGGTGTGCGTCATCGTCAACCTGGAGCACATGGAATGGAAGACGGGGGAGGGGAGCTATTGGCGGAGGGAACTGTCGGGAGGGTTCGGGAACCGGCGCTTCCCGGACTACACGCGCAAGACGCACCGGGAATACGGGCACCGGGTGGGGATATTCCGGGTGCTGGACGCGCTGGAAGCTGTGGGGATGCGTCCGACTATCGCTATGGACCTGATGACGGCGCAGAACTACCCGTTCCTGGTGGAGCACTGCCTGGGCCGGGGCGCGGAGATAGTTGCCCACGGGGTTTCGGTTACGCAGATGATTACGTCCGAGATGGGGGAGGATGAGGAGCGGAAGTATATCGCCCGGTGCCTCGCGGGTATGAGAGAGGCTACAGGAGAGACGCCGAAGGGGTGGTTGGGGCCGGAGTTCGGGGAGTCGGCGAAGACGCCGCAGCTGCTGGCAGAGGCTGGGGTGGAGTATGTTTGCGACTGGACGAATGACGAGCAGCCCTATGAGATGACGACGCCTACGGGGTCGCTGGCGTCGCTTCCAATTTGCCTCGACCTGGACGACGTGAACGCGCTGTGGGAGCGTCGGATGGACGTGGAGCGGTACGCGCAACTGGTGAAGGAGAGCGTGGACAGGCTGTTGGAGGACGGGAAGACGACGGGTCGGCTGCTGGTGTTGAATCTGCGCCCGTGGCTGATGGGGCAGCCCTTCCGGATCGGATACCTGGAGGACGTGCTGGAGCACTTGGCGTCGCGGGAGGGGGTTTGGGCGGCAACAGGGTCGGAGATTGTGGAGGGGTTTCGGGAGGCTGCGGGGAAGTAGGATTGTGTTGCCGATTGCGGCTTGGGTTCTTATAATGGGCTTAGGATTCGTAGCGGCTGCGGCGGGGTTGTAAGGGAAACGGGACACGATACGACGCTTGATGCAAGGGAGTCCGAGTTATGGCAGAGAATAGATTGGCGCTGACAGCCCACCTGATGCGAAGGGCGGGCTTTGGCGCAACGAGAGCGGAGTTGGAAGCGCTGGCGGAGCGGGACTACGCCGAGTTGGTGGAGGACCTGCTTCACCCGGAGCGGTTCCCTTCCGTGGATGAGGACGTGCTGGAGCGGTATTACGGCTGGCTGGAGGGAGTTCAGGGGAAGGTGTGGAGCGGGGTGTGGATCTACCGGATGGTGAACTCGAAGCGACCACTGGAAGAGAAGATGGCGCTGTTCTGGCACCACGTCTTCGCCACCGGCGTGTCCAAGAGCGACCATCCACCTTCGTCGATAGAGCAGATAAAGATGCTTCGCCAACTGGGTCTAAAAGACTTGCGGACGATTCTGCTGGAGCTTTCCAAGGATCCGGCGATGATTTTCTGGCTGGACAACAACGAGAATCACGCCGAAGACCCGAATGAGAACTACGGCCGGGAGTTGCTTGAGCTATTTTCGATGGGCGTGGGCAACTACTCTGAGACGGACATCAAGATGGCGGCGCGGGCGTTCACGGGCTGGACCTTCGACCAGCCGTTGGGGCTGTATCCCTGCGGATTCTATCCTTCCAGGTTTGCGTACAGGGAAGACGACCACGACGGAAGCGAGAAGACTTTTTTGGGGGAGTCGGGGCGGTTTGACGGTGGGGACATCATCGACATCATCGTCAGGCAGCCGGCGACGGCGCGGTTCATTGCGAGGCACCTGTACAACTTCTTCGTCGCGGACGAGGCGCAGGTGCCGGCATGGGGCACGGTGCCGCCGCGGGACCCGCAGGCCATCGACACGCTGGTCAACGCGTACATGGACTCCGGCGGTGATATGCGGGCGGTGATGCGAACGCTATTGAATTCCGACTCCTTCAAGGAGTCGCAGTTCAAGCGGGTGAAGAGTCCGGTGGAACTGGTGGTGGGGGCGCTGAAGCTGGTGGACACGAACCGGTTCCCGGACACAAGCATGATGTCATACGCATCGGCGACTGCGGTGATGGGCCAGCAGCTGCTGAATCCGCCAACGGTGGAGGGATGGCACACAGGGAAGGAGTGGATCGACGGGGGAACGCTAAACGAGCGGGTGAACTTCGCGGTGAACCTGGTGGCGGACACGTCGAATCCGGGCGTACAGAGCATTATAGACCGGTTGGAGAAGGATGGCGGCTCGCTTGCGCCGTCGGAGTTCGTAGAGCGTTGCTTGGACCTGGCCGGGCCTATCGAGGCCAGCGATGAGACGCGGGCGGCGCTGCTTCGTTACGCAGAGTCGGGCGGCGACCTGAATATGACGTCGTCGCAGAACGGGGAGTCCAGCCGTGAGCGCATCGTGCGGATGCTGCAACTGATTGTGGCTTCCCGCGAGTACCAGTTTGCATAGGACCAAGGAGGATTCAATGAGAGAGCGAAGCAGAGAGCCGGTTCTCGTCGTGCTGCAACTGAGCGGCGGCAACGACTTTATGAACACGCTGATTCCGTACACCAGCGGCGACTACTATGACGCACGTCCAACGGTGGCTATTCCGCAGGAGGACGTGCTGCCCATCAGCGACACGTTGGGGTTTCATCCAAACGCGAGGCCGCTCAAGGAGATATACGAACGGGGCAAGATGGCAATCGTTCAGGGCATCGGCTACCCGAACTCCAACCGGTCGCACTTCCGCGCTATGGACATCTGGCACACCTGCGAGCCTCACGAGGTTGGCACGGAAGGCTGGGTCGCCAAGGCGGTGCGGGAGTTGGACCCGCGGTCGGAGAACGTGCTTACCTGCGTGAGCCTGGGCAAAGGGCTGCCGCGGGCGGTTGTGGCTTCCGGCGTGCCGGTGACCTCGGTGGACAACTTGGAGGCCTACGGGGTGATGACGGGCATCGCAGAGCAGGAACGGCATGAGGCGCTGGAGATTTTCAAGCACATGTACACGCCCGCCGTTGGCGCGCAGGCGGCGATGGACTACCTGGGCAACACGGGGCTGGACGTGCTCAAGGGCACGGACATGCTCAAGAAGGCGCCTGCGGAGTACGAGTCGGACGTGGAGTACGCCAACAACGGAATCGCCAAAAGCCTTCGTGACGTGGCGCGGATTCATCTCGCGGACCTGGGGACGCGCATCTTCTACACCCAACACGGCGGCTACGACACCCACTCCAGGGAGCTGCTGCTTCACGAGCAGCTTATGACGGAGCTTTCCGGCGCCGTCATGGACTTCTACACGGATCTGGAGGAGCACGACGCCGGCGACAACGTGGCGATTCTGGTGTTCACGGAGTTCGGACGTAGAATCAAGGACAACGGCAGCGGGACGGACCACGGCTCCGGCGGCGGCGCGTTCATCATCGGCCCCCGCGTCAAGGGCGGACTGTACGCCGAGTACCCCCCGGTGGACCCGGCCAACTGGCTGAACGGCGAAGACCTGCGCCATACGATTGACTTCCGGGGCATCTACGGGACGATGCTCGAGCAGTGGATGGGGATAGAAGCGACGCCCATCGTCGGCGGCGCATTCGAGCAGGTGCATCCCTTCGAATAGACGCGGCGGCAAAGTTAAACGGGTAGAGGTGAGCAATGGCTAGACCTTATGCGATGCTGAGGGCCGGATTTCCCTACGTGAAGACGCTGGGGATGCGGCGGCTGACGGTGAATTTCCCCGTGGACGTTGCAATCGGGGAAAATGACGTCCTGTACATACTGTGCCGCAACGAAGAGGGCGTGATGGTGCGGATGTTGAGCCAGGAGGACGAGGATCTGGGGTTTTTCAGTTCCTTGGGGACGGGGGACGGGCAGCTGCGATGGCCGGTGGCTATCATCCGCGACAGTGACGGGAATTTCTTTGTGTCGGACGAGGCGTGTCATCGGATATCGAAGTTCAGCGCCGAGGGGGAGTTTCTGGGAAAGTGGGGGGAGTTCGGCGCGGAGGCGGGTCAGCTTAATTCTCCGGCGGGGATTGCCTTCGACAGCGACGAGAATATCATCGTCGCCGACGGGTTGAACCATCGCGTCCAGAAGTTCACGAAGGACGGGAAGTTTCTCGCTACGTGGGGAAGCTTCGGCACGGGCGACGGCGAGTTCAACATGCCCTGGGGCGTGGCCGTGGACGAGTTCGACGACGTTTACGTGGGGGATTGGCGGAACGACCGGGTGCAGAAGTTCAACGCGGACGGGGAGTTTGTCTTCAAGTTCGGCAGCAGCGGAAGCGGCGACGGGGAGTTCAATCGTCCTGCGGGGGTGACGGTGGACGCAGACGGGGACATCTACGTGGCGGATTCGGGGAACGACCGGGTGCAGTTGTTCAACCAGGAGGGGCGGTTCGTCCAGAAATTCGTCGGGGACGCCACGCTGTCGAAGTCGGCGCGGGCGTATATGCTGTCCAACCCGATGTTCCTGCGGCTGAGGGACATGGCTTCCATAGACATGCAGAAGTATTTCCGCCGGCCGCGGGCGGTGCGGGTGGACGCGCAGGGGCGGATGTACGTGCCGGACTACGGCTCGTTTCGGGTGCAGATATATCAGAAGGACGTGGAGCGGCTGGACGAGAGCCGGATAGCGGCGCCCCTGAAGGCCCCTTCGTTGTTGACGGCCTGAGGGGAGCCACCCCCATCTTAATCTTCCCCCGTCGAGGGAGAAGAGGGGGAGTCGGTTGAGCTTTTTTGAATTTTGGAGGTGAGATGAGCAGCGGATTGGACTACACGAAGCTATTTGCCAAGGACATTCCGGCGCCTTCGTCGTCGCCGGGGGAGCCGGACCCGCCATACAACTTCACCTACGGGCACGGAAGCCCGGACTTGCTGCCCATCGAGGGCTTCGTGGACGCGGCGTCGGACGTTTTTCGGAAGGACGGGCGGAGCCTGGCGGTGTACCACGCCAACGGGGGCGGGCTGGGGTATATGCCGCTACGGGAGTTTCTGGTTGAGAAGCTGGCGAAGCATCGCGGCATCCAGGTCACGGCGGACGAGATTCTGATAACGTCCGGTTCACAACAGGGGATAATCGCGGTGATGGACGCGTTTCTGGAACCGGGGGATACGGTCGTGACGGAGATATTTTCCTACGCCGGCACCCTGGGCAACCTGCGTCGGCACGGGGCGGAGGTGGTGGGAGTCCCACTGGACGAGGAGGGGATGCGGACGGACCTGCTGGAGGAGACGCTTTCGGATTTGCAGTCGCGGGGAATCAAGCCGAAGTTCATCTATACGATTCCTACGCTGCACAATCCCACGGGGCGGGTGATGGGGATGGAGAGGCGGCGGGAGATGCTGGAGTTGAGCCGCCGGTTCGGGGTGCCCATCTTCGAGGACGAGTGCTACGCGGACCTGGTCTTCGAGAAGGAGTACGAGCACGCCATCCGGTCGCTGGACGATTCCAATTACGTGCTGCACGTGGGGTCGTTCTCGAAGTCGCTGGCGCCGGGGGTGCGGCTGGGGTACGTGGTCGCGCCGTGGGAGGTGATGAGTCAGGTTCTGCCCTTCAAGATGGACATCGGCACGAGCACGATGGGACAAATGATTGTGTCGGAGTTTCTGGAGAATAACTTCGACAGCCACATGGAGCATCTGAAGTCGGGGTTGGAGCGGAAGCGGGACACGCTGATTGCGGCGCTGAAGGAGCACTTCGGGCCGGAGGTGCAGCCGAGCGAGCCGCGGGGCGGGATGTTCGTGTGGGCGCGATTCCCGGAGGGCGTCGACACGCGGAAGGCGTTGGAGGCGGCGAAGGCGGAAGGCGTGGCGTACAACCCCGGGCCAGACTGGGCGGTCTACGCGGACGACGATGAGCGGAACGGGAAGAATTACGTGAGGTTGTGCTACGCGTTGCTGAATGAGGAGGAGACGTGGGAGGGGATTGAGCGGATGGCGCGGGCATTCCGGGCGGCGGGGTTGACGTAGGGTATCGCCCCCACTTCTTCACCCTTCCCCCATCGGAGGGGAAGGGTGAAGAAGTGGGGGCGGCGGGGATAATGGCTGGCTCAACCCACGAACACACGCTGAACGTCGCTTTAGGCGAAGTTCTGAACTCGCTACGGAGAAGTTGGAGCGCGAGAAGCGAGCGAACGGGACGGCTTCTCGTGGGCGGCGGTCGCCCGGACATCCTCGTAGAGGAGGCGAGCGGCTGGCCCGTCGTCATCGAGGCTGAACGCAGCAGTCATCCGAGCGCGGAGCAAGACGCCCTGGCGAAGCTTGGGCGGGTGGTGGCGAAGACGGGGCGGGAGATTGAGACGGCGATTGCGCTGGTGTATCCGCCCCATATTCTATCCCTTGACGGGCGCGCCCTGCGGAAAGCTTTGCGTCTCGCCTACGACCTGGAATACGCGCTATACACCCGTCGCACCGACGAATCCCCCGACCGGCTGCCTTCCATCGGCTGGATAAGAGGCGGCGTTCGGGACTTGGCGATGCTGGTGCATCGGGCCGCCGTCCCGCCTCCAAGGATTGACGACCTCGCCGTAGAGCTTGAGAAAGGCGTCGAGCAGGCCGCCAACGAATTCACCCGCAAGCACAAATTCGGCAGCGAACTGGGGGAACGGATCGCAAACATCCTCGGCCAGTCGGACGATAAGGACGGTCAGACGCGGCGGATGGCGATGACGGTGATAGTCAACGCGCTGGTCTTCCACGAGTCGCTGGCAGAGGCGGAATTCGTGGTGCGGGGGTCCGGGGCCGAAATGTTCCGAGGGGTGCGGCCTGTGGAATCCTTCCGTTCCCTTGAGTCCTTCGCGCACGGGGAGATTTGCGACGAATGGGATCGGATTCTGGTCGAAAACTACTGGCCTATCTTCCGGTCGGCCAAGGAGATGCTTCGGCTGATGCCCACGAAAACGGCCAACAAGGCACTCAAGCGGCTGTGGCACACGGGGCAGAAGCTGGTGGCGGGAGGGGTCACGCGCTCCCACGACCTGATGGGAATAGTGTTTCAGCGGCTGATAGCGGACCGGAAGTTTCTGGCGGCGAACTATACCAGGCCGGAGGCGGCGGCGATGCTTGCGGCTCTGGCGCTGCCGGCGGACAGGCCGCCCGGAGGCGCGGATTGGGGCGACGGGGAGACGCTGGCGGGGGCGCAGATTGGCGACTTCGCCTGCGGCACGGGGACGCTGCTTTCGACGGCGTACCAGCGTATGTCCTTCCTGCACGAACTGCACGGGGGAGACCCGCGGCTGCTGCACGGGCCGATGATGAAGCACGGGTTGGTGGGGCTGGACGTCATCAACATCGCCGTTCACTTGACGGCGACTATGCTGGCGGGGAGCCACCCGGACACGCCCTTCGACGGGGAATGCCTGTTGACGATGCCTTACGGCGGGTTTGATAACGGGGAGGTGGCGATAGGTTCGCTGGACTTGCTGAACCCGCAGATTCCCAGCAGTTTGCTGGAAAGGGCGGCGGCGGTGTCCGCGGGCGGGCGGGCGCCGGAGATGGTGGCGGAAATTGCTGAAAGGGTTGGGCATGAGAAGTTCGACCTGGTGATTATGAATCCGCCGTTTGTGCGTTCAACGGGGATGGAAGGAGAAAAACTAGGCAGAGGCAACTCAGCATTCGCGGCCTTCAACACTGATGGCCCAACCCGTAAGCGAATGCAGAAGTCACTTGTAAAAGTAAGAGGTGGATCTCCACTAGGAACCGGGAACTCGGGACTAGCCGGTGATTTCCTTGACCTTGCATTGCGAAAGTCGCGAGAAGACGGGGTGATTGCCCTCGTACTCCCGCTTAGCAGCGTCAGCGGGAAATCATGGGAGAATGCACGTAAGGCGCTTGCTGAGAACTGCCCGGATATTACCGTTATAACCATTGCAGGAGCTCGTTCCCGCGATTCCTCTTTCTCCGCCGATACAGACATTGCCGAATGTTTGCTGATAGCCCGGCTGGGCAACCAGTTTGGAGATAAGCGAGTGACTTTCGTGATGCTTCATGAGAAGCCCAAGTCTGCGGTTGAGGCGGACCTGATGGCTGCGGAGATTGCGCGAATTCGTGAGTCCGGGCAGATGCGTCGCATTGAACGCATGGAAGGTCTTAGCGGAATTTCTATTGGAGACCGGGAATATGGGGGGATGTTGAATGCTCCTCTCCCCGAATCGGGGCCTTGGCCTTTGGTCGGCATTCGGGACGTGGAACTAGCACAAGTCGCCTGGAATCTGGAACTGGGGGCATTGATGCCCTTAGGGATGCCAGGTGCAGAGGGAATTCGGATTCCGGTTGTCCGCATAGAAGAGATCGGTGGTCGAGGCCCATATCATGCGGATATCTATTGGGACAACGCAGACGGAACGCCGCGGGGGCCTTTTGAGAAGATTCAACCGGCTGTCAGTCCTATTCCCACGTATCCGCTGCTTTGGGCGCACGACGCACAGCACGAACGTAGCCTGGTCGTCGAGCCTGATTCCGAGGGCAGGATAAAGGTAGCATCGGAGAAGGCAACGCAGACACAAATCAATGAAAAAGCCGCCCACGTATGGGATACAGCCACTCGCGCCCACTACAACCGCGATTTGAGGTTCAATTCCCAATCGCTAATCGTCGCTATGACCGAGCGTCCGTGTATTGGGGGGATGGCTTGGCCGTCGGTCATATTTGAGAATGCCGACCACGAATACGCCTTCTCGCTGTGGTGCAACTCGACGTTGGGACTGCTGATGCACTGGTGGGTGTCGAACAAGACTCAATCGGGCCGGGGCAGAACCACCATCACCGGCATTCCGAATATGCCGACGTTTGACGTGCGGACGTTGACGGATGAGCAGGTGTCTGCCGCGAAGGAAGCGTTTGAGGAGTTGCGGGGGCGTCGCTTCCTGCCCTTCGACCAGATAGACGAGGACCCGGCGCGGGCGGAGTTGGACCGTCGGCTGCTGGTGGACGTGCTCGGATTGCCGGAATCGCTGGTGGAGCCGGACGGCCCCATCGACCTGCTGCGTCGGAAGCTGGCGCGGGAGCCGCAAATCCACGGCGGCAAGAAGACGCGGGTGGTGTTCCACGATGACGGGATGGGCGGCGTGGCGGAGGGGAAGGAACGGCGGGGGGACAGGTAGGGGTAAGGTTAGGCGGAGATTTCCTGGAGTATGGAGTCCAGTTTGGAATCAACCTTAAGCGCCGAACGGCGCGCCAACTGGTGGAGTTCGTCTGAGTCTTCCTTCAAATCGGCGTATATCCTGTAGCCAGCGTTTATTTCCTCCAGGACGTTTTCATCCGTATCCACAATCCTAATTACGGTGTCGAAATCACGGTCCTTACTGATTACTATTTGCCCGTTTGTCAGCTTGGCAGTGAGATTCTTGGACCATTCGTCCCAGATCCATTCCATTTTACTCTCGCGAGTTCTCACCGTGAGAGTTCCGATGATTTCACGCAATTGCGACAGATAATTCTCATCCATGTTATTCTCCTTGCCCAGACGCGGCCTTGCTTAGAATATCCTCCAGAGTGTCTTGGATACTGCTCAAAGACGCATTGAAGCGATCTATGTCTCTAGGATTCTGTCCCTTTCGTATTGCGGCGTCAAGGTCATTCTCTATATTTGCCAGGTTTTCCATAGCCTCGTTGATAGACTGGTCGTGCTGCGATGAAAGCCCAGTCCTCTTAATATCGCCGAGCAATGCCCTAAGGGTGTGGCACTGATGATAGCCAACTTCCCATTTGCCTTTCTGAAGGACGTTTTTCATTTCTTGAATCAGAGTGGAAGCTCGGTTGCCGCTTCCGAATGTGAGAACATTGTCTACCCTCTCCCTTGTCTGGTCGGAAGCGCGCTTCGCGCCTGCTGCTTGAAATCCCACAAAAATCAATCCACCCAAAGCAACCAGAAATCCAACGATGCTTGTTAAACTACCCCAATCGCCAAGGCTCGACCAGTCCATAGCCTATACCTGTATTGCCGATTTCTCGCGTTGATTATACGGGGCGATGAACATGAAGGCTATCGGGGGATGTAACTCCACTGTTGGTGTTTCCTCCGGCGCATCGGGATGATTGGGATGTTCGCTAGTCAACCTAGTTCCAGATATGAAGGTAGCACAATGTGCAGTTTTCGGGCAAGGGGTGGGGGCGGCTCGTGGGTGGAGCCGCCCCCTTTTGGGTTCGCCTTGGGGGGCCCTCACCCCAGCCCTCTCCCAGGATGGGAGAGGGGGTGTAGGAGTGGGGGTTATTGGTAGACGGGGATGGTGTATTCGTGGTGGCGCACGGGGCCCCAATGCTGCCAGTTGGCGGTGTATTGTTCGATGACGCCGGGGTCGTAGGCGGAGACGGGGAAGAGGAAGGCCAAGGGGATGAGCAGGTAGTTGTCGTAGAGGTAGTCGCCGATGGCTTGTTCCCACTTGAGGATGTCTTCCTGGGCGACGGCGGCTTTGAAGTTGAGGTAAAGCTGGTCGAGTTCGTCGTATTCCCAGGTGGGGTTGCCGCAGCCGCCGGCCACGGAGCTCATGGGGTAGCAGGGGTCGGAGGGGAAGGGGTTGCCGGCGCCGTAGCGGATGGTGTAGACGTTCTGGCCCCAGGTGCGTTCGCGGGCGCGTTTGAGGATTTCGCCGAATTCGACGGGTTCGATGTTGCTTGAGAGGCCGACTTCGGTCCACATGGAGGCGAGGACTTCGGCGACTTCGGGGCCTTCTGGGACGCCGCCCATCTTGGCGGTGGTGACGGTGAATTCGAAGCCGTTGGGGTATCCGGCTTCGGCGAGGAGCCGCCTGGCTTCTTCGGGGTCGTAGGGATAGGGAGTCCATTCTTCTTTGAAGTCGTAGCGGTAGGGTGGGATGCCGTAGGTGCTGGCGGGGACGGCGCCGTCGCCCCAGAAGGTTTCGATGATGAGGTCGCGGTCGATGGCGAGGTTCATGGCTTTGCGGACTGTGCCGTTCCGGAGGGGGTTGTCGGCGATGTAGCCACCCGCGATGGGCTCGACTTCGCCTTTGCGGGATCCAGCGAGGATTTCCTTCTCCGTGTCGTAGTAGAGGCCGCCGAAGTAGGCGAACATGAAGATGCCGGGGAGGGTGGCGAAAACGGTTTGGTAGCCGCGTTCGTTGGCCTGGGGGAGTAGGGTGCGGGGGATGTCGGAGAGGTGGACTTCGCTGGTGAGTAGCATGGCGAGGCGGGTGGCGTCTTCGGGGGTGTAGTAGATTTGGAGTTCGTGGAATTCGGGGGTTTTGCGCCAGTGGTTTTCGACGCGTTCGACGAGGAGGCCTTCGCCGATTTTGAGGTGGATGAATTTGAAGGGGCCGGTGCCGACGGGGTGTTCGGCGTAGGCGTCTTCGCCGCCGACGGAGTTCCAGTAGGCCTGGCTGATCATGGGGACGAGGGCGCCTTCGGAGATGTGTCCGAGGAGGAGGGGTTCGGGTTGGTTCATGTTGTAGGTGAAGGAGTGGTCGTTGTGGATGTCGAAGTTGGCGTCGTCGACGCCGTAGATGTTCCAGCGTCCGGGGTTGTAGGAGGTTTCGCCGGCGGAGGTGCGGATGCTGAATATGGCGTCGTGGACGGTGAGCTCGGGGCCGGTCCAGCTGTCGGTGGAGTGGAAGGGGATGCCTTGTTTGAAGTTGAAGGACCAGCTTGTGGCGTCGTCGGACATGGTCCAGTCCTGGACGACGTGGGCGTTGGTGTAGTCGCCGGAGAAGGGGTCGATGTATATCATTTCCTCGTACATGGTTTTGATGGGGCCGGAGGAGGAGTGGAAGGTTTGGTGGACCATTGTTACCTGGTGGCCGGGTGGGACGATGGCGACTTTGAGGCGTGGGGAGACGAGGGTTTTGGCGATGACGGCGGGGGCGGTGGGCGCGGCGGTGGGTTGGGCGGTGGGGACGTATGGGACGCGGGTGAGGGTGGGGATGGCGGTGGGAGGGGCTGGGGCGGGGGCGACGGGGGCGGCGGTGGGGATGGGTCTTGGGGTGGGGGCGGGGGTGGGTGGGGCGGTGGGGGTTGGGGGCGGGGTGGGGAGGGGGGTGGATGGGGCGGCGGTGGGCGCGGGGGGTGCGGTGGGGGCCTGGGTGGGTTCTTCGTCGTCGCCGCAGGCGAGGATGAGTAGGAGGGTTATGAGGAGTGTCGCGATGAGGGCGTGGATGGGGAGGCGGGAGGTTGTTTTGCGATGCTGCATGGGAGGGGGTCTCCTTTTCCCGTCGGCAATGGGGGTGAGGGATGCCGAATTTGGGGGGATGGGTTGATGGTAGGGGAAAGGGAGGCGGGTTGTCAAATGGGGGGTAGGGGGGACGGGGGGGTTAGGCGGCGAGGAATTGGGCGAGGACGATGAGGACGCCGATGATGGTCATTACGGCGGTCATGATGGTGACGGAGATGGTGATGGCGCGGTTTGTGGCTTTGTTTATGAGTTGGGTTTGACGGTCGATTCTTTCTGATTGACGGTCGATTTTGTCGTCCAAGCGTTGGAGGGCGGTGGTGGTTTCCTGGCGGTGGGCTTGGAATTCCTGGCGGAGTCCGTTTACTTCGCCACGGATGCCGTTTACTTCGCCACGGAGTCCGTTTACTTCGCCACGGATGCCTTCAATGGCGGCGGTGGTTCTTTCCTCATGGCGTTGGAGAGCGGTGGTGGTTTCCTGGCGGTGGGCGCGTATTTCCTGGCGCATTTCGCGGAGTTCTTCTTTGGTGTCGTGACGGAGGGCGGCGAATTCGGTGCGGAGGGAGAGGAATTCGCCTCGGAGTTGGTTGACGGCGTTGTCGAGGTCACGTCGGGTGACGAGTTGGTCGGGTTGGTCCTGGGAGGGGGTTGCTGGTCGTTCGGAGGTGGTTGTCATGGGGGGATTGTAGCAGTTGGGGAGGGTTGGCGGCAAGGGGGGAGGGGACTGCCCGGCAGCCGCCCCGCGCCCGCTCGACCCTTCGACAAGCTCAGGGTGAGCGGGTTGGGTGGGTTGCTCAGGGTGAGCGGGTTGGATGGGTTGCTTGGGGTGAGGGGGGGTAGGGGCGGGTTGGAAACCCGCCCCTACGGGTGGTGTGGGGAGGGGGAAGGGGGGGAGGGGGGTTATTCGGGGTTGGCGTTGGGAGGTGGTTCGTTGAAGGGTTGGCCGCGGGATTCGGCGTCTTCTTTGCGGGCGAGCCAGTCTTGCCAGGCTTTGTTGAGCGCGGCGCGTTCTTCGGCGCGGCCTTCGGCGCGGAGTTTGTCGCGGAATTCTTTGTCTTTTTTGTCGAGCCATTTGTCGATGATTTGCTTTACGCCGTGGGCTATTACCATGATGAATCTGGCTCCTTCGGTGAGGGTGGTGGCGGCGGTGATGGCGGCTGCGAGTATGCCTTGGTTGTGTTCGAGGATGGCGAGCCACGTGTTTATTATACCTTGGTTTTGGGTGATTTCTCTAGTTATGACGATTATTTCGCCGGAGATTGCTACGAGTAGGAATATGCCGCTGTACCAGTATCTTGTTTGCCATATTGTGTCCAATAGGGAATCTTTGGGGTTTTCCTTTGGGTGGTTATTCATTTCCTCAGGTCCTTTCTTGATGTTGTTTTGGGTGTCCATAATTATGAGTTCCTTTGTTGATAGTTTCAGGGGTGGATTCAGATCATATTCTTCCTCCTGTATTTTTTAGCGTGAAAGGGGGCGGCGCTGGTTTGCGCCGCCCCCTTTTTTGGGTGCCGTTGGGTGTGGGTGTCCGGGTTAGGGGATGATTACGCCTGCTTTGTTGGCGTAGACCCAGTAGCCGGAGCCTACCAGGACTTCGTCGTCGGTCGCGTCATCGGGCGTCGGCTTGTCGGCGATGTCGATGCGGACCATGGTGCCCATCTGGGAGTCGTAGCCGTAGGCGACGTCGGCGTCGATGTTGCCGAAGTAGGCGGCGGGGTCGATGCCCGTGCCTGCATCGCTCTGGGCCACGTCGGAGACGGGTACGAGGTTCCAACCCTGGACAACGGGGATGGCCGCGGGGGTGACGGAGATGCCACCGCTGGCGACGAGCATCACGTCGAGGGTGAGGACTCCGTTGGAGACTACCCAGTAGGCGTGGTCTGCGTCAATGGTCATCAGGTCGCCGGAGAGGGAGCCGCCGGTGCCGGAGGCTGTCATCCAGAGGCCGGACGCGTTGTCGTAGGTTACGACGGTGGTGATGTCTTCCTCGCTGAATACGGCGTTCACGTCGCCATCAACGGGGTCGGCGGGGAAGGAGATGAGGTTTGCGCCGGGGTTGATGTCGAGCTTCCAAGGCTGCCGCTCGGTCACGGTGAAGTTCAGGGTGAACTTGTTCGTGCCCTTCTTCTCGTTGCCGGCGTTGTCGCTAACCTCGATTTCCAGCTTGTGGTCGCCGAGGGAGAGGTTGCCGGGCCTGTAGACGTGGAGGATGTTGTCGCGGCTGGTAACGTCGTCGGTGACGTCTGCGCCGTCGAACATGGCACTGGTGATGTCCACCGTGCCGTGGGAGTCCACGTCGACTGTGGCGGCGCTGTCGCCGGTTCCGGTGGCGATGGTGTACTCCTTACCCTCGTTGGCAAAGTCGATCTTGATGAAGATGTCGGGGTTGTCGGTCTTGCCGTTGTTGGAGGGAGTGAAGACGGGCTTGTCCAAGGTGTTGTCCACCTCGAAGAGGATGGTCTTGGAGTCGGCGAACTTGTCCTTGGTGCCGAGGGCCATCATGCCCTTGGTGCCGGTGGCACTGTCCGCGCTACGGTCTTCGCCGGTGACGTAGACGTTGTATACGCCCGCGTCGGAGACGGTGTATTCCTTGCTCCACTCGTTGGTGGTACCGGTGGGGTTGGCGTTACTGCCCTTGTCTGTGCCTGTCAGCTCGTAGTCGTCGCCAACCATCATGATTACCACGTCGGGGCTGCCGGTTAGCCGCTCGTCGGAAGTGACGGCGACGGTTACCTTGCCCTTGGTAACGGGGCGGGTGCCTTCGCCGGTGCCGGTTACGGTAACGGTTAGGTTGGGGGCGAGGCCGTCCTTGGCGGTTTGGGTGCGGGAAGCATCGGTGCCGCCGATGGCGTTGCCCGCCTTGTCGGTGAGGGAGCCGGTGGCGACCACGACCTTGGGCTTGGCGTCGGAGGCCAGTTCGTCAACGTCCAGGTAGACTTTCTTGCCCTTACAGGTTACGCCGTTGGGGGCGGAGCCGGCGACGGTGAAGTCATCGGCGGAGACGGAGTCGCAGTCGAGGTTCTCGTTGAAGACGGCTACGACGCTGGTGGCCTTATTGGACTTCTCATCGTCGCCATCCAGGTACTTGCCTGTGGCGGCTTCGGTAATCATGGGGGCAGCGGCGTCCACGCGGATCTTGTGGGGTTCGCAGCCAACGTCGTCCGACTTGTCATCGGTCTCCATGTCGTCGATGGTGCCGTTGAGGCCGATGGCGGTGAGGGTGACGCCCTTTAGGTCGCACTTGGTGCCAGAGTCCTGGTCGCTGACGTTAGTGTTGCCAGCTTCGTCCACGGCGATGGCCCACCAGTGGATTTCGTACTGGCTGAGACTGCCAGCGTCCAGTTCGCCTGTGCGGGAACCTTCCTCCAGGGTGACGGAGGCCATGTAGCCGTTGTTGGCGGCCTTGGGGTTAACGTCGTTCCGCATGTACTCTTCTTCGTCCTGCCACACGCCGTCCAGGTTGTAGACGGCGGCGAGGACGCGGATGGTGTCGGTGTCCGTATCCTTGGAACTGAGGCCGGATTCGGCGTCGATGACCTGGAAGGAGACGGTAGGTTCGTCCTCACGCCCGGCAGTTCCGCTGGCGGGGGCCAAGTCGCTGAAGACGGGCCCGATGGCGTCCAGAGAAATGGAGGCCGTGCGGGGGGCGGTGGGGTCAGCGTCCGCGTAGGTGATGACGACGGCTTCGCCCTGCGCGTTGTCTACGGGGACCGTAATCATCCTGCTGGCGGGATCCTGAACATCACCCTCGTCGGCTTCGCCGGCCTGCCTGGCAATGCAGCCGGGCTTGCCGGACTCACAGACCATGAGCTTGGCACTGAAAGCACCGGTGGCCGCGCCGGACTCCTGAAGGATGATGCTCATGGGGGTGGACATGGCGTTGCTGTCAACGGTCACTCGACCAACTTCACTCTTGGGGCCGATGCGACCAGAGGTGGAATAGACAGTGTCCGCGCTGCCCTTGTAGCCAAACTCCAACGTTACGGTTGAAGCGACTGCAGTGGTGGCGCATACCTGGTCAGCAAGAGGGATGGCTACCGGAGGAGTCGCAGTGGTATGGGTCAGAATAGCACCGACATTCCCTACACAATTGGCCTTGCCGCCAGCCGAGTTCTGAACGTCGTTCACCGTGATAGTGATTCTGGACTCGTCCGCAGGAGTGCCTTCATTTGCAGGAGTATCCGGGTTGTCGACGGTGTCAGGGGTGTAAGAAGTGACCAGTATTCTGAGATCCGTCTCGGATTTATCCTTTGTGTTGTACGCCTTGAAGTAAGGGCGTATATCCTTTGCGATTTTCTCGAGGTCTACTTCCTGCTCGTTGACATTGCCGGTGTTACCATCATCCGCTCTAACAGTCCTCGTTTTGATGTCGGGAACCACTGTCTCGAGGATGTCCAACCAGTTGTTTTCATTAGCAGTAGCTGATGTGTGCACAAGCGCGAAGGAAGGAACGTTGGAGGTGGCGGTGGTATTTCTGCCGTCACCAGACGTAGGCAGAGGGACCGAAGTTTGGTGGCTATCCGCAATACCCGTATTGAATTCGACCGACGCTCTCTGGCTGGTGCCGTTGCGGGCGCCGATGACGGTCTTCTTCTTGATGAAGTATCCGATGGCGTTGATGGTGCCATCGTTGGCGACCTCGTCGAGTTGGAGCCTGCCGTTGGTGCCATCGTAGTAGAACGTGGCCCCTGAGACTTCATCGGCTTGGATTATCCACTTGGTGGTGGGAGCCTGGTAGGCTGAATCTACGCCAGACTCCCTATCCTGCGCATCGAATTCTCTCTGACGGATGACGTAGCCCTTGATGTCCCTGTTGTCTACGCCATCGCTGCCCATGTCCTGAAGATTATGCCAATCTTCGTCCGTGGCGTTACCCAAGTTAACGTCAGGGTCGAAATTGTCAAGGGTGGGGAAGTTGGGGTTTGTCGTGAAGGTGCCAAGCGTGGGACACTCCACGTAGCTTTCGTCATCAGACTCGACACAGAAGAGGTTGTTGTTAGCGGGGGTCCGCTTCAACACGGGGTCGAGGTCTGGGTCTGTGACGGTGACGGTGATGGCGTTGGCCGCGGAGCCGCCAACCCCATTGAGGCTGACGTAGTCGATGGCGTCGCCGCCCTTGTCTTTGAAGTCAACGGTCCCTGCTGTCGCGCCGAAGGCGGGGATGGCCCAGAGAAGGCCGAGGAGCAGGGTAACCAGAATGCCGGGGATTATCCAGGTAAGTTTTTGTCTCACTTTTCCTCCCTATGGGTGTGGGTTTGGGGAGCCGACCGGTGGTTAGGGGTCATAGTCCAACCTCCAAGTATCTGATGCCGTGGCGGCGCCAGGGAGGGTGTGTGTTTCCGAGATGAAGGGTTCCGGAGTAGTGCATTTTGTCCCTCTCCTGGGGTGGTGTTTGGGGTGTTTGGGGTTGTTTGCATGGCGGTTGTTTGAGGCATAGGTGAAACCGCAGGCTGGCCTGCGGCGGGCTTTGTTCCTTCGACGGGTTGGGGTCTCAGGATGGGCCGGTATGGGTGGGGTTTGGGTATGGGTTTTTGCCTCTGGATGGTTTTGGGATGGGGCGGCTTTTGAATGGTCATGCGGTACTTTACACAACGCCGCTTGGGGATGTCAAGTGGGGTTTTGGGTTGAGTTTGGGGTTTTGTGGGTTTGGGCGGGGTTTTTTGCTGGGGGGTATTGTAGCAGGGTTTGGGGGGGAAGGGAAGGGGGGCAACTGCGTTGCGGCAAGTTTTGGGGGGTTTGGGGGTGGGAGGGGGGTTGGGGTTGGGGGAGGTGGGGAGGGGGATGGGGGTTTGGGGGGGTCTTCGGGGGGATGGGGGTTTTTGGGGGGCCGTTCAGCGCGGACGGGCGCTGGGCGGCCAGGGGGGAGGTTTGGTGAGGGCGGGAGAGGTTGGTTAGGGGGAGGGGGGTTTGGGGGGGTCTTCGGGGGGATGGGGGTTTTTGGGGGGGCCGTTCAGCGCCGACGGGCGCTGGGCGGCCAGGGGGGGAGGTTTGGTGTGGGCGGGAGAGGTTGGTTAGGGGGAGGGGTTGGGGTTGGGGGAGGTTGGGAGGGTTTTGGGGGGATGGGGGGTTTTGGGGGGGGGTCTTTGGGGGGATGGGGGTTTTTGGGGGGGGCCGTTCAGCGCGGACGGGCGCTGGGCGGCCAGGGGGGGAGAGGTTGGTTAGGGGGAGGGGGAGCCGCTCGACCCTTCGACAAGCTCAGGGTGAGCGGGGAGAGGGGGACACCCCCATCCTAACCTTCCCCCGTCAAGGGGGAAGGGAGAAGAGGGGGGAGGCCCCCATCCTAACCTTCCCCCGTCAAGGGGGAAGGGAGAAGAGGGGGGAGGCCCCCGTCCTAGCCTTCTCCCGTCGAGGGGGAAGGGGTTCTTGGTGGGTTTTGGGGGGGATGGGGGGAGGGATGGTCGGGAGGGGGTTCGGTGAATTTCTGGCCGCGGGATTGGGCGTCGAGGCGGCGGTAGTTCCAGCCGTGCCAGGCTTTGTTGGCCAGGGAGCGGCCTATTTCGATGCCTTGGGCGCGGCCTTCTTTGAGGATGGCTTCGCGGGCTTTTTGACGCCTTTGGCGGGCTTCTTCCTCTTCTTTTTTACGCTTTTCGCGTTCTTCGCGTTCTTGTTTTTCGCGGCGTTTGTCGAACCATTTTTGGAGGTCGTGGGCTAGTACCATTATTTGGCCTCGCCGTTTGGAGGGGGTTCGGTGAAGGGTTGGCCGCGGGATTCGGCGTCTTCTTTGCGGGCTAGCCAGTCGGTCCAGGCTTGCTGGTTTTGGGCGCGGCCTTTGGCGATGCCTTGGGCTTCGCCTTCGGCGCGGAGTTTGTCGCGGAATTCCTGGTCTTTTTTGTCGAGCCAGTTTTTGATGTGGTGGGCTAGTACCATGAATGTCCTCCCTGTTTCGATTATGGTGTAGGCGGTGATGGCGGATGTCATGCCTGCGGCGCTGAGGCCTTTGATGATGGCTGTTGCAGTTTGTATTATATCCTGTTGGGTGCGGATTTCTCCAGCGATTATGAGGGCGCCGGTGATGGTGTATAGGGTGAGGAAGGTGGCGAAGTACCAGGGGCGTAGGGGGGCGACGATGCTCCAGATGGTTTCTCTGGGGGGTTGGGGGGCGGGTTCGGGCGTTTTGATGGCGGGGGCCTCCTGGTGGGGATGGTGGTTGAGTGTGAAGGGGGAAGGTGGTTGTGTCAATGGGGGAGGGGGATGTGGTTGACACTGGGTTTTGGGCGGGGATATACTTTTTCGCGTCGGCTTTCTCCATCGCGCAGGCTCTTTAGGGGGTTTGTGCAGGCGGGAGGGCTATCGTAGATTCCACGCCCCGGAGTTCCCCCTTCCTTGTATATGCGGTTTTTCATGTTGTTTTGTGAGTTTGGCTTGGTATGGGTGCGTTTGTTTTTGGGTGGAGCCGCTCGACCCTTCGACAAGCTCAGGGTGAGCGGGGGAATGGATTCCCGCCTTCGCGGGAATGACGGAAGGGGAGGCGGGAATGACGGGTGGAGCGGAGGGGGAAGGGGTAAGTTGGGGATGCGCTTGACCCTTCGACGGGCTCAGGACGGTCTCAGGGTGAGCGGGAGGGAAGATGGGTTTCCGCTTCCGCGGGAACAAGAGGGGGAGGGGGTTAGGGGATGAGTAAGTTCATTTTTGTGACGGGGGGTGTGGTTAGCGCGGTTGGGAAGGGTGTGAGTGTGGCGTCTATCGGGCGGATTTTGAAGAGTCGGGGGATTTCGGTTTCGGTTATCAAGTTGGACCCTTATTTGAATGTGGACCCGGGGACGATGTCGCCGTATCAGCATGGGGAGGTGTTTGTGACGAAGGATGGGGGGGAGACTGATATGGATTTGGGGCATTATGAGCGGTTTATTGATATTGAGGTTACGCGGGCTTCGAATTTGACGGCGGGGCAGGTGTATCAGTCGTTGATTGCGAAGGAGCGCAGGGGGGATTTTCTGGGGGGGACGATTCAGGCGGTGTCGCACGTGACGAATGAGATTAAGGGGCGGATTTTGTCGCTGGCGGAGGAGTCGGGCGCGGAGGTGGTGGTGGTGGAGGTTGGGGGGACGGTGGGGGATATGGAGGGGCAGCCGTTTCTGGAGGCGATTCGGCAGATGCGGAAGGAGGTGGGACGGGGGAATGTTTTTTATATTCACGTGACGCTCTTACCTTATATATATGCAGCAGGGGAGTTGAAGACGAAGCCGACGCAGCATTCGGTGAGGGATTTGCGGGCTATCGGGATTCAGCCGGATGCGATTATTTGTCGGAGTGATTTGGAGGTGTCGGAGGGGATTCGGGATAAGATTGCGCTGTTTTGCGACGTGGATAAGGATGCGGTGATTCCGCTTTTGACGGTGGATACTATCTACAGGGTGCCGCTGATTCTGGAGGAGTGGGGGCTGGGGGATTTGCTGGCGTCGTCGTTGGGTTTGAGGGCGGGGGAGCGGGATATGGCGAAATGGTCGGCGATGGTGGAGCGGATGGGGACGCTTTCGGGGCGGGTGCCGATTGCGCTGGTGGGGAAGTATGTGGAGTTGCAGGATTCGTATATTTCGGTGAAGGAGGCGTTGCAGCACGCGGCGTGGGGGCATGGGTTGGAGGCGGAGGTGCAGTGGGTTCACGCGGAGGAGGTGGAGGCTGAGGGGCCGGAGGGGTTGTTGGCGGAGGCGTGCGGGATTGTGGTGCCGGGTGGGTTCGGGTCTCGAGGGGTGGAGGGGATGATTCGGACGGCGCAGTACGCACGGGAGAATGGGATTCCGTATCTGGGGTTGTGTCTGGGGTTGCAGGTGATGGTGGTGGAGTTCGCGCGGAATGTGTTGCGGATGAAGGGGGCGCATTCGTATGAGGTTGACCCGTCGTGCGAGGATCCGGTGGTGCATTTCATGCCGGAGCAGCGGGATGTGACGGATTTGGGGGGGACGATGCGGTTGGGGAGTTATCCGTGCGTGCTGGTGGAGGATAGTCTGGCGCGTCGGGCGTATGGGGAGGCGGAGGTGTGGGAGCGTCATCGGCACAGGTTTGAGTTGAATAATGATTATCGGGAGCGGCTGGAGGATGCGGGGATGAGGGCGAGTGGGTTGTCGCCGGACCGTCGGCTGGTGGAGATTACGGAGGTGGAGGGGCATCCGTTTATGCTGGGGGTGCAGTTTCACCCGGAGTTCCGGTCAAGGCCGCATCGGCCGCATCCGTTGGTGAGTGAGTTTGTGGGGAGGGCGATGCGGACGCTGCGGGAGGGGAGTCAGCCGACGCTGCCGCTGGGGGATGAAGTGATGGCGGTGCGTCGGAGGCCGCAGAATTTGAATGGGGGAGATTTGAGGGGTTAGAGGATATGCAGTTTTTCGTGGATACGGCAGACGTGGACGAGGTGCGGCGGGCGGCGCGGCTGGGGGTGGTGTCGGGCGTGACGACGAATCCTTCGCTGGCGGCGCAGGCGGGCGTGTCGGGGATGGGTGCGTACCGGGCGGCGGTGGAGGAGATAGCGTCGATTGTGGAGGGGCCGATTTCGATTGAGGTGGTGAGCGAGGACGTGGAGGGGATGATTACGGAGGGGAAGGAGTACGCGACGTGGGCGCCGAGGCCGTGGGTGAAGCTGCCAAGCACGGCGGCGGGGTTCGAGGCGATGAAGGCGCTTTCGGAGGAGGGGATTGAGATAAACCAGACGCTATGCTTTTCGGTGAACCAGGCGCTGCTGGGGGCGCAGGCGGGCGCGGCGGCGGTGAGTCCCTTCGTGGGGCGGGTGGATGACACGGGGCAACGGGGGATGGACCTGGTGGAGGAGATTGTGTCGATTTTTCGGAATTATGGGATTAAGACGCAGGTGTTGGCGGCGAGCATACGCCATCCGCTGCACTGCGTGGAGGCCGCAAGGGCGGGGGCGCACATCGCAACGGCGCCGTGCGCGGTGCTGGAGCAGATGGTGAATCACCCGCTGACAACGGTGGGAGTGGAGCGGTTCCGGCAAGACTGGGAGAAGGCGAACCGGGGCTGATAGGAGGGGCAGAGGCTTCTCATCGGATCAAAAATCTTTGGAAAGAACGTGAACCAAGTGTCCCCTAAACCGACGTTAGACGTTTCAGAACTGGAAAGAATGAGCAAGGAGGAGCTGCTATCCATTGCCCGGCAGATGGGCATGGAGAACGGCAATCAGCTGACGTCCCTCCGCAAGGAGGACGTGGTGGTGCGTATCGCGCACAGGTTCCCAGACCAGCACCGGCTGAGAGGGTCGGGGGTGCTGGAGCTGATGAGCGACGGGTACGGGTTCCTGCGGCACACGGGTTTGAAGCCGGGGCCGGGGGACATCTACGTGTCGCAGTCGCAGATTCGGCGGTTCGGGCTGCGGTGCGGGGATACGGTGGCCGGCGGCGTTCGCTCGCCCAAGGGCGGGGAGCGGTATTTCGGAATGACGCGGGTGGACACGGTGAACGGGCTGACGCCGCCGAAGGCGCGGTCGAGGCCGACGTTCGAGGAGTTGACGCCCGTATTTCCTGACGAACAGATAACGCTGGAGACGACGCCGGACAACTTGACGACGCGGATGATAGACCTGTTCTCGCCGATAGGCCGCGGGCAGCGCGGGCTTATCGTGTCGCCGCCCAAGGCGGGGAAGACTACGATTTTGAAGCACGTGGCCAGCGGGGTGACGGCGAACTTCCCGGACATCCATATAATGGTGGTGCTCATCGGGGAGAGGCCGGAGGAGGTGACGGACATGCGCCGGTCGGTGAAGGGGGAGGTCTTCGCTTCCACCTTCGACGAATCGGTGGAGGACCAGGTGCGGCTGGCGGACCTTTCATTGGAGAGGGCGAAGCGGCTGGTGGAGTCTGGCAAGGACGTGTTGATTCTGATGGACAGCATCACGCGGGCGACGCGGGCATACAACCTGGCGCTGCCCACTAGCGGGCGCACGCTTTCGGGCGGCATCGACCCTATAGCGCTCTATCCGCCCAAGAAGTTCTTCGGGGCGGCGCGCAACGTGGAATTCGGGGGCAGCCTGACCATCATCGCCAACTGCCTGGTGGACACGGGCAGCCGCATGGACGAGGTGATCTACGAGGAGTTCAAGGGGACTGGCAACATGGAACTGCACCTGGACAGGAAGCTGGCGGAGAAGCGCATATTCCCGGCTATCGACATTGGACGGAGCAGCACGCGGCGGGAGGAGTTGATGTTCGACGCCGCCACGGTCAAGAACATCTGGCTGCTGCGCCGCATAGTGGGCCTACTGGTGCAAGAGTCGGGCAACTTCACCGACGGCATCGAGCGGATACTGGAGCGGCTGGCCAAGACGAGGAGCAACGTGGACTTCCTTGCGCGGCTGGCCAAGGACCGAAGTTAGCAGTCAAAGGGTTCAGGAGGCACTGAGGAATGACGCTGGAGACGAATCACGGGGTGAACGTGGTAATCGGAGAGGGCAACGCCAGAGTGCTGCTGGGATGCACGCACCAGCGGGGCCTGCTTTACATGGCGCCGGCGGAGAAGAGTTGGGTGTGCACGGAGGAGATGCTGCCGGGCCACGCGCTGGCTGGATTTCTGGGGGAGCTTACGGCTCGCGGGGACGCGGAGGTGGAGGAGATGATGCAGCGGTGGGGGATCTATTTCCGGCAGATGCCGCTGGACGAGTCACAGGGCTAGCCGGAATCCACTTCAGGGAACCTTACCCAATCTTCTTGCACGAGGCGGCCGAGGATGGGGTGCGTTGATTTCATAACTGGAACCCCACCCCTGGATTCCCGCCTTCGGAAGTCTTTGCGTAACTGTCAGAAACGTCATCCGTCCTGCCCGAATCACCCCCATCCCTTCGACAAGCTCAGGACATGCTCAATCTTCCCCCATCAAGGGGGAAGAGGTTATCGGTCATTCTTGGGAAGGTTGCTCAACGGTCTCCCTCAAGGGGGAAGATGGATTCCCGCTTTCGCGGGAATGACGGTCATGTAAAGGGCCGCTAGAGGGGCGGGGGCGGGCTAGCCGCTTTCGGGGATCGGCCTGTCGTCCTGCTGGCTTGCCAGGTGGGGCCTTGGCTGGGGGTCGATGGCGGGAGCGGGCTGGGCGGGCGTTTCGACCTCTTGGGGGACTTCCTCAACTTCCTCTTCTATGACGGGTTCCCTGCCTTCGAACAGGGCTTGCAGGTTCTCCCCTTCCACGGACTCGTGCTGAATGAGGAATTCGGCGATGGAAGTTAGCCGCTCCCTGTTCTCTTCCAGGATGGTCTCGGCCTTCTGCTTGGCTGTGGTGATAAGCGCCTTGACTTCCGAATCGATCTCCTCAGCGAGCTTCAGGCTGTAGTCCTGCTCTTCGTGGATCTCTCTGCCGAGGAATACCAGTTCCTGCCGGCGGCCCAGGGTTCTGGGGCCAAGCTTGTCGCTCATGCCGTATTGCTTTACCATCCGCTGGGCAATCTGGGTCGTGCGCTGCAAATCGTTGCTGGCGCCGGTGGTCATCTCGCCGAAGACGATTTCTTCCGCGGCGCGACCACCGAGAGCGGTGGCCATCAAGTCCTCGAACTGACCCTTGGTCCACAGGTAGCGGTCGCCGTCCGGGAGCAGGCGGGTGTAGCCGCCCATAGCGCCGCGGGCGACAATGGAAATCTTGTGCACCTTGTCAGCCTTGGGCAGCTTGTAGGCCACGAGGGCGTGGCCGGCCTCGTGGTAAGCGGTCATGGCCTTTTCTCTGTCGCTGATGACGCGGCTCTTGCGCTCCGGCCCGGCGATAACCCGGTCGATGGCTTCCTCGAACTCGGACGTGCCGATGAGCTTCTTGTTGCGGCGGGCGGCCAGCAGCGCTCCCTCGTTGACCAGGTTGGCCAGGTCTGCGCCGCTGAATCCGGGGGTTTCCTTGGCGATGACGTCGAGCTTGAGGTTGGGAGCGAGGGGCTTGCCCTTGGAGTGGACTTTCAGGATGGCCTCGCGTCCCTGGACTTCCGGCAAGTCGAGGATGACCCTTCTGTCGAAGCGACCGGGACGCAGGAGGGCCGGGTCGAGGATGTCGGGGCGGTTGGTGGCGGCGATGACGATGATGTTCGTGCCGGTCTCAAAGCCGTCCATCTCTACAAGAATCTGGTTGAGGGTCTGCTCCCGTTCGTCGTGACCGCCGCCAAGACCGGCACCGCGATGGCGTCCTACGGCGTCTATTTCGTCAACGAAAACGATGCAGGGGGAGTTGCGCTTGGCCTGGTCGAAGAGGTCGCGAACCCGCGCCGCGCCGACGCCGACGAACATCTCGACGAACTCGCTGCCGCTTATGGGGAAGAAGGGGACGGCGGCTTCTCCGGCGACGGCCCTGGCGAGCAGGGTCTTGCCGGTGCCGGGCGGGCCTACGAGGAGGACGCCGCGGGGGATGCGGGCGCCGAGGGCGAGGAATCTGTCCGGGTTCTGGAGGAACTCCACCACTTCCTGGAGTTCGGCCTTGGCTTCGTCGGCGCCTGCCACGTCGGAGAAGCTGACGGTGGGGCGGCTGGTGAGGATCATCTTGGCCTTGCTGCGCCCGAAGTTCATGGTCTGGTTGCTGCTGCCCTGGGCCTGGCGCATGAGCAGGATAATCAGGGCGCCGAAGAAAATGAGTGGCAGGAAGTTGAGCAGAAGGCCGAGGTTGAATCCGCCGGAACCTTTGAAGAACACGGGGACGCTTTCCGGGATATGCTCGGTAATGTCGGTGCCTTCGCCGATGCGGCTGTTGACCTCGCCGCCGTTAACGGTGAAGACCTTGAGGGATTCACCCTTCACCTCAATTTTGGTGACTTCTCCCTCCTTGGCCATGCGGACGACATCGGTGAAGGAAACGTCTTCGGAGCCTCCGAGTCCGGGGACGACGATGAAGAAGATTGAGGCGACGGCGACGATTATCAGGAGATAGATAAGGCCGCTTCTCAACCACTTTCTGTTGCTCATGTTTGCGTCAGTCTACTCATAGATATGGGGATGTTCACTTGGAGAACTTTCGAAACCGCGGGCGTAATGACCGTATATTCATAGTACGTCAAAACCGCCAAAAAAGCAAAGTTTGTCTCAAGTATTCATACGCAAAACAGCCGCGAACGGTTCCCGCAGGGTATTGCAGCCGGACAGGGGCATCGATGGGAGTGCGCGTAGATTCTCCCGTGGCGAGACGTCGCGCTCGGGCCACCGGACTAGCAAACGGGCCGGGCCAGCGTCCCGGGGGCGACTTTCCGGGACAGCCACTGACCGTCGTAGGAACTGCCCTTCAAGACGCCGTTTTCCACCATGACGCTGCCTCTAAGGATGGTCATGACGGGGTAGCCTTCGCATTCGAAGCCTTCCCAGATGCTGTAGTCGGAATCAGCGTGGAGGTCGTCGAGGGTGAGGGTCTTACGGACGGTGGGATCGATGATGACGAGGTCGGCGTCGCTTCCCGGAGCGATGACGCCCTTTTGCGGATAGAGGCCGAGAATCTTCGCCGCGTTGGTGGCGATGACGTCGGCGAATCTGGTGAGGGACATGCCGCCCTGGGAGACGAATTTGGTGAAGGCGACGGGGACGCGGGTTTCGATGCCGTTGTGACCGCCGCAGACGGACTCGATGGTCTGGCCCCAGAACTTCACGTCCTTATAGGTGGTGTATTCGTCGGTGGCGGTGGTGGAGATGCGGCCATCTTCCAGGCCGAGCTTGAGGGCGTCCCTGTCGGAGGCGTACTTGATGGCGGGGTAGGTGTGAATTTTGGTGCCGTTAGGCTTCTTGTAGTCGTCGCAGGTGAACTCAAGGTAGTTGTGGAGAGCTTCGCCGTAGACGGGAAGGCCGCGGCTCCTGGCCTCGCCGACGGCGACGACGCCTTCTTTGGCGGTGACGTGGACGAAGTAGATGCCCGTCTCGGCGTACTCGGCCATGCGGATGACTTTGCGGAAGGAGACGTCTTCGGAGATGTTGCTGTGGACGAGGTGGAGGTTGTGCCCCTGGTCGCGGCCTTCGCGCTTGAGCTTCTCTTCCATATAGGTAACCATGTCGTCGTCTTCGGCGTGGACGGCCATGATGCCGCCGTGCTTGCCGACTTCTTCGAAGATGGCTTGGAGGTGGCCGTAGGGGACGCGTCCGGCGAAGGTGGTAAAGATTTTGAAGCTGGCCTGTCCCGCCTGGACGGCCTCGCCGATTTCGCCGATGGTCTTGGGATCGACTTCGCCGGCGAGGATGTGATGGTAGGCGAAGTCGGTGTAGCTGTGGTCGTTGAATGCCTGCTTGCGGGATTCCAACTCCTCCATGATGGAGACCCGTCCCGCCATCTCTTCAGGGGAGTTAGGGAGGGAGCCGGAGAAGTCGAGGAGGGTGGTGACGCCGCCAAAGGCCGCGGCGCGGGTGGCGGCTTCGGGAGGTTGGGTGAAGACTTCGGGGCGGCCGGCCCAACGCTCTGGGACGGGGATGCCGATGTGGGTGTGGGGTTCGATGCCGCCGGGGAGGACGATTTTGCCGGAAGCGTCGATGGTGCGGGCGGACTCGGCGGACAGAAGGCCGGGATGGGAGAGGGCTGCGATTTTTCCGTCCTGGATTGCTACGTCCATGAAGGCGGCTCCCTGGGGAGTAACTACCGTACCGCCTTTGATGATTGTGTCGAGCATGACGCCACCCCCTGAGTTAGGATGGTTGGATTATAGCAGGGTTGGCAGCCCGCGGTTCAACTAGGATTCTTAGTCGCTTGCACTTCTCAGAATGACGCTGTTATCTCAGCGCCGACGGCATTCGCATCCTACCAGCCAGAGGGTTTTCTGATTGTGCCGACTTCGTCCGTAAGGATGTCGGGGAATTGGCTGCGCCTGAGGTGGCTCTTCCAGAGGCGCTTTACGTAGGAAGCGGCGTTCTTCAGGCGCGTGGGGCTGGATTTTCTCCGGTCCGGATTGACCAACGTTATCCTCAGGCCAAGCGAGTCCCTAACGTACTCCATTGCGCCTGCGAAGTCGGCGTCGTTGGAGATGATTACCGCCTGTTCATAATCTCCGTCAAAGCCATCGACCAACAAACGCGTGGCCAGATTAACGTCCGTACCTTTCTCCTCCGTGTGCAGAACCCGCACATGGTTCGGCAAGCCCTCCATCGGCTCGGCTAGCTGACGCCACCTAATTCCGGAGCGGAAAACGCCGTAGTGAATTTCAAGGCGGGGGAGGGTGGCTAGAGCGCGCAGGTACGTCTGTTGCCTCTGACGTTGCAACGGATTGCCAGGACGGGGATCAAGGCGGGCAGTGAAGTAGTGTACGCAGTTGATATGATCCTTGGGGAACAGGGACTCGGTCAGCCTCCATAGGTTGAGCCACCGGAATGGGGTATCTTTGAGTGCGCGGTAATAGAGATTAAAGCCGTCTATGTATACGTTGGTAATCAAACGCGATTTCCTTACAAAGACAGAGACCGCCCTTTGAGGCGGTCTCGACCCTACCGCCGAAGAGGTAGGGGGGGTGGTGTATGCAAGATACCACAGGGGTTGCCTGCCTGTCAACGTAATTTCGAGGCGGATGACTGCTCCTGGTCATTCCCTGAGAAGGACAGAGATCGCCGTTGGGGGCGGTCTCGACCCCTACCGCCGAAGAAGCAGGGGTGGTGTTTGAAAGATACCATCGGAGCGTTCCTTCCGTCAACAAGTCTGGTAGCTCATGTCTCGCGTAGTGATAACAGCCGACATCTTTTGGCGGTTTGTCTTGACAGTTGGGGGATGGCCTCATTACCATTAAGCGCCTAGCCGAGGTAGCTCAGCGGTAGAGCAGCGGACTGAAAATCCGCGTGTCGTTGGTTCGATCCCGACCCTCGGCACCACGGGACGTAGCCCGTTTGCAGGCGGAAGTGGCTCAGTGGTAGAGCATCTCCTTGCCAAGGAGAGGGTCGTGGGTTCGAATCCCATCTTCCGCTCCACCCTTGATTGCGCTTTCCATTCAACGCGAATTGTTGACATCCCCATGCTCAATGGTTAGTCTTTTTGCCCAAGTGGAACATTCCAGATAATCGGATGTATGGCTAAGGAGGCAATTGATGCCGTTACTTCTCACGGACCGGGAAGTCAACCAGGTGATGACCATGCAAGACTGCGTGGGGGTCATGGAGGACATGCTGGGTCAGGCCCACCGGGGCATGGCGTGGCTGCAACCCCGTTCTCACATCCGAACGCCGCAGGGATACCACCACATTATGCCCGGGGCCGTTCTTGACACCGGCGTCGTCGGCTTGAAGGTATATACCGCCCGCTTTCCGGGCGGTTCTCGTTTCTTGACGGTGCTGCACGACAGCGAGACGGGAGACTTGCTGGCCCTGTTGCAGGGCGGGCGGTGCTCCCAGCTTCGCACGGGGGCCATCAGCGGCGTGGCAACCAATCACATGGCGCGGGAGGACGCGTCGGTTGTCGGAATCATCGGCACGGGGGCGCAGGCCCGCGCTCAGTTGGAAGGAACTTGCGCCGTGCGAAACATCACGTCGGTCAGGGCCTTCGACATCATTCCTGAGAAGGCGGAAGAGTTCGCCGCGCAGATGTCGGACCTTCTCGACATCGAGGTCACGGCGGCGGAGAGCGCCCAGGCGTGCGTGGAGGGCGCAGACATAGCGATTACGATGACTACTTCGCCGAATCCGGTGCTGTTCGGGGAATGGCTGGAGCCGGGGATGCATCTGAGCATCATGGGATCCAACCACTGGACGCGCCGCGAGGTGGACAACGACGTCATAAGCCGCGTCGACTCAATTGTCGTAGACAATCTGGAAGAGGCGAAGCGGTACAGCGGCGACCTGCTTTTCAGCATCGACCAAGGACTGACCCGGTGGGAGCAGGTGAGCGAGTTGGTGTCGGTAGTTGCCGGTCAGGCCGCCGGACGGCCCTCCGCAGACAGCATTACTATGTTCAAGTCCCACGGAATCGGAATCAGCGACGTGGCCGCCGCCGCATTCGTGTACAAGCGAGCCAAAGAGGAGGGTCTAGGAGCAGAACTTCCTTTGAACGCATAGAATATCCAGCAATTGTTTTCTCTCGACGTGAATCATTCATCACGTGAACACCGGAATCCAGTTCCTTAGTCCGCATTTCTACTTAATATGTTTGGAGAAGACTCGTGAACAGTGACTCGTCCCAGCAGGACGAAGGGCCTTCCATTGCCCTTCCCGGCCCAGTAATCAACCCCAAATTCAACCAGCAGTTAGACCGACTCGTGGCTCTTGGCAAGCAGGGGCAGAGATCAGACAGCCCCCTCTTCAATCCTCCCGAACAGTGGCTCATCGACAATATCCGCGTCTTCCAGGACCTGCCCGCCGAGGAGCGGGAGAGTCTTATGAAGGAAGTCTCGAAGGTGGTCCGGGAGGGGGAGGAGGCCAACGCCCAGGGGAAGGCCGCCGCCAAGGTTTGGCCCGAGACGGTGGTGAGGCTGGACAACGGAGGGCTGGCGTTCTTCAGCCAGCTTGGGGTGGCGCGAAGGCCGGACCTAACGCAGTATTTCATAGACGGATTCTCCCGGAATCGGGACGCGCTGGCCTTCACGGAGGAGAGTCAGGCCCTCTTTACGGACGTGCTGGAGGTCATCATCGAAGAGATGGGGCGCCGGTTCGAGGCGGGGGACGGCATCCTTCAAACGGACAGGCGCATCTGCGACGCGCCGGGGCGTTCTTTCCACGCCCGCCAGGTTCTATTCGGGACGCGCTATTTGCAGCTGCCTCTGATGTGGCGTCACTTGACCTTCGACCTGCCCCAGGGCGAACTGGCCGAGGAGCCGGACATCCTGGAGGTGTCGATTCCCAACTGGCTGGAGGACCTGAACCTGCCTGACGAGTTGAAGGCGCGCGTCAAGGAGGCGGGACTTACGCAGTTGGTATTCAAGGCCCCTACGAAGGGGCTTTCGCTTCATCTTGGCTTCGACTACATGGGGGAGCACAAGATGGGGCCGCTTTCCATAGCGATGTTCAAGGTTAAGGAGGCGGAGGGGCTGGCGATTCAGGCGGCGCTGAGCATGGTGCGGATTCGCACCCTGGGCGGCGACATGACGAACTCCGCGATGATTACCCTGGGGCCTTCGCTCCACGGCAAGAGCACACTTACGATAATGATTGAGCTTGCCAACAGCGAAGCGGCTTCCCTTCTCGGCCTGTCCGCCGACTCGGAGGAGGGTGTATACCCGATGAACGACGACATCGTCCTTCTCCAGCAGCTGCCGAAACCCATCGTCACCGAGCGGAACGGTCAGGAGGTTGAGGTGCCCTACGGCATCGACGGGACGGAGAACAACCTGTACGCCGTGCCTTTCGGTCTAACGCGGGAGGACGACCCGATAACCTACGACGTGCTGCGGGGTTCGCCGGACTTTCCGAATCCGTTAGAACTTCTGGAGAACGTGCCGGTGGACCACGAAAGCGCGGTTCCGAAGTACGACGAGAACCCGGTTCGCAACATGCGCATGATTCTGTCCCGGGAGCGGCTGCTGGAGCGCAAGAGCGCGGGCGACGTGCTGAAGAGCATCACCGGCGGGGAGGGCGGCAATTCCGTTCACGTGCCGATGGAGCACACGGACCGGGTCTTCTGGCAAGCGGTGATGCGCCAGAATACGGTGGTCGCGCCACTGCGAAAGCTGAAGCTGGAGCAGTACATTCGGGTGCTGATGTACGGGGAGGCGGTGCAGATGGGGGCCGCCACCGGCGCAATCGGACAGCCCTACGTGGAATACTTCTCGGATCCCTTCATCATCGGCCTGGAAGACGACAACGCAAACATCATGTACAAGGTGTTGAAGGAGATGGCGGACGGCGGGCTGCCGCAGTATTACTACGTGTTCAACACGGGAGGGGTGGGCGCCGATTCCAACGAGGCGGCCAGCGGGGAGAATTACAAGAAGATTCCCAGGTCGCTCACGTTGATGCTCCAGGAGGCGCTGCTGAGGGACGCGGTGAAGTTCGAGTACGACCCAATCATCGGCTCCGACACGGCGGTGGCCATCGTCAACGCCGATGGGGAGGAAGTGCTCGACCTGCGGAAGGAGTGGCTGCCCCGTTCCATCTACGGCGAGGAGGAGTATGACAGCCGGATTGTGGAGCTTCGCAAGCGCCGCTTCTATGGGCGGGACGAGAACGACAAGGCGGGGATTCTCCGCTACACCAAGGTCATCGACGAGCTAATCGACCTGCGGGAGATTCCGCCGCCTACCAACGAGCGGGAGCTGACCTGGCTTCTCTCCTACTGCTGGCACGTAGATCGGGCTTACAGCACCCTGGGGGAGTTTATGGCCCACAGGGCTGAAGGATCCCGGCCCACGGACGAAAGGCTGCGCTCTCTGGGGGAGAAGTACCGGGACGGTTTGAGGCTGGGTCTGGAGTTCAATACTGAGGCTGACAAGCTTCTGGAGGGGCTGGGCATTTCCTGAACATGAACCGCGCCCTCCCGAACACCGGCCCTCACTCCCATAGTATCCACGTCAAGACTGAGATTTCCTTACCAACGAGGTGATTCCGTGAGTAAACTTGAGCCTATTTCCGACGAAACCCTGGAGGTCTTGAGGCAGATTCCCACCCAGACGCTCATCGACGGGTTGTGGGTGAAGGGATGGCCCATGTCCTTCATCCACGGAGCGAAGCCTTTGCAGTTGGGACAGCACATGGCGGGACGGGCGGTAACGCTGCGTTTCGTGCCCCATCGTCCCGACCTGGCGGCGGACAAGCCGAAGACCACGCAGTCGGCGGAGTACGTGGCGTTCGAGTTGTGCGGCCCGGGGGAGGTGCTGGTGATTGACGCGATGGGGTGGGAGTTCAGTTCCGTGGGAGGGGACATCAAGTTTCTGAGGCTGAAGCAGCGGGACATCGGCGGGCTGGTTACGGACGGGGCGGTACGGGACACGGTGGCGCTGAGGGAGTACGGCTTTCCGGTTTATTCGGCGAACAGCACTGCCAAGCAGGGGCCGGCGGAGTTCTGGCCGTGGCAGGTGAACGACGCCATCCAGTGCGGGCGGGTGTTGGTGCGTCCGGGGGACGCCATCGTGGGCGACGACGACGGCGTGGTGGTGGTGCCGCACAGCGTGGTTGACGAGGTGATTGCGATAGCCCACCAGCGGGAAGAGGTGGAGGAGGTCATCAAGGCGCAGCTGATTGTGGAGCAGTGCTCGCCGGGGAAGTATTACCCCTTCAACGACGCGACGTGGAAGCTGTACGAGGAGAAGACGGGGAAGAAGCCGCCGATTTAACCCACCTCCCTTCTGCAATCCTGGAAACCTTTGCACAACTGCCGAAACGGGTTCAGATAGTGGCGTTCGCTTGCCTCAGCCATAGCTAAATCATGCAATTCCGGATTCCGGCTTTCGCCGGAATGACGGATATGCAAAGGTCTCCTTCCCGTGAGCAGGTTGGGGGGAGAGCCGCTCGTAGACTACGCTCCCGCCATCAACCGACCGTATCCTTCGACGGGATGCCAGAGGCCAAGTTGTTGAAGGACGGCCCAGATGGTTGCCTGGTTTACGGTTATCACCGGTCTTTCCAAGCGGTCTTCCATTTGCTGGACCACTTCCAAGGCGCGCCACGCGGTGCCGGGGATGAATACGGCGTCGGCATCGTCGTCCACGTTATCGCAGACGAATTTTGCTATGTGTGACGGGGACTGGTCGCCGATGGTGGCGTCCATTGTGCGATGCCGCATTCCGGTTTCGCCGAGGGCTGAGACTACTTCGAAGCCCTGGCTTTCAAGAAGGGGCGTCAGGCGTTCCCGGAGGAGGAAGTTTCCGTAGGGGCCGACGATGCTGAGGCGGCGGGCGCCGACGTGCCGCAGGGCATCCAGGGAGGCGGCGACGGCGGTTACGGCGGGGAGGCCGCCGGCAGCGGTTATGCGGTGGGAGAGTTGGGCGTCGTATTCCAAGTTGCCGGCGTGGTAGGTGCCGCTGGTGCAGCAGTAGGCGATGACGTCGAGGTTGGCGCTGGCGAGGTAGCGGACGCCGCGTTCGAGGTCGTCGTTCATCTTGAGGAGATAGGAGCCGTCGCCGCCGCCTTCCGGGGTGGCTTCGCCGTTCCAGAGGCGCTCGGTGTGGAAGGTGACGCCGGGCGGGGTGAGGGCGGCGAAGTCGGGTTCGACCACCTGGTTGGTGGAGGGGACGAGGACGCCGATGCGGAGGGGTCTGGTCATGGTCGGTTTCTCCTGAATATAGGTATTTGCGTAACTGCTGGATGTGTCCTCTGACATACCAGAGTCACCCCCATCTCAATCTTCCCCCTTCAAGGAGACCTTTGCATAACTACCTATTCACCCGAACATTCTGTCCAAGTAGCAACGCATTTATACCTAAACAGCCCCACCCCTGGATTCCCGTTTTCACGGGAATGACGGTTATGCAAAGGTCTCCATCAAGGGGGAAGAGGCTTATCGGCGCTCTGAGAGGGTTATGCAAAGGTCTCCTTGAGGGGGAAGGGAGAAGATGGATTCCCGCTTTCGCGGGAATGACGGAGGGGTAGCGGGAATGACGGTGGGGGTAGCGGGAATGACGGTTATGCAAAGGTCTCCAGGATGGGAGAGGGGGTGAGAGGGGGCCGCTCGACCCTTCGACAAGCCCTTCGACAAGCTCAGGACAAGCTCAGGGTGAGCGGGGGGAAGGGGGGTTGTTGTTGTAGTATAGGCGATTCGTTTTGTTTGGCTTCTTTTTTTTCTGTGGTGGGATACGAAGGGGGTTTTCATAGCTGATTCGGGGGAAATTTGGCATTCGTTATATGTTGTGGTGAGAACGAATGGGGGGCTTTTACCATAGCGGCAACGGGGCCGGATGGACGCGAGTCGGGCGAGGGCATGGGTTGCGGGGAAGATGATTTCAGGGAAGCGTCGTACAGGTTTGCTGGATTGGTATGTATGTTTCATGCAGGAAGGGTAGCAGAGAGAGGGGGTTGGTGGCAAGGGGGAGTTGGCAGCTATTGGGGGCTTCCCGCTCGACCCTTCGACAGGCTCAGGGTGAGCGGAGGGGGATGGGCTCCCGCTCGTGGGGACATTTGCGTAACTGCGAAATAGGAAATGCACCCAGCCCGAATCACCCCCATCTCAATCTTCCCCCGTCGAGGGGGAAGAGGTAAGAGGGGACCCTTACCCCGTCAAGGGGGAAGAGGCTAATGGGTGGGGGTTCAGGGCTGGTGGGGGGTGGGGGTGTCGGGGTCGTTCCAGCGGGGGTAGGAGCCGAAGACGCGGAACATGGAGCAACGCTTCTTCAATGCGTCGATGGCTTCCTTCACGTCGGGTTCTTCGCGGTGTCCGTCCACGTCCACGAGGAAGATGTACTCGCCGAGGTGGTGCTTGGAGGGGCGGGATTCCACCTTGGCGAGGTTCACGTCGCGGCGGACGAATTCGCCAAAGGCTTCGTAGAGGAGGCCCGGCTTATCTTCGGCGAAGGAGAAGCAGAGGGAGGTCTTGTCCCATCCCGTGGGCTGGCTGTCCCGGTCGGCGAGCACCACGAAGCGGGTGACGTTGGAGTCGTTGTCCTGGATATTCTTGGCCAACACGCGGACATCGTTGAGTTCGGCGGCGCCGTAGGGGGCGATGGAGGCGGAGGCGTGATTGCTCTCCTTCATGTCTGCAACGGCGGCGGAGGTGCTGAGGGAGGCGACAAGCTGGGCTTTGGGAAAGCAGCGCTCCAGGAATTCCCGGCATTGGCCGAGGGCCTGGGGATGGGAGTAGACGACTTCGATGTCCGACACGGGGGTATCGGGCATTATCAGGAGGCAGTGTTCGATGGGGAGAACCAGTTCCCTGCGGATGAATAGCTGCCTCTCGCTGATGAGGATGTCCAGGGTCTCGTTGACGGAACCCTGGAGGCTGTTTTCGATGGGGACTATGCCCTCGTCGGAGATGCCGGAAACCACGGCGAGGGCGACGCCGTGGATGCTGGTGAAGGAATGAAGGACGGCGTCGGGCTTGTACAGGTGGACGGCCTGCTCGGTGAAGGTGCCCGCCGGGCCGAGATAAGCGACGGAGCCGGGCATTACACGACACCTGTCAGGGTTTCGTAGAGGGCTTGTTCCTCGTCCAGGACGGTGACGGCGATGACCTCATCGCCCGCCTGGAGGACCAGGTCATCCTGGGGGAGACGGGGGCCGGCCTGCTTGACGACGAGGGTGATGAAGCTGTTGGGCGGCATTTCCACGCTGCCGATGGTTTTTCCGACTACGGAGGAGTCTTCGGGAATTGAGAGGGCGACAATGTCCATGCCGTAGGTCTGGAGGTTCAGGAGATGCATGAGGGCGCGGCTGGGGACGGCTTCTTCGATGTTGGAGAGGATGAGGTGGGTGCTGTTGATGACCCTGTCCACGCCCAGAAGCCGGAACAGGCCGGCGTGGGAGGGATGCTTGATGAGGCCGATGGCGGTGGGGGTCTTGAATAGCTGCTTGGACATCTGGCAAACGGCAAGATTCGCGGCATCGTCGCCGGTGACGGCGATGACGAGGTCGGCCCTTTCGGCGCCGGCCTCCCTGAGGACGTCGGGGGAGGAACCGTCGCCCTGGACGAAGGAGGCGGCCATCTCGCGGGAGGCGCTTTCAAGGGACAGGGGGTCCTGGTCAATAACGGCAATCTCGTGTCCGACGGTCAGCAGGGCGCGGGTAAGGTTGAAGCCGACGCGGCCGCATCCGACAATGATTATGTACATCAGGGGGCGTCCTTCTCGCCATCAATGACGGCGTCGGTCAGGGTGTGGGTGAAGCTCAGGACGTTGACCCCCAATTCTCTGTAGGCCTGGGCCTTGGACACCTCGCCGACGTGGCAGAGGGCGCGGGGCACATTGAAAATGTTGGAGGCAATCTGGGCAGCCATAGCGTTCCGGTTATCGTCGAAGGAGAGGCCGATGACCATGTCGGCGCGTTCGACGCCGCCCCTACGCATATTTTCCATGAGATTATCCCCGCCGGGGAGCACGTAGCCCGGGAGGTTGGGGTTTTCCAGGTAGGGGCACCGCTCATGTTCGTCCACCACTACCACCTGATGTCCCTGATTCGCCATAGTGGCAGACACGTGGCGGACCAGGTTGCCGCAGCCCAGTATGAGTACGTGCACGGTTCTATCCTCCCAAAAACGGGGCGCCTGACGCGCCGCTGCGCCAAAGAATGACGGGACAGGGGGCATATCGCAACACGTAGTCGGCGGTGGCGCTCATCCTGAATCCCGCGGGGTCGTCTCCATAATTGATGCCCATTATAATCAAAGTCGCGGGGATGTTGGCCGCCTCCTGAACTATGGCCGGGCCGGCCTGGCGAGCCTGGACTATCTCCCCCTGGAGGGAGAGCCTTCCCGAAAGGGAGAGGTGCTCGATTTCGGCCAAGGCTTCTTCGCCTCTGATTATCTCCTCACCAACTTCGGCGTCCAAGGGGTACTTCAACTGCATTTCAATGACGTAGACGGCGTGGATTATGCCCCGGCCGCCCTGGACGAAGGAGCGGGCCAATTCCAACACCTCCTCATAGCCGTGGGCGCGGTTGACGGGGAGGAGAATGCGATGTTCGTCTTGCAAGGCTAGTCTTGTCCGACCGCTAACGGGTGGCGAGGTGGAATTTGCCCACCTGCTCGGCGTTTCCGGCGACGACGAGGATGTCGCCGGGCATGATGGCTTCGTCCTTGGAGGGAACGAGGACGCACTCCCTGCCTCTTCTGATGGCGAGGACCGCCAGCCCGTATTTGTCCCTGGGGCCGCTGAGTCCGGCTTCCTCCAGGGTGCGCTTCACGATGTTGTCGGGGGGCCGCATCTGGGTGATGCCGTAGTCGGAGGCCAGAAACATGTAGTCGATGACGCCGTCGTGGAACTCCAGATGGGCCATGCGGCGGCCCGTTTCTTCCTCCGGGTAGACCACCCGGTCGGCGCCGATGCGCTCGAGGGTATCCCCGTGAATCTGGTTGGAGGAGCGGGCGATGATGAAGGGAATCTGAAGGCTTTTCAGGAGCACGGTGACGAGGATGCTGGCCTGCACGTCGGAGCCGATGGAGACAACGGCGACGTCGGAGTTCTGGACGCCAAGCTCTTCCAGGAGGGCGCGGTTGGTGGCGTCGCCGCGAACGGCGTAGGTGACCCGGCCCATGCTGTCCTGGACGGCCTGCTCGTCCTCGTCTATGGCCAGAACGTCGTGGCCGGCCTGGTATAGCTCATGGGCCATGCTGGAGCCGAAACGGCCCAGCCCGATAACAACGGCCTGCTTCTTCATCTAACCTATCCTGACGCTTTCCTGGGAATAGCGGTAAACGGCGCCCTCCTGCTGGGGCGTGAGGGCGAGGGCGAGGGCGAGGGGGCCGAGGCGACCAACGACCATTACCGCCATGAACATTATTTTACCCCAAACGGTCAACATAGGCACTACGCCCATAGAAAGGCCGGTGGTGCCGAAGGCGGACACGGTGTCGAAGAGGAGGTCGATGAAGGGGAGGCGGGAGGCGGACTCGGTGAACTGGAGGGCAAAGGAGGTGGCGAAGACAACGCCGCCGCCGAGGACAACGACGGTTATGGCGCGGTATACGACGGAGCGGGGAATCTCGCGGCCAAAGGCTTCGGTCTGCTGCCTGCCGCGGATGGAGGAGAGGACGGTGGCGACGATGACGGCGAAGGTGCCGATTTTGATTCCGCCGGCGACGGAACCCGCGGCGCCGCCGATGAACATCATGGAGATGAAGAATAGCTTTGTGAGGTCGGTGATGCCGGCAATGTTGAGGGCGGTGAAGCCGGCCGTGCGACCGCTGACGGCTTCGAAGACGCTGGCGCCTATCTTGTCGGGCACGGAGAGGGCGCCGATGGTGGCTTCGTTGGAGTATTCGCTGAAGAGGAAGACGGAGGTGGCGGCAAGCCAGAGGAAGAGGCTGGTGACGACGATCATCTTGGTGTCGAGGTTGAAGCGCTTGAAGTTGCGGCGTCGGAAAACGTCGACGGTTACGGCCCAGCCGATGCCGCCGAGCATTATGAGGCCGCCGACGAAGATGAGGATGGGGATTTTGGCGTTCAGTCCTTCCAGGCTGGTGGACTCCGGGATGATGGTCAGGCCGGCGTTGTTGAAGCTGGAGACGGAGAGGAAGGCGGATTGCCAGAGGGCTTCGCCGACGGGGAAGAAGGAGATCATCTGCCAGAACATGAGGAGCATTCCGATGGCGTAGATGCCCATGACAACTATGACGATGCGGCGAAGGAGGCGGATTACGCCGCCGATTCTGTCGCCGCCGAGGGTGTCGCGGATGAGCATCCGGTCGGAGATGCTGAGGCGCTGGCCGATGATGGTGAGCAGGAAGGTGGCGAAGACCATGAATCCGAGGCCGCCGAGGAGCATGAGGACGAAGATAACGCCCTGGCCGAAGGAGCTCCAGTGGCTGGAGGTTTCGACGACGGTGAGGCCGGTGACGGTGACGGCGGAGGTGGAGGTGAAGAAGGCGTTGACCCAGGGGGTGTGGGAGTTGTCGACGGAGGCGATGGGGAGGGCAAGGAGGACGCCGCCGGCGGCGATGAGGATGGCGAATCCGTAGAGGAGGATGAGGGGGGAGGCGAAGATTCGCGGGGAGGGGCGGCGAATTCTAAAGCGGAAGACCCTGGGCTGCATGTCGCGCAGCCGGGGGCGTCGGATTATGCGCCGGTCGGGCCGGCCTGGAAGGTTGGTTGCCAAGTCATCCCTTTTGGGTGGGTCTCCACGAGCGCGGAGGGTTGGAATGGGGGAAGGGGCGCCGTTTGACGTTGTCAGGCGGAAATTAAGCGGAATTCTATGGCGCGGCAAAGTTTGTGTCAACCGGGGGGGTGGGGGTTGGGGGGTGTTGTGGGGGAGACGTTTGCGTAACTGCCAAATTGGTCGTTCATCCCATCCGAATCACCCCCATCCTAACCTTCCCCCATCAAGGGGGAAGGGAAGGGACTGGAATCTTACTCAAGGGAGAGGGGAGAAGATGGATTCCCGCTTGCGCGGGAATGACGGAGGTGGAGGGCGGGAATGGGGGGTTATGTAAAGGTCTGCGTCAAGGGGGAAGGGAGGGGACTGGATTCCGGCTTTCGCCGGAATGACGGTTGGTGTTGAGGGGGAGGGAGGGGGATGGGCTCCCGCTTTTGCGGGAGCAAGAGGGGGGCGAGGATGATTGGGGAGGGGGGGTTAGCGGAAGAGGTCGCGTTCGGGGGGGCGGATGATTTCGGATATGGAGGCGTCGACGCGGTGGTAGCGGCAGTTCTTGAGCAGGACCGCGGGGATTCTGTCGAGCTTGCCCATGACGAGGCCGGCAGAGGCGGCGAGTTCGTCGGCGACGGCGATGGTGGTGGTGCGAAGTTCGCGGCCCTGGGGGTCTTCGAGGCCGCGATAGTCGAGCATGGGGTGGATTCCTGCGACGCCGATGGCGACGTTGACGGCGCCTTCGCGCCAGGGGCGGCCGAAGGTGTCGGAGATGATGACAGCAACGTCTACGCTCAATGCTTCCTTCAGGCGAGCAGCCAAGTTGCGGGCGGAGGCGTCGGGGTCGAGGGGGAGAAGGACAACCACGTCGCCGCCGGGGGCGTTGGAGGCGTCGACGCCGGCGTTGGCGCAACGGAAGCCGTGTCGGGTTTCGGCGATGATGACGCCGTGGTCCATGCGGACGATTCGCCTGCATTCGCGGAGGACGACTTCGGTGTGGCGGGGGTCTTTTTCGTGGAGGGAGGCGATTTCTATTGCGAGGGCAGAGGGAGTCACGTCGTCGAGGTTGACGAGGCGGCCTTCGGCTTTGGAGACGACTTTCTGGGCGACGACGAGGACGTCGCCGTCTTCCATATCAAGTCCGTGGGAAGTGAGGGCATGGGCAATCAGGCCGCCGAGGTCGTCGCCCGGGTTGACTTCGGGGATGCCTTGAATGCCGATGATGCGAATTTCAGGAACCATGACGTCTGGTAGTATAATGGGTGGCGAGTTGTGGCGTCACGTCAAATCCGGCAAAGAAGGAGCGGCGAAGGCTGTGGTTGAAGGCAGGCGGCTGTATACGAAGTATGGGGACGAGGGGGAGACGAGCCTGCTCTACGGCGGGCGGGTGTCGAAGGCGAACGTGCACTGCGAAGCCTACGGGGCGACGGACGAGACGGCGTCGGCGATGGGGCTGGCGCGGGCGCTTTCGGAGGACGAGCGGGTGCGTAAGACGCTGTTGGAGCTTGAGCGGGAGATGTTCACGGTGGGCGCGGAGCTGGCGACGGTTCCTGAGAGGTATGACACGTTCAAGCAGCACTTCGCGCCTCTATCGGAGGAGATGACGGCGCGGCTGGAGGGGCTGATTGACGAATTGCAGGGGGAGGTAACGCTGCCGCGGGCGTTCATCATGCCCGGCGCTTCCCCCGCGTCGGCGGCGATGGACATGGCGCGCACGAGCGTGCGGCGGGCGGAGCGGGAGGCGGTGCGGTTGAGGGACGCGGGGGGGCTGGTCAACATGGAGATTCTGAAGTATCTGAATCGGGTGAGCGATTTGTTGTTCATTCTGGCGCGGTATGAGGATCGGGGACTGCCGATGGAGAAGTTGACGGGGGATGATTAGCGGGGGTGAGGCGAGGTACGGCGGGTTGAAGGTGGCGCTGGTGGACTACGGCTACGGGAACATTCGGAGCGTGGCGAGGGCGTTGACGAAGGCGGGGGTTTCGCCGGTGATTTCGGGAGACCCTCGGGAGCTTGTCGACGCGGACGCGGCGGTGGTGCCGGGGGTGGGGGCCGCCGATTCGGCGATGAAGTCGCTGGAGCGGCTGGGGCTGGTTTCCGCGCTCCATCGGTTCATTGAGACGGGGCGGCCTCTGCTGGGGGTGTGCCTGGGGCAGCAGCTGTTGATGGATTGGACGGAGGAGGGGGACGTGCCGTGTCTGGGAGTGATTGCGGGGACGGCGAAGCGACTTCCATCGGGTCAGAAGGTGCCGCACATGGGCTGGAACAGCGTTGAATTCGTTGGGACACATCCGCTGTTGGAGGGGGCGCCGAATCCTTCCTACTTCTACTTCGTGCACAGCTATTATGCCGAGCCGGTGGAGGATTCGGCAGCGGTGGGGATGACGGAGTACGGGGTGAGGTTTTGCAGCATGCTGGCGAAGGGGAACGTGGCGGCGACGCAGTTTCATCCTGAGAAGAGCGGGCCGATTGGGCTGCGAATCTATGAGAACTTCGTGGGGCTGGCGGCGGAGGGGTAGGCCGACGTGGAGGTGATTCCGGCGATAGACTTGAAGGACGGGGCGTGCGTGCGTCTGTACCAGGGGGACTTCGAGCGGACGACGGTCTTCTCGACGGACCCGGCGGAGACGGCGCTGCGGTGGGAGCGGGAGGGGGCGCGTCGGATTCACGTTGTGGACCTGGACGGGACGCGATATGGGACGATGGCGAATTTGGAGGCTATAAGGGCCATAGTCGGCGCGGTGGGGGTTCCCGTGCAGGTGGGTGGAGGAATCAGGAACGTGGAGACGGCGGGGGCGCTGCTGGAGGCGGGGGTTGGGCGGGTGGTGCTGGGGACGGCGGCGGTGGAGGACCCGGAGTTGGTGAGGGAGATATGCGGTCGATGGGGGGCGGAGCGGGTGGTTATCGCGGTGGACGCGCGGCAGGGACGGGTGGCGATTCGGGGTTGGACGGAGGACACGCCGGTGGGCGCGACGGAGTTGGTGAGGGAGATGGGGGAGTTGGGGCCGCGGCGGTTCCTGTACACGGACATCAGCCGGGACGGGACGATGACATCGCCGAATTTCGAGGCTGTGGCGGAGTTGGTGCGGGAGACGGGGACGGCGGTGATAGCGTCGGGGGGAGTTTCGAGGGTGGATGACGTGCGGAGGCTGGTGGAGACGGGGGCGGAGGCGGTGATTGTGGGGCGGGCGCTGTACGAGGGGACGGTGGGGCTGGCGGAGGCGATTGAGGCGGCTGGGGGTTAGGAATCCCGCGTCTTCATGTTTGGAATTGGAGGGAGGCGAGGGGTAAAGAACCTCGGTTGATTGAGGGTTTACTCGTTTTGGGAAGTTGAGGATTCGTTTTTTAGATCTCATGCGTGGGAGCGATTCGTCAGGGAAATCGAATTTGTGCCTAAAATGATTCGTTTCAGGCACGATCTTCGTTTCAAAAAATTTCGTGAAACCGCAATTAGATCTTTTCATGGCTATCCGTAGATGTATCGCCTCTGAATTGCGAGGAGCCGGCCCAAGACCCTGAGATACTTGATTAGGTGTTCGGGGTCGGCTTCGGGATCGGTGAGAAGGGAGTTGATCTTGACGCGGAGGAGTTTGATTTCCGGGTCCAGGCCCTTGTGGTAGTCGATCACTTCGAGCTGCTTCATCTGCTCCGGGCTGAAGTGCTTGGAGTAGTAGCCGTGCTTGCGAGCGTTCTGGTTGCCGGGCTGTCCGCCCCGCTTGCGTTTGGGGGGTTCGTTCACGTTATTCTCCTTGTCGGTGGTGAGGTCGTAGAAAGAGCCTTTTGGGGGTTCCTTGGGGATGCCGATGAGGTCGAGGAGCTTTTCGAAGTCTTGGTATAATTGTTCTATAGTCTTCATGGGGGGATGGTAGCAGGGACGGGGGTTGGGGTCAAGGGGGTTTTGGCAATTTGGGGGGGCGGTTAGGGTTTGGCGTGGGTTGCGGTGGATTCCCGCCTGCGCGGGAATGACGGAGGGGGTGGGCCGCTCGACCCTTCGACAGGCTCAGGGTGAGCGGATGTGGGAGTTAGGGTTTGGCGTGGGTTGCGGTGGATTCCCGCCTGCGCGGGAATGACGGAGGGGGTGGCGGGAATGACGGGAGGAGGTAGCGGGAATGACGGGGTGAGTAGAGGGGAAAGGGGTCAAGAGGAGGGTGGGTTGGGGATGGGGTTGGAGCGCGATGGGGTAGGGGCGACCGGCCGGTCTCCCCTACGGGAGAAGGTGGCCGGGGGTTGCGGTGGATTCCCGCCTGCGCGGGAATGACGGGAGGGGGTAGGCGGGTTAGGGATGGGGTTGGAGCGCAACGGGGGAGGGGAGTGGGGGCAAGAGGGCGGGTTTGAAACCCGCCCCTACGTGGGAAATGTTGTGGTGAGCGGGGTGGTTAAGGTTTGGCGGGGGTTGCGGTGGATTCCCGTTTTCACGGGAATGACGAAGAGAGGGGCGGGAATGACGGATGTGGGCTGAGGGGGATGGGAGAAGAGGGGAGGGCGCTCGACCCTTCGACAGGCCCTTCGACGGGATCAGGACAGGCTCAGGGTGAGGGGGGGACGTGTGCTTCACGCGAATCACCCCCATCCTAACCTTCCCCCGTCAAGGGGGAAGGGAGAAGAGGGGGGACGCTCGACCCTTCGACAAGCTCAGGGTGAGCGGGGGGTGTGTTAGTATTGGGGGGTTATGAGTGACGGGATATTTGATGGTTTGAATGAGGCGCAGCGTCGGGCGGTGGAGACGACGGAGGGGCCGCTTTTGGTCATTGCGGGGCCTGGGTCGGGGAAGACGCGGGTCATCACCCATCGGATTGCGTATCTGGTCAGGGAAATGGGGGTGCGTCCTTGGAGGATTCTGGCAGTCACGTTTACGAACAAGGCGGCGAACGAGATGAGGAATCGGTTGTTTGGCGCCAGCGACGAAGACCCCGCCGCTCCGTTATTTGAATGGAAGGACCAGGCGAGGGATCTGGCGGTCAGCACTTTCCACTCCTTCTGCGCTCGATCGCTGCGTCGGTTCGGGCATCACATCGGGCTTGACCGGGGGTTCAGCATTTTCGATACGAACGACCAGTTGACGTTGGTCAAGGCGGCGATGGAGGAGGAGGGGCTTGACCCGAAGAATTACCCGCCGAGGAAAATTCTGGGGGTCATCTCTAACGCCAAGAGCAATTTGAAGGACGCGCAGGCGCTGACACGCAGCGCCGGGAACGCGTTCGAGGAGGCGGCGGGGAGGGTGTACGAACGCTACCAGGAGCTGCTTCATCTGAACGGGGCGGTGGACTTCGACGATCTGCTGATGCGGACGGTGGAACTTTATCGACGGTCGCCGGACACGCTGGATTATTATCAGCAGCGGTTCGCGCATCTGCTGGTGGACGAGTTTCAGGACACGAACGTGGCGCAGTACGAGCTATCGAAGCAGATTTCGGACTTCCACAAGAATATATGCGTGGTGGGGGATCCGGACCAGTCGATCTACTCGTGGCGGAGCGCGGACGTGCGGAACATTCTGGACTTCAAGAAGGATTTTCCAGACGCGAGGGTGGTGAATCTGGAGATCAACTATCGTTCGACGGGGAAGATTATTCAGGCGGCGAAAAGCGTCATTTCGACAAACAGGCACCGACCGGAGAAGGATATTCGGGCTGTGCGGGATGAGGGGAAGCCTCTGGTGATGTACGAGACATACGATGCGGAGGAGGAGGCGTATTTCGCGGTGACGCAGATTTCTAATCTGCTACGGCGGAAGGACTTCAACCTATCCGACTGCGCCGTCATGTATCGCACCAACGCCCAGTCAAGGGCAATGGAGGATGCGTGTATGCATCGGGGGATGCCGTATCACGTGGTGGGGGGAATGAAGTTCTACCATCGGGCGGAGGTGCGGGACATCATCGCGTATCTTCGTCTCATCAACAACCCGGGGGACGACGTGAGCCTGATGCGGATAATCAACAAGCCGAGGCGGGGGATCGGTCGCAAGTCGATAGAGATGATGCAGGATTTGGGACGGGCGAATCAGTCGTCCATATATCCTTTGTTGAGGCCGCTGGGGGAGAGGAAGAAGGGGGAGGCGGTTCCTTACGGGATGCCGTCGCGGTTGGTGAAGCCGCTTACGGATTTCGTCAAATTGATGGAAGATTTGAGGGAAGGCGCGGCGGAAATGGGGACGGTGAAGTTGCTGGACAAGCTGCTGCGGGGCATCAATTACCAGGATTTCTTGCGGGCGGGCGGGGAGGATTGGGAGGACAAGTGGGAGAACGTGAAGGAGCTTCGGCGGGCGGCGGGGGAGTATGACGGGATGGAGGCGGGGGAGGGATTGACGGCGTTTCTGGAGCATCTGGCGCTGGTGGCGGAGGTGGATTCGCTGGACGAAACGGCGGACGCGATAACGCTGATAACGCTGCATCAGGCGAAGGGGTTGGAGTTTCCGGTGGTGTTCATCATCGGGTTGCAGGAGGGGTTGCTGCCGCACTCCCGGTCGCTGGACGACCCGGATCAGTTGGAGGAGGAGCGGCGGCTGTTCTACGTGGGAATCACGCGGTGCATGGACAGGTTGTTTTTGACGCGGGCGTTTCGGCGGCAAGGTTGGGGGCGAGACAGCGGGCCTTCGCTACCTTCGCGCTTTCTTGAGGACGTGCCGAAGGAGTTGGTGGCGGAGGTTCCGCAGGCGGCGGGCAGCAGGTATGGGGGGCAGAGTTTTCCTGATTTTTCGTCGGGGGAGGCGAATGTTGGGGCGCGGCGGCGGGGAAAGGCGGGGGTTGGGGCGGGAAGTTCCGGCGTCAATGGAGCGGCGGCCAAGGAGGAAGGGGACGGCGAGGCGGCAGAGTTCAAGGAGGGGGACAGGGTGCTGCACGGGGCGTTTGGGGAGGGGTTGGTGCTGAAGACGGCGGGGCAGGCGTCGGACAGGGAGGTGACGGTGGTGTTCAGGGAGGCGGGGGTGAAGCGGCTGTTGCTTTCGTATGCGAATTTGAAGAGGGTGGAGGGGCTCGACCCTTCGACAGGCTCAGGGTGAGCGGGGGGATGGACAGGGGACTGGATTCCGGCTTTCGCCGGAATGACGGAGGGGGTCGAGGGGGAAGGTATGAAGAGGGATGGGGTTATAGTACGACGGGGTAAGGGGAAGGTATCCGTGGGTTGCGATGGATTCCCGCTTTCGCGGGAAAAAGAGAAGGGCGGGTTTCAAACCCGCTCCTACGATGGACAAGGTTGGGGGGAGGCACCCCCATCCTGGCCTTCCCCCGTCGAGGAGACCTTTGCGTAACTTCCAAATGTGTCATCCATTCCACCAGAATCACCCCCATCTCAATCTTCCCCCATCAAGGGGGAAGAGGTATATCGGCGCTGTTGGGAGGGTTATGCAAAGGTCTCCGTCGAGGGGGAAGGGAGAAGAGGGGATGGATTCCCGCTTTCGCGAGAAAAAGAGGGGCGGGCCGCTCGACCCTTCGACAGGCTCAGGGTGAAGGGTAAAGAGATTCTTCGTCGCGGAGCCGACTCAGAATGACATGAGCGCGGTGGGGGGAGTCACCCCCATCCTAACCTTCCCCCGTTAAGGGGGAAGGGATAAGAGGGGGGTTAGCTTTCGAAGCGTTCGCCCATTTCCTTGAGGAATTTTTCGACTTCGGGGGAGAGTTTCGTGCCTTCTTCGGCTTCGGCGGAACGCTGGGCGGCGCGGGAGTCGTAGTGGACTTCGAGCCTTTCGATGAGGGCCTTCAAGCCCTTGTTGCGGACGACCTCGTTGTTGACTTCGAGGTACTGGCGGCGTCCGCGTTCGGGGTCGGCCAAGTCCTTGGAGAGGTCGTAGACGGAGCAGAGGACGTCGAGGAGGCGGGCGGCGCCGGCGTAGTCTTCTTCCAACTGAACGTACTGGGGGAGGTGGACCATGACGCTGATGGCCTCGATGTCGCGCTCGCTGACGCCGTCGGCGACGAGGTTGACGATGGAGGTGGGGCCCTGGTAGCTGCTGGGCCGCAGGTTGAGGGTGCCGCCGTATTTGGTGGCGGCTTCGTCGCTGCTGGAGCCGGTGACGAGGAGAGGGCGGGTGTGGGGGACGGCGTCGTACATGCCGCCGATGCGGACGTATTGCTTGACGCCGAGCTTGTCCACGACGTCTAGGACGGCGTCGGTGTAGTCTTCGCCGAAGGATTGGGGTTCGAGGAGGTGGAAGAAGAGGAGGTCGGGAGGCTCCTCGCGGATGGCGTAGTTGATGATGGTGTTGGGGATGTTGAGGACGCGGTTGCCTTCGACGGTGCGCATGATGGGGCGGTAGCGGGTGAAGTCGTAGAAGTTGCCGGGGCGGGTGAGGCGTCCTAATTCCTTCGCGCCGAAGTAGCGTTCGAGCTTGCGCAGGGCGATGGTGCCGACGCTGCCGACGTCGATCCAGGGGCGGAGCATGGCGATGACGTGGGGATCCCGCAGCTCGGGAAGGGGGTCAATGAGGGTAAATGCGCCTTCTTTCATGTTGTAATCTTGCCAGAGGAACGAAAAATTGGCAAGGGGAGGGGTCAGGGGTGGGACCAGGGGTTGATGAGGGGGACGCCGCTGGCTTTGAAGTCGTGTGCGTCTCTTGTGGCGATGGACGCGCCGTGGCTGCGGGCGATGGCGGCAATCATGCAGTCGGCGACGGCGACGGAAAGGCCAGCGGCGCGGCGAGCGGCGCCTATGGCGGCGTAGGCATGGGCGGCAGCACTATCAAAGGAGAGAATGCGACATCCAAATCTCTCGCGCAGAGTAGATTCGATAGCTTCAATATGTTTATTCTTTCGTCTGCCCGCTGGAAGGATAGCAGCATCGCGCCGCAATTCAGCTTCGGTGACGGACGTGGTATACAAACTTGATGGATCCTGATTGTAAAACCAATCGAAAACTATGGGGTTAGGATTCGGGAGCATCAGCTCAGAGACAACGTTGGTGTCCAAAATGATCATTTAGGGGACTTGGGAGAGCAGTGGGGACATTCGATAGCTGTGCGGGGAGGAATTTCCAACTCAACGCCGCCAAGGGGAGCGAATCGGGCGCGAATCGAATCCACGAATTCCTTTCCGGTCATGGGTTTTTCGGGCGGGGGTGGAGGATCTTCTTTAAGTACATCCTGCAGAATGTGGCAGGCTTCCTCTTCGACAGAGCCTCCGTTCATTTTTGACCGTGCACGTAGTCGATTGTACAAATCATCATCCATCTTCAGCACTGCAACTCTAACCATCGCGGCGCCTCCATGCGAAGGGTGATTCAATGATACCATCGATGCGCCGTTCCAACCAATTCCCATAAGTTCGGCAATCGTTCAATCTCCTGTCACAGAGACCTTTGGGCAACTGCCAAATGCGTCATCCACTCCAACCTAATCACCCCCATCTCAATCTTCCCCCGTCAAGGGGGAAGAGGTTTTTGGGAGCACATGAAAGGGTTATGCAATGGTCTCCGTCAAGGGGGAAGAGGCATATCGGCACTGTTGGGAGGGTTATGAAAAAGTCTGCGCGGCGGTGGCTTGGAAGACCCAGAGTTGGTGGAGGACGTCGGGTTCGCCTTTGGGGAGGGCATGGAGGGGGTCGCTTGTCTTCATGAGTTGCCAGAGGCCGGCGGCTTCCAGTTCTTCGCGGACTTCGCGGAAGCCGGCGGTTTCGTAGAGGTCGGGGCGGAGGGTGAAGATGACAAAGCCATTGGGTTTGGCGACGCGGGCCATTTCGTAGAGGGAGCGGGCGGGGGCGTGGCCGAGGGTGAGGACGCCGATGCTGAGGACGGCGTCGAAGGAGTTGTCGGGGAAGTCCAACTTTTCTCCGAGAACCATGCGGTGGAGGTTTCGATAGACGCCTTTGGAGCGGGCTTCTTGCAGCATTCCGGGGGACATGTCGATGGCGGTGAGGTTGCGGTATCCGGCGTCGTGCAGCATTTTGCCTACCAGTCCGGTTCCGGCGCCGGCGTCGAGGATTCGGGCGTCTTTCGGGATGTATTGCTGGCAGGCTTCAAGGGCGAGGGCGGGGCCGAGCCAGCCGAAGTCGTTGTTGAGGTCTTCGTCGTAGTTTTTGGCCCAGCTGTTGTAGCGTTCTTCCAATTCCTGGTTGTTGCGGGCGGCGTAGACCCATTGGACGAGGTTTTGTTGTTCATCGGCGTTTGGCATTGACAGATACCTTCCTTGTATTTCAAGTTGACCGGCTGATGCGGCAATGCTAGCATGAATCCGAAAATGACGGGCGAGTTCTCGATGGGGGAGAGACCCCTATCCCCGTATCAAGCACGGGGCAGGCTCTAACCTTCCCCCGTCAAGGGGGAAGGGAGAAGAGCCGAGGGCGGTTATGCAGAGGTCTCCGTCAAGGGGGAAGAAGGAAGAGGGATTCCCCCGCTCGACCCTTCGTCCTTCGACAAGCTCAGGATGAGCTCAGGGGAGAGGGGGGATGAATCAGGCTGAGTGGAGGGTATGAGTCAAGGTGTGGGGGGATGGATTCCCGCCTTCGCGGGAATGACGAAGGGGGTGGCGGGGATGACGGTGGGGGTGGCGGGGATGACGGAGGGGGCGACGCTCGGCCCTTCGTCCTTCGACAAGCTCAGGATGAGCTCAGGGGAGGGGGGATGGATTCCCGCCTACGCGGGAATGACGAATATAGGGGGCGGGAATGACGGTGGGGGTGGCGGGGATGACGGTGGGGCCGCGCTCGGCCCTTCGTCCTTCGACAAGCTCAGGGTGAGCTCAGGGGAGAGGGGATGGATTCCCGCCTACGCGGGAATGACGAATATAGGGGGCGGGAATGACGGTGGGGGTGGCGGGGATGACGGAGGGGGCGACGCTCGACCCTTCGACAGGCTCAGGGTGAGCGGGAGGGGGTAGGCTCAGGATGAGCGGCGAGGGGGGCGGGATGGCTATTATGTAAATTGAGGATTGGAGGGGACATGGCATCTGGGACTACGTTTGACTATAGTGGGATTTTCGCGAAGGGGCTGCCGGCGGCGATTGGTTCGGGGGACATTCCGCAGCCCAAGTACAATTTCATTCTGGGGCACACGAACTCGGAGACGATTCCGGTGGAGGGGTTGATTGAGGCGACGGCGGCGGCGATGCGGAAGGACGGGCCGGGGCTGTCAATCAACCTGCACAACGGGGGACTGCTGGGCTACCTGCCGCTGCGGGAGTTTCTGGTGCACAAGCTTTCCAGCTATCGGGGCGTGGACGTGACGGCGGACGAGATTCTGATTACGTCGGGGTCGCAGACGGCGGCGATGCTCATCAACACGGCGCTGCTGGAAGCGGGGGATACGGTGGTGTCGGAGCAATGGTCCTACGTGGGGATGCTGGGGGACCTTCGGATGCGAGGGGTCAACGTCGTGGGCGTGCCGGTGGACGAAGAGGGGATGCGGGTGGACGCGCTGGCGGACACGCTGGCGGAGCTGAAGGATGAGGGGGTGCGGCCCAAGTACATCTACACGATTCCGACGGTGCAGAATCCGACGGGGGCGATTATGCCGGTGGAGCGGCGGCGGGAGTTGCTGCGGCTGAGCGAGGAGTACGGCGTGCCGATTCTGGAGGACGATTGCTACGCGGATCTGGTCTACGAGGGGGAGTCGGTGGACGCTATCCGGTCGATGGACGATTCGGATCGGGTGATACACATGGGGTCGTTCTCGAAGAACCTGGCGCCGGGGATGCGGCTGGGGTACGTGGTGGCTTCCTGGCAGATTCTGGGGCAGCTGTTGCCGTTGAAGGGGGACATCGGGACATCCAACTTCGGGCAGATGGTGACGGCGGAGTTCTTCAACAACCACTACGAGGAGCACGTGGAGACGCTGCGGGCGGCGCTGCGGAGGAAGCGGGACACGATGACGGCGGCGATCAGCGAGCACTTCGGGCCGTCGGTGAAGCCGAATCATCCGAGGGGAGGCATCTACTTGTGGGTGACATTCCCGGAGGAGGTGGACACGCGGAAGGCGTTGGCGGCGGCGCGGGAAAAGGGCATCGGGTATAACCCCGGCTCCGACTGGGCGGTCTATCCTGAAGACGATGAGCGGAACGGGAACAACTGCATCCGGTTCTGCTACGCGCTGCCGACGGAGGGGGAGATCTGGGAGGGGATTGAGTTGCTGGCGCGGGTGTTTCAGGAAGAGTTGGGATTCCCGAAGGGGGGCTAGGCTATGGACGCGCAGGAACGGCTGGCGGGGCTGCTTTATCGGGCCGCTCAGGATGGGAGTCTGGCGCCGCGCTCGGAGGGGGATTTTCTGGATTCGGTGGAGGCGGCGTACGCGGTGCAGAGGGCGGCGTCGGGAATGGCGGGATTGTCGAGAGCGGGGTGGAAGGTGGGGGCGACGAGCGTCGAACCGCGGCGGTTGCTTGGGGCGAAGGAGCCGGCGACGGCGCCGATGTTTCGTCCAAACTGCATGACAAGCCCGGCGACGGTGGCGGTTTTTCCGAATCAGTCGCCGTGCATCGAGGCGGAGTTTGCGTTTCGGTTCGCCAGTTCGCTTCCAGCGCGGGGTGAGGCGTACACGATGGAGGAGGTGTTGGGGGCGGTGGAGTCGGTTATGCCGGCGATCGAGGTTGTGGGGTGTCGCTACGAGGGCGGGTTCGACGGGCTGGGGGCGCTGAGGTTGGTGACGGACGCGACGGCGCATACGGCTTTCGTTTCGGGGAGTGGGTCGTCGGAGTGGCGGGACATGGACTTGAGGGGGCACGGGGTGACGTTGTACAGGAACGGGGAGAGGGTTGCGGAGGGGACGGGGGCGAACGTGCTGGAGGGGCCGCTTTCGGTGCTGCTGTGGACGGCGAATCATCTGTCGGGGCTGGGGGATGCGATCGAGGCGGGGGAGGTGGTTACGACGGGGACGTGCACGGGGATAACGCCGGTGAGGCCGGGGGATGCGGCGGTGGCGGATTTTGGGAGTCTGGGGAGGGTGGAGATTAGGGTGGTCGATGCTGGGGAGGGGGTTGGGTAATTTTGGAGGGATTTGGGGGATGTTGGGGGGATCACCCCCATTGCTTTACCCGAATCACCCCCATCTCAATCTTCCCCCGTCAAGGGGGAAGAGGTAAGAGGGTATACCCTTCGACAGGCTCAGGGCGGGCTCTAACTTTCCTCCGTCAAGGAGAGCTTTGCTTAACTGTCGAATGTGCCATCCACCCTACCCGAATCACCCTCATCCTAACCTTCTCCCTCAAGGGAGAAGGGACAAGATGGTCTCCCGCTTTCGCGGGAGCAAGAGTTATGCAAACGTCTCCACGATGGGAGAGGGGAAGAGGGGGGCGCCCCGCTCGACCCTTCGACAAGCTCAGGGTGAGCGGGGGGATGGGCTCAGGAAGGCATCGCGGCGTCTATGCGCCCCATGAGGCGCGGGGTTTCGGAGAGGACGGCGCATATCCGCCCGTACCATTCCACGTCGTCGAAGGACAGCGTCCGCCCCCGCCGGTCCTTGAGCCACTTTTCGGCGGGACGGTAGCCGCCGATGGAGAACTCCCACGTTTCCTGCGACACCCCGTCGAAGTATTGGCGTTCGTTTATCCACACCCTCCCCGGCGAATAGCGGACGCGCTTGACCTGGTTGTCTCCGCCGATGGGAAAGGCGGGCTTGTCCGTTGCGTCGGCCTCCATTAGATGTAGGGCCGTAAGTTGTGCGCCAAGGTAGGCCAACTTTGCGAAAAGGGGTTTATTCTCAGGCAGCGGGATGCGTGGAAAGTCCGACTTGAGGAAGTCGGCGTAGCGGCGGCGGTATCCGGGGCTGTGAAGCACGGCGTAGATGTAGTGGAAGACATCCTCCGGGCCGAAGGTGGAACCCAGGTCGCCCGGCCCGTCCGGGGTGAAGCCGAGGCCCGTTGCACCCTCCAAAGCCTTGATGAAGTCGGAATCCAGGTTGGGTGAGCGTTCGACCCCCAACCGGGCCTGTTCCTCCGTTGGATAAGTGTAAAGAGGAAACAGATACATTATTCCACGACTACTGTAAACACACCTGGCATCCACAGGGAAACGTGAAGCCAGCACATGGGAGTATCCGCTATCAACAGAAACCTGCCTGGTCGCAATTAGTCCCATGTTTGACCTTGACAACATATGGCGCATGACTTTAGGGCGCGGCCTGCAAATGAATCCGCTTGCTGAACCGGTATAGTAGGTATAGCGCGTATCGAAGGGGCGATAGAGTATGGGGGTAACATGCTCATTCGCGTCTGGATGGGCTTTAAGGTCTTGCTGGGCCGTGGATACTTTCCAATCCTGGGAGTCCGGCCTTAGGCTGTACTTCTCACGCGCCGTTTCCACTGGCAATCTGGCGAAGTCTGCGGCTACCCGACGCATATCGTCTTCCGACCACTGGATGGTCAGTTTGTCCCGCGCCGTAACTATTCCAACGGAGTTGACGGGCAGGATGTCCGTTAATTTCCAGCCCCGCTCGTACTCCTCCTCGTTCGGGCCCCGCGGGATGAACGGGAATTGGGGAGACTTTGGATTTAGCTGTGTCCAGTCCGTACTCTCAACGTCATTGGAGGCCAGCCAGCCGTACTTGCCGCCGCCGCTTTCCGTTTCCCGCTCTCCCCAGAGGTCGGCATGGAAAACCCGGGCCGGCCCGTCTTTGCCGTCCTTGCGCTTCACAAACAGACCAATGGCGACGCCCTGACGTATGTTGAATACATTCTCGTCCGGCCCGCCGTCGGGGGCGCGTTCCTTCTTCATTGCACCGCCATGAAGGTCCAGCAGCCATATTTCATCGAAGGTATTCATCAGGGATTTACGCATCCCCCTGAAGGTGGGATTGTCTAGGTAGCTGTGGTTGGTGACGAAGCCCAACACGCCCTCCCCAGTCTTCTCAATGCGCCACTGGGCAAAGCGAATGAACTTCACGTAGTCGTCGTTGAGCCACTTGGGGTTGCGCTCGCCAAGGGGTTGACCGTCCACCGAGAAGTAGCTTTCAGGAGAGCCTTCGATATTCCCTCGGAGAAGATTCCTAATCCAGTTGCCCTTGTTGGCGGAGTGGCCTGAATAGGGCGGGTTGCCGATGACCACCATAACCGGGTGTTCGCGCTTGACCGCGTCGGCTTCCGTAGATTCGCGGGCTATCTCGGTGGCGAATATCGGCCCGCGGGCGCTCTCGTGGGCTTCTTCCAACGAGTTGGTCAGATACACCCCCAGCCGCTCGTTTTCGGGAAGGGAGAACCGCCCCGAATCTCCGCCAATCTCCAACGCCAGCTTCAGGTGACAGACGGCGTAGGGAGCCATCAGCAGCTCGAATCCGAACAGCCTGGGCAGCAGATGGTCTTGCACGTAGGATTTCCACACGCCGGCCCTTCCCCGCTTTTTCAGACTTTCCCTGATTTGGGATACCACCTCTTTGAGAAACGAGCCTGTGCCCGCCGCCGGATCGAGAATGAGCACACGGGGGACGCGGCGGAGTTTGCCGTCAGCGTCCGCCACTTCTACCGTGGAGGTGTCGGCGAGCCCGTCTTTCAGGCAAAACTCCTTGCCAAGCAGCTTGTCCACGCTGCGGACGATGTAGGACACGACGGGTTCCGGGGTGTAGTAGACGCCGCGGGTTTCCCTGACGCTGGGATCGTATGCGTGGAGGAAGTCCTCGTAGAAGTGAACCACGGGGTCTTCCCGCCGGGTGCGGCTGCCGAAGTTCTTCAGGATGGCTTCCATGTTGGCGCGGGCCAGCATGTCGGTCAAGTCGTCCAGAATCCACGTGATTCTGGGTTCGGCGCTGGGGCCGGCCACGTAGTTGAACACGTCTCGCAGGAAGGGTGTTGTTTGGGCGAAAGCGGCAGACTGGAGAGTGAATGAAATTGACGGGCCATCATGAATGCAGCGGGCGGCAAAGAGGCCGTAGACGGCAGTTTGGGCTTGCAGGTCGGCGAATTGCGACTCGCCCAGATCTCTTATGAGAACCTCTTTGTAGTTTTTCAGCAGGTCTCTCAGAGGCGAGTGGTCTTTGGAGGATTTATCAAGGATTTTCTCAATGACGTCGCGGAGGAGCCGGGCCTTGCCGGCCATGCGGCGGGCCAGGTCGGCCGGGTCCGACACGGTCGCTTCTTCCGCGTTGAAGAAGTTGTTGATAAGACGCTGAACCCGCTTTCGCCCACCGCCGTCTCGCTTAAGCCGACCGGAACCGTCGAAGCGGCCCAGCCGGGCCTCGTCGCGCAACCGCCCTCTGACGTACCAACGGAATTCCAGATAGTCGGTGAGAATCAGATTGGGCAATGCGTCCATGTACCGACGCAGCTGATCGCTCTTCTCCGCCTCGTCCAGGTTCGCCCCCACGTTCTTGCACTCCACGTGGCCGATTGGCGCAACGCCGCGCTGGATTATGAAGTCCGGGGCGCCATACCGACCACGGGAAGGTTCGTTGATGGACTTCACCCCTTCCCCGCCCAGGGCGTTCAGCAGGGATTCCAAGGCCGGGCGATAGGTATGCTCCGTGGCTTGCCCGCTGGCACGCGCTGCTTGGATTTCTCTGAGGTATTCCGGCCAGGTCAAAGGCTAGGCATCCTTCTCCGCCATCGCTTCCGCGTCCTGGATGTACTCGATGGTATCTCGCACGTCGCGAATGATGTCCTCCGCAGGTTCCAGTATTCCGTCGTAGAAACAGGCGCCGTGTAGGAACGACTGTCGGATCGCATACCGGGCGCGCAACGATTCCAGCGACGGGTCCTGCCCGCGCAGCCGACGGAGCATCCGCATTGTCTGGCCGGAGGTTCGCGGCTCTTCCCCTGTGCGGGCCAGAATCATCGCGTACGTGGCCCGCTTCGTGGCGCACCAGGCCTTCTCCGCGGCATTCCGTAGCTTCCCCAGTTCCAGCATCTCCAACGCGTCGTCATACACGCTTCTGGCGTCAGCGAAAATTATGTCTACCTGTTTGGTTTCCAGCATATTGTCTCGCATTTCAGCGGCTAATCCGATGAAGGATTGGAGGGAATAGTATATCAGTTCATTACTTGACTTTGAAGGCGTTGAAGCGCCCCCCGCTCGACCCTTCGACAGGCCCTTCGACAAGCTCAGGACAGGCTCAGGGTGAGCGGGGGGGTTGGGCTCAGGGTAAGCGGACGAGGGGATGGATTCCGGCTTTCGCGGGAATGGCTCAAACGCGGAATGCCCAAGGACAGCGAACTCCGATGGATTCCCGCCTGCGCGGGAATGACGGTGGGGGTGGCGGGAAGGGCGGTTCGCATTCCTCTCCGCTCGACCCTTCGACAGGCTCAGGGTGAGCGGAGGGGGGTTGGGCTCAGGGTAAGCGGACGAGGGGATGGATTCCCGCCTGCGCGGGAATGGCGGATGGGGTGGCGGGAAGGGCGGTTCGCATTCCTCTCCGCTCGACCCTTCGACAGGCTCAGGGTGAGCGGATGGAGGTTGGGCTCAGGGTGATCAGGAGGGGGGACTGGATTCCCGTTTTCACGGGAATGACGAGAGGGGGTCGAGGGGGAAGGGATTAAGATGGATTCCCGCCTGCGCGAGAATGACGGAGGGGGGGTTAGGCGAGGTTGTAGAGGCGGGCGGCGTTGCCGCCGACTATGAGCGCCTTTTCGTCGTCGGGGACGCCTTCCAGGATTTCGTCCAGGATTCTCTGGGACTCGGGGAAGGTGGATTCGGCATGGGGGTAGTCGGATCCCCATAGCAGGTTATTCACGCCGATGATGTCCCGGTCGCGGACGCCAAGGCCGTCCTCCTGGAAGCTGTGGTAGACGTTGGCGCGCATGAAGTCGCTGGGGAGCGCGTCTCCCTTGTAGCGGTAGGGCGCCTGGGTGACGCGCTCGACGTAGGTGACGTCGAGGCGGTTGTAGAAGAAGGGAATCCAGGCCAAGTCGTGCTCGACCTCGACGACGTTCAGCTTGGGGAAACGCTCGAAGATGCCGGAGAGGACCATCTGGGCGAGGGACATTCTGACCCAGTATTCGGCGTTGACCCGGTTGGCGCCGGATTGGGCGACGCCGCTGACGGTGGCGTTCTTGGCGACGGAGGGGCGCTCGGTGCTGGTGTGGAGGCTGATGGGCACGTTGAGGTCCTGGGCTTCGGCCCAGAAGGGGTCGTACATGGGATGGTCGTAGGCGTGTTCGGGCTTGGGGTAGACGCTGATCATGGCGCCAGCGAAACCGTCGTCCGCGGCCTTTCGGAGGTCGGCGATTCCCTCCTCAATTTCGTCGTCCAGAAGCACCATTGCGATGCCTTTCAGCTTGTCGGGGTAGTGGGAGCAGAATTCGGAGAGCCACTGATTGTAGGCGGCGAAGATGTCGCGGAGGATGGCGGTGTCGGAGACGCCGAACATTTCGAGGCCTATGGAGGGGTAGAGGATGTTGGCGTGGACGCCGTCCAACGCCATGTCGCGGACGTGGGCGTGGGGGTCGTAGGCGCCGAGGAGGATGTCGGACATTCTTCCTTCGCGCTTGATGTCGCCGGGGCGTTCGAAGCGCATGCCGGCGGAGGCGCCGAAGCTGCCGAGGACGCCCATGCGCTTGTGGTCGGAGTACCAGTAGTCGTTTTCGTCTTCGTGGACGAGGTGGGGGATGCGGTCGCCGTACTTGGCGGCGTCCATTCGGTCGACGAAGAGGTCTGGGGGTTCGACGATGTGGGAATCTGAGGAAATGACGAATTTGTTTTCCAAGTTATCTTCTCCAATGGGTGATTATGGGCGGTAGGCGCATGGTTCGCCCGCCGGAACCAGGGGTTTCGCAAATTCTAAACCCAACGGCGGGGGAATTCAACGATTCGGGTTGGATGAGATTGAATGGGCGGGGTGTGGTAGAATGCACAATCACCCTTTGAAGACGGGGAGGACGTCATGTCCGTACCGGAAGAACGAAGCGAAGGCGCGCTTTCAGTAGCGGAAGTGGAGGCCCGCCTAGCCAAGCTGAAGCACGACGCGAGGGAGTATGAGTTTCGCTACGAGCTCAGTCCCGAGAAGATGCGGCGGCGGCTGGAGGAGGGGAAGGAGCGGAAGACGAAGGACGTACTGAAGTGGATGACGATATTCGACGCTCTGCAAAGCCTGCAGGCGGAATATCCTGACGTACACGTTGAGACCCCCACTCCGGCAATCGAGAAGGGGCTGGATCCGGGCTGGAAAAGGTCAGCCGACGATGACGATTATTGCGCGCAGCTACGGCGTAGCATCGCCACGTATGAGGCCATCTACGAAATGGATTCGGCGGAGATGGCGGATCTTCTCAGCGATGAAAAGGTGAAGGAGACTAATGAGATTATCGAGTGGATGTCTGATTGCAAGGAACTTCGCCGCATGGAAGAGGCCCCCCGTGACAGCGAGGGGAATATAATCCCTCCAAGGATGACCGACGCAGAGGTTGTTGAGCAAGTCGCGCAGTTCAGGCTCAACATCAGAGATTACGAGGAACGATACAAGATGTCGTCTGCCCAGATGCTGGCTCTATTGGAGAAGGGCGAGATTGAAGAAACGATTGAGATAATTGAATGGAAATTCGATTTGCGCGATCTCCGCGTCATGGAAAAGGAGATCCCCATCAGTGGCAAACCTACGACCGCTATAAAACCGTCCATTATCAGCGACTAGGCAATCACCCTTTCATTGACTGGTCCAAGCCTCAGCCGGACTTTGAAGTCCGGGGAAATCAGGTTTGGCTGGATGGTCGGATTCATTGTTTCAATGACGTGATTGTGCGGGTAAGAAAGGGACTGGAACTTGAACGTAGAGGAGGCCTGCCGCAGGTGCGCGGCTTCTACTACCGCTACGTGGCGTGGGTTGATGGCCGTCATTCCCTGCTTCGGTATCACAACAGACATTTGCATGACGATGATTTTCATCATCGGGTGTTCAACTGGCGGACGGGGGAGGAGGTGTTGTATGAGAGGCTGGAGCGGCGCCAGTTTCCTACGCTGTCGGAGGTGTTGGATGAGGCGCAGGCGGTGTATTTTGCTTTTGAGTAGGGGATGGGCGAGGGAGGCCTTTGCGTAACTGACGAATGCGTCATCTGTACCACCTAAATTACCCCCATCTCAATCTTCCCCCATCAAGGGGGAAGAGGATAAGAGGAAAGGCCGCTCGACCCTTCGACAGGCTCAGGGTGAGCGGGGGATGGATTCCCGTTTTCACGGGAATGACGAAAGGGGGACGGGAATGACGAAGGGGGGACGGGAATGACGAAAGGGGTGGCGGGAATGACGGTTATGCGAAGGTCATCGTCGAGGGGGAAGAGGTTAATCGCCGCCTTTAGAGGGGTTGTGCAAAGGCCTTCGGGAAGGGAGAAGGGAGAAGAGGGGTATCTAGCCAGGGGCTTGGGCTTCGGCGGCTAAGGCTGTCATAAGCTCTGAGAGGGGGGTTGGGCCTAGGTTGCCTTTGTCGCGGCTGCGGACGGAGGCGGTTCCGGCGTCTGCTTCGCGGTCGCCGACGACGAGCATGTAGGGGATTTTGCGGAGTTGGGCTTCGCGGATTTTGAGGTTCATCCGCTCGTTTCTCCCGTCAACTTCTACCCTCAATCCACGGCTTCGGAGCTTGGAGGCTACGTCGTCGGCGTAGCTGACGTGGCGATCGGCGATGGGGATGACGGTCGCCTGGACGGGGGCGAGCCAGAGGGGGAAGGCGCCGCCGTAGTGCTCGATGAGGACGCCCATGAACCGCTCGATGGCGCCGAGCATGGCGCGATGGAGGACGACGGGTCGCCGGTGGGAGCCGTCTTCGGCGACGTATTCGAGGTCAAAGCGTTCGGGGAGGGAGAAGTCGAGTTGGATGGTGCCAAGCTGCCACTCGCGACCGAGGGCATCGGGGACGAAGAAGTCGATTTTGGGGCCGTAGAAGGCGCCTTCGCCGGGTTCGGGTTTGTAGTCCAGGCCGCTTTCGGCTAAGACGTCGGTGAGGGCGGCTTCGGACCTGTCCCAGGTTTCGTCGGAGCCGATGCGCTTCTCAGGACGGAGGGATAGGACGACGGTGGGGTCGTCGAAGCCGAAGGCGCGGTAGGATTCCGTCAACATTCCGATGAAACCCTGGACTTCCTGGGCTATCTGGTCCTGGGTGCAGAAGATGTGGGCGTCGTCCTGGGAGAAGGAGCGGACGCGGGTGAGGCCGTGGGTGACGCCGGAGCGTTCGAAGCGGTGGAGCCTGCCGAAGTCGGCGAGGCGGAGGGGGAGTTCGCGGTAGGAGTGGAGGCGGGAGGCGTAGATGAGGGCGTGGGCGGGGCAGTTCATGGGCTTGACGCCGTATTCGCGCTCGCCCACGTCGATGAGGTACATATTTTCCAGGTAGTTCTGGTAGTGGCCGGAGCGCTTCCAGAGGTCGGTGGAGAAGATTTCGGGGGTGATGACTTCCTGGTAGCCGTAGCGCTTGTAGAGGCCGCGCACGTAGTCCACCAGCAGGGTGTAGAGTTCGGCGCCTTTGGGGAGGAAGAAGGGGCTGGCGGGTGCGAGGGGGTCGAAGATGAAGAGTTCCAGTTCGCGGCCAAGGCGGCGATGGTCACGCTTTTCGGCTTCCTCCAGGCGTCTGAGGTGCTGCCTGAGGGCTTTGCGGCTTTCGAAGGCGGTGCCGTAGATGCGCTGGAGCATGGGGCGGTCTTCGCTGCCGCGCCAGTAGGCGCCGGCGACGGACAGGAGCTTGAAGGCGGGGATTTTGCCTGTTGAGGGGACGTGGGGGCCTTGGCAGAGGTCGGTGAAGCCGTCGTGGGTGTAGGTGGTCAGTTCTTCGTCGTCGGGGATTTCGTCGATGAGTTCCAGCTTGTAGGGCTGGTCGTGGTTGAGACGCTTTATTTCGTCGCGGTCGTGGGAGTGGAGGACGAAGGGGAGGTCTTTGGCGATGGTCTCGTCCATGATGGCGGTTATCTTCTCCAGGTCCTCGGAGGTGAAGGGGCGGGAGACTTCGAGGTCGTAGTAGAAGCCGTCGTCGGTGGGGGGGCCGATGCCGAGCTTGGCTTCGGGGAAGAGGCGGGTGACGGCGTCGGCCATGAGGTGGGCGGCGGAGTGGCGGATGCGTTCGCGGAGTTGTTGGAGGGGTTGCGCCGAACTCGCGGGTTTTTCGTCAATTTTAGGCATGGCGTTCCTTGCTGTGGGTGTTTTCTGGGTAGAAGTATAAGACATTGGGCAAGAGGGGGGGAAGGGAGGGGGACGCTCGACCCTTCGACAAGCTCAGGACAGGCTCAGGGTGAGCGACGATAGCAGAGGGCGGCGTGGGTGCGGTGGATTCCCGCCTGCGCGGGAATGACGGTGGGGGTGGTGGATATGACGGGTGGGGTTCGTGATCGCTGTCCATCCGCTCGACCCTTCGACAGGCTCAGGGTGAGCGGGCGAGGGAGGGGGGTTCGTTGACAGGGGTTTGGGGCGAATTTAGACTGGGGCTATCGCGGAAGTCAGGAGGGGGACGCACGATGACGACGAATGGACCGGCTATCAAGTTGAATCACGTGAACCACGTGGTGTATCTGGTGAAGGACACGCGGAGGAGCATGGAGTTCTATCACGATTTTCTGGGAATCAAGCAGATTCCGAGTCAGGTGGACAAGCCGAACATCACGTGGTTGCAGCTGCCTAGCGGTGTGATGGTGCATCTGATTGAGACGGAGGATGCGCCGTGCCCGGAGGAGAGTCACGTGGCTTTCGAGGTGGAGGATTTCGACGCGGCGATGGAGGCGGTGAAGGCGAAGGGGCTGGGGATCAGCCGAAGCGGGGTTCGGAACGACGGGCAGCGTTTTTTGTTTACGCACGACCCGGACGGGAATCGGGTGGAGTTGTGCACGAAGTCGGGGTTTTAGGTTGGGGGGCGCTTTCACCCTCACCTTAATCCTCTCCCTCAAGGGAGAGGAGAGGGAGGGGGATTTTCTTCAAGGGATAAGAGGGGATGGATTCCCGCCTACGCGGGAATGACGGAGGGGGAAAGGGGGGATGCGCCTCGTCCTGCTCGACCCTTCGACAGGCTCAGGGTGAGCGGGAAGAGGGATGGTCAGGGTGAGCGGGAAGGGGGATGGTCAGGGTGAGTGGGTGGGGGGCGTTTTCACCCTCACCCCTTCGAAAGGCTCAGGACAGGCTTAATCCTCTCCCTTGAGGGAGAGGGAAGGGAAGTGGGATTTTCTTCAGGGGATAAGAGGGGATGGATTCCCGTTTTCACGGGAATGACGGGAGGGGGGGTTAGGCTTTGGATTTTTGGGGGAGGGGGGATTCTTCGGGGTCGCCGCCGCCTTCGCCGGTGGATAGTTTTCTGGAGAGCCACAGGCTGGGGATGATGCCTATCAGCATCAGTCCGGCGGCGACGCGGTAGAAGTTCTGGAAGAGGGAAATCCCCACCGCGTTGAGGTTCCGGCTGTATTCGTCGATGCGCTGCTGGATGGACTCGGCGGTCTCGCCCGCTTCGGGCAGGGGGACTTGCAGTCCGGCAATCTGGGCCTGGAATTGCTCCATGCCCCAGGCGGCGAGGGCGGCAAGGCCAAAGGCCATTCCAATCATACGCGCTACCGTTACCATAGAGGCGGCGGTGGCCTGGTATTCACGTCCGCCGGTTTCCATAGCGGTCACAAACAGGGGGGCGATGACGAGGCCGAAGCCCGCGCCGGCCAAGCCAAGATGGAGGAATAGCTGGGCTTCCGTCACGGTCTGGCCCCAACCGCTCATGAGCCATAAGCCGAGGGCGGCCAAGGCCATGCCGGCGACGCAGACGACCCTGGGGCCGATGCGATAGGTGAGGTATCCGCCGAGGAGGGCGGCGATGGGGATGGCTCCGGTGAGCCGCATCAGACGCAGACCGCCGCCAAAGGCGGACTGGCCGTGGACGGTATCGGCCATGAGGGGCACGGTGACGAGGGCGATGACGAGGGCGGCGCCCACGAGCAGCTTGGCGCCCACGGCGGAGAGGGCCTCCGCGGAGGCGAAGAAACGGGGATCCATGAGGGGGTTCTTGAGCTTCATCTGGGTGGATACGAAGATGGCGACCAGGAGCAAGCCCGCCGCGCCGAGGACGTAGGCCAGGGGAGCGGCGCCGGTGAAGAGGCCGCGTTGGGAGAGGGCAAGCACCAGCAGGACGAGGGCGCCCGTGAGGAGCAGGCCGCCCCGGTAGTCCACCTTCGCTGCCAGGGCGCCGCGGTTGGGGATGAGGCCGATGGCGACGAGGATTATGATGGCCTGGGGGATGTCGAGCCAGAAGAGCCAGCGCCAGCCGAGGGCCGCAGTGATTCCGCCGCCGTAGAGGGGGCCAAGGACAACGCCAATCTCGGCGGCGGCGCCGACGATGCCGACGGCGATGGCCTTGCGGCGGTCGGGGAGGTATTGGGCGGCGATGGCCATGCCGATGGGGATGATGGCACCGCCGCCAACGGCCTGGACGACGCGGCTGCCCACCAGGAGGGGCAGGTTGGGGGAAAGGGCGACCATCGCGGAGCCGACGGCGAAGACGAGCAGGGAGACGCGGAGGACGAGGCTGTGGCCGTAGACGTCGGCCATGCGGGCGACAAGGGGGATGGCGACGGTGTAGCCTACCAGGTAGCCCGTCACTATCCAGGAGGCGTTGTCCAGTTCGTTGACGCCAAGTTCCAAGTCTACCATCATCTCCGGCAGAACCGTCACGACCATAGTCTGGTCGAGGGCGGTGAAGACGGTCGCGAGGGAAACCAGTCCGACCATAATCCAGCCGGAGCGGGTAATCTTGTCGGTATGAGAGGCCATTTATGTCTTAGATGGGGGGCTTCTCGATGGTGACAGGCGCGTTGAAGTCGCGGAGGGTGAGGACGCGGACGTAATTTTCGCCGTCGGTATCGACAACTCTGCCGCCAATGCGGGCCTTCTCAGGCATCAAGCCGACGCCAGGCCCGAAATCGCGAATCCACACTTCGAGGTTCACCACGTGGTCCTGGCCGGCGTTGTAGATGATGCCGCTGATTTCCTGGGAAAGCACCTGGCCGGTGACGCGCCACGAATCTTCGCCAACGCCACCATCGACGTAGGCGGCGCCGGTCATGGCTTGCATGATTTGACCGACGTTGATGCCGACGTTGGTGAGGTCGAAGGGGACCGCGCTCTGGTCAACGATTCGCCATTCGCCGCTCAGGGGGTCGGTGAGGTAATAGGTTCCTTCCTTGCGAACGATGGAAAGCTCGAGGTAGGCGCGAAAAACGTCCACCTCGCCCTTGACCTTGACGCTTACCTCGTCGGGCATATCGACAACGCCGGAAATTTCGTTGGCGACGACGCCGGTCATCAAGGGGATGTTTCCAGTCTCGTTGAAGATGGTGAAGCCCAGGGTTTCCAGACCGAGGAGATCCTGGGCGGACTGATTCAGAATGTCCGTGGGCGGGCGAGGCGGGGGAGTCGGGGTATCGTCACCCGGACCGCAGGCCGCCGCGAGGGTCAGCAGCAAGGCCGCTATCAATAGGGCTAGCTTCATCGTCGGTAATCCTCCCAAGTTTCTCAGCATTTCGCCTGTCTACTATACTATATCTCAATTCCACGACCAGAATGCGAGGGCGCCGCTTGCTATGCGCCTGGGCAAGGACCCCGGTTCCGCGTTGATGACGTATATGGAAACCTGGTCGGGGCTGGCGCCGTTGCTTTCCTCGCTTCCGCGACTCGCATGCCCGGCGAAGACCAGGCTTGAGCCGTCGGGGGACCAGAAGGAATGGGAATGGGCGTACTGGTCGAAGAAGGAGAGGGCGGTGAGCATGACATTGGTGGGGATGAAGCCGGTGAGTTCCCAAGGCGCGCCGCCGTCGGTGGGAACCACCTTCCAGACCAACTGGCGATTATCCGTATCGATGGCGACGTAGGCGATTTGCTTGCCGTCGGGGGACCAGTAGAAGGCGACGAGGGGTTCTTCGACCAGGATGGTTGGTTCGCCGCCATTGGGGTCAACGAGCAGCAGCCGACGGTAGCCGGAGGAGCCGGACTGGCCGCCGTCGGCGACGGCGATGACGTTATCGACGGGGGACCAGAGGAGGGATGCGGGGGGTTCTACGGAGAGGAGTTCGCGGAAAGGTTCGGGGCCGTCCGGCGTTCCGACGAAGAGGGCGTAGCCCTGCCGAACGTCGGTTATGAAAGCCAAGGTCTGCCCGTCCGCCGATATGTCCGGCGCTCTGAAGAGGGGAGACATCATGGTGAACGGAGCAGCGCGGTCATCGAAGGGGACGACGGCGCGGAACAGATCCTCGCGGGAGTGGATGACCATCGAACCGCCGTCGGGGGCCCACTTGAAGTAGAGGGGGCCTTCGCTGCTGACGACGGTGGTTTCGGCGCCGTCGTTGACGAAGAGGACTAGGGCGGTGGTGGTGGGGGCGATGAAGGCAAGTTTTTCGCTGTCGGGAGACCAGTACATATAGTGGGGGACGGCATCGGCGATGACGGGGCTGGCGCCGGGTTCGTTGACGTAGATGCGGTTGAGGGCGCCGGTTTCGGCGTCGATGACGAAGATGGATATTTGCGGCTCTTCGCCTTCTATGACAACGCGGGAAACGGCAATCTTCGAGCCGTCCGGGGACCAGGTGGGCCAGGAATGAAAGACGGAAGTCTGGGCGTGGGGGCTGGCGAGGATGCTGCCGAGGGAGCGGGCAGTGTTAGAGCCGGTGAGCCGCCTGGAGTCGGACCCGTCGGGGTTGATGGTGAAGATGTTTTCGTCAGAACCTACGTAGACAATGCGGTTCACAGTCACCTCCGCGTCGGCGGTTTCGCCGCCTGGGGTCGCGCCCGGCTTGGGGCCGCAGGCAGACGAAAGGATGAGAAGGAGCAGGGCGAGTCCAATCCAAAGGGCAATAGAAATATGTTTGACCGCAGGGGGCCGGTTAGAGGAGATTGGACCCTCCAGACTCCAGCGGCTCAATGCCGCTAGTCGCGGGCCAGCTGGAATATCTTGCCTTCCGTCTTGATGGACGGGGCGATAATCATGTCAGTCTTCTGGAACTCGGCGACGTTCATGGCGCCGCACATGCCGAGGGCGACTTTCAGGGCGCCGACGAGGTTCTGGGTGCCGTCGGTGACGGAGGTGGGGCCGTAGAGAATTTCCTTGAGGGTGCCCTTGGTGCCTACGTCGATGCGGGTGCCGCGGGGGAGTTCGGGGTGGGGGTTGGCCATGCCCCAGTTGTAGCCGCCGCCGGGGGCTTCGCGGGCCTGGGCGAAGGGTGTGCCGAGCATGACGCCGTCGGCGCCGGCGGCAAGGGCTTTGCAGAGGTCGCCGCCGGTGCGGATGCCGCCGTCGGTGATGATGGTCACGCGCTTGCCGGTGCGGTTGTAGTGTTCTTCGCGGGCGGCGGCGCAGTCCATCGTGGCGGTGACCTGGGGGACGCCGACGCCGACCACTTCGCGGGTGGTGCAGGCGGCGCCGGGGCCGACGCCTACCAGCAGGCCGCTTATGCCCGTTTCCATGAGTTCAAGGGCGGTGTCGTAGCCGACGCAGTTGCCGACGACGACGGGGACGTCCACCTGGTCGACGAGTTCGGAGAAGATGAGGCCGCGGTAACTGCGGGAGACGTGGCGGGCGGTGGTGACGGTGGACTGGATGAAGAGGAGGTCCGCGCCGGCTTCTACGGCGACGGGGGAAAGACGCTTGGTGTTCTGGGGGGTGACGGCGACGGCGCAGGTGGCGCCGGACTTCTTGACGGTTTCGACGCAGGAGCCGACCATCTCCTCGCGGATGGGTTCGGAGTAGACGCGCTGCAGGAGGGAGGTGACTTCTTTCAGGGGGGCGGAGGCTATCTCTTCGAGCACCACGTAGGGGTCGGGATAGCGGGTGTAGACGCCTTCGAGGTTGAGGACGCCGAGGCCGCCTTTGCGGTGCATGAGGGAGGCGAAGGAGGGGGAGACGATGGCGTCCATCGAGGAGGCGAGGATGGGGATGTCGAGGGCGTGGCGGCCTATGGACATCCGGGTGGAGGTCATGTCGGGATTCACGGTGACCTGGCCGGGGACGATGGCGACTTCGTCGAATCCGTAGGCCCTGCGGAGTTCCTTAAAATGGGGTACGGCCATCCATCACACCTCGCGGGGGGAAGAGCCTGAAAAGGCTTTGGCAGACTCTAACAAAGGGTTATGGTTAAGTCAACACCGGGCAGTTACAGGAGGGGGAGGCGCTCGACCCTTCGACAGGCTCAGGGTGAGCGGAGGGCGGGTTCCCGCTTCCGCGGAGGCAGGAGGGGGAGGCGCTCGACCCTTCGACAGGCTCAGGGTGAGCGGAGGGCGGGTTCCCGCTTGCGCAGGGGCAGGAGGGGGGAGGCGCTCGACCCTTCGACAGGCTCAGGGTGAGCGGAGGGCGGGTTCCCGCTTGCGCAGGGGCAGGAGGGGGGAGGCGCTCGACCCTTCGACAGGCTCAGGGTGAGCGGAGGGCGGGTTCCCGCTTCCGCGGGGGCAAGAGGGGAGGAATCGCCGGATTTTCGCGGCGATTGACTTGCATATTCGCCCGTGATAGAGTTTTAATTCAACTTGCACCCAAGTTAAGGAGGCAACCGAGCCATCGTCCGCGAATATCGAGTCAACCAAGCCATCCGGTCTCCGAGTGTGCGCGTCATAGACAGCGACGGCGCGCAGAAGGGCATCATGTCCATCAACGACGCCCTGGACATGGCGCGGATGAAGAATCTGGACCTCGTCGAGGTGTCGGCGACGGCGAAGCCGCCGGTGTGCCGGATTCTCGACTACGGGAAGCTGCGGTATCTCCACGCCAAGAAGGTGAGGGAGTCGAAGAAGTCGCAGAAATCTAACATCATGCGGGAGGTGCGCTTCCGGCCCAACATCGGCGCACACGACCTGGAGTCCAAGACGCGGAAGGTGAAGAAGCTGCTGGCGGACGGGACGAAGGTGCGTGTGGCGGTGTTCTTCCGGGGGCGGGAGATGACGCATCCCGAGCTTGGGATGGCGCTGCTGAAACGGGTCGCCGACCAGTTGAAGGACGAGGCGAAGCTGGAGCGACCGCCGACGATGGAAGGGCGGGCGCTGGCCATAATCCTGACGCCTGGGGCCGGGGTGAAGACCGGGAAGAAGCCCGCAGAGGTGAAGAATGCCTAAATTGAAGACACACAAGGGCGCGAGGGCGCGATTTCACGTGACGGGTTCGGGGAAGCTGATGCGGCGGAAGGGGATGAGCAGCCACTTGCGGCGGAAGAAGCCGAAGAGGGTGCGGCGGACTTACGACCAGAAGATGCCGGTGGCCAAGACGGCGCGGAAGAGCCTGAAGCGGCTGATGCCGAACAGCTTCTGATTTCGCTGTTGCCGGGCAAGCCGAATTTTTCCCAGACGGGCGCGCGTGTGCGCCGAAATACATCATCACGAATCAGGACGTAACATTGACCAGGGTTAAACGGGGAGTCACAAAGCACCGGAGACATAAGAAGATTCTGGCCCAGACGAAGGGGTATCAGAACTCGCAGAGCCGTCATTTCCGACGGGCGAAGGAGGCGTTGATCCACGCGTGGAGTCACGCCTACCGGCACCGGCGGGAGCGGAAGCGAGATTTTCGGCGTCTGTGGATTCTGCGGATAAACGCGGCGTCGCGGGCGTTGGGGTTGACGTATGGGCAGTTCATCCACGGGTTGAAGCTGGCGAAGGTGGAGTTGGACAGGAAGGTGCTGGCGGATACGGCGGTGAGGGACCCGGAGGCGTTCGCGCAGTTGGTGGGGATTGCGAAGGAGGGTTTGGCGGGGGGTTAGGGCTTGGGGGGTGGCGACAAACTTAGCAAAGGGGCTGAGGGGTGATACTATGAACGCACCGGGTGAAATTGTCGGCAGCGCTTTGCATCCGCCTGAGGTGATTGCCGAACTGGAGAAGAATAAAGCGGCCTTCGATTCCGTCAAAGACCGGATGGAAGCTGAGCATTGGGGCAGGACGGTTCTGCTTCATGGCGGCAACGTGGTCGCCATATACAACGACGAGGGCGACGCTTACGACATCGGCTGCGAGAAGTTCGGCCTGGGGAGGTTCAGCATCCATCGTGTTGGAGAACGCCCGATAGACCTCGGATTCCATTCGGTATTTCTGCGGGCCGGCGAGTAGGGTTGCCATCGTTTGAACAGCCGGTTGTAGACAACCAGATTATCATTACCATATCGTAGAGACGAGGCTTCATTTGAAGGTGATCGCGGTTGTCGTGCTATTGTTTGTCGTTTCCGCAAGCTTGGCGTACAAAATTGAAGAAGATGATTCTGATCCAGTACAACCGACTAATGTAATCCCGACACGGCCCGCAAACATTAACCAAGCTAGCACTCCTTCTTCGGCCTCTACGCCCACACCAACTCAATCGGCAACCAGTGTTTTTGTACTCACACCACTAACATCGAATTCCGAACCAACGCCCACTATGAGCACCGTGATTGAAAAGGCTCGGCCTTCCATCGTCCGCGTTCGTACCGATAAGGGTGACGGTTCCGGCGTAATCGTTGGAATTGACGGCCCCAATGCGCTGATTCTCACTAACCATCACGTCGTCGAGAACGCAATTTACATCCAGGTAGAGGTCAACGACTCCGCTGTTCATAACGCCGAGATACTAGGCTCAGATGCCCTCCGTGACCTAGCTACTCTACGCATCTGTTGTAGCGACTTCCATGCACTCCCTTTCGGCAACGCTTCAGAATTGAAGCCCGGCGATGAAGTCTTGGCTATGGGCTATCCTGTCGGGCTTCCGGGGGAGGCCTCTGTCACCCGCGGAATCGTTTCCGCCACCAGGTACGATAACAATCATCAAGCCCACGTAATTCAGACTGATGCTTCCCTCAATCCCGGCAATAGCGGAGGGCCTCTCCTCTCCAAAGAGGGGGCGATCATGGGCATCAACACCTTCCGTCGGGAAGAGACCCAAAGCGGCAGGCCTGTTTATAACGTCGGCTTTGCCATATCCTCAGACACTGTTCAAGAACAACTTTCCAGCTTAACTTCAAACACGCAGACTACTGTATCTGCCCTAACGGTGAGTCCGACGCTTACGCCCCCACCTACCCTAACTACTACCCCAGAGCCGCCCCCTACTCAACCACCAACACCAATCCCCACTCCTCAACCAACACCAATCCCCACTCCTCAACCAACACCGGAACCTACTCAGCCACTAACCCCCGAACCTACTCCTGCGCGTCAGCCTCAATCTACGCCAACTCAACCATCGACACCAATCACTACTCCTACTGCACAACCCACACCTGTCCCGATTGAACCACCAACGCCTACTCCCACGCCTACTATCACATCTACTCCTGAGCCTACGCAGTCTCCCACACAACCGCCGACTCCCGAACCCGTTGAAATTACTGGGTCGGGAACAGCCGTGGAGACAATTTCATTAGATTCTGAAGGGGTGTGGATAGTTGATCTGAACGTAAACGGAAATGAAGATTGCAGCTTTGGGGCCTGCCTGGAAGACAACTTCATCGTCACTATAGAATCCGTTGATGGGTCAAATTTCGAAGCCCCTGCCAATGAGATTGCAAAGGATTGGTCAGGAGAAGTAACGGTTGCGGTGGGAGGGCTTTTCGGACTGTCGGCGGGAAAACAGGTAGTGAGTGTAGATGCGACCGGCGATTGGACTATTGCCTTCAATTTGGCTCTTCCTCAAGCGCCTCCCGATGATCCTGACGCCCCCGTTTCAATTAGCGGATCAGGCACTGCCGTAGAGACAATACCCCTTTTCTCTGAAGGAGTCTGGATTGTCTCCCTGACCGTCAGTGATAACGAAGATTGTAGCCTTGGCGACTGCCTGGAAGATAACTTCATCGTCATCATGGAATCCGTCGATGGCTCCAATTTTGAAATCCCCGCTAATGAGATTGCATCGGATTGGTCGGGGGAGGTTACGGTATCGGTAGGTGGCCTTTTCGGGCTGACGGCAGGCACACAGGTGGTTAGCGTGGATGCTTCCGGGGATTGGGCTATTACTTTTACCAAAGCGTAGGTGTTCTTTCACGAGACATATCCAGTGGCTTAAGGAAGAATCCGCCTTGTCCGTCGCGTGAGGGGGAGGAGGGTGGCGGCGACGAGGGTGGCCCAGGTTAGGGTGGCGAGGGCGACGTGGAGGGCGCGGAGGGCGGTGGGGAGTCCCCACCATACGGCGAGGGCGCCGACGAGGACCTGGGCGGCGAAGATGGTCAGGGCGAGGAGGGTCATCAGACGCACGTCGGGGCGGGACGGGGGGCGGAGGGACGTCCATGCGGCGGCGGCGATGAGGGGGAGGGCGAGGAGGGAGGCGAATCGGTGGGCGACGTGGATTAGGGGGAGTTCGGAGACTATCCAGAGATTTCCGTCCTGGCATAGGGGCCACTGGTTGCAGGCTCCGGCGGCGCCGGTGAGGGCAACGTAGGAGCCGGACAGGATGAGGAGGTAGACGCCGAGGGCGGCGGTCGCGGGTATGAGGACGCGGTTGTCAATTTTCGTGGGGGTGAAGGAGAGGCGGCGCCAGGCGTCGAGGGTTATGAGGATGAAGCAGGCGAGGAGGGCCTGGGCCATCGCCATGTGAATCATAACTACGATTGACGACAGTTCCGTAAGGACGGCGGCGCCGCCGAGCAGGCTTTGGCCAACGACCATGACCAGGGCGATGAGGGCGGGCCGGAAGATCAAGGGGCGGCTGCGGTAGCGTCGCCAGGCCACTATCAGGGTTGCCAGCACGAGTAGTCCGAGGGCGGCGGCTAGGAGGCGGTGGGAGTATTCGATGAGGGTTGGGGCGTCGAAGGGCGGGATGAGCTTTCCGTGGCAGAGGGGCCAGTCGGGGCAGCCAAGGCCGGAGTCGGTGATTCTTACGATGCTGCCGAGGACGGTGAGGGCGAAGACGCCCAGCAGGGTTGCGAGGACGAGGTATCGGAAGTTAGGGCCGGTTTTGGACTGTTGGCTGCTCATTGCTTGGGGGTGTTTCAGTTTGTTGGGAGTGGCGGGGGATTTTTTCGTGGATGGTAGGGGGGATTATATTAGGGGGCGCGGGCGTGGAATTCAATGGTGGGGGATGGGCTTCCGCTTTTGCGGGAGCAGGGGGCGTGGGTTGGGGGCACTCGACCCTTCGACAAGCCCTTCGACAGGCTCAGGGTGAGCGGTGGGGGGGAATGGGATGTAGGGTGAGCAGGGGACCAGCCCGTAGGCTCCCGCTTTCGCGGGAGCAAGAGTGGGGAAATGGGAGGTAGGGCGAGCGGTAGGGGGAGGGCGTATCGAGATGGGGCGGGTTTCAAACTCGCCCCTACGGGAGGGAATACTGTTGGTGTGAGAGACGCCCCCATCCCTTCTACAAGCCCTTCGGCAAGCTCAGGACAGGCTCAGGGCAGGCCTAACCTTTCTCCGTCAAGGAGAGCTTTGCGTAACTGCCAAAAACGTCATGCACCTCGCCCGAATCACCCCCATCTCAATCTTCCCCCGTCAAGGGGGAAGAGGTTTTTGGGAGTTCAGGAAAGGGGTATGGCGGAGTTGCGGAGGGGGAGTCGCCCCCATCCTAACCTTCCCCCGTCAAGGGGGAAGGGATAAGAGGGGGCGCGCTCGACCCTTCGACAGGCTCAGGGTGAGCGGGGGGGGGAGGAAGGGGATTATGCAAAGGTCTGCGTCAAGGGGGAAGGGGGGATTCGGGGTTCGGGTTCGCTCGACCCTTCGACAGGCTCAGGGTGAGCGGGGGAAGGGGATGCAGGGTGAGCGGGGGGGGGCGCTCGACCCTTCGACAGGCTCAGGGTGAGCGGGGGGGATGGGCTCCCGCTTTCGCGGGAGCAAGAGGGGGGTTATTGGAGGGTTAGGAGGTATTCGACTAGGATGTCGAATTCGTCGTCGGACATGGTGCCGCGGAGGGGCTGCATGACGTTGTCGTAGCCTTCGACGATGAAGGCTTCGGGATGCTCGACGGACTCGCGGATGTAGTCTTCGGCGCTCATGCCGGCGACGCGCGTCGCCGCTCTTGTCGCTATGCCGTTGAGTTCGGGGCCGACGACGCCGACGGCGCCGGTCACTCCTTCGATGACGTGGCAGCCGCCGCAGCCGCGGCTGACGAAGATGGAGGGGCCGTCGGTGCCGACGGGCGCGGCGCCCTCCGGGGTTGGAGCGGGAACGACAACCACTTCGGGCGGCGGGGTTGCCGCCGCCGCGGGGGGAGGGTTGCCGATGTCGAAGTTATCGAAGAGGGTTATCAGTCCAAGCACAACGCCAATGGCCAGAACCAGGCCGCCGGTGAAGAAGGTTGAGAACAGCTTATGGTCGTATCGCAGGTGCATGAAGAAGGCGACTACGAGCCAGAACTTCATCAGGGAGAGGATGATGAGGCTGGTGACGATGACCCAGGCGGGGATGGGCCAGTAGAAGGCCCACACTTCGATGGCGGTGACGACGGTCAGGATGAAGCCGACCAGAAGGTATACGGAGACCTTCGGGAGGGGCTTCTCGTCAGGATGGCGGGGTTCGTGCATGGCGTCCATTACAGACCCACCTCAACGCAGTCGAGGCCGATGGCTCCGACCAGGTAGACCACGGTGAAGATGACAATCCAGACGATGTCTACGAAGTGCCAGTAGAGTCCGGCGATGTCCACGTTCAGGGGGTTGCCGACGAGCAAGTCCTTGCGCTTGAAGCTGGTGATATAGAGGGAGAGGAGCCATATCACGCCGAGGGTGACGTGGGCGCCGTGGAATCCCGTCAGGGTAAAGAAGGTTGAGCCGAAGAGGTTGGTGCCGATGGTCAATCCTTCATCGACGAAGACTTTGAATTCGTAGACCTGGAAGAGAAGGAAGATGATGCCGAGGACGGCGGTGGCTAGGATCCAGAGGCGCATCTGCTTGACGTCGGCGCGTTCGGCGGCGGCGACGCCGAGGACCATCGCGACGCTGCTCATCAGGAGGACGAAGGTGCTCACGGAGGTTATGGGGATGTCGAGGATGCAGGAGGGGGGGAGGTCGTGGATGAACGCCGCCTGGTTGCGGTTGATCATGTGGTTGGCGATGAGAGTGCCGAAAAAGAGGCACTCCGACCCCAGGAAGGTCCACATGAGAAGCTTCCGGTGGTTCAGCCCGGTGGAGGTGTGGTGTTCCGGCTCGTGCGTGTTAACGGCCATCTGGGTCAGTAACCCCCCTGCTTAGTGGTCGGTTCGGGGGCGTCGGGAGCGGTAGCGGGCTCGAAGGCCCAGCTATAGACGGCGAAGAGGGCCAGGATGCCGCCGATGATGCTGACGGAGAGGTGGGAAACCAGGCCGCCGGCGATGAGGGTTATGCCGACGGAGAGGATGACGGGGTAGTAGGAGGGGGTGGGCATGTGGATGTTGTGCTCCTTCTCATCCACAGTCGTCTGGGCAGCGCCCTGCACTTTGGGAATGGGGCGCCCGTCGGGGCCTTCGCCGTACTTCTCGTCCCAGAAGGCGTCCTTGTCCTTAACGGTGGGGATTTCGGCGAAGTTGTACTCCGGCGGGGGAGAGGGAATGGACCATTCGAGGGTGCGGGCGTCCCACGGGTCGTTGCTTGCCTTCTTGCCGTTGCGGGCAGTCCAGATGACGTTGTGGATGAAGACGACGATGCTGAGGCCGATGAGGAAGACGCCAGCGGTGGAGAAGGCGTTCCAGAATTCCCAGCCCTGCTCGCCTGTGTAGGTGACGACGCGGCGGGGCATTCCGTCCATGCCGAGGAAGTGCATGGGGAAGAAGGTGACGTTCATGCCGATGAAGAAGAGCCAGAACTGCACCTTGCCAAGGAGTTCGCTCATCAACTTGCCGGTAATCTTGGGCCACCAGTAGTAGATGCCCGCGAAGAGGCCGAAGATGCTTCCTCCAAATAGGACGTAGTGGAGGTGGGCGACGATGAAGTAGGTATCGCTCTGCTGGGTGTCGGAGGGGGCGACGGCGTGCATGACGCCGCTGAGTCCGCCGATGATGAACATGGCGATGAAGCCGATGGCGAATAGCATGGGGGTGGAGAATTTAATGGATCCACCCCACATGGTGGCAATCCAGTTGAAGATTTTGATGCCTGTGGGGACGGCGATGAACATGGTGATGAGGGCGAAGGCGGAGTTGGCGATGGGGCCAAGGCCGACGGTGAACATGTGATGGCTCCAGACACCCCAGCCCATGAAGCCGATGAGGACGCCGGAGAATACGACGACGGTGTAGCCGAAGAGGGGCTTCTTCGAGAAGACGGGCAGGATTTCCGACACGATCCCCATAGCCGGCAGGATGAGGATGTAGACTTCGGGGTGGCCGAAGGCCCAGAAGAAATGCTGCCAGATGAGGGGGTTGGCGCCGGCGGTAACGTCAAAGAAGACGGTGCCGAAGAATCGGTCGAACATGAGGAGGGTTAGGGCTACGGTGAGGACGGGGAAGGCGAGGACGAGGAGGAAAGATACGATGAGGGTCATCCAGGCAAAGACGGGGAGCTTCATCATGCTCATGCCGGGGGCGCGCATGTTTACGATGGTGACGATGAAGTTGAAGGCGGCGGCGAGGGAGGATACGCCGAGGACCTGTAGTCCGAGAATCCAGTAGTCCACGCCGGAGCCGCCGGAGAAGGTGTTGTCGGTGAGGGGGGAGTAGCCGAACCAGCCGACGTTGGGGGCGCCGCCGGTGAGGAAGCTGACGTTCAGCAGGATGGCGCCGAAGAGGAACGTCCAGTAGCTGAAGGCGTTGAGGCGGGGGAAGGCGACGTCTCTGGCGCCAATCATGAGGGGGATGACGAAGTTGAAGAAGGCGGCGCCCATCGGCATGACCACGAGGAAAATCATGGTGGTGCCGTGCATGGTGAACATCTGGTTGTAGACTTCGGGGGAAACCAGGGTGGAGTCGGCGGAGGCCAGCTGGAGGCGCATGAGGAAGGCTTCGACGCCGCCGAGGATGAAGAAGATGAAGGCGGTGACGCCGTACAGGATGCCGATGCGCTTGTGGTCGATGGTGGTAATCCAGCCGACCACGCCCGTGGGGGCCACGGGGCGCTTGGCGAAAACACCGCCTATGAGTTCGTTAGCAGCTACCATAGAACGCCACCTGCCATGTTCATCGGAGCCTCGATTCGGGGCGACGGGATTCGTTCCGGCCCCCTGGGGTTAGCATTATACATTCTGTGAAGGGGTATTTCATTCCAAGCTCTGCAAATAGGCCACGAGGGCCTGGATGTCGCTTTCGGAAAGGGCCATATCGGGGTCGTTGAAGGCGTCGGCGAGGCGTGCCATGCGGTTGCCGGGCTTGACGCCTTCGGGGTCACGGAGCCAGGCGGCGAGATTTTCGTCGGTGTTGTCGAACATGGAGCCGGCGAAGGAGCCGCGGCTGGCGAAGTGGGCAAGGTTGGGGGCGTGGACGAGGTTCTGTCCGTCGAGGAAGGAAGCGGTTCTGGAATCGCGCATGGCGGCGGAATCGGGCCCGGCGACGGTGTGGCAGGTGATGCAGCCTTTGGTGTTGAAGACGAGGGAGCCTTCGGCGGCGAGGCCTTCGGTGGCGAATCTGGCGGGGGCCTGCTGGCTCGCCACCCACCCGAGGAATTCGTCTTCGGGCTGGGCGATGACGCGGAACTTCATAAAGGCGTGGGCGATGCCGCAGAATTCGGCGCACTGGCCGTAGTAGAGGCCCGGTTCGGAGGCGTTGAACCAGGTGTTGTTGGTGACGTTGGGGATGATGTCCATCTTGCCGGAGAGCTTGGGCACCCAGAAGCTATGGATGACGTCCTTGGAGTCCACCTTGAAGGCTACGTCGCGGTCGACGGGGACGTTGACTTCGTTGGCGGTGGTGACGTTGTATTCGGGGTAGTAGAATTCGAACCACCATTGGTGGGCGATGACTTCCACCTGGAGGGGGTTGTCCTGGCTGGGGGAGTCGAGTTCGAAGAGGGTCTGGACGGTCATGACGGCGAGGGCGATGAGGAGGAGGGAGGGGGCGATGGTCCAGGCGATTTCGAGCTTGCGGTTGCCGTGGGTCTGGACGGGGAGGGCGGTTCCGGGCTTTTCGCGGAAGCGGAAGAGGGTGAAGAGGAGGGCGCCGACGACGACGATGAAGATGGCGAGGGAGGCCCAGAAGATTATCCAGAAGAGGTTGAGCTGGTTTTTGGCTACGGGGCCTGCGGCTTCGAAGGTGGACTGGGGATGGTCGGGGGTGCAGGCTATAAGCAGAACAACCAAGGACAGGAAGCCGACGGCGAGGGGCCATCGGCGGGATAATAGCCTGTTCGGCGACATTATCTGCTATCTATCTTCAAAGAGGGTTGTGGGTGGGGTTAGTGTGTAAAAAATTTCGCTAACTACTGTACCAACAGGCTATGTCATAGTCAATACGGAAAAGGGGGTGGTTGGGGGAGGGATTGGAGGGGAGGGGGGTGGCAAACGAAAAGGGGCGGCTCCGTGGTGGAGCCGCCCCTTTTCGTTGTCGATGAAATTGTAGGGGCGACCGGCCGGCCGCCCCTACAGGTAAGGGAGGGTTAGGATGCCACCCATCTGGTTTCGGTGTCGCCGCAGTGGGAGGTGCGGCGCTGTTCCTTGTAGAGTTTGCCGTCCGCGTCGTCATAGTGGGTCCGGCCCGTGTACTCCCAGTCGTACCAGATGAGGGGATCGGAGGCGCTGACCGTCCTGGTATGACGGGAGTGCCCGTTGGAGCATGCCTGTATCTCCTTCCTGCCGGGGCCGCAGCCGGTGTAGCTGCTGTGGCTCCACACGTGGGTGACAGGTGGAGGCTTGGGAGTGGGTTTGGGCGGCGGGGTTTTGGTGACCAGTGAAGCCACCGGGCTGGGGGACCCTACGCCCGCCGCGTTCTTGCTCTTCACCTTGTAGTAGTAGCGGGTGATGGAATGCAGGTTGGTCACGGTGTAGGACAAGCCCGTGGTGGGGAAATCGTCGTAGCCTACTACCTCGTCTTCTTCCATCTTTCCCAACTGCAACACGTAGCCCGTGGCGCCCGTTACGGCGCTCCAAGTCACGGTCACGCTGTTGGCGGTGGAAGTGGCCGTTATCGTCGTGGGCGCAGGGGGCGGCGTGGGTTTGGGAGCGGGTGGCGGCGGAGGGGGCGGGGGCGGCGGGGTTTTGGTGACCAGGGACGCCACAGGGCTGGGGGAGCCTTCGCCCGCCGCGTTCTTGCTCTTAACCTTGTAGTAGTAGCGGGTGATGGAATGCAGGTTGGTCACCGTGTAGGACAGCCCAGTGGTGGGGAAGTCGTCGTAGCCCACCACTTCGTCTTCCTCCATCTTGCCCAACTGCAACACGTAACCCGTGGCTCCCGATACGGCAGTCCACGTCACGGTCACGCTGTTGGCGGTGGAAGTGGCGGTTATCGTCGTGGGCGGAGGAGGAGGCGTGGGTTTGGGCGTCGGGATTTTGGTGACCAGGGACGCCACCGGGCTGGGAGACCCTTCGCCCGCCGCGTTCTTGCTCTTGACCCGGTAGTAGTAGCGGGTGATGGAATGCAGGTTGGTCACGGTGTAGGACAGCCCCGTGGTGGGGAAGTCGTCGTAGCCTACTACCTCGTCTTCTTCCATCTTACCCAACTGCAACACGTAGCCCGTGGCTCCCGATACGGCATTCCAGGTAACGGTCACGCTGTTGGTGGTGGAACTGGCCGTTATCGTCGTGGGTGGCGGCGGCGGCGTGGTTGGGATGGAAGCGACCACCTTGACGGTCACCTCGTCGGAGACGCCGGTTCCCTTGCTGTCGGTGACGGTGAGCTTGAACGTCAAGATTCCGGCCTTTGAAGGAGCCGTGAAGGTGGGCTTGGCCGTCGTATCGCCGCTCAGGACAACATCGGGATCAGACGCCTCCGCCTTCTTATGCTCCCACTTGAAGGTCAGCTTGTCGCCGGAACTCCCGGACCCGTCCAGGGTTACGGCGGAACCCGCGTCGACCGTCTGGGCGTCCCCGGCCTCCGCCTTTGGCTTGTTGATAACCCGCACCTTCACAGTGTCGGTGTCGGTTCCCTTCTTGAAGTCGATGAGGGTGAGGCGGAATTCCAGTTCTCGCGCCGCATTGGGGGCCTCGAACCAGGGGTTGGGGCCGGACGCGTTGTGCAGGGTCAACTTTCCTTTGGACGCCGCCTTGGCAGCTATGCCTCCCATATCCTCCTCGCCCACCTGCTCCCAGAGATATATGGGCTTGAGGAAGAAGAAGGAGGCGCTTGCGCCCTGAGGCCCCAGGGTGACTCTCTTGTCGCCCGTGTAGACCGTCTGGTCAGGGCCGGCGTCGGCCCGCTTCACCGTCACGTTGACTGTGGCGGTGTCCACTTCTCCTTCGCTGTCGGTGACCGTGAGTTGGAAGCTCAGGGCGCCAATCTTGTCCGGGGCTGTAAAGCTTGCGTAAGCTCGGTTGTTGTCTTTGATCTTCACTTGGGGCGCGCCCGGCGACTCCAGCAAGCCTATCTGCTTCCAGTTGAATGAAAGTTTGGATCCTTCCGGGTCCCTGCTTCCTGAACCATCCAGGAATACCGGGGATCCGGGCCGTATCTGCTCGGCCGATGCGCGGGCCTTGGCCACCGGTGGGGCGTTGCCGAACGTAATCTTGAGAAGTTTCTGTGCCGTAGTTGCCTTAAACGCGTGTCCAATGCTGGCACCACCCGCAAAGATTATGCCGCACATCCTGTACTTGTTTCCCGTAACGTGGGCAAGACAGGGGGATCCCGAATCGCCACCAAGAATGGGGCGTTTGCTGACATCGAGCAAGATGGTGTCGGTGAGGAAGGCATTATCGACTTGTGAGCGCCATGTATAGTCAACGTCCGTTACGGTGACCGTGCCCTCACCGCCATAAGCGCCTACGACGAGAAGCTCCATGGGATCGGAATCGTCATCCACGGGGTCGACGGCACCTGAGAGTACACGCCTCACAGTATGGGATGGGTGCTTGTGGGGCTCGAAATCAGCTCCCACCGACGGAATGAAGTATGTTGCATCGATGAAGTTTGCACCGTTGGGAGCCGTGGGATGCCAAGACGGATTGGCGTCAGTTCTAGCGGGGACAGTTCCAATGATGTTCGCCTCGCTTACTGTGGGTTGACAGATTATCTCGCCACCTTTGGGGTTGGCGATGATGCTTCCTGTCACAGAGTGTTGGCACATCAAAACGACCTTTTTCCCATCTTCACGCCAAGCTGGCCCCGTCAACGTTCCACCCTCGCCTAGTTTCTTCAAAGCTCCAGTCGCCGGATCACGCGTAGCAGACTTTACTTGCAGGCCCGGCAGCACCGGACGGTGGCTCTTGTCAGGGAGTCCCATGGCGAGCGGGGACGGCTGTTCCTCCAATATCTGTATGGGAATGCCTTCCAGACAGTCCGGGATCCGGTCCTCAGGGGACAGAGTAGCCTGATCTACCTTTTCCGTTACTCGGAGGGTGATGCTCCATGTGTTGGTAATGTTTCCGTTCTCATCTTGGATACGTCCTAGGCTGACGGCGTAGACATTGGGATGTCGCCAGAAGAGCGGTTCGTACTTACGACGCACCTCCCGCCTACGTTCTGGGGTGTTCAAGTTAGTCATTGTTCCTTCTCCTTCCTTTTATTTTGCTCCACTCATGCGGAGTCGCATCTAGTTCCATTGTTCCGGAACCAACTGCCATTGTGTCCACTGCTTCAAACAAGCGGAGCCGGTTGTCCTACCAAGACCTGTACAGGGATTCCCTCCAAACAATCGGGCAATCGGTCTTCAGGAGGCACAAGACTCCAGTGGACTTTCTTGGTGACGCGGACGGTGATGCTCCATTTGTTGGTTACTTCCCCGTTCTCGTCTCGAATTCTTCCCAATCCGACGCCAGAGACATTGGGCTGGCGCCAGAATAGAGGATCGTATTTATGCCTGATCAGACGCCTGCGGTCGGGGGTGTTTATGGTTGTTATGCTCCCCTCGCCTGCTTCTGGACTTACCCCGCACATGGAGATGACACACCTGCTCTCAGACGCTTCGGGCAGCGGTTCCGCCTCTACAATCCGAATCGGGACGTCATCTATGTAATCAGGTATCCGGTCCTCGGCAGACAGTGTCATCTGTTCCACCTTCTCGCTAACCCAGACGGTGATGCCCCATTTTTTAGTCCACCCTCCATTGCTGTCCATCAGAAATCCTGTGTTGACATCGTAGACGTTGGGCTGACGCCAAAACAATTCTTCGTTTTGATACATCACACGATAGGCTAGATGCTGAACTTGCTGATGCTCCAGATATTCCTCCTCTGTGGTGTTCAGCCTGCTTGTCAACTCCGGTGTCTCCGTTGTGCAGCCGCCTTGTTGATCGTGGGTTTCAGCAGTCGGATTCTCGGTTGCTTCCTGAGTCGGTGCGGCGGCCTCCCCACAGGCGGTGGCGAGGGAGAGACAGGCGGCGGCTATGACGATGGCGATGATGTTCATGTATCGGTTGTGGGTCTGCATGGCTGCCTTTCCTTCCTGCCGGGTGGGCTGGGGACTAGATAATTGGTTCGTAGATATAATAGAACGGCTTTTCGGTGTTTGTCAACCCCCCGGCGTCACTTTTTGCAAATTGCGTCTGCGGCGGGGCGTTGGCTTAGGCCGTCGGACGGCGTGATTGCGATGCCGGCTCGTAGCGGTATGTGTATCTTCTGTACATCCATTGTTTAACTCCTTATTGTGAATTTTTGCCACTTCTGTGGTTAGTAGTCGATGGTAGATATTGTCGATACTCTGAAATGCACCTCCACGCCCTCCATACACTCAGGTATACGGTCCTCAGGCGGGAGCGTACTCTGATCGACATACTCAATGACGTCGACCTCTATCACCAGTTTGTCCGTTAACTCTCCGGTCTCATTTTCTATACCTGTCACAGCATATCCGTGGACATGACCGCCTTTGTCAGAGACATATTGCCTCCGGATCCTATCTCTGTACTTATCAAGAATCCCATGGATGCGCTCTATCTCAGGTTGGAGCCTCTCGGCTCTCGCTATGACTCGTACGTTGTGCATAAACACTTCTCTGTCTTCTGGGTCTTTTATCCCTATCATGTAGGGATTCTTGGCAGCGTAGAGAAAATCTTCGTATTCAGGAGGGACCTTTGCTCCTTCTAACGTGGTGTATTCAATCGAGGGCGTGAGGGGAATGTCAGGGCCGCAGGGAGCGGATGGTGTAATGATGTCGCCATGAGCGTATTCGGTGTCGTCGCCTCCGCAGGCGGTGGCGAGGGAGAGGCAGGCGGCGGCTATGACGATGGCTATGATGTGCATGTATCGGTTGTGGGTCTGCATGGCTGCCTTTCCTTTCTGCCGGGCGGCCTGGGGGTTAGATAATTGGTTCGTAGATAATAATAGAACGGCTTTTCGGCGTTTGTCAACCCCCTGATGGCAATTTTTGCAAATTGCATTTGCGGTGGGGCGTTGGCTTGGGCCGTCGGACGGCATGATTGCGATGCCTGCCCGCAGGGGTCTGTGATTGCTGGTTGGTGTTCCCATTGTTTCACCTCTCTATTTCTGATTTTTTGGTTTCTTGTGGCTATGATTCCGGCGTTGCGAACTTCGCGCCTACGACAATGTGTACCGGCACTCTCGCGATGCATCCCGGTATCCGGTCTTCCGGCGGCACTGTGCGCGGATCGACCAGATGGTCAAGATACACCTCTACAATTATTGCGTCGGTGAGTGGTGTCTCACCCCGGTGGAATAGGGGAACAGGGTAGCTCCAATCGTAATGGGGGTATCTCTCAAGCCGTTCTCTGTATGTCTCAAGAACTCCCTCCACTCGCCTGAATTCTGAACCAATTCTCTTCTGCCAAGCATCCCGCACTTCGTCAAATCCCGGTAACGTCCTCAAGTATGCTTCGGTGGGATAACTCATCTCAATTGGATCTTGTTCATCTGCTAGACGGATGAACTCCTGCGACGGCTTGAGGGGTTTTTCGTTTTCGCAGGGTTCCCAACTATCCGAGGATATGATCCGCAGCCCGTCAATTGGATATTCGATGGGGTACTCCTTCGTGCAGGCGATTGCCAGGCAGAGGCAGGCGGCGGTTATGACGATGGCGATGATGTTGATGTATCGTTTGTGGGTCTGCATGGCTGCATTTCCTTTCTGCCGGATGGCCTGGGGGTTCGATAATTGGTTTGCAGACAATAACTGAACGGCTTTTCGGCGTTTGTAAACCCCCTGATGGCAGTTTTTTCAATTTGCGCCTGCGGCGGGGCGTTGGCTTGGGCCGTAGGGCGGCATGATGGATATGCCCGCCCGTAGTGGTCTGTGATTAGTGGTTGGTCTTCCCATTGTTTCACCTCTCTATTTCTGATTTTCTTGATCCCTTGTGGCTAGGATCCGAGTGTTGCGAAGGTCCTACCTACGACAATGTGGACTGGAACGTCGGCGATGCAGGCCGGTATCCTATCTTCCGGTGGAACTGTGCGCAGGTCGACCAAGTGGTCAAGATAGATGATGGCAACCAGTTTGTCCGTCGGTATACCATTCGAATTGTTTGTCAATAAATCACCCAAAGTGTCAATCTCTCCCACTTCGGCGAAGAGGTAAAAGGGATGCTTCTTGAATTGTTCTTCACTTACTTGAAGGACCCTAGCAATGCGCAACTCTTCTGGGTTGAGTCTTATCCCCCTCGCCTGTTGTGCCCTACTGTATCCTGAGAGATTTTTCAAGACCTCGTAAGATATCGTACCCTGGGGTTGAACAGATGCCTCCCACAGTTCTACATATTCTAACGATGGCACCAGAGGCATATCGATTTCACAGAGTTCCGAGGATATGACTCGTATACCGTAATGTGGGTAATCGATGGGGTACTCCTTCGTGCAGGCGATTGCCAGCCATAGGCAAGCGGCGGTTATGACGATGGCGATGATGTTCATGTATCGGTTGTGGGTCTGCATGGCTGCCTTTCCTTTCCGCCGCATGGCCTGGGGTGGTTAGATAATTGGTTCGTAGATATAATAGAACGACTTTTCGGCGTTTGTCAACCCCTGATGGCGCTTTTTGTTGGGGACTTCACCCCCATCTCAATCTTCCCCCGTCGAGGGGGAAGAGGCTAGGAGGAGGGGGGCGTTCGGCCCTTCGACAGGCCCTTCGACAAGCTCAGGACAGGTTCTAACCTTACCCCATCAAGAGGAAAGGGATAGGCGGGCGCCCACAAGGAGCGCCCCTACGGGGGAGGGAAGATGGCTTCCCGCCTTCGCGGGAATGACGGATGGGTTGGGGGTTAGAGGCGGTATTGGGCGTTGGTGGGGGCGGGGGTTATGGGGAGGTTGAGGGTTTGGGAGAGTTCGGCCAGTTGGCGTCGGATGGCGGGGTCGTGGCGGGGGTCGCGGTGGACGGCGACGATTTCCGGTAGGGGGAGGTTTTGGCGTCGGGCGGCTTCGAGTTCCTCCTGTAGGATGGCGGGGGTGAGGTGCTGGCTGGCCCGGGCGCGGTCGTCGGCGTCGTTGGAGAAGGTGACTTCGACGAAGAGGATCCGGGGCGGCGGGTCGTTGGCGAAGAAGGAGAGAAGGCCGCCGCCGGTGTCGCCGGTGAAGCCCGCCGTCGCCGAGCCTTTTCGAACCAGGAAGCCGACGGCGGGCGCGCCGTGGGGCACGGGAAGGGGGAGGATTTGCAGGCCGTGGACGTTGAAGCCGCGGTTGGGGGTTATCTCGTGCAGGCGGTATTTGGGGCGTTCGGGCGTGGGCCGGACGGTGAAGTTCGGGTAGAGGAGTCCGTCGAGGAGATGGGTGGAAACGGCGTCGAGGGTGTCGGGCAGGCCGAATACGTCGATGGTCGCGCCGTTGTCCATAGTCTGGAGGCCGAGGCTGGGCAGGTCTCGCACGTGGTCGTAGTGTCGATGGGTGAGGAGGATGGCACGGAGGTTGTCCTTTTCGTCGTCGGTCAGGCCGGTCGTGAGGCCGCCGGCGTCGATGGCGACGGAGTCGTCCACCAGGAAGCAGGTGTGGCGGGTCTGGGGGGTCTCGATGTTGTGGGCGCCGAGGACGCGGATGTGCATTTTTTGCCCTTGGGGTCGGGGTGGTTCGTCCATGATACAGGATGGAGGCGGGTTGGTGTTTGGGGGCTGGGGTGGTAGGATGGCGGGATGAAGATGATGCAGGGCAGCGCAGGCGGCCTGGAATACGTGGGAGTCTATCCCGTGGATTACCAGCCTGAGAAGGTCTATCCCCTCATATTCCTGCTGCACGGCTTCGGGGCGAATATGCACGATTTGGCGGTGTTGGCTTCGCACGTCGACTCGCGTAACTACGTGTATCTGTGTCCGAACGGGCCTTTGCCGGTGGACATCGGGCCGGGGTTTACGGGCTACGCATGGGCGCCGATGTTGGGTGAGAAGACGATGGAGGACGTGCGGCGGGCGGAGGACGCGGTGATGGCGTTCGTGGAGGAGATGATGGCGGCCCACGGCGTGGAGGACGGACGGGCGCTGCTGGCGGGGTTTTCGCAGGGAGGGATGATGACGTACCAGGCGGGGCTGCCGCGTCCGGGGACGTTCGCCGGGCTGGCGGCCCTGAGCGCCCGCATCGACGAACAGGAGGAGTTATTCGAGCGGCTGCCTGAGCAGAGGAATCAGACTATCTTCATAGCCCACGGCTTACACGATCCATTGATTTCGGTGGAAGCGGGGCGGGAGTCGAGGGACTTGCTGGTGGAGGCGGGGTATTCGCCTGTTTATCGTGAGTATCCGATGGCGCATCAGATAACCGAAGAGGTGATTGAAGACTTGGCGGACTGGGTCAGGGAGACGCTGTCTTGACGCCCCAGACGCCCCATCCTATAATCCGGCTATAGCATCGCATAACAAGGCGTCGGCTTTCCGACGGAAGGGAGTCCCTCATGGCCATCGTAACCATCGACGGATATCGAGGCAGCGGCAGCACCGAGGTGGGCACTCGCGTCGCAGAAATCCTGAACGCCAACTACATCGACCGGCTGCTGCTCAGGAAGGCGGCGGAGAAGGCGCAGGCGCCCATCGGCGAATTTGTTGGCCGGGCCGGTCGGGAGCACTACCCCTCCATCGGCATCAAGCAGAAGATGCATCGGTTCTTCGAGCGGTGGGTTGACGCCTACTCCAGGAACTCGGTGTACGTGAACCCGTGGGAGGGCTTCGCCTTTCTCGGACACTCGAAGGAGATGGACGAGGAGCTGGCGCGGATAGCCCGCATTCCGCCCAAGTTCGTGGACGACCAGCGGTTCATCCGCGCGATTGGCGAGGCGCTGGAGGAGATGGCGTTGTCCGACAACCTGGTGCTCGTGGGTCGTGGCGGCTGCTCCATCCTGAAGCATTTTCCGAACGCGCTGCACATCGGCTTGGCGGCTCCCTTCGGAACCCGCGTGATTCGCAATATGAGGAAGCACAACTTCACCGCCGTGGAGGCGGCCAGGTTCACCAGAGAGACGGACGCGGCGCGGCAGCGTTTCTACCGGAAGTTCTTCGACACCAGCCCCGACAACCCCTCCCTCTACAGCCTGTCGCTGAACACCCAGTCGCTCCACCCGGACCTGGCGACGGAGCTGATAGTCAACCGCGCCGAAATGCTGGCCAACGGCCGGCTGAACTAGGGCGCGACGTAAGGGATACCCTGCATGAACAACGATGACATAGCCAAACTCATTGGGGATGCCCGAAAGGTTGACGATGGCTTGCACGCTTTCCGCAAGACTGCTATGCGCCTATCGTCGCGCCATCCTCGCATGGTGGAACGCTATCCGAATCAGTGGATAGCTTTGCACTCCGGCAGAGTCAGGGCCCACGGCGATTCTCTTGAATCCGTTTTGCGAGAGATTGACGAAAAGGGGTTGTCTCGCGACCAAACTATCGTAAGGTTCATTGACAAGGAACCTCGAACCATGATTCTGTGAAGTCGTGCTACGCGGCAGATTCGGCGACACCACTGGACGCCCCTATTTAGAGGGGCGTCTATATATTCCCCGGCTGAACGTTGAAGGAAACGTCTCGTTTTGTGTGGATACCGGGGCGGACGGTACGAGCCTGCTGCCTACGGACGCTGACAAGCTGCAACTCGACTATTCGCTGCTAATCAATCCGAGCAAAACCATTGGGATTGGCGGGCCTGCCCGTGTTTACAGAGAACGGGCGATTGTCGCGTTCAGCGAACGGAAGAAGATGGTGTATCTTTACGAAATCAACCTGGTGATCATACCGCCCAATAGGCACAATGGTAGCATCCCGTCTCTGCTGGGGCGAAATATTTTGGATAGATGGAGGATGCACTATTCGCCTACAACCAATAGACTCCTCTTTCAAGTCAAGACTTACGACCACATGATTCCGATAGGCTAGGTCAGATTCAACCCGTTTCCCCGAAGTCGTAGCCCAACTCCTTCAAGCGCGTCTCAGCTGTTTCTATCTCTTCTTCCGTAAACAGCGTTCTCCACGGCTCTCGTATAACCAGTGCCTCCATCGAGATGCACAGCTGCCCCTCCAAGCAGAGACGCGTAAGTCCTTCCGAGATACCATCCCCTCTCAGCAACTTCTTGGCTGCCTTCACCCCACCATCTGCGAAGACCATTTGGCGAAACCGCATTGCAGAGTAGTCGAACTCTTTCGCCGCTTCGTAAATCCTGACCATTTCCTTATGAAATCCCTGCTCTACGTCCATGCCTTCCTCCAACTGTTGCCGTATCGTTGTCTATTGAAGGCTAGGCTATACGGGCATACAGCAAGCGTCAATCCCTACTGCCCCCCCATCTCCCTGACCAGTCGCGTCAGTTCCACCAGCGCGGTTGTTACGGAGCGGTATTTGACCACGGCGCGTCTGGGGGGTAGGCGTAGGGCGAGGGGTTTGACGAGGTCTTTCGTGGCGAGGGCGATGAACACCGTTCCCACCGCCTTGCCTTCCTGCTCTGAGGGGCCGGCCACCCCCGTCACGCCCACGCCCACGTCGGCGCCCAGACGCGCCCGCGCCGCCTTCGCCATAGCCGCCGCCGTCTCGGGGCTGACGGCCCCGTGGTCGCGAATCGTCGCGGCGGGGACGCCGTTGGCAATCTTCGCCTCGTTGCTGTAGGAGACGATGCCGCCGCGGAAGTAGGCGGAACTGCCCGGCACGTCCGTTATCGTGCTGGCCATCAGCCCGCCGGTGCACGACTCCATCGTCGCCACCGTCAGCCCCGACTCCGTCAACGCCTGCGCCAACGCGCCCTCCGGCGAATCGTCGTCGAACCCCCAGACGTGAGGCCCCATTATCTCCAGAATCCCCGACTCCACCGGCGCCATCAGCGTCCGCGCTTCCTCCTCCGACGCGCCCCTGCCGATTATCCGCAGGTGTATGCCGTCGTGCTTGGCGTAGATGCCCAGGTACGGATTCTCCGACTCCGCGAATTGGGCGATGCGCTCGGCAACGTCGGCCTCCGCCAGGTCGGTGGTTTTGATGTTGCGGGTGATTATGACCTGGCCGCGCACCTTGCCTTTGAACTTCGGCGTCACCTGGTTCCGCCACATGTTGTACATCTCTCCCGGCGGGCCGGGCATGGCGACGATGATTTTTCCTTCTCGTTCGACCCACCAGCCGGGGGCCGTGCCCTGGTTGTTGGGAATGGACTCGGCTGAAGGAATCAGCGTCGCCTGCTTGGTGTTGCGCGGCGGCATGTCCGCGCCCCGGTATCGGAACCAGGCTTTCAGGTCCTCCAGCAGGGCGGGATCGACTTGCATCTCCTCGCCGAGAGCCGACGAAATCGCCTCCCGCGTCAGGTCGTCCTGCGTTGGGCCCAGCCCGCCCGTGGAGAAGACCACGTCGGAGCGTTCCAGCGCGGCGGCGAAGGCTCCCGCCAGCAGTTGAAGGTCGTCGCCGACCTGGGACATGCGCTGGATGGCTATGCCGAGGGCCGGCGCGCGGGCGGCGATGTACGCCGAGTTGGTGTCCGTAAGCTCCCCCATGAGGAGCTCCGTGCCGATGGAGAGGATTTCCCCCTTGACCGTTTCCATGCTTCCGGGCCGGGTCGCTAGCGTCGAATGGACGCTTCCGATGCCGGCCTAGCCGTCCTCGACGGGATAGGGAGGCTCCGCCAGCAGCCGTTCCAGCACGTCCACCCAACTGCTATGGACGATGTACAGGTTGTCCCTGGGGTCCTCCACGGAGACGTAGTAGCCGTCCTGAGTGGGCGTGATGTCGCCCAGATTTACCACCACCATCTGCCCGCTGGCGGACGTTACTTGGATGACGGCGCGAACCGGGTCCAAGCCGTAGGAGGACCTTGGACCTAACAGATCTCTCTGCTCCTTCGTCTTCATCAGGTCTTCCTGAACCGCCGGGCCGTTCAGCAGGGACGGAACGCCGCCCCACCGTCCGATGTCCACCTCCAGGTCCTCGCCGCCCTCCTCGTCTACGATGTACCAGGTTCCTCCCCGCTTATCGAAGGTTATGCTCTCCTCGCCCTGTGTGATGACGACGTTGGTCACGTCCTGAACCCGGTACAGCCGGGGCGGACGGTCATCTCTATCATTTTCCACGCGGAGGACTTGGGTGACGGCCACCAGCCCTCCAATCAGGATGAGTAGGACCACCAGTACGATGGTAAATCTTGCGCTCATAGACTTATTGACTCCTGGAGATAACCACTGCTCTCGGCGTTAACACTTTTGCTGAAGGAAGTTTTGGCTTCATGGATAAGAGATCTCCTGGAAATTGAGACCCTTTTCGCTACCGGCGCACCCACCACACCAGGATTCCCGCGAAGGCCATGAGGATGGGCAGCAGGAACCAGCTGGTGTAGCGAATCACATTGAACTCGTTGGGCGTCGCAATCAACTCCCGCTGCGGCACGAGCTTGGGCCGGATGTTGATGAGCGAAACGTCCCCCACCAGGTAGTTGGCGGAATTCAGGAACAGGCCGGCGTTGTCGGCGCTGTTGAAGTGTTCGTTTGTGGCGAAGTCCGAGTCGCCCACCACTATGAGGGAACCCCGGTCGGGAACGTCTTCCGACTGGACAATCTCCTCGCCGACGGGGCCGTAGGCGTTCACGTAGGCTAGGGGCACGAAAGGTCCCGCCCGGTCTTCGTCCTCGTCGGGTTCCGTCCGTGTCTGGTCGTCGATGACCCAGCTGCTTCCCGACGTAATCGCCAGCCCCTCCGGTGATATGAGGGGGAAAGGTTGCTCGTTCCAGGTGAAAGTGGGAACGTCATAGCAAATCAGCAGCCCCTGGATTCCGCCTACGGCCCACTGGCCAACGCACTGCTGGTCGGTGGGCGGGTCTATCTCGCCGTACCGCTCCTCCGGTATTCGCTCGAAGGAAGGCTCCAAAGAGGCGAGGCCGGGGAAGAAGGTGCGCCCCAGCCCGGCGGTGAAGGGGTAGTTGGGGTTGTGCTGGCTGATGAAGGGCGTCCTGTGCTCGCCGATGAAGTCTTGCTGGTCGATGATGTTGCCCTGCCCCAGGGTCAGTCCCCACCGCTTCAGGAACTCCCGGAAGCTCTCCGGCGTTTCGGGGTCAAGCAGCATCAGCATCCTGCCCCCGTCCCTCAGGTATTGGGTCAGGGCCGCCTCCTCGTCGGGCAGCAGATTCTTCTGCGGCCCCGCCACCACAATCAACGTGGGGGAGACGGCGTTTTCGTCCACCGACTCGCCCTCATTCTCGCCCGTCTGTCGGGGCGCGATGCTTTGGGTCTGCAAGTCCAGGGCGCGAATTTCGTACCCTTCGGCTCTGAGGGACTCCGCCGCCACCAGGTATCCGTCTTCCGTCTGCCCCGCGGGGTTTCGCTCCCCGTGACCCACGAGGAAGTAGATGCTCCTGTCTTCCTCGCCCGTCACCAGCAGCAGGGGCGTGACGAAATCCTGCTCAATCAGAGGGTTGGAGATGTACTGGTCCGGCTCGTCCGCAATCGGATTTCCCGGCACGAAGAACGCGCCGATTACCACTTCGACCGCGCCCGTATCCACCCCTTCGAAGGCCACCTGGCCGTGCTGGTTGACCCCGTAGTCCCGCGCGCGGGTGGGTTCCACGTCCAGGTTGACTATCTCGTAGGAGAACAGGTCGGAGCGCACCTCGAACTCGTGGAGCATGTTGTCCACCACCTCCAGACTCTCCTCCTGGTCCAGGTTGTTTCGGTCGAAGAAGGCGACGGCCCGCACTTCCTGTTCCAGATTGCTCAGTATCTCTGCCGTGCGCGGGGCCAGGGTGAACTGCTTCGTGCTGGTGACGTCCAGCCTCCCCGGATTGTCGAAGGCCACGAAGTTCAGAATCGACACGATGGCGACGAAGGCCAGAATCATCAGGATGGTGTTCGCGCCGTAGCGACCCTGCCGGCCGGAAACGGACTCGGCCACCCGGCGGCGGGAGACAAACAGGGACGTTATCAGGAGCGCAAGCCCCAGGCCCAGCAGGATGTAGCTGAAGATGCGGGAGCCGGGCACCAGCACCAGCAGCACCAGGCTGAGGGCTACGCTGAGGATGCCGAGAAAGACGGAGACGGAGCTGAGGGCGCCTATGTCCCTGCCCACGTCGCGAATGGCGTCCAGCACTGTGCCGGACGTCTGCTCGTCATACGGTCGGCGGTTCAAGCTATCTCCAACGTCGGGTCTCCAGCGACCGGACGGTCAGGAATAGGAATACCGCGATGAGGCTTATGTAGTAGACGATGTTGCCCGTGTCAATCACGCCGCGAATGAAGTCGTCGAAGTGGGTGGTCATGCCCATCTGCCCTACGATGGTCGAGGTGACCCCCGTCACCTGTTCCGCGGCCACCTCCAGGAAGGTCAGCAGCACCAGTATGCCCAGGGACATGACTGCCGCCACAATCTGGTTGCTGGTGAAGGAGGACGCCAGCAGTCCGACGGCTATGGCGGCTCCCCCGTAGAGGATGATTCCCAGGTAGCCGCTGAGGAGCGGCCCCATGTCCGGGTTGCCGCGCCACTCCAGCATGAGCACGTACCAGAGGGTCAGCGCGAGGGTGGCGATGAAGAAGGTCATGGCGGCGAGGAACTTGCCCAGCACTACCTCCCAGTCCCGCACCGGCGACGTCAGCAGCAGTTCGATGGTGCCAATCTTCTGCTCCTCCGCCAGCAGCCTCATGGTCAACACCGGCGCCAGCCACGGCAGGATGAAGATGGAAATCTGCGTCAGCGTCTCCCTCATGCTGGCTTCGGGGAAGTTGGCTCCCGTCAGGATGGAGTCCACGCTGCGCACGAAGAAATAACCCGCGAGGGCCACGAAAATGAGGGCTACGACGTAGGCGACGGGGCTGGTGAAGTAGCCCCGTATCTCCTTCCACGCGATGGCCGTAGTGTTTCTCATGCGACCACTTCTTCCTCCGTGGTGAGCTTCAGGAAGATTTCTTCCAGGCTCATGCTCACCAGCTGAAGGTTCAGCAGCGACCAGCCGTTGTTGACGATTATCCTGGAAACGGTGGGCCGCAGGTCCAGCCCGCGCCGCGCCTGTATCTTGAAGATGTTGTGGTTGGGGTTGTCGGTTGCGATGGCGACTTCCCGCACGCCCCGGATCTTCCTGAGGGCTTCCGCCACTTCCTCCGGCGGGCCTTGCACCTCCGCCTCCAGCCGCTCAACCCCTTGCAGCTTGTTGGCCAGGTCCCGCGGCGTGTCCTCCGCCACTATGGACCCTTCGTGGATGATCAGCACCCGGTTGCACAGCATGCTCACTTCCGGCAGGATGTGGGTGCTCAGAATTACCGTGTGGCTGCCGGACAGGTCCTTGATAAGCTGCCGCGTCTCCACCACCTGTATGGGGTCGATGCCGATGGTCGGCTCGTCCAGAATCAGCACGTCCGGCTCGTGAAGCACCGCCTGGGCGATGCCCACCCGCTGGCGGAAGCCCTTGGAGAGCTTGCCGATGTGGCTGCGGCGATAGTCGCCGAGACGGCAGGCGTCGATGACCTCGCCGGTGCGAACCTTGATGCGCTTGGAGTCCATCCCTCGGATGGTGCCCATGAAGCCCAGGTAGCTCTCCACCGTCATGTCCGTGTAGAGGGGCACCGTCTCCGGCAGGTAGCCGATGTGGGCGCGGGCCTCCCGCGACTTGTCCACCAGGTCGTAGCCGGCCACGGAAGCCGTGCCGGAGGTGGGAGGCAGGAAGCCGGTGATTATTCGCATGGTCGTCGTCTTCCCGGCCCCGTTGGGCCCGAGGAATCCGACGATTTCGCCCCGCTTCACCTCGAAGCTCACGTCTTCGATGGCGGGAAAGTTCCCGTAGTATTTGGTGAGGTTCTCCACCTCGACCATGCCGGCCATAGATTCTTACTCCTTCTCCAACAACCAATCGTCATTCCCGCGCCGGCGGGAATCCATCTTGTCCCTTCCCCTCGATGGGGGAAAGTCAGGATGGGGGTGGCAACCCACCCGCTATCCCTTCCGTTGTCGGAACGCGATGCAAATGATATTCTATACTACCCAAGTTTGACAAACATCAAGAGCGGCTACATATATACCAGTTTTTTGACGGTGATGCCAGTTGCACCTACTCATTGACGGCTACGGAGCAGACCCCGAACGCCTTTGGGATCAGTCTTTCCTGCGAAATTTCCTGGACGAGTATCCCGTCCGGTTGGGCATGACGAAGATAACCGACCCCAAGGTGCTGCGGTATAACGCGCCCGTGGAGTCGGATTCCGGCATCACCGGCTTCGTGGTAATCGCCGAAAGCCACATCAGCGTCCACACCTTCCCCCACCGGCGGTACGTGAACATCGACATCTTCTCCTGCAAGAGCTTCGATTCGGAGAAAGCGCTGAGGGAAGTGCAGGACATCTTCGGCCTCCAGCGGGTTAAGTCGTGGCTGGTGGACCGGGGGCTGGAGCACTATGACCCGCAGATGTGCATACCCGGCTTGACGGCGTCCGGCGCCGCCCGACCCTCCGGCCTCTGAGTCGACGCGATGACCGTCGACGAAGCGACGCCCTGGATTCCGTACAACTTCCTGTCCCTCACCCCCGAGCAGAGCGCCTTGGAAACCGCCCGCGCCGTCCTTATTCCCGTTCCCTATGACAGCACCACCTCCTATCGCACCGGCGCGCGGTACGGCCCTGCCGCCATCCTCGCCGCCTCCTACAATCTGGAGGATTACGACCACGAATTGGACATCGACCTATCCGAGGCGGGAATCCATACCACGGCAGCCTTGGAGCCGCACATGGCGGGGCCGGACGCCATGATTCGCCGCGTCGCCGACGCCGTCGAATCCTATGACGACGGGCGACGGCTGGTGGGGCTTCTCGGCGGCGAGCACACCGTCGCAATCGGCGCGGTGCGGGCCATGAAGCGGCGCCGCCCGAACCTCTCCGTCCTATATCTGGACGCCCACGGCGACCTGCGCGATTCCTACATGGACACCCCCTATAGCCACGCCTGCGTCGCCCGGCGACTGATGGAAGTCTGCCCCGTCGTGCAGGTGGGCGTCCGCAGCCTCAGCCGGGAAGAGTTTGTCCTCACCCAGAACCCGCCCCCAAACCTGCATACCTTCCTGTGGAACACTGAAAAGCCGCGCCTGCCTGAACTCAAAGAAATTCTCGACCGCCTCACGGAAGACGTATACATAAGCATCGACCTGGACGTCCTCGACCCATCTTTGATGTCGGCCGTCGGGACGCCGGAACCCGGCGGCATGGGCTGGGGACACGTAACCCGGCTGATCGACGCCGTTGCCCGCCATCGCCGCATCGTCGGCTTCGACGTTGTGGAACTCTCCCCCAACGAAGGCCCCCACGCCTGCGCCTACACTGCCGCCAAACTCGTCTACAAGCTCATCGGCAACGCCCTCGCCCGCAGCGCGCCCGTCATCACCCAATCCGTAGGGGTGGTTCGCGAACCGCCCGCCGTCCCCGCTCAAACCTGAAGATGTTCGGCGGAAACATAAGCCTGGGCCGAATCCTCGGCATCCCCCTCACCATCAGCTACAGCTGGTTCATCATCCTGGCCCTCGTCACCTTCCTCCTCGCCAACCGGATGGGGGAGCGATACCCCTACTGGTCGTCGACGGAACAGTGGGTGGTGGGCGCCGCCGCCAGCATCCTGTTCTTTGTTTCCGTCCTGATTCACGAACTCTCCCACAGCGTCCTCGCCATCAACCGCGGCATCCCCGTCAAGGGCATAACCCTGTTCATCTTCGGCGGCATCTCCCACATCGGACGGGAGGCGCGGACGCCCCTGGTGGAATTCATCATCGCCGGCGTCGGCCCTCTCTCCAGCTTCATTCTCGCGTTCGCCTTCTATGGAGCCTACGTCCTGTTCAGGGACGTCAGCGTTCATCTGGGCGAAATGGCGATTACGCTTGCCTTCATCAACGTATCGCTGGCCCTGTTCAACCTGCTGCCCGGGTTCCCCCTGGACGGCGGGCGGGTGCTTCGCTCAATCATCTGGGGCGTGACCGGAAACTACTGGCAGTCAACCTTCCTGGCCGCGCGAGGCGGTCAGGTGGTGGCCGGACTGATGATTGTCGGCGGGCTGGCGATGCTTTTGTTTCTGCGGGAATTTCAGGGCATCTGGCTGGCCGCCATCGGCTGGTTCCTGGCAATGGCCGCCGGCGGGAGCCTGAGCCAGTTCAAACTTCGAAAGCGACTCCAAGGCTATCGCGCCGAAGACCTGATGACCACCAGCATCGAGACCGTGCCTCCGCGCATCAGCCTGGAGACCCTGGCGACGGAATACGTCCTTCAGAGCCGCCAGGACGTCTATTTCGTCATCCAAGACGAACAGATTTTGGGGATGATTACCTTCAGGGCCGTCTCCCGCGTGGCCCGCAATCGGTGGACGTACACCACCGTGGAAGAAACCATGACGCCGGCGGAGAACATCCCCGCCGTGCTGCCCGACGCGAAGGCCCTGGAAGCTATGGAAATCATAGAATCCCGCCGCTCCCCCCTGGTTGTCGTGATGAAGGACGGGCAGCTGGCCGGCTACGTGACCCAGAAGGCCGCCATGCACAACCTGGACGTGCTGGAGTCCATGAACTAACCCTTCTTCAAACTTCCACAACCGCCCTGTGCTACAATATCCCCCCAGTTTCGCGACTGTAAAACCATGACTACCCCCGACCACGTCATATACATGGACCACGCGGGCACCACGCCCCTTGACCGGCGCGTGCTGGAGTTCATGCTGCCCTACATGACGCAGCTTTTCGGCAACCCCTCCAGCATCCACAGCGTCGGTCAGGAGGCGAAGAAGGCCCTTGCCGACGCCCGCGACGCCGTGACCCGCATTCTCGGCTGCCGCGCCAGCGAGGTGGTCTTCACCAGCGGCGGCACCGAGTCGGACAACGCCGCCCTCCGCGGCGTCGCCGACGCCCTGCGACCCACGGGCCGCCACGTCATCACCACCGCCGTCGAGCACCACGCCGTCCTCCACACCTGTCAGTACCTGGAGGATTCCGGATTCGACGTTACCTACCTGCCGGTGGACAAACATGGCATGGTCACCCCTGAGCAGGTGTTGGAGGCGGTCACCGACGAGACAATCATGGTCTCCGTCATGTTGGCGAACAACGAGGTCGGGACCATCCAGCCCATCGCCGAAATCGCGCGGGCTGTGAAGAAACGGGCGCGGGAGTTGAAGCGCACCGTCGTCGTCCACACCGACGCCGTCCAAGCCGCGGGATTCTTCGATCTGAACGTGCGAAAGCTGGGCGTGGACATGCTCAGCCTCTCAGCCCACAAATTCTACGGCCCCAAGGGCGTCGGCCTCCTCTTCATCCGTCGTGGAACCCCTTGGCTTCCACAACAGCTTGGCGGCAGCCAGGAGAGGGAGCGCCGCTCCGGCACGGAAAACGTGGCCGGCATCTGTGGCATGGCCGCCGCCCTCCAACTCGCTCACGCCGAACGAGAGCGGGTGAGCGCCCACTGCGCCGCCCTTCGGGATAGAATCATCGACGGCATCCGCGAGGCCATCCCCAACGCCCGCCTCAACGGACATCCCAACCACCGGCTTCCCAACAACGTCAACTTCTCCTTCGAGGGCGTGGAGGGCGAACCCATCCTGCTGGGGTTGGACATGGCGGGAATCTGCGCTTCCAGCGGCAGCGCCTGCTCCTCCGGCTCCCTGGAGCCTTCCCACGTCCTTCTGGCCCTCGGCCAGTCGGCGGATCTGGCCCGCGGAAGCCTTCGCGTCACCCTCGGCAAGCACAACACCATCGAGGAGGTAGATTACCTGCTGAACACGCTGGCAAATCTGGTCAATAGACTGCGCCAGATGCCTTCCCTCAGCGCTACAGGTATGTGATACCCTACTACGCTATGAAATATCTGAAGAACACCCCCGTCAAGCTAACCGCAATCACCCTGAGCCTCCTGCTGGCGTCTCTGCTCACCGCCTCCTGCCTCGGCGGCACCTACGCCTTTCTGGGCCGCACCTACCAGGGCGCCATCCTCCAGGTCACCTTGGAACAGATAGTGATTCTGGACGAAGTGGCCTATACCGAGCCCGTAAGGACGCTTGTCTTCCAGCGCGACGACGAAGGCGACGGCGAAACTTTGACGGGCAGCTGGACCCTTCAATCTCTGGGCGAGGCGGTAGCCCCCGCGCAGCCCATTTCCGGCTCCAACGTGACGTTGGAACTCATGGAAGGCGGAGCCTTCCGGGGCAACGCCGGATGCAACGAATTTTTCTCCAACGACTACATCGCCGCGGCCAACGTCTTCAGCGCGGGCGCCGTCGGCTTCACGGAGATGGCTTGCGAAGACCCCAACGGGATCATGGAGCAGGAATCCCGGTTCCTGAAGCTCCTTGGCGCCGCCGTGTCCTACGCCGTTGCCGACGATACGCTGACGCTGACTATCCCCGTGCAGGACCACGTAATCCGACCCTCCGGCGAGGAAAACGACCTGGTGGTAATTCGGACGCGGATAGGCAATCACGCGGCCACCCGCGCCCAGCTGGACATCGAGGCCCTTCCGCCGGAACTTCGCATGGACACGGGCCGGTACAAGTCCGTCAACACCTTCGCAACGGGCGCGCCCACCGAAGGCTTCCACGCCAACAAGAACGTCTACATTCCCATCATCCGAGGCTCTCAGGCGGTGGAGAGGGGCTTCGAGTTGGACGGCTGGATGATCTTCGACGTTCCCAAGGGTTCCAATGTCGAGTCCTTCAAGTGGGAAGCCGGCGGGGACATCATCATCATAGACAACTAGACGGAGATCCCACCCGCCATCCCTCGCTCACCCTGAGCCTGTCGAAGGGTCAAGCGTCCCCATCCGTCATTCCCGCTGCCCCCTCTCTTGTTCCCGTGAAAACGGGAATCCATCCCCCTCCCGCAGGGGTGGTATGAGGAGGCGAGTTCGGGGTTAGAGGCCTACCAGCCGATACGCCGCTTGCCGCACTTCCTGCAAAACACGTCGCGCAGAGGTCCATTAACCGTACCGCAAGCACCGCAAGTCCACATCAGGCTCTACTCCTTAACTCCGAGTATACGGCGAGGCTCACACGACCGACGACGCCCCCAACCCCCGCCGGATAGGGTGGATTGTACCAACCACGCCCAAAACTTCGCAACGCTTACCCTCTAATTGGGGAAGGCTGAGATGGAGGTGAATTCCCCCCTCTTACGCTCACCTAAACGCACAACTCTCACCCGCTCACCCTGAGCTTGTCGAAGGGTCAAGCGGACGTCCAGCCCGCCAAATGCACCCCTACGCCTTGCCGTTGGGCGGGGGCTCCGTGAAGTCCTCCCCGCGGGCCAGGGCCGAATCCCTTCTCTCGTTCCACTCAACCCACAGACGCTGGTTTTCCGCCCGCCCCTCGGCTTTGCCCACAGCCCGCCCCTTGGCGCGGGCGTTCTCTATCCGCTTCTTCTGCCAATTCTTGTACCAGTCTTCCAACGACTTCGCTAGTACCACGATTATCCTCCCCGTGTCGGTTACCACGTAGGCCGCTATCAGGCTCAACTCCATCGCCTGCACCGAAGGGCCTATCAGCGCGCGACACAACTCAATTATACTCCCATGCTTGCCGATTTCTCCAGTGACGACCAACACTTCCAATATGGTCGCTATCACCAGAAAGCTGCCGAAATACCAATTCCTGTTTTCGTACAGCGTTGTCCAAATGCTTTCCCTTTCCGGTTCCGGCTTTCTATCGATGACTCTACCCCTCCTTCAGTCCCTGTTCTGGCCTGCCGGGATGACAGGCTCACATTATAACCAAGCCAAGCCAATCACGCCCCCTTCCTCTTCACCCTCACCTTAATCCTCTCCCTCAAGGGAGAGGAAAAGAAGCCGCATCTCTCCCCTCTTACCCTCTACCAAACGTACAACCCCTGTAGGGGCGACCGGCCGGTCGCCTCTACGTCAACGCGCCCAAAGCAGGAAGGGCGACGCCCTGGCGCGTCGCCCTTCCTCACCGGTTCGGCCTGTATATTTATGGACGCCCTACGGAACAATCACCCCCGCCTCATTCGCGTACACCCAGTACCCGTTCCCCACCTTCACCTGGTCCTGCGCCTGCCCCTCCGCCGCCGTGGCCAGCGACAGCCGCGCCATCGACCCCGTCAACGCGTCGTACCCGTAGGCCACGTCCGCGTCGATATTCGCGAAGTACTTGTCCGTGTCTATCCCCGTCCCCGCCGCGCGCTGCCGCACGTCCGCGACCGGAACCAGATTCCACCCCGGCGCCACCTCAATCGCCACCGGCGAGATAGTTATCCCACCGCTCCGCATCAGCGTCACCGGCACGTCCAGCCCGCCGTCCGACACCACCCAGTACCCGTGCTTCGCGCCGATGGACGTCAGGTCGCCGGCGAACGCGCCGTCCGCGCCCCGCGCCGCCGTCATCCACAACCCCGACGCCGCGTCATACGTAACCACCGACGTCACATCCGGCTCACCGCCGAACACCGCGTCGATGCTTCCGTCCACCGGCTCCGCCGGCAGCGAAATTAGATTCGCCCCCGGATGTATGGGCAGCTTCCACTTCACCCGCTCCGTCAGCTCGAACTTCAGCGTGAAGGTCCCCTCGTTCCCCGCGTTGTCCTTCACCTTCAGCTCCAGCGTATGCTCTCCCACCGCCGCGCCGACGGGCCGATACAGGAACGTCACGTTGTCCCTCGACTCCACCTCCTCCGTCACGTCCTCCCCATCGAAGGTCGCGCTCGCCAGCGTCAGCGTCTTGTGGCTGTCGAAGTTCGTGACCACCCTGGAAGGGGATGACGTCGCGTGCTGCGGCGTGTACTTGTCGTACCCGTCGGGGCAGACACCCTTGTCATTCGGCAACGTCAAGTCGTCGCTGCTCCTGCGGCACAAGTTCTCCAACGACAGCCCGTACTCCGTCCCTTCCAGCTTGAAGTTCGCCGTGACGAACAGATTCTCCGTGTCCGTCTTGCTTCCCTCCGTGGGATGGAACACGGGCGGCTGTACTCCCTTGTCCACCTCGAACAGAATCGCCTTCTTATCCTTCAGCGAATCCTTGTCGAACTCCGTCAGCCCCGTGACAGCCTTCAGGCTGGACCCCCTATCCTGGGCCATCACGCTCACGTTGTATAGCCCGTTCGGGTTCGTGCCGGTCCCGTGGATGAAGTCCCGCTTCAGGCTCCACTCGTTGGCGGCGCCCGTCGGACTCGCCGGCTGCCCCTCTTCATCGCCGCTCACGTCATCGGAAAGGGAGTAATTGTCCCACACCTTCTGGATGGACACCTTGGGACGACCGGACAGCCGCTCGTCCGACGATATATGAATCGTCACCGTCTTATTCGTAACCGGCCGCGTCCCCTCGCCCGTCCCCGTGACCGTAATCGTCAGCTTGGCCGCGATTCCGTCCGCCGCCGTAACCGTTCGCGACGCGTCCGTGCCGCCTATGGCGTTCCCTGCCCGGTCCGAAACCGACCCGTCCGCGACGACCACCTTCGGCTTCGCGTCCGCCGCCAGTTCCGACACGTCCAGGTACACCTTCTTCTCCTTGCACGTGACGCCCTTCGGCGCGCTGCCGCCGACTGTGAAGTCGTCGGCGGAAACCGTGTCGCAGTCCAACGCCTCGTGGAACACCGCCACCAGGCTCGTCCGCTTCGCGTCCGTGCCCGACTTCTCCACGTCCCCGTCCAGCCACGAACCCGTAACCGCCGAAACCAGCGTCGGCGCCCGCGTGTCCACTCGGACAACGTGGGGGTCGCACCCTTCCCCTTCCTCATAATCCGCGTCCCCCGACTTGCCAACCTGCTTCTTGTACGTACCTTCCAACGCCCGGATGATGGCGTCCGACTGCGCCTGCGTCCGCTCGCTGCCGAACTCCAGCAGGGCGCTGTTGGCCGCGCTGTTCACGTTCAGACACTTCGTGGCGCCGTCCCGGTCGCTCACGCCCACGTTCCCCGCCTTGTCCGCCGCCACGGCCCACCAGCGAATCTCATACTCCTTGTCGTTCTCCAGCAGCCCGCTGTCCAACTCGTCCGCGTCGTCCGTGCCTTCTTCGATGGCGACGGAGGCCGCGTAGCCGTCCGTCACGCTCGTCAGCTTCACCTCGTTCCGTTCGTAGACCACCGAGTCCTTGGACTCCGCGCCTTTCAGGTCATAGACGCCCGCGACCACGTACACGCTCGCCACGTCATCGTCGCTGCCGCTTATGCCCGCCGCGCCATCCCTGACCTCGAAGGAAACCGTCGGCTCATCGTCCCGCGTCGCATAGCGGTGGGCCGGCGCGAACCCGCTGAAGGAAGGCCCGCTGGGGTCGACGACCACCGACGCCGTGCGGGTTCCGCCGGGTTCGTCGTCCTTGTAGCTAATCGTAATCGTGTCCCCCTCCGCGTCCACCGGCAGCGTAATCTGCCGCGTCGTCGGCGTTGGGGACAAAATGACGTTGTTGACGTCCGTTTCGTTGGCCTGAGACGCCTTGCAGTCGGACTCCTTCGCGTCGCAAATCTTGATAGTAGTTCCGAACACGCCCGTGGCGGCGCCCGTCTCCTGCAACATGACCCCTATGGAATGGCCGTTGCTGCTGACCGTCACCCGCCCCAGTTCCTTCTCATTCCCAAGCAGTCCGTCCTTATACGCCACGCCGGGGCTGCCCATGTAACCAAACTCCACCGAAACTGTGGTGTCCTGGAAAAGAAGGCCCCCTCTGGATGCTCGCGCCACCAGCAAATACGGCTCGGTAGCAAAATCTGTTGGTGGGGCGCCCTTCACGTTGATGCTCAGGGCAGCCGGAACGGCCGCAATGTTTCCGTGAGCGGCTCGCCCCACCGTGAAATCCGCCTCGACTATCAGGTCCGGCTCCAGATAATCCTTCTTATTGACTTCGCTGTACCAGGGCATCCTGCCTGTGTTCCAGGCCCGCACGTTCTGCTCAACCAGGCGTTCCACGTCGGCCTTCCTCGTGGCGGCCGCCGCGTCGCCGGCGTCGGAGCCGTCAATCTGCTCCTTCAGATCAATGTCCGGCATATTCGTCTGCATAACCTCCAGCCAGCCGGGGTCGTCTCCAAGAAGCGTAAAGTTGGGAATCACGGAATCATCCGTGACGTTGTCGCTGGCCGGGAGTAGCATCAGGCTGCTTACCCCATTGTCGACTTCCCCTGCGTTCAGACGCATTGCTGAGGATAGTGAATCGTTATACTCATACGTCGCCTTTTGCGCCGCCGCCCCTCGCGTGCCGATGACCTGCGTTCGCTCCGCCCAGAACTCCAGCGCGTTCATCGTCACATTCGCAGTGTCTCCGTCGTTGTCATGGTCGAAGGACGCGCAGTCATTGACGGACAGCGTGCTGTTGGTCTTGTCGAAATTGACCGTGCAGTTGGGGCCGGGGTCGGACGTGAGATTCACGCCCCCGATGGTCAGGCTCGCGTTCGTCTCGCCGGGGTTGGCGATGACCGCTCCGGTGATGTCCCGGCTGTCCACCCACCCGTCCCCGTTCTTGTCCACCACGTCGTACCAGAATACGCCGGAAGGGGCGGTGACAGGACCCAAGGTGGTGATGACGTGGGCCGTCAACCCTTCGTATTTCTTGACGACGTTCAGGTCGGGGTCGGAAACCTGGAACCAGAAGCCGTCCGTCTCCGCCGCCGGCCCATTCAGGCTGACGTGCGTAATCGCGTCGCCGCCCTTCTCGTCCCTGAACTCGATGGTTCCCGACACGGCTCCCGCCGGGGCCGCCGACGCAGGCAGCGCCAGCAGCAACCCAACCAGCATCATCAGTACGATTCCCGCCGATCTCGATATCATATTCACTCCAACTCCTCAAAAGGCTCCAAGCCTGCCCCAGCCCGAATAGCAAGGATTATAATAGTTCACTAACCTATAATAATTCAGCCGCCGCAACAACCCCCAACCAACCCCAAATTCCCCCATCTCCCCCCTCTTACCCTCTCCCGTCCTGGGAGAGGGCTGGGTGAGGGCTACTCCCCTGCCGACACCACCCCCTTACCCTCCCCCGCTCACCCTCACCCCTTCGACAAGCCCTTCGACAAGCTTAGGACAGGCTCAGGACAGGCGGGGGAGGGACCCTCGACCCTTCGACAGGCTCAGGACAGGCCCTTCGACAAGCTCAGGACAGGCCCTTCGACAAGCTCAGGACAGGCCCTTCGACAAGCTCAGGACAGGCTTAATCCTCTTCCTCAAGGGAGAGGAGATAAGAGGGCTTGTTGTAGTAGAGGTGATTCGTTTCGTTTGGCTTCCTTTTTTTCTGTGGTGGGATACGAAGGGGGTTTTCATAGCTGATTCGGGGGAAATTCGGGATTCGTTATATGTTGTGGTAAGAACGAATGGGGGCTTTTACCGGAAGGGGGATTGGGTTTGGTGGAGCCTCCTGTGAAGTTGCGGAATTGGTATGTATGTTTCATGTCAGGGATGGTAGCAGGATTGGGGGTTTGTGGCAAGGGGGAGGTGGCAGTTTTGGGGGAGGCTCAGCCCATTGACACAACCCCCTGCCTCTGAGCCAAGGCCCATCCGCTCACCCTGAGCTTGTCGAAGGGTCGAGCGGACGGGGCGCGGGGCGTGGGGAAGGCAGGCAACCACCCCCAACAAGTGGTACAATCCCCAAATGCCCTTCCACCTATACATCCTCAAATGCTCTGACGATTCCTACTACACCGGCCACACAGAAGACTTGGAAACCCGGCTCCACGAACACCACACCGGCGCATACGTCGGCTACACAACCAACCGAAGGCCGCTTAAACTGGTCTTCTCCCAGGAATTCCCCACCCGCGACGAAGCCTTCGAGTCCGAACGCTAAATTAAAGGCTGGACGAGGAGAAAGAAAGAAGCCATCATCAACGGGCGTTGGGACCTCCTCCCGGAACTATCCCGTTCCCGAAAACCCCCTCCCCCCGCGCTCGACCCTTCGACAGGCTCAGGGTGAGCGCCCCCTTTTCCCCACCCTCTATAATCCCATCCCCGCCACCCCACCTCCATCCCCTCACCCTCCCCCACTCACCCTGAGCCTACCCCCATCCGCTCACCAACCCCCCTCACCCCGCACCAACCTCCATCCGCTCACCCTGAGCCAACACCCCCCGCTCACCCTGAGCTTGTCGAAGGGTCGAGCCGACTGGGCCCCGCGACGAAGAACCCTCCCCCCATTGACACAACCCCCTGCCGCCTTCACACTCCACCACCACCCAATCCGCAGGGGCGACCGGCCGGTCCCCCCTGCAATTACATCCCGAAGGAGGCTGCCGCCATCGAAACGCCAGAACCTGACCGCCAACCCAGAGAATCCATCTGGAGCATCATCGCCCCCCTACGGCCCTGGTACTTCGGGATATTCGTCCTGGTGTTCATCCCAGGAACCGGCATAAACATCGCCATACAAATCGCGGACAATGATGCTATAATGAGGATCTGGCACAACGCGCTGATGGCGGAAGGCGCGATAGCGATGGCCTCAGCCGCCATATCCTTCACCCTGACCGAATCATGGAGGGCAGCAATGGTAATCGCTCATGACATCCAGAAATGGCTAGACAAGCGCCGCCAAAAGCAGCTGGAAGCCGCCATCGCCAAAGGCCGCGCCGAAGGTGAAGCCAAAGGCCGCGCCGAAGAGCGCAGCCTCTGGCAGGAATGGAATGCCCGCCGCCTGGACGCCGAATCCCGCGGCGAGAACTTCACCGAACCGCCCCCCAACGGCAAGGTCGGCTAATGGTAATCGCTCACGACATCCAGAAATGGCTGGACAAGCGCCGTCAAAAGCAGTTGGAAGCCGCCCGCGCCGAGGGCGAGGCGAAAGGCATCGCCAGAGGCCGCAACGAAGGCCGCGCCGAAGGTGAAGCCAAAGGCCGCGCCGAAGAGCGCAGCCTCTGGCAGGAATGGAATGCCCGCCGCCTGGACGCTGAATCCCGCGGCGAGAACTTCACCGAACCGCCCCCCAACGGCAAGGTCGGCTAACCCGCCCGTTCTCCGTAGGGGCGACCGGCCGGTCGCCCCTCTCCCCCTGAGCCAAACCCTATCCGATCCCCCTGGGCCGACCTCCATCCGCTCACCCTGAGTTTGTCGAAGGGTCGAGCGGATGCCCCCCCACCCCGAATCCGCCCCACCCCTTCCTACCCCAACCCCTTTAAGGGTATAATCCCCCTTTCCGGGAGGTAGCGCCGTGGCCGGATGGCTTCACAGTTGGGGCGTTCGCAACCATCAGCAGAAGCGCCGCAGCTTCTGCAACCACCTCAACGCCATCGGCGTCCAGGCCCACGAGGCCCAGCAAGGCCGCCCCGAAGAACTCTTCCGCGACCGCCACGAAATGTCCATCGGCCTCATCCACCTCCAAGACCCCCACCTCGACTGGGCCAACGTCGTCCAGGGCAACTACAGGGGCAGGATGCCCGGCGACCTCCTATTCATGCGCACCCTCGGCCAGCCCTTCTACTACCGCGTCTGGTACGGCGTCCACGACCCCAACCTCAAAATCGACAACCCATCCCTCCTCTTCCGCTCCAAGCGCCTCCGCTCCTTGAAGATAATAGGCCGCGCCGTCGACGTTTCCTGGCGGAACGAACTCCAGCCCGTCGTCCTCGAACCCATGACCAGCGACCCCGAAGTCAAGGCCCATCTGATACAATCGGGGGTGGACGTGGAAGTCATGGCCTTCCCCGACGGCTACTGGATAATTTCCAACCGGGAGGCCGCCCGTCCTCCATCAAAGGAAATCTGGGAATGCTACCAGGCCGTAGCCGAGGGCCTGAAACGCTCCAGCAGGGGGATCGACCCCGACAACTTCATATAGACGACATCCTTAGATTAAGGAGAAAGCATGATTACCCAAGCCCTACCCAAAGCTCCGCCCGACATCTGGCGGCTTATCCGACACGGCGAATACGACGGCGTCACCGGCAGCCTCGCCCCCGGCTACGTTCAGGCCAACCTGGTCGTCCTGCCCAAGGCCGAGGCCTTCGACTTCCTCCTCTTCTGCCAGCGCAACCCCCGCCCCTGCCCTCTGGTGGAAGTCATGGAACCCGGCAAGTTCGAGCCCACCCTAACCAGCGCCGGAGCCGACATCCGCACCGACGTACCCCGCTATCGCGTCTTCCGCCACGGCGAGCTCGTCGACGAGGTGACCGACATCAATAGCCTGTGGAATGACGACCTGGTCTCCTTCCTCCTCGGTTGCAGCTTCACCTTCGAATCCGCCCTCGTCGAAGCGGGCATTCCCCTCTGGCACTGGGAGACGGGCAACAATGTCACCATGTTCAAGACCAACATCAGCACCGTCCCCGCCGGCGGCTTCGCCGGCCCGATGGTCGTCAGCATGAGACCCATCCACCACACCAAAATCGTCCGCGCCGTCCAGGTCACCTCCCGCTTCCCCGGCGCCCACGGCGCGCCCATCCACGTCGGCAGCCCCCAGGACATCGGCATCGCCGACGTTCATCAGCCCGACTACGGCGACGCCGCCGACTTCAAGGAAGGCGAGTCCCCCGTGTTCTGGGCCTGCGGCGTCACCCCCCAGGCCGTCGCCCTGGAGTCCAAGCCCCCCTTCATGATTACCCACGCCCCCGGCTACATGTTCATCACCAACATGCGCGACACCGACCTCGCGGCCCTCTAGCATTGCCTGTCTATCAGTAAGGAGAAAAAATGCCTGCATCCACCATCGAAGACATCATCCTCCAGAAGGACCAGCGGGGCATCACCGACCTCCGCCCCTATCTGCCCCAGGACTTCTGCACCCAGGCCGCCCAGTACGTTCTCGACCGGCCCGGCGTCACCCTCATAACCACCGGCTTCTACATCCTCTACGGCGACGCCGTGGAGACCGACGGCCCCCCCGGCGCCCTCGCCATCGGCGACGCCCTGGAAGCCCTTGGCCGCGACGTCATCTACGTCACCGACAAGCATTGCGGCGAAGTGATGCAGACCCTCGCCGGCCCCGATGCCGCCGTCGTCGAATTTCCCATCGCCGACGTGGACGAAAGCCGCGAGTTCGCCCAAGGACTTCTCGACAGACTCAACCCCTCCCTGCTCATCTCCATCGAGCGATGCAGCCCCTCCCAGGACGGCCTCTACCGGAATATGCGCTCCGTCGATATTACCGAGCACACCGCCCGCGTCGACGCCCTCTTCGACCTCCACGAACACACCGTCGGCATCGGCGACGGCGGCAATGAAATCGGCATGGGCCTTCTGCGAGACACCATCCCCACCTTCCCCCGTCTCCCCCAGGAACCCGCCTGGACGGCCTGCAACGAGCTAATCATCACCAGCGTCTCCAACTGGGGCGGATGGGGTCTCGCCGCCGCCCTGTCCAAACTCACCGGCAAGAACCTGCTGCCCACCGTTGAGGTGGAGTCGGAGCGAATCCGAAAGTGCGTAGAAATGGGCGTCGTTGACGGCTTTACCGGCGAGGCGAAGGAATCCGTTGACGGCTTCCCCCTCGACGAATACAACCAAACCCTCTCCCAACTCCACGAATTGCTGGCCAAGGAAGGCATACCCACCCCCTGACCCACCTTTCATCCCTCCCCCCTTACCTCTTCCCCCTTGATGGGGGAAGGTTGAGCCTGTCCTGAGCTTGTCGAAGGGCCTGTCGAAGGGATGGGGTGAGGGTCCCTCCCCCTGCCTTACAACCCCTTAATCTCCAGCGTCCTCACCTCCCCCGACGCAATGTCCGCCACCCGTATGGCGTGGTTATTCGTGTCCGCGATGTACAACTTCCCGTGCGCGGCGGCAATCCCCCCCGGCTCGAAGAACGTCGCCGACGAGCCAACCCCGTCGTCAAACCCCGCCTCCCCTGACCCAAGGAAGCTGAAAGACGCCCGGGTTTCCGGGAACACCTTCTTGATCTTGTGGTTGTACGCGTCCGTCACGTACAGCACCCCGTCGTACATGCACAACCCCAGCGGATGCTGCAACCGCACCTCCGGCCCGATGCCGTCCACGTCGCCGAACTCGAACAACCCCCGCCCTACTATCGTCGTCACCCGCCCGCTCAGGGAGATGTCCGCCATTCGGATGGAGCTGGTCTCGCTGTCCACGAAATACAGCATCCTCCCGTCGTTGACGATGCCGCTCGGCTGGGCCAGCGCCGCCGCCCTCACAGGCCCGTCGTGGATGTCCTCCCTCCCGCTTCCGGCGTGAGGAATCGCCCGCACTGTCAGTTCGTCCAGACTCCAGATCTGATGGTATCCCGCCATAGCAGCGTAGACCGTGCCCCGATGCGTCGTAAGGTCCCACGGCGAGTTGAGGCCCGCTTCCTTCAGCGTTCCGCCTTGATTTCCGAAAGGCCCCTGGTTCCCGTTGCCCGCCATCGTGTCCACGTATCCGTCGTTCAGGTACACCCGCCGGACGGCATGATTCTCCGTGTCCGCCACGTACAGAATGTTGCTCCTCAGCGCCATTCCCTGCGGGTGGTCGAAGGCCGCCAGCACGAAGTCTCCGTCCTCGAAACCGGGGGTAATCCCGCCGATGACCTGCGTAACCTCCCCCTCCAGCGTCGTTTGCAGAATCCGGTTGTGATTGGAGTCGGAAATGAACAGCCGGTTGCGGAACTCGTCCGCCAGAACCTTGCCGGGGAAGGAAAGCACCCCCTCGGGCGGCTGCTCCAGCCTGTAGTCCAGGGGCGTCCGGTTGAGGATGTTCGCCCCTTCGTAATTCGACACCATCGACGAAAGCAGCTTGTCGAAGGCGTCATACGGAATCTCCCCCTCGTGCTTGCCGATTACCTTCCCCTGCGGGTCGATGAACACCAGCGTCGGCCATGCCCGGCAGCCGTAGGACTGCCACACCCGGAACTCGCTGTCGTTGATGACGGGATGGCCTATCTCGTACCTCAGAATCGCCATCCGCACGTTTTCCGTCTCCCTCTCCGCCGGGAACTTGGCGGAGTGAACGCCGACGACGGCCAACTCCTTCTCGTACTTCTTCTCCAGCTTCCGCAACTGCGGAAAGACGTGCATGCAGTTAATTCAACAATAGGTCCAGAAGTCCAGAATGACTATCTTCCCCTTCAACTCTTCCATGCTGATGGGACGCTGCGTGTTCAGCCACGCGAGGCCGTCGGGAAAGTCCGGCGCGGGGGTTGTACCAAAATATGACGAACGGGACATGAAGTTCTCCCTTTCAGTTAGTAGCGCTGTCCCCATTGTGCACCACAGAGAAGACATAATCCACCCTCCCTTTCTCTCAACCCAACCTGTCATTCTGAGCGGAGCGAAGAATCTCGCCCCCGTGACGCGACGCGCCCAAGTGCGGTAATATCTTATACCTATCCAAAACGATCGAGGTTCAAAGTGCGAAACAAGGTCTACGATAACTTCGACGAAGCAGTAGCCGACGTGCCGGACGGCTCCACCATCATGGTGCCCGGATTCGCCGGGCCGGGCACGCCGCGCAATCTCATCGCCGCCCTGCTCCGACAGGGCGCGACGAACCTGACCGCCATCTCCAACCACCCCGGCGCAGGCCCCTTCGACCATCGCGTAGACCTTGGCGCGCTAATCGAAGCCGGTAGGGTCCGAAAAGTCGTCTGCTCCTTCACGGCGGCCCCCCATCCTTCCCAGGCAACCCACTTCGAAAAGCTCTACAACGCCGGCGAGGCGGAGGGAGAACTGGTCCCCCAGGGAACCCTCGCGGAACGAATCCGCGCCGCCGGCGCTGGCATCGGCGCCTTCTACACCCCCACCGGCGTCGGCACCGAACTCGCCGAAGGCAAGGAGCATCGCGTCATCGACGGTCGGGAATACATCCTGGAATACCCCCTCCACGCCGACTACGCCCTCATTCGCGCCTACCGCAGCGACACCTTCGGCAACCTCCAATATCGTCTGTCCCAAAGGAACTTCAACCCCATCATGGCAATGGCAGCCCGCATAACCCTCGTCGAAGTCGAGGAAGAAATAATCGCCTTGGGAACAATGGACCCCGACCACGTCCACACCCCGGGCATCTGCGTAGACCGCGTTGTGCACATCTCCCCAGACGGCATCCACGAAGAAGCCATATACCGCGACTGACGCCACTCCCGATGTGGCAGAAAATCAACAAGGTTGGTAACATATACATAGGAGGCTGAACGACATGGCACGAGCAACGGACTCGCAACAAAATGTAAACCTTCAAGCGACGACCGAAACTGCCGTCTCTGAGAATCATGACAACGGGACCAAATACGTTCCGATTCCGGAAGAGAAGTTCAAGGCGCGCTTGAAGTATGCTTTGGAGAAGTACGACGAGATATGGAAAAGCCTGTCGGACAAATAGAGATCCCAAACGTCGCCCGAATTGTTGAACTCAATAGGGATTTGGTCGGTTCTTATGGAGGCCAATATGTTGGCGTTGACAATCTGCGGAGCCGTGAGAGCCTGGAAAACACTCTCTACCTCATAGGCAACGAGGTCTTTGGAGTAGACCAATTTCCTACCCTTAAGGAAAAGGCCTCTGCTTTGGGGGAGTGCATCATCGCCCGTCACGTCTTCTGGGACGGAAACAAGCGGACGGGCGTACTCGCCGCCTGGATGCTGCTTGACTGCAACGGAGTGACGGTGAATCTGGACTCCTCCGTAGAAGACCTCGCCGTGGACGTCGCAAGCGGCGAGGCGGGCTTCGACGAAATGCTGGACTGGCTCCACCGACACCAATAGACACAAAAAATGCCCCAGAAACAACGCCTATCCCGCCAGCAGATGGCCAACCGCCTCGCCCAGGAATTCCAGGACGGCTGGCTCGTCAACCTCGGCATCGGCATCCCCACCCTCTGCTCCAACTACAAGCAGACCGACAAGGAAATCATCTACCATTCCGAAAACGGCGTCATCGGCTACGGCCCCATCTACCCCAGGGGCCAGGAGGACCGACACCTCGTCAACGCCGGCGGGCAGTACGTCAGCCTAGTCGATGGCGCGTCCATCATCCACCACGCCGACTCCTTCGCCATCATCCGCAGCGGCATGCTCGACCTGACGGTCATGGGCGCCTACGAGGTGGCTGAAAACGGCGACTTCGCCAACTGGAAGACCCAGGGGCGGCGCGGCGGCGGCATCGGCGGCGCGATGGATCTGGCCGTCGGCGCCAAGCGCGTCTTCATCGCCATGCAGCACACCCTACGCGACGGTACGCCCCGCGTCCTGAAGCAGTGCACCCTTCCCGTCACGGCCCGCGGCGCCGTCAAGCTCCTCTGCACCGACCTGGGCCTCTTTGAAATGACGGAATCGGGCCTGCTCATGCGGGAGATTGCGCCCGGCTACACCCCTGAAGAAGTCCAGTCCGTGACCGAAGCCAAACTGGTCGTTTCCGAAAACCTGAAGGAGATGGCGGCCTAGCCCGATGTCCGACTCCGCGGATTCAATGACTCTAACGAGCCGCCGTTCCAACCAGGGTCTTCGTCTTGCCGGACGCAACCTCCTTGGCCTGCGCCGGATGGTAGTCCCGCGCGTAGCCGCACTGGATGCAGCTCAGGAAGAACCCGTCGAAGTCGTTTCTCAAAAGAAGGTCGCCTTTGCACTTGGGGCAACACTTGAGTAGCAGCATCTTGCCCTCCAATCCGAGACTTGACGTATCAGCGTCTCTGAATCTGTCTGGATTATAATACTTGACACGCATTATATCAAGTATTAAGATATGAATACACTAATTACGCCACCGGCATTCAAACGGATTCATTGAAAGAGCGACGCACCAGAATTCAAGCGGAAGCCCAACTTGAGGAGGGGTCGGACACCCTCCATGATTCCATTCCCATCCCTCGAAGGCCGGTGCGGGTGTCAGTCAAGCGAAGGCCCGTTGGAACCCGCCGGTCCGCGCCCAGGGATCCGCTTCCCTCAAACCGCCGCGAGGTGCAGGGCGTCTACATCATCAGCGTCGCCGCCCGCCTCCTCGAAATGCACCCCCAAACCCTCCGCAAGTACGAAAGGTTGGGGCTGGTAAGCCCCGTCCGCACCGTCGGAATGCTTCGCCTGTATTCGGAAAGAGACCTGAAGAAGCTCCGCCTCATCCGCTACCTGGAGACGGACATGGGCATGAACCTGGCCGGCGTCCGCTTCGTCCTCGACCTGCTGGAACACGTGATGAAGCTGCACGAACGGCTGGCGATGTACGAGAATCACCGCGCCATGCAAGTCTTGATGGACAGGGAAGTCAACCGCCTCTTCAGGGAGATGAACCTGCCTCCGAGCCTGTGGCGATGACGAACGAGAGGGAAGAATTGGAACGCCGCGACGAATCCTGCGATACAGAGGACAACGTCAGCGCACCCCAGGAAGCCGAATCCCTCCGGGAAGAACGGGCCCGGCTGGAAAACGCCCTCCGGCGCGCCCAGGCGGACCTCGTCAACTACCGCAACCGCATGGAGACGGAAAAATCCAACCTCCTCAAGTACGGCAACCAGCGCCTCCTCGTCCGCCTCCTACCCATCCTCGACGAACTGGAGATGGCCGTCCAGCAATCCCCCGACGGCGTGGCTTCCGATTCGTGGCTGGAAGGCTTCCGACTCATCAACCGCAAGCTCCAAGCCCTGCTGGAACTGGAAGGCGTCGAGCGCGTCGAGGCTCTCGGCAAGCCCTTCGATCCCGCCGAGCACGAGGCGGTGCACGAACAGCAGAGCGCGGACGTAGCCGACGGACACGTGCTTATGGTGTACCGGGACGGCTACAAGATCAGCGACCGGGTGCTCCGGCCCGCTCAGGTGGTGGTCGCCGTCAACGACGGGCCAGCCCCCGACGACACGGACGCAGACCCCGTTTCAGACAACTAAACAGGAGAAGAGAAAATGGCAAAGGTCTTGGGCATCGACCTGGGTACTACAAACTCCGTGGCCAGCGTGGTGGAGGCCGGCGAACCCGTCGTCGTCGAAAACGCCGAGGGCAATCGCGTCACCCCCTCCGTCGTTGCCGTCAACCCCCGCTCCGGCGAACGCTACGTCGGCCAGATGGCCAAACGTCAGGCCGTCACCAACCCGCAGAACACCATCTTCTCCGTCAAGCGTCTCATGGGCCGCAAGTTCGACGACTCAGAGACGCAGCGGGCGACCGGCGCCCTCCCCTACAAAATCGTCAAGGCGGCTAACGGCGACGCCTCCGTGGAGATGGGCAGCAAGCAATTCCCGCCCCCGCAGATTTCCGCCATGATCCTCCAGAAGATCAAGCAGGACGCCGAAACCAAGCTGGGCGAGAAGATAAGCCAGGCCGTCATCACCGTCCCCGCCTACTTCAACGACGCCCAGCGTCAGGCCACCAAGGACGCCGGCCAGATTGCGGGACTAGAAGTCCTTCGCATCATCAACGAGCCCACCGCCGCGTCTATGGCCTACGGCGTCGGCAAGGACGGCGGCGACAAGACCCTCGCCGTCTACGACCTCGGCGGCGGCACCTTCGACATCTCCATCCTGGAGATGGGCGACGGCGTATTCGAGGTCAAGTCCACCAGCGGCGACACTTTCCTCGGCGGCGACGACTTCGACCAGCGCATTATGAACTGGCTCATAGACGAGTTCCGCGGCGAAACCGGCATCGATCTCGGCCAGGACCGCATGGCCCTCCAGCGCCTCCGTGAAGCGGCGGAAAAGGCCAAGGTCGAGCTTTCCAGCGTCATGGAAACGGAAATCAACCTGCCCTTCATTACCGCCGACGCCACCGGCCCCAAGCACATGCTCCGCCCCCTCAGCCGCAGCCGGTTTCAGCAGCTGGTGGCGGACCTGGTTGACAGGACCGACGGCCCATGCCGGCAGGCCCTCCAGGACGCCGGCCTCTCCCCCGACCGGATTGACGAGGTGATTCTCGTCGGCGGCATGACCCGCGCGCCCATCATCCAGGACAAGGTCAAGACCATCTTCGGCAAGGACCCCAACCGCAGCGTCAACCCCGACGAAGCCGTCGCCCTCGGCGCCGCCCTCCAGGCCGGCGTCCTCCAGGGCGACGTTCAAGACCTGCTTCTTCTCGACGTCACCCCCCTGACCTTGGGACTGGAAACCCTGGGCGGCGTCGCCACTTCCCTGATAGCCCGCAACACCACCATCCCCACCTCCAAGAGCGAGTCCTTCACCACCGCCGCCGACAATCAGACCAGCGTGGAAATTCACGTCTTCCAGGGCGAAAGGCCGATGGCCACCGACAACAAGTCCATCGGCCGCTTCATCCTGGACGGACTCCTACCCGCTCCCCGCGGCATGCCCCAAATCGAAGTCGCCTTCGACATCGACGCCAACGGCATCCTCAGCGTGTCCGCCAAGGACAAGGGCACCGGCAAGGAGCAGAAGATAGTCATCGAGGCCAGTTCCGGCCTGAGCAAGGAGCAGGTGGAGGAGATGGTGCGCGAGGGAGAGACCCACGCTGAGGAAGACCGCCGCCGGAAGGCCGAGGTGGAAACCCGCAACCAGGCGGACAACCTGGTCTACAACACGGAAAAGCTTCTGGCGGACAACGCCGACAAGGTCCCCGAAGACCTGAAGCGCGAAGTCGAAGAAAAGCTGACGCCCCTGAAAACCGCTATCGAGGCCAACGACGTGGCGGGAATGCAGACCGCCATGACGGGCCTGAACGATGCGCTGCAAAAGCTGGGCCAGGCCGTCTATTCCCAGTCCGGCGGCCCTGGCGCGGGCGGCCCCCAACAGCCCGGCGCCGCGCCCCCCAACGATTCCGACCCCGGCACCGTCGAAGGCGAATTCAAAGAGGTAAACTAACCTGCCCGCACCCTCCCACATCCGTCATTCCGGCCCACGAGCCGGAATCCAGTCCCCTCCCTTCCTCCGCTACAACATATCGCTGTAGGGGCGGGTTTGAAACCCACCCTCCCCTTCTCTCTCGCCACATGTCACCCTGAGCGTAGCGAAGCGGAGTCGAAGGGTCTCTCTACCGGGCCACGTACAATTCCCTAAACCCCGTGTATTGGAAACACCAACCGCTTCACCGTCTCCACCGACGCCTGAACGTATCCCTCCACCTGCGCCGATAGCTCCCCCTCCAACGCCGCCGGAACGTCGTCGCGCAGCCCATACAGGCTGTGCTTCTCGGCGTAATCCGCCGGTATCTCCTGCCCCCACTCCCTCGCCGTCATCACCCCGTATGCCAGCGTCCAGCATCGCGCCACCGCCCCCAGGTCGTACCCGCCTCCCCCCGTCGCCAGCCACGGCAGCCCCAACTCGGCGAAGGCTCCAATTGCCCCCGTGAACGCCTTTGACGTCAGACGCAAATGCGTTATCGGGTCCCTCAGGTGCGTGTCGATGCCCAGCTGCGTCACCAGCACGTCCGGCTCGAAGGCGCGAATCAACGGAATCACCACCTCCCTGAACGCCCACAGGTACGCATCATCTCCTGTGTAAGGAAACAGAGGCACGTTGACGGCATATCCCTGTCCGGCCCCCGTCCCAATCTCGTCGGCAAACCCCGTCCCCGGAAACAGAAACTGCCCCGACTCGTGGGTGGAAATCGTCAACACCGCGTCGGTCTCATAGAAAGCGTCCTGCACCCCGTCCCCGTGATGCGCGTCGATGTCCACGTAGGCCACCTTCATCCCCCGACCCAGAAAATACTTGATGGCAACCACCGGGTCGTTGAACACGCAGAAGCCCGACGCGTGGCCCGCCGCGGCGTGATGCAGCCCGCCGGAAATGTTGAACGCCGTCCGAACCTTCCCCTCCGCCAGCATCTCCGCCGCCACCATCGTCGCCCCCGTGCTCAACGCCGCCGCCTCGTATATGCCCGGATAGACGGGATTGTCCCCCATCAGGCTGAAGTTGAACCGCGCCATGTCGTGCAGCCCCTCGTTCCGGCTGAACCGCTCCACCGCCTCGATGTACTCGCGGGTGTGAAACGACGCCAGCTCCTCAACCGTCGCCGCCCTGGGCGCAATCACGCCGGCATCTTGAAAGGCGCCATACGCGTCCAGCAACTCATAAGTCTGCTGCAACCGAATAGGGCGCATGGGATGGTCCCCCCGCAGCACGTGCCTGCTCAGGTCGGGGTGATAAACAAAGGCCGCATTCCCGCTCATACGCTTTCTCCCATACGAAACTCTAGCTTCCCGCCATTACACCAAAGCCCACGCTTCCTGTACACCGCAACAACCTTAAATCATGCCCATCGACTTGGGATGCTGCCGATTTCAAACAGGGATAATTTGCAAAAAGGCGCGGTCCTTCTCTGTAACCAACCCAGCCAAACCACCGTCTAAGGTTGCCAACTTCCCTTTTCGCTGGATAGCCAGTTGCAGCAAAACCGCGTCCGTGATTTGGCGATACCCTTGGAGTCGAGAGCTTATTGAATTGGGGAGTTCGGAAACGGGCGTGTCCAGAGGCCAGAACGAATGAGAACCCAGGCGGGTCAGCCTCCCCAGCATATCTATGGCGTCAAGGGGGGTGACTGTAAGTTTCACGGCCGCGGGATTGCAAGAAATACGAATGAAACCCGCTTCAGTCAGAGTACAGGTTGCCCACCCTTGTTCACGATGTGCGTCAAACCAGGCCAGGGCTGCGGCGTGATGGACGTGGTTGGGCCAAGCCAGAGCAATAAGGACGTTTACATCCGGTAAGGAAATCAAGGCCAATCGCTCAAGGCGCGATAGACATCCTCGCTGGTGATCGGCTCAGCCTCCGGGCCTACTGCAAAAACAGCCTCGCAATTGTCCTTTGAAGTTGGCGGGATGTTCCTGAATCCACGACGCGCCAAGGCAGAAATTGCTCTGCCAAGGCTGGTCCTGTTTTGTTGGGCCAGCGCCCTCGCTACGGCGAGCACGTCATCATCAATGGTCACTGTAGTACGCATATGAGCATCATAGCATCATTATGCTGTCGCGTCAAAGATACGCTCTTCGTTCATAGCTCGCCCCCTCCGTTGACACCATCCCCCGCCATCCCCTACAATACCGACCAGTCGGTCGGTTGACGAAAGGAAACCCAACCTTGCCACCCAAACTCCAAACCCGCGAACGCATCATGGAAGCGGCCGAGGCCGTCTTCGCCGAAAAGGGCTACCACGACGCCGCTATGGACGAAATCGTCCGCCGCACCAGCGTCTCCAAGGGCGGCCTCTATTTCCACTTCTCCAGCAAGGAACGCCTATTCTTCGCCGTCATGGATCACTTGGGACGCCGCCTCGTCCGCCGAATCGAAGAAAGAATCGCCCAGGAAGACAGCGCAATCGACCGGCTGGAAGTAGCCCTGACCACCGCCCTTGAGCTTCTGGGTCGCCGCCGCCGTCTGGCCAAGCTCCTCCTCGTTCAGGGTTACAGTATGGGCAACGCCTTCGAGCAGAAGCGAACCGAGATTTACTCCGGCTTCGCTTCCCTGATTGAAGAAAACCTGGACGCGGCCGTCGCCGAAGGCTCCATCCGGCCCGTAAACACCCGGATTGCTTCCTATCTCTGGGTGGGGGCCGTCAACGAAGTCCTCATTCGTTGGCTCTACACCGGCAGCCCGGACCCCGTCCGCGAGGCCTTGCCGGAGTTGAAAAGGATACTTCTCGAATCGCAACGCGTCCCAATTGAGTCCGTACTTGGAGGTGAACATCCATGAGCTACGCAGAGTTCTATCAGGGCATCGGCTTCCGCGACCGCGCCCTGATTCCCCTATGGGAAAAAGTCCAGGACGGCGAACGCCTCTCCTTCGATGACGGCCTTCGCATCTTCCAGACCGAAGACTTCGCCGCCGTGGGCCGCATGGCCGACTACGTGAAGACGAAGATGTGGGGAGACCGCGCCTACTTCGTCCTCAACCGCCACATCAACCCCACCAACGTCTGCGTCCTCACCTGCTCCTTCTGCGACTTTGCGAAGAAGAAGGGCGACGACGGCGCCTACGAAATGTCCATGCAGCAGATACTCGGCCTCCTGGACGACGAAATCCGCGAAGCTCACATGGTCGGCGGTCATCATCCCGACTGGTCTTTCGAGCACTACGAAAACATCGTCAAGACCATGCGCGAGAAGTTCCCCAACTGCCAGGTCAAGGCCTTCACCGCTTCCGAAATCGACTACTTCTGGCGCCGCTGGAAGATTGAGCCGGAGGAAGCCCTGACCCGCCTCAAGGCCGCCGGCCTCCAGTCCATGCCCGGCGGTGGCGCGGAGGTTTTCTCCAGCCGCATGCACAGGATGCTCTACCCCGGCAAGGCCACCCCCCAACGCTGGCTCGAAATCCATCGCATCGCCCACGGCCTCGGCATCCCCTCCAACGCCACCCTCCTCTACGGTCACGTCGAAACCCTGGAGGAACGCGTTCACCACCTGGAACTCCTCCGCGAGCTTCAGGACGACACCGGCGGCTTCCTCGCCTTCATCCCCATCGAGTACCAGACCGGCGACACTCAGCTGGTGGCCCGCCAGGCATCTCCCTTCGACGACCTCAAGACCATCGCCGCCGCCCGCCTGATGCTCGACAACTTCCCCCACATCAAGGCCTACTGGATTACCATCTACGAAGCTACCGCCTCCATCGCCCTTAATTTCGGCGCCGACGACACCGACGGCACCATCGGCCGCGAACGCATCTCTCACGCCGCCAAGGCCAAAAGCCCCATCGGTCTCACCCGCGATAGGATGGTCAATCTCATCACCGACGCCGGGAAAGTGCCCGTGGAACGCGACGCCCTCTACAACGTCATCAAGGTCTATGACAACTAGAATCGGACGCATCCCCTACCTCAACTCCGAGGTCTTCTACAACGGCATGGACGCAGAGGCGGACGTCGAATTGACGCCCCTCGTGCCCCGCGCCCTGTCCGCCGCCGCTTCTGACGGCGGCTTGGACGCCGGGCCGGTGCCCCTCGTTACCTGCTTTGAACTGGAAGACAGGTTCACGCCCCTGGGCGATTTCTGCATCGCCACCGTCGAAAAGGCCCGCAGCATCCTCCTGTATTCCAAGCGTCCCATCGACGAGTTTAACGACGCCGTAGTGGGCGTCACCGGCGAAACCTCCACCTCCGTCCAACTTATGAAAACCCTCTTCGCCAAACGCTTCCGTGTAAACCCCCGCCGATACGTAGCCCTTTGCGACGAACCCGCCGACGCCTTCCTGCTCATCGGCGACGAAGCGTTGAAACATCGTCGCGGCGTCTCCGGCTATCCCTACCTCTACGACCTGGGCGAAGAATGGCATCACTGGACGGGCCTCCCCTTCGTCTTCGCCCGCTGGGTCGTCCGCCGCGACTTGGAGGACGTCAAAGTCCGGTGGCTGGAGTCCCTCCTCTCCCGCTCCATCGAAAAAGGCTTGGCCGACGTGGACAAAATCGCCGCATCCCGCCAGGACCTGAACATGACCTCCGAGGAAGTAATCGAATACGTCCGCAGCTTCCACTACCGCCTCGCCCCCCCCGAACTCCAATCCATCCAAAAATTCCGCCACCTCCTGGCCAATGCCAGCCCATCCAGGTGGTCATTGGTAAACAGCCGCGGAGCGTAACTTGAAAATCCAAGAAAATCATCTGCTCCAAGGTGTGCTGCCTGGGACTGCCGATAGTTCTACTATCCTTGATTTCAGTGCTGAACCAGAATCGGGGAAGACTCGCGAAAGGCTGTCTCGGATAGATCTGGACGGAGCCACAAGGCATGTGTTGCTGCCCTACTGTAGGCTCAAGCATGGCGAAATTTGGGAAGACCCCGTATATGGCCATAGAGTTGGGGTTTTGGATGCGACGAAATCCAAGGACGTAGAATCGATAGTTGGCGACGAGAAGACCCCGTTAATACTAAATGATCCTCCGTACAACGTGGTGGTGGGCAAGTCGAAAAGCGCAAATCTATTCCAAGTAGACTTGACCGATTACCTGCGCTTTTCAAGGCAATGGGTACGCAATGCCATCGGCGTAATGGAGGAAGACGCCCATTTCTACGTTTGGCTCGGCGCGGACTACAAGAAGAACTTTGAGCCAATGCCCGATTTCATGGTGCTGATGCGGGATTTCGCAAACGATCTCAAGCCGCGAAACTTCATCACGATGAGGAATCAGAGGGGATATGGTACTCAGAGAAACTGGATGTGGGTGAGACAAGAACTTCTCTATTACGTCAAGGGCAATCCCGGATTTGGAATAGACGCCGAATATACGGATATTCCCAAGATCCTTCGAGGTTACTACAAGAAGGTCAATGGCAAGCTCACTGAGAACCTTGAGCGGGGGAAGTCCAGGTTCATCCGAGCAGGCAACGTCTGGGTGGACATTCAACAGGTTTTCTATAGAGCGGAAGAGAATGTTCCGGGCTGCTATGCCCAAAAGCCATTGAAGGCAATAGAGAGAATTTTGTTGTCAGGAAGTAATGAGAAAGATCTGGTCATTGATTTCTTCGCGCATTCGGGTACAACCTTGATTGCTGGAGAAAGACTCTCTAGGCGTGTTTATACCTTTGACGTTGATCCGGTATTTGCGGAGATAACCATTAGAAGACTTGAGAATCTAAGAAAAACAGGCAAGGCGGGCTGGCAATGGAGGAATCCTTTCCCGGAATTAGGGGATTTCGGAGATAAGCTCTAGTGGATTTAGAGCAGTTTAGAGACAGAATGGAGACCCTCGCGCAATCGTTAGGAAAATGTGATAGACAATTGCTTGAGTCGCGTTTGAGGGGTCTTATTTCTGCCTATCCCTTCAACGAATACGAGTACACGTTGACGTTCTTGCTTGATAAAGGAATTTTGAGCTTCGCCCAATACGAAATTCTTCGTGAAGAGTACGTTTCATCCAACAGATATATGGAATTGTACGGCTTGGCTCCGCGAATCTTTGGAGGAATTTGGGCAGAGCAGCATATTCAAGACCTGGACCAAAGATTTCATAAGCCAAGTAAACGCTTGGATTCATTTTACGATGGGCAGTATGACCTATGGATAGAAGGGGTTCGGGTAGAGGTGAAGTCCTCTAGAGCAACAAGAACTAATCGTAGAGGGAGTACGCAATTCAGAGCACTTCACTACCAATCGAATGATCCGATTTGGATGAATTTCCAACAGTTGAAGCCCGAAGATTGCGATGTATTCGTATTTGTAGGAGTGTGGCTGGACAAGATCATCTATTGGGTATTGTCATCAAGGGAAGTCCAATCAAATACTCATTTGAGCCACCAGCACCGTGGAGGAATTGAATATCAGATTGGATTTCGTAGAGGCAACATTGATGAGTTCAACACATTTAGAGTTGACCCGTCTAAGTTAAGTGACGTAATAATACAAAAGGGAAGGAGCAAATAGAAATGCTGAACGCCATCAGAGAAAAAATCGCCGCCGGCGAGCGGCTCAACCGGGACGAGGGAATGTTCCTCCTCCAGGAAGCCAACCTTCTGGACCTGGCCCCCCTGGCTATGGAAGCCCGCTACCGCCACAACCCCCGCCCCGTCGTCACCTTCGTCGTCGACACCAACCTCAACTACACCAACGTCTGCGACGCCTACTGCACCTTCTGCGCCTTCTACCGCACCGAGCGCGACGACGACGCCTATACCTATTCCGTAGATGAAGTCATGGACATGATCGGCGTCGCCGCCGAAAAGGGCGTCACCACCGTCCTCATGCAGGGCGGCCTGAACCCCAAGCTCCCCCTCGACTACTACACCGAACTGCTCCGCGAATGCCGCCGCCGCCATCCCCAGGTTCATCCCCACTTCTTCTCCGCGCCGGAGGTTATGAAGATGTCCCAGGTCTCCGGCCTCTCCGTCCGCGACGTTCTGGTGGAACTCAGAGAAGCGGGGCTGGAGAGCATCCCCGGCGGCGGCTCCGAAATCCTGTCCAACACCGTCAAGTACAAGATCAGCCGCCTCTTTCCCAAGGGAACCGTCGACCAGTGGACCCAGGTCCACCTGGAGGCCCACCGCGTTGGACTTCGCACCACCGCCACCATGATGTACGGTCATCTGGAGCAGGACGAAGACATCATCGAGCACCTGGAACACGTTCGCGCCATCCAGGACGAAACCGGCGGTTTCACCGCCTTCATCCCCTGGAGCTTCAAGAAGGCCAACACCGCCCTCGACAAGCGCATCGGCGCCGAAGCCGGCCCCAACCGATACCTCCGCATCATCGCCCTATCCCGCCTCTACCTTGACAACGTCCGGCACATCCAGGCCTCCTGGTTCTCCGAAGGCAAGAAGACCGGCCAGGTCGCCCTCCACTTCGGCGGCGACGACTTCGGCGGCACCCTCTTCGACGAAAACGTCATGCAGGAGGCGGGATTCTACAACCGCACCACCGTCGACGAGGTGAAGACCCTCATCAGCGAAGCCGGATTCGCACCCGCCCAGCGCACCACCATGTACGAAGTGGTCGCGCGGTTCGAAGAAGAAGCGGCCCAGCCCGCCGCCGCCTGATTTCCCAGCCGCAAGCCCGAAAGGAGCGCCTCTAATGAAAATCCTCCGTGTCGGACACAGCCCCGACGCCGACGACGCCTTCATGTTCTACCCCCTCGCCAAAGAAATCATCACCATCGAGGGCTACCGAATCGAGCACGTCCTTGAGGAGATTCAGGCCCTCAACGTGCGAGCCAAGCGGGGCGAACTCGAAGTCACCGCCATCTCTGCCGCCGTGTACCCCGAAGTGGCCCGGCACTACCGCATCATGCCCTGCGGCTCCTCCGTGGGCCGCAACTACGGCCCCGCCCTCGTCTCCAAAACTCCCATGACCACCGACGCCCTCGCGGGCAAGCGCATCGCCCTACCCGGCCGCCACACCACCGCCTACATGCTCCTTCAGATATACATGCAATCCCCCTTCGACCCCGTCTTCCTCAACTTCGACGCCGTCACCGACGCCGTCAAGAATGGCGACGTGGACGCGGGCGTTCTCATCCACGAGGGCCAGATTCGCCCTAAGGAACTTGGCCTCCACCGCGTCCTCGACCTGGGCGAGTGGTGGTTCGAGAAGACCGGACTCCCTATCCCCCTCGGCCTCGACATGGTGAACCGTCGCTTGGGAGACGACCTCGGATGGAAGGTGGCCAAGGCCCTTCAGGACGCCATCATCTACACCCGCGCCCACGAAGACGACGCCCTTGACTACGCCCTCCAATTCGGACGTGGAATCGACCGCGAAACCGGACGCCGCTTCGTCCGAATGTACGTCAACGAAGACACCGTAGACTTCGGCGAAGAAGGCCGCCAAGCCCTGGAAACCCTCTATCGCCTTGCCGCCGAAAAGGGCATCATCCACGAAGCCCCGCCCCTCGACATCATCGATCTCTCCTAGTCCCCGCCCCTACGAGTCCCCCCGCAGCGTCCCCACCAGCAAATACCCTTCCCCGTCGTCGTCATACACCGGGTAGGGCCTCGTCTCCACCTCGAACCCCGCCTCCGCCAGCAGCCCCTGCCACGTGGTCAGTGGAAACAGCCCAGTAACGTGCCGGTCCGTCTCCACCTCCAGCCCGTCGTCCCTCTTTATGATATAGACGAACACCGTCTCCACCGTCGAATCCGACTGGTCGGGATCCGTGCAATACTGGATGTACGTGAACTCCCCGTCTTCCAGTATGTGAGTTCGATGCTGCACCGTCGTGCCGTCGAAGGTCTCCGCAAAATAGTCCGGCACGGTTATGAGGATTCCGCCGGGATTCAGATGGGCGCGGGCCGTGGCGAAGGCGGCTGCCAGGTCCTCCTCCGTGAGCATATAGGAAATGGCGTCATGTATGAGCACGGCCCGAAACTTCCGCCCCAGACGCACCGTGCGCATGTCCCCCAGATGATGCTCCACGTCAGGATTCAACGCCTTGGAGTTCGCCAACATCTGCGGCGAAATGTCCACCGCCGTCGCCCGCACCTGATCCGTCAGATGCGAAAGCAGGTGCCCGCCGCCAACCCCCAACTCCAGCGCCTCGTGCCTGCCCGGCCCCAGCTTCTCCCTCAACGCCTGACGCCAGAAAGCCGCCTCCTCGGCGTACTCCTCCGGCGGGTCCAGCATCGGCCACAAGTGGGCCAAATCGTTATAGAGGCGGTTCTGCATCGATGGTTCGTTCATCGTCAATCCGGCGGCCCGCATTATACCACCGCCCAAGTGTCATTCAGAACGAAGCGAATACCCTCGTCGTCCGCCCCGTCCTTCCAATTCGTCAACCTGATAATTGACACCCGCGCCGCGTTAGGGCTATTGTTGACGCACACGTGAGAGGTGGCGAAATGGTGCATATAATCTTGGATAACCACTCCAAGCTGCCAGAACTCAGCGAAGAAGAAAAAGACGAGATGTTTGAGCAAATCCTCGAATACCACGAGGGTATAGCGTCGCGAATTAAGGACTTGAAGTCCTACAAACGAACCAATCGCAAGTTCACGGAGGATTATCCGAAGCTTGTCAAGCTCTACAACAATCAAATGGTTGCATATTACGACAACCGCTATCTGGCTCATGCGAGAAACGTCGAAGAGATTAGCAAGAAACTTGACTCGCTGGGCGTGCCCAGGAATGACTGCGTTATTCGGTACGTTACCGACGGCTCGCGGAAGTTCGCTCCTTGATTCTGCATGGAGAGTTTGACGAGGAAACGGGCCGCCCACTTTTGGAAGGAACCCTATCAGTCCCCCGGTTCCGCTTGAGCCTGAAAATCCCGTTCTTGGTGGATACAGGGTCCGATAGGACTATCCTATCTCCCCGCGACGGCGAAAGCATGGGCTTGGACTATGGCGCCCTGGACGCAACCCCCTTTCCCTCCGTCGGAATCGGCGGTGTTGAGGAAGGTTTCGTTGAGCAAGCGACATTGATGTTTGAAGGGACGGACAATACTACGTTCATGTACTTCATCCCTCTGCACATCCTGAAACCCAACGCGCATCTCGAGGAATTGCCGTCGCTTCTTGGCAGGGGCGTTTTGCGAAATTGGCACATGCGCTACTCCCCTCCAACCAAGACCCTAACCTTTCAGGTGGCCAGCGCCGACCGCACCATTCGTTCACCGGGTTAGTCCCCTCCGTAAGCGCAACTCGTCCCCTCTTCTATGCTGCAATCTCCCCCAAAGCCTACCCCATGCCCAAAATCACCGACGCCTACCGCTCCAACCCCCGCCGCCCCGTCGTCGTCTGCGACTTCTCTCCTCCCCGCGGCGCGTCCCTCGACTTCCTCGAAGACGCCCGCAGCCTCGACGCCGACTTCATCTCCGTCAACTACAACCCCGGCCGCGTCCCCCGCGCCGACTCCGCCATGACCGCCCATCTTATCCGCCAGCGCACGGGCCGCGACGTCATCTTCACCCTCGCCGCCCGCGACATGAACCCCCTCGCCCTCCAAAGCCACCTCCTCGGCGCCGCCGCCCTCGGCTTGGAAAACCTCCTAATCGTCGCCGGCGACCCCTTCCCATCCTCCCCGCGCCGACAACCCACGGGCGTCGGCTCCATCCCCTCCACCGAACTCATCCGCATCGCCCGCAACTTCAACCACGGCCTCGACCGCCGGGGCCGCCCCCTGGAAGGCGCAACCAACCTCTGCGTAGGCGCCGCCATCGACCTCAGCCGCAACCTCGAGCGCGCCGCCCGCCTCGTACGCAAAAAAGTACAAGCCGGCGCCCAATTCTTCCTCACCCAGCCCGTCTTCGACCCCCAACCCGTGAAGGCGTTTCACTCCGCCTGCAAAGCGGCAACCGGCGAGCCTCTCACGACGCCGATCTTCTACGGACTGCAAATCCTCCGGCAGCGCCAGGTCGCCTTCTCCCCCATCCCTCCCGGTTACCAGAGGCAGTTGGAAAGCGGACGTTCAGGCGAGGACATAGCCGTCGAAGTTTGGGAGAACTTGCGCCGGGAAGGTGCCGACGCCCTCTATCTCATACCCCCCGTCGGCCCCCGCGGCGCCCGCGACTACCAGACCGCCGCCCGCGTCATCCAACGCATCCGCTCCTGACAAACCCGCCCCGCCGGCGCCATCTCCTCATTGCTACCCCTTTCCCATCTGTGCTACCATCGATATTCGTTGCCGAATCCCCATCATCCTGTGAGTTTCGCAAACAGAGCAAGCATCGGAGCAGCCCCACGTGTCCGTTGAGCAACAGCTGAAGAACGTCCGCCCCCCCAAAGCCACGGCGGTAACCATCGGCACCTTCGATGGCGTCCACCGCGGTCATCAACGCCTGTTCCGCACCCTCAAGATGGTCGCCGACGCCGATAATCTTCTCGCCTGCGCCATCGCCTTCCGCAACCAGCCCCGCTCCGTCCTCATCCCCGGCGCTCAGGTGGAATACATCGCCCCTTGGGAAGAACGAAAAACCCTCATCCAGGCCCAGGGCGTCGACCACCTGGTGGACCTCAACTTCACCACGGAACTGGCCTCCATTCGCGCACGAGATTTCGTGGAGATGCTCGTTGCAAATCTGAAAATGAAAGCCCTCGTCGTAGGCCCCGACTTCGCCCTCGGCCATCGCAGGGAGGGCGACATTCCCACCCTCCGCGAAATGGGGAGCGCATTTGGCTTCCGTGTGCAGGTGTTGGAACCGAAAGCCGTTGACGCCCAGCCCATCCGCAGCCGCGTCCTCCGCAAGATGATTAGCGACGGTCATGTCGTCGATGCCGCCCGAATGCTGGGCCGTCCCTTCGCCCTCAAGGGCGTGGTAGTCGAAGGCGACCGACGTGGTCGCGACCTGGGTTTCCCCACCGCCAACCTGGCCATCGCCGCCAATCTGGCCGCCCCCAAGCACGGCATCTACGCTACCTGGGCCGGCTTCAAAGGCGAAAAACTTCCCTCCGCCACCAGCATCGGCGTCCGCCCCACCTTCGGCGGCGGCCCCCGCTGCGTCGAAGTCTACGTCATGGACTTCGACGGGGACCTCTACGGCGAGACGATGGAAGTGGAATTCGTCAGGCTTCTGCGCGACGAGCAGTATTTTGAATCCGTCGACGCTCTGGTCCGTCAGATGGAGACGGACGTGGAGCAAGCGCGGGCCATCCTCTCCAACCCAGCGGTGTCGTCATGAAGTTAAGCGACGACGTTCTCCATCGCGTGCTCCGCCGCGGCGTGGTGGAGATAATCGTAGAGGACGAATTCGCCCGACTCCTCAAGGAAGGCAAACCCCTCCGGCTGAAAATGGGCTTCGACCCCAGCAGACCGGACATCCACCTCGGACACGTCATCGGACTCCGCAAGCTGCGCCAGCTTCAGGAACTCGGCCACAAAGTCATCCTCATCGTCGGCGACTGGACCGCCCAGATTGGCGACCCCAGCGGCGAGTCCGCCACCCGCCCCATGCTCACCCACGAACAGGTCATGGCCAACGCTCAGTCCTACCTCGACCAGTTCTTCAAGGTGGTGGACAAGGACCGCACCGAAACCGTCCTCCAGAGCGAATGGTTCGGCAAGTTCACCCTCGCCACCGTCCTCGACCTCACCCGCCGCTTCACCCTCGCCCAATTCCTTGAGCGAGACGACTTCGCCCGCCGCTACAAGGCCAATCGCCCCATCGCCATAACCGAATTCCTCTATCCCCTCCTCCAGGCCTACGACTCCATAGCCATCCGCTCCGACGTGGAATTCGGCGGCACTGACCAGAAGTTCAACCTCCTCGTTGGCCGCCAACTCCAGTCCATGATGGGCCAGACGCCCCAGCAGTGCTTTATGATGCCCCTTCTTGTGGGCACCGACGGCGTCCAGAAGATGAGCAAGAGCCTGGACAACTACGTCGGCGTCGATGAGCCTGTCGAGGAGATGTTCGGCAAGCTCATGTCCATCCCCGATAGTCTAATCCTCGACTATTACGAATACTTAACTGACAAACCATCCAAATTGCTGGACGAGATGCGAGTGGCGCTGGACGACGATTCGGTTAACCCGATGTTGCTCAAAAAAGGGCTGGCAGAAGAGGTGACAAAGCAATTCTACACCGACGCTAAGGTCGCGGACGCTCGATCCCACTTCGAGCGCACCGTACAGCACCGACAGCTCCCGGAAGACATCCCCGAGGTAGGCTTCCGAATCTCCCACTCCGAGATCAGCGTATTCCCAATTGATGCGCCGCGTGAGGCCAAGCAGATTAAATCCTATCGTGAGCGGGATCAGGTCGCCACTGCGGACCTGATTTGGGCCGCGGGGCTAACCAAGTCCAAAGGCGAAGCCAAACGCCTCCTCTCCCAATCCGCCGTGCAGATAGACCAGCAGCGACACCGCGACCCCTGGCTGCAACTCCGCCACGGCGCCGTCATCCAGGTTGGTCGCCGCCGCTACGCCCGCCTCATAAACCTCAACGAATCCCAATAACAACGATCCTCCCCCCACTCACCCTGAGCATGTCCTGAGCTCCCAAAAACCTCTTCCGCCTTGACGGGGGAAGGTTAGGATGGGGGCGATTCCCCCCTTGCCACCGCCCCCCAACCTCTGCTACCATCCCTACATGAAACATATAGGCGAAACCCGCAAACATATCCACGCCCTTCCCTGCTATACTAGCCTCGCCAAAAAATAAAGGAGGCCCCGTGAAAATCCCCAACCAGAACCTCAGAATCCCCGGCCCCACCCCCTGCCCCGACGAAATCATGGAGCTTATGAGCAGCCCCATGATCAACCACCGCGGGCCGGAATTCAAAGATCTCCTCTTCAGCGTCACCGACCGCCTCAAGCGCGTCTTCCAGACCGAAAACGACCTCTACGTCCTCACCGCCTCCGGCACCGGCGCCCTCGAAGCCTCCCTCGTCAACACCCTCTCCCCCGGCGACGAAGTCATTGCCGCCGTCACCGGCTCCTTCGGCAGCCGCTACGCCGACATGGCCGCCGCCGTCGGCGCTTCCGTCACCCGCCTCGATTTCCCTTGGGGCGCCGACGTTGACGTCCCCACCCTCCGTCAAGCCCTCGAATCCCAACCCGACGCCAAGGCCGTCCTCGTCACCCACAACGAAACTTCCACCGGCGTCGAAAACGACCTGGAAGCCATCGCCGCCGTCGTCAAGGGCGAATTCAACAAGCTCCTCCTCGTCGACGCCATCAGCAGCCTCGGCTGCGTCCCCCTTCCCACCGACCACTGGCGCTGCGACGTCGTCGCCACCGCCTCCCAGAAGGGCTTCCTCACGCCCCCCGGCCTCTCCTTCATCAGCTTCGGCCCCGAGGCGTGGCAGGCCCGCGAGACCGCCACCGCCACCAACTTCTACTTCGACCTCGTAACCGCCCAGTCCTATCTGGAAAAGGGCCAGACCCCCTTCACCCCCAACCTGCCCCTCTTCTACGCCCTCGACCGCTCCCTGGACGTTATGCTGGCGGAAGGATTGGAGGAGACCTACACCCGCCACGCCTACATTGCCGACGTGACCCGCCGCGGCGTCAAAGCCCTCGGCATGGAACTGCTGGCCGACGATCGGTGCGCCTCCAACACCGTGACCGCCGTCCGCGTTCCCGACGGCATCGACGCCAAGGCCTTGGTCAACACCCTCCGCCTGGAGCACGGCGTTGTCGTCGCCGGCGGTCTGGGCGAATTGGAAGGAAAAATCATCCGCATCGGCCACCTCGGCGCCGTCTCGGAATCCGACATAACCGACTGCCTGACCGCCCTCGGCAAGACTCTGGAAGCATTAGGTTTTCAAGCCGGAGATTAACTTCACAGACACTCGTTTTCCAAAACAAGTCAAATTGCGCCAGCCCATCCTCAGCCGCTCACCCTGAACTCGTCCTGAGCCTGTCGAAGGGCTTGTCGAAGGGTCGAGCGGCCTCGTACTTGATACGGGGATAGGGGTGAATCTCCCCCAACGACAATCTAATCCCGCCCCCACAACTCCCCCTAATCCGCAACCCCCAACCTTACATAACCCCGCTCCACTCTCCTATAATTCAGCTGAAAATAAATCAATCTCCCGGATTCCGCTCGTGCCCCATGTCATTCTGAGCGAAGCGAAGAATCTCGCTCCATCCTCCGGGGCATCCACCACAAAGGAGGCGCCTGCCATGACACAGATGAACCGGGCTATGGCGGCCTTGAAACTCAGCCTGGCGGAGATGCGCGCCCGCGACAACTCCCTCCAGGCCATGATCCGCCAGTTCGAGACCCAGCTGAAGCGCATCCCCCGACAAGCCATGTACGGACGCGCTCCCCTCAACCTCGCCCTCGGCTCCATGTCCGAAATAGAGGAACGCCTCGACCACTCCCGGACCCAGCGCCGCCACCTTCTAACCATAATGGAGCAGGCCCGTCTGGAACTGGAAGCCCTCGTTCTCGTCCAGCGCATAGAATCGGCCAGACGTCGGCTCGTCCAGTTGAGGAAGCAGCTTCGCGACGACGCCAACGGCGACGCCCGGAGCGAGATTGTCCGGTTGGAGACCTACATCGCCCAATACTCCAAGCAGGCCGAACGCGCCATCACCGCCGGCCTCACCCAACAGGCCGCCTGATTTCCTTCCAATAATCCATTCCCCCTTGATGGAGACTTTTGCACAACCCTCCCAAGGGCGTCGATTAGCCTCTTCCCCCTCGATGGGGGAAGATTGAGATGGGGGTGACGATCCCCCAACAATGATGCCGCCAACCATGAACGCCAAAATCCAACAACAACTCAATAAACTCCGCAAGGAGATCAACCGCCACAACTACCTCTATCACGCGCTGGACGCGCCGGAAATCTCCGACGCCCGGTTCGACGCCCTCATGCGCCAACTCCGAGGCCTGGAATCCGACCATCCCGAACTCGTAACCCCCGAATCCCCCACCCAGCGCGTCGGCGCTCCCCCCGTCGAAGGCTTCGCCCGCGTCGACCACCGCCTCCCCATGCTCAGCCTGGGCAACGCCTTCAACCAGGAGGAACTCGCCGCCTGGCACCGCCGCGTCTCCAACCTCCTCGGCGAGGACGCCTTCGACATGGTCTGCGAACTCAAGATAGACGGCCTCGCCGTTTCCCTGACCTATCAGGAAGGCCGCCTGATCCAGGGCGCCACCCGCGGCGACGGCTTCCGCGGCGAAGACGTTACCCACAACCTCCGCACCATCTCCAGCATCCCCTTGGCTCTGCTGGACGACGCCCCCGGCCGGCTGGAAGTTCGCGGCGAGGTCTTCATGTCTAAGGACGCCTTCGCCAGGCTCAACCGCGAGCGCGAGGCTGCGGGCGAACCCCTCTACGCCAACCCCCGCAACACCGCCGCCGGCTCCGTCCGCCAATTGGATCCCGCCATGACCGCCTCCCGCAACCTGGAAATCTACGTCTACTCTGTGGGAGACCGCGACGACGACGGCCCGCAGAACGGAAACGCCCCCGAAACCCACTGGGACGCGCTGGAGAAGATGCGACGCCTCGGCTTCCGCATCAGCCCCCACAACCGGCTCTGCCGCACCATAGAAGAAGTCGAGGACTACTATCGAGGGTGGCTGGAAGGCGTCCACGACCTGCCCTTCCATGCCGACGGCGTGGTGGTCAAGGTCAACTCCTTCCAATATCAGGAAGAGCTTGGCTTCGTCGGCAGGGAACCCCGTTGGGCCATCGCCTACAAGTTCCCCGCCGAACAGACCGTCACCAAGCTCCTCAACATCGGCATCAACGTCGGTCGCACCGGCAGCCTCAACCCCTTCGCCATGCTGGAACCCGTCGTCGTTGGCGGCGCCACCGTCAAGATGGCCACCCTCCACAACGAGGAGGACATCCACCGCAAGGACATCCGCATTGGCGACTACGTAACCGTCGAGCGCGCCGGCGAGGTGATTCCAAAGGTGGTCGGCCCCGTCCTCTCCCGCCGCACCGGCGACGAACGCGTCTTCGTCATGCCTGCCCAATGTCCCATCTGCCACACCCAGGTTGTGAAGACGGAGGACGACGCCCAACATCGTTGCCCCAACGCCACCTGCCCCGCCCAATTCTTCGAACTCTTCAAGCACTTCGTCAGCAAGGGCGCCATGAACATCGACGGCCTTGGCGAGAAGTGGTGCGCCATTCTTATCGAAAAGGGCCTGGTTGAAGACCTGGCCGACCTCTACTTCCTGGAACGCGAAAAACTCCTCGAACAGGATCGGATGGGCGAAAAGCTGGCCGACAAGATTATGGGCAACATCGAAGCCAGCAAGTCCCGCCCCCTCGCCCGCGTCCTCTTCGCCCTCGGCATCCTCCACGTCGGTTCCGAAAACGCCGACCTGCTCGCCTCCCGCTTCCGCAGTATCGACGAAATCGCCGAAGCTACCGAAGAGCAATTCATCGAAATACAGGGCATCGGCCCGAAAATCGCCGAGAGCATCGTCGCCTACTTCGCCGTCGAATCCAACCGCGCCGTCATCGACAAGCTCCGTCAGGCGGGCGTCAAGCTCGAACGGGAGAAATCTGAGGAAGCGGAACCGGCGGAGTTGCCCCTGCAGGGCCAGACCTTCTGCATCACCGGAACCCTCTCCGGCATGTCCCGGTCCCGGGCCCAGGCCAGAATCAAGGCCCTCGGCGGCGCCGCAACCTCCAGCGTCACCCGCAAGACCACCTACCTCGTCGTCGGCGAAAACCCCGGCTCCAAAGTCGCCAAAGCCCAGAACCTCGGCACCGAAATCATCGACGAAGCTAGACTGGTGGAGATTCTGGAATCGACTTTAGGGGCTTGTTGACATTTGTAAACGGCTATATAATAATGTCGTATTCGGGTTTAGTGAAGGTCATGTTTAACACCATAAAAAGTGCTGTAACCCGCAATTCCTCTGCTGAATCTTACGAATCTTATGAGAAACAGCGGACGAAAATAATCGTTGGCCTCGGCAATCCCGGTAGCAAATACAACGGGACTCGCCACAACGTAGGTTTTGACTGTATTGACAAGCTTGCCCAGCGTTGGAATATTCCCCTTTCGGACAAGCGTCAGAACGCCGTCTTAGGGGAGGGCGAAGTGGAAGGGGTAAACGTAGTTTTGGCCAAGCCCCGCACCTACATGAACAACAGCGGTGAAGCCGTTCGTTCCCTGATGGTACGCTTCCGAGTTGAGCTTGCTGATCTCGCTATAATCTACGACGAGATGGATCTTCCCCCCGGGACCATACGCCTGCGGCCCCGCGGCGGGACCGCAGGACATAAGGGTGTGACCTCCATCGTTGATGCCTTGGGTAGCAACCGATTTCCTAGAGTACGGGTAGGTATCGGCAAACCCGAGAATCCCACCGACAAAGTGGAATACGCACTAGGTATCTTTAATACGGAAGAGCAGCAGATGGTAGAAGAGGTAGTGGACCGGGTTGCCGACTCTGTTGACTCCCTAGTTCATGATGGAATTGATAGAGCAATGAACGTCTACAACACCCCACCCCCCAAACGGTTTGCGTCCATCACACCGTTCTAGACATTGTCATAGGGGCGGCTTGAAGCTCGCCTTCTCCGCTTGCGGCCCCTATTTCTATTTTTTAGGGAATTAGGCACTCGACTTCGCTAGAGAATTCTAATCTTCTCCGCTTACTCATTGAGTTTTTGTAGGCAACCGCTCCTTTGCTAAAGATGATTCGTCATCCACCATAACACAGCCCCTAACAATGAATGTCTCATCCGCATCCGAAGACTGCCCATAATAGACGCCTTTCAACGACACCTCCATTCCTGGCTCCAATAAAGCTCTATCGTCATTAAAAATCACACTGTACCCACAAAATATTTCAATGTTCCGGGTTGTTGAGCCAAACACAACCCAGAAAAAAGTAAACGCATCAGAGTCAACTATACGAGTTATTGTTCCATTCATCACTAATGTCTCGCGTTTTAGAGAATCAAAATATCTTGGGTTGCGTGATAGTTCGGCCAACATATCACTAACCAACAAGTCGTTATGCAGTGTGAGTCCAGACACTCGTATCTTATTCTCTAAGTCCTCCAAGGCCGCCGTATCGTAGTCTTCTCCCTTGGGGCCTATCTCACCTTGTGGGCCTATTTCACCGATATCGCCCTTTTCGCCTTTAGGCCCAGGGTTCCCTTGTGGCCCCTGTAGTCCCATTGGCCCCATATCTCCTTGCTCCCCTTCATCTCCCTGCGGCCCAGCGTCCCCCTGTATGCCTCGGTCTCCCTTTTCCCCCTTTGGGCCCGGAATTCCTTGCGGCCCCGAATCACCCTTCTCACCTTGAGGGCCTTGAGCACCTGCATACTCCTTGGCGATTTCTCTCACATCTTCTTCGGTAAGACTGGAACACGCCAGGCTCAAAATGGTCAACGTGCCCAAAACTATTGCAATCAAGATTTGCTTCACCATGTAGAAGCCCCCTTTTTGACTAGGATTTGGCGGCTCTACCACAAGCACCATGTCCCACGCTGTCTCAAGGGGGCGGAAGGCCACGCCCTTGCATGGGACATAGTTCGCTCGTGGTAGAGCAACCGAAATCCTATACTCTTCAGATTGGGGAGTCAACTTGACCAATGCACGTCATTGAGCATAATGAGAAATTGAAATCTTGCTTGAAGCTCTTGTTCAAGTTGCACCCGATTTAGCATTAGAGCAATTTCGCTAGGCAAAGCACCAATTACTACAGTCCGAGTGTGTTGACCAAAAGCGCCATGATTTAATTCGGGTATTCTGCTGGATTATTGAAAACCAATTGGTGCAACACCAACAGTCCCTTGACCTATCGAAAAGTCCCCCCTTTGCGAAATGTAAATCCTTTCTTTAATAGGGGCGATTCCAAAACTGCCCTCCAACTTTCACCTATAGCTTCTTGAGACGCCCAACGGCCTTTGCTAGACTTGTTGGCGCTTTGCCAATCTACCTGCGTCATCAAGGAACCGCCTTATGCCCTTAACCAAACAAGAAGTCCTCCACATGGCCGCCCTCTGCCGCATCGCCCTCTCCCCCGACGAAGTCGAATACCTCCGCGGCCAGCTCTCCGACATCCTCGAACACGTCCGCACCCTCCAGCAGGTGGACACCGAAGGCGTGCCCCCCACCAGCCACTCCGCCGGCCTTACCTCCGTCATGCGGGAGGACTCGGTGTCCGACGGCCTGGAACCTGAATCCACCCTCGCCAACGCCCCCCGTCGCGAGGAAGATTTCTTCCGCGTCAATGCCGTGTTGGAGGAATAGCCCGTGTCAGCCCTCCACAGCCTGACCCTCCAGGAAGCCCACAACCTCCTCCTCCGCCGCGAAGCGTCGTCCGTAGAACTCGCCCAGGCCTGCCTCGACCGCATCAGCGAAGTCGAACCCAAAATCAGCGCCTTCGTAACCGTCACCGGCGAGTTGGCATTGAAGCAGGCCCGCCGGATTGACGACCAACGCGCCTACGATAAAGGCTCCCCCCTCGCCGGAATCCCCTTCCAAGCCAAAGACGTCATCTGCACCCAGGGAATCCGCACCACCTGCTCCTCCCGTATGCTGGAAAACTTCGTCCCCCCCTACGACGCCACCGTCATGGAGAAGGTCTACGCCAACGACGCGGTGCTGCTGGGCAAGGGCAACATGGACGAATTCGCTATGGGTTCCTCCACCGAACACTCCGCCTTCTTCCCCACCAGCAATCCGTGGGACACCTCGCGGGTGCCCGGCGGCAGCAGCGGGGGCAGCGCCGCCGCCGTCGCCGCCGACCAGGTCTTCTATGCCCTCGGCTCCGACACCGGCGGCAGCATCCGCCAGCCCGCCTCCCTCTGCGGCATCGTCGCCCTCAAGCCCACCTACGGCCTCGTCAGCCGCTACGGCCTTATCGCCTTCGCGTCCTCCCTCGACCAGATTGGTCCGATGACCAAGAGCGTCGCCGACGCCGCTATAGTCCTGAACGCCGTGGCGGGCTACGACCCCCGCGATTCCACCTCCATAAACACCCCCATCCCGGACTACACCGAATCCCTAACCGGCGACGTGAAGGGCCTGCGCGTCGGCGTGCCCCGCGAGTTCTTCGGCGAGGGCACTCAGCCGGGCGTGTTGGAGGCCATGAATACGGCCCTGGGCGTCCTCGAAGACCTGGGCGTTGATATCGAGGAGACCACCCTCCCCAGCACCAGGTACGCCACCGCCTGCTACCACATCATCGCCCCCTCCGAGTGCTCCGCCAACCTGGCCCGCTACGACGGCGTCAAATTCGGCCACTCCAAGGCGGAAGCGGCGACCATGTGGGAAGCAATGGAAGGGACTCGCCAGGAGGGTTTCGGCCCGGAGGTGAAGCGTCGCATCATGCTGGGCGCCTACGCCCTCTCCTCCGGCTACTACGACGCCTACTATCTGAAGGCCCAGAAAGTCCGCACCCTCATCTCCCTGGAGCTCGACGAGGCCTTTCAAAAATACGACGTCCTCGTGACTCCCACCTCCCCCACCGTCGCCTTCGGTTTGGGCGAGAAGACGGCCAACCCCCTGGAGATGTACCTGAGCGACATCTGCAACATCTCGGCCAACATGGCCGGCATCCCCGCCCTCACCGTCCCCTGCGGATTCTCCGACGGCCTGCCCGTGGGCATGCAGTTCATGGGGCCCGCCCTCTCGGAGCCGACGCTCATCCGCCTGGGGCACGCCTACGAGCAGTCCTGCGATTGGCGGCTATGCCGTCCCGACATATAACGTCAACGCTCCCTGAAGCGGGCGCCCGGAACCCGGCCGTGCAGAACGCGATCCATCCCATAACAATCTGTTCTGCCCGCTCCGGCGTAACTGAATTAAGGTTGGCGCGATTTGCCCATGATTTGACAAAGGGGGCGATTTATAGTATTTCTACTCTTTGGGCGTTGAACCCTGCTCTCCTAACGCCCTATTCTTTCCTTTAGTAGGCAAACTCGTCGAGCGCACGTTGCGCTCGGGATTCCGGCGCTTGTGAAACCTCGAGAATCGGAATCCGCACATTAGAACCTGAGAGGCACACAACATGCAGAGATACTTAATCTTTCGGGTTGCCCAGTCCATAGTGGCGCTCATCGGCGTCTCCATGCTCGTCTTCTTCCTCACCCGGCTCAGCGGCAACGTGCTTGACCTGATGTTGCCCATCGAAGCAACCCCTGAGGACTTCGAGAGGGTTGAGAAGGCATGGGGCCTGGACAAGCCGATGGTCGTCCAATACCTCATCTACGCGAAAAACGTGCTCCAGGGCGACTGGGGCGAATCGTGGAAGTGGGGCAGCGGCGCCCTCGACATTGTCCTTGAGAAGTTCCCCGCCACGGTGCAGCTCGCTTCCTTCACCCTGGCGATAAGCACCGCCCTGGGAGTATCCATCGGTATGCTTGTGGCTACCAAGAAGGATACGCCCTTCGACTACGGAGGGAAGATAATCGCCCTCCTTGGGCAATCGCTGCCGAGCTTCTGGCTGGGCATCGTGCTCATGTGGGTCTTCGCCGTCCTCCTTGGCTGGCTGCCCACCTCCGGCAGAGGGGGCATTACCCACATGATCATGCCCGCCATCACCCTGGGCTGGTTCAACGTGGCGGCGCTCATGCGCCTGACCCGTTCCGCCATGCTTGAGGTGCTGGACAGCGAGTACGTGAAGCTGGCCCGCATCAAGGGCCTGCCGGAGTGGAAAGTCATCTGGAAGCACTGCCTCCGCAACGCCGCCATCGCGCCCCTCACCTACTTCGGACTGGTGGCGGGCTTCCTGCTGACGGGTTCGGTGGTGACGGAGACGGTGTTCGCCTGGCCCGGCACCGGCCTGCTCGCGGTTGAGGCCGTGCAGGCGCGGGACTACCAGGTAGTGCAGGCCGTGGTTCTCTTCATGGCCAGCATCTTCATCGCGTCCAACCTCGTCGTAGACATTCTCTACGCCTACCTTGACCCCCGCATCCGATACAACTAGAAGCCTCGGAGAATAGAAGAAAATGGCAATTTCAATACCTAAGGCAAGACCTTGGTACTCTCCCCCCAGGTTGGCCAAGACCCTCCAGGATGCCAGAAGGCTCCCACTGGTTCCCATCTTCATCATCATCTTCGTGCTTGTGCTTCCGGCCGTCTTCGCCAACGTGTGGAGCAACGCCTGGGGCTACGACCCGGAGGTAGGAACCCTGCAAGACCGGCTGGTTCCCCCCGCCTGGATCAAGGCGAAAGTTCAGTCCCTCAAAGGCGGAGTGGACTTCAACGCCGTAGAAGTCTACAAGAACGGCGAACTTGTTCCGGGTTCCACCATCAGCTCGCAAGGCGCGGCGTTTGACGCCAACAACGAACCCGTCGTAGGCATCATCGAATACAGGAGCGGCGGCGAGACAATCAAGATTGGTCGCGCCCTCGTGTATCCGGGAGGCGTCGAAACGGCAGACCCGAAGGCTATGTCCAAACTGGCCGGCGGCCTGGTCGTCGTGAAGAACCCCGTTACCTTCGACAGTGGCGGCCTCTATGAACGCGGGCAGGAGATTCAAAGCGGCGTGGCCTTCATGGGCACCGATAACGGCGGCGAGGTGACTTTCACTCCCCTCGGCGCCACGATTCAGGGCCGACAGGCCAAGGACGCCCTGGAGGTTAGAGACGCCGCCGGCAATATCGTGGAACCCGTGGTTGGCGTCGCCACCATGCGGGACATCCGCATAGATGGCTCCGAAGACGCGATTCTCGCCCAGCCCAACCAGGTTCGCCAGCTCACGCCCGACGGGTCCAGCAAGTACTGGCTCGGCACGGACAAGCTGGGCCGCGACCTGGTCACCCGCATGATCCACGGCGCGCGGATTTCACTCTCCGTTTCCCTCATCGCCATCTTCTTCGCCGGCATCGTCGGCACGACTCTCGGCCTGCTGGCCGGGTACGTAGGAGGTTGGGTCGATGGACTCATCATGCGCCTCGTGGACATCAAGCTGGCGATTCCCTCAATCCTGCTGGCCCTCGTCTTCGTCGCGGTTGTCGGGCCCAGCTTCCAAACGGTGGTGACAGTCATCGCCCTTGTGTATTGGGCCCTCTACGCCCGCCAGGCGCGGGGCGAAACCCTCAGCGTCAAGAACCAGGACTTCATCCAGAGGGCCAGAGTCGCGGGCGCGTCCCACGTCCGCGTCATCTTCATGCACATCTTCCCCAACGTGCTTAACACCCTGGTAATCGTAGCAACCCTTCAGCTGGGAACGGCCATCCTCTTCGAAGCGTCCCTCAGCTTCCTCGGCGCCGGCATTCCCAGGCCCACCCCCGCTTGGGGCGTCATGGTGGCCGACGGTCGCGAGCTCATCGTGGCCAACTGGTGGGTCTCCTTCTTCCCAGGCGTGGCCATTCTGGTTGCAGTGCTTTCCCTCAACTTGCTCGGGGACTGGACCCGCGACAAGTTGGATCCCAAGACTAGGCAGGTGACGTAAATTGACTACCCAGATGTCGGACAAGGTTGTCCTGGAAGTTAAGGATCTCCATACCTACTTCTTCAACAGGTGGGGAACCGTCAAGGCCGTCGACGGCGTCAATTTCTCCCTCAGGCAGGGAGAAACCCTCGGCATCGTCGGAGAGTCCGGCTGCGGCAAGACCATGACCGCCCTCTCCCTCATGCGCCTCAACCCCAAGCCCGCCTCCCGCATCATCGACGGGCAAATCATGCTCGACGGGGAGGACATCCTCCAGCGCACTGAGAAGGACATGCGGGAGGTCAGGGGCAGGAAGATTTCCATGATCCTCCAGGACCCCCAGACCTCTCTGAACCCGGTCTACACCATCGGAAACCAGCTGGTGGAAGCCCTGGTGCACCGCCAGGACCTCCATCGGGACCTCAAGCGTGAGGCGGAGCAGTCCCTGCGGAACGTCAGGGTGGCCGCCCCCCGCCGACGGCTGGACGACTTCCCCCATCAGATGAGCGGCGGCATGAAGCAGAGGGTGGTGGGCGCCATCGCTATGGCCTGCGACCCGATGGTCATCATCGCCGACGAGCCGACCACGGCTCTCGACGTTACCATTCAGCTTCAGTACCTCCGCCTCCTGAAGGACATTCAGGCGGAAACCGGCATGAGCATCATCTTCATCACCCACGACTTCGGCATCGTCGCCCGCATGTGCGACCGGGTGGTGGTGATGTACGCGGGCCGGGTGGTGGAAGAAGGCCCGGTCAGGGGCATCTTCAACAACCCCTCCCATCCTTACACGGAGGCCCTCATCGGCTCCGTTCCCAAGATGGAAGAGAGGGTGGAGCGGCTCTACCAGATCGAAGGCCAGCCCCCCGCCCTCTACGACCTTCCCGTCGGCTGTCGCTTCGCCGACCGGTGCCGGTACGCGCAAGACCGGTGTTTGGAAGACTACCCTCCGTTCTATGACGTAGGAGAAAATCAACGAGCAGCTTGTTGGAGGCTAGACGAAACATGGCAGACAAACCCGTCCTCCTAGAGGTAAAAGACCTCAAGAAACACTTCCCCGTAACCAAGGGGCTGATCCTGATGAAGACCATCGGCCAGGTCAAGGCCGTGGACGGAATCAACTTCACAATCAAAGACGGCGAAACCCTCGGATTGGTGGGCGAGTCCGGTTGCGGCAAGACCACCACGGCCAAGACCATCCTGCGGCTGGAGGATCCCACCGCCGGCAGCGTCATGGTCAGACTGGACAGATCGGAAGATGATTGGTCCGTCGAGAATGTTCACGAACTGAAGGGACAGGACGTCAAGGACTACCGGTCTACAGTCCAGGCGGTGTTCCAGGACCCCTGGTCCTCCCTCAGCCCTCGCATGAGAACCCGCGACATCATCGCCGAGTCCCTCGTTGTGAACAGGCGCGTAACCCGCAAGGAGAAGACTGAGCGGGTAGAGCAGCTGCTGAACATGGTGGGACTACATCCGGCCCAGGCTTCCCTCTTCCCCCACGAGTTCAGCGGCGGTCAGCGACAGAGGATTGCCGTGGCCAGCGGCCTGGCGTCCTATCCCAAGCTGATTCTCCTGGACGAGCCCGTTTCGGCGTTGGACGTTTCCATTCGCGCCCAGATAATGAACCTGCTGAAGGACCTGCAGGAGACCCAGCACGTCGCCTACCTGCTTGTGGCCCACAACCTGGCTACCGTCCGGTACATGGCTCACCAGACGGCGGTGATGTACCTGGGCCGCGTGGTCGAGTACGCGGACACGGAAGAACTCTTCCAAGAACCGCTGCACCCGTACACCAAGGCGCTGTTCTCTGCGGCCCTTCCCTCCCACCCGGACATCGTTCGTGAGGAGATAGTGCTGCCCGGCGAGGTTCCCTCTCCCATCAACCCGCCTTCCGGTTGCAGCTTCCATCCACGTTGTCCGATGGCCCTGGCCGATCCGGAGCTTATGAAGCGGTGCCAGACGGAAGACCCGGTCCTCCAGATGGCCTCGCCGGGCCACACCGTGGCCTGCCACCTCTACCACGGCCCGAGCGCCTCAAACGGCAGCAACGGCGCCTCGGCCTGACCCCGATTCACTGAGGACAAAATAAGGCGCGGCTCGCTGTGAGCCGCGCCTTGATTGTTATGGAGTGGAGCACTCAGTCCGTGGCTTTTGCAGCCAAGTATCCCCGCGCCCGGCCCTTCATCCGGCAATACGCGCAGATCTCCCCCGTCGTCGGCTGCCCGCATTCGGCACAGGCCGCCAAGTCCACCGCCTGCTCCCTCTCCAAGGCCGGCCTCATCCTGGACAGGAACCCCTGGAAGAACTGCTGCTTTGTCCCGGGGGATTCCGTCTCGATGCGGTTCAGGATGTCCTTGTACAACAGAGAATGGGCGCCCTTGGCGTTGGGGCACTCTTCCACCACGTATTCGATGCCCCTCAGCAGGCAATAGCTGGCCGTCTCCCGCTCCGTCAGCGTGTAGAGAGGCTTGACCTTCCGCACCATCTGGGGATGATTGCTCTCCAACGCCGGCGACTGCCGTGACAACTGCTCCCGCTGCCAGCGCAGCACGTTGCCCATCAGCGTCGCCGCTTCGTCGTCCAGGTTGTGCCCCGTGGCGACAACGCTGAACCCTCGCTCCAACGCAATCTTGTTGAACAGATACCGCTTGTTCAGCCCGCATCCCGAGCAGGGCGGCCTTCGGAGCACCCGCGACAGCAGCGGCACGCCCATGCCCAACTCGTCCTCCATGCTGAACTCGATAAGCTCGGCGTTGCGGCTGTGGGCAAAATCTCTCGTAACCTCCGCCGAACGCGCCGAGTATTCGCCTATGCCTAATTGGATATGAAGACCGGACGCCGAGTAGCCCGCTTCCAGCAGCAAATCCCACAGAGCCAAGCTGTCCTTCCCACCGGAAACGGCCACCAGAATCCTGTCTTCCGGCGTGAACATCCGCAGCCGCTTCACGTTTCTACCCAACTGGTTCCCCACGAACTCCAGGTAATGAGGAGAGCAGAAGGCGGAGTTGTGCCGGCGCAGCTCCACGCTGGCCTTTACGCGGCACTTGATGCACTTCACGACTCAGCCTCCGGAGATGGCGGAGAGAATCTCCACCCGGTCTTCGTCGCGAAGCATCTCGTCGCTGGTGAGCAGGGATTCCCCCCGGATTACGATGTGCGACTCCGGGTTCAGGTCCAACTCTCTGAGAAGCTGCTTGACCCTTCGACGACCTTCAATTCGGAGTTCGCGCCTGACTGGATTTCGGATGATGACGTCCATAGCTGTAACGTCGGAAAGGTAGCATGGGCGCTTGGGGGTGTCAAACGAGAGGCCGGGAAAGGACGATATTAGTCGTCGGTTTCGTCCGTCTCTTCGATGATTATCTCCCGCCGACCCTGGTCGGTGACGGAGTAGTAGCCGGAATTTCCGGGCGACCTCTCAAGCCACTGGAAGGCGGACCGGCCCGCGTTGCGGAGCGTCTGCACGAAGTCTTTCGGTTGTGGCCAATGCAAGAAATCGAAGAGAGGCCCAAGCTCCTGCGCGGACACCTTGTCCATGCCGAGGAACCGCTTCGCCCCTTCCGCCGCGACCACCACCCGGCGCATGTCCCCCGAAGGAGCCATCAGCTGGCAGAATTCGAGAAACTCCGGGCTGCTGGCCAGATGCCCGTTGCCGTTGGGCGACGGTTCTTCCTGCAACGCGGGCTGCGCCCCGTTGCCGTTGGCAGACAGGGTCGAAGGAGCCGTGTCGTTCGGAGTCAGGTATTCGCGGGTGGAGGCGATGACTTCGCCAAACTTCTCTGATTCCGAGGTCTCTAACGTAATCGTGACGCCGCTGGGAAAAGTGATTGTAACCTTTAGCATATGAACGTGTCCCCCCTTATTCAAAATATACGGATTGGGGGGTAAAATCAAGGCTATTTCAGGCATAAAACTGCGGGTTTCACCGCCGATTTTGCCTATATGGATTGCTTGAGACGAAGGGCCAGGCTGCGCGTGATTCCCGGCACCGTCGTTATATCCTCCAACGCCGCCTCCCGTATCCCCTTGAGAGAACCGAATCGACGCATGAGCATACGCTTCCGTTTAGGGCCGATGCCCTGCACCATGTCCAACGACGAACGGGTTGAGGACTTGCTCCGCAGCTTCCGATGGTATGTTATGGCGAACCGATGGGCCTCGTCCCGGACGCGCTGCACCATATGTAAGGCCGGCGACCGGCGGGACAGGGCGATGGGTTCAGGCGTCTGGGGCACGAAGATCCACTCGTTCTCCTTGGCGATGGACGATAGGGGTATGAAGTCTATTCCCAGTTCCAGGAAAACTTCCAACGCCGCTGACAAGTGCCCCTTCCCCCCGTCGATGATGACGAGGTCGGGCGCCTTGTCCCAGCCGCGGGCCGGTTTTCCGGCATAGGAGCCGTCCACGCCGTTCTGCCCCGACGCGCCCTTGCCGTGGCTCTGGGCCAGCTTCTTGAAACGCCGCCGCAGCATCTCCTGCATCATGGCGTAGTCGTCGATGCCGGCAACTTTCTTTATCTTGAAGCGGCGGTAACGGGAGGTGCGCGGCGCCCCGTCCTCGAAGGTGACCATGCTGCCGACGGGGTGGCTGCCCTGGATGTTTGAGATGTCGTAGCACTCGATGGTGCGGGGCAGCGCGGGCAGGTTCAGTTCCTCCTGAAGCTCCGTCATCGCCTCCTGCAAGGCGTCGGTGTTGCTCCACCACTTCACCCGCATCTGCGAAAGCTGCTGCTCCGCGTTCGCCGCCGCCAGCTCCACCAGCCGCCGGTTGGGGCCTCGCTGGGCCATGCGGATGGTTACGGCTCCTTTGCGCTTCTCTCGCAGCCACTGTTGGATTTCGTCGGCCTCTTCCAGCTTATGCTGCAACAGAATGCGCTTGGGCACGAAGGGCGTAGACTGGTAGAACTGCTTGACGAAGCCCGTCATCACCCGCTCCGGCGGGTCGTCCTGCGTTCCGTCCATGACGAAAGTATCCCGCCCGATGAGCTTTCCGTTTCGGACGAAGAAGACCTCCAGACACGCCTGATCGTTCTGCGTCGCCATGCCTATGGCGTCCAGGTCGTGCCCCCTCGCCGACGCCGTCTTTATCTGCTGCTCCTCCGACACCCGCTCGATGGCGCGGGTCTGGTCGCGAAGCACCGCCGCCCGCTCGAATTCCAGCTTGTCCGACGCTTCCAGCATCTTCTTCTTCAGGTCGGCCAGCACCGGCTCCGTCTTCCCCTCCATGAAGAGCACCACCTGGTCGATGATTTTGTGGTAGTTCTCCTTGTCAATCTCCCCCGTGCAGGGAGCGGCGCAGCGGTTGATGAAGTATTCCAGGCAGGGACGGGCGTCCTTCCCCGTGATGACCTTGGTGCATGAGCGGTACGGAAACAGCTTCTTCAGAAGGGCGAGCGTCTTGCGGATGCTGTGAGCCGTGGCGAAGGGGCCGAAGTACACCGCGCCGTCGTTCTCCACCCGGCGGGTGATGTAGATCTGGGGGAACTCCTCCGCGCGGTCAATCTTGATGTAGGGATAGGTCTTGTCGTCCTTCAGCCGGGCGTTGAAGGGAGGACGATGTTTCTTGATGAGGGTGTTCTCCAGGATGAGAGCCTCCGCCGGCGAGTCGGTGACGATGAAGTCGTAGTCGGCCACGCGGGTCAGCATCCGGCGAATCTTCGGCTCGTGGTGAGCCGCGGGGGCGAAGTATGAGCGGAGGCGGGAGCGCAGGTTCGCCGCCTTGCCCACGTAGAGCGCCCGCCCCTGTTCGTCCTTCATCTGGTAGACGCCGGGGCCGACGGGCGTGACGCGAAGCCGGTTAGCCAGAGACGGGATGGCCATGAGGACGCCTTAGCCGATGAAGAAGCTGAGGACTACGATGCCGGCGATGATGACGCCGCTGAGCAGGAGGATGCGTCGCATTTCATTGCCCACGTAGCTGTAGACGAGGGGTTGCCGGGCGGTGACAGCCGCCGCTTGCGGGGCGGGGGAGGCTGCCGTCGCTGCCGCCGCTGCCGCCGCAGCGGGTTGGGTGGACGTAGTTTCAGTCCCGGCGGACGGTTGAGGACTGGCAACGGGCTGCCGTCGCCGTTGCGCCGCGGACATCGTCGGTATGCCGGACGGGCCTCGCCCTCGCTTCTTCCGCTTGCTCAGCTGGGCTTGTCTTGCTGCGACTTTCTTGCCGCGTTTCTTGCGTGCCATTGGCGGGTTCGCTCCTTCCGGCTTAGTGGGTCAGATCCTGGGCGGCGTGGGCAATCATCTCCCCCGCCGTCTCCACCTTCAAGTCGGCCATGTTGATAATCATGTGGTAGATGTTCGGGTCGTCGGTGTCTACGTCGAAGAACTTGGAGAAGAAGGCCTTTCGCGCCTGCTCGTGTTCCTCCACGAACCTGAGCGCGTCGTCGTACTCCAGATGTTCCCGCTCCATGATGGTGTGGATGCGATGCTCCAGAGGCGCGACGGTGCCCACGTGGAGGACGCCGGGCTCGCCCTTGAGGATGAGGTTGCCGGCCCGCCCCACGATGACCACGTTGCCTTCTCTGGCCAGGTCTTTGATGACGTTGGTGGTGACTTCGATGTACTTCTTGTCGTCCACCTCGTGGGCCAGGGTGATGGGTTCCTCGTCCTCGGAGTAATAGTCGCGGGAGAGCAGGACGTCGACGCCGGGGCCGAAGTAGGGTTCGCCGCCGGCGCCGGACATGGCGGAGCGTTCCAGCACGTTCTGGAAGAAGCGCCCCAGCCGGTCGCGCCGGCGGGTGACTTCGGACTCCTTGCCCGCCACGGCCTGGACGGTGGCCCCGATGCGCTTGGCGGCTTCCGCCAGGATGAGCCGGTCCACATAGTCGACGTGGAGGAAGTGAGCCACCTGCAATCCAACCTCCGGACCGCCGGAGCCGATTTGTCCGTTAAGCGTCACAACTGCCATGAAAGCCTCCCAGGGATGAGGGTATGCGGGGCCGTAAAACGCGCCGGGCCTTACTGCAAGTGTACCAGAAACGGGCGGCTTGCGTCATGGGCAGGGCGTTAGGGGACGGTGGGACATTGCTAAATTACGAGCGTTGCGCCTCTGGGCCGTTTCTTGCCGCCGTGGACGGAAGGCTCGGCGCACCACTTGGCGGCGAGTCGCCGGACGCCGACGTAGACCTCTTCGTCAAACCCCAACAGGTCGCAGATAACGCGACGGTCAAGCAGGGCGCGGTTCGGGTCGGCGTCGGTTAGATACGCGGGCTTCAACTCCTTGTCCCGAAACTCATCGAAGATTTCCTGCGCCTTTTCCAGCTGTTCGTCGGTGAGGGTGCGGAAGTCCAAGACGGGGAGGGATTCGGCGGCGTGGATGGTCATATCTCCTCTGCCCGCAACTTGACGGCTGGAATACCACCAATACGTGAGCATACCTAAACTGGAGTTCCCCCATACTGAAAAAGCATAATCGAATCTCTGGTCTTCAAATACCACGTTGGGCCATGCACGGCCACCTACGCTTTTACTAATGGTGAATGAAACCCCTAGTGGTTGTGAATTAAACCGGAAGCCTCTGCTCAAGTGAGTCCTGCTAGCGATAGCCCATAACTCGGCGACTTTATCCTCCATCCCCGGCCTGACCACAAGTTGGATGTCCGGGTCGCAAATCATCCGAGTCTCGTTTCGTGCGTTATGGTTCCATAAAGCAGGATAAGTAGCTGTGGGACTGGCCGGCGCTCTTGTGAAGGGGCCTTGATGTGCAGGGCTGATGAACATCTGAGAATCCAGACCGCGTTGCCCGACTTCCTTCAACATTGCCACAGGCAACGAAAGCGCCGCAGGTTCGCCTGGCAACCATAGTCTTGAATCAGAAAGCGCATGGGCAGTCTGCGCCACTGAAGCGTCGAGTATCCGGGCCGCGCCCCACCCGACGGCGTGGCTGTCAATTGGCGCGTTGAGGATCTCTCCAACCTGATCCTCTCCGCAAAATACCCGTATGCCCCCATAAGGCCCGTCTTCAAGATTGCGAACCTCTTTGGCCGCAATCATAACATTCGAGAATTCCCGAGCGGCTGCAAACCCCGTTGGCCTGTGCCCCAGCGATATGAAGGCGCCGCTGGCCTTGGGCTTCTCTTTAGGCGCGAGCTTACGTCCAATCACCAAGCACTCCGCAATGCCCGTATCCGAAGAGAAGGACATGGCGCGCCCGTTGGCCGCAATGCTCAAAACGGTAACGTCGGCGTACATACTGGCCAGCAGCTTCCGAAAACCCTGCCAGGAAGCGCCGTTGATCGCCGTGAAAGGCAGCACCAACGCCATGACCCCGCCGGGCTTCAGCTTCCCGTGGGCCAATGCCGCGAATGCGGAGGCTAGTCCGGCGTGGCCGTGATAGCAGCTTCCCGCGGCCAGCTTCCTCATGCGCTGTGCCATCGCCTTCTGGTCTTGCTCAGGGGCGTTATATGCGGCAAAGGCCGCGTTCAACACCCCCGCCTGGGCGTCGCGATGTTTCGTGTTGCTGGTAAACGGCGGGTTCATTATCACCAGGTCAAACCCCTCGTCCGGGAACTCTTCGATGACGTACGCCGCCGTTTCTTCGCCGACTCTATCCGTGCGCATGGCCGGGTTGTTGGCGTTGAACAATGACGCCGCCGAGGAGGATTGCAGCAACTCCAGGGAGCCTATATTCACCTCCCCGTCCGACTGCCGCCCGTAAGCAAGCGTGTACAGTTGGGACCTCCGAAAGTCCACGGAGGGTTCCACTCCCGCAAGGGTGGAGGCCGTGATGTGCACCGCGGAGGGCATCACGTCGCAGCCGTACAGCACCTCTTCCATCATCGCCCTGTGCAGGGCTTCAGGGTCGCCCCCCGCCCGTTCGTGCCGCGCCGCTATCTGCTCGTACACCGCCGAAAGCAGCGCGCCCGTGCCGCAGGCGAAGTCCGCGACCCTCAGCCGTCGGACGGCCTCCATGTCTCCCCAGTCCACCCCTTCCAGCTTCGCCACCGCCAGCCTTGCCAGCAGCGCCGCCGACGCGGGCAGGGTGTAGAAGGTTGCCAGATACTTCCGGTCGGCGATGAGCCGCTGGAAGATGCGCCCCGTCAGGTCGTGGGCGCTGTCGACGCCCGTGGCGTTGACGGATTCCGCCGTGTCCCGCAGAACCCGCAGAATCCACGCCCCGGTCTTCGCGTCCATCTGCCCCAGCACGTCCTTAGCTATGGAGAAAATCGACCAGTAGTTGATACGCAGAATCCCGTCCCAAGCCTCCAAAGTCCGCTCCACGGGGTTGAGCACGGAGATGCCGCACACCTCCCTGAGAGGACGAACCTGCTCGTGTATGCCCGCGAAGCGTTCGTGAAACACCAGGGCGTTGGCGATGATGGCACAGGCCATCCGACGGGTCTGCGGCACGTTGGTCATCCCCAACCGATGGGCTATGGCCGCGGTGATTCCGGGGCGGGTCTTGTTCACTTCGTCCAGGTGCTTCGCCGCCCTTTCGATGCCCCTTTGCAGCGCGTTCGCCGCCTCGTTCACGGCGCGTTCCGGGACCGACGTCAGCCGCACCATGTCCGCCACGTCCTCCACGGAACCCTCCAGCCAACCGGATTCAGGGAAGCGGCTCACGCTCCCCTTGGTCTCCTCTGTAAAGACGCAATAGGAAAGACCGGCTTCCTTCAGGTCGGCTTGCAGGTCGTCGGACAGCCTTAGCGACTCCGGGTAGCGGAGGGCAATGCAGGCTTCTATGACACGCCCGTCTACGGTCGTAGTTGCTCCGAGATGATTATTCGCATCCTCCTCCACGGTGCGGGCGGGCATGAACTCCGCTTCTACGACCACGGGAGAGCGGCCCGGAGCTACGATGAGGATGTCGGGATGCTTTCCCGGGCTTCCGGCGATGGTTCGCGTGTTCTCGGAAAGGACGCTGCTCCGACCCATCATGGCCTGCAGCATGGCGCGGAGGGCGTTGTTGGCGTTGGGTTCCGTTTGACGGGGCATGGCCTTGGGATGATAGCATAGTCTAAGGAGCGGGGCTTGCCCTTCTCCGTAATTGAGTTTGACATACTTACCCCTGCAAAAGTAACATTTGCTTTCGCAAATCCACAGGAGACAACCCCGTGCTTTTCAAGAATCCCTCAAAAATCAAGAAAGCCCCCATCAAGGAGGGCGTGCCCCCCGGCCAGTTCGTGACCAAGAAGCTGCCCGTCCTCACTTACGGAAAAAATCTCAAAATCGAAACGAATCAGTGGCAGCTTAAGGTCTTCGGATTGGTGGAACGCGAGATTGAACTGAACTTCGAGCAGTTCTCGCAACTGGAATGGACTGCCGTGTCCGCGCCCTTCCACTGCGTGACCCAATGGAGCCGGCTGGAAAACACTTGGGAGGGGTTGCTGTTCACCGACCTGGCCAAGCTAGTCACGCCCAAGCCGGAGGCGAAGTTCGTCATGGCCCACTGCTACGGCGACTACTCCACCAACCTGCCCCTCGAAATCCTGATGGACGGCTCGTCGCTGCTTGCCCACAAGCACGACGGCGAGCCTCTGAGCGACGACCACGGCGGGCCGGTGCGGCTGGTGGTGCCGCAACGCTACGGCTGGAAGAGCGCCAAGTGGCTCCGCGCCATTGAGTTCATGGCGGAGGACAAGCCTGGCTTCTGGGAGGTTCGCGGCTACCACAACAACGGCGACTTCTGGAAAGAGGAGCGTTTCTGGCCCGAACTCATGTGAGGGGAAGTTCATCCCCATCCCCCGCTCGACCCTTCGACAGGCTCAGGGTGAGCGGGGATGGATTCCCGCCTTCGCGGGAATGACGGGGGCGGTTCGCGAATCGCCCCTACGTTGAGGAGGAAGTGGGTGAGCGCCCCACCTTGCCCAAACGCCCCCCGTGGAACAGGTACTGCTGGGCGTAACCCGCATACCGACCGAAATAGTCGTGCGCCCAGTGAACGATGTCGTCGTAAGACATCTTCCGCCCGTTCAGATACCACTCCTGCACCGCACGACTGACCCACCTGTCAATCGGGAAAGCCTCCAGCTTGTCCAGCGAAAACACTAACACGCAGTCGGCAATCTTCGCGCCGATGCCCGGCAACTCCGTCAGCCGCGCCCTCGCCTCCCAGTAGGGCAGACGCCGCACCTCCTCCAGGTCCAACGCCCCCTCCGCCACCTGAATCGCCGCGTTGGCAAGCCACTTGGCGCGGAATCCCAACCGCAACTCCCGCAGCGCGCCCTCTCCCGCCTCCGCAATCTTGTGCGCCGGCGGAAAGGTGCAGCGGACCCGCCCGTGCAACGAACGCGGCTCCCCGAAAGCGTCCGCCATCGACTCCATGTTTGCCGCTATCCGTGGGATGTTCGACGTGGCGGAACAGATGAACGCCGCCAGACACTCCCACGGCTCTTGCCGCAGCAGCCGCAGCCCCGCATATTGACGAATCATCCCATCAATGCGGGCGTCCCGATTTATCTCTTCATATATGGCTGGAATATCGTCGTCCAGCCGAAAATAGCTCTCCAGCATCGCCGTCGACGACGCCGGAAGTTCAGGTTCGGAAAAAATCTCAATCCCCGCCGGAACCTGCCTCACCTTCAGCAGATGTCCATAGATCACGCCCCAATAGACGTCCCCGTCCCTCTGCCACCGGTGGGCCTGCCCGCTCTCCAGCGTCGCCCCCAAATCCAACGGCGGCGGCACCTCCAGGACGAAGGGCTTGGCCTCTACCACCGCCTCACGCTCTCAACGACTGATGCCACGGGGCCTATATTCGTCGTGCACTCCGGCAGCGCGTCAAGGAAGTGCCGGCCGTAGTTCCGGTTCAGCACCCGCCTGTCGAGCACCACCACCGCGCCGCGGTCCTGCGCGTTGCGGATGAGACGCCCGAATCCCTGCCGGAATCGCAGCACCGCCTGCGGCACGGCGAACTGCTGGAACGAGTCCTCGTACTGCTCGCTTCTGGCCGCGAACACCGGCTCCGTGGGCACGTTGAAGGGCAGCCGCGCGAGAACAAGAACCTTCATCACCCCGCTCGGCATGTCCACCCCCTCCCAGAAGCTGCTCGTGCCCAACAGCACGCTCCGGGGGTTCTCCGCGAACCGCCGCATCAACCGGTGGGGCGAGCCGTCCACCCCCTGAGCCAGCACCGCAATCCCCGAATCCTCCACCATTCGAATCAGCGTTTGCCGCGCCGCTCTCAGCGCGGCGTGGGAGGTGAACAGCGCCATCGTATGCCCTCCGGCGTCCCTGACAATCTGCCCGATGCACCGCTCCAGGGCGTCTCGATACCCCCGGGCGTTGGGAGGCGGAACATCGTCCGGCACCGCCAGCAGCGTCGATTTCTTGTAATCGAAGGGCGAACCGACCCTCAACTCCTCCGCCGATTCCAACCCCAACCGGTGGCGGATGAAGTCGAAGCTCCCCTGGGCGGTGAGCGTCGCGCTGCTCAACACCACGCACTCCTTCCGGTCGAAGAGGTCGGGCCGGAGCGCAGGCCCCACGTCCAACGGCACGGAATTGAAGACCATGGTCGCGTCCCGCTCCTGGTTGAGCCAGTCGATGCGCTCGTTCTCCGGGTCGGCATTGGCGACGGTGCGAAGATTCTCCCGGACTTCCCCCATATCCTCCAGCCAGCTGCCCAGGTCGGATATAAGCGTCTCCCACGGGTCCGAGCCTTCGACGGGCAGCGAATCCAGGTAACGAGATAGCTCCCCTATCCTGACCCAAATCTGCTGCAATTGAACGTCGCAGTTCTCCCAGCCTATCTCCACCTCCGACCACCCCGGCTGCGTTCGGGCGCTGCTATTCACCCGCAGCTGCACCCGCGATTCGCGCTCGCTGCGATGATTCATCACGAACTCTTCCGCCAGTCTCCACATCGCCTCCCATCGCTCCCGCAACCCCGGCACGGATTCATGCACCGCCGCCGCCAACTGCTGAAACCGAAGCGTCTCTTGAGCGGAAAGACGCTGCGTCCTGAGAAGCATCTCCGCCTGCTCCACGTACCTGGCTATCGAGTCCAACTGTTCCTCAAGCCAGTCCTGACGCACCTCGAAGCCGAACTGACGCGTAGCCTCCGCCTCCAGATGATGCGCCTCGTCCACCACCAGATGGTCGTACTCGGGAATCAGCCCCCCGCCTCTCGCAATGTCCGAAAGCAGCAGGGCGTGATTGACGACGATGACGTGGGCCGCCTCCGCGCGCTCCCGCGCCGCCCGCAGGAAGCACATCCCCTGCCGCAGGCCCGGACAGAACCCCTTGTCGCTGGCAGAAACCCGAATCCAGGACTGCCAGTCTCGCCCCGCCAGATTCATCTCCCCCCGGTCGCCCGTGGGCGTGTCTTGCAGCCACACCAGGCACTTGCTCAACAGCCGCGCGTCGTCCGTGGAAATGCTTTCGCTGCGGGAAAGATTCGTCCATCGTCGGATGCAGAAATAGTTGGCGCGCCCCTTCAGGCTCACCGCCCGCAGCTGCCCTTCCGAAATCTCCCCCGCCTGCTCCAATGCTTCGGCCAAGGCGGGTATATCCTTCTGGAGAAGCTGCTCCTGCAGGTTGATGGTGTTGGTGGAGACGACCACCCGCTTGCCGTTGGACACCGCGAACAGGATGGCGGGCAGCAGATACGCCACGGACTTGCCGACGCCCGTGCCGCCCTCCACCATCAGATGACCGCCCTCCTGGAAAGTCCGGGCCACCGACGAAATCATCTGCTTCTGCTCAGGCCGATACTCGAACCCTGGGAAGAACTTCGACAGCATTCCGTCGGCGGAAGCCATCCCCTCCACCCTCGCCACGTCCAGCGACTGCTCCTCCTCCGGACGCTCGATCGGCGGCGGTTTAGTAAGCCGCTCTGACAGAGTATTGGCGTCCACCGGCCCGTCGAATCCCGCAGGACGAAAGAGCGCGTCGGTCTCCAGCAAGTCCCCGAAGCTCCAACCCGCCCTCTGCGCCATTATCCTGATCCGCTCCGCCACCAGAGGGTCTAACTCTCCGGCCCGTTCCAGCAATTCCAGAAATACCATCCGGGTTACCTGGGCATCGTCCAGGGCCCGGTGCGGGCTGTCGGGATTGATGCCCAGACTCTTGGCAAGCAGCGAAAGGGAATACTCGGAAGCCTCCGGCAGCAGCACCGACGCCATGTCCCACGTGTCGTAGGCCACGTTGTGCATGGACAGCCCGTTCTTCTTCAGAAACCCCACGTCGAAGGCCACGTTGTGCCCGATGACCGGCACGTCCCCCAGAAACTCCTCCAGCCGCACCGACACGGCGGCGAAGGGCGGCGCCCTGTCCACGTCCTCCTGCCGGATGCCCGTCAATCGCCGCACGAACTGGGGTATCTGCGCGTAAGGATTGACGTAGGTCTCGAACTCGTCCAGCACCTCGTAGCCGCGAAACTTAACCGCCCCAATCTCGATTATCCGGTGGCGGTCCTTGTCCAACCCCGTCGTCTCCAGGTCCACGGCGGCGTATACCCGGTCTTTCGCATCCAACGAAGAATTCAACACGTCGTTCCCAAACCCTCTCTGCCCGAATCAGCCACTAAATGCTCGCACGGCGCCCGTTCTCAGCCCGTATCCCGCGTAGTACCTGCCGTGTCGCAGCGCCTCCACGAACTCCTCCTCCGACCGCACGTCGTCCTCGAACACCGTGAAGCACCGGCCCAGCCCGTGAACCGAATGCGCGTCGCTTCCCCCGGTCTCCCTCATCCCCAGACGCTCCGCCACCCCGCGGGCAAAGGCGTTCTCGCTGTCGATGGTGTTCCCGTTCGCCACCTCCACCGCGTCGGCGTAACCGAAGACCGCGTGCTCCGACGCCTCCGCAACCGTATCCGGCATCGTCGGCGTGTCCCGATACAGATACGGCCTCCTCAGCCCGCCGGGGCTGTGAATGCCGCGGAAAGGATGGGCCGTAATCATAAACCCCTTCGCCTCGTCAACCACCCGCCGCAGCTCGGCGATGCGGGAGATGCCGGAAACGTATTCTTCCATGCCGAAAACCAGCACGTGCCCCATATCCGTATCCACCTCCACCCCTCGAATCAGCAGCAGATCGTGCTTGTAGGCGAAGGCTCTGAACTCGTGCCTGTCCCACAGAGAGTTGTGTTCGGTGATGCAGAGGCCCGTGACTCCGAGGCGCCTGGATTCCGCCACCATGTCGTCAGGCGAAAGGTTGCTGTCGCTGCTGCCTCGGGTGGTGTGAACGTGAAGATCTATGACCGTTGTCATGCGCCGAGCTATTGTATGGCGCAGCGCCGCAATCCGTCAAACCTTGCACGCAAACTCCGAATAAGCAAGAGGAATCTCTGTGTTAGAATCACCAACGATTTGACAATAGCAATGAGGATTGCTCATGCAAGAACCAATTGATACGTTCCTTAATCATCTGGTAGTTGAAAAGGGTTTTAGTCACAATACCCTGGAGGCATATCGCAACGATCTGTACCAGTTTTTCGACTACACGAAGAAGACACTGCCCTTCGTCAACGGGGTGTCCACCTGGAAGCAGGTGGACCTCAATCACCTGACCGAATACGTCTTCAACCTCCGCGGCAAGAACGGCTACGCCGACAGCACCGTCGCGCGAAAAGTGGCCGCCATCCGCTCCTTCTTCAGCTTCCTCGTCCTTGAGGGACTCATCGAAGAAGACCCCAGCGAGTCCCTGAGCACGCCCCGGCCGGGCCGCACTCTGCCCAAGCACCTCTCCCAGGACGAGGTCGCCCGACTTCTGGAGCGGGCCAAGGAGCAGCGCTCCCCCGAAGGCCAGCGCGACTGGGCCATCCTGGAGATTCTCTACGCCACCGGTCTCCGCGTGACGGAGCTGATTTCCCTGAATCTCGACGACGTGAACACCGCCGAAGGCTACGTGCGAACCCTCGGCAAGGGCGGCAAGGAGCGCATGACCTACCTGCACCCCGAGGCGACCTTCGCCCTCAAGTCCTACCTGAAGAAGTCGCGGCCCAAGCTGGGCAAGTCGAAGAAGGAGAAGGCCATCTTCCTGAACCGCCGCGGCGAACGGCTCACCCGCCAGTGGGTGTGGGCGATTATGAAGAACAGCGCCAAGCGGGCCAACATCGACCAGAAGATAACGCCCCACGTGCTGCGGCACAGCTTCGCCACCCACCTGCTCCAGGGCGGCGCGCCCCTGCGCTACGTGCAGGAGCTACTGGGCCACGCCAGCATCACGACGACGCAGATCTACACCCACCTCACGAACGACCACCTCCGCGAAGAGTACGAAAAGGCCCATCCGCGTAGCTGACCGCCAATCTCCGGCAACGCTGCATCTATCGCGTCTCGCGCCGTTAGCGTCGCCGGACGGCGTGATCACGCCGACTGCTGCCCAGGCTGCTTGTGGAAGTGGCTCAGTCCTCCGTTGACAACCCATTGCGGCTAATCTAAAATTTCCTCTCGCAATCAACGAAATTTCAGGAATGACACTATATGCTTAGAATAAGACTTCGCAGGGTTGGCAAGAAGAAGCAGCCCTCCTACCGAATCGTAGTCGCCGACTCCCGTTCGCCACGGGACGGCGCTTTCGTGGAGCGCATCGGCCACTACGACCCGCTCATCGACCCCCCCGCCGTGACGCTGGACAAGGAGCGCGCCCGCATGTGGCTCAGCCGGGGCGCCCAGCCTTCGGACGCCGTCCAGCGCATCTTCCACTGGCAGCGTCTTTTCGACGTGGAGGAGGAAGACGCGGGGGAGATTATACCCAGGGTTGAAACGGCGCCCGTAGCGGAGGCCGCTGAGGAAACCGCGGAAGAAGAGGTTGCCGAGTGATGCAGGAACTGATTGAATACATCGCCAGGAACCTGGCCAGCAAGCCCGACGAGGTGAAGGTCACCACCGAGATTGAGGACGACCGGGTCATCCTCCGTCTGGAAGTCGCCGACGAGGACAAGGGGAAGATAATAGGACGGCAGGGCCGGGTGGCGCAGGCCATGCGCACCATCCTCCGCGTCGCCGCCATCAAAGAAGGCGAACGGGTAATCCTGGAAATCGTCTAACCCCCATCGGTGAGTCCGTACTTGCCGCAGGTGCGGTTCGCGAACCGGCTCTGCTACAATTCTACCCGCCATCCCTCGTTTTGACCCCTCGTTGGGGGGGTGATACAATTTCTGCATCGTCTCCAGGAAGGGGAAGGAGGTGGCGGAATGTCCGGTCATTCCAAGTGGAAGACCATCAAGCACCAGAAGGGGGCCGCCGACGCAAAGCGCGGTCAGCTCTTCACCAAGCTCACTCGTGAGATTTCCATCGCCGCTCGGGAGGGAGCCGGCGGCGGCGATCCCGACATGAATTATCAGCTTCGCCTGGCCATCGACCGGGCCAAGGCCGCCAACATGCCCGCCAACACCATCGACCGCGCCATTCAGCGCGGCACCGGCGAGGGCGGCGAGCAGGTCCAACTCGAAGAGATTACCTACGAAGGGTACGGGCCGGGCGGCGTCGCCATCCTGCTCCAGACCGTCACCGACAACCGCAACCGCACCGCCTCCGAAGTCCGCGCCACCTTCTCCAAAATCGGCGCCAGCCTGGGCGCCTCCGGCTGCGTAGCCTGGAACTTCGACACGATGGGTCTCATCACTATGGAAATGCCGTCGGATGAAGCGGAAGACATGGCGCTGCTGGCCATCGACGCCGGGGCCGAAGACGTGAAGGTGGACGACAGCTACGTGGAGGTCATCACGCTGCCTGAGAACCTGACGGAAGTGAAGCGTCAGCTGGAGGAAGAGGACGTATCCATCGCCACGGCGGAAGTCGCAATGGTGCCGAAGGCTACCGTCGCCCTCGCGCCCAGGGAGGCGGAGCAGACGCTGCGGCTGCTGGACCTGCTGGAGGACTTGCAGGACTCGCAGAAGGTGTACACCAACGCCGACTTCCCTGAGGAAACCCTGGAAAAGTACAGCCGCGAGAACTAAGCCCGTTGTTGAAGATTCTCGGCATAGACCCCGGCACCATACATCTGGGCTACGGACTGCTGGAGGAGTCTGACGGCGACATTCTCGCCCGCGACTACGGCGCCCTGGACTTCAAGTCCTCCCTCCCTGTGGAGGAGCGACTCTACCAGATACACTCCCATCTGATGAACATGATTGGGATGTTCCGCCCCGACGAAATCGCCATCGAGGAACCGTTCATGGGCCAGGGCGCGAACCGCTTCGTCGGGCCGGCCTTCGCCGTGGGGCAGGCGCAGGCGGCGGTGCTGATTGCCGCCGTCTCCCAGGGCGTGCCCGTCTTCCGCTACCCGCCCGCGCAGATAAAATCCTCCGTGGCCGACCACGGCGCCGCCTCCAAGGAGCAGGTGCTTACAATGGTCTGCATCACCCTCGGCCTGGACGAAGAGTCCCTGACCTACGACACGTCGGACGCGCTGGCCATCGCCCTCTGCCACCTGCGGCAGCGGGAGCTGGCGGACATGGCGGCGCTGGCGGACTGGTAGCCTGACTTGATTGCCTTCATCACCGGCGTCCTGCGCGCCCGCGGCACCGATTGGGTGCAGGTGGAAGTGGGCGGCGTCGGCTTCCACATTTACGTCCCGGCGTCCTTGGCGTTGTCCGTGGGAGAGGAAGGACAGAGGGTGACGCTCCACACCCGGCTGATGATTCGCGACGACGCGCCTCTGCTTTACGGGTTTCCCAGCCCGGCGGCGCTGAAGTTCTTCGACATGCTGATTGGCGTCTCCGGCATCGGCCCCCGCTCCGCCCTCAACCTGCTATCCGTCCGCGCGCCGGACGCCCTCGCCACGGCAATCATGGCGGGAGACCTGGACGCGTTCACGGCGGCGCCCGGCATCGGCAAGCGCATCGCCACCCGCATCGTGCTGGAACTCAAGGATCGGCTGGAGAAGGAAGGGCTGCCTCTGGCCGACACCGCCGTAGCCGACGACGCGGACGCGGTGGCGGCCCTGACGGCGCTGGGCTACACGGCCGGGGAGGCGCGACAGGCCCTCCGCAGCCTCGGCCCCGACTCGGTGTCGCTGGAGTTGGAAGAACGCATCCGCCGGGCGTTGACGCGGCTTGCGCAGGGGGGTTAGTCGTTAGCCAAACAGGCCTTGCTGGGCGTCCGTGCGCTTTGCTTTCTCCGCAGCCTGATACATGGATGGATGGGGGGGGAGGTCGAAGCCCTTGTCTGCAAGCATCTCCCCGACCGTTCGTATCTGAATCTTGGGGTAGTTTCGCTGCCACACATCCGAAAAGTAGAATCCGGCACTTACTGCCTCCCTTGTCATGGCTTGCGTCGGCTCTTCCAAGGTAATGAACAAACCCAAAGCGGCCTTCTCTCGCTCTACGGTGCCTCTCAAGTCGCGAATGTCGGGCGACGACACCCTGCCGCTCTTGACCTGCACTATGGCCTTTCGCGCCGCTCCGCGCGGCCCGTCGATGAAGTGCAACACGCCGTCAATGCCCCTATCCGCTCCTCTCTTCTTCTCCCGAGGGCGGGCCTCGATCAGCGACATGGCCCAGAACTGGAACTGGTACCGGTCTTCTTCTGCCAGGGCGCGCGCGCTGCCCACGTCCACAGGCTCCCCCAACACCTCGTAGTCCTTGCCGGGCACGATGTAGTAGGCTGTCTTGAGTCGGTTCTTCATCAGAGCGACAGCCAGGTGGGTGATGTCTATACCGAGCCATTGTCGGTTCAGATTCTCTGCGGCGGCGACGGCGGTGCCGCAGCCGCAAAACGGGTCCAACACCACGTCGCCCTCTTTTGACGACACCTGAATGATGCGCTCTACCAGCGCCTGCGGCTTCTGGGTGGGATAGCCGAGGCGTTCTTTGTGCCATGACCTGAGCGGCTGTATGTCAGTCCAAACATCTTGAATGGGGTTGCCCTTTGCTTCGTCGAGGTAGCGCTTTATCCTCGGAATTCCGCTGCGGGTATAGAAGATTCGCCCCTCGGCATCTAACCGTTCCATTGTAGTGAGGGGAACACGCCAGACACGCGTTATTCCCTTCCATTCGTATTCATAGCCGCCACCCTGAAGTCCGGCGGCGCCCAGGTCACCGGACATGAAGCGGCGCCCGTCGTCGTCTGCATAACGATAATACTCTTCGACATATTCGGAATCATACGGCTGGAATGTGCGATTCCAAATGGGATCCTCGCTGTTTGAATAGAACAGCAGGGTGTCATGCACCGAGCCAAACCGCCGTGCGTCGCTGTGGGCGCTGTGGCGCCTCCAGATTATTTCGTTCCGAAAATTCCTTGGCCCGAAAATGGTGTCCATCAGAATCTTCAGATAGTGGCTGGCCTTTGGGTCGCAGTGCAGATAGATTGATCCGGTTGGCTTCAAGACCCGTTGCAACTCCACAAGACGTGGCGTCATCATCACCAGGTAGGCCATCATGTCGTTGTCGCCGATGTATCCCCGAAAGGAAGAAATCATATCCTTTACGGTTGGCGACGCTTCGGGGTTGCGAATTATCTCCTCGTCGTAAGTGCGCTCCGCCTCCGTAGTCCATTTCCAAGTGTCGCTAAACGCCTTTATCTGCGCCGCCGAGTCCTCCCCCGACTTCTCCCGGAACAGCACGTTGTAACTAGCGTTGGAGTTGAAGGGCGGGTCCAGATAAATCAGGTCCACCGATTCGTCCGGGACATACTCCCGCAAGACGCTCAGGTTATCGCCGTAGTAGAGGGTGTTAGGCATAATTCTCAAGTGCTCTGTTTATGGATTAAATCGCAAGGAACGGATAGCCTCGGATGCGGTGGATTCTTCATCATCGTCTCCTACCTGCTCCACGCCCGCGCTTATACACGTCACCCCTGCTATTGGCGTCGTAGAAGTGTATCTCTCCGTCATCCAAGACCTCGTACTTGAAACGGTAGGCTCCTTCCCGCCAGCGATAATTGCAAAACCAGACGCCCTTCAGATGGTCAATCCGTGGGCCTCGAAAAGGCTCGTTTATAACCTGAGCTTCTATTGAAGGCCATCTGCGGTTTAGATCCCGGTGGTTTCTCAAGAACCTTCTGACCGAGCGGTGAAGCGTCACCCTGAAATTGCGGCTTTGGCCTGAGACCACTAATCGTTACGTCCTTTGCGCCTTGCCAATATCTCCCTCACGCCCTCCCCTGCGGCGATGGTCTCTTCCACCGTCGCTATCCAGCTATTCAAAAGTTCCAGATATTGCAGCTTGTCTGCCCTTCCTTCCACGTAGTCAACGCTTGCGGTCAACATTGCCGACGACATTTCTCGGAGGGTCGGAACGTCGAGTGCACAGATTAGCTCCTCGATTTCCTCCGAAGTTGGGAGCTTGTCCAGATGACCGGACAACTCATCAACGGTTCCGATGTTCAATTTCGTCAAGTTTTCCATAGTAACTGCACCCGATTCAGTATGTTGGGCGGGGCCAAGTGAGATTATACACCAAAGAAAAGGCGCTATAGGAGCGATGGCATCCTTAATCAGAGAGGGGCGTTGGAGGGCCTTATCTCATCAATGTATGCTTCCCACTCTGCGTGGCATCATTAGTTCGCTATGGTTGCCACCTCGATACGGCCTCTCCGGCGCCTTACCCAGTTCTGCGCAGAACTTGAGGTATTCGTCCACTGAATCCCGAAAAGCGGTGCGGATTTCATCAAAGGACTTCCCTTGAAAGGTAATCACGTCTCTGGTATTGACTACGTGCCCGTGAAAGATGTCCATTTCTTCGTCAAAGCTAACAGTTCCGATATAGCCTTTGTAATTCATTGCAGTCGTTCCTCTGCAACCACCCGCTCCACCCGAATGTCGCCCGTCCTCTTGACCGCCTGTGCCATGTCGTAGGCTGCCTGCAACTGGTACCAGGTTGTCGCGCCGCCTCCGAAGGCCTTGTCCAGCCGAATCGCCATCTCCGCCGAGATCCCCGCCCGCCCGTTGACTATGCTTGACAACTGCTTTCGGCTTACTCCAAGCCGACGCGCCGCCTCCGTTACGCTCAAGCCCAGCGGTTCCAAACAATCATAACGAACGGATAGCCCCGGATGTGGAGGATTCTTCATGACCATTTTTGTTGTTCCCTCCTCTGTCTAGTGGTAGTCAATCAAGTCTATCGAATAAACATTGCTTCCTTCGAAGCGAAAGATAATTCTCCAGTTTCCAGTGACCATCACCGACCAATAGCCCCTTAGTGGCCCACTCAACCGATGCAGTCTGTAGCCAGGCAAGTCCATGTGGCGCGGCTCCGTCGCCACATCCAACCTAGCCAAAATACGTTCAATCTTTTCCGCATTGTCGGGCGGGATACGGCTACGGTCATTCCTTTGGTAAAACCTACGCAACCCCCTATGCCGGAAACTCAGAATCATGCAAGTATTGTAACCTATTACCACTCAGGTTTCAATTAGACGAGCAACACTTATCGTTGTCTCTCCTCCCCGTGGTATCATTAACCCGCCATGACAACCGCCACCCAACGCGCCTTCCAGATAACCTCCGACTTCCGGCCCACCGGCGACCAGCCCAAGGCCGTCGACAGCCTCGTCGAAGGCGCCAACGACGGCCACCGCTACCAGACCCTCATGGGCGTCACCGGCAGCGGCAAGACTTTCACAATGGCCAACATCGTCCAGCGCCTCCAGCGCCCAACCCTCGTCATCGCCCACAACAAAACCCTCGCCGCCCAGCTTGCCACGGAGTTCAAGGAGTTCTTCCCCAACAACGCCGTGGAGTACTTCGTCTCCTACTACGACTACTACCAGCCCGAAGCCTACGTGCCTCAGACGGACACCTACATCGAGAAGGACGCCGACATCAACGAGGAGATAGACAAGCTCCGGCACTCCGCCACCCGCTCCCTTCTCACCCGTCGCGACGTGCTGATAGTCGCTTCCGTGTCTTGCATCTACGGCCTGGGCGACCCGGACGAATACTACTCCTTCGTCGCGCCCCTCCGCGTCGGCGAGACCCGCTCCCGCACCAGCCTCGTCCGCGACCTGGTCGCCATGCAGTACGAACGCAACGACGTCAGCCTCGTCCGTGGCCGCTTCCGTGTAAGGGGCGACACGCTGGAGATGCTCCCCGCCTACGAAGAAATCGCCGTTCGCGTCCAGTTCTGGGGCGACGAAATCGAGCGCATCGTCGAAATCGACCCCCTCACCGGCGAAATCCTCGCCGAGCGCCAGGAGATGGAAATCTATCCCGCCAAGCACTTCGTCACCTCCGAAGAGAAGATGCGCCTCGCCATCGAGGACATCCACACCGAACTCGCCGAATGGCTGGCCCACCTGCGCGGCCAGGGCAAGATTCTGGAGGCGGCCCGGCTGGAGTCCCGCACCCGCTACGACGTGGAGATGATGACCCAGGTGGGCTACTGCTCCGGCATCGAAAACTACTCCCGCCACATCGGGCGCCGCGCCGCCGGCAGCACCCCCTGGACGCTCATGGACTACTTCCCCAAGGACTTTCTACTGTTCATCGACGAGTCCCACATGACCCTCCCCCAGCTGCGCGGCATGTATCACGGCGACATCTCGCGCAAGAACACGCTGGTGGAGTTCGGTTTTCGCCTGCCTTCGGCCCTCGACAACCGGCCCCTTAACTTCCGCGAATTCGAAGACCATATAAACCAAGTCGTCTTCGTTTCCGCTACTCCCGGCCCTTACGAAATGGAGGTCAGCAACAAGGTTGTCGAGCAGATAATCCGACCCACGGGCCTGCTGGACCCGGTCATCACCGTCAAGCCCACCCGCGGCCAGATTGACGATCTGATGGAGCAGATTCAGGCCCGCGTGGAGCGCGGCGAACGCTGCCTGGTCACTACCCTCACCAAGCGCATGGCGGAGGAGCTTGCCGACTACCTCCAGGAGATGGGCATCCGCGTCCACTACCTCCACTCGGAGATTCAGACCCTTGAGCGAAGCGAAATCCTCCGCGACTTGCGCCTCGGCGTCTACGACGTGGTTGTCGGCATCAACCTGCTGCGGGAAGGGTTGGACTTGCCCGAAGTGAGCTTCGTCGCCATTCTCGACGCCGACAAGGAAGGCTACCTGCGGTCGTCGTCGTCGTTGATTCAGACCGTTGGCCGCGCGGCTCGCCACGTGGACGGTCAGGTCATCATGTACGCGGACAACGTCACCAAGTCCATGCACTTCGCCATCTCGGAAACCAACCGCCGCCGGCAGATTCAGGACGAATACAACCGGCGGCACGGCATCGCGCCCCAAGGCATCCAGAAGGCCGTCCGCGACATCACCGAGCGGGTCAAGGCCGTCGCCGAGGAGAGCGCGCCCTACAAGGCGGAACGGAAGCTGATGTCGCAGGACGAACTGTTCCGGGTGGTGAAGGATCTGGAGGCGCAGATGAAGCGGGCCGCCAAGAGCCTCGAATTCGAAAAAGCCGCCATGTTCCGCGACGAAGTGCTGGAAATCCGCCGCCTCCTGGCGATGGCCAAGAAGGACGCTTGAGCTTTCCTTGCTTTTGACTAATGCGGCCTTTGGGTGCTAGCATTTCAGTATTGACGTAGAAAACGTCCGGAGGTATGAGATGGCGGAAGAGACGGTTACTCGACAAGCAGTTATCGACACGATGAAGAATGTCTACGACCCGGAGATTCCGGTGAACGTAGTGGACCTCGGCTTGGTCTACGGCGTCCACGTCGACGAAGGGGACGTGCACGTCCTGATGACCCTCACCGCGCCCGGCTGCGGCATGGGCCCCATGATCGCCCAGCAGGCGGAATGGGCCATCTCCGAGCTGGAGGGCGTGGAGGACGTGGAGGTCGAGATGACCTTCGACCCTCCCTGGAATCCCGACCTGATTTCCGAGGACGGCAAGAAGCTCCTCGGCATCGACTAGACTCTTCTATCATCACTAAAGGACCGGTGCGCGACTAAATTGACCACGCCTCAGAGGCTCCCCACGCCCCAGGAAAAGGCCCGACTGGAAGCCATACGCAAGACTTGGCAGCAGCGTCGCGCCATCACCCAGAACCTCTCGCAGATTGCGACCAAGGTCGCCGTCTACAGCGGCAAGGGCGGCGTCGGCAAGACCACCGTGGCCGTCAACCTGGCCGTCACCCTCGCCCAACAGGGCAACTCCGTGGGCCTGCTGGACGTGGACATCGACTGCCCCAACGTCACCAAGGTGCTGGGCATCACCGAGCCGCCCTCCCAGGTCAACGGCAAGCTGGTACCCTCCGAGCGGTTCGGCGTCAAGGTCGTGTCGATGGGGTTCTTCCAGCAGAAGGAGGACGAGGCGATCATCTGGCGCGGGCCAATGGTGCACAATGCCATCAACCAGTTTCTCCAGCTTACCCAGTGGGGCGAATTGGACTACCTGGTGGTTGATCTGCCCCCCGGCACCTCCGACTCGCCCCTGACGGTCATGCAGACTCTCCCTCTGGACGGGTTCGTGATGGTCACCACGCCCCAAACTCTGGCCCAGCTGGACGCCAAACGCTCCATCAACATGGTGCGGAAGCTGAACGTGAAGGTGCTGGGCGTCGTCGAAAACTACACCGGCGAGATTTTCGGCGAGGGGGCGGGAATTGCCTTGGCGGAAGACCTGGACGTGCCGTTCCTGGGCACGATGGCGCTGCGCGCCGACTACCGGGACGGGAGCAAGCCGACGGTCCTCACCAGCAAGCGCGTCCGACGGGAATACGAGGAACTGGCCGGCAACCTGCAAGCCAGCCTGGAAGCCAACGCCGAGGGCGAATAAACCCCCATCGGCCCGTAATTGGCTCGTCTCCGGTCGCTCTTGCAAATCCCCAATTTGCGTTTACTATTATCGGGTTGGAGGAATCCCTGGATTCCCTCGACCATTGGCAGATGACACCTTAACTCTTGGAGGCAACCGTGGAAACGTCACAAAACATTCATGCCGGGACTCCGAACCGGGTGGCTATATTCATAGACGTAGACAATATGTACATCCTGGCGCAAAACTCGGGGTTGCCGTTTCGTCTATCACTGATAATCGACCGGGCGCGGGAACACGGCAGGATAATGTCGGCGAGGGCTTATGCGGATTGGACGGACGATAGAATTGAACCGATACGAGGCGATTTTCGGGATAACGCAATCGAGCTTGTTGAACTGCTGACTTCGCGCGCAAGCAAGGAACACAAGAACACCGCGGATATTCAGCTTGCCGTCGACGCCCTGGAGATGGTGTTCTCCCCCGTAAGGCCGGAAGTGGTGGTCATCGTCGGGGGGGACAGGGACTACGTGCCGCTTGTTCAGAAGTTGAAGAGATATGGCGTCTTCGTCATGGGCATCGGCGTCGAGGCGGGCGTGAGTGGCGTCCTGAGCGAAGCGTGCGATTCCTTCATATTCTACGACGACATGGTACCCGCCCTTGCCGAAGAGGAGAAGCTGGCCAGCCCCGTTTCGCTGCCGCAGCCCGTGGAAGCCTTCGCGCTCATGCGGAGAGCCATCGAAGCGATTAACAGCAACGGTCGCGTGCCAACGGGCGCGTCGGTCCACGAAATGATGAGGCTGCTCTCGCCGGCGTTCAACCTGGAGCGATACAAGCGCACCTTCAAGGCCCTCGCGCAATCGGCTCAGGATGCGGGATATGTCAACCTGACGGAATTGGCGGGCAGCGACTTCAGCCTGGCGACGACTGCGTTCAACGTCGCGCCTGGAATGTCAAACAACGCGCCTGTCACGGGCGAGTACAACCTTTCCACGCGGGCGGCGCGGGCCAAGAGCTATGGCGGCATATTGAGAGAGCGTCGGATTCCTATCATGCCGTGGAATTCCCGGAAGGAATTCGTGAGAGTCTTGTGGGACACTTATGAAAAGCGCGGCACGTTCGGGATGACCTTCAACGACATGCGGGACTTGCTGCTGGATCATGGTCGCAGACAGGGCTATCAGGTCACGCAGCAGATGATTCAGAAGCTGTTGTACACGCTGAACTTCGCCCGATGCTTCAGCCCTTATGAAAACGCGAGTCACGGCTACACCGTCTCGATTCCCGAGGACCTGGACGTGCGGCTGTACGTGGTGGTGGATTACGACGAGGCGATGAATCTGGTGCACCGGGAATACATCAAGATACTGGCGTATCGCGTCGAGCTGCTGGACCCGGACGCGGTGTTCGACCTTCTGTACGGCGACAAGATAGTCGATGAAGACGAGCAGCTCAGCCGGTACGAGGCGCTGGTTGCCGCCTGCAACGAAATAAAGCCCATGAACCAGATGTCCCAAGCCCTCATGGCGGCAAACCGCTAGGGGTGACGGCTACATCACTGTCAATTCTCTGGACGTAGTCGGACCTTCAATCTCTCTAAGAATTTCCAGTGTCTTCTCTTCCATGTGGTCGCCTACGGCTGAAATGTTCCTTATCCTTCCCTCGGCTATGCGCAACGCAACGGTTGTGGGAATTGCAATGGGTCCGGCCGGACTCATCATCAAGACCGTTCCAACCGTGGAATAAGCGCCCGCCCTGACAAGGCGTCCCTTTCCTCGTTGCATGGCATCCTTCATTGTGGATCGCCCCAGCATCACCATCCCGCCTTCAGTTGCCGCAATGACCGCCGCCGACACCCAGGGGATGGCGTCAAGAGCGAATTCAGCGCTAGTGTCTGCAAGGTCTTTGACGGGACCTTCGCTTAGTTCTCCCAGTTGTGCCTTTGTCTCATTTTCCAGATGATCATTAGATATGTTGCTTGCTATCACATTATTCCGTAAGGACGCCTGTTCATCCAATTCATCCGGAACGACAACCCTAATGTTGGGATATTTGTCTAAGGCCTCCTTGACGTAGGACATAGAATCCGTGGCTTTAAGCTGTAGATTCTCAACGACCTCTCCGTTACTATCTTCAATCCTCAGATCCCAGCCTAGTTGATTTTGAGACTTTGCAAGTACGGCCATCTGGCCCGGTTCCAGCTGAACGTCGCCGATTCTTTCGCCAGCCTGCAGTTTGTTGCGGACTAGCACCTCGAAGTATTTACCCTTTACTCCATTTGCCAGTCCCTCCAGACGCTCTTGCGTGGCGTCCTTTAGTGACTCCAAATTTACGGTGGGATATTGAAGTCTGAAGGCTTCCAGAAACTGAGGATTAGAGTTGGGTTCCAATCCAAGATTAGCAACATCGTCTATGGAAACGTCGGATGCAAGGGCCGCCAATTCGAGCACTTCGCGTTCTTGGCGACGCTGGTATCTTCCAGCCAGTTTCGACAGTGATTCGTGGCCTTGAGCGGGATAAGACCCGGCAAGGATCTTCAACTCTTGGTAGGCCATTTCAACATCTCTCCATTGCCAAATAAAATTTCACTTTCATATCCATCGCCAATGCCAGAACTGCCACCACGGGTTTCTGGACGGATGCTCAATGCGCCGAATGGTTTCCTGAACCTCTGCCAATGTCTCCTGCATTGCGTCCTGATTCTGTTGCACTTGCACCAAGGTTTCCCGCAGTAAGACTTGTTCTTGCTGTACTTGCGCTAAAGTTCCCTTTATTCCGTCTTGTTCCACTTGCACTTCATGTAGTTTTAACTTGAAACCAGTTTGCTGTACCTCCAATTGAGTGAGCGCATCCCTGACCGCGCGTTGGTCTCGGTGTACTCCGATGACTGTGGCGGAAACCACGTCGGTGAAGTCTTCAAGCTGTTGACGAAGCTTCTTTCCAGTAACCATTTCTGTTGTGCTGCCAACCCTCTCTTTTGTGGCGCGCAATCCTTGTCTGAACTTTCCACCGGTAGCTTGGTCTACTGCCTCGGATGCCCGTTCTCCTAGCGTACGAATTTTGTCCAACAGCCCTCCAGACTCCTGGGGATCATTCCGCTTAATTGCATTGCCCTCTTTGTTCATAGTGCCAGTCTCTCCTTATACATTTTTTGTTACTCCACCACCGTTGCCATGCCTTAGCTATCACGTTCCACCACGCACCGCCCCACATCCACCTATCAGTCAACAAGCCCCTTGCCTGTTCGTAGTCGATAGGCATAGCAAACGGAGTTCAGGCTGGCGTCAGAAATTCGTCCACAGGGCCTCTTGGCGAATGCCTTTGGAAGAGTGGATGCTCTTGGGCGGGGCATCATGCCTTCTCCAACCCCTGTACAACTCCGACATCAATTCGCACTGATACCCGGAAACGGCCACCATTCCTTCGCATTCCAAAAGAACCAACGCCAATTCTGCGTGTTCTTCCTCGCTCATCTCGAACTCGTATGCCTTGCTGTCCCTCCTGGTGCTGTGGACATAAGGCGGGTCGCAATAAAACAGGGTCTTCGAGCTGTCGTACAACTTGATGACTTTGATAGCGGGGCGATTTTCAATCTGCACCCGCAGCAGACGCTCCGCGATTTCCGGCAGACCTTTCAGACTGCCCAGCCACCGGGAAACGACGCCGCTCATGCCCGCCCTGCTGGTGTTCTTGCAGTTTGCCCACCTGCCTAAGGTCGCCGTCTGCGCCAGACCCGTTCTGGCCTGCCGTGCGCGAACGAAGAACCGGCGCGCCCTCTCCAAGTCGGAAATCGTCTCCCCGCTCCCGTTCAGGGCTACATAGAACTCCTCCCGTGAGAAGGGCGTCAGGCCTATTTGCTCGACAAGCTCGTCCTTTGAGTCTCGCAGCACTTTGAAGAAGTTGGAAACTTCCCCGTCAATGTCGTTATATGTCTCCACGGGTGCAGGATTACGGTTAAGCAGGACTGCGGCGGAGCCGCCAAAAGGTTCGCAGTAGTGATGACATTCAGGGAGAAGGGGCAGCAGCCAATCGAGATGGCTGTACTTGCCCCCGTACCATCCAAAGGCTATGGAACGGCGGTGGCGACGCAGGACTCGCCCGGAGGTCTGCTCCGTTGCATTTGCTGCGGATAGGTCCAGATATATGGGTGAAGGAACTCTCGCCATTAGTTTCCGATGCCTCTTAGAAATGTGCATCTTGCTTATATGCCCTTACTCTACCAGCTTCATGACCATTCGGCTACCAATCTGCCGTTGGGCCTTCAGCAGCCTCGATTTGTTGAGGATTGCCCTTGCGCCTTGAAAGAATCTCAGTCCATGCGTACAATTGCAGGGGAAGGCAAGAAGCGATTCAAAACAGTATTCAGTTTCGGCTCCATTGGAAAGAAGGCCGTAAAATGGCTTCGATTGACGAACTGGAAATCCGAATTGACAGCATTGACGACGCGGTAAAGTTGCTTACCCGGAACTACGCTCAACTGTCGGACCTCATGATCGTGATGAACGAACAGTCCGTCAGGCAGCAGGAGCAACTGGACAAGCAGGATGCGCAGTTGAAAAATCAGCAGGAGATATTAGCCCTCCAGCAAGCGCAACTGGACGCGCACCATGCGCTTATCGCAATTCAGCGAACTCAGTTGAACGGCCACCAAACCCAGCTACAGGAAATGCGGGAACAAACGGCGCGGATAGAGGCCCAAACCGAGGAAATCAAGAGGGACAATCAGAAGATGCGAAGGATTTGGATAGCCATCTTTCGCAAAATGGACTGGATGGAAGGCAACGAGGACCTCTTCGACTAACCCCGGGCGCCGGTAGCAACCAGGGATAGATTCTCATTCCCTAACCCGCCTTCACCACCTGACGGGACTTCCCCGGGTCTCCCGCGGCTACCACGCCTTCCTCCTCCAGCATCTCCAGCAGCTGCATCGCCCGCGTGTAGCCTATCTGCATCCGCCGCTGCAACATGGCCGGCGACACGTGGTCGTACTTCTCGCACATCTCCCGCGCCTTAACCAACAGTTCGTCGTCATCCGCCTCCCGCTCGTATTCCTCGTCCTCCTCATCCTCCGTCAAGGACATCTCCGGCAGCGGCGGCCCCTTCTGTTCCTTCCAGTAGTCGATGACCGAGTCGAACTCCGAGTCCGCCACGAAGGTGCCCTGAATGCGCTGCGGCGTTGGCGACTGGGCCGAAAGGTAGAGCATGTCTCCCTTGCCGAGGAGCTTGTCCGCGCCGGACCCGTCCAGAATCACCCGCGAGTCCACCTGGGACGCGACGGCGAAGGCTATCCTACCGGGAATGTTGGCCTTCAGCAGCCCCGTCACCACCTTCACCGACGGGCGCTGCGTGCACAGAATCAGATGTATTCCCGTGGCCCGTCCCAACTGGGCCAGCCGCACCAACGCCTGCTCCACCTCGAACCCGGACGTCATCATCAGGTCCGCCAGCTCGTCGATTATCAGCAAAGCGTAGGGCATCTTCTCTTCGCTCTTGTCGTTGTAGCCGACGATGTTGCGGACGCCGATGTCCTCCATCAGCTTGTACCGGTGGAACATCTCCCGTAGCAGCGCGGCAAGCACGTCCAGCACTTCCTCCGGGTCGACGATGACGGGCGCGTAGAGGTGGGGTATCCCGTTGAAGGGCGTCAACTCCACCCGCTTCGGGTCCACCATCAGCATCCTGAGCCGATCCGGCCGGTTGGAAAGCAGCAGCGACATCACTACCGAGTTGATGCACACGCTCTTGCCGCTGCCCGTGGAGCCGGCGACGAGCAGATGCGGCAGACTCAACAGGTTCGCCACCACCGGGTTCCCGCCCGTGTCCTGTCCGAGGGCGATGGGCAGCCCGCCGTGCTTCACAATCTTCTGAAATTCAGGGTTGGTGACCACGGATTTCAACGGCACGACGCTGGGACTCGGATTCGGCACTTCCAGCCCCACGAAGCCCTCACCGGGCACCTGGGGTTGGATTCGCAGCGAGGAGGTCTTCAACGCCAACGCCAGGTCCGCCTCCCGCGCCACGATGCTCTGCACCTTCACCCGCCCCATGTCCACGGAAGTCTTCTCATCGGAGCCCTTGGAGTCCCGGCTCTTCGTTATCCTGCCGGGCTCCAGTCCGAACCGGATAATCCGCGGCCCGGTCTTCACGTCCTTCACTGAAACGTCCACTCCGTAGTCGGCCAGGGTGGACTCGATGCACTCGGACATCTCGGAAAGGGTCTCCTGGGGCGCCGTCGTTACGGTTCCGTCTTCCAGCAGGTTCAGGCTGGGCAACTGCCATTCCGACGCCGTCTTGCCGTCGTCGAAGGACGCGCCGTTGACGGAAGCAATCTCGGTCTCCTCCAGCCGCAGATCCTCTCCTCCCAGCATCTCGTTGACGTTGGAAGCGACGGCCGGCTCCGGTTCGCCCTTCCCGCTTCTCATGCCCCGTATCGCGCCCGCGAGAAGGCCGGGGAGGGCCGCAATTCCGCGTCCTATCGCAATCAGACCCGCGCCCGCGTATGCCAGAATCACGCCGCTGGTCTCAGACCCGGTAACGTAGCCGCGATACAGGAACACCAACCCCATCAACAGCAGTATCCCCAGAATCTTCAGTACGCCGAACAGGAGGGGGAATCCGCCGAAATAGCTGCCCCAGCTTCCCGACATGCCAACCTCGTCCAGCGCGCCGAATTCCGGGTAGACGAGGGAGAGTCCACCCAAGACTGCCATCACCAACAGGGCCGAACCGACCCAGTAGTGGGGGTATTCCCGGAAACTCTGCCGAGCGAAGAAGAGCGATGCAACGAAGGCCGCCAGCCACGCGCCGACGGGGATGTATCCGTAGCCCAGGTACGTCCACAGCCGCTCCCGCAGGTCCACCATGAAGTAGAGCGTCGCGGCGGGGGCGACAACCAGGATTAGAAAGGCCAGAACCCAGATTCCGTAGCGCGTGGTCAGGAAGGAGAGGGCCGTCTTCACCGGGTTTGCACCGAGCCTTTCCGAGGTTTCCGCTTTGCTGGCGGCTAGACCTCCAGGGTCACGGGTACAATCATAGGGCGTCGGCCCATGTCCTTGTAAAGGAGCCTGTGGGCGATTTTCTTCACGTTTTGGTTTACGTAACCCACGTCGATTGGGTACGAAGCTCGGCGGTCCAGGGAGTCGAAGACCTCCGCCGCGAGACGATTGAAGACTTCATCCCGCGCCGCATCCTCGGTGAATCCGCTGGAAACGATTTCCGGCTCCTCGACGGGGACGCCCGTGTGGCTGTCCAAGCTCGACACGATTATCACCACGCCGTCGTTGGCGAGAGTTCGACGCTCCTCCAACAGGGAACTGTCGGCGTCGATGAGGTTCACGCCGTCCAGGTAGACGTTCCCCGCTACGACTCGTTTCAGCCGCCGCCCGCCCGACTCCGAAAACTCCAGCACTTCGCCGTCCTGCATCAGGAACACGTTGTCTTCCTTGACGCCCATCTGCTTGGCGAGGGCGGCGTGGGCGGCAAGCCCCTTGAATTCCCCGTGGATGGGGACGAAGTAGCGCGGCTTCGTCAGCGTCAAAACCGCCTTCAACTCCTCCCGCGCGGCATGACCGTGCACGTGCACCGTGGCTATCCGGTCGTAGAGGACGCGGGCGCCCTTACGCACCAGGTTGTTGATAGTCCGGTTCACTACCTTCTCGTTGCCCGGAATGGCGGAGGCGGAGATTATCACCGTGTCGTTCGGCAGGATGCGAATCTGCCGGTGGTCGTCTCTGGCTATTCGCACCAGCGCCGAGGAAGGCTCGCCCTGGCTGCCCGTGGTTATCAACACCACCTGCTCCGGCGGAAGCCGATTCGCCCTGTGCAGCGACACCAGCGTCCCCGGCGGCTGCTTGATGTAGCCCATCTCGGAAGCCATAGCCACGTTGTCCACCATGCGCCGCCCCGCCACCGCCACCTTACGCCCGTGGGCCGCCGCCGCGTCCAACACCAGCTGTATTCGCGAAATGAGGGACGCGAAGGTCGCCACCAACACCCGCGCGGGCGCCTCGCCGATGGCCTGCATCAACGAATCGCCAACCACCTGCTCCGACGGCGTGAATCCCTCCATTTCCGCGTAGGTGGAGTCCGAAAGCAGCGCCAGAACTCCCTCTTCGCCGAAACGTCCCAACGCCCGCAGATCCGTCGTCGTTCCGTCCACCGGCGTATAGTCGATCTTGAAGTCCCCCGTGTGCACTATCAGCCCCGCCGGCGTCCGAATCGCCAGCCCGAAGGCGTCGGGGATGCTGTGACTCACCCGGAACCCCTCAATCTCGAAGGGGCCTACACGGAAGCGTTTGCCCTCCTCAATCAATCTGAGGTCCGCGCCGTCCAGGAGTCTGTAGTCTCGCAGCTTCACCCGTATCAGCCCCAACGCCAGCCGGGGCGCGTACACCGGCACGTTCAACTGCGGCAGGACGAAGGGCAGCGCGCCCGTATGGTCTTCGTGCCCGTGGGTGATGAGGATGGCCCGCACCTTGCTGCGATGCTTCAGCAGATAGGAGATGTTGGGGATTGCGATGTCCACCCCCGGCGCGTCCTCTCCGGGAAAGAAAATGCCGCAATCGACGACTATAATGTCGTCTCCCCACTCCAGCGCCATCATGTTCTTGCCAATTTCCCCAAGGCCGCCCAGGGGAATCAGCTTCAACGGAGTGGACGCCACTTATTCGCCCGTCCCGAACATGCCAAGCTGCTCAACGTCCGCCTTTGGCTTTTCGGCCGGCGGCGCCTGCCTCACCAAGTCCGGAATCGCCCTGAAGTCGTCCTCTATGACGCTCCGCAGACTTCCGTTATGCAGCGCCGCCGCCGGGTGGTACATGGGGTAGATGGTTCGTCCTTCCACCTGACGGGCCTTGGCCCTCACCCGCCCGATGGTCTGGCCGGGAATGAACCGCGCCATCGAGAACCGCCCAAGGGTGACGACAACCTTGGGGTTGATGATTTCTATCTGCTCGTCCAGGTGCTTGCGGCAGGCCTGAATCTCCCCCGGCATCGGGTCGCGATTGTTGGGCGGACGGCACTTGACCACGTTGGTGATGAAAACGTCCTCCCGGTTGAGGCCGGCGGACGTGATGAGTTCGTTCAGGAACTTGCCGGCCGGGCCGACGAAGGGAAGTCCCTGCCTGTCCTCGTGGAAGCCGGGGCCTTCGCCAATCATCATAATGTCGGCGGTGGAAGGGCCGTCCCCCGGCACAGCGTTTGTCCTGGTCCTGCTCAGAGGACAGTCGGTGCACTGTTGTATCCGCTTCGTAAGTTCTTCAAACCGGTTCATATCAAATAATCCCGTGTCAATCTACACCAACCCAGTCTACCACAGAACGCGCCCACTTTCTCCCACCTCATATTGCATCTCATTCCGCCAAGGATGTACAATCGATTTCTTCCACCATCCGGTGATTTTCCAAACTGTCGATTGAAAAGGAGCGAGCCTGATGGCTATAGTCGATACACTTGAAGCGGTACGCAAGCTGCGGGACGCTGGCATGAACGAATCCCAGGCGGAAGCCGTAGTAGAAATTATTGGAAGTTCGTCCACCAATCTGATGACCAAGGACGACGCGGAAATTTTGCAAGCCAAAATCAAGGCCGACGTTTACCGCGCCTTGTGGATCCAGGGCATCGGGCTTGTCGCCATCATGGGAACCATCGTAGCCATCGCCACGGCCTTGGGATGACCATTGGAAGCGAGTTTGCCAGCCTTATGACAAAAGACGACGAGTCGCCCCTCAATGACGCAGTCTTGAGCATCAGGGCTACGCTCCAACGCTTCAAGTACGACTTCTATCGCGCCTTGTGGATTCAGGGGACAGCGATTGTCGTCGCCGTCGGAATCATCGTAGTCGTCGCCATCGCTCTCGGTTGACCGCTGGCCTCACGGGGCGTCCGACCCCGCCTCTCCTACTCGTCCCCGACGCCTTGACCCTTCAGATAGTCGATGGCGTCCTGCACGGTGATTATCTTCTCGGATTCCTCGTCAGAGATGGCGATCTCGTTATCGTCCGTGCTGAACTCTTCCTCGAAGGCCATGATGAGTTCCACCTGGTCGAGGGAGTCGGCGTTGAAGGTCTCCGTAAAGGAAGCCTCAGGTACAACCTCATCCTCTTCGACGCCGAGCTTGTCTACCACGATGGCAGTGACTCGTTCCTCAATTGTTGCCATGTTTTTCACCCTTTCGACGTGCGCTCGTCTCGTATTCCGGCCGGTCCAGTTCCATCAGCGACCCCAGCACGCCATTTATGAATCTGGGAGAACTCTCGCTCCCGTAGGTCTTGGCCAGCTCCACCGCCTCGTTGATTGCCACCTTGGGAGGCGTGGAACCGGCGTATCTCATTTCGTAGATGGCAATCCTCAGTACGTTGCGGTCGATTATGGGAATGTGGGCCACCGGCCAGGCGGGGGCCAACTTCCCTATGGCGACGTCTATCTCTCTCACATTGTCCGCTATCCCTTGCACCAGACCCAGGACGAAGCCTCTGCCCGCGCTTCCCAGAGACGCTTCCGCCAGCAGCCTTTCGGCAGTCGCTTGCGGCGAATGGTCGGAAGCGTCTCTTTCATACAGAGCTTGCAGCGCTACGCCCCTGGCCCTTCGGCGAAGGGGAGCGGCTTGTTTGGTAGTCATGGGTTGGGAATCCGGTTTGGGCTACAGCAGCGGGTACTGCTCGGCCACCTTTTGCGCCGAGCTTGAGTCCCCGACGTTGGCCGTCTTCGCCTTCCGGTCGATGCGCTTGACCAGCCCCGAAAGGACCCGGCCCGGGCCGAACTCCACGAAGGTCGTGACTCCCATGCTTCTCATGCTTTCCACCGACTGCTTCCACTGGACGCAGTGGCAGATCTGCTCCTCCAACTCCTGCTTTATCTCCTCGCCGGTCGTTATCTGTTGGCCGGAGAGGTTCGCCACGATGGGCGCGGTGGGCGGGTTGAAGGTGCTCTCGTCCAGGGCCTTGTTCAGGCCGTCCTGAGCCGGGGCCATCAGTTGGGAGTGGAATGCGCCGGCTACCGCTAGAGGTATGACCCTCCGGGCGCCCGCGGCCTTGGCCGACTGCATCGCCGACTCCAGGGCGCACTTGTCGCCGCTTATGACTATCTGGTCGTGGGAGTTGACGTTGGCAATTTCAACGCCCGCGTCCCGGCAAATTTCCGCCAGGGTGTCCTCGTCCAGCCCCAGAACCGCCGCCATGCCGCCGGAGTGGCTCTCCGCGGCCATCTGCATCAGGCTGCCCCGACGCTGAACCAGCTGAATGCCTTCCACCAGGCTCAGTACGCCGGCGGCAACCAGCGACGTGTATTCCCCCAGGCTGTGTCCCGCAAAGGCCGCGGGAGCTACGGGTTCGCACGTTTCAAGCTCCTCCAGGGCGGCTAGAGACGCCAAAGAGGTCGCCATGATGGCGGGCTGGGAGTTCACGGTCTTCTGCAAATCGCAGGAGGGCCCGTTGAACATCAGCTTGGTTAGGGAGAAGGATAAGGACTCGTCTACGGTATCAAAGACTTCTCTGGCTCGCCGGGAGGTCTGGTAGAGTTCCTGACCCATCCCCACGAACTGAGAACCCTGGCCTGGGAATATAAAAGCTATTCCAGGCTTGATTTGTGTTTTCGTAACGTCCCCCTTAACGAATTCAATGTAGTAAGACTCAAAAAATGGGTTTCCAAGTTGCAGAGGGTTACTGAATTACCGCTAAATTTCTTCTTCGTCACCTCCTGGTCTGAAGACTTGCCGACCTTTGTAGAACCCGCACTTGGGGCAGGCCCGGTGGGGAAGTTTGGCCGCGCGGCACTGCGGACAATAAGAAAGATGCAGGGGTTTGAGCCGGTACGCCTGATGTTTCCGGCCGCTTCTGGCCCGGCTCAGTTTTCTGGTTGGAAGGGCGCCCATCAGCGGCCTCTCTCTCCGATGGAACCCAGGGCCGCCAATTCACCCCATCGGGGGTCTGAGGACAGTTCCTGGCCCTGGGTCCGGCAGTTATGATTGTGTTTGTTTCCATATACGCCGCAGTGGGGGCAGATGCCCACGCACTGAGGATTGCACAGCAGTTTTGCGGGAAGATTCAGAATTAGATGTTGCCGAAAAACCTCCCCCAAGTCAAGAACGCCGCCGTCTACGAAAAGCTCTCCGTATTCCAGGTCTGAGGGAATCGGCTCGCCGGTTCGGCACATTTCCGTGAATTCCGCGCGGACAGGTTGGCGAAAGGTTCTGAGACACCGGTCGCAGACCTTCTCTGCTTCCGCATTAAGGCGGGCCTCCGTCCAGACGCCCTCGTTGAAGCGGGTCAGCCTGAGCAGTCCCCGGATCCGCTCGCCCTTTACAGGCTCCGCGGTCCCTACCTCGTCCACCTCCACGTCCCACCGGAAGCCTACGGGTTCCCGTAAGAGATGAGAAACATCGTATTGCATAAGAGTAATAATGCCTTGTGAAAGACGGCACATTATAGGTTTAGAGATTGAGCGGTGTCAAGGCAACCCCTACTCGTTAAGCAGCCTTTGCCCAAAATAGTTGACAGTATTGAAGCCGATGTGCAAGCATACAACTATGGTCGTGACGGGTTACGGTGCAGATTCCGGATCGTAGCGAGGGCTGGTTTCTCGCAATCTTCACCCTGAAGATTGTGGTGGGAACCATTGCCATTGTATGGATTCGCCCGTGGGCGTCCACGACTTCCGTATTGGAATTGATAGCCGCCGCCGTTGTAATCAGCGCGGCCACAACCACAATCATGACTCAGGGGGGCGCCATGCTGGCCGAACGCTATCTCCGAAGACGCTACTACGAAGGCAAGGAAGAGGGCCGCAAAGAGTTGGCTGAACAACTGAAAAATCTGTCCGACGAAGAGCGTCAGGAAGAGATTGATCGCCTGACTAGAGGAACGAGCAACGCAAACGGTTCCCGCCGCAGGTCGTCTCGAAGCGACGACTAACCACTAGGGGGCGCCATGCTGGCCGAACGCTATCTCCGAAGACGCTACTACGAAGGGAAGGAAGAGGGCCGTGAAGAGGGACTTGAGGAAGGCCGCGAGGAGGGCCGGGTTGAAGGCCGTGAAGAAGGGCTGAGAGAAGGCAGCGTAAAGTTTGCTGAGCGGTTGAAAAACCTGTCCGACAAAGAGCGTCAGGAAGAGATTGATCGCCTTATCTCGGAAACGCGTGACACGAACGGTTCCCGACGCCGCTCGTCTCGAAGCGACGACTAACCACTAGGGGGACGCCATGCTGGCCGAACGCTATCTCCGAAGACGCTACTACGAAGGCAAGGAAGAAGGTCGTGAAGAGGGACTTGAGGAAGGCCGCGAAGAGGGCAGGGAGGAAGGGCGCGAGCAGGAACGGGAACAATTTGCTCAGAGGATGGAGGGGATGTCCGACGAAGAGCGCCTCCAGGAGATCGACCGAATAATCTCAGAAACGCGCGACGCAAACGGCTCCCGCCGCAGATAGCCCGCAACAGGAAGGGAATAATCGGATTAGCCTTCCTCCCCAACCGCCTCCTCGATAAACTTCACAATATCCCGCGTCGACGCCCCCGGCCCGAATATCTCCCTCAACCCCATCTCCCTCAGCCCCGCATGGTCCTCCAACGGAATTATCCCCCCCGCCAGCACCACCACGTCCTCCATCCCGTTCTCCCTCAGCCCCGCGATAATCTCCGGGAATAACGCCATGTGCGCCCCCGACAGGATGCTTAGGCCGATGACGTCCACGTCTTCCTGTAGCGCCGTCTCCACAATCATCTGCGGCGTCTGGCGTATCCCCGTATACACCACCTCCATGCCCGCGTCCCGCAGCGCCCGCGCGATGACCTTCGCCCCCCGGTCGTGACCGTCCAACCCCGGTTTCGCCACCAGCACCCGAATTATCCGTTCCCGTTCAGCCATCGCACACCTCTAAACCCCTTCCCTCTTGATGGGGGAAGGTTCGGATGGGGGTGATGCCTCTTCCCCAACGCTCTGCACCAGCTCCGTCAACACCCCGTGGGCCGACTTGGGATGAACGAACGCAATCAACCCCGAAAGCCCCTCCCGCGGCGCCTCGTCAATCACCCGCAGCCCCGCAGACTTCACCGCCTCCAACCCATCCGCCACGTCCTGCACGTTGAACGCCAGATGATGCAGCCCCTCGCCGCGACGCTCGATGAACCGGCCCACCGGCGTCTCCGGCCCCGTCGGTTGCAGCAGTTCCAACCGCGTCTGCCCCACCTCGATAAGCGCCGCCCGCACCCCCTGGTCTTCCAACTCCTCCACCTCCGCCGCAGGCACGCCGAAAGTCTCCACGAAGAAAGTCATCGCCGCGTCGATGTCGGCAACCGCCACTCCCACGTGGTCTATGTACTCCACAACGCACGTCTTCCCCATCCCTTCCACCATTACGCCTGGAACTTCCGCAGCATCTGACGCGCAATCACTATCCGCTGCACCTCGGAAGTCCCCTCGTAGATGCTCGTCACCCGCGCGTCACGGAAATAACGCTCCACGTCCGACTCCTTGAAATAGCCGTAGCCGCCGTGTATCTGCAACGCCTTGGAGCACACCCGGAAGCACGCCTCCGACGCGTACAGCTTCGCCATCGCCGCCGCGTCCAAATACGGCTCGCCCCGGTCCTTCAGCGTCGCGGCGTGCATCGTCATCGTCTGGCTGGCGTATATGTCCGTCGCCATGTCCGCAAGCATGAACTGGATGGCCTGATGCTCCGCGATGGCCTTGCCGAAGGTGCGACGCTGCTGCGCGTATGACACCGCCGCCTCGAATGCCGCCATCGCTATCCCGACGCACTGAGCCGCTATGACTATCCGGCTGGAGTCGAGAATCTGCATGGCGTACCGGAACCCCTGCCCCACCTGCCCCAGCAGATTCTCCCGCGCCACTTCAACGTCCTCGAAGGTCATCTCAACGGTGTTGGAACCCCGCATCCCCATCTTCCCCTGCTGCTTGTTCACCTGAAACCCCTCCGAGTCCCCGTCCACGATAAAGGCGGTGACGCCCCGATGCCGCAGGCTGCGGTCTACGGTGGCAAAGACTATCGTTGCGTCGGCCACGTCCCCGTTCGTGATGAATATCTTGCTGCCGTTCAACGCGAAAGCGCCCTTCCTCTCGACAGCCGTCGTCTGTAACGCCGCCGCGTCCGACCCGGACCCCGGCTCCGTCAACGCCCACGCGATAACCTTCGAGCCGTCCACAGCGCCGGGGATGTACCGAGACTTCTGCTCCTCGCTCCCGAACTGGTTGATTGTCTCCAGCCCCAGCGACCGGTGCGCCAGCAGGTTCACCGCCGACGCCGCGTCGCCCCGCGAAACTTCCTGAATGGCGATGACCATCTGCCGATGCGTCCCGCCGCTGCCCCCGAAGGCCGGATCAACGCCGATGCCCGCCAGACCCAGCCCCGTCATCCCCCGCCAGACCTCCGGCGAAAACGCCTCCTTCTCGTCCATCTCCTTGGCGCGGGGCTTGAGCTCCCTTTCGGCGAACTCCCGCACCGCCGCTTGCAGCATCCGCTCCTCTTCCGTCAACAGCAGGTCTACCATCTACGTCGCCCTCTCTCCTGTCATTCTGAGCGCAGCGAAGAATCCCAACGCCCCATCCCCTACTATTCTACAACATAAAACCCCTGCCCTTGCCCCCCCATCATTCCCGCTCGCCCCAACCCCACTGCTCATCCTGAGCTTGTCGAAGGGTGCCCCCCCTGTGGCTCAGGAAGCAAGCGCGTCGTCAATCCGCCCCATCGGCCGCGGGGTTTCCGACATCACGGCGCACATCCGCCCGTACCATTCCACGTCGTCGAACGAAAGCGTCCGCCCCCGCCGGTCCTTGAGCCACTTCTCCGCGGGACGGTAGCCGCCGGGGTTAACCTTGGGTTATAGCAGGTTCGAAGCAAAGGTTATTGCGAACGTCCTCCAGCCAGTCCCTATCCAAATCAAGGGCTTCTGACACGCAGGCATCTATCTCCTGCCTAACAGGGTCTTCTTTCATTCGAGGGAAGGGCAACAGGGTTTGCGTCTTAAGCAGCTCGAAGCAATTACGCATTGTCTGAAGGCGTGAATCGCCAAGAGCGGTAAAGTCGGGCACGAGGATGGAACGGAGGGTATCTAATGAGAAGTTGGGGTAAGATGGAACGCGGTTGTCCCTATCCCCCAACAGGGAAAGTATGCCGACTGAAGAGTTGAGATAGAGACATATCGCCTCTGAGATTTCTGGTTGGTGTGGACGACAGGGTGTCCAGGCTGAACCTAGGGCAGCGGAGGGAAGCATCACGGAGACGGCTCTGGTCAGATTAAGACGTAGCCGGTGGGGAAGAAGCATCCGACCCCTCTGCTCCCAATACCTGTCCGCAAGATGACGCTTGGCCTCTTTCGGCTCAATGAAGACGTCCGTCTCCGCCTGCATGGATTGCGTGACGTCTGTCTTGTGGAACCACAGAGCGCGGTGGCCCGAAAGGGTAGGCCTTTGCAGGCGGGTGTAAGAGTCCCGAACTCGTCGCCCCTCTGGACCGACTTCAGCTAAATGCTCCAAAGGAACCATCGGCACACAGGCAATGTTGTCTTCCGTCAGACTGCGATGCGCTTGCACCAAGAAGGGAGAGAGAAAGTTTACGGCACTCCAGTCTCCATTACGTATTCGTTCTTCCTCTACCTGCTGGAGTGTGAAGTAATCAGTCAGTCCTGCAGATCCTCGTCGTATGGCCTCTGCGATTCTATTGGCAACATCCAATGACTCGAAGGCGTTGCCGGGATTCTCAACTAAGTTGATTACATTCGTGGGGGGTTTGGAGTCGGAGCCGTTCCAACGTCGACAGACAAGTAGAATTTCGCCGATGCTCGTATTCTCCGAGAAGAATATTCGCTGCGGGTCATGGGAACTGACGATGGTTTCTATGTGGAATCTCTGAGCCAGGTACTGACGCGTACTCCTGGAGGCGGGGTTCGTCGCCATCACAGTAGGAAGAACAACCGCCAATGTGCCGTTTTCGTCCTTCGTCATTTTATCGCCAAGCACCATAAAGGAATTGGCGGAACCCGAAAGCCGCGCCGCCGCACGAAAAAGTTGCCCATAGGCGTCCCCATTGTCCTCTTTTGCCAGATTGTCCAGCATCTCCTTCTCCCGCTCCTTTATGGCCTTCTCTTCGTCCTTGCTGAACTGATCGTGGCGCAGGCTGTCCCTTGTAAATGGCGGATTCATAATGACCAAATCCATAGGCGGCGGGGTTCGACCATTCCCTTCCCCATTCTCCACCTGCTGCGTAAATGGAGAGGGCCACATGGCCAGCTGAGGCTTGCCTGCTAGAAAATCCAGAGAACCCAAGTGGGCCTCTTCTTCCTGAACTCCCAAGATGGCGCGGTGGATGTTCATCCTGCTGAAACTTGTCTTTGGAGAAAGCATGCCAATGGTGCTGGCGGCCATGTGGGTAGCCGTCAAATTAACGTCATAGCCCCAAAGAACATCCTCCACCAAGTACAGTCCCAAGGCTTCCTCGTCTTCGCGGTCTAGGCGGCCCGCAGCCATTCGCAGGGCGCGAATCCGTTCCGACGCCGCCATCAATAAAGTCCCAGTGCCGCAAGCGGGATCGCATATTTTCAGATCCGCTACCGCGTTTGCGTCGGACCAATCCAGGTCCTTCTCCCTAAGCGCCAAAGAAGCCAGCAGCACGGCCGCGGCGGTTGACGTATAGAAAGAGCCGTCATATCGGGCGGTATCCAGGACACGATGAAAGATGCGACCTAGCAAGTCGTGTCGCATGCCGGCAACCCGGTTGGATACTATGCCCACATCAATGGCCAGATTCTTTATCATCAAAGCCGATTGTGGGTGTGACGGGAGGGCGCCGAGGGCTTTGCGGCCTGTTTCAAAGACGGGACGGTAGTCTACCGCTAGTATGCCTTCCCAAGCCCTACTGAAGGCCCAGAGAGTCGACTCGTTGTTGATGCAATCATCGGGGCTGTACGGCGGCCAAGGCCCATTGTATCCAGATGGGCGCAATGCGGGCAGATGGCTCTGCACCCGGTGATGGAATAACATGGCCGTTGCCACCACCAGCATTCCTCGCTTGGCTGGCACAAACCAGCCGTTGGCGCTGTGGTCGACAACGGGTTTTCCTGCGGGCAGATCCAAGGCCCGGGCCAAAGCTCGGCGGGTTGGTGTGTCAAGACCTTGGACCACTTCATCCAACCCTCTGGATAGTATCCTGGCCGCCGCGTCTGCGTCGTCAACTGCGGCAGGCGATTGCAGGACGGCCCTGGCTAGCTCGGCTACTCCTCCCGAGTACCACTGGGCGTTTGGTGAGCCTGCAACAGTTCTCAGGGTCCAACGCAGGCTTGCCTGCGCCATGTTCTCCTCAGTGACGTCGGAAGGATAGCAGACGGCAAAAGCGATGATAGCAATCCCTTGGCGAAGGCGGGCGTCAGCATCCTTTATTGCCTGGGCGGTGCGATGATAGCCGGTTTCCGCCTCAAGGACAATGGTCAGCCCATCTACTACAGCTTCAACGTCCAAGCGTTTTTGGCCTCGACGTACTTCGTAGTCGCATTGGATGCCCTGTTCCTTCAGTAGAAGCGATAAGGCCCGGTTCTTGAAATCTTCCTGCTTCCTGACCATACGTACATTATAGCTGATTGCACGGCTTTGTTAAACACCCCCCCATTCTCCCCCCTCCCCCAATACAACAATTATCGCTTGCCAACTACCGCATTCATCCTCTAGTACATCCGGACAACCCAGCTCGGAGGCGCTTCTACGGCATTGCCACTCACGGAATCCCCCTAAGGACTAACGACAATAATATATCAGACCATGCCCATGTCGAAGCCGCCTACAACCGCGCCATCGCTTCCGCATCCCGGATGTACTCAATGGTTTCCCGCACGTCGCGAATAATGTCCTCCGCAGGTTCCAATATCCCGTCGTAGAAACAGGCGCCGTCTAGCAATGACTGGCGCTGGCCGTAGCGGAGGCGCAACGATTCCAGCGACGGGTCCTGTCCGCGCAGCCGACGGAGCATACGCATTGTCTGGCCGGAGGTTCGCGGCTCTTCCCCTGTGCGGGCCAGAATCATTGCGTCCGTGGCCCGCTTCGTGGCGCACCAAGCCTTCTCCGCAGCGTTCCGCAGCCTGCCCTGATCCAGCATCTCCAACGCGTCGTCATACACGCTTCTGGCGTCCGCGAAAATCAAGTCCACCTGTTTCGTTTCCAGCATAAGCCCTCCCCCTACATCCCCGCCGTCTCCCGCTGCTCCCCGAACACCCCGCGAAACACGTCGCAAATCTCCCCCAACGTGCAATAATCCTCCACGCACTCCAGAATCGCCTCCACCGTATTCTCCTCCGACCGCGCCGCCTCCTCCAGCCGCGCCAGCGACGCCGACGCGGCCGCTCCGTCCCGCTCCCCACGCACCCGCGCCAGCCGCGCCGTCTGTTGACGCGCCGCCTCCTCGTCCACCTTCAACGAACTGCCCACCGGCGCGTCCTCCGTCCGGTACTTGTTCACCCCCACGATGGTCCGCCGCCCCGCCTCCACCTCCATCTGATGCCGGAACGCCGCCTGGTGAATCTCCCCCGTCTGGAACCCCCGCTCCAACGCCGCCACCGCGCCCCCCATCTCGTCTATCCGTCCGATGTACTCCCACGCACCTTCCTCAAGCCGACGCGTCAAGTCCTCCACGTAATACGAACCCCCCAGCGGGTCCACCACGTCCGCAATCCCCGTCTCATTCGCCAGTATCTGCTGCGTCCGAAGCGAAATCTGCACCGACTCCTCCGACGGCAGCGACAACGCCTCGTCCCGCGAGTTCACGTGGAGCGATTGTGTCCCTCCCAGCACCGCCGCCAACGCCTGCACCGTCGTCCGCACCACGTTGTTGTCCGGCTGCTGCGCCGTCAGCGTCACCCCCGCCGTCTGGGTGTGGAACCGCAGCCGCATCGACCTCGGATTCTTCGCCCCGAACCGCTCCTTCATTATCTTCGCCCACATCCGCCGCGCCGCCCGGAACTTCGCCGCCTCCTCGAAGACGTTGTTGTGCGACACGAAGAAGAAGGACACCCGCCCCGCGAATTCGTCCACGTCCAACCCCGCGTCCACCGCCGCCCGCACGTACTCGATAGCGTTGGCGAAGGTGAACGCCAGCTCCTGCGCCGCCGTCGCCCCCGCCTCCCGCATGTGGTAGCCGCTCACGCTGATGGTGTTCCAGCGCGGAATCTTCGCCGAGCAGTATTTGAACACGTCCACCACCAGCCGCATGGAAGGCTTCGGCGGGTAGATGTACGTGCCCCGCGCGATGTACTCCTTCAGGATGTCGTTCTGCAACGTCCCGCTTATCTTGGAGAGAGGAACCCCCCGTTTCTTCGCCACCGCCGCGTACAGACACAGAAGTACCGACGCCGTGGCGTTGATGGTCATGGACGTGCTTACCCTGTCCAGCGGAATCCCCTCCAACAGCGTTTCCATGTCCTCCAGGTGGCAGACGGGCACCCCCACCTTCCCCACCTCTCCCCGCGCCAAAGGATGGTCCGAGTCATACCCGATCTGGGTCGGAAGGTCGAAAGCCACCGACAACCCCGTCTGCCCCTGCTCCAGTAGATACCGATACCGACGATTCGACTCCTCCGCCGTCGCGTACCCCGAATACTGCCGCATCGTCCACAACCGCCCCCGATACATCGTCGGCTGAACCCCCCGCGTAAACGGATACTCCCCCGGTTCCCCCAACTCCCGCCCATGCTCAAACCCGCCGCCGGAAACATCATCTTCGGCGTAGACCGCGTCCACCTCCAACCCCGACTCCGTGACGAAATCATCCCGACGCTGCGCTCGCGCCTCCAAAGCCTGCCCCAACGTATCCCTGCGCCACTGCTCTTTGTCCCTGCTCTTACCCAATCCAACACCCCTCCAACAAACTGCTCCCAATTCTAACCCCCACTTCCACTCCCCTCAACCACACTTATCCCCTTCCGTCATTCCGGCCTCCGAGCTGGAATCAATCCCCCTTCACACACTCCATAAAATTGGACATCCCATTGGACAATGTCCACCCGAATGTCCAATAAATTCAGGCACAACTCACGCCTAACCAAAATTGGACATTGTCCACGCCAATGTCCAACCTTACGGGTAGAAGTGGCAGACTTATATCGACTGTGCAATCCCCCTATATCGATTAGCTAACTCGATGAAATGAAGGGATGGATGCTGTTGCGAATCGTATGGAAGGTGCACTGCGCCCAAGCTAGACTCTAATTCCTGTAAGCCTCCTGCTCGACTGCGCTGTTCCAGTTCCATAGCTGCCACAGGATTCAGCCGCATTTCTAAATTGAAGTCCAAATATATCAGACCATTATCAAATGCCCTGTGGTAGGTAGGAGAAAGAGCAATCCCGTTCTTGACGATGTCAATGCTACCAGGCCCGGCCTTCACCGGTAATATATGCGCGGCTTCTACCAAATCGAGTTGTTGTCTTGTAACTGCACATCTATGGTCGTAGGCGCCCAAGACCTGCCGACGAAAGCTGGAGGAACGTGACCACTTGGCGGTCTGTTGAACGAGTCTTTGACGCGGTTCTGGGAGAGTGACCACTTCAGATATGAGAACATCCTCTAGTCTACTTGCACGACTGACGATTTCAACCGAGTCGGAATCTTCTCCCAATCTGTGGAATTCATCGGCGTTAAGGCAATAGAACAGTAGAAGGTCACTCCTAACGCCAACCACTATTTCTTCATTGGATTTGGTTTCAAACGCCAATCCGGTTTGTAGTGCGTGATTTATTGCGTCTATGTTCACTTGTACCGAAGGAGATCCTGTTGTGAATGTGGTGTGCCTCCGCAAATCATATCCTGCGAAGACACCCCTTGTTTGCTCATAACCCAGCAGCGCGGTGTATCCATCGGGATTGATCTCCAATGGAGACTGTACTGAAGTCATTTGGATGCGATACTCTTTGGGCAGTGAAGGGCGTCCGCCCGGCGTAAGAGACCAGCAATAGACCCACAGCGAAATTTGTTCATCAGACTGGACTACAAGGTACTTTCTCGGATGCGCGGAATCCGACGGGATGCGAAGACCTACGGCTCCGGCCTCTGAAAGCGAGTTCAGGATGGCTCGGTCGATAATCAAACGAGGTGAACCCGTTCTTGGTTCGCTCATTTCCAATATACCCAGCCGCGGTCAGCAGCGATTGCTAGGTCTCTTTTTCCCTCCGTCGCTGGGTAGAGGGGACTCTTCCCCATATCCCCATAGCAGTCCGGGACGGTTTATGTTATACGTCCGCTTTTCCCGCTGGATAGATTCTTTGGCCTTGCTCCGCGAAGGAGCGCCGAATCGTCCTTGTGCGCCCTTTAGATACTGGTTTTTGGATTCAATGCAAATCCACTGCCGTCCTAATTTCTCCGCTGCTTCTCCCGTTGTACAGCTCCCAGCGAATGGATCCAAAACAAGATTGCCTTTGTCTGTCAGAAACCGAATAAAATATTCCGGAATAAGCGTAGGAAATCTTGCAGGATGAATCAGAAAACCATTCCTTTCACAATATGCCAAATACTGTGAATTGCTCTCTGTATTTGCAACGGCTAATAGATTCGGAGGAATCGCAGCGCCATTATCCTTAGAAAAACTCTTACTAATGTCATGTCCACTTGGTCTCTTTTTGGATCGGTAGCCTGATTCCAGCAATTGACGCATGCTGGTGCTGTATGGGGTCAGCACTCTTCTATTGCTAGCCTTGGGCCAAGGGGTGCGCGATAGCCAGAAGATATTGTTAACGGCGTCTTTTACGCGAATTCTTCTGATGTTTACCCATTCTGCTGGCGTTGGCAACCTTGAGGGATTCCACCAGAAGAATTCCTGAGCAAGATGAAATCCGAACTCCTTACACAATGTAATCAAGAGTTCATACTGGTATAGGCTCTTTGTGGGTACGCCGGATTGCCAAGAGCCTCCAATGTCGATGACTAGCGACCCCTGCGGTTTGAGGATTCGAGCAAATTCTTTAGCAAATGGCCTGAACCATTCAACATAGTCATCAGCGTCAACGTTGCCATAATCCTTTTTTCGCACCAATCCAAATGGAGGGCTGGTCATAATCAAATCAACAGCTTCGTCGTTAATCAGCTTGCCCATCAACCAGGCCGAATCAGCCCAATAAGCTACCCCGTTTATCGTACTAATCCGAACCAAGTGCTCAAAAGAGTTGGTATTCAATGAAAGTGGATTTTGGAATGCTCTCACGGTAACAGCTAAAGGTTGCCTAGGTTATACTCACGATATTATAGCAGAGTATCATAGAATCGATGTTCACCCCCTAACCCCTCAACCCCGCCGCCAGCTGACGGCGGTGGAACCCTCCGTCCCCGTACAACTGCTCCTGCGCCCGCGCCCGACGCGTAAACAACTGCAAATCGTGCTCCGTCGTAAACCCCACCGCCCCGTGGCACTGCACCGCCGTCGCGCACACCCGCATATACGCGTCGCTCACCCACGCCTTCGCCACCGAAACCTCCCGGCCCGCCGGCAGCCCCTCCGAAATCCGGTGCGCCGCCTGGTACGCCGCGTACCGGCTCCCCTCAACGTCGATGGCCATGTTGGCGCAGTGGTGCTGCAACGCCTGAAACGTCCCCACCGGACGCCCGAACTGCACCCTGTCCTTCAAATACTCCAACGTAATCTCCAACACCGCCTCCGCGCCCCCCACCATCTCCAGCCCCTTCGCCGTCGCCGCCCGCTCCAACGCCCGCTCCAACGCCGACCATCCCCCGTTCACCGACCCCAGGACCGCATCCGCCGACACCCGAACCTCGTCGAAATCCACCTGCGCCTGCTTCTCCAACGCCATCGTCGCGTGCGGCGTCACCGATACTCCTCCCTGCTTCATCGGCACGACGAACAACGTAATCCCCTCCCTGGCATCCTCCCCCTCAGAAGTCCGCGCCGTAACGATGGCATAGTCGGCCGCGTGCGCGTCCGGCACAAACATCTTCCGACCCGAAAGCACATACCCATCCCCACGACGCTCGGCCCTCATCCGAATATCCCCCGGCCCGTAGCCGCCCGACTCCTCCGTGACCGCAAGCGTCATCATCGTTTCGCCGCCGGCGATTCCCGGCAGCAGATTCGACCGCATCGCCTCATCCCCCGCGTCCATAACCGTCAGCGCGCCCAGGACAACCGTCGAGAAGAACGGCCCCGGCGTCAGCGCACGCCCCATCTCCTCCAGCAACATCCCCAGGTCCAGGAAAGAACCCTCCGCGCCGCCGTACTTCTCCGGCACGACCAGCCCCAGCCATCCCAACTCCGCCATCGACCGCCACAACTCCGGCGTATACCCCTCCGCGTCCCCCTCCATCGCCCGCACCACTTCGAAGGGAACCTCCCGCGCCAGCACCTCCCGGGCGCTCGTCTTCAACATCTGCTGAATTTCGCTTAACGCTAAGTCCACGCCTGCTCCCTCATCCCCGCGGCAGCCCCAGCCCCCGGCTCGCAATGATATTCCGCTGAATCTCCGACGTCCCCGCCGCGATGGTGTTCGAAAAACTGTGCCGCCAAGCGTCCTGAATCCGGCCCGCCAGCGGCGCCCACCGGTCTTCCTCCGTAAGCTGCCCGTACAGCCCCAACACCTTCATCCCCGTGTCCGCCACCCTCTGAAACGTCTCGCTGCCGAACACCTTGCTCATGGACGCCTCCCGGTTCGGCACCATCCCCCGGCTCTGCATCCACGCCACCCGGTACGCCATCAGCCGCGCCACCTCCGCCTCCACGTACCGCTCCGCCAGCAAGTCCGCCACCCACCCTTCCATGCCTCTGCCGGACTCCCTGATGAACCCCGAAAGGTCGTCCAGCAAACGACGACTCGTCGCCGCATACTCTATTCCCGACCGCTCGAAGTCCAGCAGCGTCACCGCCACGTACCAGCCCCGATCCTGCTCCCCCACCAGGTTCGTCTTCGGCGCCCGCACGTCATCGAAGAACACCTCGTTGAACTCGTGCGTCCCCGCCATGTTCATAATGGGACGCACCTCAACGCCGGGCGACTTCATGTCCACCAGCAGAAAGCTGATGCCGCGATGCTTGGGCGCGTCCGGGTCCGTGCGAACCAGGACCATCATCCAGTCGGCGCGATGGGCCAGCGATGTCCACACCTTGCTGCCGTTGATTCTGAAGAAGTCCCCCTCGTCGTCCGCGCGAGTGCTCAACGACGCCAGATCCGACCCCGATTGCGGCTCGCTGTATCCCTGACACCACTGCACCTCGCCCCGCGCGACGGGCGGCAGAAACCGACGCTTCTGCTCCTCCGTGCCGTAGATCATCAGCGTCGGCCCCAGCATCCGCGCTCCGAAGGCGTCCCTGCCGGGCGCGCCCCGGTACGACATCTCTTCGTTGAAGATGAGACTCAGGATGGTCGAGGCCCCCTGTCCGCCGTACTCCGGCGGCCAATGCATCGTCAGCCAGCCCCGTTCGGCCAGCTTCCGACGCATCCGCAGCGTCTCCGCCCATTCTTCGTCGGGGGAAGGCGCGGGGCCTTCCCCCCATCCCGCAGGAAGTTCCGCGTCAAGGAACTTCAGCAGTTCCTGGCGAAAAGCCTCCTCGCTTTCAGAGAAGCGAAAGTCCACGGCTTAGGCCTCCAGGGAGCCGAAGCTCCGGTCTAGCCGATGCCTACGGAGATGCAAGTGACGGTTCTGACCACGCCCGTGAAGTGCACCTGGTCGGTGACCAGGTCGCCGACCGCGGCGATGTCCCGCGCCTCCAGCAGAGCGATGATATCGTAGGGACCTGTCACCACGTCCACCGATATCATACCCTCCACGTCGCGCAATGCATGAGCCACCTCCCGCGTGCGTCCCACTGCCGTTTCTATGAGGATGTATGCTTTTGTGCCCAATTCAGACCCCCAACGATATTTTAGAAAGATTCCGATCCCGCCCACGCCACCCCTCGCCAAAGGCCAATTCTATCTTCACGCCAATAGAGGCGTCAAATGACGCTTGGGGTGGCGCGAGCGCGTCTTCTGCCATACTATTGCCTGACCGACGTGAATTCTCTGAACGAATGGCTCACCCCAACCTTCCGGCAAGGGCTTTCGCAGCTTGACTTGGCGATGTCCGACGTCCAGATCCGGCAGTTTCAGACGTACGAACGGGAGCTTGAAGTCTGGAATCGGCGGTTCAACCTCACCCGCATCACCGGTCGCGAGCGAATCCAGACGCTTCACTTCCTCGACTCCCTCACCGCCGTCCTGTCATTCCCGCCGGCCGTCAAGTCCGGCGGGCGAGTGATAGACATTGGCGCCGGCGCCGGATTCCCCGGCATCCCCCTGAAAATTGCCCTGCCCGAATTACGTCTTACGCTGGTGGAATCCGTCGGAAAGAAGGTGCGCTTCCTGCAACATCTCCTCGACGCCCTGAACCTCCCCGACGTTCAAGTCCTGCACGACCGCTCCGAGACCCTCGCCCACGAACCCCAACTCCGCGAATCCTTCGACGTTGCCCTCGCCCGAGGCCTGGTTCGTCTTCGGGTTCTGGCGGAACTTGCCCTCCCCTTCTGCAAGACGGACGGGATTCTCGCAGCCCATAAGAAGGGGGACATCTCCCAGGAAATTGACGACGCCCGCAACGCCATATCCATCATGGGCGGGAGATTGGCAGGCTTCAAACCCGTCAACGTGGCGGGACTGGTAGACAACCGCGCCTTCGTCATCGTCAAGAAAATGTCCCCAACCCCGACCCGCTACCCCCGCCGCCCCGGCATCCCCAAAAAACGCCCCCTGTAGCTACGCCGCAGCAGAAAGAAATCTTCGATATACTATAGAAGCAATGACGTCTGACCACTACAGCTATAAAGTCACCTGGTCGCAGGAAGACGAAGAATTCGTCGGGCTGTGCGCCGAATTTCCCTCCCTGAGTTGGCTGGAGCCTACGCCGGAGGAAGCCTTCTCTGGAATCCGGGCGTTGGTGGCCGATGTCGTCGATGACATGTTAGGCAACGACGAAACGCCTCCAGACCCTATCGCCGACCGTCCCTACAGCGGCAAATTCATCGTGCGCGTCCCTCCTGAAATGCACCGCGCCCTCGTAATGAAAGCTGCGGAGGAAGGTGTCAGCCTCAATCGCTTGGTAAACGCTAGGCTAGCCAACTACCCCACTCCGTAGGTTCGACTCGCCCCCTTCTTCAAGTTGACACACTTTTATACCCGATGATAGAATCGCCAACGTTGCCGATGGTACTCCCTTAAAGGGGGAATGCGCCCCTGATGCCAACGACGACCCCCTGACCCTGCTATTAGAAGGAGCCCTATCTATGGCAGACCAGCCCCCGCAGATATTCCGCGGTCTTCGCGGCGTCTACGCGGACACCACAACGTCCAGCTTCATCGACGGCGAAGTCGGCAAGCTGCTCTATCGCGGCTATAACATCCACGACCTTGCCGAAAAATCCACCTTCGAGGAGATTGTCTATCTGCTCCTCTACGGCGAACTTCCCACCAAGGCTCAACTTGCGGAAATCGACGCCACGCTGAGGGGCAGCCGAAGCCTCCCGTCGGAAGTCATCGAAGTTCTGAAGGTGGTGAAGGACAGCCATCCGATGGACGCCCTCCGCACCGCCGTTTCCGTCCTCGGCTGCGTCGACCCGGAGCGCGACGACAACTCCGTCGAAGCCACCCGCCGCAAGGGCATCCGCATCACCGCCCAGGTTCCCACCATCGTCACCGCACACCACAGAATCAGGCGCGGATTGGACCCGGTTGAGCCGGACCCCGCCTTGAACCACGCGGGCAACTTCCTATATATGCTCGACGGCGAACGGCCCACTGACGAGGAGATGAAGCTGATGGACGTGGACTTCATCATCCACGCCGAGCACGGCTCCAACGCTTCGTCCTTCGCCGCTCGTGTGGCCGCCTCCACCGTTTCCGACCTCCATTCCGCCGTCGTGACCGGCATCGGCGTCCTCAAAGGCCCGTGGCACGGCGGCGCCGCCGAGGCCGTGATGAAGATGGCCCTCGACATCGGCGCGCCCGAAAACGCCGACGCCTACGCCCGCAACATCATCGACAACGGCGGCCGCATCATGGGATTCGGGCACCGCGTATACAAGGCGGAAGACCCCAGGGCCGGCCACATGAGAGATCGCTCCGAGATTCTCAGCAAGCAGAAGGGCCAGCCCCAGTGGTTCCAGATTCTCCTCCACCTGGAGCGAGAGGTGATGCGCCCCTACCGGGCCAAGGGCATTTTCGTGAACGTGGACTTCTACGCCGGCTCCATCTACTACCTGCTGGGCATCCCCGACGACCTGTTCGTGCCCATTTTCGCCGTTGGACGCATCCCCGGCTGGACCCTCCAGTGCATGGAGCAATACGAAAACAACATAATCATCCGCCCCCTCACCGAATACGTCGGCCCAATGGACCTGGAATACGTCCCCCTCGAAGACCGCGGCTAGCCAGCTCCCTCTTTCCCCTTCCCCCTTGACGGGGGAAGGTTAGGATGGGGGTGCTCTCCCCAACAACTAGTCTCCTGGTAGGGACGGTTCGCCAACCGCCCCCCTAAAGCCGCACCGCCGTCACCCACATCCGAAAAGAGTCCGGCCCCAAGGGTACCGCATCGTCGCCGTCACCTTCCAGGGTGAAGCTGTTGACTGTCTCCCAGCCTGCCCTCGCAAGAAGCTCTTTGATCTCGTGGAGGCTGTACGCTCGCAGTTCCACGTCGACCCGCAACCGCAGGCTCAGGTCATCCCCGCTGCGCTCATAGAAACTCCACTCGCTGTTGATAGTCGAAGTCTCCAGGTCGAAGCTGCGATGGTCGTACCTGCTAATACACCCCGCCTCCTCGAAGCCGATGGGCGTGAAGTTCCGCAGGATGTAGTCCCGGTTCAGCGTCTCTATCACCAGCGCCGCCCCTGGAGCACAAAGCCCGTGCAAGTCCCTGAAGAATCTAAGGTCGGCATCCTTCCGATAGTAGCCGTGGGACGTGAACATGTTGACCACGGCCTGAAATGGAGCTTCATCCCTCAACCCACGGCCCAATTTCCGCATATCCCCCAGAACGAAATTGGCGTCCACTCCCGCGCGCTGAGCCGCCTTACGCGCTTCCTCCAGGTACGGGGGCGAAAAGTCAAACCCCACAACTTCATACCCTAGTTTCGCAAGAGGAACGCTGTGACGCCCAATCCCGCACCCCGCATCCAAAACACGTGCGCCATCGGGAATGCCAAGCGACTCAAATTGGTCGGCAATCACCCTCACTTCCGCCTCAGCGCGAGGCTTCGCCGCCTCCAGAAACGGCAGATATAAGTGGGCGTTTTCTACGAAGAGCCGATGGGTCCAGTGGGAGTTTCTGCTACTATCCCTGCCGGAAGTCATGGTAATGGCGATGATTACGCCAGCATCGGGCGTTCGCCCTTAGGCTCAGGGATGGGATCGCCAAATTCTTTCGCTGTGTCTATCCACAATTCCACAGCTCGGTTGATGCTGTCCAGCGCTGATTCATGGGTGTCTCCGTGGGCCGCACACCCACCCAACTGTGGAACTTCCGCAACGAATGCCCCGTCCTCGTTGCTCCAATAGAGCATAATCGCGTACTTGTGCATTGTTGACAGCCCCCTACTCCTCCTCGTCGTACTGCTGCTTCAGCATCTCCACCACCGCCGGGTCCGCCAGCGTCGTCGTGTCCCCCAGCACCCGCCCCTCCGCGATGTCCCTCAGCAGCCGGCGCATGATCTTGCCGCTGCGGGTCTTGGGCAGGTCCGCCGCGAAATAGATCTCGTCCGGTCGCGCAATCGCCCCTATCTTCGTCCGAACGTGCTGCTTCAGTTCCTGCTCCATCTCCGCCGACGTGTCGATCCCCTCCTTCAGCGTCACGAAGGCCACCACGCCCTGCCCCTTCACCTCGTGGCTCTTGCCTATCGACGCCGCCTCCGCCACCGCGCTGTGGTCCACCAACGCGCTTTCCACCTCCATCGTGCTGATGCGATGCCCCGCCACGTTAATAACGTCGTCCACGCGGCCGAGAATCCAGAAGAACCCGTTCTCGTCCATCTTCGCCCCGTCGCCGGTGAAGTAGATGTTGGGGTAACGGCTCCAATACTGCTCCACGTAGCGCTGGTCGTCGCCGTAGATCGTCCGCAGCATCGAAGGCCACGGACGCTTCAACACCAGGTAGCCACCCTGCCCGGGCCCAACGGGGTCGCCCTTTTCGTCCACGATTTCAGCCTGAATACCGGGGAAGGGCTTCGTCGCCGAACCGGGCGTCAAATTCGTAATCCCCGGCAGCGGCGTTATCAGAATGCTGCCCGTCTCCGTCTGCCACCAGGTATCCACCACCGGCACCCGGTCGCCCCCGATGTTCTTCCGATACCACATCCACGCCTCCGGGTTGATGGGTTCCCCCACCGTCCCCAGCAGACGCACCGACGACAAATCGTGCTTCTTCGGGTGTTCCTCCCCCCACCTCATGCAGGCCCGGATGGCCGTCGGCGCGGTGTAGACGATGGTCGCGCGATACTTCTCCACGATGTCCCAGAACCGGTCCCGGTCGGGGAAGTCCGGCGCCCCCTCGTACATCACCGAAGTCGCGCCGTTGGCCAGCGGCCCGTAGACGATGTAGCTGTGTCCGGTCACCCAGCCGATGTCCGCCGTGCACCAGTAAACGTCCTCCTCCTTCATGTCGAACACCCACTTCACCGTCGCGTACGTCCCCACCATGTAGCCGCCCGTGGTGTGCACCACCCCCTTGGGCTTCCCCGTCGTCCCGCTGGTGTAGAGGATGAACAGCATGTCCTCGCTGTCCATCGGCTCGGCGGGACACACCCTCGACTGCCCCTCCACCAGGTCGTGCCACCAGACGTCGCGACCTTCCTTCATCGACCCTTCGAACTTGTCGCCCACCCGCTGGACAACCACCACCTTCTCCACCGTCGGCGTGCCCTCCAACGCCTCGTCCGTATTCTGCTTGAGCGGGACGATGCCGCCCCGCCGGTAGCCGCCGTCCGCCGTAATCACCACCGTCCCCTTGCAGTCGTTTATCCGGTCCCGCAGCGATTCCGGGCTGAACCCCCCAAACACGATGCTGTGGGGCGCGCCGATGCGGGCGCAGGCGAGCATGGCGATGGCAAGCTCCGGTATCATCGGCATGTACAGCGTCACCCGGTCCCCCTTCTTCACCCCCAGGCTCTTCAGCCCGTTGGCAAAGCGGCACACCTCCCGATGCAAGTCCGCGTAGGTATACACCTGCCAGTCCCCCGGCTCCCCCTCCCAGACGATGGCCGCCTTGTTGCGGCGCGCGCCTTCCAGATGACGGTCCAGGCAGTTGTAGGAGATGTTCGTTTTGCCGCCGAGGAACCACTGGGCGAAGGGCGGGTCCCACTGCAACACCCTGTCCCACTTCTCGAACCAATGAAGCTCCTCGGCCCAGCTTTCCCAGAACCCCTCGTAGTCGGCGTCGGCCCGTTCGTAGACGTCCGGGTCGCTGACGTTCGCCTGGTCGATGAATTCCTGCGACGGCGGAAACCGCCGTTCCTCACTGAGAAGGGCTTCGATGCTTGGACTGATTTCGGCCATGACGAACCTCCGGCGTTGGATGAACTTCCAGAATTATTAACACAAAGCCCCCCTCTAGTAAACACGAACCCCCACCCCCGCTTACCCTTTACCATTCCTCTAGCGGTTGATAAACTCACTCTTGAAACTTTCCTTCACAAGAGAAGTGCATGTCCTCTAAATCTATCGACGCCTTGCAACGCGGACTCGCAGGCGGTGTGTTCAGCTATGCTCGGGACCCCAAGAAGGCTGCCGGACGCGCTTTGGGCACGTTGGTTGAGATAATCACGTTTTACCTCATAGAAAGCTGGGGTTTTGAAAAAGATGTCGCCATCGAGAGACGATTGCCGGAATATGCGAATCCCGATATAACGCATAATGTCGAGTTCAGCTTGCATCCGTCTCTCAACTTGGCCACGATAGAAGCCGACAGCAGCGATCTGCCTCTGACGCCCAACAAGATAGGTAGGTTGCTTGGGCATCCCGATTGGGCTACTTCCAAATTGAAGACTACTCAGTTGCTTTCACGAGACGGGATTGTTCGCAATGGATGCATATTGTACGAGGACAGCGATCAAATAATCGTTGCTCGTTTAACCAAGGCCACAGGCAATGGTTATCAGATACGCGTACAAAGGCTTACGCCCCATCCCTTCGCGGTCATAGAATGCAAGCGTGTCGGTGTGGAGGAAGGGGTTGCCAAAGGCCCTCAAACGATAGAAAAGGCTAAGCAAGGCGCATATGTTGCCCGAACAGTTTCTTCTCTTCAGAAGGTCAGAGCGAGAGATGGCGCCTTCTACGGAGTTCTACATCAGGACACCGGCTACTTCATATACAAGCCATACGACGCCTTCTTACGAGACATCATTCAATCTGACAATAAGTCGCTGCTGAGAGATTTCATTTTGACGGCAGGCATCGTAAGCAATCATGGAAATTGGTTTACGTCGGGCGACCAGAATAAAGAGCTAAAAGTATTGGCGGGAGCGTATGACTGGCTCATCTTTCTCACAGACAGGGGGTTGCTGGAGTTTGTCCAAAGCCTGATTTTGCACCCAACAGAGCAAAATCAAGCTATATGTAATGCTTTTGCTCGGAGTTACAGTGGAGTTAGGGGAGGCAACCGGTTTACCAAAGTTCGAATGGATTATTCCGCTGACTTGGCTCTTCGTCGATACTTTCGAGCGAATTTGCCCCAAATCGAAAGCTGGTTTAATGTAATCTCTCCTATGCGTGCAAATATCAAGGAATTCAGACAGCTTTTGGGCTTACTTGCATCCAAGAATTGGGAGGACATTCTTGATGACGGCAGGTAGGACTACGCAATCCAAGAGTGTTGATTGGTGTACTCCTGGGAAGTACGTAGATGCGGTAAGGTGGGTATTCGGTGGAACGATACACCTTGATCCTTGCTCTAACGAATGGTCCATTGTTCACGCCAATGTTGAATACTGTCTTCCTGAACGCGACGGGCTTCTTGCTTCATGGGATTACCCGACCATATATGTAAATCCACCTTATGGTGCGGACAAGAGGCGCAGGACGACAATAAAGCACTGGTTGCGACGATGCGCTGAAGCGCGTAAGGATTATGGCGCCAACGTTATTGCATTAGTTCCTGTAGCAACCAACACTAGCCATTGGAAACAATATGTCTGGCCTCAAGCTGAGGCAATCTGTTTTCTATACGATACCAGGCTCAGATTCCTCGTTCAGGGCAAAGACGAGGGCAAAGGCGCTCCCATGTCTTGCGCCATGATCTATTGGGGGGACGACATTAGCTTATTCAACAAAGTTTTCCGTCAATTTGGTGCAGTTGTTGATATCCGATCCTCAGAAACGCCGGATATGGATAGGATTGAGCAATTCTCGCTGAGTCTTCGATAAGTTATTTGACGCGATACAACTTCACCTCTGCCTTCAAGAACTAAACTTTCCTTAACAAGGAGCGCCCCATGATAACCGTTAACCCCTCGCCGCCGCCCGTTGACCCCGCCCTGGTCAGCGCCTACCGAAACCTCGCCCCCGCCACCCTCGGCCACATCCTCGAAACTGCAATGGAATCCTCCATCCAACCCGTCTACAGGCCCATCAAGCTCGTCGGCGCTGCCCTCACAGTCCAGACCTATCCCCAGATAACCTCCGCCGTGGCGGAAGCGCTGAAACTCGCCCGTCCCGGCGACGTTCTAGTCATCGCCCGCGGCGACGAGTATCGACACGCCACCACCGGCGAAATAGGCTGCCTGGGCTACATGGAGGTGGGCATCGCGGGCATGGTCACCGACGGCCCCATCGCCGACCGGGTCGCCATCGAGCGCATGCAGTTTCCCGTCTTCTCCCGCGGCTCCGTCGCCATGACGGGCAAGACCGGCGGCTGGGGCATCGAGTGGGGCGCCGTCAACGTCCCCGTAAACGTCGGCGGCGTGGTCGTTAATCCCGGCGACATGGTCTTCGGCGACGACGATGGCGTCCTCATAGCCTCCCCCGAAGAGTCCGCAGCACATCTCGCCTTCGTTCAGGAAAAGGAATCATGGGAGGACTGGGTGCGCGGCGAAATCGCCAAGGGCCGCACTATCTCCCAGTGCCGCGCCGAACGCCCCGACCCCATGACGAAGGTCACCATCGGCACAATCAACCGCTAATCCTCGCCGCACGGTAACGCCTTCCCCCTCGATGGGGGAAGGTTGGGATGGGGGTGATTCTCCCTCCCACCCAATACTACCAACCATTACGCCGTCTCGAACTGGAGCGCGGAGAGGTTCAGGCTTGATGAGCGCTTGGAAAGATGGAGCATCTCTACGCCCACCACTTCGTTGGATTCGTTGTAGTCGAGGATGACTCCGGGCGAGACTTCCTTGGAGTCGACGATGGGGGAATCATCGAGGCGCAGGTACAGGGCGTCGGCCTGCTTGTCCACGTTGAGTTTCATAGCTTTCCTCTCATGCTCCTATCAAAGAATACGCTAACCACACGCCAAGGCGCAACGCTGGTGTTGACGGCGACGCGAAGAACCCGGTTGTCGCGTTCGGGGATAGGGCGAAAGAAACGCTCCACTTCGGGATCGATTAGATCCGGAGTGCGTAGCGCCGGTTCGCTCACCGTGAGTTCGATCCACTCTACAAGTATCAATCGTTCTGCTATGACGCGATGGGCGTGCCTGGTGTATCTAAGCCTCAGTGGGAACATAGATCAATTTTCTTTACGATAAGATTCTTCTCCGATAATGGCTCCGCTAGTGGCATTGTGAAGCATTAGGCGTCATCCGTAAACACGAACATCACACACTGCGGGTGACGGCCCAGCCCCAACACTGGTAGAATTGGCCTGAACACAGCCATAGAACCCCGCGCAAGCTGAAACGACATGGACATCTCAAACCAAGCACTGCTAGTCATCGTCGCCACCCTCGTCCTCACGATGGTGGCCCTCGCCGTCTCCCACTTCGTCGTGCCCCGCTACCTGCTGGGATTCCTCCGGTGGATGGACGACATCATCCCCGCCGACCAGTCCAGCCTGGTCAAGCCCATCGCCCGCTTCGTCGAGCTTGTCTTCGGACTCATCATCGTAACCGCCGCCGCCTTCACCGTCGCCAGCCAGCTGGGCGCCGACATGAGCGGCGTCCTGGACAACGCGGAGACGGGCGGCGCCGCCGTGGGGCGGTGGCTTCTGGGCAAGACCCTCACCGTCAGCATCATCGTCATCGTCGCCTTCCTCGCCATCCGCTTCGTCAGCCGCCTCACCTCCCCCATCATCGAGCAGTACCTCGCCCACCGGGTTCACGAGGACAAGGATTCCGAAGAAGTCCAGCGTCGCACCCGGACCCTTAAGAGCGTCATCTCCAACACCCTATCGACCATCATCTTCGCGATGGCCTTCTTCATGGTATTGTCGGAACTGGGCGTCAACATCACCCCCATCCTGGCCGGCGCCGGCGTGGCCGGCATCGCCATCGGCTTCGGCGCCCAGAACATCATCAAGGACATCTTCGCCGGCGTCTTCATAATGCTGGAAGACCAGTTCCGCGTCGGCGACGTGGCCGAGTTGGCGGGAGTTGTCGGCGTCATCGAAGACATCAACCTCCGGCGCACCACCCTCCGCGACTTCCACATGAACCAGCACGTCATCCCCAACGGCGAAATCGGCATCGCCAGCAACTTCACCAAGGAGAAGTCGCGGGTGAACCTGGACGTGGAGGTCGCTTACAAGGAAGACCTGGACGAGGTGATGGCGATTATCGACCGGGTGGGCGCGGAAATTTCCGCCGACCCCGAATGGGCGCCGAAGATTACCGACCCGCTGAAGGCGGTGCGGGTTCAGGAGTTCGGCGGTTCCGGCATCGCCATCAAGGTGATGGGCGAGACGGTGCCGATGGAGCAGTGGGACGTCGCCGGAGAGTTTCGCCGCCGCATCAAGCGCGTCTTCGATGAGGAAGGCATCGAGATTCCCTTCCCCCACATGACCGTCTATTGGGGGCCTGGGGAGAACCCCGCCTATCGCCCGCCCGCACCGCAGAAGGCGGCTGCCCCGCAGGGAAATTCGGCGTCTACGAACAATCAACCCTCCGAGGATGGCAAGAGCGTTGGAGACTGACCCGGAATCCAAGCGCGATTTCATCAAGGCCCTCCTATCGTCGGAGCGCCCCGACCCCTATGAGCTTCTGACCCGCCTGCCCATCGACCCCTACCACCACGTCGCCGACGTGGGCTGCGGCCCCGGCTATTTTTCCGTGCCGTTGGCCAAGTATCTGTCGCATGGCCGTCTCTACGCCATAGACGTGGACGACGAGATGCTGGAGGCGCTCAAGCGCCGCGTAGCCGCAGTCCCCCTAAGCAACGTGGAGGCTGTCAAGACCGACGGGGCAGACTTGGGCCTTGCGCCCCGATCGCTGGACGGGATGCTGCTTGCGTACGTCATCCATTCCCCCGATGATAGGTGCGCCTTCTTGAGAGAGGCGGCGGAGGCCCTCAAGCCCTCCGGCTGGTGCTGCGTCCTGGAATGGTACAGAGTCGAAACGGAGCACGGCCCGCCCCTTGAAAAGCGCATAGACCCCGAGGAGATGATTGACCTCGTCAGGAACGCCGGCTTCTCCTTCCAGCGTCGGTGGGAACTGCCCGGCTCCCAATACATGCTCCTGTTCAAGAGACGCCCCTGATGCCCCCCACACTCCCCATACCTGCAACCCACCCGCTCACCCTGAGCCTGTCGAAGGGTCGAGCGTCGCCCACCCCTCTCGTCATTCCCGCGCAGGCGGGAATCCATCCGCTCTTGCCCCTTCCCCCTGCAACCCCCCCGTCATTCCGGCGAAAGCCGGAATCCAGTTCCTCCTCCGCTCACCCTGAGCCAACCCCCAAACCACTCACCCTGAGCCTGTCGAAGGGTCGAGCGTCGCCCACCCCTCTCGCCATTCCCACGCAGGCGGGAATCCATCTTACCCCTTCCCCCTTGACGGGGGAAGGTTGGGATGGGGGTGACTCCCCATGCTGACGAAGCGCATCATCCCCTGCCTCGACGTCAAAGCGGGCCGCGTCGTCAAAGGCGTCAAATTCCTAGACCACGTGGACGCCGGCGACCCCGTCGCTCTAGCCGCCTTCTACGACGCCGAGGGCGCCGACGAGCTCGTCTTCTACGACATCACCGCCTCGGCGGAAGGGCGCGGCATCATGCTCAACGTGGTCTCCCGCACCGCCGACCAGGTATTCATACCCCTAACCGTCGGCGGCGGCCTCCGCACCGTCGAAGATATGCGGCTGATGCTCAAGGCCGGCGCCGACAAAGTCTCCATCAACACCGCCGCCGTCGAGAATCCCCGACTCATCTCCGACGGCGCATGGGCTTTCGGCAGCCAATGCATCGTCCTAGGACTCGACGCCCTACGCGTCCCAGGCAGCTCTCCTTCCCGTTGGAAAGTCCGCGTCCGCACAGGTCGCGATGGCGGCGATGACGTGGGGTTGGACGCCGTGGAGTGGGCCGTCCGCGCCGTTGAGTTGGGCGCGGGGGAAATCGTCGTCAACAGCATGGACTCCGACGGCACCCGGGGCGGCTACGACCTGGAACTGAACCGCGCCATCTCGGAGGCGGCCTCCGTCCCCGTGGTCGCCAGCGGCGGCGCCGGAACCCCCGACCACCTCTACGACGCCATTGACCAAGGAAAGGCCGACGCCGTCCTCGCCGCCAGCATCTTCCATTTCGGCGTATACTCAATAGCACAAGTCAAGCAGTACCTTGCCGAAAGAGGCGTACCAATAAGACCCGTGACCCACAACCTGGAATAAGGAGAAAAAATGGCCAAAATCAAGGCCGTCGTGTTCGATATGTACGAGACCCTCGTCTCCAACCCAATCGAGGGTTGGATGGACGTGTTCGAAGGGGTTTGCCGTTCCCATAACCTCCCCATCGACCACCACACCCTCTACAGCGAGTGGAAGGCCCTCGAGGTGCAGTTCCGCAAGGAACGGCTGAACATGGACGACCCCTACAACAGCCCGCCCTTCAAGAGCTACGAAGAGGCGTGGCGGGACTGCTTCGCCGCCGTCTTCGCCCACCGCGGCCTCGACGCCGACGCTTATCGCGCCGGCAGGGAGTCCATCTTCTCAATGGGACGCCGCGACGCCTACCCCGAAGTCGCCGAAACGATCGCCACCCTCCAAGCTCGTTGGACAACGGCAATCCTCTCCAACGCCGACGACGATTATCTCCTACCCCAACTTAAGCGCATCGGCCTGACCTTCCCCGTCGTCCTCTCCTCGGAGATGGTCGGCGCATACAAGCCCCACCCGCTCCCCTTCCTGCGCGTCCTGGAGGCCCTCGACCTCGAACCCCAGGAGGCCGTTTACGTTGGCGACAACCCCTTCGACGACGTTATTGGGGCGAAAGGCGTGGGCATGAACGCCGTCTGGATCAACCGCGACGGCAAGACCCTCGACGAAGGCCAACCCCAGCCCGACTACCAGATAACCAGCCTCGCCCAACTCCCCTCAATCCTGAAAACATGGAACTAGCGCGAACCCCTCTCACAAACCCCCTTCCTCCCTCACCGCTCACCCTGAGCCTGTCGAAGGGTCGAGCGGGGCGTCCCCCTCCGTCATTCCCGCCACCCCTTTCGTCATTCCCGCGAAGGCGGGAATCCATCTTATCCCTTCCCCCTCGATGGGGGAAGGCTAGGATGGGGGGTGATTCCCCTCATCCACTAGCAACACCAATCCCTCAGGAGGTAAACAAAATGACTCTCAAACTCGACAAGCAGGGCCTCATTCCCGCCATAGCCCAGGACATCAACACCGGCAAAGTCCTCATGCTCGGCTACATGAACCCCGGCTCCCTCAAGCGCACCGTCGAAGGCGTCCAGGTCTGGTTCTACAGCCGCAGCCGCGAGGACCTGTGGCACAAGGGCGAAGTCTCCGGCAACTACCTGAACCTGCGGGAGGCCTGGGTGGACTGCGACGGCGATACCCTTCTTTTGAAAGTTGTCCCCGACGGCCCCGCCTGCCACACGGAAAACGAGTCCTGCTTCTTCACCCCCCTGGAAGGCGTGCCTGAACCCGCCGAATTCACCCGCTCCGACCCCGGCTCCGGCGTCCTCGACGAGCTATACGCCGTCATCCAGGACAGGAAACAGCGAATGCCGGAAGGCAGCTATACGTCGGAACTCCTCGCCGAGGGCATCGGACGGGTGGCCCAGAAGGTGACGGAAGAAGCTGGCGAAACCGCCATCGCCGCCGCTCAGGGCAACGTCGAAAACCTGCCCGAAGAGGTCGCCGACCTCCTCTACCACACCCTCGTCCTCATGGCCGCCTCCGACGTAAAGCCCCAGCAGGTCTGGGACGTCCTCCGCAAGCGCCGCGGCTAGAACGTTCCCCTAAGCCCCTTCCCCCTCAACCCATCCGTCATTCCCGCGCAAGCGGGAATCCATCTTATCCCTTCCCTCTTGACGGAGGAAGGTTGGGATGGGGGTGAACCTCGCTTCCGACAACACTCTCCCCCGCAGCCCCTTCACCCCGCCCCTCATCCGCATCCAGCGCGGCGTTCATAGCCACTATCGCTACCTCAATCTGGTCGTCGTCGGGCCGCCGCGTCGTCAATCGTTGCAGCGCCATTCCCGGCGCGGACAGAATCGTCGAAATGGGATTCCCCTGTCGCAGCCCCGCAAACCGGATGACCTCGTAGCTCGCCCCCGCAATCACCGGAATCAGCAGTATCCGCGATAGAATCGCCCAATATATGTCCGGCCTGCCCAGCAGCGAAAATATGAAAATCGCCACCACCCCCACCGTCAGCAGGAAGGCCGTGCCGCACCGCGGATGCGCCGTCGAAAATGGCCGTATGTTGTCCACGTTCAGCGGCAGCCCCCGTTCGTAGGCGTGTATGGTCATGTGCTCCGCGCCGTGATAGGCGAACACCCGCTTGATGTCCTTCATCAACCCAATCACCGCGATGTACCCCACCAGCAACCCCAGCCGCAGCAGCCCCTCCACGAAGTTGCTGACGAAGTCGCCCAGCGGCCCGGGCGCTATCCAGATGTCCAGCGAACGCGCGGCGAATAACGGCATCAGGAAGAAAATCCCGACGCCAATCAGCATTGAAATCCCCAGCGACAGGAACAGCACCCAGCCCCCCAGCTCCTTCTGCTCCCCCTGCGACTGGTCCTCCACCGCGATGTTGGCCGACCGGCTGAGAACCTTCATCCCCAACATCAACGTCTCCGCCAGCACTACCACTCCCCGCAGCAACGGAATCCGCCGCAGCTTTCCCGTATAGAAAGTGCTCAAAGGCTCGGCGGTGCGATAGATGGTCCCGTCCAGCCGTCGGACGGCCAGGCTGAAGAACCGCTGCCCGCGAATCATCACGCCTTCGATGACGGCCTGTCCGCCGTATATGGCGCGTGGCTTATCCAAGGCTGAACTCGCTGGCGTGTCGACCGGCTGGGAAGATGATCGGCGGCGTTGCGCTAGGCTTTGAGGCCAAACCGACGTCGGAGCCGCTCAACGCGACCCTCCGTGTCCACGATGCGCTGCTCGCCCGTGTAGAAGGGATGGCACTTGTTGCAAAGCTCCACCCGCAGGGCCTGCCTGGTGGCGCCCGTGGTGAACACGTTGCCGCAGGAGCAGGTGACCACGGCGTCGCGGTAGAAAGTTGGGTGAATGTCCTTTTTCATGCCTTTGACCTATGCGACCCCCAGGGGATAGACGCTGGCGCGCCGCTTCCCCTTCGAGGCCCACTCGAACTTGACGGCGCCGTCGATGAGGGAATAGAGAGTGTGGTCCTTGCCCATGCCCACGTTGCGCCCCGGCATGATCTTGGTGCCCCGCTGACGCATGATGATGTTGCCGGCGATGACCCTCTCCCCGCCGAACTTCTTGACGCCCAACCGCTGGCCTGGGCTGTTCCGACCGTTGCGGGAGCTTCCGCCCGCCTTCTTATGAGCCATCGTCTTCCTCCTGGTCCTGGGCTAGCTCGACTATCTGCAACCGGGTGTAGGGCTGACGATGCCCCCGCATCCGGCGATATCGAGTCTTGGACTTGTACTTGAACACCCGGATCTTCTTGTCCCGGTACTGCTGCTGCACGTGGGCGATGACCTTCACGCCGTCGAGAAGCGGCCTGCCGATGCTGACCTCGCCGTCCTTGGAGAAGGCGAGCACCTGGTCCAGCTCAATCTCCGCGCCGGGCTCCACGGTCAGCTTGTCCACGTCGATAACGTCGCCCGGCGAAACCCGGTACTGCTTCCCGCCCGTTTTGAATATCGCATAATCCATAACCAATAAATTCTACGGCTAGCGGGGTTGGGGTGTCAATGCCAATGTGTCCGTATGTGGATGGGGTCTTCAGGGTTTTTGATTGACAATGTTCGGAGGGGCGTATCACCATCGTTGCTCAAGCTCGGCCTTGCCTGAATGTTGCGGGCGCAACTCAGTGGCAGAGTGCTTGCTTCCCAAGCAAGACGTCGTGGGTTCGAATCCCATCGTCCACTCCAACCCGCTAGGCCGTCTCCCTCATTCTAACAGCCTATTCGCTTTGTGTGTCTGTGCAAGTCAGTGCCAAATTGGTATACAATATACACTTAAGGAACAAGGAGGTTGTATGTCTCTTGGAGTAGTAGTCAAGGGTGCTGAAGGAATAGTTTTTGGGGCAGATACTAGGCTCACTTTGCGAATGAAGGACCCAGCTTTTGTGGATACAACGATTGTCCACTTCGACAACGCGTCTAAAATATTGTCTTTTGACCCGCCTCATAACTTCGTGGGAGCTGTGACGTATGGTCAGGCAAATTTGCTCGGTCTACCCATACGCGAATACTCTTCTATGCTAGAGACTGTTTTTGGCAATGCTCGTCTTTCCACTGAAGAGTATGCAAAAAGGCTCAGTAATTTTCTTGGCACTTTGTGGAAACAGTCGAGCGGTATTGAAGGTAGTCAAAGTGATGGGATAGAGTTTATTCTTGGTGGGTACAACGAGGGAGAGCTCCACGGAGAAATTTATCGTTTCAACGTCCCACATAGACCTGACCCTGTACAGGTTCATCCTGGGAGTCAATGCGGAATGTCGTGGGGAGGACAATGGCGAATAACTCAGCGGATCATCAATGGTTTCGATTCAGATTTAGCTGGGAAGCTGGCGAAGGAATTAAACATGCCTCCAGGGGACGTGGCTGCCATCCTCCAGAAGTTGGTGCCTGAATTGGCATATAGAATTCCTTATGATGCATTGCCCCTACAGGACTGCATCAATCTCGCTGCATTCGTTGTGAGAACTACAATTACAGCGCAAAGTTTTGTCCAAGCGCCTATTCGTGGTGTAGGTGGGTATGTTGAGCTAGCCACAATAACTGGAAGAGGAGGTTTTGAATGGATTCAGAAGAACGAGTTACATGGAGAGAGGTAGAGATGGGAGTAGGATCAGATGACGTCTCTACGGAGGGATGGCAGGTACTACCAGATACCAGAAAGATTTACCGGGGAGATGTCTCCTCGCCACCCAGAGATGAGAATGAAGCGAATGTGACCATCTGACCCTTTCCGGCTCAGCTACTTGGTGCACTCCGCCCAAGGGGTGTACCGAGAGCGTAGCGTGGGTTGTGTCCCGGTAACCTCTTGGCCCCCTGCTACAACAGGGGGCTGTTCCTTGACCCCTGCCACGCCCAATTCTATAATTGACCCCTATGCCTCACCCGCTGAAGACCCAGCCGCCCTCCCGCGAGCCCCGGCGGCTTCCATGAAATCATCGCAACTCATCGCAGACCTCGGTCGGGCGCAGAGCGACGCCTTGCGGGAACTCGCGGGCCTCGCCTCCGAAGACGCCCTCGAAGAATGGCGCGTCCGATTCCTGGGCCGCCGCGGCCGCCTCACCGCCGTCCTCCGTACCCTCGGCTCCCTTCCCCCCGAAGACCGCCGCGCCGCCGGCCGGGAAGCCAACCGCGCCAAGACCCTCCTCGAACAGGAACTCGACCAGGCCCGCCGTCGCGTCCGCGAAGGCCGCTTCGCCCTCCTCGCCGAGCATGACCAGATAGACGTCACCCGCCCCGGCCGTCCTGCCCCCGTGGGCCGCTACCACCCCCTCACCCAGATTATCCGCGAAATGTGCGACGCCTTCGTCTCAATGGGATTCCAGGTCGTCGAAGGCCCGGAAGTCGAGTGGGACCGCTACAACTTCGAAATGCTGAACATCCCATCCGACCATCCCGCGAGAGATATGTTCAACACCCTCTGGATTGACCACAAGGACGCCGAGGGCCGCCAGTCCATGCTCCTCCGCACCCACACCTCCCCCATGCAGGCCCGCACTATGGAAAAGACCGATCCCCCCGTGCGCGTCGTCGTCCCCGGCAAGGTCTACCGCTACGAGGCCACCGACGCCACCCACGAGTGGCACTTCCACCAGATTGAGGGCCTCGCCGTCGACAAGGGCATCACGATGGCCCACCTCAAGGGCACCCTCTACGAATTCGCCCGCCGCGTCTTCGGCGCCCGCCGCAAAGTCCGCTTCCGCTGCGACTACTTCCCCTTCGTCGAACCCGGCGTGGACATGTCCATCGACTGCTTCGCCTGCGAAGGACAGGGCAGCGCAAACGGCAAGGGTTGCGCCGTCTGCCGCGAGGCCGGCTGGATTGAAATCCTCGGCGCCGGCATGGTCCACCCCAAAGTCCTCTCCGACGTTGGCTACGACCCCTCCATATACACCGGCTTCGCCTTCGGCGTCGGCCCCGACCGCGTCGCCATGCTCAAGTACGGCATCGAAGACATCCGCCTCTTCTACTCCAACGACCTCCGCTTCCTCGGCCAGTTCTGATGAAAATCCCCCTCTCCTGGCTCAAAGAATTGGTGCACTTCGACGTTCCCGCCGAAGACCTCGCCCAGCGCCTCACAATGGCCGGCCTCGAAGTCGGCGACGTCATCACCGTCGGCGGCTGGGACAACTGCTCCGTCGGCTTCGTCGAAAAAGTCGAACGCCACCCCAACGCCGACCGCCTGTTGTTGTGCACCGTCGACGTGGGCGAAGACGCCCCCCACCGCGTCGTCTGCGGCGCCCCCAACGTGGCCCAGGGCCAGAAAATCGCCTTCGCCCAGGTCGGCGCCCGCCTCATCGACGCCCGCAGCGGCAAACCCAGGCCGCTAAAGGCCGCCAAGATTCGCGGCGTCGTCTCCCGCGGCATGGTCTGCTCCGAAAAGGAACTCGGCCTCGGCGACGACCACGACGGCATCCTCGTCCTCCCCTCCAACGCCCCCGTCGGCGCCGCCCTCGACGACTATCTCGGCGACACCATCCTCGACCTCGAACCCACCCCCAACCGCTCCGACTGGCTCTCCGTCCTCGGCGTCGCCTACGAAGTCGCAGCCCTCACCGGCTCCCAGGTCCGCCAGCCCGAAGTCGTCTACCCCGAAGAAGGCCAGGAAATCCGCAACCTCCTCTCCGTCACCATCCAGGACGCCGACCTCTGCCCCCGCTACACCGCCAGCCTCATCCGCGGCATCCGCGTCGGCCCCTCTCCCCAGTGGCTCCGGAAGCGGCTGGAACTCTCCGACGTTCGCCCCATCAACAACGTGGTGGACGTCACCAACTACGTCATGCTGGAATACGGACAGCCCCTCCACGCCTTCGACTACGAAACCCTCCTCCGCCGGCGCATCCACGTCCGCCGCGCCTACACCGGCGAGACCATGACCACCCTGGACGAAATCGAAATCCCCCTCGGCTCCGACCATCTCGTCATCGCCGACGACCGGGACGCCCGCGCCCTCGGCGGCATCATCGGCGGCCTCGACAGCGGCATCACCGACGCCACCACCGACGTTGTCCTGGAGTCCGCCAGCTTCGACCCCTCCAACAACCGCCGCACCGCCGCGGACTTCAGCCTCCGCACCGAAGCCACTGTCCGCTTCGAAAAAGGCCTCCGCCCCGACCTCCCTCCCCTCGCCCTCCGCCGCGCCACCCAACTCATACAGCAGGTGGCCGGCGGCACCGTCGCCAAAGGCATCATCGACGTCTACCCCGAACGCGAAAAGCCGCGCCCCATGCTCCTCACCACCGCCCGAATGAAGCAAGTCCTCGGCATGGAACACGGAATGCGGCAGGCCGAATCCGTGCTGACCTCCCTCGGATTTCAGGCGGAAGCGGACGAAGATTCCCTGACCGCCTCCGCTCCCCCGTGGCGCAGCGACATCACCATCGAAGACGACCTCGTGGAGGAAGTCGCCCGCATCGTCGGCTACGACTCCATCCCCACCGAAATGCTCTCCACCGCCATCCCCCACCACGAGGGCCAGGAACTCCGCGCCTTCCGCGAGCGCGTGCGGGACATTCTCGTTTGGCAGGGCCTCAATGAGACCATCAGCTACTCCGCCGTCGGCCTCGACGTGCTCCAAAAGGCCCGAATCACCGACGACGACGCTGGCCTGCTCGCCGTCGCCAACCCCATGAGCCGCGACTTCAAGTACATGAGGCCCACCCTCCGCGCCAGCCTGTTGAACACCCTCTCCTACAACGCCGCCCGCGATGCCCGCTCCGTCGCCATCTTCGAAATCGGACGCGTTTATCTGAAGCGGAAGGATGACCTTCCCCACGAACCCGAAATCGCCGCCGGACTTCTCCACGGCCAGCGAACCGGCGAGGGTTGGCTTTCCGCCCCGGCCAACTATGACTTCTACGACGCCAAGGGTATCGTCGAATCCCTGCTTATACGCTTGGGCGCTCAGGCCGAGTTCAGCCCCCACGCCGACGACTTCCTCCACCCCGGCAAGGCCGCCTCCGTCTCCGTCAACGGCGCCGAAGTCGGCGCGCTGGGCGAAGTTCACCCCCTCGTTGCGGAGGCCTTCGAGTTGGACGGGCCCGTCGTCTTCTTCGAAATCAACGTCAGCCGCCTGTTTGAAGCCCTGCCCCAGTCCCGCGCGTCCGTCAAACCCCTCGCCCGCTTCCCCGCCTCCCTCCGCGACATCTCCATTCTGGTCGGACGAGACGTCCCCGCCGCCCGCATCCAGCAAATAATCGACGGTCAGCCCCTCGTGGAACGCGCCGTCCTGTTCGACGTTTACGAAGGCGAAGAAGCCCCGCCGGGCCAGGTCTCCCTCGGCTACCGCATCCACTTCCGCGCCCCCAACCGCACCCTGTCCGCCCGCGACGTGAACAGAAGCCTCGCCCGCGTCCTCTCCCTGCTGGAGCGGGAAGTTGGCGCAACCCTTCGCAGCGGCGCAGAAGAGGCTGGCGAATGAAACATCACGACCACGGCCACGACCACGGCAAGGGACGCCGCCACGCCCACCGTCGCGGTCACCACCACGCCGACATGCTCAGCGTAGAAGACGCCTTCGACCGCATAATCGCCGCCTTCAGCCCCCTCGAACCCGAGACCAAGCCCATCCTGGACGCCCTCGGACAGACCCTCGCCGAAGACGTTTTCTCCCCCCTCAACATCCCGCCGTCCGACAACTCCGCTATGGACGGCTACGCCCTCCGCCACCAGGACGTGCAGGAAGCGTCCCCCGACAACCCCGTCATCCTCCGCGTCATCGGCTTAATCGCCGCGGGCCGGATTCCCGACCGACCCGTCGAACCCGGCACCGCCCTCCGCATCATGACCGGCGCCCCCACCCCCGAAGGCTGCGACACCGTCGTCCCCTTCGAAGAAACCGACGAAGTCGAGCGCAAAGCCCGCGGCGACTCTATGAAAGAAATCGGCATCCTCGTCGACCAGCCCTTGGGGACGCACGTCCGCCCCGCCGGCGAGGACGTAAAAGCTGGCGAAAAAGTCCTGGAACGCGGCGCCGTCCTCCGTCCCTCGGAAATTGGCGTCCTGGCCTCCCTCGGCATCGAAAGCGTATCCGTCATCCGCCGCCCCAGAATTGCCATCCTCGCCACCGGCGACGAACTCCAGGCCCCCGGAGAAACCGCCCGGCCCGGTCATATCTACGACAGCAACAGCTACAGCCTCGCCGCCTCCGTCCAGCGCTACGGCGGCGTCCCCGTGATGCTCGGCATCGCCCGCGACAACCTGGAGGATATGCACCGCAAGCTCAACCAAGGTCTGACCGCCGACCTGCTCCTCACCTCCGCCGGCGTCTCCAAGGGCGACTACGACATCGTCAAGGACGTCCTCGCCGAGCGCGGCAAGGTCAACTTCTGGTCCGTGCGGATGCGCCCCGCCAAGCCCCTCGCCTGGGGTATGCTCAACGCCGAAAATGGCCGGCAGGTGCCCCACCTGGGCCTCCCCGGCAACCCCGTCAGCGCAATGGTCGCCTTCGAAGAATTTGGCCGCCCCGCCATCCTTCGGATGCTTGGACGGACGGACCTGGCGAAGCCCACTATCCGCGCCGAACTCAAGGGCCCGATAATCAACTTCGACGGACGCCGCGTCTTCGCCCGCGTAAGAGTCGCCAGGCAAAACGGAAGCTACTACGCCACGCCCACAGGCCCCCAGGGTTCGAATATCCTGACTTCTATGGCGCGGGCCAACGGCCTTGCCATCTGCCCCGAAGACCTGCCCCGCATGGAGACAGGTCAGATTGTTGACGTGAAAATGCTTGATTGGAACGAAGAGGTAGGAGGGTGAGATGATACAGAAAATAGCCGAGCAGGAACGGCCTGCCCACGATATTTCCAAGGCCTATTACGTGATCGACCCGAAATTGGCCGAATCCCAGCAGCGCGATATGTCGGCGCTGCTCCTCAGCCGCCGATGCCCTTCCTGTGTCGAAAGGGTCCTCAACGAGAAGAAGCCCCCCACCGTCAGAAGGCAGATTCGCGACATGTCCCGCTGCTGCGCCCAGAACGACGGCTTCATCTCGCCCGCCATGCCCCTCAAGGAAATTGTCTTCCGCCTCCTCCTCAAAAACTCCAACAAGGCCACCGGCCTCCAGGACCTCCACTGGGACGTTACCGAAGAATGGGCCGCTCCCACCCACCCGATGAACATAACTATGGAAGTGATGAAGCGCATCATCGATTCCGACAACTTCTACTGCTTCAAGGAATCCACCGGCGGCGCCCGCTCCCGGGCAAGAAAGAAATCCCGCCGCAAAACCAAGTGACCCCCACTCGTCATTCCCGCGAAAGCAGACCGTTGCATAACCGTCATTCCCACCGCCCTCCTCGTCATTCCCGCCTCCACTTCCGTCATTCCCGCGAAAGCGGGAATCCATCCCCTCTTACCTCTTCCCCCTTGATGGGGGAAGATTGAGATGGGGGTGACTCCCTCCACCGCTCACCCTGAACTCCTCGAAGGGTCGAGCGCCCCTCCAAACAGCCACCTCCTCCGTCATTCCCGCCTCCACTTCCGTCATTCCCGCCACACCCTCCGTCATTCCCGCGAAGGCGGGAATCCATCTTCTCCCTCCCCTCTTAACCCCACCCGCCAACCATGATCCTCCTCCACACCGGCCACGACCACCTCCCCCTCGCGAAAAACTTCGCCGACTTCCTACGGCATTGGGACTCCGCGCCCTACGTCGTAATCCCCCTCATCCTCGCCGCGTCCCTCTACCTCATAGGCCGGTGGCGCCTGGGCCGCCGCGCCCGCTACGCGCCCCCACGCAAATCCCGCGACCTCCTCTACCTCGCCGGCCTCCTCGCCCTCGTCATCGCCCTCCTCTCCCCCATCGACGTCTACGCCGGCGACCTCTTCTTCATGCACATGATCCAGCATCTCCTCCTGATGATGGCCGCCCCTCCCCTCCTCCAACTCGCCAACCCCATGTCCCGCATCCTCTGGGCATTCCCCCGCCCCGTCCGACGACGCATCGGCGCGACCCTCAACGCCGCCGGCCTCCTCCGACTCGCCATTCAGGGCGTCACCGTCCCCGTCGTCGCCTGGCTCATATTCGTCACAACCATCTGGGTCTGGCACACCCCCGCCCCCTACAACGCCGCCCTCTCCTCCGAAAGCGTCCACCTCCTGGAGCACCTCACCATGTTCGCCGCCGCCCTCATCTTCTGGTGGCCCGTCATCGGCCCCGCCCCCGTCCGCTCCCGCATGCCCCACCCCCTCCGCTTCCTGTACCTCTTCCTCGCCCTCTTCCAGAACATCATCCTCGGCGCCATCCTCACCTTCGCCCAAGGCCCCGTCTACTCCTACTACGAAGCCACCCCCGACCACTGGGGCATCGACGGCGAATTAGACCAGCAGCTGGGCGGCGTCCTCATGTGGATTCCCGGCACCATGATGTACTTCACCGCCCTCGCCCTCCTCTTCTTCGCCTGGTTGGAACAGGAAGAACGCCGCGCGAAGCAGCTGCATCAGATAGAAGAAGCCCGCCGCCGCCACCTCGCGAAAATATCCAAGGAAAACCCCTAGCCCATCCCCTCTTACCCTCTCCCCTCTTGTCTTTCCCGCCATCCCCTCCGTCATTCCCGCGCAGGCGGGAATCCACCGCAACCCACGCCAAACCCTGGCCCCGCTCCCCTTCGCTTACCCTGAGCTTGTCGAAGGATGAACGCCCCACCGCAAATGCAATTTGCAAAAATTGCCATTAGGGGGTTGACAAGCACAGAAAAGCAGTTCAGTTATTGTCTGCGAACCAATTATCCAGCCCCCAGCTCGCCCGCCAGAAAGGAAAGGCTGCCATGCAGACCCACAACCAGTACATGAACATCATCGCCATCGTCATAGCCGCCGCCTGCCTCTCCCTCGCCACCGCCTGCACGAAGGAGTACCCCGGCGCATACCCACAGGATGGGTTGCAGATAATCTCCTCAGAACCCTGCGAAGACGATGCGCCTCTGGTTCCATCTGTAGAATTCGTTCAACTGGCAGAGCGAGAGGCTCCCCCCGGCGTGAAATATCCTACCGGCGATCAGTTGAAGGAACTTCCAGGATATAAGGAAGCATTTGATGCACGGTTCAAGAGACTCGATCCAAGAATTGAGCGGGTTGAACAAGCTCTTGACGAATACCGGGACAGGCTTCGGGAGAATCCATACTACTTGTTCAGCGAGTTATATCTGGAGAGTGGCTTGAGTGATGTGGCTACCGACAGTCTTATTGTGCGGATGTACTTTGATCACTGGGACGACCCGCGCAAAGTTCCTTCGGAAGACCGGATACCGGGCTGCATTGGGGGAGTGCCGGTGCACATTTTCGTGGGCATAATTTTTGCCTACTTGGAATCCTAGCCACAAGAAACCAAACAATTCAGAAATAGAGAGGTGAAACAATGGGAAGACCAACCAGCAATCACAGACCCCTACGAGCCGGCATCGCAATCATGCCGTCCGACGGCCCAAGCCAACGCCCCGCCGCAGACGCAAATTGCAAAAAGTGACGCCGGGGGGATTAACAAGCACAGAAAAGCCGTTCTATTATTATCTACGAACCAATTATCTAGTCCCCAGCCCATACGGCAGAAAGGAAAGGCAGCCATGCAGACCCACAACCGATACATGAACATCATCGCCATCGTCATAGCCGCCGCCTGCCTCTCCCTCGCCACCGCCTGCAGTGCCGATGCCACACCGACTCATGAAGTAACCGCGGTGCCGACCCAGAAAGCAACCGATACTCCGACTGCTGAATTCCCTGATCAGCTAGGCATCTGCACAACCGAGTCGCCGGAGCTAACGAGCAGGCTGAACACCATGGAAGAGGAATATCTGGAGCATCTAGACAATCAAAGTCGTGCTGCTGGTGTGCTATATGAACACAGGGCGCTGTTCTGGCGTCAACCCAACGTCCACGACGTGAGTGAGAGTTTTTTAAGGGACGAAAATGGAGAATGGACTAATCAATGGGGCATTACCGTATGGGTCACCGAGAAGGTGGACCAGAACACCCTGCCGGCTGAGGGCCGCATACCGGACCTCTTGGACGATGTACGCATTCAAATTACACAGGCGGCGCCACCATCCGAAGTTCCTGTGAGCAGCTGTGACTACTCCATGTGCAGAGCAAATTCACAAGAAGGAGAGACTACGATGAACACTACAAATCCGAACACTCCAGAGCGGAGACACGAGGTGAGACTCAAATATGATCCGCTTTTCTGGCGACAACCCAATGTCTGGGCAGTTGGCGAAGGCTTCCTTGCGGACGAGCACGGGGGATGGCTTGACACCAAGGGCATCAACATAAGGGTCACCCGCAAGGTGGATCAGAGCACGCTGCCGCCAGAAGACCGCATACCGGACTGTCTCGAGGGAATACCGGTGAAGATAACTGAAGAAGCGCCGCCGGTAATAGAAACGCACGAAGACCCCAACAAGGAGGAAGCCAATGACAGCAACTAACAATGAACACCGACCGCTTCAGGCTGGTATCGCAACCATGCCCTCCGACGGACTAAGCCCACGACCCGCGGTAAACGCAATTCTCGAAAAGTGCCATCAGGGGGTTGACAAACGCCGAAAAGCCGTTCTATTATTATCTACGAACTAATTATCTAACCCCCAGACCGTCCGACAGAAAGGAAAGGCAGCCATGCAGACCCACAACCGATACATGCACATCATCGCCATCGTCATAGCCGCCGCCTGCCTCTGCCTCGCCACCGCCTGCACAAAGGAGTACCCCATCAATTACCCAAGTGACGGGCTGTCGATCATATCCCCGGAACCCTGCGAAAACGAAAAACCCCTCAAGCCATCGAGAGAGTTCGTTCAACTGGCGAATCAGCAGGACCCAATCCAAACCAGCTATCCCACCGACGCATACCTGACAGCGTTGCCGGGATATGACGAAGCTATGGATGCATGGGACGAGAGGCTTGGTCCTGAGAGGGAGCGGATTGAGGAAGTTCTTGAAACATACAGAGATCGACTCGAAAGGTACCCCTACTACAGAGGTAGCTTTCCTAATCTTCAATTTTTTTGGGATGGCATACTCACCGACAGGTTTGTTGTTGAGGTACATGTTGACCATCTGGTTGACCCGCGCACAGTGCCTCCGGAAGACCGCATACCGGGCTGCATTGCGGGAGTGCCGGTACACATCATCGTGCACCAGAGGCTTGCCTACCTGGAATCCTAACTACAAATCATCAAAATTTAGAAATAGAGAGGTAAAACAATGGGAACACCAACCAGCAATCACAGACCACTACGGGCGGGCATAGCCATCATGCCGTTCGACGGAGAAGAACACCGCGGGACCCTAGGCGCCATAGCCAAGCGCAAATCGGACCTGGCCAAGGTCCTCGTCACCAACGTCCATGTCGTCAGCACGCACCGGAACAACTACACCGTGACTGGTAATGAGTCCATCTACCAGGGCGGCAGGGCAGAGGGCTACAAGGTCGGACAACTGTACACGGAAACTGTCAATGGCGTAGAAAAGAAGAGCTGGGTCGAGGGAAGCGCCGGCTTTGGATATCCTGTTGACGCCGCCGCCCTGGCATTGCCAACCGGTGCAGACATCGAAGCTCTAACCAGTTTCAACGTGCACTTCCCCAACGACGATGATAACAATCACACCCATGTTGAGAAGAGGCCGATTGTTGGTCCTGCAGTAGATCCCACTTCCAGTATGCGACTGATTGCAGTCGGCGCTGGCGGTGGACTGCGCACCTTCACCGTTTTGAATCCCAATCCCTCGGAGGACCTGTCGGTTCCAATCTATGATAGGCACTCCGGTTCCCGCCACGGCACATTTTATTTTGAAAAGGAGAAGAACTTCACCATCAGCCAGAAGAATGAACCCAGTAGGGCGCACGACTCCGGCTCGCCGATCCTCTGGGTTGACGAGCACGGCAATTACCGGATTGTTGGCATCCACTTCGCAGGAAAGAATGTTGAGCCTGGTGGCCCTTCAGTCATCGGCTACGCCTCCCGCGCCTCCGCCATCGAAGAGGAACTTGGCATCACTTTCGGCATCAAGCGGCCTACCGCCGTAGCAACGGCCAAGCCCGCCAAAGTTTCCACGGGAGCCACCGTCACCCTGGACGGATCCAGGAGCCAGTCCAACGAAGTTCTGCGTGACGTGCTGCAATACAAGTGGGAAAAGCAGGCAAGCCTCACTGACAAGACGCTCACACAGGTCGCGACAACAAGGGCATACACCTTTCAAACGCCCAACAAGCCGGGGACTCAGATATACAAGCTGACCGTCACCGATGGATTCGGAGCCAAGCATACCGACAGAGTGACTGTGACAGTGAAGCTCGCCAACGCCGGCCCTCCCCAGACCGTCAACCAGAAGGCCCGCGTCTCCCTCGGCCCCCAAGGCGCCGGCATCGCCTCCGTAGGCTCCCTCACCTACACGTGGAAGCGGATTCCACTAAAGGGACACTCAATGCCTCCTGTGCAGTTGCGCGGCGACAAGGGGCCCCGCCCGTGGTTCCATGCGCCCTCCCAGGCAGGGAAGCTCAAATTCCACCTCACCGTCTCCGACAAGAAGAAGAAGGTCACCGACACCGACGATGTCGAGATAACGGTGCGCGCCGCCGCGCCCACTCCCAAACCCAAGAAGCCCGCAAAGCCGACTCCGCCGCCAACTACGCCCAAACCTACGCCGGCGCCTGCGCCCACGACGATAACGGCCAGTTCCACCACCAACAGCGTGACCGTGACTTGGAGCGCCGTAACGGGCGCCACGGGCTACGTGTTGCAGTTGGGAAAGATGGAAGAAGACGAGGTAGTAGGCTACGACGATTTCCCCACCACGGGATTGTCCTACACCGTGACCAACCTCCATTCCACCACCCGCTATTACTACCGGGTCAAGAGCAAGAACGCGGCCGGCGAAGGGTCCCCCAGCCCTGTGGCGTCCCTCCTCACCAAAACCCCGCCGCCCAAACCCACTCCCAAGCCTCCACCTGTCACCCACGTGTGGAGCCACAGCAGCTACACCGGATGCGGCCCCAACAGGAAGGAGATACAGGCATGCTCCAACGGGCACTCCCGTCATACCAGGACGGTCAGCGCCTCCGATCCCCTCATCTGGTACGACTGGGAGTACACGGGCCGGACCCACTATGACGACGCGGACGGCAAACTCTACAAGGAACAGCGCCGCACCTCCCACTGCGGCGACACCGAAACCAGATGGGTGGCATCCTAACCCTCCCTTACCTGTAGGGACGACCGGCCGGTCGCCCCTACAATTTCATTGACAACCAACAGGGGCGGCTCCGTGGTGGAGCCGCCCCTTTGCGTTTCTCAGAATCACGCGTGTAGCGATGCCGTGGATGCGGCGCGTTACACCTGGTCCTTCAGCCAGGGCATCATCGACCGAAGCTCCGAACCCACCTTCTCCAGCGGGTGCTCCGCGTCGGCCTTCCTCAGCCGGCTGAAGCGGGGACGCCCTTCGTCGTTCTCCGTAATCCATTCCTTGGCGAAGGCCCCGCTCTGAATGTCCGCCAGCACCCGCTTCATGTTCTCCTTCACGTGCTCGTCCACCACCTGCGGCCCGCGGGAGTAGTCGCCGTATTCCGCCGTGTCGCTGACGGAATAGCGCATGTAGTCCATGCCGCCCTGATACATCAGGTCAACGATGAGCTTGAGCTCGTGCAGAACCTCGAAGTAGGCCGACTCCGGCTGGTATCCCGCCTCGACGAGGGTCTCGAAGCCCGCCTTCACCAGCGAGGTCACCCCGCCGCACAGCACGGCTTGCTCGCCGAACAGATCCGTCTCCGTTTCTTCCTTGAAGGTGGTGTCCAACACGCCCGCGCGGGTGCAGCCGATGCCCTTGGCGTAGGCCAGGCCGATGTCGCGGGCCTGTCCCGAAACGTCCTGATGGATGGCCAGCAGTCCGGGCACGCCGGAGCCGCGGGTGAACACCTCCCGCATCCGGTGTCCGGGGGCCTTGGGCGCGACCATCGAAACGTCCACGTTCTCCGGCGGCGTCACCGTCTCGAAGTGGATGTTGAACCCGTGGGCGAACATCAGCGTCTTCCCCTCGTGCAGGTGAGGAAGCACAGACTCCTTGTATACCGACGGCTGGGTAGTGTCCGGTATCAGCAGCGTAATCACGTCGGAGGCTTGGGAAACCTCCGCCACCGTCGCCACCTCCAACCCTTCCGCTTCCGCCTTCGCCTTGCTGGAACTGCCCTCGTAGAGGCCCACCATCACCTTCACGCCGCTGTCGTGCAGGTTCAGCGCGTGGGCGTGGCCCTGGCTGCCATAGCCGATTATCCCGACGGTCTTGCCTTCCAACAGGGAAAGGTCAGCGTCGTTGTCGTAATACATCGTTGCCATTGGATTCGTGTCTCCTTATATGCTGATTGGCTTGCCGGGCGCCTACATGGGGCCGGGCATCGCGGGCTGCTGGTGGTTGCGGGCCATTCCCCGCACCATCGCCACCCTTCCGGTGCGAATCATCTCCGTGATGCCGAAGGTGGAGAGAAGGTCTTTCAGCGATTGCACCGTGTCTTCGTCCCCCGTCACCTCGACGATGAGGGAGTCCGGCGCCACGTCCACGATATTGGCGCGGTAGATGTCCACAATCTGCTGAATCTCCCCGCGGTTCGTGGCGTTGCTGTTGACCCGAATCAACGCCAGCTCCCGCGAAATCATCGCCCGCTCCGTGATGGGATGCACGTCCGCCACGTCGATGAGCTTCCGCAGCTGCTTGATGACCTGCTCCACGGTGGCGTCGTCGCCGTTGACCACGAAGGCCATGCGCGACATTCCTTCCGTCTCCGACTGCCCCACCGCCAGACTGACGATGTTGAAGTTCCGGCGGCGGAACATGGAGGATATCCGGTTCAGGACTCCGGGCCTGTCGCGCACCAGCGCGACTATGGTCGATTCGTTCCTGTTCATCAGGCAGGCTCTTCCATGAGCTGGTCGATGGTGCCGCCGGCGGGAATCATCGGGTACACGTTCTCCTCCTGCGCCACCATGAAGTCCACTATCGCCGGGCCGGGATAGGCCATCGCTTCTTCAATGGCCGGCGCCACCTCGTCCTGATTCTTCACCCGCGCGCCGTGAATCCCGAAAGCGTGGGCCAGCTTCACGAAGTCCGGGTTGCCCGTGTAATAGGTGGAAACGTAGCTTTTATCGTAGAAGATGTCCTGCCACTGGCGCACCATTCCCAGATAGCGGTTGTTGAAAATGGCGAACTTGACCGGAATGTTGTTCTCAACCATTGTAGCCAACTCCGACATGGTCATCTGGAAGCCGCCGTCCCCGGCCACGGACCAGACCGTCGTTCCGGGCCGGCCCACCTGCGCGCCCAACGCCGCCGGCACCTCGAACCCCATCGCCCCAAGGCCGCCGGAGGTTATCCAGCTGTTCTGCTTGGTGAAGGTGTAGTGCTGGGCCGCCCACATCTGATGCTGCCCCACGCCGGTTACAATGGTAGCCTCTCCGTTGGTGGCGTCGGAAAGGGCTTGCAGGATGTGCTGCGGACGCAATTCTCCCGTCACCTTCGGACGCATCAGCGGATGCTCGATTTTCAACTCGGCGATGCGCTGTATCCACTCCTCGTGGGACTTGGGCTGAACCATCGGCAGCAGCTGCTCCAGCACGTGCTTCAGGTCGCCGACCAAGGGAGCAGTGGCCCGCACGTTCTTGTGAATCTCGGAAGGGTCAACCTCCACGTGAATCACCTTCGCCTTGGGCGCGAAGTAGCGGGTGTCCCCCGTAATCCGGTCGTCGAAGCGCATACCGAGGCCGATAAGCAAGTCCGCCTCTTCGATGGCCAAACTTGCGTGAGCCATGCCGTGCATCCCGGGCATTCCCACGCTCAACGGATGCGTCTCCGGGAAGGAACTAATGCCCAGAAGCGTTGTTATAACCGGTATTTGACCCTTCTCCGCCAATTCCATCAACTCGGCGTAGGCGCGGGAGATGATGACGCCATGCCCCGCCAGAATCAGAGGCCGCTGCGCCTCCTGAATCAGTCGGGCGGCCTTCCGCACCATCTCCGGGTCCGCCCCCGTGGGCGGATGATAGTTGGGCAGGTTCACTTCGTCCGGGTACTCGAACTCGCACTGCTCAATGAAAACGTCCTTGGGAATGTCCACCAGCACCGGCCCCGGCCTGCCCGTGTTCGCCACGTAGAAGGCCTCCTTGATGGTTTCCGCAATCTCCGAGGCGTTCATCACCAGGTAGTTGTGCTTGGTGATGGGGAGCGTAATGCCGGTGACGTCCGTCTCCTGGAAGGCGTCCTTGCCGATGGCGTCGCGGGCCACCTGGCCGGTGATGAACACCGTCGGCACCGAGTCCATCTGCGCCGTGGCGATGCCCGTGACCAGGTTGGTAGCGCCCGGCCCGGACGTGCCGAACGCTACCCCAACCCGTCCCGTGGCGCGGGCGTAGCCGTCGGCGGCGTGGGCCGCCCCCTGCTCGTGGCGCATCAGGATGTGCCGAAGCTGGGGGTAGTCCGGCAGGTCCTGGTAGAGAGGCAGAATAGCGCCGCCGGGAATGCCGAAGATAACCTCTACGCCCTCCTGGATGAGGGATTCGCAAACTATCTGACCGCCGGTGAGCATCATTTCAAGGTCCTCCCGGTTCTGCCGAACCGCAACTGCGACTTGCCAAAAAAATAATCCGCCCCCTGTGGAAGGGGCGGACGGGATCCGCGGTACCACCCTTCTTGCCCAAGGACATCCTCGGGCCGCTCATGTGCTATAACGGGCATCCCGTCCGGCCTTACTACTACTTCAGGCCGGCCGCTCCAGGGCGATGTGGCGGCTCTCCTTGCGCGGGGCTTCCACCTTCCCCCGCTCTCTATAGCGGTTGAAGCCGCATTGTCCCCTTCACAGCGTTATTTTGTATTTTCGGCGATAATTTTAGAGGATTTCGTAGCGTCAAGCAATACCAACCCAATCCGACTAGCGCCAAAACTAAACATAACGCAAATTCTCATCCGGCGCACTGAAGAGTCCAAAATATATTGACAAATTGCCACGCCACGTGAATACTCATAATTGGATTATGCTTCGCTTCACTGGCCGGTGTGGAGGTAGGTCGTGGGTAATGAGTTGAATAAACAGTTCAAGTTCTACCTTGAAAATCAAGACACGTTCGTCAAACAGTACGATGGAAAAGTGATTGTGCTAAAGAACGAGAAGGTTCTTGGCGCCTACGAAAGCGAACTGGATGCCGTAAAAGAGACCGGCAAGCGTTACGAACTTGGAACCTTCCTGGTTCAGCGAGTCAGCAAGGGCGATGAAGCATACACTGTCACATTTTATTCGAGGGTGATCTCCCCATAGCTTCACAGCAGCCTTCGTTTGGCTTCACCGTGTATGCGCCGGGCTTAGTGCGCGAACTAAGTAGCCTCTGCGATATTTCCGCGGCTTGGGACCCGCAAGGCTCAACCCCGGCGCCGGATCTGCTGGGATTCAGGGCAATTTGGGATACCGGAGCAACTCATAGCGTCATCTCGCCCAAAGTCGTTATGGCCTGCAATCTCAAATCCACGGGCCGCGGAATAGCCCACTATGCAGATGGCAGCAGCAAGATTGTCCAAGAATTTCTGGTCAATATCGGTCTGCCCAATGAGGTTGTGTTTTCATCCATCAGAGTCACACTAGGTGGATTCACGGGCGGTGACGTGCTGATTGGAATGGATATAATCTCCCAAGGCGATTTTGCAGTCACCAATTTCAACCAAAGGACCGTATTCTCCTTCCGAGCGCCATCGCGGGAAATTATAGACTTTGCTCGGTGACTTTATCGGCAGCAGTTCCCAACACGCCCTCTACCCCTGCCGCGCCAACCCTGCTACTCTTGCCGCGCAGACATGGAATTCCCGCTCTCCCAACTAGGCCCGACCGAAATCCTCCTCCTCCAACTGCTGGTGGTCGCCGTCAGCGCCGCCGCCGGCATCGTCGCCTTCGGCTTCGCCATGTCCGTCACCCCCTTCTTCCTCATCTTCCTCGACGCCGACCTGGTCATCGAGATGAACATCGTCCTCACCGCCGTCCTGTTCGCCACCGTGCTGCCCCAGGTGCGGAAACACGTCATCCCACGCACGCTGGCGGCCATGCTGTTGGGCGGCGCGCTGGGCATCTATCCGGGACTCCTCGTCCTCCAATCCCTGCCGAAGGAAGCCCTGAGCCTGATACTGACCTCCGTCGTCATCGTCACCGCCCTCCTTGCCGCCTTCAACCGCTTCCCCCACTTTGAGCGAGAAGGTTTGGCCGGCGGCGTAGTCGGATTCGTCTTCACCTTCATCAACGCCGGCCTCGCCCTTGGCGGCCCCATCCCTGCCCTGTTTGCCCTGAATCAGCGATGGCTGCGCGACCAGATGCGGGCCATGCTTTCCTCGTTCTTCCTAGTGACCGGCCTCGCCATCATCGCCGCCCACGTCTGGAGCGGAAGGCTGGGTCAGCAGGAGTTCTTCAGCGCGTTGCTATTCGTGCCCGCCCTGCTATTAGGCAGCTTCATCGCCTCCAGACTGGCCGGACGAATCAACGAAACCCTATTCCGAAAGCTCGTAGTGGCCGTTCTGCTCGCCGCCAGCTTCGGCATCCTCGGACGGGAAATAGCCGCCGCCCTCTAACCCCCCCGTCATTCCCGTGAAAACGGGAATCTATCCCTTCGTCCAAACCTCAACTACAGCGCCCTTCCCGCTATCTCCTCCAGCTGCGCCATCATCTCCGACTCGCTCTTCGTCGGCTGCGTCCGAATAATCACCCGATGCGCCCCCGCGTCGAAGTACGCCTTCAGCAGTTCCCGGTCGTCCGGCTGCCCATGCACCGAAATCGTCAACGACGCCGGGTCCCTCCCCGCAGCCTCCGCCCGACGGTCTAACTCCGCCCGCTTCTCCCGCAGGTTCTCTGGCGAAATCCGGTTGGGCAGCCAACCGTCGGCATACCGGACGATGCGCTTCAACACGTTGGGCGCCATGCCTCCCAGCAGCACCGGCGGATGGGGCTTCTGCATCGGCTTGGGATACGACTTCACCGCCGGAAAGCTATAGTAATGTCCCTCGTGAGACGCCGCTTCCTGCGTCCACAGCTTCTTCATCACCGCCACCGCCTCCGCTGCCTGCGTCCATCGATGGTCGAAGTCGCCCCCCATTATCTCCGTCTCCTCCCGCAGCCAGCCCGTGCCGATGCCGAACAGGAACCGCCCCCCGCTGAACAGGTCCAGCGTCGAAACCTCCTTCGCCAGCAGCAGCGGGTTGCGTTCCGGCACCAGCGTTATCCCCGTGCCCAACAACAGCCGTTCCGTCACCCCCGACGCCCTCGCCAACGCCACGAAGGGATCCACGAAGTGCGAATAACTCTCCGGTATAACCCCGTCGTCGGAGCCGGGAAACCGGCTTTCGCTGTGCACCGGCACGATGGGATGCTCCGCGCACCACAACGATTCAAACCCCAAGGCCTCCGCCTTCTCCGCTATGGGCGCCACATCCACCCAGTAGGCGGGCAACGGCACCGTTATTCCTATCCTCATTCTTCCTTCCTCCTATCTTCTGCCTTCCCCCTCAACCCCACCCGTCATTCCGGCGCAAGCCGGAATCCAGTCCCCTCCCATCTACCTACCCCGTCCTCAACGTCTGCACCGACTCCGCCGACTCCGCTATCCGCGACCACCCGTACAGCATCGGCGCGTACTCAACCTCCGACCAGGTTTGCGCCTGGTCCGCGTAGTGCGCGCTCCCCGGATGCCCCGACGAACCCAAAGGCACAATCCACCGCGAGTTCCCCCAATCGGAAAGGTCGTATACGTACCGCAGCACCGACGTTGACGAGATGGCGTAGGGCTGCGCCGGCGAGTAGCTCGCCGCCTGCGGCGTGTCCCCGTCGCCGCCTAAGGGAACCGACGGCGGATCCAGCAGCGACGCCGCATCAGGGAAGACCTCCGAAAGGGGATGGGTTGGCGCGGTGTGATGCACCCTACCCCACTTCCACTCCGACGGGTCGCGTCCCAACCGAGCGAAGATTTCTTCCGATGCCAAGAAGAGGGCCTCCTTCATCATCGACTCCCACCCACCTCCGTCAGGCGGCAACAGCGACTCGTCTCCTTGCTCCAGCAGATGTACGAAATGCGCCCGCAGCCGGGCGGCGTGGGCCGGCCCTCCCCGACTCGTCTCCGTCAACGCCTCCTCCGCCAAAGGCCCCAACACGTACTCAAGTATCCGCTTGTCCAAGTGTAGCCGGAACGCGCTGAATATGGTCGCGGCGGCGTTGTCCGTGTCCATCGCTCCATTCCAGCCACGCAGAACTTCCAGAGCTTCCTTCACTAAGGGCTTGAGACCGTAGACATCCACCGCCGCCAGCCTCGGCAGATACTTCTGCGCCGGTATCGACGTCCGCTCGGCGTGAATCGCCGCCACGTCCTCCACCGTCGCCCCGTACAAGTCTTGCAGCCGCAGCGCAATCCGCTTGGCCCGAAACTCCGGCGAGTGGTCCAACGCGATGTAATAAGGATAATCGTCGCCCACCACCCTCTGATTGGCGGTCACCACGTACCCCTCCTTCGGGTTGTGGCTGCGCGGCATTTCATCGAAGGGAATGTATCCCTCCCATTCGTGCTCCCCCGTCCAGCCCGGCACCGGCAGCCACCCGTTCGCTTTCGACCGAATGGGAACCCTTCCCCGCGTCAGATAGCCGAAGTTGCCATGCACGTCGGCGAACAGGAAGTTGTTGACGGGGTCTACCCACTCCTCCATCGACGCGTCCAACTCCTCTGCGGAACCGGCGCGCAACATATCCAACAGCGCCTCCGCCGTCCGATTCGGCTCCGCCGTCTGCGTGTACCGGAACGCCACGCCCAGCCCCTGCGACGGCTCCCCCGAAATCACCGGCCCGTGATGCGTCACCGTTATCGACAAATCCTCGTCGGCTCCCCCGCGCACCTTTATCGTCTCCCCATACGTCTCCGCCCGACGCCACTCCCCCTTGAACTCGTAGTACGCCGGATTCTTCCTGTCGAACCGCTCCACGTACAAATCCTGATAGTCCGCGCCCGTGTGCGTCACCCCCCAGCACGTCCACCGGTTGTGGCCGAAGTGCGGAAACCCCGGCACGCCGGGAAACGACGCTCCCACCGCGTCGAAGTCCGGGCAGGCCACGTGATTCTGATAGTAGACGTTCGGCGTGTCCAAACCCCGGTGGGGGTCTCCCGCCAACACCGGCTTACCCGTCGCCGTCCGCCCGCCCGACAGCGCCCAGTTGTTGCTGCCCTGCTCCAACTCCTTCAGACGGTCCGCCAGCGCCGCCCCCCGCTCCAACTCCTCCAACGCCCCCGTCGCCTCTCCCCGGAACTCCGCGCCCGGCGGCAGTATCAGCAGATGCCCGGGCTGATACCCCGGATGCAGTGCCGCCGTCCGCTCCGGCCCCAGCCGACCCAACAGCTTGTGCCGCCACGCCTTCCCCTCGAACGTCCCCATCAGCACGTGCCGCACCTTGAACACCGCCAGCCCGTCCCACGGTTGCCACGGCTCCGGCGCCGCTTCCAGCATGCCATACTCAATCGGAAGCGTTTCCGTCGTCTGGATGAAGGCGTTGACTCCGGCGGCGTAGGCGTCCAGCATCCCTCGAGCTTCCGAATTGACGAATGCGTAGTCCGCCCGCGCGCTGGCCTCCAGACGCAGACGCCGCATGAACCGGTCGTTGTCCAACCCGATCGGCCCCGCGAACTCCGCCCACCGCCCGTAAGCCCGATGCCGGTCGTAGTCCATGTGCCACAGCCTGTCCTGCGCCGTGAAGAATCCCTGGGCGAAGAAGGCGTCCTCCGTAGTCGCCGCCTGCGCGTGGGGAATGCCCAAGCCGTCCCGATAGATTCGCACCGGCGCCGTCAACCCCTTCACCGTCACCGTGCCGCCTACGTTTGGAATGGCCCGCTCCAAATCGCTTCTGCTTATCATCCTGTGACCCCCATGACTTTTCTCCCGCCTACTCTACCTTGCCCCCGCCCAACCATCAACCGCCCCCTCCTCCGCTCATCCTGAGCCTGTCGAAGGGTCGAGCGCATCCACTCTTGCTCCCGCGAAAGCGGGATCCCATGCCCCCTCTCCCTTGAGAAGACCTTTGCATAACCGTCATTCCCGTGAAAACGGGAATCCAGGGGTGGGGCTGTTTTGGTATAAATGCGTTGCTTCTTGGACAGAATGTTTGGGTGAATAGGGAGTTATGCAAAGGTCTCCTTGAAGGAGAGGATTAAGGTGAGGGCGCCCCCCCCCCCGCTCACCCTGAGCCTGTCGAAGGGTGACCCCATCCCCAACCCCTGTTATCATTCCCCCATGATTGGCAACATCAAAGCCGTAACCTTCGACCTCTGGCAGACCCTTATCCTCGAAGACGCCGAAATCAACAAGCGGAGGGCGCAACTTCGCATCGACCGCGTCGCCGACGCCCTCCAAACGGCGGGCTGCCCCTTCCAGGAAGCCGAACTTTGGCGCGCCTTTCAGGAATGCGTCGCAGAATGCGGACGCGTCCGCGCCACGGGGCGGGAGACGAACTTCGACGGCCAGATTCGCATCTTCTTAGACCACCTGCAACCAGCACTGTCCAAGGAACTTTCCGACGCCCAGAAGCGCACCATCCGAGAAGCCTACGACCACTCCTTCCTAGACGCCGCCCTTCCCCCGGACCCCGTAGCGGCGCCGATGCTGGCAGAATTGAAGAAGCGCGGCATAGCCCTCGGTCTCATCTCCAACACCGCCATGACCAGCGGCGCGACCTTCCGCGTCCACCTGACCCGCCTGGGCCTCCTGCAATTCTTCGACGCCCTGGTATTCTCCGACGAAGTCGGCTACGCCAAACCTTCCGGCAAAGTCTTCCAACTGGCCCTCGACGCCCTCGCCGTCCCCCCCGAAGCTGTGGTCCACGTGGGCGACGACCGGGCCGCCGACGTGGGCGGCGCCCTAAAGGCCGGCCTCCGCGCTATCTGGATAGCCCGCCCCCCCGATTCCTACGACGAACCCTACGCCTACCAGCCCCCCACCGACGACCAACCCCACGCCACCATCGCAACCCTGAGCGAACTCATCCCCGCCCTCGAACGCCTCGGACAGGAATAACCCCCCTCTCCCATGTGGAGACCTTTGGATAACCCTTCAAAAGCGGCTGATAAACCTCTTCCCCCTTGACGGGGGAAGATTGAGATGGGGGTGATTCGGGTGGGATGAATGGCGGATTTGGCAGTTACGCAAAGGTCTCCATGGGGGAGAGGATTAAGGTGAGGGCGACTCCCCCTTCTTCCTCGCCGGCGTCCGACGCCTCCGCCGTCGCTTCGACTGCCCGCCCCCCTTATCGTCCCTGCTGTTCGACCACAAATCGTCGAAGAAATCCCGGTCGAGCACGTGCAGCACGTCCGCCGTCTGCGTCAACTCGTAGGACAGATTGCTGGGAAAGGCGACCACCTCCACGTGCTTGCCCAGATTCTTCACCGCCTGCATCGCGTAGGCAAAGTCCGCGTCCCCGCTCACCAGCACCGCCACGTCGTACAAGTCGCGGTAGGCGAACTGGAGCACGTCCGTCGCCATCATAATATCCACCCCCTTCTCCACCAGCACGTCGCCCCGGTACTTGGAAATGCCCAGACAGACTTCCAGATACGGCGTGTTGTAGAGAGTGGCGAGAAACTTCTGCTGCTCCTGATAGGCCGTGCCCCGCCGCTCCGGGTCTTGCAGGATGTTGTAGTAGTACGCCCGGAAAAGCTGCCTCTCTCCGCACAGCTTGGTCACGAAGGCGCCGAAATCCAGGTCCATGCGCCCGCAATTCTCCTCCAGCGCGTGATACAAATTGCTCCCATCAATGAAAGCCGCCAACCGCTCACTCAATAATCAACTCTCTTCGGATCAATGCCCTTGATTTCTTTCCTGGTCAATATGGAACACTAAGGTTTCGGCTCGTATCTTCACCATAGATGTTTCCCAGCCGGCCCTGTACCAAGCCGTAGATGCCCGGTTGAGTTGGCGCAAGTTAGACCAGAATATTGGCCACTGTCGTGCTGAGTCTGGTAAAGGAGCGCCTATGATGGTCTCGATTTCTCCAAAGGATGTGCGCCAATATCTATGCCCTTCCCTACCCTTACACATGAGAAAGTGATACAACGGCCTATATTTGGAGGGAATTCCTTCCAGATTAGCCATCAGCAACCCCTACAAGCGCTCTTTACGCATATATAGGCGGCAAATCGACTGAGGGACAATGCGGAATTTAGTGCCATGATTACGTAAACCCTTACTTCCTGGTTTGCTTTCACGGCAGTCGAAATCAATCGCAATCTCACCCCGCAAAACTTCTACAATAAAGTCTGTCAGGTTGAATGTCTCATACGCGTCTGCTTGCAAGAATCTAATCTGACCAGCCTTACGCTCCCCCTTCACCATGATTAACCGTCGCAACTTCGCTCCTGCTGCCCCTATCAACTCCTGATGAGACCAGTACGGAATCGGTCCGTTTCCCTTACGAGGGCGCACTACCAATTGGCCGCCACTGTCATCTACTACGAATCTATCCGAACGGCCCCTAATCGTATGTCGAAAACTCAGTCGTCCATGTTTGTCATTCCAACCATACTTGTGAACCATGTATCTCATTATGTATTGAGGGCCTTCCGCTTCCTTGTGAAAAAGAGTGACTAGATGAGTCTTGTCCGTATACCATTTCAACTCCCACCCAACGGCGTCCGGCATATCCACAGATCCTGAAGTAAGACCCAGCAAATCCTCCAAGAACCGCCCCGGGCCTCCTGTGCCGCCGTATGGAGGTCCCTTGGGAAAATCGTACCAACCATGTCTGATGGCGGCCCGAATGCGGTCAAAAAGCTCCTTGCGAGTTCTTGGAGGGATAGTATTCACGATATCATCCGCTGGATGTCACGTACACGCTCACTAGCCACCATACAGTATTCTTGAGATATCTCTATCCCTACCCATGCTCTACCAGATACTTCAGCCGCTATAGCCGTTGTGCCGGACCCCATGAAGGGGTCAAGGACTATCTGAGCGTTGGTGGATTGAATGCATCTTTGCGCGAGTTCTACGGGGAAGGGGGCTGGATGCAGATTGTTGCTCTCTTGTGGGATGCGCCATACATCGCCTTGAGCGTTGGCCTTTGGTGCAAGCTTGAATTCCCGCTTAGCTATCAGATAAAGGACTTCATAAGTTGGAAGGAAATAGCCCGGATTGAAGTTGATTCCTCCGCTGCGTTGCCAGATGATAATCTGCCTGACTGGAAATCCCTCAAGAATATCTGCCCGGTCCTGTAGTAACCCACCCTGTACCCGCCATTTGTGGTTATAGAATATCGCTCCGTCCTCTCGGAGAACTCTCATCATGGAAGTCAAGCAACGGCGTTGCCATGCCACGTAATCCTCATGAGGCATGGCGTCATTGTGGCTCGCGTAACCTTTAATTAGCTCTGCCTGTGGCCACTTGCCGCCACTCCCGTTCTTCAACCCGTTACCAGTGCTATTCTTGATGTTGTATGGCGGGCTGGTAACTATGAGACCAACTGACCTTACGGGCATTCTACCCATAAGGTCAACGCAATCCCCGTGATGAATGCGTCCAAGCCAAGGCTTCATCAAATCGATAGGTGGGCCAGCGATAGGCTCTTTCAGCAGAGGATTGGCTTTCACCGGATTCGCTCGTCGTGGGTGACCCCTAGCTTGTGGAAGGAAAGGCAACTCGCTTTAATCATGCTTCCCCTTTAGACCTATATGCCCTTAGTCTACTCGTCATATCAGTAGGTTTCCCCCGTAGGAGGCAAACCTACTAATCAGAGCCACACAGGGAACGGGTAATTCTAAGAGACCATCTTAGCAATTCCAGATGGCGAATACAAGGCCTTTAGACTCCAAAAGCATCCATTAGTTCGCAAAGTCCGGCAGGCTTTCGTACTATTAAATTATCTTTCGACACCGCATAGAAAGTGTCGTCAGAACTCCCCTAATCAAACCGGGTAATCAGCCCCCGGCCTATGCCGCCGCTGTTCAGGTCTTCGTAGGCTTCGTTGATTTCGTCCAGGTGGTAGCTGCGGGTGATCAGCGCGTCCAGATCCAGCTGCCCGTTCATGTACAGATCCACCATCCGGGGCATGTCCGACTGCAATCGCGCCGAGCCGTAGTACGTCCCCTGCAACGTCTTCTCGTGGCGCACCAACGACACCGCGTCGATGTTGGGGTTGTCCCCGTCGGGCGTGAGTCCCACCACGGTGATTGTGCCGCCCTTGCGGGCCATCTCGTAGGCCATCTCCACCGTTTCGGAGGAACCGAACACCTCGAAAGTGTAGTCCGCGCCCAACCCGTCGGTAATCTCCTTCACCCGTCCCGGTCCATCCTGCTGGTGGGGATTCACGGCATGGGTCGCGCCGAACTGCATGGCGAACTCCAACGCCCCCTCGCTGATGTCCACGGCGATGATTTGACGCGCCCCGGCCAGCTTCGCCCCCATGATGACGTTGAGGCCCACGCCCCCGCAGCCTACCACGGCGACGGTTGCGCCCGCCTCCACCTTGGCGGCGTTAACCGCGGCGCCCACGCCCGTCGTCACGCAGCAGCCGATTACCGCCGCCTTGTCCAACCCAAGCTCCTTCGGACAGGGCACGCACGACACCTCCGGCACCACCGAATACTGCGAGAAACAGGCCAACTTCGCCATCGGCGTCACGTTCGTCTCCCCCTTGTGCAGCCTGTAGGTGCCGTCCATCATCGTCGTCGACGTTGCCATGTGAACGTCGCACAGGTTGGGACGTCCGATAGTGCAGAAGTGGCATTTTCCGCACCTCGACACGAAGGACAGAATCACAGTGTCTCCCGGCTTCACCGACGTGACGCCAGGGCCCACCTCCTGCACTACGCCGGAGCCTTCGTGACCCAGCACCGCCGGCAGGGGCATGGACGCCGCTCCGTGCATGTAGTGCCAGTCGCTCCGGCAGATTCCCGCCGCGCCTATCTTCACCAGAACCTCCCCCTCCTTTGGCGGGTCCAGCTCCAACTCCTCAATTACCAACGGGGAATTCGCCTCGTACAGTACCGCCGCTTTTGTCTTCATTTTTCTTCCTTCCTTCTGAAACTACTGCCTGAACCCCTTCCCCCCTCATCTGCCTCCGTCATTCCCGCACTACCTCCCGTCATTCCCGCCACCCCCTCCGTCATTCCGGCGAAAGCCGGAATCCAGTCCCCTTGCCTTCTTAATCAGACACCTCCGGCGCAGCCTCCCTGACCACCGGATTTCTCAGGGTTCCGATGCCGCTTATCTCCACCTCCACCACATCGCCATGCTTCAGATTCTGCGTCGCCCCGTCCGTGCCCATCCAGATAACGTCCCCCGGATAGAGGGTGATGTTGCGACTCATCGTGCTGATATATTCGGCAATGCCGAAGACCATGCTGTTGGTCGGAAACTTGGACACCACTTCGTCGTTAATCCGCACGGTGGTCATCATCCGGCGAAGGTTCACCTTGGTTTCTATCCACGGCCCCATCGGCTTGAAGGTGTCCGAATTCTTCGACCGCCACATGGTCCGGTCGCTGCGCTGCCACGACCGCTCGCTCACGTCGTTGCCGATGGTGTAGCCGAAGACGCAGTCCAGCGCCTCGTCTTCCGACACGTTCTTGACCTTCTTGCCGATGACGGCCACCAGCTCCCCCTCGTACTGCACCTCCTCGGTGGCGTCCCACGGGATGACGATGGTCTCCCCGTGGGCGATGAGGGCGTTCACGGCCCGGTAGCCAATGTCCGGCTTCTCCGGCACGTCCGGCTCCTCGCCCCGCGCTTCCGCCGTTTCCGTCACGTGGGCGAGATAGTTCAAACCCGCGGCGTAGAACGTCGGCGGCTGGCAGGGTATCAGAATCTCCACCCGGTCGATGTGCCGCCGCACCGACGTCATGTCGTAGCGACCGAAGGGGTTCCCCATTATCTCCGTGACCGTCTCTCCGTCCACCACGCCGTAGGCGATCTTGTCGAGGGACTTGAACCTGCAAAATTTCATTTCATTACACCTCCCTCGCTAGGATTCCACCGCCCCGCGCCGCTCCAGCCACTTGTCGATGGCCGCCTCCGCGCGGGGGCTGATGCCGCACTGAATCTCCACGTTCACCAGGCTGGGACGACCCGAATCGAAAGCCCGCCGCAACGCTGGCGCCAACTCCTCCGGCCGGGTCACGTGCTGGCCGTAACCTCCCAGCCCCTCCACCACCTTGTCGTACCGCGTATGCAGGAGCTTCGTCGCCGTGTCGCGACCGAACAGCCCCACCTGGATATGATAGTCGATTCCCCAAGTGGCGTCGTTCCCCAGCACCGCCACAATCGGCAGATTGTGCCGCACCGCCGTGTCGAACTCCATCGCCGTGAATCCGAATCCGCCGTCCCCCGCCATCAGCGCCACCCGCTGGTCTGGATGCGCCACCTGCGCCGCTATTGCCGTTGGCAGCCCGTTGCCCAGCGTACCGAACTGAGAGAAGTAGAACCAGCGAAGCGGCATCCGCGCCGGGTGCAGCATTCGCCCGAAGTGCCCGAAATCTCCCCCGTCCCAAACCAGAATGTCCTCCGGCTTCAGAAACTCCGACAACACTTTGTGCACGTAGGAGGCGTGCATCGGCGTTTCCGGCTTTGCAATCCCGTCGAACCATTCGGCCTGCGCCCTCTTCTGCTCCCGCATTTCATCCAGCCAAGACGTCCGCTCCTCCCATGACTTACCCTGGGCTGCCGACGTCATCTGCTCGACGATTGCCGACACATCCCCCGCCATGCCCACGTCCACGGCTCGGTTGCGCCCTATCTCCGTCGGCGACGGGTCCACCTGCACGATGCGGGCGGCATCGTCGAAGATTCCTCCGTATCGGATGCTGTTGTCCAGCTTCTTGCCAAGGATAAGCACGGCGTCGGCGCGACCCACCAGCTTCGCGGCCCAGTTCAACGCCGTGTCGAAGAATCCCAGGCAGTAGGGGTGGTCGTCCGACACCAACCCCCGCGCCTGGTCAGCCGTCATCAACGGTATCCGCGTCGTCTCGATGAACTCTCGCAGCCACGCCCCGTCAGCCCCGTATCCCGCAGACGCCGCTGCGATAATCAACGGACGTTTGGCGGCGTGGAGAATCTCCACCGCCTCCGAAACCTGCGCCCCGCTTGCCCTAACCTGCCCCTCAAGCCCATGCCCCGCTGCCGGGTAGTATCGAAAGTCCTCCTCGTCCACCCGCTGCTCCTGCACGTCCAACGGAATCGTAAGATGCACCGGCCCGCGGCGACCCGCGTATGCCGTCCGCACCGCCATCGCTATCATGTCCGGTATCCGTCTTGCGTCGGAAATCAGCCACGAGCCCTTCGTAACCGCTCCCGCCAGCGCCACCTGGTCGATCTCCTGGTTGGCCCCCATCCCCAGCTCCGCTACCTCCGCCGAACCGCCGATGGAAAGCATCGGGCTTTCGCTGTGCAGCGCGTTCGCCATGCCGGGAATCGCGTTGGCCATCCCCGGCGTCGTCGCCATTACCACCCCCAACCCGCCGGTTATCCGCCCCCACGCGTCCGCCATGAACGACGCCGCATGCTCATGCCGCGTGTCGATGAAGCGAAAATCCCCGTCGGCCATCACGTCCATCAGCGGAAGTGTGTGGTCGCCCGCGATGGTGAACACGTTGGCTACCCCTTCGCTCTTGAGGGCGTGGGCTATCAGGTGGCTGCCGGTGAGGGTGGAAGTGCTCATATCGTTATCCGACCAATGCTGCGTCTAGGATGTGGCCTGATTATGAAATGGCGACGATTAAGCGTCAAGTCAACCACTGAAACACATTTCCAGTTGAGAGCCAACAACCCCTCCGTTAGAATGGGACTACTCCACCAAGGAGGTCCAGCCATGTCCGACAAACCCATCGTCCGCGTCATCGGCACCGGCGGCACCATCGCCACCGTCACCGACAACCGCATGGACTTCACCAACTACCCCGAAACGGGACGCCGCATCCCCGTCGAGGAGTCGCTGAAGCGAATCCCGGAGGCGGGCTTCATCGCCGACGTGCGCGCCGAAGACCTGATGAGCGAGGCCAGCAGCAACATCGGCCCCGAAAACTGGCCCCTCATCGCCCGCCGCGTCAACCAGGTCTTCCGGGAGGAGCCGGACGTTGACGGGGTGGTCCTCACCCACGGCACCGGCACAATGGAGGAGACGGCCTACTTCCTTCACCTGACCGTCAAGTCCTCCAAGCCTGTGGTCATGACCGGCGCCATGCGTCCCGCCTCCGCCGTTGGCACCGACGCCGACCTGAACCTGTACAACGCCATCCGCGTCGCCGCCGATCCAAACTCCGCCGGACGGGGCGTGCTCGTGGTGATGAACAACCAGATCCACAACGGGCGCGACGTTACCAAGACGGACCCCCTCCACGTGGAAACTTTCAAGGACTCGGACACCGGCCTATTGGGATACTGCGACCCAGACGGACAGGTGGCCTTCTACCGCTCCGTGGAGCGCAAGCATACGGTTGACACTGTTTTTGACCCGGAGAATATGGGAGCGCTGCCCCGCGTGGACATCGTCCCCACCTACGCCGGCGCAGACGAAATGCTCGTCGAAGCCGTCAGACGCCACGGCTCCCCTGGCTTGATTCTGGCCGGCGTGGGCGGCGGAAGCTCCGCATCCCCTGCGCCCTATGCCGCCATGAAAGCTATGGAGGACGGCATGACCGTCGTCCTGGCCTCCCGCACCGCCAACGGCAGGGTGGTGATGACCGAAGGCAAGCAACGCGACGGATTCATCGTCGCCGACAACCTCCTCCCCCACAAAGCCCGCATCCTGCTGATGCTCGCCCTGTCCGTTACCCGCGACCGTCAAGCCATCCAGCAGATGTTCTACGAATACTAGCAGCCCTCCAACAACGCGTCCGAATCGGAATCGCTAGGCGCCAGGCGGCCCGCCGTTGCGCTCCTCCTCCAGTTCCCTGATGCGTTCCATGAGACGAGTCTCATTTTCTGACTTCTGCTCGATCTGCTGCTTGAGTTGCGCCACCTCTTCCTGCCTACGCTCCTCCTCAGCCCGCCGCGCTCTGTGCCGCTTCAAAGCGTCACTCAATAACTCACTCAACATTACAATCACCCTCGAAGAATCGTACGCCTCAACACACGCACTCCCGTTGAAATCTCTAACAACGAGGCGACCCTCCGTTGCGCTCATCTTCCAATTCCCTAATACGCTCCAAGAGACGTGTATTTGCTTTGGAAAGACGAGTCTTTTCTTCCGCGTCTTGTTCAACCTGCTGTTTGAGTTGCGCCACTTCCGCCTGCCTCCGCTCCTCCTCAGCCCGCCGCGCTCTGTGCCGCTTCAGCGCGTCACTCAATAACTCACTCAACATTACAATCACCTCCTTCACATTCCTGGACGTGATTTTGATAAACCTCGCCACGTCCAGCAACACCCCTATTCCTACCGCCAGTGGGACTAAGCATATCGCCATCGTTTGCGCTATGGCAAGAACCGTTTCCCACGCGCTGTCTCCGTCTTCAATCCAAATCTCATGCCATAAGGCGAACCCAAACACCACAACGACGCCTATGTTAAACAGAGACAGGAAGTATATTCGCCACCGCTTTGACACGGAGAGAAGCGGAACCCGCTCGTCATGGTCGTTAGCCGATATGACGCGCCCCCCGAATCACTAGTCTTCCCCCGTTTAAGGCCTCATTGCCATCTATTGAACCGATAACTCATGCCCCTTCCTTGTATATCTCTATACTACCACCGGGCCATCGCCAATCGTCAACCATAATGGACGCTGTTCGCGCAACGCCGCCCAACCACCCTCGTTTTTCCCCGTATGTCGCTTGCGGTTTTATGTTATGCCGCCGCTTCTCTGGCATATCATTTAAGCGTCATTAAACGTCTACGGAGAAGGCCGCGGCCCCGCTATGCCCAGAACAAGCTTCATCGTCCTCGCCCTCTTGACTCTCTGCCTGCTGGCCGCCTGCGGCCCCTCGGAAAAACGCATCCTCTTCGTTTCCGAACGCAGCGGCGACCCAATGGTCTACGTCATGAACTCCGACGGCTCGGAAGTCTCCCCCATCCCCTCCGGCGGCGACCAGGGCGTCGTTCCCGTCTGGTCTCCCACCCGCGACCACGTGGCCCTGCTTTCCATCGACGATGACGAATCCCGCCTCGTCATCCTCGCCCAGGAAGGCGACGAGTGGGACTCCTGCACCATCGACGAAGACCGGGTTCTCCAGTTCAGCTGGGACCCCAAGGGCGAACGCATCGCCTACATCGCCGGAACGCCCGACGACGGCGTCGCCCACGTTACCGACGTGGACTGCGCCAACGTAACCCAGCTCACCTACAGCGGCGGCCCGATGGTCCTGGGCAACTGGTCTCAGGATGGTCAGTGGGTCGTCTACTCCATAACCGGCGGAAGCGACCCCGGCGTGTTCCTCCGAAACCCCTCAGGCGTGGACAGGAAGCGGGTGGACGACGAGGCCGCCACCCAGCTGGCCTTCGCGCCCAAGGGCGGCAAACTCGCCTACATGACCGTCAAGGAGGATGACGACAACGCCCAAATCTGGATAGTCGAAGACGTTCACCGGCCCGCCCCGGTAAGCGTCACCAACCAGGCCGCCCTCGACTCCACCTTCGCCTGGTCTCCCGACGGCAAGCGAATAGTCTACGTTTCCGACCGGGACGGCGACCCGGAAATCTACACTATGAAGGACAACGGCTCCGACCAGAACCAGCTGACCAGCAACCAGATTGCCGACACCCTTCCCTCCTGGTCATCCAACGGCAAGCTCATAATCTTCGTCTCCGACCTGCACGGCAACACGGAAATCTTCACCATGAAGGACGACGGCACAGAGCAGCAGCGCCTCACCAACAACGACTACAACGACACCCAACCCCGCTGGTAACCCACACCCTAATCCTCCGCTCACCCAAACGCACAATCTCCGTAGGGGCGACCGGCCGGTCGCCCCTACAATCCCGCCGCCGACCGCCCCGCTCACCCTGAGCCTGTCGAGGGGCCTGTGGAAAGGTCTAGCGTCTAGCCTTCCGTCATTCCCGCGAAGGCGGGAATCCATCTCTTCCCCTTGATGGAGACCTTTGCATAACCCCTTCATTGGCTCCTAAAAACCTCTTCCCCTTTGACGGGGGAAGATTGAGATGGGGGTGAACTCCCCCTGCACACATTCCCGCCATCTCCTCCGTCATTCTGAGCGACGGCAAAGAATCTCATCCCCTGCAAGCATTCCCTTCCTGTGGCATAATTTAACCCGTGGGGTTTCGCCCCATCCCAAACCAATGCCCGGTGGTGCAGTGGTAGCACAGCGGCCTTTGGAGTCGCTGACCCTGGTTCGAATCCAGGCCGGGCAGCTTTCCATCAACCTCCCGACAACATGCCGAAAGCCTTCCCCTTCAAACCCTTGGCCGCCGAATTCATCGGCACATTCCTGCTGGTGTTCGTCGCCACCGGCACCATCATGGCCGACGAACTCTCCGGCGGACAGGTCACCCACCTCGGCATCGGACTCTCCACCGGCCTCGCCGTCACCGTCATCATCTTCGCCCTCGGCCACGTCTCCGGCGCCCACATCAACCCCGCCGTCACCATCGGCTTCGCCATCGGTGGCCACTTCCCCTGGCGCGCCGTCCCCGCCTACGTAACCGCCCAACTCGCCGGCGGAATCCTCGCCAGCGCCGTCCTCCTTGCCCTGCTCGGCAGCGTGGCCCACCAGGGCGCGAACCTGCCCGGCGTCGGCGCTTCCCAAGCCCTCGGCTTGGAAGTGCTTCTGGCCTTCCTCCTCATGCTGGTCATCATCGCCGTCGCCACCGACGCCAAGTCCCAGGGCAACCTCGCCGCCATCGCCATCGGCGCCACTGTCGGACTGGAAATCATCTTCGCCGGCCCCCTCTCCGGCGCCTCCATGAACCCCGCCCGCTCCCTCAGCCCCGCCCTCGTCGGCTGGATGTGGACCAGCCAGTGGATCTACGTCGTAGGCCCCGTAGCCGGAGCCGCCGTCGCCGCCTTCTTCTACGGCTGGATTCGCGAAGATTCGTAGCATCGGTCGCCCCGTCTTCACAATTCCTTAGCAAGTGTCATCCATAATAATTCGGACGACTACGGAACGACGCTCCATCTTCTTGCGTATTATCGATTGAAGTCCCCGCGCCCGCCCTGCCGCAAGTCAGCGAATGGTCTATAATCTTCATCGACACTCAAGCCGAACGTCTAAACCTCAACAGGAGCAGCCCATTGGGAGACGCAATCATCAACGTATTCAAAGGACTGGGCTTCTGGCGAATCAGCCTGCTCGTCCTCCTTCTTCTCGCCACCGCCGCAGCCGTCTACGGCGTCTATCTGTGGGTTGGGCGCGAAGACTCCGACGCCCTGGAGGAAGACCAGCAGATTGTCGCCGTCGCCGAAGGCAACCTGGTCAACCAGGTCTCCATCAGCGGCAGCCTCCTCTTTCCCACCCGCGAAACCCTCAAGTTCGGCAGCGCCGGCGTGGTTGAGGAGCTTCGCGTCGAAGAGGGCGACTACGTGGAGGCCGGACAGGTCATCGCCGCCCTCGACCTGGAAACCCTGGCGACCCTCCAGGAGGACATCGTGGACGCCGAGGTGAAGATTCAGGACGCCGAGGAAGCAATCGAAGACCTGCTTAACCCCCACACCGACCTCGACGTGGTTCTGGCCGAGGAGAAAATCGTCAAGTCCCTCGTAGCCCTCCGGGACGCCGAGGACGCCCTCGATGACCTTCTTACGCCTCCCGACCTGGACGACGAATTCTCCAAGGCGGAACTGGACGTTGAGAAGGCAAGGCTGGACGTGGTCAAGGCGGAAGACGCCCTGACCAAGCTGCTCGCCTCCGCCGACCCCGACGACGTGGTGAAGGCCCAGACGAAGATAGACTCCGTCGAAGTTTCCCTCAAGAACGCCCTGCAAGACCAGGACCTGCTGAAGGACGACTGGAAAGCCAAGCTGGACGCCGACACAAACGCCGTCAACGACGCCCTATCCGATTACAAATCCAATGTCATCCGCTACCTGGGCGCGGAAATCAGCGCGGAAGACTCCCTCCTTTCGCCCAACGCCATGCTCGCCGGTTGGGGAACGGACCTGGAAACCCTGTTCACTCCCCCTTCCAACGCCGGCTCGTTTCTGGAAGACCAATTCGAAAACTTCCAGGAAGACCGGGATACCCCGTGGAGCGAACTGACGGTACAGGGCTGGGCCATCTTCTTCATCAACTCAGTCATCCCCGTCTGCGGCGAAGACGATATTCTCGCCCCCATGCAGACCTGCGTCAGCCGCGAACTGGACGGCGCGTGGGAGCCGCTTGACGAAGCCCGCGCCACCCTCGACAACCAACAAGCCCAATACGAATCCGCCCTTGCCAAGTCCGAGGCTAACATTGACTCCATCGAGCAATCCCTGACCGACGCCCAAACCGCCCTCGGCGACCTCTTCGAAGAGCCGGAATCCCTGGACGTTGAGACTGCGCTAATGAACATCGCCCTAGCCGAACAGTCCCTGTACGACGCCAACGCCAAGATTGAAGACCTGGAGGAGCAGCTTGTCGAACGACCGGAACCCATAGACGTGGAAGCCGCGAAGCAAGCCATAGTGTCCGCCCAGGCCAACCTGATACAGGCCGAGGAGGACTTTGAAGCGATGTTCGACCCCACGGACCGGCTCCAGCTGACCCTCCGCGAGAGCCAGCTGGTTTCCGCCCAACTGGCCCTCGAAGCCGCCGAGGACAAGCTGGAATCCGCCGTCATCGTCGCCCCTTGGAGCGGCCTCGTCGCCAGCGTCTCCGTGGCGAAGGGCGACGAAGTCAACCGCAACGCCGCCATCGTCGAAATCGTCGATCCCCTCGACGTGGAGGTGGACGGCATCATCGACGAAATAGACGTGCTCTCCATTCAGGTCGGCGACCAGGCCGTCGTCAGCATGGACGCCCTCCCCGCCGAAACCCTCGCCGGCGTCGTCTCCACCATCGGCGCGGGCGCCACCAACCAGCAGGGCGTCGTCACCTACCCCGCCCGCGTCCGCATGACCGTCCCCTCCGAACTCAACCTCATCGAAGGACTCAGCGCCGTAGCGGAAGTCGTCATCCAGCAGGAGCGGGGTCTGCTCATCCCCCTGCAAGCCGTCATGGGCCGCTTCGACTCCCCCATCGTTCAGGTCATGGAAGACGGCAAGATTCAGCAGCGAGCCGTGACCCTCGGAATCAGCGACGACTTCTGGGTCATCGCCACATCCGGCCTCGTCGAAGGCGAGCAGGTAGTGTTCCAGGCCCCCGAATCCTCCGGCTTCGATTTCGGCGGTTTCGGTCCGGGCGGCGGCGCGCGAATGATCAGATTCGAGGGCGGCGGCCCCAGGCCCTAGCGGCTGCGGAGATGCAAACCATGATAACCCTCGAAGGCGTAACCAAGGTTTACAACCTCGGCAGCGTGCAGGTCACCGCCCTCGACGGCGTGGACCTCTCCATTGACGAGGGCGAAATGGTCGCCGTCATGGGCGTCTCCGGCTCCGGCAAGTCTACCCTTATGAACATCGTCGGCTGCCTCGACGTTCCCACCTCCGGCTCCTACTCCTTGGACGGCCAGGACGTGGGCGCCATGAACGACAACCGGCTGGCCTACGTCCGCAACCGGAAGGTCGGCTTCGTCTTCCAGACCTACAACCTGCTGCCCCGCCTCAGCGCCCTCGCCAACGTGGAACTGCCTCTCCTCTACGGCAGGGGACGCCGCAACCGGCGTCAGCGCGCCCGGGAAGCCCTGGAGCGCGTCGGCCTCGGCGACCGGATGCGCCACAAGCCCGCCGAACTTTCCGGCGGCCAGCAGCAGCGCGTCGGCATCGCCCGCGCCCTCGTCAAGGAACCCGCCATCCTCCTCGCCGACGAACCCACCGGCAACCTGGACAGCCGCTCCAGCGAGGAGATTATCGACATGCTCATCCGCCTCAACCGGGAGGAGGGTATAACCGTCGTTGTCGTCACCCACTCCCCGGAGATAGCCGCCCGCACCGACCGCGTAATCTCCATGCTGGACGGCCGAATCGTGTCCGACGAAACCACGGAGCGAACCCGCTAGATGAATCCCCTCGACACCGGATTATCCGCCCTCACCTCCCTCTGGGCCAACAAGCTCCGCTCCGGCCTCACCGTCCTCGGCATCGTCATCGGCGTCGCCGCCGTCATCTCCCTCATGTCCATCGGCCGCGGCGCCCAGGCCTCCATCACCGAAACCATCCAGTCCCTCGGCACCAACCTCCTCTTCGTCCAGCCCGGCTCCTCCAGCTTTGGCGGCATCTTCTTCGGACAGGGTTCCGCGTCCACCCTCACCCTCGACGACGCCGAGGCCATCGCCGACTCCCTGTCCGACTCCTCCGTCGCCGCCGTGGCCCCCGAACTGAACTCCTCCGGCCAGATAGTCTACGGAAGGGAAAACACCTTCACCCAGGTCCTCGGCGTCACCCCCGAATATCTCGACGTGCGAAACATGAACCTGGCCACCGGCTCCTTCATCTCCGACGGACACGTGACCGGCCGCTCCGAGGTGGCCGTCCTCGGTTCATACACCTCCGAATCCCTTTTCGGACTAAGAGACCCCGTAGGCCAGACCATCAAGATCAACGACCGCCGCTTCACCGTCATCGGCGTGCTGGACTCCGAGGGCGGCGGCCCCTTCGGACTCTTCGACGATCAGATTCTCGCGCCCATCACCACCGTCTACTACCGCCTCGCCGCCCAACGAACCACCCGGGGCGAAATCGCCGTGGACAGCATCAGCGTTCAGGTGAAGGACGAATCCCTGATGGACCAGGCCGAAGGCGAAATCGCCACCCTCCTGCGCCTGCGCCACCGGCTGACCGGGGAGGACGACTTCACCATCAACAACCAGCAGGACACCCTCGAAACTCTGGAGGAAACCACCGACACCTTCGTCATGTTCCTGGGCGCCATCGCCGGCATCTCCCTTCTGGTCGGCGGCATCGGCATTATGAACATCATGCTCGTCTCCGTCACCGAGCGCACCCGCGAAATCGGCATCCGCAAGGCTATGGGCGCCACCCGCCGCGACATCCTCGTCCAGTTCATGTCGGAAGCCATATTCCTCAGCATCGTCGGCGGTGGCGTCGGCGTCCTGGTCGGCGTGACCATCTCCCGCCTCATCGACGACAAGACCCTGCTGAATCAGACCTTCCAGACCGTGTTCAGCGGCGACATCGTCGTCCTCGCCCTGCTGGTCTCCGCCGCCATCGGCCTGTTCTTCGGCATCTACCCCGCCATGCGCGCCGCCCGCCAACACCCCATCGACGCCCTCCGCTATGAATAACCCCAACCCTCCCCTCATGTCATCCTGAACCCACCCACCATGTCATTCTGAACGCAGTGAAGAATCCACTCCCATCCCCCCGACCTAACCCGTCATTCCGGCGAAAGCCGGAATCCAGTCCCTCTTATCCCTTCCCCCTCAACGGGGGAAGGTTAGGATGGGGGTGACTCCCTCGCTCACCCTGAACACCCCCCAACCGCTCACCCTGAGCCTGTCGAAGGGTCGAGCGGAAGCGAACGCCCCCACCATGTCATTCTGAACGCATTGAAGAATCCACTCCCACCCCCTCAAAAGGAGCATAAACCCCCATGACTAAATCATTCCTGGTCCTTGCCGGCATCTTCATCCTCGTCGGAGGCGGCATCGGCGGAGCCTTCGTAGGCGGCATGATTGTCGGCGAAAACCGAGCGGAGAGCCAAGTCCCCGCCACGGCCCAACTAACCCTTCCCGGAGAACAGGCGGGGCAGGCCGCCGTCATGCAGCAATTCGCCGACCAGATTCCTCTGGACGAAGACGGCAACCCTGACTTCGCCGCGATTCGGCAGATGGCCCAGGCTCAGGGCGCCGCTGGACTGCGCGGCCTGCCCACTCCCCCGGGCCGAACCCCAACCGCCTCCACCGACACGGATTCCGACGCCGACCTCGATGACGACGCTGAAGTCACCGAAAGCGTCGACCTGCAACCCGCCTTCCCGGGATTCGGGCGTGGCGCCGGATTCCTCGGCGGCGGCGGCGCAGCCTTCGGCACCATCGATTCCATCGACGATGGAGTCGTCATCATCAACACCCCCCAGGGAACCGTCGAAGTCGCCATCGGCGACGAAACCGCCATCCAGGTCTTCTCAGCAGGCGACCTCGCCGACCTCGAGGAAGGAATGTCCGTCACCGTAATGGGTCAGCAGGACGCCGAAACCGGCAAGCTGGACGCCGCCGCCATAATCGCCTCCCCCGAAGGAGCCGGCGCCTTCCCCGGCCTCGGCGGCTTCCAAACCCGCGAACGCCGCCCCTAACCCTCCCCTCACCTCACCCTGAGCTTGTCGAAGGGTCGAGATCCCCTCCCCTCTTACCCCTTCCCCCTCGATGGGGGAAGGTTGGGATAGGGGTTAACCCCCCTCAATCCCCCTTCGCCCCCGCCACGTCCCTCCGCTGGAACCGCCAGAACGCCGCCGCGCCTAACGCTACCGTGTAAGCCAGCAGCACCAGGAAGTTATGCCACGCCCCCAAGTCCGCGTCCGCGCTGACTCCTATCGTCACCTGCACCACGGCGTTGTGCGACAGCCACGCCGCCACGTTCGGCCCCAGCAGGAATTCCGCCACAGGCTGAAACCAGTCGAACAACCCCGTCATTATGCCCGCCGCAATCGCTTCTACCATGTAATATCCCATCGCCAATGCGGTGCCGACGCCCGTTGAGGAGGTCAGAACGGCAAATAACACCGCCAGCATCAGATACGGAACCAGCGCGTAGAAAACCTTGCCGAACATGATGAACGCCGTGGCCCAATCCCCCTCCGTCCAGCCTCCCCCCACGTGCCGAACCAGAAACGTAAACAGCAGGCTGGTCAGCGCCATAATCAACGCCGTAACCAACAGCCCTCCTGCGACCACGGCCAGTAGCGTCAGAATCTTCGAGGCCAGGAATTTCCTCCGCGCCACCCCGCTGACCAGGTTGGTCCGAAGCGTTCCCCAAGCATATTCCGTGCCTATCATCGACGCCGCCAGCACCATCGCTACGATGATGCCGACGAAGGACGCCGCGCTCAACCCGTTGGCTATGCTGGCCGGCATGACGAAGAATTCGCGGCTTTCGCTCGTCTCCAATCCGCCTTCCCCGGAGCATTGCCTTTCGAAGCTCTGCACGCTGTCCAAAACCATCATCCGCGTTTCCGGCGGGAGAGACTCTATCGATTCGGGCTGAAATTCATAAATGTCGTCGCAGGTGAAATGGAATTCCACCAACTGTCCGTCATTATCCGTCACCGAAAAGGAGTAGGTGGACTCGACGCCCAAGTCGGCGCTTGAAATATCTCCACGGTAGATGAAGTAGCTGCCCACCGCGCCGATTTGTGGAAACAAGACCAGAATGGCGAGAAGAATCCACGGCATCCACCGCCGCCGCAGCTTGAACCACTCCCACAGGCTCAGGCGCAAGACTCCAATGGACGATGCGAAAGCGTTTCCCAAGTCAAACCTCCGGCGCGGTCGAATTTCAGGCTCGCCAAACTATGCCACAATCCCCCCGCTCCCAACAACCGCCCCACCTCGCCCGCCCCTCTTGTCCTCGCGGCTGCGGGGACCCATCCCCCGCTAAGTGACATCTTGCCCCTTGTCACGAATTGCCCGCCCTTGCTACCATTCCCCCATGAATAACCAGCCCCTCCACAACCAACCTCACCTCCACATAAAGCCCTCGCCCATCTTGGGTGAGGGAAAAAACTCCCCCATCCGGGATTCGTTTCCTCACTCTTTTGAAACGAATAGCCCTAGAATTCCCCTGAATCCGTGCTTGCATCACCCCCCGAAAGGCATTATTCGTTTTCCAAATCGAATCCCTCTAAAGCGCCGTTGCCATGAATGAACAAGAATCTCCAATGCAGATAACCCCCCTCGGCGAGCTCCAATGGTGGTCGCTGGAAGTCATAAGCGGCAGCATCCTGGCCGTGGGCGTCGGCATATACGCCGGCCAGCAGGCCATCGGACTGCTCATAACCTTCCTGGCCGCCGCCGCCATCCTGATAGCCGTCTTCCTCATCGGCGCCCTGCTGCGAAGGGTGGGACATCGACGCTCCATCACCCTCTCCGCTCCGCCGGATAAGGTATTCGACGCCGTCCTGACTCTGGCCGGACGCGGCGCCTTCCTCCGTTCCCTCTGGGGCATCGCCCTGACGGTGGAGCGACCCGCCAACGCCATCGCCCCCGACACCACCCTCGAAGCCGCCTACACCACGGGCGCCGACGCCATCAGCCTCTCCTCCTCCCGCCACGGCGAACTGGCCCTGACCGTCGACGAAGTAGACCCTCCCCGCAAGCTCGTCCAGCACGCCGTCAACAAGTTCCGCGGCAGGACCACCCGAAGCGTCGGCGTCATCACCCTGGAACCCCACGAAACCGGAACCCGCGTCACGGAACGTACCCGCCTGATTCTCCCCATGAACGCCTCCCACTTCATCGGCGCCGTCTACTCCCGCATGGTCCTCCGCCGCGCCTCCGCCAACTTCCTCGAAGAACTCCGCCGCCACGTAGAGCATGGGTAACCATAAACCCCTTCCCCTCGATGGAGACCTTTGCGTAACCACCCTGACTCTTTTCCCTTCCCCCTTGACGGGGGAAGGTTAGGATGGGGGTGCTTCTTAGTCACAGCGTGGTTGCGCTTCCGTTGACAATATGGGTTCAAGCGAGTAGCGTTAACCCGTAATTCCTTGCCAACCCGTAGCTATCCAGGAAGGAGACATTATGGAGACGTTAGAGCAGCGAGTCAGCTATATTGAAGGCAAGATTGATTCCTTGGCGACCAAAGAAGATGTGGCAAATATGCGCGCGGAAAACAAGGAAATGGAGACTCGCCTCATCAAGTGGATGGTTGGCTCAGTCTTGACCGGAATGGCTATCGCCTCAAGTTTGACCGTAGCCCTGCAAAATCTTCTCTGAGCCTAGCCTGATCCGTCGCACCGGCTCGCCGAATCGCCGCCAACCCCAACTCCTGTCACAACCGGGTTGCGCTTCCGTTGACAACATCGGTTGAAGCAGGTAGCGTTAACCCACAATTCCCCGGTCAACCCCCCACCATCCAACAAGGAGACTTTATGGAGACGTTAGAGCGAAGAGTCAGCCACATTGAAGGCAAGCTTAACTCCGTTGCGACCAAGGAGGATGTGGCAAACCTGCGGGCAGAAATGATTGACCATATAGCGAAACTGCGGGCTGAGATTGCAGAGTTTGAGACGCGCATGATCGGGATGGAGGCTCGCATGCTAAAGTGGACGATGGGTACGGTTCTGGCTGGCATGGCTCTCGCAGTCACTGTTGGCATTGCCTTTTGAAGGACATGTTCGCCTGGCAGCGCGCCTGAAAGCGTCGTGCTTCGCGTGGAAGCGGGTTTCAAACCCGCCTTTCCACATCTTCGGTGTTGAAAATCTTATGCTTGTGTAGCCGATGTCTGTCAGTCCTCGCTGGCCCGCCGAATCGCCGCCAACCCCAACTGCCTCACGTCCTCCGGCGGCGTGACCTCCACCCCATCGTCCAACGAAACTGCCTCTCCCTCAGCCAACGTCTCCTCCGAAACCCACACCCACCCTGACCGCAGCCCCTCCGTTCCTTCCCCCTCCTTCAGCCTGCAAAAGTAGATCATATCCACGTGCTCGTGCGGCCCCGCTACCGGATCGTCGATGTCCTCCACCATGATAGTCTCCGGCGGCGGAATCTGCCTCGGATATCCAAAATCCACAGGCATCTCCCTGGGCATCACCTCCGCCGAAAGCCCCGTCTCCTCCAGAATCTCCCGCAGCACGGCGGTAACCGGGTCTTCGCCCACCTCGATATGCCCTCCCGGAGGCAGCATCGCCTTCACCTTAGGGTGCCAGTGGAGCAGCGCCCGTCCCCGGTGCGTCACGTAGCCCGTAGCGGTGAAGTGACGTTCCACCGAACCCCCGCCCGCCGGAGTGCTACACAATCCCGTCTTCCCGCAGCTCCCGCAGCGAGTCCTCGAAGGCCTGAATCGTCCTGTCGATATGCTCTTCCGTGTGAGCCGACGACACCATGAACACCTGCCCGCCCATGACGTGCACCCCGTGGGTCAGCATCGCCTTGGTCAGGAACCCCTTCCGCTTGCCCGTCATGTGCGCCCGCCTGTCCTCGTAGCTGATGACGGGCGCCTCGTAGTCCCCCGTCGGCTCCATCCCGATCATCGGATTAACCAAAGATGCGATGCCGTAGGCGAAGCCGGGCACTTCCGCCCGCACGAACGCCTCGTTCAATCCCGCCTTCAGCCGGGCCGCCAGCGCGTCCGCCCGCTCGTTCACGGGCCGCTCCGCAATCATCTTCAGCCCCACGATGCCCGCGATGGCCGTCGGCGGGTTGGCGTTGAAAGTGCCCCCCTGCCCGATGCGGCGGTGATTGTCCCAGTCCGGCTCGCCCCTGAAGGACATCATCTCCATTATCTCCGCCTTGCCCCCGATTGCCGCGCCCGGCATCCCGCCCGCCACAATCTTCCCGAAGGTCGTCAGGTCCGGCTCCACGTTGTACCGCACCTGCGCGCCCCCCTTCGATATGCGAAACCCCGTAATCGTCTCGTCGAATAGAAGCGCCACGCCGTACCGCGCCGTCACTTCCCTAAGCTGTTGCAGGAACGGGTCCGGCTGGAGCGGGAAGCAACTGTAGTGAGCCCCCGTCGGCTCCAGAATCACCACCCCAATCTCAGAATCGTTCGCCAGCGCCTCCTCCACCTCTTCGATGTTGGGACGCACCACTGTCACCATGTCAATGATGGCCTGCGGCACCGACGCGGGCCCTGCGTTCCCCTGCGACGGAAGCGCGTACTCGTGCCAGCCGTGGAAGTGCTCCTCGAACTTGAGAATCTTCGGCTTGCCGTTGAAGGCCCGCGCCAGCCGAATGGCCAGATAAGTGGACTCCGTCCCCGAGTTCGTAAGCCTCACCTGCTCCACCGAAGGCACCAGCCGCATGATGGCGTCCGCCCATTCCATCTCGAAGGGAGTGTTGCCTCCCAGGTGCGTCCCCTGCGCCACCTGCGACGAGATGGCCGCCACTATCTCCGGGTGCCCGTGGCCGTGCAGCAGCGCCCCGTTCCCCATCACGTAGTCGATGACCTCGTTGCCGTCCAGGTCGTACTTGACCCCGCCGTTGGCCCTGTTGAAGTAGATGGGAAACGGTTCGGCGAAACGGTTCTGATGGGTTATGCCGCTCGGAAAGTACCCCACGGCCTTCTCATACATCCGGGCCGAGGCGGGAAACTTCTCTTCGTAACGCTGGTCAATAATGGACACAATGCACCTCTCGACATTCAAGTAGGCCAATAGCTTACACCCAACGCCCATTCAGGGAAAGTGGGGGATACAAGCATTGTTTCTCTTATGGGATCCCGCACCGACTATAGGCCCTGCGGATTACTTGGCTTAGATATGTCGATACTGCCCTTTGGGCCATCCAACGTCAGTGCAAACCTTCCCAAAATATCCATGCCGATGAGCGCCATTACGTTGTGTTGTTCCTGTAAAGGCACCGACACGAAGGCATTTGCCAAGGTTATGTCCCATTCCGGTAGGTGTAGAAGCCCAGTAAACAGCCGGGCTTCACTTCTTCCAGTCACGCCTTCAATTACCGTAGGCGCGCCGATTTCCGGCAGATCCAATGAAAGCGCAATGTCCAAGTCAAGGACTGATACTTGCGCCCCGGTATCAAGCAGCATCGTGCCGCCTGTTTTGCGGGCGAAGGAACTTGAGCTTAAGTCTCTATTGCCAACTTTGATGTTGTCGACGCTTCCAACTATCCCGTATACCAGGGGTTGGTTGTTATAGATCCTGGACTGGCGCACTACTCACACGGACGAACGGATGGGACGCCACGAAAACATAGCCTATGCGTTTTACCAGGCACGTTTGGCGTGGAGTCAATTTCAGGACTACCTCCGATGCCTCTGGGTTCGAATCATATACGCCCACCAGCTTTTCCTCGCACACGACCGCCCATTTGCCAAAGGACTCGGCCTCGAGTTCGGGGCGAATGGTCTCATAGAAGGCATCTTGCCGTTCCAACTCTTCTCTTCTGTCTTGCACGTGAAGCCTCCGTCAACCTTCGTTTATAGTGTAATCGAAATTCTCCAAATCTTCACCCCCTACCGCGCGTTGTACACCCCATAAGGCCGCAACTCCTCCGACACCGACCCCTCATAGTACGCCTTCAGATGGGGCTGAACTTCCCTCGCCATCGCCTCCAACTCCCGCTCCTTGTCCGTCAATGGACGGTCCAGATTGGCGCGAATCTCCGCGTATAGCGTCTCCTTGTCCACCCGCGTCACCCTGTCCTCCTGCATCACCACCTCCCCGTCCACAATCGTCGCGTCTACGTCCACGCCCCGCGCGCGATGCACCAACGCGTCCAGGATCGACGTGTCCGGGTTCAGATATGGCTGGTCCAACCGCGACAGACACACCAACGTCATGTCCGCCCGCCGTCCCGCCTCCAGCGTTCCCACCTGCCCGCCGAACCCGCTGGCGTCGGCCCCGTTCTCCGTCGCCATCTTGAAAACCTGCGCCGGCGTTATCGGCTCGAACTCCACCGTCGGCAGCCGGTGAATCTTCAACGCCAACCGCATCTCCTGGAACATGTCCTTGTCGTCGTTCATCCCCATGTCGTCCGTGCCGATGGCCACAGGAATCCCCTCCTCCACGAACCTGTGCACCGGCGCGATGCCGGAAAGCAGCCGAAAGTTGGAGCTGGCGTTGTGGCACACGGAAGCGCCTGATTCCTTGAATACATCCATGTCTTCCTCCGTCACCCACACGCTATGCCCGCACACCACGTCCGACCCCAGAAATCCGATGTCCCGCAGATGCTGCAACGGCGTCGTTCCGTAGATGCGCTGTCCGAACAGCCGCTGGTATACCGTCTCCGCCAGGTGGATATGACTGGTGGTCTCGTACTTCTCCGACAGCCCCTTCAACCCCATCAGCAGCTCGTCCGAGCAACGCTGCACGTTGGTTGGCGAAGTGTTGATGATAGTCCGCGCCCCCGGCCCGCCGTTGTATTTCTTGAACAGGCCCTCCGATTGGCTCACCATCTCGTCCACCGATACGTAGCTGCCTGCCATGAACGCCTCGAAACGACGCCCCAACCCCTCCGGCAGCCGTCCAAAGAACTCCTTCTCGCCGCCTCGCGGCCCGGCAATCATCGAGTTCTGGTCCTGCAAGTTAGGCGCGTACGACAGCCTCACCCCCGCGTCCTGATAGGCGCGAATGACCTTGTCCGTCGACACCTCGTCGATGGGCGCCGTGCCCCTGCCCGGCGTGTACATTATCTGCACCGTCGTCGTGCCCGTCTCAAGCATGTCGATGGCCCCGTGCAGGTGCTCCAGATAGGGATCCAACTGCCGCGCGCCAATCCGACCAATGCCTGAAAGCTCCAGCGGCGCGTGCGGCACCCCCAACTGGATGGCCGAAAATCCCACGTGGTCGTGGTCGTTCACCAGGCCGGGGATGACGACGTGACCGGACGACCCCACCACCTCCGCCGAAGGATGCTTCTCCCGCAACGTCCGATACTCCCCAACCTCGACGATGCAGCCGTCTTCCTGATACACCGCCCCGTCGGTGATAATTTCGGCCTCATCCCACCCAACCACCTTCGTTATAACGTACTTACCCCTAACCAGCAGCGAATTCATAGTCCAAATTCCCCCGATTTAATTCTGGATTCCCTCCATGTCATTCTGAGCGAAGCAAAGATCCTCGCCGCCCGCCGTCAACCCCTTGCCTCTAGTGGCCGCAGGACAGCCCGAAAACTACCGCCCCTCCCACCACCGACCCCACGCCCCCTGAATAGCCTCCGGGTCGAAGTCATCATTCAGAATCGCGTCAATCAACCGCGGCTCCCCTGACTCCAACGCCTCCTTCAGCGCCGGCCCCAACTCCTCCGGCCGCTCCACCCGCACACCCCTAACCCCAAACGCCTCCGCCATCGCCGCGAAATCCAACGGATGGTCGTAGAAGTCCATGCCGATATACTTGCTCTCCCGCTCCCGCCCCGTCAGGTAGCGCGCCATGTTCTCCCGCAGCACCTTGTAGCTGCCGTTGTTGCATATCACCCAAACAACCGGAATCTTGTAGTTCATCGCAGTCCACAACGCCTGAATCGTAAACATCGCCGTCCCGTCGCCGATAATTCCCACCACCGGACGGTCGGGCGCGGCCAGCTTCATCCCCAACGTCGCCCCCATGCCGAAACCCAAACTCCCGCCTCTGCCACCCACCAGCGTTCCCGGTTCGTCGAAGTCCAACGCCCCCATCAACGCGCTCCGCACCGTGATTGAATCGTCGCACACCAGCGCCTCCGGCGGCAGCGCACGACGAAGCTCCACCGCGAACCGTTCCGGCGACATCGGCGACTCATCCCACCGACGCTCTACCAAGGAATCAAAAGATTCTCTCCGCCGCCGCTTCTCCTCCGCCACAACCTTCCTCCTCGCCTGCGCTGCTTCCGCTTCCGCAGACGTCATCCTCTCCGAAAGCGCCTGCGAAAACTGCTCCAGACTGCCGGCGATGTCCCCCAACACCCCCGCCGCCACGGGGTAAGAACGCTGGATGTCCCAATCGCTGCAATCCAGATGCACCAGCTTCGGCGGCCCGCTGAAGTGCGGCTCCGGCGTGGGTATCGACTGCACCATCACCTCCGTCCCCACTGCCAGAATCAGGTCTGCGGCGTCAAACCGCTCCTTCATCTCCCGGTGCAGCCAGCTTGTGTCGAAAGCGCCCATGTAGTGAGGATGCGAACTCGGCAGATGCACCTCCGAAAAGCTGGTGGCGAACACCGGCGCGCCAATCTGCTCCGCAACACGAGCCGCCAACGCCGGCGCTCCCGGCGACTGCGACACCCTGTCTCCCACCAGCATCAACGGACACTGCGCCGACGAAAGCAGTCGCGCCGCCCGCTCCACCGCCCGCGGGTCCGGCAGCACCCGGAAGTAGTGATCCACCGACGGCGCGACGTCCATCTCCGCTTCCCTGTCCATCGAGTCCCACGCGAACGACACGAAAACCGGCCCTGTCGGAGGCGTTGCCGCCACCTTGAACGCCCGCCTCACGATGGCAGGCACGTCCTCCGGCGTCGTCACCTCCCCCGCCCACTTCGTGTACTCCCGCATCACGTTCACCATGTTGGAGTACAGCGTCGGGTTGTGAAGCTGCAACCCCGCCGCCGTCTGCCCCGCCGTTATCACCATCGGCGTGCCGCCCCGCCACGAGTTGTACATGACGGCGATGCTGTTGGACACCCCCACCGAGATGTGGAAGTTCATGAAGGAAGGACGCTGCGTTATGCGGGCGTACCCGTCGGCCATGCCCGCCGCCACTCCCTCGAAGAGCGAGGTCACGTACTGGATGTCCGGCGCGTCCTGCAAAGCGTCCAGGAAAGGCAGCTCCGTCGTCCCCGGATTCCCGAAGACGTACCGAACCCCCTCCGCCCGAAGCATCTCCACCAGCGCCCGCTGCCCCGTCATCCTCGGCATAACATCCTCACACGCAAAGATTCATTCATGGTATATACTGGCATAATCTATTCCAATATGCCCAGCGCTGTAAAGGAATCCCGTCCCGGTGGCAATCGTTAGAAACAATGTAGACGAATCGAAGTTTAACTCATCCGCCGCACTCCCCTATGGCCTGCGGCTTATGGATTTCGAGTCGACGATGCAGGACGTCTATGATTTCTTCTACGACGTAAACTCCCACCGCAACCCTTGACCCGGACGGCATTATAAATCCGTAGACCTTCGCACAACCCTCCCAAGGGCGTCGATTAGCCTCTTCCCCCTTGATGGGGGAAGATTGAGATGGGGGTGATTAGGGTGGGGCGGATGGCGGATTTGGCAGTACGCAAAAGGTGTCAAGCTTAGGAATCAATGGGTTTCCTTGGCCTGAACTAGCTTCGATAGTTGACTGGAAGCTCCGAAAGCGGCTGTATTCCCCGCGTCGCCATATCGAAGTAGTGCGGGTCCTTCTCAATCCCTATGGAGGAGTAGCCAACGGCTTCCGCAGCCGCCAATGTGGAACCCGCCCCCGCAAACGGATCAACAACCACACCCTCGCCCAACGGCAATGCGCCTCTAACCAGCTTCCGCATAAACTCCTGTGGCTTCAGGCTTGGATGGGGCGCGATCCGCTTCTCATTCTTCCGCGTTGGCGTGGACTTGATGACGTCCCCGAAGGGACGCTCGTCCGACGGTCTCCGAAACCCTCCCGTCTTCCACTTCCGCAAGTTGTCCTGTACGCGCCCTTCCAACGGCCTGCGGAACATTACCCACGGCTCCCACATCGACCTTGGCATCACGGTAACGTCCCTGAACTCCCTGTGCGCCGCCTTTGGCCTGTCTCCGCCTCGCATGGTCATCACCAAGCGAATGATGTCTCCCCTTCTCTCCAATCCGGCAGACGCCAGCGCATCCGATACTATGTGACTCAGCAGTGGATTCGATGCGACTATCACATTCGCTCCCGGCGTCAATTTAGGAATCAGCAGCGATGCCCAAACGAGGAAGAACTCTCGCAGCTGCTCCTTTTGCGAAGACGTCAAAGTGGTGAACCGGGGCAACGGCGATCGCCTGTGCCCGTCGAAGGCCGGCGGGAGCCTCCAGACCCCTCCCCTGCCCCTTCTCAACTTTCGCTGTTCGATAGACGTGTACTCCTGCAATCCGTAGGGAGGGTCCGTGACCACCGCGTGTATGGAATTGTCCTCTCGCTTATCCAACCAACTGAAGCAATCGTCATGGATCAGCGTCGCATTGCCGAATCGGAAGGGGGGCTTCTGCGGAAACTCCACTGAACCCAAGCCCCCCTGCTCGAACGCCCCGTTGCGCGTGGTTCGGAGCCTGTAGACGCCCCTGGCCTCCTTCGCGAACATGTCCGGCGTGTTCAACCGAAGATACGAGCGGATAGACGACTCAGGCGTGGGCCCGTTAACCTTGGTAACTCGCTGATATATCCTCTTGGCGGTTAGGCCGTCGGGGGCATGTCGCAGTACGCGGAAAATGGCGTCCCTGACTTGTCCAGGCGCGTTTCTCTTGGTCTCTTCTGCCATAGATACAATATAGACGTCCAGACGTCTATATTCAAGCGTTCATCGTATCCCGCCGCAGTGACTTGGTGGCAGCTTCGTCAACGACTCCCGCGGGTTCGTCTATCACCACCCCGTAGACGTCCTTGGCGTGTTTCGCCGTCACCTTGCCGTTGCGCCAGTCCCACCACACCGCCTGCGGGTCCCGCTCCATCGGGTTGCCGTAGCCGCCGCCCCCAGGCGACACGTGGCGGAAGATATCCCCCTGCTTGAGGATGGTGTTTATCTTCGTTGGAAGCAGTTCCTCCCCCTCCCGTCCTGGGTTCAGCAAGTTCTTGGATCCTTGACCCGCGCCGCCGCCCTCCAGTCCGTAGGGTGGGAAGGCGCGACGGTCCGACCTCCAGGTTATGGTCGCCTCCGGCGTCAACACTTCCCACTCCCGCGCCAGCGCCAGCCCGCCACGATGCCTCCCCGGCCCGCCGGAGTCCGGCACGTATCCGTAGCTTCTCAGACGCAGAGGCACCTGCGACTCGATAATCTCCACCGATACGTTGGAGACGTTTGCGCCAACGCTGGCCACCCCACCCCGTCCGTCGCCGCTGTTCCACGCCCCCCGAATGCCGAAGACGTTGTCGTAGAACACCCGGATTGTCCCGTCCGGTTGCCGGAAGCCGAACCGCCCCGTGGAAGTCCCGCCCTCCGGCGCGGCGGCCACCCGCTCCGGCACAACCTGGGCCAACGCGCCCAACACCGCGTCCACCAGACGAAACGACGTCACCCCCCGCGCGGCGCACGACGCCGGATGCTGCATATTCGTTATCGTGCCCTCCGGCGCCACCACATCCACGGGCCGGAAGCAGCCGGAGTTGTTCGGCATGTCCTCCCCGATGGCGCACCGGATGGCGCAGTAGGCCATAGCCTTGCTCTGACTCAACACGCAGTTGATTGCCCCGCGGGTCTGCGGCGAAGTGCCCGTGAAGTCCACCAGCGCCGAATCCCCCTTTATGTGCAGCGCAACCTTTATCGGAATCGGGTCGTCGCTCAACCCGTCCTCGTCCAGATAGTCCGTGAACCGGTACACCCCGTCGGGCCACTCCGAAATCCCCTGACGCGTAATCCGCTCGCTGTAGTCCATCAACTGCCGCAGGTAGAACTTCAGCGTCTCCGTCCCGTACTCCTCCACCAGGTCCAGAATCCCCCGGCTGCCCATGCCGTTGGCGGAAATCTGGCTGGCGAAGTCTCCCATCACCACCTCCGGCGTCCGCACGTTTATCTGAATCAACTCCGCCAGCGTCTCGTTCAGCTTCCCCCTTTCGTACAGCTTCATCGGCGGGATGCGAATCCCCTCCTGGTATATCTCCGTGGAATCGTGCGCCATGCTTCCCGCCGCCCGTCCGCCCACGTCCATGTGGTGCACCACCGTGACGGCGTAGCCGAAAATCTCCTCCTCCACGAATATGGGCGTGACGCAAAATATGTCCGGCAGATGCAGCCCGCCGGAGTAGGGGTCGTTCAGAATCACCACGTCGCCGGGATGAATGTCCCCTCCGAACCGCTCCAACACCGCCTGCACCGTCTCAGGAATGCCCCCCATGTGGATGGGAATGGCCAGCCCCTGGTCCAGCACGTCCCCGTTGGAATCGCACAGGGCCGTGGAAAAGTCGAAGGCCTGAGTGGTAGTCGGCGACCGGCCCGTCCTCTGCACCGTCAGCATCATCTCGTCGGAGATGGATTGGAGGGCGTTCCGTATGACCTCGAAGGTGACGGGATCGAAGGCTTGCTCTTTCACCATTACTTCTCCCACCTGAGAATAACGTTCCACGATTCGTCCCGGCTTACGCTGCACCCGGGCGGCACGACTATGGTCGTATCGTACTCTTCCACGATGACCGGGCCGCGCATGGGATTGACCGACAAATGTCCCCGGCTGATGATTTCAGTCTCCACCAACCCCGCTTCCCTTCCGAAGTAAGCCTTGCGCCGGCTTCTCGTCCCGGCAGCCCTGTAAAGCGTCGCGCCCATGACGCTCATATCCAACCCCGACGAAGCCGTCACGTCCGGCCTGCCTATGACGCGGATATTCGTCACCTCCACCTCCTCGCCGTCGGAACGATAGCCGTAGGTGCGGCGGTGCTCCTGCCCGAACACGTCCTTCAGTTCCGACATTGAACCCGACGCAGGAACCGGCACCGTCAACTCGTGGATCTGCGCGGCGTAGTGCAGGTCAGCGTAACGCTGGAACGCCAGCCGCGTCGGGTCATACCCCTCCAGCCGCAATGTTTGAGCCGCTTCTTTCTCCAAAGCCCTGAACCCCGACTCCAACCCATGAACCGACCCATCCCCCGTCACCACCATCAGACTGCGGACGAATTCGTACTCCTGCGCCGCCGCCAGCAGCCCCAGGCTGCTGAACAGCCCCGGCGCCGTCGGCACAACCACCTGCCCTATCCCCATCTGACGCGCCAACGCGGCGGCGTGACACGGCCCGCTCCCTCCGAATGCAACCAGCGTGAAATTCCGAGCGTCCCGCCCCCGCTCCGTGGTCACCGACCGCATGGCCCGCGCCATCGCCGCGTTCGCCACCACGTGCACCCCGTAGGCCGCCTCCAACACCGATAGACCCAGTGGGCGCGCCACCTTCTCCTCGAAGATGCGACGCGTCTTCTCCAGATTCACCTTCAGCGAGCCGCCCAGCAGGTACTCCGGGTTCAGATACCCCAACAGCACGTTGGCGTCGCTCGTCGTCGGATCCTCCCCGCCCCTGTCATAGCAGATTGGCCCCGGCTCCGCGCCCGCGCTCTGCGGCCCCACCTGGAAGGAACCCGCCGCGTCCAGCGACACCAGGCTCCCCCCGCCGGCCCCCACCTCCGCCACGTCCACCGCCCGCACCATCAGCAGATACCCGCCCCCCTTCAACAGCCTGCTTCCCTTGGAGATGGGCGCGCCTATCTCGTACTCCCCCGACTTGTGCGGCTCCCCCTCCTCGATGACCGCCGCCTTGGTGGTGGTGCCCCCCATATCGAAAGTCAACAGGTTGGGCACGGACAGACTCTTCGATAGATGCAGCGCCCCCGAAACCCCAGCCACCGGCCCCGATTCCAGCGAGAATACGGGACGCTCCCCCGCACGATGCGACGTCATCATCCCCCCGCTCGACTGCATCACCAGTATCGGCGCTTCTATTCCCATCGCCGACACCCTATCCCGCAGCGACCGCAGATAAGTGTTCATCACCGGCATCAGGTATGCGTTGGCGACGGTGGTGCTCGTCCGCTCATACTCCCTGATGGCGCTCACCACCTCGTGGGAAAGACTGACGAATAAATCAGGATATTCCGCCCTAACCAACTCCCCTATCACCCGTTCGTGCACCGGATTCCGATATGCGTTGATGAGACACACCGCCAACGATTCCACCCCTTCCGCCAGAAGCTGCCCTATCCTCCGCCGCACCTCGTCCGCATCCAACGACGTCAACACCTGGCCGGAAGCGTCCAGCCGCTCGTCCACCTCCAACCGCAGGTAGCGCGGCGCCAGCGGGTCCGGCGGCTCATAGAATAAATCGTACAGCGTCGGCGTTCGCAGGCGCCGCACCTCCAGCACGTCGCGGAACCCTTTGGTGGTGATGAGGCCGACCCTTGCACCCTTCCGCTCCAGCACCGCGTTAGTGGCGGCGGTGGTGCTGTGACACACCTCCACCACGTCGGCCGCCGTCACCCCCGCCTCCTCCAGCGCCTCCCCGATGCCCCTGATGATTCCCTCGTCGTACCTCCCGGGCGTGGAAGAAACCTTACGCACCGACATCCGCCCGTCCGGGCCGGTGAGCACGACGTCTGTGAAAGTTCCGCCCACGTCGACGCCCAACCGGTATCTTCTATGTTCAATGGAAGTCATAAGCCGCAAACCGCTCGCCTATTATACAACCTCGGCAAGCGAAGGCGCGGGGCGAAATGCGCCACAATTAAGGCGTTGGATGAAATAGCGAAGGCCCCGGCGTTCAACCGGAGCCTTCTACCCGCACTGACTATCAGACAGCGCCGGGACTTATCACCCCGCCGAGATTATACACTGAATCAGCCGAATGTGCTAGAATATCGAAGGCCCCGGCACACAACCGGGGCCTTCAATTCTTAGAGGAGCGCACTGCCTGTTGGACAGGACCGGGGCTTATCACCCCCGGAATCGGTGCCGACCCACCGGTTGCAGTTCGATTCTGCTGCGCTCCGCTAACTGCAACCCATTGTTTGGGCCAACGGGGTTGCGCGGGCTGAACGTCCGTGACTTCCCGTCAGCGTTACTATTATACGCCATCCCCGCTAATTCTTGTCAACGCACTTGCCAACGTACCCCCCTACGCCGCTTCCAGCCAAAGCGACTCCAGTCCCCGCAGCGTCACCTGGTTGCGATAGCGCGGCTCCTCCGACAACCGCATCCCGTCCAAAAGCGGCAACAGCGCCTCGAAAGCCACCCGCGCCTCCAGCAGCGCCAGCGGCGCCCCAAGACAGTAGTGGATGCCCCTCCCAAAGGCCAGATGGTTGGAAGCGGAGCGGCCCACGTCCAGCCTGTCCGGCTCCGAAAAAACCTCCGGGTCGCGATTCCCCGCCCCAAGAATGCAGATTACCTGCTGCCCGACCTCTATCCGCTTGCCGTGCAGCTCAAACGACTCATGGACTACCCGGCTGTCCAACTGCACCGGGCTGTCATAACGCAGAAACTCGTCAACCGCCCCGCCAATCAGCGCGGGATAGTCGCGCAGCCTCCGCAACTCGTTCGGGTTGCGAAGCAACGCCAGCGTGCCGTTGCCGATGAGATTGCGCGTAGTCTCGTTTCCCGCCACCAGCACCAACAGCAGATTCATCAGCAAATCGTCCCGTTCGAGCCGCTCCCCGTCCACCTCCGCCGTCACCAGCGCGCTCACCAGGTCCTCCCGAGGTTCGCGCCGCCGCTCTTCCGCTATCGCCTCGAAATAGGCGAATACTTCATCCACGGCCCGCCGCACCTGCGCCACCTGCCGCTTGTTCAGCATCGGGTCTACTGTCAAGGCCACGATGTTGGACCACTCGTTGAACTGCGCCCTGTCCTCCGGCGGCACTCCCAGCATCTCCGCAATCACCATGACGGGCAACGGATAAGCGAATTCCTCGATGAGGTCGAAGCGCTTCTTGCCCTCCACGTTGGCCAGCAACTCGTTCACCCTTTCCCGAATGCGCGGTTCCAGGGCGGCCACGGAGCGCGGCGTGAATCCGCGAGCCACCAAACCCCGAATCCTGGTGTGTTCCGGCGGGTCAAGACCCAACAGGCTCACCTGGTCGATATAGCCAAACTGCCTTCCCGCGTTGCGAAACCGCCGGCTGTCCCGCAGCACCATGTCCATGTCCTCATAATTCGTCAACAACCAGGCGTTCCGCAAGCGCATTCGATGCACCGGATCTTTCCGTCGCATCTCTTCATAGAGGGGATATGGATTTGCGCGAACGGACGGGGATAGCGGGTTGTACGCAACGCCGGATTCAATCCACTCCCGAGCCAACATCGCCCGCATCGCCAGCGGACGAAATATCGTGGCTAGGACTTCGGAAAAGGATTTCATCTGGCCCCTTCGCCCTTTCATGTTCCGTGCGAATCTATTTCGGCGCTCTCACGCCCCGACGCTGGCGGCGGCTCTACCCCTTCTCCACCCACAGCGACTCCAGCCCCCGCAGCGTCACCTGGTCGCGGAAGCGCGGCTCCTCCGCCAAACGCAGGCCGTCCAGGAGCGGCAGCAGCGCCTCGAAGGCCACCCGCCCCTCAAGCCGCGCGAGCGGCGCGCCAAGGCAGTAGTGGATGCCCCTTCCAAAAGCAAGGTGCTTCCCCGCGGGGCGGCCCACGTCCAGCTTGTCAGCGTCGGGGAAGATCTGCGGATCCCGGTTGGCCGCGCCCAGCAGACAGATAATTCGCTGGCCGGGCTCTATCCGCTTTCCTCGCAGCTCAAACGGCTCGCGCACTATCCGGCCGTCCAGTTGCACCGGGCTGTCGAAACGCAGCAGTTCGTCGATGGCGCCGTTGAGCAGCGAAGGATCGTCGCGCAGCCTCCGAAGCTCGTCCGGATTGCGAAGCAGCGCCAGCGTGCCGTTGCCGATGAGATTTCGCGTCGTCTCGTTGCCCGCCACCAGCACCAGCAGCAGATTCACCAGCAGGTCGTCCCGCTCCAGCCTCTCGCCGTCCACTTCCGCCGTCACCAGCGCGCTCACCAGATCCTCCCGCGGTTCGCGACGCCGTTCCTCCGCTATCGCCTCGAAGTAGTCGAACACTTCCTCAACCGCCTGCCGCACCTGCCGGACTTGCCTGTCATCAAGCAGCGGATCCACAGTCAGCGAAACTATATTGGACCACTCGTTGAACTGATCCCGATCTTCCGGCGGCACTCCCAGCATCTCCGCAATGACGATGATGGGCAATGGAAAAGCGAGTTCCGCGATTACGTCAAATCGCCTCTTCCCCTTCACGTTCTCCAGCAAGCCGTCCACCGTCTCCCGAATGCGCGGTTCAAGGGCGGCCACGGAGCGCGGCGTGAAGCCGTGGGCTGCCAGGGCGCGGAGTTTGGTGTGTTGCGGCGGGTCCAGATCCAGCATGCTGATTTGCGGAATGTACCCAAAGTCCCTTCCTTCGTTCCCAAACCTTCGGTGATCCCGCAACACCATGTCCACGTCGGCGTAGTCCGTCAGCGCCCAGGCGTCCTGCAGGCGCATCCGATGGACCGGGTCTTTCCGACGCAGCTCCTCATAGTAGGGGTACGGGTTTGCGCGCAACTTCGACGACAGGGGATTGTAAGCAACCCCGGACTCAATACGCTCCCACGCCAGCAGGACCCGCATCGCCAAGGGCCGAACCGCCGCTCTAAGGATTCTGGACAACGCGTTCACTTTGATTCTCCCCCTTCATCTTCCACAGAAATAGATTTCGGCGCTCGCATAACCCGGCATCTTCCATATTCGACCGAAGTCATAACCGGCAAGCCGTTTTCCCATTATACAGCCTTGGCGGTGTCGATACGGCAGCCCAATGGCCCGCCGATGTTGATTTTCGCTGGTGCGATATGCCGCGAATCGAGATTCGCGCGGGATTCCTGCCAGAATCCCCAAATCGCCTACTTACGAATAGACGAAGGCCGTTGACCCGCTTCGCACGGATGACAACTCTGACGCAACTTTGTAGAATGAAGCCATATCTCGTGCATTGGGAGGCAAGCCTGGAATGTCTGAAACCGTAGTCGGCGGAACGGCAAACCCTCAGGTTGTGGGATTCTTCATCGTTTGCGTCCTCATATTCGCCTTTCTGGCCTGGCGGTTCGCAATCGGAAGCAACTCCACCTTTCGGCTGTTCGGCATGGGCTTGGGATGTTTAGCCGCGTCCCTCCTTGTCTGGGCATCCGTTGTCTGGATCCGACCGGAAAACCTCAATCCGTGGACGTCGGTTGGGGTCGCTCCGCTGCTGCTGTCCTTTCTCCTGTTGATTGGCGTCGCTACTCAAACTTGGGATGGCGGCCACAGAAGATTGGCGTTGGGGGCCGCCGCCGCCTTTCTCATCGTCTTGTATGTGCTGCGGACTTTCGTTTGGCCCTCCGAGCCTGCTTTCAGTGAACGAGGGTTATTCTATTTCAATGCTCATCCCATCGTGCTGCTGCTGTACATCGTCTCCTTCGTGACCGCGGCTATGTCGGCGGTCTATGCCGTTTCGCGCGTAATTGTCAACAGATGGTTGGCGAGGGCGACCCTGGTCTGCTTCAACCTTATTATTTCGTGCAGTATAGTGCTGCTGGCAAGTACGGATGACGACCTGCAAACCTATAACGGCTATGTATTGGGAATAGGTTTGCTTGTGCTGTTCCTGATATACCTCAGACATAAGCCTGCCTAGCTTCGAAATGAAAACGGGTCCGCCCCGCGCCCATCCATCCTCAGCCGCCTCTGTTCAAATGCGAAGCACGTAAGTGAAACGCGCGGCCCCTTTTGGACGGATACAATGTCCGACGAATATCAGCAAACGAACGGCGCTCCGGGCCTGAACCGTGTCTGAACCGCCCCGCGCAGCTCTAGTATCCCGGTATCGGCTCCTTCACCCCGAATCCCGTCAACGGCAGCAGCACGCTGTCCGAAGGCTGGACGATTCCCCTCGCCAGCAGGTTCTCCAACCCTCCCAGCACGATGGCCGACGTAGGTTCGACGATGATGCCCTCCATCGACGCCAACAGCCGCTGCCACTCCAGTATCTTCTCCTCCGTCACCGCCACGAAGCTCCCGCCTGACTCCCGCGCCGCCTCCAGCAAAGCGTTGGGACGCGGCGGATTCGTGACGCCAATCCCGTTGGCCTTGCTCATGGCTTCCCCTTGCGGCGTCCACTCCCGCCCCTCGAAGGCCGCCACCACAGGCTGCGTCTCATCCGTTTGCGCCCCGTGCAGACGCGGCATTCGAGAAACCCGCCCGTCCTCCATCATCTCCCGGAACCCCCTCCACATCCCCTGGTATATCGACCCGTTCCCGATTGGCACGATGATATGGTCCGGTAGCGGAGCAATCTGCTCCGCAACCTCGTAGGCCAGCGTCTTCAACCCCTCGATGAAGTAGATGTTCTGCCCGTAGTTCATGTGAAGAATGCCCATATCCTCGGCGAACTTCCGCGCCCCTTCGTTTCGGTCGAGTCTGCTCGGCCCTACCCAATTCACCTCCGTCCCGTGAAGGGCAATGGCGTGGACCTTCCGGCTGTCGTAAGTCGTCCTGTTGGCGAACCCGTAGAACTTGATGCCCGCCCGCGCGCAGTAGGCGGCGAAAGAATGCCCGGCGTTGCCGCCCGTCGCGTCGGCGACCTCCGTGACCCCCGTGTCCTTCAGCACCGACACCTGCACCGTGTTGCCCCGGTCCTTGAAGGAGCCGGTAGGATTGAAATACTCCATCTTGGCGTTCAGATTCGCCACCCCCAACCTATCCCCCACCCTCGGCAACGGCACGATGGGCGTGTTCCCCTCCCCCATCGTCACCAGATTGGCCGCGTCGTTGATGGGCAGCGTCGGCAGGAAGCGCGCCGTCCCCTGCGCCCCCGAGACTACGCGCGCCTCCGCCGTCGCCGGCGTGTCGTACCGGGCGTCCAGCAGCCCGCCGCACGCCTCGCAATAGAGCCGGTACTTGCCGCCGTCGTACTGAGCTTCACACTCTACGCAAACAAGAAAATACGCCATTTTATCCTCCTGTAACTCACCCTTCCGGGTGTCCGCGATTCGTGTCCTGCAGAGATTCGAGGGCCTTTGCCGGGGTATCATAGCCCAAGGCATGGTGCGGCCTCACCTCGTTGTAATGAACAAAGTAATCCGGCAGGGCGTCCCGAAGTTGCTCTGCTGATTCAAAGTAATATCGATCCAGGAACTCTTCGTTAATCGTCCTCCAAAGCCTCTTCATCTTCCCATTGTCACGAAATCCGGGGCGTCGAGCGTACCGATGCTCAATGAATAGTTCCTTCATCATCCGCTCTACAGGGTGCCCGTCAACAGCATCGGGACAGGCCAACTCCGGTCTGTCGTCTGTCATGAACGATATGAACCTCAGGTCGTATTTGACAAGGAAGTAGTTGATGCTCTTCATAGCGGCGAACATGACGGTGAGACCCTCCAGGTCTTCGACCGCCTGCCCCCAGGCCAGCCGGGTTCGCTCGTCCATGATGGCCACCAGGTGACAGATGCTTCCATCTTTGACGACCAGGCGATTTCCTGGAGTATAGATGTCCAGAAACCCCGACTCGCTTATTCTTGGTCCGGCGAGGTTGCCGTTTGTTTCAATCATTGATGCCCGCTGTGAGCCCTGGGTTCGCCGAAACCAGTCCCATGCGGCACGGACGCCATGCCTAAAGGCAGGCGACGCCCGCGCGGGAGCACTCCTCGTCCTGCTCTCCCGTGCCTCCGCCCACGCCGCAGGCGCCAATGGGCCGTCCGTCCCGAATAATCGGCGCCCCGCCCAGGCTCATAATCATGTGAGCGCCCTCGGCCTCCCTGATTCCCGTCATGATCGGCTCGTGGGCCCTGGCGTTCAAGGCCCCGCTGGTCAAACCGAACGCCACCGAAGCAACGGCCTTGCCCTGGGAGCCGTAGGCGCTGGCCCACGTCGCGTCCTCCATCCGCTGGAAGGCCAACAACCTTCCTCCCGCGTCCACGACGGCGCAGCTGATTTTGATATCCAATTCCGAAGCCTTCGCCATAGCTCCTTCAATCATCCGATTGGCATCCGCAAGGGTTAACGACATGCGATTCCTCCTGAAAAGTACGCTGAAACGACCATCCCTGGTCGCAACTTGGATGCCCGCAGTCTAAGCCGCGCCTACCGATGCCGTCAACCTTGAGACCTCTGCATAACCTTCCCAAGGACGGCAATTAACGGGAATTATATACAATCTTACCCACGGGGAAGGTAGCCGACGCTATCCCTCCTCCTTCGTTGGCCCAGACTTCACCGGGCGCACCAAGGCTTTGACGATGTTCTCAAAGCTATCGGGTATACGCTCAACGGGTTTGGAGGGCCTGCCCCGCTTCCTCTTGGTTGTCTTGTCATCCATGTCCATCTCCTTTACCACCGCTTTTCCAAGATTCTACCTTCGTTCTTCGTAGCGTTCCGCAACCCGCTCAATGTGTAGAAATGCCCCTTGCGCCGGTTGCAGGGAGAGCAGAGAAGCACCAGGTTATCGTAGGCGTTCGTTCCCCCGTCCGCTTTCGGCTTCTGGTGGTCCACTTCCAGGTAGTCCAGCCAGCCGTTGGGCGGCTCAAACCCGCAACCCTGACAGAACGCGCCGTCACGGGCGGCCAGATACTTCCGGGCCTCGCTGAGCGGCGGCATAGGCTGGTTGCGCTTGGAACGGCGGGGGGTCTCAAACGTGGGCGCAGGCTCAGGGTCGGGCGTCCGATACGGCGCATCATGGCGAATCGACACGTTCTCCCCCCCCCGCAAACAAGCGGGTTTCCCGCCGCAATCTGTCCCTGGTTACGACTTCCGCTTCTTCGGCTATGTCAATCCCTACCCACTGGCGGCCTAGCTGCTCAGCGGCTACGCACGTTGTGGCGCAACCAGCGAAAGCATCCAGAATCATATCTCCCTCGTTAGTGGACGCCTCGATGATTCGCCGGTACAGCTTCAAGGGTTTCTGGGTAGGCCAGCCGATTCGTTCTTTGGAGCCAGGCGCAACGAACTTGATGTCAACCCATATATCGCCCACGGCTACGCCTTGATATTCCCATTCATATTGTTTCCTGTAGGGCCTGCCCGATGAGTTGAAGTGAATCCTGTCCTCCGCCGCCAGCCGCTTCAAGTTCTCCAAAGAGACACGCCAGCCGTACTCAGGATTCAAGCCGTTCCATTCGTATCTGGGGCAATCATGCAATCCTGCCTCAGCCATTAGCCTTGTAACAGGTCGATAGTTGCCTCTTCCGTCTAAATGGGGAAATCCAGGCATTTTCGTAGGCATGGTGGTTGGAATTTCCACTACATGGCTTCCCGTCTTTCCATAGAACAGGATGGTATCCGTAACGCTGCCCAAGGACTTCCGCTTTCCCCTCGAACCCTTCACGGTTGCGCGTTGCCAAGTTATCTCATTCCTGAAATTCCCCGGCCCGAAAACGGCATCCATCATTGCCTTGAGATAGTGGCTTGCCGTAGGGTCGCAGTGGAGATACATACTCCCCGTAGACTTCAACACCCTGTGAAGTTCCAACACCCGTATCGACATGAAGGCGATGTACGCTGCCATGCCGGGGTCGCTGGCGTGGTACGCCGCTTCTATCACTTCCACCAAGGCCCGGTTGTGTTCACGCATTTTCGGCATCCAGGAAGGATGCACGTCTGCCCGCCAACTCCAGATGTCCTTGAATTTGGCCTTGGACGCCTTGCCAATCCCCTGAAATTGCCGCTTGCTATTGAACGGCGGGTCAATCAGCACAAGGTCAATCGTCTCTGAATCCATGCCCTCCAGAACGGGAAGGTTGTCGGAAATGAACAGCGTCCGATTGGAGAAGTTGGGAGTAGTCATCATGCCACCAAGTCCGCATACCGGAGACGCTTGCCGTCCATTCCTTGCATGATGGCCAGCACCTGGGACTCCGTGTCCAGTGGACGCTGATTGTGGCGTCCTTCAAACTCCGTGATGTACCTGTCCAGATGCTTCACGCTCATTCGGTGGTACACCCCGTTATATCCACGTTTCAGCATCGCCCAGAAGGACTCTATGCCGTTCGTGTGAGCCATTTCGTTCACGTACTCACCGGCGCTGTGCTTCACCGATTCATGGGGAAAGGGTAGGCCAGCGTAGGCCCTGTTTTCATCGGTGTAGATGGTTGCGCCTAGTTGGGCCTTGTCCACAACGAAGGATTGAAGGTTCAAGGCGTCGGTCTTCTCAACCACCTGCGCCGCTACCTTCCCGCTTTCCCTGTCTTTTGCGCCGACAACGGCGGTCTTCCCAACGGGCCCCCGCCCAGCGTGGAGTCGCTTGGATTCGTGCTTGTTGGATTCCTTCCCGCCGATGTACGTTTCGTCTACTTCCACCGGGCCGCCAAACATCTGCTGTCCGTCCGCCCATGCTTGCCTGATTCGGTGTCCCAGATGCCAAGCCGTCTTTTGGGTGACTCCCAAATCCCTGTGTAGCTTCATGGATGATACGCCCTTGAGGTTCGTGGACAGCAGATAGGCCGCCAAGGCCCACTTTCCGAGGGACAGATTGGATCCTTGCATGACCGTACCTGTCTTGACGCTGAAATCCTTGCGGCAATCACGGCAACGGAAGGGTTGGGGTTTACGATTGAGCCGCTCAACGATGTTGGAAGATTCGCATTTGGGGCAGGTAACGCCATCAGGCCAGCGAGCTTCTATGAATATCTGCTCTGCCGTTGCGTCATCCCCATACGTCTGGACTGCTTCAATCAGGCTGATTCCCTTCCTGTAATGCTTTCCCGGGGCCTTCGTTGCCATTGCCACAACCTCAATCCGTTATGGGTAAAATACTACCAGAAAATATAGGGGTTGTCAAGCGTTTGGGTAAGATAGTATATAATTCCCCAATTAACTTGTTCCCCCTTGATGGAGACCTTTGCATAACCGTCATTCCCGCTACCCCTTTCGTCATTCCCGTGAAAACGGGAATCCAGGGGTGGGGCTGTTTAGGTATAAATACGTTGCTTCCATCACAGAATGTTGGGGTGAATAGGGAGTTACGCAAAGGTCTCCTTGATGGGGGAAGATTGAGTTGGGGGTGATTCGAGTTGGGTGGATGTTCCATCCGGCAGTTAAGCAATAGTCGCACCTGGGAGAATCTGGCTCGACTCGACATCCGAGCCTGCCAGCCCCTTCTCTCCCAGAAACGCGCACAAGTCCGCCGTTCGGCAGGCGTAACCCCACTCGTTGTCATACCAGCCCAGCACCTTCACCATCTCCCCCGCCATCACCATCGTCGACAGCGAGTCGAAGACGCAGCTGTGCGGGTTGCCCTTGAAATCGCCGCTCACCAGCGGCGCGTCGCAGTATTCCAACACCGACGACAACGCCCCAGACTCCGCCGCCTCACGAAAGGCGTTGTTCACCTCCGTCACGCTCACCTTCCGCTTCAACACCGCCGTGAAGTCCGTCGCCGACACCGTGCTGGTGGGCACCCGGAACGCCACCCCGTGAAGCTTCCCCTGAAGCTCCGGTATCACCAGCCCCACGGCCCGCGCCGCGCCCGTGCTGGTGGGGATGATGTTCTCCGCCGCCGCCCGCGCCCGCCGCAAGTCCCCGTGCACCTGGTCCAGAATCTTCTGGTCGTTGGTGTAGGAGTGCACCGTGGACATCAACCCGTACTCGACCCCGAAGGTGTCGTTCAGCACCTTGGCCATCGGCGCGAAGCAGTTGGTGGTGCAGGATGCGTTGGAGATTATCCGATGCTCCGCGGGATTGTAGGCGTCGTCGTTGACGCCCAGCACCAGGGTTATGTCCTCGTCCGTGGCCGGCGCGGAAATGACGACCTTCTTCGCGCCGCCCTCCAGGTGCGCCGCCGCCCTGGCCGCGTCGGTGAAGATGCCCGTGGATTCGACGACAAGCTCCGCCCCCACGTCGCCCCACGGAATCTGCGCGGGGTCCCTCTGCGAAAATGCCTTCACCTCTACCCCGTCGACTATCAACGACCCGTCCCGCGTCTCGACCTTGCCCGGAAATGTCCCGTAGTTCGTGTCGTACTTGAATAGATGGGCGTTGGTCTCCGCGTCGGCCAGATCGTTGACCGCCACCACTTCCAATTCCTCCGGATAGCGTTCCAGAGCCGCCCTGAGAACCTGACGTCCAATCCTACCGAAGCCGTTGATTCCAACTCGCGTCGCCAAAGACCCACCTCCTGCTTTATCTGCCTGCCAAGGCAATACCGTTAGACTTTCACCCACTATTCTATAAAAGCAGCATCACTCTTTCCACCACCCCGCTTCCGCTTGCATGCCTCTTCCCCCTCAATGGAGACCTTTGCACAACCGTCATTTCCGCGAAAGCTGGAATCCATGCCCGCTCACCCTGAGCCTGTCCTGAGCTTGTCGAAGGGCCTGTCGAAGGGTCGAGCAGGGAATCCCTCTTAATCCCTTCTCCCTTGAGGGGACCTTTGCACAACCGTCATTCCCGCGAAAGCGGGAATCCATCTTGTCCCTTCTCCCTTGAGGGAGAAGGCTAGGATGAGGGTGATCCCCTCTCCCACCCCTACGGCCACAAAGCCAGCGATTCCAACCCCATCGTCTCCGGCAGCCCCAACATCAGATTCATGTTCTGCACCGCCTGCCCCGCCGCTCCCTTCACCAAGTTGTCCAGGCAGCTCACCACTATCAGCCGTCCCGTCCGCGGGTCCACCGTCGGGTATACCAGACACAGGTTCGACCCCGTCGTCTGCTTCGTCCGAGGCGGCGAGGCCGTCACGTGGGTAAACGGCTCGTCGGCGTAGAACTCCCGATACGCCGCCTGCACCGCCTCCCGCGTTGTGGAAGCGTCCGACAACGGCGCATAACACGTGGCTAGAATCCCCCGCGTCATCGGAATCAGATGCGGCACGAACGTCACCTTCGCGGAATCCGCGCCCCCCAGCGACGCCAATTCCTGGGCAATCTCCAGCTGGTGTCCGTGCCCCTCCAGCCCGTAGGCCAGCACGTTTTCGTTGGACTCGGCGAAATGGTACATCGGGTTGGACGTGATGCTCCCCCGTCCCGCGCCGGACACGCCCGACTTGGCGTCGATGATTGCGTCCAACTCCACCAATCCCGTTTGAACCGCCGGCGCCAACGCCAGAATCGACGCCTCCGGATAGCAGCCGGGATTGGCTATCAGCGAAGCTCCCGAAATCCGGCTGCGGTTGACCTCCGGCAGCCCGTACACCGCCCGCTCCAGCAGGTGAGGCGCAGGATGGTCTATCTTGTACGCCGACTTGAATCCCTCCGCGCTCCGAATTCGGAAGTCGGCGGCGATGTCCACCGCCTTCACTCCCCCGTCCACCAACGGCGCCAGAGCCTCCGCGCTGGCCCCGCTCGGCAGACTGGAAAAGACGAAGTCCACCGATTCTTCGACAGTGGACGTAATCGGCAAGTCGATGTCCCACAGATGCGGCACCGCCTCCGGCAATCGCTTCCCCGCCGCGCTCCGTCCCGTCACGGACGCAATCGTCACCTCCGGGTGATTGCGAAGAATCCGCGCCAACTCCGAGCCGGCGTATCCCGTGACGTTGATGATTCCTACCTTAGTCACTGCTGAACCTCATTCGTGAGTGCCCCAAAGTATAAGCCGCCCCTACCTCTGGGGTAAAGCTGGGATTGCAAACGAAAGACGGCCGGATGTAAGGCCGTCTTTTCCATGCAATCCTTAATGATGCTAAGTTTTCTCATACGGGGGAGGCTCAGTGAAATCCTCGCCCTTGGCTTCCGCTTCTTCCTTCCGCTTGAGCCAATCCCGCACCCTGGCAAAGGCTCCCGCCTTCCCTTCCTCCTTCCCCTCCTCGTATCGCCGTTTCAAATACCTTTCAGCTAGCATTGTGGCTCGCTACCAACACCGCCTTCTTTCACGAGGATTATCCCCGCTCGTATGGAGGAGGTTCGTTGAACTCTTCTCCCTTGGCTTCCGCTTCTTCCTTCCGCTTGACCCAATCCCGCACTGACTCAAAGGCCTCCGCCTTTCCCTTAACCAGTCCCTTCTCTTCCCCTCGTGCCTCTCCTATCGCCTCCCCTTCCTCCTTCCCCTCCTCGTATCTCCGCTTCAAATATCGTTCAGCTAGCATGATTGTTCCTTGTACAATTACGTAAGTTGTCGCCGTGCTCACCAACACGGCCGGGGCCATCACCTCCACCACCGCTATCGGGTCTGAATCCCTCAGCGTCGCCATCACAAGCCAGCCAATGAACTGCACCGTGAATAGGATAAGATAAACTCCCTCACGGTTCTTGTCTACAGGCGGCATAGGCTGTCCACTGCTGTACTCCCTACCCTCAACTACGCCTCTCGGCTCATCCTATCATACCAGATTCAGGCCCTTGGAGAGCCAACCAAGCCGGAATCCAGAATCGTGTTGATTTACGAAGAGCGGCAACTACTTCTTCGCAACCGGCAGTTCGCTGGAAGGACAGCCGAAGGCCAGAACGCACTCGTCGCACCTGGGCCGCGGCGCCTTGCACACCCGACGCCCGTGAGTAATCAACGCCGTGTGGAAGGCGTACACCTGCTCCGGCTCCACCATCGCCTCCAGCAGGTCGTGGGCGGCGTCGGCCCCCACCTTCGGCCCGATAAGCCCCAGCCGCTTCGACACCCGATGCACGTGGGTGTCCACCGCCATCGCCGGCATCCCCAGCGAGAAGCAGAGAATCACCGCCGCCGACTTCGGCCCGATTCCCGGCAACTCCCGAAGCCACGCCTTCGCGTCCGCCAACGGCATATCCGACAGGAAATGCAGGTCCAGGTTGCCCCGCTTCTCCAGGATGATGTTCAGAATGGTCTTGATGCGCGGCGCCTTGACGCGCGCCAGCCCGCCGCTGCTGATAGCTTTGGAGATGCGCGGAATGCTCCCCGCCGCCACCGCCTCAAGCGTCCCGAACTCCTCCATCAGCTGCCCGAACGCCCTCCCCGAATTGATGTCGGACGTGTGCTGCGACAGAATCGTGAACACCAACTCCTCCGCCGGGTCGATCCGCCGGGCGTGCTCGAACGGCCCATAGGATCCCCCCAGCCTGTCAACTATCTCCTGCGCGCTGATATGCCTGAGTATCGACTTCCTGGGACGCCTCTTGCCCACCCCCCGCCGCCGTTTCGCCTTAGCCTTGACGTTGCTGCTTCGTGCCACAATAGCCGGATTCTAGCACCCCCCGCCAACCCGCTCAAGTAAGGCGGATGCTTGGGCTATGTTACGGCGGGGTGCAACTCCGTAATGCATTGGGCAATCAGTTCTCCGATTAGAGCTGCCTGAAGAGTGTCACCCGCAGGAAGTCCTACTATCTCGCTGTGAGAAGGATCCGGGAGATATCGTGGTGTTCCTTCTCTAGGTGTGTGAACGAATCTCAAATCATCAACTACGTGAGCAAGGTGGCCCTTTGTCGTACCTACGTTTAGTTCAGCAAAGCGACCGTTGGGCCTCAGCGATAATCGTATGACCCGCCTGATTTCACGTAGTTGAGCCTCTTTATCCCTTCGCTGATAGTGGTCCAACCAGTTGACTGACAGCGCGGTTTCTCCAGGGCGACGACGAAAGTTCTCTCCATCGACGCTTCCGTCTTCCCTCACCTGTGACGGCCTTAAATATCGCACTACGTGGGAATCATCAGGAAGGTTTGGAAGCATCAACCGTTCACCAAGTCGACGATTTCGAATGCAACCATCTGAACCTGTATTCCCTGGAGGCTGTCAATCCCTACAACCGTTGAAATCTTGGACGCATTTTGACGACGTTTGAAGATAATATACTCGCCTTGTCCGTCACCCAAGAATTGGATGCTGAACTGGTTAGCATCCGCATCCTTCCAAACGGCTTTCAAGTTGCCGACATTGGAAAGCACGAGACTGGCTCGCCTGCTGGCAGGCAATGATTCTAGAAATCCCCAGAAATCCCGCTCCGACGCTGGGTTAACCTCAATTTCATCTTCGACGGCATAACCCTTAAGCTCCTCAATGCGGAGGGAATAAGCCCGCCGGATGCTTTCGTTAAGCTGGAGATTCCGTTCTTGCTTGATAGCTGAGTTATTCATCATTTCGATTGCTCCAAATCTAGGAATCATCCCCGCGCTCACGGGGCCGACCCACTTGTGGGCGTGGGCGTAGGTGTGAGCCGCGAATCATCCCCAGCCCCCGCCGCCGTTTCGCCTTTGCCTTGACGTTGCTCATCCTTTATTTCTCCCAGTTTCCGAATGTTCGGCAAGCGCGCCCATAGACAACTACCTCGTCATTGTAGTTTTGACTTTCCTGAAAAGGAGAAGGTCTATACTCCCTGAACAATGTCATGCAAGGGCGTTTCAGCATATTGAATCGTACTTCTCCGTAATGAGTCTTGCTATCGTTCCGCATTTCCAGTTCCGCAACATTGCGCCCTTGGTATTTGAATATCACCTTCTGTTCTGGTGGATCGCCTTTCCTGGCAGCCCTGGAGTTTTCAACCGTGAACGCATCCGCTAGAACCTGGACTACATCCTCGCTCCGGTGCACGTGAAACTTCCCTTCATCCCGAACTGTAAGGTAGTTCACTTCGCCGCCGTTGAAAATTGACTTCATAAGAAAGGCTCGAAGCAGGGCCTTGCGTTGCAACCGGTCCTTCAATTCGCGCATCGGAGTACGCAGACGCTCTTTCGACGCCCGTTCATTGCCCTTGTAGTCTTCAAAGCGTGGTGGAAATGTGTCGATGCAATGAATCAGCAGAGAACCTATGCCATTCAAAGCCTGAAATCCATCGTCTGTTTCAAACCGACTGCGGCTGTACAGGAAGATTTGCCATTTTACCTTTCCGGACTTGACTGAGTGTGCGTCGCCGGATGGGTCTATGACATCTTTCTTCGCCCTGAGATCGTTCTTGTAATCGTCTCCCAATCCAAGGCAACGTGCAAAGCGTAACGCGTCATCATGGCCCGCTTGCCTGTAAGCCCTGGCCTGCTCGGGAGTGCCGCCTCTCCTACCGGTTGTCAACGGGATCCCGCCATATAAGCAACTCATGAGACTTCTTTATGTGCGATCCGCCATTCAGTTCGCGGCGGTTAACCCCAATGCGCGTATCGCCTTGTCCGAATGTGTATTGCCACGATGGAGTTGCCATTTTGCATCCGGCGTACCAGTTCCGAATCGTCTCACAATCGTTATAAGAGAGGATAAACCCGCCTCGGTGCGATAGCAGATAATCCCTTAATAGATCGTGTCGGAATCCTCTGTGGTGAATTGGGAAATTTCTATGTGGATACATGCCTGTGAAGGTGCGCCCATCTTCCAGATAGTAGGGCGGGTCGCAGTATAGGAAATCGTTCTCATGCATCGGGATAGATTCTTCAAAGCCCATGCAGGAGACCGACAGGCCGGGAGCGCGAAACCGCTCGGACTTATCGACCATCTTGGAGTATCTGACCGGGTTCAGATACACGTCTGAAGGCCAACCCAAAAAGTGTGGTCCGTAGGATGTGTTGGCGTTGAAATAGTAATGGGAAGCCAAGTCAAAACTGTCAAGCACATCCAACCCCGTCCAGTGATGTTCAAGACGTTTTTTGACTTTGCTGAAGGTGTCCCTGTTGGGAGGAAACGCCCACATTCGGGATGCCAACTCTTCTGGGGAATTCAGTTGAACCTCCCAGTAGTTGCAAAGTATGTCGAATACATCATAGGCAATGACTTCCATGCCCAACTCTTTGGAGCACGCAATCTCTACAGAGCCGCCGCCGATAAATGGAGATACCAGACGAGTTGCCTGCGGTGGCATCAGTTCAATAATCAATCCTACTGCAAGACTCTTGCCTCCGGCATAGCGTAGGGGGGAAGCAGTATATCGCTTGTATTTCAGCTTCCCATTGCTGCGTAGGGTATTCAGGAACGCATATTTCCTCGTTTCTTCGGCGGGATACATCAACCTTGTTGACTCTTTCGCCAACAGTTTTTGCATGCTTCCCGCCACTTGTCCGCCTCGCCTGTAACTTCCAGCGCTGCTTTGCACAACGACATCCCGTGCCAACATAATCTCTATCCCGATTTATGTAGACTAAGGACACAACCTGAGTTTTGTCAATTGCGATAATAGAACTCACATTTGATGCTGTCAATGGGCGAGGAAACCGATTTTAACCCACCCTCCACCCCCCTCTTATGGTATAGTCTTAACCCAACCTCTCTCCCCCAAGGAACGGATACCCGCCATGAACGACAACCTGCACGACCTCGTCGCCGACGCCCTCAAAGGCCACGACGCCCAGTACATAGAATTGCGCGTCGACCAGAACCAATCCTCCCAACTCCGCTATCGCGGACGCGAACTCGAAGAGGTCAACCGCACCACCACCGGCGGCGGCTGCGTCCGCGCCCTCGCCGGCGGCGGCTGGGGCTTCGTCTCCTTCAACAGCCTCGACCAACTTCGCGACAAAGTCGGCTCCGCCGTCACCAACGCCCGGCTTGTCGGCGGCGAACCCGTCACCCTCGCCCCCGTCGAACCCGTCGTTGATTGCATCACCCCCACCGTCAAGAAAGACCCCTCCCAAATCTCTCTCGCCGACAAGAAAATCCTGCTGGACCAGTACGTCGAGGAAATCTGGCGCGCCGAGGGCATCTCCACCTCCAGCGTGGGCTACGGCGACGCCAAGCGCCGCCGCGTCTTCGCCACCTCCGAGGGAACCTTCATCGACCAGACGGTCCTCGACGTGGTCATGCGTCTCAACGCCGTGGCGCGTGATGGCGCGGAAGTCCAGCAGTCCGGCGTCAGCCTCGGCGCCGCCGGCGACTTCTCCGAAGTCGAAAACCTCCACGACGAAGCCGCCCAGGTGGGTCGCCGCGCCGTGGAACTGCTGAAGGCGCCACAGGTCAAGGGCGGCGAATACACCGTCGTCCTCGAACCCGTCCTCGCCGGCGTCTTCATCCACGAAGCCTTCGGCCACCTCTCCGAGGCCGACCACGTCTACGAGGACGACCGCATGAAGGAGCTTATGGTCCTCGGCAAGCGTTTCGGCGGTGAGCACCTGAACGTCGTCGACGGCGCCGCCGTCCCAAACCTTCGCGGCAGCTACGGATACGACGACGAAGGCGTTCCCTCCACCCGCAGCTATCTTCTCAAGGAAGGCGTTCTTGTCGGACGCCTCCACTCCCGCGAGACCGCCTCGAAGATGGGCGAAGCCCCCACCGGCAACGCCCGCGCCATCGGTCCCCAGTTCCCGCCCATCGTCCGCATGACCAACACCTTCATCGAGGGCGGCGACGCCTCCCCCGAAGAGATAATCGGCGATGTCAAGGACGGCCTCTACGTGGGCAACTGGTACGGCGGCATGACCAGCATGGAGCAGTTCACCTTCTCCGCCGGCGAGGCCTGGAAGATCCGCAACGGCAAGGTCGAAGAACTCTGCCGCCCCGTGCTCCTGACCGGCAACCTCTTTACCACCCTGGAAAGCCTCGACGCCGTCGCCAACGACCTCAGCATGAACCAGGGCGGCGGCTGCGGCAAGGGCGGCCAGTCGCCCCTGCCCGTCTCCAACGGCAGCCCCCACATCCGCATTCAGAGGTGCTTGATTGGCGGAAGTTAGCGAAATTCTCCATCAGGTGTTGGAACGAGCCAAGGCCGTCTCCGAGCAGGCGGAAGTCTTCCACCTATCCGGCTGGAGCCGCCCCGTGGAATTTGAAGCCAACCGGCTCAAGTCCCTCGTAGGCCGCGACTCCTCTGGCATCGCCCTCCGACTAATCAAGGACGGACGAATCGGCTTCTCCTCCACCACCCACTGGGACGGCGCCGACACCCTGATAGACAACGCCCTCGAAACGGCCCCCTTCGGCCCCAAGGCGATGATGGACTTCCCCGGCCCCAGCGACTTCAACCACATACCCCTCTACAACCCCGCCGTAGAATCCCAATCCCTTGAAGACATGATCCAGTTCGGCCAACGCCTCATCGACGGCGTCCGCGCCGTGGAGCCTGAACTTCTCTGCGACGCCAGCGTTTCCCGCAGCGTCTCCACCCTTCGGCTGCTGAACTCCAACGGCGCCTCCGCCGAATACACCCGCAGCGGCTTCTCCGCCTACGTCGGCGGCGCCCTCATCAAGGGCACCGACATGCTCTTCCTCGGCGACGGCGACCGCTCATGCAGCCCCCTCGCCGACCCCGAACCCCTCGTAGATTCCGTCCTCACCCAGTTGGAACGAGGCCGCGACATCGCTTCCCCCGCCTCCGGCGATATCCCCGTCGTCTTCACCCCCCGCGGCGTGGGCGGCGCCCTCCTTTCCCCCCTGCTGGCCGGCTTCAATGGCAAGTCCATCCTTCAAGGTTCGTCCCCCCTCGTGGATAAGCTGGGCGAGCAGCTTTTGGACGAAAGGTTCAGCCTCTGGGACGACCCGACGATGTCCATGATTCCCGGCAGCCGCGCCTTCGACGACGAAGCCGTCCCCTCGGCGAAGATGCCCCTCATCGAAAACGGCGTCATCCGCAATTTCCTCTACGACCTCCAGACCGCGGGACAGGCCGGCGTCCAAAGCACCGGCAGCGCCCACCGCGGCCTCAACTCCCTCCCCTCCCCCGGCGTCAGCGTCGGCATCCTCCCTCCCGGCGACGTGGCCTTCGACGACATGATTGCCGACATCGAGGACGGCATCGTCGTCGAGCGTCTCCTCGGCGCGGGCCAGAGCAACATCCTAGCCGGCGAATTCAACGCCAACGTCCTCCTCGGCTACCGCGTCGAAAACGGCAAAATCACGGGCAGGCTCAAGAACACCGTCATAAACGGAAACGTATATAACGTCCTGAAGGAACTGCGCGGCCTCGGCAGCGATGCCACCTGGTTGGGCGGCTCCTTCAACACCCCCAGCGTCTACTGCGGCGGCGTCTCCGTCGCCACCAGAGAATAGCGAATTGACAAGCAAGCAAAACCTTTCCCTCGAACATTGCCTTGACGCTCTCCGTTCGGAAGACGAAACCCCGGAGAATTCCCTCCTGTATCACCTAAGCGACCTCTCCGCTTCTCAAGTGGTGGATGTAGTCTCAGCCTGGAAAACCTCCTCCACCGATAGAAAAGTTTCCATTTTGGATAGACTGATCGACCTCAGCAATGACAGGACTGAACTGGATTTCAGCGCCGTCTTCCGACGTTGCCTCCGCGACGATGACGAAGGGGTGCGTCAGCGAGCCATCGAAGGTCTGTGGGAACACGAAGAACGCCGCCTCATCACGCCCCTCTGCGACCTTCTTGCCAACGACCCTTCAGCCGACGTTCGCGCCGCCGCCGCCGTGGCCCTCGGCAAATTCGCCGAACTCGCCCAGCAGGGCAAGCTCCTCCCCAAGGACGGCCCCATCATCGAAGAATGCCTGCTGACAGCCCTGCAAGACGAGTCGGAGGATTTGACGGTTCGACGCCGCTCCCTGGAGTCCGCCGCCGCCCTCAATGCCCCCAAGGTAGACGAGTTCATCCGCTGGGCCTACGCCAGCGACGACCTCTCCTTGAAGGGCAGCGCCCTCTACGCTATGGGCCGCACCGGCGAGTCCCGTTGGCTGGAGCATCTGGTGAAGGAGATTAAGAGTCCCAGCCCGCCCCTCCGATTCGAAGCCGCCAACGCCTGCGCCCAGCTGGAGGAGGAATTCGCCGTCCCCCACCTGATTCCATTGATGGATGACGACGACTTGCAGGTGCAGCTATCCGCCATCAGAGCCGTGGGCGCCATCGGCGGCCCCCTCGCCAAGAAAGCCCTCCGCCGTTGCATCAAAGTGGGAGACGCCGCCATCGAGGACGCCGCCCGCGAATCCCTCGAAATGGTGGAAGCAATGGAAGACGTCTACAGCTTCAACTACCTCCGCTAACCCCGCCTCCCAATTACCTGGAAATAGTGAACTCCCCGATCCAACGCAGGTTCTCTATGGATTGACTGGTTGCGCGGTGAAATCTTCGGTCGGCAGTCCACAGTTCGCAACCAAACTCCTCCGCAAGCGCCAAGTAATGAGCATCGTAGACCGCCCCCTGCCGAAGTTCGCTTGCCAATTCCAGCGCCCTGATATGCAGCTTGGGGCTATAATGAAACTGCAATTGAGAACCAAGCAGTCGCGCCATCATGCGCGTTCCGATATCGACGCTGAATTCCCTACGAATAACGCGCCTGTGAAGGACGTTGGCAACCTCGAAGGGCATCAGATAGGGGGCTATTCGGGTAACGTCTTGTGCGACCCAGGATTCCAAAAGGGCGTGGGCTTTGTCTGAGTCATCTTCCTCAACCAGCCACTTCACCGCCAGGCTTGCGTCTACAACGACAAACCTACTCACGAGCGACCCTCGATTTCGGCATCCCTGATCCGGCGGGCCTCTCTGATAAACTCGGCGGAGTCGCCTGGCAATTTCTTCCCTTTGAAAATCTCCATACGCAGCTCCGCAAACACTTCATGGTCCGGCTTCACGACCGCCACCCCGTGCCCTCCGTTAGATTCATCCTTCGTCAACTCCTTCTCAATGGCCGTCTGACAGTACCCGCCTACGCTGATTCCCTTGAAGTCGGCAGCGACCTCCAGCCTTCGCTGAAAGTCGGGGTCCAAGTCCAGTGTGAGTTTAATCTTATCGTCTTGCATTGCCTGTGGCTCTCAAAATAGTCGGAGGCATGTAACTCTATGGGAATTGCTGAAATGCGTCAATTCGCGTAGGTCGTGGACAAGCTAATAAAACAACTCCGTCAGCCCGTACAACTCCATGTCCAACTCGTGCATCTTCCCCCGGATTTCTTGCAGATTCGTCGTCTGAATCCTCCCCTCCTTCAACCCCACCATCACCCCGAAATTCCCCGCCTGCGCCTCCTTCACCGCCGCCACGCCCAACCTTGTCGCCAACACCCGGTCGAAGGCCGAAGGACTCCCTCCCCTCTGCAAGTGGCCCAGCACAACCTCCCGCGTCTCAAACCCCGTCCGAGCCTCAATCTCTCTTGCCAGCCGGTGCCCGATGCCCCCCAGCCGCACGTGTCCGAACTCGTCCAACTGGTCGCTGCTCGTCACCTCCACGCCCCAATCGGCGCACTTCGCCCCCTCCGACGCCACCACCAGGCTGAACATCTTCCCAAGCTCTTCGTGACGCCTCCTGATTCGCTGGAGCAAGTCCGCCAACGAGAAGGGCTGCTCCGGTATCAACACCGCGTGCGCCGCTCCCGATAGCCCCCCGACCGTCGCCAGCCATCCCGCGTGCCTGCCCATCACCTCCACCACCATTATCCTGTCGTGGGCCTCCGCCGTCGGATGCAGCTTGTCCAGCGAGTCCCTGACCACCTCCACCGCCGTGTCGAACCCGATGGAATAATCCGTGCCGTACAAGTCGTTGTCGATAGTCTTCGGCACCCCCACCAGCTTCACCCCCTCCTCCGAAAGCCGCGCCGCAACCCCCAGCGTATCCTCCCCTCCGATGGGCAACATCGCGTCCACCCCAAGCTCCTCCAACTGCCTCTTCACCATCTCCGGCCCGCCCTCCCGCGTATATGGATTGGTGCGCGACGAGCCGAGAATCGTCCCGGCCCGTGGGAGAATCCCGGTTACCGCCTGGATGTCCAGAGGCATCCACGAACCTGTAAGCGCGCCCAGCCACCCGTTGCGAAACCCGATGACCTCTATCCCCTCCACCACGGCCTTCCTCGTAATGGCGCGGATTGCCGCATTCAAACCGGGGGCGTCGCCCCCTCCCGTCAATACTCCGATTCGCATGGCAGACCTCCCCAAAAGCGTTCACGTTGAGACGATGAATAACCGCCCCAACCCCCACGAGGATAGACGGAATCGGCGTTATATGCCAGAGATGCGAATTCGCGGAACCCTTGACGGCTTTAGTCGGCGGTAACGTCCACCCGAAGGGTGAGCCCCACGGATTTGAGAGCCCTGTGAACGCTGCCAACGTGAGAACGATGATCGGGATTGGTCAACCTACGCACAGCGGACTCGCTGACGCCAAGCCTTTGGGCCAGATCCACCTTCGTAATGCGTTGCTCCCTCATAGCCGAATATAGAGCGAGCTTGGCGGCGACCACGGGGGGGACAGGGACAGACGGCTGATCTGCCGTCGGTGCGCTGGGTGCAGGGATGTCCCACTTTTCGTGGACGTATCCGGCAAGGGCTACCGCCAAGGCGTCCTCTGCTTCAGCCAAAGCCTCATCACGGTCTCTGCCGCCAGTGATAGCCTCCGGCACGTCGGGAAACGTGGCTACGAGGCCGCCTTCTTCGTCATCCGTCAGCAGACAGGGGTAGGCGTAAATCATGGCTCAGAAGTCCTTCCGGTCGATATTCAACTGACGCAGCATTGCGGCCAATGTGCCCTTGCTTAACTCTCCTCGCTTCATCGTAGCATATCTGCAACCGACATGAACTCTGGCATGACTTCCCTTCCCATGAGTTGGGTCAAAACGGAAGGTTCGTCCTGTCTTGCGGGCATACCTGTTGGCTCGCCTGATGAACTCGCGCCCAGTCACGGTACGATTATCGCACCTTTCTGTGCGTGTCGCAATTGGAAGCTGGTAGATTTGCGGCAAAGTTGAGAAACAAGCGTCTATTACGAAAGGCCGTATCTACCCATCCGATGGCGTATCTGTCTCCGAATGCCGCCCCAGAAACGCCAGCAAAGCCGCAATCAACAGCAACACCGTCGCCAGAATATATCCGACGAAGATCAGGACAAGCCCTACAATAGCCGACACAGCCATCAACGTAGCCGCCAGTTTCGGCTTGGATATCGCCAGCGTCGCGCCCACAAGTCCAATCACCGACATCAGAAGCGCACCGAAACCTAAACCAACTACCTCTCCGCCTCCTTCGGCTTCCAGCACAACGCCTATCCCGCCTACCGCCAACACCACAATTGCGCCAATGAGGCCGGCTACAGCCCCCAATATCCCTATGATTAACGCTGCAATCCTCATTTCCGTTACCTCACTCCTCTAACTTGCTGCAACCAATCACCTCAATGCTGAACGGGTCCCTGTCCTTCTCTTCATCGCCCAAACCCCGCAAGACCACCCGGTCGCCCTTGTTTAGGCTGGTTACCTCATCAAGACGCCCCGGCGCAAAGTAGCATCGGACGCTGACGATGCTGAAGTCCCCCGTTCTGAGTTCCACGTATAGCGCGTCGCCTTCCGTGCCTCCCGACACAGACTCAACAGTCCCGCTCACAGCAAGAACCTTCCCATTGTACTGCTGATTTGCCGCCACCGTATAGTTTCCGTAGTCTTCCATCAGCCGAGTTGCGGTAACCCGCACGTCGATCGGACGGTCGGCTATGTCGAACTCGGCCTGCTCAGCTTCCTCCTCCGTAACTGCACAGCCGATGGACGCAAGTGTAAGGACAGCGACGACCAACGCTAGGGAAAAAGTGACGAACCTCATACAGAAACCCCCTTGGAGATGGGATTGGCTACTCTTCCAGAAGCGACCAGGTTCCGCTCGGAACCAAGGGGGCGCGAAGCCAGTCCTCGGAACGGAATCCGTACTCCTGCAAGAGTGACCTCACCCTACTACCCGCACCCCCCCTGTCAATCTCTTTATTGACCCACGCCATCCCCCTTGGTACTATGAGCGAAACTCCAACGTAGCCACACATCCCCACCACCGCAGGAGAAACAGTCATGGACCAGCCCGAAACAGTCCTCCACCCCCACGCCATCATCTCGGAACTCAGGAAGAACGAAGTCACCCATATCGTGTGGCTCCCCGACAGCGAGACCAACTTCATGTACGAGCAGCTCATGGCGGACCCCACCCTTGAGCTCGTCCCCGTTTCCCGCGAGGGCGAGACTATGGCCATCGCAGCCGGCCTATGGGTAGGCGGCAAGAAGCCCGTCGCCCTCATCCAGAACACAGGCATCTTCGAGTCCGGCGACTCCATCCGCGGCCTGGGCCTGGACGTGGACCAGCCCTTGGTCATGCTCGTCGGCTACCGTGGCTGGGACAGGCACGGGATTACCCGCGACTCCGCCGCCAAGTACACCGAGCACATCATCCACGCCTGGGGCATCAACTTCTACCTGGTGGAAACGGATGACGACGCCTATCTCATATCCAGAGCCATGAACGAGGCCAAGCGCGACTCCAAGCCCGTCGCCGTCCTCGTCGGCACCGAATTCGGCGCCTAGCCCACCCCCCACCGCTCACCCTGAGCTTGTCGAAGGGTGCCCGCACGTATTCTGAGGAGCCAAGCGTCGAAGAATCTCAATAGTGCAGCCGCCCCCGAATTTGGCCCCCAAGAGAAAGAAAAATGATTGACAACCTGGAAGCCTGCCGCGTAATAGAGCAGAACAGAAACGACGCCATCGTCGTCACCACAATGGGCGCCGGCAATCCCCGCTTCGGCTGGCCCGTCGTCTCCCAAAACGAAACTATGGACGTCCCCGTCGGCGGCGCGATGGGGAAGGCCTCCTCCTTCGCCCTCGGCCTCGCCCTCGCCCAGCCCGACCGCAGCGTCCTCATCCTCGACGGCGACGGCAGCCTCGTGATGAACCTCGGCACCCTCACCACCATCAGCGAACGCGCGCCCTCCAACCTCTACCATTTCGTCTTCGACAACGGCTGCTACGCCGTCACCGGCGGCCAGCCCATCCCCGCCGACGGCAAGGTCAGCTTCAAGGAGATGGCCTCCGGCGCCGGTTACGCCGCCGCCTACGAGTTCGACAACCTGGAAGACCTTGCCAGCAGCGTAGGCGACATTCTTCAGAAGCAGGGGCCGATTCTCGTCAACCTCAAAATCACCCCCGAAATCGAAAACACCCCCATCAACCTGCGCCCCAAGGCCAATCGCACCACCCCCCTGGCCGTCCAGGAACTCCGACAAGCCCTCTCCGAATAAGCCCCCTTCCCATGCTCAAATTCGTCCTGAACGCAATCTTCGCTCCCCTTTTGGGCGTCCTGACGATGGGCGCCGGTTTCTACCTGCTCTACCTCGCCTTCCTCAACGGTCAGCCCCTCCCCGGAATCGGCGGCGGCATCCTCATCCTCCTCGGCGCGTGGCTCATGGTGCGGGCCCGCCGCGCCCCCGACCGGCCGTCCCCTTGATTCCCGCCCCTGAAGCCGCCCGCCTCATTCACAGCCGACGCCGCGACGCCGTCGTAGTCTCCACCTCCGCCGCCCTCCGCCACTGGAGCGCCGTCTCCGCCCGCCGCGACCTGGACGTGGACCTGACCGATTGCCAGGACAAGGCCGCCGACGTAGCTCTCGGCGTATCCCTCGCCCGCCCCGACGCCAAAGTCCTCATCCTCGACACCGACGCCGCCCTACGCACCAACCCCGGCGCCCTCCTCACCACCGCCGCCTCCGCGCCCCCCAACCTCGTCCACTTTCTGTTGGAAGACGCAAGCCACCGCTCCACCGGCGGCTCTCCCATCCCCGGCATCAGCGGCGCCAACTACGCAGCCTTGGCGGACGAAGCGGGTTACTCCTCCGTACACCGCATTGACGACTTGGAAGACCTGGCCCTCTCCCTGGAAGACATCCTGTCGGAGGAAGGCCCCGTCTTCGTCTCCATCAAAGTCATCCACCCCGTCGACCCTCCCCCCTTCCCCACCCGCACAATGGCCGAATCCCTCGCCGCCGTCCAAAAATCCCTCGCCGCCCGCTAACCCCCAACCAACCCTCCGTCATTCCCGTGAAAACGGGAATCCATCCCCTTCTTCTCCTCTCCCTTGAGGGAGAGGATTAAGCCTGTCCTGAGCCTGTCGAAGGGTCGAGCGGACTCCCCCCAAACCTGCCATCTTCCCCTTGACCCCAACCACCATCCCCTGCTATCATCCCAACATGAAACATATAGGCGAAATCCACAAACAAACAACCGCCCTCCCGAACCCTTACCTCTATGGTAAAAGCCCCCCCATTCGTTCTTACCACAACATATAACGAATGCCGAATTTCCCCCGAATCAGCTATGAAAACCCCCTTCGTATCCCACCACAGAAAAAAAGGAAGCCAAACGAAACGAATCATCCCTACTACAACAACAGCCCGCCCCCGACTGATAATGGAGACCTTTGCATAACCCTGCCAGGGGTGCCGATTAACCTCTTCCCCCTTGACGGGGGAAGATTGAGATGGGGGTGATTCCCCCACTCGTCCTGAGCTTGTCGAAGGGCTTGTCGAAGGGCGAAGGGCCTGTCCTGAGCCTGTCGAAGGGTCGAGCGCGATGCCCCTCAGCGAATCTAGAAATGTGTTAGCATTACACTAACCAAACCGCGTCATCCGTAGGGGGGCTGTCATGGAATGTCCGCGCTGCAAGGGCCAATATCTGATTGTGAAGACCCATCTCGGCATCGAGGTTGACGCCTGCCCCAACTGCCAGGGCATGTGGCTCGACTACCACGAGTTGGACGAACTTGAAGACCGCGTCCTGGCCGACGACTCCGTCAAGGGCAGCATGGTATACGCCGAGCGCGCCAGCGACATCTACTGCCCCAAGTGCGGCAAGCGCATGACCACCTTCAACTACCGCGCCTACGACCTCCCCATCGACTTCTGCGTCGACGGCCACGGCTTCTGGCTCGACGCCGGCGAGGAGAAGCGCGTCCTGGAGTTGATGAAAAAGCGCATCAAAGACCTGAAGCGTACCGCCTCCGCCGAGAAGGAATGGGCCGGCTTCCTACAGGGCCTCTCCTCCGGCAAGTCCTCCTCCGGCGGACTCATGGGCAAAATCAAAGGCCTGCTGGAATAACATCCCCGTCCGTAGAGGCGGTTCGCGAACCACCCCTCTCCCTCCCCCACACCCTCCCGTCATTCCAGCTCCCCCTACTCATCATTCCCGCTCCCCCTACTCGTCATTCCCGCGGAGGCGGGAATCCATCCCCCTTCCCCCTCACACCCCCCCGTCATTCCCGCTCCTCTTACTCATCATTCCCGCTCCCCCTACTCGTCATTCCCGCGGAGGCGGGAATCCATCCCCCTTCCCCCTCACACCCCCCCGTCATTCCCGCTCCTCTTACTCGTCATTCCCGCTCCCCCTACTCGTCATTCCCGCGGAGGCGGGAATCCATCCCCCTTCCCCCTCACCCCCCCCGTCATTCCCGCTCCTCTTACTCGTCATTCCCGCGTAGGCGGGAATCCATCCCCCTTCCCCCTCACACCCTCCCGTCATTCCGGCGAAAGCCGGAATCCAGTCCCCTCTTATCCCTTCTCCCTTGAGGGAGAAGGTTAGGATGAGGGTGATTCGGGCGGGGCGGATGTCCCATCCGTCAGTTACGCAAAGGTCTCCTTGAGGGAGAGGATTAAGGTGAGGGTGTCCCCCATTACCCCCCAACCTATTCCCCCACCAACCCCCGCACCGTCGCGAACACCCCGTCAAACATCTCCTGCGTCAGCCGCCCCGTCTGCGTATTCTGCTGGCTCGGATGGTAGGAACACACCAGCACCCGCCCGTCCGGCATCTCATGCGCCACCCCGTGCCCGAACTTCGGACGCGGCGACGGCAGCGAATGCCCCTGCTCCCTCAGCAGCCGCAGATAAGCGTCGAAGGCAATCCGTCCCAACGCCACCACCACCCTCACGTTCTCCAACAACTCCAACTCCCGCAGCAGATACGGCTGACAGTTCGCCAACTCCTCCCGCAGAGGCTTGTTCTGCGGCGGCGCGCACCGAAGCGCCGCCGTAATATATGCCCCTTTCAACGACTGCCCATCCCCCCGATGCGTCGATTCCGCCTGACTCGCGAACCCGAACCGGTGCAGCGTGCCGAATACCCAATCCCCGCTCCGATCCCCCGTAAACATCCGCCCCGTCCGGTTGCCCCCGTGCGCCGCGGGCGCAAGCCCCAGCAGCAGCACCCGCGCCTCCGGGTCGCCGAAGGCGGGCAGCGGCTTCCCCCAATACTCCCAATCGAGATACATCCGCCGCTTCTTCCGCGCCACCTCCCGCCGGTACTCCGTCAGCCGCGGGCAGCGCGTACACCCGACAATCTTCCGTTGCAGCTTCTCCAACTCTGTCATAACGCCTCCGATTGACTATACTTGCCGGCATACCCACGGGCAAGGCTTGCCTATCGGATAGGGTTTCCTAGGGGCGGGTTTCAAACCCGCCCGCCTACCCCAAATCAACCAATAGGAGGACATACCATGACCATGCAGGAGAAGCGAGATTACCTGGAGGAGATGGGACGGAAGCGCGGCTACGTCCTGGAGATGCACCGCATCATGGCCGCGCAGGACTTCGAGTGGGTGAAGAAGTACGACCCCTTCCTCGAATACACCTACACCAGCCAGCGCCTCCTCGACCGGAAGACCAAGGAACTGTTGCAAATCGCCGTCGAAGCCGCCCTCCGTGCCGACGTGGAGCAGATTCAGGCTCACGTGGAAGTGGCGCTGAAGGAAGGCGCGACGCCTCAGGAAATCCTCGAAGCCCTCCAGACCGTCGTCATGCCGATGGGGATGCTCGCCTTCCGTCGCGGACTCCAGGCGTGGGCCGCGGCGGTCAAGCCCGAAATGGTGGAGTGAAGGACGCCAGGAAGTTGGCTACCGGAGAGTTCCTATCTCCGGTTGACAAAAGCCACATCCCCCAACATCACGAGCTTGGGTGCTCAATGCCTTTTCGATGGCGGCATTCAATGTCGTGAATGCCCCATGCCATCGATTGTCGGGAAGACGGGTGTCTTGTACACCTTGCCCATCGTTGCAGTGTGGACAATCGGCCACATGGATTCGCGCCCAACTTGTAGAGTCATCCTCGTACACCCAGTAGGTCTTCAAACCTTGCCGGCCCCTTACTATGTATTTCGCTGCCGCAGCGTCCCCACCCCCGGCTGGCAAACCCCGCATCCCGCCAAATCTGAGGCGCGGGTCTCCAACGCCTGCTCGATAGCCGCATCCGTAGTTGAGAACGGTCCGTACCAGTGCCCCGTCGGCGCCGACGAATTATGAAGCCCCTGCCCGTCGTTGCAGAATGAGCAGTCCCCCACGTGGACGCGCCCCCGTCTCCGCGGCAGATTTTCATATACCCACCACGTCTTCGGCGCGCCGTTGTTTCGTTCATCCAACGCCTGCAACACCGCGTCGCCCACCTCCTCCGTGGACGCGCCGCCGCCCAGGTCCGGCGTGAGCGCCTCCCCCTCCTCCAACGTCTGCACCACCGCCGCTTCCAGGGCGACGGCGGCCTCCTCCTGCCCCAGATGACGCGCCATCATCGCCCCCGAAAGTATCGCCGCCAGCGGGTTCGCCAACCCCTTGCCGACGATGTCCGGCGCGCTGCCGTGCACCGGCTCGAACATGGAAGGAAACCGCCGCTCCGGGTCGATGTTCCCGCTCGCCGCCAACCCCATGCTCCCCGTAATCATCGCCCCGATGTCCGTCAATATGTCCCCGAACAGGTTGCTCGCCACCACCACGTCGAAATCCTCCGGCCTGCGGATGAAGTCCATGCACGCGGCGTCCACCAGCAGCGACTCCGTCGCCACCCCCGGAAACTCCGCCGCCACGCCCTCAAACACCCTGTCCCACAGCACCATGCCGTACCCCATCGCGTTGGACTTGGTGACGGAAGTCACCTTCCCCCGTCGGTCCGGCTGTTGCGCCAGCTCGAAGGCGAACCGGATGACCCGCTCGCAGCCCCGCCGCGTAAACACCGACGTCTGCGCCGCCATCTCCTGCGGCGTCCCCTCGTAGTGGAAGCCGCCCACGTTGGCGTACTCCCCCTCCGTGTTCTCCCGAATCACCACCATGTCGATGTCCCGCGCCTTCTTCCCGTTCAGCGGCGACTTCACCCCCGGATACAGCAGACTCGGCCTCATGCAAACGTACTGGTCGAACCCGCGTCGGATGGGAAGCAGCAGGTTGTTCAACGTCACGTGGTCGTGTATCTCAGGATGTCCCACCGCGCCGAAGTAGATGGCGTCGAAGGGACGCAGCGTCTCCAGCCCGTCCTCCGGCATCATCCGCCCGTGCTCGAAATAGTAGTCCGACCCCCACGGCAGATGCGTGAACTCCCAGCCGAAGTGGAAGCGCCGCCCCAACCCTGTCAGAACGCGCAAGCCCTGGTCGATGACCTCAGGGCCGATCCCGTCGCCGGGTATGACTGCAACTTGATAGATGGTCAAACTACGCTCCAATTCTCGCGAATGACGGATGACAAGGGACGGCGTCCCGCCCCTTGTGGCGAAAACGTTAACCTGGGTCGCTAGGAAGCGGCGAGAGCCTTGCTTGCGGCGGCTACTCCGGCCCCGGCGGGGACTTCGTAGCCTTCCTTCGGCAGAATCTCCTCCAAGGCGGACAGCAGCAGCAGCAGGTTCGCGCCCGTGCTGGCCTCTCCCATCAGCCCGACTCGCCATATCTTGCCGGCGAACTGGCCCAGCCCGCGGGAGATTTCGATGAGATAATCGCCGGACAGCCGCGCCCGCACGTTGGCCTCGTCCACCCCTTCGGGAACCGCCACGGGCGTTATCTGGGCCAGCCTGTGATTCTCGTCGGAAATGACGGCAAGCCCCAATGCCTCCAGCCCGGCGCGAAGAGCCGCTGCGTTGCGCTGGTGTCGCTCGTACCGGTCGGACAAACCCTCGTCCAGCGCCACCCGCAGCCCCTCGTACAGCGCGTACAGGCTGCTGATGGGCACGGTGTGATGATAGACGTGATCCTTGCCCCAGTACTCCGCGATTTGCGGAATGTTCAGATACCAGGTGGACGGGGGATTGTCCCTGCCATTCATCGCATCCAGCGCGGACTGGCTGACCGCCACCGGCGCCAGCCCCGGCGGGCAGCTGAGGCACTTCTGCGACGCGCTCGAAACGTAGTCTATCCCCCACTCGTCCACCGAAACCTCGCTGCCCCCGAAGGACGTAACCGCGTCGGTGAACATCAGAGCGTCGTGCTCCTTCGCCATCCGCGCCACCTCAGCCAACGGCTGGCTGACTCCCGTGGAAGTCTCGGCGTGCACCATGCCGACCAGCTTCACCGACTTGTGCTTCCTCAGTTCCGCCTCCATCGCCGACGGGTCCAACGGCTTCGCCCACTCGCCATCGACGGTGACGACTTCCGCGCCCTGACGCCGCGCCATCTCAATCATCCGCTCGCAGAAGAAGCCGTAGTTGCCGATGACCGCCACGTCTCCCGGCTCCAACACGCTCGCCATCCCCGCCTCGATCCCCGCCGAACCCGTCGCAGACAGCGCCATCGTCAGCGATTCCTTCGTCTGAAACACCTCCGCGAGCATCGCGGCTATGCCGTCGATGACGGGAATGAAAACCGCCTCCCCGTAGCCCACCACGGGCGTCTGCATCGCCTTGTATACCCTCGGATGCACGTTGACCGGGCCGGTGCTGAGAAGGACCCTCGCCGGCATATTTAACTCAGGATAACTATTCTGGACCATCTGCTCTCCCTTTGCGTTTTCCTTGCGCCCGTTCGCACCCCGCCTTACGTCATGGACTTGGGGATGACGCCGCACCTGGGCCATCTTCGTGGCTCTCGGTTGGTGGGGCGTTGGGCTGAAAACAGCCTATCAGCGAGGTTTGGGAGTGTCAAGGAAAGCCAAACGACGCTCTACGTGATCGGCCCCTTCAACACCGCCTGACTCAACTTGCGCGGAATCAGCCGCCCGTGGCTCGCGTCCCCCATGAACCGCCCGTCCTTCACCATCACCTTGCCCCGCAGCGTCACCGCCGTCGGCCAGCCCTGCACCTCCCAGCCCTCCCACGGGTTGTAATCCCCTATGTGCAGGTCCTCCATCGAGACAATCCTACGCTCGTTCGGGTCGAGAACCACGATGTCCGCGTCGCTGCCCGCCGCAATCGCCCCCTTCTGCGGATAGAACCCCAGCAGCTTGGCCGGATTTGTCGAAGTAATCGCCGCGTATCGCTCCAGCGACATCCCCTGCTTCACCACGCCTTCCGAATAGGCGACGCCCATCCGAATCTCGATGCCGATGTTGCCGCCCTGCACGTCCACCACCGTCCGCCCCTTGATTTTGTCGGCGTAACTCGTCCCGATGGCGTCCGTGGCCAGAATGTTCAAATCTCCCCGATGCAGCCCGTCCCACAGCCGCATCCTGTCCGTCTCCGACTTGGTGGACGGATAGGTATGGTACTTCATCCCGTCGTGCTCCTTGTAGTTCTCCGAGTTGAAGGAGCAGTAGAGAAGAATCGTCTCCCCGTCCACCGGATGCCCCTTCGCCCTCGATTCGGCGATGGCCTCGACCCCCTCGCTTGCGCTTGTGTGGACGATGTACATCGCCGCGCCTGTGTGCTCAGCGACAGTGATGGCCCGCCGCACCGCCAAGTCCTCCGACAGGTTAGACCGAATCTTGGGCAGATAGTACCAGGCCCACTCCTCCTGCTCCCGCGCCAGTTCGTAATTCCACTGGACGACCTCGTCGTCCTCGGCGTGAATCGCAACGATGCCGCCGTGCTCCGCCGCCTGCTCCATGACGGACACCAGCTGCCCCGTGCTGATCATCGTGATAGGACGATTGGGACGAGGCGCGTGGTTCGTCGTGTACACCTTGATGCTGGGAAACCCCGCGTCGATAAGCTCCCTGATGCGCGGAATGTTTCGGGTGGTCGTGGAAGGCCCGTGGAAGCTGCAATGGAAGGAGTAGTCGATGTACATCCGCCCCGGAAACAGGGCGGCGTGGGTCTCCACCGCCGCCAGAACGTCGTCGCTCCCCGGCTGCGTGGCGATGGCGAAGTCCATCATCGTAGTCGTCCCGCCCCACAGCGCCGCCAGCGACAGATCTTCCGGCCCCGCCGTCGTCGTGTTCCCCCATATTCTGTCCCGATGGGGAAATCCCACGTGGGTGTGAGCCTCCACCCCGCCGGGAATCACAATCTTCCCCGTCGCGTCAATGACCTCAACCGCCTCGTCCCCCAGCGACCCGGGCAGCACGACGCCGACTATCTTCTCTCCCTGAACGGCCACGTCCCACCGGCCCACGCCCGTCGGCGTGACCACCTGTCCTCCACGAATAATCAAGTCCAGCATTCCCGTATCCTAACGCCCAACGCCCCTCTCTTCAACCCACCCCCCCTCGACCCTTCGCCCTTCGACAAGCTCAGGATGAGCGGATAGGATTGGGGTCAGGATGAGCGACAACGGGGTAGGGGCGACCGGCCGGTCGCTCCTACAGAAGGGCAGGCGGTTAGAGGATGAAAGCCCCCTCATTCCTGTATACTTGACCCCCACAATCATCACCCTCACGAGGAGGCTACCATAGTAGACGCAAACCCGTCCCCGGAGCCAAGAGAAACCATTTGGAGCATCGTCGCCGCCGCCAGATACTGGTACTTCGGCATCTTCCTCATCCTCTACATCATCGGCGGCGGCTTCGTAATCGCTGGAGAAATCCGCGCCCAACAGGATATAATAACAACCATATCCAACATCTTCGCACGTCTCGGCGTGGCGGGAATGACGTCCGGCATCACCGCCTTCGCCCTCGTGGAAACATGGAGGACAGGCATGGTACTGGCCCACGGCATCAAACAATGGATGGACAAGCGCCACAAAAAACAACTGGAAGCGGCCCGCGAACAAGGTCTGGAACAGGGCTTGCAGCAAGGCCGTAACGAAGGACGCGAAGCCATCGCCAAAGCCCGCGCCGAAGAGCGCAGCCTCTGGCAGGACTGGCTCGCCCGCAAGGAAGACGCCGAATCCCGCGGCGAACCCTTCACCGAATCGCCGCCCAACGGCACAATCGACTAACGCCCTTTCCCTATCCTCCTACCTTTCTACCCCTCAACATCCCGTAGGGGCGTCCCTCGTGGGCACACTTCCCCGCCCTCCTAAAAATCCCCCGACAGGAAGCTCGCCGCCATCTCCCGCTCCGCCTTCTCGTCGAACCCCACCCCGTCCGCTATCCTCAAGCTCGTGTACACCATCACGTAGGCGCTGAAGTGCTCCTCCCGCACCTCTGCCGAATCGGGATAGATGGGCATGTAGCTGCCAACCGTGTCCATCAGGTCCCGGCGCAGCGCCGCCGTCCGCTTGGGAGAAAGCAGCCAATCCCGCTCCTCGAATTCTCCTTCCCCGCCCACGTTGAACTCCTGCGGCTCCAGGTCCACCCGCACGTTGGCCGTCAGCACCAGCGACTCCCCGGACTGCTTGATGTCCATCTCCAACCGTCGCCGGTCCACCGAAACGTAGTTCGCCAGCAGCACGATGATGTGGTTCCGCAAGTCCACCAGCGCCTCCGCGGTCATCGTAGTCCTGTCCTGAAGCATCACCGCCTTCAGCCGACTGTGAGCGTTCTCCCGGCTGGCCTCCTTCTTCTCGAAGACCTGCTTGACCATCCCACCCACGTTGTCCAGGGCCTTTGACTGCTTTACCTTCTCCCGCAAGTCCGCGATGGAGGGAGCTTTCCTGGCCATCTCCTTCAGACCGTCGATGGCGGGTTGCTGCTTCTTGACCAGGTCCTTCAGCGCTTCAAACCTTGGCGCCCACTGGTCCCTTGAACCCCACCATCCTTTTGATCCACGTGAAGATGCCATAGTTTACCTCCAGCTTGAGCATGGGGACGTCCTCTCCCTCAATCCGGGCCGCCACCCGGCGAAAAGCCTCGCCGGCGCTCGACTTGCTGTCGTGCACCACCGGCACGCCCCGGTTGCCCGACACCACGATGTGCTCGTCCTCCGGCACGATGCCCAGCAGAGGAACGGAGAGGAGGTCTAAAATGTCTTCCGTCGTCATCATGTCGCCGCGGCGCACCATGCCGGGGCGTACTCGATTGATTACCAGTTGCGGCTTCGTTAGCCCCGCCGCTTCGATGAACCCGATTACCCGGTCGGCGTCGCGAATCGCCGCCACGTCCGGCGTTGTCACCACGATAGCCTTGTCCGCCGCGCCCATCGCGTTCTTGAACCCCTGCTCGATGCCGGCGGGCGAGTCGATGAAGATGTAGTCGAAGTCTTCCCTCAGCTTGTCGCACAACTCCTTAACCTGCTCCGCCGTCACCGCCTCCTTGTCCCGCGTCTGCGCGGCGGGAATCACGTACAGGTTCTCCGTCAGCTTGTCCCGAATCATCGCCTGCTGCACCTGGCAAACGCCTTCTATGACCTGCACCAGGTCGTAGACGATCCGGTTTTCCAGGCCCATGATGACGTCCAGGTTTCTCAAGCCGATGTCGGCGTCGATGAGAACGACCCGCTTTCCCCTGAGGGAAAGGGCCGACCCTATGTTGGCAGTGGCCGTGGTCTTGCCCACGCCGCCCTTGCCCGAGTTGACAACGTATACCTCGCCTTGCATGTTCAGTTCTCCTTCCTCATTTGAGCATGGATGCGGAAAGGAAGATGCAAGCGCCGTCGTCTGCCGGTTATTGGTTCCTCTTGCGTGTGCTATTCCACACGCGGCCGCCCCGAATAAATGGGACGTAATAAGTGCGTCCTTGGTGGTTTACATCCGGCTTCCGGCGACGATTAAGGAGCTGCAAGCGGACCGACCGCTTGTGCAACCTCCCGCAATCTCATTCCGCACGTTTACTTGACTTCCCCGTTTCCCGTCTGTTAATCGCTTCAAGACGCGTCCCCCTCGCCGCCAATTTTCAGAGGGGTTTCCGCTACTTTTCGCTAGGGTAAATTATCGTGAATTCACGCCCATTATTGTCAATAAAATCCGATACGACTTGCAGTCAAAATCCAGGGCATGCAACCGCAAAAACAGGTTAAATCCTTGCCCGAAACGCTCCCGTCTCCCCACCGCCCAAAACCCGCCTCACAACCACCGCCGCCTCATCCGCGCCAACTTGCGAGACAAACGCGACCGGGGCCGCAAGTGCTTCGTCACGTACCGCGCCATCGCCGTCCCTCCGAAAACCCACGACGACCTCCACTTCTTCAACCCCTCGGCGTCCAGGCCATCCCCTTCCGGCGTCGCGAACCGACGAAACTCGCCCCAGTCCCCGCCGCCCCTTTGACGAAACAGCGCGGAGCCTCCCGCCTCCGTCACCAGCGTTATTCCCCCCGCCACGTCCCACACCCACGGGCTGGTAAAGATGGCGTACTGGATGACCCCGCTTGCCGTCATAGCCAACTCGTAGGCCACGCTGCCGGGACTCCTAAGCTCGCCGATGCGTCCTTTCAGCCCTTTCTTCTGCTGGTACAGGTCAGCGAAGGACCACGGAAACACGGTAATCTTCCCCCGTTGCGGGCTGTCCGCCTCGTATACATGGATGCTCTCCCCGTCCCGAAAGGCTCCGTTCCCCCTCCTGGCGTGGTAGACGCTGCCGTCGCTACGAGTGGGCGAAGGCGTGAAGATGCACCCCAGAACCGGCTCCCCCCTGTGCAGCGCCCCTACCGAAACCCCGAACACCGGCAGCCCGTTCAGATAGTTGACAGTGCCGTCCAGGGGGTCCAACACCCAGACGAAGTCCGACGCCTTCGCGTCCACCTGCGAGCCTTCCTCCGCCAGCACCCCGTGGTTCGGGTACTCCTTCAGTATCGCTTCCCGCAGGAACTCCTCGCTGCGACGGTCCGCGTCGGTGACGGGGTTGGTGTTGCCCTTCGACTTGTACTCGACTATCAGAGGCTTCCGAAACTGCTCCAGCAGAATCCCCCCCGCCTGGCGGGTAATTCCCACGGCGAAGCGCTCCATCTCCGCCAGCTGCCCCTCCAACCCCCGGTCACTCATACCCACCCCCATACGTCATCCCGGTTTAACCACGTCCACCCCCCGCTCACCCTTGTATCTTTGTGAGAGAGGACGTGACAGGTCGGATCACCCTGGGTATCAGATACCGGAGCTCAGCTTGACCGTCACGTCCCGCCAGCCCAGAACCCGAACAGTTAAATGGACCCTTGGAGTCCGAATCGTGCAAGGCCGGGTCGGAGCAGGCAACAATAGTATCAAGGGAGGAAAGGATATGGAAGCGCACAAGTTGTTCATAGGCATAGACGTGTCCGCCAAAAGGTTGGACGTGTTCGTGCGTCCCACGGGAGAGGCGTGGCACTGCGCCAACGAGTTCCCAGCCATAGCGGCCCTCGCGAAGCGTCTCAGCAAGTTGTCCCCTCAACTGGTGGTGATGGAGGCCACCGGAGGACTGGAACTCCCCCTGGCATACGAGTTGACGGCTTCCGACGTGCCCATGTCCGTAGTCAACCCCAGAAAGGTGCGAGACTTCGCCAGGTCCGTGGGACAGTTGGCCAAGACGGACGCCCTCGATGCTCGCACCCTCGCCCGCTTTGCCGAAGCCACTACCCCGGAACCCCGCCCTCTGCCCGACGACGCCACCCGCGAACTCCGCGCCATGGTTGCCAGACGCCGCCAGATTTCGGAGATGCTCACCCAGGAGCGCAACCGGCTCCGCACCGCCACCGCCCAGGTCCGTCCCCATCTGGAAAGCCACATACAATGGCTCCAAGACAGCCTGGACTCCCTGGACAAGGAAATGGCCCAGTGGTTGGCATCCAGACCCGACTGGCAGGCCAAAGACGACCTGCTCCGCTCCACCCCGGGCGTGGGGCCTGTCCTCTCCTCGACTCTCTTGGCCGAACTCCCCGAACTCGGAGAACTCCACAGAGGTCAGATCGCCGCCCTCGTCGGCGTCGCTCCTTTCAACCGCGATAGCGGCTCCCTCAGGGGCAAGCGCAGCGTCTGGGGCGGCCGCAGGCAGGTCAGAAACCCCCTCTACATGGCCGCCCTCGTCGCCACCCGCCACAACCCCCACATAAAGGAGTTCTATGCCCGTCTCTGCCACGCCGGCAAGCCCAAAAAGGTCGCCCTCACCGCTTGCATGCGCAAGCTCATCGTAATCCTCAATTCCATGCTCAAGCATGGCCAGACCTGGAACCCCGCCCCCGTCCGCCAGATCTCTTGACGTTTAAGACAGTTGCTGAGCTTGTCGAATGGTCGAGCAGACGAGCGTCCTCCAACCACCACTCCGTCATTCCCGCGCAGGCGGGAATCCATCTTCTCCCTTCCTCATCCCCATCCCCTATCCCCCCACTTCCCAGGGCCGCAACTCCTCAATCAGCTGCATCAACTCACCCCGCGTGACCTCGTCAATCGGCCCCGCCGGATGCCGCACCTTCGCCGACGGGATTATCCCCCGATGCTTGACGGCTTCCTTGCGGATGCTCAGGTTTATCCCCTCCTGGTTCTCAAAGAGAATCAACGGCAGGAACTTGTTGAACACCTCCATCGCCCTCTCGTGATCTCCCGCGTCGTAAAGGTTGATGACCTCTACCAGCGCCTCCGGGTAGGCGAATCCCGTCATCGCGCCGATGCCGCCCCGGCGAAGCTCGTCCAGCAGCATCACGCCCCCCAGCCCTCCGAATATCCCCAACCTGTCCCCCGTGATGTTGCGGATGGCCGTTATCTTGTTGGGCGTCGGCGGGTCTTCCAACTTCAGGTACTTGAATGAAGGAATCGCATCCGCCAGTTCCGCCACGTATTGCGGCGACATGTGCACCCCAGACGCCTGCGGGAAGTCCTGCACCACCAACGGAATGTCTATGGCGTCGGCAATGCGCTGGTAGAACGCCGTGACCGCCGCCGGATTCGGCTTCCCCAGAGGCGGCGGCGACACCATCACCGCGGCGGCGCCCATCCGCTCCGCCTCCTTCGCCCGCTCCACCGCCACGAAGGTGCTTGCCGCCGTCGTCCCCACCGTCACCTGCAAGCCTTCGGCGGCGTCCATCACCCGCTCCAGGATGGCAGGCCGTTCGCTGTCCAGCAGCCGGCGCCATTCGCCCATCTCCCCTAGAACCACCACCCCCGCGCAGCCCGTTGCGTCGGCCTTCTCTACCACCGGGCCAACGGAGTCCAGGTCCAGCGACTCGTCATCGAAAAACGGCGTAACCAGCATCCAATGCATACCGCCCATAGGGTCATTCATTCCAATTCTCCCTGTCTGGAAATCTGAGGCATCCGTTGCGGACTATCCGCCTACAAGAAGCGCGGCGTTGGATGAGGAAGAAGCCCGGCCGGCCAGCAGCGCCACCCCCTCTGCCACCTCGTCCGAGCTGGCGCCTCCGGCTTCTATCTGCGCCACCACCACGCCGGAACCTTCGACCTCGTCTCCCAAAGCGCCGGTAAACCCCGCAAGCGCCTGCTCCGCGGCGCCGCCCGCCGTTCCGATACCGACGCCCGAAACTATGGAAATGACGTGTCCCACGCCGCGCTCCTTCATTCCCGGCACGACGGCCTTGCTGCAAATGAACGCGGCCCTGACCTTGCCGATGGCCGCCTGCTCCCACTCTCCCACGCCGGAGTCCTCCAGGGCCTTGTCCAGGGTCAGCCCTGCGGCGTTGACCAGAATGTCAACCGGCCCCAGAATCGCCTCCACGTTGGACAGCATGTGCCTCACGTCCGCCTCGTCCTGCACGTCCCCGCGGACGGGCAGCGCGTCGCCGCCGAAGGTTTCCACCGTTCGCAGCACCTTCTCCTGCACGCCGGCCACCCCTTCAACCGCCACCTTCGCCCCCGCCCGCGCCAGCGCAACCGCCACCTGGCTGCCAGGGTCTTCGCTTGCTCCCGTTATCAACGCTACCTTGCCTTGTAGAGACATTATTCCTCCCTTGTTTTTCTTGATTCCTGTCGGAAGGGGTCTGTTCCCTTCCCGTTCATTCTAACAATATACGCGAATCACCACCCGACGGCGCAGCCATCCTTTCGCGGGTCCGACCCGCCGATGAGAACCCCCGAATCCGAATCCCTCTGAATTATCTGCCCCCCGCCGAAGAAGACCCCCGCGCCCCCGCTTTCCGGCGTTATCCGATGTCCCATCCCCCTCAGCCCATCCACAACCTCCCTTGGAACGTCCTGCTCCAACGTAGTCGTGTCGTCCAGATTCACGTTGAACCGCCGCGCGTCCAACGCCGCCTGAGGGTCCAATCCGAAGTCCACCATGCTGGTCATCACCTGCAAGTGCCCCTGAGCCTGGTGGAATCCACCCATCACTCCGTAACTGAGCCAAAGCTCCCCGCCGCGGGTCGCCATGCCGGGTATGATGGTATGGAAGGGGCGTTTTCCCGGCGCGAGCGCGTTCGGATGCCCCGGCTCCAATGAGAAGTTGCTGCCCCGGTTCTGCAACGCGATGCCCGTCCCGGGCGCCACCAGCCCCGTCCCGAACCCGTGAAACAAACTGTTTATCAGGGAGCAAGCATTCCCCTGCCCGTCCACGCACGTCACGTAAACCGTGTCGGAGCCGCCCATGCTGGCATCGTAACTCACCCCCGCCATCGCCCGTTCCGACGAAATCAACCCCCGCCTGCTTGCGGCCCGTTTCTTCGACAGCATCCTATCTGTAGGAACGTCCACCCTGCGGGGATCCGCCACGTACCTGAACCCGTCCGCAAACGCCAGCCGCATCGACTCTATCAGATGATGATACGTCGCCCCCGACTGAAACCCCATCCCCGCAATGTCGAATTCCTCGGCGATGTTCAACGCCATCAACGCGTTGATTCCCTGTCCGTTGGGCGGACATTCCCAGCAGGTAACGCCCCGATACGTAGTGCTTATGGGTTCGTCCCACGTGGACTTATGACCGGCAAAATCCTCCTCCGCCAGCCAGCCTCCCCGTTCCTGCACGTAAGCCGAAATGCGCCGAGCCGGTTTCCCCAGATAGAAGGCGTCCCGCCCCCCTTCCGCGATGCTTGCCAGGGAGCGTCCCAATTCGGGCAGACGCATCATCTCCCCCATCCGCGGCGCGCGACCATCCAGCAAAAGCTCGTTCCCGGAGGGAAATCGCGTCAGCTTCGGCAGCCCCGCGGCAAATCCGGCCGCAATAATCGGCGATACGGGATAGCCCGTCGTCGCATACTCAATCGCCGGTGCCAACACTTCCGATAAGGACATCGCCCCGCACTCTTCAATCAACGTATCCCACCCGTCCACACACCCCGGAACCGTCACCGCGTGCGGCGAAAGGCTGGAAATGTGGGTATGCCCCTGCCCGCGCAGTTCTTCCAAATCAGCGGCTGCGGGGGCGCGTCCGCTTGCGTTCAACGCCCGAATGCCCTTGTCTGAGGCGTTCCACACCAGCGCGAACAGATCCCCACCTATCCCCGTGGACATCGGCTCCACCACGTTCAACGCCGCCGCCGCCGCCACAGCCCCGTCCACGGCGTTCCCGCCCTGCATCAGCATCCGCAGGCCCGCCATCGCCGCCAACGGCTGGCTCGTGGCCACCATACCATTCGTGGCGATTACCGGAGAGCGACGGGAGTTGAACGGCAAAGGCTCTATCCTCCGAGGCTTGTGTATTGAGCGGACTTCTTGGCTTCTGCGTCAATGCCCAAGACCGTCCGCGCCGCTACAGATTATCACACAGCCCCCCAGTTAACAAAACCGCCGCCCGCCGGTTGGACTATGTCTGCGCCCTTAGCAGGTCCTCAGCCCTGTTCACAAACCGCTCCACCAAACGAAGCCGTCTTTCAACGAAGCCCGACGTATAGGTGTTTTCGTAGAAATTGACGTGAAGATACCCGGCATTGGTGAATAACCCTTTTAACTCCGAATCTCCAGTCTGACGATGGAGCCTGTCAATGGCGCGGAATAGGTCGTGGTGGCGAAAATGGCTCCATCCCCTCTCGTCTGCTATGGCTTTTACAATCTGGGCTGCCGCTCCCCATCCCTTTTCTGAGGCTTGCGGCAAGTCTCCTTTGGCCAATTCCTCATAAGCCTGTGCCATAAACGCCAGACTCTGTTCTCTGTACTTTGCGGCTCTGTCCGAGTTCAACGAGATTGCATTGGCTTAGGAAAGTGATTCAACAGATCCTCAACCCTGATCACAAATTCCTCAATTTGACCAAGACAGTCCTTGATAAAATCAGCTGAATAGGTGTCTTCGTAGAAATCTAAGTACAGGTATATGCTGGCGCCGAAGAGATTAACTAACTCCGAGTCGCCCGTGTCGCTCTCAAGCAATTCGATTGCATGGTAGATGTCCCGGTCGCTGGCATGCCCCCATCCCCGCTCGTCCGCAACCGCCTTCACCATCTGTTCCGCCGCTTCCCACCCCATCTTCGACGCCTGCGCCAAATCCCCCTTCGCCAGCTCCTCATACGCCTGCGCCATGAACGCCCGGCTCTGCTCCCTGTATGTCATCGTCCGTTGTACCATGTCAGCCCTGCTTAATCGTCAACATTCCACGCCAACAACACTACGCCCCCAACCAACCCCCCGTCAATGCTAAAATATACCCCGCGCCCTATAGTTGCGCACGACGGAGGCCTCCCATAAAAATCACCGAAATACTAAAGGAGAACCCCACCCTCTCCTTCGAATTCTACCCGCCCAGAACCCGGCAGGGCATCCCCGCCGTCTTCCGGGCCATCGATAGACTCGCCGCCTTCAGCCCCGATTTCATCTCCGTCACCTACGGCGCCGGCGGCGCCACCCAAGGCTTCACCGAGGAGATCGTCACCGCCGTCGAAGAAAAGACCAACCTGCTGCCTATGGCTCACCTAACCTGCGTCGGCCAGACCAAGGAAGAGATTCACGGCGTCCTAACCCGTCTGGAGCAGGCAGGCATCAAGAACATCATCGCCCTCCGCGGCGACCCTCCCCGCGGCCAGTCCGACTTCGTCCCCGTCAAGGGCGGCTTCGCCCACGCCTCCGACCTCATCCGCCATATCAGCCAAAACTTCGACTTCGACGTCGCCGCCGCCTGCTACCCCGAAGGACACCTGGAATCCCCCAACCCGGAGCGCGACCTGGAGTACGCCAAGCTCAAGCTGGAGATGGGCGCCAGCTTCCTCATTACCCAACTCTTCTTCGACAACCGCTACTTCTATTCCTTCATGGACAGGGCGAGAAAAGCGGGCATCGTCGCCCCCATCCTCGCCGGCATCCTCCCCATCCTGAACACCCAGCAGATCCGCCGGTTCACCGCCCTCTGCGGCTCCACCATTCCGCGGGAGATTGACGCGAAGCTGGACGAACTCTCAGACGACAAAGACGCAACGCGCGAATTCGGCATCGAAATCGCCACCGAGCAGGTGCGTGGACTCCTCGATTGGGGCGTCGACGGCGTCCACTTCTACGCCCTCAACCGCAGCTACTCAATCTCCAAAATCCTCACCAACCTCGGCTTCCCCCAATCCCCCCCTTCTTCCCCCATATGTCATTCTGCCCCCCATACTCGTCATTCCGGCGAAAACCGGAATCCAGACCTCCCTGCCAACCCGTGCGCCCCCTAGATCAAGAACTCGCCCACCAAATCCGGGCCAAGGGCAAAATAACCTTCGCCGAATTCATGGACTTGGCCCTCTACTGGCCCAACGGCGGCTACTACCGCGGCCCTTCGCCCACCGGCGCAACAGGCGACTTCTATACCGCCCCCGGCGCCCATCCCGCCTTCGGCGCCCTCCTCTGTCTCCAACTCTACCGGATGTCGCGGCTCCTGGAATGCCCCAACCCCTTCTGGGTGGTGGAGGCCGGCGCGGGAAGCGGCCAACTCAGCCGCGACATCCTGAACTTCGCCCCCTCCCTATCTGATGAATTCCAACGCTCCCTCCGCTATCTCTCCCTCGATACATCCCCCACCACCGCAGACTATGGCGCATGCGCACAACCCATAACGACCGACGGCCTCCCCCTGTCCGGCGTCGTCGGCTGCATCCTCTCCAACGAACTCCTGGACGCCTTCCCCGTCCACGTCGTCGAACAACGCGACAGTCGGCTGCTCGAAGTCTACGTAACCCTAGAAGACGATAAATTCGTCGAAAACTTAGACGAACCCTCCACCCCCGCACTCCAACGCCGACTAGACGCCCTGGACGTTAAACTCGCCGACGGACAGCGCGCCGAAATAAACCTAGCTATGACATCCTGGCTCGCCGACGCCGCCCGCTCCCTCAACCGCGGCTTCCTACTCACCATCGACTATGGACGGAAAGCGTCCGAACTATATTCTCCATCTCGCTTCCGAGGAACCCTCACTACCTTCTATCGCCACACCCAGACCGACAACCCATACGTCCGTGTCGGGCAACAGGACATCACCGCCCAGGTTGACTTCACCACCCTGCAACGTCTCGGCAAGAAATTCGGCATGACCAACCTCGCCTATCTCACCCAGGCCCAATTCCTAACCAACCTCGGCCTCCGCCGCTGGATAGCCCGCCTCCCGTCCCTTGGACTGACGCAGCATCAGCGAGACGGCAACCGCATGGGAATGCTGCAACTCATCCGCCCCGAAGGCATGGGCGACTTCAAAGTCCTCATCCAAGGTAAAAACGTCCCCGAAGCTCCGCCGTGGGGCCTTCAACCCTCCTCAGAGTTGGCAGGCCTGGCGCAACGGCTGAATCCACCGCTCCTGACCGACCGCCACGTCCCCCTCCTACAAGCCCGCTACCCTTCCTATGGCGACCAACTCATGTCATTCTGAGGCGTCCCCGACGAAGAATCTCTCCCTCCTTACCCCTTCGCCTCCGAGTGCAGCCCCAGCCGTTCCGCCACCGGCTTGAGGCTCTCAATCACAAACGCGATGTGCTCGTTCAAGTCCAACTCCATCTCCGCCGCGCCGTTGATGATGTCCTCCCGAATCACGTCCTTCGCGAACCGCTTGTCCTTGAACTTCTTGCGAACGCTGCGAGGCTTCAGGTCGTCCAGACTCTTCCCCGGACGCACCAGCGCCACCGCGCGGATGAACCCCGATAGCTCGTCCACCGCGAACAGCGTCTTCTCCATCCGGCTGTCGCGGCTCAGCCCCGTGTGGTCGCCGTGGGTCAGCACCGCCCTCACGATGTGCTCAGGAAACCCCGCCTCCCGCAGCAGGCCCGCGCCGAACATCGGATGCTCCTCCGGCGTCGGACATATCTCCCAATCGAAGTCGTGCACCAGCCCGGCAATCCCCCACTCCTCCTCGTTTTCCCCGTACTTCCGCGCGTACCCCCGCATCGCCGCCTCGACCCCCAGCAAGTGCCGCATCAGCACCTCCGTCTTCACGTGCTGCTCCAGAAACTCCAACGTCGCTTCTCTATCCATTCTTGACCTTCCCTTTCTCCATTGATTGAATCGACGACCCCCCCGGCCTCGGCGCGCACTTCCTTGCCGTCGTTATGAACCCCGTGTGCGCCACCATCCGATGATCCGGCCTCATGCTCCTCTCCGACACGTGCCACGGACGAAGCATCAACTCCACCGTATCCACCAACTGAAACTCCCCGTGCCCCTGAAGCTCCAACGTCAGTTTGTGCACCTGTAGCGTAGTCGGCAGGAAGCTCAGAAAAATCCCCCCCGGCGCCAGCGCTTCCGCGGCGGCGGAAACCACCCTCCACGGCTCCGGCAGGTCCAGCGTGATTCGGTCCACCTCCCGCTCTTCGATACCCTCGTAGATGTCCGCCTCCCGAACGTTGAAGGCCGCCCCGTCGGGCATAAGGGGCCGTATCCGCCCCATCGACTTCTCCGCCTGCCCCGGCCGGATTTCGTAGGACGTGACGCTTCCCTCCGGCCCCGCGGCCCGCAGCAGCGCCATCGTCAGCGCCCCTGACCCGAATCCCCCTTCCACCACCCGCGCGCCTGGGAAAATATCCCCCAACATCAGAATCGCCCCCACGTCCTTCGGGTAGATGACCTGCGTCGCCCGCTTCATCTCCAGGATGTAGTCGGATAGCGTGGGCTTCAACGCCAGAAACCGATGCCCGCTGTTCGTCTGGAACCACCCCCCCGGCTCCCGGCCGATAATCGCCCGGTGCTCCAGATACCCCATGTGGGTATGAAACGCCCCCTCCTCCCGCAGGTGCAGCAGGTATCGCCGCCCCTTCCGATCGATGAGAAGCGCAAGCCCGCCGTACCGAAACGGCCCGCGCGAGTCGCTTTCCTCCAACTGGGCGGTCATGGACGTCTCAACCATCACTCACCCCCTGGGATTCCGTTATCCCCCCAGCTTGTCCAACTCCCCGAGGATCTCCTCCGGGGTGGGCAACGTTCCGGGCGCGTACTCCCGGCGGAACTGCACCGTGCCGCCTTTGTCCACGATTATTATCGCCCGTCGCGGAGTCCCTACCGCGTCGTTGAAAAGACCGTAGTCGCTGGTCATCGCGCCGTGGGGATGAAAATCCGCCAGCAGCGGATACTGAACGTCCCCCATCGACTCCGACCATGCCCGATGCGAATGCTGGCTGTCGCAGCTGACGCCCAAAACCTGGGCGCCTCTCTCCTCAAACTGGGCGTTCGCCCCGTTGAATGAGGAGACCTGGGTCCCTCAACCGCCTGTGAAGTCGAAGACGTAGAAGGACAGGACTACCTTCTTCCCCCTTAATCCGCTCAGGGAAACCTGGTTGCCCGACTGGTCGGGCAGGGTGAACTCCGGCGCTGCTTGTCCGATTTCTGCTGCCATTTTCTCTGTATGCCTCCTGTTCAGATAAGACGACGTTCCTCCGTCGCCAAATTTAATCTTCCCTTTTATTCCCTCTCCCATCTTGGGTGAGGGCATCCCACCGCTGAGCTTGTCGAAGGGTCGAGCGGGATCCCACGCCTACTTCCGGTACGCTTCCGGCGGCTCCCCCTCCACGTACGTCGTGTTCTGCATCCCGTCGCTGCACGGGAAGAAGGCCAACGCCACGGCAGTGGATTCCCCCGACGCGGTGAACTTGTGGGCGATCCCCTTCGGTATTACCATCGTCTGGTTGGGCGTGACCGTTGCCGACTCTTCCCCGATTTGCCCTTCCACCTGCCCCTCCAGCACCGTAATCAGTTCGTCCACCTCGTGGATGTGCATCGGCGCGCCGGCCCCCGGCTCGATGGTGCTGTAGTGCAGGGTGCAGTCAACCCCCTGATCAATCCCCGCCACGGACCACACCCGATAGTTGGGACGCCACGGTATCTCCTGAGCTTCTCGATGGTCGATAATCGACATGGATCTACTCCTTCCGCTCCCACCGCAGGTCCGGACGCCGCGCCGCCTGCGCCTCGTTCAACCGGCGCACCGGCAACGTGTGCGGCGCGTTCTGCACCAGTTCCGGGTTCTCCGTCGCCTCCTGGTCGATGGCCCGCATCGCCTCTATGAACTCGTCCAGCGTCTCCTTGCTCTCCGTCTCCGTCGGCTCGATGAGCAGCGCCTCGTCCACCGTCAGCGGGAAGTACATCGTCGGCGCGTGGAACCCGTAGTCCAGCAGCCGCTTCGCCGTCTCCAGCCCCCGCACCCCCTTGGCCTTCTGCCAGTTCGCCGAAAGCACCACCTCGTGCATGCACGGCCTGTCGAAGGGCAGCAGGTACTTGTCTTTGAGCTTCGATAGAATGTAATTCGCGTTCAGCACCGCGTTCTCGCTGACCAGCTTCAACCCCGCGTCCCCCAGCGTCCGTATGTACGTGTACGCCCGCACCAGCACCCCGAAGTTTCCGTGAGACGCCGAAACCTTCCCGATGGTCTTCTCCGGCGTGGAGAGAACGAAACGACCATCGCGCTTCTCCACCACCGGCGCCGCCAGATAAGGCTGCAAGTTAGGCTGGGCGCACACAGGCCCGGCCCCCGGCCCGCCGCCGCCGTGGGGCGTGCTGAAGGTCTTGTGCAGATTCAGATGCATCACATCGAAACCCAAGTCCCCCATCTTCGCCCGTCCCAACAGCGCGTTCATGTTCGCGCCGTCGGCGTACACCAGCCCCCCCGCCTCGTGGATGAGCCGGTTGACCTCAGTAATGTTCGGGTCGAACAGCCCCAACGTGCTCGGAAGCGTTATCATCATCCCCGCCAAATCCGGCGTCGCCTCTTTCTTCAACGCCTCCAGGTCGCAGTTGCCGTCTGCGTCCGTCGGAATCGAGACCACCCGAAAGCCCGCCATCGCCGCCGACGCCGGATTCGTCCCGTGGGCGCTGTCCGGCACCAACATCTTCAGCCTGTCGCCGTCGCCCCTGTCCCGATGATACTTCTGAATCATCAGAATCCCGCACAACTCCCCCTGCGCTCCGGCCAGCGACGCCAGACTGACTCCCGCCATGCCCGTTATCTCCGCCAGATAATTCTGGAGATGGTGCATCAACTCCAGCGCCCCCTGCACCTGCGCGGCGGGCTGCTGGGGATGAATGGCGGCGAATCCGGGAAGGAAAGCCGCTTCGTCGTTGATCTTCGGGTTGTACTTCATCGTACAACTTCCCAACGGGTAGAAGTGGGTGTCGATGGAGAAATTCATCCGGCTCAGATTGGTGAAGTAACGGACGATTTCCGGCTCCGTCACCTCCGGCAAATCCACCTCATCCCGCAGCATTTCCTTACCCGGCAGCGGCTGCTCCGGCACGTCCAGGTCCGGCAGGACGGTCCCCACCCGACCGGGCACGCTCCGCTCCATCAACAGACGGCGATTGTTGTCAAGCGTGTTCATCGGCTGAACTCCGAAAGCGCCCCCGCCAACGCCTCAATCTCATGCCGCGTATTCATCTCCGTGACGCAAATCAGCATGCAGTTGGGCATGACGTGGCTGATGTCCAGCCCGCCGATTATCCCGCTCTCCAGCAGCCGCTCGTTGATGACTCTGGGACTGGCGGGGCACTTCACCACGAACTCTTTGAAGAACGTCCCGCGAATCGGGAACGAATACCCCGCCACCCTTCCAATCAAAGACGCCGCGTAGTGGGCCTTGTGGTAGCTGAGTTCCGCCACCTTTTTCAGCCCCTGCTTGCCTAGAGCCGCAATGGTGATGGCGCTCGCCAATGCAAGCAGCGCCTGGCTGGTGCAGATGTTGCTCGTCGCCCGCTCCCGCCGGATGTGCTGCTCCCGCGTCTGAAGCGTCAGCACGTACCCCGTCTTCCCCTCCGAGTCAACCGTCCGCCCCACAATCCGACCGGGCATCTGCCGCAGATACTTCTTCCGCGTGGCGAAAAGGCCAATGAACGGCCCGCCGAAGCTCATCGGCACTCCTATGGCCTGCCCCTCCCCCGTCACCACGTCCGCGCCGAACTCCCCGGGAGGACGGAACATCCCCATCGCCACCGGGTCCGTCGAGACCACCAGCAGCGCGTCCCGCTCCTGCGCCGCCACCTTGTGCGCCGCCAGGTCTTCCATATATCCGTAGAAGTTCGGATACTGCGTCAACAGACACGCCGCCCCTTCCGGCAGACGCGTCCCTTCTGAGTCCACAACCGACACCTTCAACCCTTGCGGCAGCGCGTAGGTTTCCACCACCTCCCTGTACGTAGGCGAAACGGTATCCAGCACGCATATCTCCTCCCGTCCGGTCACGCGGCAGGCCATCAAGGCCGCTTCCGCCAGGCTCGACGCCCCCTCGTACATTCCGTCGTTCGCCACCTCCATCCCCATCAGGCTGCACACCATCGTCTGGAACTCGTAGGCTACCTGCAACGTCCCCTGGCTCGCCTCCGCCTGGTATGGCGTGTACGAAGTCAGAAACTCCCCGCGGGTGATGAGCGGCTTCATAATGCTGGGGATGAAGTGGTTGTAGACTCCGGCCCCCAGGAAGGACGCGTACGCGCCTGTGTTCACGTTGGAACCCGCCAACGCCTCTAATTCCGCGCGAAGCTCCAACTCCGACGTGGGCGGCGGGATGTTCAGCGAAGGACTGCGATGCTCCGCAGGTATGTCCTCGAATAATCGGTCGATGGAGTCCAGCCTCAACGCCTCCAGCATCTCCGCCCGCTGGGCCGGCGTGTTGGGCATGTAGTGGGACTGGAAGGAAACGCCGCCGTTCTCACTCACGGCAGACCTCTGCATAACCGTCATTCCCGCGCAAGCGGGAATCCATCTTCTCCCTTCTCCCCTGAGGGAGAAGGTTGGAGCCTGCCCCGTGCTTGATGCGGAGATGAGGGTGATTTGGGCGGAGTGGATGTCCCATCCGGCAGTTACGCAAAGGTCTCCTCACCGCTAGTGCGCCTCAGACTCCAGGAAGGATTCGTACTCCGACGCAGACATCAGGTTGCCCATCTCCGCGTCCGCGTTTTCGGCCCGCACCTTCACCATCCAGCCGCCGCCCGTGGGGTCGTCGTTCACCAGTTCCGGCTGACCTTCCAACTCCCCGTTCACCTCCACCACCTGCCCGCCGACGGGCGCGAAAATGTCCGAAACGGCCTTTACCGATTCAATCTCGCCCAGCTTCTCGAACTGCCCCACCTCGGCGCCGGCACCGGGCAGTTCCACGTACACCACGTCCCCCAGCTGGTCCTGGGCGTAGTCCGTGATACCCACCACCACCAGGCCTGAGCCGTCCACTAAGGCCCACTCGTGTTCCTTGGAGTATTTCCTGTCCGTAGGATTCATTGCCCTTCCGTCGTTCAGATGTTGCGAAGAAGACGGGCGGAAGACGCGGCATTACTCGCGCTCTTGCCACTCCTCCGTCTCACTTTCGCTTGTAGAAGGGAAGCGACGTGACGACTGCCTCCGTCGGCCTTCCCCGAATGTCGATTTGAAGCCGCTGGCCCTCCTCGGACCATCGCGATTCAACATAGCCCATAGCTATATTCCTGTCAAGACTCGGCGAGTAGCTCCCGCTTGTGACTCGACCCACATTCTCCCCCTCGGCCATGATGGAATAATCATGCCTTGGAATGCTGCGACCATCCGAAAACAGCCCCACCAGCGACCTCTCCACGCCATCCTCCTTCTGCTTGCGAAGGACTTCCGCGCCCGCGAAATCCTTCTTCAATCTAACGAACCGCCCCAACCCCGCCTCCAACGGCGTGGTGGTCAGGTCGATGTCGCTCCCGTGAAGCGGCAGCCCCGCCTCCAGCCGCAATACGTCCCTCGCCCCCAACCCGCAGGGAGCCATGCCGCCTTCGTGGAGCGCATCCCACAAGTCAGCCCCGTCCCGAGCGTCCGACACGATTTCGAACCCGTCCTCTCCCGTGTACCCCGTCCGACCCACGAAAACGCTGCGTCCCAGCACCGTCGCCTCCATGCTTCCAAAAAAGCGCAACCCCGACGGCTCATCATCGCTCATCCCGTCCACCAGCAATGCCGCGTCCGGTCCCTGCACGGCAATCATCACCGTATCCGTGGTAACGTCCTCCAACGACGTCTGCGAATACCGCTCCCTCCGCCACCGCTCCAGCCACTCAACCACCGCGTCCCGATTCGAAGCGTTGCATATCAGCAGATACCGGTTCTCCTCCAGCCGGTAGGACACCGTGTCGTCAAGAATCCCCCCATCCTCCACGCACACCAGCGAATACCGCGCCCGTCCCATTCGAAGATTCCCGATGCGCCCCGTCTGAATCCACTCCATCAGCCCCGTCGAATCAGCCCCCGACACGTAAATCCGCCCCATGTGCGAAACGTCGAAGATGCCCCCCCTGGAACGGACGGCGTTCGCCTCCGCCAGAATCCCCGCGTACTGCACCGGCATCTCCCACCCCGCAAAAGGCACCATCCGCCCCCCCAGCCCCACGTGCCTCTCAAACAAAGCCGTCCTCATTCCTGTTGCTCCGCCACTAGATTCAGCCAATATCCTTCCCCCTTTTTCTGGAACGTATCTTGCATTTTTTGATTGGGAATTACAACCAATCCTTGACAGAGTTGCTCTATCGACAATCCTTCAACGTCATCGTGCGGATACCTTTATGTCCTACCGTGCAGACTGCCGTGAAGGTGTCACTTTTATCCAGTGACGCTTGGACATCACGCGGAAGACCTTCAAGGGCCACTTCGTTGATAAGGCCAGCGCTGAGGTATACCTTGCTGTTGTCTATACGCTTTACCTCGCCTTCGACTTGGATTTTCCGTCCCACGTAGGTGTCGTCGAACCGCGTGGCGTTCGCAGCGCGTTCCTCGAACAACTGGTGAGGTGTCATCTTCGGCATCGACGGTGCATGTGTCTCAGACGGGTCTTCACCTCCGCATGCAGGCGCCAGTGTCAGCAAGAACCCAACCACGAATGCTATTGACAGAGCTGTCCATATATCCTTCATGGTTACTCCTGGTGCAAATGGTATTCGTCAAGCATTGTTTATAATCCCCTTTTGATTCGTTAGGCGCTTTCGTCGAATTGCATGGCAATCCAAGGGGAGCGGTGCTCCAAGACTTCCACAATGTCCTGTCTTGTCTCCAAGCCTCCTCTATGCAGCCATTGACGGAAACGAACATTGCATAGGATAACGTCTTGCCTTGAGACGATACGCCGCACTGCCCTAATTTTCCTCACAAGGAATTCATCGCTGACTTTCAGGTCAAAGGTATTCTTTCCATCGGTCAAGCACCAATCGTCGTGTAAATCCGTGGGAAGACACATTATGGAGAAGGCGAATCGTCTAATGTCGTCTACGAGTAGTATTTTGTCCTCCAATTCTTCATTCACGACTTCCTTCTCCTCGATCATTCTCCTCTCCCTGGAGGGAGAGGATTAAGGTGAGGGCGCTCCCCTCTACGCAATCGGCCTCTTCTTGTAATGCCCCGCGTGCTGCTGGTACGTGTACGCCGCCCGGAACACCGTCGCGTCGTCGAACACCCGCCCCGCGAACTGCATCCCCACCGGCAGCCCCTCGCTGCTCAACCCGCACGGCACCGAAATCGCCGGCATCCCCGTCTGGTTGAACGGCGCCATGAAGCTCGGCCCGTACAGAGACTTGCCCGGCGTGAAGTCCTCCAGCTTCCCCGGCGGACTGTGCCCCATCGGCAGCGCCAGCAGGTCATACTCCTTCATCACCTCGTGGAACTCCCGCCGGATCACGCTCCGCGCCCGTTGCGCCTGTATGTAGTCCGCCGCCGAGAACAGCCCGCCCGTGTACAGATGCTTGATGAAATTCTCCCCGTACTTCTCCGGCTGCGTCCTCACGTTCGGCAGGTGGATGCTGTACGCCTCGCTCATGATGATTACGATGTTCACCTGCGGCGCGTACTCCAGGCACGGAATCGTCACCGGCTCCACGCGCGCTCCCAGCCCCTCCAAGTCTTCCAACGCCTTCTTCACCAGCGCTTCCACCTCTTCGTCCGTCCCCGACTCCTCGCCGAAGCAGTAGTGCTCCGGCACGCCGATCTTCAACCCCTTCACGTCCTCCCGCAGCGCCTCCGAGTAGTCAGGAACCGCCACGTTCGCCGACGCCGGGTCCTTCGGGTCGTAGCCCGCGATGGCCTGAAGCATCAGCGCCGAGTCCTCCACCGTCCACGTCATTGGCCCGCAGTGGTCCAACGACCAGCTGAGGTCCAGCACCCCGTACCGGCTCACCAGCCCGTAGGTGGGCTTGTGCCCCACGATGCCGCAGGACGACGCCGGCCCCCGTATGGACCCCCCCGTGTCCGAACCCAGCGACCCCATCGCCATTCCCGCCGCCACCGACGTCGCCGACCCGCTGCTGGAACCCCCCGTCGCGATTTCGGCCCCGTAGGGATGCAGCGTCTGCTCGAACAGACTAGTCTCCGGCCCGCCCATCGCCAACTCGAACATCGCCACCTTCCCCAGCAGAATGCTTCCCGCCTCGTTCAAACGGGCGATGGCCGTCGAATCTTCCGTCGGCACCCGATGCTCGTAGAGCTTGGACTGGCCCGTGGTCAGAACGCCCTTCGTGTCGTACAAATCCTTGTGCCCCATCGGAATCCCGTGCAGCGGCCCCCGATAATTTCCGGCTTGAATCTCCGCCTCGGCGGCCCGCGCCTGGGCCAGCGCCTCGTCCCTCAACAGCGTGATGTAGCTCTTGATGTCCCCGTCGATGGCGTCGATGCGGTCCAGCAACGCCTGCGTTAGCTCCACCGGCGATAGCTGCTTCGACTCAATCAGCCCCGCCGCTTCCCGTATGGTCAGGTGGTAAAGTTCCGTCGATGGTTGCGACATAGTTCATTCTCCTTATTTCCTCTTCCCCCATGATTGACACCTTTGGATGACCGTTATTCCCGCCACCCCTTTCGTCATTCCCGCGAAAGCGGGAATCCATCTTCTCCCCTCCCCCTTTAGAGAGCATCCCACTTCTTCTCCTCTCCCTCGAGGGAGAGGATTAAGGTGAGGGTGAAAAGCCCCGCCTATTCCCCCGTCCATTCGGGCTGAAACGCCCCCGCCGCCTCCACGTCGTCCACGTCCACCTCGTACAACGCGTCCACCTTCGGACGGTACGTCGTCATCGTTTCCGCCAACTCCTTCAGCCGCTCCTCCGACACCGTAACCCCCGTCGCCCCCAACAGCTTGCGTACCTCTTCGACGTTCATAGCTTCCACCTCGACTCTCCGAATTCAACCGAATGCCCTGCCGGTCTCCTGCCCAAGTATATGTACGCCCCCACCCATAGGCAAGAACCCCCAATCCCTTCCCGTCATTCCCGCGCAGGCGGGAATCCATCTTCTCTCTCCCCCCGGTTGCCACCCGCCCAAATTTGTAGGATATTGTTGTGGACGATTATACGTGATTATGCGCCCGCCGGAACCCACATGCCGGCGGCGCGAGTTTGGAGCGAACCATGAGCGACAGAACCGACTTCGTACACCCCGAATTCCTGACCAGCGCCGGCTGGCTCGGAGACCACCTGGGCGAACCCGGCATCCGCGTGGTGGATTGCGACGTTCCCGACCAGTACCAGCGCGCCCATATCCCCGGCGCCGTCTTTCAGGAGGACCACTACCAGAAGGACCCGGACACCAACCGCCTCCACGTCTTCGGCCCCGACGGATTCAAGCAGATGGCCGAATCCCTGGGCATCGGCGACGACACTCTCGTCGTGGCCTACGACAACTCCCGCGGCCTCTACGCCGCCCGCCTCTGGTGGGCGCTCCATCACTACGGCCACAGAAACGTCAAAGTCATGGACGGCGGCTGGCGCAAGTGGCTTTCCGAAGGCCGCCCCATCTCCGACAAACCCACCCGAGACCTTCCTTCCGTGACCTTCACTCCCCGCTTGGACGACTCCATGATGGTGACGGCGGACCAGCTGATGGAGGACATGAACAACCCCGAGGTAGTGGTCTGGGACGTTAGGAGCCGCGGCGAATACGAAGGGACGACCACCCGCGGCAACCGCCGGCCGGGCCGCATCGCCGGCGCCGTTCATCTGGAGTGGCTGGATCTGGTGGACGGACGGACCCACCTGCTCAAGCCCGCCTCCGAAATCCGCCGCATCCTGGAGGACAACGGCATCACCCCCGACAAGCGCATCGACGCTCATTGACAGGCCGGCATCCGTGCGGCGCACGGCACCTTCGTCCTCAAGCTCCTCGGCTACCCCGACGCCCGCAACTACGACGGCTCCTGGGCCGAATGGGGCAACCGCAACGACACCCCCATAGAAACCTAAATCCTGTCTCCTTAGTCCCTTCCCCCTTGATGGGGGAAGGTTAGGATGGGGGTGAAAAATCCCCCTCACCCCCGCTGAAACTCCGCCTCCTCCAGCATCCGCGCCAGAATCGGATGCGTCGCCGGCCTCCTCAAGTCCAGCGACGAAATCGAAATCGCTCGGAACAACACCCCCGTGCTCACCGCCGTCTCCACCGACTCCCCCGCCTCCGGCAACTCCACCCCCAACGCCGCCGCCACGTATCGCGCCGCCACCCTCCCCACCCGCGAGTTGTAGCATCGCGTCATAACCCTGCCTTGATGCAGCAATACCACGCCCCCCTTCCCGTGCCGCAGCGTCACCGGCACCCGTCGTTTGGGAATGTCCAGAATCCCCTCCGCGTACTCCCACGCCTTCGACCTGCTCACCCCCACTACGAGCCCAACTCCTCCGCCAGCCGATCCCGGACGAACCCCAGCACCTCCCCCGCCAGCTCAAGCGCCCGCTCCGCCTCCAGATGGTCGAACACGTCGGCGGGTATGCCGCCGGGCAGATAATTCGGATACCGCGTCAGGTTGTAATACTTGTCCAGGTAGATGGCCCGCACCTTCAACACGTCGAACAGCATCTCGAACACCTTCGCGTCCTCGCACAAGTCCGCCAGCGAGTGCCCCCAAACGTCCTCCGCGCCACGAGCGTAGAGAAACCCCTTCATCGCCTTCTCGCCGCACTGCTGCGCCAAAAAGCAGGCCAGGTTGAACCGCTCGTGCTCCTGCGCCAGCCGCGCGTCCGACAAGTCCCGCTCCGCCTGCGCCAGCCATCGCTCCCCCTCCGACCTACGGTTAGGCATCATAGACCACCTCCCCCATCTGCAGGGCCTTCCCCAGATTCGAGTCTGAAGACCCCAACTCGTCGAACTCCTCCGGCGTATACGGGTAAAAATCCACCGCCACCGAGGGCGAAAGGTGGCTGTAGAAGAAGTCGGGCCGCCGGACGAAAGGCCGGTCGTCCTCCATTATCATCACCAGCTTCAACGGCGTGTCCGGCTCCACCGTCCCCGGGTAGAGCGGATTCAACAGAATCGCCCGCCTGACCCCCAACTGCGGCAGCATGGCGATAATCTTCTCCAACTCCTCCTGCAACAGCTTCATTCGATACTGCACGAACCCAACTCTCATCGGCATATTTCGCTCCCTCCCCTACTCGCGCCTGTCATTCTGAGCGTAGCGAAGAATCTCCCTTCCCCTGCGACTTTCTCGTCATTCCGGCACAGGCCGGAATCCATCTTATCCCTTCCCCTTTGACGGGGGAAGGTTAGAGCCTGCCCCGTGCTTGATACGGGGATGGGGGTGAAACTCCCCCTCCACTCACCCTGAGCTTGTCGAAGGGCGCCCACCACTACAACCCCCAATCCAGAATCACCATGTGGACTTCCCTCGGCCCGTGGGCGCCGACCACCAACGTCATCTCGATGTCCGCCGTCCGACTCGGCCCCGTAATGAAATTCATGTAGCTGCCCGCGTCCACGCCATCTCTCAAATACGCCACCCTTCGCAGCAGATACAAATCATCCAGACTCTCCAACGTCTGCGAAGGCTTCACCAACGCCACGTGCACCGGCGGAAGCAGCGACGTCACCCGGCTCACCCCCCGCCGGGGCAGAATGACCACGCTCCCCGTCTCCGCGATGGCGTAGTCAACCCCGGTCACTCCCAAATCCGCGTCGGTTGGATTGAAACTACCCGCGCTTTCGTCCTCCCGCGCCATCACCTGCACCGAAGCCCCCAACGACGAAAGCGCGTCGTCCAACGGCACGTCGTCAAAAACCCCCTCCAGCGACCGCACCACCCGCCGCGCTTCCATCTTCTCCGCCAACTGATAGACGTAGCCGACAGCGTCCTCCACCCCCGACGCCCGATGCACCACCCAACCCCGCAGCGCCGCCACCCGCGCCAGCTCGTCCACGTTGACCCGCCGGTTCACCGCCAGCCCCTCCTGCATCGTCCGAGCCCGCTCCTCCACCGACGCCCGTTCCTCTTCCATGCGGTCATACGGACGCTCCGGCGGCCCCGCCTTCCGACCCAACGCCTCCCTCACCGACGCAATAAACTCCCCCGGCGGCGTCCCAAGGCTTTCCATCATCGCTCCTCTCCCTCCAGCCGCTCCGACCAAATCTGCCGGAAACTCTTGGGCGCCAGCGACGGCATATCCCGCGTCCGCGTCCACCGCGAGAAGGGCGGCAGCGGCATCCGCCGAATGAACTTACCTCTCGAAAAAGGCCACTGCGCCAACAGCCCCAACGTCCGAACCATCCCCAGCAGGCGCGGACTGCTCATCAACCGCCGGTATCCCCTTGCCATCACCCGGTCGACAAAAGAAGCCTTCTTTGTGCTAGTCGGAGAACCCTCCGAAAGCTGAGACCGCAGCTTCAACAGCATGTGCGGGATGTTTATCTTGATGGGGCAAACGTCCCGACACGCCCCGCACAAACTCGATGCGTTCGGCAAGTCCTTGCTCCGGTCCAGCCCCACCAGCACCGGCGACACCACCGCCCCGATAGGCCCGGGATACACCCACCCATACGAATGCCCCCCCACCTTCCGGTACACCGGGCACGTGTTCAGACACGCCCCGCACCGGATGCAGTACAACGATTCCCTCAAGTCCGGGTCCGCCAGCAGTCGCGACCGCCCGTTGTCGACGATTACCAGGTGGTATTCCTCCGGCCCATCCTCGTCTTCGTCCCGCTTCGGCCCGTAGACGTGGGTGACGTAGCTGCTGATACGCTGCCCCGTCGCCGCCCGCGGCAGCAGTCGGATAAATGTGGCCAGGTCCTCCATCGAAGGCACCACCTTCTCCATCCCCGTTATCGACACCAGCACCCGCGGCACCGACGTGCAGAACCGCCCGTTGCCCTCGTTCGTTATCAGCGTAACCGTCCCCGTCTCCGCCACCAGGAAGTTCGCCCCCGTTATCCCCATGTCCGCGCTCACCAGCTTCTCCCGCAGCGCCTCCCGCGCCGCGCCCGCCATCGCCTCGATCTCCTCCAATCCGGGCCGCCCGATCTTCTCCCCGAATAGCTCCGAAACCTCCTCCCGCGTCTTGTGCATCGCCGGCGCAATGATGTGGAAGGGCGTCTCCTCCGCCAACTGGATGATGTATTCCCCCAGATCCGTCTCCACCGGCTCCGTGCCGATGCTTTCCAGAAACGGATTCAACCCCATCTCCTCCGACACCATCGACTTGCTCTTGATGGCCAGCTTCAGCCCCCGCGTCTGGGCGATGCGGCCCACGATGGCCCGCGCCTCCTCCGCGTCTTTGGCGAAGTGCACGTGACCGCCGTTCGCCATGACCCTTTCCCGCAGCAGTCCCAGATAGTAGTCCAGATTGTCCAGCGTATGACGCTTGATAACCCGCGCTTGCAGCCGAAGCTCCTCCCAGCGCTGGGGCGAAATTTCCTCGATGGCCTCGGCCCGCGCCCCGTCGAAGGAGCCTATCGACCGACCCAGATACGACTGCAACTTGACGTTCGCCAACGCCGTTGCCGAGGCCCGCCGGAATTCCTGCGTCTTTACTTCAGCCATTTTCCTACCCCTTGAGATACCTTATGCACAACTCCCCTCCCTTGAGCAGACCTTTGCATAATCGTCATTCCCGCCACCCCTTCGTCATTCCCGCGCAGGCGGGAATCCATCCCCGCTCACCCTGAGCTTGTCGAAGGGTAGAGCGTGGATGGGGGTGATCCCCCAACATCTAAGAACCTCCCCACAAAATCTGCGCCAGATGCCGAGCCTCCACCCCGGCTCCGCGACGCCTCAACCCGCCCCGAATCTGCATCAGGCAGCTGGCGTCGCACGCCGTCACCGTCGACGCCCCGCTTTTGACCACGTTCGCAACCTTGTCCTCCAGCATCGCCTCGGAAATATCCGGGTACTTCACCGAGAAAGTCCCCCCGAAGCCGCAGCACGTCTCGGCGTCTTCCAACGGCGCGTACTCCAAACCCCTCACCCCCTTCAGCAGCGACACCGGCTCCTCCTTCGCCTCCAACTCTCTCAACAAGTGACACGATGGATGATACGTCACCTTGCCCTCGTGATTCGCCCCCACGTCCTCAACCCCCAGCGCCTTCACCAGAAACTGCGAGAACTCGTACACCTTCCCGCTCAACGCCTTCGCCTTCGGCCCGTACTCCGCATCCCCCCGAAAAATCTCCGGGTAAAACACCTTCATCATCGAAGCGCACGACCCCGACGGCACAACCACGTACTGACTATCCCCGAACTCGTCGAGAACCCGCTTGCCAAGCTCTGCCGCGTCCTGACGAAACCCTGAGTTGAACAACGGCTGTCCGCAGCAGGTCTGACCCGGCGGGAAGTCCACTCGCGCCCCCTGACCCCGCAGCACGCCCACCACCGCCTCCCCAACTTCGGGAAAAAGCTGGTCCACCAGACACGTAACAAACAGCGACGCCCGAACCTGAGGCGATTCCGCCATGCGTCCCCCCAACTCCAAAATAGAACCTCAGAGTATCAGAGCATCCCCCCCACGGCAACCAACCCCCGACAATGACGCCCATCGTGGTATAATCCCAGCCACCCTGCTCTCCGCCCGAAATCCGGGAGGTTCGATATGACCACCATAAAACCCCTTGCTGCCAAAACCGGCCAAACCGGAGAGTTCTTCGTCTTCCCTGATCCAGTGAAACATCCTGAGGACAAGATGACCAGCTTCGACCACCTGACGATTACCGGCAACGCCCACTATCTGTCCATCCACCTGGGCAACCGTGCAACCACCCTTGTTGCCGGGGACCGCTACCTTGCCCTCGCGCCAACCCGCAACCTGTCGGGAGTGCGTTATCCAGACATGCTGGTGGCCTTTGACGTTGACCCGAAATTATACAAAGCTCGCAACGCCTACGTCATCGAAGATCAGGGGAAGCCACCGGACTTGGTTATGGAGATTGCGTCGCGTCGAACCGGACGCGTGGACGTCACCGCCAAACGCGACGACTACGCCGCTCTGGGCATCCCCGAGTACTGGCGGTTTGACGAGACGGGGGAGTACCACGGCTCACGGCTGGCCGGCGACCGGCTCGAAAATGGCGTCTACGTTCCCCTTACCATCGAAGAACTGCCGGACGGCGTACTGCAAGGGTACAGTCCCATCTTGGGGCTTAACCTGCGCTGGGAAAGTGGTCAACTCCTTTGGCACGATCCCTCCACGGGAGAGTACGTCCCAACCTTCGAAAGCGAACGCGCCGCCCGCCTCCAAGCCGAAGCCGCCCGCCGCCGCGCCGAAGAACACGTCCGCCAACTGGAAGAAAAACTCCGCCAGTCCCAATAATCAGGAACCAACCTGCTGACCCCACCTCTCCATAGGCGCGTCCCCGCGGACACACCTACGGGCCTGTCAGTCTGAGTGCGGAGAAGCGGAGTCGAAGAATCTCGCTGTACAGCCTCAACTCCTCTTTTTCCGTAGAAGCTGTTCGCGAACCGCCCGCCCCTCTCTCCGACGCGTTCATACCCTGGAGATGTCTATGTCTGACCCTATTGGCGGGAGTGGGAGGGAGTCGAACCCTCCCATCCCGTTCGTCACGGGATACAACGGATTTGAAGTCCGCGAGAGCCACCGGGCCCCATCCACTCCCACAAAAATACGACAGCCGCCCCGTCCAGGAACGAGGGGCGAAAGTCATTGTCGCGCCCAAACCGAACCGGCGCGGCAGGCAGAATCGTTAAGCGGCCAGCGCCGCCTCTATCTTCTTCTTCAACTGCCCCTTCGGCACCGCGCCCACAATCTGCTCCACCGGCTTCCCGCCCTTGAATATCAGCAGCGCCGGAATGCTCCGAATCCCGTACGTCACCGCCGTTATCGGGCTGGAGTCCACGTCCACCTTGGCGAAGTCCATCACCCCGTCCATCTCCTCCGCCAGCTCGTCCACAATCGGGGAAATCATCTTGCACGGCACGCACCACTCGGCCCAGAAATCCACCAGCACGGGGCGCTCCGCCTCCACCACCTTCTCATTGAATTCAGCATCGTTCACCGCAAAGGGTTTCGCCATCGGTTCCTCCAGTGTAAGGTTATTGTATATCTTCAGCGGGGTATGCGCCCCTTCTGATATTCCAGTGTATACCCGCGTTAGCTATCGGTCAACGATGAAGAAGCGAAGGCAAACTCACGCCTTGTCAGACAACGTGAACGGAACAGGCAGAACCGGCCTCCTCGGTCGGAAACTGCGTCTGCGCCCCGATTCCTGGGGACGCCTGGGCGAAGCCACCGCCGTCGTCGAAGGACATCGCGTCTTCGTCTTCGGCGCCATCCCCGGCGAGGAAGTAGTCGCCGAGGTCTTCCGCGAACGCAGACGCTACGTCGCCGCCCGCGTCCTGGAAGTGACGAGACCCTCCCCCTGCCGCGTCCCTCCCCCGTGCCCCTACTTCGGCCCCTGCACCGGCTGCCAGTGGCAGCACGTGGACTACGACGCTCAACTTCAATACAAGTCCGACGCCGTGACCGACGCCCTCCAACGCGTCGGCGGCTTCTCCAATCCTCCCGTGAGACCTACGATCCCCTCCCCCGACCCGTTCGGATACCGCAACCACGCCCGCTTTACCATCGGCAAGGACGGCGCCCTCGGCTTCGTCAACCGCGAAACCCGCCAGCACGTGTCCGTCGATAACTGCATGATTATGGACGAAGGCGTCAACGGCATTCTCCGCCAGCTTCAGGGACGATGCGCGGAAACCACCCAGCTTTCCGTCCGTTTCGGCGTCAACACCGGCGACTACCTCGTCCAGCCCACCCTGAAGGAGGCAGACGTTTCCGTAGCCACCGGCCAGAAGACCTACGTGGAAACCCTCCGTGGCCGCACCTTCCGCATCGCCTCCCCCTCCTTCTTCCAGGTCAACGTCAGGCAGCTGGAGCAGCTTATAGACCTGGTGAAGCAAGGATTAAAACTCTCCGGCGACGAAACCCTCGTCGACGCCTACGCCGGCGTCGGCACCTTCGCCCTCCTCTTGGCCCCCTACGCCAAACGAATCATTGCCATCGAAGACTCCCCCGCCGCCGTCCAGGACGCCAAGGCCAACGCTGACGCCCTCCCCAACGTCGAGTTTCTCCTGGGACGCACCGAAGAAGCGCTGCCCAAACTCGAAGCCCAGCCCGACGGCGTCATCCTCGACCCCTCCCGCAAGGGCTGCCATCCCTCCGCCCTCAAGTCCCTGACTGCGCTGAAACCCCGCCGCGTGGTCTACGTCTCCTGCGACCCTACAACCCTCGCCCGCGACCTGAAAATCCTCTGCAAGGACGTTTTCCTTCTGGAAAGCGTCACCCCCGTCGACATGTTCCCCCAGACCCACCACGTCGAATGCATCGCCGTCCTGACCCTCCGACGCCCTCTGGATGGACTGATCCTCGCTTCTTCATCCCCCCGCCGTCGTCAACTGATGTCCGATATGGACGTGCCCTTTGAAGCCGCAACTCCAGCAGTGGATGAGAACGCTGAACCCGACGAATCCCCCGAAGACACCGTCCGCCGCCTCGCCCTCGCCAAAGCCCGCGCCGCTGCCGAACTACATCCCAACCGCCCCGTCGTCGGCGCGGACACCCTCGTAGTTCTGGACGACCAAGCATTGGGCAAGCCCGCCGACGCCCCCGAAGCCCGGCATATGTTGATGAATCTCCGTGGTCGCGTCCACCGCGTCATCACAGGCGTCGCCGTAATCGACGGCGCAACCCGCGAATCCCGAACTACCCTGTGCGAAAGCCGCGTCCTTATGCGAAACTACTCCGCCTCAGAAATCGACCAATACATAGCCTCCGGCAGCCCCTTCGACAAGGCCGGCGGCTACGGCGTCCAGGACCAAACCCTCAACCCAGTGGCCCACGTGGACGGATGCCGCGCCAACGTCATCGGCCTCCCCCTCTGCACCACGGCGCGCCTGCTCAAAGAGGCGAGCTTCAACGTCGAATCCCTCTCCCTGCCCGCCGAGTGTCGGCGACATCTTGAAAAACAGGAGAAAAAAGAATGAACTTCTTTGGCGTCGGCGGCATGGAACTTATCGTCATCCTCCTTCTGGGCTTCATCGTCCTCGGCCCGCGACAACTTACCAACGTGGCCAAAGGCCTGGGGCGCACCATTTCCGAACTCCGAAACGCCATGAACCAGTTCACCCGCCTAGTCGACGAGGATGACGACGACCAAAAAGGCAAGCCTCCTCAGTCGAAGGACCGCCCGTGAGCCAGGCCCCCTTCCAAAGCCACCTGCTGGAACTCCGCAAAAGGCTGATGATTTCAGCCTTGGCCGTGGTTGCAACCACCATCGTCGCCTTCGTATTCCACCGATGGATAATCGACTTCCTGCTCCGCCCCGCCGACGCCCTCAATGAGCCGGGACGCCTGGTCTTCATCGACGTTCTGGAACCCTTTGGCGTCGCCATGAAGGTATCCATCGTCACGGGCATCGTGCTGGCCCTGCCGATTGTCCTCTCACAGATTATTCTCTTCGTTTCCCCCGGCCTCACCTCCCGCGAAAAGCGCTACCTCTACGCCTTCCTCCCTGCCGTGCTCCTCGCCTTCGCCGCCGGCGCCGCCTTCGGATACCTGGTTCTCATCCCACCCGCCATCAACTTCCTCATCAACTTCGGCGGCGAAATCGCCGAGCCTACCGTTCGAATCAGCAGCTACATCAACCTGATGACAATGCTGCTTTTCTGGATGGGAATCGTCTTCGAAACGCCTCTAGTCATGCTCATCCTCGCCCGATTCGGCGTCGTCTCCGCCGCCGGCTTCGCCCGATGGAGACGACACTGGATTGTCGTAGCATTTATACTAGGCGCCCTCATCACCCCCACCTTCGACCCCATCAACCAATCCCTCGTCGCCATACCCCTCATCATCCTCTACGAAGTCGGCATCCTCCTCTCCAAACTCGCCCGCCGCAGACCCTCCCCCACTCCCAACCCATAACGCAGCCAAACATACCCTCCCCTCTTAGCCCTTCTCCCTCAACGCCCTCCCGTCATTCCCGCTCCCCCTCTCTTGCTCCCGCGAAAGCGGGAGCCCATCCCACCGCTCACCCTGAGCCTGTCCTGAGCTTGTCGAAGGGTCGAGCGTCCTCACTCCGTCATTCCCGTGAAAACGGGAATCCATCCCCTCTTATCCCACTAATACCCTCCCGTCATTCCGGCGAAAGCCGGAATCCAGTCCCCTCTTATCCCTTCCCCCTTGACGGGGGAAGGCTAGGCCTGTTCTGAGCCTGTCGAAGGGATGGGGGCGTCTCCCCTGACCCACACCAAAAAGCCCCCCGATTCGGGGGGCCTGACCTGGACTGACAATGGCGGCTGACTACTTCTCCCCTTCCCCCTTCTCCGACGCCTCCGCCGACTTCTCTTCCGGCTTGCTCTCCCCCGTCACGCCCCGCTTGAACGCCGTAATCCCCTTCCCCAACGCGGAACCAATCTCCGGCAGCCGTCCCGCTCCGAATATCAGCAGCACGATGGCCAGGATAATTCCCAACTCCAACGGTCCTAGCTTAGGCATGGGGGCCTCCCCGACAGCGAAATTCTTGACTCAAAGAATACCACGCCCCTCCAACCCATTCCAACATTTAAGCATGGTTATTTCTGACTATCCGGATCCAACAAAATGTCGATAATGCGGTCAATCCCCCGCTCTAGCCGGTCAAGTCGTTGGTCTACCCCGCTTCGCCACTCGTCAACGTCTTTCCGCCACTGGTCAACGTCCTCTCGCCATCGGTCAACATCCTCTCGCCATCGGTCTAAGGCGTCTAGACGACGTTCTAGGGATATGAGTAAGGTTCCGTAGTCAACGACCATGAATTGCGTCTCCCACAAGGTCAAATCAGTGTAACGTAGGATATTTCTACTTGAGATGCCCTACATGTGTCAAGTTTTCTTCCTGTTCAAATTGAGTAGACCATTGAAAAGCTTAGTCCGCGCTTCCTCTCCCCCTATGCTAAACTTAATACAAACGCCAACCGGCTGGTGAAAAAATGCGAACCCTCAGAATCGCCCTCGCCCAGATGAACTCCGTGGTGGGAGACCTCAAGGGCAACGTCCAACGCATCCTGCAATTCACCGACCAGGCCCGCGACGCCGGAGCCGACGTCGTCGCCTTTCCCGAAATGGCCGTCACCGGCTATCCCGCCGAGGACCTCCTCTTCCGCAACGCCTTCCTCCGCGACAATCTGGAAGCCGTCTATCAGGCCGTCGACGAGACCGAAGGCATCACTGCAATCATCGGCTACGCTCACCCCATCGGCGGTCGCGTCTACAACGCCGCCGCCATCGGCGTCCAGGGCCGCCTGGCCGGCATGTACCGCAAGCACCACCTGCCCACCTACGGCGTCTTCGACGAAGACAGGTACTTCTATTCCGGCGCCAGCTTCCCCGTCTTCAGAATCGGCGGCGTCCGCGTGGGCGTCAACATCTGCGAGGACATCTGGTACGCCGACGGCCCCACTGCCCGCCAGAGCAAAGCGGGCGCCGAAGTAATCATCAACATCAGCGCCTCCCCCTACCACATGTATAAGCAGCGAGAGAGAGAAGACGTGGTGCGGAACGCCGCCAAGGACAACGGCGTCTACGTGGCCTACGTCAACGTCGTGGGAGGACAGGACGAGCTGGTCTTCGACGGCGCCAGCGTGGTCTTCGACCCTTCCGGCAATCTCATCGCCCGCGCCAGGGAGTTCGAGGAAGACCTCCTGGTGGTGGACCTGCACCTCGAAAATGAACGGCCCCTCCCCCCCGTTGACTTCCAGGACCCGTCAGCCAGCTCAATCATCCACGTGTCCGGCCCCTACGACGGAAATCGTACCCCTCTGGACGAAACGACCGTCGCCCCCGTCCTGAAAGGCCCCGCCGAAGTCTATAACGCCCTCGTCGTCGGCACCCGCGACTACGTCAGAAAAAACGGCTTCGACAAAGCCCTCGTCGGCCTCTCCGGCGGCATCGACTCCGCCCTCACCGCCTGCGTCGGCGCCGACGCCCTCGGCCCCGAAAACGTCAAAGTCGTCGCCATGCCCTCCCGCTTCTCCAGCGAAGGCAGCCTCCTCGACGCCGCCGCCCTCGCGAAAAACCTCGGCCTGGAGATGCTCACCATCCCCATCGAAGAGGGACATCAGGCCATGCTGAACATGCTCTCCGACCCCTTCCGCGACACCCGGCCCGGCGTTGCCGAAGAAAACCTCCAGGCCCGACTCCGCGGCAACCTGCTCATGGCCCTCTCCAACAAGTTCGGCTGGATAGTCCTCATCACCGGCAACAAGAGCGAAATGGCGATGGGCTACGCCACCCTCTACGGCGACATGGCCGGAGGATTCGCCGTCCTGAAGGACGTTCCCAAGACCCTCGTCTACGAACTCTGCCGATGGCGCAACGAAAACGGCTCCCCCGGGAACGTCATCCCCCAGGAAATCATCGACAAGCCCCCCAGCGCCGAACTGCGCCCCGACCAGAAGGACGAAGACTCCCTCCCCCCCTACGATGTCCTCGACGGCATCCTCCAATCCTACGTCGAAGAAGACAAAAGCTACGCGGACATCGTGGCCCAGGGCTACGCTTCCGACATCGTGCAACAGGTAATGACCGCCGTAGACCGCAACGAATACAAGCGACGCCAGTCCCCTCCCGGCGTCAAAATCACCGCCAAAGCCTTCGGCAAAGACCGCCGCCTCCCCATCGTAAACGCCTACCGCCAATTCTAACCCCCCGCGCTAGCCGAGCCGCCCCAAAACTGCTAGAGTAGGGGTACCCATTGAATCCACGTCCGTTAAGGATTTGGCAATGCTCCAGGATACGCCAGCACATGGCGTAGATATACCAATAGAGGAGCGCAAGTGTGTTGTCAGCAACGTCAGCTGAACAAATCCTGAAGGTGCGCGCTGCTGTAAATAAGTGGATTTCCGACGAATTTCCTGAACATCGTCGACACTTAAGCCATGCCGCTCCTATGACAAAGTCTGACGGATTGTGGCAAGTTCGCCTTGTGGTCAGAAATGGCAACAGTCTCGCATCTTTGGGAGAACTGGAAGTTGATAACGATCTTTCCGTTCTTTTGAGCGATGGAACGCCCCAAAGCATAGTTAAAAAACTGGAAACCTTCCTGGCCCACGACGAGAAGACCGCCTTCAGCGTCGCTTCTCTACAAGGACCATCCTACGAATTCAGTTTTGGAGACGGCATAGCAGGAGCCGCGCAACTGGAAGACCGCTCCGTCGATTTGCTGCTCACGGATCCCCCGTACAGCATTAGCAATCCTTACACGTGCGAAAGCCAAGTCCCCAGGCGGTTGCGAAGGAACGGCAGGGATTTCATCATGCCCAAAGGCCATTTCGGACAGTGGGATTATGGGTTTTCTCCCTCCGAATGGACATCGGTAATCCTGCCAAAGGTGCGAGGCTGGGCAGTCACATTCTGCGCTCAGGAACAGATTGGCGAATACTCCGAAATTCTGAGAGCGCATAAGTTTGTGGCCGTAGGCACGCTAGTTTGGCAAAAGACCAATCCCGTCCCCTTTAACCATACGCACAAGCCAATTAACTCCTGGGAAGCACTGGTCATTGGAAAGCGACCAGGAACCAAATTCAATGGTCGGGTAGTCCACAATGTATTCATTCACAAATCCCCATCTCCCCAGGAGCGAATTCACCCAACGCAGAAGCCCGTCGGCCTGATTCGCAAGTTCATTGAATTATTTAGCAAGTCCGGCGACCTGATCCTCGATCCCTTTGCGGGAAGCGCAACCACAGTAATGGCCGCAATTGAATTGGAGAGAAGAATTTTAGCCTTTGAAAACGACCCGTCGTCATTTCAAGCGGCATCAAAGCGCATCGCTTCCTCTATGGAGCGCCTTCTATGAACGAGGCGGCGTTCGAGGATGTTTTTGACAAGAAAACCAAAATCTATCAGGTCTACGTAGTGCTGAAAGATCGTCAATGGCACTGTCGCGAGTGTGAATACGCACACGTGAGGACAACGCAGATTGCCGGCGGATCCGGCATTCAAGGACTCCAAAGGGGCACGAAGTCCCGCCCAGGCATGGACATACGAAGCGGGAATCACTACTGTGTGACATGCGACAAGCTGACGCGGCAGGACCGTTGGACGGGGAACTTCATGACAGCCATTCCCGCCCCATCCATGCCGGATGACTTCGCTCTGAGGGCAGTTAGGGTTCTAGGTTCTCGCGATGTCGTTGAGCAGACGGTCAGAACGCCCAGTGAGCTTACTATTGACCACAAGTTGCCGATGCTGCGGTGGAATGCAGAGACAAGCCATGCCCAATCCGATTTCTCCAACATGACGGAAGACGATATTCGAGCGAAGTTTCAACTACTCAAAGCATCCAACGGTAGCGTAAGCCATAATTTGCTCAAGAGCCGAGCCTGTGAGAGGTGTTATCGCACGAGGCAAAGAGGTACGCCCTTTGGCATTGTTTTCTTCTATCAGGGCGGCGTAACGTGGGAGCCGGCGGACGTAACCGACCCTGAGGGATGTGTTGGATGTGGTTGGTACGACTTTGACCTTTGGCGTTCGCGGCTCAACGAACGCTTGCAATCGGATCAGGGGTTGGTCGGCGTCTGACTACAGCTTGAGGCGCGGCGAACCTCCCCCCTTCCACGCCCACCCAACCCCGTGTTAACATCCCCCCACACCCTCACCCAAGGAGGCCCGCCCATGCCCGCCGTCAAATACACCCTCGCAGAATTCATCCACGACATGGACGCCCTCCTCGCCAAAACCCCCGACCAACAGCGCATCTTCGACCAAGGCTCCGTCTACCTCGAACGCCTCATCCGCAACCCCGACGCCATCCCCGAAGAATACAGACGCCCCCTCGGCCGCGGCCCCCGCGCCCGCCACGGCACCTACAAGCTCCACCAGGGCGCAAACGGCCTCGCTATCTCCTCCGTCATCTGGGGCCCCGGCGACCACATCGGCCCCCACGACCACCGCACCTGGGGCATGATCGGCGTCATGGAAAACGTCCTCGCCGAAACCCGCTTCCGCCGCCTCGACGACCGTTCCAACGAAGAATACGCCATCCTGGAAAAAGACCGCGTCGCCCTCTCCAAGCCCGGCGAAGTCTCCCTCCTCATCCCCGAGGTGGACGAAATCCACGCCATCGACAACGAGTCCGACCTGCCCACCGTCGAAATCCACGTCTACGGAAGGTCCCTCGAAGGCCTCCAACGCTCTAAGTTCGACCTCAAAACCGGCCGCGTCCACTCCTACGTCTCCGGCAAAGCCAACAACGAATAACCCCCCATGCCTCCTCTATCCCTTCGTCATTCCCGCGTAGGCGGGAATCCATCTTATCCCTCCCCTCGCGAAGGACAGAGGGCCGCTCACCCTGAGCTTGTCGAAGGGTCGAGCCGCCCCTCCCTCGTAGGGGCGCTTCGCGAACCGCCCGATCCTTGTAGCGCAATATCTCTTCTTCTCTAAGGAGAAACCATGCCCGCCACAACCACCGCCCACGAACTCCGCGCCCTCCTCTCCTCCCAAAAGGAATTCGCCCTCCTCGACGTCCGCGACGCCGGCAACTACAACAGCGCCCACGTCCCCGGCGCCAGCCTCCTACCCCGTCACCGCATCGAATACGACCTGCCATCCCTCGTCCCCTACCGCGGCGCACCCCTCATCTTCTGCGACGACGCCGGCCGACAAGCCCCCCTCGCCGCCGCCACCGCCCAGCGCATGGGCTACTCCCGCGTCTCCGTCCTCGAAGGCGGCATCAACCGCTGGACCTCCCTCGACTTCCCCACCGAGTGGGGCACCAACGTCCCATCCAAAGACTTCGGCGAGCGCATGGAAGTCGAACACCGCGTCCCCGAAATCGACTCCATAGAACTCAAGCGACGCATCGACTCCGGCGAAAACCTCGTCATCATGGACACACGCACCCCCGAGGAATACCAGAACTTCAGCATCCCCGGCGGCCGCAGCGTCCCCAACGGCGAACTCGCCCTCCACGTCACCGACATCCTCGATGAACACGCCCCCGACGCCACCGTCATCCTCAACTGCGCCGGTCGCACCCGCAGCATCATCGGCGCCCGCGCCCTCCAGCGCATGGGCGTCCCCAACGTCTTCGGCCTCAAGAACGGCACCGCCGGCTGGGTCCTCGCCGGCCTCGAACTGGATACCGGCGCCGACCGGCTTGAACTGCCCACCGTCTCCGATGAAGGCGAAGCCCGCGCCGCCACCTACGCCGGCCAGGCGGCTATGGAAGACGGCGTCCAATTCCTCGACGTTCACGAACTCAAACAAGCCATGTCCCGCGCCCACCGCGAAACCGTCTACCTCGTAGACGTTCGACGCGAGGAGGAATACCGAGCCGGACATATCCCCGGCTTCCGATGGTTCCCCGGCGGCCAGGCCGTCCAGCGCGCCGACGACGTCGCCCCAGTCCGCAACGCAACCATAATCTTCGCCTGCGACGGGCGCGTCCGCTCCACCCTCGTCGCCTCCTGGTTCCGACAGATGGGCTTCCCCAACGTCTACGCCCTCCAAAGCGCCGTCACCCAGTGGACAGCCCAGGGCAATGAACTTGAGGAGGGTATGCCGACTCCCCTCCCCTTCGGTTTGGACGACGCCAGGTCGAAGTCAAACCTGGTCTCCCCTCAAAAAGCATACGCTACCGTGTACGCGCCCGCCATCTTCGTCGGAATCAGCCCCGAATTCGCCGACGGACACGTCCCAGGCTCCCGATGGACTCCCCGCGGCTGGCTCGAATCCACCATCCCCGAAGTCGCCCCCGACAAACATGCCCCCATCCTCCTCACCTGCGCCAACGGCATCGACGCCACCCTCGCCTCCGCCACCCTCGCCGACCTCGGCTACTCCAACGTATCCGTCCTCGAAGGCGGCATGAACGCCTGGCGAAACGAGGGCCTCCCCGTCGAAACCGGCCTCTCCGGCGTCATGACCCCTCCCACCGACGTCGTAGTCATGGGTCCCCACCGCTCCTACGCCGACACCATCCACTACCTCCGATGGGAAACCGAACTCGGCCAAAAATACACCCCCAACCCCTGACCCATGACTCCCCCACTAAACTTGTTTGGCCTTGTTGGAACGAATCAGTCCAAAGGCGCATATTATCTGTAAGGCATGATTAGATACACAGTAATAACCATATTGGCGCTTCTTACCACGGCGGCTTGCCAGTCCCAGGAAGCTGCTCCGGCGATGACTGGAGAGACAGTCATCTCTAAGACGTCTACACCCACGCCGACACCGACACCCACGCCGACGCCTAGCGTCGTCACCGCCACACCTGCGGCCTCGCGGCCTACGGTAAGACCGCCTCCGGCCGACCTGACAGAATGCTCCAAAGGTTTAGTAGTACCCAACCCGGAAGACAACCCCGGCCTCGTCAGAGATTGCGAAAACCTTCTTGAAGCTCGGGATATCCTGGCCCCCGATGGTGGATTGCAGTGGGCGGACAAGGTCCCTATTTCGCTGTGGAGCGATATAACAATAGGCGGCACGCCGGGCCGCGTCAGGGCCTTGAATGTTAACAGGAGTATCTACCCTCACACGCCCGCTTCCCACGACTTCCTAAACGGCAGCCTGCCGGAATCCCTCGGCGAACTCGACGCCCTTGAAACGTTGTCATTTTCTTCACGTCACCAACTCACCGGGGAGATACCGGCCTCTCTGGGCAATCTCTTAAACCTTGAGACTCTCGACTTGTCTAACGGCAACCTCGCCGGGGAAATACCAGCTTCCCTGGGAAACCTCGTCAACCTAAAAGAGCTATCGTTGGGCTACAATCAACTCACCGGAGAGATACCGCCCTCCTTGGGCAATCTCACCAGTCTGGAGCAATTGGGATTGCGTTCCAATATGCTTACCGGAACTATACCGAATTCCCTTGGCAATCTCACCAATCTGAGGACTATGTTCCTTTGGGGCAACCAGCTGTCCGGCGAGATACCTTCCTCCCTGGGCAACCTGACTAATCTTGGTTTTCTCTCGCTATCCGAAAATCAACTGACCGGCGAGATCCCGCAGTCCCTGAAAAACATCCCTGGATTGGGCGCCCTCGGCCTGGCCGACAACAGACTGACGGGTGAGATACCCTCCTTCCTTGCCGACCTACCCCACTTGGATTGGCTTAAACTGTCCGGCAACTCGTTTACGGGGTGCGTGCCATCGGCCTTACGAGCCATCGATTCCAACGACATCTCTGAAACCGGCATGGAATACTGCGAAGACTCAACAATGGCAACCTGCTCCACTGGCGTTGCCGTGATCAACCCGGACGAGAATCCCGGACTGGTAGCGGACTGTGAGGCCCTGCTGGAGGTTCGCGACGCCCTCTTTGGCAATACCGCCTTGAACTGGGCCCCGTACGTACCCATAGTTGAGTGGGAAGGAGTCACTGTGGACGACGCATCAGGCCGCGTCCACGAACTCAGACTCTGGGGACATACGCCAATTGACCCGAGAATACCTCCCGCTCTCGGACGGCTGTCCGAACTGCGAGACCTGACCCTGATCGACATCCAACTATCTGGGGAGATACCGGACTCCCTGACCGACCTGATGCAACTGGAAACATTGAACCTGGGGCACAACAGGTTCTCAGGGCAGATTCCTGAGGCGCTAAGCAAAATTAGCGGCTTACGCCAACTCTCTTTGTACTACAACCAGTTCACCGGGGAGATACCAGCCTACCTTGGTAACCTAACGGAGTTAACGGACCTTTACCTGGGCGGCAACCGGTTGAGCGGTGAGGTGCCGGATTTCTTGGCCGAGATGGAGCGATTGACAAGCTTGAGCCTCTCAGGCAATGAGTTAATTGGGGAGATACCGCATTCTCTGGACAAACTCGTAGATCTGTGGAGCTTGGATCTATCGGAAAACGGGTTGACCGGCGAGATACCAGATTCACTGAGTGACCTCGCCAATCTGTGGGAACTGGACCTATCAGACAACCGGTTGACGGGGAAGATACCTGCATCTCTGGGCAGCCTGGCTAATCTGGACTCTCTGCTTCTTCAGCATAACGAACTTTCGGGAGAGATACCCGATTCCATCGGCGATATAGCTGGACTTTCTATCCTTGACTTATCCTACAACCGCTTGACCGGAGAGATACCTAACTCACTGGTAAATCTCACCTCGATGTATAACTTGTATCTATCCGGCAATGCACTTCAGGGTTGCACACCTTCCAGATTAAGGGAGGTATTTCACCATGACCTGGATGATCTTGGCCTTCCTTACTGTCCCCCTAAGCCGGACGATCCAACAGAACGGTATCCACGACCAACGCCCTAGCCTACCCCCCAAAAGCGACAACTTTCCGTTACTACGAATCACCCACCCCCTCCGTCATTCCGGCGGAAGCCGGAATCCATCCCCCCTACCCCGTTGCCAATTCCCCATCAATCCCACCCCCAAAATAGAATTGCCGTTCCCACGATATTATGGTAACATATCCCCCAAATTGGAGGTGACATGGCAAAGAGGAAGAAGAACAACAACAACGCCCTGGAGATAGCCCTTACCCAGATTGAAAGGCACTACGGCCGCGGCGCCGTCATGCGCCTCGGCGAGTCCGACACCGTTCAAGCCACCGAGGTAATCCCCACCGGCTCCCTCGCCCTCGACCTCGCCCTCGGCGTCGGCGGCATCCCCAAGGGCCGCGTCACCGAAATCTACGGCGCCGAGTCCGCCGGCAAGTCCACCCTCGCCATCCACGTCATGGCCGAAACCCAGAAGCAGGGAGGCATCGCCGCCTACATCGACGTCGAACACGCCCTCGACCCCGTCTACGCCGGCAACTGCGGCGTCGACGTCGACTCCCTCCTTGTCTCCCAGCCCGACGACGCCGAGCAGGCCCTCGAAATCACCGAATACCTCGTCCGCAGCGGCGCAGTCCAGGTCGTAGTCGTCGACAGCGTCGCCGCCCTCGTCCCCCGCTCCGAAATCGAAGGCGACATGGGCGACACCCACGTCGGCCTCCAGGCCCGCCTCATGTCCCAGGCCCTCCGCAAGCTCACCTCCGCCATCAACCGCTCCCACACCGCCGTCGTCTTCATCAACCAGCTCCGCGAAAAGGTCGGCGTCATGTTCGGCAGCCCCGAAGTCACCCCCGGCGGGCGCGCCCTCAAATTCTACAGCTCCGTCCGCATCGACCTCCGCCGCGTCGAAGCCCTCAAGAAAGGCTCCGAAATGGTCGGCAGTCGCGTCCGCGCCCGCGTCGTCAAGAACAAGGTCGCGCCACCCTTCCGCGTCGCCGAATTCGACATCATGTACAGCAAAGGCATCAGCTGGACCGGCGATATTCTCGAATTGGGCACGGCGCAGGGAATCATCCAGAAGCGCGGCTCCTTCTACTCCTACGGCGAAACCCGCCTCGGCCAGGGCCGCGAGAACGCCAAGCAGTTCCTACAGGATAACGAAACTATGGCCCTGGAGATCGAGTCCCTCATTCGCGGCGAGAAGCAGCCGGAACCCGTCGCCGCCGCCGTGCCCGCCGACTGATACCCATTCCCCCCTCTCAGCGACCCTTGCACAACCGTCATTCCCGCAACCCCTCCGTCATTCCCGCAACCCCTCCGTCATTCCCGCGTAGGCGGGAATCCAGGGGTGGGGCGTCGTGGCTATAAATTCGATGCTCATTTGACACAATGTTCGAATGAATAGGTAGTTATGCAAAGGCAGTCCTCCAAGCGGCGCAAAACGCCCAAGTCCCCGATGGACGTCGCCCTCCGCTTCCTCTCCTATCGCGGGCGCAGCGTCGCGGAAATCCGCCGCCGCCTCGCCAAAGACTTCTCCCCCCGGCAGGTCGATGAGACCGTCGAACGCCTCAAGGAGTCCGGCCTTCTGGACGACGCCGCCTTCGCCAAAGCCTGGCGCAACAGCCGCGAACGCCACGCCCCCCGCTCCAAGTTCGTGATCCGCCAGGAACTGGCCCAACGTGGCGTGAAAGGTGAGGTTGCCGAAAAAGCCCTGGAAGGTCTCGACGAGACGGAAATGGCCCAACGTGTCGGCGCCAAGTTCCTTCGAAGACTGGCCCGCCTCGACCGCCGCGCCTTCTATAACAGAATGATGGGCTACCTCCGACGCCGCGGCTTCAACTACCGCATCTGCGCCGACACCACCGAACGCCTCTGGCGGGAACTATCGGACCCGGCTGACTGAAATGTACGTCGCCAACCCCAGAAACAGCAGCGCGAACCCAATGTCCAGATAGTCGTACCTGTACGTCACGGGCTGCAACAGAATAACCCCCGCCGCCACCGCAAACGCCACCACAACCCCCGCGCCCGCGATTATCGACAACCCAAGCCCCCTCTTCCGATTGACGACCCGGCTGACCACCTCCCCCATCAGATACCCGACCCCTGCGGCCAGAATCCCCGTCACAAACGGGAAATGCCCTAATTCCATCCGCAGGATGCCGCCCACCACTCCCAGGATGACCCCGAATCCCACCGCCGCCAAAGACGCCAGCAAATACTGCCTCCCGCTCACGTCGAAAACCGGCGACTTCCGCACCCGCGCGCAGTCGCCGCACCTGCTCCCCACCGGCGTCTGAATCATGCACCGCGGGCAGATGTACCGTCCGCACCGGCCGCACGCCAACCCCGTCTCAACGTTCGGATGCGTCGCGCAGTAATTCACGCCTTCCTCGTATGCCATCTCCTCCTCAGCCTCCCGAATCCTTCACGGACGTCGGCGCCCGGCGCACCCACTCGTCCCGATCGTCCACGTCCCTGTCCCTCACCAGCCGGTTGAACAGCACCTTCCTCACCGAATAGCCGGGCACGTCGGGCTTCCCGTTTGCCGTCAACCGCCTCAGGACGATTATCCCAATCATACCAAAGCAGTACCACATCACCACGGCGGATTGCCCCAGCAGGAACGTCCATAGCGGCAGCAACAGCAGCGACAACAGCACCATCATGGCGGACCGGCGGATGAAGTAGCCCACCAGGCCCACGGCGATGAATGCCCATAGCTGGTAGAACGCCATTCCCACAAGCCCTCCCGCCGCCGTCCCGATTCCCCGCCCGCCCTGGAACTTCAGGAATATGGGCCAGTTGTGTCCGATTACGGACAAGAGGCTGGCGACCGCCAACGCCGGCGTACTCCGCTCGAATCCCATCAGCCAATTCGCCGCCCACATGCCCGTCGGCCCTTCCACCTGCACGTCCAGCAGCACAATCCCCACCCAGACCGGCGACGCCCCCTTGACGAAAACCTCGAAGAGTCCCAGCGGTATGAGCCACCGCTTCCCAACGTGCTCGAACACGTTGGACCCACCCACGTTTCCGCTGCCGTACTCCCGGATGTCGATGCCACGAACCCACCGGCCGATGATATATGCCGTGGGTATGGAACCCACCAGGTAGGAATAGACGAATAGCAGGGCCAGTTCCACGACGCCGGGCCTCTCCCGTCCCTAGTCCTCCGTCGAGCTGGCGGCGGCGCGGGCGCGACTGGCGTACAACGCTTCCACCACTTCTTCCGGCGGCCCCGCGTGACCGGGCAGCACCTCGTCTTCCTGTCCGAGGGCGTGATAATCGCTGCCCCCGCACGGAAGCAGGTCGAAGCGCTTGGCTACCTCCCGCAGTTGGCGCACCGTCTTGGGCGGGTAGTGACTGTAATAGACCTCCATCCCCGCCAGCCCCGCGTCCTTCATCCGCGTCAGGTGCCCGTCCAGGTTGTTCACGTAGGAAGGATGGGCCAACACCGCCGCGCCTCCGACGCCGCGTATGATGCCGACGGCGTCCTCCGGGCTGAGCTTCTGCCGCTCCACGTATGCGGGGCCGTTCCGTCCCAAATACAGGTCGAAGGCATCCCGCACCCCAGGCACGTATCCCCGCTCCACCATCGCCAGCGCGATGTGCGGACGTCCCACCGCGCCGTCTCCCGCGAAGTGCAGCACCCGCTCCCACTCCACCGGCAGCCCCAACTCCCCCAGCCTCTCAACCATCGCCTGCCCCCTGCCTACCCTGCCGTCTCGGAAGCCCGACAACACCTTCTGAAACTCCGCGTTCTTCCAGTCCAGAAAGTACCCCAGCACGTGAATCTCCGAATCCCCCGCCTCCGTGCTCAACTCTATTCCCGGTATCAGCGTCAGGTCGGGAAACCGCTCCTTCGCCTCGTAGGCTTCCGGCAGCCCTTCCGTGGAATCGTGGTCGGTGATGGCCGCAATCCGAAGACCCCGCTCTCCCAACAGGTTCACCAACTCCGTCGGCGAAAGCCGCCCATCCGAAGCCGTGGTATGCAGATGCAGGTCAACGGTCGCCATAATGTTCACTCCACCAGCCGGTCTATTCGCTCGATATGTGAAGCCCGCCCCGTCTCCTCGTCTATCTCTATCAGCACGGAATTGAACGTCACCGGCCCCTTCGCCACCGTGAACTTCTGCGGCATCTGCGTCAAAAACTTCTCCAGAACCACGTTGGGGTCCGTCCCGATGACCGAGTTGATCGGCCCAACCATCCCCAGGTCGGACACGAAGGCCGTCCCTTCCGGCATGATGCGATGGTCCGCCGTCGGCACGTGCGTATGCGTCCCCACCACCGCGCTCACCCGCCCGTCCAGAAACCAGCCCAACGCCTGCTTCTCCGAAGTCGCCTCGGCGTGAAAGTCCACCAGCACAATCGTCTCCGGCGGCCCTCCCACCTCCGCAAGCGCCCGTTCCGCCTCGCGAAACGGACAGTCCAGCGGCTCCATGAACGTCCTGCCCATCAGATTCAGCGTCACCACGTTCCCCACCCGCAAATGCCCCCGCCCGGGCACACCGGGCGGAAAATTCGACGGCCTGACGATGGGCAGGTCTTCCTGCAAGTGCGGAATTATCTCTTTCTTGCGCCACACGTGATTCCCCGTAGTCAAAACGTCCGCGCCGGCTTGCAGAAGCTCCTGCGCCGTCTTGTAGGTGATGCCTGCGCCTCCGGCGGCGTTTTCCCCGTTGCACACCACCAAATCCAGCGAATACTCATCCCTCAGCGAAGGCAGCAGCCGCTTGACCGCCTTGCGACCCGGACTCCCCACAACGTCGCCAATCATCAACACACGCAAGAAAACCTACTCCTCCTTCCGCTCACCCTGAGCCTGTCGAAGGGTCGAGCGACTCCCGTCATTCCCGCCTCCCCCTCCGTCATTCCCGCCTCCCCCTCCGTCATTCCGGCGAAAGCCGGAATCCAGTCCCCTTCCTTCCCCCTCCGTCATTCCCGCCTCTCCCTCCGTCATTCCCGCGCAGGCGGGAATCCAGTCCCCTCCCTTCCCCCGTCACGGGAGAAGATTAGAACCTGCCCCGTACTTGATACGGGGATGGGGGTGTCTCTCCCGTTATCAATGTCCGGCGTCATGAGAGGGCTAGTGGGCTATCTCTATATTGCGGGTTTCCCGCACCACCGTCACCTTGATCTGACCGGGATAGATAAGCTCCTCCTCCACCTTCTTCGCCACGTCCCGCGCGAGCGCCGCCGCCTTGAAGTCGTCGATGTGCTCCGGCCTCACGATTATCCGCACCTCGCGGCCCGCCTGAATCGCATACGCCTTCTGCACCCCGTCGAAGCTGGTCGCGACGCCCTCCAGGGCTTCCAATCGCTGGATGTACTGCTCCAGGCTCTCCTTGCGCGCGCCCGGCCGCGCCGCGCTGATGGCGTCCGCGGCGGCCACGATGAGCGCCTCCACCGACCCACGGTCGTCCTCGTGGTGCTCCACGATGGCCCGCCGCACCTCAGAGTCGATGCCGTACTTCTCCGCGATGTCGTCGCCGATGTCCACGTGACTGCCCTGCACCTCGTGGGTCATAGCCTTGCCTATGTCGTGCAGCAGCCCGCCCGCCTTGGCCACTTCGATGTCCGCCCCCATCTCGGAGGCGATCATGCCGGCCAGCAGGGACACTTCCACCGAATGCTGGAGGATGTTTTCCCCATAGCTGTAGCGATACTTCAACCGCCCCAGCAGCTTCTTCAGTTCCGGGCTGAGACCCCTCACGTTGGCGTCGAAAGTCGCTTCTTCGCCCGACTTGTAGATGGTCTCCTGCACCTCCACCTGGGACTTCCGCACGATGTCCTCAATCCGACTGGGGTGGATGCGTCCGTCCTCTATCAGCTTCTCAAGCGCGATTCGGGCTATCTCCCGGCGGATGGGGTCGAAGCAGGAGATGGTAACCATCTCAGGCGTGTCGTCTATCAGAATATCCACCCCCATCGCCGCCTCCATCGCGCGGATGTTGCGGCCTTCCCGGCCTATCAAACGCCCCTTCATCCCGTCGCTGGGCAGAGCTATCCGGGAGGTGCTCCTTTCTGAGACCACGTCCGAGGCCAGCCGTTGAATCGCCAACGTAATTACCTTCCTGGCCTCATCGTCCACCCGCCCCTTCATCTCCCGCTCCAACTCGTAGTAGCGCTTGTCCAGATCGTGCTTCATGTCCGTCTCCGCCCGCGTGAGAACCACGCTGCGAGCCTCGTCGGACGAAAGCCCCGCAATCCTTTCCAGCTGTTCAACCTGCTCCTGTTTGAGTTGGTACAGGCGGGTTCTGTCCTCTTCTACGCCCGCCTCCTTGGTTGCGATGGCGGTTTCCCGCTTGTCCAGGGATTGAACCCTGTTCTCGATGTTCTCCTCTCTGCGTCGATAGCGCTTCTCCTGCGCGCGCAGGTCGCGGCGTCTCTCTTTGACTTCCTCCTCAGCGCCCGACCGGAGCTTCAAGGCAGCTTCTCTTCCTTCCAGTATCAGTTTCCTCTTCTGCTCTTCGGCCTCCTCGATTATTTCCTGAGCTTCCAGCCTCGCGGCCTTGATGCCTTTGCCTGTCAGTGCTGAGAGGAAGGCGGTAATAAAGTTCGGCAAGATGGTCACCGTCCTTCCAAAAAACTAGACCCTACTATTCAGTTTTCATATTTGATATGCAGGAATCCGAATTGGGTAATCATAGCCCTTGCGGAAACTGGGTGTCAAGAATTCACCGCTTCCCCAAAGCCCCTTCCCCCGCCAGGAAGACCTTTGCATAACTCCCTCAAGAGCGCCAATTGGCCTCTTCCCCCTTGACGGGGGAAGATTGAGATGGGGGTGATTCGGGTGGAGGGGATGACACATTTGGAAGTTACGCAAAGGTCTCCTTGAGGGAGAGGATTAAGGTGAGGGTGAAAACGTCCCCAGCCCAAGCTACTGCCTGCCACCGTATCTGCCCGGCTTGAACGCCCCCATCCCCGCAAACCTTTAAGTGATACCAAGTCCCACCAAAATCGCCGCAACGCATAAGCTCAACAGGAACGCGATGTGCAGTGCCCCGCTCAGGCGATGATCATCCCGCCTGGCCTCGGTCGAAGGGCTACCCCTCCCACACTAATTTCACCTTCAAGTGGTTGAGATTGCTCCAATGGATTCTTTTTTCGTACTGCAATCGTCCTACTACGATGCCCGGGGCTATACCCTGCTCATCTGCGAAGGCCATAACATCTCCGGCATCGAAGCGTCGGGCGTCTGAAAACCTCCTCCAGTCCTTGCGGGGAATCAGAAAATCAGCGGCCCACCGATTAGCTTGTTCCTCTTGTTCAGCGACCTGCTTCCCCTTCATCTGCACGTACAGCCGACGTTTCCCGTGGAAGAGGACGTGGGCAGCTTCGTGAAAGAGACTGAACCAGAGTTGGTCGTCTCGCAGGTGCCGGGCAGTTAATTGGATGAGCGCCTTCCTGGGCGAAACCCAGCGAGTCGCTGCGTGAAGGGAAGTCTTGGGAAAGGGCTTGATTATGGAAAAAACTACGCCCGCATCCTGGCACAGCCGTTGAGTTTCATGTATGGACTCAGCTTTGCGTATCGCAGTCAGTTGTCTGATCTCAGCCAGGGCGTCCAGGAAGGCATCCTTGTCAAATGGCTGTGTGACCACGTTATCAGCTTCTATCTCGCCCAAGCGGAGCCAGGTTGCCAGGGCGTAGCGATCGCTCCCATAGGACGGAGAGTGACGAAAGGCGACGCCAGGTAGCAACTTTTCCCCGTAGGTAGTTTCCCAAGCGTCACTGGTAGCCACACCAAAGAAGCGCAAAACCGCGCCGACCGGTTCAGCTTTCACTCTTGTCTTGGACATCACTCCCCGCTTGACCAATTCATTCGCGGGGAATTGCTTTGCCCAAGCCAATTGTTTCGCCGCCTCAACGGCCTCAGCCTCGCGTTCTTGATGAAGCCGATAATCAGCCTCTATTCCAAGCCAGATCCGGGCGTCTAACCCCAACGCCTTCTCCAATTGAACGGCCGTAGCGGGTTCAATGGGAGCTTTGCCCGAAATTATCTCGCTTATCAACTTAGGCGATCGACTACACCGTCTTGCCAATTCCACCTGGGACATCTGAAGAACTTCCAGTTGCTCTTCAAGAATCTCTCCCGGTGGCACGGCATAGTCCGGCTGATATGGGTATCTGGCTGTGCTCACGCCTCCACCTCCATTCTATTTTCGTTATTTGTACTTTGCGTTTGAATGAGACTGGTTCTACTAGGAATGAGTGTAGGTTCCCTTCAGTGATAATCAATCACTTCTAAAATGGTAATGGCAGTTATCTTGGACAGGTCCACCGCGCCATCTTCTGTAGTTGGCAATGTATCGTGGTTTGGGATAAAGACCAATCGAAAAGGATGCTTTAGGTTGACTGCGAATTGCCCATTTCTATTGCCTTTCAGTGGATGGAGACGCATTGTTCGGTCAGCCTGAACGTGGAAGAGGGTTGGAGCATTCTTAAGAACCGCCATCCGCTTTTGTATTGTTTTTGCCATAGGATCTCCATATTCTTTCTTGAGTGTTCGATATTCATTAAAGGTCTTCTGATCCTTTCGAGACTTAAAACTGATTTCCATCGCCAGTCACCTTCTTCCCATTGAAGTTTATTCCGTTTATAGCTGCCATCATGGTTTCCCTCCTAAAATAATTTCCATTTGGGTAATGATTCTACAGCAAATTTCACCGCGCAAGCAAGTATGCCCTCCCTTGACACCCCCTTTCGCCATAAGCTAGCATTTTCCTTTAATCCCACCCACTGGAGGGCAACAATTCCGGCCCCCATAGGGCCGCCACCCGCGGGGATATAGCTCAATTGGGAGAGCGCGGCGTTCGCAATGCCGAGGTTGGGGGTTCGATTCCCCCTATCTCCACCATCAAGCCCCTGTAGCTCAGAGGATAGAGCGGTGGCTTCCTAAGCCGCGCGTCGGGGGTTCGAATCCCTCCAGGGGTGCCACAGGAGCGTAGCTCAGTCTGGCCAGAGCGCTGGTCTCCAAAACCAGTGGTCGGGGGTTCGAATCCTCCCGCTCCTGCCATTCAAAAACAACCATCCACCCCACAGGAGGACGCACACGCAACCCACCCCTTCCCCCTTTCAGCCCCGCCCTCGTTTCTGATATAGTATTCAACGTCTGCCGTGCCGAGGTGGTGGAATTGGTAGACACGCAGTCTTGAGGGGGCTGTGGGCGAAAGCTCGTGTGGGTTCAAGTCCCGCCCTCGGCACCAAGGAGCCAAGCCTGAAGGCGACGTAGCCAAGTGGTTAAGGCGGAGGTCTGCAAAACCTCTATTCGGCGGTTCGATTCCGCCCGTCGCCTCCAATTCCCTCCCTGGCGGGTTCCTGGAATTTCACTGCGGCGACTAACTCAATCCAGAGACGTCGCCTTGGCGTGGTTGAAATACATCGACCAAGGGAATGAAAAAGCCGGGGTGGCGGAATGGTAGACGCGGCGGACTTAAAATCCGCTACCTTCACCGGTGTGTGGGTTCGAATCCCGCCCCCGGCACCATCGGCCACGACATACGAAAGCGACGAACACTTCGGAGGTATCAATGGGCAAGCCTGGCATGGAAACCGTGAAGCGATGGCTTCTCTGGATGGTCCTCCCCATCGCCATCCTGTGCGTAGCAATCGACTTCTCCCCCTGGCCCGGCGCCATCGAAACCCTCATCTTCATCTGCCTCGTCGTCATGTGGGGCTTCTTCATCGCCCGCCCCCGCCTCGACGGATAGAAGCCTTCGCCGACTCCCCCCTCAACCCAGTCAGCCAACCCGCCGATAACCGCCTCCCCGTGCTATAGTATTCCCGCAATGCCCCAGCGTTACTTCACATTGGAAGAAGCCCGCGCCATGCTCCCCTGGCTCGCCGCGCAGTTCTCCAAACTCGACGCCGCCAGAGAAGAAGAAAACCGCCTCCAGCGGCACACCATCGACGTCTATAGAAAGAGCCGCAGCAACGGCAAGGGCGGCATGGAGAAGGAAATCTCCGACTCCCAGAAAGCCGTCGAATCCGCCATGTCCACAACCTCCGACCTCGCCCGCGAAATTACCGACCAGGGCATCATCGTGCGGCATCTGGAATCCGGCCTCGTGGACTTCCTCTCCCACCGCGAAGGCCAGGAAATCTTCCTCTGTTGGGTGCGTGGAGAAGACGACATCGCCTTCTGGCACGGCGTCCACGAAGGCTACGCCTCCCGTAAGCCCCTCTAGCCTCTCCCAATGAATACGACCGAAGTCATCCCCCTTGAAACCCTTGTGAAGAACTACGCCCTCGAAGTCGGCTTCGACCTCGTCGGCATCTCCTCCGCCGACCCCTTCGACGCCCACAAGCGCGTCACCCTCCAACGCATCCGCGACGGCCTCATGGACGGCTTACCCTGGTTCAACCCCTCCCGCGTCGAGCGCGGCGCAGACCCCCAAAGCCTCCTCCCCGGCGCCCGCAGCGTCATCTCCGTCGCCCTCAGCTACCACCTCTCCGCCAACGGCAAGCCCCGCAACCTCGAAGGTCGCGTCGCCCGCTACGCCTGGGGCGACGACTACCACAAGCTGATGAAAAAACGCCTCAAGCTCTACGTCCGCGGCCTCTCCGAACGCATCGGCCGACACATCAAAGCCCGCTGGTACGTGGACGACGGGCCGATGCTGGACAGGGCCGCCGCCCAGCGCGCCGGCGTCGGCTGGTTCGGCAAGAACACCAACGTACTCACCTCAACCCACGGCTCCTGGGTCTTCCTCGGCCAGGTCATAACCGACCTGGAACTGAAGCCCGACCCTCCCCTCAAGAAAAACTGCGGCTCCTGCACCCTCTGCCTCCAGGCCTGCCCCACCGGCGCCCTCCCCGCCCCCTACGTCATCGACAACGAACGCTGCATCTCCCACCAGACCATCGAAAACCGCGGCGACATCCCCCTCGAAATCCGCCCCCTCATGTCCGACTGGGTATTCGGCTGCGACATCTGCCAGGACGTTTGCCCCGTCAACGTCAACGCCCTCTACACCCGCGAGCAGGCCTTCAAGAAAAAGCGATTCACCACCCTCCAACTCATTGAGATACTCGAAATGACCGACGAAGAATTCCGCCGCCGTTTCTCCAACAGCCCCCTCAAGCGCGCCAAGCTCGTTGGACTCAAACGCAACGCCTGCGTCGCCCTCGGCAACGCCGCCGACCCGGCCGCAATTCCCGCCCTCACCCGTGCTCTGAACGAAGACCAACCCCTCGTCCGCCGCCACGCCGCTTGGGCCTTGGGTAGAATCGGCGGCGACGAAGCCCACGCCTCCCTCCAACGCGCCCTCCCCTCCCAAACCGACCCAACCACCCGCCGCGAAATCAAATCCGCCCTCGCCACTTTCTCCTCCCAACCACCCATCCGTCATTCCCGCGAAGGCGGGAATCCATACGCCACCCTGAGCCAAGGTATTACATCCGCTCACCCTTCCTACCCCACCCGCGCTCACCCTGACCAAACCCCATCCGCTCACCCTGAGCCTGTCGAAGGGTCGAGCGTATCCCGTCATTCCCGCCTCTCTCCTCGTCATTCCCGCGCAGGCAGAAATCCACCCACCACCCTTAGCCAAGGTATTACATCCGCTCACCCTGAGCCTGTCGAAGGGTCGAGCGTCTCCCGTCATTCCCGCCTCTCTCCTCGTCATTCCCGCGCAGGCGGGAATCCATCTTCTCCCTTCCCCCTCGACCCACATCCGTCATTCCGGCGAAAGCCGGAATCCAGTCCCTCCGTCCCCCCACACCCTCTTGTTCCCGCGAAAGCGGGAACCCATCTTCTCTCTGCCCCCGCGAAAGCGGAGGATGGAGGTGAAACATCCCACCCCCCTTCATAATCCGCCTCGCCCACCCGGACGACGCCCCGCAGATGCTCCACATCTACGCCCCCGTCGTCCGAAACACCGCCATATCCTTCGAAACCGATCCTCCCACCGAAGAAGCCTTCCGCCATAGAATCAAAGATACCCTCCAACGCCTCCCCTGGCTCGTATGCGAGCACGACAACCGCATCGCCGGCTACGCCTACGCCACCCCCTTCCGAACCAGAGCAGGCTACCGCTGGTCCGTCGAAGTCTCCGTATACGTGGACGAAGACTTCAGAGGCCGCCGCGTCGCCACGACCCTCTACACCTCCCTCCTGGAAGGACTCCGCATCCTCGGCTGCTTCAACGCCTACGCCGGCATCTCCCTGCCCAACCCCGCCAGCGTCAACCTCCACGAGCGCATGGGCTTCAAACCCGTCGGAACCTTCCTCTCCGTCGGCTACAAGCTGGGCCAATGGCACGACGTCGGCTTCTGGCGTCTCACCCTCCAACCCCACGTCCCCAACCCGCCTCCCCCCAAACCCCTCCAATTTCTCTTGAACAACCCCAACTGGACATCCACCCTCAAATCCGCCGCCGAAACCATAACCCCCTAATCCCCACCAAATCCCAAACCCACCCATCATTCCCGCCACCCTTTCCGTCTTTCCCGCTTCCCCTTCCATCATTCCCGCCACCCTCTCCGTCATTCCCGCCACCCTTTCCGTCTTTCCCGCTTCCCTTTCCGTCATTCCCGCCACCCTCTCCGTCATTCCCGCGCAGGCGGGAATCCACCTTCTCTTCTTACCTCTTCCCCCTTGATGGGGGAAGATTGAGATGGGGGTGAACTCCCCTCACTCCACCAACCCCAAAACCTCCGGTATATTCGAAATCCTCCTACCATTCCAACTCTCCCGATTCCCGTCCGCCTGATCATACGGCGCCCGCATCAACACCGCCGTCATCCCCGCCCGCGCCGCCCCGCTCAACTCCCCGTCGCTGCCATCCCCCACGTACAGGCAATCCTTGGCCTCCACCCCCAGCCTTTCCGCCGCCAGCGCATAAATCCGCGGATCCGGCTTCGCCATCCCAACTTCAAACGACAGGATCGCCGCGTCAAACAAAGGCGCAAAGGCCGTCGATTCCCACAACCGCGACACCTCCTCAGTGCAATTGCTTATCAGCCCGACCTTGAATCCCCTGTCTCTACATTCGGCAAGCGTCTCCAACACACCGGGACGAGGTATGATGAAATTCCGAGTGTATTCCAAACGCATTTCGACAGCTGCCATCACCCGGTCATCCCCAGCCTCAACCCCCAATTCGTTGCAAATATGCAATAGCGCCGCTTCCGTGGAGGGCAATCCGCCCGTCATCCGCTCATGCATGACATCTGCCCACCCCTTAGCGAACCCTGCCCTGTCCACCCCCAGCGCGTCGGCCATCTCGTCCTTCGTTCGCTCGTACACAATCCGGTTAGACTCCGGATGCATCAGCTCGTCGATCAACGTTCCGTAGAGGTCGAAAATCACCGCCGTGTACGCCTTCACCCCTGCCCGCCATCCCCCTGCTCCTTCGCTTCCTTCCGCTTGTTCAGCGCCTTGGCAATGTCGTACTTCACGTCGCGAATCAAAAACCCCAGCCCCGTCAGGAAATTCGCAATCAGAACCACCAGCGCGGGGATGAACGTCGTCACGAAGATATAAAGCAGTATCCAGCCGATATTCTCAAGGACTTCCATTTAAGCATTCTACCCCCATTGCCCATAAGCGTAAAGCACAAACCCTACCCCTTCCGCTCACCCTGAGCCTGTCGAAGGGTCGAGCGCACGTCCTCTCCTGCTCCCGCGAAAGCGGGAGCCCATCCCCTCCGCTCACCCTGAGCCTGTCGAAGGGTCGAGCGGAGCATCAGCCCACAAAGACCCCCACTGCCCCGTCATTCCCGCGCAGGCGGGAATCCATCTTCGTCCTTCTCCCTCGTCGCTGGGTGTCATTCTGAGTGCAGCGCAACGGAGGCGAAGACTCCCCCCTCCTTGCGACTCCCCTTCCCCCAACCTATAATGACACCCTACGAAGATCTCTACCTTACCTACGCATGAAGGGGTGTCATCGGATGGGCGATAGACTAGCTGGCAAAGTTGCAATCCTGGCGGGCGGCGCCACCGGCATGGGCCGCGCCACCGCCGTCCTGTTCGCCAAGGAAGGCGCGAAGGTCATGATAGCCGACCGCAACATGACCGGCGCCCACGAAACCCTCGCTATGGTCAAGAAGATAACCCCCGACGCCGACGTCGTGTCCGTCGACGTTTCCAAGTGGGACCAGGTACAGAACATGGTAGACGCCACCGTCGAACGGTTCGGGCGCGTAGACGTCCTGGTCAATCTAGCCGCCATCCTCATGCTCACGCCGCCCCTGGTGGACATCGAAGAGCGCCAGTGGGACCTCATCATGGACACCAACCTCAAGGGCACATTCTTCACCTGCAAGGCCGCCATCCCGGTCATGCTCAAGAACGACGAAGGCGGCGCCATCGTCAACATCTCCTCCTCCGCCGGCCTCGACGCCTGGACCCGCTCCCTCCCCTACAACATCAGCAAGGTCGGCGTCATCCACCTCACCTCCGTCATCTCCGGCCAGTACACCCCCCAGGGAATCCGCGTCAACTGCGTCGTCCCCGGCCCGGTGGACACCCCCCAGGCCCGCGGCAGCACCCAGAGCGCCCAGACCCTTGAAGAAGCTGCCGAGGAGCATCCGATGGGACGTATAGGCCGCCCCGAAGAAATCGCCAACGCCATCCTGTTCCTCGCCTCCGACGAAGCATCCTTCGTCAGCGGCGCAACCTACGTCGTCGACGGCGGCGCCCGGAGCGCCTACGGCAGGAGATAGGCCGCGCACATCAATAACAAGGAATTGTCATGGACAAACTCAAGGAAATAGCCAAGCGAGCCGTCGAGGACTACGGGTTCCGCCAGATTGCCCAGTGGAGCCCCGACGACCTCGTCGACCAGTGGAACTTATCCCCCGCAGAGGCGGATGTCCTCAAAGGCCCCCTCAAGGAACAGATAGACGCCCTCCCCGTACCCGTCGAACCCGTCGACTACGAAGCCGTCGAATCCCGCCTCAACGCCCTCATCGAAGCGTCCCTCACCTAATCTCTACATGCTCGCATATCTTTGCATAACCCTTGCCCCCGCAAAAGCGGGAGCCCATCCCCCGCTCACCCTGAGCTTGTCGAAGGGTCGAGCGACTCGCCCATCCCCATCCATCATTCCCGCAACCCCCTTCGTCATTCCCGCCTCTCCCCCCGTCATTCCCGCGAAGGCGGGAATCCATCTTCTCCCTGCCCTCGCGAAAGTGGGGGGGACTGACCATGCCCGGTAGACTCCAAGACAAAGTCGCCCTCATCACCGGCGGAGCCTCCGGCATAGGACGCGCCGCCGCCCTCCGCTTCGCCCGCGAAGGCGCGAAGGTAATGATCGCCGACCGCAACGCCGCCCTTTCCGCCCAAACCCTCGCCGAACTCCACCAAATCACCCCCCACGCCGCCTCCGTCTCCATCGATGTTTCCAAGACCGACCAGGTCCAGCGCATGGTGGACGAAACGACCTCCCGCTTCGGTGGCCTCGACATCCTCGTCAACGCCGCCGGCGTCCTCCTCCTATCGCCCCCTCTTGCTGAAATCGACGAGCGCGACTGGGACTTGATGATGAACACCAACCTCCGCGGCCTCTTCCTCTGCTGCAAAGCCGCCATCCCCGTCATGGAGCAAAGCGGCGGCGGCGCCATCGTCAACATCTCCTCGATGGCAGGCATCTCCGCCTACGCCCGCTCCCTCCCCTACGCCGTCAGCAAGGCCGGCGTCATCCACTTCACCCTAGGCGCCGCCAGCCAGTACACCGCGAAGGGCATACGAATCAACTGCATCGCTCCCGGCACCGTCGACACTCCCCAGGCCAGAGGCAGCAGCGGCAGCGCCGAAGCCCTTCGAAACATTGCCGAAACCCACCCCATGAAGCGCCTCGGAAGCCCCGAAGACATCGCCGACGCCATCCTGTTCCTCGCCTCAGACGAAGCCTCCTACATCAGCGGCGAAACCATCATCGTCGACGGCGGCTCCCGCACCCTCCCCCCAAACATCTAACCCCTACCTCACCGGACGCGAGTACCAGCCGCTCCAGACCTTTCTCCATCGACGGAACATTGCCATGAATACGGGGTTAGTCCATATCAGAATCCTCCACGTCGGCCACTTGTCGAAGCGTCGGCTGGAAGCTCGAACGCGCGGACTTCTTATAAACCGGACTGTGCCATCATTCGCCTTGGCGAACCTCTTGAGACTCCAGTAGAAGTCCACGTCCTCCCCAATCCACGCCTTCTCGTCATATCCTCCCACCTGCTCGAATACACAACGCCGGCAGAACTGGGTCGCGCCCTGCGCCATCCCCGTGAGACGAGCGAGTATCCACCATGCGCGCAGATAGAATCTCATAGACCGCCGTTGCGGTCGGTAATCAACGTCCACTGCCCCTCCAACGCAATTAGGAGCACTCATCGCCGCGTGTATCACTTCAAGCAGATTTGGCGGCACGATAACGTCCGCGTCAATGAAGACAAGCACGTCCCCTTCCGCATGGCGCGCTCCTGTGTTTCGAGCGCGTCCAATGCTCTGGAACGGCTCCCGAACCACCCCTGCCCCTTTTCCCCTAGCTACGGCGGCAGTCCGATCTTGGCTGTTGTTATCGACGACGATAACGTCCACGTCAATGTCAACATGAACGCGCAGTCGCGCCACGGCAATATATATCGAATCCAGGGTAGATGGAAGATAACCCTCTTCGTTAAAGGCCGGGATGACGATAGCGAGCTTCAACGTCACTCAACACACAGGGGCGCTACGGCAGAAATCACCGCTGCGCCAGCAGCCAATCCAACAACGCGTCCACAAACGCGTCCCCGTACTCCGGGCCGTGGTTGCTGCCCATCCCCTTCCAAAGCTCAACGACGATTCCATCCGCGCACCCCGAATCTGAATCGACGCGATACGCCTCAGTCTCCGCCCCCGACACGTCCCCGTCAAAGTCAAACGTCGCGTATGGCTGCCCCCCTTCCTGCCACTCGCACCCGGCCAATCGACCCCACCGCGCCGCCATCTCCTCCGCCCCCACGTAGAACGACCCCTCCACCTCAGACTCGCTCCGGTCGCCCCCATAACGAATAACCTCATCCTCCGTGCCGTGCACTTGCAGCGCCGACACCGGAGCCGCCCCGTCGCAGCTGGACTCCTCAACGTAGCTCGTCCCCGCCAAACTCGCCACCGCCCGAAGACCGGGCAGCCCCTTACAAGCCATGTGGTGGGCCATGAAACCCCCGTTGGAGTACCCGAAGAAGTACACCGCCCCGAAGTCCCGCACCTTCCGCGCCTCCGCCACCAGTTCCGTCAGATAAGCCACGTCGTCCAGACCCGACTTGCCCCCGTCGCAGCATTCGTCCGTCGGATTCCAGAACTGACTCCCCTCCGCGTCCGGCGACCCGTTCGGAAGCAGCAGCCCGAACCCGCGACTGTTCACCTGCTCGTGCAACGGCACGAAAGCCGACTGGAAGTACGAATTCCCCCCAAACCCGTGAAGCGAAACGATAAGCGGAGTTTCCCCATCGACGAACTCCCTAGGCGCGACGAGAACCGTCCTGTCCCCCCGACCAGCGTGCTCCACGTAGTGCACTTCCAGACCCGATTCCTCCAACGCGCTGGCCGTCCATTCCACCGCTCCGTCACCCGGCGCCGACTTTCCTTTCTCCTTGCTTTCCGACCACTCCCCCTTGTCGGGAAAATCAAACTCGCCTTTGGCGGCAATCTCCTCCAGCCCTTCAACCCTCCCGTCTAAATCATCCAGCCGTTCCCGGTTAGCCGAAATCTCCCCCTCCGTCTCGGCATCCTTGCTTGATAGCGACGCAACCGATTCTTCCAGAGATGCCACCCTCCCCTCCAACTCCCGAATCCCCTCCTCATCGCCCCCACCGCCGCATCCGAAAGTGGAAGCCGCCAGCAGAACCCAAACAGCTATGCCGACAATAGACCGCAAAGGATCTACCGCCCTATTCGCAGGCGTCCCGCACCGCCTCCGAAAGCGCCCTCAGCCGCTCCCCGTTCGACTCCTCCCCCCGAACGCCGTTGGTGATAATCGCCACCGCCAGCCGCTCCTCCATGTCCACCCACCCGATGCTGCTCCCGAACCCGCTATGCCCGATGCTGTGGTTGTACCTGCCCGAAGACCTCTGCGTCCCCATCCTCGGGTCGTCCACGGCGAACCCCAACCCCAGCTTCACCATCTGGCCTGACGGCACGTCCTCCCCCTCCTCCTGCACCGCGGCCACGTACCTGATTACCCCGGAGCGAATCACCTCCACCCCGTCCAACTCCCCCGCCATGCCCAGCATCGCGTAGAAGCGCGCCAGGTCCCGCGCCGTGCTGATGCCGTTGGCCGCGGGAATGACTGCCTGATGAATCGCCGGCTGGTTGAAGACCCCCACCACTTCCGGCGTATCTATTTTCTCCGACACGTACAGCTTCGCCACACGCCCCTCCTCCGACGCCGGCAGCCCCAGGTAGAAATCCTTCATCCCCAGCGGCTCCGTCACCTCCTCCCGCAGAAATCGGCTGATGGACCGTCCGTCCACCCGACGCACCATCTCCCCCACAACCCATCCGAAGTTCAACGAATGATAGGCGATGGCCTCTCCCGGCCTGAACCGCAGAGGAGCCTTCGCCACCGCCGAAACGCAGGCGTCCCAGTCCGGCAGCTTGTCCGGCGTTATCTCCGGCGGCGTGTCGGGAAAGCCCCCCGTGTGGGTGAGAATATGCTTCACCGTCACGTCCTCCTTGCCGCCCTCCCGAAACTCGGGCCACCGGTCCCCAATCCAGTCCCCCATCTCCAGCTGCCCCCGCTCCCACAGAATGTGCCAGCAGAACGCCGCCAACGGCTTGGTGGACGAGAATATGACGAATAGCGTGTCCTCCGTCACAGGCTTGCCAGCCTCCACGTCCGCCATGCCTCCGTAGAGGTCCAACGCCAACTTGCCGTGTCGATAGACCGCCATAGCCGCGCCGGGATGCAGCCCCTGTTCAATCTGCTCGTTGAACAGGGCCTTCACCCTGTCCAGACCCTGGGAATTCATACCTACGGATTCCGGTGTTACAACCATTGCGTTCACCCCTCCTTCCGAAATTACGCTGCCCCCAACAACCCTTCCGCCTTCTCCACAAACCGCTCCACAAGTCGGAGACGTCGGTTGATGACCCTGACCGTAGACCAATTCTCGTAGAAGTTCTGATGCAGGCTTTCGGCGGCGGAAAACAACGCTATCCAATCGGGGTCGTCGGTCTCCAGGTCAAGACTGCCGATAGCCCTTTGCAAGCTCCGATGACTTCTATGATGCCACCCCCTCTCCTGCGCTATCGCCTTCACCATCTGCGACGCCGCGCCCCACCCCTTCTCCGACGCCTGCTGCAAATCGCCCTTCGCCAACTCCTCCCGCGCCTGCGCCAGAAACACCCTCGCCTGCTCTCTATATGTAGTAGTTCTCTGCACCATCAATATCACCCTTTGATTGCAAGACTATCCCTGGCTTACCGCTCTGCCCCCAACAACCCCTCCGCCTTCTCCACAAGCATCTCCACCTGAAGGATTCGGAGCGTGATGACGTTTGCAGTCGACCAATTCTCGTAAAAATTCTGATGCAGGCTCTCGGCAATCGCGAATAGGGATGTCCACTCCGGGTCGCCGGTCTCGTCGTACAGCTTGTTGATCACTTGCTGCAAGCTCCTATGACTCCGGTGATACAATCCCTTCCGTCGCGCGATCTCCTTCACCATCAACGCCGCCGCGCCCCATCCCTTCGCCGACGCCTGCTGCAGATCCCCCTTCGCCAACTCCCCCCGCGCATGCACCAGAAACGCCCGCCCCTGCTCCCTGTATGTAGTCGTTCTCTGCACCATGACAGTTCCTTCCCGAATCCCCTCCTGTTGCCAACCAACCATACGCCCGCAATTCCCCGCCGTCAACGAATTCCCACCCTTCCCTCCGTGACCGCAACCCCCTCCGGCAAATATAATATCAGCAGAAACTTCCCTCAAATTGGAGGTCACATGAACAACACCGCGGAAGTCGTCGTCATCGGCGGCGGCGTCATGGGATGCAGCGCCCTCTACCACCTAACCCAATTGGGCGTCCGCGACGCCGTCCTCCTGGAGCAAGGCGTCCTGGCCTCCGGCTCCACCGGACGCTCCCAGGCCATCCTGCGCATGCACTACTCCAACCCCGTCACCTCCGCGATGGCCTGGGAGAGCATGAAGCGTTACCGCGACTTTCAGGAAGAAGTCGGCCACCCCTCCGGCTACGTCAACACCGGCTACGTCGTCATCGTCGGCCCCGAAGACCGCGACGCGATGGAAGACAACGTCGCCATGCAGCGCAGCCTCGGCATCGACACCTCCGTCGTCTCCCCCGAAGACCTGCTGGAAGTCGCCCCCATGCTCAACGTACCCGACGCCGGCGGCCTCGCCTTCGAGCCCCAGTCCGGCTACGCCGACCCCTACCTGGTGACTTCCGGCTACGCCGAGGCCGCCCAGAAGAACGGCGCGAAAGTATACCAACGCTCCCCCGCAGCCTCCGTAGACGTGAAGGGTGGAAAAATCCGCTCAGTCACCCTCCAGGACGGCTCCGTCATCCACACCGAAACCGCCCTCGTCGCCGCCGGCCCCTGGTCCCCTCGCCTCCTCCAACCCCACGGCTTCCACATCCCATTAGACCCCATCCGCCACCAAGTCATCATGGTTCGACGACCGGAGCGAAAACTCCCGTCCCACCCCATCGTCGGCGACATCCTCCAGGAGTTCAGCTTCCGCCCCCACTCCACCGATTTGACGGTCATTGGCGTCGGCGAGGACGCAGTGACGGTCGACGACTACAGCCAGGGCGTCGACCCCGACACTGTCAAGGATTCCATGAAAAAGCTCGTCCACCGGATGCCCGCCATGGCCGACGGCTACTTCCGCGGCGGCTGGTCCGGCCTCTTCACCATCACCCCCGACTGGCATCCCGTCCTCGACCGGGTTCCGGGCGTCGACGGACTATTCTGCGCCGTCGGATTCAGCGGTCACGGCTTCAAGCTCGGCGCAATCGTCGGCCAACTCATGGCCGAAATGATAACCCAGGGTCACGCTTCCACCATCGACATATCCCCCCTTCGCGCCACCCGCTTCGACGAAGGCCGCCTCCTCACCTCCCGCTACCGCTACAACGTCCTCGCCTAACAAACCTCCCACATACCCCACCTCGGTCCCCACACCCGCTCACCCTGAGCCTGTCGAAGGGTCGAGCGGCCCCTCTTATCCCTTCCCCCTCGCACATTCCCGCCATTCCCGCGCAGGCGGGAATCCATCGCAGCCCACCACTCACCCTGAGCCTGTCGAAGGATCTTCCTCTTCCCCCTTGACGGGGGAAGATTGAGATGGGGGTGATTCGCGAACCGGCCATCTCCCTAACCCATCCGCTCACCCCAACGTCTCTTCCCGCTCACCCTCCCCCATTCCCGCGGAGGCGGGAATCCATCGCAACCCACCACTCATCCTGAGCCTATCCTGAGCTTGTCGAAGGGTGCACATACTCCTCAATCCCTCCGTAGGGGCGACCGGCCGGTCGCCTCTACCCCATCGTGATACAACCCCATCGCCAACCCAGCAACCCCTCCGTCATTCCCGCGCAGGCGGGAATCCAGGGGCAAGGGATAGCCTGACCCTCCCCCCCCCACCTTGACAGCCCCCTCCCCAAAACCTATCTTGTCTACATCCACCCCTGAATGCCCACTCCGCCGCGAGAGGTGAGACATGTTCACCAAAAAAGAAATCGACGCCCTCTTTGCCGACCTTCGTAAGGAATGGTACAGGACGCCCGACTGGGAATACCTCAACCGCCAGGCCCACCTCGGCCTCGCCTCCATAGACAGCGGCCGCAGCATCGACGACATCGACCCCCGCATAGTCGAACTCATCCGCAAGCACCAACCCTCAGACTAACGCAGCCGAAACTCCTCGATGTCCCCCGGCCTCTCCCCCTCAACCGCGAACCGCGCCAGCCGTTCCCCAAGCACCGGCCCGAACTTGAACGCCCGCCCGCTCATCCCGCACCCGTAGATTATCCGCGCCTCCGGGTCCAACGCGTCCAACAAGAACCGCCCGTCCTTCGACCTGTCATAGAAGCACACGTGCGTCCGCTCCACCACAGCCCCCGCCACCGCGGGCAAGAAATTCCCCACCGTAGAAACCACCCTCTCCAGATACTCCCTCGACGGCTCTTCCCGTTCGTCCGGATGACCAATCGTACGCAACGCCGTGTCGTCCGCAACCTTCAACTCCCCGCGCACAATCGGAAACCCGTAGCAGTCCGACGTCAGCGAAATGAACACCGGCAGCTTCCCCAAGGCCAACGACGACGCATCCCCCGGCGGTCGCAAATACACCAGCGGCTGCTCCGTCAGCGTCAACGCCCCCTTCAACTGCGGCATAAGCCCCTCCGTCCACCCGTTCACCGCCACCACCGCCGCGTCCACCCGAAACTCCCGCCCGTCCGACGCAACCAACCGACACCCGCCGCCATCGGATTCCACCCCAACGACCTCAACCCCTGGATGATACTCCACCCCCGCCTTCAACCCCAACGCCAGCGTCGCCTCCACCGCCTTCGACGCCTCCACGAACCCCGCCTGCGGGTCGATCACCGCCTCATTCAGCGCCCTGCTTTCAAACTGCGGATACATCCCCGCCAACTCCCCCGGACTCATTCGACGATACGGCGCCCCATTATCATCCATGCATCGCAGCGCGTCCTCCAGCCACGCCGCCGCGCTTTCGTAGGGGTACACGTGCCCGCCCGTCGTCTCCACCCCGTCCCCCTTCTCCACCAGAAAAACCACCCCCGTCTCATGCAACACCGGACTCCCCCATCGACTCCCCAACGCCCGCCACATATCCCGCGCCTCCCCGACCAGACCGTCAGCGTCGGCTCCGGCCCGCTCAGGAATCGAAACACCCGGTTGACGTCCGACGATGCAGCCCCCGAATGCCCCACCTCCGACGCCTCATACAACGACACCCGCACCTTCCCCTGACCACGCGCCGCCGCCGCATAAGCCGCCGAAACCCCCACAATCCCACCCCCCACAACCGCAACCTCCCCCCTCTCAACCCTCCGGTACGGCGCATCCAAAATAGTCATGCCTTCACCCATCTACAAGTCTTCCAAGTTGAGAGGACGAGTTTCCCCCGCCAGATGCTCTGCCCAGGTTTCATCCGCCATCCGTTCCAGGAAGGCATCCGATTCAGGAGTGGCAAACAACTCATCCCACCGCCTATCCGATTCCATCTCCTCCAGCAGAAGCCGGGCGATTCTATCCTGTTCCGCTTCCGACAGCTTGGCAACTTCCTCAAACGCTTCTCTTAGGAGTTGATTCATGTGTGTTCTCCCTGTGAGGTCAGTCTACTAACTCCGTATCATTATATGCCATTCCGACCTCCTTAATCCCTTCCCCCTATGCCACATCCGTCATTCCGGCGAAAGCCGGAATCCAGTCCCCCTCCGCTCACCCTGATATCATCCTGAGCTTGTCGAAGGACGAAGGGTCGAGCGCCATACCCTCCGTCATTCCCGCGCAGGCGGGAATCCAGTCCCCTCCGTTCACCCTGATATCATCCTGAGCTTGTCGAAGGACGAAGGGTCGAGCGCCATACCCTCCCTCATTCCCGCCACCTCCTCCGTCATTCCCGCGCAGGCGGGAATCCAGTCCCCTCCGTTCACCCTGAGCCTGTCGAAGGGCCGAGCACCCTACCTTCCGTCATTCCCGCGCAGGCGGGAATCCAGTCCCCTCCGTTCACCCTGAGCCTGTCGAAGGGCCGAGCACCCTACCCTCCGTCATTCCCGCGCAGGCGGGAAGATGGATTCACATTTCAAGTGCAACGCCTGAGATAGGAATACCTCCGCCGGGGTTCTGAAGCCCAGGCACTTGCGCGGCGTATTGTTGTACACCAGGAACAGCCGCTCGAACTCCTCATCCGACAACGTCGCCAAGTCCGTCTTCCGCGGCAAACTCCGCCGCAGACGCCCTATGGCGTTCTCCACGCCCCCCTTCTGCCACGGCGACCTCACGTCGCAGAAGAAGGTCTCCATCCCCAACTCGTGCAACCGGTAGTGCTTCGCGAACTCCGTCCCGTTGTCGAAGGTCATCGTCCGACGCCACTCCGCGGGCAACGGCGCCAACATCCTTTCCATAGCCTCCGCCACAGGGTCCGACGCCTTGCTCTCCAGCCTCACCCCCAACAGTATCCGCGACTGCCGCTCATGCAGCGCCAACACCGCCTGCCCGTGCCGGCTGAACATCATCAAGTCCGCCTCCCAGTGTCCAGGCGCATCCCGCGTCTCCGCACACTCAGGCCTCTCCCCTATGGACCGCCTCAACTTGATGAACGACGCAGGACTTCCTCCCCTGCGTCCCCTGTATCCCCGCTTCGACTTCCTCCGCGGCAGATAGTTCCTCCAATCGTAGTCCTTCGTCCGCCCTACCTGCCCGTGCACGAACCGATAGATGCTCTCGTGGGATATCACCTTTTCACCCTTGAGCAGTTCCATACTGCAAGCCACCTGCTCCGGCGACAATCCCGCCCTGAGTCCAGTGAGAACCAACTCCCGCAACTCATCGTCACGCTCCAGCTTCGACCCCCTCCATCTCCTCCCTACGGCTTGTCGCTCCGCGTACACCGGCTCATACTCTCCCTTCTTCTTGCCGTTGCGCCTCAACTCCCGGCTGATCGTCGACTTCGCGCGACCCATAGATGCCGCAATCTCGCATATCGTCCGTCCCTCCTCACGTAGGTGGGATATCTCACACCTCTCCCTGATGTCAATCTGCCTATATCTCTTTCCCATGCCAACACCTTAACAAGGCGTTGCACTTCGTTTGTGAGTCTATCGAATCCATCCCCTCTTACCCCTTCCCCCTTGACGCAGAACTTTCCATAACTCTTGCTCCCGCGAAAAGCCTGCCCTCGTGCCACGACACTGGGGCGGGATCCCATCCCCCTACGCTCACCCTGAGCCTGTCCTGAGCTTGTCGAAGGGGCGAGTGGAGGGAATCCCTCTTCTCCCTTCCCCTTTGACGGGGGAAGGTTAGAGCCTGCCCCGTACTTGATACGGGGATGGCGGTGTAACTCCCCCTACCTCAAATACAACCGTACCTTCGCGTGCGGAAACTCCACCCTCAACGTCGCCCCCATCTCCCTCGACACCATCTCCTCATAATCAACATACCCGGCATCCCCCGCCCCCAACCGATGCGGACACTCCTCTCGACGTTGCTCCTGCGGACACAAATGCATGTCCGCGTGACTGTCCCAAAACCCCACCACCTTGAACGGAAAATACAACGCCTCCGCCGCCGCCCGCAGATCCGCGATAATCTCACTCGGACGAAACACCTCGTGCTCCTCGATATTCACCCGCACCGACCACAAGATTAGACAATCCCATCCGCAGCAACATTTTCTGTCTCATGTGCCATGTTCAGCAAAACTCCAACTCGCTGGTGCGGCGTGCTTTCCGCAATGACTTCAGGGTTACGTACCTCGGTTGTCCAAAAGTGAACGGGGTTGGATTCCCGTTCTTGTCCCTTTTATCGTTGATAATAGGGTTTTCCAGCTTGACTGTATCGTCGTCGGTCGGGCTGCTGAGAAACATCACCTTGAAGGCTTGTCCGAATTCACGACTCTGCTTGTGGTGCTTGATTCTATTCTGCAACTTCTTGGCGAGTCTCTTTTGCCCGCCTCCTAAGGACTCGACTTCTTTCGAATCCATAATGTCGATTGATTCCACCACCGACTTGATCCTGGGCGCCAAGGGCTTGATCGCTCCGGCCGCATAAAACGCCAGGTGGTCCGAGTCGCGCAATGAACGCATAGGCTTATTGGTTCCGCATCTATACACGCTGAGAAGCTTGTACATTGGCCACGCGAATCGAGCGCCAAGTACCATTACCCTTGTTTCGGCGGAGTGCAAGAGATTATCTTCTCTAAGCATTGAGACGAACTCCCTCAACAGGAACGCTTCCTTTTCCGAAGGAGGCTCGTCATCGTCCCCAAGGATCTCCTCCACCGCGCCCGCCAAGGTCTTGAAGTTGGACCAAGCCACCCTATCGTCCAGTCCAGCCGGCGCCATTTCGTCCGGCGTGAGCAACAGAAGGTTCTCGCCGGCGCGCAAGCTGTCCAGATGTCTCTTTACCTGATCTTTGCGCACTACATTGCGCGCCGTTTTGGTCTCAATCCAGATGGCCGCCCCTGTTGCAATCCGTGCGTCCGGCGTGGATTTCTTTCCCCTGGGCTGGTTGTCGAATGAAACCAGGCTGAATGCGCTATCTTCAAGAAGGGCCTGAAGAATCCGGTCTATGTTTGGCAGACTCAGACGTTGCAGCACCGCCATCAAGGTGGAAGTAACGCGATTCTCCCCCTGACGGTAAGTCGAAAACAAATTGGTCGTCATCTCTAACTCCTAAGTCCCCTTCGAAAATTAACCCGCCCCGCCATAATCCACGTAAACCGTCACCACCTCGCTGAAGAAATTCACCGCCTCCGTCCCCTGCTCCCGCGGCCCCACACCCGAAGCCTTCGACCCCCCGAACGGCAGATGCACCTCTCCCCCCAGCGTCGGCGCATTCACGTGCACCATCCCCGCCTCCACGTCCTCGATGTACCGGAACGCCTTCGGCAAGTCCTTCGTGTATATGGACGACGACAGCCCGAACTCCACGTTGTTGGAAATCTCTATAGCGTCGGCCAGATCCCGTGCCGAAAACACCGTCAACACCGGTCCGAAAATCTCCTCCCGCGCGATCCGCATCCCAGGCTCCACCCCCGTGAATATCGTCGGCTCGATGTACAACCCCCCGCCGAACTCCGGCCCCGTCAACGCTCCCCCTCCGTACAGCAGCTTCGCCCCCTCCGCCTTCCCAATCTCGATATACTCCATGATCTTCTCGAACTGCCCCTCGCTCGCCACAGGCCCCACGTCGCAGGACGCCATCCCGTCCCCCACCGACATCCCCTTCGTACGCTCCACCAGCCCCTCAAGGAACGCGTCCATCGCCGACTTTTCCACAATCACCCGGCTCGTCGCCGTGCACCGCTGCCCGGTGGACCCGAAGGCCGCCAGCGCCACCGACCCCGCCGCCTGCTCCATGTCCGCGTCCGCCAGCACAATCACCGCGTTCTTGCCTCCCATTTCACACTGCACCTTCTTCAGCGTCGCCGCCGCCTGCGAGTACAGCTTCGCCCCTATCTCCGTCGATCCCGTGAACGAAATCCCCGCCACGTCCGGGTGCTTCACCATGTAATCCCCCACGGACCCGCCCGGCCCCGTCACCAGATTCAGCACCCCCGGCGGCAGTCCCGCCTCCACGAACGTCTCCATCAGCTTGATTGCGCTCAACGGCGTCGACGACGCCGGCTTGAACACCACGACGTTCCCGCATATCAGCGCCGGCGCTATCTTCCACGACGGAATCGCCAACGGGAAGTTCCACGGCGTGATGACCGCCACCACTCCCAACGGACGCCGCACCGTATACGCTACCGTGTCCCGCGCCTCCGACGGCGTCGTGTACCCGAACATCCGACGCCCCTCTCCCGCCGCATACTGGATGATGTTCAACGAACGCTGCACCTCCGCCCGCGCGTCCGGCAGCGACTTCCCCTCCTCCAACGTGATGAGACGTGCGAACTCCTCGCGCCGCTCACTCATCAACTCGTGCGCCCGATACAACACCTCCGCCCTCTGCGGCGCCGGCGTCGCCGCCCATCCCGAAGCCGCCTCCTTCGCCGCCACGATGGCCCGCTCCGCATCCTCGACCCCCGCCGCCTGCACCTCCGCCAACACCTCCTGCCGGTGCGCCGGATTCCGAATCTGATAGCTGCTTCCAGACGTCGAATCAACCCACTCCCCGCCCACGTGCAGATTCGTATTCTCGATGCCCAAACCCTTGATGGACACGTTCCACCAGGGAGGAACGTTGAATTTCAGATGCGGCTTCTGCTTCAACTCCTTGCCGCAGTCCGCCAGCATCTCCCGCACCATCTCGAAGACCGCCTCATACTCCTCCGAGTCCTGCTCCGTCTCTCGGAACCACCTGCCCAGCCTCGGCTCCGTCAACCCGCCGTTCAGACTCCCCTTCCTGTTCGCCTCGTAGAACTCCCCCGTCATCTCCGCGAACCCGATGAACTTGCTCGGCGCCACCGCGTCCAACTCCGGCACGTAGTACCACGACCTGAAGCGCAGCAGATTCGCCTGCAACCCCTCTATATCCTTCAAAACCTCATTGAACCTCTGAGCATTCTCCCGAGCCCCTTCGTAACTTTCAACCAGCCGTGGCCTAACCCTCTTACGCATTCCTAACCCTCCGTCTTCGTCTGAACATCACCCCAAAGTATAATGCAGATGCCAAACCCCCCGCAAAACCCCCTCCTCCCCTTCCATCATTCCCGCCCCTCCCGTCATTCCCGCGCAAGCGGGAATCCATCCCCTCTTATCCCTTCCCCCTTGACGGAGACCTTTGCACAACCCCCCCAAGAGCGCCAATTAGCCTCTTCCCCCTTGACGGGGGAAGATTGAGATGGGGGTGATTCCCCAAACCGCAACCCACCCTGTCATTCTGAGCGCAGCGAAGAATCCTCCCACCATCCCCCTCCAACATCGTAAAATTACCCAAACATCCCCCCACAAAGGAACCCCCATTGCACAACAACCCACAATCCCCCACCCAACACGCCCTCGGCATCGACGTCGGCTACTCCAAAACCCGACGCTCCACCGGCCTCTGCCTCCTCACAATCACCCCCTCAACCATCCGCTGGCAATGCCTCAACACCGGCTCCCACGAATCCCAACGCCTCCAAGACCTCCGCACCCTCGTCCCCCGCCACACCCGCATCCTCGGCGTCGGCGTCGACGGCCCCCTCACCCCCGGCCTCCGCGTCGTCCCCCACTACCGCAGCTCCGACGCCCTACTCACCCGCGGCGTCTTCGCCAGGCGCGGCAAGCCCGGCGCCACCAGCGCCCCCTCCGGCCAGCGCCTCCACCTCCACGCCACCCTCCTCGCCGAACTCACCCTCCGACTCCAAAACGAGGGACACTTCACCCTCGCCCAATCCACCCATCCCAACCCCGTCCACCCGTCCCGCATCCTCGAAGTCTTCCCCAACGCCTTCCTGTCCGTCCTCCTCCCCGACGCCGCCTTCGCCGACCTCCGACCCAAACGCAACGCTTCCGACCTCTTCTGGGTTGCTTCGATGCATCAATCCTCGAACCTCCGAAGACTGCTCCAATCCCTCGCCCCTGACCGTCAACTTTGCGAACCACTCGAATCCGTCACCTACCACGACCACCGCGCCTCCCTGCTCTGCGCCCTCGCCGTCCTCTGCGCCCACCGCAACCGCCACGTCCTATCCGGCGACCCCATTGACGGCGACATCATCCTCCCTCCCCACGAATTCTGGGGCGACGGCCCCGATGGAAGCCCCCAACCCTGGGCCGAATCCGCCCTCCGACACAGCGTCCAGGCCGTGCGCGCCAACCCCAAAAACTTCCCCAACCACCGGAAGGCCCGCGTCCTCCGCAACGGCCTGCCCTGGCTCTAATCGGGCGTCTTCTTCTCCAACCCTTCCGCCCGGTCCAGACGCGACTCCAGCCGCGACAGCGACTCCCGCGTCGTCCGAATCTCCCGCATCAACTCCTCCGCCGTCACCGGCGCCTCCAACTCCCGCAGCCGCTCCAGCTTCGCCTCGTCCAGGTTGTTGATGATGACCGCGATTAGCATGTTGATGACCACGAACGTACCCACCACCACGAAGCTCACGAAGTAAATCCACGCGTACCCGTTCAACTCCATCGCCACCGCCATCACCTCAATCCACCCCTCCAGCGTGATTATGTTGAACAGCGTCAGCAGCGACAACCCCAGGCTGCCCCAGTTCTCCGGATCGTGAGCGTGGAAGAAGTGGTAGCCCATGATGGCGTATATGTAGACGATAACCCCCATCAGCATCGAAACGTGACCCACGCTCGGAATCGAGCGCACCAGCGCCGATATGATGAGCCGCAGTTCCTTCACCGCCGAAATCAGCCGCAACGCCCGCAGCAGCCGCGCCAGCCGCGCAATCACCGCGAACTGCCCCGTCGTCGGTATCAGCGCCGCCACTATGACGATGAAGTCGAAGACGTTCCACCCGTCCTTGAAATACCGATGCGACCGCGGCGCCAGCGCCACCATCTTGATAATCGCTTCCACGACGAAGATGCCCAGCGCCACCTGATTCCCCATCCGCATCTGCTCCCCGAACCGCCCCTCCACCGTCTTCGACGTCTCCAACCCCAACAGCACGCTGTTCGCCACGATGATAGCGATGATGATGGGTTCGAAGTACCTCGAACCCACCACCCGTTGACATACAGTAACCACGCGATTCATTGACGTCCCTCAATCGCAGATTCCGCGGGGACGCCGCCGAAAAATCCTTCACGTGCAGCAAACAAATACAACGAAAGCATGGAAAGCGCGAATGACTCCAAATCCGCCTCAGCATAGCACAAAACCCCCTCCCCTCCCAAATCCCTCTTCAAACCCGCCCATCATTCCCGCCACCCTCACCGTCATTCCCGCCACCCTCACCGTCATTCCCGCCATCCTCACCGTCATTCCCGCCACCCTCACCGTCATTCCCGCGAAAGCGGGAATCCATCTTCCCCCTATCCTTCGACATCCCGTAGGGGCGACCGGCCGGTCGCCTGTTCCCCTCTTCCCCCTCTCCTTCTGGGAGAGGGTTGGGGTGAGGGCCCTCCCCCTCCAACCAACTCAAAACGGCGGCCTGAACCCCTCCTTCCCCTCCCCCAACTCCGGCAGCCGCTCCTTCAACACCTCCAAAACCTCCTCATAATGCGCCAGATACTCCCGACGGAACGCCCCCACGTCGCACTCCAGCTTCTCCGACAGCAGCCGAATCGCCCCCTCCCGCGTCGAAGCCACGAACTTCCCCCTCTGAAAGTGGAACGGCTGGATGATGAACTTCTCAACCCCCGTCGCCAGCAAATCGTCCGCGAACCCCTCCGCGTCAACGACCAACAGCAGCGGCGTCATCGTTATGCACGCGTCAATCCCCTCTGCCTTCACTGCCGAAATCGCCGCCATCCTATCGCTGTTCGCCGGACAGAACGGCTCAAACGTCCTTCGAATATCCTCATCGTCCGTCGTGACGGTCATATTCACCTGCACCCGCCCGCCATTCTCCACAATCTCCCGAAATAAATCGCAGTCGCGCACTATATCCGGGCTCCGCGTCTGAATCACCAGCTTCGGCCTATGCCCCTCCGCCATGATTTCCAGAAGCCGTCGCGTCAGTCCCAACTTTCGCTCGATGGGCTGATAAGGGTCCGTCACGCTGCTCATGTAAATCCGCTTCCCGTCAAGAAACCCCGCCCGGCCTTCCATCACCATCGACGCCCCGGCAACCTTCTTCCGGCGACGCGGACTGTACAAGGCCGCCTCCTCCATCAACTCCAACGCGTTCTCCTTCACCGTCACCCAACGCCCCCACGCATCGCGCTGCTCCTTCGTCCTCCCAAAGAAAGCAGCGTAGCAATACGTACACCCGAAAGAACACCCGCTATACGGATTCAACGTAAAGTCATACTCGTCCATAAACCCACTCGCGCGAGTGAGTATCTGCTTCGCCGAAGCATACTCAACCTCCGCCTGCCCAACCCGCCCAGGCCCGCTAACCCGCACCGGCTCCACAACCTCCAACCCCGGCATAACTTCTTGAATAGAATTCGCAGCCATGTCCCTCCTCACCTTCTTTCGTACACAGCGCAAAATGATTTGAATGACGGCCTCGTTATCCAGGCAGTTGGTAAAACAACCAAATACGTGCGAACGAAGTCTTTATCTTCCACTGACAACCCGTCAGACACGCTTTCGACATGCTCGTGGAAGATTCTTTTCCTTAATGTTGTTGCGCGATTAAAATTCCCCTTTAATTCGAGACGTTCGGACCCTATCGTGCCTGTCCGCTCCGAAAATTCAAGAGTCGGCCTATAGGCGTGGGCCGAGGATATCGGATGAGTTGTGACCAATATGCAATCCGGGTTCATTTCCGATGAAAGTTCGTCTAATGTGTCCATGACATCATCAGTGATTTCCTTATACGCGACGTGCAAAGCCGTAATCCAGCGGGCGCTTTCAAGTTGGGATGGCGGGTTGTATGTCGTGGAATAGCGCACCCAGGAGTCAGTTTCCCCCACGCCCGAAGCTTTGACGAATCTTAACTCATTGCAAGCCCTATGGATATTCCCCAAATTTGGATTGCGCCTGAGAGCTATCTCTCTAACAAACTTATCCCATAACATCCGTCCAAGCATGAGCATGGGCTGGCTGGTGTCCGATGATGTAACCGCAAGCGACGGGAGGGGCTTGTCCGCTTCCAAAGCGTCTGCCATATTCAGTGCCAACCCGAACTGCATCGCCAATTCGCCACAGCCAAAATCGTATGCCACCAGCCCTCTCGATTCCTGCGTGTCGCCCTTGTCCCGTTCCAGTATTCTACTGGCCAGGGTGTAAGCAAGGTTTATGCGCTCCGGCTGATACCAAAGCAGGTAGAACAGAGCAACCCATTCGTCGTATTCGGGCATTTCTCCGCTTTGCAACTTCTCCAACCCCCTCAAGGCTCCACATATTTTCTTGGCGATTTCGATAGGATCTCGGTCCTGAATCAGACGCTGAAACTCCCTTTCCGCCGTCGCCGCTATGGCCTTGTCCAGCGCAACGGTTATCGCTTCTTGTGTTGCTGTTTCCACCGACGGTCCCCACAGACTGAATATGACGCCATTGTACCACACTCCACCGCATAATCGTTCTATGAAACGCCGCAAATTTCCACTCTTCCTCCCTCTCCCAAGATGGAGACCTTGCATAACCGTCATTCCCGCCACCTCCTTCGTCATTCCCGTGAAAACGGGAATCCAAGGGTGGGGCTGTTTAGGTATAAATACGTTGCTTCCATGAAAGAATGTTGGGGCGAAGAGGGGGTTATGCAAAGGTCTCCAAGATGGGAGAGGGCTGGGGTGAGGGCGTTTTATCCCTTCCCCCTCCGTCATTCCGGCGCAGGCGGGAATCCATCGAGGGCAGAGGATGTACGACTTTCATACGCATAGTCATTCCCGCGCAGGCGGGAATCCATCCCCGCTCACCCCTTTCCACTCTTGCTCCCGCGAAAGCGGGAGCCCATCCCCCTCCGCTCACCCTGAGCCTGTCGAAGGGCCGAGCGCCCCCGCCTTCCGCGCCCAAACCAGATACACCGGGTCCGAAAACCCCTTCGGCAACGCACTCCGATCCTCCGCCCGAATCCCCGAAAATCCCCCCGCCCTCTGCAAATACATCTTCACCAACGTCATCCGCTGCTCATCGCTGCACGCCTGCCAGATCCGCACCGCCTTCGTCGGAAACATCCGATTCGAGAAAGTCACTACCAACGGCCCAGCCGGCCTCAGAACCCGCCCCGCCTCCCTGAAAACCTCCACCGGCCGCGTCAAATACTGCACCGACACCGTCAAAATCACCCCGTCGAACGAGGCGTCCCCGAAAGGCAGCCTCGGCTCCCGGTTCAAATCGTGCACCACAAAATCATCCAACTGCGGATTATCCCGCATCTCTACCGCGTTCAACCCCAACCCCACCATCCGCCCCTTCGCGAAGCCCGCCGGCAGATGCGACCGCCAGCTGCTCATCAAGTCCAGAATCACCCCGTTCTCCGGCAGCAACTCCTCAAATATCCGCCCTATCTCAGCGATAGCCCCGTCGTCGATGTGCACCACCAGCCGCGGCTCCCGATAGAAAAGCGCGTCGTCGCCCTCATCCATCCGCTCGAAGAAGTATTCCTGAAATCCCCGTTCCATGCCGCCAATTCTACACGAAAAAGCATCCCGCCCCCGCCCGCATCCCCCCGTCATTGACCCCATGCGCCCTTCTTGATACAATATCCCCATCCCACGGCGGCGCCCATCTTGGCGTCTGCCCGCCCAGCGGGGGTGTTGAAATGGCCAACTACCTTCTTATCGAATCCCGCGACCCCTTCGAATACGGCGACGCCCGCTATATGTACGACATGGCGGCGGATCTGGCTCGAAAGGGCAACAACGTAACCCTCTTCCTCATCCAGAACGGCGTCCTCGTCACCCGACCGGGCGTCCGCGGCAATCCCCTCAACAACCTCTTCCAGCAGAACCAGCCCGTCCGCGTCCTCGCCGACGACTTCTCCCTCCGCGAACGCGGCATCGCCCCCACACCTCTGGTCGGCGGCGTGGAAGTGGCCGACGTGGACTACCTCGTTGACCTCCTCGCCGAGGAAGACACCAAGGCCCTCTGGCACTAGAGAAATCCCCCCGACCGCTAAGGAGCAGCTATGGCAACCATCACCATCGCCCTTATGGACCCGCCCTACGAGGCTGAGACCACCACCACCGCCATGCGCATCATGGACGCCGCCGTCCGCAAGGGCCACCAGGTCAACGTCTTCGCCTATGAAGGCGCCGTCAACCTCACCATGAAAGACCAGGAAGCCCACCCCAACCCGGTCAAGGGCACCACCGCCGAGGAAGAAGACCACCCCGCCAGCTCCCGCTTCATCGCCGGCCTCCTCGCCACCGAGCAGGTGGACTGGATTAACTGCGGCCTCTGCGTCGACGAACGCGGCTCAGGCAACTGGATCGACGGCGCGCGCCGCGGCGCCCCCGCCGACTTCTTCGCCTGGTCTCAGCAAAGCACCAACACCCTGGTCATCGGCACTAAGTAGGAGGCTAGAATGTCCAAAATCCTTTCCATCGTCGAACGCGCCTACCACGGCACCCTGGAGGAGCAGGACGACACCATCCTCTGGATGTCCCACATCCTCAAGAACGCCGGCGCGGACATCTCCGTCCTCCTCCGCTCCAACGCCGTCAACTACGCCGTTCGCGGCCAGGACGCCAGCGGCATTACCATCGGCGGCGTCCCTCTTTCCAACCCGCCCAAGCTGGACGAAGACGTTGAGAACCTCGTCGGCGCCGGCGTCGAAACCTACGTGGTCAAGGAAGACGTGGAAGACCGCGGCATCAACGAATCCGAACTCGTGGAAGGCATCAAACTCGTCGACCGCGAAGCCCTCGCCGACCTCTTCGACGCCCACGACTCCATCTGGCACTGGTAACCCCTCCCCCCTCTTATCCCTTCCCCCTTGACGGGGGAAGGTTAGGATGGGGGTGGCGCTCCCATAGCCACATCTCTCATAGGCGCGCTCGCAAACCGCCCTCCCTCACCGCTAACCCCTAATCACCCCATCTCCCCTCACCCTGAGCCTGTCGAAGGGTCGAGGGCCCGTCCCCTCTTATCCCTCCCCCCTCAACGAAGACCTTTGCATAACCCTTTCATGAGCTCCGAAAAACCTCTTCCCCCTTGATGGGGGAAGATTGAGATGGGGGCGATTCGGGTGGGATGGGGGTGAACCTCCCCCTCACCCTGAGCTTGTCGAAGGGTCGAGTGCCCGTCCCCTCTTATCCCTTCCCCCTCAACGGAGACCTTTGCATAACCCTCCCAGAGGCATCAATTAACCCCTTCCCCCTCGACGGGGGAAGGCTAGGATGGGGGTGTTCGGGCGGGATGGGGGTGGCGCTCCCATAGCCATATCTCTCATAGGCGCATTCGCAAACCGCCTACCCCTCCGCTCACCCTGAGCTTGTCGAAGGGTCGAGCGTCCCCCAGCAAACCATCCCACCTCCGTCATTCCGGCGAAAGCCGGAATCCAGACCAACCCGGTGAGTAGGCGCCCTAAAGGCTAAATACTGAATCCAGGAATTGGATTCCATCCTTGGGGCAGCCCCGGCAATCCGTCAATGTTAATCCAACGCTTCTTTCCAACCGCCTCAATCAGTTTTATATCAACGCTCGACGGCGCCATTAGGTAGACGAGTACGCCATCGTCCTTCAACCGTTCGACAAGTCCAGCATGATCTGGATTTGTTGTAATCAGAAACACTATTGAACCGTCTGGGTCCTGTCCAGATTCACTTCGGGCGTGGTGTATGATGTCTGAGTCCCTGTCCCAGATATCCCAATTCATTTCTTCAAGTCTGTCCAATGCTCGACTGTTGCTAGAACCAGAGAAGACTTTGAATTGTTGATAAATGGGCTTCGAGATGCGCCTATATACTTCTTCTTCGACGAAATCATCCCACTTGTCTACATCTGCGTTCCAGCTAAAGGGGTTCATGCTGTCCAGGTCCCAATACACGAGTGCCCTATCTCGAATCCGGACTATAGTCACCTCAGGTGCGAAAAACTTTGCCATATTCCCTCCCTTTCTTCCCAGGGAATAGACCGCCGCCAGTGCATCCGCGTTTGGCGTGGTCGCTCCCGTCTCCCATCGGGATACCGTATTCTTGGGCACTCCCAGCTTGGCCGCAAATTGCGTCTGCGACAGTCCGAGCCGTCGCCGAACTTCAACGAGACTTTCCTTGCGGAACCGATATGAGCCGGGTGTTACGGGAGCCATACGTGGACATTACACCATATAAGGTGTCTTGTCAACAGATATGTGTATTGCCTGGCTGCCTGGGCCCGGCGAACCTACCCTATCGCGTGTATCCGCCCGTCCTCCGTCCTCACGAACAACTTCCCCTCCGCCAGCGCCGGCGACAGCATCACCGGCGCACCCACCGACAGACTCCACGCCTCCCGCCTCGTATCCAGATTCACCCCGTACACCATCCCCTCCGTCGTCGCGAAATACGCCATGTTCCCAGCCACAATCGGCGACCCGCGAATCGCCCCCTCCGCCTGGAACGACCACAACTCCTCCGGCTTCGTCGGCTCCATCGCCCGGAACACCCCCTCCGAATCCCCCACGTACAGCGTATCCTCCGTTATCGCCGGCGCCGCCGTCACGAAAGCCCGGTCCGGCGGCGACCATCGCCAGTTCGTTCCCTGCTGCGGCGGCGGCGTCGGAATCGGCGACCCCCACCGCACCCACAGAATCCTCCAGATCCTCTCCCTCGACCACCGGCCCGGCGTCTCCCGTATCCCCGCCTTCGCCGTGAGAATATCGTTGTTGGAAGACATATACGCCAGCCCGTGCGAAATCACCGGCGGCTCGAACGAAGCCGTCCCCCGGGTGCGAAACTGCATCCGCCCCTCCCCCGTCCGGTAGTTCACCGAATACAGACTGTCGTCCTGCGACGTGAAATACAACACCCCGTTGTGCAGCGCCGGCGGCGACGTTATCAACTCCCCCGTCCGAAACTCCCAGAACTTCTTCCCCGTCGCCGCGTCCAGCGCGTACATCCTCTGGTCCCCAGACCCTATGAACAGGAATCCGTTATGCACCAGCGGCGCGCTGCTGATGTAGTTCCCCGTCGGAAACGTCCATCTCGTCTCCCCCGTATCCTTGTCGAACGCCCACACCTTCGTGTCCGTCGAACCCACGTAAACCGTGTCCCCCGCCACCGCCGGCGACGAGTTGATCAGACCCCGCATCTCCCGCAGCCATCTCTGCTCCCCCGTGCTCGCGTCCAGCGCCATGAACTCGAAGCGGCTCCCCACGTACACCGTATTGTCCACGATCGCGGGCAGCGATTGACCTTCGATCAACCCAGCCTCCGACGACCACAGCAGATTCCCCTGCGGCTGCGACGGCGGGTCAGGTATGTATCTCGTTCGCTCGTAATTCGCCGACGCCATCGCCCACTGACCCGGCTCCGATTGCGACGAAAGGTCCGTGCTCGGCATGTTTCGCAGCAGCGAAACCGGATTCGGGACGATGTGGTAGTTGTGCCACGCCAGCGCCCCCGCCGCTATCACGATGAGCACAATCAGCAGCCACTTGTTCTGGGTCATGAAAATCAGACCCTGCCGCCCGAATACCCCCTGCCGCGGCATCCGCTGCGCCCAGTCGGGAACGTCTCCCGCAATCAACCGACCGCAGCCCTTACACCGGGATCCCATCCCCTGGTCCATCGCCCCGCAATAGGGACACGTGGACCCTGAGTAGCTGTTTTCTTCTTGCCTCATCCTTGGGTTCTCCTGCCCATCTTACGAAGTTTCTGCGCGGCCGGTTTCCCAAAGGACGGCTCTGCGAATAATCAACCTACCTATTTTGAAGCAAGACCGCCCATAACGCAACTTTCCCCCCTCTTCTCCCTTCCCCCTTGACGGGGGAAGGTTAGGATGGGGGTGATCCCCCGCTCACCCTGCGCACGCCCTGAGCTTGTCGAAGGCCCCCCCTTCTCCCTTCCCCCTTCACGGGGGAAGGTTAGGATGGGGGTGTTTTCCCCTATCGTAGCTGAATCGCTTTCTTTGAGGCTTACGCAAAGGTCTCCTTGAGAAAGAGGATTAAGCCTGTCCTGAGCCTGTCGAAGGCCCCCTCCTCTCCCTTCCCCCTCGACGGAGACCTTTGCATAACCCTCCCAAGAGCCGCGATTAGCCTCTTCCCCCTCGACGGGGGAAGATTGAGATGGGGGTGATTCGGGTGGAGTGAACGTCCACTCCGCTCACCCTGAGCCTGTCGAAGGGTCGAGCGGATGGACAACCCCCCAAAAGGGAACGATTTCTTCACAGAATGCATAGTATCTATCACAATCCCCTGACACATCCACCAAAACTCTCCAACCAGCCCCCCCATCGGCGCGAATCAGCCGAGGCCAACGGAAAGAGTCACACATAGAAGGTCGCACACAATGCTTCACACGAAATACCTGCTAATCCCACTCATACTCCTCTTCGCCTCCGCATGGGTCGCCTGCGAAACAGGCCCGCCCGACGACGGCGCGGCCAGGGTCATCTTCGACGACGTCTGGTTCGACGTCGAAGTCCCCCGCGATCAGTCTCTATGGGAACGGGGCCTCACCGACCGCCCCTACCTCGAAGCGGGCAAAGGCATGCTCTACATCGCTGACGGCCCGGACGTCGGCTATTTCTGGATGAAGGGCATGCGCTTCCCCCTCGACTTCATCTGGATCGGAAGGAATTGCCGTGTCGTGGACATCCACCCCTACGTCAGCGTCCCCCTTCCCAACACCCCCGACGAACTAATCCCCTCCTACCGCTCCAACGCCAGCGCCTCCTACGCCCTTGAGGTAAACGCCGGAGACTCCGTCAGGTACGACATCCGCGTGGGCGACAAAGTCGAATTCAACAACATCCGCGCCCACTGCTGACCCAAAGCTCCCAATTCCCCACTAACGCCACGGAGGCAAGAAGATGACGAAGTTTGCAACGATAGCCCTGATTGCGATGGTTAGCCTGCTCCTCATCGCCGCATGTTCCAGCGATGATGAAGCAGAACTGGCCCCGGCCGCTCCCGCACCCACCGCAGCCCCGGCGGCCACTCCCGCTCCCGCGCCCACAATGGCCCCAGCCCCAAGGCCAAGACCCACCGCCGCTCCGGCCGCAGCAACCCCAAGACCACGACCCACCGCGGCCCCCACCGCCGCTCCGGCAGCTACGGCGGCCCCGGCGCCGCGACCAACCGCGATGCCCACCGCCGCACCCACTCGGCAAGGTTTCCCCCCCGCTCCCACAGCCGCGCCCGCCGCCACGACTTTCCAGGACTATGCGAGAGAGCGCTTCGTCTCCGCCGCCGTGGACAACGTCTCCACCTTCAGCCTCGACACCGACCGCACCTCCTACTTCCTCGCCCTCAACTGGGCACAGAACGGCTACGAAGTTGACCCCGACTCCGTCCGCGCCGAAGAGTGGATTAACGCCTTCAACTACGGCTACGAGCAGCCCCGCCGCGACGACAGCTTCGCCGTCGCCACCGACGTCGTCACCCACCCGTTGGACAGCCGTCTCCACCTCGCCCGCATCGCCTTCCAGGCCCCGGAGATGGACTACGACGCCACCCCCGTCAACGTCACCCTCGTCCTCGACGCCTCCGGCTCTATGTCCACCGGCAACCGCGTGAACATCGCCCGCGAAGCCGCCGAAACCATCCGCTACAGCCTCCGTGACCAGGACCGCATCGCCGTCGTCCAGTTCGACGACAACGTTCTCCGCGAATACACTGTTCAACATACGCGCGCCGCAGACCCGGCTGTCTATAACTCCATTATGAGCCTCAGCCCCGGCGGCTCCACCAACGTCCAGGCCGGTCTGGACGAAGGCGTCTGGCTCGCAGACCAGGCCCGTTGGCAGAACCCCAACTCCTACAACTACATCATCCTCATGTCCGACGGCGTCGCCAACGTCGACGCCACAGACCCCTTCTCCATCCTCGAAACCGCCGGCGACTACCACGACTCCAACCCCCTCCGCCTGATCACCATCGGCGTGGGAATCGAAAACTTCAACGACTACCTCCTCGAACAACTAGCCCAGCACGGCAACGGCTGGTATCGCTACCTCACCGACGTCGACCAGGCGAGAGCCACCTTCGCCCGCGAAAACTGGCTCGCCCTATCCATACCCTTCGCCGACGCCACCCGCGCCCAGGTCACCTGGGACCCCGGCGTCGTCAACTGGTGGCGCATCGTCGGCTATGAAAATCGCGTCACCTCCGACGAGTCCTTCACCCAGGCCCGCAGGGAATTCGCCGAAATTCCCGCCGGCACGGCCACCACCGTCTTCTACGAGCTGGAACTCAATGACCAGTGGTTCACCGGCCCCCTCACCCTCGGCGACGTGGAACTCCGCTGGGTCACCCCCACCACCCAGGAATCCAACCGGCAGCACGCCGCCGTCACCGGCCAAAACTTCGACTTCAACTACGCCGACCCCATGCTCCGCCTGGGAGCAATCGTCGCCCTGTCAGCAGACCGTTACAGCAGCCTCCCCTTCGCCGACTCCACCACCCCTTCAGCCCACCAGGACCTCCTCTACCTGCTGGATCAATTCCGATCCCTCGATGGCAGCCTCGGCCACCTGGGCGCTTATCAAGACCTGTCCCTCCTGCTGAACCACGTCACCCGCAACTCCAGACAGACAACCCGCCCCTCCGGCTACACCCGCTAACCCATCCCCTCTCACCCCTTCCCCCCCATCCGTCATTCCGGCGAAAGCCGGAATCCATCCCCTCTTCTCCCTTCCCCCTTGACGGGGGAAGGCTGGGATGGGGGTGATTCCCCTAACTCCCCCGTATAACCCCGCAGCCCACCCGGCTCCCCGTGTCCGACTCCCCCTCCCCGTAAGCGTCCGGCTTCTCATGCACGACAATCGCCGAACCGTCATCGTCGAATACCGAATTTCGCGGCCCCTCGTCCAGCGTCACCCCCTCGCTGAAGAAATCCGCCCGCCCGGTCCCGTCCGACGCTGCGTAGATGTTGAGCAGGTCCCCGCCGTGCGCCTCAACCGACCCTCCGCCCCTCCAGCTTGAATGGATGAACCCGTGCTCCGCGTCCGTCGGATTGAAATGATCGCCGGCGGCGTTGAAGTCCGGCGTACACGACCCAAACTCATGGATGATGAAGGCATGACCGCCCGGGGCCAGCCCCTTCAGATCCGCCATTATCAGCACGCCGGAGGAGGTTTGACGGAACGAAACCGTCCCCATCGCGTCTCCTCCCGGAGACATCATCGCCGCTTCCGCGGTAAGGCCCAAAGTAGGCTCATCCGAATCGCTCAACCGGGCAATGAACAATATCACCCCGACCACCAGAATGACCGCAACGGGCGATAGGAATACAATCAGCACCAGCCCTCTAGTCATTAGCGTCGCCTCCCTGCTCCTGATGCTTCGATGGCGGAGGAATCCTCTGTTTCACAAGCGATTGATACTATATATTGCATCTATCCACTTAATGCAAGGGATTGCTTCGATAGTGTTATGATAGCACATATCATAAAGGGCAATCCGCTAATCCCTGCCGACACTTAACCCTGACACACTTACATCCCCCGCTCACCCTGAGCCCGTCGAATGGTCGAGCGTCCCCCCTCTTCTCCCTTCCCCCTCTACCCACATCCGTCATTCCCGCGAAAGCCGGAATCCATCCCCTCTTCCCTCTTCCCCCTTCCCCCTTGACGGGGGAAGGTTGGGATGGGGGTGACCCCCCCAAATTGCCAACTTCCCCTTGACCCAACCCCCTCCCCCTGCTACCATCCCAAACATGAAACATACATACCAATTCCGCAACTTCACAGGAGGCTCCACTCAACCCAATCCCCCTTCTGGTAAAAGCCCCCATTCGTTCTCACCACAACATATAACGAATGCCGAATTTCCCCCGAATTAGCTAGGAAAACCCCCTTCGTATCCCACCACAGAAAAAAAAGAAGCCAAACGAAACGAATCACCTCTACTACAACAAGGCCGACCCTTGCACCCCTCGAGTGCGGAAAATCTCAGCCCTCCGCCGCCTCAACCGCCCGCCGCCCCAAAGTGCTATCATTAACCCATCAATCAGACTCAGGAGTTGTTAAGTGGACTTCCAGCAAATCAGACAGCAGATCCCCGCCGCCCAAAAGATGACCTACCTCAACACCGGCTGGGACGGCCCCTCCCCCAGGTCCGTCGTCCAGGCCGTCAAAGACCGCGTCGAGTACGAAAGCTTCAACGGCCCCACCAGCCCGCCCGTCTACCAGAGCGGTCGCGAAATCCAGCAAAGCGCCAAAGCGTCCGCCGCCTCCCTCCTCAACGTATCCCCCGACGAAATCGTCCTCACCCAGTGCACCACCGACGGCCTCAACCTCGTCCTCAACGGCCTCGACTGGAAGGAAGGCGACGAAGTCATCACCTTCGGACTCGAACACAGCTCCGTCCTCATCCCCGCCTACCTCCTCCCCCAACGCTTCGGCGTCCGCCTCAAAGTCCTCGACCTCAACCCCACCGACTCCCACGACGAAATTATCAACCGCGTCGCCGAGGCCGTCTCCCCCCGCACCCGCCTCCTCTTCTTCAGCCACATCCAGTACACCTGCGGCCTCCGTATGCCCGCCGAAGGACTGCGAAAGCTCACCAGGGACGCCGGCGTCCAGATGCTCATCGACGGCGCCCAGACCGCCGGCCACATAGCCCTGAACCTCCGCAACCTCGACTGCGACTTCTACTCCATCCCCGGCCAGAAGTGGCTCCTCGGCCCCGACGGCACCGGCGCCCTCTACATCCGCCACGACCTCATACCCTCCGTCGCCCCCACCCGCGTCTCAGGCCGCGCCGCCGCATCCTACGACGAACACGGCGGCTTCCAACCCAGCACGGACACTATGGACAAGTTCCTGCTAACCACCTCCAGCGCCCCCCTCGCCGCGGGATTCGTCGAAGCCGTCGCCTTCCATCAGCAGATGGGTTCCGACGCCGTGGAAGCCCGCACCCGCTCCCTCGCCTCCCAACTCAAACAATCCCTCTCCCAAATCAACGGCGTCACCGTCCTATCCCCCACCGACCACGCCCGCTCCTGCGGCCTCACCTCATTCCAGATAGAAGGAATCTCCCCCGACGAGGCCGTAGCCCGCCTCTGGGAGGAACACAACATCGTCGTCCGCCAAGTCTCCGAACTATCCTGCGTCCGATGCGCCACCCACGCCTTCAACAACGAACAAGACCTGGACAAACTCGTCTCCGCCGTCGCCTCCCTCGCCCCCTAACCCCCACCGCTCACCCTGAGCCTGTCGAAGGGTCGAGCGCCCATCCGTCATTCCCGCGCAGGCGGGAATCCATCCCCCTCTTACCCCCTCTCCCTTGAGGGAGAAGGCCAGGATGAGGGTGTCCCCCCCCCAACCAACCCATACATTCCCGCCACCCCCACCGTCATTCCCGCGCAGGCGGGAATCCATCCCCTCCAGGGAGGAACCTAAATCGTCAGCTTCCGATACAACTGCGGCAACCGCTGCGGCAGCGTCCAGATATCCTCCAACACCTCGTAGCTCATGTCCCCGCACATCGCCTTCAGATAATCGTGCCCCGACTTGTCCACCGTCAGGCAGAAAGGCGTGATGTCCAGCCGCTTCGCCTCCACCAACGCCATGTGCGTGTCGTGAACGGCGTACTCCTTCTCCACGCCCTCCCGGCTGTACCCCCTGTCCTGGGGCCGCCCGTCGCTGATGAGGAACAGTATCTTCGTCTTGGCGTCCTGCTTCTCCAGCTTGGCCGTCGCGTGACGGATAGCCGGCCCCATCCGCGTGGCGTGAAGCGGACTTATCTTGTCGATGCGCCGCTTCACCACGTCCGACAGATGCTCCTCCACGTCCTTGATGACGTAGAACTCCACGTTCTCCCGCCCGTATCCCGAGAATCCGTAGATGCCATAGATGTCCCCGATGGACTCCAACGCCTGCAACAGCAGCGCCACGCCCTCCTTCTCCAGGTCGATGATCCGCTTGTAGTGACGCCGCACCAGCCCCTCCCGCCGCGAGCGCAGCCACATCATGTACTCCACCGGGTCTTCCGGCGCGTTCTGGTCGCCCAGGGAAGGGCGGCCTTCGTCGATGGCCTCCGCGGTGGACGCGCTCATGTCCAGCAGGAACACCACCGCCACGTCCCGCTCCTGCTTGTTGCGGAACCAGTAGACCTTCTCCGAAGGCGTGATGCCGGAGCGACGATCAATCATCGCCTCGATGGAGGCGTCCAGGTCGAACTCGTCCCCGTCGGGCTGGCGGCGCACCTTGCGGAAGCTCTCCGGGATGACAAGCTCGAACTGGCGGCGAACGTCGCTGACCAGCCCGGCGTAGTTCCGCATCGTGTCCCCGAAGAACTGGAGGTCGCCCTGGTCCACGGTCTTCTCCCGCACGACGCACCACTTGGGCTTGTAGTCGGCCGCGCGGAAGTCCCACTCGTCGTAGACGAAGGTCTTGGGTTCGCGCGCCTCCAACTCCCCGCCCTGCTCGTCCACGTGCACCATCGGCCCGTACCCCTGCCCGGCGGTCGGCATCGGCGACGTTGCCCCGGCTTCCTTCATCAGATTCTGCGCGAACTCCGCCATCGCCTCCTCGCCCTCCCCCTGCTCGTCGCCGTACTCCGCGCTCTCCCGCAGCATCTGCTCCAGCATATCCTGGGTGAGATCACCCGACCCTTCGGCGTCCTGGGGCATGTCCCCGGAACGCATCCGGTTGAGCGTCTGCACCAACTCCGGCTTGAAGTCGCCGCGGAAGTCCACGTCCTCAGGCGACTCGTAAGGCTCCTGCTCGTCCGACCCCTCGGCCTCCGACGGCGGCCCCATCTCCTTCAACACCTCCGCCAGCTCGTCCTCGGAAAACTCCTCCTCGGAGTCGTAATCTTGGTTCTCCCACTCCTCTTCCTCTTCCCGCTCGTTGGGAATCCGCGAGAGGATGTCATAAGCGCGCAGCGTCGCCTCCGCGGTGTCCTCAACCGTCGCCTCGACGTTGCGAAGACGACGCTGAATCTTCGCCAAAACGCTAACCGCCTTGGCGTAACGCTTGGGCGTCGGCAAGCCGCGATACTGCTCCAGGCTGAAGCGCACCAGCATCTCCGCCAACGCCTGACGCATCGGCAGTTCCATGATGGCGGGACGTCCTGCGAGGGCGTCCTGCTGAACCCGATTGTAGAACCGCCTCATACCCGGGTATTCAACCTTGACGCGAAAGTCCAGCCGCCCGTCTTCAAGAATCGTAAACAGGTCAAGGGCCAGCTTCCTGTCGCTGAGAAGCGAGAAGCAGCGGGTGATGTCCGTAACCCAGCCCGTCTCCGCGCCGCGGGCGTAGGCCGCCATCTCCTCGTCTACCTTCACCTGCGAAATCAGCGCCTCCTCCCGCGCCATGCGGGTGTCCTCGAAAAGGGCCGAGGGACGCTCGAACTCAAACAGGAAACTGCCGAACTCCAAGTGCGCCACCTGATGCGTGGAGACCACCTTGAACCAGCCGAAATTCTCATCCTTGCTCGGATACCGGTCAATTATCAAGGGCAGGAACACCTTGGTCCCTTCCGTGGTCGCGTGACCTTCGGATACCCAGCCGATCCCCTTGCCCACAAGCTGGTCGCTTTCCGTAACCTCGATGTCAAATCCGGAAAGCGCCCGGCAGTAGAGCATCAGGATGCCCTTCACCCGCTCCAGTTCCAGACTGGACGACAGGCTGTCTATGACCGCCTCTGATGTGGAAGACTCCACCTTGAAGTATGCCAGTCCGCCCTCCGGGTTCTCGTGCATCAGCCGCAAACCCCTGTCGAACCAGGCGTCCAACTGCGGCAGGGTGATGCGAGACAGCACGGATTCCAGGCTGTTGAGCAGTGCGTGCACGGCGGCGGGCGAAACCACCATCAGCGTGTCGCACAAGTCCAACACGTGCTGCTGGGCCTGCGGCCGAATCTTGCCCAGCGCGGCTGCCCCGCCTACCAGGAACGAGGCAATGTCCCGGGTGCCTTCCCGCGCCAGGTGGTCCGCCAGCCTGAGAAAGCGGCTGCGCTGGCTCTCCTCTATCTGGGGCAGCGCGCGGCCAACCACCTGGAAGCAGGCCTTCACCTCCCGCCAGCCGGAATCCGTCAGGGTGCGGCACAGCGCCAGGAACGGTTCCCGCTCCCGTGACATCCGGGGCAGCGCTTCGCTTCCCATGACCAGACATTCCGTTGCCACGTCGTAGGATTTCGACGATAGGGTTTCGATGAGGTTGGCGCACACCTCCACGTCCCAGAAGGACAGGTTCTTAACCAACGTCGGGCTGGTCTCGAAGAACTTGGCCGCCAGCGTGCTCGACTTCCACGTGCCCTTGTACAGGCTGCGCCCCAGCCCGGCCCACCGCGCGATATGCTGGGGACGCAGGTCGGCGACGATGGCGGGCGAAGCTCGGAAGTAGGACACGGCCAGCGTCGGCGAGTCCTGAGATAGATAAGCCCCGCAGCGCGTCCACTGGGTGAAGGAGGCGAAGGAGAGGTACTTTGCCACTTCCCCGCAGGCTTTCAGATACTCTATGCCCGCTTCCCACGACCGCGGCGTGCGGGTGGAGATTGCCAGAGCTTCCCTCGCCCAGGAAGCCATCTCGTCTTCCTTGAAGATGAAGCCCAGCGTCTCCTCCGTCTTCTGAAACTCCTCCTGGAAGGAAAGCGGCAGCTTCTCCAACTCTTCCTGGTGGGCCATCGATGGATTGCTTTCCTGCACCTCAGACCCTCCCGTTGAGGTTGACCTGGCTCACCACGTCCAGGAACTCCCGGATAACCTTGGCGGTGGCCCCGTAGATGATGTGCGGCCCGTAGGCGTAGGAGTAAGCGGTAGTCAGCCCGCCGTCCTCCCATCGCGCCTCCTCACGCCAGTTGGCGGGGTCTTGCAGTACCTTCAATGGTACGTCGACAACCTCGTCCACCTCATGCGGATTAAGAAGGTACTCATAGGGCTGCGGAATCGTCCCCACAAACACCTTCATGGCGTAGCCCGTGCGGGTAAGCGTATCGTTCAGCCGTCCCAGAATGGTGACGTCCTCCGGGTTGATGTTTTCTTCCTCGTGGGCTTCCCGCAAAGCCGTAGCCAGCAGATTCTCGTCCTGAGGCTTGGGCTTGCCACCCGGAAAACATGCTTCCCCCGCGTGACTCTTAAGATTCCGTGAGCGCTTCTGCACGTGAACATAGTATTCGCCCTTCCTGGGGAACACGAGCAGAAGCACGGCGGCGGGTCGAACGTCATGCCCATTCAAGGATTTGGACGGACGGCGGGCGAGAAGGGTTTCCAGTCCGGTTAGCAGGGCGTCATTCACGGGGGCCTCTATTCGAAGATGGATGAGACCACCTCTTCGATGCTCCTCTGCAATTCATGGTCGTCCGTAATGCCCCACACCACCGCCACGTGACAGGCGCGCCGCGCCGAGATGCCGTGAGACATCAGCTTCCCGGCGTAGATAAGGACGCGGGTGCTGGCCCCTTCCTTGAGACCGTGGTCGTGGAGGTTGCGAATCTTCTCCCCCAGCTTGGCGAGGGCGAGAGCCTGCTCTTCCGTGCAGTCCGACTCCTGCTTGATTATCTTCGCCTCTTCCTCCGCCGGAGGCGGCATGAACTCGATGGCGATGAACCGCTGACGGGTGCTCTCCTTCAAGTCCTTCAAGGCGCTCTGGTAGCCCGGATTGTAGGAGATGACCAGCTGGAACCCCTTCTTGGCCTCCAGCACCAGCCCCTGCTTCTCCACCGGCAGAACGCGCCGGTGGTCCGCCAACGGGTGAATGAGCACCGTGGTGTCCTTCCGGGCCTCGACGATTTCGTCCAGGTAGCAGATGGCGCCCGACTTGACGGCGCGGGTAAGCGGGCCGTCTATCCAGCGGGTGCCCTCGGCGTCCAGCAGATAGCGCCCCACCAGGTCGCTGGCGGTCAGGTCTTCGTGACACGCGATGGTTATGAGGGGAATGACGCGCCCGTTGTCCCCGTTGTCGGAGTTGGCGCTGACTTTCACCACGGGGCGGCTGAGCTTCCACGCCATGTATTCCACGAAGCGGGTCTTGCCCGTGCCGGTGGGCCCCTTGAGCAGGATGGGCACGTTCGCGGCGTAGGCGGCTTCGAAAAGCTCCACCTCGTCCCGAACGGGCAGGTAGAAGGGCTTCTCTTCCACCACGTATTCCTCGATGGTGAACTGGTTGTAGAGGGAATTGGAGATTTTGGCCATTTCTATTCGGCGCTTTCCTTAATTCGGCGTCGCCACAGAGTTTGAACCCTGTCACGCAGAGCTTCCAGGGTGGAGGCGTTTTCTATGGGCACGTATCCTTCCTTGAGCCGTTCCTCGAAGGGAATCTGAGCCTCTATTCTACGATCTATCTCCTCCGTCGTCAGGCCGTCCCTGAACTTCAGCCGCTGGCGGACTAGTTCCCTGGGGGCATGGGTCACCCAAACCTCGTCCACCAGGAAATCCCATCCGGCCTCCACCAGAACGGCGGCTTCGAGGACTATTGTATCAGTTTCTTGCTTGAGAAGACTCTCAATCTGCTTGCGGGCCAGCATGGCTATCTGAGGCCATACGATGGCGTCCAGCTTGGACTTGGCGCCGGGATTGGAGAAGACTATCCGACCCAGGCGCTTCCTGTCTATCTCTCCTTCAGGGCCTACGACCCCCGGGCCGAAGGCGTCTACAATCTCTTGCCAGGTTTCCGTGTCCGGCTCGTAAGCCTGATGCCCCAGAAGATCGGCGTTGACGACCACGGCGCCCAACTCTTCCAGAATGCGCGCCGCCTGGCTCTTGCCTGTGCCGATACCTCCGGTGAGTCCGATTACCCGCATGATTCGAGACTAACGAAAACCCACGGAATTGTAGCAACCGCCCATAATGGGGTCAAGGCGAAGGGCTGGACGCTTGATCGATGATGCGCCCCGCTTCCTCCACTATCTCCCCCGCCCTACTCATCAAGTCCTCCGCCTGACCGCGCGGGAATAGTTCATAAGGAGCCACTTGCAACTCATCGTCGGGATAACGGCTGCTGGTATACACCTGGTCCAGCAACCCCGCCGACTCTTTGAAGGCTCCCAGAGAAGGATGCTGCTCTTCCAGATGGCCTATCAGCCGGATGCAGGAAGGGCTATGAATTCGCCGTCCATCTTTCAGAAAGACCAGAGATGTCAGCGACCTCGCCGCGGCCTGTTGGGAATGGAAGCAGACTTGTTCAAAGTAGGCGTTCTCCATCATAATGCTACAGGATGCGAGGTGTCGTTTACCCTGTCTAAGCCAGCTTAGCGCCAATTCCTCCGGAGTCTTCTTCATCGCCCTTTCCTCTTTCTCAACCGGCGCGTCCATCGTCTACGGGATGAAGTTTGGTCAAAGTGAAATACCGCATCAGCCTCATCTCTCTCTCAAGTGGTCATAGGCGGACATTCCTGCAAACTCAGCGTCGTCGCCCAATTCCTCCTCGATCCTCAGGAGTCGATTATACTTCGCCAGCCGCTCGGAGCGACAGGGCGCGCCCGCCTTTATCTGCCCCGCGCCCAACGCCACGGCCAAGTCCGCTATCGTCGTGTCCTCCGTCTCTCCGGAGCGGTGACTGACCACGGCCCCCCATCCGGCCTTCCGCGTTTCCTGAAAAGCCTCGATGGTCTCCGTCACGGTCCCCGCCTGATTCAGCTTCAGCAGCACCGCGTTGCTGGCCTTCAAGTCAACGCCCTTGCGGATGCGCTCCCGGTTGGTAGTGTAGAGGTCGTCGCCCACAAGCTGCACCGACTTTCCGAGAACGTCGCAGAGTCCCCGCCATCCCGTCCAGTCGTCCTCTCCCAACCCGTCCTCGATGCTGATGATGTGGAACTCCCGGCTCCAACCCCGATAGAAGTCCGTCAACTCCGCGGCGTTGAGACTGATTTCGTCCCGCCGCAGATGGTATCTGTCCCCCTCCATGAACTCCGTTGCCGCCGGATCCAGAGCCAGAAAGCAGTCCTGACCCAGCACGTATCCGGCCCCTTCCACCGCCAGAGCCACCAGTTCCAACGCCGCTCGGTTGGAAGGAAGTTGAGGCGCGAAGCCCCCCTCGTCTCCCACCTGTACGCTCAAGCCCCTGCCGAGGATGATCCCCTTCAATGCCTGGTAAATCTCGGCTCCGGCTCGAACGGCCTCCCGAAAAGTGGGAGCGCCGGCGGGCACAACCATGATTTCCTGGATGTCGATGGAGTCGGATGCATGGGCGCCGCCGTTCAGGATGTTGAACATCGGCGCCGGCATCGTAACCTTCTCGCTCAACGCCAGGTAGAGATACAACGGCACGCCCTTGGAAGCGGCGGCGGCGTGGGCCACGGCCAGGGAAACGGCAAGCATGGCGTTCGCCCCAAGGTTGGCCTTATTGGACGTGCCGTCAAGCTCCAACAGCAGCACGTCAACCTCGGACTGGTTGAAGGGCGAACACCCCCGCAGTGCCGGAACTATACGATTATGAACATTGTCAATAGCCTTCAAAACACCCCGCCCGCCGAAGCGACGCGGGTCATTGTCCCGCAGTTCCAGAGCCTCGTATGCGCCCACGCTGGCCCCGGAAGGCACGGCCGCGACGCCCCCGGTTCCGTCGGTCAGGCGCGCCTCAGCCTCCACCGTGGGAATGCCGCGGGAGTCCAGAATCTCCCGCGCCCGGATATCGGCTATGAAGGTCAAGTGCGCCTTTGAGGATTGAAGGTCTGCGTCTTCCGCGCCTTCGCCGCGGCTATGGCCTTGGCGACGGCGTCCGCCGGGTCCGTGGCGCGAATGATGGGGTCCCCCACTTCGTCTTCGGACTCATTTGAGAAGCTCCACGTGTCCAACCCTATGACCGGAATGTCCTCCGCCAATGCGTGGCCGATCTCCGACATAGTGCCGAAGGAGCCGTCGATGGCGATGACGGCCCGCCCCGTCTTGACCACGACCATGTTGCGGGCGTACATGATGCCGGTGCAGATGGGCAGATCAACGTAGGGGTTGGCGGATTCGGGATCGTCGCCGGGAAGGATGCCGATGGTCAACCCGCCCTCGGACTTCGCCCCCTTGCAAACGGCCTCCATCACGCCGATTAGCCCGCCGCAGGCCACCGCCGCGCCGTTTCGAGCCAACTCCCGCCCCACCTCCTCCGCGTATTCGCGCGCCTGGGGGGATGGGTAGCGTCCGCCTATGACGGAGATGATGAGGGGCCTGCTGGCGGTTTCCATGTCGTTCAGCCTCAAAGTTCAGAGTAAGCGAATTATACCAAACGAGGCGCCAACAAACTGGCAAGGAATCCTAAGGTACTAGTCCTGCAATGGATGGGCTGACGCTCCGCGCTACCGCACAAAAGCAATTTCGTGCCCGATTTACTATAGACTATCTATGTCCAGGTCTTCGTCCAGCCAGTCCATCTTGCGGGCAATTATGACCCACAATTGCCTGGTTTGCTGGTTGAAACGCTTCATCTCCTGAAGCTCTCCGCGATGCGCCCGCAGCTCCTCTCGATGTAGCTTCAGCTCCTCTTGCTGCACCCTCAACATCTCTACGACGTCAACCTGGATGCTGACAAGCCTGTCGAGGGTATTTTCTACGTTCCCCAACCGCTTCTCTACGTTATCTAATCGCCGTTCTACGCTGACCACAATCCTCTCCCTGCCATCTCCGTCTTTCGGGTTTTCCAGTTCACTATCTTACATAATCCCCGTTTCCCGTGCAAACCTCAATCCAAGCCTTGCATGGGCTTGTTTCGAAGGGTCGATACACAACCTTCTGGGCCCTGCGAAGCGCCCCGTTTGAAGCTAGCTTGCGCCCAGCAGCGCGCCCGTCGCCGCCTTGATGGCCTCCAGCAACGGGAAGGGATATATGCCCACGAAAATCACGCCCAAGGTCAACGCCGCCAGCACCGTCACAATCAGCTTGGAGGGTTTGCCGCGCGCCGCCGGTTCGTCATAGGCGGTTTCTTCCTCATCTTCCGCCTCCTCCATCGCCCACGCCGGCGCCGGCTCGATGTACATCTGCCGCACCACCATCAGGTAGTAATAGAGGGAAATCAGACTGCTCAGCATGGCGATACCGGAGAGCCACAGCAGCCCCTGCGTGGCCGCGGCGGTGAACAGGTAGAACTTGATAGTGAATCCCGCGAAGAAGGGCAGGCCGGAGAGGGAGAACAATCCTATGGCCATCGCCGCGGCAAGGAAGGGATGGCTGTCCGCCAGCCCGCCCAGGTCGGCCACGTCGTCCCGTCCGGTGACGTTGAAGAAGGCAATCAAAGCCGTGAACACAGCCATGCTGGTCACCGCGTAGCCCACCATGTACAGAATCAGCGACTCCGCGCCGATATGAGAGAGAGCGGCGATGCCTAGCAGCATGAACCCCACGTGCCCGACGCTGGAGTACGCCAGCAGCCGCTTCATGTTGCGCTGGGCGATGGCCACCACGTTGCCCAGAATCATGGTTATCGCCGCCAATACCGCCACCAGCAGCTGCCACTGATCTATGGTCGGCATGAAGGCTTCCCCGAACAGCCGCAGCAGCAGCGCGAAGGCCGCCACCTTGGAACCGACGGACAGGAAAGCCGTCACCGGCAGCGGCGCGCCCTCGTAGGTGTCCGGCGCCCACATATGGAAGGGCACCGCCGCAACCTTGAAGCCCAGTCCCACCAGCACCAGCGCCAGGCCTACCCATAGGGTTGGCGAGAAAGAGTCGGCGTTCGCCATCGCGGTCGTCAGCGCGGCGGCAATCTCGTCGTAGCGGGTGACCCCCACCGCGCCGTACAGCAGGCTCACGCCGTAGAGAAGTATGGCGGATGAGAACGCGCCGATGAGGATGTACTTGATTCCAGCCTCGTTGGACTTGGGATTGTTCCTGCCGTAGGCGACCATGATGTAGAAGCTGAAGCTCATCAACTCCAGCGCGATGTAAGCCGTCAGCAACTCCACCGACCCCGCCATGACGGACATTCCCAGCACGGCGAACAACACGATGGCGTAGAACTCGCCGGGACTGCGGAAGTGCTTCTTCACGAAGTCGACGGAGGCCAGTATCACCACACCGCCCAGCACGTAGAAGAACGCCTTGAACAGCAGCGAGTAGGCGTCCGTCTTCATCAGCCCGCCGTAGAGGGAGATGTCCTTCCCCCAGAGCATCGTCAGCGCCAGCGCCAGCAGTCCCGCCAAGCCCGCCACGCTTAGCCAAGCCAGCAGATGCTTCCGCCCGGCGGGCAGGAACAGGTCCACGCCCAACACCACCAGCGCCAAGGACGCCAGCAGGAATTCCGGCAGCAGCAGATGTAGATTCTCGGTCATACGCCTGGGAACCTGCTCAAGAGTTCAGCGACGCCGCTGTTGATTACGTCCATGAGCGGCATGGGCCACACGCCGACGAATATCAGGATGAACACCAGCATCGCCGCCGCGCCCATCTCAATCCTTCCGCCGTCGCTGAGGTGATTCCACCGTTCGTCCATCGGCCCGAAGAATGCCCGCGCCAGAAGTCGCAGGATGTACACGGCGGTTATCGCCGCGCCCACCACGCCGAGCACCGCCAGGTACCAGTACTCCTGGAATGCGCCCATGAATATCAGCACTTCCGCGACGAATCCGCTCAGGCCGGGCAGTCCCAGCGAGGTCAATCCCGCAACGGCGAAGAAGGCCACCGTCAACCCCATCCGCTTGGACAAGCCGCCCAGGACGGTAATATCCCGCGTGTGAGTTTTCTCGTATATGATGCCGACGACGGCGAAGAACAGCGCCGTCATAATCCCGTGGGAGAACATCTGCAACACCGCGCCGCCAAGCCCCAACGGATGCAGCGTGGCGATGCCCATCAGCACCAGCCCCATGTGGCTCACGCTGGAGTATCCCACGACGTATTTCAAATCCTTCTGGGACAGAGCTGAAATTGCGCCGTACATGACGTTCACCGTGCCGAGGCCGATGAGTACGGGCATCCACGCCTCCGCGCCCTCCGGCAGCAGCGTCATCCCCACGCGGATGATGCCGTATGCGCCCAGCTTCATCAGCACGCCGGCGTGGACCATGCTGACCGCCGTCGGTGCGGCCACGTGTCCGTCGGGAGACCATGTGTGGAAGGGCCACAGACCCGCCAGCACGCCGAATCCCACCATGAAGAAGGGGAAGAAAAGCAGCTGGAAGTTCCGGCTGAACGCCCCGTCCTCCCCAAGCGTCTCCAGAAGCTCCAACGAGAACCCCGCCTGTGCCGTCGCGCCGTCGCCAAGGAAATCGCTGGCCGCCACGTACAGCGCAATTATGCCAATCCACACCAGCACGCTCCCCGCCACCAGGTACAGCGTCAGCTTCATGGCTCCGTATTCCTTGGTCCGCAGGAAGTTGCCGAAGTTGGTGCTGCTTCCCCAGATTCCGATTAGCGGGAACATGGGCAGCACTGCCAGTTCGTAGAAGAAGAACAGGAAGAATAGATCTCTGACGACGAATACCCCAAATACCCCCGCCACCAGGAACATGAACAGGACGAAGAAGTCCTTGGAGCGGGGCGCCACGTTCCACGACACCAGCACGCCCGCGAACATGACGATTCCCGTCAGCAGCACCATCGGCGCGGAGATGCCGTCTATGCCTAGGCTGAAGTCGATGTTCAGCGGCTCGTCCAGCCACCGCCATGCGTTGACGAACTGGTATCCCCCTTCGCCGTAGTCGTACATGGCGAAGATGACGATGGTCAGCGCAAGGGTGAGCGCGCCGGCCAGCGCCGCTAGCGACTTTATCGCCATCGTCGCGTTGCGCGGCATGAACACCAGCAGCGTACCCGCTCCGGCGGGCAGCAGGATGGTCAGCAGCAGCGCGATACTCTTGAAATCAGCCATTGCCTTAGCCGCCCGCCACCATAGCCCACCACGCGATGCCGAGGCCCAACGCGCCCAGCACCATGACGAGAGCGTAGTTGTAGACCCGGCCCGTCACGTGACGTCGCAGGTTGAAGGATGACCGCTTAACCGAGTTGGCCGGGCCGTCCACGCCCGTATCGTTGACCACAACCCGGTCGAACAGAGCGATGACGGCGGAGAAGGCCAGCACCACCCGGTCGATGGTCCACTGGTAGACGTGGTCGAAGAAGTAGCCCCGCTCCGCCAGCGCGGGGAACGGCGTCGTCATCGACTTGAGGGTCGAAAGATAGGGCTTCCCTTTCAAGTACGACGCCCACGCGAGATACACCGCGCCAATGGCCAGAACCAGGGAGCCGACGGCGAGGAAGACGTTGAACTCGAATCCGTGAGCCTTGTCGAAGAACAGGAAGGAGCCGATTCCTTCGAATCCGCCGCCCCACTCAAGCGCGATGAACCCGAATCCCACCGCCAAGACCGCAAGCAGTGCCATCGGCAACGCCATCGAAGTAGGCGCTTCGTGGGCGCCTCGGTTCTCCTCCTTCAACTCGCCCCGGAAGGCGATGAAGTAAGCGCGGGCCATATAGAGCGCGCTCAGGAAGACGGCAAGCAGCGTGAAGGCCAGGAATAGCCAGTGCCGGTGCTCCAGCACGGCCAGTAGAATTTCGTCCTTGCTCCAGAAACCGGCGAATATCGGTATGCCCGCCAGCGACAACGCCCCTATGGCGAATGTGAAGGAAGTCAGCGGCATCACCTTCGCCAGCCCACCCATCTTACGGATGTCCGTCTGGTCCGCCCCGTGCATCACGCTGCCCGCCCCAAGGAACAGCAACGCCTTGGAGAACCCGTGGGCCATCAGGTGGAAAATCGCCGCAGTGTATCCGAAGGCCCCCAGAGAAAGCATCATCAACCCCAGGTGGCTAACGGTGGAATAGGCCAGAATCCGCTTCAAGTCCGTGGCTGCCAAGGCCATCGTCGCCGTCAGCAATGTCGTCGCCAACCCGATTATTGCCACCACCAGCAGCGCGTCCGGCGCCGCCTCGAACAGGGTGAAGGTCCGCGCCACCAGGAACACTCCCGCCACAACCATCGTCGCGGCGTGGATGAGCGCGCTGACGGGCGTCGGCCCTTCCATAGCGTCGGGCAGCCACACGTGGAAGGGTATCTGCGCCGACTTCCCCATCGCTCCCACGAACAGCAGCAGCGCCGCCGCCAACGCCGTCCCGCTCGACAGCAGACTCTCGTCGCCCGCCATCAGCAGTTCCGCCTGGTGGAACGTCTCCGTCATGCTGAAGGTGCCTACTTCCCTGAACAGCAGCAGGATGCCAACCAGCAGCGCCGCGTCGGCCAGACGGGTGGTCACAAAGGCCTTCTTGGCCGCCTCCGCCGCCGATTGCCTCTCGTACCAGAAGCCGATAAGCAGGTAGGAGCAGACTCCCACAAGCTCCCACGCCACGTACAGCAGCAGGAAGTTGTCGGCAAGCACCAGCGCAAGCATGGAGGCGGCAAACAGCGAGTGCAGGGCGAAGTACCAGCCGTAGCGAGGGTCGCCCTTCATGTATCCGATGGAGTAGACCTGCACCATCAACGCGACGAAGGTCACCAGCCCCAGCATCACCACCGTCAGCGGGTCGACGATGATGCCCCAGGTCAGCGTCGCGCTTCCCGCCTGGAACCATTTCTGGGTGAATACGTCCAGCCCCGTCGCGCCCTGGTCTATCCTGTCGAAGGCGACGAACAGGAACAGGACGAACCCCGCAGCAATCGCAAGTATGGCAAGGAACGAACCCTTGCCCGGCAGGAATCGCCCGAAAATGGCGATTATCGGAAAGGCGATGAAGCTCAGCGCGGGGATGAGCCAGGCCCACTCCATAGTCGGCATCGTCTAGCCTACGCCCCCTTCCCTGTCATGCTTCGCAGTCTCAACAACCTATCCCTTCATCAAGTCTATTTCGTCCAGGTTGACCGTCGCCCGGTTGCGGAAGATCCGCAGCACGATGGCCAGCGCCAGCCCCACCTCCGCCGCCGCCACGGTTATGACGAATATGGCGATTATCAGTCCCGTAAAGCGGGACGGATCCAGGAACGCCGCCGACGCTATCAGGTTCAGATTCACCGCATTGAGCATCAACTCGATGGACATGAGCACCAGCACGGCGCTGCGCCTAGCCAGCACCCCGTACAGCCCAATGGAGAATAGGGCCGCGCTCACAATCTGGAAGAATGCCAGGTCTATCAACCCCGCCTCCTATCGTCCCGGGCAATGACGATTGCCCCCACCAATGCAATCAGCAGCACTAGGGACGCCACCTCGAACGGCAACGCCCAGTCGGTGAATAGCGATCGGCCCAGGTCGGTGAAGGCCACCCGGCTCCGCTCCGTCGCCTCCGGCCGGTTCACCAGAAACGCGAACGTCAGCAGTCCGAAGAACATCAACGCCGCCACCGCCGCCAGCGGCCACTGGGCGTTGTCCGTTATTCGTGGAAACTCCCGCGAACGGGTAAGCATGATCGCGAACAGCAGCACGATGATTATCGCCCCGCCGTAGATGAATATCTGCACCAGTGCCAGAAACTCCGTCAGCAGCAGCACGTACAAGCCCGCCACTGCCAGCAGCGATAGGAGCAGAAACAGCGCGGAATGAACCACGTTGCGGGCCGCCACAACGCCAATTCCTCCACCCAGGGCCATCGCAGACATGAGAAAGAAGAAGAACCAGGTCATGCTCGAATCAGGCCTTGGGCTTGGCCTGCTCCTCCTGCGCGGGTTTTCTGGCCGTTGCCGGTCGCCGGCGGGCCGCCGGCCTTCGCCGCGGCGCCGCCTTCTTTCTAAGCGTCGACGGCGGCACCCAATCCTGCTCCTCCTGATAACGCTTGCCCATCTCCAGAAGCTCAATCAGGTCCACCCGGTCGCCGTTCCGTTCGTACACGCTCATCTCGTGCTCGTGACTCATGACGATGGCGTCGAAGTTGCACACGTTCACGCAGATGCCGCACAAAATGCACCGGTTCAGGTTGATTTCAAAGGTGTCCACGATCTTACGCCGCTTGCTCTTCCCCTCCGCCTGCAAGGGGTTGTCCTTCATGGTCGCGCTCATGCACTGGGTGGGACACTGCCGGATGCACACCATGCAGGACGTGCAGTAAGGCTCCTCCACGTCGAAGTCCCACGTCAGCGCCGGAAACCCCATGTACCTGTCCTGGAGCTTCCTCGGCTTGTTGGGATACTGGTCCGTGACGGGCTTCTTGAATACAGAGGCGATGGTCAACACCATCCCCTTCATGCTAGCTAACATTTCCAACCCTCCCTGGACGCCTTCCATAGAGCTTCGCCAAACGCTGCACCGGCTGCGTGAATCTTCGATACAACCAATATCCTACCACAGCCAAAACGGCCAGCGACATGACTGTCATCGTCCACGCCGGCCAATCGTAGAACCGGTACACCGCGCAGATGACCACCCCCACGAACGAGAGCGGAATCATCGCCTTCCATCCGAAGGCCATAAGCTGGTCCACCCGCAGGCGTGGGAAGGTTCCCCGAATCCAGAAGATGGCGACAACCACGGCGTAGGTCTTTATCAGGAACCACATCCATTCCGGCAGGAAAGGCCCGTACCAGCCGCCGAGGAAGAACAACGCCGCCAACGCCCCCACCAGGAACGTGTTGATGTACTCGGCAAGGAAGAACACCGAAAAGTGCGCTCCACTGTACTCCACGAACGGCCCGCCCACGATTTCCGATTCCGCGAAATATATGTCGAAGGGTATCCGCCCCACCTCCGCCAACCCTGCTATGAGGAACAACACCATCCCCAGCGGGAAAATCAGAATCAGGGGCACGCCAATATGGTTGAAGGTGCCGCCCGCATCCTTGACCTCGTTGAGAACCTCTTCGGCTGCGCCCATCGGCACCTGGCTGGCGGCGATGACCCGCAAGTCCAGAGACTCCGCCAGAATCGCCACGGAAACCACCACCATCACCAGCGGCACCTCGTAGCTCACCAGCTGCGCCGCCGAACGCAATCCCCCCAGCGCGCCGTACTTGTTCGCCGAACCCCAGCCCGCCAGCAGCAGCCCCAGAATCGACACCACCAGCAGCGCCACTATCACAAACAGCCCCAAGTCCAGGTTTCGCAGCACCAGGTCCTTGGTCGCGGGTATCGTCACCCATATCATGAAGGAAGGAATTAGCACCAGCAGCGGCGCCACCCAGAATATCGCCTTGTCCGCCCAGGATGGAATCAAATCTTCCTTCAACACCAGCTTCACCGCGTCCGCGACGGGTTGGATGAGACCGAAAGGCCCCGTGCGCGTCGGCCCCAGCCGTCGCTGCAACCGACCCAGGAACTTCCTCTCAATCCAGATCATGGACATCACCACAATGGAAAGGGCGGTGAACAGAATCAGCAGCGCGATTATCAGCAGCAGGATGTCCAGCAGATTCACCGATCCACCTCCCCCAGCACGATGTCCAGCGAACCCAGAATTACCACCGCGTCTGCAATATACGAGTCCTTCACCAGATGCCGCAGCGCGCTAAGGTTGCAGAAGGAAGGCGGGCGCACCTTCACCCGATAGGGCTTGTCCGTGCCGTCACTGACCAGGTAGACGCCAATTTCGCCCCGGGGATTTTCCGCCCGCACGTACACGTCCCCCTTCGGCGGGCGGATGAGCCGACGTCCAACGGAGTTGACCTCCCCTTCCGGCATGCCCTCCAACGCCTGATCGATGATCCGCAGCGACTCATACATCTCCAATACGCGGACGAAATACCTGTCCCAGCAGTCGCCGTCCCGGCCCACGGGCACGTTGAACTCGAACCTGTCATAAATGGAATAAGGCTCCGCCCGCCGCACGTCGTACTCCATGCCGCAGGCGCGCAGACACGGCCCCGTCCAGCCGAAGTCTATCGCCGTGTCCAGATCAATCGCGCCGATGTCCTTCGACCGCGCCACGAACACCTCGTTGAAGCTCAACAGTCGGTCGCACTCCTCCACGTCCTCCCGTATCTCCTTCAGCAACTCCGCCATCATCTCCTTGAAGTTCGGCGGCACGTCCTCCTTCACGCCCCCCACGTGCACGTAGTTGTGCATCATCCGCGCGCCGCTCACCCCTTCGAACAACGCCTGAATCCGCTCCCGCCCTCGGAAGGCGAACATCACCGGCGTCATCGCCCCCGCGTCCAACCCGAAAGTGCCCAGGAACAGCAGGTGGCTGGCGATGCGGTTCAACTCCCCCAGAATCACGCGGATATACTCCGCCCGCTCCGGCACGTCCACGCCCATCAGCTTCTCCACCGCGCGGCAGAACACCCACTCGTTGTTGAAGTTGCTGATGTAGTCCATCCTGTCGAACAGCGTTACCACCTGGTGATACTGCTCCCCCTCCGCCAGCTTCTCCGATCCCCGATGCAGGTAGCCGATGTGCGGCTCCGCGTCGACGACCACCTCCCCGTCCACCCGCAGCAGCATCCGGAACACCCCGTGGGTGCTGGGGTGCTGCGGCCCCATGTTCATCAACAGATCTACTTGCTGGCCTTCATCCAACATCGTCATAGCTGCAACTCGTTGTCATCGTCGGCGCAATTCAGCGCCAGCACGATCTCCGTATTCTCGTTGACGTTCTCGAAGCCGGCGTCCATCAACGCCTTCTCCAACATCCCCTTCTCCTCCCGCTCCTCGGCCCAACTCCGCAGCTTGTGCACCAGCTTGCTTTCCGCCTCTTCCAGCGTTTCGCCGTGAGAGAAAAGGGGCAGGCCGTCGATGGAGCCATGAAACACGCCGTCATGGCTTATGACGGAGCCTCGCAGCACCAGGGGTTTTGAACTAATACTCGTCATAATCGTGGAAGGGAAACTCCTTCAATCCTGGATGCCCCTCGAACCCCTCGTATAGAAGCAGGGGCGAAAGGTCCGGGTGGCCCTCGAAATAGACCCCAAACAGGTCGTGCGCCTCGCGTTCGTACCAGTCGGCGGCCCGCCACACCGACGTAATCGACGGCAGGCTGGGGTTTTCGTAAGGCAGGTCAGTCTTGATGGCGATGGTCTGCTCCTCCTTGCTGGAGTGAAGCAGATACACCATCTGTATAGACTCCTTGTAGTCCACGGCGGCGATGCACAACAGCGTCCTGAACGCGACGTCGGGATTCGTCTTCAACGTCCTGCACACCTCCGCTATCTCCGACGCCTCAACCGAGATGCGCGGCCTGTCGAGCACCGCCCCCGTCTCCACCTTCCGGCCTTTCAGCGCGTCCGAAACCACGTCCAGAATGCGACGCCCCTCCGGCGTAAGGGCCGCCATCTCATCCACGGGTTCCTCTTTGGCCCGCGCTCTCGGTCTTGGCCTAGCTGCGCGCCGGTTCACCCTTCGCGTCCTCCATTATCTTCTCCTGGAGCTTCAAAATACCCTGCATCAGCGCCTCCGGCCGCGGCGGACAGCCCGGCACGTACACGTCCACCGGCACGATGTGATCCACCCCCATCACCACCGAGTACGACTTATAGTACGGCCCGCCGTTCGTGGCGCAGCTTCCCATCGCTATCACCCACTTCGGCTCCGGCATCTGCTCGTACAGCAGCCGGATAGGATCCGCCATCTTCTTCACCACCGTGCCCGCGACTATCATCACGTCCGACTGACGCGGCGAAGGCCACGTCACGATGCCGAACCGGTCGAAGTCGTGGTGCGCCATGTACGTAGACATCATTTCGATGGCGCAGCAGGCCAGCCCGAAGGTCATCGTCCACAGCGACGACTTCCGCGCCATTGCGAATAGCTGCTCCGATTGGGCCGTAATGACCCCCGGCATTCCTTTATTCAGCAGGTTCGGGCCCGGCAGGTTGCCGGGGTTGGGTTTCATCTCCGCCATTCAAGGACTCCTTTCTTCCACCCGTAGATGATTGCAAAGAACAGCACCGCCAGGAATATCATCATGGCGTAGAAGGCGACGTTGTTGCCGATGAACACCACCGCCCAGGGAAAGAGAAACACCGCCTCCACGTCGAATATCAGAAACAGGATGGCGAATATATAGTATCGGATGTTTATCTGCGAGAAGGCGTAGGGCGCCGGCGGGATGCCGCACTCGTAGGGCGTCGTCTTGACGTCGGACTTCCGCTTGGACGAGATGAGGAAGGATGCGGCGAACATGATGGCGATGGCCACGAATGCGATGATGCCCGCAAACAGCAGGGCCAGCCAGTTTTCCGCCAAGGCTTCCGGCATTCGTCCTCCTCGGACAACCAAAGGGTTGATGCCCATCAGGGCTTAAAGCCTGTCACCAAGCTAAACTATAGCACCGCCCTTTCCGCAGCGTCAACGAATTTCGTCATCCTGTCCGACGGAAGGGATCTCACAAATTGGCGCGGGGCCCATAGAATGACCGCGCAGTTCTCGTAGGATGGGCGAGGAAGAGATTCTCCCTAGATTCGGGTAGCCTGTCGTTCCTTTTCTGCCGGGGAGGGTTCGTCGAAATGCTCCTGTCTTGCCTCCGCATCCTCTTTCCGGTGCAACCAATCTTCCCACTCTTGGTTAATCTCCATGCGCCTGCGCTGCCGTTGCCTGCGAATAAACTCTTCTGCGAAAAATATAGTCATTTTACTAACCTGTACGAAGATATATGTGGTTGCTGTGAAGGCTACCACCAAGCGAGATAGACTGTGCCCTATGGCAATTGCCGTCCCCAAAGCTCCCTCGTGCGGAAGGGAATGTAACTCGTACCACATAACCCCAACCAGGCAAACGATGAATTGGATCAGAAAAGTTAGCAGGTAAAATAACCCTTGGGGACTTGCGGGAGGAGTCATATCAAGAAGGGATTGCTATACCTTTAGCCGAGCCAAGGCTCGCAGCATTCATTCTCCTTATGCGACGCGGAATCGCGTGCCCATCGTGTGTACGCTGTAGACACACTATAGCACCGCCCTTTCCGCAGCGTCAACGAATTTCGTCATCCCATTCCCGCTCCCTCTTACCCCTTCCCCCTTAACGGGGGAAGGTTGGGATGGGGGTGAAAACTCACCCACCAACAAATCCCGTAGGGGCGATTGGCCAATCGCCCGTCCCCTCTTGCTCCCGCGCAGGCGGGATCCCATCTCCCCTCTCACGCTCATCCTGACACCTTTACATCCCCCGCTCACCCTGAGCCTGTCGAAGGGTAGAGCGTACCCCGGCCAACCTTCGCGTCCATATTCGTTTCTTGATTTATTGAGAGCGTGTCGCTAAAACAATGGGAAACAATAGGGAATTGTTTTTGTTGAGTCAGGTATGAATGAAGAATTGATTTGACAAACAATGGGGATCAATTCGTGCCTGAGTTGAGACAATTCAGGCATAAAGAATTGTTTCAGGAAATTTTCGGGGTGATTACTCATAATTTATGATACCAGGTATTAGTTTGCGGTCAGGGCTGGATTCATGCAGATAATGATAGCGGAGGAGGGTGGGACGTGGCAACGGGCAGATGTCACTTTGGGGCTTCATGGGGGCCTCCCAAATCCCCGCCGGTCCGATAGAATGACCCCGCATCCTGAATTCGGAGGCGCGACTATGGGACTGGACGTGGGCGTGGTGACAATACAATATCTTCCCCGACCAACAGGCGCGGCCTGCCGGTTCGCATGGCGCCTGCTGGAAAACTACTGCGACGCCGACTGGCAGTTCGGCGATGGTTCAAACATGCTCGCCCAATACGACGAGGAAACCCTGGAGCGCCTGGCAGAAGCATTCGCCGCCTCGGAAGGGTTGACGAACGCAGAGCGGGCGTCCGTCTTGGCCTGGGTGCGAAGCCTCCCGTGGCAGCAAGGCCATCTATACCTGCATTTGACGTTTTAGGGGTGGGAAGGGCTGGAGGCTCTATGGAATGGCTGAGCTATTCTCCCTTGGCTTCTCCCTCGCCATTTATGGTAAACTTAAATTTCGGGCAGAGCATGAATCCTGCCTCCAACATCTTCATTGAATAGGTGATTCTGATGTATTGCATCACTGATAATGTACCCAAGAATACAGTCACGGTTTGCCAATGCGAGGTTCAAACTCCACCTATAGTGGATTTCAGTTCCGGTCCTAAACCCCCTCACCTGATCACTCGATATTTCCAATCTGAGGACCCCGATATGATATTGATAACGATACTCCGACTTGTTGCACTTGGTCGAGATGTCCACTTATGTTCCGAGTGCTTCATTAATCCCCATTGGTACAATCGAATATAGGTGCCGAATTATATGCCTGTGGAACGCGCCTCAATATTCGCCTCTACTACTATGATTGATTGACCGCTTGAGGATATTGCATGGTACAGACGAAGACGTCCGCGCTGGAATCGTACGAAACGATAAGCTATGACGACCTTGTAACTTATGTGGTCTACATGATAACTGCCAATAACTCCCGCGCAACCTTTGAAGACATCGTAGCCAAAGCTTTCCAACTGTTCCCCAAGAGATTCAATCTGCGGGGGTATCCCCAATGGCCAGACTCTTCCGTGGTAGACAAGAGTTGGCTAAGGGCACGAACTGACAAGCATTACATAGTTGGAAGTGTGCGGGAGGGGTTTAAGTTGACCCGCCTTGGACTGCAAGTAGCAACGCGGATAGAGCGGGAACTAGGTAAGAAGCCGGTAAGGGGTAGTCGAAAACTCCAAAGTGAGTTGCGCACAAACTCTGGCAGATTGCTAAGGTCTGTGGAAAACTCCGACTCATTTCAGGGTTTCGCAAAAACGGGTTCGCTAGACCACGTGGCAGAATCAGATCTTTCCGAGGTTCTTCTTGCCCTTCCCGATGCTACCCCTAAAAGACTCTCTGGAAATTTAGCGCAGTTCCAGGATGCGGCAGAATTGTATGAACGCCCCGATATACGTCAGTTTCTTCTAGCGTTGGTGAAGAAATTCCCGCGGAAATTCACATATTCGACTAAATGTCTGGTTTCGTAGTATGTACTATTTCGACAAGATTTATAAAGGCGACTGCGAGGAAGTTCTAAAGGTCATTCCCGATGATTCTATTGACCTGATATTCACCTCACCCCCTTACGCCGACCAGCGCAAGCGTGTGTATGGTGGCGTTCATCCCAACGATTACGTCGATTGGTTCATGCCGAAGGCCAGCCAGTTTTTCCGCGTTCTCAAGCCTACAGGGACTTTCGTCTTGAACATCAAAGAACGGGCTGTCAATGGCGAACGGCATACTTACGTCATTGAGCTAATCCTGGAAATGCGGAGGAACGGCTGGCTCTGGACTGAGGAGTTCATGTGGCACAAGAAGAACTCCTATCCAGGGAAATGGCCCAACCGGTTCAGGGACAATTGGGAGCGGTTGATTCAGTTCAACAAGCAAAAGAAGTTCAGCATGTACCAAGAGGAGGTGATGATTCCGGTTGGAAGTTGGGCCGAGGGTAGACTGAAGAAATTAAGCGAAACCGACAAGACCAGGGACGAATCCAAGGTCGGTAGCGGTTTCGGGAAAAACGTCTCAAATTGGGTGGGACGTGATTTGGTTTACCCCAATAACGTCCTTCACATGGCAACCGAGTCCTCCAACAAGAGCCACAGCGCCGTTTTTCCAGTGCCCCTACCTTCCTGGTTCATACGCCTCTTCACGAAACCGGACGACGTTGTCCTGGATCCCTTCATTGGGTCTGGCACAACCGCCGTAGCCGCCGCCACATTAGGAAGGCACTTTGTAGGCATCGACATCAACAAAGAGTACGTGAACCTTACCTACCAACGCCTGCACGAGCTACAGGTTCGCATTCCCTCAATCGCCGAAAGACTAAAGATAGAATATCTCCCAGACAACATATCTCCGAATGGGAAATCAAATGAAGCCGTTAAACCTTCCGCTGGTGCAAGAGTACGTCAATGATAACATCGTTGACTTCCATAACCGGCGACTAACCTCACTCAAGAAGCTAACCCTCCGCAGACTTTTGAACAAGAATCCCTACTTGTTCAAAGCTAAGAATGTGCAGAAAGCCAGCCAACTTGTAGAGGGGTTCATGGATGCTTTTCTGTCTTCATCAGAGGAGCAGCTATTCGGCCACTTCCTTGAGGGGTTGGCGGTTTTTGTTGCCCAACAAACAACGGGAGGACATAAATCTACCGCTTCCGGCGTTGACCTGGAGTTCTTGAACAAGGGAATTCATTATGTAGTTTCAATCAAATCCGGCCCCAATTGGGGCAACAGCTCGCAACAAGACAAGTTGGAAGAAGACTTGCGAGTTGCGGTTAGGAGACTCAAGCAATCAAGACAATCCATTAACGTACAACCCGTCTTGGGCATCTGCTACGGGAAGACCAGGACTTCTCACATGAACCGAGGATACCTAAAGGTAGTAGGCCAGAACTTCTGGTATCTCATCAGCGAAAACGAGAATCTCTACACGGACATCATTGAACCCGTCGGGTATAAAGCTAAAGAGCACAATGACCGATTCCTTGTCGAGAAATCCAAAGTTGCCAATCTCCTAACCCTGAGGTTCATTGAAGCGTTTTGCCACGCGTCCGGCGAAATTGACTGGCCAAAACTCGTTCGCCTAACCTGCGGCAACTACGACATGGACAAGTTCCTCCCAGCATAATTCCTGAGATAACCGACATCCTCAACTCCCGCGGCGGCGGGCGTACATTAAGGACTGTAACAGCCGACCTTTACATAGGAGATTTCAGCCCTGGCCCGCTTTTCGTGGAGTTGAAGACGCCTCTTCCCAACCTGGATATTGCGGCGGAATCAAAGAGGAAGATTCTTTACTACCTCTTGATAAAGAATAGGGAAGGCGTAAGCGGCGCCAGGGGAGTTATGGCTTTCACCTATAACCCATTCGGAACACGTGCGGAGTATGGGCATTCCATGACCAAGAGAATCATGGACATGCAATACGAAGTGGTGATGGGCAAGGAGTTTTGGGATCTCATCGCCGGGCCGGGCACATACGCCGAACTGCTGAACATCATCGAAGAAGTCCGCACCGAACTCTTCTTCCCCACCTAACCCCCCCTTCCACCATCCACCCCCTCGTGGGTATAATCACCCCCCATCCAACGAACGCGCTCAGGAGGAGGTCAGGGATTGACGCAACGGGTTATGGTCTACATCGACGGCAGCAATCTATATCACTACCTGCGATATTCGGAGTCTCGCACGAACCTGGATTTCTCCAAGTTCGCCAACAAGCTCGCCGGCAAAGACCGCCATCTGGTCCGCACCTACTACTACAACGCTCCCCTTGACCAGATGAAACAGCCTGAACAATATCGGGCTCAACAGAAATTCTTCAGTTCGCTCCGAAAGATCGACTATTTGGAAGTGCGTCTTGGCCGCCTCTCTTACAACAAACGCAGGCCCGACGTTGCTCCTACCGAAAAAGGCGTGGACATCCGCCTAGCGACAGATATGCTGTTGCACGCAGTCGCGGGCATCTACGACGTGGCGGTGCTGGTGAGTGGAGATACGGACTTCGTGGACGCGGTTCAAGCGGTAAAGGGCGAGGAATCCATGTCGAAGTCGCCTTGTTCCCTCGTACAGGTTCTTGGCCTCTGCGGGACGCGGCGGACAAAGTAATCTCTCTGAATACGGCTTTTCTGAGCGGGTGCTGGAAATGAAGCAACGGGTTGCGCGAAAGCAACCCGTTGGGGAAATCGCACTAGATTGTCTTGATTGCAATCTAGGGAGGTAATACCAAGTAACCCTACTTCCTGGTACGCCTTGTTGTCAACCCTTTTGACCCCCCATCATTGCCCCCCAACCCCGCCCTCGGTATAATCACTCCCGCGCGCAACGCGCTACCCCAGCAGGAGCTCAGCCCTTGACCGTTCCCTCCAACCACTACCAACTCGCCGTCATCGGCGCGGGGCCCGGCGGCTATGTCGCCGCCATTCGCGCCGCCCAGCTTGGCCTCTCCACCGTCGTCGTCGAACGCGACGCCCTCGGCGGCGTCTGCCTCAACTGGGGCTGCATCCCCTCCAAGGCCATCCTCCGCAACGCCGAAGTCGTCAGCCTCTTCCACCGCGCCCAAGAATTCGGCGTTGGGTTCGACAACTTCACCGTCGACTACTCCAAAGCCATCTCCCGCAGCCGCCGCGTCGTCAACCGCATGACCCGCGGCGTCGCCCACCTGCTCCGCAAGAACGGCGTCGAGCACGTCGCCGGCGAGGCCCGCTTCGTCGACGCCCACACCCTCCGCGTCTCCCCCGACGACACCCTCATCTCCGCCGAAAACGTCATCATCGCCACCGGCGCCCGCCCCCGCACCATCCCCATCCTGCCCATCGACGAAGAAATCGTCATCACCAGCCGGCAGGCGTTGGAACAGACGAACCTGCCCACCAGGGCCGTCGTCCTCGGCGGCGGCGCCATCGGCGTCGAATTAGCCTCCGTATACAACTCCTACGGCGTCAACGTCACCATCGTGGAGATGATGCCCCGCCTGCTGCCCAACGAGGACGCGGAGATAAGCAAGCTGCTGGAGCGGTCCCTGCGACGCAAAGGCATCAACATTATGACGGACGCCAGGGCCTTCGCCTTCGAGCTTGTCGACGACGGCGCAGTGTTGAAGGTGGAGACGGAATCCGGAGAAGTGGACGTGCACTGCGGGCGGATACTTGTCGCCGTCGGCGTTCAGGGCAACGTGGAAAATCTTGGATTGGAGTCCATCGGCGTCGCGCCCGACCGCGGCTTCATCCCCGTCGACGACGATCTCGCCACGTCCGCCCCCGACGTCTACGCCATCGGCGACGTCAACGGCAAGCTGCTGCTGGCCCACGCCGCTTCCGCCCAGGGCGTCTACGTGGTGGAGAAGCTGGCCGGAAACAACCCGCCATCACTCAACTACGTCGATATGCCAAAGGCCACCTATTGCAGCCCCCAGGTCGCCAGCATGGGCCTGACGGAGGAGCAGGCGAAGACAGAGGGCTACGACGTGAAGGTGGGCCGCTTCCCCTACATGGCCAGCGGGAAGGCCGCCGCGATGGGCGAGTCGGAGGGCATGGTCAAGCTGGTGTCCGACGCCGCCTACGGCGAGATCCTTGGCGCGCACATGATTGGCGCCGACGTGACGGAACTGCTGGCCGAAGTGTCTATGACCCGAATGCTGGAGGGCGGCGTCACCGAAGTGGGCTGGATGGTCCACGCCCACCCGACCCTTTCGGAAGCCCTCAAGGAAGCCTCCCTCGACGCCGCCGGAGCGTCGCTCCACACCTGATGCCTGCCCAACGCCTTACCCGCCCCTGGAGGAGAATTTGCCCGCATCCGTAAACCTTGAAATGCCCCAACTGGACGAGGAAATGGAAGAAGGCCGCGTCGTCCGATGGTTGAAGGCCGCCGGCGACTCCATCAACCGGGGCGAGGTCGTCGTCGAGATAGAGACGGACAAGGCCATCGTCGACCTGGAATCCCCCGTCAGCGGCGCCCTGGGAAGCATACACATCCCCGCCGGAAGATCCGTCTCCGTGGGCGCGACCCTCGGCGTCATATATGCGGACGAACCGGTGACGTCAATGCAGTCCGATGAAGCAACCCCGCCGACTCCCGAAGACGACGAGCATTCCATAGCCCTCAGCCCCATGCGGCGGCTCATCGCGGCCCGCACCACGCGCAGCATGAGGGAAGCCCCCCACTTCTACGTCACCACCGAAATCGACATGACCCGCGCCACGGAGTTCCGGCGCGAACTCAACAAGGAACTGCCCCAGGGCGTCCGAGTCAGCTTGAACGACCTGATAATCAAGGCCTGCGCGCTGGCCATCGAGAAGCACCCCGCCTTCAACTCCCACTTCCAGGACAACCGCCTCATCAGCAGCCCCCACGTGAACATCGGCATCGCCGTCGCCCTGGACGAAGGGCTTATTATTCCCGTCATCTCCGACTGCCAGCGGCGCGACCTGGTGAACATCAGCAACGCCAGCCGCGACCTTATCCAACGGGCCCACGGCGGCGCGCTTACCGCCAGCGAATACACCGGCGGCACCTTTGCCATCAGCAACATGGGGATGTACGACGTGGACATGTTCACCGCGATTATCTACCCCCCCAACGCCGCGGTGCTTGCCATCGGCTCGGTGAAGGAGAAGCCGGTGGTCAAGAACCACGAAATCACCATAGCGCGGATGATGAAAGCCACCCTCTCCATCGACCACCGGGTGGTGGACGGCGCCGGCGGGGCGCGGTTCCTGCACGACGTGAAGCGTCTGCTGGAACACCCCAACACCCTGCGGGACTGAACCTTCATGCCTTTGGATTCCGCCACTCTATGAACCCGCCCGACCACCCCCGCCGCGTCTACCCCCTCAGTCCTCGCGACCTGTCGGAGGAGCAGTTGGCCGTGGTGTTCGCCATGACGTCGCGCCGCCCCGAACCCTTCGACGAAATCGCGCAACAGGTGAGCGAGGAGCGCGCCGCCGGCTTCCACGAGCGGTGGGTGCTGGGCTACGGCCACGCCTCCGTTGCGGAACACGCCGTCCTGCACCTCGCCGTGGAGAACGTGTCCCGGCTGGCCTGCGACACCCTGGAGGACAATCGGCTCGCCTCCTATACGGAGAAGTCCTCCCGCTTTCAGATTATGCCGTCGGACTACTTCCACATGCCCCAGGAATTGGACGAAGACCCCGAACTGCGATCCCTGTATGTAGAGACGTGCAGCGGCCTTTTCACTGCCTACGAGGAGCTCTTGGACGACCTTCGGGCGCACCTGCGGGAGGCGCGACCACGACGGGAAAATGAGCGCGTCGGCGCCTTCAACCTGCGCATCCGTCGCGTCGCCATCGATAGCTGCCGCTTCATCCTGCCGGCGTCTACGCTCACCAACGTGGGCGTCACCATGAACGCCCGCAGCATGGAGCACGCCGTCACCAAGCTGCTGTCGTCCCCCACCGCCGAGGAGCGCGAATTGGGCCAGGAACTCAAGGAGAAGGGACGTGAAATAACGCCTACACTGGTGAAGTACGCCGACTTCAACCCCTACATTGCCGGCGTCAGAGAATTCCAGGAACGCTTATCGCCCACCCACGAAACATCTTCTTCAGAGGGGAAAATAGACGCGCGGCTGGTGTCCTTCGACCCACAAGCAGACGTGACCCTGGCCTCGGCCCTCGCCTACCGCTTCTCCGACGCCTCTCACGAGTCGGTGATGGAGCACGTGCGCGGGCTTTCGCCCCAACAGCGCCATGAAATCATCGCCCGCAGCCTCAAGAATCTGGGCCCCCACGACCCGCTCCCGCGCGAGTTCGAACTGGTTGACTACGTCTTCGAGTTGGTCATGGACTACGGGGCCTACCGGGAATACAAGCGGCACCGGATGCAGAGCTACTTCCCCCAGCCGCTGACGGTTGCTCATGGCGCGGTGACGCCGCCCCTCATCGAGCAAGCGGGCCTGGCGGACCGGTTCGACGAGGCGGTGGAATTGTCGGAAAACGCCTTCCGTCGGCTCCAACAATCGATGCCCTTCGTCGCTCCCTACGTCGTCACCCACGCCCATCGGCGGCGGACGCTGGTGAAGATGAACGCCCGCGAGTGCTTCCACCTGTTCAAGCTGCGAATCCAGCGACAAGCCCACTTCACCATCCAGCAGGTGTCGGAAGCAGCCCTCCGCCTCGTGGTGGAAAAACACCCCTGGCTGTTCCGCCACCTCCCCCTCCGCAACTTCCCGCCCTGGTGGCCGTTTTCCTAAGGAGTAGCGACCTTGGCGAAGACATCCGCTACCATGTTAGGCTTGGGTTTTCGGATTGATGCAAATTGCTTGGAGTTGACCTGATGCTTTCCTATCCCATAACGCTTGAAGATGACGATGGAACCATAATGGCGACCTCCCCTGACTTCCCGGAGTTGACGACCTTCGGCGATGACCGCGAGGAGGCGATTGCCCGCGCCGTTCACGCCCTGGAAGAGGCCATAGCCGCCCGCATCCACGACCGCAAGGACATCCCCACGCCATCCCAAGGAGAGACCTGCGTCATCTTGCCGTCCAATACCTCAGTGAAGCTGATACTCTATCAAGATATGCGCGACCAAGGAGTAGACGAATGAAACCATTCTGTGACTACCCCGGAGGCGGCTACACGATTTTGTCCCGAAGGTCAGGCGGTACCGCTCGACGAAGATACGGTCATTGGTTAGTAGAGAACGGCCAGACGTCTTGCGTCTATTGCGGGACGAGCTTAGTAGATAGCTATGAGCATTGGTTGCTGCTGACAGCGGGGCATGCAGTTCCAGTCAGCGAAGGGAATCGGCTGGGAATCCCGAAGGAATGGATCGAGTCCTATAGCAACATCGTGCTTGCCTGCTTCGGTTGCAGTGGGTTCTGCAATCGCTACCAAGCGCCGTGGCAAGAGCCTAAAGAGTCATGGCAGGAGTCTGAATTCTTCGCATTTCGGGATAAGGTGTTTCGGGAAAGAGCGGCTCAGATTGGCGAGGCCAGGGATAGCGAAAAACGTTTCTACAATGATCATGTAGCTGGGTTGTAGCGCGACAAGGGGTCACAAAACAGCCGATGAAGCGAATTTCATAGCTTGAACCAAGCCCTCCTACGGGTCTGAGCAATCCCGGGTATAGCCGCAGTTCCAGCAACGCAGCTTGCACTGAACGTCTTCCATCATCGCCCCGCACAGGTCGCACCGCGGCGGCTCCCTACCCTTCATGGCAGCCGCACCCATAGCCTCTGAATTCATCCTTGCCCACCAACATCCTAAACGTCCCCGTCCGGCGCAGTATAAAGTTCCTCCTTCGCAAGACCGCGCATCAGCTTCAGATACTCGTCCTTCGTCATAGCCGGCTTGTGATTCGCCAAGACTTTGCCCGCTCCCTCCGCACCGTCGGCCAGCAGGTCTATAACGGTATCTGCCAGCGCCTTCGCCGCCGTCACCACCGCCAATCCGTAGTCCTGCACCACATAATTGTTCCCGTGACCCAACCCCGTCGCTCCGCCCACGTAGGGGTGAATCGCAGGCATCAGCTGGCTCACGTCCCCCATGTCCGTCGACCCCGTCCCGTGGCTCCTGACGCCCATATTCGCCTCGCCCACCAGGGATACGGCGTTGGCCAGGTACATCTCGTTCATAGCCGCATCCTGGGCCAGGGGCAGATAGCCGGGGATGGTTGTTATCTCCACCTGCCCGCCAACAGCCATAGCCCCCGCCCGCAATGCCCTATCCACCTTGCGGTTCGCGTCGATGATTGCGTCCACGGATGCTCCCCTCACGAAAGTCTCCATCCGAACGTCGGCGGGCACCGCGCTCACCGCCTCGCCTCCCTTGGTGATGATGGGATGCACCCGGATGGTGTTTGGGTCCTGAAAGGTCTCGCGGCTGGCGTGAATCGCCATCAGCGCCAGCGACGCGGCGTTCAGCGCGTTCACCCCCAGATGCGGCGCGCCGCCGGCGTGGGCCGCCCTCCCCAAAAACCGGATTTTCTTCGCCAGCGTCCCGTTGTTCGTGCCGCTTATGCAGAGCTGCTTCTCCGACGCGATGCTGGTCGTGTGGCACATCAACGCCATGTCCACGTCGTCCATCTCCCCCAACCGGATAAGCTCCGGCTTCCCGCCCAGGAACTCCAATTTTCCGCCCCGACGCAACTCGTCCCGGTACTCGATCTCTATGTACTCCTCCGCAGGCACGGCGAAGAGCGCCACCCGCCCACCCAACTGTTCCATGACCCCGGAAGCAACCAGTCCGCCGGCAACCCCCAACATCATCCCTATCTGGGCGTGATGCCCGCATGCGTGGGCCGCCGCCGTCTCCGCGTCGGCGTGCGGATGCTCCGACACAATCAGCGAGTCCAATTCTCCGATTACCCCCACCGTCGGCCCGGATGCGCCTCCTTCGACCATGCCCTTCACGCCGGTGAGCGCCAACCCCGTTCGATGCTCGATGCCCCATTCGCTGAAGACGTCCGCCACCAGCTTTGCCGTCTTCACCTCCCGGAAACCCGCCTCCGGGTTTTCAAGGATGGTCTTCGACGCCCGGACTATCTCATCCGCCTTCTCGTCGATGGCCTGCCTCACCCGTGCCTTGATGTCCTGTTTGGAAGTCATGCCGATCCTCCCCGTGTAAATCTGAATTCTCCTGATGCCATTCTAAGCGTAGCAAAGAATCCCCCGCCACCGGCGCATTCTAACAAACCCTCCATACCCAATAAACCACGTTGTATAATTCAGCGTCATGCGAATAGTAATTGCGCCACAGTCCTTCAAAGGCAGCGTCTCCGGCCCGGAAGCCGCGCGGGCCATCCGGGAAGGAGTCCTCCGCGTCTTCCCCGATGCGGAAACCGATCTCGCGCCCGTGGCCGACGGCGGCGACGGCACCCTGGACGCCCTCGTCGAGGCCACCGCGGGGCGCACCTTCTCCAGCCGCGTATCCGGCCCCCTCCGAAAGCCCATCCGCGCCCGATGGGGCGTCATGGGCGACGGCAAGACCGCCGTCATCGAAATGGCCCAGGCCTCGGGCCTTGCCCTTCTTCCCTACAAGGATCGCAACCCGCGCCACACCTCCACCTACGGCACGGGCCAGCTAATCAAGCGCGCCCTGGACAGGGGTTACCGCCGCATCATCGTCGGCATGGGCGGCAGCGCCACCAACGACGGCGGCGCGGGCATGGCGTCGGCCTTGGGCGCGAGATTCCATGACTCGAAGGAACGCCCTCTTCCCCCGGGCGGCGCCGCTCTTTCCCGCCTGGCCTCCATAGACGTTTCAGAGCTGCATCCCGCCCTGAAGCGCACCGAAATCATCGCCGCATCCGACGTGGTCAACCCCCTCTGCGGGCCGGAGGGCGCTTCCGCCGTCTACGGCCCCCAGAAGGGCGCCGGCGCCAGAACGGTGCGAACCCTCGACAAAGCCCTCCGTCACTACGCCGACATCATCAAGAACTCCCTCGGCATCGACGTAGCAGACCGGCCAGGCGCGGGCGCCGCCGGCGGCCTGGGCGCCGGACTCATGGCCTTCTGCGGTGGCCAGGTGCAGTCCGGCATCGACATCGTCTGCGAAGCGCTGGACTTCGATTCCCGCCTGCAGGGCGCGGACCTGGTCATCACCGGCGAAGGACGGTTGGACGCCTCCACCGTCTACAACAAAGCCCCCGTGGGCGTCGCCCGCCGCGCCGCGCCTCTCGGCATCCCGGTCATCGCTTTGGCGGGGAATCTTGGCAGGGGTTTCGAAGCCGTCTACGACCACGGCATCACCGCTGCTATGTGCATCGTCGATAGACCCATGTCCATGCGGGTCAGCGTGGCCAGGTCCTCCGAGATGCTGGCGTCCGCCGCAGAGCGGGCCATGCGCCTGTTGGCAATCCCGAACCCCGCAAGCCGCTAAAACAGCGCCGCCTCCCCGGAGTTTCCATCGGGGAGGCGGCGTCTTGCGTTCGCTTTGAAACTGCGGCTACGAGCCTGAAGTGGTGAAGGAAAGATTCAGCGTCATGAACATCTGCGTCAGATCCACATTCGCATTGAATGTACCCGTCTCCGCCGCTCGGAACTCCTTCCCATCCACCCAGGCGAAGAAGACGATGTCCGACCCGCTGAACTGTATCGTCGGTGCGGACACCTTCAAGCCCGAGTAGCTGCCGTTGACCGTGACCGCGCTGTCTATCGTCTCGTACACCATGTTCGCCCCGGCAACCCTGGCGTAAATCTCAACCCCGTCGGCGGCGACCGCGCCGTCGATGGTAACTGAGCCGCCGAACGTGTTGGGGAAAGGCGGCGGGCCGAACCCGGACGAAGGCGGCAACGGGGTGGGAACCGGGCGCGCCACGGGAGTAGGCTCCGGCGTTGGCTCAGGCGTCGGTTCCGGAGTGGGTTCCGGCGTTGGCACGGGAGTAGGCTCCGGCGTCGGTTCAGGCGTCGGCTCCGGAGTGGGTTCCGGCGTCGGCTCCGGCGTCGGTGGCGGTGGCGGAGACACCTCGCAGACCACGCCGTCGTCGTCGCTGTCCCGAACGTTGACCGTGCCTATGGGGAAGCCGATTCCTTCCCCTACGCCGCCCTTGACGCGAGCCACGCCCGCGTCTTCAGCCTCCTGGCAGGACTCGAAGAGGTACTCCGGCGTCGGTTCAGGCGTGGGGGTGGGAACAGGCGTGGGAGGTGGCGTCGGCCTCGGCGTTGGAGGTGGCGCCGGCTCCGGCGTGGGTTCAGGCGTCGGTGCGGGTGTTGGCGCAGGCGTGGGAACCGGCGTCGGGACGGGTGTGGCCGCCGCGGTTGGAGTGGGCGAGGGTGTTTCCTCTTCACCGCCTCCGCAGGCAATCACCAAAAGGGCCATAGCCGCAAGGGCCAGCACGATTACTATTCTCATTCTTCAGACTCCTCTGGGCAGCGAAGGGCGCATAAGGCCGACGCTGTGGGTTATGTAATATAAGTATACTCATGGGAATTGCGGGTTTTCTACAGATTTCATGCTGATTGCTGTGATATTGCGCCCCGTCCATCCCCATAAGAGAATACGACAATAAGCCCAAACCCGTTCCCTTACTCACGAAACTCCACCCCGTTCCCGGAAATCCCGCCGACTCAGTTCCTCAAGAGCAGCCCCGGTTGACAACGACGGCAGTAACTGGTTATGCGCTGGTTGCTCCCTATCTGGGTGATGGCAGAGCCGCACCTGGGACACGGCTCGCCGCCCTTGTTGTGCACCTTCAGGAAGTCCCTTATCTTGCGATGGATATTCGAACCCACCCTCGGACGAAGCTCCTCCATAGCCCACCGCACCACGGCGGGAGCGGCCTCCAGGAGACGCCGTCTCTCATCCTCCGAAAGGTCCCGCTTCTTCCGAAACGGGTATATACCCGCCTCGAATAGAATCTCGTCGGAATAGGCGTTGCCTATGCCGGACAACACCCGGCCGCGAGTCAGGATGCCCTTTATCTCGCCATAGAAGGGACGAAGCCGCTCTTCGAACTCCTCGAAAGCTACGCCGTCAAGTACGTCCGGCCCCTGCTCATACAGGTTGGGAACCTGGGACATGGATTGCTCGTCCACGTAGTACACACGCCCCATCTGCCGCTGGTCCAGGTATCGCAAGTCCCATCCGCCGGACAGCGACATTAGGAAGCAAACCCGCTTGAACGGCTTGTCAGACGATGGACAATGTTGAAACGCGCCCGTAAGCATCGGATTGACCACCAGCGACGCGCCGCCGCTGAAGGCCAGCAGAAGGAACTTCCCCCGCCGTTCCACGTTTTCGAGCCGGCGACCCTGTACGTCCTCGACGAAGTCGCCGCGAAGGGAGCGAACCACGGTAGGCTTCAACACCCGCGCCGATTCGACGGCTTGTCCTACGGCATGAGCGTTCAGGTAGTCCTTTACAATCTCCAGGTCCGGCGCTTCCGGCATTTTCTTTCCCTTAACCGGATTTTGTGTTGATGATGCTTCCCTGTCAGTTCACGGAGGGCCTATTCCGAACTATCCAAAGGCACGGCCAGCCACGAAATTATCTGACGAAGCGAATCGTAAGCCGCCAACCGCGCCTCGTCGTCGCCCGTCGCCTCCGCCTCGTCTATCAACGACTGCATCTGACGCACCACCCTCGGCCCGACCTCCAACAGCCCGTCGCTGCCCGATGCCGCCCACTTAGCCAGCACGTATCTAGCCAGCGCGCCCACGGGAACGCCCTGGCTGCGGCTCATCCGCTCCAGGGTAGTCATGGGGTCTGCCTTACTGTAAATCGCCACCTGCTCCTTGAAATTTGCGTTCCTGTCACTCTCCTCCCACGGCCCCTCATACGCCTCAAGCAGCACCCACCGCCCCTGACCTTCGCCCTTATCCGACGTGCTCTTACAATCCACAATGTCCCTCGCACTCATTGATAAACCCGTTCACTTCCATCTCCATCACGTCCGGCCTGGCCGCTCCGCAAGCAGCGCCCGCCAAGGCCGCTCGGCCACTCCCCGCCGTAAGCCTGGAGCCAGGGATCAGGACTGGATCAGCCCTTCCTGGGGCTGTGTCCAGGGCACCGAGGGCAGATGCGCCTGCAACTTGGCGCGTGGAAGCGGCAGGTGTCCGACGGGCACGTCGATGACCACCGGCGCTTCCCTTTCCAGCGCCAGCGGCAGCAGCTTCCCCAAGTCCATCGGGTCGTCCGCCCTCATGCCAACCGCACCGAAAGACTCGACGAATTTGACCAGGTCCGGATTGTGCAGGTCCGTCCCATAGGTCCCATCAAACATATCGTCCAGATCGCGGGCAACGTTGCCGTAAGAGTCATCCCTGAATACAACGGTTACCACGTTGATGCCGTACTGGACCGCTGTTGATAGCTCCGCCGCGTTGAACATGAACCCGCCGTCTCCGATGATGCAGACCACGGGCCGGGTAGGTTGGGCCACCTTCACGCCCAACGCCGCGGGGAAGGCAAATCCGAGGTTGAACGAATAGCCGGAGTCTATGTATGTTTTGGGGTGATTCACCTGATAATGGGTACGGGAGTAGTAGCCGAACTGGGTGACGTCCCAGACCGTAAACGTGTCCTCCGGAATGCTGTTCTTGATTGTCTCCAGAATGGGATATTGGGGTTCCTTCAGCCGGATGTCGTAATAGGCTATCAGGTTGCGGGCCGCGGCGACCGCTTCCGCGGGAGAAGGCCGGTTGCCCGCGCCGGCCTCTTCGAGGAACGGCATCAAGGCTTCAATGGTCGCCCTGGCGTCGCCGTGCAGAGGAATGGTGTTGGACTGAACTCTCGTAAGCTCGCTGTCGTCTATGTTGATGTTTATCAGCGTGGACGACTCGCCGGCCGGATTCCCAAGGGAAAAGCGCGTACCGATTCCTATGACCACGTCGGCGGCCTGCATCACGTCGAATAGCTGGTTCAACTCGTGCCTCTCGCCCGCGGGACTGACGCAAGATCCGTAGGAAAGCGCATGGCTGTTCGGGATGGCGCCCTTGCCGCCGCTGGCCGTTATCACAGGTATATTCGTAGCCTCGACCAGTTTGACGAGCGCCTGTTCCGCGTCCGATATCGCAACGCCTCCACCTGCGAAAATCAGAGGCGTGCGAGACCGGGCAATGACGCGCGCCGCTTCACGCAGATCCTGTGCGCTGGGCACTATTCGAGAAGTCGGCGACGGATTCCTCAGCTGCACCTCCTCCCGCTCTACCGCAACCTCCGGCGGCATCTCGATTAGAACGGGTCTGGGACGACCGGTACGCATCTGCCTGAACGCTTCTCTAACGGCGTCCGGGATCTCCCTGGGCCTGAGCGCCTGCCGCCGCCACTTGGTGATGGTTCTCATTGTGCCGGCCTGGTCTAAGACTTCGTGGTAGGCTCCAAGGTTCTTGCCTATCTGATCCCTCGGGATCTGGGCGGCGATGAGGAGCACGGGTGAGGAGCGCGAGTATGCCGTCGCCACGCCGGAGGCGGCATTGATGACAGCCGTGCCCGGCACCACCATAGCCACCCCGGGTTTCCCCGAGGAGCGGGCGTAACCGTCGGCCATGTGGGTTGCGCCCGCCTCGTGACGGGTCGTGATATTTCGGATGCCGGGCTCGTCGCGCAAAGCGACGACGGTCCCGGACATGTGAATGCCGGGGATTCCGAATACAACTTCAACGCCTTCCCCTACAAGCGACTGCACGAGGGCCTCGCCCCCACTCATCTTCGCCATGATTCCCTACTCCACGAGGTCAGAGTCTACGGCTTCTTGCCCGACTGCTGGCCGGAAGCCCCGCGCCCTTGACCTGCCATGCTAGTTATACCACCTGCCAGGTCAAAGCGACAAGAATCAGGAACGATGCTGCTGACGAGAAGGAACGCCGGCGGCGGTCCGCGGCCCATCGGCTTGTACGACCCGACGCCAATCTGGGGCTGCCGGACTGCAATCGTTGTGCGTAAACGCCCGAGCGGACTTCCTTTGTCTCCCTGTAATTTGACTAGACGGTTGCCCCCGCTCCCGGCGCCATCGCCTCTATCGCCGCGCGATACGAGTTCAGCGCCCCGCCCGCGGAGAAGGGCGCGATGACCGGCATCTGTATCCCCATCTCCCGCCGACGCTGTATCTCCTCCCGGCAATAATCCACGCCGCCAAAGACCGCCAGCGTCCGCTGCATCTCGTCCGTGACCGACCTCGCCGCCGCCGCAAGCGGATCCAATCCTGATGCTCCCGCAGACTTTACCCTACTTCAAAGCCGGAATGGTGACAAGGCGAAGAGACATGTGGATTCAATGCGGTACATGTCTTAAAAGCATTCTGAGCCAATCAATCTGGCACATAGAAATCGCCCGTATTTCTTTAGCCCTTGGAATTCCCTCTGCTTAAGCCCAAACTGCCTCGATTAATCATAACCGATAATTTGACTACTCAATCACTGACAGTTACTATTCGTTACACAAGAAAGCCTACCATTCGGGATGGAGGACTTAGTTGGCACCAAACGGAATCTGTTCAGAAACCGAGTATAAGCTTATTCCCCTTGTAGACATTGATATTTCTGATCTCAATGTCCGAAGACGGGAAATCACCGCGGACTTGGATGAATTGGTTGCCAGCATGAAGACTTACGGGCTGCTCCAGCCAATCTCGGTAGTACCCAAAGGAGATCGCTTCGGCATCATAATTGGGCAACGTCGTTACTTGGCCGCCAAACATCTAGGATGGCATGACATTCCAGCGTTGGTACTTCCCAAGTCCTTGGATGCAACTAAGGCGATCATCTTGTCATTCAGCGAAAACATTCAGCGTCGAGACTTATCTGCGCGAGATAAGGCCGAAGCCTGTTCCTCCCTAATGAACATATTGGGATCCGTGAAGGGCGTCGCTCGCTCTCTAGGGATATCTCAACAGACTGTCCGCAAATGGTTAGGGTATGCGGGTGTGCCCGATACGATAAAAGCATTCGTCCGTCCTAAAGGACTTACTGTTCCACAAGCCATACGCATTGCAAGCACTATATCTGATGAGGAAACTGCTGTCGCAGTCGCAACTAGGCTGGCTGATGAACCAGCCAAAGAGAACCGAGAGCGAGTACTTGATAGTGCCTCCCAGTTGCCGGGACGCTCAGCAAATGCAATTTTTAGACGCGCCAAAGAGCAAAAAGTGGTGCGGCAAATTCAATTTGTGTTAGCCGAGTCCTCAGCCAGAGCAATGAATGATGCATCACAAGACAAAGAGACTCCACCAAACGACCTTGCAAAAGCAGCTACCATCACGTGGTTGGAAGAAAATCGGTATCTTCGATGACTCGAACGCTTGACAGGACGGAAGCGCTATCAATTTGCTTTCGAAACTTAAAAGGTTCGAAGGTCAAAGACTTGCTCGGTACTGCGAATGCCTTGCAATTTCTAAAACAGCAGCAAGATTTGGGGTCTAATCAGCGTGTAGGGGAAGCCGTTGGAGTAAGCGGAGAAATCGTCAGACAGTTCATTGGACTACTGGATTTGCCGGCATTTGTCCAGTCATCCCTTGCACAGGGAAAGTTGGGATTGGAACATGGGAGACGCCTCGGACAATTGAACAAGAATCGTCCAGAAACTGTTTTTTCGGCTGCCCAGATTATGACAACTATGACAGCAATGCAGGCAAGGGACCTAACGGAGTATCTGATTCGTGAACCCACTGCCACTGTTGAAGATGGCATCGAAGCATTACAGGCAGCCAAGCAAGTCGTCAAAAAGGAATATCACATAGATACAGTCTTAAGCGAGTCCACATACCAGATGTTGGTCATGGAGGCTCGACAGCGGAAAGTGCATGTTACAGATCTCGTATCTAACATAGTAAGAGAATGGTTGAACGAAAATGGCAACCGGTAACTTTCATGATCGTGCAATGGAGCGGGATAACAACCTCGTTCGTGGCTTGTGTCATACCCTAGAAGGGAACGTGGTCAGAGATCTACGGGATTGGATCGAGGAGGAACTAAAGGAACTAATCATTGAAGCACAACTACAGCAAGAAATAACCGATGGTTTGATGCGGGACCAGTTCAAGAGTGCAGAAGAAAGGCTGCAACTTATCAGCCGCAGTGACCTGCGTGATGCATTACAGGATTGTAATGATGCTATCCATAACTCTAGAGAGGGATTTTGGGGTGACGTTTACGCCGCTTACGATCCAATGATACAGGCCGTAACTAAGCTGGTCCAAATAGTGAGAGCCATGTTAGAGTTGCGTGTTCTTATAGCCCCCACCCCTGACAATTAATGCTCTTCCCTACGTCATGCAATAGCCGCCACAAGCCATCCCGTCGGGAATCCGAACTATGCCGACCCCACTGTTTAGCCGCTTGCGAAATGCCCTCAATGTAACTTGTTCACGTTCCCGAAATATTTGATCGGTAAGTCGTTGACTTGGAAAGTGCTTAGAGTTTTCCTCTAATTCGATAGCCTTGTCGACCAGATTTGGATATCGCTCAAGCAACTGCCGCCATCGCTCAGTCGAGTTGAAGGGACAAAAATAACAACCGCTCTTCTCTGGGACAGGCAACCCTTCCTTTGCAATGATATCGATACAATCCTGACGGGTCAAACGATTCTCAACTAAAGGGTAAAGATTTGTAATGAATTCATCTCTACTGTCCTTCATTCGATAGACTTCATCAAATGCAATGCCGATGTATTGATAGATATGTCCGCCCAATTTTGAGTAGTAACGGTGAATGGGGTTTACTTTGAAATCTCGGGTACACCAACGCCACTTTACGGAAGGAATAACCCTACGTCGGAACGCAGTTTCGTACAGGTCTGTATCCCGCGGCCTTGCACTTACGACTGTCAAGGGTATGTCGTATTTCGAAAGATAGTTACGAGCTACGTTCAGTGAATCATAGGTCGCCGGGGTTTCGCCACCTGTGTCGGCGAATACTGCCCCATCTAACGGCACTTCGTCCCGTATCAGCATTATCATTAACGCCACAGTGTTTACACCTGCTCCAAAGCTAAGGATGTGGGTCGCACCGTTACTTGCTTGAGCCATGTTTTCTTCCTCCGTCAACCTAGGTAAGCAGGAGCATTCTATCTCCTGCTTACAATGTTCCCCTCATTGGACACTGAGGTCACTACAAGGTTGACGGATTGCAACATGACATGTTAACCCGTGTTTGATACGGGTTTTGACCAAAACTAGCCCTTCGCATGGCAATTGAGCATCGCTAACAAACAATGAACCAGCCATTATGGTCCCGGTTATCGCAAGTGCTGTAGATGTTCAGCAACAATGTCAACATCCATGGGATGAAGACTGGAGTGATCAAGACGGGAAACATTCACACTACAACACAATTAGTGGCATCGTCGCTACGACTACTGACGCCCTATGGGCTTAAATGATCCTTTTTGCTCCTACCACCGCACATCATCTGTGTGAAAACCCCGCTTGGGTATGCTCACAATGCTGATGTAGCCCCGCTCCCTAGGGTAGGCATTGGGTATTGGTTAGGCCGGGATGGAGGCACCCATCGCCTCTATCGCCGCGCGGTAGGAGTTCAGCGCCCCGCCCGCGGAGAAGGGCGCGATGACCGGCATCTGTATCCCCATCTCCCGCCGACGCTGTATCTCCTCCCGGCAATAATCCACGCCGCCAAAGACCGCCAGCGTCCTCTGCATCTCGTCTGTGACCGACCTCGCCGCCGCCGCCCGGTTGCCCTCCGACAGGTAGCGCCCGATGGCCTCCGCCTCGTCAGGAAAACCCGTGTCGGCGAAGAAATTCCTGTAATACTCCATGCCGCAATACCGGAGAATCTGCTGAATCAGAGGAGTCCGCACCAGGCTGGTGTCAGGCGTCACCGCAACGCGGATGTAGCAGGCCACGTGAATCTCCTCCAGGTCCCGGCCGGCCCTCGCCGCGCCGATGTCCAGATGCTCCATCGCCCGCTCCAGGTACGAAGGCGCGGCCCAGTTAAGCAGCACCCCGTCGGCCAGCTCCCCCGCCAATTCAATCATCTGCGGCCCCAGGGCGGCGACGTAGATGGGCACGTCGCACTGCCCGCCGAAGCCCAGGGTCCCGTCCTTCACGTTGAACATCTTCCCCTGATAGTTCACGCTCTCGCCCTTCAGCAACTGCCGCACCACCTCCACCGTCTCCCGGATCCGCGTCATGGGCCGACGGAATCGGACGCCGTGGGTGCCTTCGGCGGATCCTCGATGCCCCACGCCCAAGCCGAGAGTGAACCGGCCGCCTGAGATGATGTCCATGCCCAGCGCCGTCATCGCCGTCAGCCCCGGCGTGCGGGCGAAGACGGGCAGGATTCCCGTGCCCAGCCTCACAGTGCTGGTGGCACCGGCGAAGGCGGCCAGCCTGGTAATGGAGTCGGAGCCGCCGCCTTCCGGCACCCAGATCATCTCGTAGCCCAGCGACTCGGCCAACTGTGCAAGCCCTATGGAATCTTCGATGCTTATGTATGGAATAGGATCCAGCCGAACTCCCAATGACTCCATTTTTCTTCCCCCTTCATCCGGTCTAACCGGCCCGTGATTGCGAGCCGTTGCCTCATTCCTCGCGAAGGTCTGCGTAGCCCAAAAATCCAGCAAAACCCTCGCAAGCACTACCCTACTTCAAGCGGGGAAGGACGGCAAGACGTGGGCTGACCGGACAGAACCCCTCGCCACGAGATGAACACCCTCCCAAATTGACGTCCGACGGGCCTGTCGCGATAATCGAGGCAACTCTTCCCAGGGAGCGCGAAATTGCCCAAAACCGCCGATGTAGTCGTCATTGGCGCCGGCGTCGTCGGCTGCTCCATCGCTTACTATCTGTCCCGTGAAGGCGTTAGCGTAATCCTTCTTGAGCGCGAAGCCATCGGCAGCGGCGCTTCAGCTCACGCCACAGGCTCCCTGAGCCTGCTCGGCGCGGAGTTCACACCGGGGGCTTCCTTTGAGATGGCAAGGGCTTCCTACGCCGAGTTTCTATGGCTTGTGCCCGAACTGGAAGACGCCACAAACATGGACCTCCTCTACCAACGTCTCCCTTCCCTCCGGTTGGCCCTGGACGACGAAGAGGCGACCCTGATAAAGAGCTTGATGGTATGGCAGCAGCCCCACGTAAACATGCGCTGGATCGACGCCGAAGAAGTCCGCTCCATCGAACCCCGCCTGGCTCCTTCCATCGTAGGCGCCGTGTATGAGGACGAGTCCGCCCAGCTGGACAGCTACCGCTTCAACCTGGCTTTGGCGCAAGCCGCCGAACTCAAGGGCGCCCAAATCATTTACCGGGAAGTTACCGGCCTCATCAACAGCGACGGGCGGATTGCCGGCGTCAAGACCGCCGCCGAAGAGATACACTGCGGCACGGTGGTCGTCGCCGCCGGAACCTGGAGCCGGGCCTTCGCTCCCTGGCTGGAATTTCCCGTCCCCGTTCGACCAATGAAGGGTGAACGCCTTCTCCTCAACTATCCCGGCGAACCCCTGGAAGTCCTAATCAGTTCTCCCAAACGCGGCCACATGATCAGCCGGACCGACGGGCTTCTCAGCGTCGGCAGCACCGGCGGTCGCGACTACGACCGCAGAGAACTTTTCCTGGGCGAAGAGTTCGACCGGCAGACCACGGAGTCCGCCCGCCTGGAGCTTCTGCAACGCGCCATCGACGTTTTTCCAGACCTCGAACGCGCCGAACTGGTCCAGCAGCTTGCCGGCTCCCGGCCCCTAAGCCCCGACGCGAAACCCATCATAGGCCCCGTTCCCGGACTGGAAGGCGCTCTCCTGGCAACAGGCCACGCCACCAAGGGCATCCACCTCGGCCCCGTCACCGGCCGCATAATCGCCGACTACGTCCGCCACGGCACGACTCGCGCCGTCTCCGACATGGCCCAGTTCCTCCCCAACCGCTTCGCCACCCTCACCAACCCCGACTTCCTCCCCGCCGCAGAAACGGCGGAAGAGTAGGTACATGAGGACATAGCACCGCAGAGGCCCAGAGGCAACCTGAGGACTCCATAATGTATAATACAGTTATTGTCACTGTTGTGAGGTCGGTTCTACTTATGTCGATACGATGGGATGATTTGGGTCACGAAAAATACGAGGACATGGTCTCGGTTTTGGTTAGCCGGTTGCATCCAGACGCCCAACGAATTGACGGAAAGGGTGGAGATGGGGGTAGGGATGTGCAAATCGTTGACAGACAGGATGGCTCAATGCTGGAGACGTTTGAGCTCAAGTCTTTTACTGGCAGAATGAATCCTGTCCGGGGCCAACAAGTGACCAGTTCTTTGAAGCGCGCAGCAAACCTTAACCCAGAGAAGTGGACGCTCATTGTACCTATAGATCCCACTCCAAAAGAGGACGAATGGTTCAGAAAGTTAGGAAACAATTGCCCCTTCCCGATTAGATGGTTCGGGAAGACCTGGCTGGACGAGAAGATGGCGGCTTTCCCGGACATACGCCGATATTTTCTTGAAGGAGCAAAAGATGAAGTTTATCGCTTGCTCCGAGAGCTTAAGGAGGAACAAGCTAGAATCACTAATGTTCGTGACGCTGTAGGCAGAGTTCGTACCCTTCATGAGAGGTTGAACGAAATTGACCCCTATTACCGTTATGAGCTATCGACGGGACCCAACGCAGCAGATGGCAGGCCAATGGATGTCGTATTTTCAGCCATTTTCGACAAAACGCGGGTTGACGTGTACCCCAAGTACGAGGGAGCGGTCAGGGATAGACCTATCACTATAAGCGTCAACTTCAAAATCGGGCCAGACTTCAAGGAAGTTAGAGCCGCACTGGATTACGGTTTAGATATAAGCGTCCCATCCAAAATGATCAATGACATAACAATCGATGCACCATTAGGACTAGGAGGGAGTTTTCTTGGTGGAGAACTTCATCTCTTTTCGAACGACACGCGATTGGCCGAACCTGTCACAATTGCACTCAATGTAATGGCAGACGATGGTCTTGTTGCCAGCTACCCGATTCGCCTCAGCAAACAGACAAGCGGGGCTAGGGGAGCCATTGTTTCGGGGAGCGACAATATTGGATGGCTCCAAACGACACTAAAGATTGACGAAGTAGCAAAATGGTTTGAGGTTAAATTCTGGTTGACTCCCAGTCCTGCTATACCGGCTGCTTTGCTACCACTCCTCCAATGGATAGCCGCAGTTAATCCACCACATATTCTTGAGATTCATTGGCCCAACGGAGTGATAATGTGTAAAGAGATCAATACATCCTTCTGCCTCGACACCCGCTTTGTCACAGTAGTCAAATCTTTAGCATATCTGCAGGATCAGAGCGGAATCCACTGGGAAATTCAGACTTCTTCAATGATTGAAGAAGCACAAGATATCGTAAATACCGCGACCCTCGTGAAGGGGGAAAGCATCAATTTCACATGGAAGTCGTTCAATCTAGACCTAGATCATTGGGGACCTGAGTTGGAGGAACTTGGGAAAGGTGGACAACTCTCTTTTCTCATTGAACAAGATATGGAGTTCGAATTGGAATCGGTAAGGATTCCAATAGGTCTAGTCAGAACCCACATCGAGTCCGCTCGTATCGCTGACCCAGTAGCCATCAGAAGAGCCATAGCGTCCGGATCTATCCGTCAGGTGAAATTAGTGCCTGGCGAGAGCAACAAGGCAAAGCAAATGGTAGTGCCTAAAGCTCAATGACGAATTTGTGGCTATCGACTTGGGTAGAATAAACGCCCGGCGGTATCATCGCCAAGCTCGACCCCGCAAATTGGTTGACAACAGCTACTTTTCCCACCCCCCTAAACCGCCCACCGAGGCCGGTACTGCAACGCTTCCGCCAAGTGCTGCACCTCTATCGCGTCCGAACCCGCCAAATCCGCTATCGTCCGCGACAGCTTCAACACCCGGTGGAACGCCCGCGCGCTCAGGTTAAGTTGGATCATCGACGCTTGCAGCAGCTTCTGCCCGTCCTGATTCAGCTGGCAGAAGTCCCACACCTCCGCCGGCCCCATCTCCGAGTTCGTCGTGAACGGCATCTCCCCGAACCGTTTATTCTGCACCTCGCGAGCCACCTCCACCCGGCTCTGCACCTGCGCGGAAGTCTCGCCGTCTGCGTCGTCCATCAGCTTCTCATACTCCACCGCCGGCACCTCCACGAACATATCCATCCTGTCCATAAGCGGCCCGCTTATCCGACGCTGGTACTTCGACACCACGCTGTGGCTGCACCGGCACTCCTTCTTGGCGTCGCCGTAGAAGCCGCACGGACACGGGTTCATCGCCCCCAGCAGCATGAAGTTGCACGGAAAGGTCACGTTCCACTGGGCGCGGCTGATGGTCACCACGTGGTCTTCCAGCGGCTGACGCAGCGACTCCAGAGCGTTATGTCCGAACTCCGGCAGTTCGTCGAGGAACAGCACGCCCCGATGGGCCAGGGTTATCTCCCCCGGACGGGGCGTCCGCCCGCCGCCGACCAGCCCCACGTGGGAGGTGGTGTAGTGGGGCGATCGGAAAGGACGCTGCCGGATGAGGGGCTGGTCGGAAGGAAGCATCCCGGAGATGCTGTAGACCTTCGTCGCCTCCAACGCTTCCTGCGGGTCCATAACCGGCAGCACCGACGGCATTGTGCGGGCCAGAAGCGTCTTGCCGCTCCCCGGCGGCCCCGTCATCATCAGGTTGTGCATTCCCGCCGCGGCCACCTCCATCGCCCGCTTGGCGTTCTCCTGCCCCTTGACGTGGGAGAGGTCAGGGCCGACGTGGGGAAAGGAATCTTTGGCCAACAACATGTCGTCGGTGGGACACGGCTCGATGGCCGAGTCTCCCCTCAGGTGCGACACCAACTCCCCCAGTGACGACACCGGCATGACGGTTACGCCCTCCACCAACGCCCCCTCTTTGGCGTTTTCGGCGGGCAGGAATACTTCGGAAAAGCCTTCGTCCTTCGCAAGGGCGACCATCGGCAGGATACCCTTGGTGTGACGGGTGCTTCCGTCCAAAGAAAGCTCCCCCAGATAGAGGAGGGTGTTTGCCTGCTCCTCAAACTGGCCGGAACTGGCGAGGATGCCGATGGCGATGGGCAGGTCGTAGGATGGGCCTTCCTTCTTCATGTCCGCCGGGGCCAGGTTGACGGTGATGCGACGCATGGGAAACTCACAGCCGGAGTTTCGTATGGCGGCGCGAACCCGCTCCCGGGCCTCCTGCACCGCCGCGTCGGGCAGTCCGACGATGTTGAAGCGAGGCAGCCCCGGCGAGATGTCCACCTCCACCTCGATGATCGCGCCCTCCAGCCCAAAAATGGCGCAACTCTTAACCTTCGTCAGCACGAGTTACGCCCTTCGCTGCATACATTCATGCCCCCATTCTACAATGTAACCGGACATATCAAAAGGGGCATCCCAATCCCATCGCCGGTTGTCATTTTCAGGTGCGTTAAAGAATCCCGTCTCAGCCGCGGTTTGTGGGAATCACGCGCCGACTATATACTTTGATAAACGCCAATGGAGCGTGAAGGCAATGGCTACCGTAAATATCAAGGAAGCGAAAACCAGATTCTCGGAACTCCTGCGACGCGTCGAGGACGGCGAAGAAGTCACCATTGCCAGAAACGGCAATCCCGTCGCCAAGCTGGTGCGCTTGACCCCCAACCTCAAGCGCAAGCGGCAATTCGGCGCCCTGAAGGGCAACAAGACGTGGCAAGAGTTGAGCGACGTAGTCTTGCAACCTCTCCCGCCGGAGGAGTTGGAATTGTGGGAAGGCGGCCCGTAGGTGCGGCTGCTGCTAGACACTCACGCGTTCCTGTGGTGGGCAACCGGAAGCGAGCGATTGACCCAACAGGCGCGCGGCATCATTGACGACGATGCCAACATTGTTTTCGTCAGCGCGGCCTCCGCCTGGGAGATTACAACCAAGCATCGCAGGGGCAGACTTGACGAAGCTGCGGACATAGCCCCGAACATAGAAAGCGTCATTAACGCCCAAGGCTTTGAAGGTTTGCCAATCACCGTGGCCGACGCGGCGCGGGCAGGCGCGCTGCCAGGCCTCCACAACGACCCCTTCGACCGAATGCTCATCGCCCAGGCCCTGTCCCACGACCTGACTATCGTATCCAACGAATCCCTATTCGACGGCTACGGCGTCCACCGAATTTGGTAAACGCGCACCCAAACGCAACCGCCTCTTGCGTCCTGCTTCCCCCACAACACATCGGGATTCCCTAACCGTCCGCACCGTCCTAAACCGGGACGGCGCCAACGACTGAGCGTTGGCCAGTTAGAGCCGGTTCACCGCTTCGACGCCACCCTTCATCACCAGCTTGATTCGCTCCTTGTCCAGCAGACAGGCGATGTCCTCAAGCGGGTCGCCGTCCACCGCCACCAGGTCGGCCAGTTTCCCCTTCGACACCGTGCCCAACACGTCCGCCTGCCCCAGACAATCGGCGGCGGTTCCGGTGGCGGAAACGAGGGCCTGCATCGGCGACATCCCCGCCTCCTCCACCATGCACCGCAACTCGCCCGCGTTGTCGGGATGACCCCACCCGCCGGCGTCGGTGCCCGCCACAACCTTAACCCCCGCGTCCAACGCCTTACGGATGCTGTCCAGGTGGTCGGCGTGCAGCCTCCGCGCCCGCTCCTTCACGTGGTCCTGCACGTTCTCCCGATGGTACACGTACACCAGCAGCGTCGGCACGTAGAAGATACCCTTCTCCGCCATCATCGGAATCAACTCCGGGTCTTCGTTCAAATACGTCCCGTGCTCAATGCTGTCCACGCCCACCTCCAGAGCCAGCCGCAGGCCGGAGCCTCCCAAGGCGTGACACATGACCCGACGACCCAGGTCGTGAGACTCGTCCACAAGTACCTGCATCTCCTCGCGGGTGAACTCCCGGTCGAAGGGGCCATGGCCCTGGCGCGAGCTGGCTCCGCCGGTGGAGGCGCACTTGATGACCGTCGCCCCAAGACGACACATCTCCCGCACCTTGGCGCGGATGGCGTCCGGCCCATCGGCAACCCCTGAGGGCAGGTTCAGATTGACGGGAGCAGGACAGCAGTGGCCCGACGGACTGCGAAGGTCGGAAAGGCCGCCGGTGGGAGAGATAAGCGACACGCTGAGAGTAAGCCTCGGGCCGGGAATCAACCCCTCATCCACCGCCAGCTGAAAGCCGTGGTCGAGCCCGCCGGCGTCCCGGACGGAAGTGTAGCCCATCTCGATGGTGTCCTGGAGCGTCTGGGCGATGCGAAGGTGGCGAAGACTGGCGGGCGCGTCCAACTCCCACCGGTCCATGAGGCCATAGCCGGAGTGTCCCAGATGGTCGTGACAGTCAATCAGGCCGGGCAGCAGAGTCATCCCGGAAAGGTCCACCGCCGACGCTCCGGGAGGAGGCGTCACGACGTCCGATGCGCCCACGTCAACGATGCGCTCGCCATCAACGACGACCGTTGCGTTGGAAATCGGCGCTGCCCCCGTCCCGTCAATAAGCATCGCGCCCTTGAGAACCTTCATGGCCCGCCTCCCGCAAAAACTAGGCTCAAGGTATGCCGAAGGGCGGCAACTGTCAAGGATGGGGGGAATCAACCCTTCCTACAACCCCTTTTGTAGGGTATAATCCCCATCTAATCCACGCCAAAGGGGTGTCCTGCCGTGCGCGTACTGTTTCTGGAAGACGTTATCAATGTGGCCAACGCTGGCGAAATCAAGGAAGTCAAGAACGGATTCGCCCGCAACTACCTGCTGCCCAAGAACCTCGCCACCATCGCCACGCCGGAGCAGATGAAGCGCATCGCCAAGCTCCAGAGGACGGCGGAAGAGCGGCGCATCCGCGAAACCGGCGACAAACAGGCCCTAGCACGCATCCTGGAGGGCGCCACCCTCGAAATCCCCGGCAAAGTCGGCCCCACCGGTCGCTTCTACGGCGCAATTTCCGTCACCCGCATCCTTGAGGAATTGGAAGCCGCCACCGGTCAGCAGGTGGCCCGCCGCATGGTCGAACTCAGCGAACCCATCCGCGAACCCGGCAGCTACAACATCAACCTGCGTCTTCACCAGAACGTGTCGGCGGAAATTACCGTCGTCGCCCAGGGGGAGGGGCAGGAAGACTACGAGACCGACGACGAGCCGGAAGCCGAGGAACCGCCCACCGACGAAGTCGTAGAGGCGTAGGGCCGGGGTTCAACCCCGCCCTTGTTTACAACCCCGCCCTGACCAAGGCACAAAGAACAAGGCATGCATTCGGGGCAGGCTTGAGACCTGCCCTTCTTCATTGAGGAGATTCAACCCGTGTACGAAGAAAGACTCCTGCCCCACGACATAGAGGCCGAAGAGGCCGTCATCGGCTCCCTGCTCATCGACGGCGAGTCCATCCTGAGGGTGGCCGCCCGCCTGACCCCCCAGGACTTCTACCGGGACAGGAACTCATACTGCTTCGAGGCCTGCATCGCCCTCTTCGAGCGGCGCGAAGCCATCAACCAGGTCACCGTCACCAACGAACTCAACCTCAAGGAGCGGCTGGAGATGGTCGGCGGCGCCGCCTATCTGAGCCATCTGGTCTCCAGCGTTCCCACCTCCACCCACATCGTACACTTCGCCGAACTCGTCGGGCGGGCCGCCACCATGCGCCGTCTCATCGGCGCCGCCTCGGAGATCGCCGCCATCGGCTATCGGGGCACCGACGACGAAGAGGCCGCTCTCAGCCTGGCGGAGAACCTGCTGTTTAATCTTCGCACCGGACGCTCCACCCGCGAATTCGTGCCCATCCGTGAAGTGCTGGACCAGTTCCTCGAAGACCGCACCGCCATTGCCGAGCCACTGACCGACGCCGGCGCGGTCATAATGAGCGGCTTTGCGACGCTTGACGACCTGCTCGGCGGCCTCCAGCCCTCCGACCTGATAATCCTCGCAGCCCGCCCCAGCGTCGGCAAAAGCACCTTGGCCGTCAACGTGGCCGTCAACGCCGCCCGCGCAGGCTCCAGCGTCGGCATCTTCAGCCTGGAGATGAGCCGGGAGCAGTTGGCCATGCGGATTCTTGCCAGCGAAGCGCGGGTGGACTCCCACCGGCTCCGGCTATGGCTGCATCCCGGCTTGGACCTCTCCGCCCCGGAGGAAGAGCGCATCATCGACGCCGTCGGTTCCCTTTCGGAACTCTCCCTCTATATCGACGACACCCCACTCCAGGGCATCGTAGAGATGCGAAGCAAGTCCCGCCGCCTCCACCTGGAGCGCAACCTGGACATGCTGGTGGTGGACTACATGCAGCTAATCGAAGGCGGCCGGCGTGTGGGCAACCGCGTCCAGGAGATAAGCGAAATCTCCCGCTCCTTGAAGGGGCTGGCGAGAGACTTGGACATCCCCGTCCTCACCGTGTCCCAGCTGAGCCGCGCCGTTGAGATGCGACCCTCCCACCGACCCCAGCTTTCAGACCTGCGGGAGAGCGGCAGCATCGAGCAGGACGCGGACGTGGTCATGTTCATCTACCGCGAAGACCTGTACACCACGGAGGAGGAGTGGCTAAACCGCTTCCCGGAGGGGCCGGAGTACCCCCGCAACGTGGCGGAGATAATCGTCGCCAAGCATCGCCACGGCCCCATCGGCAACATCAAGCTGCTGTTCCAGAACAGGCACGTGCGGTTCGAGCCGGCGCCCCTGGACAGGGAGTTCGCCACCCCATGAACCCCAAGTCCCTACCCTCAACCACCACCTTCACGCCGGTGCCGGATCCTCTCCTGGGCGACGTGCTCAAGAGCATTGACAGTCTGACGGAATTGAAGTGCATCCTCCGCGCCCTGTGGCACATCCACCAGAAGAAAGGCGCCCTCCGCTGCGTAACCCTTGCAGAGTTGAGAGACGACCCGGTTCTTCAAGCCACGTTGGAAGCGGAGGAAATAGAGGATGCCATGAACGGCGGGGCGCGGCGCGGAATCTTTGCAAGAGGGACGGTCGCAACTTCCGAGGGAAGGACTACCCTGTTCGTGCTGAACCAGGAGACACACCGCGCCGCTCTACGAAGGGCGATGTCTGAGAAGGTTGCGGCTTCCTCCGGCATGCCGGAGGAAGCAGAGGCTGTCACCGTAGAGTCGAAGCGTCCCAACATCTATGATGTATACGAGCAGGAAATGGGCGGGCTGATTACCCCTGCGGTCGCCGAAGAATTGAAGGCTGTGGAGAAGGTCTATCCTCAATCATGGATTGCAGACGCCATGCGGGAGGCGTCCAGAAGCAACAAGCGAAGCTGGCGATACGTTCTCGCCATCCTCAGAAGCTGGGAGACGGAAGGCAAGTCAGATGGAAAGTTTGGGAGAAATACTAAAGCGCGTGACCCAAGACGCTACATCGAGGAGTATGAACGGAGACGGGGGATCCCGTCTGGACGCTGAGGAACCGGAAGATCGCTGCCCGATTTGCGACGGCACCGGTTGGGTCTCGAAAAACGCTAAAGTAGGAGAACCCGACTTCGGGGAACTCTTTCCCTGCCCTTGCCGAAAAGAAGAGTTGGAAAGAGCGCGAATGCAACACCTACAGCGTTATAGCGGTCTGTCCAAGGATATGCTAAATCGTATGACCTTCGAGCAATTCACGGTCAATAGGTCAGATGTGGACGCCGAAGGCCGAACCTACCTGCAGGCCGCTTACACCGCCGCCGCCACTTTCGCAGCCCAACCGGAAGGCTGGCTTCTCATCACAGGGGCTCATGGAAACGGGAAGACCCACTTGGCCGTTGCAGTTGTGAATCAGTGCATCAAAAGAGGGCACCTCTCTCACTACGCCTTCGTTCCAGATCTACTTGACTATCTGCGAGACACCTTCAGTCCAAATAGCTCGGTGGGCTACGCTATGCTCTTCGAGCAGGTTAAGTCGGTGCCGCTACTCATTCTAGACGATATGGGGGCAGAAACTAGCACATCCTGGGCCAAGGAAAAACTCTATCAAATTGCGGTGCACCGCCACAACAACCGGTTGCCCACGTTGATAACCACCTACCTAACTCTAGACGAGATTGAGGAAGAACACCCACGTCTGGCCTCCCGACTGAACGACACTACATTGGTAAACTGGGTGCCAATCGGTGCCCCTGACTATCGTGACAATAATCGCAAACGTCCCAATTCCCGCCGCCGGGGAATCTAGCAGCCGCCAATGGACTGCATCTTCTGCCAGATTATTGCGGGGGAAACTGAAGCGACTTTCTATCGGCGGGAGGATGACTTCGTCGTCATCAAGAACAAGCTGACGTGGGTGCCGGTGATGCTGTTGGGCATCCCCACCACCCACCTCACCCAGCAGGAATTGTGGCAGTCCCCCGTCCTACCCAAAATCGGCAAAGCGTTGTCGGAACTAGGGGAGGAAATGACGCCGGGAGGCTTTCGCGTCCTCTCCAACTTCGGCCCCGACGCCATGCAAAGCCAGCTTCACGGCCACGTCCACCTCATCGGCGGCCTCCACCTCGGCCCCTACGCCTGACCCGCAACCGTAGGGACTTACTCCAAACCTCCGCTCATCCTGAGCTTGTCGAAGGACGAAGGGTCGAGCGGGGTAAAGTAGCCCCTGCGTTACCTCTACCCACCCGGCTTCGCTATCTGCCAATACCGCCGTCCCTCCGACGTAACAATCCGCCCAAAATGCGCGCCCGTAGGAAAATGCCCCGCCGCCACCAGCATATCCTCCCTCTGAATGAGCTCCATCATCGCCAGCCGCGTCTCCCGCGCCTGCTCGAAGTCCACGTCGGCGCGTGAACCCCATTCCGGCCTCATCACCTGCACCACGCTCTGGATCAGGTCCCCCGTCACCAGGCCCCGCTGCCCCCGCGACGCAATCATCACCGTCTGATGGCCGGGCGTATGCCCGGGCGTCGGAAGCGTAACAACCTCGTCCGTTATGGAATGCTCCCCCTCCACCAGGTCCATCACCCCAAGCGGCTCCAACGGCACGACGGATTCCGCCACGAATGGGGCCTCAGGCGCAACCTCCGGTCGCCGAAAATACTCCCAGTCCGCCTTGGGCGCCAGGTAGCGCGCCGACGAGAAGGTCGGCTTGCCCTCGGCGTCCAGGTTCCAGCCCACGTGGTCGCCGTGCAGATGGGTGTGCACCACGAAGTCCACCTCCTCCGGCGACAACCCCTCCTCCCGCATCCGCGTCGTCAACTCGCCCCGTCGGTTACCCCGCTCCGGGTGAGGCCCCGGCCCCATGCCCGTATCCACCAGAATCAGCTTCCCCTGAGAGCGGATGGCGAAACACCCGTAATAAAGCTGCAAGTTCCCGTCCTGGTCGAACACCTCCTCGCGGTAGGGTTCCCACCAGTCCAACGGTATGCTTGGAAAGAAATCGTCGGGGGGATAGGCGGGCGGTATCATGTCCAGCAACGCCCAGACTTCCACCCCGCCAACGTTGATTTTTTCCGTCATAAAGCGTTTCCTCCTTCTGGGAGAGAATTCCCGTCCGATAAACCTTTTCCCCTCAAACTGAAAATCTCTGTCATCGACGATTCCTCCTAATACGTAATCACGCTGGAAATCTCGTAGCCCTCCAGCTTGTCGCGGCCCTCCAGGAAGGAAAGCTCCACCACCAGCGACAGCACGTCCACCGACGCCCCCGCCTTCTCCACCAACTGGCAGGCCGCCGCCAGAGTGCCCCCCGTCGCCAGCACGTCGTCCACCACCGCCACCCGCTGCCCAGCCGCAACCCCGTCCGTGTGCATCTCCATCGCGTCCTCGCCGTACTCCAGCGTGTATGTGACGGAAATGACGTCGTAGGGCAGCTTCCCACGCTTGCGGGCGGGCACGATGGGCAGGCCCAACTCATAAGCGATGGCAGCGCCGAACAGGAAGCCGCGGGCCTCCACCGCCACCACCGCGTCCAGGTTACGACCCCTCAGCGATTCGGCCATGCGCCGCACCGTCTCCCGGAAGGCCGCCGGGTCTCGCAGAAGGGGTGTAATGTCCTTAAAGATGATGCCCGGCTGGGGAAAGTCGGGAATATCTCTGATGTAATCCTCTAATCTCATTTGCGCCTCCACGCCGCCCATTATACCCCACGTGGACGCCCTCCGTTCCAACCCCCTAAACCTCTTCCCCCTTTGACGGAGACCCTTGCGTAACCGTCATTCCCGCGCAGGCGGGAATCCAGAGGCGTGGCTGCTTAGGTATAAATGCGTTGCTTCCTTGACAGAATGTTGGGGCGAACAGGGAGTTATGCAAAGGTCTCCTTGAGGGAGAGGATTAAGGTGAGGGTGAACTGCGCCCCACGCAACCATCTCTGGTAGAATACACGCAAGCACACCCCATGTAGGACGCGGGCCAGGGAGGAAAAAATGAAACGAATAGCCATCTTCGGAGGAGGCGCCGTGGGCAGCTACCTGGCGGCCTTCATGACCCGCATGGGGGAGGACGTTACCCTCATCGACCAGTGGCCGGAGCACGTGGAGGCGGTGAAGGCCAACGGCATGAACGTCACCGGCACCCAGGGGCCATTCAACGCCCCGGTCAAGATGATTCACCTCCACGAGGCGCAGAGTCTTGGTAGGGAGTTCGACATCGTGTTCATCGCCGTCAAGTCCTACGACACCCTCTGGGCCGCCACCTTCATGGAGCGGCATCTGAGGCCGACGGGCTGCATGGTTTCCTCCCAGAACGGCATCAACGACGAGACAATCGCGTCCGTGGTCGGAATCCGACGCGCCATCGGCTGCGTCATGTCCAACATCCAGGTTGCGCTGTGGAAGCCGGGCGAGACTCATCGCGGCGGCGAATTCGGACGAGACCGGGGCCACGACGTGTTTCGCGTCGGTCATATCGACGGGGCGATAACCGCCGACGTGCTGCGGGTTGTGGAGCTTGCCAGCAGCGTCGACGGCGCGAAGGTCACCGCCAACCTGGCCGGCGAGCGGTGGGCCAAGCTGGCCGCCAACTGCATGGGCAACCCCGTCGGCGCCATGTCCGGCCTCGGCTCCCACGGCCAGGCCGATTCCGCAGAGGCCCGCCGTCTCAAGATCCACATCACCCGCGAGGTGGTGCAGGTGGCGACAGCCCTGGGACATCGGGTGGAAGGCATAAGCGGCGTGAGCGCCGAGACGTGGCTGGAGACGGACCGGGGCGACGTGCTGGAGGACCTGGACGCCCGTCTCCGCGGCAAGGGCCGCGTGGATTGGCATTCTTCGATGGGACAGGACGCCATCAAGGGCCGCCGATCGGAGATAGACCACCTCAACGGCCTCGTATGTCGGCGAGGCGCGGAAGCGGGCGTCCCCACCCCCTACAACGACAGCGTGGTCGCCCTCATGCGAAGGGTTGACGGGGGCAACCTCCAACCCTCCCCCGAAAACATCGCCAAGGCCCTGGAAGAAGGCGACGCCGCCCCTTAGTTCTCCCCTTCTCCCTATGGAGACCATTGCATAACCTCTATTCCTGCCTCCACCTCCGTCATTCCCGCCCCTCTCTCGTCATTCCGGCGAAAGCCGGAATCCAGTCCCCTCCCTTCCCCCTTGATGGGGAAGGTTAGGATGGGGGTGATTCGGGTGGGGTGAATGTCACATCCAGCAGTTACGCCTGTCTAAACTACCAATACCCTACACCCAAATCTCAGGCATAAACACGCCAAGCGTGGTATACTTACAATATGTAAATTAGGGGCGTTCCGCGCCCCTCTCCAATCGGCCCCAATCAAGATAGAGGATTTTCCTGCATGACCACCCAAACGCAGAGCAGATACACCGCCAAGGACATCGCCGTCCTGGAAGGTCTGGAGGCCGTCCGCCGCCGCCCCGGCATGTACATCGGCAGCACCGACCAGCGCGGCCTCCACCATCTCATCTACGAAATCGTCGACAACGCCGTCGACGAGGCGATGGCCGGCTTCTGCACCAGCGTTGAAATCGTCATCCGCGAGGACGGCTCCGTTTCCGTCGCCGACGACGGGCGCGGCATCCCCGTGGACATCCACCCCACCACAGGCAAGTCCGCCCTCGAAACCGTCATGACCACCCTCCACGCCGGCGGCAAGTTCGGCAGCGGCGCCTACACCGTCTCCGGCGGACTCCACGGCGTCGGCGCTTCCGTCGTCAACGCCCTCGCCAGCCACCTCGAAGTCGAAGTCCGAAGGGGCAACGCCCTCTATCGCCAGACCTTCACCCGCGGCGACGTCCTAACCGACATGACCCAGGAGATGAGCTTCGGCGAAACCGGCACCCGCATCTCCTACATGCCCGACACGCAGATATTCCCCGAACTCAACTACGACTTCAACGTCATCACCGACCACTTCAAGCAGGTCGCCTACCTCAACCGCGGCCTCGCCATCAAGTTCGTCAGCCACTACCATTCGAATCAGCGCAAGGGCGACGTGGAGCGCTCCTACTACTTCGAAGGCGGCATCAGCGACTTCGTCCGCAACCTGAACCGCAGCCGCAAGACCCTCCAGCCCGCTCCCTTCTACTTCACCAAGACCGTGGACACGACTCTCGTAGAAGTCGCCCTCCAGTACAACGACAGCGCCTACGAAAACATCTACTCCTTCGCCAACTGCATCAACACCGAGGAGGGCGGCACCCACCTGACGGGCTTCCGCGCCGGCATGACCCGCGCCGTCAACGACTACGCCCGCCGGTCGAAGCTCATAAAGGACGACCAGCCCAACTTCTCCGGCGAGGACGTTCGCGAGGGGCTGGCCGCCATCATCAGCGTCAAGATTACCGAGCCTCAGTTCGAAGGCCAGACCAAGACCAAGCTCGGCAACGCCGAGGTCAAGAGCATCGTCGAATCCTCCCTGGTCGAGGCCCTCAGCCAGTACCTGGAGGAGCACCCCAACGAGGGCAAGCAGATAATCGCCAAGTCCACCGTCAACCAGAAGGCGCGGGAGGCGGCCCGCAAGGCCAGGGCCCTCGTCCTTCGCAAGAACGCCCTGGACGGCAGCTCCCTGCCCGGCAAGCTGGCCGACTGCTCGGAACGCAACCCCGAGCTTTCGGAACTGTTCATCGTCGAGGGAGAGTCGGCGGGCGGCTCCGCCAAGATGGGCCGCGACCGCCGCTTCCAGGCCATCCTGCCCATCAAGGGAAAGATTCTGAACGTGGAGAAGGCTCCCCGCGACCGGGTCATCGCCCACGAGGAGATCCGCGCCCTCATCGCCGCCCTGGGCGCCAACGAAGGCGAGGAGTTCAACGCCGAGAAGCTCCGCTACCACAAGATTATCATCATGACGGACGCCGACGTGGACGGCTCCCACATCCGCACCCTGCTGCTCACCTTCTTCTTCCGCGGCATGGAAGACCTCATCAAGGACGCCTATCTCTACATCGCCCAGCCGCCCCTCTACCGCATCCAGGTGGGTCGGAAGGTGACCTACGTGTACACGGAGGAGGAGAAGGAGGAGTTTGTGGCGGGCGTGAACGGCAACCGCAAGGTGAACCTCCAGCGATACAAGGGCCTCGGCGAGATGAACCCCGACCAGCTTTGGGAGACCACGATGGACCCGGAGAAGCGCAACCTGCTCAGGGTCGTCATGGAGGGCGAACAGAACCGCGAGGAGGCCAGGAGGGCCTTCTCCGACCTGATGGGCGCCGACGTGGCCCCCCGCAAGCGCTGGATTCAGGCCAACGCCCGCAACGTCAAAGAACTGGACGTTTAACCCACCTACGTATCTCTTCCCCCTTGATGGGGGAAGATTGAGATGGGGGTGATTCCCGCTCCCGACAAAACAATTTCCCGTATGAGCGGTTCGCGAACCGCTCATATCACGTCAAATCAGAAGGAGGCCCCATGCCCAACACCGAATCCATGCCCGATTCCACCCCCGGCAACGACGCCTTTCCCCAGTTCGGCGCCCTATACGACCTCGTAGCGCCGGAAGTCGAGGGCCTCACCGACGAGCAACTGGACTGGGAGTCGCAACAGTGGGAGTGGGCCAGGTGGAGCATCCGCCGGCAGGTCAGCCACATGGCATCCTTCATCCCCGGCTGGCTCCTCCGCCAGTGGGGTTCACGCCTATTTCCCGACGGGTACGAGGAGTTGGACGAATTGCAGGAACTTGTCCCCGAACCTTCCGAAGGCATCGTACGCTGGCTGGACGAGACCGAGCACCACGACTTGGACGACATCCTCGCCCAACTGGACAAGTCCCTCGCCCTGGCCCGCTACGTGCTTTCCAGAGAGACCCTCGGCGACATGAAGGTCAAAGAAGTCCCCCGGCCCAACACGCCGCCCCACTGGCCCCAGTTCGTCAAGGCCCACCCCCGAGGCGTTCGCTGGCACCCGACGGAGACGCTGTTCACCTACGTCACCCTGGAAGCCACCTTCCGCCACCTCTACTTCGAGGTCATCACCCACCTGTACAACGTGCAGCGGCTCAAGCGGGCCCAGGGACTTCCCACCGTCGTTGAAATTCCCTACGAAGGCTACTGGGCCCTCCCCGACTGGGACCGCAGCGAAGCGACGGACTAGTCTCCGTCCAGCCCCGGCACGGGCCGAATCTCCCCCTCCGACGTCGCCTCCAGCAGATAGCGGAAGTCGTAACCCCTGCGTCGCAACTCCTCTGAGCCGCCTTGGTGACGGTCGAGAATCGCCATCACTACCACCACCTCATGTCCCGCAGCTTCCGCCGCATCTACGGCATGGAATAGCGACGCGCCGGTGCTGCAAGCGTCATCGACAATAGCCACCCGGCTGCCAGGCTCCAACGGCCCTTCGATGAGCCTGCCCATGCCGTGCTCCTTGCCTTCCTTCCTGACGATGAAGGCGCTGATTGGTCTTCCCTCAAGGCCGCTGACCACCGCCACCGCCGTCACTATGGGATCCGCGCCCAACGTAGGCCCGCCGATGGCGTCCACGTCATACCCTCGCAACATACGTAAGAACGCCTTGCCCGTCAGATACGCGCCGCGAGGGTCGAGGGTCAGACGACGCCCATCGAAGTAGTAGCTGCTGCGCTGGCCGGACGAAAGCACGTAGTCGCCAAAGGTCAGCGCGCCGCGGGCTTTGGCAAGTTTGAGAAGCTCCCCCGCAATCTCAGAAAGCCTCATCCCCTGTACAACCCCCTGGCGTAGATGTGCCTCTCCACCGGCTCCGCCACCAAATAGCGGATGCTTTTCCCATCCGCCACTCGCCGCCGGATGTCCGACGCGCTTATCTCCAGACGCACTGCTTCAACCCGCTCCACCTTTCCAACAACGCCCATCTTCTCCTCCACCTCCTCCGTTGACCACGTTCCTCCCGGCCTGTCCAACACCGCCAGCGTCGCAAGCCGGAGAACCCCCTCCGGGTCCTTCCACTCCCTGAACCGGGCGAATGAGTCCGACCCCAGGATGAAGAAGAACTGCGCGTCCGGGCCGTACTCCTCCCGCAGCTCCCTCAACGTATCCACCGTGTACGACGGGCCGGGACGTTCCAACTCAATCGTAGACACCCGGAAGAACGGGTTGTCCTCCACGGCCAGCCGCACCATCGCCAGCCTGTCCTGCGCCGACGACAACAACTGCCTCGCCTTCATCCACGGCGCGCCCGCCGGCACGAAGCACACCTCCTCCAAGTCCAGCCTATCTCTAGCCTCCTCCGCGATGGCCAAGTGCCCCAGGTGGATGGGGTCGAAGGTGCCGCCGAACACGCCGATTCTCATCCTACGCCCACTCCAACTCAATCTTGCCCATCCTCACAGTGTCCCCCACCTGCACCCCCGCCCGCTCCAACGCTGACGCAACGCCGATACGCTTGAACTCCCGCCATAGCTGCAACACGACCCGCTTGTCCCTCATGTTCGCCATCGCCAGCAGCCGCATCGCCTGCGGCGAATCCACCACGTAGGACCCATCCTCCAACCACACCTCCGGCCGGGTATACTTCGGCTTCGGTCTATGGACGACGGGGCCGTTCGTCGACGCTGCGACGGGCTTCGGCATCTCCTTCATCAACGACATCGTATGCTTTATCAACGGCTCCATGCCCTCTCCCGTCAGCCCCGACACCACGTAGTACGGCACACCCAGGGCCGCCACCGACTCCGCTAACGCCCGCCTTCTGTCCTTCGTCATCACGTCCGCCTTGTTCACCACAAGCAGTTGCGGCTTCTCCACCAGTTCGTGGCTGAACATACCCAACTCCTGGTTGATGAGGTTCCACTGCTCCGCCACGTCGCCAGTCACTCCGTCTACCAGATGCCACAATAATCGCGTCCGCGCCACATGCCGCAAGAAATCATGGCCCAGCCCGACACCCTTGTGAGCCCCTTCTATCAACCCTGGAATCTCCACCAGCAGGAACTCCTCGTGCCGTCGCGCCACCATCCCCAACACCGGGCTGAGCGTGGTGAAGGGATAGGAAGCTACCTTGGGCTTGGCCCCGGAGCAGGTAGTTATCAGCGTAGACTTACCCGCGTTCGGCATGCCGATGATTCCCACGTCTGCCAGCAGCTTCAGTTCGCATAGCAGCTGCGCTTCCTCCCCCACGTCGCCCGCCTCGGCAAGCAAAGGTATTTGGTTCACCGCATTCGCGAACCGGAGATTACCCCGACCTCCAGCGCCCCCTCGGGCCAGTGGCAGCGGCGTCTCATCCAGCACGTCGGCAATGGCAACCCTCTCTCCATTAGACTCGACCTGCCACACCAACGTCCCCAAGGGCACCGGCACAATCGCGTCTCGTCCTCGCGCCCCCGTCTTGCCCTTGCCTCCCCCATGACCGCCGCGCCCCCCCCTGAACAGCTGCTGGTAGCGCAGGTGCAGCAGCGTATTCAACGAACCGTCGCCGACGGCATACACGCCGCCGCCGTCTCCCCCATCTCCGCCCTCCGGCCCGCCCTTCGGCAACGCTCGCGTCCGACGAAACGCCACGCATCCGTTTCCGCCGGCTCCTCCTATGACTCTTATCTTTGCTATATCAATCATTTAGAGATATGTAGAAGTAATCATACTAAAAATAACTTTGTGGATAAGTGCGATATTCTGTGGTAGCCATGCGTGAGAGGGCGTGAATGCTTCGTGGCGTATCTTTTGATTGTGGGTCGCTCATTTGGATGTGTTCGTTGATTACTCGTTGGAGTTGCGGACTGATTGGATATTAACAGAATTTCCACCGCTCGGCCAAAGATATTTATAGTATGTGAACAGGATAGATTGGTTATTCAACAGGTTATCATGGAATTATCCACACATGCGTTGACAAGTGCCATCAAGGTCATTTGCACGGCAGTGGATGTCGGGATGGAGGGCTGCGAGCTAGCTGGCTAGCTGATCCGTTGCGGCATCTACCTTGGCTTTGAACCCGTCCACCGACTCCAGGTAGTCGTTGACCCGCTTGATGCCGTGGATGACTGTAGCGTGGTTCTTCCCGCCCATCACCCTGCCAATCTCGCTCACGCTGAGCTTCAGGTGCTCGCGCATGATGTACATGGCGGCGTGGCGCGCAACCACGAAGTCCCGCCTCCGCTTGGATCCCGTCAGGCTAGCCTGGTCCACGTGGAACGCCCCCTCGATGGCCTCCAATACCCTCTCCGGCGACCGCGTCGTCACCGAACGGCGGCCGCCACGCTCCTCCAAGGCCCTTCTGGCCAGCGCGAGCGTAATCGGCCCCTTCGCCACCTGCGCCGTCGCCGCCACCCGGTTGAAGGCCCCCTCCAGGTCCCGAATGCTCCCGCCCGTCCGCTCCGCGATATACGTCAACACTTCGTTCCCCGCGGCCACGTTCTTCTCCTTCGCCTTGGTCTGGAGAATCGCGACCTTCGTCTCCGGCGACGGTGCCTGGATGTCCGTGGTCAGCCCCCACGAATATCGGGAGCGGATCCGTTCCTCCAGGTAGGGCATCGTCTTGGGCGACTTGTCGGAGGTGAGGACTATCTGCCTTCCCGTGTTGTGCAGGTCGTTGAAGGTGTGGAAGAACCCCTCCAGCGTCTGCTCCTTCCCGTTCATGAACTGCACGTCGTCCATCAGCAGCACATCCACGCTCCGGTATCGCGAGCGGAACTCCTCCGTGCTCTTCCTGCGGATGGCCGTGATGAACTCGTTGGTGAACTGCTCGGAAGTTACGTACAGGTAGTTGATGCTCTGCTGCACGCACCGGTGGGCGATGGCGTGGAGCAGGTGCGTCTTGCCCAGGCCCACGCCGGAGTAGATGAACAGCGGGTTGTAGTGCTCGCCGAAGGACGAAGCCACGGCCATAGCCGCGTTGTAGGAGAGGTCGTTGGAAGGGCCGACCACGAAGGAGTCGAAGCTGTAGCGCCGGTTGGGAAAGCCGGTCTGGAACATCGGCGCCGCGCCTTGCCTATGCGTCGCGGGCCTGCCGGTCGGGGAAGTCTCTCTTCTTGCCTGCGATTCCTCTATGCGGAAGACCACGTCCAGCGGACGCCCGACGATTTTCGACGCCGTCCGCTGAACCAGCTGATAAGCTCGACGCTCCAACCATTCGGAAGTGAACACGTTGGGCACGCCGACTACCAGCTTGTCGTCGGCAAAGGCAAGCCCGGCAGTGTCCTTCAGCCAAGTCGCAAACGCCGAACTCGGCAATTGCATCTGTAGCTCTCCCAGGACCGCCGACCAAGTATCCTTTGCTGTGCTGTCTACCCTTCTACTAATCAGTCCCCATGCCCCTCTCGAGACAACACCTGTTGCTCGTGTGGAAAATATGGAAAGTAGTGCGTTGACTACTCTAACAACGAGTATAGCAAGATGCAAGCTGCGAATGCCGAAAAGTAGTACGGAATCTTAATTTATCTACGATTTAATATGTTGTTTGATAGTATTCTAAACTTTATCCTAGTACATCCATTGTATACGCGCTGATAGCGTAATTTATAGTATGTGATGCGATGGGGTTCGCCTGCGTTTCCCAACTTTACGTAACGCTTCAGCCGATTTTGGCTTTAATCACTGGCTATTGGCGTTTTCCGGGTTGTTGTTTCCTTCCTTTACGATTTCTATAATGATTAGCCTATGAGAGTAGTCTTTATGGGCAATCCCGGCTTTTCCCTGCCGACGCTTCGAACTGTGCACTCCCTTTGGGGCGATCCGGTGGGTGTCTACACCGCCCCCGACCGCCGCCGGGGGCGCGGCCTGGCAAGGGGTTTTTCAGATATTAAGGCTTTTTCCGTGGAAAAGGGTTGGCCCGTCTTCCAACCTCCTTCATTGAAAAGAGAGGCGGCCATCCAGCAATTCCTCGACCTAGCCCCGGACCTCGTCGTCGTCGCCGCCTACGGATTGCTCATTCCTACGGAAATGCTCAACGTGCCCAAACACGGCTTCCTCAACATACACCCCTCGCTGCTGCCCCGCTACCGCGGCCCTTCTCCCATCTCTTCCGCCATCCTCGACGGCGTAGAAGAGACGGGCGTGAGTCTGATGCTGCTGGACGAGGGAATGGACACCGGCCCGGTGCTGGCCCAACAAGCAACGAAGATTCTGCCCGGCGAGAGAGCCGACGCTCTCACCGTCCGCCTCTTCGAAATGGGCGCCCACCTCCTGACCGAATCTGCCCCGCAGTGGATTGACCGACATATCCCGCCACAACCCCAGGACTCCGACCTCGCCACCTATACCGCCAAGCTCACGCGGGAAGACGGAAGGGTGGACTGGACGGAGAGCGCCGGCCTGCTGTGCCGTCGATTCCGGGCCTACACCCCGTGGCCGGGCCTCTACACAACTTGGCGGGGCAAGAGGCTGCGCCTCCTGGACGTGGAGGAATTTTCTTCTCCCATGCGCGGGACTGAAGGGCTGGCGGACAAACCCGCTTCAGGAGCGGTGGCGGCTCATTCGGAAGCCCCAGACGTTATCTCCATCAAAGCCGGGGGTGGCACTACCATATTGGTGCGCCGGCTTCAGATGGAAGGCCGCCGCGCCCAAGGGTCGGAAGAGTTCCTGCGGGGCTATCCGCAGATAATAGGAGAGCGGCTTCCCAGCTAGGCTTCCGCCTCCGTCTCTGCTTCCCCTTCCGTTTCGCCCTCTTCGCCCGGCTCCAACGGCTCCTCCTCTTCCACCACCTCGGCGCGGACAATCTCCAGCCGGGCTACCACCTCTTCCTCGTCCATCAGAGAAGCAACCCCTTCGGGCAGCTCCACGTCGCTCAGGCGGACTACGTCTCCGGCTTCCTGAATCAAACCCAGGTCCGCCGTAAGCTCCGACGGCACGTCCAGCGGCAGCGCCCGAACTTCAACTTCCCGCAGCAGCTGCACTATGGATGAATCCGGGACTACGTGCACCGCCGGCGCGTCGCCTATGAGGGTAATCGGCACGGTGGTGGTGATCTCGTTGGCCACGTCCACGTTCAGAAAGTCCACGTGAAGCAGCTCCCCTCTGACGGGATGCCACTGGATCTCCCGGATGAAGGTCAGCTTCTCATCGTCCTGTCCGGGGATGCTCACGGATATGGGAGTGTTCATCCCCGCCTGCGAGAGAATGCGGTACAGAGTCTTCGCCTCGCACTGGAGGGACTGGGAATCGATTCCCTGTCCGTAGATGTGCACCGGAATTATCCCGGCCTTGCGAAGGTTCTTAACCTTCTTGCCCGTCAACGTGCGCGGGTCCAAAGTAATTGTCAGCGTGTCAGCCATGACTCTCCTCTAACTATAGGAAGGGTTTGCGGGACGAAATGCCGCCCGCCAGAAAATTCCGCCAATAATGCTACCATCCCCGCCCCCAAAATTAAACCTCACCCCCTCCCCTCTTGCTCCCGCAAAAGCGGGATCCCACCCTCCTAAATCCACACCCGTCATTCCCGCGCAGGCGGGAATCCATCTCCGCTTATCCTAAGCTTGTCGAAGGACGAAGGGTCGAGCGCCACCCGCCATTCCCGCCACCATACCCAGCCTGCAGGGGCGACCGGCCGGTCGCCCCTGCCACATCGTGTTACAATCCCAGCGTCAATCAGCCCTTCCCCTGCGCCATCCCCAAATAGACAGCCATTTACCCTGGTGATATAATCAACTTCGATATGAGAATTCCCATGCGAGTAGATTACGGCGTTCGCGCCCTGGTGGAGCTGGCCCAGGGCGACCTCGACGCGCCCAAGCAGACGGCGCAGATAGCCCGTCGCCAGGGCATACCGGAGGCGTATCTGGAACAGGTGCTCACCTCCCTCCGGAAAGCCGGTCTCACCAAGAGCAGGCGCGGGCCGAACGGCGGCCACGTCCTGGCCGGACGCCCCGAAGACGTCAACCTGGCCCAGGTCATGGCCGTGTTGGAAGGACGGGGGCCGCTTCTGGACTGCCTCGTCGAACCCGTCTGCTGCGAACTTTCGGAGACCTGCGCCCAGCGGGAAGTCTGGTCCTTCTTCGAGGAGGCCGTTCGCGACCTCCTCAGCAGCACCACCATCGCCAGCATGGCCGTCAGGCAGAGAGAATTATCCGCCCGGAAGGCCCTCCTGGCAGTCCACGATTGAAGCGAAAGCAGGAGTCGTTTCCCGTATAGCCCGTATAGAATGAAACGACAACCCGCCAGTGTAATCTAAATTGCGGAGCATCGCAGAAGGCACAACCTCGAGATTCACGCCTGACAGGGAAGGTTTCGACCATATTCGCCTCCCAACCCGACACCTGATTTCGCCCCAATTTGGGTTGAGTCGTTTCTTGAATCGACTCAGTCCCGATCAATATAGTCAAACGGAGGAAAGAAGATGACACAGGCAAGGGCGCTCACGCCCCAGCAGGTCAAGCGTTACAGCAGGCACATCATCATGGGTCAGGTGGGCAGCCTGGGCCAGCGCAAGCTCATCAACGCCAAGGTGCTGATTGTCGGCGCCGGCGGCCTCGGCTCCCCCTCCGCCGTCTACCTCGCCCTCGCCGGCGTGGGCACCGTCGGCATCGTCGACTTCGACGTGGTGGAAGTTTCCAACCTACAGCGCCAGATCCTGCATCACAACGACGACGTGGGCCGCCCCAAGGTAGTCTCCGCCCAGGACTCCCTTCACGCCTACAACCCCGACGTGGAAGTGGTTGTCCACGAGACTATGCTCTCCTCCGAAAACGCGATGGAGATAGTCAGCCAGTACGACATCGTCATCAACGGCGCCGACAACTTCCCCTGCCGCTACCTGGTCAACGACGCCTGCTACCTGCTGGGCAAGCCCCTGGTGGACGGCAGCATCCTCATCTTCGACGGGCAGGCGACGGTGTTCATCCCCGGAAGCGGCTGCTACCGGTGCCTCTTCCCCACGCCCCCGCCGCCCGGCATGGTCCCCAACTGCGCCGAAGCCGGAGTCCTTGGCGCCCTCACCGGCCTGGTGGGAAGCATTCAGGCGACGGAAGCGTTGAAGCTCATCCTCGGCATCGGCGAAAGTCTCCAGTCGCGCCTACTTCTCATAGACGCCCTTTCTATGGACTTCCGCGAAGTTCGGATGAAGCGAAACCCCGCCTGCCCCCTCTGCGGCGAAAACCCCACCGTGACGGAGCTCATCGACTACGAAATCTTCTGCGGCCTCCCCTCCCTGACGGAAGCGACCGCCGCCGTCCCCGCCGACTAGCCCCCTCTTCTCCCTTCCCCCTCAACGGGGACCCTTGCATAACCCTCCCAGAGGCGTCGATTAGCCTCTTCCCCCTTGACGGGGGAAGATTGAGATGGGGGTGATTCTGGTGGAGAGGATGATGCATCTGGCAGTTACGCGAAGGACTCCCTTTCAGGGTCTATGCCCTAGTGCGTCCAAAATCGCCCGCAACTTGCACAGCTAGAATCTCGGTGATATACTCACGGGGATTCTTCCCACGGGGAACTTGTGTGGAAAGCGGGCGAACACCCGCTTTCTTGATTTAATGCTGTTGTGAGAGGTGATGGCTTTGAAGAGCGACTTCCTCATAGCGTTGACACAGCTTGCGGCGGAGCGCCACCTTCCGAAGGAGGAGGTGCTCAAGGCCATCGAGGCCGCGCTGGTTTCCGCCTTCAAGAAGGACAGCTACGGCGACGGCGTGAACATCGCCGTCAAGCTCAACCCCAACACCGGCGACATTAGCGCCCATACCCTCAAGACCGTCGTTGAGGCGGTGGAGGACGACAAGACGGAAATCGCCCTCGCCGACGCCTTGTCCATCCGCAAGGACGCGGTCCTAGGCCAGGAACTGGAGATGGAATCCCTCTCCCACCAGGCCAGCCGCATCGCCGCCCAGACCGCCAAGCAGGTGGTCCTCCAACGCCTCCGCGAGGCCGAGCGCGAGATGGTCTACGAAGAGTTCGCCAAGCGGGTGGACGACATCATCTCAGGCGTCGTCGGCCAGAGCGAAATAGGCCGCGGCCTCGTCGTCGAACTGGACCGGGCCGAAGCCATCCTGCCCCCGGACGAGCAGGTTCCCACCGAGCGTTACCGCCGGGGCCAGCGCCTCAAGGTCTACGCTATGGAAGTCAACCGCAGTCCCCGCGGGCCGGAAATCATCGTCTCCCGCCGCCACTCCCAGCTGCTCCGCCGCCTCTTCGAGCTTGAGGTGCCGGAAGTCTACAACGGCATCGTCGAAATCCGCTCCATCGCCCGCGAGGCCGGCTCCCGCAGCAAGGTCGCCGTCATCGCTCTGCAGGACGGCGTAGACCCCATCGGCTCCTGCATCGGCATGAGGGGCAACCGCATCCAGAATATCGTCAACGAGCTTCAGGGCGAAAAGATTGACGTGGTTCGCTGGGATAGGGACCTCAAGCGCTTCATAACCAACGCCCTCAGCCCCGCCGAAGTCGTGCAGGTGGTCGCCGACGAGGACGACCACGGCGCCGTTGTGGTGGTGCCGGAACGCCAGCTTTCCCTCGCCATCGGCAAGGAGGGACAGAACGCCCGCCTCGCCGCCAAGCTCACCGGCTGGAATCTCGACATCAAGAGCATGTCCGAGTGGGAGGCCGAAAAGGCCCAGATCAAGCTGGAGATTGAAGCCGCCGCCGAAGCCGAGGCTAAAGCCAGGGAAGAGGCCGAAAAGCTGGCTGCCGAGCAGGCCGCCGCCGCGGAAGAAGATCGGATACTGGAAGAAGAAATCAGGAAGATCGAGGAAGAGGAAGCCGCCCAGCAGACGGAAACCGTCGCCGCCCCCGTCCTCGAAGAGGTGCTGGAAGAGATTCTGGCCCAGGAAGAAGCCGCCGTTCAGGAAGTGGAGGAAACCGAGGAGGCACCGGTTCTACAGGACGAGATGGACGCCTTCACTCTGGACGACATTATGGTCGAAGAGGCCGTCGTCGAAGAAGAGGAAGAAGAACCCTTCGAGGAGATGGGCGACGAAATCTGGGAAATACCCCAGCTTACCCCCGACGCCGGCAAGATCCGCTTCGCCGAGGACATCCTGGACTTCGAACGGGGCAGTCGCGAAGGCCGCTCCCGCCGCGGCCGGGGCAGGAGGAGGGCCAAAGCCCGCAGAAGATAATCGCCAACCAGGGAGGCTATGAGAAGAGGTGAGAACCCGACACGTGCCCCTTCGCACCTGCTTGGCCTGCGGCGTAAAGCAGCCCCAGCGCCGGCTGGTGCGCCTCGTCCGCGCCGCGCCCGATCGGGTTGAGATAGACTTCAAGCGCGTCAAGCACGGTCGGGGAGGCTATCTCTGCCACAGCCGGGAATGCTGGCGGAAGGTCTTGGAGAAGGGGCTTTTGGAGAGAGCGTTCCGTTCAGTCATCCCCTCCCAAGCCCGGGAGCATCTGTGGGCCGAGTACACCCAGTGGCAAGGAATTGTCGCGGAAAATGAGACGCCATGACTACTACTAGAACGACAAGGACGCGGAGAGCGGCCCCCAGAGAGGTGCAGCTTCCTCCCACCCTCACCGTAAAGCACCTGGCGGACCTGTTGCGGGTCAGCCCCATCGACGTTATCAAGCAGCTTATGCGAAACGGCGTCATGGCCGCCATCAACCAGGTCATCGACTTCGACCTGGCGGCGACGGTCACCCCCGCCTTCGGCTATCGCGCCAAGCCCGAAGAGCGGGCCAAGACCCCCGTAACCGACGTTCTCGAAGCCTTCCGCGACGACGATGCCGACACGAAGCCCCGCAGTCCCGTCGTCACCATCCTCGGCCACGTGGACCACGGCAAGACCACCCTCCTCGACACCATCCGCGACAGTCGCATCACCGAGGGCGAGGTGGGCGGCATCACCCAGCACATCGGCGCCTACCAGGTTGAGTACAACAGCGAGAAGATAACCTTCCTCGACACCCCCGGCCACGAGGCCTTCACCGCCATCCGCGCCCGAGGCGCCCAGGTCACGGACATCGCCATCCTCGTGGTGGCCGCCGACGATGGCGTCATGCCCCAAACCGTGGAAGCCATCGACCACGCCCGCGCCGCCGAACTGCCCATCATCGTCGCCATCAACAAGATTGACCTGCCCAACGCCCGGCCCGACCGGGTCAAGAGCCAGCTGCTGGAATACTCCCTCGTGCTGGAGGACTTCGGTGGAGAGGTCATCGGCGTCCCCGTTTCCGCCAAGAACCGGATGGGTATAGACGACCTGCTGGAGAGCATTCTGGTGGTGGCGGAGATTTCCGAGTTGAAGGCCAACCCCGGAAGTCCGGCCTCCGGCGTGGTCATCGAGTCCCAGCTGGACAGAAACCGCGGGCCGGTTGCCACCCTGCTGATACAGAGCGGCACCCTCAAGGTCGGCAACAGCATCGTCGCGGGCACGGCATGGGGCCGCATCCGGGCAATGGAGAACGACCTTCGCAGGCGAATCAAGCAGGCCGGCCCGGCGGTGCCCGTGGAAGTTCAGGGCTTCCGTTCCGTACCCCAGGCGGGCGACCGCTTCGTCGTGGCCCCCAACCCCAAGACCGCCAAGGCCCTCGTGCAGGAGAACGTGGTCAAGGGCGAGGAGGAGCAGAACCTTTCCCGCGCCCTCACCCTTGAAGACGTTATGAGCCGCATCTCCGCCGGCGACGCAAAGGAACTGAGCCTCATCATCAAGGCCGACGCCCACGGCAGCGTGGAGGCCGTTCGCGGCGCCCTGCAACGGCTGGACACCACCTCGGCCAGGGTGAATATCCTCCACTCCAGCGCCGGCGGCGTCAACGAGAGCGACGTGCTGCTGGCCAGCGCCTCGGACGCCATCATCCTGGCCTTCAACGTGGGCACGGAGCCCAGCGCCGAACCCGCCGCCGAGCGGGAGGCCGTCGAAATCCGCACCTACGACATCATATACCAGATGATAGAAGACGTGGAAAAGGCTCTCAAAGGCATCCTCGAACCCGCATACAGGGATGTGGTGCAGGGCACGGCCACCGTCCGCGCCGTGTTCCGCGCGGGCCGCGTGGGCCGGGCCGCCGGCGTCATCGTAAACGATGGTCGCCTCACCCGCGGCATCGCCGCCCGCGTCATCCGCAACGGCAATGTCGTCGCCGAAAGCTCCGTTTCCAGCCTTCGCCGCTTCAAGGACGACGTGAACGAGGTCGCCTCCGGCTTCGAGTGCGGCATCGGAATCGCCGGCTTCGAAGACTTCCAGGAGGGCGACGTCATCGAGACCCATCGCAGGGAGAGGAGCCGAGCGTAGCCTTCCGGCGGCCCGTCCCATGAACAGGCGTATCCGAAGGATCAACGAACTCCTTCGTCAGGAGATGAGCCGCCTCATCCAGGTGGACCTGCGCGACCCCCGGCTTCGTTGCGTCATCAGCATCACCCGCGTGGACGCTTCCCCCGACCTCAAGACTGCAAAGGTCTACTTCAGCGTGCTTGCATCGCCGGAAAAGAAGGATGAAGTTTTGCAGGGACTCACCGCCGCCTCCGGCTACATCCGCAGGGAGTTGGGAGACGCGCTCCCCCTCCGATACATCCCCAGCCTGACCTTCGTGCCCGACGATTCGCTGGAACTTAGCGAGGCCATCAGCCGCGCCATGAACCGGATGAATTCCGACGGGGAGGCCGGCTGATGTCGCGGCACAGGCGCGGGCGAAGGGGTGGACAACAGGGGCCTCTGGTCAACGGCTTCCTCGTGGTGAACAAGTCCGTTGGCTCCACCTCAATGGACGTTGTGCGGAAGGTGAAGCGGCTAACCGGAATGAGGAAGCGGGTGGGCCACGGCGGCACCCTCGACCCCCTCGCATCCGGCATCCTGCCCATCTGCTTCGGTCAGGCCACCCGCCTCATGGAGCACCTCATCAACGAGACCAAGGGCTACCGGATGGATGTGCGTCTCGGCGTCTCCACCGACACCTACGACGCCGAAGGACAGGTTGTCGAGGAGCGCGACGCCTCCCACATCACTCGCGAACAGGTGGAGGAAGCCTTGGATGCCTTTCGTGGGTCGATTCTACAGAAGCCGCCCATGCACAGCGCCCTCAAGAAGGGCGGCAAGCGCCTCTACGAGCTGGCCCGGCAGGGTGTAGAGGTGGAACGTGAGGCTCGCGAGGTGGAGGTCTACACCCTGGATCTACTGGACTTCAACCCGCCGGTAATTACCCTGGAAAGCGAGTGCGGGCGGGGCGTCTATATGCGCTCCCTGGCCCACGACTTGGGCGAGATGCTGGGTTGCGGCGCTCACACTTCCGGTCTCGTTCGCCTTCGCACCGGCGGCTTCCGCATCGAGGACGCCGTGACTTTGGAACAGTTCGAGCAGGCAGTGGAGGAGAAGCGGTGGAAGGAGATGATTCTTCCCCTGGATTCCCTGCTCCTCAACATGAAGGCCGTGTCCGTCGAAGAAGGCGTGGAGCGGATGCTCAGAAACGGCCACCCCGTCTCGTTGGGACACCAAGGCCTATACGCCGGCCACCTGGAGAACTACCGACTCTACGCCCGCGACGGGCGATTTCTCGGTGTGGTGAAGTTCGACCGCTCCGCCAACCGCTGGAACCCCTACAAAGTCTTCCGCCTCCACGAACCCTCCCCCTACGCCCCCCTCCCCTAACCCCACCCCCGTCATTCCCGCGTAGGCGGGAATCCATCCCTTCCTATCCACAACCCCCTCTCCCTTGAGGGAGAGGATTAAGCCTGTCCTGAGCCGGTCGAAGGGGTGAGGGTGTTCTTCCCCCTAAACCCGCGCCGCATACCCCAGCTTCTCCAACAGCAAATTCGGATTCCGGTGCAGCAGCATCTCCGTCTGCTCCTCCGTCAACCCCGCGCCGCGGGCAACCCGGTAACACAACTCCGGCGTCAGCAAGTCCTCCGGCGCATGAGCGTCCGAGTCCAGAATCATCGACGCCTCCTCCGAGAGCGCCGTCTTCGCCACGTGCCCATTGCTCAGGCTGTGCCCCTTCCTGGCAGAAATCTCCAGAAACGTCCCGTTCCGACGGGCCATCCGCGCCTCCTCCGGCGTCAGCAGCCCAGGATGCGCCAGAACGTCCACGTAGGCGGAACTGATGGATGCGGCGTTGGTGCCCGGCTCCACCGGCTCCACCATCGTTTCGCCGTGCACGTTCACCAGCCGCGCCCCCATCGCCTTCGCCTCCCGCGCGCACAGGTCGATGTCCTCCTTGGGCACGTGGGTAATCTCCACGCCGGGAATCGCCAGAATGTCCCACCGCGAGGAAGCCTTGGCGCAGTCGATGGCCAGCGTCTTGACCACCAACTCCAGGTTGCCGAATCCCACGTGGTCCGTGATGGCGATGACCTTGTAGCCGCGCACGTAGGCCCGCCGGATAAGCTCAATCGGCGAAAGAACGCCGTCGCTCAAAAAAGTATGCGTATGAAAGTCGTACATCCTCTGTCCTCCCCAACCTGGCAGGATACCACCTAGGGGCGCGGATAACAACGAAGAACCCTATCCGTCATTCCCGCGCAGAGCCTGCCCCCGTGAAGACGGGGGCGGGAATCCATCTTCGTCTCCCAGCGACGTCCTCAACTGCCAAACCGTCATTGAAAACCCGACGGCGGGCTGCGTACAATAGCATACCTGCAACGAGGGCCGTTAGCTCAGCTCGGTCAGAGCACCGGACTTTTAATCCGGGTGTCCAGGGTTCGAATCCCTGACGGCCCACCACTATGCCTGGACGGGCTAGACTGCTCCCGTGTCCCAAACAGGGCAGTTTGGTCGATCGTCGTTACGTCTGCATTAGTTGGATCAGGTTGCCGCAGGTGTCGTCGAAGACCGCAACAGTGACGTTGGCCAATTCTGTTGGCTCCATCGTAAAAGCTACACCCAGTGCCTTCAGTCTCTCATACTCTGCATGGATGTCCGTAACGCTAAAGGACGCCGCCGGGATGCCTTGGTCGAAAATCCCTTTCTGATATGCCTGCGCTACCGGGTTTTCATTTGGTTCAAGCAGAAGCTCGGTTCCATCCGGGTCATCGGGCGAGACGACGGTAAGCCACTTGAATTCCCCCACAGGGACGTCATGTTTCTTCACAAAGCCGAGGGTCTCCGTGTAGAACCTCAGAGCTTCGTCCTGCTCGCTTACGAAAACGCTGGTGAGTGTAATTCGCATATCCGGCCTCCTTTTCCTTTTACGGTGTCACTTGAGCCATCGATCCATAACAGTCCTGAGGGGTTCATCGTTGAAGACAAGCATCCGATACTTGCCGCGCTTCTCTGAGCTTACGATCCCCGCTTTTTCCAAGACATCAATATGCTTGGCCAGGGCCTGTCGGGAGATGGCGACTTTGTGTCGCATGATCAGGCGCGCCGTGAGCTCGTAGAGCGTCTGCTCCTTGCGCTCAGAGAGCTCGTCCAGCATCAACCTCCGTGTTGGGTCCGCGAGAGCCCTGAAGACTAGGTCTTTGTGCATGTACGCATAGAATACGCAACTACAGAGTTGCGTGTCAAGGGGAGATTCCCCAGGCTGACGGGAACCACATCCCCAGCCATTTGCAGGAGTGAATATAGCGAACTGCCAGCCAAAAGTTTGCGGTGCAGGACACATTTGCCCACCCGAAGAGAGGCTTGGACCCTCGGTCATGCCGGTGGTCCTGAGGCTCACAGCCCATCCAGCCACATTTCGAAGACAGTGCCATCTACCTTCCACTTAGGCCCACTTGCGGCAACCGTCGGCGGAACCAGTCCGTCTGTGGCATACCCCCATATCAGCCCCGCCTCAATCCCTGATATAATTTGCTAAATCTTCGCGTTTGGGATTGATGAAGAGGAATAGACTTGCAGCCGATAACGCTTGCCGTCAGGAAACTTCTGACCGCCTTCGTCGCCGCCACGCTCCTGCTCGCCCTCTCCCTGGCCTGCGGCGGCGGCGACCCAACGCCTGAGCCGACTTCCGAGGACATCGACGCCATAGTGGCTGAGGCCGTCGCCGCGGCCCTGGCCGATTCCGAAGCCGATTCCGCTCCCACCCCTGCCCCCGACCCTACTCCCACCCTCGAAGAGCGTGACGACGCCATAGCCGCCGCCGTCGCTGAGGCCGTCGCCGCGGTTCTGGCCGAGCGCGAACCCGGTTCCACTCCCACCCCCGACGCCACTTCCACGCCCGCTCCTGCTTCTACCCCCTCTGCTGAACAACAGGCGGAAATGGACAGAATCAACGCCGCCGCCGTGTCCCTCTCCGAGGCCGTTTCCATTGCTGTGGACGAGTACTTCAACGGACGCTTTCGCGACGACCTGCAGGGCGCCATAGCCCACGCCGTCTCCGCCACCGGCGCCGACCCATCCGCCGTCGCCAGGGCGATGGACGAAGTCCTCGGCGGCTTGCCCACCCCCGTCCCCGCCGACCCATCCGCCGGAGATATGTCCGACGCCATAGCTAACGCCGTGACTCTGGCCCTGGAATACATCATTAACTCCCCTCTTGACCGGGAGGGAGCCGTAGCCCAAGCCGTCTCCATGACCGACGTCGACGCCGGCGCCCTTGCCTCGGCCTTGGATAGGGTGCTGAACAACCCCGTCGGCTTCCCCAAGGTGAACACCCAGACAGCCGTAGACGCCGCCAACGCCGTGGCCGAGCACAGATCCCTTGCCGCCGCCAAAGCTCAAGCCGCCGCCGACGAAGCCGCAAGACAGGCCGCGGCCAAGGCATCCGCCGACCAGGCAGCCAACCCCACCATCACCCCCACTCCCGTCTACGTCCCGCCGCCGCCTCAGAATTACGAATCCTGGAACGACCACGAGTGGCTGGCCGACCCCAAACCCTGGTGGCGCGACTCGAACCCCTACGATTGCGACCCGCCCGCCAATCCCAACTCCCCCTGGACCGCCGCAGGATTGCCCGACCTGGGAGGCCAGGATCCCCTCTCCCTCATCCGCTACTTCGGCAACGGCAGCTACGTCCGCTACGGCCTCATGGGATTCGAGGGCTGCACCTTCATGAGCAGGTATCCCGAACGCACCCACCTGGACATCCCCGCAGACCCCGCCTACTACACCCTCGGCAATCTGGAGATTGCAGTGGACATCGCCCGGGTGCCCGTCAACGCCTCCGATTGGCCCAACGACGACGGCGCCCGCGTAGAGATGAGCATGGACGAAGCCGTCGCCGCCCTCAACGACAACGTAGCCGCGTACTTCCGCAAGATCTCCGGCGGCAAGCTGCAAATGACCTTCGTCCCCGGCCATGACTTTCAGGCCAGCGGCGGCGCGACCCCGCAGGAGGTGGAGAATCAGTGGCTCGCCCTCATCGGGATTGTGGGATGCGACCCGGACAATCCGGACGCGCCCGGCTGCCGGTGGGGGATGCCCGGCGCCCTGAACCGCCTCATCCTGAACGACGTGCAAGGCTTCTCCAGCGGCTCCGCGTGGAACGGCTATGCCGACTTCGGACTCGTCGCCGTGAAGCACGCCGTAATGCCCACCCTGATACACGAAATAGGCCATTCTTGGATGTTATGGCCCCACTCCTACGTCGAGCTTCCCTGGAAGCCGGACGCCAACGCGTCCTACAAGCGCCCCAACTTCTACAGCAACCGCCACGACTTCATGTCCGAACTCACCCCCGCCAGGCCCGCCGGCTGGCATCAGGACATGCCCGCCACCCTCGCCATAAACCGCTACGCCGCCGGCTGGATTGACCCGGAAGACGTCGCCCTCCATCTCACTGACGAAGCAACCTACACCCTCGCCAAGCCCTTCCAGAGCGGCAACCAGTTCCTCGTCATCCACTCCGGCAGGCCCGGCGCCTTCACCACCCTGGAGGTGTTGGACGAACGGAACGCCGTCTATCGCGACGCCTACGACGTGGTCTACGATCCTGCGAGTCCGGGCGGAAAGAGACCCCTCCGATACGAAGGCGTGATGGTGAGCCGCTACGACCAGACCAACGGCACGGGCATCAACGCGCGAACCGGCCCCGCCCTCTACAATTCCGACAACCCCGACTACGAATCCGACGTGGGCTACGGCAACGACGATTTCTCCGTCATCGCCGACGGCGAGTCCAGAAGCGTAGGCGGCGGCCTGACCGTCAGCGTGTCTAAGAACGCCGACGGCAGCTACGACGTGTCCGTGTCCGGCGGCAAGATTGCCGACTACATTCCCTGGTGCATCCCAATCTGGTTCCCGCCGGGAGGCTACGACACCGGCTGCGCCCTGGACGCCTTCGACTTCGGCAACTGACGGTTCTACATAGTACTCCGTTTCCGAGGGTTAATCCTGCTTCTGACCACCCCGCTCACCCTGAGTCTGTCGAAGGGTCGAGCGGCCCTCCCCGTCGCAACCCGGAATCCCCGCGGGCCTACAGCAGCGAATCGTCGCCGATTAACGAACGGGCCAGATCGTCATCGTCCGTAGTAACCGCCACGATGGCGTGCCCCCCTCGCCGGTGCAAAATATGAATCGTCCGCACGTTGAGCTTGTGTTCGCCAAACAGCCGCGCCACCGACGCCAACGCCCCCGGCTTGTCATCCAGCCGAAACACCACGGCCTCCGAGGTGACGGCCCGCAAGTTTGCCTCAAGCAACGCCAGCAAAGCCGCGTCGTCGTCGCTGGTGTGCAGCGAAATGACGCCGAACTCCCCCGCTTGGCGTCCGTCTATATCCTCGATGTTCACGCCGGCCTTCCCCAACGCCTCCGTCACCTGCGCCAACGCCCCAGGCTCGTCTTCCACGAAGACGATGACCCGACGTCGCGCCTCGTTGTCGTGATTCCTCTCGTTCATTCCTGCACCGGCGACCATTCCAGGCAGTCCGCCACCACCTGGTCGATGATTTCCCGCGTCACGTGAGGCATGGCGACCAGGTGGGCGATGTCCCCCAACGGCGCCAGCTGCCAGTTGAACAGCACGTAGGGCGAAGGGCGGGGGAAGACCACAATCGGGCTGTTTTTGGTGCGCCATGCGGCAATGCCGTTTTCGTTGAACCGCCCCACGGCGTACTCGGCTACGTCCATCATCCCCGCCACCATCCCCCGGAATCCCTCGACGCCGTGCTTGGTCAGCCCGTACCAGATCAGCATCGGCGCGAAGGCGCTGCGCGACCCCGACAGCGTCGTGTCCAGCACCCCCACGTACTCCACGGCGCGGCCTATCCGCGCGGTGTACTCCTTCTTCGTCAGAACCACCCCGCAAGGAAGCGGCGAGCCAATCATCTTGTGCCCCGAGACCGCGAAGCTGTCTATTCCGCTATCAAAGCCAAAGGGCTGCGGGTCGTCGACGAAGGGCAGAATCATTCCGTGCAGGGCTGCGTCGGCGTGGATGTACGCGCCGGGCGGCGCCGTCTCGTCGATGATCGCGCGAATGCGGTCCAGGTCGTCCACGGCGCCCTTCATCGTGGTGCCTATGTTGGCGATGATAAGCGCCGGGGAATCGCCGTTGCTGAGAATGGACTGGCGCAGGTCTTCGTAGTCGATCTCGCCGTTGTCCAGGCTGCGAATCATGAAGTTTCGCACCTTCAGCACGTGCAGAATCTTGCGGACGGAGTAGTGCGTGTCCTCGGAGAAGTAGGCCACGGGGTCTCCCAGCATCTCCCGGCCCACGTAGATGCCATACATGTTGCCCTCGGTGCCGCCGGAAGTGACGTACCCCCAAGCCTCCTCCGCGGGCAGCCGCGCCAGCTCCGCCACGTGATGCACCACCTCCCGTTCCGTCTCATGGGTGTTGGACTGGTAGCGGGAGTAGGCGAAAGGGTCGCCCACGTTGTTGGCGCAGTATGCCAGCAGCGGATACAGCTCAGAGTAGTCGAAATCCTGGTTGACCGGGTAGCCGGCCGCGAAGGGACTGAGCAGCTTGAACTCGGAGCGAACCGTATGGATGCGCTTCTCGATGTCTGACCTGCTCATGCGCGCCTCCTCCTCGTCTGCCGTCGCATGGGCGCGCCTCGGTATACGACGCGCCCCGCGTTGGCTCTGCAACAATTCTAGATTCGGCGGCGAGGGAGGTCAATATCTTCGTCGAAACTCCGACGCGCCTCTAGTTGTAGCGAATCCGTGGGTCCAGGTACGCGTAGAGCACGTCCACGACCAGGTTGGACACGATAAAGATGCCCGCCATGAACAGCACCACCGCCTGCACCACTTGGTAGTCTCTGGCCTGAATCGCCTCCACAGCCAGCAACCCCGTCCCAGGCCACGCGAACACCGTCTCCGTCACCACCGAACCCGTCAGCAGGAACCCCGCCACCAGTCCGAAGTAGGTCAGGGGCGCGATGGCCGCGTTCCGCAGGCAGTGCTTCCACACCACCTTCCACTCCTGCAAGCCCTTGATGCGGGCCAGCTTCACGTACTCGCTGTCCAGCACCTCCAGCATCGCCGAGCGGGTGAGACGCATGAGTGCCGCCACGTTGAACCAGCCCAGGGTGATGGCCGGCATTATCATGTGGAGAATGCCTCCCCTACCCGATGTGGGCAGCCAGCCGAGCAGCACGGCGAACACCCACATGAGCACGATGCCCAGCCAGAAGCTCGGCAGCGATTGGCCGAGCAGGCCGAGCACCTTCCCCCCATAGTCGAAGGCGGTGTCCTTCTTGGTAGCCACAAGTATGCCCATAGCTATTCCCAGGGCGGTGCTGACCGCCAGGGTGAAGGACGCCAGCTGGAGCGTCGCCGGGAACTTGTTCAGCACTATCTCAAGGGCGCCGGTGCCCCATTTCCACGACTCGCCCCAGTCGCCGTTCAGTATGTTCTTCACATAGATCCCGTACTGGACGACCATCGGCTTGTCGAGACCCCACGCCTCGCTGATTCTGGCGTAGTCAACGGCAGTGGCGTCCTCTGGAAGCATGATGTCCAGCACGTTGCCGCTTATGCGGGTCAGAGCGAAGACGAGCATCGAGACGCCGATGAGCGCCACGACAGATTGGGCTATTCGAAAAATCAAGTATCTCTGCATCACGAACACCTCGCTTGAAAATTGGTGTAGCGGTCTCACCCGGAGGGCATCTCAAAGGGCGGAATCCTGCGCCAAGAAGCGCGGCGGGCGAGAGGCTTAACGGATAATGAGGGCTGTATTGACAGAGGTGTATCTCGCCCTATTTTATGTTTACTACAAGTCCCCCGTCCTTGTCAAATTTTGGTACAAACATACTGCTTGCTGCGAAACATTCTGGACAGACGTCGGGAGTTTTCCCGCAAAATCCGCATCCGCATTCATTGACCTTCGAGAGCGCAAGTGAATAGGGTTTGCCTGATACACATTGAGGCGATGCGTAGAGGAGGCCGGCCATGACGGAACGCAGAATCAAGAGAGCAACCATAGGACGGTCCGGCAACGTCTACTATGACAAGGGTTTCAACCTGGAGATTCAGGACGAAGCAGGGAACGAACTCCGGCTATACGGCAGCCCGGAAGAGATGTACGACCTGGGACGCAAGATTCTCCAGGCGTTGCCCCTCACCTTCACGCGCCAAAAGGAGTTCCTGCTGAGCGGCAAGGCCCGGATAGAATCCAATCTCCACGCCGTCAGCCACAACCTCAGCACCGAACACCACACCGCCGTCTAGCGAAAGGGTTGCCGCCAACTTCGCCGGTCGGTCGCGCCGAAGCGACGGTCTAGCCTAAGCTGCCCCCGGCGCGCTGCTAGTAGATGCCGGGGAAGATCCGGTACTTCACCTTCGACTTGTACTCCGCCCACTTCTCCGGGCCGTACTTCTCCGCGCAATGCTCGTCGTCGTCCCGTTGTCGGAAGGTGAATAGGGTGACTATCGCGAGCATGTACGTCCACGCCCACGGGTTGCCGAAGTAGCCGAAGACGAGGGCGACGGAGAGGCCGAACAGACCCTCCCCGAAGTAGTTGAAGTGGCGGGCCACGCCCCAGAATCCGCTGTGCAGAATCTTCCGGTCGCCCGCCTGTATGTACTTCGGCGCGATTATCCCCAGGAACTTCCGGTCGGGCCACCGCTTGAACACGTACTTCTGCATGTTCGCGCCGCGGCTGATGAACCAACCCGTGAAGAACACGGAACACGCCCCGATGAGCAATGCGTAGGTCCACGCCGTCGAGAATCCGGGGTTCGGATGCGCGGCCATGCCCCACAGCGGCAGGATGTACAGCCACCCGTAGACGATCAGTCCGCCCCATAGCAGCATGAAGCCGAGCCTTTCGTGAATCAGGTCGTAGGTGTATAGCTGTACCCGTTCGAAGATGAAGTAGTCCGTGATATAAAAGGTGAAGAACGCGGCGTATATATAGACGCCCCAGTTGGCCTCGGAGGTGAAGCCGTACAGCCCGTGGTGGTACGCCGCGCCGGAAAGCGCGTTCAGGGCCAGCATCGCCCCGCCGACCACGTACAGGTACATCTTCACGTCGAACCGGCTGTTGAAGAAGGTGAACTCCCTCGACCGCCCCGTCCACAGTTCCGCAATGAACTTCTCTCCCTCCCTTTTCGGCTGGCTCAACACCGCGATGAAGGCGAAGATGACGGCGCAGACCGTTCCGCCGGCCACGGCATAGAGGCTGGAGCGGTAGAACCAGTCCCGCGGCATCCCCGTCAACTCGAAATACCACACGATTATTGCGACGGCGAAAACCAGCAGTCCGTTGAGACGGTAATTGCGCGGCTTGCCCGTCTTATCGTCGATGACGTAGCCGGGAAAGCGCCAGCCCGGCAGGATTACCTGCGCCAGGAAGAACGCGGCGAAGACGGCAAGCGGCGTGAAGAAACCCGCCACGGCTTCCATGCCGGAAAGCTCTACGAGGTGCTCGATGCCAAGCCAATCAATCATGCCGCAATACCCCCTTATTCACTGACACTGCCATTATGCCTAGCCAAGCGATGTAGGTCAACGCAAGCCCGCAATCCCTCCCTTCTCATCCCTTACCCCAAAACTGACAACTTCCCCTTGCCATCAACCCCCAACCTCTGCTACCATCCCTCTATGAAGGAAATAGAACACTTATACAACAAAATAAATAAACTCCTCAACAACCCTGAAACCCACCCCCAAAACCCCCGCGTGGCTTTCCCAAACCCACAAAAATCAATCCCGATGCATCTGCCGACAACCATGAATAGATCTAACTTCGCCAGCAGAAAATTTTTTGAAACGAATATCGTGCCTGAAACGAATCATTTTAGGTACGAATTGGATTTTCCTAACGAATCGCTCCCACCCACGAGATCTAAAAAACAAATCAGCCGTCCCTCAAACCTCGCCGTGCCCCGCCAAATCCGTCCCTCCGGGCGCCTCCGGAATCACTTTCACCGCCCATCCCGTCCCCCACACTCGCTTGTCCTGAACGCTCCTTCCCTTACCAGCCTCCGTCATTCCGGCGAAAGCCGGAATCCAGCTTCTCCCTTGATGGGAGACCTTTGCATAACCCTCCTAAGGGCGGCGATTAACCTCTTCCCCCTTGATGGGGGAAGATTGAGATGGGGGTGATTCGTGTGGTACAGATGACGCATTCGCAGTTGCACAAAGCTCTCTTCTTACGCGAACAACTCCCTCAGCTTGGCCTCCCGGTATTCAAAAATCTTCCTCACCCTCCCCGCGATGAACAGCTTGTTGACCAACGCGCCGCCGGGAACCCGGTACAACACCTCGTCCGTCACCAACGTCCCTTCGTCCGTCTCCTCGAAAGTATGCCGATGCACCCACTTCCTGTAAGGCCCGCGAAACTGCGTGTCCTCGAACATCCGCGGCGGGTCCCACGCCGTAATCTCGCTGACCCACTTCATCGGAATGCCGTGCAGACGGATACGGTATTCAATACGCGCCCCCGCCTTCATTTCAATGGGAAGCGGACTCGCGATTGTGAAGCGCAGCCACGGAGGCGTCAGAAGTCCCAGGTTTTCCGCCTTCGAGAAGAACTCGAAAACCTCCCCAAGAGGATGACTGAGCGTCACGCTGGAAGCGAACCGAAAATCCGCCACAATTCAACTCCTCCGCAGATACTCAACGCCACTCCTCCCGCAGCATGGCGTACAGGTAGTAATCCGTGGGCGCCCCCTCCTTCAGAATCGCCTTGCGAAGCACCCCCTCCAGCTTGTATCCCGCCTTCTCCAGCACCCGCGCCGACGCGTCGTTCCCCTTGTACACCCGCGCATAGATACGGACGAAGCCCAGGGCCTCAAACCCGTAGGACGTCATCGCCTTGACCGCTGCCGACATGATTCCGCGCCCCCAGAAGGGCCTGCCCAGCCAGTAGCCGAGGGCCGCCGAATGTCGCAACTCATCCGTGAACGTCTCGAAGCCGATGCCGCCGATAGGCCCGGCCGAGTCGCAGACGGCGAAGTCCACCACCGGCGTCACCCCGGCGTGAAGGGCCGCCCACGCCTCCGCGTTAGCCCTGGTGTACGGATGCGAGAAGGAATCGCTCAGGTTCCTCCACACCTCGTAGTCGTCCGCGAGGGGAACAAAACGCTCCTGGTCCCCGTCGCGCCACGCCGTCTCCCAATCTTGAAGCATATATCCGTTGCTCAGGTCGATATGCATGGCAAGAAAGGTATAGAAGCGGCAATTCTGTTGTCAATGGCTGCGATGGCCTTCCCTGCTTCAACCGACAAGAAGACTCACGCGCCCGGGCCGTCGCGAATAGGCTTGAGCCGTCGCACCCCGCTTTCGTGTATCATATCCGACGGCATTGAACCACAGAAACGGAGGTCTTACCGCCATGACGACCATCTCCAAAATCAGCCCCTTTCTCTGGTACGAAAGCCGGGCGGAGGAAGCTGCCAACTTCTACGTCTCCATCTTCAAGAAATCCAGAATTCTGAACGTCTCGAAAGTCCCTTCCGGCCCCGCGGGAGGCGGCGCACTGGTGGAGTTCGAACTGGAAGGTCAGAAATTCACCGGCATAGACGGCGGCCCCATGTTCAGCTTCACCCCTGCCATATCCTTCGTCGTCTCCTGCGAATCCCAGGAGGAAATCGACTACTTCTGGGAGAAGCTGTCCGAAGACGGAATGGAAGGGTACGCCGGCTGGCTGAACGACAAGTTCGGTCTTTCCTGGCAGGTGGTTCCCGCCGCCTTGGCCGAAATCATGAGCGCCGCGCCGGAGCGGGTTATGAACAAGCTCCTCACCATGACCAAAATAGAAATAGACCGGCTGCGGGAAGCGGCGGCCGCATAACCGTCATGCCCCCACCCCCTCCGTCATTCCGGCGAAAGCCGGAATCCATCTTGTCCCTTGATGGGAGACCTTTGCATAACCCTCCTAAGGGCGGCGATTAACCTCTTCCCCCTTGAAGGGGGAAGATTGAGATGGGGGTGATTCGTGTGGTACAGATGACGCATTTGGCAGTTACGCAAAGGTCTCCTCCAGGGAGAGGAGAAAGGTGAGGGTGAAAACGCCCCCCAACGTGCGATACTCCTCGCTCAAACAATAGAGATAAGGAAGGTGCAAAAATGAATCTGGGCGCTTTTTCCGTCAGCCTGTCGGTCAAAGACATCGCGGCTTCCAGGGAATTCTACGAGAAGCTGGGCTTCCGCCCGGTGGGAGGAGACCCCGAACAGAACTGGCAAATCCTCAGAAACGGCCACGTCACCATCGGCCTCTTCCACGGCATGTTCGAAGGCAACATCCTCACCTTCAACCCGGGCTGGGACAGCCAGGCCCAACCCGTAGACGAATTCACCGACGTCCGGAAAATTCAGCGTCAATTGAAGGCTCAAGGAATCAAGATGACGGTGGAGGCGGACGAATCGGGCGACGGCCCCGCCAGCTTCATGCTCCAGGACCCCGACGGCAACGCCATCCTCTTCGACCAGCACGTCTGATAATTCTCCCCATCGCGCCTTGTCTGATGTCAGAAGTCATTAGACGTTTCGCGCAAAGTTAGGTAAAATGCGGGGGAAAATGAAGTTGAAGCTAAACTACAGCTTGGAGACCCTCCGCGGCGACATATTCGGCGGCGTTACCGCCGCCGTCGTCGGCCTGCCTGTCGCCCTCGCTTTCGGAGTCGCCTCCGGCCTTGGCCCGCTGGCCGGGCTGTACGGAGCCGTCGCGGTGGGCTTCTTCGCCGCGATATTCGGCGGCACCAGATCCCAGATTTCCGGCCCCACCGCTCCCATGGCCGTGGCGATGGCGGTGGTCGTAGCCGCCGCCGACCCCGACAACATGGCCGAAGCCTTCACCATCGTCGTCATGGCCGGCTTTATCCAGGTGCTTCTGGGCGCCATGAGAATCGGGCGGTTCGTCGCCTACACCCCCTACTCCGTCATATCCGGCTTCATGTCCGGCATCGGCGTCATCGTGATGCTCGTGCACATTATGCCCTTCATTGGCTGGGACGTGGTTTCGGGAGGCCCGCTGAATACCCTCAAGGGTTTGCCCGAAGCGTTGCAGGACATCAACTTTGGCGCAGTCGCCATCGCCGCCGTTACCCTGGCGGTTGGAATCTTCTGGCCGGGCAGGCTGCGAAAGTTCCTCCCGCCCACCCTGGCGGCCCTCGTCATTGGGACGCTCATGGGCGTTCTCTGGCTCACCAACACCCCCATAATCGGCGACGTGCCCACGGGACTGCCCCAAATAGCCTTGCCCAGCTTCTCGCCGGACGTGCTCGTCAAGGCTATCCAGCCGGCGGTGACCATCGCGCTCCTTGGCTCCATCGACAGCCTGCTCACCTCCCTGGTGGCGGATTCCATGACCCGCACCCGCCACAACGCCAACCGGGAACTGATGGGGCAGGGCATCGGCAACATGGCCGCGGGATTCCTCAGCGCTCTCCCGGGGGCCGGCGCCACGATGGGCACGGTGGTCAACATTCGCGCCGGGGGACGCAGCCAGGTTTCCGGGGTTATTCGCGCCGCGATTCTCCTGGCCCTTGTCCTGGGCCTCGGATTTCTGGTGGAGAAGATACCCCACGCCGTCCTTGCGGGCATCCTCGTGAAGGTCGGTTGGGACATCATCGACTGGCGCTTCATCACCCGCATTCACCGGGTTCAGAGGGAGCATCTGATTGTCATGGTTATCACCCTGGGAATGACCGTGTTCCTCGACCTGATTACCGCCGTCATCATCGGCCTGATTGCCGCGGGAATGGCCAGTGCCCGCCAGTTCGAGCGGCTGGAGATGGACAGCGTGGTCTCCGTTCCTCTCCTGGATACGGCCTTCTTCGATAAGAACGGCGACGAGGAGGACGACCAGGAGACGTTCTCCGCCCGCACGGGCCTGGTGGCCTTGAGGGGCAGTTTCTCAGTGGCCTCCTCCAGCAAGCTCATCGACGCCATCAGTCTGGACATCGAACAGCACGAGGTTGTGATACTGGACTTCGGCGACACGGTCTACGTGGACGACAGCGCCGCCCTGGTGGTGGAGCAGCTGATAGACACGGCCATCGAGGAGGGCACGGCGGTAATCATCATGGCCCTGAAGGGCAACCCCGCCGTTACCCTCACGGCTCTGAACGTGCTGAAGAAGGTTCCCGAAGACTGCTTCGTCAAGGACCTGGAGGAAGCCCGCGGGGTCGCGGAGAAGCTGCTGGCGGCCTAGCCCGCCGGGGGCAAACGCACCGAGTCAATCAGTTCTCTGGTAATGCGGACACGCTCATCCGCTTCCCTCCAAAGATCTCCATGATAACTCTTTCCATGGAATAGGCGGACCAGAACGCCTTCAGATTTGGCGGCAATGACAGCGGGGATGAAGTCGCTGTCGCCTGCTACTAGAATCGCATCTTGGATCATGTGCTTTGCGGCCAACTGAACCATATCTACACCCAATAGAATATCGACTCGCTTCTGCTCGTATCGGGGTTTACTGCCCGGACGGTCAATTCGACGCTCCAACCGTCCCAAGCGAACGGAATACCTGGGAAGCCTCTCAAGATAGGAGAAAAACCTTCTCCTGCTCGTGTATCGTCGTCGTTCCTCGTCTGTGGGAGGATTGCCCTGAAACGCTGGGCAGTGATAGTAGTAGGTGCGCAATATGTCTGAACCCCCGCCAAGTTCGAGAGACAGTTTATGGTGATTGATGCGAGCAACGCCAAATTCCTCGCGTATCACTGCTTCCAGATAGGCTCCGTCAATAAATATCGCGGTTCGTAGAGTCATGCCTTAATACCTCATAATAGGAAACGGAGTGCGCTTAGGCGCACCCCGCTTTGCCCGTGGGCGACCTAGGGTGCGCCGCAAGGACGGACACTAGGCCGGATAACTAACCTGGAGTGCGCCGCAAGGACGGACGCCAGGGCGGATAACTGACCCGCAGTGCGCTACAGGAGCGAACAGCGGGTTTTGTGCACACACAAATAATATGCCTATGTCGGTGCATCGTCAAGCCTTGGGGCATCGTATATGGAGGCTCACGCCCCCCAATTCCCCCGCAGTGCCCGCCCCGCCTTTATAATTCTTCTTGTATAATATGGGGGTGAATCGCCGCCGTATGCCGTTTCCGCGCCCGGCCTTCAATGCCGGCAGCGTCCCCGAATCCACGCTCCCTCCCTTAACACAATTCCCACCTCGAGGTACGCCCTGATGAGATTCATTACCGCCGCCGCCATCAAGCGCAGGTCCGTCACCCTCCTGGCCGCCGCCATCGTTCTCATAGCCGGCGTCTTCACATACAACTCCCTCCGGGTCGAGCTCTTCCCGGAGATAGACTTCCCCCTGGTGGTCGTCGCCACCACGTATCCCTCGGCGGACGCTGAGGGCGTTGTTCAGGACGTGACTGCTCCCATAGAAGCGGCAATCCTGGGATCATCGGGCCTGGAGACCATCCAGTCCACCAGCTTCGAAGGGAATTCCATCGTCCTCGCCACCTTCGTCTACGGCACGGACATGGCCAACGCGGAGAGCAACATCGAGACTGCCCTGAACGCTCTGACCTTCCCCGCCGGCGTCGAGGAACCGGAGGTGGGCCGCTTCAGCCCCGACCAGATACCCGTCATCCAGTTCGCCGTCCTCTCCGAGCAGGGGCCGGAAATCGTCGCGCCTCTGGTGGAGTCTCAAATTCTGCCCCGCCTGGAGGAGATAGACGGCGTCCTCCAGGTTCGCGCTTCCGGCGAGATTCAGCGTCAAGTAGTTGTCTCCGTTGACCCCTCGGCGCTGGAATCCAGGGGTATTTCCCTTGACCAGGTAACCCGGGCCCTGGAAGACAACAACCTCGCTCTTCCCACCGGGCTGGTTTTCGAAGAAGGCAGAGCGCTGCCTGTCCGTTCCGGACACCGCCTGGCCTCCGTGGAAGACATACGAAACCTGGCCGTGGCTCCCGATACCCGGTTGGAAGACGTTGCCCAGGTAACGCTGACGGAAGGCGCGCCCGCCAGCATATCCCGCACCAACGGCCGGCCCTCCATCGGCGTTTCCGTCCTGAAGGAAGCCGAAGCCAACACCATCGAAGTGACCGAGGCCGTCCGAGGAGTGCTGGACTCCACAACCAACCTTCCCCCCGGCGTTGAATTCGTCATCATCCAGGACGACGGCCCCCAGGTGCAGGAGCAGATAGACACCCTGCTCACGGAGGCCGGATTCGGCTTCCTCTTCGCCGTAGCCGTCGTCTTCCTCTTCATGCTGACCCTCCGCCCCACGGCATGGAAAGGTCTGCTGACCACGGTGCGCCCCACAATAGTAATCGCCCTCGTCATTCCCTTGAGCATCCTGACCGGCGTGCTGCTTATGGGATGGCAAGGCATGACCCTGAACTTCATGACTCTGGGCGGCCTCGCCATCTCCGTCGGGCGCGTAGTGGACGACGCTATCGTGGTGCTTGAGAACGTCTATCGTCACATACAGGCCGGCAAGGATCGGTGGAAGGCGGCTCTTGACGCAACCGTCGAAGTTGGGCCGGCCATCTTCGCCTCCACCCTGACGACCATCGTAGTCTTTGCGCCCCTGGCCTTCATCGAGGGCTTGGTGGGCGCCTTCTTCCTCCCCTTCGCCATGACCGTCAGCTTCGCGCTGGTCGCCTCCCTCGTCGTTGCGCTGACGGCGGTTCCCGTCCTCGGGGCATACCTCCTGCGCCCCGGCGACCTGCCCGAAACCGTTGACGACGACACGGACGAAGCGACCTTCGTCCACGAAACGTGGATGCAGCGTCTCTACACGCCAATCCTGCGCTGGGCCTTGGCTCACCGGCTCCGCACCCTCGCCGGCGCCGCCGCTATCACCTTCGCCAGCCTCGCGCTCGTTGGCTTCATTCCCATCAACCTGTTCCCAAGCGGCGATAACCGGTACGTGGAGATTGAAGTTTCCCTGCCGCCCGGATCTCCCCTGGAACAGACGCTGGTGGAAGTTGTGGAAGTGGAGGGCCGGGTCAATGACGTGTCTGAGATATACACCGTCTCCATTGGCGCGACGGGTCTGGCGTCCGGCGGTGCGCCGGGAGGATTCAACCAGGCCAGCATGCTGCTCGTCCTGAACGACAACGCCCCCGATGACTTGGCGGAAACTCTCCGTGACGAGCTTCCAAAGCCCGGCCGCACCGTTCGGATTCGCGAACTGGCCGACGGGCCTCCCGTCAGCGGCGTGGAGATTGTCGTCACCGGCCCCGACTATAACGATATTCAAACCGTTTCCCGTCAGCTGATGACCTCCCTTTCTACCGTGGAAGGCGTGGTGAACCTGGAAAACGACGTTGCCCAGTCCAGGGAAGAGGTTGCTATCAACGTGGATCCCGCCGCCGCCGCGACCATCGGTCTGAGCGCGAGGGAGGTCAGCTCCCAGCTTAGCCGGTTCATGGTGGGCCGCCAGGTGACTACCATCGACGTGGACGGCGACGACGTGGGCGTGGTGGTCATGGGCGACCGCCGGGCGTTGAGCGGCATCGAGCCGATGAAGTCCCTGGCCATCGCGGGCCCCTTCGGCTCCGCTCCCCTGGGCGAACTTGCCCAGATGTCCGTCCGGCAGGGGCCGGTTAACATCAGCCGCACGGATGGCCGCCGCTCCGCCAGCATCACCGGCGAAATAACCGCCACCGACACCCAGGCCGTGGGGGTGGAAATAGACGCCATAATCGCCGACATGAACCTGCCCCCCGGAGTGGAAGTTATAAGCGGCGGAATTTTTGGCGATATTGAAGAGGGCTTCCAGGCCATCTTCATCGCTATGGCCGCGGGCATAATCCTCATGTACCTGGTTATGGCCGCCAGCCTGGGTTCGCTGAAGAACCCCGTCGTCATCGTTACCAGCCTGCCCCTGGCTCTCATCGGCGTACTGGTGTCCCTCACCGTCACCGGTCGCAGCCTGGGGCTGCCCGCGATGATGGGCATACTGCTGCTCATCGGCATCGTGGTCACCAACGCCATTGTGCTGATAACCTTCGTGGAGCAGCTGCGCGCCCGTGGAATGTCCGTTACGGATGCGCTGATGACCGGCGGAAGGGTGCGGCTGAGGCCCATCCTGATGACGGCGATGACCACCAGCTTCGCGCTTCTTCCCCTGGCCACCTTCGCCGGAAGCTCCAGCGGGATAATCGGCGCGGAACTGGCTACGGTGGTAATCGGGGGACTGATAAGCTCCACGGCGCTTACCCTAATCGTCGTGCCCATCGTCTACTACCTGTTCAACGTGAGCATCCCGGGATTCTTCGGCGGCCTCTTCCGCCGCACCCCCACCCCCAGCGATTGATGCCATTGCTCTCCGCAAAGCCCCTTCCCCCTCTACGGGGGAAGGTTGGGATGGGTGTGAAGTCCCCAGCGCACTTCACCTATCTGTCATTCCGGCGAAAGCCGGAATCTAGTCCCCCCGCTCATCCTGAGCCTGTCGAAGGGTCGAGCGTACCATATGTGGGTATGGGAATCTCGTAGGGGCTGGTTTGAAACCTGCCCCGCGTTGCTAGGTGGTCACTCTCCGCCTCACCACCGCCGCGACGGCGAACATCCCGATGGCCGTCAGGCTCATGGCCGGGCCGGAGGGCAGGTTGTAGTGGTAGGAAAGGTACAGCCCCGTCACCGTCGCCGCCACTCCCAGCGCCGCGCCGATGATCATGATGTTTATGAACCGCCTTGCCAGCAGATACGCCGTCGCCGCCGGAACCACCAGCATGGCCAGCACCAGCACGATTCCCACCGCCTGCACGCTGAGAACTATGACCAGGGCCAGAATCCCCAACAGCACGTAGTCCATCGCCTGAACGGGAATGCCCACCACCTTCGCGCCTATCGGGTCGAAGCTGGTGAACATCAGCTGCCGGTGCATCGCCGCCAGCAGGAAGACGACCAGGGCGGCGAGCCCCGCGGTTATTATCACGTCAGTCTGACTAACGCCGAGCACCTGCCCCAACAGGATGTCCTCGATGTTGACGGTGATGCTGTCGGATATGGATAGAATCAGCAGGCCCAGGGCGAACATCCCCGCGAACAGGATGCCGATGGACGTGTCCTCCCCCAAGCCGGTGCGGTGACTGATGAATCCGATGAGGGCGGCGAATCCTATTCCCGCCGGCACTGCCACCAGCAACGGGCTGAACCCCAGCAGGAATCCCACGGCCAGGCCGGGCATGACCCCGTGGGCCAGCGCGTCTCCCATGAAGGAGAGATTGCGGGTGATGACGTAGCCGCCGATGAGCGGACATACGGCTCCCACAAGCACCGAGACTATCAGCGCCCGCACCATGAACTGGTACTGGAAGGGGTCCAGTATCGCCTCAGCCATTGGACTCGTTGTGCTGACGGTGGTTGGGGCCGGATCCCGTGATGGTGACGCCGTGGGCGCCGTACAATTCTTCCAGAACCGCCGGAGTGAACACCTCGTTGGGAGGGCCGTAGGCGCAGACGTGATGGTTCAGGCAGAGCACCTGGTCGAAGCGCTCCGCCAGGTTCGTCAGGTCGTGGGTGGCCATCAATATCACCTTGCCGTCGTCCCGCAGCCCCCGCAGAATCTCCACCAGGTACTTCTGCGCGCCCACGTCCACCCCGCTGAAGGACTCGTCCAGCAGGAACACGTGGGCCTCCTGAGCCAGCGCGCGGGCGATGAACACCCGCTGGCGCTGCCCGCCCGATAGTTCCGGCATCAAGTCCGTGCGGTGAATCCACATATTCACCCGCTCCAGGCAGTAGCGCACGTACTCCTTGTCCTTCGCGCTGGGACGTTGAAACCACCGCCACCGCCCGCCGCTGCGGCCGAGCATCACCACTTCCTCCACGCTGGCGGGAAAGCGCCAGTTTATCTTCTCCCGCTGGGGCACGTAGGCGAGAAAGTCGGGATGCTTGGCCGTTCTCCCAATCACGCGCACTTTGCCAGTGTTCATGGGTTGGAGTCCAGCCATTGCGTTGAAAAGGGTGCTCTTGCCCGCGCCGTTGGGCCCCACCACGCCGATGAGGTTGCCGTCGTGGGCGGTGAAGGAAACGCTGCTGAGGGCCTTGAAACCTTCGAACTCGACGGTCACGTTTTCCACAATCAGCCGGGCCTCGGTTGACCCGTTGGCGCCGTTGATAAGATTGGGCTGTCCGTTGGGAGTTGACGCATTCATGTCAATACCATGTATCCTTCAGCTAGATTCATCCTATTCAGGAAGTAGATGGTTGTCAACGACCGAACGTTGGCAGATCTCCGCTAGCGGTCGACGGGACGAATTCGCACCTGCACTTCCAACGTGGATTGTGCGCTTCCGTGTATGATTCCCTGGGTGGGCGTCACGTCTTGATAGTCTCTGCCCACGGCCATGCGAACGTGTCGCTGTCCGGCCATCCTCCGATTGGTGGGGTCGAATCCAACCCAGCCCAACCCGGGCAGCAGGCATTCCACCCACGCGTGGGACGCGGCGGAGAAACTCTCGTCCGTCCATGAACCGTCATACAGATAGCCGGAGGCATACCGGGCCGGCACGCCCCAGGAACGAGCGATGGTCAGCATCACGTGAACATAGTCCTGGCAGACCCCCTGCCGCGTCTCCAGAATGTGCTCGATAGGCGATACCGCCGAGGTGCTGCCGGGCACGAATTGGAAGCAATGATGAAGAGTGTCGGAGAGCCGCAGCGTTGATTCCAGGGGGTCGTCACCCGGTCTAAGGTCCGATTCTTCGACGAAGGCTTGCAGGGCTTCCGAGGGGCGGGCGTAGGCGCTGGGATTCGTATAGCTCCACAGCCGAAAGGAGTTTCGCGACGAGCGAATCTCTTCCCAGGCGCCCTTGGGAAGCGACGGCGGGAGGGAGGGGGCCGGAGACGATTCCACCTCCGACTCCGACAATATCTCAAGCGAATGGTGTTCGCGGTGCAGGGTCAGCACGTGCTTGGCGTTGCCGAAGGAGTCCGTTTCCTCCCTCAAAGGCGCCTGCGGGTTCGTCTCCACGTGAAATCTGAGCAAGCGCTGCCTGGCGTCGTCCAGGGGTTTCAGGCAGAGGCGCATCACGCTGCGGCTGACCGGCCCGTCGTACAGATAACGGGACGTGTGCCGAATCGCTAGTCGGCGGGCGCCGGGCATGATTTAACTCGAAGCTAGAGCTTCCGTGGGATAGTTGAAGTAGGTCTCGGAAACCAGGAAGTGGAACTGGTGGCAGTATTCGCCCGCCCGGTGCAGCATCTCCTCCGGGTTGTCGCTGTCCGGCCAGTCATAGTGTATGAGCGCGCGAACCCTCCCGGAGAGGCGCTGGACGGCGCCGCTGGACTTTTCGTTGGGACCCGATCCCAAGGCGTTCAATTCCCGCGCGGCCCGGTCCAGGGAGCGGCACAGAGAACGGGGCAGGTAGGGGTCCGTGGCGATAAGATCCAGCACGTGATTGGGCTGAACCTCGATTCCGTAGCGGCGGTTGTAGGTCTCCACCGCGTTGTAGTCCCGCAAGAGGGCCATCCAGTCCGCTTCCGGCACGGCCTTGGCGTTGGGCACGTGCCGCAGCTGCCCCAGCAGGAGCGACGACGCCAGCTGCGCCCCTTCGATGAAGCGCCCCAGCTGCATGAAGTGCCATCCTTCGTCCCGGTACATGGTGGCGGTGGCTATGCCCACGAAGGTGTCCATCTCCGCCGCCGTTTCGGCGAAGAAGCTCTCCGGCGAATCGCGCCAGATGCTCAGGATGTCTATCTCCTGCATCCGCAGATAGGCGAGATTCAGATGGGTCCACATCTCGCCGCTGATGCAGTGTCGCATCTGACGGGCGTTTTCCCTGCCGTAGGAGAGGCAGCTCCACACCGAATCCGGGTTGGAGCGTTCGAAGGCCAGGTCGTCGGTGAGGGTAAAGGAGTCGGCCAAGGTGAACTCGTCGCTGTCAATCAACTCCAATCCGCCCACTGGCGGCTGACGGTTCATGCTGTTGTAGATGCGGTTCCAACCGGAATGGATCTCCTCGATGGGACGGTCCACCAGGGCGGCGGTCTGGGAGCGCAATAGGCGGCACAGGTGCTCCGTCCGCTCCAGGTATCGGCCCATCCAATACAGGCCTTGGGCGCTGCGTGCTAGCATCAAATCAGCCTCTCAGTACCCACAGGTCCTTGCCGCCGCCGCCCTGGCTGGAATTGACCACCAGGCTGCCCCGCTTGAGGGCTACGCGGCAGAAGGCTCCGGGCACGATGCGGGTTTCTTGTCCGTGAAGAATGAAGGGTCGCAGGTCCACGTGGCGAGGTTCGAAAGTATCTTCAATCAAGCAGGGCGCCCGCGACAGATCCAGCACCGGTTGGGAGATGAAGTCCGCCGGGTCGGCCCGAACTTCCTTGGCGTACTCGTCCCGCTCCTCGGGCGTTGAGTGGGGGCCGATGAGCATGCCGTAGCCTCCCGATTCGCCCACTCGCTTCACCACCAGGTTCTCCAGATTGTCCAGCGTGTACTCCAGGTCTTTGGGACGCCGACACAGGTAGGTTTCCACGTTCTGGAGAATAGGCTCCTCGCTGAGATAGTAGCGGATCATGTCGGGCACGTAGGCGTAGACGCTCTTGTCGTCGGCAACCCCGGTGCCGGGGGAGTTGGCAAGGGATACGTTACCCTGCTGGTAGGCGTGAAGCAGGCCGGGCACGCCAAGCAGGGAGTCCGGTCGGAAGACCAGAGGGTCGATGAAATCGTCGTCCACCCGGCGGTAGATGACGTCCACGCGACGCAGCCCCTTGGTGGTTCGCATATATACGAAGCCGTCGTTGACGATGAGGTCCTGCCCCTCGACCAGTTCCGCGCCGATTTCGCGCGCCAGGAACATGTGCTCGTAGAAGGCGGAGTTGAAGACGCCGGGAGTGAGCAGGGCCATGACCGGCTCCGGGCGGCCGGCGGGAGCCAGCTCCCTCAGCGTCTGTTGCAGGATTCGGCCGTAGTGCTCCACCTCCGCGACCCGGGAGCTGCGATAGAGGCGGCGCATGGTGGCCTTGATAGCCTTCCGGTTTGCGACCATGTAGGAAACGCCGGAAGGCACGCGCAGGTTGTCTTCGAGCACCCGAAAGCCGTCGTTGGTGCGGACCAGGTCCGTGCCGCAGATGGCGACCCACGTGCCGTGGGGCGCGGAGAAGCCGCGCATCTCGGTCCGGTACTGGGGGCACTCCATGACCACGTCCACCGGAATTACGCCGTCTTCTATGATTCGCCCGTCGTTGTACACGTCCTCGAGGAATCTGTTAAGGGCCTTGAGCCTTTGCTCCAGCCCCTTCTCCAGGAAGGCCCAATCTTCGGCGGAAACAACGCGAGGCACGCAGTCAATCGGAATAATCCGTTCCGTGCCCTCGTCGTCGCCGTAGACGGTGAAGGAGATGCCTTCGTTGTAGAAGGACCGCGTCACCTGCTCCTGAATGCCCACCATCTGCTCCGCCGAGAACTCCTGAAGGGTCTCGTAAAGCTGACGGTAGTGCTCCCTGGGATTCTCCTTCGTCAGGAACATCTCGTCGTAGAAGTCGGGGTGTATGTCGTAACTCTTAAAGTCCACTCGTTCGTTTCACCGTCCATGCGCGTTGGGGCGCCGGCCCCGCAAGCTGAGTTGGATGTGGAATTGAATTATAAGGTTTGGCGGCGGGCATTGCCATAAGGCGGGTTAGAAATCGTCCTCCAAATCATCGTCGTCTTCGTCCGTCTGGATTTCCGCGAGGGCTGCCGTGGGTGCGGCGAGGGGAATTTCGATGGTGAACAGGGTGTACTCGCCATCCCCGGACTCCACCTGGATGGAACCGCCGTGGCTGCGGATGATGTCGTTGGAGATGGCGAGGCCTAGGCCGGTGCCCTGGTCCGTGGGCTTGGTGGTGAAGAAGGGGTTGAAAATCTTGTCGATGACGTCCTGGGGCATGCCGGTGCCGTTGTCCCGGATGGTCACCACCGCGGTCTCCTCCTTGCGCCGGCTGGTGACTTGCACCGTCGGGAAGTACCGTTCGGCGCCTTCCACCGGGTTCTCCTCCAGCGCCCGCCGCTTCTCATCCGTGGCGTAGCAGGCGTTGTTCACTATGTTGAGGAAGACGCGGCCCACGTCCTGCGCCACAACCTCCACCTCGCCCATGTTCGGGTCAAGTTCCTGCCGCAGGTCCAGTTGGAAGTCGGAGTCCGTAGCCCGGGCGCTGTGGTAAGCCAATCGCGCGTGTTCTTCCACCAGGTCGTTGAGCACCGTCATCTGGCGGCCCGCGGTGCCTCTGCCCATCGAGAGCATGCTCTCAACGATGCGGTTGGCTCGGTTGCCGTGATTCCGTATGCGCCCCAGATTGTCATTGAGGTCGTCGGAAATCTCCTGGATCAGGGACATCTGCTCCTCGTCCAGGGCGCCGTCCTCGCTCTCGTCCAGGGTTTCCTTCAGCTCCTCCAGCAGTTCCTCTGAAGCCTCCGAGAAGTTCTTGACGAAGTTCAGGGGGTTGCGAATTTCGTGAGCCACTCCGGCGGTCAACTCGCCCAGGGCCGCCAGCTTCTCCCGCATCACAATCTGGTTTTGGGCCTTCTGCAGGTCGTCCAGAACTATCTCCAACTGTTCGTTCTTGCCCTGAAGCTCCTCTGCCAGCTTCTCCACCAAGTTCAGCCGCTGCACCTCCAGAGCGTGACGGCGGAACACCTCCAGCGCGGAGGCCATCTCCGCAATTTCGTCCTTGCCGTCTATAGTCACCTCGGATTCCAGGTCTCCGCTTGCCATGTGCACCATCCGGGCGGAAAGGCGCTGGAGCCGGCGCAGCAGTACGCGGCCGACGAACAGCCACGCGATGAGCAGGGCGCCGCCCACGCTGATGGCGCTAATGGCCAACAGCAGGGAGCGGCCCGTGAGTATTGCCTGGGACGACGCGCTGGTCGCCACCTGCGAGCTACTCTGGGAAGCCTCCACCAGCCCGTCCACCTCTTGAACCAGGTCGATGGCGATATCCTGGTTCAGCGCGATCAGCGCGTTCTGGCGCTGTAGGAGCCGCAGTTCCTCTTCCAGCAGATTGAAGCCGCTGCTCTCCCCCATTCCAATCTGGAAGAGACGGTCGAAGCTGGGTTGCAGGTCGGTGTAGTAGGGGGTGTTCTCAATCTGAACCAGGTTCCGCTGTATGCGGCTGTCCACGGCTTCGAATCGCTCCCTCAGGGGTTCCAGCAGGGAGGGGTCCGACACGGTGAAGGCGTTGGCGAGCAATTCCGTGCCGATGTTGGCGTCGGACAGCAATTCCGAAAGAATGCGGTAGTTGTAGAATTCCGCCTCGGTGAAGTGTTCTTCCGTGGCGGCGGGCGCTGCTCCCAGCACCCGGTAGCCGGTGACGGTGTAGAAGAGCTGGTCGTCTATGGCGGGGATAAGCTGGTTCTCCAGGTCATCCCGCAGGGTTACGAGTTCTTCGCGGATGAGGTCCCTGCCTTCGGCGAGCCAGAAGTAGCGGGACATCTCGTCTTTGATGGCCTTGATGTTGGACGTCAGCGTGTCCGCGTGGGAGCGGATGCGCTGGAACCGTTCCGCTTCCGTTCCCTGCTGCTGGAGGGTGGCGAGGGTCTCCTCGAAGGACGCCTGGTCCTGGTCGATGCTGACGGCCACCAGTTGAAATTCTTCCTCCGTGGCGGCGGAGATAAGCCGCGGCCCGGCTGCCACCAGGTTGCCGCTGAACTGGGCGACGCCGAAGGAAGCGGTGAGCTCCGGGACGCTTCCCTCGTTCACGTGGCTAACCGCCTCATCCACCCGGTTGAAGGAGAACCAGCCCACCAGACTGGCCGCCACCGTGAGCAGCACCGCGCCGCCGATGCCCACGTATATCTGGGTTGAGATGCGCGAACGCAACCTCAAAATCTTGTGTAATTGTTCTCTCATGGCGGAACGTCCTTGAGACTGCCGGCGGGGTAGTAATCCCCAAAGCGGCCTATTACCGTCAAGAATACCTTATCCGAACCCTGGTTGTCCTCAGGCCCGTACTGCAATTCAAATCCGTCTATGTCCAGCCTCTCCGTCCGGTTCAGAATGTCCAGGAAGCACTCCCGGTTGGCCTCTCTGCCGCACCTTTCCAGACTGGCGATGGCCAGCCGCCCCGCCATGTATCCTTCCAGGGAAACGAAGCCGGGTTCAGCGTCGGGATCGTAGTTTTCGAGAGCTTCCAGGTACGAATCGACGATGGGAACGGAGGAATCGGTGGGGAAGGGCACCACCTGGGTTACGAAGACGCCGTGCCCGCGAGGGCCCAGCTGTTCCGCCAGGGCGTTGCTGCCCACGAAGGAAACGGTCATGAACACCACGTCGCGCATTCCCACGTTCTTGGCCCAGGCGATGAAAGTGCCGACGGGCTTGTAGGCGCCGATGATGATGATGCCCTGGGGGGAAGCCTTCCGCAGGTCCAGCACCGCGGTCTTGATGGCCGTGGTGTTGCGGGGATATAGTCCAATCGCCGCCGGATTCATGCCCCGCCGCTCCAGGGCCAGCAGCGCCCCTCTCAAGCCCGCTTGCCCGAAGGAGTCGTCCTGGTACAGGACGGCGATCCGCTCGAACCCCAGGTCTGTGGTCATCCGGGCAACCATTTCCTCCGTTTCCTGGTAATAGGAGGAGCGGAGGTTCAGGATATTCGTCCACTCCGGGTCGCGAAGGAAAGCCGCGCCGGTAAATGGGGCCACGTAGGGAACGTTGAATTCGGCGGCCACCGGCGTAGCGGAGCGGGAGGTGGGCGTACCCACGGCTCCGATAAGCGCGAAGACGTTCTCCTCCTGAATCAGCGCCTGGGTGTTGGTGGCGGCCAGTTCCGGTTCATACTTGTCGTCCATCGACACCAGCTGAAGTTCCCGACCGTGGACGCCTCCCTGCTCGTTCTTCTCCAGGAAGGCGGCCTTGATGCCCCGCCGCATGTTTCTTCCCAGTTCCTGGGCCGGCCCGCCCAAAGCCGCCGACTGCCCAAAGACTATCCGGTCATCGTAGACGCCGGCGGTTGAATTTGATCCCGCTGTGGGTCCGGGCGTGGGAGTCGCCGTCTCAACCGGGGGTTCTGTGGGGGTCGGGCCAGGAGCGCCGGTTTCGATTTCGCCGGAACAGGCTACGAGGCCCGCGGCGACTACAAATAGAAGGCAGATGCCAAGGATCCGGGGGCTGACGCTTAGAAGAAGAAATCGCGATTTTTGCTTCATTCCGCCCTACGGGCTATCAGGGTCAGGCAGTTTCTGCCCTCCGCCCGTTTGTATTCCATTTCGTCCATCAGTTCATGAACCAGATATACGCCCAACCCGCCGATGTTCCTGTCCTGCAGGGCCGCGTCGACGCCGGGATCCGGCGCCTCGGCCAGAGGATTGAAGGGCAATCCGTTGTCCTTAATCTCGATGGTCAGCTGATCTTCCTTTGAGTCCAGCAGAATCTGGATGGCCTCCAGTTCGTCGTGGCGACCGTGGGTTATCGTGTTGAGGGTCAACTCCTCGAGGGCCAGATTCACGCGGAAGGTCAGGTCGGGGGCCCATTCTTCCTCGTCGGCGAAGGATTCCACCTGCGCGAAGATGGCGTCGAGATCGAATTCATCGGGTTCGATATTGATTGTCAGGATAGCGCTCACGATGAAGGCCCCGCGTAGTGCAGACTCAGACAGGTGATGTCGTCGGACTGGGTGGTGCCGTCGGCGAAATCCCGCACCGCCTGGAAGATGGCGTCGTTCGCTTCCTTGGCGTTGGTGGGCGGGCCGTCTTCGAAGACGCTGAGGAGGCGGGACATTTCAAACTCCTCCTTCTTCGCGTTCATGGCTTCCGTCACCCCGTCGGTATACAGCACCATCGTGTCGCCCGGCGCCAGAGTCACCCTATTCATTTCGAAATCCAATTCCGGCACCACCGCCAGGGCTATGCCGGCGGTCAAGGGCAGCTCGGTAGTGGTGCCGTCGGCGTGGAAGATGACGGGGGTGTTGTGGCCGCCGTTGGAGTAGATGAACTCGCCGTTGCGCGGGTTGAAGACGCCGTAGAAGAGGGTGACGAACATGGACGCTTCGTTGTCCTCCACCAACAGGTCGTTCAACTCCGTCATCAGCTTGGCTACGTCGTCCATGTGCCCGATGGCGGAACCCTTAAGCAGAGTGCGGCTGGACATCATGAAGAGGGCGGCGGGAACGCCCTTGTCGGAAACGTCCGCCACGGAGAGGCCGACCTTGTCGTCGTGGAGGTTGAAAACGTCGAAGAAGTCACCGCCCACGTTACGGGCGGCTTCCATGTCCCCGTACACCTCGTAGTTCTCCCCGGAGGGGAACGTGGTGGGGAGAATGGACCTCTGCATCTGGCTGGCCACGTCCAACTCGTTCTGAAGGGCCACCAGCTTGTCACGGGACTGGAGGGCTTCCTTCCACTCGGCCAGGTGTTGGAGGGTGCGCTCGATGGTGACTTGCAGGTCTTTGAAGTCCAGAGGCTTCGTCACGAAGTCGAAGGCTCCGCGGTTCATGGCGGTGCGGATATTCTTCATGTCCCCGTAGGCGGAGATGATTACCGCGCGAAGATTGGGGTCCACCTTCGGTATCTGCTCGAGCAAGGCGAGACCGTCCATCTGCGGCATGTTGATGTCTGAGAGGACCATGTCTATGTCTTTGTCCCTGTTGAGCACCTCCAGGGCTTCGATGCCGTTGTGGGCAAAGACAAAGGTGTAGGTTCCCGACCTGATTTTGCGGCGCATACGCTGAAGCACCAGGGGTTCCAAGTCTACTTCATCGTCTACTACCAGAATTTTATATGGCTTGTCGCTCACCAATCCTCTCCTCGGAAGCTGCTGGACGTAGGTTCAAAGATGGCTATGCCGGGGCCGCTCCGAACCGGGAGCGGCGGGGCGTCGCCCTACGTGAGGGCGGACAGAGCGTCATCCACAGACGAATGGATGGGGATGATTCGGTCGAAGCCGCTGATCTGGAAGACCTCTTTGATGGAGGGCGAAAGGGAGCAGATGGCGAACTTCGCCTTCTGCCGCTGGAGGGTCTTTGCGGTCATGAGAATTACCCGGAGACCCGCGCTGCTGATATACGACAAGTTCTCCAGGTCCAGAATGACGTTGCTGTCGGTGGGGTCTATGGCGGACTCCAAGGCCACCTGAAACTCCCGGGCGTTGGCTCCATCGATGCGCCCATCGGCACGCGCTATCAGAGTGCCGTTCTGGCGGTCGCTGTTAACTGCCATTGAGTCTACCTCCTAAGTTGTAGCGTTCGGCGGGCTGCGTAACCTGCCGCCTCGGTTATTTTCAAAAAGGACGACATGATGGCTTGCGGTCTCAGGAACACTTTTGCAGAGACAATCTTACCATCTTTTAGGCCAATGTGGAAACGCCTTTCAATTTCGCCGATTGTAACTGATGCGTGACATTCCCGGATTCACGTCGTGCAGTCTTTTCTCCTTTATATGTCGTAGGCCTGTTCTCCTTGAGCGGAAAGGTCGAGGCCAAGCAACTCGTCTTCTTCGTCTATCCTCAGTCCGCCGGTTAGCTTCGAGACCACAAACAGGATAACGGTCGTGGCCACTAGAGACCAGCCCGCCACCGCTAATACTCCCACAACCTGGACGCCGAGTTGAGGGCCGAAGCTCCGGCTCCCATCCGTAAATCCGAAGCCGCCCAAGGCGTCCAGAGCCAGGACGGAGACGAGCAGTGTGCCGATTATGCCGCTCACGCCGAACACGGCGAAGATGTTTAGACCGTCGTCGATGTTCAGCTTTCTCTTCACGAAGCCAACGGTGGCGTAGCTGATGAATCCGGCGACGATGCCGGTGATAAGCCCGCCGACGGGGCCCATGTATCCGGCGGCGGGAACTGCGGCGGCAAGCCCGACGACGGCGCCCGTGGCCGCGCCCGCAAGGGAGAACTGGCGACGTCCGACGTGGCCCAGGAAGACCCAAACCAGGGCGGCCGACGACGCCGATATGTGAGTGGCGATGATGGCGAAGCCCGCGGTGGCGTTGGCCGCGGCGGCGCTGCCGCCAACCATGCCGAAGGAGCCGATCCAGAGGATGGCCGCTCCGGCGGCGACCAGGCCGGGGCTGTGGGGCTGTCGAATCTGCGTGGGGAAGCCTCTGCGCTTGCCCAGGAAGATAGCCGCGACCAGCGCCGAGGTTCCGGCGGCGGTGAACACTACCAGCCCGCCGGCGTAGTCCATCACGCCCATGTCGTCCAGCCAGCCTCTTCCCCATATCCAATGGCAGATGGGCGAGTACACGAGCACGACCCAGAGTCCGCTGAACAGGAACATGGCGGGAAACTTCATCCGTTCCGCATAGGCCCCCGCAATGAGAGCGGGAGCGATGACGGCGAAGGTCATCTGGAACATGGCAAAGGCAATCAGCGGCATGGGGCCGCTGGGACCGGAAATGAGGGATTCCCCATTGAAGTCGAGGAAAAAGACGTGCTTTACGCTGCCGATGATTCCGCCCGAGGTTTCCCCGAAGGACAGGCTGTATCCGATGATGAGCCAGACTATGCTTGCAAACGCCGCAATGGTAACGCAACTTAACATCATAGACAGGGCGGATTGGGAGCGAACCAGCCCCGAATAATACATGGCGAGACCGGGGAGAGTCATGAACAGAACCAGCGCCGTCGCAGTCAAGATCCAAGCAGTACTGCCTGAGTCCATTGCGTCCTCCTCACCGAATGGGGATTGGCCCCAATTATTACCATAGGGGGGGAGATTTATCAAGGCTGATAGAAAGTATCAAATCAGCCTGTTTCATCCCCAGGATACTCCTCCGGCCTTCGCTTGTGCCACTCCGTCTGCCGCTGGTAGTGATACCCCACTCGGACTATCGTCGCTTCCTGGAAGTGCGGCGCCATGACCTGCAGGCCGATGGGCATTCCGTCCTCGCTGAACCCGCAGGGCATAGACATGGCCGGCGTGCCCGCAAGGGCCGCCGGGAAGGTCGCGGACTTCCGATTGCCGAATAGCTGCTCCGCCCGCTCCCTGGTGTCCACGTCTCCCACGTAGCTGATCTTCCCGGCCACGCTGGGGGTGGTCGGGCAAATCAGGACGTCGTACTTCTCGAACAACGCCAGCCACTCGCGGCGGAACAGCGCCCTCATCCGCGCGGCCTTGTGCACTACCTGTCCGGGCACCAGGCTGGCCGCCAGCAGACGCCGGCGAATGGCCGGGCCGTAGTCTTGCGGGCGTTCCTCCAGCCAGGGCCGGTGGAAGGTTGCGCCGTCGCTTTCCGCCAGAATGGCCCCAACCGCGCCCATGTAATCCAGCAAGGGCAGCGAGACTTCTTCCACGTCGGCCCCCAGTTCGCCAAGGACAGACGCAGCCGACTCGGCGGCGCGCAGAACGTCGGGCTTCACGTAGTCCGACGCCGTCAACTCTTCCAGGATTCCGATACGCAGCCCCTTCAGTCCATCGCCTACTCCCTCGAGGTAGTTAGGAACGGGCCGCGTCGACGTCAGGGGGTCTTTCGGGTCGAAGCCCGCAATCGCGCCCAGCACCATTCCGGCGTCCTCAGCCGTGCGGCACATGGGCCCGCCGGTGTCGAGAGACCAGGAGAAGGGAACGATGCCGTAGCGGCTCACCAGCCCCCACGTGGGCCGGATGCCGGTTATGCCGTTGAGCGAGGACGGCCCGCGAATGGAGCCGCCCGTATCTTCGCCCAAAGAAATGGCGCAGAGGGAGGAGGCAATGGCGGCGCCGGAGCCGCTGCTGGAACCACCGGCGTCGTGGCCTGGCTTCCAGGGGTTTTGGGTAATCCCACGATGCTTGTACCGATCTCCCATGCCGGCGGCGAACTCCGTCATGTTCAGCTTGCCGAGCAGAATCGCCCCCGCGCCCTTGGCTCTGGCTATAGACGTTGCGTCTTCCGCCGACACGTGGTCCGCCATGATGGTGGACGCCGCTGTGGTAAGGACCCCCTCGGTGTGAAACTGGTCCTTCACTGCCAGAGGCAAGCCGTGAAGCGGGCCGACGATTTCTCCCCGCATGGCCAAGCTCTCCAACCGGCGGGCCTCCGCCATTGCATCTTCCTCGCAGACGGTGATGTAGGAATACAGTTGTCCGTCAAGCCGGTCTATGCGCTTCAGGTACTGCGAAACAATCTCCACCGGCGAGACTTCCTTTGCGGCAATGAGCGCCGCCATCTCCGACGCTGAATGTGTAACTACAAAATCGTCTTTCATACCTGAAACCCCCTAAGTCTGCCTTCTCTCCATTCCTCTCGTAGAGGTGAGTTTGAACCACGCCATTCCCTATTCTCCTCGCGAAAGCGGGAATCCATCCCCTTTCTACTCACCCTGAGCCGCTGCCCTTCCGCTCGACCCTTCGACAGGCTCAGGGTGAGCGGGAGGGGCACCCCCAACCAACCTCCCTACTCAGCCTCATTCAGCGGGTGAAAGGGCACCGCCTCGATGGTGTGAAGTTCAAGGTGGGAGAACTGCTCCACCCCCTCAATGGTCACGTTCAGCCGGTGGGTGACCTCCACTAGGTCTTCCTCGTTCAACTCAACCCCGGCCGCCTTGGCCAGAGAAGCAACGTCGTCAAAGCTCAAATCGGACATATCTTCCTCCCGTCTGGGATTGTGTGCGTGATTCTTCGTTGCACTCAGAATGACATGAAAAGCTGCTCTAATGCACCGGCCCGCCCAGAGGCGCCCGCGGGCCGCCGCACTCCAGGAAGCTCCCGTAGCCCGGCTTCTGCTCCAGCCTGCCCCGGTTCAACAGCACTTGACCTCGCACCATGCTCATGTACGGCTTGCCGCTCAACTCCCACCCCTCGAACAGGCTGTAGCCCGTGTTCCCGTGGTGGTCCTTGGCGCGGATAACCATGCTGTCCTGCGGGTCGATAATCGTCAAGTCCGCGTCCGTGCCCACCTGCAGCGACCCCTTTCGCGGGTATAGGCCGAATATCCGCGCCGGGTTCTCCGACATGACCCGCGCCAGCCACGTTATCGGCATTCCCCGCTTCGCCACGCCCTCGCTGTAGGCCAGGGGCGCCGCCGTCTCCACCCCCGGCGACCCGAAGGGGATGGGCGTTCCGTCGGGTCCGATGAAGATGTTGTCCCAGCCCGGCGGCTTCGACCCGGGCGGACTCGGCGAATGGTCGCTGCCGATGGTGGAGATATATCCCAACTCCAACCCCTTCCACATGGCGGGCTGGTCCGGCCCGTCCTTCGGACGCAGCGGCGGCCCGATTTTCGCCAGCGGGCCGACCCGCGCCATCTCCTCGTCCGACAGCAGCAGGTACTGCGGGCACGTCTCAGTCCACACCCGCTGCCCCTCGGCCTGGGCGCGCTTTATCCGTTCCAGCCCCACATGGCTGCTCAGGTGCACCACGTAGATGGGGCAGTCCGTCACCGCGCCCATCTTGACGGCGCGGTTGATGGCTTCCTCCTCCGCCCAGTCGGGACACGCGCCGGGAAAGTCCGTCGGATGGACGCAGCCGCCTTCGATGAGCTTGTCCTCCAGGAAGTCGATTATGCTGCCCGACTCGCAATGAAGCTGCATCACGCCGCCGCCTTTGGACACCATCGCCATCGCCTCGCAGATGTAATCATCGTCGCACATGCTGGTGAGGCCCTTCTTGTACGTCATGAACATCTTGTACGAGGTGACGCCCATCTCCAAGGCCTGGGGCAGACTCTTCAGGATGTAGGGCCGGTTCTTGAGGATGAAGTGGAAGCCGAAGTCCAGCACCGCCGTGCTGTCGATCTCCTCCCGATGGTTGTTGATGGCCTCCGGCAACGTCTGCTCCGAAGCGTCGTCGTAGATGCCGAAGGGTAATAGAGTGGTTATGCCCGAATGCGCCGCGGCGATTGAGCCGAGTTCGTAGGTGTCCACCCTGTCCAGGTGCACGTGGGCGTCGATGAGGCCGGGCAGCACGTACTTGCCCGAAGCGTCGATGTACCGGTCGGCGGGCGGAAGCAGATGCTCGGGCCCGATGGCGGCAATCTGCTCGCCGACGATGGCGATGGCGGCGTCGAACACCTCCGACGAGGTGACGACTTTTCCGCCGCCAATGATGGTATCCACTCTGCTCTGGGACATAATGCGCCTCCCCTGGGTCAATGCTGTTGTCTAACTGTGGAGGCTATTATAGACGCAACCGAAATTCCCGCAACCGCGCCTAAGCGCTCACCCTGAGACTGTCGAAGGGTGCCCCCCAACTAACCACCTCCTTCGTCATTCCGGCGAAAGCCGGAATCCATCTTCTCTCTTGCGCCTACACATCCATCGATAGGGCCGTGATGATGTTCAGTCTGCTAGGAGCCGCCCGCCGCCGGCTGCGGCACCGCCACCTCAATCTCGACTCTTTCGAAGGTTGTAGAAAGGACTGGACCCTCATCGCCGAATTCTGCCAGTGAAGCCTTTTCCTCCTCAGTCAGTGGCTGGCTGTGGTAGGCCATTGCCTCCTCCAGAGACATCCGTGGTCCCGGCACTTCCTCTCCGTTTTCCACCATAAATTCAATGTGAAATTGGAGAGCCTCCTTAATCATCGCCTGCATCTCTTCCCAGGTTTTCCCGGTGCTGACGCAACCCGGCACGTCGGGCGCATAAGCGCAGTAGTTATTCGGTCCCTGCTCAAAGACCACCACGTAACTCAGCTTCATCGCCTTCGCTCCAGAATCCCTGCTTGTCTCCTCATGCGCTACGCTGGTCTGAACTCCTTGAGCCGCACCGCCGGTAGACGCTTCAACGTCTGGCTAAGAGGGTCAACCTCGACGCCCATCGACTCCAGCGCGGTCACGCCCAACAACGGCTCGGTCTCGTCATCCCCAAATTAGATGGTGGAGCCGACGAAATCCCCCATGAACTCCACCTGCCCAACGGCGGCGTCGAATTTGATTTTGCTTCCGTCGGCTAGTTCGTAGGTCCGTTTTCCAAGGGGTTGCAGGCCAATGGATTCCAAGGCCGAGCGCGGAACCATGCAATCAGTGGCGCCGGTATCAACCAGGAACTCGCCCTCCCACACCCGGTCCCGTTGGGACGGGTTGCGTATTGCTACGGTTACGTGCGTTGCGCCCATCTTTCGCTTCTTTGGCATAAGCACAATGCCTTGATTCTATCACGACGACACATCGTCCTCCCGCCTAATCCTCAGCCCCCCGTTGTTAAACCTGCCGCTACTCTCTAAGATAGCAACATCATGCTGCTCAACCGGGGGAACCTCTACTACGGCTGGATAGTCACCTTTGCCTGCGCCTTCATCGTCTTCGGCGCGTCCGGCAGCCATTTCTCCTTTGGCGTCTTCCTCAAGCCCATGTCCGAGGAGTTCGACTGGAGCCGCGCCGTTCTCGCCACCGCCTTCGGCACCACCTTCATGCTCTCCGGCCTGCTGCGGCCTGTGGGCGGCTACCTCGCCGACAGATACAGCCCCAAAGCCGTCGCCCTCATCGGCATCGCCATCGTCGGGGCGATGCTGCTCTTACTTCCCTACGTCCAGACCCTGGTGCACCTCTTCGCCATCTTCGCCGTCATGAGCATCGGCCTCACCCTGGCCGCCGGCCCGACCCTCACCAAAATCGTCAGCTCCTGGTTCTTCCAGCGACGCGGCTTCACATTGGGCCTCATCAACGGCGGCGGCGCCATCGGCGGCGTGGCCCTCGTTCCCGCGTCCACCGTATTCCTCGAACTCTTCTCCTGGCAGCAGGCGTACCAGTTCCTCGGCGTCCTCCTGCTGCTCGTCATCTTCCCCATCGGACTGCTGTTCATCCGCAATCGCCCCGAGGACGTGGGACTGAAACCCGAAGGCGCTCCTCCCATGACCTTCGGCACCGACGAAGCCTCCGAAAACCCCGCCCTCGCCTTCCGCGATTCCACTTTCGCGGAAGCTCTAAAAACCCCCTTCTTCTGGAAGCTCACCTTCGGCTACTTCGTATGAGGGTACACCATGAGCTTCGTGAATGCTCACATCGTGGCCTACATCACCGACCTGGGATACAGCCCGTTCATTGCCGCCGGCACATTCAGCCTCATAGGCGGATGCGCCATTCTCGGCGCGCTGGTGTTGGGACACCTCTCCGACAGACACGGACGCAGGGGCTACCTCAGCTTCTCCTACGCCCTCCGATGCGTCGGCTTCGTGCTGGTGCTATTCTCGATGGGCATCCCCTTCTTCGGCATTCCTTCATTCGGACTCGGAACTCTGATAACAGGAATAGTTTTGGTGGGACTTTCCTGGAATGCGGTGGTGGCCCTCACCGCCGCATTCGCCTCCGACAGGTTCGGCGTCAAGAATCTGGGCACCATCTACGGGATGATGTTCGCCGTCATGCCCCTCGGTTCCGGCTTTGGGGCCGCCCTGGGAGGCTTCCTCTACGACGCCCGCGGCACCTACGACCTCGCCATCTGGTCCAATCTGATACTGCTCGTGATTTCCGTCGTTCTCATTCTGACGATTCGAGAGCAGCGAGGAAGACCGCGGCTGCCGCAGGAATCCGCGCCTGAGCCGCCAATAATTGCAACGCCCGCGCCGGAAGGCGAGAGGGCGTAGGAGCGGCTTGTCCGACGACTTGAAACGCCGCCTCATCCTGCTGGCGGCCTGCCTCACCGCCTTTCTGGTGGCAATGGACATAACCGTCATCAACCTGGCCTTGCCATCCATCCAGCGAGACCTGGGGGTGAGCCTGGTCGAGCGGGGGTGGGCGCTCAAGGCTAACACGCTAACGTTTGCCGCGCTGGTAATCGTCGGAGGCAAGCTCGGAGACATCTTCGGGCGCAAACGGTTTCTTGTAATCGGGGCGGCGCTGTTCGCCGTAGGCTCCCTCGTGGGGTTCGTCGCCGCCGACATCGGTACGCTGCTGGCGGCGCGGGTGATTCAGGCGGCGGGCTGCGCCGCGATGATGCCAGCCTCCCTTTCCGTGCTGACGGCGGCGTACCAGAACCGGAACATGGCGACGGCCATCGGTCTCTGGGGAAGCATCGGCGCCCTCGGATTCATCGTCGGCCCGCTGATTGGCGGAACCTTCACGTCGCTATTGGATTGGCGGGCTATCTTCCTGCTGAACATTCCGGTGATTCTGACGGCGGTGACAATCATTCTGCTGACGGCGGAGGAGTCGCGCGACGAAACCATAGACCGTCGCATCGACTATCTGGGCGTGGTCCTCATTACCCTTTCGGTTCTGCTACTTGCCTTCGCGATTATGGGAGGCAACGAAAACGGATGGACGTCTTTCGTCACGCTGGTTCTATTTTCCCTGGCAGGCGTCTCGATGCTGGCGTTGGTGGTCACCGAATTGCGGGTCGAATATCCGGTCGTGGATCCGCGCTTCTTCCGAAACCGGGCTTTCAGCGTCGGCATCCTGGTACGATTCGCCACGGGCTTCGCCTTCGTCCCGGTGATTTTCATGAGCACCGTCTACCTGCAGGACTTCCTGCACAAGAGCGCCCTGGAAGCCGGATTGCTGTTTCTCCCCGCCGGCGCGGCCATCGTATTCGCCACCCTGTTCTGGGGCAGGATTTCCGATAACTACAGCCTGCGATGGCCTATGGTTTTGGGGATGCTCATTACCAGCGCCGCCGCCTTCGTGTGGCTGACTTTCGACGCCAACTCCGACTATCCCATTCTGCTGGTGAGCCTGCTGCTTGCCAGCATCGGCGGGGCCGCGGCCTTCGTCACCACGACCACGGTCCTCGTCAACTCCCTGGGCGTGAACAAGGCCGGCGTAGCTTCCGGCATCGTATACATGACCCAGAACATTTCCGCCACCCTGGGAATTGCGCTCGTTTCGTCCGTGTTCCTCTCCTCGCTGAGGGCGGAACTGGCGTCGAGAGACCCGACGGCGGACTATGAAATGGTGCAGAGCTTCGGCCCGGCGGTGGGCAGCGTGCCGCAGGCGGAGGCCTTCGCCGTGGCCCTCTCCTACGCGGGACTGGTGGTAGCCGTTGTGCTGCTCCTGGGCGCTGTAGCGGCGGTCTTCCTGCCGAAAGACTTCGACGTCTCGCCTCATCCGTCGGATTCTGAGAAGACGCCCAAAATTCCCGGTTAGCCTCCCAAGCCCATGAGGACTTATTCGCTGAACCCCACTTCGCTAATCAGGAAATGGGGGTACACGTTGGTGTAGTTGGGAAAGTCCCCCTTCAACTCCGCTCCGTGCTCCTCAGACACCCTCCGGAAATCCTCCAGCGACGTCAGCGTCAGATGCGTCATCACCTGGTAGGGCGCCGGCTCCCCGTCCCGCTCTCCCTCAATCCCCCGGTTCACCTCCCACGCGAGGGCGTGTTCGCCGAAACGCTCCTTCGCCAAGGGGATGTGCACGTTTATGTAGTAGTCCCAGTCAAAATGCGAACCCTTCAGGTTCGGATACATCACCGTCAGCTTTATCATTACCTTTTCTCCTTTATGCAAACTTCAGCTGTACGCTGGACGTCCCCTTCTCCAGATGCGCCGCTTTGTAGCCCCTGCCTTGAAGGTCGCGAGCCAGGTCAGGGAAGCCGAAGACCGTATACACCTCCCGCGCTCCCACCGCCTCCACGTACGCCAGCAGTTCCTCGTAGTCGGCGTGATCGCTGAAGGGGAACGACACGTCCGCGCCCGTCCAGTGGGCCCGCTCCTGGTTCAACGCCCAGCCCGACATCCCGAAGTACCGCTTGTACCTGACGCCGGACAGCGTCTCCCGCGTCCGTCGGCCAGACGGAAATACCAACGCCTCTCCGTCCCGCACCGTGCCGTCGAAGACGCGGTAGTCTTCGGAATGGGGAAACCGCGCCCCCGCTTCCTCGTACCCGCGAGTCACCTTGTAGGCCCCTTCTTCCAACGCCACCCGATAGCCCCGCGTCAGCAGATGGTGCAGCAACTCCTGCGTCTTCCCCATCCGATAGGCCAGAACCACAGGTACGCCGCCCGCATCCGTCCAGTCAAACACGCTGTCGAAAAAATCCTTCAAGACCTCATCCTGAGACGGAAACACGTAATCCTCTCGTCCGTAGGTGGACTCCATGATGAGCACATCGCAGGCCACCGTTGCCAGCGGTTCGGAAGTGGGATTCGGCTTGACCCGAAAATCCCCCGTGTAGAGGACGCGCAAACCCGTCGCCTTGCACTCCACCAGCGCCAACGCCGCCCCCAGACAGTGCCCCGAAGGGTGCAGCGTCAGCGAATACCGCTCCGTCCGATACTCCTCCCCGTACTCCAGCGTGAGCGGCTCCGAGCGGCGCAGCAGCTTGCGAAGCAGAATCGCCGTCGCCGGGGTGAGAATCGGCTTCTTGTGGGCGGCGGTATGGTCGGCGTGGGCGTGGGAGATGTAACCGACGGGCTGCTTCCTCTTGGAATCCAGCCACAGGTCCAGCGACGGCAGGTATATCCCCCGGTCGAATAGTACGTCCAAAGATGTCCCTCCGGCTCAGAGTCTATTCCAACTCAGCCCTCGACACAACGCCGCACCCGCCTTGTTGCCCTTCGCGCCTACGTCTATACTGCTTCCATGAACGTAGGCGTCTGTCGTATCTCCCTCCGCCTTCACGGCGTCCGCAGCCTGAAGGAGAAGCGACGCATCTCCCGCTCCCTCGTCGCCCAGGTCTCCAACAAGTTCAACGTCGCCATTGCCGAGGTGGACGACAACGATCTCTGGCAGCGGCTCACCCTCGGCGTCTGCTCCGTGAGCAACAGCCCCCAACGGGCCTCCGACACCCTGGAGTCCGTCGTAAACTTCATCGCCCGCCAAAGGCCGGATACCGAGCTAATCGACCACGAAGTAGAAATCATCCCCTCCCTCTAACCCCCTCCGCTTGACCGCTCAAGAATCCCCCTCCTATAATCCGATGGGCTAAAATACGGATAGCGAGGGTCAAGTGACGAAGATAGGTCTAATCGGCTGCGGCGCCATCGGCACGGAAATCGCCACCCAGGTTGCCGCAGGAAAAGTCGGCGACGCCCAACTCGTGGCCCTCTTCGACATGGACGCCTCCGTCGCCGACGCCCTGACTCATCAACTAGGCGGCTCCACCCCAACCTTCACCGACATGGACGCCTTCCTTGCCGCGCCCGACCTGGAAATGGTCGTCGAATGCGCCTCCCCCAGCGCAGTCAAAGCCCACGCGGAGAAAGTCCTCGTCGCTGGCAAAGACCTCCTCGTCATCAGTTCCGGGGCTCTCACCGACACCGTCCTCTTCCAGCGTCTCGCCGCCCTTGCGGAGCGGAAAAACCTCCGCTTCATCATTCCCACCGGCGCCCTCGGCGGCATCGACGCCATCCGCGCTACCCGCGGCCTGCTGGAGGAAGTCGTCCTGACCACCACGAAGCCGCCCCGCGGTCTCACCGGCGCCCCCGGGTTCAAGCGGTGGGAGTCCGCGGAGATAACCGAGGCCAAGACCATCTTCGACGGCAACGCGCTGGAAGCCATCAAACTATTCCCCGCCAACGTCAACGTGGGGGCGACCCTCAGCCTCGCCGGACTCGGGCCGGAGAAGACCCGCGTCAAGGTCGTCGCCGACCCCGATTCCCCCGGCAACGTCCACCGGATCTACGCCCGCGGCAGCTTCGGCGTCATGCGGTTCACCCTGGAAAACCGCCCCCACGACCGCAACCCCAAAACCAGCTATCTCGCCATCCTCTCCGTCCTGGAGACCCTGCGGGAAGCCTGCACCGCCGGCCCGCGCATCGGCACCTAGCTAGCTCGGTTTCCAGGGTTGCGAAAGCGGCTGAGGCGGCTTCGGTTTCTTTGCGAACAGAATCAGAAACGCCCCCAGGAACGTGAACGCCGCGAAGAAGCTGAACGGCACGAAGTAGGTCCCCGTCGTGTCGAACATGTACCCCGCGAACAGCGGCGCGCCTATCATCATGAAGTTCGATGGCAACTGCGACATGCCCATTATCGTCGCGAAGGACTTGCGTCCGAAGTATTCACCCCGTATCGAGAACAGCAGCGGCATCCGTCCGCCGAAGGCCACGCCGAACAGCACGGCGAACAGGAACGCCCCGACAATGCTGGTGGTCATCGCAATCACCAGCAGCGCAATGGCCTGCAGGCTGAGGAACACGAAGATGAGGGGCGGCTTCGGAAACTTGTCGCCCAGGTAGCCGGAGATGAACTGCACGGGCAGCGCGACGATGGTGTAGGTGGCGACAACTACGCCCGCCATCGGCAATGACAGTCCGATGTCCGTCAGCTTCGGCACCAGGTGTATGGACAGCGTGACGATGGGCACCGCCGACGCGATGTGGGCGATGGCGATGCACCAGAAGGCGCGGGTTCGCAGCGCCTCCCTTGCGCTGAAGGCCGGCTCCGGGGCGGACTCCTCATCGGTCTCCGACGTGTCCTTCGCTTCCTCCGGTTCCGTCTCGCCGTCGGGGACCAGCCCGTACTCCTCCGGGTAGTTTCTCACCATCCGACCGGCGGGAATGGCGATGACCAGCAGCAGGATTCCCGTCCCAAGGGCCACCCTCTCGAAACCGAAGGACTCGATGCTTCGCGCCAGAATGGGCACCAGCAGACCCGCCACGTGGGTGCCCGACATCCCGATTGAAAGCGCCAGCGCCCGGTGTTTGATGAACCAGTTGGTCACGGCGGCAATCATCGCCAGCCACCCGCCCAATCCCGCGCCCAGGCTGATGACCACGAAGGCCACGTAGAAGTGCCAAGCCGTTTGCACCAGCGAGAAGAGGACGAACCCGACGCCCATGACTATGAATCCCGCCATCACCATCCGGCGCGGCCCGAACTTGTCGATGAGATACCCTTCGATAGGCCCCAGCGCGGCCCCCTGCACCCGCGTCAGGGCGAAGGCCCCGGATAGCAGGGTGCGGCTCCAACCGAAATGCCGCTCCAGCGCCACGACGAACGTCCCCGTCCCTTGGAAGGACACCAGCGACGAAAGCGTCAGCATGAAGAAGCTGAGCGTCACCAGCTTCCATCCGTAGAAGGAGCCGGCCATGCGACGGTAGACGTTCAGAAAAGAAGGCGTGAGCATTGCCGCGCCATTGTCTCACACAAACAGGGTGCCCTCACCCCCCTTTCCGCCCTCTTGCTCCCGCGAAGGGAGACCTTTGCGTAACGGCCAAATGCGCCATTCATCCCACCCGAATCACCCCCATCTCAATCTTCCCCCATCAAGGGGGAAGAGGCAAATCGACGCCCTTGGGAGAGGCCAGGACGAGGGTGAACTACACCTTATCCCTCCGTCAACGGGGCAATGGTGAAAATCACCTGGAAGGGGACGCAATAGATAATCACGCTTCCGATGGCCGCCGCGTCCTCGTCCGGGGGAATCGGGTAATTCTGATTCCCCCGGTTCCCCTTCAGCGGCCCCAGGCTGAAATACCCCGGCGCCTTCACCTCATCCCGGTTGTCCGGGTTTGGATGGGGCGAAAGCAGGACGTGCAAGTCCGGCCCGTTCGTCACGTTCAGATTCTCCAACCGCAGCAAGTGCGACCCGTCCTCAGCCTTATACAGAATCGCCTCGCCGCTTCCCTTGTGTATCCTGTCGCGGTCGCTGAACATCCCGGACTTCAACCGTTCCGGCCCGCCCGCCGCCTCCATCATCGCCGCCGGCATCGCTTCCATTGCCGCGCTGTCCACCTTCGCCATCACCGCCATAGCCGTCTCCACTTCCGCCATGGTCACCCCTTCCGGCGGCAGGGACGTGTACGCGAAGGGGAATTCTTCTTCAACAGTCTTGTTGATGAACAGGGGCGACCCTAAGTCCCACGCGATGAACAGCAGCAGGGCCAGCACCGGCGCGCCGATGATTCCGAAGCGAATTCGACGCTGCCATGCGTACAGGTGCCATCCCCATTTGTAGGCGAAGTGGAGCGCGACGGCGACCGCCACCAGCACGATGGCCAAGATGAGCCACCGCCACGGATAGAGGTCCGAGGCGAGTCTTTCCAGGTGCCCGAAGAATTCCAGCATGGCCTCTCACCTTTCTATGGCGGACAAGGGTAATCTTCGGCGGGCGGCTTTAGCCGGGCTTTAGGGGGATGTGCGAATACCCCGTGGCCTTCACTCCCGCCTCGGCGACGATGTCGTCGCCCGGGCCGGGGGGAAGTCCGGCGACGCCCACGCCGCCAAGCACGGCGCCGTCCGACGGGTCAATCACCGGCACGCCGCCGGGGACTTCGATGAGCATCGGGTCGCCCATCGCGGCCACGCTCCAGCCCCGGCTGCGGACCTCCTCGAAGAAAGTCTCGGTGGTCATGCCCCGCAGCGACGCGGTGTACGCCTTTCTGATGGCGTTCTTGGAGATGATGGGACGGGATCCGTCCGTGCGGGCGTAGGCCAGCAGGTGGCCGACGTCGTCCACCACCGCGAAGGCGGCGGGCGGGTTCTCCGGGTCCTTCTTGAACTCCGCAATCATGGCGGCAATGGCGGCCTGGCCCTCTTCCATGCCCAACATTTTCTTCTTATACAACGGCTGCAACCTCCCTCGAAAGTGGGTGAATCCCCTCGGCGTGAACGCTACCACCGCCACCCCATCAAGTCAAACAACGGGTGGGCCACGGCCCTCACCCTACGATAAAGCGCAATACAGGCCCCAAAAGGCTGAAGAACGTCAGATAGGAAAGAAATAAGAGGACAACAAATATCGCACTCCTGGAGACTGTAACCAGGAAGACTTGTTTGAGGTTGTTTGGAATCTCCAGCTGCTCCCCGGCGGGCCGTGAGGATTCATACTGGAATATACCCGCGCCGGGCGTTGCTTCCGACGCGGAATCGTCGCAGTCCGTACACAACCTCGAGTCGCTGGCAATTTGGACGCCGCAGTTTGGGCAATGCACAGCTTCACCCCCTTGGAACCAACGGGAGGCTCACGTGCGACGGATATTCTCCGTCGTGGAACACGGTTTGCAGGGCCGGGATCAGCCGCGTTTCCGACCCAATGGGCCCGCCGGTGTTGGCGTTGCGGTCGAAGCGGGGGAAGTTGCTGCTGGAAATCTCCAGCCGGATGCGATGCCCCTTCTTGAACACGTTGCTCGTCGCCCACAGGTCGATTGTGTACTCGTAGACCTCGCCGGGCTGAATCAGACTCGCCGGCTGACGCGGCTTCCGATACCTGGCGCGGATGATTCCGTCCGTCAGATTTCGGGCGCAGCCGCACGGCTCCACGTCCACCAGCTTCGCCGTGAAGTCCGTGTCCACCGCCGAACTCGACGCGTACAGGGTGACGACAACAGGCCCCGTAACCTCCGTGTCCCGCTCCAGTTCGGGAGTGCTGTACACCAGCACGTCAGGACGCGCCTCTATCGGACGCTGGTCGTAAGCGCCCGACATCATAAACGCCGGGTCGCAGCACAGACTTCCGCCTCGCGTCGGCGCCGGATCCAACGGATTGTAGACGTACACGTCCGGCGGCTCGTGGCCAGGCGCGTCCACGCTCAAAGCCCCGTCGCCGTTGAGCGTGTTCGCCTTCCCGCCGCTGCGCAGGTAGAAATTCGTCGGCGCGGCTCGTTCCAAGGGCCAGTCGTCCTCCATGCGCCACACATTCTCCCCCATCACGAAAATCCGCACGGGCTTCTCGTCGGCCACGCCGTTGTCCAGTCCCTTCAGCCAGTGGTCGTAGTAGCGCAGGATGATGCCCGGCAGGTCCAGGGCCGTCGACGCCGAGCGCGTGCCGAAGTGGAACTGGCCCGCGACGTTGGTGGGTTCGCTGCCGTGGATCCACGGGCCGATGAGAAGACGCTGCCCCTTCCGGGCCGCCTCCGTCGCTCCCCGACGGCGCATCCCCAGGTAGTTGTCGATGGTGCCGCCAAGGAACACGTCGTACCAGCCGCCCCAATTCAGGGCGGGCACGTCGATGGTGGGATGCGACTCGGCGATGCAGACGCTCCTCCAGTAATCGTCGAACTCCGGGTGGGCCAGCCAGTCGTAGTAGTAGGGGGCCAGGCCACCCTTCAGGTCCGGCACGTCTTCCAAGGGCAGGTGCAGGTAGCCGTCGGTCAGGTTGTCCTTGGCGTGAATGACCTTCTCCAGCTGCTTCTCCGATAACCCCAGACGTTCGGAGAGATTTCCCCAGTTGGCGGCGGTGAGCGGGCCGACGGCCCAGGAAAGGTTGAAGCCAAGCTCGAAGGCGCCGCCCTGCCACGCCCAACCCTCGTGGTAGTCCGAGGCGGTGACGCCGGGCGCGATGCCCGCCAGCGACGGCGGGTTCGCCCTGGCCGCGAGCCATTGGGTGGCGCCCACGTAGGACACGCCGTACATGCCCACCTTGCCGGTGCACCAGGGCTGCGACGCCACCCACTCTACGGACGCGTACCCGTCGTCGGACTCGTTGACGAAGGTGTAGAATTCGCCCTCGGAGCTGTACCGACCCCGCACGTCCTGGATGACGACGGCGTAGCCGTTCATCGCCCCGCGGATGGCGTCGACAGGCCCGCCGCGGCTGCCCGTGCCCCCCTTGTCGTAGGGGGTGCGCTGCAACAGGGCGGGAAACCGCCCTGGGGCGTCGGGACGGAACACGTCCACGTAGGACGTGGTTCCGTCCCCCAAGGGCAAGGGAATATGCGGCTCGAACTTGACGCCATGACCAGCAACCATTTCCAACTCCTTCTTCTCTTATCCCTTTCCCTTCCAACCAGCCTGGCACTCCCGCGAAGGGGGGCGCTCGACCCTTCGACAGGCTCAGGGTGAGCGGGGGAATCACCCCCATCCCTTCGACAAGCCCTTCGACAAGCTCAGGACAGGCTCAGGGCAGGCTCAATCTTCCCCCGTCAAGGGGGAAGAGGCAAATCGGCGCCCCTGGGAGGGTTATGCAAAGGTCTCCATCAAGGGGGAAGGGATTAAGAGGGGTGGGGGTTAGTATAGCAGGAGGGGGCGGGCTGTTGTAGTATGGATGATTCGTTTCGTTTGGCTTCTTTTTTTTCTGTGGTGGGATACGAAGGGGGTTTTCATAGCTAATTCGGGGGAAATTCGGCATTCGTTAGTATGTTGTGGTGAGAACGAATGGAGGGCTTTTACCATAGATGTAGGGGCGTTGGATGGGGACGAGTTTGGGGAGGGCGTGGACGGCGTGGGGGAGGAGTTGGGGAGGGGGGTTATTTGGTTGTGGGTTTCGCCTATATGTTTCATGTGGGGATGGTAGCAGAGGGAGGGGGTTGGAGGCAAGGGGGAAGTGGCGCTAACCATCCACGAGAGGGTTCCTTAACAGGGGAATGTTGTTTATAATTTTGTAGCGGGCGGACCTGAGCAGGCGGATGCTGTTGTAGTCATCTATGTCGTCGAAGCCGAAGTCCCAAATGTGAAACTCGCCATTTTTCATCCGTTGAAAAAACAGCGTGGACACCTTCTTCCCAGTCTCAATCATCCACTGTCTGAATGGATAGTACAGTTGGCGAATGATGGTATTGGTTGCTCTTCCACCCTTGGCTTCTACTAGGACAATCTGACTTTCGCCCTCGTACCCTATATCCACCTCGGTCTGTACACCCTTCTGAGTGATCTGGAATCCATTGGCATAGAAGCTGAACTCCGGGGTATATTTCTTCCCCCGGATGGTCGCAACCAGGGTGTTGTCGCCTACAAAGTGACGTATCAGACTAAGGGCGTAGGCTCTATCCAGATGTTGCATCTCAGAGTTGCCTACATAGGTCGATTTCAGTTCGAAGGGAAAGGAGCTTTCATATTCCAAAAGGGGTGACTCTATCCGAGGGATATCAACGTATCCCTCCCCTTTTATGATTGCATATTCGCCGTTCTTGACAGGCAACAGGAACAATCCCATTTCCTTAAACACATCGGGGCGCGACCTTCTCGTATCCTGCTTTACCAAGGTACGAACTTCCCTCTGGCTCGTAGTCTCAAAGTGCCGACTCACGTCCTTAATCTGATCTCCCGTGAGAGGGAACGGTTCAGCCTCAAAGTCATGTTGACCAATGTTGTAAGCTTCGAAAAGGGCATCCCACGAGCGGGATTTTGCTGTCTTACCTCTCCTCGCCATAAGCTTCCGCCTTCTCCTTTATCAATGGGACACGCTTGGGGTGTTTCGGGAGGGATGCAAGCGCATCCTCCAGCCTTGGAATTGCCATCTGTTCAAGGAAATCGCGATTGTTGTCAATGCCTGCGAACATCCTACCATGCATGATTGCCGCAACCCCTGTGGTGGCGCTCCCACAGAAAGGATCAAGTACCACATCGTCTTTGTTGGTGGAAGCGCGAATGATGCGTTCAAGGAGTTGAACGGGCTTTTGCGTTGGGTGCTTCCCGTGAACTTTTTCTTTTGGGCTTGGGGTGTTGATTGCCCATGCGGAAGCCGGAACCTCGTCTTCTAACCCCCCGCCCCAAACGCTCCGCATTTGGCGGTTGGCCTTCTTGATGAAGTCCCAACTGGAGCTTTCTCTTTTCATCTCGTCGTAGTGGAAGGTATGCTTGGCCTTCTTGGTCTTGCGCGCCCAGATTAGGGTTTCGTGGCTTGCGGCAAACATCCGGCAGGCAAGGTGTGGCGGGGCGTTGGGCTTATACCAACAAATCTCGTTCAACACGTGCCAGCCACCTAACTGCAATGCAAACCCGCAGGCATAGATTGAGTGGTAAGTGCCGGAAACCCAAAGGGTTCCGTTTGGCTTCAACACACGACGGCAAGCGGCAATCCATTTCTGGTGGAATGCGAAATCGGCTTCGACGCCACGGCTCTTATCCCATGCGCCTTTGTTAACCGAAACCCGCCTGCCCGCGTGTACGGACATACCGCCGTTGGACAATCCATAAGGCGGGTCGGAGAATATCATGTCTACGCTTTCAGCCGGAAGCTCCGCTAAAACTTCCATTGCGTCGCCTTCGTAGACCTTGACTCTAGGCCGACAAAAGATAGGCTCACGGAGTGCGACTGGCTTGGGCGTGCGTACTGTGATTGTCATAATCTCTCTTTCGTCGCCTATTCTGGTATCCAAACTGAGTAATGTCAACAATCCTCTTGTGCCTTGCTGTCTTCACATAGCATCGCACATTTGTTGCTAGAATATGCGGCATCACTGCGGTTGTCAACATCCCCTTTTCTTGCCCTTGACATTGGGCGTTTTCGATCGTTAGGATCTGCCCCCAATTTTCGGTCGCGGATTTTGGCAGACCTCGGAAACCCTATACCAACTGGGAGGAGACCTATGTCGGACGACCTGGTCCTAAAGTGCGAAGATTGCGATGAACAAGCTGCCTATCTTGATTTGGCTGGATATAATGAGGCGTACCCTCATTGTGCGGCCTGCTTGGGTGAGGAGTTGCTTGGCATCGAACTGGAAAAGAGGCGTGTTATTCCAGTTTACGAGTGGGAAGAGTGGCACAAGGACCACCCCGACGTCCGTCTGCTGACTTAAACCCCCTCACGGGACGACGCCTACCTGTCGGAGCAGGGACAGGGTTGCTTCCAAGTCCGCCCACCGCTTTACCGTTGGCCGGTCTATACCCAATTTGACAATTATGTGGGGTATAATTAGGGTGAGCTTAAGAGTACGAGATGGAAGTTCATGCGCTAAACAGGGGGTGCATATGTCCATAGAATTAGAGGCGCAGATAAAAGCATACGAGACGATGCAGGAAGAATTGGAAGACAAGTGGTATGGACAATGGGTTCTGTTTCACAATGAGAAATTCATTGGCAACTTCCCGACTTTCGAGGAGGCGGCGCAAATAGCTACTGACAGGTTTGATGACGACCCCTTCTTGCTTCGCAAAGTAGGGTCAGGGTCAATCCAGCCTCCAGTCGCCATGATGAGAGGGTATGTCGATGCATATAGTTAACGCAGGGCCCAACGCAGGTCAAGACGCTTTGCGAGGAATGGGGCCTCGTTTGAAGGTGCAGATCGGCTATCATCCGGCCACAGAGCCGGATCCCGAAGCTGTGGAAGCCACAGAAATGTTTCAGTGGGAAGCCTTAGTAGACACTGGGGCAAGTACAAGTTGCATAGACGCGAAGCTTGCAAAAGTATTAAGATTGCGAATAATTGACCGGAAACCGATGGGAGGCGTGCATGGCTACGAGGATACAGATATTCATTTAGCCTATCTGTTTGTCCCATCGCTTGAACTCCCATACGCGGGACCGGTTTGCGCTTTGCCGCTATCTGATAATTTCGGAGTCGCAGCTATTTTGGGTCGCGATTTCTTGTCTCGGTGTATCATGCATTATGACGGAATGACTGGGAGAGTGACTATCGCAACGCCTGAAATCGACGAGCAATCCTAAATGTCCACAGCCTTTAGCCAATCTATACCCCGCAAGACCGGTGACATCAAGGCGTTGAGGGTTTTGGTGGTGGCTACGATTAGCGGCGTTGGCATAGTTTTGGGCGCACTGAACATCATCCTGCAACTCATCGGGGGATAGCAAGCCGAGCCTACGGGACGACGCCTATCTGGCGGAGCAGGGACAGGGTTGCTTCCAGGTCCGCCAAGTCGTCCATGTCCGCGTGGGGGGCGTTTATCTCCGACAACGGGGTCAGCGCTTCGTGGATGGGTATGGACTCCACCATCGGATACTCGAAGGTCTGATGGGCGAAGTAGGCTTGGGCCTGCGCCGATAGCAGGTAGCGCAGGAAGGCGTGGGCGTTGTCCTCGTTTCGCGCCGACTTCAATACTCCCGCGCCGGAAATCATCGCCAGGTTTCCCGGCCCCTTCTCCGGCAGGTGGTGATTCTCAACCGCCGCGTCCTCGCCGTGCTCCTGCCTGAACCGGTGGGCGTAGTAGTGGTTCACCAGCCCCACGTCCACCTCGCCCCGGCTCACCGCCGCGACCACCGACGTATGCCCGTCGAACTTCACCGCGCCGTTCGCCTCCAGCGCCGTCAGCCACCGCCGCGTCTCGTCCTCGCCCCAGTCGCGGCGCATGAACGTAATCATCGTCTGGGTCGGCCCGCTGGTGGGCGACCATCCCACCCGACCCTTCCACCGCGCATCGGTCAGGTCTCGCAGCGAACGGGGAAGCTCCTGGGGGGCCACCCGTTGGGGGTTGTAGACCAGGGTCCGCACCCGCGCCGTCACTCCCACCCACAGGCCCTCGGAGGAGCGGGCCGATTCCGGCACCCGCTCCAGAATGTCCGACGGCAGAGGCTTCAGCCTGTCGGAAAGCGCGCCGAGTCCGCCGGGGTCGCGCGTCCAGAAAACGTCGGCGGGGCTGGCGTCTCCTTCTTCCAAAAGGGTGGCCGCGACCTGGGCGGTGCCGCCGTACTTCACCTCAACCTTGACGCCCGTTTCCTGCTGAAACCGCTCCACGACCGGCCCCGCCAGCTGCTCCTCCCGCGCGGCGTATATGAAGACCATGCCGGGGTCTTCCGGCGCGTCGGCGCGGTGGCAGGCGACGCCCGCCAGCGTGATGAGCAGCAGCGCGAATAGCGCGGCCCCCAAGGGGAGAAAACCGGCCCGATTCAACGTCCTGGGAACGGCCCGTGGCAGTTGCGTGAGATGGCTAGCCCCGCGCGCTCAGCCACTCGCCGGCCTCCGCTCCCCGGACTTCGAGCCAACGGGCGTTGATGCGGATGCGCTCAAGGGACTGCTGGATGGTTCGCTGCGCGCCCGGGGCGGGATGGTCGGCGAAGAAGGCTTCCACGTCGGCGGCGTGATCGAGGGTGGTGAAGCGCCCGATGATGCTGACCAGGTGCATGATGGCGAAGCCGCCCGCGCCGTAGCGACGGTTGAACTCGTCCCAGTTGTCCTTGACGAACTGCCACGCCAAGTCGCCGCCGCGCCGGTTGACGGCGACGCCGATGACCAGCGACACGGTGTCCTGGGAGCGCACCCGCGGGCTGAGGGTGAGTTCCAGGGTCTTTTGCAGCAGGTCTTCTCGTTGGAAGCGGGTGAGGGAGCGGAGCAAGCGCATCTTCTCCTCCTGCAAGTCCGCCGCTTCCTCCAGTTGCAACAGGGTGTCGAAGGTGTCTTCGTCGCCCGCCTGCGCCGTCAGCGCCAGGACTGTGCCCCGCAGGTCGGGGGGCAGGGAGTCGGGCTGCTCAAGGAAGCGGTCGAAGCGGGTTCGCGCTTCCTGAATCGTCGCCTCGTCGCCGTACATACCGAGGTTGCCGAGGAGGGTTGTGCGAAGGAGGGCGTCCAGATGCCCTTCGTCGGGTTGTGCGTCCCATCCTATGCGCTGCGCGGCCTGCCGGAAGATGCTTTGGGCGAAGGGCGCGAAGGAATGGTAGTAGGGCTGGCCGCCGATGACGTTGTCGAAGGATGCGAGGTTGGAAGCCAGGTCGCTCCACACGGAAACGTGGGTCTCGCCGCGATAGTTTTCGGCCAATGCGAGGAAGGTGGCGGGGGAGAGGGAGCCGGCGCGCATGAGGGCGAAGGCGTCGTTCTGGAGGCCCAGCCGGTCGGTGGCGGGCAGCTTCATTGCGCCTACGGCATCGCCCAGGCGCTTCCACTGGTCGGCCCCGTAGTTGACGCGGTAGAAGCCCGTCTGCCCGGCGTTGACTTTGACCCAGCCGACCTGGTCGGCTGATTTCAAAGACGCGTTCAGAGAATCCCCATCCATGAGCGCGGTGGCCTTCGATTCGGCGCCCGCCTGTCGGATGCTCACGGGCACCTGCCAGCGGGAATGGTCATCCTCATCGGGACTCAGCAGCGCGTCGTAGAGGAACCGGCTCTGCGAAAGGGAGAGGGCAATGCCGCCGTCGCCGTCGTTCTCTTCCACCGTCAGCACGGGATAGCCCGCCTGCTTGATCCACGTGTTCATAATCGTCGTGATGGGCTGGCCGGAAACTTCCTCCAGACTCGCCCACAGGTCTTCCGTGCGGGCGTTGCCGTACTGGTGGCTCTTCAGGTAGTGGTGAATGCCCTGCCGGAAGGTTTCCTCGCCCAGAAAATCCTCCAGCATGCGCAGCACCGCGCCGCCCTTGTTGTAGCTGATGGCGTCGAAAAGCTCGCCGATTTCCGCCGGGTTGGTCACCTGCATCTCGATGGGGTGCGAGTTTTTGAGACCGTCCAGGCTCAGCCCGCCGTTGGTGTCCTGGAAGACGAACTGGGTCCACATATCCCACTCCGGACGGACGTGGTCAACGGCCTTGTTGCCCATCCAGGAAGCGAAGCTCTCGTTGAGCCAAAGGTCGTCCCACCACTCCATCGTGACCAGGTCGCCGAACCACATGTGGGCCATTTCGTGGGCGACGATTTCGGCGATGCGCTGGCGGGTGTTGGCGGCGGAGTTTTCGGGGTCGAAAAGGAGGGCAATCTCCCGGTAGGTGATGGCGCCCCAGTTTTCCATCGCGCCGGCGGCGAAGTCGGGCAGGGCGACGTGGTCGAGCTTCTCCATCGGGTAGGGAATGCCGAAGTAGAAGTCCAGGTAGGCAAGCAAATCGACGGCGGTTTCGAGGGCGAAGCGACCCTGTTCTTCCTTGCCGCGGGTGGCCCAGATGCGGACGAGAGTTCCGTTGGGCTCGCGCTCCTCAACGGCGGCCAGGTCGCCGACGACGAAGGCCAGCAGGTAGGTGGACATCTTGGGGGTTGGGCCGAAGCGGACTTCCTTCGTCCCGTCGTTGCCAACGGATTCCGACTGCGGCATCGTGTTCGACACGGCGGTCAGATCCGATGGTATACGCAGGGTCAACTGGAAGGTGGCCTTGGCGGCGGGTTCGTCCCAGCAGGGGAAGGCGCGGCGGGCGTCGGTGGCCTCAAACTGGGTGGCGGCCATGTTTCGCTCCGCGCCGTCCGCGTCGGTGTAACTGCACCGATAGAAACCACGAAGCTGGTCGTTGAGGATGCCGGAGAATTCCATAGACAGCGTTGCCGTTCCCTTTGGAATCGCCCTGGGAAACGTCAGCGACGCCCGCTCCCGCTTTTCGTCCAGAACAATCCCGGAGGCGGGTATGGACACGCCGTATTCGTCGGTGACGCTGGCGGAGGCTATCTGAAGCTCGGCGGCGTTCAGGAGAATCCGCCCCGTCGGTTCGGCAACGTCCACGTCAATGGAGACTTGGCCTGTGAACGTAAAATTCTCCAGATCCGGCGTGAGCGTCAGCCGGTAGGCGGTGGGTCGGACGTTGGAAGGCAATCGGTAGGCAGAGGACTCGGTCATCATCACTCCTTGGGGGTAAAAACTGGCGTAGGGCGTACTCGCAACGCCCACTAGAAAATTACAGCCTTTTGGGGTTCATGTCCAGAGAGCAGGATTGTCTCTTACACCATCGGCTGGGGTGATAAACGAGCCTATCTTGCCGAACGAGCCGCTCTCCGGACGTGTGCGCGAAGTGCTCCGTTTATGTCCGTTTGATACCCCCGACCATCCCGTGCGTGAGCCTTGAACCAGGCAATAATGTCCGCATCGAGTCTTAGCGTAATCTGCTGTTTGGTAGGACGATAGAAGACTCCTCGTCTGGCATCAGACCAGTCCAGAATCTCCGGAATGTCCGTCGTGTCTATCTTGTCGTCGGGCAAATCCTCCAGCTTCCGCAACTGTTCTTGGATGTCCGACGGCAACTCGCTAAATTCCTTCTTCATAAGCCATCCTTTCGTGCCTAGTAGCCTTACGTGCGAAGATAATGCGCCCGACGACTTCCCCCGATCCATTTGTGAAATCGGGCCAAGTGTGGACCACCATCAGCACTTGATTGCCCGCCATTCCCATAGTACGCCACCTTTGCTCGTATGGATATGGGTCTTCTATTGTCTCAGCCATCGGATCGTCAAACACAAGCGCCGCGGCCTCAAAGCTGAGGCCGCGTGTACTGAGGTTTATCCGATTCTTGGCCTCATCCCATGTCCAACGCAAATGTCACCGCCCGATTCATAACTACTAAATTGTAGCTACACAACAACCATCCAGTCAATGTTTGGCCGCCCGGAAATGACAAACCCACCCGCATCCGTCTAAGATATTCTCTCACAAGTATCCGCCGGAGGGCTGGAATGCCGTCGTCTCGAACATCAGACTAAGTTGGACCCGAAGAAGAGCAGATACCGCTTCGTCATAGCAGGGATCATCCTGCTCTTCAACCTTTTCTATTCCGCCAACTTCGCCGTCGTCACCCCCGTCATGCCCCTCATCATCGAGGAGTACGACGTTACCCGCGGAGCCGCCAGCTTCCTCATGTCCGGCGTCCTGATTATCCAGGCCCTCTTCGTCATTCCCGGCGGAATGCTGGTCGCCAAGACCCCCCTGCGGCACGTCTTCTCCATCGGGTGCGTGGTCGCCGCCGCCATGAGTCTGACTTTCCTCGCCGACCACTTCGTCACCCTGCTGGGACTGCGCCTCATCCACGCCCTGGCCTTCGTCGTCATCATGCCCGCCACGGCGCCCATCCTCATGCGCTGGTTCGACGTGCGGGAACTGCCCGTGATGAACAGCCTGCACATGACCTTCTTCATCCTCGGAATCGGCGTCGGAACCCTCGCGTCCGGCCCCCTCTCCGCGGCGATCGGCTGGCAGCCAACCCTCATCCTGTTCGGCGCGGCCATGCTTTTCGTCGGCGCTTTGTGGATTGTCTTCGGCCGTGTGCCTCCTCCGACGGAGGAAAGAAGAGTCCGAAGAGTCTCCCTCCGAGACATGCTGGGAGCCGTCCGCGCCAGGACCATTCTGCTGCTGGGGCTGGCCGACGGCGCCGCCTTCGCCCAGAATCTGGCCCTCACCACCTGGCTCCCCACCTACTACAACGAAGTCTTCGAAATGTCCCTCACCAAGGCGGGCACCATCGTGGGCCTCATCTCAGTGATAGGCGTCGTAGCCTCCCTAACCGGCGGCTTTCTCAGCGCCCGCCTGGGTGTGCGAAAGCCCTTCCTGATTATTCCGGGGGCGATGGCCGGACTGACGGGCATGGCCTGCTTCCTGTTCCAGAACGAAGTCGTCATATACGCCGGCATCATCGGCCTGGGCATCGCCAGCTTCCTCTATCTGCCCGTGCTGATGACCATTCCGATGGAGATCAAGGGTCTGTCGGAAGGACAGGTGGCCGTTGCGTGGGCGACCATGTTCGCCGTTGCGACCACCATCGCCACCATTGCGCCCATAACCGTTGGCTTCATGACGGACTGGCTCGGCTCCTACGTGCCCGGCTTCATGTTGTGGGCGGTGGTGTCATTGGGCCTGCTGGCGGTGGGGCTGATGGTGCCCGAAACAGGCCCCCGCGCCCGACTTGCCCGCCCCTCCCTTCCCCCTTGACGGAGACCTTTGTATAACTTCCGGATGCTTCGTCCATCTCTCCCGAATCACCCCCATCTCAATCTTCCCCCATCAAGGGGGAAGAGGCCAATTGGCGCTTTTGAGAGGGTTATGCAAATGTCTGCTTGACGGGGGGAGGTTAGGATGGGGGTGACTCTCCGCTCCTCGCTCCTAAACTATCTGCTCGCCGGCCCGCATGACCATCCTCATGGAGCGAAGGGCGCGAATGTCCGCCAACGGGTCCTTGTCCACCACAATCATGTCCGCGCCCATGCCGGGCGTGAGGCTGCCGAAGATGTCCCCCGCGCCGATGGACGTGGCCGCCGCGCTGGTGGAAGCCTTTATGACGTCCATGTTGCTCATGCCCGCTTCCGCCATAAGCTCCAGCCCCAGGCAGTAGTCGCCGAAAATCTGGATGGCGTCGGTGCCGGAGATGATGTTGATGCCGCACTCCGTCCACATCCGACCCAGAAACTCCAACTGGCTTTCGCACTTGGCCTTCAGGCCGTCCAGCCTTCCCTGTTCCTCGGAATCGAGGGGGCGCTCCAACTCCCTGGCTTGCAGCACCTCCCGCTGCCGGTATCCCGTCTGCACCGTCGGGCTGACGTACACCCCCTGCTCGGCGATTCTATTGGCTATGGCCTCGTCGTACTTGTAGGAGCCGTCCGGCTCGATGAAGCCCGCGTGTTCAATCATGTCCACCCCCGCGTCCAGGGCGTTGACGAGGCTCTGGGTCGCGAGGCAGTGGGCGGTGGTGAGCTTGCCGAAGTTGTGCGCTTCGTCGACGATGGCCTGCAACTCTTCCACGCTGTAGGACGGGATGCGGTTGTCCGTAATCGCCGTGCCGCCGCCGGACGCCATAATCTTGATGTGGTCGGCGCCGTCCTTCACCAGCTCCCGCACGGCGGCGCGCACCCCGTCCACGCCGTCGGCCTCCTGGTTGCACCAGTAGAAATGGCCGCCGGTGAGGGTGACGGGACGCCCGCAGAGGTAGAGGCGCGGGGTGGTGGCGTAGCCCCGGCGCGCGCCCTCGCGCAGGTCGAAGGTCACCCGGTTGCGGGCGCCGTTCTCCCGCATGGTGGTCACGCCGGCGTGCAGGTGGGTGAGGGCGTTTTTGGCGGCCCGCAGCAGCATCACCTGGTCGGAATCGTTCTCCATCACTTCCTCGTAGGAGGAGCCGTAGACGCCGAAAATCAGGTGGGTGTGCACGTCCACCAGCCCGGGCAGCAGGTATGCGTCGGAATGGTCCAGGGTGCGAACGTGAGGGCCGCTGGGCAGGTTCGAAAAATCCCCCTGCACGACCTCCTTGACGGTGTCTCCTTCGACGATGACGGCGGCGTGTTCCAAGGGCTTGTCGGCCTTGCCGTCGATGACTGCCTTGGCTTTGATTACGGTTGTGGCGGGCGCTGCGGACATGCTGTTTCTCCTAATGGATTTTATTGATGATAGTCAAAAACGCTAGCTATTCCAAATGTAAGGCGCGTTGGGGGCCGGCGAGATGCGTTGTACGCGCCACGGAGCCTTCTCACTGAGGTCATTTAAGCTGATCCTTACCCTGAAGCTCTCGCCGCGGCTGGGCGCGTTCCTACCGGCTCTCCAGAATCCTTCCTTGGCGGTCGGGTTGTACCGGTCTTGTAACATTCCATTAGGCAGGCAAAGCACACTTACGTGGTTCAGGGTTTTCTGACCGTTGGGTGATTCCTCATAGTTATACTTTATGAATACAGTTGTGACAAGGAAACTTTGACCATCTCTTTCGATGATGGTTGGAACCGTCCCTTGTTCTTCAACGGGCTGTCCTTTACGAATCTGCCGTACAAGCATAGAGGTTTGAGACATCTGAATGGTCGCCGTTCTAGCTCCTTCAAGTTTTTCAGCCTTGGAGTCGACGAAAAGAGCCTGCCTTACCGAGAACTCTGGATGGAATAGATAGAGCGCCTTCTTGTAGTCGATGTTGCCGTAAAGTCGGACGGGTATGGTCGAAGCCCCAAGCCTGTCCAGGGCTTCTCTGGATATATCCTCTCCAATGTCTTTGACCAGATCGACCTCCTCTTGAAATATATGGCTGGCATTCTCTCTGTAATCATAGATTGCCTGCGTAACCATTCTAAGGGACGCTCTTTCGATTGACTCGAGCAAATCCAATTTCCGGTTGAGTGTAGTTGGATCCAGTGTCATTGTGAGAGGGGCATGAGAAGGGCATAGCGCCTGCTATTCGCCAAGTCTACATATTCCTGGTTCAATTCGATACCGAGAAATTTGCGGTTTTCTTCTTTAGCGGCAACAGCCGTAGTGCCGCTGCCCATGAAGCAATCCAGAATAAGGTCGGAAGGAGAAGAAAACAGCTTTATGACGCGTCTTGGAAGTTCCACGGGGAATTGGGCTTCGTGGTCTACGTTCGCGCGCACCGATGGAATGTGCCAGACCCCCCTGGATCCCCATTCGCTCCATTCCGATCGGGACAAGCGACTGCGGTCGATTGTAGTTATTCCCGGCTTCCAGAAAACATAGACATATTCGAATTCATCCACAGAGCGGTATGAAAGGCTATGCCATTGGCTGTTTTCCCAAGCGGGGTCTTTGACCCAGATGCGGCGGTCGTAGCAGTAGAACCCGGCTGATTCGGCCCACTGCTCAATCAAGCCTCCGACCAGCTTGACCTTCCTTTGCACTGTGTACTTGCCCCCTCTGACGTTGTTGTTCTTGAGGCGGCGATCTATGGTTTGCTCACTGCAACCAAGGAGTTCCGCCAGCTGATACCTGTTGTAGCGGGGGTGGAGTTTCTTGGCCTCCAGCACCTGGTCTCTCGTGATTTTGACTCGCTTGTTACTGACGTTGTCCGCCTGGATTTTGGGCATTCCAGGGTCTGGAAAAGCAAGGATGTCGGCAATGTTGATGGCCAGAAACCCACCGGGCTTGATAATCGGGAAGTGCAGGGCAATTACTTCAGAGAGGAGATCTTGCCAATCTTGGAAAGAAAGGCTTTTCTCATAGGACTTTCCCACAAAGTAGGGTGGCGACCAGAAGCTCAGGGCCACGGAAGCGGGCCGAATCTGCCGCAAAAGGTGGCGGGCGTCTCCGCAATGTATCCTGTCTTCTTCCAAGTATCTTGGTTGGGCCAATGTCATGGTTGGAATGTCCTAGCTCCTACCCGATTGCCAGGGCGTTGACCTCGCTTACCCCTTCGGGCAGGGAGCAGTCCTGCCACGTCTTGCCGCCGTCGTGACTGCCGACCACCTGTCCGAGGCGCGTCGCCCCGTACATCTGATTGGAGTCGGACGGGTTGATGGCGAAGCCGAAGAGGGTGCAATTCAGCGTCAGCCCCATGTTTACCTGATTCCAGCTGTCGCCCCCGTCGCGGCTGCGAAAGAGCGCGCCGGGATTGCCCCGGAACTCCGGCCCCGCGCCCACGTAGAGCGTGTTCGGGTCGGCGGGGTCCTCCCGAATCACCCGGCAGTAGGTGCCCCGCTGGCTGAGCATCTGAATCCGACCTGGAGACCAGTGGCCGCCCCCGTCGTCGCTGCGGGAAAGGCCGATGCGCGAGATGGTGGACACGTGCCGCGGACGGTGGCTGCTGACCAACACGCTGTGCATGTCCACCGGGTCGTCGTTCTGATAATGCCCCTCGCTGACGCTCTCCCACGTGGCGCCCCCGTCGGCGCTCTTCAGCAGCCCGCCCACCTCGACGGCGGCGTACATCTCCCTCGGCGAGTTGGGGTCCACCGAGATGCCGATAACCCGCTTCGGAAGCATGGCGGGCGTGGTGGTGACCGACGGATAGGTGGCGCTGATGGGCAGAAGCTCCCAACTCCGGCCGCCGTCCTCGGACACGTAGAGCTTGGCTTCTTCCCCGCCGGCGTAGACTATGCGAGGGTCGTCGGGATGGAAGGCCACCGACCAGACGGGAACGGGCTCTCCCGGCAGGGACAGCTTCTCCCACGAATCCCCCCGATTGTCGCTGCGATACAGCCCGTCCTGCGCGCCGGTGTAGACGACGGTGGAATCGTTGGGCGCGACGGCAATTACCCGAATCTCAGGATTGACCGGAAGCCCGTCCGCCTTCAACTCCCAGTCGCCGCCCTCCAGCGACCGACGGTACAAGCCGTGGCCTTCGGCGCCCCCCTCCGAACCAAGTCCGACGTAAACAAAAGCGTTAGTCATGGCATCGCCTCCTAACCCCGAAATTCCCAAACCCCCACCGCCCCTATTCCAACAAAATCCCGCCTGAGTGTCAATCAGGGAGGGGATCCGCTACGGATTGGGTTGATGCACCCGAAGCTCGGTATGGCGGGCCAACGCGTCGAAATCCGCGTCCTTATGCAAAACGGCAACGTTGGCACGTATCGCAACGGCGGCGATGAGACAATCGACCAACTTGCGAACGGTCTCGCCCCGGCGACGGCAATGACGATAGAGTGCGGCGGCGTCATCGTAGTCCGTTGGAAGAGTGTGAATTACGGTTGCCCGGGCGAGTAGACGCCGCAGAGTTGTCAGATGCGCTTCGTCGCGTGCGCCGGCCAGAATCTCCATGCGAATAACGTCGCTGACGGCCACCTCCCCGGCCATTAACCGGTCCACCTCCTCGCAGACCGTAGTTCCCGCATCTCGCAGAAACTCTATCCAGGCCGAAGTGTCAACAAGAATCACGACGAGGAAGTAGACCGCATGGCTTCCAGGTCGCCTTCCCAACCGATGCCGCGAAGACTGCGGGCCTCAGTTATCGACAATGATTCCCCAGCCAGGGTCCGGAGGGCGAAATTGATCGCCTCGCGCTTGGTTCTTAGCTGATACCGGCGCATCACCTCTGCGCATGCTTTGTCGTCTATATCCACGTTGGTGCGTCCCATACACCAAGGATACACCAGCGCGGCAGAATGAATCAACGATTGTGGGGCGTTGCGGGAGGTGGCGGGCTGGTGTATGTTTGACGCGCTGCCACGAATCAATTCTGAGGTAAGGCCAGTGAGCCTCAACATCGAAAGCGAAGAAACCTACCGTCTGGCCGACGAGTTGGCCCGACTCACGGGCGAGAGCTTGACGGGCGCCATCACCGTCGCCCTGAAAGAGCGGTTGCAACGAGAGAAGCGTCAGCGCGAGGCCGACGCCGAAACCCGCGCTCAGAAGCTGCGCGCCATAGCCGACCGTTGCGCCAGCCTGCTCCAGGACGGCCCATCCGCCACTGAACACGGCGATTTCCTCTACGGCCCAGACGGACTGCCCAGGTGATAGTAGATACGTCGGCGATTTTGGCGATTCTCTTCAAAGAGTCCGACGCCCGGCGTTTCGAGCAGGCCATTGAAGAGTCCCCGCGTTGCCGCATGTCGGTTGCCAGTTTCCTGGAAGCCGCTATCGTGGTGGAAAGTCGCGGCGGTCCCAGTGCGAGACAGGAATTGGATGCCTTTCTGGAAAATGCGGGGATAGAACTGGTTCCGGTCACTCATGCCCATGCCGAAGGCGCGCGCCAAGCCTGGAAGCGATTCGGCCGGGGCAACCATCGGGCAGAGTTAAACTTTGGTGACTGCTTTTCCTATGCGCTGGCGGAAGCTGCCCGTGAGCCGCTTCTGTTCAAGGGCGAAGATTTCAGCCTCACCGACATTGAGGCCGCTTAACGCCGCATCGCTTCCAAGTCGCCTTCCCAACCGATGCCGCGGAGGCTGGGGGCCTCAGTTATCGACAATGATTCGCCAGCCAGGGTCCGGAGGGCGAAGTTAATCGCCTCACGCTTGGTCTTCAACTGATACCGGCGCACCACTTCGGCGCACGCCTCATCATCAATGTCCACATCAATGCGTCCCATGCACCTATAGTACACCAACAGGCTATCAGACGGGCGGCGGTGGTGACAGATTTCTCACGCAACGGCGCTTTCGAGCCACTTCAGCGCCGTTTCCTCGTCCTGCTCGATGGCCATCTCCACCGACCTCTTGGCGCACTCCAGCAGCCGCTTCGACTCCCGCCTCAGATTGGCGGACTCAACAACTTTCTGCCGAATTTCCTCTTGAACTTCCTCGGGGATGACTGGCAGGACGATTTCCTTTAACTTGTCCTTGCTGATTGCCGTTAGTATCGTGCCGCTGCACCCCTTCTTAAGTTGCATCTGTCCCGCAATGCTCTTGAGGAACACGAGCAACGTTTCCGAATTCAACGTGTTTGAGTTGACGACGTAGAATCCGGTGGAGCAGAGGGCCTGGTCGTATTCGGCCTCTATCAACGCGATGCTGGCTAACGAGCCTTCGATGGAGGATACGATTACGTCCCCCTCTGCCACTTGCCGCCTGGCCCTGCTGGGCAAATCTTGGCCTTGTTCGACTGTACAACCGGTTATTTCGCCGTTGCCGCTAATGTTGGCAAGCTCAATGTAGCTGTATTCCGTATCGTTCTGCGGCTTGAAATTCTTATCCTTTACGGTCACCAGATTGCCCAACGTGTCCCAACCGCCGGAGTAACGCTTGATGGCGTTGACGATTTCGGCGTACTTGGGCTGGAAGTAGTCAGCATCCATCCGCCCCGCTTTCCTAACATCAGAGGAGTTTACGATGAAAGTAAGCCGTTGCCTGGGACGCCATCCCGCCAGCCCCAATTCCTCAAGCAGAAGCGTTTCCGCCTCCCTGTACTTCGTCTCAGACTCTTGAATCGAGTTGAACGCAGAATCAAAAGACGAAGTGATTTTTGCTTGCAATTCTTTGCAGATTAACGGAATCTCGACCCTCTTTAGTTCTTCGGCGTTCACGTTTGACTGGTTTATGGAAATGCGAGCGCGGCGTTTGACATCGAGAATGCCGTAAGAAGTGTTCAAGAAAGCGGTCAAGTACTCAGGTGTAACTATCGCAGGGTCTGGATTTAATCGGACCAGGTAAGATGCAAAGACATAATCTTCATTCGAGAACCGTTTGAATATCCCCGTGCGTCCGACAAATGCCTGAGAGTTTGTGCGATTAAAGAGTACGTCTCTATCTCTCAACTTATAGGCACTAAGCTGAACTCCGTCCAACTGCGCGTACTTTGATACATGCCTGTCGCACAGCATATTGCTCATCTCATCCATTCTGTAAATCTTTGTGCCGATGCCTTCCTCGTTCATTTCGATGGAAGCGCCATATTGAGATGCAGTAAGGATATTTCCTATGGGAACATACTCAAGGCTTCGATTCTTATACGGCTCAAAGGATAAATACTCGCTATCCCAACGATTATCTGGGTGCAGAAAGAGCTTGGAGAAAGTGATGATTCTGAATCGCATCGTGAAATCAATGAAGGTGAATCACAAAATCCGAATGTCAACCGTGGCGTAATCGCGGATTCTGTTGAAGTCATGGCGGTTGTATGTAATCAACTCCGAGCAGTGAGACTCAGCGATTGCCGTATGGATGCAGTCGTTCATTCTTCGAAAACCAACTTGCTTTGCGATGTTTACGGCTCTTTTCAAGTCGTCCAGGTCATAGGCAAATGGTCGCATTTCCATCAGCGCGTCGTAAATTTCCAACACCCTGTCAGAACCTACGTGGTTCTTATCCAGAGCAAACAACGCTTCTTGAATTGATAAGGTTGATATAACTACGCTTGCGTTGGCGACGGCTGATTCAATCAACTCATTGGCCTGCCTGTGTTTCCTTTCGTCTTGGACTATGTAAGCGTGTATCAGCACATCGGTATCGATGTAAATCAATCAAAGACCCCTTCAGGCGGCTCGTTTATCTCATCGCACAGGGCGGAAATATCTATGTCAGGATCCACGTAGATCCTGCTCCTGGCTGCGGAGGCCTTGAAATCACGCCAAGCCGCAATCTGCGCCGCCCGCCTTTCACTGAAGTTGCCTCCCCAAAAGCTCAAGCCCTGGACTTTCGCCCACTTAATAAATGTCTCCGCAATGCCCTTTGGCAATTCCCCGTCGTGGTTGTGCAGGTCGTGGTCGACAATCATGTGGCCGTTCTTGTCCAGCCGGTATTCGCCTTTGCCGTTCTTGACGTAGACGTAATCCCCGGAGTTGTCCTTGCCCCCCTTCTCAGAGACGGCCATGAAGATTGGGTAGTTTTCCATCAGCGGGCACAGATCATCATCCCACTTCTGGAGGAACAACACGCTGGTCTTGGTGCCTGTGTGGGGCTTGAAGGTATTTTGATGCAGCCCAATCACTGCCAGGATGCGGGCGCGTTCCGCGATGAAATCTCGGATATACTTGTCGGATGTGTTGTTGAACCGGCCCTGGGGTAGAACGATAGCCATGCGGCCGCCGGGCTTGAGAAAGTCCAGGTTGCGCTCGATGAACAGAATGTCCCGCCCAACCTTGCTCTTGAAGCGACCGTTGTTGAGGGCGATTTCGTACTGGTGCAGAAGGCGGGTTTCCTTGATGTCTCCCGCAAAGGGCGGATTAGCCATGAGAATGTCGAAGTTAAACCGCCTGTTTTGCCCGGGTTCTGCCCTCCGCCCTTTCAGTCTGCTGAAACCTCTGCCGTAGGTGCTAATCCACTCTGAATCATTTTCAGTTCGGTCCTCCCAACGTTCGTAGTCGAGGGCGTTGAGATGGAGGACGTTGGTCTCGCCGTCTCCGGCGATGAGGTTCAGGGTGCGCGCAACTCGCACCGTCTTCTCGTCGAAGTCGATGCCAAAGACTTTCAGCACGTCATCCTTGTCTTGTTTCGGAATCTCCTCGTTGGTGAAAAGCCGCCCCGTCAGCTTGAATATGGTATGCACGGGAAAGCCGCAGCTGCCCGATGCCGTGTCTATCATGTACTCCCCACGCTGCGGGTTGAGCATCTGGACGCACATATCGATTACATGGCGCGGGGTGAAATACTGCCCCTTTTCTCCCTTGGCGGACTTGTTGACCAGATACTCGAAGGCCTCGTCCACCACCAGCAAGTTGGAGTTGAACAGCTTTACGTCCTGCAGGCTGGAGACGCAGACGGCCATGTGGCTGTCGGACAGTTCAAAGGAGGATCCCTTAGGGAAAACCCCATGCCACTCTTCTATGGCGCGGGCAAACAAGTCCTGAATCTTGCCCTTGAGTTCCATATCCGTCTGCCCGGTATTTCGGAACTCCATGACGCGAAAGCCGTCATCGGAAACACCCGCCACGGCGCCCTTGAGAGCCTCGTAATCCTGGCCTCCCAGATACGATGGGCCATTTTCGCGCACGGCAGTGTTGGTTACCTGATTCACAAAGTAGTTGAGAATGCCTTTGTCGTCTTTGCTTAGATACTCATCATAGAGCTTGGTGAAAATGAGCTTGAACACCTCCTCAAAGACGTCCACCCCCGCGTTGGCCAGCACCTCGTCTTCCATCTCCAGAATGATGTCTTTCAGGGACTTTCGCTCGTTGGCAACCTTGTCCCTGATGATGAGATCCTTTAGCGTAAACCGCTCGTTGAGAATATCCGCCAAAGTTTGAGTAGCCTTGGGCAGGTCCGAAATCTCCTCGAAGTAGTTGGGGTCTTTGCGGTTGTAGTGGGAGATAATCCCGCCGTTGGTCCACACCCCGATGGGCGCGCCGGTGGCGTTGCAGTAGGAGCGGAGTTGGTTCTTGCCGTCGCTGAGCTTCGGCTTCTTCAACTCGACTACGGCGTAGGCGGCTTCCGGCCGGTCTTTGTCCAGAATCACTATGTCCGCGCGTTTCCTCTGCCTACCAAAATTGACGCCGTACTCCATTGCGAGCCGCTTCCTGGGGTAGCCGTAATGGGTCAAGAGCTTTGCCGCATATAGCTGCCGCACCACTTCCTCCGGCGTCAGTCGAATGTCCTTGTCTCGTAGGACGCAGTTGACGAAGGGGGTTTCTTTCCCCCTGTGCTGCTTGAAGACAACGCGTTCGTTCAGCGTTGCGACATCAACGTCATCGAATAACGTCAGATTGTGCTTGCTGTCCTTGAGGATGGCTTCCAAGCTGTCAAATTTCGCGGTGGTCATTTCCAATACTCCGATGCTTATACAAGGATGCTATCAACGATGCATGGGAGCGTCAAACCACCAGCCGAGTTCCCCTACCGGCTGTGGCGCAGCACTTGGCCTGCGGTTTCTCCTGTGAATCGGGACTTGGAGACGCTTATGCGTCCGTTTACCAGCACGTGTTCGATGCCCGCCGGATATTGGTTGGGGTCGCGGAATGTCCCCCGGTCGATGACTGTGTCCGGGTCGAAGACCACGATGTCCGCGTCGGCGCCCGGACGCAGCGTTCCCTTGTTGTGCAGCCCCAGCCGCTGGGCGGGAAACGACGTCATCTTCCGCACCGCCTCCTCCAGCGTCAGGGCCCCAGCCTCCCGCACGTACCGCCCCAGCACCCGCGGGTACGTCCCGTAGATTCGCGGATGCGGATTCCCCAGCTGGAACAGCCCGTCGGACCCTATCATCGTGTGCGGACTCGCCATCACCGTCCGCACGTCCTCCTCGTCCATCGAGAAAATCACCATGCCCACGGCGCACCGGTCCTCCACCAGCAGATTCAGGGCCGTGTCCACCGGCGAACTGTTCTTCACGTCGCTGATTTCCCCGATGGTGTGGCCGGCGAACCTGCCGTTGACCTCCGACTTCGCCGACGTAATCAGAATGTCCGCAAGCACGCCGCCCGTCCGAATCTCCCCCTTTTCGTTCAACATCTGCCCCACTATTACGGCGCGGGTTTCCGGGTCTTGCAGCCGCGCCACAATGCGGTCCACGCCGCCCTCCTGCGCCCACGGCGGCAGAATCGCCTGGAGCGTGGTGCTCGCCGCCGCGTAGGGGTACTGGTCAACCGTCACGTCCATCCCCCGCCTTCGCGCCGCGCCGATTAGCTCCAACGATTCGACGACCTTGCCGTGGTTGTTGCTTCCCGTGGCCTTGTGATGCGAAATCTGGACGGGCAGGTTAGCCTGCTGTCCGATGGTCAGTGACTCCTCGATGGACTCCAACAGCCGGTCGCCTTCGTTCCGCATGTGCGTGGCGTAGAAGCCGCCGAACCGCGACGCCACCCGCGCCAGGGAAGCGATCTCCTCCGTTGACGAATAGGCGCCGGGCACGTAGATGAGGCCGGTGGAGATGCCGAAGCAGCCCGCCTGCATCGCCTCCCGCACGAGAGCCTGCATCTCCCGAAGCTCGTCCGACGTGGGCGTGCGTTCTTCGAATCCCATGACGGCGATTCGAACCGTCCCCTGGCCCACCAAGGGCGCGAGATTCGTGGCGGGCCGCGACTCCTCCACCGCCTTCAGGTATTCGCCGAAGGTGCGCCATTCCCACGTCACGCCCGTGGGCGGCGTGATGAAGGCGGTGTAGCGTTGCAGGTCGTCGCCGGTGGCGTCGCTGAGGGGCGCGGCGGTGAAGCCGCAGTTGCCGCCGACTTCGGTGGTGACGCCCTGACGCAGCTTGTAGTCCTCCACGTCCTTGTAGAACAGCGTCAGGTCGGGGTGCGAGTGCATGTCGATGAAGCCGGGACAGACGCACAGCCCCTCAGCGTCGATGACCTTCGACGCCGACTCCGGCGCCTCGCCGACGGCGGTAATCGTGCCGCCCGAAACGGCCACGTCGCCGTGAAACCAGGGATTGCCCGCCCCGTCAATAATCTTGCCGTTCCGAATAACAACGTCCGCCATGATGGGCCTCCTTATGAGTGGTTAGATGGTTAGGGATGCTTGCTTTGGTTTGTTCGAAACGGTCACCTTGGGTTGCGGGTCGATACTACGGATAAGGGAACGAAGCTCGTTGTTGGTGCTCACAGGTACGCCACCCAACTCAATCAGCTTCCGGTTGCCGGCAGGCATTTCAGACTCTTCCTTATACTGAAGGACGAAGAGGGGTTTTCCATGCTTCAGGCATTTCAGGCCGGCGTCCAGGGTGCCGCCTTTCGCGCTGGCTTCTACAACAACCAGCGCCTTAGACAATCCGAGGATTGTGTCGTTGCGCTTCATTGCGTTGTAGACGGTCCACGGCCTGTGAGGAGGGAATTCGGAGATGACAACCATGTGGCTGTCTAGGTTGGAGATGTCTCTGAAGGCCCGCTTGTGTCGGAATCTCAGGATGCCTTCTGCGAGCACAGCTACCGAACTACCACCCGATAGCAGTGCGCCCAAGTGTGCTTTTTCATCTACGCCCCTGGCGTAACCACTAATCTCCGTAACGTTTTCAGAAGCCGTTATCTCCCCGAACGTTTCCGCATGCTCCAATCCTGCTTGCGTAGCTTTGCGTGAACCGCAAATGCCTATGCCGGGAAGTTGAATGCTGCGGATGTCACCCTTGACGTAGAGTATTGGAGGCGGAGACTTCAATTCCAAAAGGGACGGGGGGTATAGTTTGTCGCCCATGGCAATTACTGCTACTCCGGCTTCGTCCAATTCTCTCCACAGGTCTGCCAGGGCGTTGGGTTGAGAGATGGCCTTCTCTATTCTCGCAATTTCCTTAGGCGAAAGGCGTGGCTTTATGAAGGTGACTACGTCTTGAATATCCAAGTCGTCTACATTGCTGAGGGTCCTTGCAGAGGCTCTCAGGGAGCGAAGGTCAACCAATCGGTGGAGAAGGGCGAAGAGGAGGTGTTTATTCGTCATCTAATTGCCTCGCTTTTTGATACATTTCGTAAATTTTATTCCAGTCTTCTTGGACGAGCCCATCGGAAAACGTGATGTTCTTGGTGGCTGTTAAGCTTAAAATACAACTTGCGCCCGCTTTACGGCAGGCCATACCCAATTCTTGGAGAGTTGCTCCGGACCCGTAGAGGTCATCAAGGATCAAAACGGTCTTGTTGCGTAAATCGGTGTTCACCCTGAATTTACTCGCTACGTTGTCCTTTAGTATGGGGAGCCTCTCCGGTGGCGGCAATTCTCTGAGTTCTTCCGTCAGAATTTTCTGTTCCTTGGTTGACTTGATTTTCTCGCACTTGACCAACTGGGAATTGAACGAGTCGCAAAGCCTCTTTGCGATGAATTCAGGTAAAACATTGGTAGCTCTCGGATTGCCTGAAGGCGCGGGGACCATTACGTCCGCATTTCTATATCTGGGATGTCGCGCAATCCAATTTTTCATCCTGTTAGCAATCGCCAAGGTGGCGGACTCAGTCCCTGATCGGGGATATAGCTTGGCTTGAACGACTAGGGAACCCATCTTGCTACGCGTAGTTGCGCCCAACGGATTGGGAATTCTGTGAAAACGGAGGGCGTGGGACTCATCTGCATCATCGGAAATCGTTACTGTCCATTGAAGGATTCGCAGAAATTCTTTAAGTGCATTTTCGTCTGTGGACTCTTGGGGAATGGAGAATCGTGTCGTCCGCAAAGATGGATAGTTATCAGATTTAACTGCTGAGATGAGACGAACGTCTTGAAATGTATTGCTGAGTATTGCGTTAAATGTTACATAATGAAGCCCCGTAGCGGTTTGTATCGTGACTTCCCACGATCCATGGGATGGTCTGATGGAATAGTCGCGTATGTATGAGCAATCAGGCATTACACTTGGAGAAGAACGTTAATGCTAGTTTAACCCTTAGTAAGCCGTAGGTCAAGTCGGATGTGAGGATAGTACATCACAGGTTGATTCTGTTCCACCCCTGTTTGACCGCCCGCCGCCCTTCCGCTATCCTGAACCTACATCATTCCCTACCAGTCACGACCGCAGCCAAGGAGACGCCCTATGCCCGCCATTACCCTCCAGGACGGCATGAACATCCTGGAAGCCGCCTTCGACAAGGCCCGCAGCCTCAACCTCACCGTCGCTGTGTCCGTGGTGGACGCGCGGGGCGACCTGGTTGCCGCCGCCAGGATGGACAACGCCATCTGGTGGTGGACGGAAAGCAGTCGCGGCAAGGCCGTCGCAACCGTCGCCTACGAAGGCGTTCCCAGCGGCGAGCTTCTGGAGCGTTCGGGTCGTCCCGTCGCCCACGGCCTCCAGCAGATGTTTCATGGACGGTTCATGCCGCAGCAGGGGGCCATGCCCGTATTCAAGGACGGCGTTCTCGTCGGCGCCGTCGGCACCGCCGGCGGGTCGGGCGAGGAAGACGAGGAAATCTCCGGCGCCGGCGCAGCCGCCGTTGGGGAGTAGAAGTATGAACATTCTGCAAGGGGAAAAGGAATGACCTCAGGCTTAGGTTCTCTTGTCCAGGCTCAATGGAACGACCCCGTCGAGGCCGTCGAGCAGTGCTACGCCCTCGGTTGGACCGACGGACTCCCCGTCGTGCCCCCAACTATAGAGCGCGTCGAAGAATTCCTCGCCGTCGGCAATCGCCCCGCCGACGAAGTCATCGGAGAACTCCCCGAACGCCGCCGCGAAGTAACCGTCGGCAAAGTCGCCGCCAACGCCGTCATGGCCGGCTGCAAGCCCGAATACTTCCCTGTCGTCCTTGGCACCGCCGAAGCCATGCTGGATCCCGCCTTCAACCTCATCGGCCCATCGTCCAGCCTGGGCGGCGCCGGCATCCTCGTCATCGTCAACGGCCCCGTGGTTCCCGCCCTCGGCGTCAACAGCCGCAACAACCTCTTCGGCCCCGGAAACCGCGCCAACTCCACCATTGGGCGGGCCGTCCGACTCATCCTGATGAACACTTGCGCCGCCATTCCGGGCCTCTTCGACCGCACCATCCTGGGGCATCCGGGCAAGTTCAGCTACTGCATCGCCGAAAACGAGGGGGGGACTCATTGGACGCCTCATCACGTGGAGCGCGGGTTCAAGCGGGAGGACAGCGCCGTCACCGTCTTCGCCTGCGAGGGGCCGCGACAGGTGCGCGCCAGCAACACGCCGGAGACCATGCTCTACTCCACCGCCGACACGATTTCCAACCTGGGCACCTCTATGGCGTCCGTCGGCTCCGTTGGCGACACCTCGGAGGTGCTGCGTCAGGGGGAGGTGGCGGTCGTCTTTGCAGGCACCAGCGACGTTTGGGAGGACTGGACGAAGGACGACATTCGTCGATACCTCCATCCCCGTCTGAAGCGGTCGATGGCCGACCTGAAGCGGGGAGGCGCGCTGGAAGGCGAAATATCCGACGGCGACGAGGACGAATATCTACAGCTTATCCTCTCCCCGGACGATATAATGATTGTGTTCGCCGGCGGAGCGGAGTCATCCCACATGGCCGTCATCCCCAGCTGGGGGCCGAAGGTCTCCTCCACCTCCGTCACCCGCCGCGTCCAGTGGCCCCGCCCTAGCCCCGATTGCCTGAATCGCCCGTCAACGATACCCGAAACCACCAAAAGGAGCACGACATGACCAAGAACGGCGCATACGAACTGGTAGACCCTACGACTCAACCGCTGGTGGCGAGCTTCAGCGTCGCGCCCAGACTTCTGGACATTCGCGGCAAGCGCATCGGCCTGATCGACGACAGCAAGACCAACGCCAAGGAGCTTCTCGAAGACCTGGCGTCCATCCTGGAAGACCGGTTTGAGACTTCCGTGGCCATGTACCACCGCAAGCCCTCCGCCTCCAAGCCCGCCGACCCGCAGGTGGTGGAGCAGCTGGCGAAGGAGTGCGACGGCGCAATTGTCGCGGTGGGTGATTGAGGTTCCTGCAGCGCGTGCAGTGTGCACGACGGAATTCACGTTGAGAAGGCAGGCGTCCCCGCGGCGGTAATCTGCACCGACCGGTTTGAGGTCACGGCGAAGGGGATGGCGGAAACTTGGGGCGCGCCCAACTTCCCGGTAATCTACACCCATCACCCGGTTGGCACCCTCGACCGCGACGGCGTAAAGGAAAGGGCCGGCCAGTTGGCCGACCCCGTAGTGGCTGTTCTTACCGGAGTTGACGTCTCGGAACTAACCCCCCGCGCCTAGGGCAGCAGACCTTTGCATAACCATCGAGCATCCCGCATCGTATCTCCCTTATTCCCGTGAAAACGGGAATCCAGGGGTGGTGGAGGGTGGACTCACGCTTTCGCGGGAGAAAGGATTAGGGTTATGCAAAGGTCTCCTATCGGGTAGAAGGGACACTTTGCTCAATTCAGCGATAGAAGCTCGCGCCTGACCTCATCCCATTCCAGAGCGGGATCCGACGGGTCTCGTAGGCGTTCCGTCGCCACGGCGAGGTCGTCCAGATCTTCCAAGTAGCACTCCAGGGCTTGACGGATTAGAAAAGCCTTGCTGCGTTTCAAGCGCACGGACGCCGCGTCAAGGGCTTCAGCCAGTTCGTCCGACACTTGCGCGGTTATCCGAGTCATACAATCGCTTCGATTCACCTTTACGCAAAGGGTTGACTACTCGCTGCCGTGCACCAACCCGATGGTCGCCAGCCGCTTCTTCGCCTCCGCGTACACGTCATCGGCTAGCGGCCCCTTGGCCGCCACTGCCACATTCTCGCTCAGATGCGCCGGGTTCTGCGTGCCGACGATGATGGTGTGCGCGTGGGGATGCGACATCGTGAATCTCAGCAGGAAGGCGGTGCGAGACTCCCCTTCCTCCCGAAGCTCGTCCAGATTGGCCTCCTCGAAGGCGTCCCAACGCTTGCCGCCCGTGCTGTGGACGCGGCCCTCCGCGCCGACGCCGGCGCCCGGCTCGCCCTTGGCTACGCCGCCGCGAATGATAGTCCCGCCGCCGGCCTCGGATATCTTCGTGATGATGTCGTGGTGGTCCGGCTCCAGCGCCGAATAGGGAATCTGGAACACGTCGTAGACGCCCGTAGCCAGGTGCTTCTCCAAGTGGGGCAGCACACTGGAGACGCCGATGAACTTCGTCAGCCCGCGGGCCTTGATTTCTTGCAACGTCTCGATGGCGCCCGTCTCTTCCACGTCCTCTGCCGTGGGATTGTGCAACTGCACAATGTCCAGGTGGTCCGTGCCCAGGTTGCGAAGGCTCTCCTCCAGACATTCCAGCATGTCCTTGCGGTTGTAGCTGGCGAAGTTGTCGGCGCTGCAACGCCCGTGGCCTGTCTTGGCGGCGAGAACGTAATCGTCCCGACGATTGCCGATGTACTTGCCCATCATCTCCTCGCTCCGCCCGTAGCACCAGGCGGTGTCGATGAAGTTGATGCCCGAATCCAGCACCGCGTTCAGAATCTGGTCCGCTCGGTCTTCGTTCGGCATCCGACCACGTTCATCGTCGCTGCTGGTGCCGCGCACCTCAAGGGCGCCGTAGCCAAGCTGCGTCACCTCGTATCCCGTTCTGCCAAGCGTCATTTTTCGCATGAAGAATCCCCCTATTCTTTCTTTTGTGGCATTGGCATACGTCCGGGCCGAGGCTTCGGCCCGGACGTCAAGTGTCTTTACAGTTCCAGGTTGGAGCTAGTTGGCGATGCCGGCTTGCGCCTGCGCCTGACCGACCAGGTCCACGCCTACGCGCTCGCTCCATGCCGCCAGCAGACGCGATACCACCGGGCCGGGCGTGTCCCCGTCCAGCGGGCGGTTGTCCAGCTTGGAGACGGGCAGGAGGCAGTGGCTCGTGCCTGAAACGAAAGCCTCGTCGGCGGTGTAGGCGTCGTAGAGCTGGATGTCGTCCAGTTCCACCTCGATGTCCAATTCCTCGGCCAGACTCAGCAGCGTCTTCCGGGACACGCCCTGAAGCAGGGTGCGGTCGCCCGCGGTGCGGAGCTTTCCGTCGGTCACAATCCAGAAGTTGAAGCCCGTGCCCTCGGAGATGTTGCCGTCCAGGTCCAGCAGGACGGGCCACGACTCCGGGTCCACGTCGTGGGCTTCCAGCTCCGCCAGCACGAAGTTCATCCGGCTAACGTGCTTGACCTTGGGGTCAAGGGAGTCGGGATGGTAGGAGCGGGTGCGGGAGAAGACCACGTGCGCCCCATCGTCGTACAGGTGGGCGTAGCGGTTGAAGTCCATCGGGTATGCGGCTACGAACACGGTTGCGGGGGCGTCGTCGCTGACCGAAAAACCCTCCCCGCGGGTGACCATCTGGCGCACGTTCATGTCGCCGCCCTCCGGCACCAGGTGCCAGTTGCGCGCCACCGCCTCGTTGGTAATCCCAATCATCTCCTCCCGGGAGACGCCTGGGTCGATGCGGGTGTACTTGAGGGAGCGGAACAGCCTGTCCATGTGGTCGTCCGTGTTGTAGAACTTGCCGCCGTAGGTGCGGTCCACCTCGAACACCGCGTCGCCGAGGCGGAAGCCCCTGTTGTCCATAGTAATCTTGCACTCGCTCTTGGGAATCCATTCGCCGTTGAAATAGGCAATAATCTCGTCTGCCATTATGAATCCTCCAGAATTGGTAGAATAGCGGCATTATAAGGGTGAAGGCATTGGGGTTGTCAACCTGCGGAGGGTGGAAGCTTCTGATTTGGATGCAGGCCGTCAGGAACCGATGGCACCGGTATCTGCCGCCATTCTTCTTGACAGCGCCCCCGGTGCGAGTTGAAAATGAGGACATTGTGCGGAGGAGTTGGATTGTGAATAGATATATTCTGACGAAGCCAATTGATGAGAAACCCCCGAATGTCGAGGCGGTAGCGAGGACTTGGGTCTATACCAGCGATGACCTATCCGGAGAGCCGGACGGCGAATTGGACGAATTGATACGCGAAGCCTCCAAGAAGCCGCTTACGGTGGAAGACATTCGGGCCCAGAGGGTGTCTTTTGCAGTGGGTATGATGAGCAGCAGGAACAAGATGTCCAGGGAGAAAATCGAGGAATTGGCTAGGCGGATCTACGGGTAAGTGTGGTTGTGGATTTATTCGGATTAGTGGGTGAAAACGAGGACGATGAACACTACCAGAAGGTAGAAACGTCAAACGGCTTTCGATACTACGATTTCCTGTTTACACTGATAGAGACCTCTATAGAGATTGGGCGCCCGCTATTCTCGCAGTCTCTCATCAAGGCCATCAATTTCCATGCCATAGCCGCTTTGCATCATGAGGCGGGGGAATACCGTTCTCATGGGGTGGTAGTTGGCGACTATCAGCCTCCCCCTCACTATCGGGTTGAGCCATTGATGGACGACTTCGTAAATCTGGTCAATCTGAATTGGAACGACTCCAATCATCTGCAACTGGCTGCCTATGCCCTCTGGAGAATCACGAATATACATCCTTTCGTGAATGGAAATGGACGAACGGCGAGAGCTATTTGCTACTATATCATCTGTGTGAAGAATCAGACGGTACTGTCCGGCAAGACCATCCTGCCTGAGTTGCTTAAGGTCCTTGATGTGCGGCAAAGATATTATGACGCGTTGCGTCGGGGCGATTACGGAGATTTGACTCCCTTAACCAACCTTATTAGTGAGTTGCTGCGGGAACAAGTATCTTCAAGATAGTCGCTGAAGTTGTGTAACTAACTTAGCTCAATCAACGGCAAAAAGGGGCGGCTCGGTAGCCGCCCCCTTTTTCGTTCGCTTCCTATCGCGCCAGGCTCTAAGCCTACAGCGTAAACTGCGCCTCGAAGTAGTCCGGGTCTTTCTGGTAGATCTGGACGCGCATGTGCTGGGCCTCGGCTATCATGATGTTGTATTCTTCGTCCACCAGGATGGCCTGCGGATGCCACAGCCTCCATTCCGGCTCCAGGTCCGCCCGGGCGCGGGCCTTCGCCAAGTCCGGGTTCGCCGCGACCTTGGCTTGGGCCCACTTGGAAAGGTTCGTCGCGTCCCCAACCAGCTTGACCAGGAACGTCCCGTCCAGCTGGTAGATGACGACCCGGTTGTTGGCCCAGTCCGCCACGAACACGTCGCCGTCCTTGTCCACCGAAACGTCGCTGGGATGGTTCAACTCAACCTGGTCCTGTCCGGCTTCGCCGAAGCTCTGAAGGTGCTGGCCGGAAGCGGTCAGCTTCTGGACGCGGCTGTTGCCCCAATCGGCAACGAAGATATTCCCGTCGGCGTCGACGGCGATGCCCCAGGGGAGGTCGAACTCGCCCGGCCCGGATCCCTGCGATCCGAAGGCGTCCAGGAACTGCCCGTCCTTCGTGAACTTCTGGATGCGGTGGTTGCGTGTGTCGGAGACGAGCAGGTTCCCATCACAATCGAAGGCAATGCCGCTGGGCCGCATCATCCGGCCCGGCTCGGAGCCTTCCTCTCCCCACTTGCCGATGAACCCGCCCTCCTTGTCGAAGACGACCACCTTGCTGTCCGCCTGGTCCGTCAGGTAGAGATTCTCGTCGGAGTCCGTGGTGAGTCCGCCGGGCCAGAGGAACTCCCCGTCCCCGGAGCCGGGACTCCCGATGTCCGCCAGCCACTCCTGGGTAGACATCACGCACTTGGTTATCCTGGCGCCGCCCTGGGACTCCGTGCCCCAGTTGGCCACGTACAGCACGTCGTCGGCACCGCGGGCAAGCCCCACGGGATGGCGCAGGCTGGTTGCGGAAGTTCCTATCTGGCCGATGTTGTCAACGTAGCTGAATGCTTTACCCGTCGCTATCTGCGTTACTGGCATCTATTCCCCCTGCTGATGATTTTCTGAAAAACAGAGACGGGCCACCCCTTGCGGCGGGATGGCCCGTCGTTCGTTACCGGATACCTATGGGGTCCCTTGGCAACGAGAGCTTACTTCGCGATGAAGTCCAGCTGCTCGAAGGTGCCGCCCACTATCTCCGTCGGGTCCAGACCCATGAACTGCTCCAGCAGCGTCGAGTAGAAGCCGCGGAAGTCGTAGTTGGGGGCGAGGTCGCCCTCCTGGAGGTCTTCCTCGTTCATGGACGGGTACTCGGAGTAGTGACCGCCCGCGACGGGGTCGCCGATGGCGAAGGCGATTCCGCCGGCGCCGTGGTCGGTGCCGGAGCCGTTGTCGCGGACGCGACGACCGAACTCGCTGAACATGATAAGCACCACGTTCTCAGCGGCGTCGTTGGCCCGCAGGTCGGCGAAGAAGTCCGAGATGGCGGCTGCGGAGTCCTTCCACAGCTGCTCGTGGCCGGCCATCTGGCTGGCGTGGGTGTCGAAGCTGGCGTGCTGGGTGTAGAAGAAGCGCGTCCCCAGGTTCGCCTGGTGCACCATCGAGATGCCCCTGAGCTTCTGCGCGATGGGCGTCGCCGCGTACTCCACGTCGGAACTGTACATCTCCGGCGCGGTCTTCAGGATGTCGGCGCCCTTGAGCGCGTCGAGACCCGTCTGGCCCAGATAGTCCATGACCGGGCCGCGGCCTATGGCCGGCGAGTAGATCCGCTGGAAGCGGTCCAGGGCGCGCATGCGCTGGTCCTCGTCCGTGATGCCGGTGAGCACGCCGTAGTTCTCGATGTCGGAAACCGACGCCACGGGCACGCCCGGAAGCGCCATCGCGCGGGGGAGGCCCTGCCCGAAGTTCACGCCCGTGAGCACGTTCTCCTTTTCGGGGTCAACGGCCTTGATGGAGCGGCCGACCCAACCCTCGGTGCCTACCTTGTCCGGCTCGCAGGTGTGCCAGATGTCCATCGAGCGGAAGTGAGACCTGGGGGAGTTGTCGTACCCGATTCCGTGAATCAGGGCCATCTTGCCCTCGTCCCAGAACTGCTTGATGGGGGCCATCTCAGGATGGAAGCCGTAGTTGTCGTCGATGGGCACCTCTTCTCCCTCCGGGATGACCACCAGCTTTCGGTAGTCCCTGTAGAGGGGGTTCTGGCGAGGCACAATCGTGTTGAGGTAGTCGTTACCTCCGGTCAGCTGAAAAATTACCAAGACTGGATCTTTAGCCATGACGTTCACTCCTTTCTGTGGGCTGTTGTTTCATCGTAGCTTTCCTAGTCTTCTAGCCGAACTGGTACTCCCTGGTTGCGGCTATGAGTTGTAGCACTTCCGTGACCCTCTTGCCGAAGGCCCTGGCCTCTTCCTCAGTGGCCCCGCGGCTGACGTCGCCGCCGGAACGCACGTGGGTGAGAAGCTGTTCCCGGGTCTCGTCGTTTATCTGAACGGCGCCCAGGAGCTCCAGGCATCCGTCGACGAACTCCTCCGGGGTGAGGGTTTCGCGGGCGCCCAGCCTGTTGATGATGGACTTGATTCCGGGCATCTCCGCGTTGCTGAAACTGTCGGCGACGAAGTTGACGCGGCGAACCAGGGAGCCGGTGTCTATCCACTCCCTGCCCGTGTGCCAGCCTTCGACGCTGGGGGGATTGATCAGGTCCTGGCCCTGGTAAGTGCCTTCCAGTCCCATGGGAAGCACGCCCGGGCGCGGCTCCTGAAAGTCTCCGACGAGGCGAATGGTTCCCGCGACCACCTCTGCCGGGTTCTTGACCTTGGCGAACCACGCGCTCTCGTCCTTGAAGAAGTCTGAGTTGAGGATGAAGCGCAGAGTCGCCTTGATGTCGAATTCCGAATCGACGAAAACCTTTGCGATGGCGTCGACGGCCTCCGGGTCCTTGGGCGGCACGTCCAGCCAGCTGGGCACCTGCACCTCGTCGGCGACGAAGAAGTTGTACAGGTGGCGGGCCATGAAGTTCGCCGTCGCCGGCTCTTCCACGACGATGTCTATGATGTCCTCCCCGTTGAAGCGGCCGGTGCGGCCCAGGAAGGTCTTCTCGCTGTGGTCGTGGTCTTCCGCCTTGTAGATGAACTTCCAGTGATGACGCTGGTAGGGCGTTCGCGGAATCTTCGGCAGAATCGTCCAGCCGGTGAAGGCTCGGGCCGCCATCTTCACGTCGTCCTCCGTGTAGTTGCCCTGGCCCATCGAGAAGAGTTCCAGAAGCTCCCGACCCCAGTTTTCGTTGGGGGCGCGCTTATGGTTCTCGTTGTTGTCGAGCCAGAAGATCATGGAGGGGTCCTTGGAAAGGCGGACCAGAAGTTCCTTGTAGTTGCCCATTCCGTGGTCGCGGAACATCTGAATCTGCTGGAGCATCTCCGGCGGGTTGTCCACCTTGGAGTTGCCCGTGGCGAAGACCATGTGCCAGAAGAGGGTCATCTTCTCCACCAGAGGGCGAGGCGTGGTGTACAGGTGGTACATGAAGTTGGCCGTGCCCATAGCGGGGGCAGAAGGCACCTCCATGTCAGGGAAATAGCGAGCCAGAGTCAACTCGTCGTACTCCGGCACGCCGTGGGCGTCCGGGTCCACCAATTCTTCCACGGTGGCTTCGTAACCCTTTGCGGCTCGAGCTTCGAGCTCGTCGTAAGTGGCTCCGAAACCGGCGCGGCGCATGAGGTGGGCCATCAATGCAATGTCCTTGTTTGCCATTCAGCCACTCCTTTCTTCAAACTACGTGCACCCCTAAAAGCCCACGGCTTTCGCCGAGGTCACTTAGAGGTGAGGCAATTATAGATAAGGTATGTTTCCGGTGTCAAGAACGAGTTGACGTGTCGAATATCCCCTAATGGCCCATGAATGTGGGGAAATTCAGAAGTCACCAGCCTTTGGGCTTGGTGATAAAACCTTGGGCGTCCTCGATAGTATCCGGAAACAGGCTGGCGCGAAGCGGGCCTTTTCGCAACCGCCTGTACCAGGAAGCGGCATTGGAAAGTTCAAAGCTCTTTCTATGGCTGGGATCGAAGACGCCCACCTGCTTACCCAGCCTGATTCTTGTCATTCTTATGGGCGTCACGAGGTCCGAATCGTTCGAAATGACTACTGCCAGATCGTATTGATTCTCAAACCCGTCCAACAACAGATACGATGCCAGGTTGACGTCAGAACCTTTCTCCTCGGTGTCCAGTATATCTACGGTGCGGGGGCCGGAAGGCGGTGGCTGCACAAACGGCCGACGCTTCGTCTTTGAGAGGAAGTGCCCGTAATGAATGGAAAGGTTTGGGATAGTTCTCAGTGCCCTAAGATAGACCTGTTGTCTCTGAGGTTGATCAGGGTCGCCGTGTCGGTGGTCAATGAGGGCTGTGAAATAGTGAATGTGCCCTATATGGTGCCCCGATAGCAATTTATGTGCTAACTTACCTAAGTTAAGCCAACGATATGGCGTATGCTGTAGGGCGCGATAGTAAAGATTAAAGCCGTCGATGTAGACGTTCGCTCGAATAGGAAATAGTCCTCAAAAAAGCTGAGGCTGCCTGAAGGCAGCCCCGCGCCCTGAGGCCGAAGCCCACAGGGGGTGTACGGACTTATAATACACCGAGATGCCGGCGTTCGTCAACTGCCTGTCCTATATATGCTTGAACGAGTTCATAGCGTCCCATCCTCGGCGTTGAAGCCCTACCCCTGCGGTGGTATCATAGCCCCGCCATCCACCCGTTCGGGGGGTGAGCCTTCCGCCGAGTTCAGGAGGCCGCTGGGATCCCATGAGGACCGAGACGGCAACCCAGGGAATTCTTTCCCATTCAGTCGAAACCCGCCCCAACGTCGGCTTCATCGGCGCCGGCGCCCTCTCCGCAACCCTCGCCGGCGCCCTCTCCGACGCCGGATGGAAGGTCGAAGCAGTCGCGAGCCGCTCCCACGCTTCAGCCCAGCGTCTCGCCCGACTGATCCCCGGCTGCCGCGCCGTGATCGGATCCCAGGCCGTTGCCGACCGCTGCCGCCTCGTATTCCTTACCGTTCCTGACGACGCAATCGCTCAAGTGGCGTCCTCTATAGACTGGCCCAAAGGCCGGGGGGTGGCGCACTGCTGCGGAGCAGCCACCTCGGCCCTCCTCAACGACGCTCAGGCCGCCGGCGCCCTCTGCGGTTCCTTCCACCCTCTCCAAACCTTCACTCCCTTGCCTACGAATGGAGACGCCACAGCCATCGCCCGGGCGCGACTGAAGGGCGTGACTTTCGCCGTCGAGGGAACCGGATGGCTCTGCCAAACCCTGGAGTCTATGGCGTCGGACCTGGGCGGTCGGACCATCGAAATCGCGCCGGCAGACCGGCCCCTGTACCACGCCTCGGCGGTCATGAGTTGCGGCGCCCTCGTCGCACTCCTCCGCTCCGCCGCCGCCCTCTGGCAGAACATGGGCATAGACCAGGAAACAGCTTTCCAGTCCCTCATCCCCCTCGCCCGCACTACCCTGGAGAACGCAGCGGCCCTCGGCGCCGAAGCCGCCACCACCGGCCCCGTCACCAGAGGCGACGTGGCCACGGTGCGCGCGCATCTGGAAGCCCTGAATTCCCGCGACCCTGAAATTCTTCCCCTCTATGCCGAATTGACAAGGACTTTGATTGCCCACGCATCCGCGCTCGATGGACACAAGCGAACCGAGCTGCGCCGCCTACTAGCGGAATTCGATGCCCAGGCTTCACGCCAAACGAAAGAACTCACCCCATCCGGTCGCAACCACAACGACGGAGGCTAGTCTCATGCTTGGAATGACCGCCCGCCGCATACGAACCATGAAGGCCAAAGGCCAGCGCATCCCCGTCGTCACCGCCTACGACTATACAATGGCGCGTTTGGTCGACCGGGCCGGCTTCCCGATCATTCTGGTCGGCGACAGTCTCGGCATGGTCTCCCTCGGCTACGACTCCACCATCCCCGTCACAATGGACGACATGGTAAGGCACACGAAGGCCGTGGTGAGGGGCGCGGAAAACGCCTTGGTAGTTTCCGACATGCCCTTCATGAGCTTCCAACCCAGCATCGAATCCGCCATGAAGAACGCCGGAAGGCTGGTGCAGGAGGGCGGCGCCCAGTCGGTGAAGCTGGAAGGCGCCGGCCCCACCGTCGAGAAGGTCCGCCGCATCGTCGAAGCGGGAATCCCCGTCATGGGACACCTTGGCCTCACCCCCCAGTCCGTGCATCAATTCGGCGGCTACCGCGTCCAGGGCAGGGCCAAACGCCAGGCCCGTCGTCTGCTCGAAGACGCGCGCGCCCTGCAAGACGCCGGTTGCTACGCCATCGTGCTGGAACTCGTGCCCGCCCCCCTCGCCCGCGTAATCACCGACAAGCTCGCCATCCCTACCATCGGCATCGGCGCCGGCCCCCACTGCGACGGCCAGGTGCAGGTGATTCACGACATCCTCGGCCTCTACGACGATTTCGTCCCCAAGCACACCCGGCAGTACATTAACCTCTCTGAGACCATCGCCGCCGCCCTTGAAAAGTACGCCCAGGAAGTTCGCCAAGGAGCTTTCCCCACCGATAAGGAGAGCTTCGACATGGACGAGACGCTGCTCCAAGACCTTCTGGAAAGCTGAAGCCTTGCGCGTCATCGAAACCGTTTCGCAGGCGGTATCGGCTTGCGATGAACTGCCCCGTCCCATCGGCCTCGTGCCGACAATGGGATTTCTGCATCCGGGCCACCTTTCATTGGTGAGAAGGGCGCGAAAGGAAAACGCCTCCCTGGTGGTCAGCATCTTCGTCAATCCCGCCCAGTTCGGCCCCAACGAAGACCTCGCTTCCTACCCCAGGGACATGGCCCGCGACTTGGCCATCCTCGAACGCGAGAACGTGGACCTGGTTTTCGCACCCAAGGCGTCGGAACTCTACCCGCCGGGCATGGACACCTGGGTGGAGCCGGGCGCCGTTTGCCGCAGGTTGGAGGGCGCCCACCGTCCAGGGCACTTCCGAGGCGTCGCTACCGTGGTGGCGAAGCTCTTCAACGTCACGTCCCCCACCCGCGCCTATTTCGGCCAGAAGGACGGACAGCAGGCGGCGGTGGTGAAGGCTATGGCGAGAGACCTGAATATGCCTGTAGAAATTGTCGTGTCGCCCACCGTGCGGGAATCCGACGGCTTGGCTTGCAGCAGCCGCAACAACCGCCTCACCCCCGCTGAACGCCGCGCCGCCGCTGTGGTCTACCGCGCCCTGCGCGAGGCGGAGAAGCTATGGTTGGAAGGCGAAGTCCGGGCCGAAGAACTGCGCCGTCGCGTCCACACCATTCTCTCCGGCGAGCCGCTGGTTCGGAAAATAGACTACGTTAGCGTCGCCTACCCGGATACGATGGTTGAAATGGAAGTCGCAACCAAAGGCGCCATGCTCTCCACCGCCGTCCATATCGGAAACGTCCGCCTCATCGACAACATCGTCTTGAACAAATCCCTCTAAGCCGGCCCCACCCTCTGCATGATTGCAACCCGCACCTCCACCCGATACAATCCTGATGTGGAATTCAGACATTCGGGGTTGCGGCGATATTGGGAACGCGGGGACGCACGCCGTCTAAATCCCGCCCACGTGCGTAGGATTAGACGGATCCTTGACCAGTTATCCTTGGCCAGACACCCTCGTAATCTGGATCAGCCCGTCAACCGTTTGCATCAATTGAGGGGTAACCGAAGGGGCGTTTGGAGCGTCCGTGTGAGCGGAAATTGGCGGATAACCTTCCGTTTTGAGGACGGCAGGGCCGTGGATATAAATCTGGAGGACTACCACTAGGAGGTGAATAATGAGCCGAGACAATCCGAGCCATCCAGGTGAAAGCGTCCGGGATAACGTAGAAGAGATGGGCTGGAGCATCAGCGAATTCGCCGCCCGCATTGGTGTCAGCCGCAACACCGCTTCCCGCCTGCTCAACGGACGCTGCGGCGTCTCCCCAAAGGTCGCCCTAGCCCTGGAGCGTCTCGGATGGAGCGACGCCGACTTCTGGATGCGCTATCAAGCCCACTACGATCTTGCCCAGGCCCGCCGTAAGCTGACCGCCACCACGGCGTCAAGTAGATAACCGCACAATGAGTCGCGACAACCCATCCCACCCAGGCGAAAGTTTAAGAGACGATTTGGAGGAGGTGGGTTGGAGCGTCAACGAATTCGCCGCCCGCCTCGGCGTGAGCAGGAACACCGCTTCTCGCCTGCTCAACGGTCGTTGCGGTATATCGCCCGCGATGGCCATTGCCTTGGAACGCATCGGCTGGAGCACCGCCGACTTCTGGATGCGTCTGCAAGCCCACTATGACCTCGCCCAGGCTCGCCGCAAGCTGACCGCAACCAAGCACCAAGAACGAAATCAATCCCAGCCCGCCGGCACGTAAAGTCCCTTCCCCCCACGGAGCCCTTTGCGTAATTCGCCGTGACTTACCCGTCCCGCATGGCGATCGTTCGCTCTTAGGCCGGCTGTTTTACCGCCGATGCTTCCGCCTTCCTCCGTGCTTGAGCCAAGTCATACGCGGCTTGACGACGCATCCAGAAATCAGCATTGCTCCAGCCAATGCGCTCCAAGGCCAAGGCAACCGCAGGGCTGATTCCGCAGCGTCCGTTCAAAAGTCTGGATGCGGTATTGCGACTCACTCCTAAGCGGGCGGCAAACTCATTGACGCTCCAGCCCATTTCATCCAAATCTTCTCGCAAACCTTCCCCAGGATGAGGAGGGTTCAGCATTGGCGGCGGCGATATCCATCCAGAAATTCCACTCTGTTCTGCCACGGTTTTCCTCCTAGTGGTAGTCTTCCAAATCGACCTCGACGGCCACTCCATCAACGAAGCGGAATGTCACTCGCCAATTCCTACTCACGCGCACACTCCAGACACCCCTGCGATCGCCCTTTAGAGGGTGAATGCCGTAGCCAGGCTGATTCATGTCCGAGGGCCGACCGGCAACGCTTAAGTCGGCAAGAATACGGATTAGTCGCCGTATATGTCTGGGGTTCAAGCGCCGGACGTCTCCATCCCACCACAGTCGTCGTAACCCTGAGTGCCTAAACTCCACGACTGAATAGTATCATGTGGCGACACATGTTACAACGCCTGTCAACTGATCAAGTAAGCCTGGTTTCCTGCTCGACGATTCCCATCCGACGGAAAAACTTCCCGCCTAACCCAAAAGCTCCCGCAGCGTCTCCGTGAAGCTGGGCAGCGCCTTCTCCCAATCCCCCACCACGCCGTAGCGGGCCTCCTTGAAGATGTTGGCCTCCGCGTCCTTGTTCACCGCCACAATCACCTTCGACCCCGAGCATCCCGCCATGTGCTGGCTGGCCCCGCTTATCGCCACCGTGATGTACAAGTCCGGCGTAATCGTCTTCCCCGTCAAACCTATCTGCCAGGACGGAGGAACCCATCCCGCGTCCACCGCCGCCCGCGACGCGCCGATGCCCGCTCCCAGCAGTCCGGCGATGACCTCCAGGTCCTTGAACGGTTCCGACGAACCCAGTCCCCGACCTCCCGCGACCACAATCTTCGCCGATTCCAGCCGCACTCCCTCCGACTCCTCCGCCACCCGCTCCACCAGCTTGACCTTCGCCATAGACTCGTCCAGCGACAGACTGACAGGAACGACCTCCGCCTGCTGGGACTCGTCTGCCTCCATCGGCTCGTAAGCCTTGGGACGGACGCACGCCATCTGAGGCGTGCCGTTGCACACAACGGCGGCCATCGCGTTTCCTCCGTATACCGGACGATGGGCCACCATGCGCCCCGAATCCGCGTCCACCCTCACCTCCAGACAATCCTGCGCCAGACCCACTCCCAGCCGCACTGCCAGACGCGGGGCCAGGTCCCGGCCCGCCATAGTCCTTGCAATCAAGACCACGTCGGGATTCGTCTGACGGCAAATCTGCGCCCACGCCTCCAGCAGAAGCTCCGGTTTATCGTCGGAAAGAATCCCGTCCTCCGCCGCGTACACTTGCTGTACGCCTAGCGACGCCGCTTCCTGCGTGGCCGTCCCCGCGTCGCTTCCCGCAACGCCCAGCGAAATCGGAAGACCCAGCCCTTCCGCCAGGCTACGTCCCGCCGTCAAAAGCTCCGCCGCCGTGGGCGAAAGGACGCCCCCCTCCGTTTCGGCCAGAACCAGAACCCCTGCTGAATCAGTCATGTTCAATCACACCAGCTTCGCCTCTCGCAGCTTCAACGCCAGGAGCCGACCCGCGTCCGCGTCGTCTTCCCCGATAATGAACTCGCAGTCCGTTTCCGTTACAGGCACGTACAGGTCCACCGTCTCCACCTGCGGCGCAAGTTCGCCCGCGTCCAAACCCAGGTCTTCCAGCGACCACACCGTCGGCTGCTTCCGCGTCGCCGCCATGATGCCCCGCAGGGTCGGATAGCGTGGCTGTCCCAACTCGTTGCTCACCGTCACCAGGGCCGGCATAGGCGCTTCCACAATCTCCGTGCCCTCCGGCATCTGCCGCTCCACCGTCACCCGTCCGTCGCCCACCTCCACCTTCCTTCCAATCGTCACGCTTGGCAGATTAAGCATCTCCGCCACTGCCAGAGGCGCCTGAGCGTTGTCCCAGTCGGAAGCCTGCCTGCCCGCGATTATCAGATCGAAAGAACCGAGTTTCCGCACCGCCGCCGTCAACGCCCGCGCCACGCCGAAGCTGTCAACCGTGTTGACGAAGGCGTCGTCCTGAAGTAGCACCAAGCTGTCCGCGCCCATCGAAAGGGGCTTCTTCATCACGTCCAGGGCAAAGCTCTGCCCCATCGAAATGACGGTAATCTCGGCGGCCTGGGAGTCCTTGATGCGAAGGGCGGCTTCAACGGCGTTTTCGTCGAAGCCGTTGACCACCGGCGGAAGCGTGGGCGGGGTCATAACGCGGCGGTTTTCCCGGTCCACCTGAAAGGCGGAACGAGGCATCTCCGGGTCGATGACCTGCTTTGCCAGCACGATGATTTTGAGCGACAAGTAAGCCTCCTCAGGCTGGATTCTAAAGTCGGTGGGAAATATACCATCGGCCCAAAAACGTGTCAAAGCCGCCCACTGAATGCGCCACGACGTTTTCGTCACCGCAGGAGCCGTTCGACCCCCGCGACCAACTACCCTCACCCTCTTATTTAGCTTTGCGCCCCAAAACTTAATAAGCCTCAATCCAATTAAGCGTTGCGGAATAAGACCCGCGTCGTTTAAGTCCCTCCGCAATGCTCTACCGTCCGGTCTTCAAAAACTCCAACCTATTGTCCTGACAAGGTTGCAATGGCACATTGTCTTGCTTGCTTCTACTTGCCAACTATCAATGCGCCTATGTGATATAATATCTCACGCAGTCACGGGTTGCGGAAATTGAAGTCCACCCCGCTTTCTGCTATATTTTCGTTACGCTTCCGTGAAAACGACGCGGGTCTTTTCCCGAGACGCTGCCAGGATTGCAAAATCACTGCCAGTCGCGGTCAGTTGGCCCAGGCAAATCGGCCCCAAGCGCGGAAGCCCCACACAACCATGTAAGGAGTTGCAAGGGAGAAATGCTGATAAACAGGGATGACTATCGAAGAGAAGAATATATCTGGATAGACGGCGCGAAGCCCACCGCCAAGCTCCGCTCCAAGACCAGGATTGGCAGGAAGATTGAGCAGCCCGGCCTCTGGGGATTCGACGGCTCCAGCACCGGTCAGGCCGTGGGCGAAGCCTCCGACTGTGTCATTCGCCCCGTCCTCTCCATCAAGGACCCCGTCCGCAAGAAGATGGACACCTTCCTGGAGAGAGACCGCGGCGACCTCCTCGTCATGACCGAGGTGCTGAACACCGACCTGAGTCCCCACGCGAGCAACACACGCGCCGCTTGCGCCGCCGTCGCTGAAATGTGCCGGGGCGAGGAGATGATATTCGGCATCGAGCAGGAGTACACCTTCTTCAAGGGCGTCCGGCCCCTCGGCTTCCCGGAGTCCGGCTACCCGCCGCCTCAGGGCGGCTACTACTGCGGCGTCGGCGACGACGAAGTTCACGGCCGCGAAGTCGTTGAAGCTCACCTGGAAGCCTGCCTCGAAGCCGGTCTGAAGATCCACGGCATCAACGCCGAGGTCATGCCCGGACAGTGGGAATTCCAGATCGGCCCCCTTCCCGCCGTCGAAGTCTCCGACCAGCTCTGGCTCGCCCGCTGGCTCCTCTACCGCGTCGCCGAGGATTTCGGCATCAACGCCACCCTATACCCCAAGCCCGCCCGCGGCGACTGGAACGGCGCCGGCGCCCACACCAACTTCTCCACCCGCGAGATGCGCAACAACTACCAGGCTTGCGTCGACGCCGCCGAGGCTCTGGGCACCCGCCACGATCTGCACATCGAGAACTACGGCTACGGCATCGAGGAGCGGCTCACCGGCCTTCACGAGACCTGCTCCTACAAGGAATTTCGCTACGGCGTCTCCGACCGCGGCGCCTCCATCCGCATCCCCTGGCAGGTGGAGCACGACCAGAAGGGCTACATCGAAGACCGCCGCCCCAACGCCAACATGGACCCCTACGTGGTCACCCGCCTGATAATGGAGACCATCACCGGCGTCCGCCTCAACGCCAACGGCGGCTAACCACCGCCGCCATACCCTCTTTCCTCTTCCCCCTTGATGGGGGAAGGTTGGAGCCTGCCCTCGCGAAAGCGGGGGATGGGGGTTGAGAAACAAAAGGGGCTGGTTTGAAACCAGCCCCTAGCTTTTTTGAAATGGATGACCGTTCGTCTGGGTAAGTCCGCCCCACAACCTTAGATGAATTCCTCGATTGCTCGGAGTGGATTGACCGCGGAAATCGGAGAGCGAGCATAGTCTCTGATATTCCTTGTAACTATGCATTGAGCCCCGCAGGCACGGGCCGCCGCAACCTGCATAGCGTCCTCGAAGTCTGCCATCGGTAGTCCGGCGGCATAGCGGATATCCTCGGTGCCTGTCTCCGCCACGTCCACCAACCTGGTTAGCTCTAGAATGAAGTCGCGAGCGCCTTGTCTTCCCAGCACTGGAGTCACGATATAGTAGAGATTCGACAGGGAATGCCAAGCTACCCACGCAGTCCCCATTCCTTGCTCGAGCCGATCCAAGAGTTCCGAAGCCGAATCAGAATGCGGACTCCTGTCAAGCGCGACATCTATAAGGACGTCGGTATCTATGAGCATCATTGGAGGTATTTCTTCGCCAACGCGTCGTATCGTGGGTCATCCTTGCGTTGGGCCGCCCTGAACTTGCCGCGCCAGCGAGTGGAGAAGGATGGTGTTTCCCCCTTAGTCATTTGTCTCAGTGACTGCTCTACCAGGGACGAAAGGGATACGCCTTGCGCGCGTGCGTACCTCTTGGCAATCGGAATCAACTCTGCATCCACGGTAATGGTAAGTTTCCGTTTCATCTTTACGTCCATTCCCTTTATCCGTATACGTTTGGATACTATAGGCATACGTGTATTTCCTGTCAACCCCAATTGGTTTATCCCTTCAACTCCATCTCCACTTTTCAACGACGTCGCTGGCATATCTCACCTACCCAACACCCCCCAAGGTTGCCTACCGCAACCACTAACGCTATACTTCCTTGTTGCAACTGGGTATACTTGCGGCTCAAAGGGAGGGCCCGTCCGGTCCGCCCTTCCCCCTTTGCGCCGCCCCAAACGTTCACTTTACAACCGAATCAGGGCCCTTCCTTGGAGAACCGCCGCGCTTGCGCCATCCAAAAGGCCCATGCAGTAATATAAGGAGTAATCTTCATGACTCAAGGGAAATTCGATTTCGCCATGGCTATCGGCGGCGAGGCCGGTCAGGGCATCGCCACCCCCGGCGACATTCTGGCCCGCGTCTTCGTGCGCCGCGGCCTCCACCTCTACACCTACAACGCCTACCAGTCCATCATCCGCGGCGGCCACATCTTCCTCACCATCCGCGTCGGCGAAGAGGAAGTCCTCAACCACGGCGACAAGCTGGACCTTCTCCTCTGCCTGAACCAGGACACCGCCGACCGCCACGCCAACCTGATGGGCCCCGGCTCCAGCATCGTCTATAACGGAGACCGCATCAAGGTCAACGACGCCGCGGAAGGCGTCCAGCTTTGCGCCCTGCCCATCTCCCACCTCACCGGCGGCAGCAGAAATCGGCTCATCCAGAACACCGTCGCCGTCGGCTCCATCATGTACATGCTGGGCCTCGACTTCGGGATTCTGGAAGACAGCCTCAAGCTGCGCTTCGCCCGGCACGGTCAGGCCGTGGTGGACGAGAACGTGAAGTTCGCGAAGGCCGGCTACGAATACGCCGTAGAAAACTTCAAGCCCTTCGAGCAGCCCGCTCCGATGGGCGGGAACCCCCTCGCCGTCTGGTCGGGCAACGACGCCGTCGCGATGGGCGGCGCCGCAGCCGGCGTCAAGTTCTACGCCGCCTATCCCATGAGTCCCTCCACCGGCGTCCTCCACTGGATGGCCGCCCACGCCCGCGCTCTCGACATCATGGTGCGGCAGGTTGAGGACGAAATCGGCGTCGCCAACATGACCATCGGCGCCGCCCACACCGGATGCCGCGCCATGTGCGCCACCTCCGGCGGCGGCTTCGCCCTGATGACCGAGGCCGTCGGCAGCGCCGGCATGATGGAGATACCCGTCGTATTCATCGACGTCATGCGCGCAGGCCCCTCCACGGGCGTCCCCACCAAGTCGGAACAGGGCGACCTGTGGCAGATTCTCGGCGCCAGCCAGGGCGACTTCGAGCGATTCATCGTCGCTCCCAAAGACGCCCTCGACGCCTTCAACACCATGCCCGAACTCTTCAACCTCGTCGACAACGCCCAGTGCCCCGGCATCGTCATCTCCGACCTGGTCATCGGCGAAGGGCGCTTCAGCTTCGACCCGGACGCCATCGACATGCAGCCCGTCATCGACCGGGGGAACATCATCACCGAGCACTCCGCCACCAACGGCTACAAGCGCTATCTGGACACCGAATCGGGCGTCTCCCCGCGCGCGCTCCCCGGCCTTGAAGGCTACACCCACGTTGTCGCCACCGACGAGCATGACGAGGACTCGATTCTCATCAGCGACGAATTCACTCATCCCCACAAGCGCCGCAAGATGGTCGAAAAGCGCGCCCGCAAGTTCCGCAACATCGTCCAACGGGTACCCGCGCCGGAACTCGAAGGCCCCGCCGACGCCGACGTGACCATTATCGGCTGGGGTTCCACCTACGGCGTCATCAAGGAGGCCATCGACCAGCTGGCAGAGAAGGGCGTCACCGCCAACCACCTGCCCATCAAGTGGATTGTTCCCTTGCATGGCGACAAGATCGCCGAAATCATTACCGGCGCCAAGAAGACCATCATGGTCGAGAACAACTACTCCGGCCAGTTCCACCGCTACATGCGCAGCGAGATTGGCCTCTCCACCGACGGCCACATCCGCAAGTACGACGGCGAGCCGTTCATGCCCCACCACGTTTCCGAGGGCATCATGGAGATTCTCAGCGGCGCCACCGATATTTACGTGCCCTACCAGGAAATAATAGTCTAGCAATAGTCCAAAGAGGTGATTAGGATGACAACCCTTGTAGACATTGCGTCGGGCAAGCCCGCACGCAAGCTGACCGCCAGAGACTTTCGCGGCCCGGTAACCCCCGACTGGTGCCCCGGCTGCGGCGACTTCGGCGTGCTCAACAGCATTCAGAGGGCCTGCGCCGAGCAGGGCCTTCAGCCCCACGAAATCATGGTGATCAGCGGCATCGGCTGCTCGTCCAACCTGCCCGGCTACGTCAACACCTACGGCATGCACACCCTCCACGGGCGCGCGCTGGCGGTGGCTACGGGCGCGAAGATGGGCAACCACGAGATGAACATCATCGTCACCACCGGCGACGGGGACGGCTACGGCATCGGCGGCAACCACTTCGTTCACACCGCCCGCCGCAACGTGGACCTGACTATGGTGGTGATGAACAACCAGATCTACGGCCTCACCACCGGCCAGATTTCGCCCACAAGCACCGAGGGCATGAAGACCAAGAGCACCCCCTTCGGCAGCATCGAGCCGCCCGTCAATCCCATCACCTCGGCCATCATGAACGGCGCCACCTTCGTCGCCCGCGCCTACAGCGGCGACATACGCCACCTCACCGAGTTGATTATTCAGGGGATGCAGCATAAGGGATTCTCCATCATCGACGTGTTCAGCCCCTGCGTCACCTTCAACAAGGAGAACAGCCACCCCTTCTTCAAACAGCGCGTCAAGAAGCTGGAGGACGAAGGTCACGACCCCACCGACTGGAAGTCCGCCTGCGAGAAGGCGATGGTTTGGGGCGACACCATCTATTCCGGCGTGTTTCTCCAGAGACAGGCTCCAACCCTCGATGGGCAGGAGCCTGTTTTGCGAGAAGGCGGCCCCCTCGGATTCCGCCCCCTCGGCATAACGAAGGAGCAATCCGACAAGATCATCGCCCGGATGATGTAACAGCCTCTTGTTTCCGCAAAAGCGGGAACCCAGCTTGTCCCTTAATCCCTTGACGGATGGGCGTGAAGACCAGACCTCTTTCCCCGTGACGGGGGAAAGATTAGTCCCGTCCTGAGATTGTCGAAGGGATGGGGGTGACGTACCCCGCCTCCCGTCTCATCCCTTCCCCCTTCAACCCCCATCCGTCATTCCCGCGACGGCGGGAATCCATCCCCTCTTCTCCCTACCCCCTCTCCCAGGATGGGAGAGGGCTGGGCCTGTCCTGAGCTTGTCGAAGGGGTGAGGTCTCGCCCCCCAAAACTGCCAACTCCCCCTTGCCACCAACCCCATCCCTCTGCTATCATCCCCTACATGAAACATATAGGCGAAACCCACAAGCAAATAACCGCCCTCCCAAAACTCGTCGCCATCCATGTCTCTACAACAACGAAACGAATCGCTATTCGTTTTCACTACAACAAAAACGAATCCAAAATTACCCCCGAATCAGCTATAAAAACACCATTCTAGTCCCCCCACAGAAAAAAACGAGTACGAAAGAAACGAATAATTCTACAACAACAACCGCCCCCTCCCCCCGTTTGATGATATATGCCCGGAAGGTGTAACATTCAGAGAATCCCGCCAAACCCGCGAACACTGGTAGAATATGAAATGTACAACCTGCAAGGCAAAGTCGCCCTCATAACCGGCGCCGGAGGTCGGAACGGCATCGGACGCGCCATCGCCGTCCGCCTGGCTCGGGAAGGCGCCGACGTGGCCGTCAACGACGTCACATCCAATCCCCACGCCGCCGACGGTTGGCGCGGCGTCGATAGCGTCGTAGATGAGATTCAAAGCCTGGGCCGCCGCTCCGTCAGCGTCATCGCCGACGTTTCCAACGCCGCTCAGGTGGAAGCGATGGTACGCGAAACTTCCGAAACCCTCGGCCCCATCGACATTCTCGTCAACAACGCCGGCTCCGCCGCGGGCCCCGACCGCGTCCCCGTCGTCGAACTTGAGGAAGACGCCTGGGACGCTGTCCAGCGCGTCAACGTCAAGGGGACCTTCCTCTGCTCCCGCGCCGTCGCCCGCCGGATGCTTCGCGACCGCCGCAAGGGAAAAATCATCGTCATCTCCTCCGGCGCGGGCAAGCAGGGCATCGCCCGCTACGCCGCGTACTGCGCCTCCAAATTCGCCCTCATCGGCTTCACCCAGTCCTTGGCGTTGGAGCTTGCGCCCCACGGCATAAACGTCAACGCCATCTGCCCCGGTCTTGTCGAAACGGAGAGAATCACAGGCATCGCCGCGGTCCTTGCGCCTGAAGGCGAATCTACGGAAGAATACCGGGCCCGCATGTTTGCCGAACGCGCCAAGGTCATACCCCTGGGCCGCGTGGCCGACGGCGACGACGTGGCCGATACCGCCGCCTTTCTGGCTTCCAGCCAGTCTGATTACCTGACCGGCCTGTCCATTCCCGTGGCCGGCGGCGCGATGATGTACTAATACCCTTCTCCATCAACTCACTCTCGAAAGGAGATCCATAATGATTGACCAGCCTGACGTCACAGGCGAAACCATCCAAATCGCCGAATTCGACCCTATGGTGAAGAAATACCTGGCCGGCGTGCTGGTATTCTTCATGGTAATCACCGTCGTCGGCATCCCGTTCATCCCCTTCGGATTGCTTTTCGCCCGGTGGTACACCCCCGAATACCTGCGGCGCATGTCCGCCCGTCTCACCACCAACGCCATCCAGGTGAACAAGGGCGTCTTCTTCCGCAAGGAGGCGACCATACCCCTCAATCGCGTGACCGATGTTCGTCTCCACGACGACCCCTGGATGCGCTATTGCGGCATTCGCGGCCTCAAGATTGAGACCGCGGGCGGCTCCGGACAGGACGGCGGCAGCGAGGGAGACCTCGTCGGCGTGGTGGACGCCGTCGCCTTGCGGGACGCCATCCTTCGTCAGCGACAGATGGTTCTGGAAGGCGGGGCGGAAACCACAAGCGCCGCCGCGGCCCAGGCCGCAGCCCCCGCCGTCACCATCGAACTCCTGGCGGAAATCCGCGACATCCTTTCCCGCATGGAATCCAAGCAGTAACCCCCACACCCAAATCCCCTTCGTCCTTCCCGCGCAGGCGGGAATCCATCCCCTCTTGTCCCTTTCCCCTGAGATGGAGGAAGGTTAGGATGGGGGTGATTCCCCCTTCGCCAAACCCACATCGGAGGTTCCCCCCTTGCGCTACGACGTCATAGTCATCGGCGCCGGTTCCGCCGGCGCTCCCCTCGCCGCCCGCCTCTCCGAAGACCCCAACCGCTCCGTCCTGCTCCTGGAGGACGGGCCGGACTACCCCAACGCCGAGCGCCTGCCCGAACTCCTTGCCCGCGGCTATCACGTCATGGCCGGCTACGAAGACCCCCACGTCCGCAACTACGCCGCCCGCGCCAACCCCCAAAAGACCGAACCCATGCTCATGCCCTCCGGCCGGGCTATGGGCGGCACCAGCACAATCAACAGCTCCATCTTCCTCCGCGGCGCCACCCACGACTTTGATTCCTGGGCGGAATGGGGCAACCCCGAATGGTCCTACCGGAACGTCCTACCCTGCTACCTCCGCATCGAGCGCGACCTGGACTTCGGCGGCGACTTCCACAACAAGAACGGCCCTCTGCCAGTGCGACGGGTCCCACAATCCGAGTGGGAACCGAACCTGCGCGCCTTCTACCAGGCCTGCCTCGACAAGGGCTTCCCCGAAAGCCTCGACGTGAACCTACCTGACGCCGCCGGCGTTGGCGCCTACCCCGTCAGCAACGTCGGCGGCCTCCGCGTCAACACCTCTATGGCATACCTGGACCCCGCCCGGCATCGCCTCAACCTGACCATCCGCGGCAACGCCCTGGTGCGTAGGATTCTCCTGGAAGGAAACCGCGCCGTCGGCGTCGAAGTAATCAGCGACGGGCAGACATTCCGCGTCTACGGCCACGAAATCGTTTGCAGCGCCGGGGCCTTCGGCTCCCCCATGCTACTCATGCGCTCCGGCATCGGCCCCGAAGACCACCTGGTCGAAATGGGCATCGAAACGAAGCATCGCCTTCCAGGAGTGGGTAGGAACCTGCGAAATCACCCAGTCTCCGGCGTCATGTACCGGGACGCTTCAATGACGCCTAAGGACTCCCTATTGACCGTCGCCTTCCTCCGTTACACCGCCACAGGCTCCGACACTCCCCATGACATGTCCATCAGCGTGGACAACCGCTGGGTCTTCGATGGCGTCCCTCACACCCGCCTGAGCGCCTGCCTCGAATACGCCCGCGGCGCGGGACGGCTCACCCTCACCTCCGCCGACGTTTCAGCGCCGCCCCATCTCGAATACAACTACCTGCAGGACGACTGGGACCTGGCCCGCGTGCGGGAAGGCGTACACCTTGCGATGGAATTGGCGGAGAGTCCTGCCATGAAAGGCTTGCTGGCCGAACGCGCCGCCCCCAACGACGCAGAAATGGCGTCGGAGGAGTCCTTGAATCAATGGATTCTGGAGAACGTAACCACGGGCCACCACTCCTCCGGCACCTGCAAGATGGGCCCCGCCGCCGACCCGATGGCGGTTGTCGACCAGTACGGACGCGTCCACGGACTTGAGGGCCTGCGCGTCGCCGACGCCTCCATCATGCCTGACGTGGTTCGCGTGAATCCCAACGCCACCTGCATCATGATCGGCGAAAAAATCTCAGACCTCATCCGCCGTTAGGCATAACCGCCGCCAACCCTCCCTCCCCCACAAAAGCAAAACCGCCGTAACCGTCGCAGCGCCTCGTATCAATGCTGGGCTGGCAACCGCCAGGGCGGTCATTCTTCTTTAGTGTGTTGAGGAAATCTCTATGGGTTGATTGTGTATTCCAGCTTGACTTCCTGCAGGTTTCGGACCACCGGGTTCAGGAAGGTCAATTCGTAGGTTCCGTCCAGCTCTGCGGTAAACTCCGTGCCGCCGTCCGCCAACTGATCCCCTTGATAGATGGAATCGCCGATAGGATCGTTCACGTTGAAGATTAGCCCCGGCCTGCCCTCGGCCCCGGATTCGGCGAATCCCCCTACGGCCTTGGGAACCGAAGTGTACGTAGCAACGACTCGATCTCCCAAGACCAATTCTACTTCGAACGACTCCCACTGTTGCGGCAGAATCAGTTCCTCCTCCGTGAAGGTCCCGGTGGGAGTCAGCCCGCCGCTGGCCGGAGTTGGGGTTGCCGGAGCCGCCCCGCCCGAAGGCGTCGCCTGTTGGTCCGTAGTCCCTGTTCCCCCGTCATCGCCGTCCCCGCCGCCGCAGGCTACCAGGGCGAGACAACTCAGAAGAAGCAACGCGGCGACAAGAGCCGGAAGGGCCCGGCGACCGCGTCCGAGGGATCCGAAGAGGGTGGACAGGGGGATTCCGCTAGTGCGTCCTATGACGTTGCCTCCTTGCGACAACGGGGTGGGGCGTTTCCTGCGCCCCGGCCCCCACTAAAGGGAGGGGCCGGGGCACAGCGTTCTCTGATTGCCTACCGTCTCGCGACGGGTTTACTGGTAGACGGGTACGGTGTACTCGTGGTAGCGAACGGGGCCGAAGTGCACGTGGCTGACCTCGTAGCCTTCCAGCACGGACGGGTTGAAGACGGCCTTGCCGAACACCCACAGCAAGGGGATGCTCAGGTAGTTGTCGTACCAGAAGTCACCAAGCTTGATGAACTCCTGCACCCGAATGTCGGGGTCGGCGATGGTGTCCACGTTTCGCTTCCAGTCCGTGATGAACTGGTACTCGTAGTAGGGCCTGGTGGCCTCGTACCACAGCCAGCCCATGCCCGCCGACGGCGGGTTCAGGGACCAGCGAATCATGCCGATCTTTCCGTTCATGGCGCGGTCGCTGTACATGGCCTGAACGGGGGCGTACTCCGAAACTGTCAGGTTGACCTTGATGCCGATCTCTTCCCACATGGCAGTTATGGCTTCTCCAACGTCCGGGATCTCCGGCAAGCCGCCCAGGTTGGTGGGAGCGAAGAAGTCCAGCTCGAAGCCTTCGGGATAGCCGGCCTCTGCCAGCAACTCCTTGGCTCTTTCCGGGTCGTAGGGATACGGCCAGCCGCCAGCCGCGCCGGTCTTGCCGTCGGGGCCGGGATAGGGCGCCCAACGGTCCTGGAAGAAGTCCCACCACTCCGCCATGTGCGAAACCGCGCTGGGAATGGCGTCGTTCTTGAAGAAGGACTCGTTAATCTTCGCCCGGTCGATGGCTATGTTCAGAGCTTCCCTTACCTTGACGTTCCGGGTCGGAACCGTCTCGTCATAGTTGGGAGTCTCACCGCCCCTGAAGCCCACGGGCTGGTAGTAGGGTATGGTGCCCCACATGTGGAAGCTGGGCAGAGTGCTCTTGGCAATCTTCAAGCCCTCGGATATTACCAGGTCATGCTGGTCGGTCGGCAGCACTCCAATGTGCACCTCGTCGGTCAGCAGCTGGGCCTGGATAGTCGCGGGCTCCTTGTTCCACAGGAACATAAGCTCGTCGAAGTAGGGCTCCTTGCGGTAGTGGCCGACGTTCTTCTCCAGCAGGAAGTGCTGGTTGTCCACGTACTCCACGAAGCTGAAGGCGCCCATGCCGATGGGATGGTCGATGTAGCCATCCTCGCCGCCTACGGAATCCCAGTACTCCTTGCTGATGAGGCCGAACGTCCAGTCCTCTGACACGTAGACGTTCATGTCCGGGTGAACGATGTCCAAATTGAAGGTGACAGTGTTGCCATCGATGACAATGTCGCTGCCGTCTTCGGTGGCCAGCCAGGGGCCGTAGGTGCCGGAGTTGTTGGACCTTTCGGACTCCGTGCCTGCCTGCAACAACCACGTCCAACGAATGTCTATGGGGTCGAACATGATGTCGCTGGCTTCCCCGTTCATGTAGTAGGGGATGCCTTCCTTCATCTGGAAGGTCCAGATTTTGGCGGTCTCATCGACCTCCCAGGACTCGGCGACGTGGGTGTTCTCCACGGCGGCGGTCTTGCGTTCCTTGCCAACCATGTAGTCATACAGGTTGTGGAGAGGTCCGCTGGAGCTCTGGAACGTCATGTACGGCAGCCTCACCTGGTGGGTGGGCGGCGCCATGGAGACGATGAGCCTGGGGCTCACGAGTTCCGGCTCAGGCTCCGGGGTGGGCGCCGGCGTTGGGGCCGCCGTGGGCGCCGGCGCTGCGGTGGCGGGCGCCGCCGTGGGCGCCATCGTGGCCGCAGGCGCGGGGGCCGCGTCGTCATCGTCGTCGTCCGTGCCGCAGGCCGCTATCACCAGCGCCAGCGACGCCGCGACCAGCAAGGCCAATAGCGCACTCTTTCTTAGTAGTTTGCTGGGTAAGGTCACCATGTTGCCTCCTAGTGTAGAAGTTTTGGCTTAACCCTGATAATCGAACCCGCACCAACGGGCCGCCCCTCCTAGAAATCCAGAGGCGCGTTTGAAGTAGCCGTAAACTTATCATTGAGTTGTTGCACTGTCAACCCTTGCCCCTTGCCCCATCCGCCCCTCGACGGCTACAATTACAGGGTTGTCCACATCTACGGGGAGTGGCGCAGTTTGGCAGCGCGCTACGTTCGGGACGTAGAGGCCCCGGGTTCAAATCCCGGCTCCCCGACTTTCATTTCTCATCCACTTTGACTCTTCCTTATGCAATCTCCTCAGCCTAACGATAACGCCGACGCCGAGATTCAGCGTCTTCACCAGTCCGTTACGGAATTGACGACCATCATCGAAGAAGACCCCGCCGACGCCGGCGCATACTACCGCCGCGGCGTCCTCTACGGCCAGCTTGTCGAACCCATCCTCGCCATCCGCGACTTCGACCAGGTTCTCCGTCTCGACCCCGACAACGCCGAGGCCTACTACAACCGCGGCCTCGCCCACGTCCACCTGAAGGAGCAGCTGCCCGCCGTGGAGGACTTCTCCAACGCCGTGCGTCTCAACCCCAACCACGCCGACGCCTACAACAACCGCGCCGCCGCGCTATGGGAGTTGGGACGCCCGGAAATGGCCCTGGAGGACGTGGCCAGAACACTGGAACTGAACGACCAATCCCCCTCCGCCTACGCCATCGGCGCCCTCGCCCACGCATACCTGGGCGACGAAGACGCCGCCGAGTCGGCCGCCCAACACGCCGCGGCCCTGGGCTTCGACGGCGCCCTCCTGCGCCACTTCATGCGCCAGGCCCGCCGCCAGCGCCGCTCCCAGGAGGGTTGAGACCATATCCCTTGGAATCCGTCCCATCTTCTCCCTCCCGCCTCGATGGGGGGTGAAACTCCCCCCTCTCTTGACATCCCTTCCCTTCCTGTTACTATAAGCATTCGCAACCAATTGCAACTGATACCCCTTGCGCCATGACTCAACAAGACATCCTCCAACATCTCCGTGAAAGCGGCGTCCGCCTCACGCCCCAGCGGCTCCTCATCCTCAACGCCGTCTCCCAGGGCGGCGGCCACATGGGCGTCGACGAAGTCTTCCGCAAGGCTCGCGAAACCTATCCTTACATGGACATCGCCACCGTCTATCGCACCCTCCATCTCTTCAAGCGCATTGGCGTCGTCACCGAAGTCGCCATCGGCGACCGCCTCCACTTCGAAATCACCGACCCCGACGCCAAGCACCACCATATGGTATGCCGCTCATGCGCCGTCGCCTACGATCTCGCCCCCGACTACCTGGACGAATTCCGCAGCGCCCTCACCTCCGAGTTCAACTTCACGCCCGACCTGGACAACTTCACCGTCTCAGGCACCTGCTCCAACTGCAACGACCCGGAAGGCCGCGCCCCCGATGCCTGACCTGCCCAAGCCCCTGCTCGCGCGAACAATCCCCTTCCTGGTCGCCGCCCTGCTGCTCCTCCTCGCCCAGGCCTGCGGCGGCGAAGAAGAGGCCGATTCCGACGGACGCTTTCGCGTCGTCAGTTCCGTCGCCCCCATTACCAGCCTCGTCGAAAACGTCGGCGGCAGCCGCATCGCCCTCGAAGGCGTCATACCGGAAGGCGTCAACTCCCACACCTTCGACCCGCCCCCCTCCGTCGCCCGCGCCCTCTCCCACGCGGACCTCATCATCCTCAACGGCCTCTTTCTGGAAGAACCCTTCCTGGAATTGGCCGAGGCCAGCAAGCAGGACGAAGCGGAAATCCTCACCCTGGCGGACAAGGCCATCACCCGCGACCAGTGGGTCTTCGACTTCTCCTTCCCCGAATCCGGCGGTCATCCCAACCCCCACCTCTGGACCGCACCCCTGCTGGCCCTCCGCTACGCCGAGATAGTGAAGGAACGCCTTGCGGCCCTCGACTCCGACAACGCCGACTATTTCTCCGAAAACTACCGCAAGCTGGAAGCTCGTATCATCGACCTCGACCGGCGAATAGAGGCCGCCGTTCAAACCATTCCTCCCCAGAACCGCAAGCTGCTCACCTACCACGACTCCTTCCCCTTCTTCGCGCCCCGCTACGGCATGGAGGTAATCGGCGCCCTCCAGCCCTCCGACTTCAGCCAGCCCTCCGCCCGCGAGGTGGCCGGACTCATCAACCAGGTGCGCGACAGCGGCGTCCCCGCCATCTTCGGCTCCGCCGTCTTTCCCAGCGACGTCATGGAGCAGATAGCCAAAGAAAGCGGCGCCGATTTCGTAGACCAACTCAGGGACGACGACCTCCCCGGCGCGCCCGGCGATCCCCTCCATAGCTACCTCGGCATGATGCTCACCAACGCCCGGGTAATCGTCACCGCGCTAGGCGGCGACGCGTCCGCTCTGGACGGATTCGACGCCGGCCCGGTCTTCCAGGGCGAGAGCGGCGCCGTCTATCCACAGTAGAACGGAGAAGACATGCTTCATCCCATCCCTCACAGGCTGTCCAACGGCGCCCCCGCCGTGGAACTCCGCGGCGTCAGCTGCGGCTACGGCGGCTCTCCGGTCATCCACGACGTGGACCTGAAGCTCATGCCCGGCGACTTCGTCGGACTCCTCGGCCCCAGCGGTTCCGGCAAGACCACCCTCCTCCGCGCCATCCTGGGCGCCGTCGACGTCTATCAGGGCGACGTCATTGTCCAGGGGGTGTCCACCAGCCGCGGCGCGCCCCGCATCGGCTACGTCCCCCAACTCAAGACCATCGACTGGAACTTTCCCGTCACCGTGGAAGAAACCGTCATGATGGGCCTCACCATGTTCAACCCCCTCTTCCCCTGGAACCGGCGCAGGGACCGCGAGGTCGTAACCCGGATGCTGGAGCGCCTCAGCATCGACCATCTGCGGAAGCGGCACATCCGGGAGCTTTCCGGCGGACAGCAGCAGCGCGTCTTCGTAGCCAGGGCCCTCGTCAGCAATCCCAGCCTGCTGCTGCTGGACGAGCCCACCACCGGCAATGACATCAAGACCCGCGACGAATTCCTACACCTCCTCCACGAGCTTAACCACCACGGCGTGACCATCATAATGACTACCCACGAGATCAACGCCGTCGCCGCCCATCTGCCCTGGGTCGTCTGCCTCAACGAGCGAATCCTCGCCAGCGGCCCGCCCTCCGAAGTGTTCACCCAGGAGACCTTCAAGCTGACCTACAACGCGGAAATGCCCGTCATCAAGCACATGGACATGACCCTGGTGGGCGAAAGCCCGCACCACATGGCCGACGCCGGGCCGAACGGCAACCGGACGACGGCGGACACGGATCCCGCCCATTCCCACGTAGCGGGTTCAGAGCACGCCGACCCGGCGCATTCCCATTCAGGCGATTCCGGGCGCGCAGACCATACCCACGCCCCCTCGGGGCATCGCCGCTGACGCCCCCTAATCCCCTCTCCCTTGCTTGAGGGAGAGGGTTGGGGTGAGGGTGAATCCCCCTCTCGCCAATAATCCAAGGCAAGTAAATGCTGGAACCCTTCACATACGACTTCTTCGTCAAGGGCCTCCTCGCCACCACCTTGGTCGGCGCCCTGTGCGGACTCATCGGCGTCTACATCGTCCTCCGACGCATGGCCTACGTGGGGCACGGCCTCTCCCACGCCATCTTCGGCGGCGCCGTCGTCAGCTTCGTCATCAACATCAACTTCTTCATCGGCGCCACCGTCTGGGGCTTCATCTCCTCCATGCTGATCATCCTGACCATCCGCAAGCGGCAGATCGAGACGGATTCCGCCATAGGCATCGTAACCACCGCTTCCTTCGCCCTGGGAGTCGCCATCATCAGCCGCTACAACACCTTCACCCGCGACTTCGAGGCCGCCCTCATCGGCAACATGCTTGGCGTCTCCACCGGCGACCTGACAGCCATAGTGGCAGTCACCGCCGCCGCGGCCTTCTTCCTCTTTACAGGATACAAGCTCCTGCTATTCACCACCTTCGACCCCGAAGCCGCCCGCTTCTACAACGTCCCCACCGGATGGGTGGACGCGGTCTTTTCCCTCGTCCTGGCCGCCACCATCGTCGTCTCCATGCAGGTGGTCGGCGTGACCCTCATCGCGGCCGCCATCGTCATCCCCCCCGTCATCGCCCGCCTGCTCACCAACTCCTTCAAGAAGATGCTGATGCTTTCGACGGTTCTGGGGGCCTTCTGCGGACTGGCGGGCATCTACGTAAGCTGGTACGTGGACGTCTCATCCGGCGCCAGCGTAGTCCTCTTCGCCTCCCTCATATTCCTCGCCGTACTCGCCTACACCGCCCTCCGCGACCGCAGAAGAGGAAGGGTCCACGCACGAGGCAATCCCCAACCCTCAGATACCCTCCACCTCTAATCCCCCGTTGGGGAAACTCTTGCGGCAACTGCCTTTGGGTCTGCTTGACTAATCTTATATGAGTCAAATACACTATACGTATGACTAAGCGCCTTCAAGTCCTCATCGATGAGGAAGAATACAGGGAAATTCAGGATATCGCGCGCAGGCATCGTATGACCCTCGCCGAATGGGTCCGACAGGCTCTACGACGGGCACGGAGCGACCATCCGGACTCCGTGGACGCCAAGTTGCGCGTTATCTCCAAGGCTGCTAGTTACTCGTATCCAACCGCTGATATTGAGGATATGCTCAAGGAGATCGATGCAGGCCGCCGGTTGCCGTGATTTTCATTGACTCCAACGTCCCAATGTATCTGGTGGGAACCGCTCATCCGAACAAGGATAGGGCAATCGCTCTATTGACTCAGTTGGTGAGAGATGGTGAAAGGTTCGTTACCAGTGTCGAGGTTTATCAAGAGATACTCCACCGGTATACGGCTATCCAGCGTCCTGACGCCATTGACGACGCCTTTGAGAGCTTGGACGGAATTGCCGAAGAGGTTCTGACATTCGGCATGTCGGAAGTACGCTTTGCAAGGAGGTTGCTTGAAGCCGTCAGTGGTCTATCGGCCCGGGATGCTTTGCACGTGGCAGTGATGCGAAAAGCTGGAGTTAAACGTATATTGAGCTTCGACGCAGGCTTTGACGCCTGTCCCGGAATCGACCGCCTGCAATAGCCCGCAAGCCTTCCCCTACCCCCTCCTCGGCCTCCGCCGGTCCGCGCTGTCCAGCATAATCGTAACCGGCCCCTCATTCTCAATGCTTACCGTCATCAACGCCCCGAACCGCCCCGTCTCCACCCGTAGCCCCGATTCCCGAAACAACGCCACCGTCCGCTCATACAACCCCTCCGCCTCCCCTGGCGGCGCCGCGGCGGTGAAGTCCGGCCGACGCCCCTTCCGCGTCGCCGCGTACAGCGTAAACTGGCTCACCACCAGCAAATCCGCCCCCACGTCCAAAGCCGACAGATCGAAATGCCCCGACTCGTCAGGAAATATGCGAAGATTGACCGTCTTGCCCACCAGGTACTCCGCGTCCGCCTCCCCGTCCTCCCGCGCCACCCCCAGAAGCACAACCAGCCCACGGCCTATGCTGGCGACGGTTTCGCCATCGATGGAAACGGAGGCCGCCGCTGCCCGTTGGAGCAGGGCCCTCACAGGACGCTAGTCCCCCGAACGGGAACTGCTGGAAACCGCGCTGTCGGAGCTTTTCTTGCTATCCGAAGCGCCGGACTTGGACGCGTCCTTCTTCTCCGACTTGGACGACGCCTTCTCCTTCTTCTCGGACTCCTCATAAGAGTTGGAACCCGTTCCGTTGGCCCGCAGGCTGGAACGGGCGTAGTCCGTGGTGTAGAAGCCGGAGCCCTTGTAGATGACGGGCACGGCGTGGAACTTGCGCCGGGAGCGGCTGCCGCACAACGGGCAGTCGGCCACGGGCTCGTCGCTGAAACTCTGCTTCAACTCGAACACGTTGCTGCAACTCAGGCATTCGTAATCGTAGCGGGGCACCGTTATTCTCTCCGTTTGTTGCGATTTAGCAGTCTCTTGGGCAGATTGCCAACCCGATTCGCAGTCTAACAAATCACCCCAAAAGTGTCAATGCCGCCCACCCCCCAACCCCAACGCTAGACTTGCATCCACCCCGATGGTAACTTTAACCCATGAACCAACCCCGATACATTGACGTGGAAGTGGAAGAAAACGACAACTGCTGGCCCCTGCATAGAATCTTCCAAACCCTTGGCCCCGTCCAACCCATAACCGCCGTCGCCGCCCCCGATCCTATGGGCGCCGACGCCACGTGCAGCGTAACCGGCTGGTCCGCCGACGGCCCATGCCCCGCCTACGCCGTCCCGGTAGCCGACTCGGGAGAAGGGGTCGTCACTCTCGTATTCGGCGGCAACGAGGGCATCCGCCTCAAACCCGTCGACAATCAGGAGCCGTGGAATCTCCAAAGCCCCAACCAGTGGGGAGAACCCTGCCTCCTCCTCGACCCCGACGTTGAGAAACATTGACGGCTCCGTAACCCACTCGTAGGGGCGTCCCTTGTGGACGCCCGCCAGCATAGATGCGTAAACGATCAAAAGGAGAAACAAAAAATGTACGTCAGAATCTTCTGGGGAAAAATCAAACCTGGCAGGTGGGACGAATACGAGGCCCACTATAACGAAAACATCCAGGCCCTCGGCGAGAAGATGCCCGGCTTCAGCGGTCGCCAGCTTCTACGCAGCACCGAAAATCCCGACGAAGGCATCTCCATCACCTTCTGGGACACTGCCGAAGAAGTGGAAGCCTACGACAAGAGCCCCCAGCGGCACGCCAACGCCCGCGCCGCCGACCACCTCTACGCCGGGGAATACTGGGTCAAGCACTTCGAAGTCCGCTCCTCCGACATCGCCACCTACCGCTGGTCCCCCTAACAAGCGGGAACCCATCCTCTACCTACAACCGCTCCTTCCGCATATACAATCGGCATATCGAATCCGGCGCTATTCGGAACTTAGTTCCGTGATTCCGCAGCCCAGCACTCCCCGGCCGCGCTTCCCTGCAATCAAAGTCATGGCAATTTCGCCCCGTAGAACTTCCAACACGAAGTCCACGATATTGAAAGTCTCGTAAGCGTCCGCCTTGAGAAATCTCACCTTCCGGCTCTTCCGCTCGCCCTTCACCATGATTAGCCGGCGCAGCTTTGCCGCCGCCGCTGCCAGCAATTCTTCATGCGACCAGTATGGAACAGGCCCTTTCCCCCTCCGAGGTCGTACCAACAGATGACCTCCGTTGTCCTCCACCCTGAATCTGTCCGAACGTCCCCTGATAGTATGCCGAAAGCTCAACCGACCTTTCGGGTCTTTCCACCCGTACTTCCGCACCATATCCCGCATAACCCCTTCCGGCCCGTCCGCTTCTTTATGGAAAAGAGTGGTCAAGTGGGTCTTCTCAGTATGCCACTTCAACTCCCACCCCACGGCGTCAGGCATATCCACCGACCCCGCTGTCAGCCCCAATACATCCTCAAGAAACCTGCCAGGCGCGCCCGTGCCGCCGTATGGAGGGCCTTTCGGCAAGTCATACCATCCATGCGCTATAACCGCCCTGACCCGTTCAAAGAGTTGCCGTTGACTACGAGGAGGAGAAACGGTCAAAGGATCTTTCCCTGCACCACCCGTATTCGCTCCTGTGCCACACGACAATACTCTGCCGAAATCTCCATCCCGACCCACTCCCTTCCCGCCATCTCTGCCGCCAGAGCCGTCGTCCCCGACCCCATGAACGGGTCCAGCACAATCCGAGCCGTGGTCGACTCTATGCACCTACGCGCTAGTTCCACCGGAAACGGCGCGGGATGAAGGTTGTTGCTCTCCTGCGAAATGCGCCACACGTCACCCCGCGCGTTGGCCTTGGACGCCAGCCTGAAATCCGGTTTGGCTATCAGATAAATGACCTCATATGTCGGAAGGAAATAGCCAGGATTGAAGTTAATCCCCCCGCTTCTCTGCCAGATGATTATCTGCCGGACGGGAAACCCCTCCAAAATGTCCGCCCGGTCTTGCAGCAGCCCGCCCTGCACCCGCCACTTGTGATTGTAGAAGATGGCTCCGTCCTCCCGAAGCACTCGCATCATAGACCTCAGACAGCGGCGTTGCCATGCCACGTATTCGTCATGCGGCATCGCGTCGTCATGGCTGGCGTATCCCTCAATCAGCCCCGCCTGGGGCCACTTGCCGCCGCTGCCGTTCCTCAGCCCGTTTCCGGTACTGTTCTTGATGTTGTACGGCGGGCTCGTGACTATCAGGCCAACCGACTTGGCGGGCATCCTGTCCATTAGTTCAACGCAATCCCCGTGATGCACCTTGCGAAGCCACGACTCCATATCAATCCCGCCCTCCCTCATTATCCTTGAGACCACCCCCTATCCCCCGCCCGTCGCCTCGAAAATTGCCCCCGGATTCATTGGCAGCGTCTCCATCCGGATTCCCGTCGCCGCGTAGATCGCGTTGGCCAAGGCGGCCGGCGGTGGGATGATGGACGCCTCCCCCACGCCCCGCACCCCATACGGGTGGCCGGGGTTGTGCACCTCGATTATCACCGTGTCTATCATCGGCAGGTCCAGCGACGTCGGCATCCGGTAGTCCAGGAACGTCCCGTTCGCCATCTGCCCGTCGTCCGTATAGAAATACTCCTCGTTCAGACCCCAGCCGATGCCCTGAACCGTGCCGCCCTGCATCTGCCCCTCCACGTAGCTCGGATGCACCGCCTTTCCCGCGTCCTGGAAAGCCGTCACCCGCACGATGTCCACCTTGTGCGTCTCAGGGTCCACCTCCACGTCCACGATGCAGCCCGACGCCGAGCCCCCAACCCCCTTGGGGTCGATGGTCGCCGACCCCATAATCGGCCCGCCCGTGCTGTTCAACCGTCCGGCCAAATCCTTGAAGCTCATCTGCAATTCCGGGTCTACTATGGATGAGAACGTGCCGTCCTTCAACTCCACCGTATCGGCGTCCACGTCCCATATAGAAGCAGCCCTTGCAATCATCTGACGCTTCACCTCATGGGCGGCCTGGTACGCCGCCCAGCCCGTGGCGAACGTCGTCCGGCTTCCCGCCGTGAGCGCCGTGTACCCGATAAGGTCCGTGTCAACGACGGTGGGGTTCACGTCCTCCGCCCGCAGTCCCAGCACCTCCGCCGCCTGCATCGCTATGGAAGCCCTCGTGCCCCCGATGTCCGGGTTCCCCTCCACCAGGTTCACTTTCCCGTCGGTGCTGACGCTGATGCTGCAACTGGACGCCATGCCGATGTTGAACCAGAAGCCAACGGCTGCTCCCCGGCCCCGGTTCGGCCCGCCCAGCGGCGCCTTCCAGTGGGGATGGTCCCGCATCGCTTCCATCAATTCCGGCATTCCCATGCTGACGTGCGTGGGGCCGTCCGCCCGTCTCGTGCCTATCTTCGACGTGTTCTTCAACCGGAACTCCATCGAATCCATCCCCAACGCCTCCGCCATTTCGTCCACGATGGTCTCTGCGGCGAAGGCGGTGTTCGTCGCCCCCGGCGCGCGGTACGCCGCCGTCTTAGGCTTGTTCACCACCACGTCCAGCCCCTCTATCTCCACGTTCGGAATGTCGTAGCAGGCGAACAGACACGCCGCGCCCGCGTCCACCGGCGAGCCCGGATACGCCCCCGCCTCGTAGGCCAGATACGCCTGACCCGCCACGATTCGCCCGTCCTTCGTCGCCCCCATCTTCAACTTCATGTACGAACCCGGCGTCGGCCCCGTCCCCTCGAACACCTCCTGCCGCGACATCACCAGCTTCACCGGCACGCCCGCCTTTCTCGAAAGCAACGCCGCCACCGGCTCCAGATATACGGGAATCTTCCCGCCGAATCCGCCTCCGATCTCCAAGGGCACAACCCGAATCTGAGAAACTGGCAGCTCAAGCATCTGGGCCACTGTGCTCCGTACCTCGAAGGGCGCCTGGGTGCTCAACCAGATGGTCAGCCGTCCGTCCCGGTTCCAGAAGGCGACGGTGGCGTGAGGTTCGATGTACCCCTGATGGACCGTCTTCGTGTTGAACTCCCGCTCGATAACGATGTCCGCCTCGGCGAACCCCTTCTCCACGTCCCCCAGCGAGTGACGGAACTTCTTGGCCACGTTGCTGGCGTCGTCGTGGGCCACGCCCATCTCCTGCGTCTTCAATCCTCTATGAAGAAGCGACGCGTCATCCTCCGCGCCCTCCGGTGCCGTGAGAACCGACGGCATCGGCTCATAATCGACTTTGATGAGAGACAACGCCTCTTCCGCGATGTTGGGACTCTCGGCGGCAACTCCCGCTACGGCGTGACCCTTGTACAACGCCTTGTCGCTGGCCAGCACGTTGTCGCGCATGAACTTCAGGCTGGCGACGCTCTCCCCCAGGTCAACCCTGGAGTCCGACTCGTCCGGCTTGGTGTGAAAGTCGCGGTTGGTGACCACCGCCTTCACCCCCGGCAACGTCTCCGCCGCGGAAGTGTCGATGGAGCGGATAACGGCGTGGGCGTGGGGACTTCTGAGCACCTTGCCGTAGAGGACGATGGCGGGATTGAAGTCCGCGCCATACTTGGCGGCGCCCGTCACCTTGTCCGCGCCGTCGTGCCGGATGGGCCGCGTCCCCACCACGTTGTAAGTCTTTGTCGCCAATACCATGTTGGGCTGATATTCCGTCACTGCGTCACCTTCCTGAAGTTGTATTACTGAAACTTGTAGCCTAACCGCCGCGAGATTGCCGCGATGCTACTTCTCATCGGGCGGCGGCTCATCGAAGGGCTTGCCTTCGGCCTCCGCCTCCATGCGGCGCGTGTTCCAATCCCGCCACAGGGCGTGCGCCTCTGCCTTCCCCTCGTTATACTTTCTCTGCTTGTATCTTTCCGATAGAAACATCTAATCTATCTCTTGCCACGGGTGGATTGGCTTTGCACAGCCCAATCCCAGACCGTGTTACCTGCCGTCCCTCTCATCGGGCGGCGGCTCATCGAAGGGCCTGCCATCGGCCTCCGCCTCCATGCGGCGCTCGTTCCACGCCCGCCATAGAGCGCGCTCATCCGCTCTCCCCTCGTTATACCTCCGCTGCGTGTACCTTTCTGCCAGCACTTCTCCTCCTTCCTCCAGCAACACCGTTGTCGCTGTGACTAATACTATTATCGGCGCCAATCCCTCGATAACGTCGAAGAGTGCGGTCAGCGCATCCTCCGGGTCGGCCCTCAGTTCATAATAGATGCGCAGCCCCGTAAGCGGCAGGAACTGGACAAGGAATATAACAAGATAGCGAACCTCCTTGCCAGTCTTAAACATCGGAATCGCCTATTTCGACGCCATCTCTTTCTCCGTTGTCCGCGCCTATTCGCTCAAGGCTGAAATTACTACCGCCCACACCCTGAAACCTACTCTATCAACGCACGCCAACCCCGTCAACGAAAATCCCCGCCCGTCATCCTGACCGCAGCGCAGAATCTCTCTGGCCCCGCCGCCGTCAAACCGGCTCCGTTCCCACCAATACCGCCGCCATCACGCACGGCTCCGACCCGCGATTCCGCCACGTATGCACCGTTCCCCGCTGGATCAGCGTGTCCCCCGGCTTGAGCAGCGTCTCGTCGCCATTCCCCATCACCGCCCACACCTCGCCGGACAGTATGATTATCAGGTCCACCGTGTCGCTGCGGTGCATCCCGAAATCCTCCGAGTCCAGGTCTATAGGCCCGCCCATATACTCCTCGGCTTCCTCCGGGTTTGCCCGAAGGACGGACTCCGCCGGCATCTTCACCATCCGAAACACCAGGCTGCCCTCCTTGGGGAACCCGCCGCCCGTGGTCAAGGCCCCGTCGTCGGAAAGCTCCGGCGGAATCGACGCCATCTCCCAGATGTCCACCGCCCATCCGCCAAGAATCTCGCTCGCCTTGGTAAACGGCGCCGGCCCGTCGCCGGTGAAGACCGCCTCCCCCTTCTCATTGATTCCCGTTACAACCCGTCGAATGCCCTTCATAGTCTCTCCTCCTAGAATGTCATTGAGCAGTCCCCTGGATTCTAGCCCCATGTTCGAAAAAGCAGAAGACCCCTCGTCGCGAGGGGTCTTCCAAGTCGGTTCTAAGCGGAAGCTAGGCGGCGGCTACCGCCAGGGAGTCCACCTTCGCCTGAATTACGTCGCGAAGCTCCTTCACCCTCGTGAGGTCGGGGTACTTGCCGTCTTCTTCCGAACGGTCGAAGATCTTCTCGCCGTCCAGGTAGACCTCCAAACGGCCGTTGGCCCCTGGAGTCAAAGAAATGCCGATGTCGGCGCCGAAGTATCGGTAGAACTCATTCGCCATCCACGTGGCGGTCGCGTGATACTGTCAAGGTACGCAATAGACGATGTCAACGTTAACTTTCCACATAGCAAGTCCCCTCTAAGCTAGGTTTCCGGGCTTTGCCAGCCCCGGTTCCCTAAAGTTTACCCATTACTCCGTCCGTGTCAAGGGAGGGAGAACCCCAAAAGTGACAAAATGCGCTTGACACCCCCTTGCCTTGGGGGTAGCATCATCCACGCCTGCAACCCATCAGGATTGAAGGGAAACATGACCACCACTGGCAAGCAAAAAACGAACTGGCCGGAACGACTCCGCGAGATAAGCCAATACGTGAACCTGACCGAGGAAGACCGCAAGCTGATCCGGTCCACCGGCCCCATCGTCCGCCGTTATGCCGACCAGCTGACCACCGAAGTCTACGACCTCATATTCGAGTACCCCAACGCCGGTCGCTTCTTCTCCTACGACGACGGCACGCCCGACCCCAAGCGCGTCAAGGACAACAAGGATTCCATGATGCAGTGGTTGAACTATCTGGCCCAGGCGCCCTCCAACGACGCCTTTGCCCGCTATCTGATAGCCGTCAGCGCCATGCACCGCGACATCCCCATCCACCGGCCCGGATTGCCTCCCGTCCCCTCCCAGTTCGTCATCGGCACCGTCTCCTGGTACCAGACCCGCCTGATCCAGATATTCGAAGACGAACTCGGCGACCTCCGAAAAGCCGCGGAAGCCAGCGTAGCCTGGAACAAGATGCTCATGATCTCCCTGGACATCCTCTTGGGGGCGTATCTCCTCGATTCCTAAGGGTTGCGGGGATGGTTAGGATGCGGGGCGGGGCGTGGAGTTGAAAGCCTGGTTTCAACCATGTACTGGGAATGATACTTTTAGGGCGCAGAGTATCCTTCCGCAAACCGTAGGGATACCGGAGTATCTTTTTATCGGAGCTTTCACACGAAGGATACTTCTGGTTTGAAAAGTACCCCAATTTTGCCGAAGGGATACTGGAGTTTCTCTTCACCAAGCGATTATCCTGCAAAGGATATAATTCGAGCCAAAAGTTTCCAAAGCTCAGAGAAGGGATACCGGAGTTTCCTTTGCTGAAAAGACTTGGGCCTGATCCACACGGAACCCTGGTTCCCACTGTGGAGAGTCAGATGGCTTTCGCGCCTGCCTCTCTTCCGCGGGAGTTAAGCTATAGTTCCCATCTGGTTTCGGTTCTGGACAATGCGTCCCGGGCCATAGCTTCTCTGTCAGCCCTGGGCGAAAACATCCCAAATCCTGACCTGCTGATTTCTCCAATGATGCGGAGAGAGGCCTTGTTGTCTTCTCGCATAGAAGGAACCATTGCGTCTCTCTCCGATGTGCTTTCCCATGAGGCAGTCCGCAAGAGGCGTCCCAACGACGACGTTGAGGAAGTCGTCAACTACGTGAATGCTCTTGAATTGGGCATCTCTCTGCTGCCAGACGTGCCAATCTCTTACAGGCTTATCAACGAGATTCACAGAGTTCTCATGTCAGGAGTGCGCGGGCAGGAAAAGCGTCCCGGGGAATTTCGTACGCTACAGGTTTGGATAGGCGCGCCGGGGTCTTCCATGCGGAACGCTAGGTTCGTTCCCCCGCCGCCGGATATGCTGCGCGACCTGTTCCATGACTGGGAAGAGTTCGCCAACGCTGATTTGGAGATGCCGCCCCTGGTGAAGTGCGCGCTGATGCACTACCAGTTCGAGGCAATTCACCCATATCGGGACGGCAACGGGAGAATCGGGCGCTTGCTCATCACCCTGTTTCTAAAGGAGAGCGGCGTTCTTTCCAACCCCCTGCTGTATCTGAGCGCCTACTTCGAACGGAACCGGCAACGCTACTATGACGAGCTTTTCAACGTCAGCGCAACGGGCGATTGGGAGCGTTGGCTTGAGTATTTTCTGACCGGCGTGTGGGAGGAGTCGCTGGACGTGGTGGCGCGGATTAGGAAACTGCGAGACCTACAGGAACGCTATAGGGTGGAACTATTGGGAAGAAGGGCATCGGCCAGCGAATCTCGTCTAGTCGACGAGCTCTTCGCCAATCCGTTCATGACGTCCCCAAGGGCCAGGGAAATTCTGGACATGACGCCGGCGGGCGCGCGCAGAGCTTTGGGCAGACTGGCCTCGGTGGGAACTATACGGATGGTTTCTAAACGGCGACCTCAACTGTACGTGGCTGATGAGATTCTGGAAATTCTGGACGCGCCGGAGGCTTAGAGCAGTTGAATTGGAGCGGGCGATGGGATTCGAACCCACGACGTCTTGCTTGGGAAGCAAGCACTCTGCCACTGAGTTACGCCCGCAGCATTGAGGCAAGGCCGAACCTGAATATCGATGGTAATACGCTCCTCCGAACATTGTCAATCAAACCTCTATCGGAACCCACCGGTCTTGACACCCGGCCTCCCCTCCCCTTTAATCTAGCCAACCCTTCCCGAAAGGCTACCAATGCCGCAGCCAACGCCGCCCCCTTTCCCCTCCATCCCCGCTTCTCGACAAGTCCTTCTCCAAGAGTTGACCCAGGCTGCCGTCAACCTCTGGGGAGAGGAGCGCGCCGCCGCCCTTTCGGAGATTCTGGAGGAGCACGCCCAGAGGCTGTTCGACCTTTCCTCAGTCATGCCGCCCAGGGGGGAAACGCCGACGATGGGCTGGCAAAACCACCCTTAGGGTTTTCTTTCCCAATGCGGTGAGGGGCGCTGCCGCAGACTTCCAACCATCGACCAAATCAGACCGCCAAGACCACCAATAGAGGATTCATCTTGACCGAACCCCACCAACTCACCATCTCCCAGGCTTCCAGCGAAATCGCCGCCGGGCGGCTCACGTCTCAAAGGCTGGTCGAAGATCTGTTGAAACGCATCGACAGGTTGGATTCGCGCCTCAAGTCATGGGTAACGGTGGACGCGGAAGGCGCGTTGGAAGCGGCGCAGGCCCTCGACCGGGAGCTTTTGGAGTCCGGCCCGCGCTCTCCCCTGCACGGCATACCCCTGGGGATGAAGGACATCTACTATACCGCCGGTCTGAAGACCACCGCCTGCTCGAAGATTCTGGCGGACTTCGTACCGGACTACGACGCCGCGTCGGTGGCGCGGCTGCGGGAGGCGGGGGCGGTGATTCTGGGGAAGACGGTCACGACGGAGTTCGCTTCCGGCGACCCGCCGCCGACGCTGAATCCGTGGCGGCCCGCGCACACGCCCGGCGGTTCCAGCAGCGGGTCGGCGGTGGCGGTGGCGGCGCGGATGATTCCGGGGGCGATGGGTTCGCAAACGGGGGGATCCATACTTCGTCCCGCCGCATACAACGGCATCGTCGGTCTCAAGCCCACCTTCGGGCGAATCAGCGTATTTGGAGTCATCCCCCTGGCGTGGTCTCTGGACACCATCGGCCCGATGGTCAACTGCGTGGAAGACGCGGCCATCATGCTCCAACATCTGGCGGGCTACGACCCGCGCGACCCCGGCTGCGCCGACGTTCCCACCACCGACTACGTCCAAGGACTCAATCAACTGGACAATCCGCCTCGCATAGGACTCATCGGCGGCTTCTTCGAGGAGCGATCCGAGGCGGAGGTTTGGAGTCATACGGAGGGCGTGGCGCAGAGATTTGCCGCCGCCGGCGCGGTGGTGGAGAAGGTTATGCCACCTCCGAGCTTTGCCAGCGCCCACACCGTCCAATGGGTAGTCAACAACGCGGAGACCGCCTCCTACCACGAGGAGAATTTTCGGACGCGGGCGGAGGACTACAGCGAGATTTTGCGTCAGCGGATAGAGGTGGGCATCCTCACCCCCGCCGTCAGCTATATACAGGCCCAGCGGTTTAGGAGGGTCTTCCGTCGGGAGATGGAGGAGTTGGCGTCGGGGTGGGATCTGCTGTTGACGCCCACGACGCCGACGCCCGCGCCGCGGGACTTGAGCACGACGGGGGATCCGGTGTTTCAGAGTCCGTGGACTTCCTGCGGGTTGCCGACGATAACGATTCCGTCGGGAATCAGCGAATCCACGGGGCTGCCCTTGGGGACGCAGCTGGCGGCGTCGCCCTTCGAAGAGGCGCGGCTGCTGGCCGGGGCCAGGTGGTGCGAAGAGGTGTTGGACATGAATCTGGTTCCGCCGGATCTGTAGCGGCTTAAGCCAGAAAGTCCAGCAAGGCGCGGTTGAAGGCCTGGCTGACCTCCAGATGGGGCCAGTGTCCACACTGCTCGAACACCCGCAGTTTTCCTTCGGGAATGAGTCGCGCCGCCCGCTTGCCGTGAGTCAACGGGAATACCCTATCCTCTCTACCCCAGAAGACGATGGTTGGGACCTGGAGTTCCTTGAGCCTGGTAGTCAGGTTTATCGCCGGTCTTACGCCTAACGGCGAGACGCCGACTCGCAGCATCTTGAGCATGGCGGCGGTGTTGCCGGGGCGGCTCCGTTCCTTATGAATCAGGCTGACCAGCCTTTCCGTCACGTGAGCTTTGTTGTGGAACACCTGTCGCAGCACCCATTGGGTGGCGTTGGGACGGTTGCTGACGAGGAGTTCGCCGAGTATGGGCATGGACATGAAGCGCAGGAATCCGGCGATTTCACGTCCGAGGCCCGCCGCGTCTTCAAGGACAAGTCTTCGCACCCGTTGGGGACGTTCCAGGGCCAGAGCCAACGCCACGAGGCCGCCCATTGAGTTTCCGACGAGGGAGGCGCGCTCCAAGCCCAAGGCGTCCATGAACGCTTCGAGGAAGTATACAGAGTTCTCCAGGGAGTATTCCCACGGAGGTTCGTCCGACGCCCCGTGGCCGGGCAGATCGGGCGCGTATACTGTGTGGCCGCGGGCCAGCGACTCCACGTTGGCGTACCAGATGACGGCGGCTTCTCCCAACCCGTGCAGCAGAATGACGGGAGGGCCCGACCCGGCCTGGTAGTATCGCACGCGGGTGTCAGCCGCGGCGACCCACTTCTCGACGCCGGGCATTTTGAGGGGAGCGGTGGATTCGGTGGCTGGCATGATTGGTAGAGTGTAACCGGGAAGGGTTGATGGGACAATGGCGGGCGCCCCTACGGGAACGGGGATGGATTCCCGCCTGCGCGGGAATGACGAGTAGAGGGGCGGGAATGAGGGATGAGATGTGTTGACGGGGGTGGGTTTGGGTGCGTAAGGTGGCGAGGGGTTATGACAGACAACATTAGAAGTTCGTGGATGTCTCAACGAAGGTTGGAGGCGCTGATTTCCGTGCTGGATCAGGCGCCGCCAATGGACGCTTCGACGTTGCTGCTTTCGCCGGGCGATTCTATGGACGACCTTCGTCCTTCCGATGAGCGGCAAGCCCAATGGGTGGAGGAGATGCGGGACATAGTTCCGGCGTGGATTTTGGAGTCGGAGACGGGGGCGGTGGCATTTTGGAGCGAAACTTTGAGGCTGGCCGTCACTCCTCCCTTTCCGGTGGAGGCGACGGCTCTGCGGAACGGCATACGCGTAGCTTCACTCCGAACCTTGCTGCAACGGGAACCCGTCATGGCCGTAGTGCTGCTACGGCTGGGCAGCTACTCCGTGGGCGTCTTCCGGGGTCGGCGGCTACTGGACGCGAAGACGGGGACGCGCTACGTGAAGGGGCGTCACAGCGCGGGGGGAACGTCGCAGCGTCGCTTCGCCCGCGTAAGAGAGAAGCAGATTCATCAGCTTTACGTGAAGGTCTGCGAGGTAGCGCGACAGAAGTTGGAACCCTACGAAAGGGAGTTGGAGCACGTCTTCCTTGGCGGGGAACGTCACACCCTAACGGGCTTCGTGAAGGAGTGCGCCTTCCTTCAACGTTTGGAGCATCTAATTTCGGGCCGTATCCTGTCCGTTCGCGAACCCCGCCGGCGCGAGCTTGAGCGAATGCCAAACGAAATCTGGAAAAGCCGCGTGACGGTCTTCCGTCTGCCGGAAGGTTTCCCCTTCGACGGCTTGTAATTCTAGCTTCCATTTGCTACGCCTACGCTGCGGCTGATAACATTTTCAGGCTACGTTCCCTGAATCACACCTAGCACTATTCCAACCACAGCCATGTCCACTCAGACAGCAACCGTTAATACACATCCCGCAGCAGTGCGGGAGACCGACCGGGAGACCCTGGAACTGCTGGAGTTTCACCTCATCCGGCAGCAGCTTGCCCGTTACACCACGCTGGCGCCCGCGCAGGAGTCCGCCGATGCGTTGACGCCCTCATCAAATCTTGAGCGGATACGCCAACGACAGCAGGGAACCCATGAAGCGCGGAGCTTCCTTGACGAGCAGGGGGCCGTGGACCTGACGGGAGTGGAGGACATTCGCGGGCTGGTGCAGCGCGCCGTCCTTACGGGCGTGCTTCGCGCGGAACATCTGCGGCAGATTCACGACACGATTCGAGCCTGTCGACGCGCCCGGTCGGTCTTGGCTCACCGGAGGGACCTGCCCCGCATATCCGGCTGGGCCCGTTCCATTCCATCCTTGAGAGATTTGGAAGATCGGATAGCCGCCGCCATCGACGCCAACGGCTTGGTCATGGATAACGCCACGTCCGCCCTGAGGCAGCGGCGCATGGAGGCGGAACAGGCCCGCGCCCGCCTGTCGGTGTCGATGGAGCGGGAGATGCGGCGCCTCCGGCGCGGCAACGCGCTCCAGGAGCAGTTGATAACGGAACGAAACGGGCGGCTGGTGCTGCTGGTAAAAAGCGGGCTTCGACAGCAGGTGCCGGGCATCGTGCACGACGTTTCGGATAGCGGCGCGACGGCATTTATCGAGCCGTTGGGCGCGGTGCCGTTGGGCAACCGGTGGCGCGAAGCGTCGCTGTCTGCCCGTCGGGAGGAAGAACGCATCCTGCGCTCGCTGTCGTCACAGGTGGGATTGCAGGGAGAGCAAGTCCTTGCCTCCCTCGACCTGCTGGCCCAGATAGACTTCACCCTCGCCAAGGGACGGCTTTCCCTGGCCCACGGCGGCGCGCCGCCGACCTTCGTCGATGTGGAGGAGTCTCAGCTGAAGCTGGAAGGCGCACGTCATCCCCTGCTGGGAGAATCGGCGGTGCCCATCAACCTGACCCTGGGCGCCGACGGGCGAATTCTGCTCATCACCGGCCCCAACGCCGGCGGGAAGACTGTCGCGCTGAAGACGGCGGGGCTGCTGACGGCAATGGCGCAGGCGGGATTGCACGTGCCCGCGGGCCGATGCCGGATGACGGTCTTCGACGCCGTCTACGCCGACATCGGAGACCAGCAAAGCATCGAGCAATCCCTATCCTCCTTCAGCTCCCACCTTCAAAACCTGCGTGGAATAATGGAAGGCGCAACGTCGCGTTCCCTGGTGCTGCTGGACGAATTGGGGGCCAGCACCGACCCGGAGGAGGCCGCCGCCCTCGCCAAGGCCACCCTCAGCTATTTCGCTCGCGGCGGCGTGTCCTGCATCGTCACCACCCACCATCGGGACGTGGCGGCCTTCGCCCAGGACCAGCCGGACATGACCAACGCCAGCGTGGAGCTTGACCCGTCCACGCTGACGCCCACCTACCGGCTGGCTACGGGGCTTCCGGGCAGGAGCTACGCCCTCACCATCGCGCAGCGCATGGGCATCGACGATGCGACGGTGGAACACGCCCGCTCCCTTCTATCAGAGGATCACCGGCGGGCTGAGGAGCTTCTTCGCAAGCTGGAAGAAGAACGCTCCCTCGCCGAAAAGCACCGCCGCACGGCCCAGAAGGAGGCGAAGCAGGCGCGGGGCGAACGGCGGGAGTTGGAGAAGCGGTTGAACGCGCTGGAAAACGAGAAGGCGGTGATTCTGGAGGAGGCGCGGCAGGAGATTCAGGCCAGGGCGGACGATTTGTGGAAGCGACTCCGTCGCGCCGAGCGTTCCTTGAATCGTCCCGACTGGAAGCGCGGCTTGAAGGACGAACGCGTCGACGTTGCCCAGGTTCGCAGCCAGATCCGTTCCTCCCTCGCGCCGCCGCCGTCGGAAGTCAAACCGAAGGTCAATCCGAGGCGATGGGTGGACGAACTGGAGCGGGGCGACTTCGTCTACGTGCGGGGGCTGCCCAACCCGGCGGAGGTGCTGGAGCCTTCCAGGAACGGGGGCAGCCTGGAGATTCTGCTGGGGGCGGTGCGAGCAAGCATCCCGTCTCATCAGATCGAGCGCAAGGCCGAAAAGCCGCAACCGGTGCGAATGCCGGAAGGCGTGTCCATCTCCCGCGCACCGACTGGGCCTGCCAAAACCGAACTGGACCTGCGGGGGATGAGGGTGGAAGAGGCGGAGATGGAGATTGAGACGTTTCTGGACCAGGCGTTGATGAAGGGACTCTCATCGGTGCGAATCGTGCACGGCGGCGGCACCGGCGCGCTGCGTTCCCTGGTGCGGGAGCGGCTGAAGGGACATCAGGTGGTCAAGGCAGTTCGCCCGGAGTCCGTCGGCCTCACCGACGGCGCGACGCTGGTGGAACTGGTTTGACGGTTGGCGGGAGGGGTTAACGGGATGCGGCGCATACTGGCAGTAATAGCAGCCGTGGTTTTGCTGGGTGTAGTTCTCGGCTGCGCCAGACCCGCCGCGCCGGAAACGACGCCTCAACCCACCGCACCGACGCCAACCGTTCCTACCACCCCCGCGACGCCTGCCGTGGGGGAAGGAATAGAGGCGTTGGCGGAGCTGGTGGCTGAAGAGTTGAAAGCTCCCTGGGCCTTGGACTTCGCCCCCGACGGACGTATATTCATCACCGAAAAGGAAGGAAACATCCGCGTGTTCGCCAACGGCGAGTTGCAGGATGCGCCCTATCTGATAATTGAAGACGTGGCACCGGAAGGGGAGGGCGGCTTGCTTGGGCTGGCTGTCGATCCTAATTTCGACGCCAACGGCTATTTCTACGTCTACTATAGCTATAAGGAAGCGAGCGGCGCGCTTGCGAACCGGGTGGTGCGCTGGCAGGACGCCGGCCAGACGGCGGTCAATCCGACGGTTATCCTGGACGGCATTCCCGGCGACCGGATCCACAACGGCGGGCGGCTCAAGTTCGGCCCCGACGGAAAGCTGTACGTGACCATCGGAGACGCCGCATCGAGAATTCTGGCCCAGGACCTTACGTCGCTTGCGGGGAAGATTCTGCGGCTCAACGCCGACGGGACGGTTCCCGCGGACAACCCATTTCCCGGCTCGCCGGTCTATTCCTACGGACACCGCAACCCGCAGGGGTTGGCGTGGCACCCGGAAACGGGCGACTTGTTCGCCACGGAGCACGGGCCGGTGGGACAGGACGAGGTGAATCTCATCGTGCCGGGCGGGAATTACGGCTGGCCGGAGGTTGGCGGCGACGAAACCGGCGAGGGGTTCATACCGCCCGTGCTGCACAGCGGCATAGAGACGTGGGCGCCATCGGGGGCGGCGTTTTACGACGGGGACGTGATGCCTGCCCACTGGCGGGGACGGCTGATGTTCGCCGCGCTGAGGGGACAGCGCATCGTCTGGGTGGACTTCCAGGAGCCCGACTTCCGACACGTCGGGCGGCAGGACTACCTGTTCGTCCGTCTGCACGGACGGATTCGCGACGTGGTTTTAGGGCCGGACGGGCATCTCTATTTCCTGACCAACAACCTGGATGGTCGGGGGCGTCCGCGGGAGGGGGACGACCTGCTGCTTCGGATTTCGCCGGTGGCGGGGGTGCTCAGCCAGCGCGTTCGTTAGGGTACAATAGCGGCAACCAAGGCCGCCGCGCCGACAGGAGCAGAAGGACGCGCCATGAAGATAGCCGTTTGCATCAAGCAGGTGCCCGTACTCGCCAGAATCGAGTTCGACTACGAGAAGAAGACCATCCAGCGGGAGGGCGTCCCGTTGGAGATGAATGTCTTTGACCTCATCGCGCTGGGTAGGGCGATTGAGTTGAAGGATGAGGTCGGCGGGGAGGTGACGGCGGTGACTATGGGGCCGCCGCAGGCGAAGGAAGTCTTGGCTCACGCCCTCGCCGTCGGCGCGGACCACGGCGTCATCATCTCCGACCGCGTCATGGCGGGTTCGGACACGCTGGCGACTTCCCGGACGCTGGCGTTGGCGCTGAAAGACCGGGGCTTCGACCTAATCCTGTGCGGTCGGAACAGCACCGACGCCGAGACGGGCCAGGTGGGGCCGGAGCTGGCGGAGATTCTCGGCATCCCCCACGTAAGCCGCGCCCGCAAGATGGAGTACAAGGCTGAGTCCAACAGCGTCGTCGTGGAGCGGGAAACGGAAGAAGGACACGAAGTTCTGGAGGTGACTCTGCCCGCCCTGATTACGGCGACGGAGGGCTTGAGCGAGGAGCGGTACGCCCGGCGGCGGGTGTTGATGGAGGCGCGGGAGCGTCCGGTGGAGGAGGTGTCGGCGTCGGGGCTTTCGTCGGATTCGTCCCAATTCGGCGCGGCGGGTTCGCCCACGTGGGTTGAGGACATCCGGCTGGTGGAATCGCGGCGGTTGGGGGTCGTCATAGAAGATTCAAACCCAACGGTGGCGGCGCGGACGGTGGCGGAGGGGATTCGGAATCGGCCCTCGGCGGTTGATGAGACTGGGGCGGATTTGGCGTGGTGGAGGCATAGGGGAACGGGGAATCCGCCGCTGTGGGTGGTGGCGGAGAGGTCCGAGGGGGGGATTCGCCGCGCGACGTTGGAGAACCTGGGCAAGGCGCGGGAATTGGCGGAGGAGCTGCGCTGCGAGGTGGTGGCGGTGCAGGTGGAGGAGTTTTCCGACGGGGAGATTTCGACGCTGGCGCGGTACGGCGCGGACCTGGTTCTGGACCTTTCGTGGCGGGAGGGAAGGCATCCGACCAGTCCGCTGACGGCGTCGAAGTTCGCGCGGGCGTTGGAAGACTACCTGCCATACGCCGCGCTGTTTTCGTCCACGGCCAACGGGAGAGATCTGGCGTCGCGGGTCGCGGCGCGGCTTTCACTGGGGCTGACGGGCGATTGCATAGATCTGGAGTTGGACGAGGAAGGGCGGCTGGTGCAGTTGAAGCCGGCCCTTGGCGGGAACGTGGTCGCGCCGATACTGTCGAAGACCAAGCCGTACCTGGTGACGCTGCGGCCAGGGTTGTTGAATCCCATCGCGCCGATTGAGGAGAAGTATGTCGACGGGGAATCTCCCCACTACGTGGAGGACGAGCAGGAGGGGCCGGACCCGCTGCGGCTGATTTCCAGCGTGGTTGAGGAGGACGCGGGTGGGCCGGAGTTGGAGCGGGCGGAGGTGGTGATAGGCGTGGGCATGGGCATCGGCGGGCCGGAAGCTTTGCCGCAGATTCGGGAGTTGGCGGCGCGGCTGGGCGCTTCCATCGCGGCCACCCGCAGCGTCACCGACGTGGGCTGGCTGCCGAAGCAGATGCAGGTGGGGCTGACGGGGCGGGCTATCGCGCCTCGGTTGTATATTGCGGTGGGCATACGGGGCGACTTCAATCACGTCGTGGGCATACAGAAGGCGGGTACGGTGGTGGGCATCAACACCACGCGGCGTCATCCCATCTTTCAGGCGGCGGATTATTGCATTCTCGGCTCGTGGGAGGAGTATTTGCCGGCACTGGTGGATGCGTTGGCGGGGAATGGTTAGCGGGCGAGGCGGCGGAGGAACATGGTGGTCAGGTCTACGAAGACTACGAGAATCAGATACCAGATCAGCAGCAGGGCGACGTCGGTGTAGCGGAAGAGGCTCATGTCCAGGAGAAATTCGCGCCCAAGTCCGCCGGCGCTGACCAGTCCGACGACGACGGTGGTGCGGATGACTACTTCCCATCGGTAGAGGAGGAAGGTGAGGAACTGGGGGAGGGCTTGCGGGAGGATGCCGTAGGCGAGCATCTGGAAGACGCCGGAGCCGGAGGTTCGGAGGGCGCGGGCGGAACGGGGGTCCAGGTCTTCAACCACCTCTGCGGAGAGCTTGCCCAGGATGCCGTAGTTGTGGATGCCGAGGGCGATGGCGCCGGCGAGGATGCCGGGGCTGAAGGCGAAGACGACAATCATCGCGATGATGAGTTCAGGGATGCCGCGGCTGAAGATGAACAACCCCCGCAGCAGGTAGTAGAGCGCGCGGGATGGGAAGGAGGCGGATGCGGCTAGTTCCCCCGTCGCCACGTTTCGGGCGGCGGGCAGGAAGGTCAGGAGCGCGCCGACGCCGGCTATTCCCATCGCGATTACGCTCATGGCAAGGGTGTCGTAGGCCAGCGCGCCCGCTTCCAACCACTCGTCCCACTGGAGGAATGTGGGGGTTCCTTCGACGCCCGCGCCCGCAAGTTGGCCAAGAAACTCCCCCGCCTGCCGCCACGTTTCTCCACGGAATAGCTCTCGGAAACCGCCGTCGGCGACGAAGAGCAGGTATATCCATGAAGCGCAGGCCAACGCGAAGAACGCCATCGCCGATAGCCACAACGGGTTTGGCCTGATTGCTCGACGGGAGGTTGCGAGTTTGAGTAACGTCACGAGGTTAGATACCTCCTGACCCAGGAACTCCAGAGGTCAACCAGAAGCACCAGGGCGACCAGTGCGTAGAGCAGCGTCCAGACTTCATTGAAGTAGAGGTCTGAGAGGGAAAGCTGTATCTGCATACCCAGGCCGCCGACGCCGACGAAGCCCATGATGGCGGCGGAGCGGATGGCGCATTCGAAGCGGTAGAAGGTGTAGCTGAGCATGTCGGGGAGGGCCATCGGGAGACGTCCGTAGAGGAGGACTTTGGTCTCGGACGCGCCGGAGGCCCGGAGGGCCTGGAGGGGCGGGTTGGGAACATCGTTGAGGATGTCGGCGTAGATGCGGCCGAGGATGCCGGCGTAGGGGATGGCGAGGGCGAAGATGGCGGCGGCGGGGGAGAGGCCGACGGCGGCGACGAAGAACCAGGCCCAGATGAGTTCGTGGACGGCGCGCATACAGCCCAATAGGAAGCGGAAGGCGGCGACGCCGGGGATTCGGCTGGCCCATCGGCGGGCAAGAACGCCGGAGGCCAGGACGCCGAGGGGGAATCCGAGGATTACGGCGAGGCAAATTCCGGCCACCGCATAGGCGACGGTCTTCCAGGCGGAACTGAGGGTGAGGGTAAGAAATTCGGCTGATAGTTCGGGCCGAAGGGCGGCCTGGAAGAACTGGCCGATGGAGGCGAGGCCGCCGGGGTGGACGGGGGAGCTTCCCCACGAAAGGGAGGTCAGGCTCCAAAGGAGGGCGGCGACCAGCAGCAGAGTGAGGAAACCCCGCCCGCGGAAGAAGCCGCCGCTCTGCTCAGGCGCGGCTTGGGGTGATGTCGTAGAGGCGGTTGAGGGCCTCATCCGTCAGACGCTCCACGGGCAGGTCGAACTCCAGCGTTCCATTGCGGAGTCCGACGGCGCGGGAGAAGTATTTGCGGGTCAGGTGGGTGGAGTGAACGCTGGCGATGAGGGTTTTGCCGGACTCGGCGACGATGGACACCAGCAGGTGCATGAGGTCTTCGGCGCGGGCCGGGTCGAGGGAGGCCACGGGTTCGTCGGCCAGCACCACCCTCGACTGTTGGGACAGCAGCCGGGCCATCGCCACCCGCTGCTGTTCGCCGCCGGAAAGGTGGGAAGTCCTTTCGTGCAGCTTTTCGGGGATGCCGACGCGTTCCAGCGCTCGCTCCACCATTTCTCGTTCTCGCAGGGACACGAGGGACACAAGGGACTTCCAGAGGCTCCATCTACCGAGTCGTCCGGCCTGGACGTTGTGCTTGACGGAGAGATGGGGAACGAGATCCAGCTGCTGGTGCATCATTCCGACCAGTTCGGACAGCTTGGGGCCGGCGCTCATGGACGCGAGGGGCAGTCCGGCCAGCAGCACGCGTCCGTCGTTGGGCTGCTCCATTCCCGCGACGAGGTGCAGGAGGGTGGTCTTGCCGCTGCCGCTGGGGCCTAGGACGGCCACCCGTTCGCCTTCGCGAATTTCCAAGTCTAGGGACGAGAGGGCGGCGGATCCGTTGTACCGCTTGGATACCCCTTCCAACCGGACTATGGGATATGGACGCTGGCCGTTGCGCGTCATTTTACTGAAGCATCCCCAAGGACTTGGCTACGGACTCTATGGCGGCGTAGTTTTCGTTCCTGGTGGCGACGAAGGAGTCCGTTCGGAAGGCTTCGAGCAGGTCGGCCTGGCTTGCGTCCTCGTGCATGGCAAGGAGGGCATCCTGAAGCCGTTGGGCGAACCCTTCGCCGAAGGTATCGTCCAGGTCTCCGCGCACGGACCAGTTGTAGTTGAAGTAGGGGGGAGTGACGGCCACCTGCCTCACCTTCGACGTGTCCACCCGGCCATCGGAAACGGCCTTGTCCCAAACGGTTTTACTCAGGGCGCCGGCCTGGAAGGAGCCGGATTCCACCAGCTTCCAGGTGGTGTCGTGGGAGCCGGAGTAGTTGGGGAGGCCGTTCAGGTCGGCGTCCGGATCTATGCCCGCTTCGAGGAGGAAGTGGCGGGGCATGAGGTGGCCGGAGGTGGAGTTGACGCTGCCGAAGGTGAAGGTCAGGCCGCTCAGGTCTTGGAGACCCTGGGCGGGAAGGTCGGACTGGACGATATAGACGGAGACGAATTCGGCGTCGATGGGACGATGGGCGATGGCCTGGGCGCCGGGGGCCTGGTTGCGGGCCTGGGCGCCGGTGAGCGCGCCGAACCAGGCCAGATGGAGGTCTTCGTTGGCGAAGGCGGTGACGACGGCGGCGTAGTCGATGCTGGGCTTGTATTCGACGGGGACGCCTAGCTTGTCGCTGAGGTAGTCGGCGAGGCCGTCGAAGCGGCGGACGAGCAGGGAGGTTTCCTGGTCGGGAATGCCGCCGATGTAGAGGGTTTGCGTCGGTTCATCGTCGTCGCCGCAGGCCGCCGAAAGCGCCAGCGTGAGCAGCAGAATCGGCGCGATAAAGATGAGTCTCCAACCGTGATTGTGGGGATTCAATTTCTTCTCCTCGTCCGTGGTTAGTGCACTACGCAACTAGCCTGGAGCGAAGACGAGGGAAGAACTGCTAAAGGGGTAATCGCCGGGGGAAATCAGGGAAGCCGGAGCTTTGCAGGACGCACCTCGCCCGTCCAGGCGCGGCCTCAGGTGAAGCCCTCGATGAGGGTGGGAGTTGTGTTTATGACGGGCATGGGGTCAGCAAATGGTATTACGGATTGGGCGGTTCGTCAACAAGGGTGGATTATTGTTGGCGTTGGCTCTAGAATACCGATTAGCGTATCCCGGAGCCGGCGGGTTCGTCGGCTTGGGGGAAGGCACTAATTGGAGGATGAAATATGACCGTCTTTGCAAGATACGAGGCTCACGGCGACGTCAACTACGGCGTTGTCGAAGGGGACACCATCAAGCAGATAACCACCAGTCCCTTCGAGGATTACGAAGTTACGGACCACACCCACACCCTCGACCAGGTTAAGCTGCTGGCTCCCAGCGTGCCGGGGAAGATAATCGCGGTGGGGCTGAACTACCGCAGCCATCTGGGAGACCGGGCGCCTTTGGAAGAGCCGCTCATCTTCTACAAGACGACCACGTCTCTGGCTGGGCCTGGGGACACCATCGTCATTCCCAAGTCCTTCGACGGGCGGGTGGACGAGGAGGGCGAGGTGGTCGCAATCATCAAGGACCGGTGCAAGAACGTGCCGAAGGAGGAGGCGTTGGATCACGTGTTGGGCTACACCTGCGGCAACGACGTGAGCGCGCGGCAGTGGCAGCGGGGCGACGGTCAGTGGTGGCGGGCCAAGTCGTCGGACACGTTCAGTCCCGCCGGGCCGTTCATGGTGACGGGGCTGGACCCCAGCGACATGATGCTTCGGGCGCGGGTGAACGGCGAGGAGGTGCAGGCGGAGACGACGGCGATGTTCCTGTTCGACCTGCCTACCGTCATCAGCCACGTGAGCAAGACCATCACCCTGGAGCCGGGTGACATGATATTCACGGGCACGCCCGGCCAGCCGGCGGAGTTGAAGGACGGGGATGTTTGCGAGGTGGAGGTTGAGGGCGTCGGCGTGCTGAGCAATCCGGTGCGGAGGGAGACTTAAGCGGGTCTCGTCATTGTCCATCTTCGGATTAGTCGAGGGAGAAGGCTTTTGCGTGCCTGCCAGACGCGTCATCTTCCCCACCGGAATCACCCCCATCCTAACCTTCCCCCGTCAAGGGGGAAGAAGCTAATCGGCGCTGTTGGGACAGTTATGCGAAGGTTTGAGGGAGTGCATTAGGGAGGTTATGCCATGAAAATGTACGTCGCCGGCGAGTGGGTGAACCGGGATTCGGTTACCGAGGTGGTCAACCCCTTTGACGGCTCAGTTATCGACACGGTTCCCCGCGCGGATGCGTCGGACGTGGAAGCGGCGTTGGCGTCTGCCTCAAATGGGGCGAAGGCGATGGCGGGCCTCACCGCATACGAGCGCTATTCGCTGCTATCCAAGGCGGCGGGAATCATCTCGGATAGGGCGGAGGAGTTCGCCCGTATTATCACGATGGAGGAAGGGAAGGTCATCGCCGAGGGCCGCGCGGAGGTGCAGAGGGCGATTCAGACCATCACGCTGTCGGCGGAGGAAGCCAAGCGAATCCACGGGGAGACGGTGCCGTTGGACGGGGTGCCCGGCGACGGCAGGCAGATGGGGTTCACGCTGCGGGTTCCGGTGGGCGTGGTTGTGGCCATCAGTCCCTTCAACTTTCCGCTCAACCTGGTTTGCCACAAGGTGGGGCCCGCGCTGGCGGCGGGCAATTCCGTCATAATCAAGCCCGCCAGCGACACGCCGCTTTCGGCGTTGAAGCTGACGGAGGCGCTGTTGGAGGCTGGGATTCCGCCGGACGGGGTGCAGTGCATCACCGGATCGGGCGCGACGGTGGGGAACGCGCTGGTCGGCGATTCGCGGGTGCGGAAGGTTACGTTCACCGGCAGCCGGGACGTTGGCGAACAGATAGTGAGGGCGGCGGGATTGAAGAAGGTGACGATGGAGTTGGGGTCGAACAGTCCGCTCATAATCATGCCCGATGCGGATTTGGAGAAGGTGGCGCAGGCGACGGTGGCGAGCGGTTACTCCAACGCGGGGCAGGTGTGCATCTCAACCCAGAGGGTGCTGGCTGATGGGCGGATATATGGAGACTTCCTGGACGCGCTCAAGCCCGCGGTGGAGGCGGTCAGCACAGGCAATCCTTTGGAGGAGTCGGTGCGGATGGGGCCGATGATTAGGGAGGCGGACGCGGTGCGGGTGGGGGAGTGGGTGCGGGAAGCGGTGGGACAGGGCGCGCGGCTGGTGACGGGGGGTGACAGGGAGGGGTCGATGCTGGCGCCGACGGTGGTGGCGGAGGTCAGCCCGGAGATGCGGATTTCCTGCGACGAACTGTTCGGGCCGGCCGTGGCCGTCACGTCGTTCAGCTCCATCGACGAGGCCATTGCGCTGGCCAACGATTCCCGGTATGGACTCAGCGCGGGCATCTTCACGCAGAACGTGGACTGGGCGATGCGGTTCGCCCAGGAGGTGGAGTCGGGAAATCTGATGATAAATTCCGGGCCGCAGTGGCGTGCGGATTTGATGCCTTACGGGGGGTTGAAGGAGAGCGGGATGGGGAAGGAGGGGCCGCGATACGCGGTGGAGGAGATGACGGAGTTGAAGATGGTGGTGTTTCATTTGTAGGGGGCGATTTGGATGATTCAGGAGGGAAGCGATGAGCGAGGAACGGCAATGGGGCGATGTGGGGACGAAGGTGGTATTCGAGAATGACCGGGTTCGGATTTGGGAGTTGGCGCTGGAGCCGGGGGAGTCGAGCCATTGGCATACCCACAAGCTGGACTACGTGACGGTGGGGCTGACGGAAAGCCGTATGCGGCGTCGGTTTGAAGACGGCACGTCGGACGAAACCGTCGGATTCGCGGGGCGGTATACTTACGCCGGCAAGCATCAGCCCCACGAGGTTACGAACATCGGGGACACTTCTCACAAGAACATTCTCATCGAGATAAAGGAGTAGTCATGGCGGAAAAACTGACTATGGAGACCTTTTTGCAAATGGCGGCGTTGCAGGGGATAGACACCAGCGACCCGGACCACACGGCGGAGTTGTACGCCAGCGTGAAGGACATCATGGCGACGGTGGCTGAACTGCGGAAGCTGGAATTGGGCGAAATCGAGCCGGCCAACGTGTTTTCGCCGGGGGAGAGGTAGGCTATGGACGCGACGGAACTTTGCTTTCTCAGCGCGGTTGAACTTGGGCGGCTCATCGAATCCAGGCAGGTCTCGCCGGTGGAGGTGGTGCAGGCGCATCTGGAGCGGATAGAGGCGACGGAGGCGACACTCAATTCCTTCATAACCCGTCCGGGGGAGGAGTCTTTGGAGGCGGCGCGGCGGGCGGAGACGGAGATTGCTGCCGGAGAATATCGGGGCGTTCTACATGGGGTGCCGGTGGGATTGAAGGACCTGTATTACGTGAAGGGGATGCCGAACACGTCAGGGTCCCGCATCTTCGATGATTTCGTGCCCGACTATGACGGCGCGTCGGCGGCGAGCCTGAAAGAGGCGGGGGCGATTCTGATGGGGAAGCTGAATCTGCACCAGTTCGCCTTCGGGCCGACGGGACACAACGCGGACTACGGGCACATGCACAACCCGTGGGACGTGGAGCGGGTCGCCGGCGGCTCCAGCGGCGGCTCCGGCTCGGCGGCGGCGGCGGGTCAGTGCGCCATAACGTTGGGGACGGACACGGGCGGGTCGATACGGATTCCGAGCGCGTTGTGCGGATTGGCGGGGCTGAAGCCGACCTACGGGCGTGTCAGCCGCTATGGGCTGGTGTCGCTGTCGTGGTCGTTGGACCATCCGGGGCCGATGGCGCGGACGGTGGAAGACTGCGCGGCGGCGCTGCAAGTGTTGGCCGGGTACGACCCGCGGGATCCGGCGTCGGAGGATGAGCCGGTGCCGGACTATATGGAGGCGCTATCGGAAGATTTGACGGGTCTGCGGGTTGGCGTTCCGAGGGAGTATTTCGAGGTGCCGGTGGACGCAGAGGTGGAGAGGCTGACGCGGGCGGCGTTGGAGACGCTGGCGGGTTTGGGCGCGGAGGTGGTGGAGGTTTCGTGGCCGATGTACCACCGCTCCGCCGACATATCCAAGATAATCCTGTACGCGGAAGCGGCGGCGTATCATCGGGAACTGCTGGTGCGACGGGGGAAGGAGTACGACCCTTCGGTGCGGTGGCGGTTCGAGTCGGGGTTGTTCATAAGCGGGCCGGACTATCTGCGGGCGTTGCGGCATCGTCGGGAGTACACGGAGTCGGCGCGGGAGTTGTTCGAGTCGGTGGACATTCTGGCAGGGCCGATGGAGCCGGTGGTGGCGCCGCCGATAGAGGCGGATTCAATCGAGGTCAACGGGGAGTCGGTGGGGGTGATTCCGGCGCTGACGCAGTACACGAGGCCGTTCAACCTGACGGGGTATCCGGCGTTGACGGTTCCGTGTGGGTTCTCGCAGGGGATGCCGGTGGGGTTGCAGCTGGCGGCGCGGCCCTTCGAGGAGGGGACGGCGTTGCGGGCGGGGTACGCGTATCAGCAGGCGACGGAGTGGCATAAGCGCAGGCCGGGGGTTTAGGGGTGGGGGATGGGTGGTTCGCGAACCGCTCCTACAGGGGGTTGGGCGTAGGGAGCGGTGGATTCCCGTTTTCACGGGAATGACGGAGGGGGTTGGTGGGGGCGCTCGACCCTTCGACAGGCTCAGGGTGAGCGGGGGAAATTCACCCCCATCCTAACCTTCCCCCGTCAAGGGGGAAGGGATTAAGAGGGGGTGGGTGAATTGATATTGGGGATGGGGGTTGGATAGAATTGGGGTGCGATGAGTTCATTTGTTGACAGGTTGGAGGAGATTGACGCCCGGTTTCGGGAGTTGGGGCGTCTGTTGGCGTTGCCGGAAATCGCGGTGGACTACGAGCAGGTGCAGAAGCTGGCCATCGAGCGGGCGGGCATCGAAGGCACGGTCAAGGGATATCGGGAGTTGAAGGAGTTGCAGGCGCGGCGAGAGGAGGCGCAGTCCATCATCGAAGAGGGGGACGACCCGGAGATGGAGGCGTTGGCGGCGGAGGAGTTGGAGGGGGTGTCGGGTCGGATAGAGGGGTTGGAGGAGGAGCTTCGGCTGGCGCTGCTGCCGAAGGATCCGAACGACGAACGGAGCGTCATCGTCGAGATTCGGAAGGGCGCGGGGGGGCAGGAGGCGGGGCTTTTCGCAGGCGACCTGTATCGGATGTACAGCAGGTACGCGCACAACGTGGGCTGGAAGGTGGAGGTGCTGAATTCCAATCCTTCCGACCTGGGGGGCTTCAACGAAATCGCGTTCGGCGTCGAGGGGAAGAACGCGTTTGGGCGGCTGAAGTTCGAGCGCGGGGTGCATCGGGTGCAGAGGATTCCGACGACGGAGTCGTCGGGGCGTCTTCACACGTCCACGGTGACGGTGGCGGTGCTTCCGGAGGCGGAGGAGGTGGACATTCGGATAAACATGGACGACCTTCGCATCGACGTGTTCCACGCGGGCGGGCACGGGGGGCAGAACGTGAACAAGGTGGCGACGGCGATTCGGATTGTGCACAATCCGACGGGGACGGTGGTGACGTGCCAGGACGAGCGGTCGCAGTACAAGAACAAGCAGCGGGCGCTGGGGATTTTGCGGGCGCGGCTGTACGAGCGGGAGCAGTTGAAGTTGGAGCGGGAGATAATCCAGTCGCGGCGGACGCAGGTGGGCACGGGGGATCGGGCAGAGAAGATTCGGACGTACAACCTGCCGCAGGACCGGATTACTGACCATCGGATAGGGCGGAATTTCTTCGGGTATCAGAAGTATATGGACGGGTTTATGGACGATATTATCGACGCGTTGACGGCGCATGAGCAGTCGGAGATGCTGGAGGCGGCGTTGGCGGGGTGAGGGCTGGAATGACGGTGAGGGAGTTCTTGCGGGACGCGCGGCGGCGGTTGGAGGCGGCGGGGGTGTTGGAGCCGCGGCTGGAAGCGGAAGTGATGCTGACGGACGTGTTGGGAGTTCCGCGGCATCGTATCTATGCGTATCAGGACGACGCCATACCCGCAGATGCGGTGGGGACGTTGGAGAAGGTGGTGGAGCGTCGGCTTGGGCGGGAGCCGTTGGCGTACATTCTGGGGCATCGGGAGTTCTACGGCGTGGACTTGACCGTTGGGCCGGGGGTGATGGTGCCTCGACCGGAGACTGAGGCGTTGGTGGAGCGGGCGATGTTGGCGTGCCTGGAGCGGATGGGGCGTCCGGGGCTGACGGTGGCGGACGTGGGGACGGGAAGCGGGGGAATCGCGGTGAATCTGGCGATGCATCTGCCGGGGGCGCGGGTCTGCGCCACGGACGTTTCGTCGGAGGCGTTGGGGGTGGCTCGGGCGAACGTGGACAAGTTCGGGCTTGGGGCGCGGATTGAGCTGCTGGCGGGGGACTTGCTGGAGCCGGTTGCGGGGCGGGTGGACGTTATCGTGGCGAACCTTCCTTACATACCGTCGGCGCGGCTGGGGGAGTTGCAGCCGGAGTTGGGGTGGGAGCCGCGGGAAGCGTTGGACGGGGGCGCGGACGGGATGGGGCTGCTGCGTCGGCTGATGGGGCAGGCGGCGGGAAAGCTGGCGTCGGACGGGGTGATGCTGTTGGAGATTGACGAAGGGCAGGGGGAGGCGTTGCGTCGGCTGGCGGCGCGGCTGTTTCCGGGGGCGTCGGTGTTGGTGGAGAAGGACTTGGCGGGGTTGGAGCGGATTCTGGCCGTGGAGGCGGGCTAGTCGGAGGAGGGGAGTTGGCGGGGGGCCTGGAGGGCCATTTCTTCGTCGCAGCAGAAGACTATTCCGTCGCCGCGTCGGACGCAGAGGATGAGGGTGCCGCATTGGGAGCAGGCGTAGCGTTTTCCCAGCTGGTTGGGCATTTTGTCGTCCTGAAAGAGTGTGATTGGGGGGAGGGATGGGATGGATTCCCGCCTGCGCGGGAATGACGGAGGGGGTGGTGGGAATGATGGAGGGTTGTGGGGAGGGATAAGAGGGATTTCGGGTCGGCAGCATTATTGCTTGAGGTTGGCGGGTTGGTCGCAGCATTTGAGGGCGCCATCGCCGCCGCGGGTGACGAGGAATTCGGAGCCGCATTGGGAGCAGGTGTAGCGTTTGCCGGTTTCGTTGGGCATGGGCGGCGGCTCCTTTGGGGGGATGGGGTATTTTAGCGGGATGGGGTTGGTTGGGTCAATGAGGGGGATCACCCTCATCCTGCCCTTCTCCCTTGAGGGAGAAGGGAGAAGATGGATTCCCGCCTGCGCGGGAATGACGAGATGGTGGCGGGAATGACGGATGTGGGTTGAGGGGGAAGAGGCCCTCACCCCGGCCCTCTCCCAGGATGGGAGAGGGGGAAGAATTAGAGGATGATGGTGGGTTCTATTTCGATGAGGAGGTTGGGGAAGGCGAGGGCGGGGGTGGCGACGAGGGTGCTGGTGGGATACTGGCCCTGGAAGTAGCGTTCCATGAGGGCTTCGAACTCGGGCTGGCGGGGGCGGAAGGCGTCCATGTCGGTGACGTAGACGACGAGCCTGACGACGTCGGACATGGCTGCGCCTTCGGCGTTGACGATTGCCTGGATGCGGTTGAGGGTGGCGTCGGCCTGGGCGATGACGTCGTCGTTCTCGGCGGGGGTGCGGGTGGCGGTGCATCCGGCGACGTAGATGGCGTTTCCGGCGCGGACGGCGCGGACGTAGTTGCCGAAGGTGGGGGCGACGTCGGCGTGGGGGTTGCGGGTTTTGTTCATGGGGGTGGGGGCCTCCTTTGGGGATGTGGGGGAAGGGTAGGGGAATTGGGTGGAGGGGGCAAGGGGGGAGGTTAGGATGGATTCCCGCCTGCGCGGGAATGACGGAGTGGGTTGAGGGGGAAGGGATAAGAGGACCCTCACCCCAGCCCTCTCCCAGGACGGGAGAGGGGGGAAGATGGGGGATGTATGAACCCCTCGGTGTGTGCCGAGGGGTTCATGGGGTTTCGTTGGGTTTGGGGGCGGGTCTAGGCTTGGGCCCTGCCGCGCCGTAGGACGGCGCCTCCGCCGACGATCAGGACCGCGCCTACGCCAAGGGCGATGAGGGCGAGGTACATGAAGTTGACGTCGCCGGTTTCGGGCGGGCCAGCGCCGATCATGGCGTTGTAGCTGGCCATGCTCTGGGCGGCCACGTGGGACTGCATGGCGCCGCCTTCGCCCTGTCGGGCGCTGACTGTGCCGTCGGAGTCCTTGTCCATGCCGTTCAAGGCCCGCTCCGCCAAGGTGTGAGCGTTGGCGGCGTAGGCCCTGGCGGTGACCATGTCGCTGGCGGTCTTGGCCTGGAGGGCGTGGTCGCGAGCCATGGTGGCCCAGGAGGTCACGTTGTTAGTTGAACTGACCACCTGGCCGGAGTAGGTGTGGAAGTTGGGATGGGTGGGGAAGGCGGTGGCGGCGCCCTGGGCCTGTGTGGAGGCGGCGTTAGCGTGGGCGGCTATGCCCATGCCGTCGCCGGGGTTGGCGTGGGCGGCGTCGAAGTTATCGCCATCGGAGCCTTCGATGATGTTGATGACGTGGGCGGCGTGGGCCTGCACGTCTTCAAGGTTCTTGGATTCGGTGGCGAGGCGGGCGTGGGTGACGGCGAGCATGGTCTGTACGACCGTGTTAACCGTCGCGCCGGACTCGCTGTCGAGGAGGGCGTTGACGTACATCAAGCCGTCTTCGGGTATAACGTCGTAGTAGACGATGTTGCCGGAGGGGGCGGCGTCGGTGTCCGGCGAGGGTTCGATGGTGACGAGGAACTGGCTGTAGCTGGTAGCCAGGTTCATGCCGTCGGGGTGGGTGTAGGAATGGCTGACGTTTCCGCCGTCGTCCGCTTCCATGACGCCGACGCTGAGGAGGGTTGAGCCGTCGGCGGAGGCGAGCCAACCTTCATAAGCGTTGCCTTCCCCTGCGCCGGGGAGGCTGTTGAGGGTGACTGTGAGCATATCGGAGGCGCCGGTTTCGGATTCCCCGATCATGGCTGTGCCGACGGTAACCTGACCGCGGGCGATGGCCAGGGGGATGACGAGGGCCACCAACGAAAGCAACAGGACTACTTTGAAGACTTTGGACAAGTACATCTAACCTCCTTTAACGGCTAGCGTAATCAGATGTTCTCAAGCAATTGACAAGCAACAGTTGGGTGACTGCGAGCGTATTATATAGGGTTGTCATTGGGCAATGCAATAGCCTAACCAACGCCATAGGGGTCAATTGCCCGCATTGGATTGGGGGTTGGGTGGGAGCTATTCGGCTGCGGCTGGAAATTCCCTTCACTTCCTTATTATATAGCAGAATCAAGGGGTTTGTCTCATTGTAGTGGATGGCGGGCATTAGCTTGCGTTGGGGGCGTTTTCATCCTCACCTTAATCCTCTCCCTCAAGGAAGAGGAGAGAAGACGGGAAATCCTTCGTCTCATCGGGGAAGATGGATTCCCGCCTGCGCGGGAATGACGAAGGGGGTGGCGGGAATATGGGGTTATGAAAAGGCCTCCTTATGGGGTTATGAAAAGGCCTCCTTATTGTATAGCAATGTGCGCGTCTCATTCTAGTGGATGGCGGGGAGTTAAGCTAGTCCTCCGGGTTCACTTTTGGAGGGGTCTGCCGCGGCGTTCTATGAAATCCTTGAATCCTTCCTCGACGGCGAGGCTGCGATGGGTGGTTCTGCGTGCTTCGTGCTCGCGCTTTCGCATATCCTCCCAGGACTGTCCCAGATTGCTGAGGACGAGGCTCTTGACGCCCTGAACGGAGAGGGGATGGTTGGCGGCGATGGTCTGGGCGAGTTCCATAGCCTTGTCCATGAGTTGGTCGGCGGGGACGAGGTGGTTGAGGAGGCCGAGGCGGTAGGCTTCGTCGGCTTCGACGACGCGTCCGGTGTAGAGGAGTTCCTTGGCGCGGGGCCAGCCGATGATGACGGGGAGGGTCCAGGTGGAGTTCATCTGTCCGTAGGCGACGGCGAGGAAGCGGAACTGGCTGCGTGGGCAGCCGACGAGGAAGTCGAGGGAGCTGGCGAGGACGGCGCCGCCGCCGTGGGCGAGGCCGTTGAGGGCGCCGATGATGGGTTTGGAGCAGTTGGCGACGCGCTGTTGGGTGTTGGCGCGGATTTCGGCGGACTGGGCGGATTGCTCCGGGGCGAGGGTACGCATTTCGTGGATGTCGGCGCCGGCGGAGAAGGATCGGTCGCCGGCGCCGGTGAGGATGATGGCGCGGACTTCGTCGTCGGCTTCCAGGTCGGCTATGGCGGCGCCGAGTTCCCTGGAGAGGGCGAGGTTCATGGCGTTCAACACCTTGGGGCGGTTGAGGGTGACGGTGGCGACGCCATCTTTGCGGTTGACGATTATGGTGTCGTAGTTCATGGATGGTTTGCTTGTTGTCGGGTGGGAATCAGCGTCGGTTGGGGATGGTGCGTTGACATGATAGCGGCTTGAGGGGGAAGGCGCAACGGGGGGCTTGTTGTAGTAGAGGATATTCGTTTCGTTTGGCTTCCTTTTTTTCTGTGGTGGGATACGAAGGGGGTTTTCATAGCTGATTGGGGGGAAATTTGGGATTCGTTATATGTTGTGGTGAAAACGAACGCCCCCCTTCAACCATAGATGTATCGACGCTGGACGGAGGCGAGCCGGGCGAGGGCGTGGGCGGCGCGGATGATGATTTCAGGGGAGGTTTCCGGGTCTTCCAGCAGGGAGTTGAGCTTGACGCGAAGGAGTTTGATTTCCGGGTCGAGGCCCTTGTGGTAGTCGATCTCTTCGAGCTGCTGCATCTGCTCCGGGGTGAAGTGCTTGGAGTAGAAGCCGTGCTTGCGGGCGTTCTGTTTGCCGGGCTGGCCGCCGCGCTTGCGCTTGTGGGATTCGTTCATGTTTTCCTCCTCTTCGGTGGTGAGGTCGTAGAAAGAGCCTTTGGGGGGTTCCTTGGGGATGCCGAGGGCGTCCAGGAGCTTTTCGAAGTCTTGGTATAATTGTTCTATAGTCTTCATGGGGCGATGGTATCACGGCACTAAAGTTCGTGTCAAGGGGATAAATGGGAGTTGGGGGGTGGTTAGGGTTTGGCGTGGGTTGCGGTGGATTCCCGCCTGCGCGGGAATGACGGGAGGAGGTGGCGGGAATGACGGGAGAAGGTGAGTGGCGGGAATGACGGGAGAAGGTGGCGGGAATGACGGGGTGAGTAGAGGGGAAAGGGGTCAAGAGGAGGGTGGGTTGGGGATGGGGTTGGGGCGCGACGGGGTAGGGGCGACCGGCCGGTCGCCCCTACGGGATGGTGCGTGGGTTGCGGTGGATTCCCGCCTGCGCGGGAATGACGGGAGGAGGTGGCGGGAATGACGGGAGGAGGTGGCGGGAATGACGGGTGTGGGTTGAGGGGGAAGGGATAAGAGGGGGGGTTGGATTGACAGGGTGGGGGTTGGGGCATAGCATCGTAGGGAGTAAGGAGGGGGTATGAGCAAGGGTTATGACGTTGTGGTAGTGGGGGCGGGGAACGCGGCGCTTTGCGCGGCTTTGGCGGCGTCGGAGGCGGGCGCGTCGGTGTTGGTTCTGGAAAAGGCGCCGGAGTATTTTCGGGGCGGAAACACGTACTTCACGGGCGGGGCGATTCGGACGGCGTATTCGGGGTTGGAGGACGTGAAGGCGTTGATTCCTGACATGTCGTCGGAGGAAGAGGCGGCGTTGGACGTGGGCAGTTATACCCAGGCGGAATACTACGAGGACTTGATGCGGGTGACGGAGGGGATGAGCGATCCGGGGCTGGCGCAAACGCTGGTGAGTCGTTCGCATCCGACGTTGAAGTGGCTGAGGGGGTTGGGGCTTCGGTTCGTGCCGCTGTATGGGCGTCAGTCGTTCATGCGGGACGGGAAGCATCGCTTCTGGGGCGGGTTGGTGGTGGAGGCGGTGGGAGGCGGGAAGGGGCTTTCGGACCAGTTATTCTCGATTGCGAAGGAGCGGGGGGTTGATGTCTGGTATGAGTCGAAGGGGGTGAGGCTGCTTATGGACGAATGGGGCGGGGTTTGCGGGGTGAGGGTGCAAACGTCGGAAGGAATGCGGGACCTGGCGGCGGGGGCGGTGGCGCTGGCGTGCGGGGGTTTCGAGGCGAACGCGGAGATGCGGACGCGGTATCTGGGGCCGGGGTGGGAGTTGGTGAAGGTGCGGGGCGTGCCGTACAACACGGGGGACGGGATTCGGATGGCGTTGGAGGCGGGGGCGCAGTCGTTCGGGCACTGGAGCGGCTGTCACGCGGTGGCGTGGGACTTGAACGCGCCGGCGACGGGGGACAGGAACGTGACGGATCTGTTTCAGAAGCATTCGTATCCTTTCGGGATTGTTGTGAACGTGGAGGGGAAGCGGTTCGTGGACGAGGGGGCGGACTTGCGGAATTACACCTACGCCAAGTACGGGCGGGAGATTATGAATCAGCCCCGGCGGGCGGCGTTTCAGATATTCGACGGGAAGGTGAAGCATCTGTTGAGGGACGAGTACCATATCGCGCAGTGCACGATGGCGGAGGCGGACACGCTGGAGGGGCTGGCGGAGGCGTTGGACATCGACGTGGAGGGGTTTGTGGGGACGGTGGGGGCGTTCAACGGGGCGGTGCAGCCGGGGGAGTTCGACCCGACGCGGTTGGACGGGAAGGGGACGGCGGGGATTTCGCCGCCGAAGTCGAATTGGGCGTTGGCCATCGATACGCCGCCTTATGTGGGGTACGCGGTGACGTGCGGGATTACGTTTACGTTTGGAGGGCTGCGGATTGACGAGGGGGCGCGGGTGCTCTCGACGGAAGGGACGCCGGTGCGGGGGTTGTTCGCGGCGGGGGAGTTGGTGGGCGGGCTGTTCTATCATAATTATCCAGGCGGCGCGGGGTTGATGGCGGGGTCGGTGTTTGGGCGGATTGCGGGGGCGGGGGCCGCGGGATTTTCACCCTCACCTTAATCCTCTCCCTCAAGGGAGAGGAGAGAAGAGGGGGATGGATTCCCGCCTGCGCGGGAATGACGGAAGGGGGCGCGGGAATGACGGAAGGGGGAGGGAACGAAGGTTGTTTGTAGGTATGCTAAGACGATGAGTGTGCAGCAGGAGATACAGAGGACGGTGTTGGTGGTGGAGGATGATGATTCGCTTCAGGACGTGCTTACGTATAATCTGAAGAAGAGGGGCTATCGGGTGGTTCAGGCTTTCGATGGGGATAGGGCGTTGGAGTTGGCCCGGGAGAGGGAGCCGGATTTGATTGTCTTGGACATCATGCTGCCGGGGTTGGACGGGCTGGAGGTGTGTCGTATCGTCCGGAGGGAGATGGCGACGCCGATTTTGATTCTGACGGCGCGGGACCAGGAGTTGGACAAGGTGGGGGGGCTGGAGTTGGGGGCGGACGATTATATGACCAAGCCTTTCAGCATTCGGGAGTTGATTGCGCGGGTGGGGGCGCTCATCCGGCGTCGGGAGATGGACGTGGGGCCGCGGGAGGCAGAGACGAATATCAGGGTCGGCGACCTTGAGTTGAATCTGGAGGCGCGGACGGCTCACGCGGCGGGCAAGTCGTTGGATTTGAGGCCGAAGGAGTACGACCTGTTGGCGTTCATGGCGTCGCATCCGGGGCGGGCTTATACGCGGAATGAGCTGCTGGACGAGGTTTGGGGGACGGAGTATTTCGGGGATCCGCGGACGGTGGACGTGCATATTCGTTGGATTAGGGAGAAGATAGAGAGGGAGCCGGGGTCGCCGCGGCGCATTATTACGATTCGAGGGACGGGGTACAGGTTTGAGGGGTGAATTTTGCTGGGGGCAGTTCACCCCCATCCCCGTATCAAGTACGGGGCGGGCTCTAACCTTCCCCCATTAAGGGGGAAGGGAGAAGAGGGGATGGATTCCCGCCTGCGCGGGAATGACGAAGGGGCTGGCGGGAATGACGGAGGGGGTGGAGGGGGAAGGGATAAGAGGAGGTGAAGGGGATGTCTCGGGCTGAAGTGCGGTTTTTGTTGGTATGCGGCGTCGTTTCGGCGGTGGTGGTCGGGGTGGGCGCGGCGTTTCTCGTCGTTCGGCTGGAGGAGGCGGGCGTCGCGGTGGTCACGCTGCTGGTCACGGGCGGGGCGGTGTTCGTCCTTTGCGTCGTGATGGCGTTGATACGGGTGCGGCGGAGGACGGGGCCGTTGCGTCTTCTAACCAGAGTGGTGAACCGGCTGGCGCAGGGGGATCTGGACCATCGGATGCCCGCGGGACGGGTGCGGGAGACGCGGGAATTGGCGCAGGCGCTGAACGCGATGGCGGACAGCGTGAAGGGGATAGTGACGGAGCTTTCGGAGGAGCGGGACAAGCTGTCGACGATATTGGCGACGATGACGGACGGGGTGGCGCTGCTGGACCACGAGGGGCGCATCACGCTGGCGAATCCGGCGGCGCGGGAGTTTCTGGGGCTGCCGGCGGGGTTGGAGGAGGGGCAGCGGCTCATCGAGGCGGTGCGGGACCACGAGTTGAACGAGTTGGTGTCCAGATGCCGGCGGACGGGGGCGCCGCAGACATTGGAGCTACAGTTGGCGCGGCAGCGTCGATTCGTCAACGTGATAGCGACGCCGTTGACGTTGCAGGGGAGGGAGTCGGTTCTGCTGGCGCTGCACGACTTGACGCAGGCGCGGCGGGTGGAGACGACGCGGCGGGAGTTCGTGGCGAACGTGTCGCACGAGTTGCGGACGCCGCTGGCTTCCATCAGGGCGTCGGCGGAGACGTTGCAGGACGGGGCGATGGAGGACGCGGAGGCGGCGCGTCAGTTTCTGGGTCGGATTATGCACAACGCGGAGAGGATGTCGGCGTTGGTGCAGGACTTGTTGGATTTGTCGAGGTTGGAGAGCGGGGAGGTCAGGCTGAATCTGTCGCCGGTGGACGTGGGGCGGGCGGTTCGGGAGGTGGTGGAGATTTTCGGGGAGCAGGCGCGGGCGAAGGGGGTGTCGCTGGTTGCGGAGGGGGACGAGGGGGTGGAGGCGACGGCGGATGAGGGCAGGCTTCAGCAGGTGTTGTCGAATCTGGTGGAGAACGCGGTGAAGTTCACGCCGAGGGGCGGCGAAGTGCAGGTGGAGGTGGAGCGTCGGGGGCGATGGGTGGAGGTGCGGGTGTTGGACCGGGGAATCGGCGTGGCGTCGGAGGATATGCCGCACGTGTTCGAGCGGTTCTACAAGGCGGACAGGGCGCAGGGGCAGGGGGGGACGGGGTTGGGGCTGGCGATTGCGAAGCATATTGTGCAGTCGCACGGGGGGCGGATTTGGGTGGAGAGTCGGGAGGGCGGAGGGAGCGTGTTTGCGTTTACGGCGCCGGCGGCGGGTGTTTGAGGGGGGGATCACTGGGTGACAAACAAAATCCACCTGGACAAGAGCCGCCGCAGGTGGGTTTTCTTTCAGGCTAGCTCGCTTGAATGAGTTATCCCTTCCAAGGCAGATCTATCCTATAGAATATGTCGCATTCTTGTCAAGACTGATTCACGCCCCTGGGGGGAATCGAACCCCCGCCCTGAACCTTGGAAGGGAACTGCTCTATCCACTGAGCTACAGGAGAGGGGTCAGTATACACATATTTTCCGCGCTTGTCTTTCTACAGGCTCAGGGACAGCGGTTGGGGAGAGTAGGGGCTATGTGAGGGGGCGTTTTGTCGGGTAGAATGGGGTCTACGAAGATTGGAAATGAGGGGGATGCTTTGGGGACATTCAAATCGGCGATTCGTATTTCGAGCATGGACGGGGGCAAGTCGCGGGAAGTTGAGGCGACGGTGGATACGGGAGCGGCGTATACGACGCTGCCGGGTTGCATATTGCGGGAGTTGGGGGTTGAGCCTGTGGGAAAGCGGAGATTTTTGCTGGCCGACGGGCGGCGGATCGACATGGACTATGGAGAGGCGCGGGCGACAATCAATGGGGAGAGCGTTACGACGCTGGTGGTGTTTGGAAAAGATGATGCGCCGCCGCTGCTGGGGGCGTACACGTTGGAGGGGCTGGCGTTGGCGGTGGACCCGGTGGGGCAGCGGTTGGTTCCGACGATTCTTATTATGTATTAGGGAGGGTGGGGGGAGCGTGTTTGCGTTTAAGGCGCCGGCGGCGGGGGATTCACCCCCATCCTAACCTTCCCCCATCAAGGGGGGAGGGATAAGATGCGCTCGACCCTTCGACAGGCTCAGGGTGAGCGGGGAGGGGGAAGAGGGGGAATGTTAACCAATCGTTAACACAGGGGGATTTGGGCGCCTTCAGTATTTCGCTTGGGAGCTTTTGAATGATGGTTAAGGAGCGACTTTCGATATGAGTTACTTGCCCTTCAGGAGGGTATTCTATGTTGTTTTGGCGACGGTCGCGATGGCGGGGGTTGTGGCCGTTGCGGCTTGCGGGGGGGATTCCGCCGCGCCGGCGTCTACGCAAGGGGCGGACGCTTCCGACCCTCAGAATCTCAGCGGGACGATAGCTGTGGCGGGGTCGAGCACGGTGTTTCCGATAAGCGAGGCGGTGGCGGAGGAGTTCAGCAAGGCGAACAGCGGGGTGCGGGTGAACGTGGCGTCCACGGGGACGGGAGCGGGCGGACGGGCGATGTGTCAGGAGGGAACGGTAGACGTGTGGAACGCGTCGAGGCCCGCGAAGCAGGATAAAGAGGTGGACGCGTGCACGTCCAACGGGACGGAGATTATCGAGCTGCCGGTGGCGTTCGACGCGTTGTCGGTGATAGTGAGTCCCGACAACCACTGGGCGCCGTGCTTGACGGTTGAGCAGTTGAAGACAATCTTCGGGCCGGAGTCGGAGGGGAAGGTCACGAACTGGAACCAGGTGGATCCGAGCTTCCCGGACAAGCGGTTGAGAATCTACGGGCCTACGACTTCGTCGGGGACGTTCGACTACTTCACGGAGGCTGTAATGGGCGAGGGCGGGGCGCATCGCGGCGACCTGGACCTGGCTACGGAGGAGGACCCGTTGATAGCCAACGGGGTGAACGGGACGCCCGGCGGAGTCGGATACTTCGGCTTGGCGTACCTGGAGCAGTACCGGGAGCTGGTGCAGCCGGTGGCGGTGATGAATCCGGCAACCGGGGAGTGCGTAGCGCCCAGCGCGGAGACGGTGGAGAGCGGGACGTACCTGCCTTTGGCGCGGCCGATATTCATCTACGTGAACAAGGGGGCGATGGAGAGCAGGCCGGAGTTGAGGGCGTTCGTGGACTTCTACCTGGACGAGGCGCCGGGGTTGGTGACGGACGTGGGGTACGTGCCGTTGCCGGCGTCGGTGTATGATTGGGGGAGGGATCGGGTGGAGAATGGGGTGGCGGGTTCGATATTCAATACTATTGAGGCGGGGACGCCGATTTCGGAGGCTTTGGAGTGGGTGAATTAGGAGGTTTTCATCCCACCCAAATCACCCCCATCTCAATCTTCCCCCATCGAGGGGGAAGAGGCTAATTGGCGCTCTTGAGAGGGTTATGCAAAGGTTTCCGTGAAGGGGGAAGAGGGGAGACTGGATTCCGGCTTTCGCCGGAATGACGAATGGGTTGAGGGGAAGGGAGAAGAGGGGAGGGGAGCGCTCGACCCTTCGACAGGCTCAGGGGGAGCGCGGGGTTGGATTCCCGCCTACGCGGGAATGACGGAAGTGGTGGAGGGAATGACGGAAGTGGTGGAGGGAATGACGGATGTGTTTAGGGGGAAGGGATAAGAGGGGAAGGGGGCGGTGGGGGACGCCCCCATCCTAACCTTCCCCCGTCAAGGGGGAAGGGGGAATGGGGGGAGATGGCCAGGAGGTATAAGGGGCTATAGTAGGCAAGCAGGGAAATATGGGGGGATTGCCGAGGAATTGGCTGCCGGGACGCCTTACGCGGCGGAGGTTGCGGGAGGCGCCGGTCATGGCGTTTCTGTTTTTGTGCGCCGTGCTTTCGGTGGTTACGACGGTGGGCATCGTCGCGGTGCTGCTGGTGGAGGCGATTCCGTTCTTCGGGGACGTTTCCATCATCGAGTTTCTGACGGGGACGGAGTGGAGGCCGCTGTTCGCGAACAAGAGCTTCGGGGCGCTGCCGCTTCTCTCCGCGACGGCGCTGATAGCGGGGATGGCGATGGCGGTGGCGTTCCCGTTGGGCCTGCTTACGGCCATATATCTGAGCGAATACGCGCCGGACGGGCTTCGTGACACCATCAAGCCGGCGCTGGAGGTGCTGGCGGGGATTCCGACGGTGGTCTACGGGTTCTTCGCCATCAGCTTCATAGCGCCGACCATCGTGCGACCTCTATTCCAGTCGGAGACCATCTTCACGGCGCTGGGGGCGTCTTTGGCGATGGGGATAATGCTGATTCCGATGGTGGTTTCGCTGAGCGAGGACGCGATGCGGGCGGTGCCCACCGGATTGCGGGAGGGGGCCTACGCGCTGGGCGCGAACCGGTTCCAGGTTTCGACGCGGGTGGTGGTCCCTGCGGCGCTGTCGGGGATAGTGGCGGCGGGGCTGCTGGCGTTGGCGCGGGCGGTGGGAGAGACGATGATAGTGACGATTGCGGCGGGCGGGATACCTAACCTTTCGGCGAATCCGTTGCAGGCGATGCAGGCGATGACCGCCTACATAATGGAGGTGGCGATGGGCGACACGCCGCGGGGCACGGTGGAGTACCAGAGCATCTTTGCCATCGGGATGCTGCTGTTCATCTTCACGCTGGGGCTGAATCTTATCGCGCGGTGGTTCATCGGCAAGTTCAGGGAGGAATACGATTGAACGGCGCGCCTGATAGCTTCAAGGGCGCCGCAACTTCCAGGTTTGGAAGGAAGTGGAGCGCGTGGCTGTTCGCGGCATTGGCCGTATCCGCGACGGGCTTCGGCGTGCTGTGCCTGGGGGTTCTGCTGTTCATCGTGGCCAAGGACGGCCTTGGAGGGCTGGACTGGAACTTCCTGACGAGCTTCCCTTCGAGGAACCCGGAGGAAGCGGGGGCGAAGGCGGCGTTGATGGGGACGCTGTGGGTGATGAGCTTCACGGCGCTGTTCTCGATTCCGGTGGGAGTGGGAGCGGCGATCTACCTGGAAGAGTTCGCGCCGAAGAGCTGGTTCACGCGTCTAATCGAGACCAACATCAGCACGCTAGCGGGGGTGCCTTCGGTGGTGTACGGGCTGCTGGGGCTGGCGGTGTTCGTGTTCGGCATCAACCTGGGGCCGAGCATAGTGGCGGCGGCGGCGACGCTGACGCTGCTGATTCTTCCAATCATAATTGTGGCTTCGAGGGAGGGGCTGCGGTCGGTGCCGCCGTCCATCAGGGAGGCGGCGATGGCGCTGGGGGCGACGCGGTGGCAGGCGGTGTGGCACCAGGTTTTGCCGGCGGGAATGCCGGCGGTGCTGACGGGGATAATTCTGGCGCTGGGGCGGGCGATTGGAGAAACGGCGCCGTTGATTGCCATAGGGGCGTTCACGTCGGTGTTCTTCGTGCCGACGAGTCCGATGGACTCGTTTACGGTGATGCCGATTCAGATTTTCAGCTGGATATCGCGTCCGCTTCCCGGATTCCAGGAGAACGCGGCGTCCGGTATCGTTGTACTTCTGATTGTGCTATTGTTGCTCAACAGCGTGGCTGTGGCCCTGCGCTACATGTACGCTAGAAGGAGAAGATGGTGACCACGATTACCATGAGACGCATAGAGGCAAACTTCGTCGAAAAGTCCGAGGACGCGACGCCGGAGGGCGCGGCGGATCACGTGATGGAGGCGAAGGGCCTCAACGCCTACTATGGCAAGTTCAGGGCCATCAAGGACGTCAGCATGCCGATGCGCCGCAACGCGGTAACGGCCATCATCGGGCCTTCCGGCTGCGGCAAGAGCACGCTGGTGCGGTGTCTGAACCGGATGCACGAACTCTCCCAGGGCGGGCGCATCGAGGGGGAGATTCTGTTCGACGGAGGGGACATCAACGCTCCTGAGGTGGACCCGGTGGAGCTGCGGAGCAGGATAGGGATGGTGTTCCAGAAGCCGAATCCGTTTCCGAAGTCGATCTACAACAACGTGGCCTTCGGCTTGCAGATAAACGGGTATCGGGGGAATATGGCGGAGGCGGTGGAGCGTTCCCTGCGGCAGGCGGCGCTGTGGGACGAGGTGAAGGACCGGTTGAAGGAGAGCGCGCTTTCGCTTTCGGGCGGGCAGCAGCAGAGGTTGTGCATCGCCAGGGCCATCGCCATCGAGCCGGAGGTGATACTGATGGACGAGCCGTGCTCGGCGCTGGACCCCATCGCGACGCTGGCGATAGAGGATCTGATTAGGGAGTTGAAGGAGCAGTACAGCATCGTCATCGTCACCCACAACATGCAGCAGGCGGCGCGGGTGTCGGACGAGACGGCGTTCCTGATGGTGGGTGAAGAGAGGGCGGGCTACCTGGTGGAGTTCGACACGACGGAGCGGATGTTTACGAATCCGAGCCACGAGCAGACGGAAGCGTATATCACGGGCCGGTTCAGCTAGCGTGGAAGCGGTTTCGGGGACGACCGATTAGGAGGGGCGTATGCCAAGGACGATATTCGAGCAGGAGTTGACCACGTTGCAGGACGACCTGCTCGTCATGGGGAGCATGGTGGAGAAGGCGCTGGCGAAGGCTATGGACGCGCTGAAGAATCGGGATATGCAGGCAGCGCGGGAGGTGGTGCGTGACGACGACATCATCGACGACAAGCAGGTGGAGATAGAGGACCAGTGCATCCACGTGATTGCCAGACAGACGCCGGTGGCGCGGGACTTGCGGTATCTGATAGCGGTTCTGCAAATCAGCGCGGAGTTGGAGCGGATGGCGGACTACGCGGAGGGGATCGGGAAGATAAGCCTGATGATGGGCGACGAGCCGCCGCTGAAGCCGCTCATCGACATTCCGCGCATGGCGGACAAGACGATTGACATGATGCGGCGGAGTCTGGACGCGCTGGTGGAGCGGGACATTGTTTTGGCGCATCAGGTTTGCGACGACGACGACGAGGTGGACGCGCTGTACGACCAGGTTTTCCGGGAGTTGCTGACGTATATGATTGAGGACCCGAGGAATATCAAGAGGGCGACGTACCTGGTTTGGGTGGCGCACGACCTGGAGCGGGTGGCGGACCGGGCGACGAATATCGCGGAGCAGGTGTTGTTCCTGGTGACGGGGAGCAAGAAGAAGGCGCCGGCGGTGGCGGCGGGGTAGGGTTGGGGCGCGACGGTTTGGCTAGTCGGTGAGGGAGGGTTGGTCGTTGGAGGGGGGGTCGAGGGCGGCTTCTTCTTCGATGCTGCGGATGGTATCGAGGAGTTCGGTAACGAGGCTTTCGTCGAAGTCGGGGACGGTGAAGCCGTGGATGATGGCGTTGCGGTACTTCCGGAAACGGTTCAATGCATCGTACTGTTCTCTGGAGATTACGCCCTGATAAATTCCCTGATCTAGAACGAAACCCGTAGATGTAATGCTATTACCCGATGCTTCCCCTTTTGTCAGCAACTCTCTTATGACAGCTTCTGAAGCCGACCATGCGAGGAAGAAGGAGACTTCCACCCAACCCGCCTCCAAAGCCTTCTGAGCTTCGCTTATCCTTTTTGCAATGTCTGACTTGTCAAACGAACGGACAACTTCTGGTGAAGGCACTTTCTCAGGTTCAGCTACCAAAAGCAACTCAAAATTCCACCCCGGCTTACCCTCAATGATTCGAGCCAACTCGGCTATCTTCGGATTCGCGGCCAAGGATGAACGGGTCTTTACCTCAATCACCGTTACTTCATTGTCCTTAATAGCGAGTAAATCCACACTATAACCAGGCAGGAATTCGAGAGGGGCCTCTCGATGGACTTCGTAGCCTTTGCTGCGGTACTCTTCAGCTGTCTTAAGACTCAGGAGATATTCGGTGTCATTTGCAATGTTTACCATATTGCCACCACCTGATTCTGTGCATTTGCTATATTGATTTGAACAGGCTGTTCGCCGCTTGACAGAGTTTCAATCAATTTAGTCGACGGATTCTGTAATGGTAAGTCTATGTTCAGGTCCCTCTTCCGGCAAATCAGATCTGTTACTTGCGAATCATCGAAATATACCAGCCCATTCAATTCATCCAGAATTGGCTTCGGCATATTGTCGACATCAAGGGACGCACCACGAGAGAAATAGGTTATGGTCACCATGACTTTTCCAGCGTCGGGCAACTCTGTACCCCAACTCCGGCTTGCGGCATTCTTTACCTTTTGCCTCCAAAGCGTTTTGCCGGGACCCCTATTATGTTGGGATATGGGAGGTCCGTCAATGACCAACTCAATTGGTAGGGGCATGCTTTATTGTTTTCAGCCTCAGACTTTGGGGAATTGGTTCCAATTATAGCTGGAAACTCATCTGTTAGAAAGACTCGTTGAGGTCAGGCGGGGTGGCGGAGGAGTTCCTCGCGGAGGCGGTTGATGAGGATGGGGAGTTCTTCGTCGGAGACGTTGAAGAGGTCTACGGCGGCGTCTTCCGGCGGGGTGAAGGTTCCTTGCAGGAAGACGGGCGGGTCGCCTTGTTCCAGGGCGGACATGAATTCGGCCTTGGCGGGGCCGACCCAATCGGGCTTGAATCGGAGGACGGCGGTGGGGATGAGGTAGTCGTTCTCGTCGCGCTCGACGGAGGCGGAGAGGCCGGGAATTTCTATTAGGGCGTCCACGACGCTTTGGGACATTCGATGCAGCCGCGCCATCTCGACCTCCTCGTCTTCGTCGACGAAGAGTTCGAGGGCGGTGAGGAAGCCGATGATCTCTTCCTTGGAGACCTTCATGCCGCGTCCGAGGAACTGGTTGGGGCTGGCGTTGAAGGCTGCGCCCGCGACGAGGTCCTTCCTTCCAAAGAGGAGGCCGGAACCCTGGGGGCCGCGGATGCCCTTGCCGCCGCTGATGGTGACCAGGTCGGCGCCCATTGCTATGTAGCGGCGGAGGTTGGCCTTGGGGGGCACCATCGACGCGCCGTCGACGATGACGGGGACGCCGCGGGCATGGGCGATTTCCGCGACTTCGGGGAGGGTCAGGCCGGAGCGGGAGATGAATGGGGAGAAGAGGAAGGCGACGGCGGCGGTGCGTTCGTTGATGGCGGCTTCCAACTCCCAGGGGGCGCAGCGGCGTCCGGTGCCGATGGTGACCAGCTTGGCGCCGGCGGCGCGGTAGGCCTGGTCGTAGGGGAATCGATGGGCCGTCTGGATGATGATTTCGTTGGGCACGCCCACGGGATGGGGGAGCTGCTGGGCGACGGCGGGGTCGGTTCCGGCGATGACGGCGGCGGCTTGGAGAAGGAGGCCGCTGGCGGCGCCGTTGCAGACGAAGCCGGCTTCGGCGCCGGTGACGCGGGCGATGACTTCCCCGGCGCGTTGGTTCAGTTCCTGCATATCCACCAGGTAGTTGGAGGCTTCGGTCATGGCGGCGAGGGCCTCGGGGCGGGTGCGGGAGCCGCCGAGGCGGGTGACGGTGCCGGCGGCGTTGATGATGGGGCGGGCGCCGAAGCGGCGGTAGACGGGGGCGGACATCGGGTTCTGGGGCATGGGATTCCTCCTGGCGGTTAGTTGGTGGTGGGTGAGAATCACCCTCATCCTAACCTTCTCCCTCAAGGGAGAAGGGATAAGAGGGGATGGGAATGACGGTTATGGAAAGGTCTCCTCAAGGGCGAAGATGGATTCCCGCCTACGCGGGAATGACGGAGGGGGTGCCGGGAATGACGAATGAGGTTAGGGGCATAGGCGGGTCTGCTAGTATTGGTAGTCTTCGCGGACGGGGCTGAAGATGTCGAGGACTTTGGCGCTGGAGGTGGAGGCTTTGGCGTAGTGCTCGACGTTGCCGGGGATGATGTACATGTCGCCGGGCTTGAGGATGCGGACGTTTCCGTCTACGCCCATTTCCAGTTCGCCTTCGATGACCATGCCGGACTGTTCGTGGGGGTGGGTGTGGAGGGGGACTTCCACGCCGGGTTCGATGTCGACGACGGAGAGGAGGGTGTTTTCTCCCCAGAAGGTGCGGATGGTGCCGCCAGGTACGATTTCCTTGGGGTCTCGTTCTTGCGCGTTGTAGAAGTACAAGGGATGCTCCTTTGGTGAGGATGTGAGGGTGTTATTGTCTTTCAGATGGCGTGGAGAAACAAGGGGGCAACTGCGTTGCGGCAAGTTTCGCAGAGTTGGGCGTGGGTTGAGGGGTTTGGCGTCTGCGCGGGACGTTGGTGGCGGGATTGCAGGGGCGACAGGCCGGTCGTCCCTACGTGGGATGAGATGGATTCCCGTTTTCACGGGAATGACGGTAAATGATGGGGTTATTTTAGTGGGGACTGGATTCCGGCTTTCGCCGGAATGACGGGGTGATTGGAGGGGGAAGAGATAAGGAGGGTGGGTTAGAAGCCGAGGCCCGTTTTCTTGAGGCTGACGAAGCGTTCTTCGCTGCCGATGATGATGTGGTCGAGCATTTCGATGCCGAGGACTTTGCCCGCTTCCACAAGCTGGCGGGTGACTACGACGTCTTCGCCGCTGGGGGTCGGGTCGCCGGAGGGGTGGTTGTGGACGACGATTATGCCGGGGCAGTTCTCCCGGATGGCGGGGCGGAAGATTTCGGCTGGTCTGGCTATGGAGGAGTTCACGTTGCCGACGTAGATTTCGCGGATTCCCACAACCTCGTTCTTGGTGTTGACGAGCACGGTTTTCAGGTGCTCCCGGTCGAGGAAGCTCATCTCGCCGAAGAGGAGGTTCGCCACGTCTCTGGGAGAATTTACCCTGGGGTTTTCCGTGGCTTTGAGGCTGGAGAGTCGGCGTCCCAGGTCCATAGCGGCGAGAATCTGGCAGGCCTTGGCTTCGCTGATGCCGTGCTCGGCGCAGAGTTCGACGAAGTTGGTTCTCGCCAGGCCGGGCAGCCCGCCGAAGCGGTGGAGGATGCGCTGGGACATGGTGACTACGCCTTCGCCCTTGACGCCGGTTCTGAGGAGGATGGCGATGAGTTCGGCGTTGCTGAGGTGGTCGGGGCCGAAGTTCTTGAGCTTTTCGCGGGGGCGCTCCGTGGCGGGAGTGTCCCGGATCATGGTGCTGTAGGAAATGGCCTGGGGCAGTTCCATCAGCTGGCGGGGGCTTCCGTTTCTTCGGCCTGGGTCTGCTCCTGGCAGGTGGCGCAGACGTAGTCGTCGGGATGCTCGGCGGCGACGCCGACGGGCACGTTGCGGACGCGGCCGCAGTTGGAGCAGGTGACCTTCTGCAGCGGCGGCTCCGACGTCTGGGCGGGGCTGTCGTGGCCCCGGAATCCCAGGTAGTCCGGGTTCAGGCGCTTCCTGGCGAGGAAGCGTTCTCTGTCTTTTCGGCGGCTCATGTTCAGACCTTCACCGACCTTTGCGTAACTGCTGGATGCGTCATAGATGTCACGGGAATCACCCCCATCTCAATCTTCCCCCATCGAGGGGGAAGAGGTTTTTACCATCCTGGAATCACCCTCATCTCAGCCTTCCCCCATCGAGGAGGAAGGGAGAAGATGGGGGACGGTTCGCCGTCATACCTTGCCCGCTCGACCCTTCGACAAGCTCAGGGTGAGCGGATGCCCAGCCCGTCAACCACCCGTGGATTCCCGCCTGCGCGGGAATGACGGGGAGGGGGCGGGAATGACGGAGGGGTGGCGGGGGAAGGGGGGGTTGGGGGTTATTTGAGTTCGGCCTTGCCCCCGGCGGCTTCGAGCTTCTTCTTGACCTCTTCGGCCTCGTCCTTGCTGACGCCTTCCTTGATGGCCTTGGGAGCGGCTTCGACGACGGACTTGGCTTCGCGGAGGCCGAGGGTGGTGACTTCGCGGACGGCCTTGATGACGTTGATCTTGTTGCCGCCTATTTCGGTGAGGATGACGGAGAATTCGGTCTGCTCCTCCTCGACGGCGGCGGGCGCGCCACCGTTGGCGGCGGCGGCCACCGGAGCGGCTACGGCCACGGGCGCGGCGGCGGAGACGCCGAACTGGTCTTCGAGGGCCTTAACCAGTTCCGAAAGCTCCATTACGGTCATGCCCTTTATGGCTTCCAAGATTTCTTCGTTGCTCATTGTTCCTCCTGGTTATTCGCTGGTTGAAGTTGCTTTTGGTCTAATTCGCGAGGTTCAGACTATGAGTCGGACTCGCTTTCGAGTTGTTGTATGCGCTGCTGTAGGACGTTGCCCAATCCGCCGATGGTTGCGCTCAGGGCGTTGACCAGTCCGTTGATGGGGGCTTGAAGCTGGCCGACGAGCCTGGAGATGGGATGCTGAATCTGGCCGAGAAGCTGGCTCATCAACACTTCCTGGGAGGGAAGGCTCGCGAGGGTGCGGACTTCGTCGGGCGTGAGGGCGCGGGTGTTGAGGAGGGCGCCCTGGATGACCAGGGGCGAACGGGTGGCGCGGATGAATTCATCGAGGGTCTGGGCGACGAGGCGGGGGTCGTCGTAGCCGAAGGCGAGGCCGGTGGGGCCATTGACCACCACGCGGAGGTTGGGCTTGGAGGCTTCTTCGGCGGCGATGTAGGTGAGGGTGTTCTTGACGATGCGGTATTCGACGTCGCGCTCCCGGAGTCGGCGACGGAGGTCGTTCATGTCGTTGGCGTCGAGGCCGGTGGGGTTGGTGGAGACGGCGATGACGCAGCGTTCGAGGCGTTCCTTGATTTCGGCGACCTGTTGGATTTTTCTGTCGGTTGGCATGGGTTTTGCGGGGTTCCTCCCCAGCGCTAACGTAAAAATTCCCAGCGCTCGTGCGCCGGGAATGAAAGGCTCCGGTGGGGAGCCGGTTTTTCCTGGGCGCCTCGGCAGGCGGTTTAATCCCTGTTGGGAACCTGCTGTCTTGAGCGGCCGGTTGCTATTCCGTTTTTCGCTATTCTACTTTAACAGACATGAGGGCGTTCACGTCAAGTTTAAGGCTGGGCCCCATCGTGCTTGTCAGGAACGCCGTCCTGATGAAGGCTCCCTTTATGGTCGATGGCTTGGCCTTCACGACGGCGTCGACGATGGTGGCGATGTTCTCGTAGAGCTTGTCCTTGTCGAAGCTGATCTTGCCGACGGGGACGTGGATGATGGCGGTGCGGTCGATGCGATATTCGACGCGGCCCTGCTTGGCTTCGTCGATGGCGCGGGGCAGGTCGCGCATCTGGACCATCGTGCCGGTTCTGGGGTTGGGCATGAGGCCGCGGGGGCCGAGGACGCGTCCGAGCCTGCCGATCTTGCTCATCATTTCGGGGATGGCGAGTCCCACGTCGAAGTCCACCCAACCGCCCTGGATGTTCTTGATGACCTCGTCGTCGCCGATGTAGTCGGCCCCGGCCTCCTTCGCAATCGTGGCGGCTTCCCCGTCGGCGAAGACGAGCACCTTGACGGTCTTGCCGAGGCCGTGGGGGAGCATGGTCACGCCGCGGACGAGCTGGTCGGCGTGGCGGGGGTCGGCGCTGGTGCGGAGATGCAGTTCGACAGTTTCGTCGAAGTTGACGCTGGAGACCAGCTGAAGGGTCTCGACGGCTTCGTCCAGCAGATACAGCTTGTCCGCTTCCAGGGTGCCTATGGCGTCTCGGAGACGCTTGCCTTGCTTCTTCACTGGCTAATCCTCGCTAATTTCGATGCCCATGCTGCGGGCGGTGCCTTCGATGATTTTGGTCGCGCCGGCCAGGTCTTTGGCGTTCAGGTCGGCCATCTTCTGCTTGGCGATTTCCTCCAGGGCGCTGCGCTTGACGGCGCCTGCGCGCTCCTGGGCCAACGACGCGCCCTTTTCTATGCCGGCGGCGCGACGGAGCATGTCGGAGGCCGGGGGGGTCTTGATGACGAAGGTGAAGGAGCGGTCTTCGAAGACGGTCATGTGGACGGGGACGATGTTGCCGCCCTGGTTGGCGGTGCGGGAGTTGTATTCCTTGACGAAGGCCATGATGTTGACGCCGTGCTGACCAAGGGCGGGGCCGACGGGCGGGGCCGGGCTGGCCTGGCCGGCGGCGAGTTGCAGCTTGATGACGGCTCTAACTTTCTTTGCCATTTTTTCTAACCTTGCTCAATGAAATCTCTTTGCGAGACTTTTCGTTGATTATTTGAGGGTTTTCTTACAGGGGAGGTTGCTTGGCGCGCCGACTCCTAGAGCTTCTCCACCTGGAGGAAGTCCAGTTCTACGGGGGTTTCCCTGCCGAAGAAGGAGACGAGGACGCGGATGCGGGAGCGGTCGGGGTCCACTTCGCCGACGGTGCCCATGAAGTCGGCGAAGGGGCCGGCGATGATTCGGACGGTCTGTCCGACTTGCAGGCCGACGCTGACGCGGGGCCGTCCGGTTTCCAGCTGGGACATGATGGAGGCGACTTCTTCGGGTTCCATCGGGATGGGCTTCTGGCGCTTGTCCCGTTCGTCTTCGGTTGAAACGAAGCCCGTGACGCCGGGGGTGTTCCGCACGGCGTACCAGCTTTCGTCGTCCATCTTCATCTGAATGAGGATGTATCCGGGGAAGACCTTGCGTCGCTCCTTGCGGCGCTTGCCGTCGCGGATGACGATTTCTTCCTCGGTAGGCACGACGACCTGGTAGATGCGGTCCTGCATGTCCAGGCTCTGGACGCGGATGTCCAGGTTCTTCTTGACCCGGTCTTCCTGGCCGGAGTAGGTGTGGACGATGTACCAGTCGGAGTGGGGGTGGATGTCAGTTGCAGTTTCCATTTTCGTGGCGAATCAGTGGTCAGGGGAGGATGACGTACTGGGTGAGGGTTCGGGAGAGGGTGAAGTCGTAGAGGCCGAGGATGGAGCCGACGAGGGCGCCGATGACGAGGACCACCCAGGTGAGGCGGATGGTCTCCTCGCGGGTGGGCCAGACGGCCTTTCGCAGTTCCGCGATGACCTCCTTGATGAACTCGATGGGGCGGAAGCGCCGCATCTGGTCCTGGCTGGGACGTCTGAATGCGGCGGTTCCCGGCCCGCGGGTGCTCATCTAACGCACCTCTCGATGGGCGCGGTGCTGCCGGCAGCGGGAGCAGTACTTTCGCTGCTCAAGCCGCTGCGGGTCGTTGCGCCTGTTCTTGCTGGTCAGGTAGTTCCTCTCCCGGCAGTCGGAGCACTGCAAGGTAACGAGGATTCGTGCTTCGCCGCGCCTTCTGGCCATAGTCTATTCTCCCACGCCGGTTACGACCCCCGCGCCTACGGTGCGACCGCCTTCGCGGATGGCGAAGTGGAGGCCCTCTTCCATAGCGATGGGGTAGATGAGGTTGATCTCCATAGTGGTGTTGTCGCCGGGCATGACCATCTCCACGCCCTCTTCCAGCTTGATCTCCCCGGTAATGTCGCTGGTGCGGATGTAGAACTGGGGCTTATAGCCGGTGAAGAAGGGGGTGTGGCGACCGCCCTCCTCCTTGCTGAGGACGTAGACTTCCGCCTGGGCCTTGGAGTGGGGTTGGATGGTGCCGGGCTGGGCGAGAACCTCGCCGCGCTCGACCTCCTCGCGGTCCACGCCGCGGAGGAGGACGCCGACGGCGTCGCCGGCTTCGGACTCGTCCAGGGTCTTGTGGAACATCTCCAGGCCGGTGGCGACTGTCTTGGAGACCTTGCCGAAGCCGACAATCTCCACCGGGTCGCCGGTGCGGATGGTGCCGCGCTCCACGCGGCCGGTGACGACGGTGCCGCGTCCCTTGATGCCGAATACGTCTTCCACGGGCATGAGGAAGGGGCGGTCCTTGGGTCGGTCGGGGACGGGGATGTAGTCTTCCATCGCCCCGATGAGTTCGAGGATGTTCTGGCTCCAGGGGCCGTCGCTGTTGCCGGACTCCTGCTCCTCCAGGGCCTTGAGGGCGCTGACGCGGACGACGGGGGTGTCGTCGCCGGGGAAGTCGTACTCGCTGAGAAGTTCGCGGACTTCGAGCTCGACGAGCTCCAGAAGCTCCTCGTCGTCCATAGCGTCCACCTTGTTGAGGGCGACGACGATGCGGGGGACTTCGACCTGGCGGGCGAGGAGGATGTGCTCACGGGTCTGGGGCATGGGGCCGTCGGGGGCGGAGACGACGAGGACGGCGCCGTCCATCTGGGCCGCGCCGGTGATCATGTTCTTGATGTAGTCGGCGTGGCCGGGGCAGTCCACGTGGGCGTAGTGGCGGTTCTCGGTCTCGTACTCGATGTGGGCGATGTTGATGGTGACGCCGCGGGCCTTCTCCTCGGGGGCGTTGTCGATGGTGTCGAAGGCGCGGTAGTTGGTGCCGGTGGCCTGGTTTGCGAGAACCATGGTCATGGCTGAAGTGAGGGTGGTCTTCCCGTGGTCAACGTGGCCGATGGTGCCGACGTTTACGTGGGGCTTACCGCGCTCAAATTTCTGCTTTGCCATCTAGGTTCCTCCTGTTGTGTTGAAGATTAGGTTTGGGTTGGGGTGTCTGCTGGAGCCCACAGACGGACTTGAACCGTCGACCTCGCCCTTACCAAGGGCGTGCTCTACCGTCTGAGCTATGTGGGCAGTGGATTTGGTTGGGTTTGTCGCTATAGGCTGATTGATGGTGGAGGGGGCAGGATTCGAACCTGCGAAGCCCTTTCGAGCGCCAGATTTACAGTCTGGTGGTTTAAACCACTCACCCACCCCTCCGGGAATTGTAGGGTGGGCATATTTTAACACAGGCGGGAATGAAGGCCAACGGGTTTGGGGTATGTCGTTTCCCTTCTTGTTAGTTGTGCGTGTTTGTCGGCATAGCCCCAGAGGGGATTCGAACCCGCTAACCTGCCGATTACAAGTCGGCTGCGCTGCCATTGCGCCACTGGGGCCCGCATCCTTGCTCAAACACATAAAAGCAGCGGACAAGCCGCCACGATTGTCTATATTGTAGCGAAGAATTACGGGATTCGTCAAGGGTTGGGGCGGGATGATGGAGGGGGAGGGTATGTGGTATATTCGGGGGAGGATGTTGCTGCCGAAACATAGCGAGGGATGGTTTCTGCTGATATTCCTCGTGCTGGCGATTCCGGGATTCGTCCTGGCGTTTCGGTTCGGCGCGGGAGAGGCGCTTAACGTCGTCATCTTCATGGAAGCGGCGGTGGTCATAAGCGGAGCCGCCGCGTTTGTCATTGTGGAGGGAGCTATGCTGTTGGCTGAAAGGTACCTGAATAAGCGGTTTAACGAAGGGAAGGCGGAGGGGAAGCTGGAGATGTGGGAAGCCTGGATGCGGGACTGGGAGCGGCGTCGGGACGAGGCCGCGGAGCAGGGCCTGGAGTTCACCGAACCACCGCCCCCGAAGCCTGAGTAGGAGGGAATTGTGGGAATGAGAGCGGGATTCTTGGGCGGCGCTCAGTAATGAGGGGGCTATGCCCTTCTCTGCTACCTAATCTCTATCCCTTGCCAAAGCGGTGTCTACCAAATATTATGATGTAATGCGGTTATTTTGGGCGTAAATTGGTCGTTGAGGAACAGATGATAACGCATACAGAGAAATCATTGGAAGAAATCGAAGGACTAGGGGACGATACGGACTCTTCTTGGGGAGACTACCCAATTGACGAAATTTTAATACGAAACGAGAGCCAGGCTATTGAGCAAGTTCTCAGTCGGATTAATCAAGGTCGCTACGTCATGGACCCGGATTTCCAGCGGGATTTCATCTGGGACGAAGCCAAGCAGAGCAAGCTGATAGAGTCCGTCCTGATGCGAATTCCGCTCCCAGTATTTTATCTTGCGGAAGATAAGCAAGGACGACGGATAGTAGTTGATGGTTTGCAGCGACTGTCCACATTTCAGCGCTTTGCAAACAATGAACTAAGACTCAATCTGGTTGACCGCGAGGATCTGCACCTCAAGCGATTTGAAGACCTGGACCCTAAGCTCCAAGATCGCTTCGGAGACTGCAATCTTACCCTGTATGTCATTGATGCAAAAGCGCCTGACCAGACCAGGTTGGATATCTTCGAGCGAGTCAACAGTGGTGTGCCGCTAACCAGGCAGCAGATGCGCAACTGCCTGTATATGGGTGATTCCACTCGATTTCTGCGGGAGGAAGCGAAAAAGGATACTTTTCTTGAAGTAACCGGCGGGAGTCTGAGGGCTGCCACAATGAGAGATCGAGAATTCATCAATCGATTCTGCGCCTTCCAGATACTCGAAATTGAAGACTACAGAGATATGGATGATTTTCTTGCGAGTTGCTTGAAGAAGATGAATGGCGAACCTGAATTGCTGCCATCGCTGTCCAAGCAACTGGAAACCTCGCTCAGCAACAACCATTTCCTGTTTGACAGACATTCCTTTCGCAAGCACGAACCGTATCAGGATAATCGCAACGTAATCAATGCGTCGCTTTGGGACGTCATGTCCACGGGTCTATCCCGATATGCGCGACATCAGGTCGAGGAACACTCCGAAGCGGTGAAGAGTGGATTCTATCGACTGCTCGGAGATGATGAATTCGTCTACTCAATCACTTATGGTACAAATGGCGTAAAGCAAGTTAGGCAGCGTTTTGAGATGACTACAGACATGCTCAGGGATGTGTTCGGTGATTGACCTACTGGAAATCCGCTCCTTCAAGTGCTTCGAACTTCTGCGTCTCCCCCTCGGGCCGCTAACTCTGCTCACCGGATTTAACGCTTCTGGCAAGTCCACGGTTCTGCAGGCAATAGTGTTGTTGCACCAGACGATGCGCGAACACGAGTGGACGACGCATCTTGTTCTCAATGGCGCGGGAGTTCGGTTGGGTACGGCGTCGGATGTGGCTGGCAGAGCAGGCTTTGAAATAGCTATGGAGCACAACGAGGATGTCTATCGATGGGTATTCGGCGGTTTGCGACGTGACATGTCAATGGAAGTCCATAGTGTCACTGTAAATAACAGAAGCCTCAAGAAGCCCCGTGAATTACACTATTTACTGCCTCCCGATGAGGTTCAAGCGGCGTCTCAGTTTACTCGAATGCTACAGAATCTCACATTCATTACTGCGGAGAGGATTGCTCCTCAAGAGGCGTACCCTTTAGAAGATCCACGTCTTATATCAGTTGTTGGCCCCCGGGGAGAGCATGCGGTGAGCGTTCTGCACTGGGGCTGGGATGAACCTGTGATTGACGGACTGGCGTTACCGGATGTCCCTAACCTAATGCTGCATCAGGTGCAGAGGCGCATGAGCCGCTTGTTTCCTGGCTGCGAGATAGACCTACAGCAGGCACCCAAAGCTAATGCAGTGACATTGGGATTGCGTACGTCTAATGCAACCGATTTTCACAACCCAGTTCACACGGGGTTTGGCCTCACCCAGATTCTACCCATCGTTGTAGCGGCCCTATCTTCGCAACAAGGCGATGTGATACTGATTGAGAACCCGGAGGTGCATTTGCATCCTGCGGGTCAAGCTCTGATGGGGCAATTCTTGGCAGATGTGGCTCGTGCGGGAATTCAAGTAGTCGTTGAAACCCACAGCGATCATGTGCTTAATGGCGTTCGTCGCGCAGTAAAAACTGGATGCATAGAGTCAGAACAAGTCGCGATTCATTTCTTCAGGGCAGGTTCGGATGAACATCCTCAGGTATTAAGTCCCACTCTGGACGATACGGGTAATATCGACGACTGGCCGGAAGGATTCTTTGACCAGTTCGATAAGGACGCCAACTACTTCGCGGGTTGGGCTGAGGATTGAATTGGAGTTAATCCTTAACGATCGTTCCATCCACGGACAGTTCTCGAGTCTGGGTGAATTTCGGGATGCAATCGGGCGAATTATGTCCATTAGGCAAATGATGCGACGGTACGGGAGAGAATTACAGTGCCATCGCAACGTCGCATACGCGCAAGTTACCCGCGATTTGACGATGCCGGCGGCGGTTCAATCACTAAGTCGCGATGCGCAAAGAGCATTAATGCAGTGGCTGACTCGCCGGGGACCTTTTTGGGAAGATTCTAGACAGCACAGCGGCGATGACGATTTGTTGGAATACGACGGTGAATTTGTTTCCGACACAGCAGTGGGTGAAGCCGCCTATTGCGTTATGAATGGAATTGGACGCGCCCTGGTAAGCCTGATGCCTTCTTCTTGGCTAATCTCGCCTTTGAACGTCAACTGGCATAGCAATGGGCATATCAGAAGAGTTGAGGTGCTCAATTATTGGCACTCGATGGATGTGGAGGCCGCCCTAAAAGCTGCTCCCGTTCAGCTAAGATCTTGGAAGGAACTAGAAGACGTTGCCAGAGCAAGGTTTCCGTCTCTGGCATTTGCCAACAAGAGTTTTCATCCACTAAGTGGACATCCCTTCGGCAAGGGTATTGCAGAACGACTTTTGCTTCGACTCGGCGTTTTGCATGATCTGAACAATAGCGTTACCGATCAGGGGGGATGGACTCCTGAAGGGCATTCATTGTATCGCAAGCACTTTATAGGCCAGAATGCGTGGTTCTCGGATTCCACCGATGCTGAGAAGGTGAAGTTTAGGCATGAATTCACTTTCCCCCATCCCGCTAAGGCTGGTGAGCGGCTATTCTGCCCTTGGCACGGGAAAGTGAAGACACGGCAGTTACGGATTCACTTCTCGTGGCCAATTCGGGCAGACGAGCCACTTTACATTGTGTACGTTGGGCCGAAGATCGCAAAATGGTAGTATGCGGGCTGTCCATTAGGTAGGCGTTTCTTGCGTTGAAAAGGACGGGTGCCGAATATGCATCATGTAGTGGCGGAGGGAGTGGGATTCGAACCCACGATACGACTAGCGTATACCGCTTTTCAAGAGCGGCGCCTTCGTCCACTCGGCCATCCCTCCGTTCCTTATATTATAGCGTATGGGGGTTTGGGGGGCTGTGCGTCCGCTCACCACGAGCCCGTCGAAGGGTCGAGCGGATGGATTGGCGGCGGGTTGCTTGTGGAATGGGGGCGGTTTGGGTATGGTTGTTGCACTACTTTCAGGCAGAGTGTTTAGTATATGACCACCCAGAAAACCAAACCCCATCGCGCGGCTTCCACAGACTTCATTCGGGCGATTATCGAGTCGCATAACGAAAATGGGCGGTTTAGGGGCAAGGTGGTCACCCGGTTTCCGCCGGAGCCGAACGGCTACCTGCACGTCGGGCACACGAAGGCGGCGTTCATCAACTTCGGCATCGCCAAGGATTATGAGGGCGTCTGCCATCTGCGGTTCGACGACACGAATCCCGCCAAGGAGGAGGAGGAATTCGTCCGCGCCATCCAGGAGGACCTGCGATGGCTGGGCCTCGATTGGGGCGACCACCTCTACTACGCGTCGGACTACTTCGAGCAGCTTTACGATTTCGGCGAGCATCTGATTAAGGCCGGTCTCGCCTACGTTTGCGACCTGTCCCAGGAGGAGATTCGGGAGCATCGGGGGACGTTCACCAAGCCGGGGATTCCGAGTCCTTATCGGGACAGGAGCGTGGAGGAAAACCTGGACCTGTTCCGTCGGATGAGGGCGGGGGAATTCGAAGACGGCGCGCGGGTGCTGCGGGCGAAAATAGACATGGCGTCGGGGAATCTGAACCTGCGCGACCCCGTGCTGTATCGCATCCTGCATCTGCACCACCAGCGGACGGGGGACGAGTGGCGCATCTACCCCACGTATGACTTTGCCCACGGGCAGTCGGACTCCATCGAGGGCATCACCCACTCGCTGTGCAGCCTGGAGTTCGAAGACCATCGTCCTTTGTACGACTGGTTGGTGGAGAAGCTGGGGATACATCATCCGCAGCAGATTGAGTTCGCGCGTCTGAATCTGACGCACACCGTGATGAGCAAGCGGAAGCTGCGGGAGCTGGTCTCGGACGGGCACGTGTCGGGGTGGGACGACCCGCGGATGCCGACGCTTTCGGCCATGCGACGTCGGGGGTACACGCCGGAGGCGCTGTGGGCCTTCAACGAGCGGTTGGGGATTGCGAAACGGCCCAACACGGTGGAGATTCAGATGCTGGAGCACTGCGTGCGGGAGGATTTGAACCGGAAGGCGCGGCGGGTGATGGGCGTGCTGCATCCATTGAAGTTGGTCATCGAGAATTACCCGGAGGGGCAGGTTGAGGAGATGACCGCCGTCAACAACCCGGAGGACGCTTCGATGGGTACGCGGAAGGTGCCGTTTTCTCGAGTCCTATACGTGGAGCGGGAGGACTTCATGGAGGACCCGCCGCGGAAGTTCTACCGGCTGGGGCCGGGGCGGGAGGTGCGGCTGCGGTACGGCTACCTGGTGACGTGCGTGGGGTTCACGAAGGACGCGGAGACTGGGCAGGTGACGGAGGTTCGGTGCAGGTATGACCCCGAAACGCGGGGCGGCAACGCGCCCGACGGACGGCGGGTGCGGGGGACGATTCATTGGGTGTCGGCGGCCCACGCGGTAGACGCCAACGTGCGGCTGTACGACCACCTGTTTTCGGTGGAGAAGCCGGAGGAGGGGGATTTCAAGGAGTATCTGAACCCTGATTCGTTGGTGACGTTGGAGGGATGCAAGCTGGAGCCGGGGATGGCGGATGCTCAGGCGGGGACGCCGTACCAGTTCGAGCGGGTGGGGTATTTCTGCGTGGACGGGGCGGATTCGAGGCCGGGAGCGTTGGTATTCAACCGGACGGTGGCGCTTCGGGATTCGTGGGGGCGGAAGAAGGGGAGGAGATGAGGCTGGGGGCGTTGCTTGACCCTTCGACAGGCCCTTCGACAAGCTCAGGACGGGCTCAGGGTGAGCGGAGGACTTCACCCCCATCCTAACCTTCCCCCGTCGAGGGGGAAGGGATAATACGGAGCCGAAGGTTGACAAGCGGGGCATTTCCCGTAAATTTATGTAGAGGATTCTTCAAGAAAGGAACAACATCATGTACACAACGGATATGTACGAAGGCATGATTGCCGAAACCATCACACTGGAGGGGCACAACGGGGTGAACATCAACGCCTATTTCGCCCGTCCGATGGGGGCCGGCCCCTTCCCCGCCGTGGTGCTGGTGCATCACATTCCCGGCTGGGACGAACTCTACAAGGAGTTCACCCGCAAGTTCGCCCATCACGGCTACGTGGCCATCTGTCCCAACCTGTTCTATGACTTCGGGCACGGCACCGCCGAGGACGTGGCGGCGTTGACGCGAAGCAAGGGCGGCGCCTACGACGAACACGTCATCGCCGACTCGGTGGCGGCGCGGGACTACGTCAACAACCTGCCCTACACCAGCGGCAAGGTGGGTCTCATCGGCACCTGCTCCGGCGGACGCCAGACCTTCCTCATCGCTTGCAGCACCACCGGCTGGGACGCCGCGGTGGAGTGCTGGGGCGGGAACGTCATCCAGTCGGCGGACGCGCTGACGGAGCAGCAGCCGGTGGCTCCCTTCGACCTGACCGCGGACCTGTGCTGCCCGTTGCTGGGACTGTTTGGAGAAGAAGACGTGTCGCCGCCGCCCGACCAGGTCGCCGCGCACGAGGCGGAGTTGAAGAAGCATGGCAAGGAGATCGAGTTCCACATGTACGAGAACGCGGGCCACGGCTTCTTCTATTACGACAAGCCGATGTACCGGCAGGAGCAGGCCGTGGACGGCTGGGAGAAGGTGTTCGCGTTCTTCGGGAAGCATCTGGGCTAGGAGGGCAGCGATGTGCACGATGATTGTGGAGACGGCGCCGATTTCCGGCACGGGCAAGGGTACGCCGGGGTGGATCAAGGTGGATCAGGTGAACGTGTCCTTCGACCATCCCTTCAACGCGCCCTTCGACCACGCGCTGAACATCGACTTCGTGGACAGCAGCAAGGGGCCGGGGGCGCGGGTGGCGGTGGAGATTGACGCGGAGTCGGCGAAGCGGCTGGTGAAGTCGATCCAAGCGGCGTTGGAGCAGGGCAAGGAGTATCACTAAGGAGGCTTCGGATGAGGGTGACGGTTCGATTCTTCGCGCTCTATCGGGAGCGGGTGGGCGCGTCCGAGCGTAGTTGGGAGCTGCCGGAACCTGCGACCCTCGCCGACCTTCTGGAAGAAATACGGAACGCATACCCCGGCCTCGCGCCGCCCGACGTGGAAATCGTCGCGGCGGTGAACGAGGAATACGCGGAGGCGTCGCTGGCGTTGCGCGAAGGGGATGAGGTTGCGTTGATACCGCCTGTGAGCGGGGGTGGGATAGGCTTTGCGGACGAGATTCTTCACTCCGCTTCGCTGCGTTCAGAATGACATGGGGTGGGAACGACATGATTGAGATAACGAACAAGGCTATTGACCCGCAGCCGATTACCGCGTCGGTGCGGCGGGACAGCAACGGCGCGGTGGTGACGTTTCTGGGAACCACCCGCCGCACGTCGATGGGCAAGACGGTGCTCTACCTGGAGTACGAAGCGTATGCGCCGATGGCGTTGAAGAAGCTGCGGGAGATTGCCGACGAAGTAACGGATAAATGGCCGATTCAGGACGTTTCCATCTACCACCGCATCGGCCGGTTGGAGATTGAGGACATCAGCCTGGTGGTGGCGATTGCGTCGCCTCATCGCAGGGAGGCGTTTCAGGCCTGTGGCTACGTGGTGGACCGGATAAAGGAGACGGTGCCCATCTGGAAGAAGGAGGTCTTCGAGGACGGGCAGATGTGGGTGGGCTGCCAGTCCCACGCCGTAGGAGCGCCGGCCGACTGAGTCCTTGGCGTAATTGCCTGAAATGGGATGAACGTGGAAGGGAAGGGCGTAGGGGGATCGGGCGGTTCGCGAACCGTCCCTACGGGGGTGGGTGAGTGGAGGAGGGACTGGAACCTATCCCACTTGTCCCTACATCTCAACTTCGCCATCTGCCGCTAGAATAACTACGCCATGAAAGCCGTAGTCCTACAACGCCAGGCGCCCTTTCCCCGCCTCACCGTCGCGGACTTGCCGACGCCCACCCTCGGCGACTTCGACGTTCTCGTCGAGGTCAAGGCCTGCGGCTTCTGCCACCACGACCTGCTTGTTATGAACGGAACCCTCCGACGCGGCGTCCAAACGCCTCTCGTTCCCGGCCATGAGGCTGCGGGGGTCGCAACCAAAGTCGGCCCCCGCGTCACCGGCGTCTTGCCGGGCGACCACGTCGTCACACTCCTAACCGACGCCTGCGGAAGGTGCCAGTGGTGCTTTCAGGGATTGGAACGCTTCTGCCCCGAAGCGCAGGCCGTCGGTCATGGCATGAAGGGCGGCATGGCCCAGATGATTTCCGTGCAGGAAAACACCCTCGTCAAGATTCCCAACGAAATATCCTGGCCGGAAGCCAGCCTTCTCGCCTGTCCCATCGGCGTCGCGGTCAAGGCTGTGGAGAAGTCCAGCATTCGTGAGAGCGAAACCGTCCTCGTCACCGGCGCCAGCGGCGGCTTGGGCGCCCACCTGGTCCAGCTGGCGAAGCTCAACGGCGCCCGCGTCCTGACCGTCACCTCCGACGAAACCAAGGCGGCGACTCTGGAGACCCTTGGCGTGTCCGACGTCATCCCCATAGGCGAGCTTGACTTCTCCGAAATCGCCCTTGCGCTCACCGAAGACCGGGGCGTGGACGTTGCCATCGACACCGTCGGCTCCCAACTTTTCCCTCAAACCATGCGCTCTCTTGCCACCAATGGCCGACTGGTTCTACTTGGAGAAGTTTCCGGTGAGAAGGCCGAAATCTCCCTTCCCGAAATCATCTTCCGCGAGATTCGGATAATCGGCTCCGTCGGCGCTTCCCGACGCCACGTCGAAGAAGCCGCCCGCCTGGTCGCCGAGGGCAAAATCCGCCCCGTCATATCCCGGATCCTGCCCTGGAACCAATGGGAAACCGCCGTCACAACAATGACTCAACGCAGCAACATAGGCCGCGTCGTCCTGGACTTCACCCAAGCGATATAGCAATTCAATGTCCGACCTGATTAGATTCCTCTCCATCGCCTTGGCCTTCTTCGCCATCGCCGGGCTGCTGATAGTCTTCGGCGTATTTGACCGGTGCTCCCGCAGCGCTTCCGAATCTGCCATCGCCGAGCAGATTGAGGACTTAACTCCCACCTTCAACCTGACCGCGTCCGAGCTTGTGCAGGCGTACAGGGCTGACGAGGAATCCGCAGCGGCTGCTTTCGATGGCAATGTAGGCATAGTCGAAGGCCCGTCTTTTCTGGTTGATGAGTCCAATCATCTGAGATTTTTCATTGACGAGGTGTGGGCCGTGAGGTGCTTCCTGTCCGACGCGGAAGTGGATAGAGTCCGCACTTTGGAGAGTTCGCGCGAAAGAGTCCGCGTTGGTGGCGCCTACGGAACGTCTGAATCTCGTGGAATCGGTTCCGGGTGGCCAATTGCGTTCAGCACACTTCCGGTTTTTGACCTCAAAGGCAGGGTGGAGGGCGTCAACGACAGACACCTCACCATCGATCTGCGCGGCTGCACCATCCACGAATAGTCCCGCCCGTATAGCGTCCCTTTCCGTTTGACGCTACAATATGCCAATCACCATACCTTCAAGGGGAAAAGAAATGACCGTCGCCTACCAGGAAAAATTCATTACCCTCAACGGCGTCCGCCTCCGCTACCTCGATTGGGGCGCCGCCGGCAACACGCCCCTCATCTGCATGCACGGCCACACCGGCCAGGCCCACATCTGGGACGAATTCGCCGAGGCCATGTCCGCCCACTTCCACGTCTACGCCCTCGACCAGCGCGGCCACGGCGGCAGCGGCTGGGCCGTCGACGGCTACGCCCGCCAGCGCTTCGTCGATGACCTCGCCGCCTTCATCGAAGCCCACGGCATCACCAAGTGCGTCCTCGCCGGCCTCTCGATGGGCGGCTGGAACGCCCTGCTCTACGCCGACGCCCACCCCGACATGGTGGACCGCGTCATCATCGTAGACATCGGCCCCGAGCGCAGCCAGGAAGCCCTCCGCGCCCAGATGACCCGTCAACCCACGCCCACAGGCTTCTACAACTTCGAGGAAGCATACGAGTGGCACCGCGCGGGCAATCCCTGGGCCGACGAGACCCGCCTTCGCAAGGACATCGCCAACAAGATGGCGCAGAAGTCCACCGGCATGTGGGAGTGGAAGGCCGACCCCGCCCTGTTCGACAACACCCTGCCCGACAACCAGTCCCCCGCCTACATCGACAACTACTGGCGCATCCACCGCAACCTTCCCTGCCCCGTCCTCGAAGTCCGCGGCAAGGAGAGCATCCTCATCTCCGACGACATCATCGAGCGGATGAAGGAAGCCAGCGACCTCTTCTCCTCCATAGACGTGGAAGACGCGGGCCACGTGGTAACCGTTGACAAGCCGCAGGCGTTCATCGACGCCACCGCCGAATTCCTGGGCGTCGTGGAAGAGGAAGAAGAAGCGCCGCCGGAGCCTTCCCCCAACGACCTCACCACCGACGACGTTCGCGCGATGGGCAAGGCCGTCGGCCTCGACATCAGCGACGCCGATCTGCCCGAAGTCACCGACGTCCTCAACGCCATCATCGAGTCCATCGACGAAATCAACCCGCCCGGCATCGAGTCGGTGGAACCGCTGCCCATCCTGCTTCCCACAAAGGAGAGCTAGCATGGACCTCAAAGCCCTGCCCTTCCTCACCGTCGCCCAGCTTGCGGAGAAGATTCAATCCCGCGAAGTCTCCCCCGTTGACGCGGTGGAGGCCTATCTGGACAGAATCGAAACCCTCAATCCCGTCCTCAACTCCTACATTACCGTGTGCGCCGACGAAGCCCGCGCCGACGCGGAGGCCGCCGAGCGGGAAATCGCCCAGGGCCGTTACCGCGGCCCCATGCACGGCATCCCCTTCGCATCGAAAGACCAGTGGTGGACCAAGGGCGTCCTCACCACCGCCGGCTCCAACATCCTGCGAGACTTCGTCCCCGACGAAGACGCCACCGTGCAGGCCCGCCTCAAGGACGCCGGCGCCATCCTTCTCGGCACGACCAACCTGACGGAATACGCGATGGCGTACACCTACCACTACCCCTACGGCACGCCCACCAACCCGTGGGACCGGACGCGGATGCCGGGCGGCTCCAGCGCGGGTTCCGGCTCCGCCACCGCCGCCTTCATGTGCGCGACTTCCCTGGGCGAAGACACGGGCGGCTCCATCCGCGGCCCCGCCGCCTACTGCGGACTCGCCGGCCTGCGCCCCAGCCAGGGCCGCGTCAGCCGCTACGGCCTGCTCGGCTCCTGCTGGTCGATGGACACCATCGGCCCCATGTCCCGCACCGTCCGCGACTGCGCCATCACGATGGAGGCCATCGCCGGCCACGACCCCAAGGACGCCTATACCTGGAAGACGCCCGTGCCCGCCTACGCCGACCTGCTCGACGGCGACGCTGCCGGTTTGCGCGTCGGCATCCTTCGGGAGAAGGTGTACAGCGACCACGTGATTCCGGAGATGCGCGACGCCGTCCTTCAGGCGGGCGAAATTCTCAGAGATCGGGGCGCTTCCGTGGAGGAAGTTTCCCTGCCGGGCGTCCTCAACGGGCGCGCCATCGCCAGCCCCATCACCTACCTGGAAGGGGCGACGGTGCATCGTCATAGGATACGCGGGCCGGAGCTTCACCAGTACGACCACAACATGAGGATTACGCTGCTGCTGGGGAGCCTGATTCCCGCCCAGACTTACTATAAGGCGCAGCGGCTGCGGGAGATGATGCGTCAGGACTTTCTGGAGTTGATGACAAGCGTTGACCTGCTGCTGTTCCCCACCGCCGCCGACGTGGCCCCGCCGCTGACGGACAAGCCCGGCCTGGGGACGAAGGAAGAGTTCATGTCGGAGATGTTCAGCCCCCGACGCACGCTCACGTCGCTTTCCAACGTCGTCGGCGCGCCCGCTTTGTCGGTGCCCTGCGGCTTCAAGGACGGCCTCCCCCTCGGACTCCAGATAATCGGACGTCCAATGGAAGAAGACGCCGTCTTCCGCGCCGGCCACGCCTACCAGCAGGACACCGACTTCCACAACCGCCGCCCCCCCGTTTAGGGGCCATCAGCCTTACATCCACAGAATGGCTCAGTTTCAGGTTGTGATATAATGGGGCATGTAATTGGGAGGAAGTATGGAAAGTTTCGAGCAGGCATTTGAAAATGCGACAAACGTCACAGACGCGGCACTGGAGGCAAACAAGGACCTGTCGAAACGGCTGCGGGCCCTGAAAAAAGTGACGGAAAATGGGAACATCGCAGCAGTGAAGAGGGAGCAGGGAAAGCTGTCGGAGGCGTTGAACAGGGTAGCGGAGGCCGTCAGGGGTGCGGAGTTGGCATGGGATTACGAGGATGGGGAGGAGTTGGAGTATCTACAGTCGGAGGACGGGTACGCGGCGGAGTTGATACGCGTGGCTTCGGAGCAGGGGTTGGACATACGGGAGCGGGACGGGCACTTGATATGTCATCCTGTCGTTGTGCGGATTATGCCCGGCAACAGGGCGGTGCGCATCGACAGGAACAGGGTTTCCGCTATCAGGCCGTCCCATCTTGCGGGCTTTCTAGCAAAGAAACAGAAGTCACGGCCTCGGTTTCCCCCCCAAAGATTCCTTGAAGCGCTGTACTATGTATACAGCGACCTGACTAAGGAATCCTCGGGGCGCCCCATAGGAGGAGCTGGCGACCCCGTGATTCTACTGGACCGAGTCTACCGGCATTTTACTTCTCTGCCCGGGAGCAGCAGAGACTATTCAAAGACCGACTTCGCCAGAGACCTCTATGAACTCGACCGCAGCGGATTGACAACAACTAGGTCGGGGGCCACCGTTTCCTTGCCAGCCTCCACGGGCGCCCGCAGTTCCAGAAACCTGTATACCTTCGTCGGGCCGGACGGTCGTGAATTCAAATACTTCGGCATACGCTTCGTAGAGGGTTAAAGGCATGAACAATACCATCGCTCTCAAAGATTGGTTCAGTTATATTGACAAAGAATATCTGTCTACCTACGTGAATAAGGGCGGTTCCTCCGTAAAGTTCGCGGTTACGCCGGAAGAATTGAAGGTCGCTCTGTACGACACCGTATCAGCCCGATGTAAGGATCTTGACTACGAAGTAATCAAGCTGGACGCGAAATACAGGCACATGCGCGCTTACATGCCGCAGGACATCTTCTTTGGTATGGCGCGGCAATTGGATTGGCGACGGCTAGCGCGACGATTAATCCTCAAGCTAGCCGCCAAACGGGAATTTAAGATTGAAGGCGTAGCCGCCACGGATGAGGGCGTTTTTGACAGGATTGCCGATGCAAACAACGTAGGCCCGGATTCCGTTATACAAGAAATTAGACCCGAAATACAGAACGCCGTATACCGAAACCCCTCAATGTCCAGGGACTTCCGAGTCTGCATGACCCAGCTTTGTCGGATGGAATTCATCAGTGGCGAGTATAGCGGTCAGCTATTGTTGGATTGGTTGACAGGCCGCAACACCAGGATCAGCAACGTCCGAGATTACTACATTTATTCCGGCGTCAACCGTGCCACTGCACGATACTTCATCGAATCGGCCCTTTACTGGGTGCGCTTTGTCGGGTGCGCCGGGACCGTCGTCCTGTTGGACAACTCTCGCGTAACCGTGGCTAAGAATCCCAAAGACGAGTGGAAATACTACACCAAGCCAATGACTTTGGAGCATTACGAGTTGCTGAGGCAGTTTATCGACAGGGTGGATGAAATGGACGGCGCATTGCTGGTTGTCGTCACCAATCCTGATTTTCTTGATGAAAGTCCCGACCGGAGGTCGAGAGGATATGGCATCTATCCCGCGTTGCAATATCGAGTAATGGACGACGTGCGGGACCATAACAGGGTCAATCCGTTGTCTTCCCTGGTAAGACTGTCTTGAGGAGAGACGAGAACAGTGGTAACGCATTCTGAGAATGGTAAAGTGCTGAACGCCCGGCTGGCTCTGGAGGCTCTCCGAAACGGAGTTCCCAACCGGGAGGCGGTGAAGATTCTTGGATGCAATCAGCCCAGAGCGGAGAGACTGTTCGAGGAGATGCTGAGCAAAGCTGAGGACAGTGAAAATTCACCTTCGAACGCCCAAGGGATGATGGTTTCCGGGGATTTTGGCACGGGCAAATCTCACCTTCTCGCACATCTGGAGAATCAGGCCCTTTCCAGAGGGTTTGTTTGCAGCACCGTGGCCATAAGCAAGGAAACCCCGCTCTATGACCTAGCCAAGGTGTTCAAATCCGCAATGGACAATGGTCGTATGCCGGGGCGCATTGGTCGGCTGATAGAGGAATTGGGCCAGTCGTTGGATCCAGAGTCTGAAGAGTATCAGAACTTTTTCATCTGGGCAGACAATACGAAGTCAAACCAACTTCATCAGATTTTTCCGGCCAGCCTCCTGGTTCACAGAAAAAGCTTTTACGATTTTGAGCGGAACAGCGAGATTGAGAACTTCTGGGCAGGAGATAAAATCTACGTCAGAACGGTCAAGACCGGGCTGCGCGAGATTGGACAGTTCAAGAACTACCCGTTCCGTGCCCCCAAGGTAAGAGACCTGCCTCCCCAAAGACTTAGGTTCATGACCGAGTTAATCAAGTCCGCCGGCTACAAGGGGTGGGTTATCTTGTTGGACGAAATTGAACTCATAGGGCAATACTCACTACTCCAACGGGGTAGATCTTACGCCGAGTTGTCCCGCTGGATGGGTCGAGTAGTGGGAGAGGAATATCCCGGTCTTGTGGTGGTTGGCACGGTTACCGCCGACTTCGCCGCCGAGGTCATCAGCCCCAGCGGCTCCAAGATGGACCGCGACAAGATAGGGGCGAGGCTGGAACAGGGATCCCGATACCGACATCTGGCGCCACCGGCGGAAGAAGGCATGAAGCTGCTGGAGTTGGGCTGCATCTCATTGAACCCGCCGACTGAAGAGGACATTAGCGTGACGATGGAGAAACTGCGCTCGGTGTATTCCACCGCCTACGGCTGGGAAGCGCACGCCCTTGCCACTCAGCCAAGGGGGGCCGGTTATCAGAACCGGATGCGCTACAGAATCCGCGCCGCCGTCAATGAATGGGACCTGTGCAGGCTCTACCCGGACCACATGCCTGATACGGAAATGCAGGAGTATCGTTCAAACTACGAGGAGAACCCCGATTTGGAGCGGGGTTCGAAAGATTAGGCGGACGATTCTCCTTCAAGGTAGATATCTGCTGGACTGAAACGGATTTGCAGTGCCTATCCCCTTCGATTATCTGGACAATCAAGCTCCGCAACCCGGCATTGTGGCCTGGCTCCGTTTCGTTGAGGATGCTGAAGGCATAAGAGCCGCCATCTTCCAAACTTCCGAAACAGGCGACCCCGTCGATTTCTGCTTCACCTGGACAGACCTTCGTCAGTTTGCCGGTCACGGCGCCGACGCCAAGGGCAATGCGGTTTCGCCTCTTCTCAAGAAGCTGATGCCGGAGGCGGCGTCTCCGCCCGCGCTGACATTAGGACTGGCGGATGAGATTCCATCATGGATGTTAAACGAGGCCCTTCCGGTTAACGCACCCGTCTGCCTTTTTAAGACGTCGCCGGATTGTAGGGTAGGCAACTCTGAAGACGCCGACGACGAAGGGTTGCCCACCCTCTGGCACGACGCGCCTCCACGAGCAGGGTCCGGGGCGGATGAGCTTTTTCAAGGGGTGATGGCATGGGAGGACCCGCTTGAACCCTTCCGACGGGCCGCCAAGGGGTTGGCGGAAGCCTTTGCCGATGAACACGTGGCGGCGTTGACGGGGACTTCCGGCCTCTCCACCATTGTCTGCCTCCACTCAATGGCAGAGGGAGCAGTCAATCATTCAACTGATCCCAACGACACACGCCAGCGTTTCGGAACTGAGACGCATTCAGAGATGTCTCTTGCACAGCGACTGTGGGCCATCCTGCGGGCTCCGCCGTTGCGTCAACGCAAAGTAAGGTTGGAGTGGCGCGGCGAATTGATGCCGTTTCAGAGGGATGGCGTGCAGGCATTGATGGAGAATCCCTGCCTGCTGCTTGCCGACGACATGGGGTTGGGGAAGACTATTCAGGCAATAGTGGCGTTGCGGCTTCTGCGGGCGCGTCGAGAGATTTCCTCGTGTCTGGTTGCGGCCCCTGCCAGCGTACTGAACCAGTGGCGTCGGGAAATCGACAAGTGGGCGCCGGAGCTTTCGGCCATTATCATCAGAGGCGCCGCTGCCGACCGGGAATGGCAATGGAAGGCCGGTAAGAACATTGCCCTCGTCAGTTATGACACGCTGCGGTCGGATTTCTTTGGCAGCGAGGATGGGATGGCGCGGCTTAAGACTTGGGACGTGGTGGTAGCGGATGAGGCGCAGCGCGTCAAAAACCGCAACAGCACTAGCGCTGCGCTAAAGGGTCTACGACGGAAGCGCTCCTGGGCGTTGACGGGAACGCCTGTAGAGAACGACGAGGAGGAGCTGGCCTCCATCATGGAGTTCGTTGACCGGGGCGAATTTGGTGCGTCAAGGCGTTACCACGCCGGGTGGGAACTGCGTGAGAGACATCAGGAGTTACAGCTTAGGCGCAAGAAGGTTGACGTGTTGGAAGACCTCCCGCCTAAACAGGAAACCAAGATTGCTATCGAGTTGGGAACCGGGCAGCGCCGGAGTTACGAAAAGGCCGAGCAGGACGGCATCGTCTATCTGAAATCCCTCGGCGGCGAGGTGGGAGTCCGGCACGTGCTTGAGCTAATCACCCGCTTGAAGCAGATATGCAACGCCGACCCCATGACAGGCGAGTCTTGCAAGATGGAAGACATACGGCAGCGGCTGGAACAATTGACGGCGCAGGGACACAAAGCGTTGGTGTTTTCCCAGTACACCAGCGACCACGCGGGCGTGGCGGCTGCCGCCGAATATCTGCAAGAGTTCTCCCCTCTAACCATCACCGGCGACGTACCTCAAGAGGACCGCGAAGACATCATCCGGCGATTTCGAGAACGGCCTGAGCATAAAGCATTGATATTGTCGCTGCGAGCCGGCGGACTGGGATTGAATCTACAGGAGGCGTCCTATGTATTCCATCTGGACAGATGGTGGAACCCGGCTATAGAACGGCAGGCGGAAGACCGGAGCCACCGCTTGGGGCAGGCAGTCAAGGTCAACGTAATTAAATACTCTTGCGTCGGCACTATTGAGGAGCGGATCGATGGCATTCTGGAGAGCAAGCAGGAGATATTCGACCAACTGGTCGACGACGTGTCGCTGGATATTTCTGCCCAGCTGAGCTCCCAGGAACTCTTCAGCCTATTCGGCTTGGAATGAAGGGATGGAAATTTCAAGCAAAGCTCAGCCCAAGAATCCCGCTCCCGCCTCATCCCCATTGCCGCAAAACCCCGTCCGTTGTAAAATCCCAACCATCCAAAGAAAATCGCCCACATCGCAATGACCACCACAATCGTCAAGACGCCCACAGCGCCCCCCGCCCGCCGCCGCTTCACCGTGGCCGAATACTACGCTATGGCCGACGCGGGCATCCTAACCTGTGACGACCGCGTCGAACTCCTCGACGGAGACATCATCCTTATGCCCCCCATCGGAAACTGGCGCCAAAGCGAAATCGACCAACTTGATCACTATCTTCAGCGACCATTGAATGAGCGCGCCATCGTGCGCGTCCAAGGGCCGATACGCCTAAGCGAAGAGAGCGAACCCCAACCCGACGTTATGTTGCTCAAGTGGCGCGACGACTTCTATAGAGACGGACACCCGGATTCCTCCGACGTTCTCCTACTAATCGAAGTCTCCGACACCACCCTTGACTATGACCGTGGCCGAAAGCTCTCCGCCTACGCCCGCGCCGGCGTCCAGGAAGTGTGGATAGTCTCCCGCGAAGACCGCCGCATCGAAGCCTACACCAACCCCGCGGAGGGCGCTTATTCAAACGTCCGACACGCCGGCCCAACCGACGCCATCGCTCCCCAGGCATTCCCCGACGTCACCCTCGAAGTCGGCCAATTCTTCCCCAAACCGAAACCCAAGTCCAAGCCGAAAAGTGGCTAGCTAGTCCCCACCCGGCCCAAACCCCGGCGGCGCCATCCTGTGCCACGGCGTCGCCTGCTCGTAGACGTGCCCCGCCCGCAGCGCCGTCCCGTCCTCGAAAGGCCGCCCGATTATCTGCAACCCCATCGGCAGCCCCGCCGCCGTAAACCCGCAGTTCACCGACAGCGCCGGGCACCCCACCAAACTCGCCGGATGCGTGAAGCTGCGTCGACCGAAGAAATTCTGCTTCATGTCCTCCCGGTTCGCCAACCCCGACGGCGGCGGCACCGTCGGAGCCACCGATGGCGCCGTCGGATACGCCATCAGGTCCACCGAATCGAACGCCGCCAGCATCTCCTCCCGCCAGTACGCCCGCAGCTGGTTCGCCTTGTAATACGTCTGCGCCGGAATCAGGCTCGCCATCAGCAGCGTCAACCGCAACTCGTTCTGGTAATCGTCCAGCCGCTCCCGCACCCACTTCTGATGAATCGACGCCGCCTCCACCAGCTCCCCCACCAGCGAGAACGCCGCCGTCTGCGGAATCATCGGCAGCGAAATCTCCGTCACCTCCGCGCCCTGTTCCCGCAGCACCTCAATCCCCTCCAACACCGCGTCGCGCACCTCCGGCATCACGTCATCCGTGTGCACCCGCTCCACCACCACCCCCACCTTCAACCCCCGAATATCCCCCTCCAAAGCCGCCGTGAAATCCGGCACCGGCTCCCGGCTCGTGTACCTGTCCTTGGAGTCGAAACCGGCAATGGCTTGCAACGTAATGGCGCAGTCCGACACCGTCCGCGAAATCGGCCCGATTACATCCTTCGACCAGCACGCCCCCAGCAGCCCGTACCGGCTCACCAGCCCGTAGGTGCTGCGAAACCCCGCCAGCCCGCAGGCCGCCGCCGGCCCGCGCACCGACCCGCCCGTGTCCTCCCCCAGCGACGTGGCGCACATGAACGCCGCGGTTGCCGACGCCGACCCCCCGCTGGAGGAACCGGCGAAGTGGCCCATGCTCCACGGGTTGTACATCATGCCGTGGGGATAGTGATGATTCGTCGTGATGGCGAATTCCGTCAGGTTCGTCTTTCCGATGATGACGGCCCCCGCCTCCTTTAGCCGCGTCACCACCGTCGCGTCCTCCTCCGGCACGAAGTCACGCAGCACGTTCGACCCCGCGGTGGTGAGGACTCCCCTCGTCAGAAACTGGTCTTTGATAGCCACCGGCACCCCGTGCATCGGCCCCAGGTAGCCCCCCGACGCTATCGACGCTTCCGCTTCTTGCGCCGCCGCCATCGCTTCGTCCGCCATGACGGTTATGTACGAATTCAGCGTCGGATTCAGCGCGTCGATGCGCTCCAGGTACGCCTCCGTCGCCTCCACCGGCGACACCTCCCGGCTGCGAATCTTCTCCGAAAGCTCCGTGGCGGTGAGAAAGGGAATCTCTGACTTATTCATCTATCGCCTCTTGAAGAATTGCCGCCTCGATTCGAACCGATGCGGCCTCAACTAGCCCCTATCTTAACAACATTCCCACCCCCCGTCATTCCCCCCTTCTCCTATCGCCGCATTCCGAATTGCGCTAATATGTTTGTGAATCGCATAGAATCTTAGCCGCAGGCTTGGATTGTGCCAGGGAAACGTCGTGGTAAACAGACAGTAGGAGGTCTAGGAGGCTGTCTCGTTGGTGATGGTTACCCTTCCAATTCGTCCGTCATAGTGCATCGAGTAATGAGACAAGAATTCTCGTCCCAGAATCGCCCGCACGCCAAGAACTTCACCTAAGGGCAAGGCACAAAACATTCCAACAGACGTATGACCAAGGGCAGTAACGTTCAGAAGGCCCAAGTGGATATTAGCCATCTCAAATCCGAACACTCCCCCCATTGGCTTCCGGTCTACTATTGGGAGACCCAAGATGTCCGCAATCTCTACGTCTATGCAACTTGTAGAGGCGCCGGTATCCACCAAAGCATCCCATTCATACTCAAGCACCTTGGCAGCCCGTTTATCGCTAACTGGAGTCGAGGGATGGTAGCCAATATTGACTTTCAGCAGCGGCCCTCTTGCGATTAGTTCATTCGGACCGCCGTCAGGGCCAGTATTAGCTATGGGCATCTACGTATCCCTTCATCAAGGCAACAGGAGGTTGGATCGGTGGCGCACCTACTTGCCTCAACAAGAAGGTGTTCTCACCAAACTCCTCAACCGCCTTTTTCGCAGCTTCCTGGAAATCCTCGTAGGTTCCGAAAAGATCACCCCCATGGAACACAACCCACTGACCTGAATACTTCTTTTCCAGTTCCCCCTGCATATTCTCGTAGGCTGCAATTTGGGCATCTAAGCTTTTCATCTTATACCTCCTTCGGCCTAAGCCAAGGCAACGTCGTGGCACGTCTTATATGTGCCATCTTGATAGAGAGTGTCTGGATAGGATACTACTTTCTGACAGTCTTGGCACCCGTAGACTGTACTTGCAGAACCCTTCATGTACTCCCACTTGTGGTCAGATGGAAGGGAGAGCCTAGCCTTTGCCATGTCCTATGGAGCCATGACAATATTCGGCGGAAACCGTCCCTATAGCGGGCGTACACGCTCCTTTTTCGAGCGAGGTATTTGTGCTCATGCAACTAATCCGTAGAAATACCAATATGAGGATATACTACCACTCTACGCATCTCTTGTAAATAGCAACGCCAGCATGATACCCTACTGGACGCTCTTCCACGAGCTTTTGTGTTCACCCCTGGGTGGGGCTTGTGCCCCCTTGGCGTAGGTGGACACCGGTAGCTTGTGGAAGAGCACCATCCCATCCCCAAGGGGGTTTCATTATGGCATTTGCGGTGGTACTCACTCGACTTACCTTCCTAAGCCTCATTGTCACTCTAATCGTGTTCATGGCATCATGTGCAAGCGGGTCAGGCCCGTCTCCAGCAACGTCAGAGTCGCGTCAGCCTACATCAACGGCTCCTGTTCCGACCAAAAATGACGCACTAACGGAGTTAACGACATGCGAACGAGTGCTTGCTAAGAAGTCTATGCTTTGGGGTCAATCTCCTGGTGTCATCCATTCGGGCAATCCCAGCATCACAGGACGTCTTCAGCCCGGTGACTATGTTCAGATTCTCACGCCCAAAAACGCAGGAGGGGCAGTTAGAGTCTTGGTCTATCCACATGACAACCGGACAGTCGGCAACAGTGGTAACAAGGTGTGGATAGACTGGGCAAGCCTGGAACTGACGGATTCTGAGTATTGGATGTTCGAGTGTGAGGGCTAAAGAGGTGCGGTAACATCTAGTGGGTTGGTTGTTGCCATATACCAGATGTGGTAGGCTGAACATATAGTTGGATAGAAAAAGACCCTGTTGGCAACTAGGGTCCGGTGGGAAACCGAAAGGGTGCACTTCTCTCAGTGCCTCCGTCATACAACCTTGGCGTGGGTGCGTCAACCCACCTCTATCTGAGAACCCTAGAGGAGATTTAACTGTGAACGAGCAGCAATATATCATGGAGTCATTCAGGGCATGGCATAGAGTTGCAGAGCAGTTATCCGACACGATATCGAATGTAGAAACCAACCTTGCTCGTATGCCGGATTCTCCAGAATGGGATTGGACCAGAATGTCCCTGCAAAGTTTGAGGGAATGCCTGCGTCAGATTCCTACACCACCAGGACGATAGCCATGCCAAACAGTCGCGACGATGCAGTCAAGAAACTTGAATGGCTGGCCGCGGCTGAGGCTACGAACCTGCTGTTCAACGCCCTAGGTCGAGCAATTTCTGAGCAGGAGAAGGTGGGCGGCGAGAACCAAACAGTGCAAGGTTTTCTACTGAAACTCCGAAAGCATTTGCAGTATCAGTTCGAATTATTTTCAAGGCATCCAGATACTGTTGCTCCTCCTCAGATGATAGAGGCGAAAGCTCGTCAACTCTATCAGTCTCTCAAGGGGAAAGTTGAATACTGGCAGAATTTGAATCCATAGTAGATTTCATCTCTGTCGGATTGCTAAGCTAACAGATCCTTATATCTGACCTGCTTCCCAATGGCTGACTTAGCCATGAGAATCATCTGCCCCTCAATATCCAGAGCACTCCCCTCCCCCCCAAATCCCCACCCTACCCCTTGCCAACAAACTCCCTCCTCTGCTACAATCCCACCAAATGTTCCATATAGCCCTCCATATCAACGCATCAACGCGAACTCCCATCCTGCCCCGCCTGAAATCATCATCCGCGCAACCCATGCCCTCACCCGACTCGCGTCCATCCAGCCCCGTTGCCGCTATGGTAAAAGCCCCCCGATTCGTTCTTACCACAACAGTAAACGAATCCCGAATTTCCCCCCAATCAGCTATGAAAACACTATTCGTATCCCACCAGGAAAAAAATTTCATACGAACAAAACGAATACCCTCTACAACAACAGCGGCGTCCACGCCGCCATGCTCCAACCCGCTATCATAAACGGAACACCCTCTCCCAAGGAGCGACAATCCATGAATGAAGACCACCGCCTCGACGGCCAGACCGCCATCGTCACCGGCGCCGCCCAGGGCATCGGGCAGGGCATCGCCCTCGTCCTCAGCGAAGCGGGCGCCAACATCGTCATCGGCGACATCCAGGACGCCTCCGACACCGTCGGTCAGATAGAAGCCAACGGGGGCCGCGCCGTCGCAATGCTCATGGACACCAGCATCCCCTCCGACGCCGAGGCTCTGGTCGAACTGGCCCTCACCCAATTCGGCAGGCTGGACGTCCTCGTCAACAACGCCGGCATCGACGCCCCCCGCGGCACCATATGGGGCCTCGCCGACGAGGAATGGCAGCGCACCATCGACGTCAACCTGAGCGGCGTCTTCTACTGCACCCGCGCCGCCCTCAAGCCCATGCTGGCCGCCGGAAGCGGCTGCATCGTCAACATCAGCTCCCAGGCCGCCCGCGCCGCCGGCGACCCCAACGGCTCCCCCGCTTACAACGCCAGCAAGGCCGGCCTCATCGGCCTCACCATCGCCGCCTCCGCCCAGGTCGCCCCCAAGGGCGTCCGCGTCAACGCCATCATGCCCGCATTGGTGGAATCAAGAGACTTCGGCTGGACTCCCGAAGAGCGCGCCGCCCAGATCAGACCCTATCCCCTCGGCGTCGGCAAACCCAGAGACATCGGCCAGGCCGTCCTGTACCTGGTCAGTCCCGCCTCCCGGTGGGTGACCGGCGCCGCCCTCCACATAACCGGCGGCTACGAAAGAAGCGGCCCCTGGCTATAGAACGGGGGCGGGGAATCACCCTCACCTTAATCCTCTCCCTCAAGGGAGAGGAGAGAAGATGGATTCCCGCCTGTGCGGGAATGACGGTGGGGGTTGGTTGGCGATGGGGTAGGGGCGACCGGCCGGTCGCCCCTACGGGTAGTGGTGACAAAAGGGCCGCTCACCCTGAGCCTGTCGAAGGGTCGAGCGGTTCGGGGGAGGGAGGGATTCCGGGTTGGCTAAGCCCGCGCGCGCCGCAGACGGCGGATGGGGTTCACGAACCGGAAGAACCGCCCAATCTCGCCCAACTCCCACATCACCAGGAACTGGCTCGCTATGAATATCGAACTGTAAGTCCCCGCTATCGTGCCTATCAGCAGCACCATCAGGAACTCCCGCAGCGTCGCGCCGCCTATCAGAATCAGCGCCAGCAGCGCGAACGTCGTCGTCAAGCTCGTGCCCAACGACCGCCCCATGCTCTCCATGATGCTGATGTTCACCGACTCCCCAAGCGGTCGGTCGATGTCCCGCGCCACATTCTCCCGTATCCGGTCGAACACCACTATCGTGTCGTTGACGCTGTACCCCGCCACCGCCAGCAGCCCCACCACGAACATCACGTTCACTTCCAAGCCGATGACCTTCCCCAGAATGGAGAAGATGCCGATGATTATCAACACGTCGTGAATCAGCGCCAGCACCGCCGCCACCCCGTACCGGAAGGAGCCGGGGATGTGCCGGAAGGCCCACGTGATGTACAGCAGGATGCCCACCGCCGCCACCATCACGGCGATAACCGCGTTCCGCACCGTCTCCGCCGCCACCTCCGGCGACACCGTTTCCACCTTGGATATGAAGTCCACCGGCGCGACCTCTCGCGCCAGCACGGCCTGAATCTGATCCCGCTCTCCCTCCTGCAACTCCTTGGTGCGGATGAACATCGTGTCCGTCGAGAGCTTCTGAATCCGCGCGTCGGCGTGGTCCGCCTCCGCCATCGCGGCCCGCACCGGCTCCTCCTCCACCGCCTCCGTGAACGTCACCTCGAAGGCGGAACCGCTGGAGAAGTCGATGCCGGGCTGCATCGCGGGGGGAATGATGAGGGAGATGATGCCGGGAATCAGCACCAGCGCCGAAATGAGGAAGTACCACTTGCGCTTGCCGACTATGTTCATGACTGCCCCCCTTCCCCGAACTCGTCGTCCCGCCGGCGGACGCCCTCCGGCGTGAACAGGTTAAGCCGGTTGCCCAGCCCAGTGAAGGCCAGCAGTTGCAGGAAGTTGCGGCTCACCATCAGCGCCGTGAACATGCTCACCGCGACGCCTACCGCGAGGGTGATGGCGAAACCCGTGATTCTCGGTTCGCCCAACTCCCGCCCGAAGAAGAACAGTATGCCGCAGGTGATGAAGGTGGAAGTGTTGCTGTCCCGTATCGCCGGCCACGCTCGTCGGAATCCGATTTCCATCGACGAAAGCAGGCTCCGACCCGCTCGTAGCTCCTCCTTTAGACGCTCGAATATCAGGATGTTGGCGTCCACCGCCATTCCTATGGAGAGGATGACGGCAGCCAACCCGGACAGCGTCAGCGTCACCGGCGTCATCTTGAACACCGCCAGCACCAGCCCGGCGTAGATGATGAGCGCCGCGGCGGCCACCAGCCCCGCCGCCCGGTAGTAGACGATCATGAATAGTATAATCAGGCCCAGCCCCACCATCGCCGCCCGCAGGCTCGCCCGCAGCGATTCGCCGCCGAGGAAGGAATCCACGGTGCTCTCCCGCACCAGTTCAAGGGATACGGGCAGGCTTCCCGATTCCAGCTGGATGGACAGCGTTCGCACCCGGTCGAAGGTGAAGTCCGGCCCTTCGATGAACCCCGACCCGCTGATGATGGGCTGCCGCACCACCGGACAGATAATCATCTCCCCGTCCAGCACGTGGGCGATGCACTTCGTCTGGTCTCCCGAAATGCGGGTGGTGAAGTCCCGGAAGATGCGCGTCCCGTCCCCGTCGAAGACGAAGTTCACAATCGGCAACCCCGTGGTCGGATGCGACCCCGCAAAGGCCGACACCAGATTGTCTCCCGTGAGGGATTCGCCACTTCTACCTACGGCCTCCTGGTCCTCGAATTCCGAGCAGTCCGCGTTCAGGCAGGTGCGCTCCGCGAACACCAGCTGGGCCGTCTCGCCGATGAGCGCCTTCGCCTCCTCCACGCCGCCCGTCGAGCTGAAGGTGTATATGGGCAGCACCGAATCGACCAGGTTCAGCCGCAAATCGTCCTGCTCCGAGCCGCTCAACGTCCGCACTCGCACGTTGAATCCCACTCCGGGCGTGGCCAGAACTTCCACTGCTTCCTCCGCGTGTCCCAGCCCGACTATCACCTCCGAAACCTCCGCAGCCTCGAAGTTCCCCGCGAACACCACCTGCATCGCCTGGAGGGTCTCGTCGTACTCGAAGGACTCTATGGTGCCCAAGGTTTCTTCCAATGCGGTCCGAATGGCCTGCCGCTCCTCCTCCGCGGCCTCCTGCACCCGCACGTCGAAGACGCCGGGGACGTTGGCTATCTGGCCGTCGCCGACCAGCACGTCCTCGAAGCCCAGATCCCTCAGGGCGTTCTCCAGCGTGGGCCTCGAAACCCGGCCCTTGAACACCACGTCGATGCTCGTATCCTCCACGCCGGGCAGCTGCACGAGCACCCTGTCCTCGCCGAAAAGCTGGACGTTGGGCTCCGTTATTCCGAAGGCGTCAACCCTTCGCTGGATGGTGTCGATGACGCCCTCCATCCGGTCCTCCGTGGGGTCTTGCCGGACCATGCCGAAGACGGAAACGGCCCCCACCTGCTCCACCACTTCTGCTTCAATGGTCAGGTCGCGCTCCTCGTCCAGCGCGGAAAGGTCCACCGCGTATTCCCGTCCCCGCGATTCGATGACCGTCGCCTCCGAGAAACCCAGGTCCACCATCGCCGTTTCCATCGTAGCCTGCTCGACGCCCGTTGCCAGCGTCACGTCGATGAGAGCGGACTGGATGTTGGTGGAGTTTATCTGGTCGATGCCGGTAACCGCTGCTTTCAATCCCTCCACTAGCGCCGTGAACGCGTCATCTTCCAGAGGCGACAGCGTGGCGGTGAAGTTCTTTCCGTCCACGTTCACAATCCGCGCGTCCGGGTATTCCAGGTCGTTGAAGGCAATTTGCAAATCGCCCTCGTCCGGCGCCCGCTGGAAGAAGACGTAAACCGCCTGCACTACTTCGTCCTCGTCTCGCACCACCTGAAGCTCCTCCACCGGGAAGAGTTCCTCCAGCGCCGTCCGCATCGCCGCTTCCGCTTCTTCGTCGATGTCGGGAAGCTCGCTGAGGATGAAAATCTGCCTCTGAACCGTCGCCACCAGCGCTTCCTCGTAGCCCAACCCCCTTACCGCGTCGCCCACCGAGGATTGGCTTGGAAGCTCGACGAGGCTGACGTGAATCTGCGTCCTGTCCTCTATGTTGGACTCGTAACTCGTCGCTGGGCCCACCTCCGCTTGAAGCTCCTCCATGAAGGCGGCCACGCCCTCCTCGTCGATGCCGGGCACGTCCAGCGAAAACTCCTCCCGCTGGAAGGCATTGATAACCACAGAACCGAGATTGAGCTGGTCCAATCCTTGCTTCAGTTGCGACTCGGAGACGGGCTGCTCGAAGGTGGCGTTGACAGTTACCGGCCTGTCCGCCTGGTAGACCAGGTGAGCGCCGCCGCGCAGGTCCAGACCCAACGTCAGCCCCAGCGGCCCCGTGCCGCCCCGGTCGTAGGAGTCGCCCGGCAAGTCCACGTTCTGATTCCACAGCACCAGCACGGCCAGGGTGAACATGACCGCGATTATCAGGAAAATTCTCAGATTACTACGCATGAGCGTCCACTATCATTGTTCCGTCTTCCAAGCGCGCCCGCACCCAGGCCAGCGCTTCCTCTCTTGAATTGACTTCCGACGCGGCGCCCGCCTCTTCCAACCCCTCCAGGAGCGGACGGAAGACGGGGCCGGGTTCCAGTCCGAATGCTTCTATCAGATCGTGCCCCGTCAGCAGAGGCTTTTGCTTATCCGAGTCGTCAGCCGTTACATCCCTGCGCGATTCCGTCACCACATAATTTATCAGTTCCACGCGCCGGAGCCAGTCTTCCGTCTCCCGCATCGGCCCGCGGGCGGCGAGGTAGTCGGCCAGGCTTAGGTAGAGCACGGAGTAGGCCGATTCGTCCAGGTCGCGGAAGAACCGGAATACGGCGCGAGGGCTGGGACGTTCCATTTCCTGGCTCATCTGGGTGGGACGCAGATGGGCGCGCACCATCGCCGAAACGCTCCGAACCCCTCGGGCGCTGATGCGAAGACTACGCAGCCTTTCTTCCGCAACCGTCGCGCCCTGCTTGGGATGACCCAGGAATCGCGTCCTGCCCGTGGCGTCCACCGACTTGGTCTGCGGCTTGGCAATGTCGTGGAAGAGCGCGCCCAGCTTGAGGATGGTGCGCCGAGTGTGACCGTCGCTGACCACCTCGTCGAAGTGGCTTTGCATCTCCTCGTCCCAAAGCACTGTTGATAGATGGCGCGCGTTTCGACGCGAAGCCGGAGCCGTCACATCGTGGGCCGCTTCCACCGCCTGAATCGTATGCTCGAACACGTCCCAATAGTGCTCCTTTGGCTGCGAGACGCGCTTTGCCAGACCCAATTCCGGCACGATGCGGCACAGCAGCCCCAGTTCGTCCAGGGAGTGAAGCGTCTTTGCCGGAGCGTCCAGCGACAATAGGATGAGGAACTCGTCCCTGACCCGTTCGCCGGCTATCGTGTCTATCAGATGCGAATCTTCCCTAATCTTCGCCGACGTATCCGCATCCATGCGGAACCCAAGGCTGCGGGTCAGCCGGACGCCCCGGAGCAGACGGCTGGGGTCTTCCCGAAACGCCCCGTCGCTCACCATCCGCACCAACCGGCGCTCCAGGTCTTTCCGTCCACCAAAGGGGTCGATGACGGCCTGCTTCCAATCCTGCCTGGACGCGGCTTCTACCGGCAGGGCCATCGCGTCAATGGTAAAGTCTCGACGCGCCAGATCCCGCTCAACCGAGCCTGTCATGGTCGCCAGATCAATCGTCGGCCCGCCGTCCCTGCACACCACCCGCGCCACTCTCCGCAGGGGATCCATCGGCACGAAGCTGCCGCCGAACCGGCGGGCCAACTCCTGCCCCAAAGCCAGGGCGTCGCTTCTGACCGCCGTATCCACGTCGTGGCTGTTCCGACCCATCAGCGCGTCCCGAACGTAGCCCCCCACCAAGTAAGCCTCCACCCCGCGGGAGGCAAAGAACTCCCCAAGCGCGGCGGCAGTGGCTCCAAGCGGCGCTGTGAATTCAAGGGGTGGAAGCCTGTGAGGCCCGGGCGAAACCGTTACTTGCTGGATGAAGCAGCCTCCGTTGCGTCCCTATCCAATTCCTCCTCCGCCTCATCCTCGTCATTCTTCCAGATTTGGTCCTGGCTCACCAGCCGCTCCACGTACAGATGCCCGTCCAGATGGTCCGTCTCGTGCTCCAGGGCCTGGGCCAACAGGTCGCCCTCCGCCTTGATGCGGAAAGGCTTGCCGTCCAGTCCCTGCGCCTTCACGTGAACCTTCTCGGACCGGACGGTGCACCCCGAATACCCCGGAACGCTCAGGCATCCCTCCGTAAGCTCACGAGACCCCTCCCGTCGGACAACCTCCGGGTTGATGAGCACAACGGCTTCATCGTCTTCGGGAAGCTGGATGACGGCGATGCGGAGCGGCACGCCAATCTGGTTGGCGGCCAGCCCCACCCCGTGAGCGTCATGCATCGTCTCAATCATATCTTCAACCAGTCTGCGAATCCCCGCATCCACCCGCTTTACCCGGCTGGTCTTCCGACTCAACACCGGGTTCTGGGCGGAAACCAGCGGTCTCACAGCCACGTTCTTCTCTCCTCCTGAGGGTATGGTTGCCGTCGGCCTGCGTAAAAGGCCTCAAAGATTATAGACATTCGCCTTAACGGGTGTAAAGGCGCAGCGCTCATTCTAAACGTCAAAGCGACGTCACCGGGTCCACGTCCACCGTCCAACCCCTGGGCATTCCGACCTCTTCCAACAGGTTGTGAAGGTCGCCGCCCGTGCCCTTCAGGATGAGATGCCATCGGTACATGCCGCGAACCCTTCGGGGCTGGGCCGGCGCGGGGCCGACCACGTCAACCCCCGCAAGTCCGCGCCCGTAAGCCGTGCTGCGGAGAAGCTCCGCCATCCGCTCGGCCTCCTTCTCGCAAGCGTCTTCCTTTATATGTTGGTACGTTAGGCGGATGAGCCTGCTGAAGGGGGGATAGCCCAACTCGCGACGATAGGCGATCTCGCGCTTGTACATGGCAGAGAAGTCCTGGCGGCCCGCCGCGCGTATCGCGTAGTTCTCCGGGCTGTAGGTCTGGATGACGACGAGACCCGGCGACGATCCTCGGCCCGCACGTCCCGCCACCTGGCATAGGAGTTGGAAGGTTCGCTCGCCCGCGCGGAAGTCGGGGCGGTGCAATCCCACGTCCGCCAGCGCCACGCCGACCAGGCTCACGTTGGGCACGTGCAAACCTTTGGCGACCATCTGGGTGCCCACCAGCACCTGCGCTTTCCCCGCCGCGAAGGATTTCAGCAGCGCCTCGTGTTCGCCTCGCCGTCCTGCCGTGTCGCTGTCCCAACGCACCACCCCGACGCCCGGCAAGACCTGCTTCAACTCCTCCACCACCTTCTGAGTTCCGATGCCCATGTAGCGGAGAGTCCTGCCGCCGCACTCCTCGCAGGTGGCCGACGGCCTGCGACGGCGTCCGCAAAGGTGGCACAGCAACCCCCTGCCTCGGTGGTAGGTGACTGCCACGGAACATCGGCGGCACTCTAGGGCCAGCCCGCAATCGCGGCACTGCACCACGGAAGCCGCGCCGCGGCGGTTGAGAAACAGGATTGCCTGCTCTCCTCGACGGATGCACTCCTTCAGCGAACGGGTCAGGCGGCGGCTGAAGGGACTGCGGTTTCCTTCTTTCAACTCCTCCCGCATGTCCTCGATGACCACTTTTGCCAATCCCGCGCCATTTCTTTTGTCGGACGGGGGCGCGTTCGCGCCTATGCGATAGGGCAGCTTGAACAGCCGGCGCCGCGTCCCCCGCAGCGCGTGATAGTAGGTGGCTACGTCCGGCGTGGCGCTGCCCATCAACACCGGCGCGCCGGAAAGCTGGGAAATCTTCCGCGCCGTCTCACGGGCGTGGTAACGAGGGGGCGCGTTCTCCTCCTTATAGTTCCACTCGTGCTCCTCGTCGATGACGATGAGTCCCAGATTCGGCACGGGCGAAAACAGGGCGCTCCGCGGCCCCACCACCACGTCGTACTCCCCCGCGCGGATTCGCCACCACTCGTCGAACCGCTTCTGCAAGCTCATGGCGCTGTGGAGCACCGCCACCCTTCCGGGGAAGCGGGCGTTGATTCGCTCCTCCATCTGGGGCGTCATGGAAATTTCCGGCACCAGCAGAATCCCGCGACGCCCCAGGCTGACGCACCGCTCCAACGCGCGCAGGTACACCTCGGTTTTGCCGCTCCCCGTGACGCCGTGAAGCAGGACGCTGCGTGGCGTCGCCCTTTCGTCACCAAGCAGCTTTTGTACGAAGTCGACCACGCCGGCCTGTTCAGGCGTAAGCGTCGGCGGCAGCCCTAACTGATAGTCCGGGCTTCTTTGACGACCGCCGCGAACCCACTCCTGAGCCACCAGCCCTTTCTCCACCAGTCCTTTGACCGCCGAGGGGCCGAACTCTTCCATCGCAACCGAATAGGGAATGGGGCCGGGACGTTCCAAGGCGGCGGATAGGAGGGCCGTTCGCTGTGAGCCTCGAATTTGGGAAAGCGCGTCTTCCTTGGAGATATTGGCGGGCAGGTTCGGCAGCAGGTAGCGTTCGTATCGGGGCGCCGTGCGCGGTCGGACAATCTCCCACTCGCGCTCCAGAATTCCCCGTCGAACTAACGGCTCCAGGGACGCGCCAGCCTTCCGTCCCAAGTCCTTCTTGACGGCCCTCTCGTCCACGCGTCCTGCCTGGGCGACAAACTCGTAAACGGACGATTCCTGATCCGTCAGGTTGGATGGGCGTTTCTTGGCAATTCCGACGTGAGCGCGTACCCGGGTCTTGAACCCCGGCGGCAGCATAAGGGCGGCGGCTTCGAAGAGGGAAGATAGGTAGTAGCGGCTGAGCCACCGCGCCAGTTCCAAGCCCCAGGTTGGCAAGAGCGCGCCGGGCGCTATGGTGGAAATAATCGGACGCGTCTCATCGAGGGAAGTCTGGGCCGACGTCTCAAACACCATCCCCTGCACGGGCCGCGGGCCGAGGGGAACCCACACAAGCTGTCCGGGAAACGCTTCCATCCGCGGCGGGACGCTGTAGGTCAGGGTGCGGTTGACGCCAAGGGGAGCATCGACGGCAACCTCGACGTACTTCATCCGCCCCACCCGAATCACCCCCATCCTAACCTTCCCCCATCGAGGGGGAAGGGAGAAGATGGATTCCCGCCTGCGCGGGAATGACGGTGGGGATGGCGGGAATGACGGTTATTCAAAGGTCTCCGTAGGGGCGTCCCTTGCGGGCGCCCTAACCCTGTCCAGACCTAGTAGCGGCCCCGCTCTTTGATGCGGGCGGCCCGTCCGAAGCGGCCCCGCAGATAATATAGGCGGGCGCGCCGCACCTTGCCCCGTCTGACCACCTCCACGGACTCTATGCGGGGCGAGTAGAAAGGAAAGGTGCGCTCCACGCCGATGTTCTGGGTGACGCGGCGCACGGTGAAGTTCGCGCCGGGGCCTTCCCCCCGCCGCTTGATGACCACGCCTATGAAGGCCTGAATCCGCTCCCGCTCGCCCTCTCTGACCCGGTAGTTGACCTTCACGGAATCCCCAGGCCCGAAATCCTGGATCTTGGGATTCGCTTCCAAGTTGATTACTGAGCTTACCGCCATGACCGTTCTTCTCCCGATGGGGTTGCAGGGGGGAATTGTACCGCCTGGGCAGGGTTGCAGGCAAGGCGGGGGCTGTTGAATCATCGGGGGTTGTGGTTTAGGCTAGGGCAACAACGGGGTTTCAATGAAATTTGCATAAGGGGAGACGAATGCTTGACTCTGAGCCAAGGAGAGTTCGAGGCAATCATTCAAGACCAGTCCAAGCTCATTGCTGCGGATATAGTGTGGAGAAGGAGCGACGTCCTACGCGCTATGGAATTCAGAGTCAATATCAATAATGAAGAGGGATATCCCATCTTCCTGCGCGGTTGGTACAATCCAGACTCCGGCAAGCTGTCTTATTCCATTATTCATCTATTCATAGCAACGTGGGCCGGATTTACGGCCTTGACTTGGGAGCGGAACATCGCAACCCCGACGGACAGTTCGTTGGCGAAACCCACAAAAACCGCTGGCGGGAGGGCGCCCATGACAAGTGGGCGTATTCTCCCAACCACATCACAGAGCCGTGGCACAATCCCATAGGAGTGTGGGAACAGTTCTGCGCTGAGGCCAACTTGAATCATTCCGGTCGGATGAGACCTCCGATTCATCCTGAAAGGTGACAGCTATGAACGCCTCCGAAATTTGCGCGTACGTATCGCCTGTCTTGCCGTCGCTCTTTGAATGCGCGCCGGCTCCATCGGAAGGCGTAAGGGTGAGGACGCCCCTTCTGTATCCCGATGGTGGAGTCGTTGACGTGTTCGTTCTGGAACGAGGAGACTCTTACGTGGTGACGGACTACGGAGAAGCTTTGGGTTGGCTGCGGCAACGTTCCGTCAGTAACCGGCTCACGAAAGATCAGCAGTCAATGGTGGATGACGTATGCCATACCCTCCGGCTGGAGTTGATCCAGGGGCAATTGACGCGACGCGGAGTGGGGATGAACGGTCTGGCAAATGCCATAGTCGAGGTCGCCCAAGCGTCGGTCCGGGTTGCTGACGTTGGCGTTCTCGACCCGCAGGCACTCCATACAATCCAAGACGGATAACGCGGATAAAGGCTTCGCGGAAAAAGCATTGGCTTCAATCGCGGCGCACGTCAGCAGGGTCGGAAATTTCGATCGAATTCAGGCTTTGTACTGATCCGCGTACCGGGGCTAGCGTGGGGGTGGGTAACCGAGGGTTTTGAGGAACGCGATGTCCTCCGCTGAGAGGTTGGCGTTTGCGAGGAGGTCCGGGCGGCGTTGGAAGGTTCGCTCCAGGGAGCGTTCGCGACGCCATCGCTTTATTTCCGCGTGGTTGCCGGAGAGCAGCACGTCGGGAACTCTCCAATCCTGGTATTCAGCCGGGCGCGTGTATACCGGGTGCTGGAGAAGCCCCGACGTTATCGAGTCGCGGCTGACGCTTTCCGGTTTTCCCACCACCCCCGGCAGCAGCCGAACCACCGCGTCCGTCAACGCCATCGCCGCCAGCTCCCCGCCCGTCAGCACGTAGTCACCGATGCTTACGTCGTCCGTAATCAGATGCTCCCGCACCCGCTCGTCCACCCCCTCATAGTGCCCGCACAGGATAATCAGGTATCGTTGGCGGGAAAACTCCTCCACCATCTTCTGGTCCAGCAGATTCCCCTGGGGCGAGGTTAGAATCACCCGCGTCATCGCCATTTCCAGCTGGGTAATCCCCGCGAGGATCGACTCCACTCCCTCGAAGATAGGCTCCGGCTTCATCACCATCCCCGGATCGCCGCCGAACTGGTAGTCGTCCACGGTTCGATGCCGGTCGTGGGTGAAGTCCCGGATGTCGTGAATAAGAATCTCCACCGCCCCCTTCTCCATCGCCCGCTTCACGATGCTATGGTCGAAAGGCCCCTGAAACATCTCAGGGAACAGCGTCAGAATGTGCACCTGCATGGAGGGAAACCCCGTCAGTGTCCTGTCGGATGGCCCTCGGCCCTGTCCTTCAGAATCTCCAAGGCGTGAGGGAGCACGGGCAGAATCACCTCAAGACATTCCACCACCGCCTTGGGGCTGCCGGGCAGCGTCACTATCAGGGTATGTCCCCGCGCGCCCACCACCGAGCGGCTAATCATCGCCATAGGCGTCTTGCTCAGGGTCTGGGCGCGCATGGTCTCGGCCATGCCGGGAACCTCGCGGTCGATGACGGCCAGGCACGCTTCCGGGGTAACGTCGGTGGGACTCAAGCCGGTGCCGCCGGTGCTCACTATCAGGTCTAACCTGTCCTCGTCCGCCCACGTCCTGAACCTGTCCTCGATGGCCTCCCGCACGTCGGGAATCATCTCGTACCGTTCTTCCTTATATACAGGGGGCGCCAGTGTCCGGCGAATGGCCGCGCCGCTGGCGTCTTCCCTTTTGCCTTCGTGGCCGCTGGTGCTGATGGTGAGGATTCCCAAAGTAAACATAAGCCGCTCCTTCGCATATGGTAACACGCCCTCTAATGGCGGGACAATTTGCTCCCATCGGACTAACCCTTCCAACTTTCGCCGTGCCGTCAGCCAAAGGCATTTTCAAGCTGTCGCAACGTCCGACTGCTCCGTTGCCGTGCCCGGAAAATCGGCCCGTCCAGATAAAACGCTGCAAAATTCCGAAAATTACATAAAACTAATCTGAAAAATACTTGAAGCAAAGTTTAAGCCGATGTTAACTTACCTACATTGCTTGGGGAAGGCGGGTGTGCAGGCCGACGTTAGAGCCTCTTTCAAACAAGCAACGGCGTCCACCAATGGGGAGGCGCCACCAATTCGGGGATTTCCCTGCGGGAAGTCCTTGAATGTTGGAAGAGGCCAGGCTCGCAACGCCACTCTTGGGAAGGTTCCTGAAGAGTGGGCAGTCCAGGGGCATAGATCATAGGGGCAGGAGGCCAGGTGACCTCTACCATGGTGAGAACCGCAACACTGCCGGGGGCCGCCTTAGAAGGGTTGAGTCAGCCAATGGACGACGTTTCCTTCGTTCACCAGCCGGTTCTGCTTAAGGAATCCGTCGACGCTTTGGCGGCGCGCCCTGGCGGCAGATACGTCGATTGCACAGTCGGCGGCGGCGGTCACGCGGAGGCGATTCTTCAGAACTGCCTTCCCGGCGGGCGTTTGCTTGGCATCGACGCCGACGCGGAGGCGGTCGATTTCGCTCGAAACAGGCTTGGGCGGTTCCAGGACAGCCTCTCTCTCGTCCACGGCAGCTACGCCGACTTGGGCGACATTCTCCATCGGTACGAATTCGGCCCTGTGGACGGAATCATCTTCGACCTGGGCCTCTCCTCCCTCCAACTGGAGGCGTCGGGCCGGGGATTCAGCTTCCGCCGGGATGAGCCGCTGGACATGCGCTTCGACGGGACCACGCCGGGGCCAACGGCGGCGACCATCGTCAACCGGAGCAGCGAGCAAGAACTGGCGCGCATCCTCCGCGAATACGGAGAGGAGCGCCGTTCACGCGCCATCGCGAGGGCTTTGGTGGAGAATCGGCCCTTCGAAAGCGCCGCTCACCTGGCCCAGGCGGTCGTTCGGCGGGCAGGCCCTTCCCGCGGCGGCATACACCCGGCCACGCGGACCTTCCAGGCCCTGCGAATCGCCGTCAACGGAGAGTTGGAAAATCTAAGAACCGGGCTGCGGCAGGCCGTAGACGCTCTCAAGCCCGGCGGCAGGCTGGTCGTCATCAGCTACCACAGCCTGGAGGATCGGATAGTCAAGCAAACCTTCAGGACGGAATCCCAAGACTGCGTATGCCCGCCGGAACTGGTCCAGTGCGTATGCGACCATCGGGCGCGGCTGAGCGTCGTTCATCGGAAAACCATCACCCCAACGGTTGAGGAAAAGGTAAGGAACCCTCGCAGCAGAAGCGCACGGATGCGGGCTGCACAACATCTCAAGGCTTGGTCAACATAGCGACAGGTTGAAAGGAAGGCTCATGGCAAAAGATATCTTTTATACCGCTCTAGACATAGGCACCAGCAAGGTCGCCACCGTGCTCGCCCAGGTGGGACCGGACGGAGAACTCAAGATTGTGGGCGCGGGTTTGGTCCCTTCCCAAGGCGTGGTCAAGGGCCAGATCGTCAACGTGGCGGAGGCTCAGGAGGCCGTTCAGGCATCTCTTAACGAAGCTCAGCGGTACATGGGATACCGTATCCCGTGGACCTACGTCAGCATCGCCGGGGCTTCCACCGCCTGCTTCAACACCACGGGAGTGATCCACGCCGACACCAACGGAGACCCCATAACCGGGGAGAACGTGGAGCAGCTGGTTCAGAGCTCCTACCCGCAGATACCGGAGGACAAGCAGCTTCTCCACGTGATGCCCGTGAACTACGTGGTGGACGGCTATCGCGGAGTTCGGAGCCCGCTGGGGCTTCACGCCGGCAGGGTCGAGGTGGAGTCCCACGTGGTAATGGCAGACCGGGACGCGATACGGCAGACCATCCACGCGGTGGAGGACTGCAACGTCCCCGTTCGGGACGTGGTTCTGTCTTCGCTTGCCTCCGCCGAGGCCACGCTGTTCCAGGATGAGAAGGAGATGGGGGTCGTGCTGGCCGACATAGGCGCGGGCACTACGGACCTGGCCATCTTCAAAGACGGCAGCCTCTGGTTCGACACCTCGATTCCGGTGGGTGGCAACCAGTTGACGCGGGACCTTTCCGTCGCTCTGGGGATGCCGTACTACTTCGCAGAGGAACTCAAGGAGAAGTGGGGACACGCGGCCCCTGACATCGAACAAGCCGGCGAGGAAGTGATGCTGCCCAGCTTCCAGGGTCAATCCCGCAGGCTGATTCGCAGGTCCACCTTGTGCAAGCCTTTGATTGATCGGTTGCAGGAGACCCTGGGGCTGATCATGCTAAGGGCTCAACAGGCGGGGTTGCGCCGCCTGCCGCCCGGAGGTGTGGTCATAACCGGCGGGACTGCAAGGATTCCCGGCTTCCAGCAGATGGCCGCCGAGGTTCTGGCCTGCCCGGTTCGCATCGCCGCTCCGATGGGCATACGGGGGTTCAGCCCGGAGCACAACCAGCACGCCTTCTCGACGGTGATAGGGCTGCTGCTCTGGGGCATCAAGCACCAGGACCGGACGGGGGTATTCAACAAGAGTCGGGCCGAGTTCGGACCCGCGCGCGGATCCAAGGCCTTATTCCAGCGGATCAAGAAGGCCGTCAAAGTCAAGTAACCAAATCCAAAGGGGAAACCAAAAATAATTTAGAGGAGGAGTCATGGATCACCATACAGACCATCAAGTGGAGGGCCAGGGTTCGGTCTTTTCACTACCCGAGGGCAAGCCTTACGGCAATCCCGTCATCCGAATAGTCGGAGTAGGCGGCGGCGGCAGCAACGCCGTTAACCGGATGTTCAGCGACCGGGTCGCCGGCGTGGAGTACTTCGCCATCAACACGGACGCCCAGCACCTGGCGTTGCTGGACGTGCCGAACAAGCTGGCCATCGGCCAGTCGCTGACCCGCGGCCTGGGCGCCGGCGGGAATCCCGACGTTGGCCGACAGGCAGCCGAGGAGAGCCGCGAGAAGCTGGAGCAGGTATGCCAGGGCGCGGACATGGTCTTCCTGGCCTGCGGCATGGGCGGAGGCACCGGCACCGGCGCCATCCCCGTGGTCGCGCAGATAGCCAAGGAGTCCGGCGCGCTTACCGTTGCCGTCGTCTCCCGTCCCTTCTCCTTCGAGGTGCGGACCCGCCGCAAGAACGCGGACGAGGGGCTTCTGCGCTTGCAGGATCACGTGGACACCGTCATCACGATTCCCAACGACAAGCTGCTGGACATGGAGCGTCAGAGGGAAAACCAGACCGTTTCCTGGGACGACGCCCTTCGCCTGGCGGACTCCGTCCTCCAGCACGGTATCCAGGCCATCGCCGAAGTGGTCATGGTCACCGGCGAGATCAACGTAGACTTCGCGGACGTGCGGGCGATCATGCTGAACGCCGGCCCGGCCTGGCTGGCCATCGGCTCCGGCTCCGGCGAGAACCGGGCCCTCGACGCCGCTCGCATGGCAACCAAGAGTCCTTTGCTCGACATAGCCATCGAAGGCGCCAAGAGGATCCTGTTCGTGATGACCGGCGGGCCTTCCCTGTCGCTGCGCGAGATACAGCAGGCCTCCAGCGTCATCGAAGAGCTGGCCGACCCCGAAGCGAACGTCATCTTCGGCACCGTCAAGGATCCGAAGCTTACCGACGAAGTGAAGATAACCCTAGTGGCGGCATCCTTCCCCATGCCCGAGGAGAACATGGTCCAGCGCCAGGAAGAGTTGCGGAACCTTCTTCGCCAGAGCGTGAGCCAGACCGGCGACGACCTGGACGTTCCCAGCTTCCTGCGCAAGGAGCAGGCTTCCCGCTCCCGTGGGATCTTCGGCTAGGAAGCGCCCCTGGTTCCTTGCTTTCCGAGGAATGTTCCCAGGGTTTAAGGACTACTAGCCAGTTGTAGCGGAAACCCAAGACACCTGGGAATCCACCGAGGCCCCGACGCTAGCGTCGGGGCCTCTCGATTTTTCCGAAACTTCCCTCCCTTGTCCCAACTTGCAGGGGCGGTTCGCGAACCGCCCCTCTCCCATCATCACCCCAGCCAATCCCGCACACCCCACCACATCCACCCATCATTTCACGCCACTTAACACAACCCACTTATTCCTAACTCTTAAAACACCATCCAAAACAGCCGCCATAATAAGTGCCACAAAACGCTTGCACGTTAAGGCTGTCTACTATATATTGTGTTTTCACGCCGCCTCTATACCCCATATAGACATGGTTTCTACGCCGTGCAGCGTTTCAGCCGTTGCGCGTCCGGAGCCGATTCGCCACCGCGGGAGAAGGTGCGGCCTTGAATCCATCCAGGAGCGTACCGCTGGGACCGCACAGTGCAATGCCCATACTGCAACGGCGCAGACTCGAAAGTCACAGATTCCCGCTCGGCGGAAGACAGCATCCGCCGGCGGCGGGAGTGCGCCGCCTGCGGCCACCGCTTCACTACCTACGAACGCATCGAGGCGGTGCAGCTTCACGTGTTGAAGCGGGACGGGCAGAGGCAGGAATTCGACAGGAGCAAGCTGCTCTCCAGCATTCTAACCGCCTGCGCCAAGCGCCCCATCCCCTCCCGCACCATCGACCGGATTGTGCAGGACGTGGAGCGGCAGCTTCACTCCCTGGGACGCCCGGACGCGCCGACCGTCGCCATCGGCGAAATGGTCATGGAGCATCTCCGCAGGCTGGACTGGATCGCTTACGTCCGTTGGACAAGCGTGTACAGGGACTTCCAAGACTTGGAGAGTTTCGAGCAGGTGGTGGAAGACCTCAGGAAGCGGGAAGGCGAACCGCAGGACTCCATCCAGCTTACGCTGATAGACCAGGCGCCCGCCAAGCCCAGGAGGGCCGGAGCTAAGGCCAGGCGACGCTCCAGGGGATCAAACAACGGGAAACCCTAGCAATTATTTACAGGTGTAGTCACTTGAAAAGAGGAAGCAACAAACAGGCATCGGCCATAGACGCGCTCATTCCCCTGGTGGTTCCCGAGGAGGGAATCACCCGCAGTCAGCTGGCAAAGGCGCTGAAGATCAGCTACTCCCAGGCCACCCGCTCTCTGGAGCTTATGCGGCGTCATCGGGTCCTCAGCCGTCGCATCCGCAAGTCCCAGTACGTGTATCGTCTGACGAGTGGCAGGGACCACCTGGCCAACGGCATAACCAGCGCCATCTACGTCAACTAGTCCGTTTGGAATCGAGGGAACCGTTCCCACGCACTATTACTATTTTCAAAATTCAGAAAGGAAGCCATGACGACCCTACAACTCACGAAGAACGCTGAAATCGTCCTCAAGACTCGCTACCTGCTGGGGGACGAAACGCCGGAAGACCTCTTTTGGCGGGTGGCGAACGCCATCGCCGAACCGGAAAACCCCAGCCCCTTCGCGGTCCAGAACCGCGACTACTGGGCCCAGGAATTCTACGATCTGATGGCCTCCTGCCGCTTCATGCCCAACTCGCCCACCCTTTTCAACGCCGGCACGGGCCAGGGCACCCTCTCCGCCTGCTTCGTCATCCCCGTGGAAGACACTATGGAGAGCATAATGAAGGCGGCGTCCACTTCCGCCATGATTCAGAAGTTCGGCGGCGGCATCGGCTACGCCTTCTCCAAGCTGCGCTCCCGCGGCAGCCGCATCTCCACCACCCACGGCAAGGCTTGCGGCGCCGTAGCCGTCCTGAAGATGCTGAGCGCCCTGAGCGACATGATTACCCAGGGCGGCAAGCGCCACGGCGCGAACATGGGCATCCTGAGCGTCAGCCATCCCGAAATCTTCGACTTCATCCACATGAAGGACACGAATAAGGACGCGCAGAACTTCAACGTTTCCGTGGCGATTACCGACGATTTCATGCAGGCCGTGGACCGGGACATGGATTGGGACCTCATCGACCCTTCCAGCGAAAAGGTGGTTCGCACTGTTCCCGCCCGCCGGATATGGGACGAGATAATCGACTCCGCCTGGCAGACGGGCGACCCCGGCCTGTACTTTATTGATGAGGCCAACCGGAACAACCCGACGCCCCATCTGGGCAGCCTGGACAGCACCAACCCGTGCGGGGAAGTTCCCCTCCTCGGCTTCGAGGCCTGCAACCTCGGCTCCCTGAACCTGGCGCAGTTCGTCGATAACGGCGTCTTCGACTACGACGGGTTGGCGGCGACCACCCGCACTGCCACCCGCTTCCTCGACAACGTCGTCACCGTCAACCACTTCCCCATCCAGGAAGTGAAGGACGCCGTCGAGAAGACGCGCAAGATCGGCCTGGGAGTCATGGGCTGGCACGATGCGCTGATAAAGATGGGCATACCCTATGAGTCTCCCGAAGCGCTGGACGTTGCCGACCGGGTGATGGGCACCATCAACCGCGTGGCCCGCGAGACCTCCATAGAACTGGCCAAAGAGCGAGGCGCGTATCCGGCTTGCCAGGAAGAAATACCCATCCGAAACTCCACGCGCACCTGCATCGCGCCCACGGGCACCATCAGCGTCATCGCCGGCGGTTCCAGCGGCATAGAGCCCATCTTCGCCGTCGCCTTCGTCAAGAACGTGCTGGACGGGAAGCAGCTGCGGGAGGTCAACCCCTACTTCGTCGAAATGGCGAAGGCCGGCGGCTACTACAGCGAGGAGTTAATGGACGAAGTGGCCCGCACCGGCTCCGTGCAGAACGCCGACGCCGTTCCTCTCCATGTGAAGGAACTCTTCAAGACTTCTCTGGAAATCGACTACAAGGCCCACGTGAATATGCAGGCCGTGTATCAGAAGCACACGGACCTGGCCGTCAGCAAGACCATCAACATGGCCAACGACGCCGAGCGGGAAGACGTCCAGAAGGCCTACCGGATGGCCTACGGCTCCAACTGCATCGGCATCACCATCTACCGGGACGGCTCCAAGCCCACCCAGGTGCTGGAGGTGCAATCGGACAAGAGCGAGCAGCTCGCCGAAACGCCCGTGCTTACCAAGCTCGTCGTGCGGCCTCGGCCCACCCAGATGCGGGGAGTCACGGAGCGCGTGCGAACCGGCCACGGCAACATGTTCGTGACCATCAACTTCGACGAAGAGGGCAGGCCTTTCGAGGTCTTCTCCACCCTGGGCAAGGCAGGCGGTTACGAGTCGGCCGCTATGGAGGCCATCTCCCGCCTCATCTCACTGGCCCTCCGTTCCGGCATCGACTCCAATGACATCGTAGACCAGCTTAAGGGAATCACCAGCACCCCCGCCTGGGACCAGGGCATCCTAGTGGGATCCCCTGCCGACGCCGTGGCGCTGGCGCTGGAACGTCACATCCCCGGCTCCATCCGCGGTCAGGGTCGTAAGTCCTACGCCACCCAACTCCAAATGGAGACCGCAGGGATGCCCCAGCCCAAGGCGATCAATGGGAACGGCGTGCACCTGCCGGACAACGCCTCCCGGTGCCCTGAGTGCAACGGGTTGACCATCTTCCAGGAGGGCTGCCAGGCCTGCCTCTCCTGCGGCTGGAACCGGTGCGAATAGCGCCGGACTGAGGGGCCGATGGCGAACCCGGAAAGGCCCGTCATTGCTATCACGATGGGAGACCCCTGCGGCATCGGCCCGGAGGTCATCGTCAAGGCGTTGGCGGAACCGGACGTGCACAACCTCTGCCGACCTTTGGTTGTAGGTAGCCTGCCAGCCTTGGAAGACGCACTTGCCCTCACCGGCGCGCCCCTTCGTGCTCACTCCATTGAAGTGCCGGGACAGGGGAGAGACGACCCGGCGCTGGTCAACATTATCGACCCGCAAAACCTGGAACAGCAGGAAATTACCGTTGGGAGAATATCCCCTCCCTGCGGACGTGCGGCGATGGAGTGGGTCACCACCGCAGCCCATCTGGCCTTGGAAGGAAGCGTCAAGGCTATTGCAACCGCTCCGGTAAACAAGGAAGCCGCCAGCCTTGCCGGATACAAGGCCATCGGGCACATGGAGTTGCTTCAGGAGATAACGGGTGTGACTAAAGTAGCCACCATGCTCATCTCCGGCAGCCTTCGCGTCGTCCACCTGACCACCCACCGCTCTCTGAGGGTGGCCTGCGATTACGTCACCCGTGAGCGCGTCCTTGATATGCTGGAATTGACCCACGACAGCTTCCGACAATGGGGCTTCTCCACTCCCCGAATCGCCGCCGCGGCCCTCAACCCCCACGCCAGCGACGGCGGACTGCTGGGCGACGAGGAAGCGGTCGCCATCGCCCCCGCCGTCCGTGACGCCCAAGAACGGGGCATCATCGCCCAAGGCCCCATCCCCGCGGACATCGTATTCCATCAGGCCATCCGTGGCGACTACGACGTTGTGCTGGCGATGTACCACGACCAGGGACACATCCCTATCAAGGTGCACGGCTTCGAAGAGAGCGTAAGCGTCAACCTGGGCTTGCCCTTCGTTCGCGCTTCGGTAGACCACGGCACCGCCTTCGACATCGCCGGGAAGGGAGTCGCCGACCACACAAGCATGGTGGAGACCATCCGGTTGGCGTCGCTGTTGAGCGTTGGCGAGGGGCTGACGCCAGCGGCGTAATTCAGAGAGAAACAAAGCCGCGACTGCATCATGGATGTGTTTGCAACCCTCTGCGTATAAGTCTATACTTAAAGCAGTCACCACAAGAGGAGGTTGTCATGGGAATAAGCACGGACTATCTATTCGCTCGACCTTCTTTTCTGGAAGGCGTGGCTAGGATTATGGACATTGGCGGCACCCTGAATGAGTACAATTACGCTGCCGATGGTCAGGAAGCCGACGCCATTGCGGTCTGGTCGGATTGGGCTATGGTTGGGCAGGACATGTACAAGGCAATGGGGATCTACCACGAGGAGAACGGCGACATCCTGCCTTAAGTTACTGGAGTAATGGCGAAACGCAACAACGATAAAGCACGAAATCCCGCCCAACAGAAGCCTGTGGACGAACAGGCTTCTGTCATTTCAAGCCAGTCGGTAGAGTTCACATGGCAAGGGCCTCTCCCTCCTCCAGTCATTCTGAAAGAGTACGAATCGATGCTCCCCGGGTCTGCTGAACGCATCTTGAAAATGATTGAGGGCCAGGCCGCTCACCGCATTGAAATTGAATCCACTGTGATAAAGGGCGATGATCGTAGAAGCTTTATGGGTCTCATATTTGGATTCGTCATCGCCTTGGCAGCTTTGGGCGGAGCGATATTCCTAATCTATAACGATAAGAACGTAGCTGGTCTCATCATTGCAACCACAGCCATAGCGGGACTGGTTGGCGCATTTGTGTACGGCGCCAGTTCCCGCCGAGCAGAGCGTACTCTAAAGGCGTCGAATCTGCCCCAAGTCAGAAAGTCCTGACCACAACCCATACCTCGCTCCGTCCAGGCCTTCCTACACCTCATAGGGATACATGCGCCCTCTCAATGCTATAATAGGCGGCAATCTTACTTGAGGGGCGCCATGAACACATCTTTTATCGGCGGCGGGGCTATGGCGGAAGCCATGATTCGCGGCGTCCTATCCAAGTCTCTCGCCAAGCCGGAGAATATCTACGTGGGCGAGATTTCCGAGGAGCGATGCCGCTACCTCTGCGACGTCTATCGCATCTACGCTTCCCCCCACAACGAAGTCGCCGCTTCCAAGGGCGACCTCGTTGTCCTCGCCGTCAAGCCCCAGAACTTCCAGGACGTTGCGCCGGAGCTACGAAATCTTCTCTCCCCCAACCAGACCGTCCTCTCCATCATTGCCGGGCTTTCCATGTCCACCCTCACCGGCGCGCTCGACCACGCCGCCGCCATACGGGTCATGCCCAACACCCCGGCCCAGATAGGCGCGGGAATGACCCTCTGGCTAACAGCCGCATCCGTCTCTGAAGAAGCCGCAACACAGGCTGAGGCCGTCCTGGCAACCCTGGGAGATCAGATTCGCGTGGATCGTGAATCCTACATCGACATGGCCACCGCCCTCAGCGCCAGCGGCCCCGCCTACGTCTTCCTGTTCATAGAGTCCCTCATCGACGCTGGCGTCCACCTGGGAATGCCACGCCCAATGGCCAGCCGTCTCGCCCTTCAAACCGTGTTGGGCAGCGCCCGGCTGGTGCAGGAAACGGGAACCCACCCGGCGGAGCTCAAGAACATGGTCACCTCACCCGGCGGGACCACCGCCGCGGCGCTGATGGCCCTGGAGGAGGAATCCTTCCGGGCTACGGTGATGAAGGCCGTCGTCGCCGCCTATCGAAGGTCCGTGGAATTGTCTGAGGAGTAGCGCCTGTGTCAACCATAGAAATCCTCGCATTTTTGCTGGACGCCCTCGGCCTCCTCATTCTCGGACGTGTCATCATCTCCTGGCTGGTGGTGGCCCAGATTATGTCTCCCGACAACCCCATCGCCAGCATGCTGTACAGCGTGACGGAGCCGATTCTCGGCCCCATAAGAAACGTAATCCCCCGCGTCGGCATGTTCGACTTCTCCCCCATGCTTGTCATGATTTTCCTATTCGTCGCCTCCGGCATACTGCACAGCAACTAGTAGCGGGTCCAATTTCCATCATTCCAGTCAATAACGAAGAATAGACGGGTTAAGGAGGCGCATAATCGCAGAGCCCGACGAACCAAACGCAATAGAAGAACCCGAAAGCCGGAACGGCTCGATGCAGACCGCCGAGGAGCGCGAAGAATCGGTAGAGTCCATCTGGACCATCGTCTCCGCGGCCAGAATCTGGTACCTCAGCGTATTCCTTCCCCTCTTGGTTTCCGGAGAAGTCATCGTCATTATTCGAGCAATCGGACGCAATGACGGCATCATAGATATCTGGTATGCTGTGTTGGAGGGGTCGGCGTACGCGATAAGCATGTCCGCCGGATTGGCCTTCGCGACAATCGAGATAGTGAGGAACGCTATGGTAATGGCCCACTCAATCAAGAAATGGGTAGACAAGAAGCTCCGCGAAAGCGAGGAAAAGTTCCGCCAGGAACTCACGGCCAAGGCCCGGGAAGAGGGGCGCGAAGAGGGGCGCGTAGAAGGGCGTGAAGAGGGGCGTGGCGAAGGGCGCGAGGAGAACCAGAAGTTGTGGGTGGAGTGGAACGCCCGTCGCGAAGACGCGCACGCCCGCGGCGAAGACTTCACCGAGCCGCCGCCCAACGGAAAGGTTTAGCCCGGTGATCTTGACCATCACTTTCAATGGTGGCGCACAAGCCGAAAGGATGACCGAGTGCGCGGATAATTCCTCATCTCCCCTTGCAATTGCTCCCATTCTTGAGTAGTATCCTGCGGATGCCTCCAATTCCGCACTATTTCATCAGCCAAGCGCACCTCATTCTTGGTGCACTGGACTGGATGCATAATCGCGGAGCATATACCTCCGTGACGTTCTGTATCCTGCCTACTCTCGTCAGGCGTTCTGTAACAACGGCGAAGTGCGGCTAAGGCCAACCGATTTCGCATTCATCCTTATCCTGGCGCTGCTGCTGGGAACCCTCCCCGCTTTTTCCGTCTCCACGTCAGCCTCCCCCTCCGGCGCCGTTGCCGGAACCATAGAATTCCTGGACTCTGAGGGCGACAACCCGGTCACCCACGTCAGCCTGAATGGGCCCGCCGGCACCGTCGGAGTCCAGGTGCGGATTACGGACAAAGACTTGGACGTCATCATCAAGAGAGAGGGTGAGAACGCTCACGTACTGGATACCAACCTTCAACTCCCCGGCGTCGTTCAACCCAAAGAAGGCGAGGCTTGGTACGACCTGCAGGACATGAACGAAGACGGCTGGATCGACAGCAGGGACATCCGCGCCCTGGACAGCGCGGGCAACAGCGTCGTCACAGCCTCGCAAACCATCCAGTACGATAGGACCAACAGCATCCTGCGCGTCCCCACTGGCACCGCCAAGCTGGAATACTGGATCAAGACAAAGACCACCTTGGGCGCGGGATCCGCTGCCCCACAATCCGGCGCGGAGCGTCAGGGCAAGGCCTCCTACGCCTCCCTTACTAACGGCGCCAGCGTACCCGCACCTCCAGACCACTCCCTCCTTCCCTCAGGCTACGGCTGGATTGACGTGTTGGAAGCCCGGTTCCCCGGTCTCAAAACACGTCAGGATCTCAAAACAGAACTGCAACTAGAAGCATTTGGAAAGATGCTTGCTGGGTATATGAATGCCTACAACGACAATCGCGCAGACACCGAGGGGGATTTGCGGCTCGATGTCTTCTTCACCCCCGCCGGAACCGGCGGACAACCCCCGGCCAATGTAACTATCAAGGTCTTTGACGGCTTAACTATAGGCGAGCCTGAACCAGGAGTCCCACCACCCGCCAGGGTCGGCGTCGGTAAGGGCGGACAAGACACCAACGTCATCGTTGAGTACGAGTATTGGGGAACTCCAGACAGTGCGATGCCCGACCGAACGTCCTCCTCAGGGCAAAGCCAGCCCCAAAGCTCCGGCCTGGTTACCATCAGCAGCGACGCCGCCCCCAAAGGCATGAACATACTTTTGGAGGAAATCCACGCCGCCTCCGGCGTCTTCGCCGCAACCGTCGTAATCTGCGAATTCGGCTCAGAAGGCTGTACAGCGGCGCAAGAGGAAACGGTGACGCTTCCCGTCAACAAAGAGGGAGACGTCATCCTGGTTGCCTACGAGGATGACTCTCCATCTGCCACTCGTGAGGCAAACCTGCCTCTTGACGTGCATGGCCCCAATTTTGCCCTGTTCTCTCCCGCCAGCGGTCACGCAGGGCGGGAGGACGAACCCACGGTATCCTTCCAGGTCACGGACACGGAATCCGGTCTGAACGACAGCGACGTTGACATTGACAGCGTCTACGTCGTCGCCGGTCTATATGACCTCAATGCCGAAAAAGCCTCCGACAGCGTTGTCTTTGAACGCAATGAAGTTGGCCTCACCTCTATCGTCGATGGCTACACTGCCAGTGCGACCATCGACGAAGGCAGAGCCGATTCCGACGAACTAGACTCTCGGCAACTAACCGACGATTCCCAGTACGAGATACGCTGGTGGGCCGTTTCTTCCGACAAGGCCGGGAACGTGAGCGTCAGCGACGCCGACGGAGAAACGGACTGCGGCATTGCCACGGACGATATAAAAGCCTTCAAGTTCACCACGCCACGCACCCAAGCCCAAGCGGACGCCCTGATTGCCGCCCTGGAGAAGACCATCGACTTCCAGGTGGGCTGCGACCCTCACGTCATCCGGGTAGACACCGCAAGTCCTTCTCTTGAAAAGGCTGTCACAGGCAATTGGCTGGACGGCGAGGTGGTGAAAGAAGGGCCGGACGCCGTCCGCACCAGCGTCGCCGCCGTCTTCGATGAAGATTTGGATTGCGCGAGCGTATCCTCCAATGGCTTCAAAGTGGATGGCGTTGTCCCCACTGCCGCCGCCTGCAAAGACTCTACGGTCTACCTGACCGTAGACGAACTTTCCTCCGACGCCACCCCTAAGGTGTCAGTCGTGGCGGGAGCGGTCGCGGACAGGGCCGGCAATCTCGTCAAAGCCGGTTCAGTCACTGCCGAGGACAGCATACCCGCCAAACTCGTCGTCACCGTAACCGGCACGGGCGACGGTGGCGCCAGCCGTCCTGTAACCAGAAGGGCCGTCACCGTGACCATTACTTCCGACGAAACCCTCTCCAGCAGCCCCATAGTGACCGTCAACCGGGTAGGCGACGACTATACGCTCATCCGAGCCGACCAGAAAGAAGCAATTTCCTCCGGCGGACCCAACCGTTGGGTCTACACTACCGGCCTGTCCATAGAAGGTCTTTACAACGTGCGCGTATCCGGCCTGGACATGGGAGGCCGCATCGAGACTGCCGTTGGCTTGGACGAGACCGACTTCGACGTCACGTCTTTGAAGGACTCCAAGGCCATCCTATTCGAGGTGGACGCCAACCTGCGCCCTCCTACATTCTGGCCGGAAGATAACGCCAAGACTGACAACCCCAACGCCTTCATTCGCATAGACTTCAACCGGGAAGCCGGAGAATACGGCCTCACCGGAAAGATCGACAACGAGACTCCGCCCCCGGCCAGAATCCGCAAGGCCACAACCGACCCCTCCCTGGTGGACGTCAGCTTTGACACCCACGTCGCCGTAACCATTACGGAAGCCATCTTCAACGGAATGGACGTTACGGACGAGATTGTCAGCAGGGACGGCCGGCTCTTCTACTATCTCCCGGACACTCTCGCCCTTGGCGACCACCGGCTGGAGTTGGAAGCCAGGGACACCGCCGGCAACTCGTGGACGGACACGCTTAACTTCACCTTCATCGAGCGACAGCCCTTCAAGCTGCCCATCAACCCCGGCCTGAACCTCGTATCCCTTCCCGCAGACCCGGAGGATGAAAGCATAGACTCCATTTTCGGCGACGCGCTGGAGGTCACCACCATATTGACCTACGAAAACTCGACGAAACGATGGATGACGGCTACCCGCGGTGAGAATGGGGACTTCCAAGGCGATCTAATCACCATCGACGCCGACCACGGCTATTGGGTTGCGTCTGACGGCGTCGTGAACCTGGAAGTAATGCTCGTAAGGGGCAGCGAACTAGTGATATTTCCGCCAGCTATCGATGTCTTCAAGGGGTGGAATCTTGTACCCGTTGCAGACCTAGCCCAGCGTCCCGCCGGAACTCCAATCAGCGCCGCCGAATACTTCGCCAACATCAACGCAAGCGCGGCCCTCGGCTTCGACTCAACCCAGCAGAAGATGACGCGTCTCTCCCTGGCAAAGAATTCGGATGACGAGATTTTCGTTGGTTCCGCCTATTGGGTCTACGCCAACCGGTCAAGCGTAATCATCCCCTAACTCCTCCCCGTCCTTGACGGCCTTCCCCAACCGTGACTACAATGCCTTCACCACCTGCCACTGGATTTGCCATGTATCAGAAAGAACTCCTCAAGGGCAACACGGAAACCCTGCTCCTCTCTCTCCTCGCTAAAGAGCCTATGCACGGCTACCGCATCGTCAAGGAGATTGAAAAGCGCAGCCTGGGCTACTTCCAGTTCAAGGAAGGCACCCTCTATCCCGCCCTGCATCGGATGGCCGCGTCGGGCCTCATCGAAGGGCAATGGGGCGTCGGCGCCACGGGCACCCCCCGGCGCTACTACTCCATCACCGCCAAGGGCCGGCAGGTCCTCGAGGAGCGCATGGAAGAGTGGCGCCGCTTCTCCAGCGCCATCAACCGGTTCATGCCCGCCTGGGGAGCCTGAGCCGCCATGCAGCCCAGGGATGACTCACGCCGGGGCGACTCGTACCTCTCAAACCTGGCCAGACAGATCCACCTCGCGCCCGCCGACAAGGACGACATCCTCCGCGAAATGGAAGGCCATCTGGAGGAGAGCACGACCGAAATGGAGGAGGCGGGCCTCTCTCCCGCCGATGCGAGAAGACGGGCCGCCGCTCACATGGGACGCACCGACGCCGTCGCCAGCGACCTGTACGCCGTCCACAGCCGCGGCAACTGGAGGGACATTCTCCTGGCCACCCTGCCGCATCTGCTGCTGGCCGCCCTCTTCGCCCTGCATCTATGGACGGAGATTCTCGTCCTCATGGTGGCGATGGCCCTGTTCACCTTCATCGCCTATCGCGGCTGGAAGAACAGCGGCGCCAAGTGGACCTACTCCTGGCTGGGCTACTGCCTCGCGGCGCCGACCATCTCGTGGATAATGGCATTCATGGCTCTGGGATACGCCGGCTACACGCTCCTTACGAAAGGCAGCCTGCCCTTCGGCGTTCCGTTGCTGCTGGCCCTGATAATCTACGTGCCTCTAAGCCTGTGGATACTTGCCGGCGTAATTATGCGGCTGGTCAAGCGCGACTGGCTGCTGGCTTCCTTCACCGCCTTGCCATTCCCATTCCTAACCTCATGGATTCTGTTCCTGAACTGGCAGGGCTTTCTATGGTCCGGCTCCTCCAGGATTCAGGAGACGGACGTTGACCGGGTTGTGGTGTTTCTGGCCCTTGCCGTCACCACCGCCATCTTCTTCAAGGTGGGGCGGCGGCTCGTGCAGATAGCCCTGCTGACCCTTTCCACGGCGTTGATGGTCGTCTACACCGTCGTCGCTATCCCTCTGACCTTCGGCATTCTCGCCGTCATCCTGGTCATACTATCCTCCGTCGCATTCCTGTTCAGCCCCGCCATTCTGGAAGCGCTTCTGGCCCCGCGCAAGTCCTCGCGGCGACGCGCCCGCCCCGACCGGGAAGTGGTGACCCATTGGTTCAGCGCTCCAAGCTAGCCATAGTGGTGGACAGCAGTTGCTGTCTGCCCGACCATCTGCTGAAAGAGGCCGGCGTTATCGTCGTACCTCATCAGCTTATCGCCGACGGACAGGTGTACCGCGACGGCATCGACCTGAACACATCCGACTTCTACCTGATGCAGTCCCGCAACGGGGCCGTAATCACCACCTCCGGCCCCAACCCGCAGGCCTTCCTAGAGGCCTTCCGAAACGCGGCGCAGGAATCCGAAAGCATCCTCTGCATCACTTTGTCGCCCAGATTCAGCCCCGTCACCTACGATTCCGCCAAGATCGCCACCAGGCTGGTTTTGGAGGAACGCCCCGACCTGGACATTCACGTGTTGGACAGCCGGGCCGTGGCGGGTTCTCAAGGCTTCGTGGCGTTGGAAGCTTATCGGGCGTCTCAAGAGGGATTGGGCCTGCCGGAAACCGTCGCTCGCATCGAGAAGCTGGTGCCGCGGCTTCAGCTTCTTGCCTACCTGGACACTCTGAAGTACCTGGGGCGAAGCGGCAAGATAACCAAGGCGAAGGCGTGGGCCGGCACCCTTCTGGGATTCAAGCCCCTCGTTGAACTGAGCCAGGGGGAAGCCACCCTCATCGCTCGTCCTAGAAGCAGCGCGAAGGCGATGGAGCGGCTGTTGAGCATAGTATCCGAACGCGCCGCCGGAAGGCCGACTCACGTCAACGTGATGCACGCCAACGCTCTGGATAGGGCCGAAATCCTCCGCGCTCGAGCTTGTGAAAGCCTGAACTGCCGCGAGATATTCGTCAGCGAGTTCACCCCCGTCATGGGCGCGCACACCGGCCCCGGCCTGCTCGGCATCGCCTACCACTCCGTCGATTAGCCTCCTCGCCCCACGGCAAGCCAAGGCCCCGGAGGGGTTTTTGGGGACTTGTTTTGAAAACTAGGACCCGGATGTGGGATGTGTCGGGTGGGTACGGAAGGGTTGTGGGTGAGGTGGGGTTTGTGGTTGGGGCGATGTGTGGGAGAGGGGGCGGGCGGTTCGCCGATACATGGGAATCACCTCCATTCCTTCGACAGGCCCTTCGACAAGCTCAGGACGGGATCAGGGTGAGCGGAGGACTTCACCCCCATCCTAACCTTCCCCCGTCAAGGGGGAAGGGAGGGGGACTGGATTCCGGCTTTCGCCGGAATGACGGGATGGTTGGTGGGAATGACGGATGGGGACGCTCAACCCTTCGACAAGCTCAGGGTGAGCGGGGGGATGGGCTGCCGCTTTCGCGGGAGCAAGATGGGGGAGCGGGAGCTATGCAAGGGCATCCGTCGGAGGGTAGGGTGAAAGAGGGTTCAATCCCCCTTGCGGGTTTGTGAAATTTGTAGCATAATTATTGGAGTATTCCTTGGTGGTTAGAGCGGGGTGGACCCACCCGTTCCCATCCCGAACACGGAAGTGACACGCCCCAGCGCTGACGATACTGCCCTGGCAACAGGGTGGGAAAATAAGCCACTGCCAGGGATTTACAAGTGACGCGTGGGGTTCCTCGCGAACCCCATCGGCTTCACTCCAAGCCAAGGATTCCGGCGGCAATTCCCACCAACCCGGTTGTCTTCAAACTAGCCACAAGCCCCGACGCCATGCCTTTACAGCCTTTGCCCTCCAAACCTATACTATAGGGGTTGAAGCAGCAGTTCACCGGGATTCTCAGGCTGCCACGCCGCAGATAGCATGAACTCACACAGCATCTCCCAACCCATCCAATCGCTGAGGGATTAGCCAATGTCCAGTAGATATGAAAAGTTCTCAGAGAGAGCACGCCGGGTTCTGACCTTGGCCCAGGCCGAGGCCCAGAGATTCAACCACAACTACATCGGGACGGAGCATATTCTGCTTGGCCTTGTGGGTGAGACGGAAGGGGTGGTGGCGAGGGTGCTCGCCAATATGGGCATCGACCTGGAGAAGGTGCGCGCCGCCGTGGAGTTCATCATCGGCCGGGGCGAAAAGTCGGTGACGGGCGAAATCGGATTGACTCCGAGAGCGAAGAAGGTCATCGAGCTGGCCGTGGACGAAGCGCGCAGGGCCAACCACTCCTACATCGGCACGGAGCATCTGCTGGCCGGACTGTTGAGGGAAGGCGAAGGGGTCGCTTCCGGCGTGTTGGAGAGTCTTGGGGTGACGCTGGACAAGGTGCGGACGGAGACGCAGCGGGTTCTGAGCGAGAGCGTGCCCGCCGCTGCGCAGGGCCGGGGGACGCAACGGACGCCTACGCTGGACCAGATGGGGATTGACTTGACGAAGGCGGCGCGGGAAGGGGCGCTGGACCCGGTTGTGGGGCGGAAGACGGAGCGGGAGCGGATAATTCAGATATTGAGTCGTCGCACGAAGAACAACCCGGTGCTCGTGGGCGAGCCAGGGGTGGGCAAGACCGCCATCATCGAATCGCTGGCGCAGCACATGTCCGACGGAGCGGTGCCGGACACCCTCCGGGGCAAGAGGCTTCTCACCCTGGAATTGGGCAACCTGGTGGCGGGCACCAAGTACCGGGGCGAGTTCGAGGAGCGATTGAAGAAGATAATCGAAGAGGTGCGGGGTTCCAAGAGCTGCGTCCTCTTCATCGACGAAATTCACACCATCGTTGGAGCGGGCGCCGCCGAGGGAGCCGTGGACGCGGCCAACATCCTGAAGCCTTCCCTGCAGAGGGGGGAGATTCAGGTCATCGGCTCCACCACGCCCAACGATTACCGGAAGTACGTGGAAAGGGACTCGGCGTTGGAGCGTCGGTTCCAGCCCGTGCCGGTGGACGAGCCCAGTGTTGACGAGACGACGGAGATACTGAAGATTCTCCGCGGAAAGTACGAGGAGCACCACAATCTGAAGATAGATGACGAAGCGTTGGAGAGCGCCTCAAACCTGGCGGCTCGGTTCATCCCCGACCGGTTCTTGCCGGACAAGGCGGTAGACGTCATGGACGAAGCGGCTTCCCGGGTGCGAATCCGCGTCACCAGCCAACCCACGTCGCTGTCCGACACGCAGCTATCCCTCGCTGACACTCAACGGATTCTGCGAAGCGTCCGCCGGGAGAAGGACGACGCGATGGACGGGGAGAATTTCCAGTACGCCGCGGAGCTGCGGGACCGGGAGTTGCGGCTTACGGAGCAGTTGCAGGAGCAGGCTTTGGACTGGAAGGACGCGCAGAAGCAGACGGAAACGACGGTCACGCCGGAAGACGTGGCGGAGGTAATCAGCATGTGGACGGGCATCCCCGTCACCAGGCTGGCGGTGGAGGAGACCCAGCGGCTGCTGCACATGGAGGACGAACTGCACAAGCGGATCATAGGCCAGGACGAAGCCATCGTGAACATCTCGAAAGCCGTCCGCCGCGCCCGGGCCGGGGTCAAGGACCCCCGCCGTCCGATGGGCGTCTTCCTCTTCATGGGCCCCACCGGAGTCGGAAAGACGGAACTGGTTCGCACCCTGTCGGACTTCATGTTCGGCAGCGACGACGCCATGATCCGGCTGGACATGTCGGAGTTCATGGAGCGGCACACCGTGGCCCGGCTCATCGGCTCGCCCCCGGGCTACATCGGCTCGGAAGACGGCGGACAGCTGACGGAGGCCGTCCATCGCAAGCCGTACTGCACGATTCTGCTGGACGAAATCGAGAAGGCCCACCCGGAGGTGTTCAACACCCTTCTGCAGATATTCGACGACGGGCATCTGACGGACGCGAAGGGGCGGAGGGTGGACTTCCGCAACGCCATAATCGTGATGACCAGCAACCTGGGGTCGGACCTGATCCGGCGGGATACCGCGGTGGGGTTCGCGCTGAAGTCGGACGACGCGAAGACGGACGAGCAGGCGTATCAGCGGATGAAGGACAAGGTTTTGGAGGAGGTGAAGCGGTTCTTCCGACCGGAGTTCCTGAACCGGATAGACTCCACAATCGTGTTCCACGCGCTCAGCCGGCAGCACATCCTGAGCATCGTCAGCCTTCAGTTGAATGACGTGGCGAAGGAGCTGGAGGACAAGCACATCTTGATGGAGGTGACGGAGGAGGCGAAGGAGCACCTGGCCGAGAAGGGTTACGACCCGAACTTCGGCGCCCGTCCGCTGCGCCGCCTGATTCAGGACGTGATTGAAGACCAGCTTGCGGACGAGATACTCGGCGGACGCCTGAACGAGGGGGACGTGGCGCACGTGGACGTGGAAGACGGCGAAATCGTGGTGAAGGCGAAAGTGAATGCCGTGGCCGAGGCTGTCGCCGAGGCCGTCGCCGCCGCCTAGAGCCGGCCGTCAAAGCACAACTTACAGTCAATGAAGGAAGGGCCTGTCCGGATGGATAGGCCTTTCTTGTTTGCGTGGGCGAGGCGGTTGCGCGACCCCGCGGGGTGGCCGTTTTTCTACGGGTGGGTGATTGTCGTCACGCTGTTTCTGGTGAATTTCGCGACGATGGCGACGGGGACGCTGAATTTCGGGCTGTTCGTGATACCGATGGGGGAGGATCTGGAGATGTCGCGGGGGTTCATCGGGTGGTCGCAGACGACGCGGATGCTTGCGGGGGGCGTTTCGGGGTTCATCCTGGGGCGTCTGCTGGACCGTCATGGCGCGCGGCTGCTGATTGCCGTGGCGTCGATAACCACCGGGGCGTGCATGATAGGGCTGTTCTTCGTGCAAAACTCGTGGCAGTTTCTTGGGCTGTTCACGCTGATGGGGTTCATCGGGTTGTCGGCTCCGGGGGGATTGCTGACTTCCGTGCCGGTGGCGAAGTGGTTCGTCAGGCATCGGGGGCGGGCGTTGGCTATCGCGACGACGGGGTTGGGGATGGGTGGCATCGCGTTCATGCCCATCACGCAGCTATTCATCGACGGCGGGGGCTGGCGGCACGCGTGGCTGATGCTCGCGTTGATAAGCATGGCGCTGACGCTGCCGTTGGCGTTGATATTCCTGCGGAAGCAGCCGGAGGACTTGGGGCTGCTGCCGGACGGCGGGGCGCGGAAGGCGCGAAACCCGCAGAGGGAGCCACTGAGGGACGAGGCCCAGTGGACGGCGGGCCAGGCGATGAGGACGAGGACTTTCTGGCGGCTGATCGTGTTCTTCGGAGTGCTGGGGCTGGCCGCCGGAGGGGGCAGCATTCACCGGCTGCCCTACTGGGTGGAGCAGGGCTTCGACGCGGGGCTGGTGTCCATCGCGTTCTCCGCCGACGCGGCGGGGGCCGCCTTCATGGCGCTGGCTACGGGCTTTCTGGTGGAGCGATTTCCGATTCGGTACGTGGGGGCTATCTCCAGTCTGGGGTTCGCGGCAGCGGTGGGGCTGATGTTCGTCACCTTTCATCCCTTCTTCCTGTTCGCGTCGGTCATCCTGTTCGGCATATCCGTCGGGGCCAACATGATTGTGACCACCTACGTGTGGGCGGAATACTACGGGCGGGCGTTTCTGGGGACGATTCGGGGGATCGTCCTGCCGGCGACGCTGGTGACTTCCGGGGCGGGCGCGCCCATCGCGGGATACATCTATGACTTCGGCGACAGCTATATGCCGGTCTGGTGGATTCTGATTGGGCTGTACGTATTGGCGGCGATGGTGATTCTGGGGACGCGGAGGCCGAAACATCCCGACGTCCCATCCTCCGCATCAGCCTAGTCCCAACAAAAAAGCAGGCAGGGGCCGCTCCCCCGTCTGCGCCCTCTGCTATAATCCCAAGACGGTATCGATCGTTGACGACGTGACGGATATTCTTCGTCAAAGTCGTACTAAGGAGGAAAAGCCCTGGCCAAGAAGGCGAGCAAGCGAAGTCTGTTCTTCTGCCAGCATTGCGGGCAGGAAAGCGCCCGTTGGATGGGGTTCTGTTCGGGGTGCGGGTCGCGGACGCCGCTGGTGGAGGCGCCGACGCAGAAGGCGTCGAGTCGAAAGGGGCGGTGGAATCCTCAAGGAGTCAGCGAACCCGTAGAATTGGCGCGGGTGAATCCGGAGGCGGAGCCGCGCATCACAACGGGATGCGGGGAGATGGACAGGGTGTTGGGAGGTGGGCTGGTGCCGGGGTCGCTGACGCTTTTCGCGGGAGAGCCGGGGGTGGGGAAGTCTACGCTGCTGCTGCAAATCGCGGAAGCCGTGGCCGCCGACGGGGTGAAGACGCTGTACGTTTCGGGGGAGGAGTCGGAGCAGCAGATAAAGCTGCGCGCCCAACGGCTTGGGCTGAAAGGAAACGACGTCTTCCTTCTATCGGAAACGGCGGTGGAAGAGATTGTCGAGCGGCTGGAGGAAGCGCGGCCTGGACTGGTAGTCGTCGATTCCATCCAGACGCTATCCAGCGCGGAGGCTTCTTCCAGTCCGGGCAGTCCTTCCCAAGTGCGGGACTGCGCGCTGCAACTGATGCAGTGGGCGAAGGGGCAGAGGGCGCCGGCGCTGCTGGCGGGGCACGTGACGAAGGACGGGAGCGTGGCGGGGCCGCGGGTGCTGGAGCACATGGTGGACGCGGTTTTGTACCTGGAGGGGGAGAGTCTGGGGGCGCATCGACTGCTGCGGAGCGTGAAGAACCGGTTCGGCTCGACCCACGAGGTGGCGATGTTTGAGATGACGGGCGGCGGGTTGGAAGAGGTGTTGGACCCGTCGGAGGCGTTGTTGGGGGAGCGGTTGGAGGGGACGGTGGGGTCGGCAATCGCGCCGATTATGGAGGGGAGCCGGCCGATGCTGGTGGAGATTCAGGCTTTGACGTCGCTTTCGATGCAGCCCGTGCCGCGCCGGACGGCCAACGGGATGGACTTCCACCGGATGATAATGGTGGCGGCGGTGCTGGGCAGGCGGGCGCGGGTGGCGTTGGCGAACCAGGACGTGATTGTGAGCGTGGCGGGGGGGCTGCGGGTGTCGGAGCCGGCGGCGGACTTGGCGTTGGCGTTGGCGTTGGCGTCCAGCTTCCGCAACCAGCCGGTGAAGCCGGGGCTGGTGGCGGTGGGAGAGGTGGGGCTGAGCGGTGAGCTGCGATCGGCGCCGCAGACGGACCGGCGGCTGGCGGAGGCGGCGCGGCTGGGGTTCAGGACGGGGCTGGTTCCGGCCTCGCTGGGGGGCAAGCTGCCTGAGATTCCGGGGTTGAAGATAGTGTACGCGCCGACGGTGGGGCAGGCGCTGGGGCGGGGATTGTCGCGGAACATTGACGCGGACGCCGACCCGTTGGGGCTGGAAGCGGCCGCCGACGTGGGGGTGTAGGCACTGGCAAAGGGAGGGGTGTTCATTTTATACTAGATGGGTTGGATGCCCCCATCGTCTAGTCTGGCCCAGGACGCCAGCCTTTCAAGCTGGAAATCAAGGGTTCGAATCCCTTTGGGGGCACTTTTCTTTCTATGCAGTTTGTGTGTTGGGGGGATACACCCTCACCTTGATCCTCTCCCTCAAGGGAGAGGAGGGGAAGAGGGGACTGGATTCCCGCCTGCGCGGGAATGACGATGTGGGTCGTAGGGAGAAGGGATAAGAGGGGACTGGATTCCCGCCTGCGCGGGAATGACGATGTGGGTCGTAGGGGGAAGGGATAAGAGGGGGCTGGATTCCCGCCTGCGCGGGAATGACGGTTTTTTGGGGAGGGGGTTAGGGTGGGGTGGTCAGGGAGGCGAGGAAGGGATGCAGCGCTTCGAGGAAGCCGCGGGGGTTGTCGCCGGGGACGAGGTGTCCCGCTTTTTCTACGGTTGCGGACTGGCATTGGGGGATTACACGTTGCATTCGCTGGAAGACTTCCTGGGAGTGCACGTCGGTGTTTGCGCCGCGGACGACCAGGGTGGGACATTGCAAGTCTTTAAGGCATTTCCATAGGGTCTCGGAGGGCCAGCTTTGGGGGTGGAAGTCGGGGCTTCTGATGGCGGCGTCGTATTTCCACGTCCATTTGCCGTCGGGCATTTGGCGGATGGTGTGTTGGAGGCTGCCGTGGACGAGCCAGGCGGGACGTCCGGTGTAGTCCATTACTCTTTCGACGAATTCCTCGTAGCTGTTGAGCCGGTCGGGGAGGGAGATGAAGTTGCGGATGCGTCGGCTGCCGGCGGCGACTTGTCCGGGGCCGGTGTCTACGATGACCAGGCCGCGAACGATGTCGGGACGGCGGGAGGCGAAGACGTAGCCGTTTCGTCCGCCCATCGAGTGGCCGACGACGATGAAGTTTCGCAGTTCCAGGGCGTCGGCGACGGCGTCAAGGTCTTGCTGGTGGGCGTCGAGGGAGTAGTCGGCGTCGGGGGGCCATTGGGTGTCGCCGTGTCCGCGGGCGTCCAGGGCGATGACGTGGCATTTATGGGCGAGGGCGAGGGAGATGAAATCCCAGCTGTGGCACTGCTGGCAGATGCCGTGGAGCATGAGCAGAGTTGGGTTTCGTCGGCTGCCCCATTCGAGGTAGTGGAAGCGGAGGCCGTTGGCCTGGACGTGGCGGTCGGCGGGGAGGGCTTCGGATTGGAAGGGTACGTTGAAGCGGCGGGCGGCTTCGTAGAGGGTGAGTCCCTTCGGTTCTTCCTGATGGGTTGGTGGGTTTTGCACGGGCGGGCGTCTCCGTTTGGGGTGGGGGCGTTCATAATATACACGGAATGGGGGGCTGGGGGGAGTGGGCTTGTTGTAGTAGAGGTGATTCGTTTCGTTTGGCTTCCTTTTTTTCTGTGGTGGGATACGAAGGGGGTTTTCATAGCTGATTGGGGGGAAATTCGGCATTCGTTATATGTTGTGGTAAGAACGAATGGGGGCTTTTACCGGAAGGGGGATTGGGTTTGGTGGAACCTCCTGTGAAGTTGGGGAGTTCGTATGTATGTTTCATAGAGAGATGGTAGCAGAGTTGGGGGTTTGTGGCAAGGGGGGGTTGGCAGTTGGGGGTAATCACCCTCATCCCCCGCTTTCGCGAGGGCAGGCTCTAACCTTCTCCCTCAAGGGAGAAGGGAGAAGATGGATTCCCGCCTTCGCGGGAATGACGGAGGTTGTATGGGGGAAGGGATAAGAGGGGGGTGGTTGACTGGTTTTGCGGGCAGACTTAGAATGCGTATCATCGTTTGATTGTGGAGAAGGAGGAGGAGATTCTTCGCGGAGCCTCAGGATGACATGGGGTGCGAGAGGTGGAGGGGAGACTGGATTCCGGCTTTCGCCGGAATGACGGGGGAGGCTCTCGGAATGACGGGGGAGGCTCTTGGAATGACGGGGGTGGCTCTCGGAATGGCGGGGGGGATCTTCGAATGATGGGAAGGAAAACTGGATGACGACGGGGTTGATTTGAGTATGAAGCGACGTAGAGGCAGGGTGAAGAGGCCCGTTTCGGCGGGAGGGGTGGTCTATCGTCAGCGGGAAGGGAAGGTTGAGGTGGCGTTGTGCGGACGTCGGGATCCCCTTCGGTGGAGTCTGCCGAAAGGGACGCCGGACAGGGGGGAGACGATGGAGCAGACGGCGCTGCGGGAGGTTCGGGAGGAGACGGGGCTGAAGGTGGCTCTGCAAGAACCGATCGGCAGCATTCAATACTGGTTCATGCAGCCTCCCGACCCCACCCGATTCAACAAGACGGTGCATTTCTATCTGATGACGTGCCACGGCGGTTCCGTCCACGACCACGACTTCGAGTTCGACGAGGTGGAGTGGGTGCCCGTCGACGAAGCCCAGCGGAGGCTTACCTATGCCAACGAAGCGAAGATTCTCGACTCCGCCCTGGACCTCATCCAGAAGAGGGATGTTGAAGGATAGGGTTTATATTCGGGGCGCGCGGGTGGCGCTTCGGGAGAAGACGGTGAGGGACGCCTGGAACGAGTTTCTTTGGCGGACGGATCCGGAGCTTTCGCATCTGGACGCGGCGCCGCCGCTGACGATGGACTACGATGAGTTTCTGCGCCTCTACAAGGAGCAGCTGCGGTTTCCGTTGGCCTGGGCGAAGCCGCTCTCGGTGGATACGCTGGACGGCGCATACATCGGCAACTGCATGTATTACGACGTGGACATTGTCCAGAAGTCGGCGGAGGTGGGGGTGCTGATTGGGGACCGGCGGTACTGGAACGGCGGGTACGGGTTTGACGTGGTAGTCACGCTGGTGGATTACATCTTTCGGACGACGGGGCTGAACCGGCTGTACCTGCACACGCTGAGGTGGAATAAGCGGGCGTTGCGGTGCTTCGAGAAGTCCGGCTTCCGGTCGGTGAGGATGGTTCGGCGGGAGGGGCGGCGGTTTGTGTACATGGAGTTGCTGCGGGAGGATTGGGAGGCGGTGCGGGAGGAGAAGCTGGCGGAGCGGGACGCGTTGGCGAAGGCGGGGATTGGGGGTTAGGGGGGCACCCCCATCCGCACCCCTGGATTCCCGCTTTCGCGGGAATGACGAGTGGCGTTGAGGGGGAAGGGAAAAAGAGGAGATGGATTCCCGTCTACACGGGAATGACGGGTTTCAAAACCGTCGCTACAGGTTGTCGATAGTCAAGGGAATTTCTTGGCCCGCCAATCCATATACCCATTCGTCAGTCATTCCGATCCCGCTCCTCAGATAATTTCTAAAGCCGTCAGAGTGTTCGCCAAGGCCATTGACGATTTGCGGATTCAGGTATTGGGGCTTGGGGAAGTTGTCACGCAAGATGACCACTTGGGGAGTGCCGCCGACAGTATGGTCAACGCCGGCAACCCAAGAAATTACAAACGCGGCTCTGGCTGCGTTGACATAGCAAGAGTTGTCGCGCGACATTAGATGGGTGGCAATGGAGTATGCATAGGGCGCGCCATTGCCGGAACATCGGAACTTTACAGATTCGCCATACCCCCCGTGATGGATATAATAGAGGTCCGCGGGACCGGAATTGATGTCGCTCAACCCGGCAATTGATGCTCCGAAGGGCACGGATCCTTCAAGGCGTTCCGCGTACCTGTCAAAGAACCCCTTGACAATGTCTTCCATAACCAACTTGGCGTGGAATAAAGAAGAAAAGTCGCCGGTCTGGTAACGCTCGCCATCCAGCAACGTGAGGAAGTCGGGCACCAGCCCGGTCAATCCTTCAAACGCAAGCAGAATTCCCGATGACTCGAAAATCTTTCGCTGGTAGTCGACCTCACCACCCCGAATCACCTTCTGATCGGCCGCAAGGATTACGCCGTCCTTGCAGCGACTACCGATGATTAACGTCATTTAGAGCTTTCTCAGCCAGGCGGCGCAGATAGTCGGATTGTTTCGTTGCTTTGGCGCGCTGCTGCCGCCGAAGCAACTCCTGGAGAGGGCTAAGCTCGGCGTTTGCGCCGTTTGGAACTGCGTTACGCTCCTTGCGCGATTTCAAGATTTCCAGTGGGGTCATCTCTCTAGTCTCGCTATTCATCTCAGCCTCCCTGCGTTTGGGAACTGCATTCGTGATAGGAATAGGATACCGCCAATGCTCGTGCGAAACAATATCGAAGGCGAGTTTGCACAGCGACCAAGGGCGCTCGACCCTTCGTCCTTCGACAAGCTCAGGATGAGTTCAGGGTGAGCGGTGGTGGGCGTTGGGGGCGGGCGACCACAAGGGTCGCCCCTACGGGTTGGGGGCAGGGGCGGGGTTGTAGAGGTCGACGCCGAGGGTGATGGGGAAGACTTTTACGAGTTCGTCCACCGTCCAGCGTCCTTCTTTGTTGATGGTGCGGACGGCTTCCGGCTGGTTGAGCAGGCTGACAAGGCCGTCGGTGACGTAGAAGACCTGGCCGTTGACGTGGGCGGACTCGTCGGAGGAGAGCCAGGTGACGAAGGGGGCGATGTCGTCGGCGTCGCCGACCAATGCGCCACCGCCCGCGCCGGCGATGCCCTGGGCGGCGCGAAGCTGTCGGGCCGAGGTTGGGACGGCTCCAATCATGCGGGTGCGGGCGCTGGGGGCGATCGAGTTCGCGGTGACGCCGTAGCGCCCCAGGTCGCGGGCGGCTACCCGCGTGAGGCCGGCGATGCCGTCCTTGGCGGCGCCGTAGTTGGCCTGGCCGGAGTTGCCGATGAGGCCGGAGGTGCTGCTGAAGGTGATGATGCGGCCCGAACGCTGCTGGCGGAAGAGGATGGCGGCGTGCTTGACCACGGAGAATGTCCCTTTGAGATGGACGGCTATCACCGCGTCCCACTCGTCTTCGGTCATGTTGAAAATCATGCGGTCGCGTAGGATTCCGGCGCAGGTGACGACGATGTCCAGCTTGCCGAAATTGTCCAAGGCTGACTGGACTATTGCTTCGCCGCCCTCCATTGTGGCTACGGACTCGTAGCAGGCGACGGCTTCACCGCCGTTGTTGCGGATTTCGTTAACGACGCCGTCGGCGATGGCAACGGAACCGCCGGAGCCGTCGAGTTCCGCACCGGGGTCAACGACGACAACTTTCGCGCCTTCCTGAGCCATGAGCATGGCGACTCCGCGGCCGATGCCGCGGCCGGAGCCAGTTACTATTGCTACCTTATCCTTTAGCAGGTTTGTCAATTTTTTGCCTCTGTCGTGGTGTTGTATTGAGTTGCCGATTGGTTGGGGAAGCGGGGAGTCACCCCCATCCCAGCCTTCCCCCTCCGCCCCGCCGTGGATTCCCGCCTACGCGGGAATGACGAGGAGGGGCGGGAATGACGAGGAGGGACGGGAATGACGAGGAGGGACGGGAATGACGAGGAGGGGCGGGAATGACGAGGAGGGACGGGAATGATGGGGCACTCGACCCTTCGACAAGCTCAGGGTGAGCGGCGGGAGAAGATGGATTCCCGCCTACGCGGGAATGACGAATGGGTTGGGGGTTAGGCATATTTGCCGGTGATTTGGGGGGTGGTTCCGTCGATGCCCTGCTGCGCCATTTCCAGGCGGGTAGTGCGGGCCCAGGTGCGCTTCAGGTCGTCCCTGACGTTGAAGGCGAGGGCGCCCAGACCTTCTATTTGCATTTCGATGTTGTCCCCATCCTGGAAGGCGCTCAGGCCGCGGTGGTTGGTGCCGGTGGCGATGACGTCACCGGGTTCCAGGTCGTGGACGGAGCTGACCCACTCGATAATCCGGGGAATCTTGTGGGCCATGTCGTTGGTGTTGAAATTCTGCTTCAGTTCGCCGTTGACCCAGAGCTTTACTGCAAGTTCCTGGGGGTCGTCTATCTCGTCGGCGGTGACTATCCAGGGGCCGAGGGGAGCGAAGGTGTTGCGGGCCTTCATCTGGTAGAAGGTGTTGCCGCCGGGGGGCAAGCCGCGGGCGGAACCATCAATGAAGTTCGTGTAGCCGAACACGTAGTCGAGGGCGTCTTCCTGTCGGACGTAGCTGGCCCGCTTGCCGATGACCAGGGCCATTTCCGCCTCGCCTTCGAAGATGGTGGCGGGAACGTCGGGCAGAATCATGGTGTCGCCGGGGCCGATGACGGAGTTGGGGGACTTGTGGAAGGCGTTGATGGGGGCGGGCGCGTCCCTGGTGCCGTCCTCCATGTAGTTGACGGCCATAGCGACGACGTTGCCGGGCTTGGGCAGCGGGGGTCGCAGCCGCACCTGTTCGAGGGGCGCGGCGGAGCCTGAGTCGGCGGCCTGCTGCAACGCCGTTTTGATGTCGTCGAAGTTTTCGATGACGCGGTTGATGAGGTCCTGGGGGGAGGTGTGGGTTATGCCGGACACGGCGTCGGTCACGTCTACCACGGCGTTGTCTTTAACTACTCCGAGTTTGAAATCGTCGAAGAATGCGAGTTTCATTCTGTTTTGCTCCTAATCGTTAGATTATCGGGATGGTTGCGGTGGTGCGGGGTTGTCGATGCCTTTGGTGAGGTAGTTTCTGGCGAGGGGGGCCAGCTTCTCCAAGTCCCAGCGTTCTTCGCCGTTGAAGATGGAGCGTTCCGGACGGGGTTGGGACATGAGAGAGACCACGCCGCCGTAGACGAGGAAGGTCTGGCCGTTTACGTGGGACGCGTAGTCGCTGGCCAGAAAGACGGTGAAGGGGGCAACGTCGTCGGGGTCTGCGGATTCCAGGTCGTCCTCGCCCTCGATGGCGGCGACGCCCTGGGCGGCGCGGATCTGGCTGGCGGCGGAGGGGATGTCCGACGTCATGCGGGTGTTGGCGCGGGGAGCGATGGAGTTGGCAGTGACGCCGTAGCGTCCCATGTCGCGGGCGACGACCTTGGTGAAGCCGGCGATGCCGGACTTGGCGGCGCCGTAGTTGGCCTGGCCGGAGTTGCCGATGAGTCCGGACTCGGAGCTGAAGGTGATGATGCGGCCCGAACGCTGCTGGCGGAAGAGGATTGCGGCGTACTTGACGACGGTGAAGGTGCCCTTGAGGTGGACGGCGATGACGCTGTCCCATTCCTGCTCGGTCATGTTGAAGAGCATCCGGTCGCGGAGGATACCGGCGCAGGTTACGACGACGTCCAGCTTGCCAAAATTGTCGAGGGCGGTTTGGACGATGGCCTCGCCGCCTTCCATTGTGGCGACGGATTCGTAGCAGGCGACGGCCTCGCCGCCGTTGGCGCGGATTTCGTTGACTACGTCGTCGGCGATGGCTATAGAGCCGCCGGAGCCGTCAAGCTCCGTCCCGGGGTCTACGATGACCACCTTCGCGCCTTCCTGGGCCATGAGGATGGCGACGCCGCGACCTATGCCGCGGCCTGAGCCGGTTACGATTGCGACCTTGCCTTCGAGAACTCCGGGCATGATTTCTCCTTTGTTGACGGGGATGGTTGGGAGATACGATACAAAGGATGGGGAGAAAAGGCAATGATGGGGGATTCGCCCCCATCCCTTCGAAAAGCTCAGGACAGGCCTAACCTTCCCCCGTCAAGGGGAAGGGATAAGAGGGGATGGATTCCCGCCTGCGCGGGAATGACGGGTGTTGGTGGGGGAAGGGATAAGAGGGGATGGATTCCCGCCTGCGCGGGAATGACGGGTGTTGGTGGGGGGAGGGATAAGAGGAGATGGATTCCCGCCTGCGCGGGAATGACGGGTGTTGGTGGGGGAAGGGATAAGAGGAGATGGATTCCCGCGTTCGCGGGAATAAGGGGGGTTAGGGGTTGTGGGTGGGGAGTTGGACGGTGGCCCAGCCGGGGGTGAAGCGACGGCCCTGTTCGTCCTCCACCCAGACGTCGCAGTCGAGGAGGGGGCGTCCGTTATCTACGTACTTCTTCGTTACTACGCCGCCGCAGGTGAGGGCGACGCCGGGTTCGTCCATGCCGCGGTACTGGCAGCCCAGCTTGCGGAGGGTTCCTTCGGGGCCAATCCAGTCGGTGAGCATCTGGCCGAGGAAGGCGCTCCTCAGCGCGCCGTGGAGGATGACACCTGGCAAGCCGGTGTCGACGGCGAAGTCCTTGTCGTAGTGAATCTCGTAGAAGTCGCCGGAGACGCCGGCGTAGCGGACAAGCTGGCGGGTGGTGGGATGCTTCACGAGGGAGGGGATTCGGGTTCCTTCCTCAACGTCTTCCCAGTATGGGTGATTGGTCATTTCCTTTACCTATTGATGCGTATTGGGAGGATGAGCATAAAGGGCCAATCCCCACCTCACCCCTGGATTCCCGCCTGCGCGGGAATGACGGATAGGGGATGGATTCCCGCCTACGCGGGAATGGCGGATGGGGGATGGATTCCCGCCTGCGCGGGAATGGCGGATGGGGGATGGATTCCGGCTTTCGCCGGAATGGCGGATGGGCAGGTGGGAATGAGGGTTACGCAACGGTCGGCTAGTAGCGGATGGAGGTGTTCTTCTGGGTGGCGGCGACCTGGCCCAGCTGGTTGGTGTAGGTGGTTTCGGTGATGACGAAGATCATGGGGCCGAGGCTGCCGGCGCGGGCGAAGATGTCCACCACGCGGTTGACGGCGGCGATTCGGTCGCCGACGCGGACGGGTTCGAAGTATTCCCACTCGCTGCCGCCGTCGAGGAGGCGCTTGTAGGGGAAGTCGGGGGGGAGGTCTTCGAGGCGTTGGGTGCGGGCGGCGCGGAGGAAGGTGGGTGGGGCGATAACGCCGCCGAAGCGGGAGTTGCGGGCGGCTATCTCGTCGCTGTAGAGGGGGTTCGGGTCGCCGATGGCTTCGGCGAAGGCGCGGACGTGGCCCTTCTCAACGTCCAGATATTCGGGGGGGCTTTCTTGTCCGATGTAGTCGCGGCGGAGGGCTTCGACGTCGGGGGTTTGTGTTGGCATGGGGCCTCGTTGGCGTGGGGATTGGTGGGAGTGTAGCGAGGGGGTGTGGGGGTGTCAAGGAGGGGGGCGCTCGACCCTTCGACAGGCTCAGGGTGAGCGGATGATGGGATGGTCAGGGTGAGCGGGACTGGATTCCCGCCTTCGCGGGAATGACGGAGGTTGTATCGAGGGGGAAGGGATAAAAGGGGGGGTTAGCGGGCTATGAGTTGGTTTACCTGGAGGGATATGTCGGGGAAGGCTTGGGGGGCGATGGTTTGGCCGGGATTGAAGTGGCGCACGGTTGAGTATTTGTCGCCTGAGGGGTCTGTGTAGGATTCGATGCGGCGTTCCTTGCGAGTGACTATCCAGACTTCGGGGATGCCTGCGCGGGCGTAGGCGGAAAGCTTGGGGCCGCGGTCATATTCGACGGTGGTGTCGGAGACTTCTATCAGCAACAGCACGTCTTTCGGACGGGGCTTGCCGCCGTCGTAATAGTCGTCGCGCCACCGAACCAGCATAACGTCCGGCTGAGGCTCGCTCATGTCGTTAAGACGGGCCGGGCCTTGTACGGACACGATGGCCCGTCCCTGAAACAAGGGGGTGATAATGTTGTTAAAGCGGAATACGCTGGCGCCGTGCCAGTCTCCGATAGGCGGCATAAGGATAATGTCTCCGTCCAGAAGTTCTACACGGTCATCACGGGTGAGGATGCCGGCGTGGGCCATAGCGTGGTATTCGTCCACAGTGAAGCGGCGACGGGTGGGCGTCGCTGTGGGAGTAGAGGTTGGGATTGCGGTTGTGGTGGTCATGGGGGTGGCGGCGGCTCCGTTGGGGTGGGGCGGTTGGTGGGAGTGTAGTGATTGGAGACGGAGGGTGTCAAGGAGGGGGATTTTACCCTCACCTTAATCCTCTTCCTTCAGGGAGAGGAGAATGAAGATGGATTCCCGCCTACGCGGGAATGACGGAGGGGGTGGCGGGAATGACGGAGGGGAGCGCTCGACCCTTCGACAGGTCCTTCGACAAGCTCAGGATGATCTCAGGGTGAGCGGATGGGGAGGGTTGAGGCGGTTTCACCCTCACCTTAATCCTCTCCCTCAAGGGAGAGGAGAAGAAGATGGATTCCCGCCTACGCGGGAATGACGAAAGGGGAGGCGGGAATGGCGGGATGGGGTGGTAGGAATGGCGGGTGGTTGGGAGGTTAGAGGATTTGGGCGAGGAAGGCTTTGGCGCGGTCGCTCTTGGGGTTTTCGAGGAATTCGGTGGGGGAGCCTTCTTCGACGATGACGCCTTCGTCGAACATGACCATGCGGTCGGCGACTTCGCGGGCGAAGCCGACTTCGTGGGTGACCACGAGCATGGTCATGCCGGAACGGGCCAGGTCAACCATGATGTCCAGCACTTCCTTGATCATCTCCGGGTCGAGGGCGGAGGTTGGTTCGTCGAACAGCATGATGCGGGGACGCATGGCGAGGGCGCGGGCGATGGCCACGCGCTGCTGCTGCCCGCCGGAGAGCTCCAGGGGGTATTTTTCGGCCTGCTCCGGTATGCCGACCCGCTCCAGAAGCCCGTTTGCAATGTCCTCCGCGTCACTCTGGGACATCTTGCGTACCTTGATGGGGGCGAGGGTGATGTTCTGCATGACCGAGAGATGGGGGAAGAGGTTGAAGGACTGAAACACCATGCCGACTTCGCTGCGAATGGCGTCTATGTTGTGGAGGTCGTTGGTCATGGCGATGCCGTCGACGACGATTTCGCCGCGCTGGTGCTCTTCCAGCCGGTTGATGCATCGGATGAAGGTGGACTTGCCGGAGCCGGAGGGGCCGAGGATGACGATTTTTTCGCCGCGCTTGACGGTCATGTCGACGCCGCGGAGGGCGTGGAAGTTTCCGAACCACTTGTGAACGTCCCGTGCGACGATGATGTCTTCGACGGCGGAGCCGTTATCCACCAGGGAACCGTTAGCTTCCGTCACCATGATGCAGCCTCCCTCCAGGCGGGTTTGAGCGGGGGTTAGTTGTCCTGAGCGGTGAACATGGGCCGGTTGTTGAAGGGCGGGTATTGGGTCGTCATCAGGTTCAGATAGGTCTCTGTCCTAACGCTCCAGCGGTCCAGGCCCACGGCGAATCGGAAAAGTTCGATGGGGTATTGGCCTTTGAAGATGATGGAGAAGAAGGCGACGAGGGCGGTTACGGAGACGGCGAGGGCGTAGAAGAAGAGGATGATTCCGTGGGGGATGCCGACGTACAGCCAGCCGAGGAAGAACTGAAGGGCGGCGTGGGGCTTGGAGTAGGATTCCTGCCTGTGGATTCGCACGTCCACGGGGCTGTCGGAAATGGGTTCGGCGGTGAAGGGGGGGTATTCGTCGGTCATGAAGTTGAGGTAGGCGAAGACGCGGGAGCGCCATCGGTAATAGCCGGCGTTGAAGTTGAAGAGGGATTCCGGGTATTGGCCGGTGAAGAGTATGGCGACGAAGGCGAAGATTGTGCTGAAGAAAACGCCGATGGCGTAGAAGAAGAGGATGATTCCGTGGGGGATGCCGACGTAGAAGAGGCCCAGGAAGAGCTTGGCGATGACCAGTCCCGGATGCAGGTTTTCCGGGTATCGAACGTCGTAGACCACCGGAGGGCTGCCGCTCTGCATATTCACACCTCCTAGAATGCAATGTTGCCGGGAATGGGGAGCGCTTTGGCGCATTCTACCATAGGCTACATACCATAATATACAGGATGTTGGGCAACTATGGGCAAATTGGCGGGCGGGGAGTGGTGCCGAAGGTCGGATTCGAACCGACACGGGCCTGCGCCCACCGGTTTTTGAGACCGGCGCGTCTACCATTCCGCCACTTCGGCTTGGGGTTATTGTAACGTGGAGGGGGTTTGTAGGGCAATGAGGGAGAAGATGGATTCCCGCCTTCGCGGGAATGACGGAGGGGGTAGCGGGAATGGCGAAAAGGGAGGGTGGGAATGCGTGGGTCGCTCGACCCTTCGACAGGCTCAGGGTGAGCGGGATGGTTAGGGTTTGGCGTGGGTTGCGGTGGATTCCCGTTTTCACGGGAATGACGGGGGGGTGGGTGTGGGGAGGGGGTTAGGCGTAGACGGCGAAGAGGACGGCGTCGTTCTTGTTTTCTTCGCTGAAGAATAGGACGGCGCAGCGGCGTCCGGTCGTCATCTGGGAGGAGGAGATGTTGCGGGCGACGGGGATGGAGCTTATCCAGACGGAGAGGCTGCCTTCCATCTGGACGGTGGCTTTGTAGGTTGAGGAGCTGAAGGTTTTGATGATGCCTTTTTTGATTGTCATTATTCACGTCCTATAGGGTATTGAGGAGCGGGTTGCGGTGGATTCCCGCCTTCGCGGGAATGACGGAGGGAGCGGCGGGAATGACGAGGTGGGGAAGACGCTCGACCCTTCGACAAGCCCTTCGACAAGCTCAGGACATGCTCAGGGTGAGCGGTGGGGGGTGATTTTTGATTGTCATGTCATACACCGGATAGGGTCAGGGTTTGGGAATAGACGGGTGGGGCGCCGGGGCCGCGGCGGTATTTGAGGTCTATGGCGGTCACGCGCCGTTTGGACGCCTTCAGGGCCGCCGACGGGTCGGTGATGGCGATTACGTCGAAGAGTTCGAGGCCGCAGTTGACGGGGGTTTTCAGGATTCCGCCATGCATGGCGAGGCGTTCCTTGGCAAGCAGGCCGTCGCTTCGCTTCTTTGCGGAGTCGGAGGTTTCCTGGTTGATGTCGTACACCTGGAGAAGCCTGTCCGTCATCGCCGCCACGGAGTTCCAGTCGAGGGATTCTTGCAGCCTGTTGAGGCCAAAGGTCTGGATGCGGTTGTAGCGGGGCGCCTGGGTCAGGTATTGACCGCGGATGATGGGGTGGCCGGCGCCGTAGGAGTAGGAAGCGGCATCGTCGGAATTCAGCCGCTTCACGGCGGGGCTTCCGTTGCGAAAGAATAGGACGTCCGGCGTGGTGGACATGAGCCGCTTGACGGCGTGGGCGGCGGTTGCGTTTGGGTGGATGGTGAAGGCGGGGCGATGCTGTCGGAAAACGGCGCTGGAGCTTATAACCTGGAGGTTCAGGCCGGCGCGGGCGAGGATGAAGGCGACGATGTCCTTGACGAAGGTGTAGCCCTTGAACCAGTTGTGCTGGTATCGGGCGCGCCACCGTTCCAGCAGCGTCCAGCCGTCCTCCAGGTAAAGGGCGAGTTGGGCCTTGCCGTCGCCGGTGCGGTGTTCCAGCGCACGAATCCAGTAGGCGGGGCCGGGGGAGCTTTCCGCGCCCTTGGAAGTGACGTAGCCGGGGTTGAAGCGGACTCGCGCACCGGGAGTCAGAAGCGACGCCGACAGTCCCGCGCCGTTGTAGCGGCCGTGGTCGTTGCGGAGGAGGAGGGTTGCGCGACCGCCGTTAGCGTCTTCCACCAGGTTGGCTTCCAGCACGTCGTCGGTGAGGGTTCGTTGGGCGGGACTTGTCGCGCGCCAGACCTGGGTTGAGGTGGAGAGCCAGAGGGTTGTGGAGTTGCCCGCGATGGCCACGCCGGCGTAAGGGTCGGCGTCGAAGGGGATGGGTTCGCGCCAGTTGGCCCTGTAGAAGGCGCTGCTCTGGGGCGTGAAAGTCCAGAAGGCGCGTCCGTAGGAATCGGAACCGGCGTAGGATTCCTTGAAGAAGAGACGGAAAGTGTCGGCCTTCGTCAGATAGGGGTGGGAGAAGGAGACCTGGGAGCCGGAGTCGGCGCGGGTGAGGCTGGCGATGCTGGACCATTGGCCGCGGGCCTGCTCCGTGCCGTCGCCGTATATCATAGTCCAGACGCGGGAGGAGCCGGAGGAAGTTTCGCCGCAGACGACCACGTTCCAGTCGTTTCCGTAGGCGCAGGCAATGCCGGTAATCTTCTTGACGTAGGAGGTCTGAGGCCAGGCGGCGGGGGCGGTCCAGCTGCCGTCGATGCGCCGCATGGCGTAGAGGTTGTGGTTCGTGCCTGAGAAGAAGACGCCGATTTTCCCGGCGGCGCTCATGGCGGCGGTGAGGTGGGATACGCCGCTGACGGAGGGGTAGACGAGGCGCTTGTCGGCGCTCCAGGTGACGCCGTCGTCCGTGCTTTCGCGATAGCGAAGCTCGCGGCGGTTGCTGTGCTGGACGTAGACCAGAAGCAGGTAGGAGCCGTTGCCGCATAGGGCTACTCCGGCGTCGGGGTAGGCCTTGTTCAGATAGGCCCACTGGGTGAAGCTGCTGTTCTGTCCGGCGTTGGGGACGCGCTGGACGTAGAGGTTGGAGTTGGAGCGGGAGACGCGCGCCCGGATGAGGGTTCCTGCGGAGGTCAGATGCAGGTCGTGGCGGGCGGCGGTGTCGGTGGTATTCAAGAGCCGGGAGAAGACGGGATGGAAGACGTGGGGCAGTCGTCGTTCCACCGTCACGCCGAGGTAGGGCTGGCGTCGGGGGCTGCGCTGGGCTTCCAGCAGGGTTGCGGAGAGGGAGCGCATTATTTGCCTCCGACGGCGGGGCGATAGAGGCGGTGGACGCGCAGGGAGGTGCGGCGGCTCAGTTTTGCCAACCCCTGGCGGAAGTGGGCCAGCTTTTCCTGTCCCCAGACGAGGAAGTGCCGCCACGTGTTCGGGCCGCCGAGGTTGACGCTGTTGATGGCGTGGCCGGACAAGTCCATTGCGGCGAAGCCGGCGGCGCCCGTTAGGAAGAGTTCTTCCAGGTGGGGCGGAATGGTGGAGGTGGTGGCGTCGAGGGTGTGCATCTTTCCGTAGAAGGCTTTGACGGAGACGCCGGAGCCTGGCGGTTCGTAGGAGAGCAGGAGGAGTTCGTTGCCGCGCAGGGAGAAGTCCAGGTAGGAAGGCGGGTTCTCGTCGAGGGGAAATTCGACGGCTTCCACGCGGACGAGGTCGGAGAGGGAGGCGAGGGATAGGGTGCGTCCGTCGGGGCCGGTCTGGAGGGTGGCGGCGGCGGGTTGGGGGTGGACGGCGCTGAGTTCGCGCACGGCGTGGGCGAGGTGGCGGTCGAGTTGGGCGTCGGTCCAGAGGTAGTTGGCGGAGTCTTCGTCGTGGAGGTCGACGCGGAGGCGGGTTCGCATTTTGGCGAGGGTCATTTTTTGGTTTCCCTTATTGGATTGTTGAGGTTGGGGGTAGAGGCGGTTCGCGAACCGCCTCTACGGGAGGTTCTGGGTTCATCCCTCTCCGCTCGACCCTTCGACAGGCTCAGGGCGAGCGGATGGGGATGGATTCCCGCCTTCGCGGGAATGACGGAGGGGTTAGGGGCGGACGCCGGTGAGTTTGGCGAGCTTGAGGGCGTTGAAGACGGCGATGGCGACGTACCACTTGACGCGGACGCGGGTGGCGTCCTTGGTCTCCAGGCTGCCGACGCGTTCGACCATGAGGCCGCCGGGGGCAGTGAGGCCGGCGACGGCGCCTTCGCCCCACTGGACGGCGTAGACGGTGGAGCAGTCGCTGCTGGTGCCGACGGTCTTCGCGTCGTTGACGAAGTCGCTGACGCCGACGGGGATGCCGTCGTAGTAGTCGGTCATCATGCCGAATTGGTTCTTGTCGGCGACAACGACGCCGCTGCCGGCGGCCCTGCCGAGGGCGGAGAGCTTGCGGCGGGTGCGGCGGCTCATGATGAGCATGTCGGGCTTGCCGCCGCGGACTTTGTCGATGGTCTCGTCGAGCTTGTCGAGGGTGAGGGATGCGCCGTTGGCGCCCATCGAGACGGTCTGGTTGGCGACGGCGAGCTTGTCGATGCCGTCGAAGGCCTTGGAGTCGGCGCCGGTGTCGCCGTCGATGAAGGTGGTGTCGAACCTGTGCTGGGTGGCCTTGGCTTTGAGGGCGACGACGGTGGCTTCCAGATCCTGAAGGTTGGAGCGGGTGGCCTTGACGAAGTTGTCCATGTCGGCGTCGCCGCCGAGGATCTTGAGGTTGGCGGTGACCTGGGTGAAGGTGGGGGTGGATTCGGACCAGGTGTCGCCGGGGTCGTAGAAGGAGACGGAGGGGAGGGTCTTCTCCTGGTTGTAGGTGAGGCCGTTGCCGACGACCTCGATGAAGGGGATGGCCTGGAGGACGGGGCTGTCCTTGACGATGGTTTCGATGACGCCGGTAAGGAGCATGTCCTGGGAGAGTTTAGCGGATTCGGTTAGGGTTAATGCCATGTGAGCACCTCCGATAGAAAGTTTGTTGCACATATGATAGAACATGGATACTATAGTTTGCAAGGGGGTAAATGTCACTTTTTGGAGAAGGGGGTTATTGATGGCAGAATTGGCTATAATGGGGGCATGGCAGTGAGGAAGCAGGAAGATTTCAAGAACCGGGCCTTATCGCTTCTACTGAAGGAGTTGGGGGTTGAGTGCGACTACGAAGTGCGCATCAAGAAGAAAAGGGTTGATATTTTGGCCAACGTGGAGAACCTGCCCGTGGCCCTGGAAGCGGAAACCGGCTTTCACCGAACCGCACAAGCCATAAAAGACGCCGACGCACGCCTGAGCCAGAAATTGGCTATCGTAGCCTTCGCCATCTGCTATCAGGAGAACGTAACGGAAACGAACATGGCGAAGCTGCCCCTCAAGTGGACCATCCGCACAAGTGCAGGCGACCCCAACGCCCACTGGACTACCGGTTCAGTAGCCGAGTTGGCTGAGGCTGTCCAGCAGGTTCACGTTCTTCTGGACGACGCAGACATTGCCGCCCGGCTCCTCTCGGACGAGTTGGATTCGGTGGTGCAGTCCCTGAGAATTGACACCCGAAGGCACTTAGCCCGCGCCCTGGATCTGCCAGCCGCCAAATCCAAAGGCGGTCACGAAGCCAACGGCTGGTCCGTAGCCGCCAAGCGCGGGATGCTGGTGGTCGCTACGGCAATGTTGTTCCATCACCGCGTACAGAACCACCTGCCCGCCCTACGCCCGGACGGATACGCCGGCCCCTGGCCTCCCGAAATACCTGAAGATTGCGCCAAGAGTCCCTCTGCCATCCTTGCCTTCAAGGAAGCGTGGAAGGGCATCCTCGCCGTTGACTATCGTCCTGTCTTCGAAACGGGAATAATCGCACTCGAAGCTCTGCCGGCAGTCCCGAATATGGTATTGGCAATTCAGAGATTGGCAGACACAGTGGCAGGAATATCCCAACGAGTCGCCGGCCTGCGCCATGACCTGCTGGGCCGCATATTTCACCGGGTCTTGGATACCGCCCGCTATGACGGCTCTTTCTACACTTCGACAGCCGCCGCCGTGCTGCTGGCTTCTTTAGCCCTTAGGGAGGAAGATGGGGATTGGGGCGACCCCAACGCCATTGCCAACCTGCGAATCTGTGACCCGGCCTGCGGTACGGGGACACTGCTTATGGCTGCGTCCGAGCGGATTCGCGGCCTGCGAATGGGAGCGGGACGATTAAATAAGGCGGATGAGGAGGCCTTGGGACTGTGTCTGGTAGAGGATGTTCTTTGGGGCTACGACGTCAACCTTACGGCTACGCACATGGCGGCCAGCGCCATCGGAATGCTTTCTCCCAAAACCAGCTTCAGCCGGATGAACATCCACCGCACCCGCCTCGGATTCCACGATGGCGAGGCCAGGCTGGGGTCTCTGGATTTCCTGGCTGGCAAGCCTCAGCTGGTATTCTGGCCATCCAGAATAAGCGAGCAGGTGGAAAATGGAGAGGGCAACGGCAGGAAACCGCCGCCTATGGATTTGGTAATTATGAACCCGCCCTTTACCAGGGATAGCCTGCGCCATGATCAGTTCAGCCGGGTGGAGGAGAAAGCCATCAAGGAGCGGGAGAAGGAGATGTTGGACGACCAAGCCGTATGCGTGGAAGGAACTCCTGGAGGCGAGCTGTTTCGCGCTGCGGCACGGCTATCAGGCTCCTCAGGCCCCTTCGTGGTGTTGGCAGATAGGATGTGCAAGTCCGATTCCGGTATTCTTGCCGTGATTCTTCCCACTGTTATGATGACCAACCCTTCCGCCTTTGCACTGCGAAAATATCTGGCCCAGCGATTCCACATTGAGACCATAGTCAGTTCGCACGATCCCAAGCGTATATTCTTCTCGGAGAATACCAGCATCGGCGAGATTCTATTGGTGTGTCGGCGATGGAACGGCTCCGGAGTAAAGCCGCCAACTAACGTGGTGAACTTGGTGGAAAATCCCAAGAACGCCCTTGAATCGCTTGGCGTGTCCCGCAGGATTGAGCAAGCCATCCGCCGAGGCGCCATTGGACCCTCGGATTGCTTCACCCTTCAGAAAGTGGATGAAGAGCGGATAAGACGAGGGGATTGGTCCACCGTCAACTTCCTCTCACCTTTCCTGGTGCTTGCCTACCGAAGGCTCAAAGAAGGCCCCCCCGATATAGAGGAACCCACCGCTTATAACCTTAAGCTGATAGAGGACGCAGACCCCGGAAGGAAGGATAAGCCTGCTCCCATCCAGATGGTGCCTCTAAGAAGTCTGGCCGAGGTAGGACCTGCAGGACAGCGCATTCGCGACGCCTACACCCGCTCGCAGATGCCAATTAGTTATAGGCGCCGCGCTCTTTGGTTTCACTCCACCGACGTAATTCAATCTATGCAAGCAGATACGGATGTCTTTATCGAGCCAAAGGAGTCGAAGCGTCACTTGGCTGATAGATATTGGGAACAGAAGGGACGGCTTCTACTTCCCCATAGGCTACGACTCAATCTGTCCAGAGTCGCCGCCGTCACCCTGCCAGAAGAAGCCCTTGGTTCCATCTGGACACCCTGCCGTCCGCATAACCCTGAAATTTTGGAAGCCCTGTGCCTTTACTTCAACTCCTCTGTGGGCATTCTTGCACTTCTGGGCGATAGGGACAGCCGTATTCCTTCATATCCTTCCTTCTCACTTGACACCCTGCGTTCTATGCCTGTGCCGGACTTTAGCTCACTCGACAAGGCGCAGCTTGAGGCAATGAAGGAATGCTACAACGGACTAAAGGGAAAAACACTGCTTCCTTTGCCGCAAATGGAATCTGACCCCGTGCGGCGTGAGATAGACGGAGTTGTAACGGAGGTCCTTCATCTGGATGAGGATTGGGTGAGCGGCGTTCGGTTCGGTCTATCAAGGGAGCCAGCAATTACCGCAACGTTGGCACTAGCGTAAGAAGACGGTAGGTTTACGGGGTTGGTTGGCGGGGGTATACTCGAATGGTGGGGGAGGTTCGCGCCAAGGTTACGTTGGGGGGTGGGTTTCCTTCCTTAGATTGTTTGATGGGGGTTGGGTTTTTGCCGCTTTCGACGGAGTTTCTGGAGTTTCTGGAGGGGTATCCGCCTTTGAAGGCGATCGGGAATACGCCGTTGGCGCGGATTCCTAACAGTCGCGGCGGCGCGCCCGTCTTCGCCAAGTATGAGCATCTGAACCCCGGCGGGTCCATCAAGGACCGGCCCGTCTTGCGGATGCTGGGGGAGGCGATTCTGTCGGGGGAGTTGACGAAGGAGAAGACGATATTGGACGCCACGTCGGGGAACGCGGGCATCGCCTACGCGATGATCGGCGCGGTGCTGGGCTACCGGGTGGCGCTGGTGATGCCGGAGAACGCGAGCCTGGAGCGGAAGAAGCGGCTGCTGGCCCACGGCGCGAAGATTATCTTCACGGACCCGATGCTGGGCTACGACGAGACGCTGCGGGAGGTGAAGCGCCGGTACGAGGGGGAGCCGGAGCGGTATTTCTGGTGCGACCAGTATTCCAACGAGTTCAACCCGCAGGCGCATTACGACACCACGGGCGAGGAGATTCTGCGCCAGGCGCCGGACGTCACCCACTTCGTGGCGGGCGTCGGGACGGGGGGGACCATCAGCGGGGTGGGGCGTCGGCTGAAGGAGCGCAACCCGGAGATTCAGGTCATCGGGGTGAATCCGCCGGAGTGGCCCGGCGTGGAGGGGCTGAAGCCGCTGGGGCCGGGGCACATCACGCCGCAGACGCTGGATGAAAGCGTGGTGGACGAGATGCTGTCCATCGACATCGACGAGGCGCGGGCCGTGTCGCAGGAGATGGCGTCGCAGGGGTTGTTCGCCGGGCAGAGTTCGGGGGCCTACGTGCTGGGGGCGTTCATCGTCGCGGAGCGGGCGGGAGAGGGGAAGGTGGTGACGATTTTCAACGACATCGGCGAGCGGTATTTCAGCACGGGGCTGTGGAGCTGAAACGGACGGGTGTGAGTTTGGGGGCTGTGGATTCCCGTTTTCACGGGAATGACGGAGGGGGATGGCCGGAATGACGGAGGGCGCTCGACCCTTCGACAGGCTCAGGGTGAGCGGGTGGATTCCCGTTTTCACGGGAATGACGGAGGGGGATGGCGGGAATGACGGGGTGCGCTCGACCCTTCGACAGGCTCAGGGTGAGCGGGTGGATTCCCGTTTTCACGGGAATGACGGAGGGGGATGGCGGGAATGACGGGGTGCGCTCGACCCTTCGACAGGCTCAGGGTGAGCGGGCTAGGGATGGCTAGGGCGAGTGATGGGGTATGATTCGGGGTGAGCGGGTGGATTCCCGTTTTCACGGGAATGACAGAGTTCAGCACGGGGTTGTGGAGCTGAAGCGGTTGGGGGAGAAGGCGGCGATTGCCATTTCGTCGCCGCGGCCCAGGGCCATTTCCGCCGTGAGCTTGCCCATCGAAGGACTTAGGATGATGCCCTTCCTTCCGGCGCCGGTGGAGAGGTAGACGCCCTCCCAGCCGGGGACGGGGCCGATGACGGGCAGGCCGTCGGGGGCGACGGGACGCAGGCAGGCCGTCTGATGGATAACCTTCCCCGTCAGCGCGGGCGGGAAGAATTCTCCGACTTCGCTGATGATGCGTTCGCGGGCTTCCATAGTGGGTTCGTTGTCGAAGCCGACGCGCTCCTCGGTGGTGCCTATCCAGGTCAGGCCGTCGGCCTTCCGGCCGGCGTAGTTGCTGGCGTAGTGGACAGAGCAGGTCATAGCGGGTTCGCCGACGTCCATCCTTACAATCTGGCCCTTGAGGGGGCCGACGGGGATGGGAACGCCGAGCCACTTCTCCGCATCGCCGGTCCAGGGGCCCATTGCGAGGATGACGGCGTCGGCTTCTATGGCGCCGTCGTCCGTCTGGACGATTGCGCCGGTGGAGCGGCGGGCCAGGCCGGTGACGGCGCGGTCGAGGAAAGTTGCGCCGTAGAGTTCCGCGGCGGCGGCTAACGCTTCCGTGTACTTGTCGGCTTCCAGCACCCAGGTGCCCTGGACGAGCATTCCGCGCTCGGCGGCTAGGGTGAGCCGAGGCTCGATGTTTCGGAGTTCCGACCCGGTCAGCCACTGGTAGGAGATGCCGTTGACGTGGCCGGAGTAGGACGCGATGTCCTGCAATCCCGCCTCGTCCTCGTCGGTGAGGGAGAGGTAGATGGAGTCGTGGGGGTGGGCGTGGTAGTCGACGCCGGTGGCGTCGGGAAGCTCGTCGGCCAGGTCGCAGTGCATGAGGAAGCCGTTGAGGGAGAGACCTTCCAGCGGGCCGGGGATGCCCATGCCGTAGAGGGGACTCAACAATCCCATCGCGTAACCGGAGGCGCCGAAGGCGATGCGATTCTTCTCGATGACGGTCACCTCCGCGCCGGCCTGGGACAGATAATATGCGGTGGCGCAGCCGACGGCGCCTCCTCCTACGATGATGACGTCGGCGTTGTTCATGGAAAGTCCTCCGGCAGTTGGTTGGTGGGATTGGATGCGGATACATATTACCATTTTGGGGCGGGCGGTGGATTCCCGCCTACGCGGGAATGACGGAGGGAGAGGGCGGGAATGACGGAGGGAGAGGGCGGGAATGACGGAGGGAGAGGGCGGGAATGACGGAGGGGAATGGGGGGCGGCGTTGCGAATTTCGTCAAGCTCTGATACAAAAGGGGCACGCCAAGAGGAGACCTTTGCGTAACTCTCAAAGAGTGGGATTTAGCGACGATAGGGAAAGATGGATTCCCGCCTACGCGGGAATGACGTTATGTAAAGGGTTATGCCAAGAGGAGGGCTGGCCTTGCGAGCAGCGGACAGGATGAACAACCTGGGGACGGAATCGGCCTTCGAGGTTCTGGCGAAGGCCAAGGCTTTGGAGGCGAAGGGGCACGACGTGGTGCACCTGGAGATAGGGGAGCCGGACTTCGACACGCCCGCCCACATCGTGGACGCGGGCATCAAGGCGTTGCGGCAGGGCTACACTCACTACGGCCCTTCGGCGGGGTTGCCGGAGCTTCAGGAGGCTATCGCCGACAACGTGAACGCCACGCGCGGCATGGAGATAGAGCCGGGTCAGGTGGTGGTGACGCCGGGGGGCAAGCCGATAATGTTCTTCACCATCATGGCGCTGGTGCAGCCCGGCGACGAGGTCCTCTATCCGAATCCGAGCTTTCCCATCTACGAGTCGATGATCAACTTCTGCGGGGCGACGCTGGCGCCCGTGCGTCTGCTGCCGGAGGAGGGGAATAGGATGGATCTGGACGATTTGGAGGGGAAGCTGTCCGACCGCACCAAGCTGGTGATACTGAATTCGCCGCAGAATCCGACGGGGTCGGTCATGGGCAAGGAGGACGTGGCGCGTCTGGCCGAATTGCTGGGGCCGCGGGAGGACGTGGTGATTCTCTCCGACGAGATTTACAAGGACATCATCTACAAGGGGGCGCACCACAGCATCGCGTCGGCGCCCGGTATGGCGGAGCGGACGGTGATACTGGACGGGTTCTCCAAGTCCTACGCGATGACGGGCTGGCGGCTGGGCTACGGGGTGTTCCCCCACTGGCTGACGGAGCACGTGGTAAAGCTGGCGGCCAACAGCGTGTCGTGCGCGGCGAGTTTCACGCAGCGGGCGGCGATTCGGGCGCTTGAGGGGCCGCAGGAGCCGGTGATGAACATGGTGGACGAGTTTCGGAAGCGGCGGGATTTGATAGTCGCGGGGTTGAACGGCATTCCCGGCATCGAGTGTCCGACGCCGGAGGGGGCGTTCTACGTGTTTCCGAGCATCGAGGGGACGGGGTTGGAGAGCGGCGATTTTCAGGAGCGGGCGCTGAAGGAGGCGGGGGTGGCGCTGCTGTCGGGGGGCGCGTTTGGAGAGTACGGGGAGGGGTTTGTGCGCCTGTCCTACGCCAACTCGGCGGAGAACATCGGGAAGGCGTTGGAGCGGCTGGACGGGTTTGTGCGGGAGAATGGGCGCGGGGGTTAAGGGGGTTAGGGCGTTTCGCGCTCCTCGTCAGCTAGCAGTTTTTCAAGTTGGGGGATTAGGGTTGGGATGTCGGTTTGGATGATTTTCCACACAACGTCGTTGTCGATGCCCGAATAAAAGTGAGCAATACGGTTGCGAACCCCGATGATGTCTCCCCAAGGGATATTCGGATGAGCTTCCTTGACAGAAGGGGGAATCTGGGCCGCCGCCTCACCAATCATTTCGATGCTCTTTAGGGTAGCAAGATAGTCGCGTATGTCGCTCACGAACGCGTCCTGATCGAGGCCCTTGGTAAGCTCAAGGGTAGTTTCCGCATAGCGGATCATATCCTTAAGGTAGAAGTCCCAGCGGCGTGGCTTATCGCTTGTCTCAGACATATTGATATCTCTCTCTACGAAGGGGCGGATTTCGTCGCGCAGCGACTTCTCGGTGGCGAGGTCTACGGTGCGGCCCAGCAGTTCTTCCAGGTAGCGTACGGTGCCGAAATAGCCTTTGGAAGTGGCCGGGCCGTTGAATTTCACGATTACGTCCACGTCGCTGTCTTCGGTGGCCTGGTCGCGGGCGAAGGAGCCGAAGAGGGTGAGTTCGGTCACGCCGAAACGCTCTTCGAGGATTGGCTTGTGTTGTCGAAGTATGTTCAGGACTTGTTGGCGATTCATTGGATGCACTTGATGGGTTAATCCCGCTCTTGGTCTGCTAACAGCTTTTGCAGTTGAGGAATGAGGATGGGCACATCATTCTGGACGATGCCCCAGATAATATCGGCGTCAATGCCAGAGAAGGCGTGAGCCAGAAAATTTCTAGTGGCTACGATTTGCCGCCATTCGATGTGGGGATACGCTTGCCGAACGTCCTCGTGCACGTGGGACGCCGCCAGTCCGAGCACCTCAATCTTTCTCAACGTGGCGTCAAAGGTGCGCTTGTCATTCACGAAAGCTTTCCGGTTCAGCCCCTTCGTATAACAGATGACATCTTCGGAGAACTCAATCATGGATTCAATATCAGAAGTCCAACTCTGAGTCTCTGGAGGAGCCTCAGACATACATTGCCTCCCGCTCCACTATGGGGCGGTATCGGGATTCCAACGCCTTGTCGGTAAAGAGGAGCACGTTGCGGCCGAGCAAGTCCTCAATATAAAACTGGACTCCAAAATAGGTTTTGGACGTGGCCGCTTTGTCGAGCTTGACCAGGATCTCAACGAAGCCGTTTTCAGCGCCTTCATTTCGGGCGAAAGCGCCGAAGAGAGCGAGGCGTTCCACGCCGAAACGCTCTTTAAGGGTCTCCTTGTGTGGTTTGAGGACGTCTAGTATCTCTCTGCCGTTCATTGGGTTCTCCTTGTCGGATGATCGCCGCCTCTTATTGTACAACGGGATGGGGGTTTTGGCATGGGGCGGGTCAGGCGCGGCTGATGACTTGTTCCATCATGCGGCGGAGGCGTTGGGGGCGGTTTTCGTCGGGGACGTTGATGCTGTATTGGCGGACGCCGATGGCGGCGTTGTGGCGGAGCTTGTCGATGCATTCTTCCGCCGTGCCGCTGATGCCGCCGAATCGCTCCAGCAGGTAGTCGCGGACGCCGTATTCCTCGGCCAGCGTGTCGTATCGACGCAGCTGCTCGTGGGTGGGGCGCCCGTGGGTGCTGAGGTCGTAGGCCTGGGCGAGGGCGCGGATGCCTTCCCAGTATTGCCTGGGGACGAATTTGCCCTTGAGGGTGAAGCGGTTGAGGTAGTTGGCTTCCCGCGCGGGGCCGCCCTGGGGGTCGAGGCCATCGTCATCGCTGTCGTGGAGGTTGAAGGGGACGGACCACCAGACGTCGATGTCGTTGGGGTCGCGACCGGCGATGCGGGCGCCCTCGGCGAGGGCTTGCATAGACGCTTCCACCACCTCCGGGGTTGTGCCCGTGCCGACGACCACACCGTCGGCGAGTTCGCCGGCGAGGCGCAGGGAGCCGCGGGCGTGGGCGGCCATGTAGATGGGGATATTTCCACCCTTGGCGGGCCAGCGGAGGCGGGCTGTGCCGTCGGCGTATTGGGCTTCGCCGGTGGTCAGCAGGGCGCGGAGGGTGGCGACGTATTCTCTTAGAGATGCGAGGGTTGCGGCGCGGCGACCGGCGTTGTAGACGCCGCTGTTGCCGGAGCCTATGCCGATGCAGACGCGGTCGGGGGCGATTTCGGCCAAGGCGGAAGCGGCGCTGGCGGTGACCACGGGATGGCGGGTGACGGGGTTGGTGACCCAGGAGCCGAAGGGAAGGCGGCGGGTGTTGAGGGCGACGTGGGTCAGGGAGACCCAGACGTCGCGGTAGAGGGCGGGGGAGTCGGCGATGCCGATGCGGTGGTAGCCGAGGGACTCGGCGGCCTGCACCCATTCTATGAGTTCGGCGTGGTGGCCGGGGCGGGACGTGGCGGCGAATTTGAGGTTCATTTTTCTTTCCCTATGGATGCATTCTTTGATGTCATTGTTCATTATAGGCGGGCGGCGTTTGTGGGTATAGGTGGCAGATTAGTGGGTGGGTGGGCGCGTTTGTCGCTAAGGCGGCGAGATTCTTCGTTGCGGGGCCTCCTCAGAATGACATTTGGGTGGGGGCGCACCCTCACCCTATCCCTCTCCCAAGGGGAGAGGGGAGAAAATGGATTCCCGCCTGCGCGGGAATGACGAAGGTGGTTGGCGGGAATGACGGGTTGTCCATCCGCTCGACCCTTCGACAGGCTCAGGGTGAGCGGATGTGGTTTGGCTCAGGGTGAGCGGAGGGGGATGGATTCCCGCCTTCGCGGGAATGACGAAGGTGGTTGGCGGGAATGACGGAGGGTTAGGGGGGAAGGGGTTTGTTGTGAAGCGGCTAGCTGGAGAGGGCGGAGCGGATTTTCTCCATAGGGGTCAGGGCGGAGAGGTTGGCGGGGCCGCGGGTGGGGGAACCGGCGGGGAGTCGCTCTTTGGCGAGCTTTTCTTCGACCTCGCGGCGGACGCGCTGAACCAGGGCCTTGGCGTCGGCGAAGGAGCGGTCTATCTCGTCGACGGTTTCGCCGACGACCATCGTCTCCGGGGCTTCCGGCATGGATTCCAGGAGCATCGTCCGATAGCGGGAGACGGCCTCGGCGAGGGACTTCTGGGCGGCGGAAAGTTTTTCCTCGCCCTCGCGTCGCTGGGTCTCGGACTGCTCAAGCTGCTGTTCAAGCTCGGCTATGCGGGATTGCATTTGGGGGTCGGCGATGTTGTCGGATTCCTGCTCGTCCTGCTGATTTTCCGCCGGGGGAGAGGGTTCCTCCGTCGGTTCTTCCTGATTCGTTTCCGGGGGATTCGTTTTTTTCTGTGGGGGAAACGAGTCCGAATTTTCGGCGTTTTCGTGCCTGACTTCGGGGGTCTCGGGGGATTCGTTTCGTTGCTTTTCCATGATGCCTCCTCTAGTTGTTGCTCGTGTTTTCCGCGGCCGGCTGGGCCGACTCGCGGCGGATGGTCCGCTGTTCCGACTCGGGGTCTACGACGCCCAGACGCTCCATTGCGCGGCGGCGGCTGTGGATGCCCGCTTCCACCAGCGTCCGTTCCTGCTGAACCAGCCGGGTGCGGTCCTGGGGCAGCAGCGGCCCCCAGTCCACACGAATCCAGAGTTCGCCGAAGTCGTGGCCGGCGAAGCGTTCCAGCATCTTCAGGGCCATCTCGGCGCGGCGGCGGTAGACCCAGGAGCGGATGAGCCGCTTGCGCTGAACGCGCTGAAGCAGGGGGTGCATCTCCATCTCCAGGGCCACGCCGGAGAGACGCTGGGGGTTGTGTCCGAAGCTGATTCGCGGCGCTTCCGACAGGTCGTGGAGGGCGTCGTAGACCAGCTTGATGTAGTCGGCGTGAAGCTTGGCGCCGCCGCCCTGGAGCAGGTCCAGCAGGTAGGCGCGGGCCTGGTCGGGAAGTTCCCAGACGGCGCCCGGCTCGACGGCGATGTCGCGGGATTCTTCCACGCCTTCCAGGACGGCGATGGGGTTGCCGGAGAGTTCGAGGATGGTGGAAAGCTGGGAGAGGGCGCGGTTCAGTTCCCGCGCGGGTTCCATCAGGATGGGAATGTCGGAGACGCCCCAGAAGCGCTTGGGGTCGCGCAGGTTGGGGAAGATGACGAAGGGGATGAAAGCGTAGGGGTTGGGCCGTTCGTCTATCAGGGAGTCGCCGACCCAAAGCTGAAACTCGGACTTGGTCCAGCCTTCGACGACGGTTGCCATGCCGTCCTGGTCGCCGGTCTTGACGTTGTAGAGTCGGTCGGCGTCTTCGGCGGAGATGCGGTATCGGCTGGCGACGCGCCAGACCCTGGAGGGGTCGTCTCCAACCCACCAAGCGAAGATGCCCTGGACGTCGGGAGCGGTGACGCGGACGCGGCGTTCCTCCGGATCCCAGATGACCTTGTAGCAGCCGTCGCCGAGGACGGCGGCGTCGATCTCGGTGGCCAGGTCGAGTTCCCCCAGCCGGTTGTCCTGGTAGACGCGGCGCATGGCGATTTCGGCGCTGCGGGCGCGGGCCATGCCTTCGTCGGAAGCGTCCACCGGCTCCATTGCCAGGATGCCGCCGGAGGCCATGTAGGAGGTGACCTTCTCCAGCAGGGCGCGGACGTAGTTGAAGGTGAGCCGCCGCTCGCCGCGACGCTGGCGGCCCTGCCACTGGCGCCCGGCGAAGAAGCCGATGTTCTCAGCGTAGCCTTGCAGACGTTGGGCGTCTCTTCGCGCCACCAGTTGGGGCAGATTTAGTTCTTCCATAGCCGTTCCTCCTCAAAATTCGATATATGGTTCTGTGGCTCAGCCCGTACCTGCGGGCGATCTCCGACACCGGCAGGCCCTCTCGCACGTGCGCCTGGATGAACAGACTGTCCTTCCGACGGCGGCGTTGGGACTTGGCGTAGTTGGGGTCGTCGTACTTGCATCGGGGCAGGGGACAGCGCAGGCAGGACGGGGAGACTTCGCAGCCTTCGTCCCTGTATTCCTGGCCGTCGATGTGTGCGCCGACGGGGTTGCTATTGGTGCGGCGGGCGGGCATTTTGTGCGGGGTTCTCCTTGGGGTTCGAATAGATTTTCTGCTCATGGCGTATACTATAGAACGTATATTTGTTTGATTGCAAGTCGTTTTTGTCAATTTTGGGGAATTGAAGGGGGCGCCGCCCGCTCGACCCTTCGACAAGCCCTTCGACACGCTCAGGACAGGCTAAGGGTGAGCGGATGTGGTGGCTTATGGTGAGCCGGGGAATCACCCCCAGCCCTTCGACACGCTCAGGGTGAGCGGGAGGAGTCACCCCCATCCTAACCTTCTCCCATCGAGGGGGAAGGGATAAGATGGATTCCCGTTTGCACGGGAATGACGGAGGTGGGTAGAGGGGGAAGGGCAGGTTGGCGATGGGGTTTTGCACAACGTAGGGGCGACCGGCCGGTCGCCCCTACAGGGGGCGGGGGGAAGGGTGGGTGTTGGGCAGGGGTGAAGGCGGGGCGACTGGCAAGACTTGTGCGGGTGCGGCATAATAGGCTTTGGAGGTGGTTCTGCCATGAGCGCGAAAGCCGTCACATATCGCAGGGAAGGGCGCATCGGCTACGTGACGCTGAATCGTCCGCGGGTGCTGAACGCCGTCAACAAGGATCTGGAGATTGACCTGTCGGAGGCGCTGCACAGTTTCGACGTAGACGACGAGGCTTGGGCGGCGGTGGTGCATGGGGCGGGTAGCGCCTTCTGCTCCGGCGCGGACGTGAAGGAGCGGTTTCACGCGCCGGACTCGCGGCAGCGGGACGCCGACTGGGGCATGGGCATGAACCCGGAGGGGTTTCTGGGGCGGTGCATCAACTGGAAGCCCGTCATTGCCGCCGTGCATGGATACTGCCTGGGATACGGCTTGGTCATTGCCGCCGAGTGCGATCTCATCGTTGCGGAAGAGGGGGCGGCATTCGGGCTGACGGAAACGCTGCGGGGCTTTCCCGGCGGGCCTGCGTGGGCGAAGGTGCAGAATTTTATGCCTTCCAAGATGACTACGGAGATGCTGCTGACGGGGCAGTCGCAGAGCGCCGAAACGCTGTTGGGGCATGGGTTGATTAACCGGGTGACGCCGAAGGGGAAGCACGTGGAGGGAGCGTTGAAGTTGGCGGAGCAGATTCTACAGGCGCCGCCGCTGGCCGTCCGCGCGGGCGTGCGGGTGACGCGTTGGCCCTGGGTTCGGGCCGCCGCGGAGGCGGACTACTATCAGGCGGCGTTGCGGCTTCACAACACCGCCGACTTCGAGGAGTCGGCGAGGGCCTTCGTGGAAAAGCGGGAGCCGGAGTACAGGGGACGTTAGGGGGTGGAGAGATTTGAGTAACTGCCGGATGGGACATCCACCTCACCTGAATCACCCCCATCTCAATCTTCCCCCATCAAGGGGGAAGAGGCTAATCGACGCCCTTGGGAGGGTTATGCAAAGGCCTCCATCAGAGAGGAAGATGGATTCCGGCTTTCGCCGGAATGACGGAGGGGGCGCTCGACCCTTCGACAAGCTCAGGGTGAGCGGTGGGTGGTTGGCTCAGGGTGAGCGGGGATGGATTCCCGCTTTCGCGGGAATGACGGTGGGGGTGGCGGGAATGACGGTGGGGGTGGCGGGAATGACGGTGGGGGTGGCGGGAATGGCGGTTATGCAAAGGTCTCCGTCAAGAGGGAAGGGAGAAGAGAGATGCCGGCTAATCTAACCCCCATATACAGGGAAGCGGAGCAGCGCTACCGGCAGGCCAGGACGCTGCCGGCGAAGGTTGCCGCGCTTCAGGAGATGATGGCCGTCATCCCGAAGCACAAGGGGACGGACCATCTGCGGGCGGACCTGCGCGCCCGTATGTCGCGGCACATGGAGGAGCTGGAGAAGCCGAAGAGCACCAGCGGCGGGCCGCAGCCCTTCAGCATCCGCAAGGAGGGGGCGGGACAGGTGCTGATTGTCGGTCTGCCGAACGCAGGGAAGTCGGAGATTCTGAACGCGCTGACGCGGGCGCCGGCCAAGGTGGGGGACTATCCGTTCACGACGCAGATACCGATGGTGGGGATGCTTCCTTTCGAAAACATCAAGTTCCAGCTGGTGGACACGCCCGCGCTGAACGCGCTGGACGTGCAGACGCGGCTGTTCGGGCTGCTGCGGAACACGGACTTGCTGCTGGTGACGGTGAATCTGGAGGGCGACCCGATGGGGGAGATGGCGGAGATAAACGCGCTGCTGCATCAGTGGGGGTATTCGCTGCTGGAGGCGGGGGAGGCCATCGACCCGGAGGGGGCGCGGATTCAGAAGCTGGCGATTATTCTGGCCAACAAGGCTGACGCGGAGGATGCGGGAGGGAAGTTTCGGGCGTTGGAGCGGGCCTATGGGGAGAAATTCACCATCATCAGGCTGTCGTGCCTGGACGGGACGGGGCTGGAGGAGGTGGGGCGGCAGGCGTTTGTGCATCTGAACAAGGTGAGGGTGTACACGAAAAGCCCCAGCGGGCAGCCGGACTTCGACAAGCCCATCGTGATTGTGCGGGGGAGCACCGCCTCGGACGCGGCCCAGAGGCTGCACAAGGAATGGCGGGAGAAGCTGAAGTACGCGCTGCTGTGGGGGTCGGCGAAGTTCGACGGCCAGCGGGTGGGGCGGGATTACGTGCTGGCGGACGGGGATGTGATTGAGCTGCACGGGTAGGGGGGAATCCTGCGGCTAGATTCTTCGCTGACGCTCAGAATGATATTGTGGGTGTGTGGGTGATTTCGCGTAGGTGGACGGGTGTGCCGGGTTCGATGCCGCATTGGGCGGCGACGCCTTCGTTGACCTCTATGGCGTAGAGGGCGGGTTTGGCGGAGGTGTGGATGGGGAGGGAGTCCGACGTCGCTTCGTGCTCCGGGCGCATGGTCTGGACGTCGACGACGGTTAGGTTTTCGTCTATGAAGAGGATGTCGAGGGGGATGAGGGTGTTTCTCATCCAGAAGTTGAGGGTCTGCTGTTTTTCGAAGACGAAGAGGACGCCGTGGTATTCGTCCAGAGATTCCCGTCCCATAAGTCCGCGGGCGCGTTCTTGCGGGGTGTCCGCGACTTCGAGGTAGAAGGTGCAGGAGGCGATGGTTGCTTCCGCTTCGATTTCGGAAGCTAGGGAGGGCGTTGGTGTTTGCGCGTTTTCCTCATCGCCGGCGCAGGCGGCCAGGAAGATGAGAGCGGTCAGGAACGCCAGCCCAAATCGGACTAAAGCATAACTTGGACTTTCCGTCATTTTCGCTCGCTGATACAGGTTGGGGTATATTGTTGATTGAATCGTCGCAAGACTTTTACCACATAGATGACTTGAACGTCTCGGTGGCGGCTTGAAGGATGCAAAGGAGTTTCGATGGAAGCAATGTATACTTTTGGGCAAGAAGATTGATTAGTCTAAGGCGTCTACATCCTTCCAGGAATTAGGAGAACTTTTCTTGAATATAGAAGACGAATACAACGTAGAACTGATTTCCATGACTCAGGCGCGCGCAATGCTAGGCCGGCTGCCGGAAATGCTCGCGAAAGAAAACCGCGCCGTTGTTATAACAAGGCGCGGAAAGCCCGTGTTGGTGGTCATCCCGTGGGACTTGTATGAGTCCATCATGGAGACTATGGAGATTATGGAAGACGCGGAGATGATGGATGGCATTCGCCAGGGCATCGAGGATATGCGGGAAGGCAACCTGGTATCCCATGAGAAGGTCATGGAAGGGTTGGGGGATTAGGGTTGGGTTAGACGAGGGCCAGCTGGCGGTCGCGGGGGCGGGGGCGGCCTATGGCCACGCGCGGCAGGTACTTGCCAGCCTCGACCAGTAGGGCCAGGCTGTTGAGGTAGTCGTCGTGGCCCTGGGATTCTTCTACGTAGAAGTTCATCGTCTTGTCCATCCGGTACTGGACCCGCGCCGACGTCGTCTGCCGCCAGAATTCGGCCCACTCGTCGGAGCCGTCGCGGGCGTACATCTTCAGGCGGCCGGAGTTGACCGCCGACAGCAGGTCGTAGCCCAGCCGGGACTTGCTCTGGGCGCTGAATCGCAGGGACGTCACCGCGCTGGAGCCGAGGGCTTTCGTCAACACGCTGGCGACGCCTTCGCCCATGCCGGTGGCGTCGACGGCGACGCGGCGGCAGCGCCACACGTTCTTCAGGATGTCCACCAGCCGGGGATAGAGGGCATGGTGGGGAATCCCCTGCCATTCGTAATGCTCCACCACGCGGACGGCCGGGTCTCGATTGAGGGTGTCGGCGGTTGAGAAGTCGAGTTCGCCGATGGTGAGGACGGTGGAGTCGGGTCTTCTATCCGAAATCGACAAGTCGTCCATACCGCCGCCGACGTCCAGGCCGGCGACGTAGATGGCGTCGCGGATCGGCCCTCGCAGGCGGGGGTGGGCACCCTGAAGCTGCGCCGTGTCGCCGGCGGCGAAGAGTCCGCCGCGTCCTGAGACGGGCAGCAGCAGGTATTGGGTGCGGAACAGGGGGTGGTTTTCGCCCATGCGCTCGCGCTCCGATTCCACGTAGCTGCGATAGGGCGGGCTGTGCTTCGCCACCTCGTCCCAGGGAACGGAAAAGTGACGCTTCACGCCGTCCTTTCGTTCCAGTTCCCGGTTGGATTCGACGACTTCTTCGAGGAGGGAATGTCCGTCCCAGGGGGTGCCGTAGAGGACGGTGGTGACGTTGGTGGAGGCGCCCATAGGCCGGAATTCCTTGTGGTATTTTTCCGATGCGATGTCCTGGGCTTCGTCCATCTCCAGCAGGATGTGGGCGGTGTTGCCGACGACGTTGGCGTGGGGTTCGGCGCTGAGGAAGATCTGGCGGGCGTTGCCGAGGACGATTGTGTTACCCGCTTCCGTGTGCCAGCGGCCGCCGAAGTTGGCTTCGTTGAGTTGCTCCTTGAGGCGGTTCATGCTGATGAGGCACTGGGGAAGGAAGGTGGGGGCGGCCTTGATCATGTTGCCGCCGCGGACCATGCTCATAGTGAGGAAATAGGTAGCCAACTGGGCGGAAAGCTCGTTCTTCCCACCTTGACGGGCGATTTCGACAGTGAAGGTCAAACCCTTTCTGCCGAACACGCTTTGGGAGACGGCGCGGCCTATCTCCAGTTGGTATTTACGCAGGGGATGTCTGATACTCATAACGTCCTCCTAAGTCACCGCGCGCATAACCAGGTCGGTGATGACGGCGGCGAGGATAATCAGCATGAGGGCGTTGACGCGCCCTTTGACCTCGTCGATCTGCTTCTCCAGATGCTTTATGCGAAGGTCCAGCAGGGCTTCCGGCGTCAGGGGCCGGTGTTCCGGGGCAGGACGGCGACCCATCCTTGACGAAAGTCTGCGTAAGGCTTTGGCGATGCTGTTTCGACTCACGGGGCGTGCTCCGGCCAGAGTTCGCGCCCGATGCCGTTGATGACGCCTACGATGCTGTCGTTCAGGTCGTCGGTGGATTTGGGGGAGAGCTTATATTTGGCGGTGACGGCCTTCGTCAGCGAGTCCATTCCCTTGAAGATAAGATGCGCCTTGTCGGGACTTCGCATCGCCTGGTCTCGCAGCATCAGGCGGAGAAGGGCTATCTCCTCGTCGACGCCTTCCATGCCCCGCGCGGCCTCCAGGCGGGCGCGCTCGGCCTCGGAAAACACGTCGGCGTAGAAGTCTTCGACGTTTATCTCGGCGGTTTTGCTAGTCATCGAGATCGCCCTCCAGGACTTCCAGAAGCTCGGTCAGGGCGTCCTCCGGCATGGCCAGGGAGGACCTGAGCATGCCGAGGAGCAGGCACAGGGACATCAACTCCCATTCTTCTTCGGCGACGATTCGTTCCAGGGTCATGGCGCTACCTCGTTCTTCTCCAACGGCGCAGGATAAGACTCAGCACAAGGACGGACGCGATCATGGGCAGGGCGCCGACAACGAAGCGGAGGCTGGGCGCGGCCAGGGCTTCGGCTTGCAGGCTCGTGAGCCAGGGCAGCAGGCCGAGGTAGAGGCTCTGCACGAGGAAGGCGAGGCTGATGGCGAGGAGGGCGTAGAGGGCCCAGCGGCGACGCCTTCGACGGTGGGTCGAATACGCGAGGAATTGCAGGGCGTTGAAGCCGCTGGAGAGGGCGGTCACGCAGCTCTGCAAGACCAGGGCCGTTTCCCATCCGAAGTTCAAGGATTGCCTCCATCGTCCGCCACCTGTTAGCTAAGATGTTCTCTAGTATAGAACGAGTGTACCTTGGCGTCAAGGGGGGTGGTGGCACAAAGGGAAAGGGGGCTTGAAGGGTGGGGATGGGTTCCCACTTTCGCGGGAACGCCTTACCTTATGGATGGTGTGGACGGCTCAGGATGCCTTCTCAACCTCCGCTTCGGTGATGGCGGTCAATCAGGTATGTCTAGTCGTTTAGTTTGACAATACAGTACTTAATCTAGTGCCACAATCTCTCTTGATTATGGTCTTCCGTTCACCTCGGAACGTCACTCTATTGTTCAACAAGAGCTTAGTTCCCATCGGATGCATACTGCCGCTATAAAGCAAAAGTGGAAACCATTCTCCGACTGGATGATTCCTAAGCATGTTTGCCGCTACCTCCAGTCCATTCTGAATCTGATCTATGGCTTCCTTCATATGGATATTCTTGCCACCCTTCAATTCGACGGCTGCTATGAAGAAACCATGCTTGTTACAGAACAGTATCCGATCGCATAGCTTCTTGTGATATTTGTGGTTCTTCTGGTATTTGGTTCCATGAATGATTGCCAAAGACTCATGATTTACACCGTCCAAATGAAGGGCGCATTTATTCTCGTTACAGGACTTTGTGGTTGAACTCGAAAAATCGTGAATAATCCGATCAATAGGGCCTTGCATCATCTACTTGGCTCGAATTCTCTGAAGGGCAATTGTCTCTTCGTACAATGCTTCAGTTACGTCCGCAAACTCCTGTTCATCGATGCCATAGCCGGGAATGATTGGCAACTCCTCGACCACGCTTCCTCCCAAATCATCCTTCAGCCTGAAGTGGTACGCAGCCACGTCATCCAAGTTTAGGCAGTCCGCAGCTACAAACCCTTCCTTCGCACGTTTCTGCCTACTTGCGCGACTTACGTTCAGTAAATTGTTGACCTGACCAATAAAGTAGTCGCTGTGGGTGGTTATTATTACCTTCACCCCCGCATTTACCAACCGGGCTATTCCTCTGGCCATCTGTCGTTGGCTGGCAGGATGCAGATGAGACTCCGGTTCCTCCAGAATAACCAGATCTCCGGGATCCACCAAGTATTTCAGGAACAAGATAACTGGGGCTAGTTCTGACACCATTGAGGACGTTCTATGGAACGGCAAACTGCCCATGCTTGGTTGGCCCAGTGAGGGTGCATATACAATCTCTGGATAGGTCACCTGCCCGCTTGCTTCTATGTCAATTCTTCCCTTGACTACCTCATTCTCCAAAAACTCTACAACCTCGGCCATCTTCTTGCTGTTGGACATAAGATGGGGATATCTCGTTTGTTCCATTAACAATATGTGACTCATAAAATCAGTTATGATCCCTGACAGAGTGGGAATCTCAAATGGCTGTATTCCGGCCATGGAAGATTGCCTTATCAAGATGCTAGCTATCGCCTTATGCCCTTGGGCTATCCCGGACCGTGCCGCCGGAAGGTAATAGCTGTTGCTTGGAAACTTGCCCATGAGTGCGCCAAGAGACGACTGCGTTAGTATTTGGATTAGATTATTTTGATGAAATTTCTGAATTTCCTCTGGTAGCGTAGGATGCCTGTCAATTTCCTTCTGCATCCCGTCTAATAATCCAATGGGGACACGGAACTTTGTCCCGGACAAATCCCATTCTCGGTCCGGCATAGCGTGAAATTCACCGTCGCGACCTTCGAACTTCAACCGCAATAGAGGTTGAAGTTGTTCAAGACGAATCTGAAGATGAGCATCTGGGCCCCTGTGGCTCGTTAAATCATCTACTTTGCCATGGCACCTCTGCAATTCACTCCCAAATGATTGCTCAGTCGCCTGCAAGGATTCCTTCACACTTCGCTCAACTAGGGCGCATATCTCTTGCGAAAGATCCTCGAAAGTAAATTCAATACTTTCCGGGACTATATGGTCGATTGAACCTCTGGATCGTATATCGCGTATCCAAGCAGTGATTGTTTTTGAAGTATGATCGTCGATTTCTATGTCAGGATGTAGGATTATCCTATTTCGAAAGAATCTTCTTTGACTGCGAAACTCATAATCCATCATTCCCTCAAAGAAAGTTGAAGGAAACGGATCAAACGACTGCATCAGCGAATATATGAGCATCGCCATATAGGACTTTCCTGCGTTGCTGGGACCCACAAATATGGTCAGGGGTTTAAGGGCTACCTTCCCTTCAATAATGGGTCCGAAGTCACTTACCGAAATTCGTATCAATGAAAACCTCAAAGTGCAGCAACTAACCGAATGTTGCAGATTCTATCTTCAGATTATCACTCAACCACTGAAACTACAATGTCCGTGGCTTCACCAATCACTTCATGGCGACACATCTCTACACCTGAAGAACCCCCACCTCACCCGCTTACCGACTTTAGCAAGAGTGTATCACGTTGGGCGGCTGAAGTCAGAGAGTTATTTCTGGCGCTTTGCTACGCGGGTGGACCAACAAGTTCAGCGAATTTCCCCAATTTTCCGTCTCCATGCCAGATGACTTTCCCCTCTTTCAGGAACCATTGGGTCTGAAAGTTTGGATATGCCAGCGCTTTGGAGTTGATAATGCCACATCTTGCCAATCGTGGATATGAAGTCAAGATGCTGCGAGACCAGGAGGGCCTCGCTAACCACCCTCCCCCCGTCCCGCCCCTTGCAATCCTGTATACTTTACCCCCAAAACCACTCCCACTAGGAGGCCGCCATCGCCGACGCAAGCCCGCCGCCGGAGCCGAGGGAAACCATCTGGAGCATCGTTGCCCCCCCTTCGCCCCTGGTACTTCGGCATCTTCCTAATCCTGTACATCATCGGCGGCGGCTTCGTAATTGCTGGAGAAATCCGCGCCCAAGAGGATATAATAACGACTATATCCAACATCTTCGCACGTCTCGGCGCGGCGGGAATGACGTCCGGAATCACCGCCTTCGCTCTGGTCGAAACATGGAGGACAGGCATGGTACTGGCCCACGGCATCAAACAATGGATGGACAAGCGCCACAAGAAGGAGTTGGAAGCCGCCCGCGAAGAGGTCAACAAGCAATGGCGAGATTGGAACGCCCGCCGTCTCGACGCCGAGTCCCGCGGCGAACCCTTCGCGGAGCCGCCGCCTAACGGGAAAGTCAACTAACCTGCCCTTCCCCCTACAATCTCATCGCCAACCCGCCCAGCCCGCTCGACCCTTCGACAGGCTCAGGGTGAGCGGAAGGTGATTTGGCTCAGGGTGAGTGGAGGGGGTTGGTCGGGGTGAGGAGAAGATGGATTCCCGCCTGCGCGGGAATGACGGGATGGGTCGAGAGGGAAGGGATTAAGAGGGGATGGGTGCGCTTTAATGGTTTATTGGGTGGGGGTTTCTGGTAGAATATGGGGAAGCTTTCAGATGACTGTCGTGCGTCCATTTAACCTGTTGCTTCTGTGCTGCCTCCTCATCGGGGGCTTTATTACGTTTTCCTGCGGCGGCGGAACGGACCCCATCCCTTCGCCATCCCCGCCTCCCCACGCCGACCCTCTTGCCCTGGGCACAACCCTGGACGATCCCTACAGCGCCGGGGACATCCTCGTCGGCTCCAACGGCCTCCAGGTGCAGGTCATTGGGATCCTGGAAAACGCCCAGCCCTTTCTCCTCGAGAGCTTCCCGGACAACCCCCCGCCGCCGTCCGCCTATCGCTACTACCTGATAAACCTTCGCATCTTCAACCTGACCAACGCCGAAAGCATCCGCGTGAGCGATGACGACTTCAGTCTCCACGGAACGGCCAGCAGCCCCTCCACGCCGATGCTCGGCTCCTGCGGCTCCATACCCGAACCGCTGGAAGGCGAAATTCCCAAAGGCGGGCAGGTTGAAGGCATGATCTGCTTCCAGGTTCCCGTAGACGAGGACGAACTGGTCCTCGTCTACGCCACGCCCGGCTCAAACCCCTGGGACAACCGCCATCTGAGCCTGGACTACCCCGGCATCACCGCGCCGACTATCGTCCCGCCGATCATCGTCGCCGCGCCAACCCCCACCACCACTGCCACGCCAATCCCGACTACGGCATCCGACCCCAACGCCACCGTCGCCACCACCCTCACGCCCGTCCCTGAACCTGGGCCCACGTCGGCGCCGCCTGTGGGAGCAAGCCGCACCATCAGCGAGATGGTCGAGATGGTGAGGCCGTCCGTCGTTAGAATCCACACGGACATGGAGGCGGGTTCGGGCGTGATTTTCGAGGTAGACGGCGACGCCGCCCTGATTCTCACCAACTATCACGTCATCGAGGGCGCCACGGACATACAGATTGAAGTCAATGACTCGTCAACCTACGGGGCGAGCATTCTGGGGGCCGATCCCATGCGAGACCTGGCCGTCCTACGCATCTGCTGCGACGACTTCCGCGCCCTCTCCTTCGGCAAGGTTTCCGAACTCAGGCCGGGGGACGAGATTCTGGTTATGGGCTACCCGTTGGAGCTTCCGGGCGGCGCGACGGTCACCAGGGGCATCGTCTCGGCCATCCGCTTCAATGAAAGGTATCAGAGTCTGGTAATCCAGACGGACGCGGCCATCAACCCCGGCAACAGCGGCGGCCCGATGCTCTCCGTGATGGGAGAGCTTCTGGGCATCAACACCTTCCGGCGGGAGGAGACGCAGAGCGGCCGGCCGGTGGATAATGTGGGCTTCGCCATCGCCGCGCCGACTATTCAGGAGCAGATGGACATCCTCAAGACTTCTCCTCCGCCACCGCCAACCGAGATTCCTTCTCCTACTCCGACACAGCCGCCGACGCCTGCGCCCACTCCGCGCCCGACCCCCGTCGGCGGCTACCAGTTCGGCGCCCTCAGCGGGATGTTGGGGCACGACCCCAGCGACGATTTCATCAAGGCGGAATTCGCCGACGTGTCCCTCGACGACCTGATGGTGGAAGCCACTTTCACCAACCCCTACGACGCCTCCGAGCATCCGTGGGACTACGGCTTCTTCCTCAGATACGACCGGGCGGAGGTGGACCCCAGATTCCTTCAGGTGATAATCGACGGCGGCAGCAGGTGGGCGATCATGTCGGGCAGCAATAATATGTACAATCAGGTCGCCGGGGGCTTCGTTCCCAACCTGAACCTGGGGAACGGGCAGCAGAACCACGTGATGGTGGTGGCGCTGGAACAGCGGGGATGGCTCTTCGTCAACCAGACCTTCGTCGGCTCCTTCGACCTGAGCAACGTGGCCATCAACGGGGACGTGGCGATTGCCACCGGCTCCTACCCCGGCGGCGAAAGGGCCGGGGCGTCCACGCGCTACGACAACTTCCGAGGTTACGACCTACACCGGCGCTACGGGCCGACTTCCGCGACTATTGGCTACGGCGAAAAGTTCGTCGGCACGCACAGGAGCGGCCTGCACGCCAGAGACCTGGTGGCCGAGGCGGAATTCACCAACCCCTCCGTCGGCGCGTCGCCCTCCGAGGGCAGCTGGGACTACGGGTTCCTGATTCGCAGGCCCTCGCCGGGCCACCTGGACATTGTGCCGGTTCACAGCAGCGGGCAGTGGGAGCATCTGAACCGCAGCGTCGGGGACAATCAGTACGCGGAGTTGGGGATGGGACGGCTGACGAACTGGCGGGAAGGTTCGCTGGAGCGGAATCATCTGATGCTGATAGCGATGGGAACGAGGGGGTGGCTGTTCGTGAACGGGCAGATGGAGACGGCGCTGGATTTGAGCCGCAACACGGAGTTCGGGGGCGTCGCGGCGATGGCGGGGTTCTACTCCGACAGCAACCAGAACGTGGACTTCCGGAATTTCACCGTCTGGACGCCTTAGCCCCCTCTTACCCCTTCCCCCTTTGACCCACCCGTCATTCCCGCGCAGGCGGGAATCCACGTCCCCGCCATCCCCTCCCGTCATTCCCGTGAAAACAGGAATCCATCCCCGCTCACCCTGAGCTTGTCGAAGGGTCGAGCGTCTCCACCACCCAGCCCCTCTGGATTCCCGTTTTCACGGGAATGACGGGAGGGGTGGGTGACGCTTATCGGTTTGACCCACCGACAACCATAGGGCTATAATCCGCCCGTCACCGCTCTGCATGGAGATTCCATGTTGTGCAAGTCCTACGAGGATGGCCTGCGCCCCCTTGCAAGGGCTTGCATGGACAGTAGCGGTGACACCTACCATCCTACTTTGTAAGGGGGTTTCCGCATTGGTTCGCAGCGCTGTCTTCGCATCATTCCTTGTTCTTATCCTGTTGTGCCTTGGGTGCACTCAATCAACCCTCACGGAAGACGACGTTCGAAAGATTGTGAGAGAAGAGGTTCCCGCTGGCGTCGTCGGGCCTCCCGGCCCGCAGGGGCCGCAGGGGGAACTTGGGGAGCAAGGTATTCCTGGCTCTGCGGGGCCGCAGGGAGAACGTGGAGAGAGGGGCAGCCCTGGAATAATGGGGCCGCAAGGAAACCGTGGTGCAACTGGCCCGCGGGGGGCGCAGGGACAACCTGGAACGCAGGGGCCTCCGGGCCCGACAGGGCCCAAGGGTGAACAAGGACCTCAGGGCGTGCAGGGTGAGACAGGCCCTACCGGGCCTCAGGGGCCTAAGGGAGATCCAGCCCCAACGCCTACCCCTACTCCAAGACCGCCTTCTACCGCTGCTGAATTAGTTCAGCGGGTTGAAGATAGCGTGGTGAGAATAACAGCGGGCGGGATGGCGGGGTCAGGATTCATTTTCGACACAGAAAGCACCACTGCATTTGTGATAACCAACCACCACGTTATTGAAGATGAGAGAAGCATCGACGTGCGTGCCAATTCTCGAACCTACAGGGCAACATTGCTTGGCTACGATTCGGGGAAAGATATAGCAGTAGTGGCAATATGCTGTAGTCAAGATTTCGTGAAAATAACCTGGGAATCAGAGTTGCCACCGGAAATTGGAACGGTTGTAGTTGCTATAGGATACACCCGCGCGTCTTCCAGCAAGGTTACAGCTACTACAGGAAAGGTAACCGAAAACCAGTATTTCTCAGTCGATGAAGCTCATGTCATCTGGCATGATGCTCCCTTGAATCCTGGAAATAGCGGCGGCCCTCTTTTCACCATGTCCGAAAAAGTGTTAGGAGTCAATACAGGAAATAGTAGATTCAGGCCTGGCATTTCGGGGGCGGTATCGTATCAAAGCATGGTTGAACTCCTACCTGAATGGAGATCGAAGCTGGTTGTCGCTCCAGAAAAAACACCCACGCCCACGCCCGCACCCACGGGTACGGAAACGCCGCCCGCTACCCCTATGCCAACTGACACCTCACACTTGACAGTATCAGGCCAGGGAACCAATGTGGAATTTCTTGACCTGCCTGCGGGCCAGTGGATAGTAGAGATGGAAGTTTCGGGGAGCTACGATTCTATACGCATAAGAATTGGTGATGATCTCGTAGCCGATCCCTATGGCGACACATGGAGCGGCAGGTCCCTAATAGTTGTTGGCGATGAACGGCGCGAGATCCCTCCTGGTAGAACCGCGGTTGAAGTGGATGTTGCTCAAGATGCTACTTGGGAGGTTAGGATAGTTGATCCGCCACCTGCCATAGAGCCTTCGGAGACAATTACGGGTCAGGGCTGGGACGTCAAATTTGTGAATCTAGATGAAGGCGAATGGGTCGTAGATATCGCAGTATCGGATAACATTAAATGCAGGGGGTCCAATAATCGCTGTTCAGAGACGTTGTTGGACATTGAGATTGGTGGTGACAGGGTTGTGTATGAAGTTGCCGATACTTGGAGCGGACGTAAGTTGGTCACTGTGGGAGACTCGTATAGCGAGATTCGCCCAGGTAAAGCCGCGATTGAGGTCGAAGCTGCATCCAGTGCTACGTGGACGCTCGAGTTCAGCCGACCGTAGGCTTCCGCAACTTCCCCGTGTGGGTGCCTTGATTCAACGAACGATTGGGTGTACCTTGCCAAAGTGACAATCGGTAAATTTTAGGAGTTGATTAGTGTCAACAACTCAAGGCTTTAAGTGTATTTGTTGTGGGAAAACCCACGAGAAGCAGGCTTTCATTTCGCACTCGCAGAAAGACGTTGCCATTAAGCAGAAATTGATGAAAGCCTGCTGTGAAGTTGGAGTAGCGACTTTCCTCTACGAATGCAGTCCTGAGCACAAATCAAATGCTTCTCCTGCGGAGGTAATCTCTTTAGAGATAGCGAAGAGTGAAATGTTTTTTATTCTGTTGGGTGACTCGATATCAAAGGCCTATTGGACTCAGGCTTGGATTGGCTATGAGACAGGGACCTTCAAGGCGCTGAAAGATTTTTATCAAGCACAGAAATATGTGATTGTGCTCCAAGACATCCGGCAAGGAATAAAAGTGTGCGTTCCAACGCTGGAATCACTCTTTCTCTTTGACTTCTACTCGGAAGCTGGTTGGGACAGATTTAAGGACCTAGTTATTGTGCTGGGGAAATTGGAGCAGTTCTATCAAGCTGCTTCTGGCTTTCGAACTGCTGCACTCAACGCCAACGTAAAGTGTGACAATTGCAAGAGTGGTTACGAGGCCTGGATAGCAAAGCGCGATGTTTGCAAGCTTGAGAAGGGTCTGAACAAATTTAAGGTTGGGCCGCAATGGATTTACGAATGTATGATAAAGTGTCCGTCGTGTGGCAAAATGGTCACCCGGTGCTTTACATCGATGCTCTAGCCGTGCCGTGGACTTCCGCAACTTTACCGTCTGGGGTGTCCTAATGCTAACCGTCTCATGCGAGAGAGGGACTGGATTCCCTCCTATGCGGGAATGACGGAGGGGATGGCGGATTGAGGGGTCAAGCGGCTGCCATAGCCTCAGCGTTCCGGATGTACTCTATGGTTTCCCGCACGTCGGCGATGATGTCATCCTCAGGATCCAAAACCCCGTCGTAGAAGCAAGCGCCGTGCAGGAAAGATTGGCGGAGTCCATAGCTGACGCGCATCGGTTCAAGAGAAGCGTCCTGCCTCCGCAGTTGTCGGAGCATCCGCATCGTCTGGCCGGAAGTGCGGGGTTCCCTCCCCGTGCGGGCCAGAATCATAGCGTCGGTGGCCCGCTTCGTGGCGCACCAGGCCTTCTCCGCCGCGTTGCGCAGCCGTCCCATTTCCAGCATTTCCAGGGCGTCGTCATACAACCCCCTGGCATCACCGAATATAACCTCTACCTGCCTGGTTTCCAGCATACAGCCTCGCTTTGTCGGCGGCGGATTTATCAAGAGAACTACGGCAACAGTATACCACGTCATTCGCGAAGGGATGGAGGGGGGAACGCTCGACCCTTCGGCAGGCTCAGGGTGAGCGGGGGAAGGGATAAGAGGGATTCCCGCCTTCGCGGGAATGACGAAGAGAGAAAGCAGGCTAGAGGGTAAACTTCAGGCCTTGGGCGAGGAGTTCGTTGCGGGTCTCCAGGGCGGAGGGGTGGACCATCATTCCCTTCGACAGGGAGTTGGAGATTTCGCGGGTCAGGAATTCCAGGAGGGCGTCGTCGAGGCTTTTCATGGCGCGCTGCTTGAGGGCTTCGGAGGAGTAGGCGTAGCGTCCGGCCTTGTTGGGTTCCAGCTTGTCGGCGAGGAAGACGGCCTTGGCTACGGGGTGCAGGCCGGGATAGGCGGTGCTGTGATGGTAGACGCCGTCGTAGACGACCTGGTCGTCCAACCCTTTCAGACGCAGCAGTTCCGCCGCCACCTGCCCGTGGAGCAGGATGGGGTTGTTTTCCTCCACCGAGTGAACGGGGATGCCGAGTTCGCGGGCCTTGGCGAGCAGTTCTTCGCCGCGCATCCAGCGGCAGAGGTCGTGGGCCTGGGCGCAGAGACGCACCCGTTCAGCTTCGAGCCGGTGAGCGTGGGCGAACTCCGCGGCGAGGGTTTCCACCCGTCCGATGTGGCTGGCGAGGCCGCGGGGCAGGGTTTCCACCCAGTCTTCGACTATCTGATGAATGGAAGTCATTTTTTCTTCCCCCTGCAAAGCCGAATGCTGTCTGCGCCTCTGCGCGTGAGCCGGGCTGACCATCTCAACGGCATCGCTCTTAGCCCATCGAGGACATGGCGCGGCCGCCGAGGAGGTGCATGTGCACGTGCTCCACTTCCTGGCCGGAGTCGGAACCCTGGTTGACCACCAGCCGGTAGCCGCTGACGGTTACGCCCTCGCGTCGCGCCATCTCCTCGGCAATGACAAACATCTGCCCAAGGACGGCGGAGGTGCGGCCTGCGGCGTAGGTGAGGCCCTTGACGCAACGGCGCGGAATTATCAGGAGATGGGTGGGAGCGCTGGGATTGATGTCGCGGATGACCATGATTTGCCGGTCGAGGTAGAGGAAGTCCGTCGGCACTTCGCCGGTTGAGATTTTGCAGAATATGCAATCGTTGCCGCTCATGGCATCCTCCCGGAATTGGTTGCGTCTATGATACCTGGATTGGCGGGTTGAGGGTAGCGGGGTGGGATGCTGCCCTTCGCCCCGCCCCTGGATTCCCGCCTACGCGGGAATGACGGAGGGGGGCGGGTTTGTGGATATGGGGGGCTAGACGGCCATGATGTGGTAGCCGGCGTCGACGGGGATGACGGCGCCGGTGACGCCGCTGGAAAGGTCGCTGCACAGGTAGAGGGCGGCGTCGCCAACTTCCTGGTGGGTGATGTTGCGCTGGAGGGGGGACTTCTCGGCGTGGACGCGGCGCATGTCGCGGAAGCCGGTGATTCCGCGTCCCGCCAGGGTCTCCAGCGGGCCTGCGTAGATGGCGTTGACGCGGATGTTTTTGGGGCCGTACTCCGCCGCGAGCTGTCGGACTTCGTTCTCCAAAGCGGCCTTGGCGACGCCCATGACGTTGTAGCCGGGGTAGACGCGCTCGGAGGCGTTGAAGGTCATGGTGACGACGCTGCCGCCGTTGGGCATGAGGGGCGCGGCGCGGCGGACGAGGGGGATGAGGGAGTAGGCGCTGATTTCGAGGGCGGCGCGAAACCCTTCGCGGCTGAGATTGGAGAAGTCGCCGCCCAGGTCGTCGCGGCGGGCGAAGGCGATGCTGTGGATGAGGTAGTCGATGGTTCCGAATTCTTCGCTCGCCTGCTGGAAGACGGCGTCGATTTCGCTATCGGAGGTGACGTCGCACTGGAGGAGGAGGGCGTCGGGGATGTCTTTGACTAGGCGTTCGGCGCGGCTGCGGAGGCGCTCGTTCTGGTAGACGATGCCGAGGCGGGCGCCGGCGCGGTGGAGGGACTGGCAGATGGCCCAGGCGATGCTGCGGTTGTTGGCGACGCCGAATACGAGGGCGTTTTTGCCGGAGAGGTCTATGGGGTGCAAGGGCTGCTCCTTTTGGCGGGTGGGGCTGGCGGGTGTGAGTATACCATTAGGGAAGGGGACTATTTGAAGTGGGGGAGGACTTCGTCGAGGAAGGTTTGGAATTGGTGGAGGGGGTTGAAGGAGGCGAAGCGGACGATGACCGTTGTCGCGCCCGCGTCGGCGTAGGCGCGGATGGAGTCCGTCAAGCGGTCGGGCGGCCCCCACGGCCCCCAGAGGTTTCGCCAGATGTTGACGCTGTAGTAGCGGCGGATCCAGCGGTCGGCTTCGGTTTCGGCCTCGGAGGGGTCTTGGTTGAGGTTGACGGTCATGTAGAAGACGCGCTCCATTTCCGCGGGGTCGCGTCCGAGTTCGGCGGCGTGCCCGGCAACGCGGCGTCCCACTTCGGCGAATTCGGAGGGCGGCTCGGAGATGGAGATGAAGCCGTCGCCGAGGCGGGCCGCGCGTCGTAATTGGGCTTCCCTCTTGGCGCGGAGGTGGCAGGCGAAGAGGATGGGGACGCCGTTTGGCTGTACGGGGACGGGTCGCATCCGCACGTCTTCAAGTTGGAAGTGACGGCCTTGGAATGATTCAAGATGTCCCGTGCCGAGGGCTTTTACCACCTGCATCACCTCTTCCAGCCGTCGTCCCCGATGGCGAAAATCGACGTCGGCGTTGCGCCATTCCTGCTGTTGGGCCTCATTGAATGCTCCGCCCGCGCCTACGGCCAGGACGGTTCGTCCACCGGAAATCAGGTCCAGGGTGCCGACCATCTGGGTGAGTAGGATGGGATGTCGGAGCGCGCCGAGGAGGACGGCGGCGCCGAGGCGGACGCGGGTGGTGGCGGTGGCGATGGCGGCGAGGGTGGTGAGCGGCTCCATGCGCGGCTTGGCGGTGAGGCTGTCGCCGACCCAGACGGAGTCGAGGCCCGCGTCTTCGGCTTGGTGTGCCATGTCCAGAATCAGGTTGGCGTTGGCGGGCGCTTCGTCCCCCATCACCAGGCCGCGCGTAGGGAGAAGGACGCCTATTTTGGGGGATGGGGTGGTCATGTCAGCCTCCGGGAGCTATGCATTGGGTAATTCATCCTGGGTCAGGCGGGCGAGGAAGCCCGGTTGTTGCGCCTCATATTCCTGCAAATCCTCCCAGGTGTCCAGGTCTCTGGCAAGGCTGTCGGCGGCGTATACCATTGGCTCCAGTCCCAACCGACGCGCCACTTCGACGTGGCGGGAGAAGCTGTCCGAGCCAAGTTGGAGACGGAAGGGCAGGCGGCGGGGAATGAGGATGGCGTTGGTGCCGCCGCCGCTTCGCGCGGGGGAGAGGATGATATGCGCGTGGTAGGGCGGTTCGCGAACCGCCCTTACGGAGGGGTTGTCAGGTGCCGTCGAAATCAGACCTGCAATGTCTTCAGATTGGATGAAGGGAAGGTCGCCTGGAAGAAAAAGGGGGGACTTATCGGCGTCCCAGACTTCCTTGAAGACTAGGAGCAGGCTTTCGTTGACGTTCGCGCCCGCCTCCAGCCGCCAGGCCGCGCCTTCTTTTTCGGCGACGGCGTGGGTTGAATCGTCGCCGCCCAGTATCCAAACCTCGGCGGTCGCTTTTCGGGCGGCGCGGATGACACGACGAAGCATGGCGATGACCAGCCGGCGGCGTTTCGCGTCTTCCAGAAAGGGAGCGAGGCGGGACTTGGCCCTGTCCAGGGGCTTGACGGGTATGACGGTCACGACTTCCACGGCGGCGCTAGCTTCCTTCCGTTTCTATCAGTTGGAGAACGTGGCGCGCCAAGCGGATTTTATCCGCTTCCGTTTGCATTATGGTGTTGGTGACGTAGGACTTCATGCCGAGGGCGTCGATGGTTTTCGCATGGCCGGCGTCGGCGTTGTCGATGACGAAGTGGTCGCAGAGACCGCGATACTTGCGGGCTACGCCTACGCTGGACACGGGGTGCCCAAGTTCCTTCATCATCTTGGCTGCGGGGCCGCGGATGGCGGCGCCGCCGACGATGGGGCTGACGACGATGCGGGGGCCGAGGAAGCGACGGATTCGTTCCCGAACGTCGCCGACGGCAAGGATGGGGTCGATGCTGAGGAAGGGGTTGGAGGGGCAGAATACGATGGCGCGGGCGTTGTTCAGCGCTTCGTCGAAGGCGGGGGAAGGCTGGGCGTCGGTTGCGCCTTGAAATTCCACGGCCTTGGCGGCGGGTTCGCAGCGCAGACGCACGAAGTAGTCTTGGAAGGCAAGGACGCCTTCCGTCGTTTCGACAATCGTGCGAACACGGTCGTCCGTCATAGGCGCAACCGTGTGAAGGATGCCAAGCTGACGGCACAACTCCCGCGTCACCTCCGACAGCGCCCATCCTTCCCGTAGAAGCTGCGTTCGACGTATGTGAGTCGCCAAGTCCCTGTCCCCCAGGTTGAACCACGTAGGCACTCCGTAGGCTCGAAGCATCTCCAACGCTTGAAAAGTCTCGCCGGAAAGTCCCCATCCCCGCTCCTGGTCGGACAGGCCGCTCAGGGTGTACATCACCGTATCCAGGTCGGGCGAAATGTGGAGGCCGTGGAACTCCTCGTCGTCGCCGGTGTTGACAACGATGACAAGCTCATCCGACGACAACACGCGGGCAAGGCCGAGGGCGAGCTTTGCGCCGCCCACGCCGCCCGCCAAGGCCAGAACCGGCCCCGGTGTCGCCGGCATGGGACGCTAGAGGACGGTGGGGGACTTGGCTTTGCCCCGGCGCTTGGGATGCACGAACCGAAAGCCTTTCATCTTCACCATCGCGTCATAGGAACCGAACCGCTCCTCCAGGTTGCCCTCCAGCAGGTCCAGCGGGTCCTGGGGGTCGTCGTGGTCGTCGAAGATACGTTTTAGCGTGTACGTGGTGTATCGCTCGGCGGGAATGCGGCCCACGTCGCGAATAGTGCTGCGGAACTCGGAGGGACGCACAAGCTGTCCGTGCTGGGCGCCCGCGGCGGTGGATATGCTTTCGTTTATCAGACTGCCGCCCAGGTCGTTGACTCCTGCCAGCAGGAGAATCTGAGACATCCGCAAGCCTTCCTTGACCCATGACGCCTGGATGTTGGGAATCCAGTTGTTGAGCATGATGCGGGCGATGGCGTGAACCTTAACCACCTCGGAACCGGTGGCGCCGCTGCGAAGGCCGTCAACGGTCTGCTGGAAGTGCATGGGCGCTTCGGCGTGGACGAAGCTCAGGGGAACGAATTCGGTGATGCCGCCACTTGCCTTCTGGACGTCGCGGATGAGGGCGATGTGCCGCGCCTTATGCTCGTTGGTTTCGATGTGGCCGAACATGATGGTAGAAGTAGTGGGAATGCCCAGCGAGTGGGCGGTGGTGATGACTTCAATCCAGCTTTCGGTGGTGATTCTGCCGGGGGCTATCCGGTCGCGAAGTTCCTGGTCGAGAATCTCCGCCGACGTCCCCGGAAGGCTGCCAACGCCGGCTTCTTTGAGGGATTGCAGGTATTCGCGGATGGTGCATCGGGAGCGGGTGGCGCCGTAGAGCACCTCCTCCGGGGAGAAGCCGTGGATGTGGATGTCGGGCAGTTCTTCCTTGATGGCCTCGCAGATGCGGACGTAGAGATCCCCCTCCATCTGGGGAGGCAAACCCGCCTGGATGCAGACCTCCGTCGCGCCCAAATCCCACGCTTCGCGAGCGCGGCGAATAACCTCGGTTATGGGCAGGAAGTAGCCCTCCTCCTGCCGATGGTCGCGGCTGAAGGCGCAGAAGCCGCAGCGCTTGATGCAGACGTTGGTGAAGTTGATGTTGCGGTTGACCACGTAGGTGACGAGGTCACCGACGGTGCGGCGTCGGAGTTCGTCGGCTACCATCTGGGTGGCGTTAAGTTCCAGCCCCGAGGTTTCGAAGAGGGTGACCGCCTGCTCGACGGAGATGTCCTTGCCCTCCAGGGCGTCGGACAGCGCGCGACCTACGGCGAGGTCAACTGTGCCAACAAGGGATTCCAGTGAACGAGGGGAAGAAATTTCAGTTGGTTGCATTGACATACCTTTCGACGCCCCCCTTAAAGTATCCGTCCTCGTCGGCCATGTCCAGAAGCCGCTCCCGCATGGGCGGGTCGGCGAAGTCGTCTCTATCCATGAAAAACTCCGGGTAGATGGGCAGACGGGGTTTGAGTCGGAAGCCCATCGCCTCGGTGCGGCGGCGAAGTTGGGCAATTTGCGGCCACGGCGCTTCCGGGTTCACGTAGTCGATTGTCAGGGGCGAAACGCCGCCCCAATCGTTGATGCCCGCCGTCAGAAAGAGGGGGTAGTCGGTTTGGTTGAGATTTGGCGGCACCTGGAGGTTGACCGACGGGCCGAGAATGAGCCGCGCCACGGCCACGGTCCAGAGCAGGTCTTGGGTTGCGGCGTCGGGGTGGCCTTCCATGTCGGTGTCCGGCTTGGCGCGGAAATTCTGGACGATGACTTCCTGCACGTGGCCGTACTTTCGGTGGGAGCGGGCGATTGCCAGGAGGGATTCGACGCGTTCGCGGCGGGTCTCGCCGATGCCGATGAGGATGCCGGTGGTGAAGGGGACTTTCAGTTGTCCCGCCAGGTCGAGGGTTTTGAGACGGACGGCGGGGTGCTTGCTGGGCGCGTTGACGTGGGGCCCGCCTTGGAAGCAGAGACGTTCGCTGAGGGTTTCCAGCATGACGCCCATCGAGGCGTTCACCGGGCGAAGGGACGCCATCTCACGGCGGCTCATGACGCCGGGGTTGGCGTGGGGCAGCATGGAGGTCTGGTCGAGGGTTATGCGGGAGACGTGGGTCAGATACTCCAGCGTCGTCCGAAAGCCGGCTTTGTCCAGCCATTCCTGCGCTTCGGCGTATCGCTGCTCCGGATGCTCCCCCAAGGTGAACAGCGCTTCGGCGCAGCCCAATCGCTGGCCGGCGCGGGCCACGTCCAGCACCTCATTCGGCGTCATAAAGAGCGTATTGGTTTCGGCGGGGGATTGGCGGAAGGTGCAGTAGCCGCAGAAGTCTCGGCAGAGGCGGGTCAGGGGTATGAAGACCTTGGGGGAGAAGGTGACGACGCGGCCCTTGCCCCGGTCGCGGAGGATGGACGCGGCGCGGCAGAGGCCGGGCAGGTCGTCGGGGGCAGTGTGGGCCAAAGCCAACGCCTCGTCTTCCGAAAGTTCACGCTTATTCTCGACGGCGCGGTGCAGGATGGGCTTGAGCCACTCGCTCGCCACGTCGTAGAAGTCGGGGGCGGGTTCGGATGCAAGCGTCTCTATGGGCGTCGGCGTTTGAGGTCGAGCGAGGGCCGACGGCGGGGAAGGACGGGTCCGAATCTTCGTCTGAACCATGCCGCTATTGTAGACGCTGGCAGAAATAGAGGCAACGGCGGCGGGTTAGGCGGGCGCGTCCAGCAGCGCCTCCAGCTTTTGCACGAACAACTCTACCTGTAGGAGAAGGTCTTCTATGTAATCAGACGAATACTTAATTTCATATAAGTTGACGTGAAGGGAAGAGGCAGCACTAAATTGCACTGACAGTTCCGAGTCGCCGGTTTCGAGGCGCAAGTCCCGAACAACCTCATACGTGTCTCGATGTCTAGAGTTGCTCCAGCCCGTTCCAGAGCAATGGCCTTCAACATCTGAGCCGCCGCGCCCCAACCCTTCTCGGAGGCTTGCGGCAAGTCGCCTTTGGCAAGCTCTTCGTAGGCTTGGGCGAGGAATATGCGGCTTTGTTCCTGACGTGTGATTGTTTTCTGCACGGTTAGCAATCCTCAATTCCAGGAGTCGCTTCCAGCAGCGCTTCCGTCTTATCCACAAGTCGCTCTACCTGCGCGAGGAGTCCTCTGATGTAATGTGCAGGGTATGTGAGATCGTAGAAGTTGACGTGAAGGCTGGAGGCGGCGCTGAAGAGGCCGGAGAGATCCTCATCCCCTGTTTCCTCCATCAAGTCCCAAACAACTTGATATATGTCTCGATGTTTTGAGTTGGACCACCCGCGCTCCTGAGCCACAGCCTTCAACATCTGAGCCGCCGCGCCCCAACCCTTCTCGGAGGCTTGCGGCAAGTCGCCTTTGGCCAACTCTTCGTAAGCCTGGGCGAGGAATATGCGGCTTTGTTGTCGATGGGTGGTTGTTTTTTGCACCATTTCGTATTTTCCCTGACTGTCGATTCGTAGACGTCAATGAATTATACCCTTTCCACACGCCGTGCGCCGACCGCCTTGCTAACCCCCTTCGTTGACGGCCCTTGCTTTGCCTGCCTATTATGGTTGCAAATGCAGAACCGTTCCCCCAACCGCAACGCCCCCAACCCCCGGCTGGTTTCCGGCAAGGCCCGACAGGAAGACGCCGGGCTGGACACCTCCCTGCGTCCGCGCCTGCTCGACGAGTTCGTCGGCCAGGAGCGGGTGAAGGAGAACCTGCTCATCGCCATCCGCGCCGCCCTCATGCGGGAGGAGCCGCTGGACCACGTGCTTCTCTACGGCCCGCCGGGGCTGGGCAAGACCACCCTGGGCCACATCATCGCCCAGGAGATGAACGTCAACATCCGCGTCACGTCCGGCCCCGCCATCGAGCGCGCCGGCGACATGGCGGCGATTCTGACCAGCCTCGGCAAGGGCGACGTGCTGTTCATCGACGAGATTCACCGCCTCAGCCGCGTCGTCGAAGAAGTGCTATACCCGGCGATGGAGGATTTCTTCCTCTCCTGGATGATGGGCAAAGGGCTGGCGGCGCGGGCCATGAACCTGCGGGTCAACCCTTTCACCCTCATCGGCGCGACCACCCGCTACGCCATGATAAGCCCGCCCCTGCGGGACAGGTTCGGGTCTATCTACCGGTTGGACTTCTATGATGAGAAGGCTATGGGGCAGATTGTGAAGCGGTCGGCGGACATTCTGGACGTTTCCGTGGACAAGAAGGGGGTTGGGGCGATAGCCAGCCGCTCGCGGGGAACGCCGAGGGTGGCGAACCGGCTGCTGAAGCGCACCCGCGACTACGCGCTGGTGATGGCGGATGGGAAGATTACGGGGAAGGTGTGCCTTCAAGCGCTGGACAAGCTGGAGATAGACAGTCTGGGGCTGGACGACGTGGACCATCGGCTGCTGCGGGGGCTGGTGGAGAAATTCTCCGGCGGGCCGGTGGGACTGCATACGTTGGCGGCTTCCATAAGCGAGGAAGCCGACACGATTATGGACATCTACGAGCCGTATCTGATGCAGTTGGGTTTCCTGGAGCGAACGCCGAGGGGACGGACGGCGACTCCTCGCGCATACGAGCATCTGGGCGTCGAATACGCCCCCGGCGGCCTGAACGCCCAGCGGCGGATGCTCTAGTTAGCCGTTTCGCTTGCGCCGTTTTCGCCGAAGTTCATCCGGTACAGCTTGGAGTAAACCCCGCCCGTTTGCAGCAGTTGGAGGTGGTTGCCCTCCTCGACGATTTCGCCTTCGTGCATGACGATTACCCGGTCGGCGTTCCGCACCGTCGAGAGCCGGTGGGCGATTACCAGCGCGGTCCTTCCTTCCAACGCCTTGCCCAACGCCTCCTGGATCACCGTCTCGGTCTGGCTGTCCACCGACGCCGTGGCTTCGTCCAGGATGATGATGCGCGGGTCGAAGACCAGCGCCCGCGCCAGGGCGATAAGCTGTCGCTGGCCGGCGCTGAGGTTCATGCCTCGCTCCTCCACGGGCGAGTCGTACCCCTGCCCCGTCTTCATTACGAAGTCGTGGGCGCCGACGACCTTGGCTGCCCGTACAATCTGCTCGTCGGTGACGCGGGGGTGGTTGAAGCGAATGTTGTCCTTGAGGCTCCCCGAAAACAGGAACGGCTCCTGCACCACCGTGCCAATCTGGTTCACCAGGGAGGCGCGATTCACCTCCCGCACGTCGTATCCGTCCACCCGTATGCTTCCACTGGTAACGTCGTACAGCCTTAGAATCAGGGACGAAAGGGTCGTCTTGCCCGCGCCCGTGGCTCCCACCACGGCGATGGTCTCGCCGGGGTTCATGGTCAGGTTGATGCCCTTCAGCACCTCCACCTCAGGGTTGTAGCTGAAGCGCACGTTGTCGAATTCCACCTTGCCCTGAATCTGGGGCATCCGCAATGCGCGGGGCTTGTCGACAATCTCCGGCTTCTCGTCGATAAGCTCGAAGATGTGCGACGCGGAGGTCATGGCGCGCTGCATCTGGGTGTACTGCATGGTCAGGTTGCGGATGGGCTCGAAGAAGCGCTGGACGTAGAGGGCGAAGGCGACGACTACGCCCACGGCCAGGGCGCCGTTGAGCGTCATCAGTCCGCCGAAGATTACTATCAGAGCCATCGCGGCCCCGCTCAGAATCTCTACGGTGGGCATCAGAGAAGCAGAGAACCTCTGGGAGCTGAGCTGGGCCTCCCGGTGGTCCCGATTCAACCCTTTGAAGTGCTCGTGGTTCTTCTCCTCCCGGTTCATGCTCTGGATTACCCGCATCCCCGATATGTTCTCCTGGAGGTTTCCGTTGACGATGGCGAGGGCCGTCCGCACGCGCATGAAGCGGGGCCATGAGAGGTTCTGCCAGATGAGCATGATTGCCAGCAGCGGCGGCACCACCGTCAGGGTAATGAGGGCCAGCTGCCAGTCTATGAAGAACATGGTCACGACGATAGCCCCGATGGTAAGCATGTCGCCGATGGTCATGGAAAACTGGGTCAGGAACTCCTGAATCTGGAAGACGTCGTTCTGAAGGCGGGACATGATGCGGCCCATCTGCGACCGGTCGTAGTAGGACATGGAGAGCGCCTGCAGATGGTTGAACATATCGTCGCGCACGTCCAGCAGCAGGTTCTGGGAGACGCGGGCCATGGCGACCTGGTGTATGTAGTGGGTGAGATACTGGATTCCGGCGTTGACGAAGAACATTATCACCAGGAAAGTCAGCCGCGACGTGCTCTGGTCCGGCGGCACGATGGCTTCTATGGCCAGCAGGACGATTATGGGCGTTGCCACCATAGTCGCGGTGTAGATGACCATTGTAATCAGCCCAAGCGCCACCAGGCCCCGGTAAGGGCTGGCGTAGTGCATGAGCCGCAGGAGTATCTTGAAGTCCTTCAGACCGCCGCGCCGGTGGTCGAAGGCGTCCGCGCTGGTTGCGCTCTTCCAGCCTACCATGTTAGGAAGTTTGTCCTTTCGGTGGGGTGTGGTTCGTAGTAATCCTGGCCTTCCTCCATGAAAGGAGAGGGGAGAAGATGGATTCCCGCCTTCGCGGGAATGACGAAAGGGGGCGCGGGAATGACGAGTGGCGGATGGGGTTAGTCACGGGTCACCGCCGATTCCAGGAACACCTCTTCCCCCGGAAGCAGCTGGAGTTCGTAGATGTCCTTGTAGAAGCCGTCCCTGGCGATCAGCTCGTCGTGGGTGCCCTGGGCGGCTATCTCCCCGTCCTTCAGCACCAGAATCAGATCCGCTTCCTTCACGCTGCTGACCCGATGGGCGATGATGAAGGTTGTGCGGTTCTCCATCACCTGATGCAGGGCCTTCTGGATAGACCTTTCAGTTTCCACGTCCACGCTGGAGGTGGAGTCGTCCAGAATCAGCACCGGCGGGTTTATCAGCAGGGTGCGGGCGATGGCCAGCCGCTGGCGCTGACCGCCGGAGAGGGTTACGCCCCGCTCGCCCACCTGGGTGTCGTAGCCTTCCGGCAGGGTCATTATGAAGTCGTGAAGATTGGCTGCCTTGGCGGCGACCTCCACCTCCTCGGCGGTGACTCCGTTGGCGCCGTAGCTGATGTTCTCCCGTATGGTAGTCTGGAAGAGAAATACGTCCTGGAAGACGATTCCCACGTTGTGACGCAGCGAGTTCAGCGTCACGTCCTTCACGTTCACCCCGTCGATGGTCACCTCGCCGTCGGTTGGATCGTAGAAGCGGGGTATCAGGTTGCAGATGGTGGTCTTGCCGCTGCCCGCGGCGCCCAGCACGGCGACCTTCTGGCCCGGCTCGATGCGAAAACTCACGTTGGTCAGCGTGGGCGTGATTGCGTTGTAGGAGAAGGAAACATTTTCGAAGACGACCTCTCCCTCGGCGTGACCCATCTCCCTGGCGCCCCTCTTGTCCGCCACGGGCGAGGGGGAGTCGAGGATCTGGAAGATCCGCTCGCCGGAGGACATGGCGCGGGTGAAGACGTTGACGGCCCATCCCAGCATCCGCACCGGCATCACCAGCAGACCCAGGAAGAGCAGGAACGTGGTCAGTTCGCCCGCGGTCAGGCTGCCGTCGAGCACCCAGCGACCTCCGAAGAGGACGACCAGCCCGGTGGCGCCGATGTACATGAAGGTCAGGAAGGCCGTGTTCGCGACCCGGAGCCGGTTGGCGGCGAAGGTCTCCTCGGAGACCTGGAAGGAATGGCCGTGAAACAGCTTCTTCTGGGCCTCCTCCGCGCCCAGGGACTTGACCACCCGCATGCCCACCAGGTTCTCCTGAAGCACGGTGGTCAGCACTCCCATCTTTCGCTGGACGGACCGCCAAATCCGCCGCATTCGAGTAGTGATGGTCATGGTCGTGTACAGGGTTATGGGCACGCCGGCGAGGCTTATCAGAGCCAGCTGCCAGTGGAGAATAAGGAGGAGGGGCGCTATGCCGCCGATAAGAATAGTCAACTGAAGGGAGCGCACCATGCCGAAGTTGATGAACATTCGGGTGCTCTCTACGTCGTAGGTGACCACCGACATGAGGTCGCCCGTGTTTCGCTTATCATGGAATGCGAAGCTCAACCCCTGCATCCTCTTGAGCAAGTCGTTCTTCAGGGAGTAAGTGACCCGCGAGGATACGTTTTCCGCGAAGTAGGTCTGCCCGTAGCTGAACGCGCCGCGCACTACGCTGATGAGCACCAGCGAAACGCCCAGGAGAATCAGGCCGCGCCTGTCCCCGTCCGTCAGCACCTGGTCGACGGCGTCGCCGATCAGCCAGGGGACGGCAAGGGCTAGAGCGTTGGCCCCAAGGATGGACAACCAGGCAAGGAAGAGATACCGCTTGTATCTGAAGCCGTGTCGCGCAAGGCGAAGGAGAATCTGCATTTAACATATTATAAAACTATTGGCGCGTTATGCCAACCGGAATCCGCCCCTTCTACCGCCCAATTCCCATCCACTTCCTTCCTCACCCTTGTCCCTCTCCCCTTTTCTCATGTAGACTTGCGTCAAGTAGAAAGAAAAGGACAATTCATTGATTACAACCGAAGAACGACTCAGCAGGCTGGAAGGCTCCTACGACCACGTTGCCACCAAAGCCGACATCGCGGACGTGAGAACTGAAATCGCGGACGTGAGAACCGAAATCGCGGGCGTAAGAACCGAAATCGCGGACGTTAGAAGCGAACTACGGACAGAAGCGGCCAACCGCAAAGCCGAAATCGCCGACCTCAAAGCCGAGCTGCGGACAGAAGCCGCCAATCGCAAGGCTGAGAACTCCAACCTCAAATCCGAACTCATCAGATGGATGGTCGGCACCCTCGTCGTCGGCATGATCGCCACCGCCACCATCGTCAGCGCCATCTCCTAACCTCTCCCCGCCAATCCCTCGCTGGGACGTCCCTTGTGGTCGCGCAAAGGCTCCCGTCCCAAGTCCGGTCTACGTTACGTCAACACCGCCTGCCAAACCGCGACCATCCAACGCCAAACGCCTTCTTTGCGCCTGCCTGGGCCGTGATAGAATATACCCATAGGCGCACGAGGAGCCTGACGCCTCTGTCGCCGCTCCGTCCCCTTTCTCCGTTTACCAACGCTTCCATTCAACACGCCATGCCCTACATTCTGCGAAAACTGCATAATTCGGACATCCCTTCCGTAAGCGAAATCGAGCGGGAGGCCTTCCCTTCCCTCTGGCCCAACAGCGCCTTCAAGAGCGAGATCAACAACCCCAAGATCAAGCTGCTGGTGGCGTCCGCGCCTTCCGCGGACGACTCCGATGTTGAAGATGCCCCCGATTCTCCTCCCAACCCGATGCCCCAGCGGTTGATTCAAAACTTTCAGAGCTTCCTGCGTCGTCCTTCGTCGGACACGGCTATGGAAGACTATCCCGTTGGCTACGTCTCCACCTGGCTGGTGTTCGAAGAGGCCCACGTGACCTCCATCGCCGTTCGGAAAGCCTACCGAGGCCGCGGCGTGGGCGAGCTTCTGCTGACCGGCGCCATCGAAACGGCGATGCACGAAAGGAGCCGGGTGGTGACTCTGGAAGTGCGGGTGTCCAACCAAAGCGCCATCGAGCTATACAAGAAGTACGGGTTCAAGAAGGTGGGGCTGCGCAAGGCCTACTATTCCGACAACCGGGAGGACGCCGATATAATGACCACGGACCCGATTATGAGCCTCTCCTACCAGCGCCGGTTCATGGAGTTGCGCCACGCCTACCTGAAGCGGTACGGTTCGTCGAACCTGCCCCTCCCCTACGCGCGGGTGTAGGGGCCGGTTTCATCTGATCGCTGTGAGCGTCGGCGGGGTGTTCCCATGAGTGGTGAAGAGGGCGGGCTTGCCGTAAGGGTTGAGGGCGTTTACAAGGGGTTTGGCGGGCCGGCGGTGCTGCGGGGGTTGGACCTGGAGGTCGGATGGGGGGACTCGTTGGTGATTTTCGGCGCCAACGGTTCGGGAAAGACGACGCTGCTGCGGTTGCTGTCGACGCGGTACAGGCCGGACAGGGGAAGCGTCCGTCTCGCGGGGTTGGAGACGCGCCGTTCCGCCGCTTCCATTCGGCGCATTATCGGCGTGGTGGCCCACCGGCCGATGCTCTATCAGAATATGACCTGCGAGGAAAATTTATCCTTCTTTGGGCGGATGTATGGGCTGGATGACGTGGGCGGGCGGGTAGACAGAGTTCTCGGTCAGATGGGGTTGGAAGCTCGGCGAGGTCAGCGGGTTAGGACCCTTTCCCACGGGATGCAGAAGCGGCTGGCGATGGCGCGGGCGGCGCTGCACGACCCGCCGATTTTGTTGATGGACGAGCCGGAATCGGGGTTGGACCAGGGGGCGTTGGAAGGGATGGCGTCGTTGAGGAGGACGGAATCGGGATGCCGGCGCACCGTGGTCGTCACTACACACAACGTGGAGTGGGGTCTGGGTTGGGGGGAGCGGGTCGCCGTGCTTCGTGGCGGCGGCATCGTCTACGAAGCGAATCGGGACGAGTTGGACGAAGGGGAGTTTCGGCGGGCTTACGGGGAGTTGGGGCAGTGAGGGCCGTGGCGGAGTTCGTCCGTCCCGCGCTGCTGGTGGCGTGGAAGGACGTATTGCTGGAGTTGCGGAATCGGGAGGTGGTGGCGACGGCGTTGGTGTTCGGGGTGATGCTGGTGGTGATTTTCAATTTCGCGCTGAACATCACGCCGGAAACGGTGGACGTGCTGGCGCCGGGAGTGCTGTGGGTGGCATTCTCGTTTGCGGGCGTGCTGGCGATGAGCCGCGCGTTCGTGGCGGAGAAGGAAGAGGGGACGTTGGACGCGCTGCTGCTGTGTCCGGTGAGCCGGGACTCGATCTATTTTGGGAAGATGCTGGCGATGTTTGTCTTCATGGTGGTCATCGAGGCGGCGCTTCTGCCCATCTTCGCCGTCTTCTTCGACTTCTCGGCATTTTCGGCGACGCTGATAGGGGCGATAGTCCTGGCGACGCTGGGTTTCGCCGCCGTGGGGACGCTGTTCGCGGCGGTGGCGGCCAATGTGCGGTCGCGGGAGATGATGCTGCCGATTCTGTTCTTCCCGCTGGTGTCGCCGGTGATAATCGGGGCGGTGGAAACGTCGGGCGCGGCCATCGGTGGCGGCGGTTCGCTGACTTCCCCCCTACGGTGGCTGCAACTCATAGCCGTCTTCGACGCGGTGTTTATCGTGGTGTGCCCGTGGCTTTTCAGCGTCGTGGTAGAGGAGTAAGCTATATGGGCTTTTTCGAGCAGAGAGCGAGGCAGACGGAATGACGACAATTTCCAACAGGACTCGCGGCGGACTGAAGCGCAACGTTGCGCTGGCGGTCATCGCCGCCGTGATGGTATTGAATATGTACTTTGCCTTCATGTTCGCGCCCACGGAGGCCACGTCGGGCCACGTGCAGCGCATCATGTACATTCACGTGCCGATGGCGTGGCTGGCATTCCTGGCCTTCTTCATCGTCTTCATAGGCAGCATCATGTATTTGTGGAAGCGTCAGGAGAAGTGGGACGATCTGGCCAGCTCCGCCGCCGAGTTGGGCATAATCTTCACGACGCTGGTGCTGATTACGGGGCCGATCTGGGCGAAGCCGACGTGGGGAATCTGGTGGACGTGGGACCCGCGGCTGACCTCGACGCTGGTGCTGTGGCTGATATACGTGGGGTATCTGATGCTGCGGGCCTACAGCGCGAACCGCTCCCAGGGGATGAAGTTTTCGGCGGTGCTGGGCATCGTCGGGTTCATCGACGTGCCGATTGTCTACTTCGCGGTGGACTGGTGGCGCACCCAGCATCAACGGCTGGTGTTGGGAGGGCCTTCCCTGGAGTCGGACCTGCATCCCGACATGCGGCTGGCGCTGATGGTGTCGGTGATTGCGTTCACCCTGCTGTTCGCGTTTCTGCTGCGACAGAGGACGTCCCTCAAAAGGGTGGAACGGGGAGTGCGAGAGATGAAAGAAGACGCCGAAATTCGGTCGGAAGGATAGGAATAGACGATGATTGCATTGATAACGACGCCGGTTAACAACATTCCGTACCTGTTTGCCGCGTTTGCCATAACGTGGGCGGTGTTCTTCGTGTACGTGTTCATTACGTCGCGGCGGCAGGACGAGCTTGAGCAGGAGATGGAGGGCTTGCGGGAGGAGATGCGGGGTAGGGATGGCGGTGGAGGGGAGATGTAGCAACGCTTGTCAACCTTGGAGCGGCAGGCTACCATTTATGTATCGGCAGTTTCATAGGAGGAGACCTTTGTGGAACCCCTTAACCGTCACTCCCGCGCAGGCGGGAGTCCATAGACACCCCGCCTGGATTCCCGTTTTCACGGGAATGACGATAAGGAGGCGGGAATGACGATAAGGAGGCGGGAATGACGATAAGGGGGCGGGAATGACGATAAGGGGGCGGGAATGACGATAAGGGGGCGGGAATGACGGAAAATAGAGCGCCCATTTGGGCGAGGATGGCCTGATTATGCAAAGGTATCCATGTAGAGAGGGGTGCATTTGACTCAGGGAAGCGATAACAGATTCAGCGTCCAGGACGAAGGGCGGGGGATTCTTGGCGGGCGGGGTCGGCTGGCGCTGATTGGCGTGGTGTTGCTGCTGGCGGTGGCGTATCTCGTCTATGCCGCGTTTCCGGGGAGCACCAGCTATTACTTCACGGTGGACGAGTTGGAGGCCAATTCCGAAGAGGTTGACGGGAAGACGGTGCGGGTGAAGGGGAAGCTGGTGCCGGAATCGTTCTCCAGGGAGGACGGGGGGACGATGGCGACGTTTACGCTTCACGCAGGGGAGGACGTGCTGCCCGCCTCCTATGACGGGGTTGTGCCGGACCTGTTCTTCAACGAGCACTCGGAGATCATCCTTCAGGGGAGTTATTCGGAGGGGCAGACGTTTCACGCGGAGACGGTGAGCGTGTTGTGCCCGTCGAAGTACCAGGCGTTGGAGGAGGCGGAAGCGGCGGCTTAGGGTTCTTCACCCTCACCTTAATCCTCTCCCTCAAGGGAGAGGAGGGGAAGATGGGATATCCTCAAGGGGGAAGGGGCATGGGGAGAGGAGAGGGAAGATGGATTCCCGCCTACGCGGGAATGACGGAGTTGGATGCGGGAATGACGAGTGGTGATGGCGGGGATGATGGGAGGTTGATGGGGAAGGGGGAAGAGGGGACTGGATTCCGGCTTTCGCCGGAATGACGGGAAGGTGTGAGGGGGAAGGGGTAAGAGGGGAAGGAAGAAGATGGATTCCCGCCTACGCGGGAATGACGGGAAGGTGTGAGGGGGAAGGGGTAAGAAGGGAGGGGAGAAGGTGGATTCCCGCCTACGCGGGAATGACGGGAGGCATAGGGGGAATGGGGGAAGGGCGCCTACGTGAGGCGCCCGTTCTGTTATATATGGGGTCTAGCCGTTTGGCTGATTGACTACTTGATTTCGTAGAAGTCGAGCATTTGCTGCATGGTCATGGGCTTGACCTTCGCCAGGGTGTCTTCCACCGTCTTGGTCAGGGTGGGGCGGTCGGTGTCCTGGTAGATAACCCCCACGGGCAGGCCGCCGGAGCGGATGGCGGAGTGAGCCGCGTCGTAGTCGGCGGCGTCATGGTCGTCGGGCAAGTCCCACAGAATCGGCGCGATGCCCTTCCGTGGATTCCCTTTGAGTATCTGGTAGGTGTTGTTGTAGGTGGTGCAGGGGGACTGGACGTGAACCACGGCGAATCCGGGATGTTCCATGCCCTGGGTAATCAGGTCGGCAAGCTCTCTGGGCTTGCCGGAGAAGCCGGAGGCGATGAAGGAAACGCCAAGGGTGAGGTAGAGGGCGAGGGGGTTCACGGACGCTTCCATCTTGCCGTAGGGGGTGGAGCTGGTGGTCTCGCCGAGTTCCGTGGTGGGGGAACTCTGGCCCTTGGTGAGGCCGTAGACGGCGTTGTCCATGATGACGGCGCAAACATCCAGGTTTCGCGCGGCCTGGGGTGCGATGTGCTCCATGCCGATGCTGAGGAAGTCCCCGTCGCCGGCGACGATGACCACGTTCAGGTCGGGGCGTCCCATCTTCACGCCCATCGCGATGGGGAGGCTCCTGCCGTGGATGCCGTGGAAGCCGTAGGGCTGGTCGCCTTCGAGGAGATGAACGAGGTTGCCGGAGCAGCCGATGCCCGCGACGACCACGTTGTTTTCGATGGGTATCTCATAGTTGGTCATGCGGTCAGACATGGCCTTTTCGAGGGCGCGTCGCACGGCGAAGTCGCCGCAGCCGGGGCACCACTTGAAGTCGTATTCGGGGTTCTTGGCGCTCATACTGTAACCATTCCCTTTTGGATGGATTTGACTTTGCCGCCGACCCGCTTCACCAGGTCTCTGACCTTGAAGGGGAGGCCGGTGTACTGGGTGATGGCCTCGGCGTTGACTCCCTGGGAGCGGAGGACGGAGGCCCATTGGCCCTGGTAGTTGAGTTCCGGCACCAGCACCAGTTCCTTGCTTCGAAGCTCCTCCAGCAGGTCTTCGGGGAGGGGGTTGAGGAACATGGTGTAGTACCAGGCGAGGTTGACGCCCTGTTCCATAAGCTCCGCGTAGGCTTCGAGGGCAGGGCCTTTGGAGCCGCCCCAGGGCATGAGGGCGACGGGTTCGTCTGCGTTTCGGCGTTCGTAGCCGCCGTTGGCGAGGAGCTTCAGCTTGTTGAAGCGGCGCTCCGTCATCTGGATGTGTCGGATGGGCAGATGGGTGGTATCCCCCAAGGGGTCGTGCTCGCTGCCGTTGGCCACGTAGGAGCCGGGCTGACCGGGTATGGGCATGGGGGAAACCGTGTCGCCTTCGTATCGCAGGTAGCCGTTGCGACCGGAGTAGATCAGGCGATTCTCTACGTTCAGATTGTTAAGGTCGGGCTTGGGGATGTTGGACGTTCGCTCGGCGAGGGACATTTCGCTCATCAGGATTACCGGCCCCTGGTATCGCTCGGCCCAGTTGAAGGCTTCGACGGCGGCGTAGAAGCACTCCTCGACGGTGCCGGGGGCGATGACTGGAAGGTTCACGTCGCCGTGGGCGGGGCCGATGCAGGCGAGCAGGTCGGACTGCTCCGTCTTGGTGGGCAGGCCGGTGGCGGGGCCGCCGCGCTGGACGTTTACGACGACGATGGGAATTTCGGCCATCCAGCCCAGTCCCAGGCCTTCGTTCATAAGGCTGAAGCCGGGGCCGGCGGTGGCGGTCATGGCCTTCTTGCCGGCGAAGCCCGCGCCGAGGATGGCGGCGATGGATTCAATCTCGGAACTCACCTGGTATGCGAACTTGTCCGGCCCGATGAGATTGCGCTCCATCCAGAGGAGGATGGGCGTGGCGGGAGAGATGGGGTAGCCGACGTAGAAGTTGACGCCGGCGGCCACTGAGCCGAGGGACACGGCGTCGTTGCCCTTGATGAGCAGCTGCTTGCCGGTGGGCTTGTCGGCGCGGTCGATGTCGCCGAGGTGGAAGCCGCTTTCGGCTGACTGGTCGCGGCCGAGGGCGAGGGCTTTGATGTTGGATTCGATTATCTGCTTATCGTTGTCGCGGCCCCGGGTGAATCGCTGGACGACGAATTCCTCCAGGTACTCGTGGGGCATGTTGACCAGGCGGGCGATGGCGCCCATGATGACCATGTTGGCGGCGCGGGTGTTGCCGGTGGAGCGGGCGAGCTTCTGGAAGGGCATGCCGAAGCTGTGCTCCGCGTCTTCCAGCTGAAACTGGTCGGAATCGTAGATGACCACGCCGCCTTCCCGGACTTCTTCCACGTGACCGTCGTAGGCCTCCTGGTTGAAGGCGACGAGGACGTCCAGTTCGTCGCCGGCGCTGAGGACGCGGGTGGTGGACACGCGCGTCTGGGTCCAGGTGGGGCCGCCGAGGATCTGGGAGGGGAAGGTGGCGAAGGTTTGGACGTAGTAGCCGGCCTGGGTGGCGGCCTGGGCCAGGGCTTCGGCGGAGGTAACAACGCCCTGGCCTCCTTCGCCGGCGAATCGTACTATGAGATTTTTTCCAACCAAGGTTTTCTCCAGATATGTGAGGATGTTGGCGCCGCGAAAAAAGCCGCCGCGACTGCGACGGGGGTTTGCGCTGCTTCGGCTGGGTGGTTGCTTGGGGTTGTCGTGCCGTCTACTTTCGTGCTCTCGCCCTGGGGGGCAACTTTGGCGTCGGGCGGGTTGGCATTTTTTGTTGGGACGCGCCGCCTTCGAGGGCGGTTATTAAATATATCAGTGGCGTTATGGGGTGTCAAACAGATGGGGTGGGTGGTTGGGGGAATTTGGGGACGCTCGACCCTTCGACAGGCTCAGGGTGAGCGGGGATACCCTCATCCTAACCTTCTCCCAGGACGGGGGAAGGGACTAAGAGGGGACTGGATTCCGGCTTTCGCCGGAATGACGAGTGGGTGGCCGGAATGACGGATATGTGGGGGTATGGATCAAGAGGGATGGGGTTCAGGGGGAGTGGGCGAAGTTCAGGAGGAGTTGGGCGACGCGGCGGGGGCGTTGGAGGGGTACGTCGTGGATGGAGTCTTCGAGCCAGACGACGCGGGCGTTGGGGAGGAGGCTTTCGGCGCGGGACACGAGGCGTTCCTGCTGGCGGGTTCTCGTTGGGTCGGGGGCGTCCTTGCGGGCGGGAAGGATGAGGGCGGGGCATCGGACGCGGGGGAATAGCTGCGATGGTTTGTGTTCCCACAGGGCGCGGACGACTTGCATGTGGTTGTCGCGGCTGAGGTTGGGGCGGGCAAAGCCTTCGGGGGTGACGTGGAAGTTGGCGGCGAGAATCTTCTCGATGGCGGGGGTCATGTAGGGGGCGAGGCTTCCCCCCTTTATGCGGGCCACAATCTGTTCAAGCGTGACATTGCCGAAGTTGGGCGGGGCAAGTTCCTGCCGCGCCTTTTCCCAGGTCCTGCCGGGGAGGGCTGAGGGTTCGATGCAGCCGCCGTCGACCATGACGAGGCGGGAGAATTGGGCGGGGTAGTTGGCGGCGAGATGCACGGCGACGTTGCCGCCCCAGGAGTGGCCGGCGACCAGGGGGCTGCGTAGGCCGACGACGCGGCAGAAGCCGATGACGTCCTTCGCGACGGTGTCGAAGTCGTAGCCGGAGTCGGGCTTGGCGCTGGCGCCGTGACCGCGCAGGTCGAGGGCGATTACGCGGGCGCGTCGGGCGAGGATGGGCGCAACCAGGTCCCAGATGCCGCAGTGAGAGGCGAGGCCGTGGAGGAGGAGCATGGGGCAGCCGCGTCCGCCCCAGTCGCGGAAGTGGAACCGGAGGCCGTTGACGTTGGCGTATTTTTCCTTGGGACGGGGTTCTGTCATGGGAGTGGGGTTTGGGCTAGAAGGGGAAGCCGCGCATCCGGCAGGTGAGGAGGGCGGTGAGGAAGAGCAGGGCCAGGAGGATGGCGGCTATGAGGAAGATGTATCTGGTCATTTTGGCTCTGTAGAGGATGGGAGAAGATGGATTCCCGCCTGCGCGGGAATGACGGAGGGGGTGGCGGGAATGAGGGAGTTGGTGGAGCGGGCGATGGGAATCGAACCCACATAACCAGCTTGGAAGGCTGGGGCTCTACCATTGAGCTACGCCCGCGGGGGTTGGCAGTTTGGGGATATTATACATCTTTGGGCGTTGGCGTGTTCACCTTCATCCTCCACCCACCGCTCGACCCTTCGACAAGCTCAGGGTGAGCGGGAAAGGCCGCCCCGCAGCCGTTCCGCCCCTGGATTCCCGCCTGCGCGGGAATGGCGAAGGGGGCGCGGGAATGGGGGAGTGGGTGGGTTGGCGGCGGGATTGTAGGGGCGACCGGCCGGTCGCCCCTACAGGGATAATCAGGGTGAGCGGGGGAATCACCCCCATCCCAACCTTCCCCCGTCAGGGGGGAAGGGAGAAGATGGATTCCCGCCTACGCGGGAATGACGGGTTGAGATGGGTTCGTCTTAGCCGCCGATTAGGGGGGTGGCGTCTTTGAGGACGGGCGCGAAGATGAGGGCGACGATGGCCATGAGCTTCAACAGAATATTCAGCGACGGGCCGGAGGTGTCCTTGAAGGGGTCTCCGACGGTGTCGCCGACAACGGCGGCCTTGTGAGCGTCGGAACCCTTGCCGCCGAAGTTGCCCAACTCGATGTACTTCTTGGCGTTGTCCCAGATGCCGCCCGCGTTGGCCATCGTAATCGCCAGCAGGAATCCGGCGGAAACGGCGCCGATGAGCAGGCCGCCGAGGGCGTCCTTGCCAAGGATGAAGCCGGTGGCGATGGGCACCATGATAGCCATGACGCCGGGGGCAATCATCGCAAGCAGGGCGCCGCGGGTGCTGATGTCCACGCATCGGACGTAGTCGGGCTGGCGTTCGCCGGTCATAATGCCGGGAATCTCGCGGAACTGGCGTCGGACTTCGCGGACGATGGTGTCGGCGGCGCGTCCGACGGCTCGCATGGTCAGCGCGGAGAAGATGAAGGGGAGCAGGCCGCCTATCAGCAGACCGACGAGGGTGCGGTGGTCCAGCAGGTTCAGCAGGAGGCGGTTTTCGTCGCCGCCTTCGAAGAGGTTGGCGGCGATGGCGTAGGTGGCCATGAGCGCCAGGGCGGTGAGGGTGGCGGAGCCGATGGCGAAGCCCTTGCCGGTGGCGGCGGTGGTGTTGCCGAGGGCGTCCAGGGCGTCGGTGCGCTGTCGGACTTCGGGGGCCAGGTGGGCCTGCTCGGCGATGCCGCCGGCGTTGTCGGCCACGGGGCCGTAGGCGTCGGTGGCGAGGGTGATGCCGAGGGTGGAGAGCATGCCGACGCCGGCGAGGGCGACGCCGTAGAAGCTGTACAACTCGAAGGCTACGATTATCGCGCCGCAGACGGTGAGCACGGGGATGAGGGCGCTCCACATGCCGGTAGCGAGGCCGTAGATTATGACGGTGGCGTAGCCCGTCTGACTGGCCTCGGCTACGTCCCTGGTGGGGCGATAGTCGTAGGAGGTATATCTCTCCGTGAAGTAGCCGATAATCACTCCGGCGACCAGCCCGGCGACGATGGCGCCGAAGGCGTTCCATTGGAGGGGAATGTCCAGCCATATCACGGCGCCGAGGGATAGCAGCACGACGATTATTGCGGCGCCGAAGATGCCCCTTCTGAGAGACCAGAGGAGATCCGAGAAGGAAGCCTGCTCCTTGCTTCTAACCAGGAAAGTGCCAAGGATGGACGCGACGATGCCGGAGGCGGCAATGAGCAGGGGCAGGACGACGAGGTCGTCGTCGAAGGGAAGGGTTCTCCCCGCCGAGTCGCCGGTGAAGACGATGGTGACGGCGGCGCCGGCGAGGGCGATGGCGGCGATGATGGAGCTGACGTAGGATTCGAACAAGTCGGCGCCCATCCCGGCCACGTCGCCGACGTTGTCGCCGACGTTGTCGGCGATGACGGCGGGGTTGCGCGGGTCGTCCTCGGGAATGCCCGCCTCGACCTTTCCGACCAGGTCCGCGCCCACGTCGGCGGCCTTCGTGTAGATTCCTCCGCCGACTCTGGCGAAGAGGGCGATGGAGGAAGCGCCGAGGCCGAATCCCGCGACGTAGGTGATGTCCTGGAATATCAGATAGAGGATGGTGATGCCGAGAATGCCGAGGCCGACGACGGTGAGGCCCATGACGGCGCCGGAGTTGAAGGCGACGCGGAGGGCCGGGTTGAGACCGGTCTGGGCGGTGGCGGCGGTGCGGGTGTTGGCGCGGATGGCGATGTTCATGCCGAGGAATCCGGCCAGGGCGGAGGTGCAGCTGCCGGCGAGGTAGGCGATGGCGGTTCTGGGGACGAGGGAGTCGAACTGGATGATGTCGATGACTATCCAGAGGACGGCGGTCACCACCAGCACGAAGGGCAGCAGCACCAGATACTCGCGCTTCAGGAAGGCCATCGCGCCGCTCTGGATGGCGGCGCCGATGGCGATGGTTTCGACGTTGCCCTTGTTGGCGCGCATGACGCGAACGGCAAGGGAAACGGCCACCACAAGGGCCGTTACGCCCGCCACCGCTGCTATTACAAAGGTTGCCATTGCGTTTTGACTGTGCTCCTTTTGCTGAAGATTGGGTTTATGCGCCGCTCGCGGGCTGCCGGCCGCTATCCGTCCAGGCGGCCAGCTTCTCCTCCAGGGAGCGCTGCCTGAGGGCGAGGGTGAAGTCGCCTCGGGTGCGCTCCAGGGTGCCGCGCACCATGTCGGTGGTGCGGCGGAGGCCCATCGTGACGCCTTCGGGGAAGTCCATCGTGGCGAGGAGGGAGTAGATGTCGTCGAGGACTTCCATGACCTCCTCGCAGCGCTGCCACCGGTTCCAACGGAGGGAGTCGAGGATGTAGCGGCGGAGTTCGCCGGCCACATCGCCCAGTCCCTTGAGGTAGGCGGTGGGGTCGACGCCTATGTCCTCGGGCTGGGGCAGAGCTTGACCGGAGAGGAGGGCGAGGGTGATGTTGGCTTCGCTGAATTCCTTGCGGGCGTCGGCCATGTAGCCCGCGTGATAGATTTCAGGGTTGGTTTGAAGGATGGGGGCGCATTCCTGGAGGTCGGCTCGCGCCTGGGCGATGAGGTCGCGGGCGCGGTCGAATTCGGAGCGGTGGACGGCGCGGATGGCGTTGGCTGAGAGTCGGATGACCTGGCGGGAGATGCGGAGGCCGCGCTCTCGGGCGTCGTGTCGCTGGTTGAAGGCTTCGAGGGATACGTCGGAAAGGCGGGCGAAGGAGTCGGCGTGGAGGGAGGGCATCAGGCGCGGCCTCCGGCGTTGATGATGGCTTCGACGAGGCGGCCGGCGGCGTCGCGGGGGTTGGGGGCGAGGCCGACGGCGCTGATGACGCATATGGCGTCGGCGCCCCTTCTTACGACTTCGGGGGCGCGTTCGGCGGTGATGCCGCCAATGGCGACGACGGGGAGGTCTATGGCGTTCTTGACGGCGCTGACGAGGGGCGGGCCTTCGACGATGGGCTGGTCCTTGGAGCCGGTGGGGTACATGGCGCCCACGGCGATGTAGTCCGCGCCCTGGGCCTGGGAGGCGAGGGCTTCTTCGGCGTGGTGGTTGGAGCGACCGACAATCTGGTGGTCGTTGAGGACCATCCGGGCGGATTCCACGGGGAGGTCGTCCTGGCCGACGTGGACGCCGTGGGCTTCGACGGCGGCTGCCACGTCGGCGTGGTCGTTGATGATGAGCACGGCGTCCTTCTCCCGGCAGAGTTCGGTTAAGCGTCGGGCCAAGGGCATTGAGAGGCCCTTGTCTCGCGTCTTGTCTCTAAGTTGAAGAATAGCTGCGCCGCCTTCCAGTGCTTGCTCGGCAATGTATTCCGGTGGCCTGTCACCCGTCACCAGGGGGTCAATAATAACATATAGGCCGCGTATTTTGCGTTGGGCGTCTTTGCGGAGTTCGCGCCCGAAGTCGGATTGAAGGGTGTCGAGTGTGGCGAGAATCGCGTCGGTGATGCGGAGGCCCAGGTCGCTGAACTGGCCGGCGTGGGTGAGGTATGAGAGGGAGGCGCGGGCGCCGCGGATGAGGGCGAGGGATTGGGGGAGGGAATCGGGGGTTTCCGTTTCGGCCTGTGGGTCGATGGGGCCGGGAAGACGTCCGGCGAGGCTGTAGAGGGTTTTGGCGGCGGCGGCGCCGTCGGGGAGGCGGCGTTCGGCGGCGTTGCTGAGGGCTATGCAGGAGCGTTGGAGGGAGGTTATGTGGAGGCGGAGGAGGTTGGATTGAGTCATTGCAGGTGGGTTGTGGGTTTGGATTGGGGGCATCCTTCGACAAGCTCAGGATGAGCGGAGTGAGGGGTCATGATAAGGGTAGTGGGGGCATCATGAGGGGATGAGGCTTGCACTGGATTCCCGCCTTCGCGGGAATGACGGGAGGATGGTGGGGTTCATGGCTGCTTGCTCCTTGAGTGGGGTATTTTAGCATAGGTTGGGTTGGGGCGGGTCAGGAGTCGGGGTGGTCGATGGCGTTTTCGAGGTGACGGAGAGGGAGGACGCGGCCCGTTCTGTCGATTTCGACGGAGATCAGGTCGATGCGCCAGTGATTGTCGGACAGGTTGTGCTCGTCGAGATAGGTCTCGGCGGTGGCGATGAGTTTTTCAGTCTTTGCGGGGGTGATGGCTTCTTCGGGGACGCCGAAGGACGTGGAGCGGCGGGTCTTCACTTCGACGAAGAGGATGACGTTCTTGTGTTGGGCGATGATGTCCACCTCGCCCCACTGGGAGCGGTAGTTGGCGTGGAGGATGCGGCAGCCGAGGCGGAGGAGTCGCTGGCGGGCCAGCCTTTCGCCCAAACTTCCTAGACGGGTTTGGGATGAAGGCATGGCTTGGGGTTTGGATGGTATAGGGAGGCCCTCCGGACGGGGGCGAAGGTGTGGCGGTGGATGGGCGTCGGGCCGAGGCGTTGAAGCTGCTGGCGATGGAAGAGGCTGGCGTAGCCCTTGTGTTTGTGGAAATCGTAGCCGGGCCAGCGGGCGTCCATGTCGGACATGAGGCGGTCGCGTTCGACCTTGGCGGCGATGGCGGCGGCGGCGATGGAGTGGCTGATGCCGTCGCCGCGGGTGACGGGGGTTACGGGGAGGCCGGATTCGTCGAGGGTGAGGTAGTCTACGAGGAGGTGTTGGGGTTTCGGATCGAGTCCGTCGACGGCTCTGACCATTGCCAGGCGGGTGGCGGCGACGATGCCGTGTTGGTCGATTTCCTCGGGGCCGGCGGCGCCGATGGAGACGGCGAGGGCGTGTTTGCGGATGTCCTTGTCGGCGCGTTCGCGCTGCTGTGGGGTGAGCTTCTTGCTGTCGTCGATTCCGTCCAACCACTGAGCCGCGGGGTCGAGGGCGGGGGGGAGGATGACGGCGCCGGCCATGACGGGGCCTGCGAGGGCGCCGCGTCCGACTTCGTCCACGCCGGCTATCAGGGTCAGGCCGGCGCGGTGGAGGTTGCGCTCCAGGTCAAGGGAGGGCATTGGCCCCAAATCCGCCGTCCAGAGAGAGGGTTGCGGCGCCGGTGGAGGCGGGCGATTCGCCAATCGCCCCTACGGGTATCCGGGAATCAGGCTTTGGAGGCAGGGAGATGCGGCCTCCGCCGATAACCTCGTCGTCCTGGTAGAAGACGACGGCCTGGCCGGGGGTGACGGCGCGCTGGGGTTCGTCAAAGCGGAGGAGGGCGTCGCTGCCATCCGGGTAGAGGCGGGCAGGCGTCTGGGTGGACTTGTAGCGAATCTTCACGGAGACCTCTGTGCCGGGAGCGGGCGGCTCATCCAGAATGTAGTTGACGTTGGAGGCCCAGAGGCCGTCGCGGTAGAGTTCGGCTTCGGGGCCGATGGTGATGTCGCCGCTGTCCGGGTCGATGTGGGTGACGTAGAGGGGGTTGGGGGAGGTGATGCCGAGGCCGCGGCGCTGCCCGACGGTGTAGAACTCGATGCCGCGGTGGGCGCCCATCGTCTCGCCGTTGCTGTTTATGAGGCGGCCCGGCTTGGGGGTGACGCGCGTCCGGAGGAAGCTGCGGTAGTCGCCGAGGGGGATGAAGCAAATCTCCTGGCTGTCGGGCTTGTGGGCGTTGGGGAATCCGGCGTCGGCGGCCATGCGGCGAATTTCGTCCTTGGGGTAGAAGCCGACGGGCATGAGGGTCTGGGAGAGCTGGTTCTGGTTCATGCCGAAGAGGACGTAGGACTGGTCCTTGTTGGCGTCGAGGCCGGTGAGGAGACGCCAACCTTCGTCGCTGTCAATGATGCGGGCGTAGTGGCCGGTGGCGACGTGGGAGGCGCCGAGGAAGCGGGCGCGGCGGAGGAGGAAGGAGAACTTGATGCGGTCGTTGCAGGCGATGCAGGGATGGGGGGTCTTGCCGCGCTGGTACTCCTTGAGGAAGTAGTCGATGACGTGGGCGCGGAATTCGCGCTGGAGGTTGAAGACGTAGTGGGGCACGTCGAGGATGTGGCAGACGCGGCGGGCGTCTTCCACGTCGTCGAGGGTGCAGCAGCCCTTGTTGTAGGCTGGGGCGCTTTCGGCGGGGTAGTCGAAGAGCTTCATGGTGACGCCGATGACGTCGTGGCCGGCGCGCTTGAGCAGGAGGGCGGCGACGGATGAGTCGACGCCGCCGCTCATGGCGACGATGACCTTTGAGTTGGGGGTTGGGCGCGTGTTCATGGCGGGGTTCAGGTTAGCACAGGGACGGCGGGGGCGGCAATGGGATGGGCTGATTCACGTGGGGGAAGCGGAGGATTAGTTTTTTAGATCTTGTGCGTGGGAGCGATTCGTTGGGAAAATCGAATTCGTGCCTGAAATGATTCGTTTCAGGCATGATTTTCGTTTCAGAAAATTTCTGGATTACGGGTTTAGATTTATTCATGGTTGTTGGTAGGTGGGGAATTGCTGAATTTTTGTGGGTTTGGCGGAGGATTTGACGGAGTGGAGGAGGGGTTTGGGGGTATTTGATTTTATGGCGAGTTTCGTCTATATGTTTCACGGGAGGGATGATAGCACGGGGTGGGGGTTGGTGGCAAGGGGGGGTTAGAAATAACCGCGAGTTACGACATCGTTTTCACTTTCATCAGATACCAGTCTAACCACGTGATCAAGAAACCTGCCAAATGTTTTGGATGATAGAGGATTTTCGGAGAGATACTCCTGATAGAAGTCTCGTCTATCGCTTCTTCCTGCATAAGAGGAAAAGCCGCTTCTGATGTTTGATGATAACCTTTTCGCTCGACGTAATATCAGAATTTCATCGATTGCTGTTGTTGCCGAATTTATTGGGGTCATATCAAGCCACTCGCAAAGTAGGTAGTATCGTGCTCCCGGGACAATTGTCTTGATGTCTAATGCAGTGGCCGCGGCTTCTTGAAACATAGTCTTGTCTAAATTTGTCTTTATCTCAGCCGCCAAATACGCGATATTGGATTGCAGGGTTACTGATTCTGTAAAATCCTCATAGTGTGAAGTACGGACAAATAACCTGCGCCCAATTGCAAAATCCTGATCTTTCGAACGAATAGTCACCCCGCCACCGTGACGAGCTTCTTTGATATTCTCGTCAAATCTCAATGATGAGAAGGTGGTGGTAGGTCCCAACGATATATCCAGTTTTTTGACTGAGTCCGGGAGTGCCTTAGATACAAGCTGTGGCAAAAATTCCTCAATTATCGAGTTATCTAGCTTAAGTTGACCTTTTTGCCTGTACAAGAAATCGTGTTCACTGTCGAATATCAGCCCTATATCGATGTGCATCTTGTACTCATTTAAAAGGGTGGTCATTGAGCCAACCATGTTCGCAGATGGCCCCTGAATCTTATCCATTTCAGACAGCCAGTTTGAATAATGCCGGATCGCTTCTTCTACTCTCCAAACATCATCCTTAGGTAGTTTTTGATTCTTCAACAGGGCGACTAGCTTATCGCCGTGAGGGGTTGGCAATGTTACCATTGGCGTGTCCACTTAGAGCGCAAATCTTTGTTTTGCTGTCTGACGTACATAGGTGACGGGGCAACCTTGCCTATTCCAATTAGAGCTGCTTCTAAATCTGCTCTTACAGTGCCTGATGCTGATGTCCTTGCTCGTACTAACACGTTTTGGGCAATCGATCTAGCTCGTTTCAGTATTGAACCATGAGCAATTGTAGCACGTGGCATAAAATGTAGAATATCTTCATAGATTGCATTTCCAAAACGATTCAAGAAGACTCTCTCTTGTCTTAGAATCAATCGAAGGCCAAGTACCTCAGTAGCCAACTCTGCTACTATCTGTCCATTGTAGAATGGTATCCCACGCACCTTTGATTCTCTACCGACCACGAAAATAATTCGAGCATTATGCTTGCACACCCTTAGTAGTTCCTCAAACACCTGAGCAACATCAAGGCAGTATTGAATCACTGTCAAGAATCTATTGCTCCGATGCTTACGGTTTGCACCAACCTCGGATCGTGCTACATGCAGTAAGTTCCAGTGCAACGCCTCTACAGAAGCTCTGTATTGCTGATGGTAATTGAACACATTTATATAAGGGGGTGACGTGACGACTAAATCTGCAAAGGCGTCTTCCAGTGGTATGTTCCGAGCATCGGAATGATACACTCGGATGGTGCGGCCTGAATATGGTAGATTCAGGACAAACTGGACAAGATTTTCCCATTGCTTAATGGGCTTATTTAGAGAGGAAATAGGGACGTAGAAGTCCAAGGTTACAATCAATGTTCTCATCATAATTTTTTCTAGTGGATCGGTGATTGACCTCTCTAGTGCCACAAGCGATGACTTAAATGAATCTTCATCGAACTTGCGCCTATGATTAGGAAGTAAGGCTTCTGTATTTGGAAGTATCCTAGATAGTCTTGAGTCAAGTCTCTTAATTGAGTTTCTTCTTGTTTCAAATGGAACATTCACGAATTGATAAATGCTCGCAAGAGAAATTGCAGCCGGGTTGATTTCCGTACCGAAGGCGGAAAGCCCAGCGTTGCCCGCTTCAAACAGGACTGTTCCGCTTCCGAGAAATGGATCCAATATCACTGAATCAACAGAAGTGTATCTTTCTAATATAGCTTGGACAAATTGAGGAGAAAATTGGCCTCTCCAAGAGAATGGGTTGCTACGGCTTTTTCTCTCAATATTTAGGACGGCCTGTTTTATCTCGGACCGATCTATTGGGGTGTCAGTGTAAACAGCAGAATGGAATGACACTCAATTCCTCTCAGATGTCAGTAATTTGCCCGTAAGGAGCATTATGTAATTTGGAACCTCAATCTTACCGACTAATCTCGTATCAGCCAAGTACTCCAGCTTGACGTGTGGAGGGGTTAGAAGGCGCGGGCGATGAGGCGGCCGGAGAGGTAGTTGACGGGGGAGGAGAAGGGGAGGGAGAGGGGGCGGAGGACGGCGACGAGGGGTTTCAGGTACCAGTGAATGTCGTTGCGGGCGCCGTAGAGAATCGTCGCCTGGCCGAGGCCGCGATGACCCGTCAGTTCCACCATGCCGTGGGCGATGTCGTGGATGACCTGCTTGAGGGGGAAGTTGAATTTTTCGGACCATACGGGGGCTTTCGGCTGCCAGTCGGGGGCCATGTGGTGGCCGGGCATGAGGAATTCGGCGACGGCGGTTACCACTTCGCCCTTTCGCTCGGGCTGATGCTTCAGGACGGTCTTGGCGCCGGTGAGGTAGACGTGTCGGTGGAAGTTCTCCTGCTTGGCGATGTCGGCGAGGATTTTCACCATCACCGGGTCGGCGGGGTTGGCGTCGTCGGCATGGGAGAGCAGATAGTCGCGCATGGAGTCGTAGAAGCGCCAGGTGATCAGCTCCTGGAGCCAGCCGTAGGTGGCGGCCTGGAGTTCGGAGTAGCCCGCGCCGTGGACGAAGCCGCGGTCGATGACCTTGGAGATTTCGTCGTCCAGGAAGTCCTGGTCGTAGGCGCCGGAGCGGACGAGGTATTCCTTGAAGGGTGCGTGGTGCATTCCTTCCTCGGGGAGCCAGGTCTGGGTGATGAAGCGGCGGAGCCAGGGGGCGTCGCTGCGGTCGGCGGCCTTGATGATCTGGCCGCCGGGGTCTTTGGGGTTGGCCTCGACGAGGGTGACGAAGCCGACGGCTTCGAGGAAGTCGCGGTCGACGGAATCGGGGCGCATTTCGTCCCAGTCGTAGTCATCTACGGACATGGGGCGACGGTTGGGCAGGTAGCGGTCGAGGACGGCCTGCATATCGGCGTCGATGAGGGACGCAGCGTCGGTTGGGGGGGCTTTAATTGCGGACATGGTTGTTTGGCGGGCGTAGGTAATTCAACTGGGGGAAGATGGTACACGCCGAGGGGGGATTAGGCAAATTTGGGGGCTGCCGCCATGCGTAGCCTTTGGGAGGGAGAAGATGGATTCCCGCGTTCGCGGGAATGACGAGAAGGGGGGCGGGGATGACGGGGAAGCGAGGGGCCTTCTCAGAATGACGCGTTGTTGGGGAATGATGGGCGAAAGTGGGGATGGGATTGCGTTGCCGCAAGAGGCGTCGGAATCTATAATGGGGGAAAGGCACTTGGGAGGTTTCGCCCTGAATCCGACGGAAGTTGCTCACCGGGTGGTAGACATCGCCTCCGACCTGCAGGCGGAGGACATAGTGCTGCTTGACATAAGGGGTCAGGCGATTTTCGCCGACTACTTCGTGATTATGACGGCGGGGACGGGCCGGCAGGCGCGGGCGCTGCGGGACGACATGGTGAAGCGGTTGAAGCTGGCGGGGGTCATCTTGAATAACCGGGAGGGCGGACGGGGGGATTCGGGGTGGGTGCTGCTGGACTTCGGGGACGTTATCGTGCACATTTTCGGCGCGGAGCAGCGGGAGTATTACCGGCTGGAGGAGTTGTGGAGCAAGGCGCCGCAGGTGGTGAGGATTCAGTAGGCGGCGTTCTTTTTCTACTCTAAGGGGAGTCACCCCCATCTCAATCTTCCCCCGTCGAGGGGGAAGAGGTAAGAGGGGATTTCACCCTTCGACAGGCTCAGGACAGGCTTCAATCCTCCCTCATCAAGGAGACCTTTGCGTAACTGTCGAATACGCCATCCACTCCATACGAATCACCCCCATCTCAATCTTCCCCCGTCGAGGGGGAAGAGGCTAATCAAAGCCCTTGGGAGGGTTATGCATAGGTCCCCGTCAAGGGGGAAGAGGGGGGTTATTCGGTTATCCAGGGTTGGACGCTTCGGTTGTAGTTGGTGATTTCGGCTTCGTTGAAGAAGAGGCGGATTTCCGTGGCCGCCGTTTCCGTTGAGTCTGAGCCGTGGATGAGATTGCGTCCGATGTCTACGGCCAGGTCGCCTCGGATGGTGCCGGGCGCGGAGTCGAGGGGGTTGGTGGCGCCCATCGTGCGTCGTACCAGGTCAACGGCGTTGGGGCCTTCGAGCACGATGGCGACGAGGGGGCTGGAGGTTATGAAGTCCACCAATCCCTGAAAGAAGGGACGCTCGCGGTGGACGCCGTAGTGTCGGGAGGCGGTGTCCACGTCGAGGCGGGTCATTTTCATGGCGGCGATGCGTAGGCCGCGGGCCTCGAGGCGGGAGATGATTTCGCCGATGAGTCCGCGCTGGACGCCGTCGGGTTTGATCAGGACGAGGGTCTGCTGAGTGTTTTCGGTCACGGTTCCTCCTGTGGGTGTGGGTTTGTTGTGAGGTTCTCGGATACCTGAATTGACATTCTCCCTGCCGAATCACCCCCATCCTAACCTTCCCCCGTCGAGGGGGAAGGGAGAAGATGGGAGGCGCTTGCTACCGCTCGACCCTTCGACAGGCTCAGGGTGAGCGGAGAGGGATGGGCTCCCGCTTTCGCGGGAGCAAGAGTGGTGCGGTCGCCCGCTGGACCCTTCGACAGGCTCAGGGTGAGCGGATGGGGATGGGCTCCCGCTTTCGCGGGAGCAAGAGTGGTGCGGTTGTCCGCTCGACCCTTCGATGGGATCAGGGTGAGCGGGGGGTGGGACGCGGTCAACGGCGTACCCTTTTGGGTGGGTTTGGGGGGGTGATGCTGGGTTTTCGCAGGTATAGGGGTTGGAGGGAATTGGCGTCGTCTGATTCTCCTCGCTCGAGCCTGTCGGAGGCGAGGCGGGCCAATGCCCAGAGGCGTAGGGAGGGGCCGGGGTATTCGATGATGTGGGGGAATGGAGGGTTGGGAAGTGGATTCCCGCTTTCGCGGGAATGACGAGAAAGGGGGGCGGGAATGACAGATGGGGAGGAATGTGGAGGGGCTTGATGGCTTTGGGGGTTGGAGGCTTGGAGGAGGGGGGCTGCGGTGAGGGTTCCTTCGCCGCAGATTAGGGCGTCGGTGGGGAGGGTCGTCGCCAAGTCGGCGTTGGCGGTTATCGTTTCGTCCTTAACCTTCCGCCAACCATCGGCGTCTTTCCGGTAGATTGTCCAGGCCATGTCGCGACGTCCGATGTTGAGCAGGGGGCAGACGGGGAAGCCAGTTTCGGCGTAGGGGTAGGCTTCCGTCTCCAATGTGCTTATTCCGACGAGGGGAGTGCCCCACGGAAGGGCGAGGCCCTTGGCGGCGCTGATGCCGACGCGGAGGGCGCTGAAGCCGCCGGGGCCGAGGGCGACGGCAATTCCTTCAAGCTCGCGGGGGGTTGTGCCCGCCTGCTGGAGGGCTTGTCGGACGGCGGGCATGAGGTGGGCGGTGTGGTTGTATGCCGAACGCCAGGTATGGGAGTAGACGGGGCGGTCGTCGTCCCACAGAAGGACGCCGGCGTTGGGGGTGGAGGTGTCGATGGCGAGGAGCATGTCAGCTTTCTCTGGCGGCGAGGGCGTCGAGGATGGGCTGGTAGCGGGGGTGGTCGGTTCGGAGGGTGATGGCGCGGGTGTCGTTATCGTCGGGGTGGTGGTCCATTTCGACGCTTAGGGCGGGTTCGACGAAGAGTTCGGGGGCGCGGTCGGCCCATTCGACGATGCAAACGTCATCGTCGTTCAAGCAATCCTCCAAGCCGAGGGTTAGGGCGTCGGCGGTTCCTTCAATCCGAAAAAGGTCGGCGTGGTGGATGGTGAGGCGGCCCTGGTAGCGGGCGAGCAGGACGAAGGTGGGGCTGCGCGGTCGCCCCTTCACGCCGAGGCCCCAGGCGATGCCCTGGGTGAGGCAGGTTTTGCCCGCGCCGAGGGGGCCGGTGAGAAGGAACAGGTCGCCGGGCCGGGCGTGGGCGCCGATGATGCGACCGATGGCGTGGGTGTCGTCGGCGCTGCGGCTGGTTATGCGAAGTTCGGGGGGCATTTAGCGGTAGTGGTCCCAGCCGGATTGGATGGGGGTGATTTCGTTGCCGTTTTCGTCAAGGACGGTTACGCGGCCGGGTTGTCCGTCGGTGATTTTGCCGATGACGGCGGCTTGGGGGATTCGGCGGAGGACGCGATTCATGGCGTCCGGCGGCGCGGTGAAGAGGAGGACGTAGTCTTCGCCGCCGGAGAGGGCTTTTTCGAGGTAGGTTTCGGGGAAGTGGCGGGATAGGTCGGGGATGGTCGGGAGTTGGCGGGCTTCGATTTGGGCGGCGACATTGCTGGCGTGGCAGAGTTTGGAGAGGTCGGCGATTAGTCCGTCGCTTATGTCCATCGCGCAGGTTACGCCTTCTTCGACGAGGATTTCGCCTTGGGACAGGTGGGGTTGGGGGCGACGGTGGGCTTGGAGCATAGGGTTGGATGGAATCCTTCCATCTCGCTGAAGCAACGCCAATCCTCCTGCGGAGGATCCAAGGGGGCCGGTGACGGCTACCAGGTCGCCGGGGCGAGCGGCGTCGCGGGTCATGGGCGAACGCTCGATGGCGCCGACGAGGGCGACGGTTATGAAGGCGGCGGGGGACTTGACCACGTCGCCGCCGATGATGTGGAAGCGAGCATCGTCAGCCATCGTCAACATTCCGTCGTACATGGAGTCGATGGCGTGAAGGGGGAAGTCCGGGGGTAGGCCGAGGGTGACGAGGGCATAGAGGGGATGCCCGCCCATCGCGGCCACGTCGCTGGCGTTGACGGCCATGACCTTCCAGCCCACGTCCTCCCACGAAAGGGTGTCGCGGGTGAAGTGGACGCCTTCGACCATCGTGTCTGTGGTAAAGAGGTGGGAACCGGCGGGGCTGCGCCAGGCTGCGGCGTCGTCGCCCGTGTCTACCAAAAGGGGGCTGATGGAAGACGCGGAAGTCGGCTGACGGCGAGTCAGGATGCGGCGGGTGAGGCGGTCTATGACGCCGAATTCTCCGACGTTGGCGATTTTGGCGGCGGTGGGATTCATGGTTCAAGGATTGTAGATGCTAGGGGTTGCGGCTTTCAAGGTGTAGTATAGACGCAGGATGCGCGCGCTGATTATTTCCGACGTTCACGCCAACCTTCCGGCGCTGGAGAGGGTGTTGGAGGACGCGCGGGAAAGGGGCGGGTTCGACGCGGTGTGGTGTCTGGGGGACGTGGTGGACTACGGGCCGGAGCCGGGAGAGTGCATCGAGGCGCTGGCGGAGTTGGAGCCGCTTTGCGTGGCGGGCAACCACGATTACGCCGCGTTGGGGAAGATTGGCGTTGAGAATTTCAACAGCTACGCGGCGCAGTCGGCGTTGTGGACGCGGGAGCAGTTGGGGTCGGACCACGCGGCGTTTCTGGAAGGACTGCCGAAGGTGGCGACGCGGGAGCCGTTTTCGATGGCGCACGGGAGCCTGCGGGACCCGCTGTGGGAGTACCTGGTGAACGGGCCGTCGGCGTTGGAGACCTTCCGGCGGATGAGGACGCGGTTCTGCCTGGTGGGGCATTCGCACCTGCCCTTCGTGTGCGCGGAGGCGGAGGGGATGCCGCGGTTCGCGATGTTGCAGGACGGGCAGGAGGTTGAGTTGGGGGAGGGTCGGCTCATCGCCAATCCGGGGAGCGTGGGGCAGCCGAGGGACGGGGATCCGCGGGCGAGTTATCTGCTGTATGACGCGGAGAAGGGGCGGCTGGCGCATCATCGGGTGGGGTACGACGTCGCGGCGACGCAGGAGCGGATGCGTCGGGCGGGGCTGCATCCGTATCTGATAGAGCGGCTGAGATACGGCAGGTAGCGAGGTTGGCATTCGTGGTATAATCTCAAATCGGCGGCCCGCTAGCTCAATTTGGCAGAGCAACTGACTCTTAATCAGTAGGTTCTCGGTTCGAGTCCGAGGCGGGTCACTTTCCTCTAACTTGCTGATATTTCCGTTTGGCGTCGGATTTGTTGAGGCGGGGTTGTGACGAATCATCTTCCTGAAAGTGGCGTTTCTCACGAAGAGTTACGGCGCCAATGCTTGGCGGTTTGGGAGAGATTGCCGGAGGGGTTGCAGCTTCGTATTCACAGGGCCTTAAGCTGGATTGGGCGGGCGGAACAGGAATCGGACGACGACGATGCAGCATTTATCTTCTACTGGATTGGGTTCAATGCCATCTATTCTGAAGACAGACAGGACGCTGAGTGGGTCAGGGAGCAGGAGAGCTTCCGGGAATACTTCGGTAAGATTGTAGGATTGGATGGGCGTGAAGTAGTCTACAACGCAATCTGGCAAAGATTCTCGAATGAAATCAAGGATTTGCTGAACAACAGGTATGTGTTCGAACCTTTCTGGAAGCATCATAACAGGGTGCCTGGTTATCGCAATTGGACTAGCCTGTTTGCTGAGAGCAAACGCAACGCTGAGGTTGCTCTATACGAATACGATACCGAGACCGTCTTGAGTATCTTGTTTAGTCGGCTGTACGTGCTGCGGAATCAGTTGATTCACGGCGGCGCGACGTGGAGGAGTTCGGTGAATCGGGACCAGGTGCGGGACGGGCGGAGGATTATGGCGTTTCTGACGCCGATTTTCGTCAGCCTGATGGTGTCCAACCCCGACGTGAACTGGGGCGCGCCGTATTACCCGCCGGTGGGGTGAGGGGGAGTGGGGTGGCACAGGGTAAGCCGAAATCTGATGGGCAGTTCCCCCAAGACATCGAAAGAGTTGGCAGATTCGCAGATGCGAGTCCACACCTACCTCTGATGGTATAATTCTAACGTAAGGAGAAGGAGATAGAGTAGTAGGCAACCTTGCTACATACCTCCGATATAGGCCCATGCAGCTATTGTACAAACTGATTGCTTGGCATTTGGGGAGATCACTGACAGCGTGGGAGTCCGCGTTGAACGAACCGGCTCTCCTTCTTAGATGCCTATATTTCCCCTGTGGACTCGGCATTGCCGTTGTCCTAATCCCGACTGCGTTCCATGAGTTTGGAGTGATGGGGGGAATCTCGTACTTGGCCGCTTTATTCTTTGCAGTTTCGAATGCAACATTCTTCAGGGTTGTCAGAATTGGTCGAGCCGAATTTGTTCCTTTGGGACTTGTGGCTCCTATTTCCATCTTCGTGGCATTGGCAGTTTCCACAGCAATCCGACCTTTGCTTGGAGATGCAATGACCGCTGCTCTAGACCAGGACCTAGTTGGGGCGATTATCATCTTGTCTGTTTTCGCAGTCATTACGTTTACGTTTCAGCCATGGCGGAGTGGAAATCCCTACGGCTGATGCCGTAAGGGCTTGTTGATGATAGGCGCATGTCATACAACTCAATCGAGTTCACAGAGACACTAGCCATATCTCGAAGATGGTTATGTTGGAAGAAAAGTGAGTAGGATTTGCAATGCAATTCATTAGGCGTTTGTTTGGAATGACAGATGAGGTTGGTGAAGAGAAGAGTAAAAGAGACTCCAAACAACTAAATGATCGTGTGTACGAGTCTTTTGAGAGTGATTCAAGCGATAGGTACTTCGACACCTTGACGCGGATGCAGCAAGCGATCCAAAGTAATGAATTCGATGAGGCCGCAAAGCTCGTTCGCCTCAATATGGAATGCATTCCAACTTGGATTACAGAAACCCGTAGACAGTTTGGGTCATTCGTGATACCCAGCATTCCGGCTCTCCAGCAAGGTGGGACCATTCTTGCGGTGGTTGGAGACGAGGAAGGTCTTCGACGAATGCAGGAGCTTATTGAACGCTCACCCGAACTAATCAAATGGGCTGATAACGTTCAACAACACCGAATTGATATTCGTTTAGTTGAGAAGATATTGGAAGGAGTAGGAAAAAATCCTGGCTGTCTGCAAACCGAGGTAAAGGGTCTGATAGGAGAGAGTGACGGACGTCGAGTGGCAAGGCTGATTTCCTATCTGGAGAGAGCTAGGAAAATCGTTAGGATTAAGAAGGGACGGACATATCAGATTGCTATAGTAGGTGCCATCGATGTTCCGAAACAGCCCGCAAGGGAGAGCATTGGACCACATCGAAAAGTCCGAAGTTCAATCAATGTTCAAGAGATAGATCTTGCAAACCTAAGCTATGTTCCGTTGCCCCATTCACCGACCAAATGGGAAGAATCTGCGAGGGTGCGTGAGCGAGACAATCTCGCGTCCCCTGCTGATTACTTTGAGGTTAGAGACACAAATTGGAAAATTGAATCAATTACAAGCATTCCCATGAGCGAACGTCCGGATCCGGCCTTTCGACAAGTTCACCCTTACGACTCAGGTATTTTGATGATCGATGACCTTGCAAAGGCGGAAGGTCTGGGAAACATAGAAGCCGCCGCACTTCGCTATGACCGTTCAGGCTGCATGGTAGCCAAGGTGGGTATGCGACATGGCACTTATCGAGTTGGCGTACATCCCCTAGGACGGGGCATGATTGCCATGTCGCGCGACTGCGTAATTCACATCTATGATGATCAGCTTGGGTTGGTTCTCGAAACGGGTATAACTGATGCTCCGGAAGTCTTGGCTCTAAGGAAGCGATTCGACATCCCCGACAAGCAACTCAAAAACCATCTCCGTTGTGTTGCACTGTCTGAGGGTTCAGAGTCGTATCTCTACACGGGTGTTGACGAGGCTTGGTGCGTTGGTTTAGACGGTAAGGGCCTATGGGGTGCGAAGCTACCACTTAAGGAGGGATGGTCGCGGGTTACAACGCCTTCTCAAAATTTCCATACGAGTTCTGAAGTAGAAAACGCCCTTAGTGTAATGGGGCTGACTTTGCCCATAGATTCAGAAGAAGTCAAGCAACGATATCGTTCACTTGCTAAACAATGGCATCCTGATTTGAATCCTGGTCTCCATCAGGCTCAAGAAAAAATGAAGTCGATAAACTTGGCAGCAGAGACTCTCACAAGTATAGAAGCATCTACTCTCCCGCAATACGCAGGTGTAACATTCGAGCAAGAACTCGATGCTTCGGAATTTGAGGTCGACGGCCACAGATTTTCTATGACGATGACCATGTCTATTGGGGAGATTCACGCTGTAGACTGGATTTATGCTGCGTGCTTCGCAGCTAAATCAGACTCAGTCTATCTTGCGGGATACTCAGGACGCGTTGTGAAGGTTGACGAAAATGGAGAGGGCTTGACAGCTTACGATATTGGCAACGTCCCACGGCGAATAATTGACACGGGAGACTATCTTTATCTTCTCACTGATACGAGACTCTACATACTTAGGGACGACAAGTTGGTTGCCCTAAAGGATACATTTTCTGCTGGAGACCTTGTTGTTGCCCAGACCGGATTTGGATTGCTGGAGAATAAACGATTCCGCTGGTTTCGTGAAGACGGACAATACCTTGGAGAGGTGGTGTCCAGACATCCAATTCGCCGGGTATATTCCGTCAACGATAGGATGATTGTTGAGACACGCCAACATCGAGCCATAATCCAAGGCGCTCAAAGATTTTGGGAATAGTGGGGGAAGGTTTTTAGGCGGTTGTGTTTTGGCGGACCCACTCGGCGGCGCGTTCGCCCAGCATCATGGTGCTGGCGTTGGGGTTGGAGCGGACTACGTTGGGCATGATTGAGGCGTCGACGACGCGCAATCCCTCCAATCCGTGGACGTTGCAGAACTGGTCGACGACGGCGTTGGGGTCGGACGACGGCCCCATCTTGCAGGTGCCGGAGGTGTGCTGCGCCGCGCTCATGTTCTTCAGCAACCACCTGTCCAGCGTGTCGTCGCTTATCAGGTCCGCGTCGACGGGGGCTATCCGTTCGGTCAGGATGTGGCGGTAGGCGGGGTCTTCCGCCAGTCGGATGCTGAGTCGGACGCCCTCCCGCATCCGCAGCAGGTCGCGCGGGTGGGAGATTTCGTAGTCCAGGGCCGGCGGCACGTCCAGATTCGCCGAGGTCAGATACAGGCGGCCCGCGCTTTCGGGCAATTCGGGGTGGACGTTGAAGTTCACGATGGGAACGCCGTCGTCGAGGGCGCGGTAGTCGGGGGTGATGGTCATGTCGCGGGCGGTGTGGGAATCGGCGGCGCTGTATCGCAGGAAGATCGGATTCGTCAAATAGTCTCGCTCAAGGCCCGGACGCTCGCGATAGGCGACGTTCACGGAGGGGTGGTTTCTCAGATTCAAGCCGACGCCGGGAAGGTTGTGCCGGACGGGAATGCCGAGGGTGTGCAGGGCCGCGGCGGGGCCGATGCCGGAGTGGAGAAGCAGAAACGGGGAGCCGATGGCGCCGGCGCTGAGGACGGTCTGGCGGGCGGTGACGTTGAAGGTCTCGCCGCCGCTTTCGGCCTGGACGCCGACGCAGCGTTTGCCTTCGAAGAGAAGGCGGCGCACGTTGACGCTGCCCCGGATGGTGAGGTTGACGCGGTGGCGGTTGGGGTTCAGGTAGGCGACGGCGGTGTTGATGCGTATGCCGCCGACTTTGTTCAAGGGGAGCATGCCGACGCCGTGGGCCTCGGGGTGGTTCATGTCGGGGAAGTAGGGGTATCCGGCGGCGACGCAGGCTTTGTGGAAGGCCTGGACGCTGGGGAGGAGGGATTCGAGGGGGAGGCGGTGGATGGGCAGAGGGCCGCGCTTGCCGTGGAAGTCGCCGCCGTAGTCTGCGTCGTTTTCCATCTGGAGGAAGTAGGGGAGGACTTTGACGAAGGCCCATTCGGGGTTGCCCATTTGCGCCCATTCGTCGAAGTCTTCGGGGAGGCCGCGGAGGTAGAAGGCGCCGTTGACGGCGCTGGTGCCGCCGACGACGTGGCCGCGCCACATCTGCTTGGTGCGCCCCTGGCTGCTGTTGATTCGGACTTTGAATTCGCGCTTGTGGCGGGGTTCGACGCCGGGGCCGGACTGCATCTGGTAGCGCTGCACGTCTTCGGGGGTTTCGCCGAGGGTGCGGTAGTCGTGGCCTTCTTCGAGGAGGAGGACGGAGAGGTTGGGGTCTTCGGAGATGCGGGAGGCGAGGACGCCCCCGGCGGAGCCGGCGCCGACGATGATGACGTCGTATTGGGGTTGGGTGGTGGTGGTGGTGGGCAAGGCGGTCACCTCGGTGGTTGGGATTGGGGTCGGATTGATGTAGGAGAAGCGGGGGAATTATCCACGATTTGGGGGATTCCTTCCAGGGGGTTGGGGATGGTCATTGATTTGGATGACTGTAGGAGAATAGAATGAAGGCGTGGTTTGGACAAGAGGGATTGATACATGAGCGGACACCATTCCTGGAGCGAATTGACCAAGAATTTCTCGCCCGAAATGCGTAGTCGAGTAGATGAAGCTAAGCGGGAAATAAGGGCGGAAATGGCCCTGCACGAACTTCGGCGAGCACGGGCCATCGCCCGTCGCGACGTTGCAGAGGGCTTGAGCGATGGACAGCAATCCGAGACGACGATTGAGGAACGAGCGGACGCGTATGTGTCCAGCCTGCGGTCGCAGGTCGAGGCGGTCGGCGGAAAGTTGAAGATTGTCGCGGAGTTTCCCTACGGCGAGGTGACCATCAGTAGCTTCTGCGACGTTGGAGATTGGGATGACTCCTCGCCTAACGGCGGAGGAACGATTGGAAATGATAGTGAGGAATGATGACGGAAGAGATAAATATCTGGGCAATAGACGATGAAAACACAGCGACGTCGTTGGCGGTGTTGGTCGTGGGCAAGGCGGTCACCTCGGTGGTTTATTGAGCTTTCCCCGGATTCTGTTCTCGAATTCCTCTTTGGAGACAGGTTGCCCGCCGGTCAACCCTTCGGTGGCGTGTTCAAGGGTTGTGACGTGGAGGCCGTCTCTCGCAATGCGATGTAAACCGGTGGAAGCATCTTCCTCCAGTTTAACTATGAACCATGCGATGTCTCCATTGGAAATGTGCTCGATGTGCGACATTTTTCCGATGGAATCGAAGAAGGGCCTATCAACGACTACGGCCATTTTCTTTCCCCATCGGCGCAGCGTAGGAACCTTAATTTGAAGCTGTGGCATGAGACGCTTGGGGCCGCTGCTTCGATAATCCGGTCTTCTCCGGCCGGCGGGAAAGGGAAATCCAGTCCCCTGGTATTCCTGAATTCCCCTGAAGTCAGTCCCCATCTGAGTTCCGGAAAAATATACTGACTGAATTTCGAGAGCGCACCAATCAATCTGGCCGTCTTGTCGTTCAGTTGCGAGAACCATGTCTATCCGTCCTACGTCCGAACCCGTCTCCGATTGCAGGAACCCGACTTCGGACGCCTGGAGCGGAGAGGAATTGGCCAGGAGTGTTTCGCCAACCCAGCTGAAGATAAACTCGTCCTGATGGAATCTGTAGGGACAAGTAATGCGAAGATGCCCTTCATTGCCTTCGATGCGACGCGCCTCTCCGTTTTCATCGGAATACATGCGAAGGGAGCACACGCCGCCGCTTTTGATGCACGCGCCTTTGTCTCTGCGGAAGGGGCAAGATTTACTTCCTCGTTTGGCCCCAACCAAACGCTTTCGCTCATTGGCCGGAATCAGGTCGGCAGAACGACCAAAGATTTCGCCGATACCGAATCGGGGTGCAGGATGCTGTCGTTTGGACGCCATCGGTTCGTCAGGCAGCGGTAGATGGTTGAGTGATGAGCAGTTCCACCATCTTTCGGTGGTGGGTGTTCTTCATGGCGATCCTATCAATGGTGAAACCTCTTTTTCTTGCCATCGCCTCAACCCTTGAATCTTCGTCGTAGGTCATCAGGAACGGACCCGTAACGGAAGCCATCAGGTCGAAGAGCTTCTCGTGGTCGATTATGTTGTGGTTGTAGAGGCGCAGTCCTGCCCGCTTCGTTGAGGCGGTGTAGGGCGGGTCAATGAAGAACGAGACGTTGGGATGTGATTCGTACCGTTCAATGAGGTTGAAGCCGTCTTCCTTTAGGAAGGCAATACGGTTTCTGTGTGCATAGATGTATTCGATGCGGTTGGCGAGGGTCTGGGGGTACCATCTGGAGGCGACCCCTTTGTGGTTTTCGCCGGATTTCATCAGGCCTGCTCCGTTGGCCAAAATGCCGCCGCGCTGGGTTCTGTTGCGGACCAGGGTTTGAAAGGCCAGTTTGCGCCGGTCAGCGCAATCGGCTCGCAAGATAGTTAGCACGTTATCTCTCGTAGGCTCGAAGGATAGGATTCTATCGATGAGCCAGGGGGCGTCGCTGAGGATGCAATCCCACAGAGAAGCCACGCCATCGTCGAGTTCAGACATGATAGCGCGCTCTACGTAGTCATCCATGACGGCTGTCAACGATGCTATTCCTCCACCGGCGAAAGGCTCTACGAAAAGGTCGGGTTGCGACGGAAGGCGTGACAGCCATCGGCGAATTTCCGGCACGAGCCACGTCTTGCCGCCCGGATACCTGAGGGGGCTCAACTGCCTGACTTTGGCGACGTTTACGATGGGGCGAGGCGTAGACAGAGTCTGTCTGCCTATGGAGAGATTCAGTTGTCTTATAGTTGCGGTATTTTCTTGCAAGGCCAGGTTGCGTCAAAGAGGAACTCTTATTGAATAGCCCGAATATATCAACGTTGGGGAAGGAGCGTCAACGGCGGGGTGCACTTTCGGGCTGAAATGGGTACATTAGGGAGAGATTAGCGATAACGGCATTCGATTGAGAATGCGGTTAGGAGGAAATAGTTATGACTGTTAGGGCGCCGACCAGGGAGATGCTTCGGGTGTTGGCCGAGATGAACAATTTTGAGCTTTCGGGCAGGGAGTTGGAGGATTTCTACGAGGTCATCAGCAACCTGTTTGATGACTTTCGCAAGGTGGAGCAGATGCCTTCCAATCTGCCCGTGCCGAGGGACGGGGTGCGCCGGTCTGGCAACAGGCCGTCGCGGGAGGAAGACCCGTACAACGCCATCGTGCGTCGGTGTCGGGTGACGGGGGCCGCGTCGGGCAGGCTCGCCGGTCGGAAGGTGGGGGTCAAGGACAACGTGTGCGTGGCGGGGATTCCGATGACCTGCGGCTCGCTGGTGATGAAGGGGTTTGTGCCGGACATGGATGCGACGGTGGTGACGCGTCTGCTGGACGCGGGGGCGGAAATCACCGCCGTGCTGAACATGGACGACTTCGCCTTCTCCGGCGCGGGGGACACCAGCGCCTACGGGCCTACGCTGAATCCCTACAGCAGCGGGCATCTGGCGGGGGGTTCGTCGGGCGGGTCGGCGGCGGCGTTGTTCTATGACGACGTGGACATGGCGTTGGGAGGCGACCAGGGCGGGTCGATTCGCATACCCGCGTCGTGGTCTGGCATTGTGGGGATGAAGCCGACCTACGGGCTGGTGCCGTACACGGGCGTCGTCGGCATCGGCAGCACCTTCGACCACACGGGGCCGATGACGCGCAACGTCGCCGACAACGCGTTGATGCTGGAGGTGATTGCGGGGAAGGACCCGATGGACCCCAGGCAAGGCGTCGTTTCCAAGTCGAATTACACGGAAGCGTTAGTTGGAGGGATTGAGGGTTTGAGGGTCGGCGTGGTGCGGGAGGGGTTCCAGCAGGAAGGCGCGGAGGAGGACGTAAACGCTACCGTGTGGCGAGCCATCGCTCAGTTGAAGGAGTTGGGCGCGGAAGTGTCGGATGTTTCCATCCCGGAGCATCTGACCTACCATCCGACGTTCTTCGGCATCAGCCTGGGGGAGGCGACGGCGACGTTCAACGCCAACGGCCTCGGATTCGGCTGGCAAGGCTTGTACAACGAAGGGTTGGGGTCCGCGATGGGAAAGTTCCGTCTCGCACAAAGCCAGGACTTGCCGCCCACGTTGAAGGTGACGCTGCTGGCGGGGACGTACCTGAACACGGAGTACCACGGGATGTTCTACGCCAAGGCGCAAAACCTGCGGCGGCTGTGGCGGGCGGCCTACGACAGAGCCTTCGAGTCTTATGACGTGCTTGTCATGCCTACGACGCCGATGAAGGCGCACGCGGTGATTCCGAACGCGGACAGCCGCGCCCTGCTGGACAACGCGTGGGACATGCTCACCAACACCGCGCCCTTCAACGCCACGGGGCATCCGGCCCTGAGCATCCCCTGCGGCATGTCGGACGGCCTGCCGGTGGGCCTGATGCTGGTGGGCAAGGCTTTCGACGAGGCGACTCTATACCGGGCGGCGGCGGCTTTCGAGGCGAAGGCGAACTGGGAGTCGCTGGGCGGATAGGGTGGGGTATTCGTTGTGGGACGTGAAACTTGTGATTAGAGAAGGGGAAAAAGAATGAAGGTGGATTTTGCTTTTCTGTGCGACCACGCCGAGATTGCGGGGAAGATAAACGCCCTCGGCATCGGCTTCGACACCATCTACGCGCGGGAAGTTCCGGCGCGGCATCCGTACTTCTTCCTGGTGGCGCAGTTTCGCGCCAGCATCGCCGAGATGGGGGAGAAGGAGTTGACGGTGCGGCTCATCGACGAGGACGGCAAGGACCTGACGCCGGAGATTCGGACGACGCTGTCGATCGGGCAGCCGAGCGCGGGGCGGTTGGAGACTCTGGGGCGCATCAGCATCGGGTTCAACAACGTGGAGTTTCCGCGCTACGCCAACTGCTCCGTCCACGCCGTCATCGACGGGCATGAGATGATCCGGATTCCGCTGTCGATTGAGGCGCCGGAGGGTTAGGGGGAATAGACTATGCTTGGAGGGTTGAAGGTTGGAATCGAAAATCGCTGACATAATGACGCTGATAGACAAGGCTCCGTGGCGGGAGGCGGTTACGTTCAGGAAGACGTGGCCGCACGAGTACGTGTTGTCGCAGAAGGACGAGCAGCGGGAGTTGTTGGAGGCTTTCTGCGACCGAATCAGGCGAGGCGAGGGCGTCGAGTGCCGATTCTTCCATCAGAAGCGGCCGTACCTGTTCCTTGGCGGCTACAAATACTGGATGATGACGGACGTTGAGGAGGTAGACCTGGATGCCGACAACTACGTGCTGAACCGCGCGCCGCTCTACGGAGACCGCCGCGACTTCGTCATCCAGGGTGGAGACACCGGCAAGCGGGAGGACTATCCGAAGGAGCCGGCGTTTGGAGATTAAATTCTGTACCAGGAGGGTAGGTAGGCATGGCTGGAACTGAAGGGGAATTTGAACGTGTGGGAGTCCGGGAGAAGTGGCGCAGCGAGAGCTTTGACTTCACGCCCTGGTTGGCGGAGCACCTTGATCTCCTGGGCAATGAGATTGGGATGAAGTTGGAGTTGGAGCAGATGGAGAAGGCTGTGGGCCCCATGTCTCTGGACATCTTGGCCAAGGAGGTCGATACCGGGGATAAGGTGGCCATCGAGAACCAGCTTGAGTGGACGGACACGCACCACCTGGGCCAGTTGATGACGTACTCCGGAGGGTGCGACGTGCGGGTGGCGATATGGGTGGCGACAGGATTCTCTTACGAGTACGCGGCGGCTCTGGACTGGCTCAACCGGATGACGAGAGATGGAGTGAGGTTCTACGGAGTTAAGGTGGAGGTGGTCAGGAAGGCGGAGGAATCCGAACCGGAACCGCGGTTTCGTAAGGTTGTGTATCCGGGTGGGTGGGACAGGGACGCCACGCTGCCGCTCAATCAGACGCCGCCCCACGTTCAGAAGCACAAAGAGTTCTTCCAGCTGTTGGTTAATAAGTTGCGTTGGATGGATTTTGCCGCTAATCCCGTCCAATGCTGGGACTTTAGGGACAAGATGTTTCGTTCTCGTGTCAATCAGCTCTCAGGGTACGTAGCCAGACTTTCCGGTAAGACTGTCTGGGTGTTCCTACACATCCGAACGCGCGAAATTGAACTGACCAATACAATATATGATGAGCTTCTGGCCCAAAGGGATGAGATCGAATTAAATATCGGCCCGGACTTGGAATGGCGATGGCAGAGAGGGGACAAGCAATACTTCTCCTCGATAAGCGTGATGAGGAAAGGCACCATTGGCGATCCCCCGGAGAAGCTGGAGGAAATCCGGGAGTGGATGCTTGACACGCTGCCCAAGTTCAAGGAGGTTTTTGACCCGTCGATGGCGGAGATTCTTCGTCGCGGAGCCTCCTCAGAATGACCTAGTGTTGGGCGACGATGACGGTAGGGGCGGGTTTCAAACCCGCCCCTACCAGTTGGGTGATGGGGTAACAGGTATTCCTGTAGGCACGCTGGCTAGGACGCCGGGGGTAGGTGTCCGCCCTCGCTGAAGCCGCAGAGGATGCTGGCGGCGGTCTGTCGCCATCAAATTCTTCTAGTAGTGTTATGCACTTCATCAAAGCAGTGTCAACGCAAACTGACAGCCTCTTACTGCTTGACAGCACTGTATTATCAGTATTAGACTTATAACAGAGGTCACAAGAGGAGTGTAGATAGTCATGCGTGTATACATCAAAGAATTGGTTGACGAATGGTCCAGTCAAGGCTCCCAAGCTGCTTACGAACTAGGATCTCAACTCTTGGACATTATTCAGAGGGACGTTGAGTATCTGGAACGTCAAGCAGCGGCCATTCGAGCGGTGGGCATGATTCTGCGAGATGATCCGGAAGTCGACACCTCCACAGATCCCGTCGAGCCTGCTGGTGGACTAGATTGTATCGAGCCCGGTCAACGTTCAAGAATCATCCTTGAGGCGGCTAATGAAATCGTGGAAACGAACAGGATGGATGTTTTTGGCCCCGATAGTGGTTACATAAGGACCAATGAAGTCCTTGAACACCTTAAGCAGAATGGACTAGATCTCGGTGTGCAGCAACCGCTTGCGGTCATAGGAACCGTATTGTCTAGGGCGGAGGGATTTCAGAAGGTCGCTAGAAACACATTCGAGGCCGTACCACCTGAAAAAAGCGACGTGAACCCGGATGATCTGCCCTTCTAAGAAAGAACGACACGCCCTGCTTGTGTGAAAGAAGGCGTGTCGTCCTTCAAGCGTGGCCCCGTAGCTCAGTAGGAAAGAGCATCCCTTTGCTAAAGGGACGTGCGCCCGTTCGAATCGGGCCGGGGCCACTCTGATTGTATCATTATCTATCCCGCTTGGCTAGGAAACCGGGGGGTGTTTGCCCGCCCAGGGGTGGGCTTCTTCGTAGGCGGCGGAGGCTTGCAGCACCAGTGCTTCCTGCCCCTTGTCGCCTATCATGTGCAACCCTATCGGCAGTCCGCCCTCGCTGAAGCCGCAGGGGATGCTGGCCGCCGTCTGGCCGCTCATGTTTATCAGGAAGTTGAACGGGTTGAACCCCCAGAACGCGCTCTTCACAGCCTGCCCGTCAATCACCTGCGGAGGCTCCCCTATCGTGAAGGCGGGCGTCGCCATCACCGGGCTCAACAGCAGGTCGTAGTCGTCGAAGATGCGGGCGAAGTTGTATCGATGCCACTCGAACCGGCGCAACGCGAAGGCGAGCTTCCGCGCCGACCACTTCATTCCTTCCTCCAGCAGCGGGCGCAGCGTGTCGTCCAGCAGGTCGGCGTTCTGTTCCAGATGGACGCCATTGTTGGCGGCGCGGTCGCTGAACATGATGGTGTCCATCGTGTCGAAAGCGTCCTCGTAGTCGATGTTGATGTCGGCGTCCTCCACGTGGGCGCCCAGGGCTTCGAAGGAGCGGGCGGCGGCTTCGCAGGCGGCGCGGACTTCCGGGTCGACGGGCGCGGAGCCGAAGTCGGGCGTCCATCCGATTCTCAATCCCTTCACGCCCTTGCCCAGGCCGGCGGAAAAGTCCGGCGCGTCGGTGCGTATGCAGACGGGGTCGCGGGCGTCGGGGCCGGAGAGGGCCTGCAGGAGGATGGCGGAATCCTTGACGGTGGTGGTGATGGGGCCGTTCTGGCCAAGCTGACCCCAGCCGCCGGGAGCGGTGGTGATGCTGGGGACGCGGCCCTGGGTGCCCTTGATTCCGTAGAGGCCGCAGTAGGACGCGGGGATTCTAATCGAACCGCCGCCGTCGCTGCCCTGGGACAGCGCCGAAAGGCCGGCAACCTGTCCCGCCGCTGCGCCGCCGCTGGAGCCGCCGGGGGTGCGGGTGAGGTCCCAAGGGTTGCGGCAGGGAGGGCCGAGCCGGTTTTCGGTGGAACCCTTGTGGCCCATCTCCGGCGTGTTCGTCTTGCCGAGGATGATAGCCCCGGAAGCGCGGATTCGCTCGGAAACGATGTCGTCGGCGTCGGGCACGTCGTCCTTGAAGATGAGGGAGCCGTTGGTGGTGCGGATGCCCCTGGTGGCGTTGAGGTCTTTGATGGAGATGGGCACGCCGTGAAGGGGGGCGAGGGCGTCGCCGCGCATGACGGCGGCTTCGGCTTCCTTCGCCCAGCCGACGGCCATGTCGCCAACGACGGTGAGGTAGGCGTTGAGCTGCGGGTTGAGACTGTCGATGCGACGCAGGTAGAGTTCGACAAGTTCCACGGGGGAGATTTGCTTGGCGGCGATCATGTCGCGCTGCTTCCAGGCGGGGGTGAAGGCCAGGGTTTTGTCGTTCATTTTCTTTTTTCCCTTGTAGAGATGAGTTTTGTTGTACGAAGGCTGTTAACGGCGTGGATTCGTCTCGCCAAGAAGTTTCTGGATTCCCGCCTGCGCGGGAATGACGGAGGGTAGGCGGGAATGACGGAGGGGCGCTCGACCCTTCGACAAGCTCAGGACAGGCTCAGGGTGAGCGGTGGTGGTGGGGTTAGATGCGGGTCATAAGCTCCAGCAGGTGCCCGTCGGGGTCTTTGAAGTAGACGCCGCGCCCGCCCTTGCGCCGGTTGATGTTCATGTCCTCGCTGTTGTAGGGGCCGCTGCCGTAGGTGATTCCCTCGTCCTTGACGCGACCGAAGATGGCGTTGAAGTCGTCCTCGGTGACGTGGAAGGCGTAGTGGTGGGCCTCGAACTCCTCCCGGTTGTCGTAGTCGAGGGTGAGGGTGTCGTTGACCTGAACGGGGGCGAAGTGGCCGTGGGAGCCTTCGTAGGTCAGGCCGAAGACGCGGGCGAAGAATTCGGCGGCGCGGACCTTGTCGCGGGAGGGTACGATGGTGTGATTGAGGGTGATCTGCATGGGGCGCCTCCTTGGGTTGGGGTGTCTATACATTCAGCATAGCCCAAGGTTGGGGGATTGTCCATGTCATCGTCGCCCGTACTACCCCCGTCATCGTCGCCCGCACTACCCCCGTCATTCCCTCAACCCCCAACCGTCATTCCCGCGTAGGCGGGAATCCATCCGTCAACCCCTTCCCCTCTAACGTGATGGCGCATTGCCGACGCTATCGGGGGAGTAGTACCATTGACGGCGGTTTGACTGTTGTGGGGAAGTGTCGGAATTGGTAGACGAGCATGATTTAGGATCATGTGCCGAAAGGCGTGGGAGTTCGAGTCTCCCCTTCCCCACCTTTTGGTGAGGCATTTCGGCGTCCTCATATCGACCGAATGCAGGTTCGGCGACATGTGAATCCCCATATCCTGGCAACAGGCAGCCCCGATCGTCGCAGCGATTATCAGTCAATTTCAGTGGCTGGCAAGGAACCAATCTATGGCATCTTGAATGAGAGAATTACCTCACGTCGGATACGCCTATCCAGCGCTGCTCCTTTAGATTCTGCGGATGGCGGTGGAAGGCAAACTCGAAATGCTGGCAACTCGACTTATGGCTGACATGAAGCGCAATTCCAGCCGTAAGTCGGCCAGATACAAGGCAAGCGGCAGGACAACCTATCAAGAATTTTACCCGGCCTCTCAAAACCCATCATCGACGAAATCGACCGCGTCCTCGCCCAACACTACGGCTTCACCGACGAAGAACTGGACTTCATCATCAACCACGACATCAAATACCGCATGGACCGAGGGCGGTAACTTACAAATAGGCTCAGGAACTTCTAATGGTTCGAACAATCAACACGGATAACCCAGGTCTGGAGGACTTTGAAGCCTCCGTTGGCTCGATGCTATATGTTGTTGGGCATAGTGGAATACCGCTCTGCGATTGGCAACTGATGGTTTGCGAACCTTCCAAACTGGACTCAATCCAATATGCCAACCGTGCAATTACGTCCCTTATGCCCAAGCACATGGCCCAAGAAGTCACGAAGTATCTTGACGACACTTTGAACATCAAACCATCCAATTCAGAGTTTTACGACCAAAACATCATGATTATGTACACTAATTCTAAGTATTCCGGCCAAGGTAAAGCGGGCTTACAACGTTGGTACGTCAACTGGCACGCATATACCTCCCTAATTGATGACACCGTAAAGCGGGTTGTCCGTGAGTTGTTAGAGGCATCTTCAACAAACTCCCCAAATCGCCTTTATCGTGGAGAGCCTGCTAATTTTCCAAAGGTTTCTTCCACGCTATATCGGAAATACGATATCGACGATAGTGGTTTCCTTCAGAAAGCCTTGGCAAACCATCTTCTTCATGCTCGACAATATGAACGGATAGAAGATGATTTTGAACTCCAATCGCTGATTCAGCATTTTGGAGGACGAACTAACCTAATCGATTTTTCTTCCTCCATATGGGTGGCGCTCTTTTTCGCTACAGACAGCGGCTTATCCAAGTCGATATTACGATGGCCTTCTCTGAACGAAGCTAACCCACCCACAGGAGATGGCCGCATATTGGTATTTGACCCGTCAAAAAATAGCCGTTATGAGTATTTTAGAGATGCCGACCAGGTGAGTGTCGTGGCTCAAGGCAGAGTGCGAAACCAGAAAAGCGTATTTGTTTCCCCTACTGCGGGCTACCTGGGCCTGAGTGAGTTCACGTCTATAGTTCGAGTCCCGAACGAAATAAAGGGCAATCTGCGCTTATACTTGAAAAACATTCATGGCATTAGACCGGAATCCATTTTCCCAGACGTCCACGGATATATAAGGGAACATGATGAATACTTCAGCTATCATCTCTTGCTGAGTGCCGGGCTTGCTCTGGACAAACTGGGTGAGTTCGAACGCGCTTTAGGTTACTTTGACTTGGCTGGACTAGTTGACTCCAGACCATTTTTCTATGCTCAAGCTCTATGCAACAAAGCAGCAACTTTTATGCACATGAGGAAGGAAAAAGAGGCTCTGGAATACGCCAACGAAACCATACGCCTGCTGCGTCAAGCGGGGTATAGGCCTCAGCGAAAGAACGGATCGATGGGTACAGCATACTTGGTCAAGGCCATTATTTCCCATGATGCTGGATTACTCGATCAGTCACGCCTTGAGCTTGAGAACGCAATATTGTACTTTGATGAAGATGAAGTCAATCGTCAGATTGCCGAGAACCTCTTAAACGTCTTGGAAGGCGTTGGAGTGAGGTCATAGACAGTCTATACATTGTAAGGAGTCACCAACCATGCAAAAGACGCTGCACATACGGACGACGGTGCTGCCGGGAGGCAGGGTAGAATTCGTCAGCCCAGAGTTGGAGTCGGGGCAGACGGTAGAAGTGGTGGTGACTCACGAGTCCAACGTCAAGGGCCGCTCCATCATGGAAATCCTCAACAGCGGGCCTGAACGTCGCCTGTTCCAAACCGCCGAGGAGGTGAAGGCGTACCTGGCGGAAGAGAAGGCGTCGTGGAACCGCTAATCCTGCCTTCCAGCGGCCAAGTCTATATCGACGCCAACACCCTAATCTACAGCGTGGAACGGGTGGAGCCGTACCGCACCCTGCTTGAACCGATGTGGCAGGAAGCCCAGGATGGCAACCTTACCATCGTCAGCAGCCCCGTCCTCATGGTGGAAGCGATGGTGAAGCCGATTCGAGATGGCAACAGAGAGATAGAATTGCAGTATCGCGAACTGTTCGAGACAAATGCGGTGAAGTTGTTGGACGCCTCGAATGCGGTTTTCGAGTACGCCTCTCGCATCCGCGCCGAGACGGGCCTGGAAACGCCCGACGCGCTCCACGCCTCCACCGCCCTTCGCGCCGGCTGCGCCCTCTTCATAACCAACGACACCGACTTTCGCCGCGTCGATGGCCTTCCCATAGTCGTCCTGGACGATCTTCTGGGCGAGTAGGGACAGCCATGAAACTTCATTACTATCCGGAGACTGACAGCCTCTACGTCGAGTTCAAGTCTGGGCCGGGGGCGGAGACGGTTGAGGTGACGGAGGGGCTGAACGTGGACATTGACGCCGACGGCGCGGTGGTCGGCTTCGACATCGACCACGCGTCGCAACGGCTGGACCTGCACACGCTGGAAACGGAGGCGCTGCCCCTTCATACTGTCAAGGCGCGCTGACCCGCAACCCCAAGGCCGCCACTTCACGAAAGGACACGACAAGCCATGCAAAAGACGCTGCACATACGGACGACGGTGCTGCCGGGAGGCAGAATCGAAATCGTAGACCAACAGTTGACGGAGGGCGAAAACGTGGAGGTGGTGGTGAGTCCCGCCCCTACCCGCAAGCGTCGCTCCGCATGGCAAGTCATCTCGGAATCACCGGGACACCGTCTCTTCAAGACGGGCAAGGAAGTTGACGACTACATCAGGGAAGAGAGGGCGTCGTGGGACAAATAAGGCTGCCGGCGCACGGGTTCATATACATGGATACCTCAGCCATCATCTATAGCGTGGAGCGCAACGAGCCGTACCTATCGCTCCCACCCAATACGGCCCACGTGGGCAACCTTCGCCTCCTCCGGCGCCCGCTGACGGCGCTGTTTTGCTCCAACCGCCGCCAGCCTGTCGGTAAGCAGTTCTTCCGCCATCTCCAAGCCGTGCCGGCTCAGGCGTCCGCGTCGTCCGAAGCCCGTCGGGCTACCCGCGGGTCCACAGGCGGCAGCCCGCAAGCCCCGTTACCACCACGAACAGCGGGTTGATGAAGACCCAGGAGATTGAGTTGACCATATCCCCGTCGCCGCCGGAGGTTATGAACACGTCGCCCCAATTCCAGAAGAACCACAGCGCGAGAAACACGCCTGCTATCAGGCCGGCGTGGGTCTCCAGGTACCGGCGGGTCACGGAATCGGCGCCTTCCCTGTCCAGCTGCATCTTGTCGTGGTATCGCACGACGACGGTGATGATGAGCGAAGCGGCCATGAACCAGTTCATCGCGTGCCAGATGTCCACCACGTCCACCACGTTGCGGTACAAGGGGGAGAAGACCAGTTGAACGACGATGACCAAAGCGGCGGCGAATAGATAGACGGCGGCAGCCCGCTTGACGAGTTCCATGATTGTCCTCCGTGGAAGTTTTGGGGCGTCGGCGTCCGTCCGCCCAAGGCTAGTATAAAGCAGCGACGGGCAATGGCAAAGTTGGCGAATGTCGCGCGGATTCTTGGGGGAATCGGCGGGCGCGTCTGATAGGGTTGGGTTTAATTCGGCATGGGAGGAATCGTCATGTTGGCAAGGACGCAAGGATGGCTTGGAAGGCTGATTCTGTCGGCGGCGCTTTTGAGCGTGTTTGTGGGAATGATTGCGGCCTGCGGCGGCGGCGACGATGAGGAAGCGACGCCGACGCCCACGGCAACGGTCGCGCCCACGGCGCCCCCTTCCACCCCTGCTCCGACGCCCACGGCGGCCCCCACCCCGGCGCCTACGCCCGTCGCGACGCCTGAGCCTACCCCCGCTCCCACACCGGCCCCAACGCCGCGCCCGACTCCCCCGCCGACGCCCGAACCGACGCCTGCGTCAACGCCGGATTCCTCCGTCGACGCGCCTTTCGAGTTGGCGGTTGGCGTCACCTGGCAGGACTTGTTCGCGACCCTGTCTTCCACCGAGCAGGCCTGCGTCACAGCCGAAATAGGCGGCGAGGCCTTGCAGACCATGTTGGGCTGGGAAATTCTGAAGGAATCTGACGTGGTGGAGGCCTCGGAGTTGCAGTTCCTACTCTGCCTGGAGCCTGAAAGGGCCACGGACGTCTACACCTCGGCGGTCATCGTCAGCATGGGAGACGCCCTGGACGCGGAAGGGCAGGCGTGCATTCAGGATTTGACGGCGACCATAGACGTGGTTGCGCTGCTGGAGGCGCTGCTGGAGATAGAAACGTCTGACACGGTGCAGGGAGAACCGTCGCCGGTGATGTTCGAGTTCACCCTCGGCATGGCGGGATGCGTCGGCTTCGGCCTGGACTTGCTGGACGGAGACGATGACGTTTCGAAGGATTCCGAGTAGCCCGCCCAAACCCCTCCCTCCCCCGTAGGGGCGACCGGCCGGTCGCCCCTACCCCGTCGCCCTGCAACCCCATCGAGAACCCTTCCGTCATTCTGAACCCAACGCAGCGGAGTGAAGAATCTACCGCGCCGGGCGGCTCGCTACTTCTTCGTGCGGACTATCCACAGTATGTTGCCGACGACTATGCCTGCCGCCACCAGCCACAGAATGCTGCCAAGGGTGGCATCGTAAGCCAGCCCCACCCCCAGGCCGAAGTAGAAGGCGGCGAAGGCTAGAATGAAGAGCAGAATGTGGGCAACTTTTTTCATCTCGCCGACATTATAACCCCTTTCGAGGGCTTGCGCTTGTCCCGTACCCCCTCTCCCTTGAGGGAGAGGGTTGGGGTGAGGGTGACTCCTCTGCCCCCTCCGTCATTCCCGCGAAGGCGGGAATCCAGGGGAGGGGAGGTGGGGTTGCATCATGCGAGAACCAGGCTCGGCTCCCGCTCGGCCCCGTCACCTTCCCCCAAGCCCCGTCCGTAAATCCGCCACTTCGGGAAGTTGAAGTCGGAAGTCACCGACCGCGGCTGCATCAGCGCCGCCCGCAGGAACGCCTGCAAGTCCGGCACGTTGTAGATGTTCAGCCCGAATCCCCAGTCGTCCAGCAGGTCCAGGACTCGCCGCATGAAGGGCGTGCCCCACTTGATGGAGAACCGGTTCACGCCCCAGGAGGCGAACTCTTCCAGCAGCGTCCTGGCCCGCTCCGGCAGCGTGTTCATCAGCGGCGCCATGAAGTTTATGGAGCACTGAATGGTGGCGGACGGAAAAGCCTGAGCCAGCCGCCGGAACCCTTCCTCCTGAAGCGTCTCGATCTTCCCGTTGAACCACAGCCGCGAGGGCTCGATGCCGGAGGCTTCGACGGCGAAGATGACCTTGTCCAGCGCCGCGTACTCCTTCAGGTCTATCTTCACGGACTTGCCGGCGTTCTTCAGCCTGCCCAGCACGTCCTCCAACAGGAGCAGGTCCTTGATGCGATAGGGCGGCTCGTCGAACTCGTCGTGGTGCAGCACCAGCCGGTCCGTCTTGGGGTGAAGCCGCACGTCCATCTCGCCCCACTGCACGTTGGAACGCATGAACTCGTACAGGTTGTCCTCCTCGTTGATGCCGTGCCACACGAACTGCACGTGGCGCGGCAGGGACGACTGGACGGCCAGTTCCGTCAGGTCGAACACGTTGCCGGAGATGGAAGCCCGCGGAAGCCGCTGCCTCTGGGAGACGAAAATCGTATCGGCGTGGAGCAGCATCACGTCATCCGCCGTCGGCATTCCGGAGACGGCCTGCAGGTTCTCCGGCTCGTTGTCAATCATGGCGACGACGCGGTAGCCCAGGTTGCGGAAGTAGTTGACGCCGTCCACCTTCACCTGCGGGACGCTGCGGTCGGGAAATCCCTGGCGCATGAACAGCAGGCCGTCTTCGAACTCCACCTTGTACTCCGCGCCCAGGAGGTTGAGGGAGCGGAGGGTGTCCTGTCGCAGCGATTCGTTGCGACCGGTGTTCAGGCCCACGTAGGTGTTGGGCTGCAACTGGAACCAGCGCATGACTTCCATGACGCCGTGGTAGGGCCGGTGGGACTCCATGATGGCCTTGGAAGACCAGAGCGCGCTCCGGTACCAGTGGGACACCTGCTCCCGCACGGAGGGGGGCAGATTCAGCGTTTCGAGAAGGTCTTCCGCCCGGTCCTCGTGCATGGTGACGTGAGACGCGTCCAGCTCGTCGAAGTAGGAAGTGCCGTGAACCCGGTCGTAGGAGTTGAGGGCGTGGAGCACCATGTAGCGGGTGTCCACGATAGTCCCGTCGATGTCGAACAGAACGATGAGCTTGTCGTCCGGGAAGAGGTAGCGCATCTTCTGGTAGTGGTAGGAGAGCTTGTTCATCCAGCGGTTCATGTGTTGCTTCTATCCCATCTAATCATTTATTAGATTGGATGGTAGCAGCCGCAACCCGCCCCCACGTTAAAGGCAGGTTAAACCTCACACCTTCCCGTCATTCCCGCCCCCCACTTCGTCATTCCCGCGCAGGCGGGAATCCATCTTCTCCCTCTCCCCCTTTATGGTGGTTGTGAACCGCTCACCCTGATCATCCCCCCCACCGCTCACCCTGCCCATCCCCCCGCTCACCCTGAGCCTGTCGAAGGGTCGAGCGGCGGGGTAGGGGGTGATTCCCGGACCGCCCCCCTCCGTCATTCCCGCGAAAGCGGGAATCCATCTTCTCCCTCGTAGGGGCGACCCTTGTGGTCGACCTCTCCCCTTCTTATCCCTTCTCCCTTGAGGGAGAAGGTTAGGATGAGGGTGATTCGCGTAAGTATGCGGTGGAAAACCGCGCAAACAGCAACGAAAATCGTCAGTCCAGCCCCAGCGCCTCCCTTATGTCCCGCAGCTGCCCCACGTGGTCGCGCCAGTGGTTCAGAAACAACCCCTCCAGCAGATTTTGCGCCGTCCGATCTTCCCGGTGATTGCGAAGCGGAAACCAGCACGACGCGGCCTTCCCGGCGATGTCTTCGTCCGAAGCGTCCGCCAGGACGGAATCGAGGGTCGCGAAGTATTCCGACAGCGCGGCGCGAATCTGGTCCATGTCCATCGCCTGCCGTTCCTCGTTCAGGTGGGTCTCGTCGGCGATGATGGTAACCTCCGTCCGCGAGCCGTCCAGGATGCCCGCGACGGTGTTGGGGATGCCGCCCTCCGGGTCTTCCAGCACGTGCCACAGCACCTCGCGGGCCGACCATTCGGCGTCGTCCTGCTTCCAGTCCAGGCAGTAGTCCATGCCTTCCAGGACGGTGTCCAGCTCCTGTTGAAGCTCCTTGGCGGAGTCGAGAATCGATTGTTTCAGCGTGGTCATGGTCTTCCTCCGGTGGTTCAGAGATTGGGATGTGACATGAGATTTACATAATCTCGTCCAGGTTTTCGTGAATCGAAAGGGCGCGAGCCAGCGACGCTTTCAGCAGCCCGAGGGGGGTGCCGCCGTCGTGCCGCTCCCCCTTCAGCGTATAGGCGAATAGCGGGTGAGATTCCATCAGATGCGCCAACCCGTCCGTAAGCTGAATTTCCCCCTTCGCGCCGGGCTTTGTCCGCTCCAATGCGTCGAAGACAGACGAGGGCAGGATGTATCTGCCGACGATGGCCAGGTTGGAAGGAGCGGCTTCCGGCGTCGGTTTCTCCACCAGCCCGCGAATCCTGAACTCGCCTTCCGACAGAGATTCCGGGTTGATGACGCCGTAGCTGCTCACCCGCTCCGACGGCACTTCCTCAACGGCGATGACGCCACCCCCACGCCGACGGTGCACCTCCATCATCTGCGCCAGCGCGGGCGTCCGGTGGAAGACAACGTCGTCTGGCAGGATGACGGCGAACGCCTCGTCGCCCACCCGCTCTCGCGCGACGAGGACGGCGTGGCCCAGCCCCAACGGCTGCCCCTGCCGGACGGAAGTGACGCCAGCCATCCTTCCCAGCCGCGCCACCTGCTCGAAAATCTCCGCCGACACCTTGCCCTCCAGGGATTCCTCCAATTTTGCGTCAGGTTGAAAGTACCGCTCAAGCGGCTCCCTGTCAGCCGATGTGACGAGAATTATCTCCTCGATGCCGGATGCCACGGCTTCCTCCACCGCGTACTGGATGAGGGGCTTGTCGAAAAGGGGCAGCAATTCCTTGGGCACGGCCTTGGTGACAGGCAGAAACCGCGTCCCCAACCCCGCGGCGGGAATCACGGCTTTCCTGACGGACGGCGACGCTGTCATACCTGCAATTCTAGCACCCACCCAGGATGCCGACAACGAACCCCATCGTCACACCCTCCACCCCCCCTCCCGTCATCCCCCCATCCTTTTCGTCACATCCACCAACCCCTCCGTCATTCCGGCGAAAGCCGGAATCCATCCCCACTCCCCCCTTCGCTCGCTCACCCGGACCTATCCTCCCTCCGCTCACCCTGAGCCTGTCGAAGGGTCGAGCGTCCCCCTTGCTCCCGCGAAAGCGGGAGCCCATCCCCCCTCCGCTCACCCTGAGCCTGTCGAAAGGCCACTCCCCCCTCTTATCCCTTCCCCCTTGACGGGGGAAAGTTAGAGCCTGCCCCGTACTTGATACGGGGATGGGGGTGACTCCCACCCTCCCCCAAAACTGCCAACTTCCCCTTGCCACCAACCCCCTCACCCTGCTACCATCCTTACATGAAACATATAGGCGAAACCCACAACCAAATAACTCCCCTCCCGAACCCCTCCCCCGCCCCGTCCATCCTCTCGTCAAACCCATCCCCATCCAACGCCCCTACATCTATGGTAAAAGCCCCCCATTCGTTCTCACCACAACATATAACGAATGCCGAATTTCCCCCGAATCAGGTAGGAAAACCCCATTCGTACCCCACCACAGAAAAAAAAGAAGCCAAACGAAACGAATCATCCCTACTACAACAAGCCCCCCTCCTGCCCTTCCTCGATCCCCTCCAATCCGCATCACGCCCGCCGGACGTGTGCAAGCCGTTGACACCCAACGCCGGACAAGCCTAACATTGTCTCAGGCTGTGCTAGGCGGGGAGCTAGCGGTGCCCTGGACCCGCAATCCGCTATAGCGGGGTTGAATTCCTCCCTGAGGCTAGATCAATGGACCTCTATTCTCTGAAAAGGTGCTGAGGGCTGGGTCCCACGCGGCGAAGACCTGCAAATTCCGCCAGGTCCGGAAGGAAGCAACGGTAAGCAGCCATCTTCGGGCGCCGTGGGGCAGCCTGGCCTGAGCCGGATCAGCCGGATACGTTCATTGATTGTGTCGAAGGAAGGTGCACGGCCTTTAACTCATCCTCACCGCAGGCCAAAGGCTCTCGCAAAGAGCCTCGGCCAGCATTTCCTCACCGACCGCCGCGTCCTGGCCCGCATCCTGGAAGCCGCCGATATTTCGTCTGAAGACACGGTGGTTGAAGTCGGGCCGGGCAGGGGCATCCTCACCCGCCAACTGGTGAAGCTGGCCCGCCGCGTGGTCGCGGTGGAGATAGACGAGACGCTGGCAGCCCGCCTTCCGGCAAAGTTGGGACATCCCCCCAACCTGGTTGTCCTCAACGCCGACGCCCGCACCGCTGATATAGCCGTCGAAGGCCCCTACAAGCTGGTCGCCAACCTCCCCTACTACGCCGCCAACCCCATCATCCGCCGGTTCCTGGAAGCAGACCGGCAGCCCACGCGGATGGTGGTGATGGTGCAGAAGGAAGTCGCCCAATCCATGACCGCTCTGCCAGGCCGCATGACGACGCTGTCCGTAGCGTCGCAGTTCTACGGCTCGCCTCGGATGGTGTGCGCCGTTCCCCCAAGGGCCTTCCGCCCCGCGCCGAAGGTGCATTCGGCGGTGGTGTGCATCGACGTTAACCCGGAGATGCGGTTGCGGGTGGACGACGAATCGCGCTTCTTCAAACTGGTCCGCGCCGGTTTCGCCGCCCCCCGAAAGCAGCTGCGGAATTCCCTCGCCCAGGGCCTGCGAGTCGCCGGCGCGGAAGCGTCCGACTTGCTGTCACGGGTGGACATCGACGCCCGCCGCAGGCCGGGAACCCTGACCGTGGACGAGTGGATAGCGCTCTATAAGGGGCTGTCCGAGGAAGGGGCTGACGACCTCTGATGGCGTCGATGATGGCGGGAGTGACGGCGTTGGCCTACGCCAAAATCAACCTCACCCTTGAAGTCCTGGGCCGTCGCGACGACGGCTATCACGAAGTGGTCACCGTGCTTCAGACGGTGAGCCTCCACGACCGCCTGACCTTCGCCCCTGATTCCGAGGTGTCCGTGGAATGCTCCATCCCAACCCTCTCCAACCCCGACAATCTGGCTTGTCGGGCCGCCCTGGCCCTCAAAGACGCCACCGGCTATCCCGAAGGCGCCCGCATCGTCATCCAAAAGGACATCCCGGAGGCGATGGGCTTGGGCGGCGGCAGCAGCGACGCGGCATCCACGTTGGTCGCCCTCAATCGCCTGTGGGGTTTGCAGTTGTCCGCAACGGAATTGCAGCAGCTAGGCCGGAGATTGGGGGCCGACGTCCCATTTCTTGTCGGCGGCGGCACGGCCCTCGGCGTCGATAGAGGCGACCGGCTGACACGGCTTCGTCCCCTACCGCGTCAATGGCTCGTGGTGGTGTGCCCGATGGTGGAAGTGGAAGAAAAAACCCGCCGGATGTATGCCATGCTCGATAGCGAGTCCTACACCGACGGCAAGGTAACCCGCGTCCTGGTCGACGCCGTCGAGCGGGGGGAAGTCTCCCATCAGATGCTCTACAACGTCTTCGAGCCTGTGGCCTTCGACGTCTTCCCCGGCTTGGACGCCGTGACGCGCGACGTGGAGCGCGTTGGGGCGCGTCACGTCAGCCTTTCAGGAAGCGGCCCGGCTCTCTTTACCCTCGTTCGCGATGAATCTGAAGGACGCCGAATCCGGGATGGATTGACGCTGCTCGGCCACTGCGCGTACCTGGCGGCGACCACGGATTCCTCGCCTCACTTGACGCTGGGCACTGATGATAACTAGACTAGTTGCGGTCTTCTACAGGTTTGACCGGAGGGGAACTCGATAATGACAGGCATACTGAACGCCATCCGGATAGATATGGATCCGGATATGATCACCTTTGGCTCCTTCGTGCTCACCTGGCACGGCTTCTTCACCTTCGTCGGCGTCGCCATAGCCGTGGCGCTGGTGGCCTACTGGGCCAAGAAGGAAAACATCCCGCCCGACACCATTCTTTCCGTGTCCGTGTGGGCCATTCTGGGCGGCATCATCGGCGCGCGTCTCGTCCACGTGGTGGACTTCTGGACCCGCGTCTACCAGAACGACCCTCTCAGCGTCCTCTACGTTTGGGAAGGGGGAATCGCCATCTACGGCGCCGTGTTGGGCGGTTTCTTCGGTGGGGCCTTGTACGTTGTGCTGCGAAATCGGGACGGGCTGATTAACTTCTGGAATCGGTTCCTCTTCTTCCTTGGACGCCTCGAGAAGATGCCAATGCCTTCCGTGGGCAAGCTCGCCGACCTCACCGCGCCCGCCCTTGTGCTGACTATGGCCATCGGGCGCATCGGCGACATCATCAACGGCGAGCACATCGCGCGGATTACCAGCATGCCCTGGGGGTTCGTCTACACCCACCCCAAGACCCAGTCCCTCTACAACAACATCGCCGAGGGGCGTTCGTCGTTGACGCCCTCCCATCCGGCGGTGGTCTACGAGATGATCTGGGACGTGGCGATTCTCGGCTTCCTCTGGTTCGTGCTGCGCAACAAGCTCCGACCCGACGGCATGGTGTTCGTGGCCTTCCTCGCCCTCTATTCGCTGGGGCGATTCTTCATCAGCTTCATCCGGCAGGACCAGGTGTGGATTTTGGGGCTGGACATGGCCCAGATAATCTCGCTGATTGTCATGTCGATTACCGTGACGGTGCTGATATCGAAAGCCCAGGTCATCCGGCCGGGCCAACGCCGCCGCATCCGCCAGGAGGCCCAGGAGTAGAAGGAGAGCCGCCGCCAGCGTCGCCTGACTCGATGGCTTGCGCCGGACGCTCCACGGCGGTAACCATCTGAGGCAGCAGGTTGGGGTTGTGGAAGGGTTCCGCCGGGCCTTCCAGAAAGGCGCGGGCTTCCTCCGCCGTAGCTACGCCCCGGTTATAGAGCGCCCGCGCCACCACCCTAGGCACCCCGCCGGCGGCGTTCATAGCCGCTTAGTCTTATTCGCTGAATTGCGTGTGTTATCATTGAAGAGCAAATTGCATGGGCAGAATAGCAGAATTTCCCGGCAAGTTGTATGCCGGGGAAATGTCACCACCGACAAGGAGAGAAGGCCGGATGAAGAAGCTGAGCGAAATCAAGTCCATAGACGACCTGGAAGTTCCCGACAACTTTGATGAACTTGTGAAGAAGGCAGTCAGGAGAAAGTTGACCCGAGAGGAGAGACGGGAGCAAAAAATATCCTGGGTGATTGGCATGTCCACCCACGAAATGACCCGGGAGGAAGCCGAGCGAATTGTGGACAACGCATAAGGGTAGATTGCGATAATGGATCTCTTCGAACTTGAAGGTGGCGAGAGAAACCCCATCTACCGGCAGGTGGAGGGAGAGAATAACGTAAGATATTTTGGCTTTCTCGAATCGATGATAAAAGCCGCTGTCGCCAGCGATAGGCAGTGGATATCTCAGTCCCTCATCAAGGCCATCAATTTCCACGCGATAGCTGGGCTTCACTACGAGGCCGGACAGTACCGCTCCCACGAAGTGACGGTTGGCCCGCATACTCCCCCAAGGTTCTATCGTGTTGTTCCTCTAATGGATCACTTGGTGAATCTGGTGAATCGACTGTGGGAATCCTCTAACTCCGTGGGATTGGCATCCTACGCGCTTTGGCGGATCAATCACATCCATCCCTTCGTAAACGGAAATGGGCGCACCGCGCGGGCTGTGTGCTACTTTATTTTGTGCGTGAAATTTGGCGGGGTTATGCCGGGTCGCACGGTGCTGCCGCAAATCCTTGCACAAGAACCTGTGCGGACGCTGTACGTTCGCGCCCTGAGACACGCTGATGAAGGCGACCTGCTTCCTCTGACGGCGCTTATCCGAGGATTGGTTGCGAGGCAAATCCAGGACGTGGATTAGCGGCGACGGTCGCCCGGACGTGGCGGTTACAGGTTTTCGGCCTGGGTGAAGACGAGGACGGAGTTGTGACCGCCGAAGCCGAAGGAGTTGCTGACCGCCGCGCGGATGGAACGGGCGCGGGCGGATTCCGGCGTGTAGTCCAGGTCGCAGTCAGCGTCGGGGTTCTCCAGGTTGATGGTGGGCGGCGCCACGCCTTCCCGCATCGCCATTACGCATATGCCCGCTTCGACGGCCCCCCCGGCCCCCAGAAGGTGCCCCGTCATCGACTTGGTGGAACTGACGGAGGCGCGATATGCGTCCTCGCCAAGGGCGAGCTTGAGGGCCAGCGTCTCCTGCCTGTCGTTGAGGGGCGTAGAGGTGCCGTGGGCGTTGACGTAGTCAACCTCGGAGGGTTCCAGCTTGGCCCGGCGGAGAGCCTGCTTGACGGCGCTGGCGGCGCTTTCCCCGGTCTCGGAGGGTTCGGTGACGTGGAAGGCGTCGGAGGTTGACGCGTAGCCCGCCAACTCAGCCAGGGGTTGAACGCCGCGCCTCAATACGCTTTCGTGGCTTTCCAGCACCAGGATGCCCGCGCCTTCGCCGATGACGAAACCGTCCCGTTCGGCGTCGAAGGGGCGGCTCGCCTTCTGCGGTTCGTCGTTGCGACGGGACAGGGCGCGCATGTTGCCGAAGCCGGCAACGGCGATGGGGCAGATGGGCGCTTCGCTTCCGCCCGCCAGCACCACGTCCATCTCGCCACGCGCCACCAGTCCGGCAGCGGCTCCGATGGCGTCGGCGCCGCTGGAGCAGGAGGAAACGGTGCAGAAGTTGGGGCCGAGCGCGCCCGTCATCATGGAAAGATGGGCGGCGGCCATATCCCCCAGCATCATCGGAATCAGGAAGGGGGAAACCCGGCGGGGGCCGCGGTTGGAGAGAACCTCCTGCTGGCCGGTGAGGGTGAGAATCCCGCCGATGCCGCTGCCGACGAGGGCGGACATCCGGTATCTATCCACGTGGTTGTTGTTGTGAAGATTGGCTTGGGCGAGGGCTTCCTGGGCGGCGGCGGCGGCGAATTGGGTGAACCGGTCCGTGCGGCGCGCCTGCTTCCTGTCCATGTGGGCCTGCGGGTCGAAGCCTTTGACCTCGGCGGCGATTTGAGTGCTGAAGCCCTCGGTGTCGAAGGCGGATATGCGATCCACGCCGGAGACGCCTGCCTTGATGCCGTCCCAGGTGGAGGAGGCGTCCAATCCTTGAGGGCTGATGATGCCCAGGCCGGTTACGAAGACCCTGTTTCGCTCACTATCCATGTGTCGCAGCATTCATAGTTTAGTTGGAAGATTACCTACAATATGATTCACGAAAAGCGCAAGGAACTAGTAGTGCGGTGGGTCAAAAGCTAGTTGGCAACAAGACGAACAACCAAGACCGATATTGACACGGCTAGAACGAGCCCACTAAAGATCGCGCTTGCGATTGCACCGTAAATCCAGTTTTTTGCACACTCGACGTCCTCTTTGGTGGTATTATGCTCCTTGGCTTCCTGAACGCTTCCCTCCAGCCTGGACATGTCGTTGGTCGATGTTGTTGATTCGCCTGGTAGCTTCTTCTACCCGATAATTCGCGTTTTCAAGTTCTCGTGCGGTGGGTGAATCAGTATACCGCAACGGTCGACTCTCTTGTGTTCTTCATCCACTCCCACAAATCCTTGTAATAGTAACCGGAATAGGAACCGTTGAGTTTCAAAACTGCGCCGGCTCGACCATCCTCGCCAATGCGAGCAAGAATCTTTATTGCGGCAGCGTCTTCAATGCTTGTTGCCACCAGGATAATATGGTCTTCTATGGGGAAGACCTCGAATTCTGAGGGCAGATCGTCAACTTGAGTTCCCTGTTCGAAAATCAAGAGAAAATGAGTCACATTATTGTCCCCTTCCGACTGCTGGCGCCGCCGGGGGCTACTCCTGGCTGGCCGTCTTCGGCTGGCTCATCTTGAAGGAGCCGCTGGTGAGGATGCGGTTCTTGGACGAGTCCAGCCGCTCCTTGATGGCCTCGCCGATCTCGTCGACGCGGGTGGAGATGGAGCCTTTCAACTCCTTGCTGGTGGCGGCCAGCTGCTTGCGGCGGTAGGTGAGACGGTTGGAAAGCTCCTCGCCCTTCGCCGTCAGCCGGATGCGGTAGCGCTCAATCAGGCGGAAGAGGCGGGCGTAGAGGTTGTCCACGGGGTTGAGCCTGGAGTGGAACTTGTTGAAGATGCGGCGAGACTCTTCCATGCCCCAGCGGTGGTCCTGGTGGACGAACTGGCGGCCGGTGTAGAGGTGGTAGGGGCGCATCTCGCCTTCGCCGAGCACCTCGCCGTTGGCGTTCAGAGGCACCAGGTCGGTCCAGTTGGATGTGGCGGGAAGCGGCGTCAGCAGGTTCGCCGTCTGGTAGCGGCTTATCTGCGTCACCCAGTCGGCCATCTCCATGATGCCCTCCTCCGTGTCGTAGGGAAGGCCGATGATGGTCATGGCGACGATGCTGAAGCCCATGTCGTTCAGGTTTATGAGGTCCTTGTAGACCTGGCCGGGGTCCTGGCGCTTGTTGACCAGTTCCAGGTTCTTGGCGTCGGAGGACTCCACGCCCACGTAGAGCATCTCCATGCCGATTTCCTTCAGGGCGTGGGAGAGTTCGGGGTCCTGGCCTATTTCCGCGCGGGTCTGGCAGATGAGGTACATGTTGTCGGAGTGGCCCTTCCAGCCTTTGATGCGCTCCAGCCGCTCGTTGCGGTACTTGACGGCGCGCAACGGCGGCGGGTGGAGGTCGTCGGAGAGGAAGACGCTGAATCTTCCATCCTTGTTGGTATGAATGAGGCCGTCGGAGGCCATCTCCTGGAGTTGGGCCAGCCGTTTCAGTTCCACGTCCCGCTTGACCATCCGGTAGCCGAGGAACTGCTGGATGACCTGGCAGTAGGTGCAATTCTCGGTGCAGCCCCGCACGGTTTCCATGACGCCGCCGGCCATCGGCTTGGAGGGGGTCAGGTCGCGGATGGAGTAGAAGTCCGGCAGTTCGACCAGGTCCGGGGGGATGACGCCGACGCGGCGGGTTTCGGTGGCGTTGCCTTCCACCTGGTAGGTGACGCCGGGAATCTTGGCGAGGCACTTGTCCCGCTCGTCGCCCTTGAAGGTGAGGAGAACGTCCAGAAGCTGGCCGATGATGTCCTCGCCTTCCCGCTGGACGATAACGTCGAACTTGCCTTCGCGGAAGGCCTCCTCGGGGAGGGGGCCCATGTGAGGCCCGCCGCCGACGGTGATGAGGTCGGGGTGGAACTCCTTGGCCTGGCGGGCGATTTCGTAGGCGCGGGGCACCTCGTTGATGAGGGCGGACATGAGAAGAACGTCCACGCCTTCAAGGTCCTTCTCGGGGTCGATCTTGCCGCTGCGGTCTTCGAACCAGATCTCCCGCTCGTAGAAGTAGGGGCCGTCCCACTGGGCGAGGGCGCCGGAAAGGAAGAGCATTCCCTGCCTGGGGATGGCGACGAATTCGAAGTTGCCGCCCGGAGACCTGGGCTGCACCAAGACTACTCGTTTAATTCGAGACACTGGAGGAACCTCCGGTTATCCTTGTTTGTGGCCTTTGCATTGGTCGATTGACCCGCAGGCGCCTGGGACTGTTGGCTGGATGGCTTGGCGTATTATACAGACAGGCAAGGCTCAATGAAATAGGGGGCCTTGCCGCTTGCCGTAGGTTGAGCGGCGCCTGCGGATGAAAAAGTTGTATGCGCGTCTTTCGGGGCGATAGTATTCCTTAAAGGCCAACGATACCACATTTCGGGGCGGGTTTCCACAAACGGATTCAGCGTCACCTTCATTGAAAACCTATGCTACCCACCCAAATCGTCACTCCCGCGAAAACGGGAGTCCACCTCCACCACGCCTGGATTCCCGTTTTCACGGGAATGACGGAGGTGAAGGCGGGAATGACGGAGGTGAAGGCGGGAATGACGGAGGTGAAGGCGGGAATGACGGAGGTGAAGGCGGGAATGACGGAGGTGAAGGCGGGAATGACGGAGGTGAAGGCGGGAATGACGGAGGTGAAGGCGGGAATGACGGAGGTGAAGGCGGGAATGACGGAGGTGAAGGCGGGAATGACGGGGGTAGGGCGCCCATTGGGAGAGGACGGCTTGGCTGTGTAAAGGTCTCCGATTGCGACTGCGGGATTTGTGTCTCTCTGCTATGATGTTTCAGGCGAATTCGCTCCCCCGCTTCCGGACGGGGGAGCCGATGCTTTACATAAGGCGGCGATTTTGACTACCGATGGGGAAATATCAGCCGTGGCCATCGAAACCCACGGCTGCAAGCTGAACCAGGCCGACAGCCAGGCCCTGGCGCGCCGGTTCGTTTCGGCGGGCTATCGCGTTGTTTCGCTGGCCGACGGGCCGGACGTGTACGTCCTCAACTCCTGCACCGTCACCCACGTGGCCGACGCCAAGGCGCGGCAGGCGTTGCGCGCCGCCCGTCGTCGCAATCCGGCTATGACGGTGGTGGCCACGGGCTGCTACGCCCAGAGGATGCCTGAGCAGCTCAAAAGCATCGCCGGCGTCGATCTGGTCTTGGGCAACTTCGAAAAGTCGCGAATTGTGTCCCAGGTGCAGCGTCTCCGTGCCGTCAAGACCGTGTCCTGCGGCGAGGGTGTGGAAGACGTTGTCGCCCAGGAGAATTTGGGACGCACCCGCGCGATGGTGAAGATTCAGGAAGGATGCAACCAGGTTTGCGCCTACTGCATCGTGCCCAAAGTGAGGGGAAGGGAGCGGAGCATCCCCCCGGATGAACTGGTCGCGACGGTTGGAAGGCGCGTAAAGGAGGGTTTCAGGGAGGTGGACCTGACGGGCACCCAGTTGGGTTCCTACGGGTTCGACCTTCCACACGTCGATGGGTTGGGGGAACTCATCGAGACGATTCTGACGGAAACGGACGTAGAACGGCTCAGGGTGTCTTCCCTCCAGCCCCAGGAGATTGCGCCCGACCTGCTGGAGTTGTGGCGAGACCCCAGGCTATGCCCTCATTTCCACATGCCCATGCAGAGCGGAAGCGACGCCGTCCTTGCCCGGATGCGTCGCCGTTACACCGCCGAGGAGTATCGTCGGACTGTTGCGGACATCTACGAGGCCATCCCCCACGCCTCCGTAACGGCGGACGTCATCGTCGGGTTTCCGGGGGAGACGGAGGAGGACCACCGGCGAAGCCTGGAATTGTGTGAATCGTTGAACCTGGCCGGGATGCACGTGTTCCCCTATTCGGTTCGACCGGGAACGAGCGCGGCGCACATGACCCCGCTGATTTCTCCCCAATCGAAGCAGCGTCGAAAGGCGGAGATGCTTGAGTTGGCAAAGCAAAAGGCGTCGGATTTCCGACGCGGAGCCTTGGGAAGCATCCGCCCCGTTTTGTGGGAGCGGGAGGTCAGGCCGGGCATCCTAAGCGGGTTGACGGACAACTACTTGCGGGTGGAGATGCCTCTGCCCGCTTCGATGATTAACCAGATCAGCGCAGTGCGATTGTTGGCGGTGAAGGGAGACGTAGTCATGGGTAAAGCCGCATAAAGATAGAATCACTGCGGGCTCGACGTCCTTGAACGCCGAGCCCGCATTTTGTAGGCCAACCTTGGTGTGAGGCTATCGACTACAGTTCGATGGGCCTCAGGTAGGTCTTCCCGTTGTAGTTCTCCAGGTAGCCGGCCTTCCGGTCCGTGCCGTGGGAGAAGATGATGAGCCACCCCTCCTTTTCGGCGCGACTCAGCATCTCCCGCTTCTGTTCCAGAGTTTCCTCCGGGTACTGGTCGAAGGAGGGTATGGAAGGCAGGTCCAGGTGGTGGGCCGTGGGCACCAGGTCTCCAAGAAAGGCGACGCGCTCGCCGCCGTGGTTCAGCGTGACAATCTGATGTCCCTTGGCGGGGCCGTGGGTCTCCGTCACAGTCAGGCCGGGCAGTATCTCCGTGTCCCCGTCCATCAACTCCAGCTGTCCCCATTCCGCGATGGGCTTGAAGTTGTTCTGGAAATAGACGCTGCTGAATCTCTCGCTGGGACTCATGGCCTCTTCCCAGCAGGAACGCTGGACGAAGTGGGTGGCCTTCGGGAAGGTTGGAATCAGGTCGCCGGTGCGGTCCAGCTTGGTGCATCCCCCGCTGTGGTCGAAATGAAGGTTCGTGAGTATTACTATGTCTACCTGGTTGGGGGCCACGCCCATGCTCTTGAGACTCTTGGTCAGCTTGCTGGGGCCCAGTCCGTACTGTCCCCGCAGCCCGTCCATCTCCTTGGATCCCACGCCGGTGTCTACGACTACGTTCTTGCCCGCCAGTTGAATGAGCAGGCAGTTGAGGTTCAGGGTCATGCGGTTCTTGCGGTCGATTGTAATCCGGTTCTCCCAAACGGTCTTGGGGAGATGACCAAACATACAACCGCCGTCCCGCTTGATGGTTCCGTCGGTAAGCAGTTTTATGGATGTTGTCATCATGGCAATTCGTATCGACTCCTGTATCGTATGGCTTATGAACTAAGCCGAATAATTCTGATGGTTCCGGTTGACGCCGTATTTTCCCAGTATTCGTCTATAGTCATCCACACCTCCTGAACCCAAATTCCAGCGTCGTGGGCAGAAGCGGGCCGCCGGGGGCGCAAGCCGCAAAAAAGGTGTCCCACGGAGTCGTTGGCTGCGACATTCGCAGATCGACTTTCGCTATGTACGTAGTCGGTCTACGCTGGTACACTTCGAAGCACCACGCTACATTATCATAATTAAGAATTTTGTCAAGTAAAAAACAAGAAAAATTTGAACTTAATTTGAGAAATTTTGTAGGAATTGTGAGGTTCAGGCATGAAGATTAGCGGTTTCGACCATCTGGTGTTGAGAGTTGACGACATAGACTCCGCTCTCGACTTCTACACCGACGTGTTGGGATTGGAGCCTCTGCGAGTCGATGAATTCCGCCGGGGGGAGGTTCCGTTCCCTTCCGTGAGGATTTCGGCGGACTCGCTGATAGACCTGGTTCCGAAAGCCCGGATGCCGGGTTCCAACAACGTGGACCACTACTGCCTGGTGGTGGAGGGCGACCTGGAGGAGCTGGCTGCCGCGCTTGAGGCCCGCGGGGTGGAGATGACGGGGGAGTCGGGCCGCAGGTGGGGCGCCCACGGCTACGGAAATTCCATTTACGTGCTTGACCCGGAGGGCAACACGATTGAGTTGAAAAGTTATGCGTCCGCCTAGCGCAGCTTCGGCGCCACCTTCTCCGCCAACTGCTTAATCGAGTATTCAATCCGGTCGCGGGGGATTATCCCGCCGAAGGTTACTTCGGCGATGACGGAACTCAGGCCGAACTCCTCTTGTAGCTGCAACAGCCGCTCCGTCACGAACTCCGGCGTGCCGTAGACGGTGTCCGTCTCCAGAATCTCCTCGTAGGTTATCCGCTTCATCCGCTCGCCCCGGTCCACCCGCTCCCGGTTCTCCTCGTCGGAGAGGCCGGGCACGGGCAGGTTCAGCGTGGCGACGGTGTTCTTGAAGAAGTTGAGGGTGCTCGCCCTGGGTTCCGACTGCGCCTTCTCCATAGTGTCCGCCACGTAGACGGGAATGCGAAGGGCCACGTCCGGCTCGCCCGTCTGACCCGCCTCCCGCCATTCCCGGCGGTAGGTGTCCACCCGCTCCCGCACCAGGTCCGACCTGCCCCTGACGCCGATGAAGATGGGCATTCCCATCTTCGCGGATATGGAGAATGTGACGGTGGAGGTGCAGGCGTTTCGGATGGGCGGGTGGGGCTGCTGGAGGGGCTTCGGCACGACGCAAACGTCATCGTATTGGAAGAAGTCCCCCTCGTAAGAGAAGGATTCCTGCGTCCACGCCCTCTTGAGCACGTCCAGGGTTTCGTAGAAGCGGGCGCGGCTTTCGGCGTAGGGGACGTTGTAGCCCACGTAGCCCGTGGGGGAGCCGCTTCTGCCGATGCCGAACTCGAATCGTCCGCCGGAGAGATGGTCCAGCGTGGCGACCTCCTCCGCCAAACGAACGGGGTTGGCCAGGGGCAGAACCTCGACGGCGGTGCCGACGCGGACGTTTCGGGTGCGGTTGGCGACAGCGTTGGCTATCATCAGCGGCGACGAAAGCACTGAGCGGTTGGGGGAGAAGTGGTGCTCCGCCAGCCAGATGCTGTCCAATCCAAGCCCGTCGGCCATCTCTATCTGATCGAAGGCTTCCTCGAAGGCCGAAGCGTGGCTGGCCCCGGGGCGTAGATAGAACTCGAAGAACAAACCCAGTTGCACCGGCTTCCTCCAATAGTCAGGATGGTCAACCTCTTTGGCGATTCTACCACCGCAGCGCGATTGTAACCACCGCCGCGGACGGGGTTGGAGTAGCCATCGCTCAGGCTCTATACTTGGCGGCGGAGGTTGAGAATATGCGAATTGCCCTTTCTGACGAACAGCGTTTGGCGGTTGCCACGGCGAAGCAGGTAGCCTCGGAGCATCTGGAGCCGCGGGCGGCCCACTACGACGAGGCGGCCACCCATCCGGCGGAAAGCTGGAAGGCCCTGTGGGAAAACGGCCTGCTGGCTATGGCCGTGCCGCGTCGGTACGGCGGCCTGGGGCTGGAAATGCTGCCCTACGTGATGGTGGTGGAGGCGTTGGCCGGCGGCTGCGCCAACACGGCCATGACGGTGCACATGCACTCGACGGTGCAGCGCTACATCGACGCCCTTGCCACGCCGGAGCAGAAGGCTCGGCTCTACCCGGACGTGGTGGAGGAGGGCAGGATGTTCGGCAGTTGGGGCAGCGAGCCGGGACGTCGGGGCGGTTCGGGCGTGGCCCAGACGGTGATTTCGCCGGACGGGGACGGCTACGTCATCAATGGGCAGAAGCACTTCTGCACGATGGCGGGCGGCGCGCATCGCTACATGGTGCATTGCACCGCGGAGGGAGTGGAGGGCTACGCCGGAATTCTGATGGCGATGGTTCCCCGCGACGCGGCGGGAATGCGAATCACGGGGGATTGGAATACGCTGGGGATGCGGGCGACGGTCAGCCCCAGCGTGGCTTTCGACGAGTGCCGCGTGCCGGCGGAGGCGGTGATGGGAAAGCCGGGACAGTCGGAGAAGGTGGGCGTGGGACAGGGCTTCGGGTTGGGCTACGCCGCGGTGTATCTCGGGGCGGCGTCGAGGGCGTTGGAGTTCTTCGTAGAGCACAGCAAGACCAGCCGGTACGCGCCCGACCCGGAGATGCTGTCCCACAGCCTGGTGGTGCAGCGCGGCGTGGCGGAGATGACGCTGGCCCTGGAGGGGGCGCGCGGGGTGATGTACGACAGCGCCAGCCGGTGGGAGGAGGACGCGGACCCGATTCGGCGGGCGATTCTCGCGGCGCGGGCAAAGTATCTGGCCACGCAGGCGGCGTTGATGGTGACGGACAAGACGCTGAAGTTGGCGGGAGGAAGGGTGGCCCATAGGCGATACCCGTTGGAGCGCATCTACCGGGACGTGCGGACGTGTACGCTGATGCCCCCCAACGCCGACCGCAGCCTTGAAATCGTGGGCCGCTCCGAACTTGGACTGACGGATGACCTGCTCGTCCTCCGCCACTCTTCCTAACCGAGGGAATTCCCCCGTCTTCCGTAGGCGCGTCCCTTGTGGCCGCCCGCCCCCTGACTCCCGCGAAAGCGGGATCCCATCCCCCCGCTCCCCCTAACCATTCCCACCCCCCATCGCTCCCTCTGACCATCCCCATCCCCCCGCTCACCCTGACCATCCCCATCCCCCCGCTCGCCCTGAGCCTGTCGAAGGGCGAGCGTAGTTTTGCGCGGCCTGTGGATGGCGGCGGCAATCAGGTATACTTGACCGCAGGAAGATGAGATGAAGGACGTTATATTTCGCACTAAGTCCAGAGACGGAAGGGCCGTCGCCAATGCCTCGGTGCTGGCGGCGTATCCCAACGGCACGTATCTGACGGGACATACGGACGCCTACGGAAACTGCCCATTGGAGTTGTATCGCACGGACCAGGAGATGAAGGTTCTGGTCGCCGCGGAGGGATATTTGCCTTTCTACGAGATTGCTGTGCCCGGAAAGCGGGATGTCATGGAATTTGAGATGGAGCCTTCCCGGGACGAGCGAAATTCTTTGCTGTTCACCCAAAGCGCCGGATACATCCCCGGGGTTGAAGGGAGTCTGAATCCCCATAAGGACGGGTATGTATACGGGGACAACCTGGCCATAAACGGGCGGCTCGCCCATCCGGCCGCGCCTTTCAAAGTTGGTGAATCCCTTCACCTGATGGACGTATTCGGAGTGGAGACGACTATACGGTTTCTGGTCGTGGAAGGCCAATTTTCGTTGATAGAGTACACGAAGCCCAAGGCATACGAAGGGAAATGAGCATGGTCACCGCCGAACGGCATCGGAAGATTAGCGCCCAGTTCATGCGTCACGCGGACGAGGAGTTCGCAAAGGGCGACCTGCTTCAGGCATCCGAAAAGGCGTGGGGAGCGGTTTCTCACTATATTAACGCCATCGCCCGCGATCGCGGTTGGGGGCTGGGTTCCCACGTGAGGTTGGTCAATAACGCAGAGCGGTTGATAAAGAAAGATCCCGCTCAGGCAAGACGCAGGGGCACTTTGCTTAGATCCGTCCAGTCTCTCCACGCTAACTTCTACAACGAGTTTTTGAGCGAGGAGACGGTTCGTGGCGGCATTGAGGACGCCAAAGAACTGATTAGCGCCTTGGAGGAGTTGAGCAGAAAGGCATAGAATCCCTTCCCTCACTCCCCGGCCTGGCTCAACAGGTAGCTGTACAGCCGCATCGCCAGATCCGGGTCTTCCGACTCCAGCGCCTCCCGCGCCTCCCTGGTCAGCGCCAGCACGCGGCAATCACCTTCCGCCTGAATCTCCTCCCTCGACTCGTAGTCGCCAAAGGCTGCCTGCACCGTCAGCGCCGAACCCGGCCCGTACTCCCGCAGCCGGTGATGGTCCAGCCCGTCGTGGGCCGTCGCCAGCCCCGAAACCAGCAGTTGAATCCCCGGCGGATGGGAGCCTATCTCCACCATCATCTGCCCCTCCTTGAACTCCACCGCCTCCGTATGCGGCCCCAGCCGCTCCGTCAACTCGTCGAACCTGGCCTGCTGGTCCGACAGCCGCTCGGCCTCCTCCTCCGAAACGTCAACCAGCGCGCCCCTCCTCCCCCTCTGCTGTCCGGCCCGCCTGTCCCAGGAGTCAATCACCAGGTCTTCGCACCACTCCAACCCGTAGTCGAAGTCCTCCGAGAAGTGAATGTTGTGCCGGTCCGCCATCGGCATCCCCCGCAGGAGCATGGCGCGGAACGGGCGCGACATGGACGTGACCACCACCCGCGTTCCTCGCCCCCTCGCGTTGCGGGCGAACCGGTGCAGCGCGCTCCCCGCCGAAACGTCGAACCCCGTCACGCTTTCGAAGTCCACGATGACGCACCTGGGAACGGGGTCCGAATCCAGCGCCAGATTCAGCCGGTCCACCATAGGGTACGCGCTGCCGAAGAAGATATACCCCTTCAGGTGGTATCCCTGAATCAGCGAACTCTGGTCGGACAGAATGGCCCGATGCAGTATCGGACGCCGCTTCTTGCTCTGAATGTGCTCCCCTGTGACGGGCGCGTCCACCACTTCCACCCGGCTGAATCGGAAGGCGAATATCACCACCGTCGCCGCCAGCCCTGCCGCTATTCCTGGAATGAACCCCGCTACGGCGATGACCCCCACAATCACCAGGATTATCCCGTAGTCCACGTATGGAAGCATCTTCCGCACCGCGTACAACCAGGTGTACATCTGCCGGAATCCGACGAAGAACACCAGGCTTCCCAGCAGCGTCATCGGGATAATCTCCAGCGCCGCACCGCTCAGGAAGATGGCGAAGGCGACCACCAGCGCGGCGATTATCGGCGTCAGCCTCGTGTACGCGCCCCCCACCAGGCTCATCGTCGAAAGCGGCGGCACGTGATGCCCCGGCGCACTCCCTCCCAGCCCCGCGGCCACCGATGCGATTCCCATCGACCGGAACTCCCGGTTCATGTCCATTTCCACCCCGCTCGAAAGCTCCAGCGCGTTGGTGTAGACCAGCGCCGCTATCAGGGTGACGAAGGCCGCGGACAGAATTATCGGCAGATGCGAGAAGACCACTCCCCATTCAATCAGCCCCAATTCGTTCAACTGAAACGGCGGCCAAAGCGCCCCGCTCTGCGCGCCCGCCAGTGAGAACAGCAGCCCTTCTTCGCGGGCCTCGGAAATCGAGATGCCGAACCCAAGCAGCGCCAGATGATAGAGGACTATTCCAAGAACCAGCGCGATGGGCAGCACCAGAAAGTGCCCCCATCTTCTGCTTGCGAAGAATATCAGCACGCCGTAGGCAACCCCAGGCCCCCATCGGACCAGGGTGGAAGGTTCCACGATGTGGACGATGGTGTCCCAGGTGGAAACGTCTCCCGTCATCACGGCAAGGCTGCCCCGGATGAGAATCCAGCCCGTGGCCGCGAGTATGCCCGCCGCCACAGGGAAGGGTATGAAACGCAGGTAGTTGGTGAGGCGGAACTTTCCGATGGAAAGGTAGGCGGCGGCGGAGATGATGCTGGTCATTCCCATGATGGCCGCCATCGTCACCAGATGACGCTGATCGACGGGGCCTTCGATGCCCGCCGCCACTCCCGCGCCGATAATCGCCAGCACGGAGATGGTCGCCTCCATCGGGAAGGAGATGATGCCCTTGTAGTTGCTCGTAAGTCCGGTTATCAGCACCGTTACGAGCGCGCCGAATAGAAGAAGCCCCACGCCGCGGATGGCGAGGGGCGCCAGCGGGCCGGAAAAGACGATGGCGGAGAAGGAGATCTGGAATATGATTACCAGGACGCCGAGAATCGCGCCGATGCTGAGGGCGGGCCACAGCTTCGACGTTTGCACGTCCTCCAGCAGTTCGGCAAAAGGCTCCAGAAGTTTCGCGGGGAGCATGGGCGAATTCAGTCCAGGGTTGCGGGGCCTCCGTTCAAATCGGCCGCAAGCCGGGTCTGCGCGGCTATGCGATTATATTTGGAGGCCGGAACTGCGGCAACCGCCACCGCCTGAACCGGAGTCGGAAGCAAGCCTTGGCGGCTGACCCGGTCGCGGGCCAGCCGCCGGCAAGTCCTCGATTTCGTCTATTGCTTCCAGAGATCGGGGTCGGGCCTGTTCATCATGCCGACGCCCAGGTATCCGTACCAGATGACCAGCAGGACGTAGAAGCTGCGGGCCAGGGTGAGGAATGTGTCGCGGCTGCCGCTGTCCAGGACGGCGACCAGGAAGAAGATCATCACGGCCAGGCTGACCAGCGAAGCCAGAATGGAGATTATCTGGTTGAAGTCGTCCCTGGTCGAGAGGCCGAGGGCGAAGATGAAGCCGCCGAACCCCAAGGTTATCCCTCCTGCGTACAGCATTGCGGATCCCACGTGGGATATGGGTACCGCGGCCGCGAGCGAATCGGGGATTGTGGCGTCGGCCAGAATGAAGTCTATGCCGGTGGATAGAATCCAGCCCGTCAGTCCGACGAACATCATGAAGAAGCCCATCTGCACGAAGGCCTTGCCGCTGCCCTGCAAGGTCACGTTGCGCATCAGCGCGTAGAGGCCGGACAGGATCATGGCGAGACCAAGCACGATGGCGATGTTGGTTATCTTGGTCAGGGAAGCGTTGGACGCCTTTGCGGTGATGGCGCCGACGGTGTCGGTGGGGTCCACGCTGTCTATGAAGAGTCCGCCCGGCTCGATGAGGAAGAAGACAAAAGCGATGAGTGGGCCGAAAATGAGGGACAGCCCCGCTAACCGGTTCACGGATATGGTGCCCATGATTAAACCTCCTTTATCCAATATGACGGGTAGGATGTACCATTTGACTGATTTTGGCAAGCATTTTTTCGTTTATGGTAAGAAACTCATGAAATCCCACCCCCTCTTCTCCCTTCCCCCTACCCCGTCGGAAACTTGGCCGCCTCCTCGGAGCCGCCCGTGGCGTCCCCCTCGCTGTACGAATGCGCCCCGGCCCCGGCCAGCGCGCCGCCCTGGGTTATCAGATACTCGTTCCGAATCGGACGCCCCTCGAACCAGCATTCAAGAATTTCGCGCGTCCCGGCGGCGTATCTGTGCTGTCCCGCCAGGGAGGCCCCCGACGTGTGCGGCGTCATCGCGTGGTTCGGCATCGTCCGCCACGGGTGGTCCAACGGCGCCGGCTGCGGGAACCAGACGTCCCCCGCGTATCCTGCCAGATGCCCGCTCTCCAACGCCCGCGCCACCGCGTCCCGGTCGCAAATCTTCCCCCGCGCCGTGTTGACGATGTACGAACCCCGCCTCATCTTCCCTATCAGTTCGTCGTTGAACATGTGCTCCGTCTCCGGGTGAAGCGGACAGTGGATGCTCACCACGTCGCACGCCGACACCAGCGATTCCACCGTCTCGTGGAAGGTGAGTCCCAACTCCTCCTCCACCTCCGACGGCAGACGATACCGGTCGTTGTAGTGCAGCTTCACGTCGAAGGGCTTGAGCCGCTTCAACACCCCGAAGCCGATGCGACCGGAGCCGACAACCCCCACGTCCATCCCTTCCAGGTCGTAGGAGCGCGATACCGCGTCGGCGATGTTCCAGCCGCCGTCGACCACCCACTTGTATTGCGGAACGAAGTCCCGCACCAGCGCAAGTATCTGCATGATGGCGTGTTCCACCACGCTGATGCTGTTCGAGAACGTCACCTCGCAGACGGTGATGTCGTTCTCGATGGCCGCCTGCAAGTCCACGTGGTCGGAGCCGATGCCCGCCGTGATGGCCAGCTTCAGCTTCGGCGCCTTGGCAATCCGCTCCGCCGTGAGGTAGCCCGGCCAGAAGGGTTGGGAAATCACGATGTCGGCGTCGTGCAGTTCTTTTTCGAAGACGGAATCCGGCCCGTCCTTGTCGGAAGTCACTACGAACCGATGCCCCTGCCCTTCCAGGAACTCGCGCAGCCCCAGCCCGCCCGACACCGACCCCACCAACTGGCCCGGCGTGAAGCCGAGACCCTTGGGCGTGGGCAGCGATTGCCCGTCGGGATATTGCGTCAGTGTAGGGATGCCGTCACGCGCGTACTTGGGCGGATAGCCGCCGACGGGATCCGGGTAGAGGACGCACAGTATTTTCTGAGCGGAAGAAGTAGTCATAGCCCACCTCCCTGGACTGTTGGAAAATCCAGCTCAGTGTACCAGCGTCCCACCCCCATGTCCAAAATCCCCGCCCCCACGCTTGCGTGCCATCCCCCGCTCATCCTGAGCCTGTCCTGAGCTTGTCGAAGGGCCTGTCAAAGGGGTCGAGCGCCCCCTCTTGCTCCCGCGAAAGACCCCCAATCCTACCGTAGGGGCGACCGGCCGGTCGCCCCTACCCGGTCATGCAACAACCCCATCACAACCCGCTCGTCCCCAACGTCATTCCCGCGTAGGCGGGAATCCATCTTCATCTTCATAGGCGCGTCCCTCGCATACCCCTGTTGGCAATCGACAAAAACTTGGCTACCCTTGAATTAGTCGGACGGTTGCGACTCTATTCTCATCAGAAAGTGAAGGCGAATGGCTCAAGTCACCCTTCTGGTCGGAGGGCCGGGCGCCGGCAAGACGGAAGAAATGGTCTCCCGGCTGGTCGCCGGCTATCAGGACGCCGCCTTCTGGAAGCCGTTGCTTCTCGCCCCCACCGTGCGCCACGGCGACCAGCTTCGCCGCCGCCTGGTCGCCAAGTGCGGCGTCGCGATGGGCCTCAACGTCGACAGCCTCTCCCAGTTCAGCCAAACCCTCGTCTCAGACCGAAAAAACCCTCCCCGCGTGGCGGATAGCGCCGTGGCCGAGGAACTGCTGGTTCGCGTAACCCGCCGAGCGGTTGAGCGCGGAGCGGCTTCCTATTTCAAACCCATCCTGGCGTCGAGGGGGCTGCACCGATTGACAAAAGCCGCCGTCTTCAACCTGGTTTCGGAGGGCATAGACGCGGGGGATTTCCGAGCGGCTGCCCGTCGCGGCGGGATGCCCGCTCTCCAAGCCTTGGCCGCCATCTATTCCGCCTATCTTGACGCCCTGAATCGTCGAGGCTGGATTCATCCGGCGGCCCAACCTTTCGAAGCCGCCCGCGCCGTGACGGAGGGCGCGCGCCTGCCCCCCATCGTCCTGGTGGATGGCTTTCAGCTGTTTCGCGGCGGCGAACTTGCCCTGCTGCAAGCAATCGGCGAAGCTGCACCCCTCCTTATAAGCATGGACCCGCAGGCGGGGGACAGGGCCGACTATGACTTCCGGAGACTCCGGCGCATATTCCCTCAAGCCAAACTCGTCGAGCTAGAAGATAAGAAAGCCGTTCCTTCGCCGATAGTATTCGGCGGCGAAAGCGGCGACCAGGAAGCCCAACTCAGAGACGTCGCCCGCCTCATCAAGCAAAAATTGTTGGAAGCCCCTGAACTCCGCCCCTCGGACTTCGCCATCGCCTTCCGCCAATTCGCCCCCCACCTCTCCCTGGCCCGCCAGATATTCGCCGAATACCAGCTGCCCCTCGACCCGTCGTCGGGAGAACCTATGCAATCTCAGCCCCTCGGCGCCTGGCTCCGCCGTCTCCTCCGCCTCGGCATGAACGGCTGGCGGCTCGCGGACGTGAACGCCGTCCTCTCAAGCGGCTTCATAAATCTCAACCGGTGGAACCTGACCGGTGAAGACGTCCGCGCCTTCGCCCGCCAGGCCAGGCATGAAAACCGGTGGCGCGGCCGGTCAACTCTGCTGTCGGTGGCGGCTGCTTTGGAGAATATGCGCGCGCAAGCGGGCATGACGCGCGCCCTGGAGGACTTGCGCTCCCTGCTGGAAGACCCCGCCGGTTCCCTGGAAGATTGGGCGCGTCGCTGGGATGATTCCCTGTTCGGCGACGACCCAATCGTCGATCCCCGACACCTCAATCGTCCCGACGTGGAAGGCGGCGTCAAGCTGGTTCGCGAGATGTTTGACGAGTTGGTCCGCGTGCAGCAAGCGTTGGGTGGCGCAGAAGCCTCCTTCGACGCCTTCGCAACCTGGCTGGAGGCCCGCATGGAATCCCCCAGCCTCTTGGTGCGGGAAATCGGCGGCGTGTTCCTCGCCCCCATGCGCGCCCTCGGCGGCTTGCGTTTCCATTCCGTCTTCGTCGCCGGACTCATAGAAGGCGAATTTCCGGCCCCGCGCTCCTCCACCGCTTTGTTGAACGAAAAAGCCCTGGACGCGCTGACCGCCGCGGGCCTCCAACTCCCGCCGGAGCCGGGCCTATCGGAAGACGAACTATGGGATTCCGCCCACACCCGCGCCGACAACGCCCTGTATCTGTGGAAGACGCGGCTGGACTCCCGCGGCCGTACCGCCTCCGGCTCCTACTACTTCGACCTGCTGAATCCCAAACCCGTCAATCCTCCCCAGCCCTCCCCCGAAACGGCGTCCTCCCTACGCGAACTGGCTATCGCCTGCGCCGCCCAATGGCGTCGAGGAGACCGGCTGCGTCCCCACGGATTCGACGCCTGGCCCGTAGTTCGCGCCTCCGTCCGGGTGGAGCAGCGCCGCCGTTCCTACTTCAACGCCGGCAGATACGAAGGTCTGCTGGATTCCGGCCTTGTCCCGAAACTCACTGGCCCCGCCGCCGTCTGGAGCGCCAGCCGCATGGAAAGCTACCGCACCTGCGCCTTCCAGTTCTTCGCCCGCTACGGCCTCGGCATTGATGAGCTTGAGGAGGAACTGACAGCGGCGGACGCCGCCATCCGCGGCAGCGTCATCCACGAAGCGCTGGAGCAGGCCTTGACTCCCCTTGGCGAAAAGGGCCTCGCCCTGGACTCCGACACCCTCCATGACGCGCTGCAAACCCTCCGTCTGGAAGGCCCCAAAATCTGGAATGAAGCACCCGCTAAGTGGGGTTTCGGCGCCCCCGCGACCTGGAGCTTCGACTGGCCGGACGCCCTCGAAAGGCTGGAACTGCTGCTTGCCAAAGAGGCCCACTTCAGCCGCGAGTTCGGCGTAGCGCGCATTCGCGGCGTGGAAACGCCGATGGAAGCCGAGCTTCCCCTGAACCCGCCCATGAAGATAACGGCCTACATCGACAGGCTGGACGAAGGCCCTGACGGGCTGGTGGTCGTAGATTACAAGACAGGCCGCGAAATCTCAAAGAAACGCGTACTCGATGCGGACAGGCTTCAGCTTCAGCTCTACGCCCTCCTGGCCGTCGGAGATTCGGATGCCAAACGGGTCGTAACCCGTTACGCCTGGCTGGACCCGCGCATCAAGGATTGGCGTCTGGATTCCTCCGATGAGGAAGACAACGCCGTCATCCGAAACGTCCTGCCCGTAGCCGACGCCGTTCGCCAATCCGTGGCCGGTGGCGACTTCCGCGTCAACCCCCAAACCCAGCCGTGCCCAACCTACTGCGCCTCCCGCCACGTCTGCCGGGTCAACGAGTTCAGCCGGTGGAAGCGATGGCAATGACCCTCACCCCCGAACAGGCCGCCATCGTGGCAGACGTTGACAGGGACGTCGTAGTCACCGCCGGCGCCGGTTCCGGCAAGACCCGCGTCCTCGTCGAGCGCTACCTCGCCCTCCTTCACACCCACAACATCGACCGGATAGCCGCCGTCACCTTCACCGACGCGGCGGCCACGGAAATGCGCGAACGCGTCCGCCGCGAGGTCATGTCGAGGGACGATCTGGCGCGCCACCGGAAGGATTTGGACAAGGCCGTCATCGGCACCATCCACTCCCTCTGCCTCCAGATTCTCCGCGAGCATCCCGTGGAGGCCGCCGTCGATCCCGCCGCCGTCGTGCTCTCCGAAGACGAAGCGGAAGCGGGCCTCCTGGAAGCCTGCGCCGAGTCCCTGGAAGCCGCCACTCGCAACGCCCGCGGCCCCCTGGCCCTCCGGCACGTGGGCGCCTACGAGGTGCGGAGAATCCTCCCCGAAATGGTCCGCGAAAGGGACGACGTGGCCCATGCCTACCGCTCCATGCCGGGCGACTCCCCGGAGCAATGGGCCGAGGGCATCCGTTCCCTGATGGACGAAGAGACACAACCCGTCGTCGAAGCCGCCCGTCCTCAACTGGAAGAGTGGGTCGATTACCTCCGCGACGCCCACGCGCAAGCGGGCGCGGACGTGCAGAAAGAGCGCGTCGGCCAAATTCTCGAAATTCTGGAAGACGCCGCTGCCGCACCCTGGAAAGACCTCCTTCAATCGGTCATAAAAGCCGGCGCCGCCGTCAACCTCAGCGGGGGCAGGAAAGCCAACTGGGGCGACAATCTCGACGAAGTGAAGGATGTTCTGCGCTCCCTGCGGGAATTGGGCAAGCAATTCGCAAACCTACCCACGTGGAACGACCACGACGACCTGGCTCTACAAGTCCTGGACGACCTGCGGAGCATCTTCGCCGACGCTTGCGAACGCTATCAGCAGTACAAGGACGCCCTCGGCGGCCTCGACTACCTCGACCTTGAAGTCAGAGCGCGTGAACTTCTGAGCGACCATCGCCGCGTCGCCGACGTGTACCGCCGCCGCTTCAAGCATCTCATGGTGGACGAACTCCAGGACATCAATCCCGCCCAGATAGAGCTGCTGGAACTGCTGCGCGGCCCCGGCGGCCCCAAGACCTTCTTCGTCGGCGACGCCAAGCAGTCCATCTACCGCTTTCGCGGCGGCGACGTCCGCACCTTCCGACGCCTTCAGCGAGACGTGGAAGCCAACGGCGGCCTGCATCGTCTCAGCCGCACCTTCCGCTCCCACGACCCCTTAGTGGCCGGACTCAACGGCCTCTTCGGTCACGTCCTGACCGGAGCGGAGCATGACTACGAAGCCCCAATGGAGGAGATGACCGGCGCAGGCAGAGACTCCCCCTCCAAGCCCGCGATGGTACTGCTGCGGATTTCGGACAAAACGCCCGACGGCGAGCGGGTCAGGGAGTACCGCAAGCGAAGGGTGGAAGCGGACGCCGTCGCCGCGGAGGTGGCGTCCCTGCTCCGGCAAGGCCTCCCGATCTGGGACGCCGACCTTGGCGAGAATCGCCCCGCCGCCCCCGCCGACGTTGCCGTCCTTCTCCGCCGCCTCTCCAACCTCCACCTCTTCGAGCAGGCCTTGGAAAACCACGGCGTGCCCTACCGCACCATGTCCGGCCCCGGCTTCTACCGCCGCCAGGAAGTCCTCGACCTCGCCAACCTCGTCCGTTGGCTCGCCCAGCCCGACGACGCCCTCGCCCTCGTCGGCGTCCTCCGTTCTCCCATGTTCATGCTCGACGACCAGACCCTGCTTCTCCTTCGCCCCGATTCTCCGAATTCGGACCGGTTGGAGTCCTTGAAGTATCCCCCTTCGTCGATTCAGGGAGAGACCAGAGAGTTCTGCCGGAGAGCATGGGAAACGCTGTCGAATCTCAGGGCGGAAGCTCCCCTGTCCACCGCTCACGACCTGGTGGAGAAGGCATTGGCTCAGACCGGCTTCGAGGCAACCTGGGGCGCTCTGCCGGGCGGCGAACAGTCTCTCGCCAACATCCGCAAATTCGTCGGAATCCTGCGCGGAATGCGCGGCCTCTCCCTCGACGAGACCGCCGCCCATCTGCGCCGTCGCTCCGAAGATACGATGGCCCGCGAGGGCCAGGCCCCCCTTGACGACCTGGACGCCGTGCGCCTTATGACCATCCACGGCGCCAAGGGTTTGGAATTCCCCATTGTGTTCGTCCCGGAGTGCGACGCCTCCCGCCGCAATTCCTACGAATGCGTCCAATGGCGACGTGAGGATGGCATATCCGCCACCTTCAGGCCCGACCTGGACGGAGACGGTCGCCGCCGGCGTCCGGGCTTCTACTCCTGTCTGACACAGCGCGACGCTGCGGAAGACGCGGCGGAGTACAAGCGACTCTTCTACGTGGCCGCGACCAGGGCCGCGGACAAGCTCTATCTCAGCGGCGCGGCGACCAACAGCGGCGAAAGCTGGATGGCTATGGCGCAGGACGCCTTGGAAGCGGGCGCGTGGGCCGGCGTGGACCTTCGCCCCCCCATCCCCGTGGACATGTCTGCCATCGCCAGGCGGCGGAAGACGAGTTTCGCCACGCCGCCGGAAGAAGCCGACGAGCGGGACGTAACGTCGTCTCTGGTGGACCGCCCGTCAGTCGTTCCCATGCGCTCCAGCGCGCCCGCAACGTCGCTGGAGAAGCAGGAGCGCTTCTCCCGATTCGTGCGAAACGCGCCCGGTCTTGGCCTGCAAAGAGGACGGCTGGCCCACGACGCCATCGAGCAGTGGTTCACCTCCGGCCGGCGTCCTTCCATAAAGGAAATGGCCCGTCGCCTCGACGATTCCCTGTCCGAGAACGACCTGTCCCGCCTCTCCCGTGAAGTCAACGCGATGCTCGACTGGCTCGACGGCAGCCCCTTGGCTCAAACCCTCCGCCGCGACGACACCGAATCCCACTTCGAAATGCCCTTCTCCTGGGACTGGGACGGTGTCCCCGTCCACGGAACCATCGACCTCGTCTACCGCAACGGCTCATCCTGGCGCGTCGTCGATTTCAAGACCGACGACGTCCGCGGCAGACCCGTTGAAAACGCCGCCGCCCCCTACCTGTCCCAACTCGCCCTCTACCGGGAAGCCCTCCAGCGCGCCACCGGCGAAACCCCCGATGCCAGCCTCGTCTTCCTCCGGGTGGGCAAAACCCACACCCCCCCGCCGGAAGACCTGGCATCCGCCCTTGCGAACCTCCGCCACGGCCTCCACCAAGGATACGCAATCTCCGAAGCCTCCCCCGTAGAGGACTTAGAAGACTAGCCTGCTACGCCCACAGCCAGTCCAACTCCGGGAAGTCGTCCTTGCTATGCCTGTCCCCCTCGTGATACTTTTGCAACGATGCAATACGAACGTCTAGGAGGCCGGATATGGGATTCACGCCTAGCTATCTGGGACACGTCAACATTTACGTCCGCAACGCCAAGGACGCCCGCGAATGGTACGAGTCCGTCCTGGGCCTGCACACTTACGACTTCGTGGAGGGTAAGGCCGCCTTCATGTCCGCCAACCTGAACGAGTCCCATGAGGTCGCGCTGATGGAAGTGGGAGAGAACGCGGAAGGCCCCCGCGCCGGGCAGGTGGGGCTGAACCACATGGCATGGCGGATGGCCAGCCTGGAAGACCTGGCCGACTTCTACAACAATCTCAAGGAAAAGAACATACCCGTCCGGCGCGTCTTCGACCACGGATTGTCGGTGGGCGTCTACATCAATGACCCCGACGGCAACGGCATCGAAGTCTACTACGAGACCCCCCGCGAGCAATGGCCCCGACAGGACAAGCTGTTCATGAGCGGCGACCGCGTCGAGGGCAGCTTCCCCGGCCCTTGGGAAGACGAGATAGTCCCCGATAGCGTCGCGTCGTTGAACCGCGGCTAACCGCCCTCCGCCCACTTCGGAAGCTATCGCAACTGAAGCAACCCGTCTCGTCGTTCGCCGGATCTCTGCGTTCTCGATGAGCGCCTCCACGAACCGGTCTTTGCAGCCCGTCCCCTGATTCTCCTTCTGTCCGACGGCAAGTCCGTGACGCGATTGGCGGAGCGTGATACCATTTCTCAATGCAGACCGGACGACAGGGGGCCGCATAGTGCCAGCCAGGACCGGCGCGGAATACATCGCCAATCTGAAGGAGAACGGGCCGGAGGTCTACCTGCGCGGCGAGCGAGTCGAGGACGTCACCACTCACCCTGCGCTGCGAGGCGGCGTGGAGACGCTGGCCTCTATGTACGATATGCAGCACGCCCCCGACCTCCGCGACGAGATGACCTACGTCTCCCCCACCACCGGCGACCGCGTCGGCGCCTCCTTCATCACCCCGCGCACCAGGGAGGATCTGGATGCCCGCCGCGTGATGATGCGCCACTGGGCCCGCGCCACCCTGGGCATGATGGGACGCAGTCCAGACTTCATGAACGTCAACATCATGGCGATGGCCGCCGCCGGGGACTACTTCGCCCGGAACCGCCCGGAGTTCAAGGAGAACATCAGCAACTACTACGAGCACGTCCGCGAAAACGACCTGGCCCTCACGCACACCCTCATCAACCTGCAACGCAGCCGCGCCCCCGGCTCCACGCCGTTGGAGCAGCGCACGGACATCGCCCTGAGGGTGGAAAAGGAGACCGACGCCGGGATATACGTTCACGGCGCGCGGGCTCTGGCTACCCTGGCCCCGCTTTCCGAGGAGATAGCGGTGTATCCGACAACGTCGCACCAGCTTCCCGGCGCGGCCCCCGAACCCTACGCCTTTGCTTTCGCCATCCCCAACAATACCCCTGGCCTCCGCTATCAGTGCCGCGAGAGCTTCGACTTGGGACGCTCCCGCTTCGACCACCCGTTAGGCTCCCGATTCGAGGAACTGGACGCCGTGGCCTTCTTCGACCACGTCTTCGTGCCGTGGGAAAACGTCTTCCTGCTGGGCGACGTGGAACTCTGCAACAATCTGCACCACGCCATCAACCGCCACCTGCATTCGGGACACCAGATAGTCACCAAGAACGTGGTCAAGTGCGAGTTCGTACTGGGGCTGGCGAGCCTGATGACGGAAACCCTTGGTTCGTCGGGGCAGCTACAGGCGCAGCAGATGATTGCGGAGATAGTCGAGAACCTGGAGATAATGAAAGCCTGCCTGCGGGCCGCCGAAGCCGACGCGGAAGTGGATCAGTGGGGCGTGATGGCCCCGGCGGAACTCCCCTTGCAGGCCGCCCGCAACTTGTTCATCCGCATGTATCCGCGCATGGGCGAGATCATCCACCTGCTGGGATCCAGCAGCCTGATGGCCTTGCCGACGGAAGCGGACATCGAAGGGCCTCTGGCCGACGAAATCAACCGATACCTGGAAACCGACGCCAGCTCCGCCCGCGACCGGGTGCGCTTGTTTCGCCTCGCCTGGGATATGTCGTGCAGCGCCTTCGGGGCGCGGCAGATACTCTACGAGCGATTCTTCCAGGCCGATTCCGTTCGCAACGCCGTAATCCTCTACAACATGAAGGACCGGCAGCCCGACGCCGACTGGGTTCGCCGGTTCCTCGAACGGGAATAACCCGCCGCCGCGACGTCAGCGGTTACAAGCCTTCGGTGATTATCGTACTGGCGATGCTGCTCTTCGAACGAACTTCCGCCAGTTCCTTGTATTCGTCCGACCTGACGAAAGCCTGGGCCTGCTCGAAACTCTCGAATTCGATGACGACAATTCGCTGAGGAGTCCAGGAGCCTTCCACGTGCTCGGTGGTTCCCCCGCGCGCCAGATACTTCCCATTTCGACTCTTCACCAGTTCCGCAATGCCGACGGCGAATTCGTCGAACAGAGCCTGATTAGTAATTTCCAATTCGGCAATCAAGTACCCCGCCATTCTGAACCTCCTCGTTTATCGTGATTATACATCCCCTGCGAATGAGTATCAAAGCGGGAGCGCTCACCTCATGGCTTGCGGGCATCCCTGCCCGCCCCCAGCGGCGACCCAATCGCCGTCATCGCCATGTGCCTCCCGCCGATGTCATACGGCGACACCACCTGGTCCGCCCCCGCCCGGCGCAGCTTGTCCTCCGCGTCGGGACTGGACGCCCGCGCGACTATGTGCAGGTTCGGATTCAGCCCCCGCGCCGTCAGCGAAATATAGACGTTTTCCGCGTCGTCTCCCGTCGCCGCCACCAGCCCCCGCGCGTCCTTAATCTGCGCCGCCAACAAGTCCGCGTCCCGCGTCGAGTCCCCCCGAACAAACAGATACCCCTGCTCCTGGGCGTACAGAACCGCCTCCTCGTCCTTGTCGATAATCAACAAAGACTCCGACTGCTCGCGCAGCGTGAACGCCACCGCCCTGCCCACGCGACCGAAGCCGCAGACTATGAAGTGCCCCTTGAGTCTGGACAACCTTGCTCTCATCCTGTGCCTCCGTACAATGCCGCGCAGCGCCTCCTGCTCCACCACCAGCTGCACCATGCCCGTCAGCATATAAAACATCACCCCGATTCCCGCCACCATCAGCGCCATCGTAAACAGCCGCCCCGTTTGCGAGAGAGGATTCACCTCCGCGTAGCCCACCGTCGTGAACGTCACTACGACCATATACGCCGAGTCGAGAACCGACCATCCCTCGATGACCACGTACCCGACCACGCCGACCGCCGCCAGCGCGACCAGCGTCGTAAGCCCCCGCGCCAACCGCAGCCGAAACATCCGCGCAACAGATTTCATAACTCTCTCCACCAACCCCCCCACCCCATTCTACCCCATAGCTCCCCTTTGCAGTTCGGCATAAACTCATCAGTCTAAGCCATCATCCGCCGATTGTGTTAAAGTAGGCGACGAGGCTCAAAATGGAAAACCGCTTCTTCGAACAACCCATACTCAACTCGCCCTACGACTACCCCGCCAAACACTGGCAGCTTGACGATTCCGGCCAGCCCACCCAGCGGGTCATCGGCCGCCGCCGCGACGCCAAGTTCATCACGCCCATCCCGAAACCGAGGAAGCGAAGTTCAACAAGTCAGCGGGGGTTTGTCATCGACGAGGGGAAGGGACTGTCTACGGAGGAGCAGCAGTACGACGTCACCGAGACCATAACCGAAATCCGCCGCGAAGTAGACCGATGGAGGAACATCCGCGATCCGAAGGATTGGCGCGTCACCCCCGAAACCGCCCGCCTGCTCCAACATTGGCGGCATCACGAATTCAGCGACATCCGGCCCTTCTTCTGCCAGAGGGAAGCCGTGGAGACGGTCATCTGGCTCACGGAGGTCGCGCCGAAGGCGGGGCCCACGGGCAAGCGTCTCCTCGACCGGCTCGCCCGCGCCAACAAGGACGCCAACCCCCAACTGTCCCGCCTCGCCCTCAAGCTGGCCACCGGCGCGGGCAAGACCACCGTCATGGCGATGATAATCGCATGGCAGACCGTCAACGCCGTTCGTCATCCCAACAGCCGTCGGTTCACGCGCGGATTCCTCGTCGTCGCCCCCGGCATCACCATCAAAGACCGGCTCAGGGTGCTTCAGCCCAACGACCCGGACAGCTACTACGCAAGCAGGGAGCTGGTTCCCAGGGACATGCTTCCGGACCTGGAACGCGCCAAAATCGTCATAACCAACTACCACGGCTTCATGCTTCGCGAACGCACCGAAATTTCCAGGGGCGGGCGGAAGCTCCTGCAAGGCCGAGGCCCCGCCCTTCAGACCAGGGAAACCGAGGGCCGGATGCTCCAGCGCCTCATGCCGGAACTCATGGGCATGAAAAACATCTGGGCGCTGAACGACGAAGGTCACCACTGCTACCGGCACAAGTCGGGGGAGAGCGAGGAAAGCGACCTCAAGGGCGACGACAGGCGGGAGGCGAAGAAGAACGAGGAGGCCGCCCGCGTCTGGATTTCCGGCCTGGAAATCGTCAAGCGCCGCCTGGGCCTCAGCCAGGTCGTTGACCTCTCCGCCACCCCCTTCTTCCTGCGCGGTTCCGGCTATGCGGAGGGCACCCTCTTTCCCTGGACGGCCAGCGACTTCTCCCTCATGGACGCCATCGAGTGCGGCATCGTCAAGCTGCCTCGGGTTCCCGTGGCCGACAACGACCCCGGCGGCGGCGACATGCCTAAATACCGCGTCCTGTGGGAGAACATTCGGAACGATATGCCCAAGCGGGGCCGCGGCAAGACGAAGGGCGCTTTGGATCCCCTCCGCCTGCCCACCCTGCTCAAGACCGCCCTCGAAGCTCTCTACGGCCACTACGAGAAGACCTTCGACGCGTGGGCGGAAGCGAACATCCCCGTCCCGCCCTGCTTCATCATCGTTTGCAACAACACTTCCACCTCCAAGCTGGTCTATGACTACGTCTCCGGATTCCGTCGAGAGAGCGAGAACGGCGCGAAGGCCCTTGTGCCGGGCAGCCTGGCTCTGTTCAGGAACTTCGACGAAAGCGGGACTCCCTACCCCATGCCCCGAACGGCGCTCATTGACAGCGAGCAGCTGGAATCGGGCGGCGCGCTGGACAGGAACTTCCGCGAGATGGCGGCAGACGAGATTGAGCGGTTCCGCAGGGAGATTGTGGCCCGCACAGGCGACGCGAAAGAGGCGGACAACATCAGCGACCAGGACCTGCTCAGGGAGGTTATGAACACCGTCGGCAAGCAGGGTAGGCTGGGCCAGCGCATCCGCTGCGTCGTCTCCGTCTCCATGCTCACCGAAGGCTGGGACGCCAACACCGTCACCCATGTCCTCGGCGTGCGGGCCTTCGGCACCCAGCTTCTCTGCGAGCAGGTGGTGGGCCGCTCCCTCCGCCGCCAGTCCTACGACCTCAACGACGACGGCCTGCTCGACGTGGAATACGCCGACGTCCTCGGCGTCCCCTTCGACTTCACCGCCCGGCCCGTCATCGCGAAGCCCCCGAAACCCAAGCCCATGATTCACGTCAAGGCCGTCAGCCCCGACCGGGACAGGCTGGAAATCCGCTTCCCCAGGGTCTCCGGCTACCGCGCCGACCCGCCAAAGGACGAAATCGCCGCCGCATTCACCGACGACTCATATCTGGAGCTTACGCCCCAACTCGTAGGGCCTTCCGTCACCAGAAACGAGGGCATCATCGGTGAAGGCGTGAACCTGGATTTGGCCCACACCGGCGCCAGGCGACGCTCCTCCATCGCCTTCGAGCTGACCACCCATCTGCTGAAATACAAGTGGCGGGATCCCAACGGCGCCCCCAAACTGCACCTCTTCGGAAAACTCAAGCGCATCGTCGAGGAATGGATGGACGGCTATCTGATATGCAAAGGCGGCACCTATCCGGCCCAACTCCTCTACCAATCCCTGGCCGAAAGAGCCTGCGACATCGTCAACGCCGCCATCGTCAACAGCAGCGCCGGCGGCCATCCCGTAAAGGCCCTCCTTGACTCCTTCAACCCCGTCGGCTCCACCGCCCACGTGAACTTCCGCACCTCCAAGACCAAGCTGTGGCGGACGGATCCCCGCAAGTGCCACGTCAACTGGGTGGTCTGCGACAGCGATTGGGAGGCCGAATTCTGCCGCGTCGCCGAGGCCCACCCCAAGGTGATTTCATACGTCAAGAACCACAATCTCGGGCTGGAAGTCCCCTACCTGGCCGGCGGCGTTTCCCGCGCCTACCTCCCCGACTTCGTCGTCCTCGTCGACGACGGACGCGGCGAGGACGACCCCCTCCGTCTGGTGGTGGAAATCAAGGGCTACCGGAACCAGGACGCGCGGGCGAAGAAGCGCACGATGGAGACCTACTGGATTCCCGGCGTGAACGAGCTTCAGCGCTACGGTCGCTGGGCCTTCGCCGAGTTCAGAGACGTATACGAAATTGAATCCGAATTCCACTCCCTAATAGCCCGCGCCATAACCGGGAAGGCGAAAAGTCCGCATCCCATCTCCTCTTCTCTCCTCTCCCTTGAGGGAGAGGATTAAGGTGAGGGTGAGGGTGAAAACGCCCCAAACGCAACCGCAGAAAAGTCCGCATCCCAATTATGATGACCTCGACTTGAAGCTAACGTGAAGCAGTTGACAGATATGGCAGCCAACACTAACATATCCTCCACATCCGCCCCTTGGCAGTACGCCCAGCTCCCGGCCAAGCCGGTAATCATGAGCTAGGCCGATCCCCTGGGGCTTTTTCTTTTGGTGAAGGCGGGCTTTTCCTCAAACCCTTGCTCCCGCGAAAGCGGGAGCCCATCTTCTCCCCCTCCCTTGACTACACCTTCCCCCACAATCATCATATTACGCGAAGGCATCACCGACCACTGACCACCCCCGAAAGGCTGAACCCCCATGCCCAGACGCCGCGCCCGCGCCAAGAACACGAAATCCGTCGAAACCCTGGTTCACGACGAGGCCAGCCGCCGCAACCTCCCCTCCGCCGAGCACCAGCCCCTCATGCGGGAGGACGAACAATCCCCCGTCCGCGTCGCCTACCAACGCCGCAACCGCGACCTGGACCCCCAGCTCGTCTGGCGCGGCAAGGACGCCCAGGACGCCGCCGACCTGACCGTCAACGCACCGCCCCTATACATCCAGGAGCGCGTTCACCCCAAGGCCCTCATCGACGACCTGGCCCGCCATTCCCGCAACGGCGACGCCGAAGACGATTTTCAGGTTGACATGTTCGCCGACTTCAACGGCCTCCCCTCCGAAGCCGCCAAGACCGAGTTCTACCGCCACGAAGCCAACTGGTCCAACCGCATGATCCTCGGCGACAGCCTCCAGGTCATGGCCTCCCTCGCCGAGCGCGAGGGCCTCCGCGGCAAGGTCCAGTGCATATACGTGGACCCGCCCTACGGCATCAAGTTCAACTCAAACTTCCAGTGGTCCACCACCAGCCGCGACGTGCGGGACGGCAACGCCAACCACATCACCCGCGAGCCGGAGCAGGTGAAGGCCTTCCGCGACACCTGGCGGGACGGCATCCACTCCTACCTGACCTACCTGCGGGACAGGCTCACGGCGGCGCGGGATCTGCTGGCGGAGTCGGGTTCCATATTCGTCCAGATTGGCGATGAAAACGTCCACCGCGTCCGTTCGCTCATGGATGAGGTGTTTGGGGATGAGAATTTCGTTAGGCAGATAGTGTTCGCAAAAACTGGAAGCATGGTTTCCAATGAGTTGGGTCGAACTTCGGATTACTTGATTTGGTATGCGAAGAATGCGGATCACACGAAATATCGACAGCTTTACTCGGAAAAAGAACCGGATAACTTTTACAACTTGGTCGAGATGCCCGATGGTTCTCTGAAACGCCTCAGTGGCGAAGAAAGGGAAAACCCAAAAAAATTTTTTCCAAACTCACGAGTCGGAGGACTCGTGAGTTTGGAAAGTTCGGGTTCATCGAGACAAGACACCCCGGTTGAATTCGAAGGACAGATATTCAGACCCAACAGCACTAGTCACTGGAAACTAAGTTGGCCTCATGGAATGAATGCACTCAAGAAATCTGGGCGCATAATCAAAGCTGGTGCCAAGATACGTTGGAAATACTTCATAGACGACTACCCAATTAAGGTGATGTCTGAAGTCTGGACTGATACAGCGGGCTTTAGTCGAAATCAAATATATGTGGTAGAGACTCGTACCAAGATAGTCGAACGCTGCATCCTGATGACCACCGACCCCGGCGACCTCGTCCTCGACCCCACCTGCGGCTCCGGCACCACCGCCTACGTGGCCGAGCAGTGGGGCCGCCGCTGGATTACCATCGACACCTCCCGCGTCGCCCTCGCCCTGGCCCGCGCCCGCGTCATGGGCGCCCGCTACCCCTTCTACCTCCTCTCCGACAGCCCGGAAGGGCAAGCCAAACAGTCCGAAATCGAACGCCGGGCCCCTTCCGAATCCCCCACCTTCGGCAGCGTCCGCCAGGGCTTCGTCTACCACCGCGTCCCCCACATAACCCTCCGCGCCATCGCCAACAACGCTGAAATCGACGTCATCTGGGCGCAGGCGCAAGAAGAACTGGAGCCGCTCAGAGACCTGCTGAACGGCGTCCTTGGCAAGTCCTGGGAGGAGTGGGAAATCCCCCGGGAAGCCGACGACGCCTGGCCGCAGGAAGCAAAGGATCTCCACGCCCGATGGTGGAAGCTGCGCATCGCCCGTCAGAAGGAAATCGACGCCTCAATCGCCGCCCGCGCCGACTATGAGCGGCTCTACGACAAGCCCTACGAAGACCGCCGCAAGGTGCGCGTCGCAGGCCCCTTCACCGTCGAAAGCATCTCCCCCCATCGCACCCTGGGCGTGGACGAACACGGCGAAGTGGTGCTCGAAACTTCCAACGGCTACGGCACGGAGTACGACTTCGCCGACGTGATTCTGGACAATCTCAGGCGCGCCGGCGTGCAGCAGGTCCACAAGGAAGACAGGATTAGCTTCTCGTCGGTGACGCCCTGGCCGGGGCGTCTGGTTTGCGCCGAGGGGCGGTACATGGAGGGCGAAGAGGAGGACGGCGTAGAGCGGCGGGCGGGAATCTTCATCGGGCCGGAGTTCGGAACGGTGTCGCGGGCGGACCTGGTGGAAGCCGCGCGGGAGGCCGCCGAAGCCGGCTTCGACGTGCTCATCGCCTGCGCCTTCAACTACGAGGCCCACACCACCGAGTTCGAAAGCCTCGGCCGCGTCCCCGTCCTCAAGGCCCGCATGAACGCCGACCTGCACATGGCCAACGACCTCAAGAACACCGGCGCGGGCAACCTGTTCGTAATCTTCGGCGAGCCGGATATCGAAGTGACCAGTGGTCGGTGGCTGGTGACCGGCGGGGGAAGGATGGTTGCGAATTATGAGCGGATTGCGCGGTTATCAGGACTTGGAAGTCTGGAGAAAATCAATGCGGCTGGCAGAGATGGTCTATCGCGTATCTGCCAGCTTTCCGCCGGAGCGCCAAATCAAACCTCTATTAGCCCTGGCGTCGGAAGTGGGTCGGATGCTGAATGGACTCAAACGCTCGCTGCGATTCAGAATCTCAAACCCGCCGACTTCCCCCTCTCCCTGACCACCGACCACTGGACCCAGGTCGCCATCAACGGCGTGGACATCTTCGACCCCGCCACCGGTCAGGTACGCAGCAACGAGCCGGACCAAATCGCCTGCTGGTTCATCGACACGGACTATAACCAGGAATCCTTCTTCGTCCGCCACGCCTACTTCCTCGGGGCGGCCGACCCCTACAAGTCCTTGAAGACCACCCTGAACGCGGAGATAAACAAGGAGGCTTGGGCGACCCTCAACAGCGCCACATCCCGCCCCTTCGAGAAGCCCGCCACGGGCCGCATCGCCGTCAAAGTCATCAACCACCTGGGCGACGAAGCCCTCAAAGTCTTCCGCGTCGAGTGATGGGCTGGTGGAGCTGAGGGGATTCGAACCCCTGCCCCCCTGCTTGCAAAGCAGGTGCTCTCCCTACTGAGCTACAGCCCCACGACGTCTACCCCCGCCGCCCCGCACTCAACCCTCCGGTAGCCCCACGACGCTTGCCCCCGCCGCCCCGCACTCAACCCTCGGCTAGCCCCACGACGCTTATCCCCGCCGCCCCGCCGCCCCGCCCTGGGCGGCGTTACGACCGGCGAGCCAGCGCCTCCCGCCTCCTCGCCGCCAGATCCCGGTTGTGGAAGACCTTGTCGTCGAACGACTCCGGGTTCCACAACTCCGCGAACTTCAACGCCCGCGGACAATGCGTGTACGCCTCGTCCACCTCCACCAGAATCCCCTGCAACTTCCGCGAATTGTCGTCCGGGTTGTTCAGCGAAAGCTCCACCTTCATCCGGTCAAGTTCTTCCTTCGACAGAATCGTCACGCGCCCGTTCACCCTCACCGTGTCGTTCGACCCCGGAATCAGAAACAGCAGCCCCACCTGCGGGTTCTCCGACATATTCAGGTAGCTCTGGAACAGCCGATTCCCCGCCACGTCCGGGATGATGACGTGCCTGTCGTCCAGAATGTGCACGAACCCCGGCTTGCCCCCCTTCGGCGAAGCGTCGCACCCCCCGTCGCCGCTGCTCGTCGCCATCACCAGAAACGGCGACTTCGCGATGAACTCCATCACCACCTCCGTCATCACGTTCACCACCTTCCCCGTCGCCCTGTGGCTCGGCGTCCCGAACTGCTTCGTAAACCTGTTGTCCGTCGCAACTCCCACGTTCGCCATCTCGTCCTCCTATTCGCCGAAAGTACGTCTAAATTCTACGTCCGCCCGCGCTTCCTTGGCAACCGAAATCGCCCCAATCTACCACGGACGACGCTCCGCCACCCCCGTCGGCTGCTCCAGCCCGTCCACCGGAATGTTCCGCCCGTTGATCCAGTTCGACCTCGGCGACGCCATGAACGCGATGACGTCCGCCACCTCCTCCGGGTTCCCCAGCCGCCCCATCGGAAACCCCTCCCGCACGTACAGGTCGTAGCCCGCCGGATTCGTCTTCCTGTACGATTCCCACCCCCGCGTGTTTTGAATCGACCCCGGCGAGACCGTGTTGACCCGCACGTTGAAACTCACCATCTCCAGCGCCAGCCGCTCCGTGACGAAGATGACCGCCGCCTTCGCCGCCCCGTACTGCGCCGTGCCCATCAGCTGCGGCGACCAGCCCGAAATCGACGATACGTTGACGATGGCCCCGCCGCCGCGCCGCTTCATGTGAGGCGCGACAAGCTGCGTCAGCCGCACCCCGTGCAGCAGCGTGACGTCGAAAGTCCGATGCCAGTCCTCGTCCGACGTGTCGAAAATCGTCGGCCCGCCCGCCGACCCGCCCACGTTGTTCACCAACACGTCGACGCCCCCAAGCTCCGAAACGCAAGCATCCACGAACCGCGACGCGTCCTCCGCCTTCGTAACGTCGGCCACCACGCCGCACACCCGCGCCCCCATCCCCCGCAACTCCTCCTCCACCGCGCGCAACTGGTCTTCGTCCCGACCGCAAATCCCCAAATGACATCCTTCCTGCGCGAACAGCCGCGCCGTAGCCAGCCCAATCCCCCGCGTACCCCCCGTCACCAGCGCAACCTTGCCTTTCAACTGCAAGTCCATCAGTCGCCACCCCCTTCAAATTCTTCCTGCGCCCGCGCCAACCTCGAAGGCTCCGCGAGCAGGTCTATGACAGTCCATGCCATCGCCGTCGCCCCGTCCGTCATCGCCGAATGCCCCGCCTCCGACCCGGCGTGGGTCTCGAACTCCTCCGTATGTATCGACACCCCCCGCGGCGCGACGGCGATGATGGGATGAATCCCCGGCGTCATGTAGCTCACGTTTCCCATGTCCGTACTGCCGAAATTCCTCCCCGCGTACGGCTCCACCTTCCTGCCCAAGCTCTCCAGGTTGCGGGCGTACAGGCCGGAAATGACTCTGTTGTTCTTCATAGTGCTGTACTGCGGCTCGCTCCACCGATGCTCCAGCCGCGCCCCCGTAGCCTTCGCGCCGGCCTCGAAGCACCCCACCACCCGCTCCTTCAGCGTCTCCACGTATTCATCGTCCTTGGCCCGGATGTAGAAAAGCCCCGCGCTGTGCGCCGGCACCACGTTCGCCGCCTGCCCCCCGTCGGTGATGATGCCGTGGACGCGGCTGCCGTCCACCACGTGCTGCCGCAGCGAGTTGATGGCGTTGTACGAAATGATCATTGCTTCCAGCGCGTTCACGCCCTGCTGCGGCGCGCCCGCCGCGTGGGACGCCTTTCCGTGAAACTCAACCGACAAGATCGCCACCGCCATCGCTTCGCATCCCGACGTGTTGTAGTCGCCTGGATGCACCATCATCGCCGCGTCCACGTTCCTGAAAGCCCCGTTTCGCGCCATACGAATCTTCCCCCCGCGTCCCTCCTCCCCCGGCGTCCCGATGACGCGAATCGTCGCCCCGAAAGCGTCCGCGGCGGCCTTTGCGGCCAGCCCCGCGCCCAGCGCCGCCGTCGCAATTACGTTGTGACCGCAGGCGTGGCCGATGCCTGGCAGCGCGTCGTACTCCGCGATGATTCCGATGGACGGACTCCCCTCCCCGTACACCGCCTCGAATGCCGTCGGCAGCCCGTAGGCGGGTTTCGTCACCTCAAACCCCTTTCCCGACAGATATTCCGCCAGCCATTGCGACGACTTTTCCTCCTCCAACGATAGCTCCGGGTTGCCGTGGATGCGCAACGACAACTCCTCCAACTCCCCTCGATGGGCGGCAATCTGCTCTTGCGCCTCCCGCTTCAACTGCTCCGCTCTATCCATAAACGCGTCTCCTCCTCTGCCCAACCTTCTTACCCCAACCCTCCGACGATAATACCACTTCCCCAACCCCAACGCGCCCCCATCTTCTCCCCCTCTTATTCCTTCCCCCTCGACGGGGGAAGGTTAGGATGGGGGTGATTCCCCCACCCATGATGTACTCACCCCCTCCAACGTCTATAATCTCCCAATGCTATCCCGACATCTCCACCGAGTCCCGTCATTAAAAAAATCCGTAGTTCTTCTATTCCTCGTCGCGTCCCTGCTCTTGACCGTCGCCGCCTGCGGTGACGCCGAACAGCGCCGAGTCCTGGTTTTCGCCGCCGCCAGTCTCAGAGACGTGCTGACGGAACTGGCAGTGGAGTATGAGGTCGCCAACGAAGTTGATATTGCCGTCCACTGGGGCGGCTCCGTCGCCCTCGCCAACCAGTTGAAGCGCAATGCCCCCGGCGACGTGTTCATATCGGCCGGCGCCGGCCCAATGGACGATTTGGAAGAGAACGGCCTCCTGGCTCCCGAATCACGAACTACATTAGCATCCAACAACCTCGTCTTGGCGGTCTCAAGCGATACAAACCCCACGTCCCAACCCCTGGAACAAACTCTGCGTGACGCCGGGCGGATTGCGATGGCGGACCCCGCGTTGTCCCCGGCGGGCGTCTACGCCCGGGAATCCCTCCAGAATATGAGGATATGGGACGAACTCCATGACCGGATTGTCCTCGGTTCTAACGTCCGCACCGCCCTGGCCTATGTCGAATCCGGCGCCGCCGAAGCCGGAATCGTATATCGCACCGACGCCGTCAACAACGAAGGAGTCCGCATCGCCTACGAAATGCCGTCGGCGTCCCATTCCCCCATCCTATATCCGGCGGCCCTGCTGAAGGACTCCCGCAACCAACCGGAAGCGTCCCCGTTCCTTGCCTTCCTGAAGGAAGAATACGCCCAATCCCGATTCCAGGCCCGCGGCTTCAATGTTGGAGACTGGCGATGAGTTCGACGAAGCCCGAAACCCAGAAAGCCCTTGGGTGGTGTTTCTTATCCCTTCCCCCTCGATGGGGGAAGGTTAGGATGGGGGTGACCTCCCGTCCAACTACAACCCAAACCGTAGGGACGGTTCGCGAACCGCGCCCCCCCTCCCCTCTTCAGCCTTCCCCCTTGATGTGGGAAGTTTTGGATGCGGGTGAGATCACCCACCCAGGAATGCCCAATGCTCTCCTCCTCTGAACTCCAGGCCCTCCGCCTCTCCCTGCAAGCGGCCTCCCTCGGCGTCCTGCTCGGCTTCCCCGTAGCCCTCGGCGTCGCGTGGATTCTCGTCAAGACCGAAATGCGCGGCAAATTAGCCCTGGAAATCCTCGTCTCCTTCCCCCTCGCGCTGCCCCCCGTCATCACCGGCTACGCCCTGCTTCTGCTTCTCTCCAGAGAAGGAATAATCGGACGCTTCCTCAACTGGGCCTTCGGAATCGACCTCCTCTTTACGTGGATAGCCGCCGCCCTCGCAGCCGGACTCGTCTCCCTCCCCCTGATGGTTCGCGCCATAGAAGTCGCCCTCGCCGGCGTCGATCCCCGCCTCGAAAAAGCCGCCCGCAGCCTGGGCGCCGGCCCCGTCCGCACCCTGTTTTCCGTCACCTTCCCGTTGGCCTATCGCGGCATGGCGGCGGCGGCCCTCCTCGGCTTCGCCCGTGGCCTCGGCGAATTCGGCGCCACCATCGTCGTGGCGGGCAACATCCCCGGCCTCACCCAGACCCTCCCCCTCGCCATCTTCACCGACCTCCAGGCCGGCGACGACCACGCCGCCCTTCGCCTCGTCGCCATCTCCGTAATTCTGGCCGCGATTTCCCTGACCATCCACCACGTCCTCATCCACAAACGCAGTCTGCTGAGAAGGCGACCCACGTGACAACGTACCCCATAATATGCTTGAATCTGCGAAAGCGCTTCCCCGGATTCCAACTTTCCGTGGATGCCGACCTGCCGGCGGGAATCGCCGCCGTCTTCGGCCCCTCCGGCAGCGGCAAGACCACCCTGCTGAACTGCATCGCCGGTCTCGACCGCCCCGACGAAGGCGAGATTCGCCTCCAGCGCCAAACCCTCTATTCCCACGTTGAAGGAATCAACCTCGCTCCTGAACGCAGGCGGGTGGGCTACGTGTTCCAGGACAACCTCCTATTCCCCCACCTGAACGTCCAGGACAACATCCACTACGGCTACAAGCTGACCCCGGAGTCCCGCCGCAGAATATCCCCCGCCCAGCTTGTAGACCTCCTCGAACTCGGCCCCCTCATGTACCGCCCCACTAAAAATCTCTCCGGCGGCGAACAACAGCGGGTCGCCCTGGCCCGCGCCCTCGCCGCTTCCCCCGACCTGCTGCTTCTCGACGAACCCCTCACTGGGCTCCACCTAAGCATCCGCGGACGCATCCTCCGCTACCTCAAGAAAATCCACCGCGAACTCGCCATCCCCATGCTATACGTCTCCCACTCCATCTCCGAAGTCATCGCCCTCGCCGATTCCGCCCTCGTCCTCGACAAAGGCCGCCAGGTCGCCTTGGACGAACCCCGAACCCTCCTGGGCCAATCCGCCGCCGCGCCCCTCATCGCCGGAGACTCCGTCGAAAACATCTTCGACGTGACCATCATCGAGCGCCTCCCCGAAAGCGGAATCACCCTCGCCGCCCTTGGCGAGACCACCCTCGCCCTCCCCTGGACGAACATCCCCGTCGGCCAACCCGTTTCCGTCTCAATCAGGGCTTCCGACGTCATCCTTGCCTCCGAAAGACCCCGCAGCATCAGCGCCCGCAACATCCTCGAGGCCCGCGTCGACCGCGTCGATACAGCCGGACGCAGCATCCTCGTCCACGCCCGTCTGGAACAGCCGTGGATCTCCGAAATCACCCCCGACGCCCTCGCCAACCTCAACCTCCGCGAAGGCGAACCCGTCTACCTCATCATCAAGTCCAGCTCCATATCCCTCCTCGACTAAACCCAATCTGCCGTCATTTCCGCGAAAGCGGTAGCCTATCTTATCCCTTCTCCCTTGAGGAGACCTTTGCATAACCGTCATTCCCGTGAAAACGGGAATCCAGGGGTGGGGCAATTTAGGTATAAATACGCTGCTTGTTTCACAGAATGTTCGGGTGAATAGGCAGTTACGTAAAGGTCTCCATCATGCGGGAAGGTTAGAGCCTGCCCTCGTGAAAGCGGGGGATGAGGGTGATTAGGGTGGGGTGAATGCCTATCTAGGAGTTACGCAAAGGTCTCCGAAAAGGAAGGGCGTATCTACTCATGGATACGCCCTTCCTTTGTTCCGTCCGTATTCAGTTGTTGGTTGAACCGAGTCTACTGCTCAGGCCAGCCGGCGGGGATGGTGTTCGCGTCCAGTGAGGACTGAATCGCTTCGGCGGCGTCGGCGGAGACCCAGCTATTCCAGACGGCGGCGTTGCCCTTCAGCCACCAGAGAGCGCCGTCGTTCGCGTTCTCGATGTTGTTCTCGTCCATCCAGGCGGCGACGGTCTTGTACTGGTTGATGTCGAAGCTCCAGTTGCGAAGCATGGACACCACGTCCGTGGCCCGTGTCATCACGTCGGGGTGAACGGCAATCAGGATAGTCGCGTCCTCGTAGGCGCAGGCCTTCGTGGTAAACCAGCATTCGTCGCTGTAGGCCGGCTCGCTCAAGCGAACCAGGTCCAGCAGCAGCGGCGGGTCGTTGGTGCCCCACTGGTAGCCCAGCCAGGGCTCTTGCTTCTCGTAGGCTCCGTAGAGGTCGGCGTTGGCGGCCGCGCCGTCGCCTGGGTTGACGATGTGCACGTGATCATCCAGGCCGTAGCCCGTAATCTGGGCGGCGTTCACTTCTTCGCAAGCCCAGCCGATTACGCAGGAGACGAGACGCGCCTTGTCGCCGCTCTCCGCCGTGGAGAACAGCGCCTTGAACTGGTCGTCCTTAAGGTCGTCCACGCTGTCCAGGTCCGGGTATTGGTCCTGAAGATACTTGGGTATGACGAAGGCGGACTGCCAGTCCTTGCCGAGGCTTTCCCCGATGGAGACCACCTGGCCCTGAGCCTGAGCTTCCATCCAGGCTTCATCCTGGTTGGGCAGCCAGATTTCCATAGTCACGTGAGAGTCTCCGGCCCGCAAGCCGTTGAAGAGGGGCAGCGTGGCGCCGAAGACAACGTCGGTCGGGTAGCCGTAGCCTTCCTCGACGATGTACTGGGCGATGCGGTTCTGCACCTGGGCGCTGGTCCAGTTCAGGTCGGAGAAGACGATGGCTTCCTTCTCGCCTTCGCCGTCGTCGCCGTCATCGGCGCAGGCGCCCACGACAACCGCGAACATTGCCGAGAGCATTCCCAGTAGAAGTAGGGTCCTGATGAATTTTGTACCTAGCATAAATCCTCCTTTTTTGTGGGTCGTTCCGGACGCCTGTCTGTCCGGAATAAGGTTGGTGGATCGAGGCGTCAGCCGACGCTCATGAATCTCTGCTGCTTCTGAGCCAGGGATTGGGTGAGCCTGTCTATGATGATGGCGAGGAACACGATGGCGAGGCCAGCGATCAGTCCGTTGCCGGACTGGTTCTTCTGCAGGGCGCGAAGCACGTCGTCGCCCAGTCCGCCGGCGGCCACCATGCTGGCTATCGTGACCATCGCCAGGGCCATCATGGTCGTCTGGTTTATGCCTGCCATTATGGTCGGAAGCGCCATCGGTATCTGCACCTTGGTCAGCATCTGCAGCGGGTTTGTGCCGAAGGAGCGCGCCGCTTCCACCGTTTCGCCTGAGACCTGCCTGATGCCCAGGTTCGTCAAGCGAATGACCGGCGGCGCGGCGTAGATGATGGTGGCGAAGATTCCGGCGGGCTTGCCCAGGCCGAAGAACAGGATTCCCGGCAGCAGGTATACGAAGCTGGGCATCGTCTGCATTCCGTCCAGCACCGGACGCATGATGGAATCCGCCAACCGGTTGCGCGCCCCCAGTATGCCCAGCGGCAGCCCGATGGAGACGGAGATGATGACGGCCACCACCATCAGCGCGATGGTGTCGATGGTGTTGCCCCACAGGTCCATGAATCCCATGTATAGAAGCGCGGCGGACGTGAAGGCGAGGAAGGCCCAACGCCCGACGGCAAAGGACAGCAGCGCAAGGGCCAGAATAGCCACGGGCCAGGGAATCCAATTAAGGACGTTTTCTATATAGAGCAGCGCATAGTCAACGGCTGTGCTCAACCCGTCGAACAACCAGCTGCCCTTCACGGTTATCCAGTCTACCGCGTTGTCTATCGAGTCTCCCGTCACTTCCTTGACGGTTCTCTCCAACTCAACGGAGGAGTCGCCGGTGCTTTCCACCGTGGAGACGGTGGTCGGAAATTCCATTTCCGAACCCCAGACGGCGATACAGACGATAAAGAGGGCGACGATGGCGGCAAGGCCGATGAGCGCGCGCCTGTAGCGGATGGCCATCTCGACGGCTGTGCCGTAGGCGTTGGGTTCGCTTCTGGGTTGTCCGTTTTCCGGCAATGCCAAATTAGCTCTCCTCTTCCGTTGTTTCCGCCATGCCCGCCAGCAGCGCGCCCCGGTGCACTTCGCCGAGCAGCCGCCCCTTCGGGCCGATTACCGCGATGGGGTAGTGGGTTTGCGCGGCCAGCGGAATGATCTCTTCTATGTAGTCGTCCGGGCCGGCGGTCAAGACTTCGTCCACTTCCACGTCTTCCAGCCGCTCCACTTTCTGGCGGGCCAGGGAGGCGGCGTGGTCTTCGGTCAGAATCCCCTTGATGCCCCGTTCTCTGGTCAGGACGAAGATGTGATCCATGTCGTTGTCGCGCATCATGTGGAGGGCCGCGCGGGGGCCTTGCCACGGGTAGACCACGGCGTCCGGCTGCTGCATCACGGCGTTGACCTGGACAACCTTCGCCCTGGACACGTCCTGCACGAACTCGGCCACATAGTCGTCGGCGGGAAGCGTGACTATCTCCTCCGGCGTGCCGTTCTGGACGATTTCCCCGTCCCGCATAATCGCGATTCGGTCGCCGACTTTCAGCGCTTCGTTCAGGTCGTGGGTGATGAACACGATGGTCTTGTGCAGCTGGGATTCCAGGATGATGAGTTCGTCCTGCATCTCCCGCCGAATGAGGGGGTCCAGCCCGCTGAAGGGTTCGTCCATCAGCAGCACTTCCGGGTCCACGGCCAGAGCGCGGGCCAGTCCCACCCGCTGCTGCATCCCGCCGCTCATCTCCCGCGGAAAGTAGTTCTCCCACCCGGAGAGGCCCACGGTTTCGATGGCCTTGGAAGCCATTGCGTACCGCTCCTCCTTCTCCATGCCGCGAATCTCCAGCCCGAAGGCCACGTTGTCCATGACGCGACGATGGGGCAGCAGGCCGTAGTGCTGGAAGACCATCGCAATCTTCTTGCGGCGGAAGGCCGTAAGCTCTTCCTGGTCGTAGTCCATGATGTTCTCGCCGTCGAAGTAAACCTCGCCGGTGGTGGGTTTGACGAGGCGGGTGAGGCAGCGCACCAGGGTGGACTTGCCGCTGCCGGAGAGGCCCATGATGACGAAGACCTGCCCTTGCTCCACCTCGAAATTCACGTCCCGAAGGCCAACCACGCAGCCCGTGGCTTCCTGTATTTCCGCGCGGGACTTCTCCCGCCATTCGGGTTGCAGGATGCGGCGCGGGTTTCTCCCGAAAACGTGCCAGAGTTCCTTGACGTTGATCTTTACGTTGTTGTTCTGCATGACTTAACTCAGAGGGTCCCCGGCGCTATGGCGCGCGGGTTCAGGATTGTCGGCTGAGGAGCGAATGTATAATGACGCACACCACGCCCGGACTGACGGTGCGTGGATGCAAAAGGAGGAAGTTACCGGTAGAAATGGTTGAATCAGAGAGACCTTGCAGCCAACATTGTACGCCCTGTTATAACAGCGTTGACGGCAGCAGTCAACCCAGAACCCCCATATAGAGAACGAGCGTACTTAACATAAACCCCCCCACCCCTTCCCATGACCCCCATTCCCGCCTACCCCTCCATCATTCCCGCAACCCCTCCGCCATTCCCGCAACCCCTTCTCGTCATTCCCGCAACCCCTTCCGTCATTCCCGCGCAGGCGGGAATCCATCCCCCCCCCCCCGCTCACCCTGAGCCTGTCGAAGGGTCGAGCGTCCCCTCCTCTTCCCCCTTCCCCCCAACACGCCCGTCATTCCGGCGAAAGCCGGAATCCAGTCCCCTCCCTTGCCACATCGCCAATCCGTAGGGGCGGGTTTCAAACCCGCCCTCCCCTCCTACTCCCCTCTTATCCCTTCCACCTCGACGGGGGAAGATTAGGATGGGGGTGATTCCCCACTCCCCTGAGCCACCATCCCATCCGCTCACCCTGAGCCTGTCGAAGGGGTGAGGGTGAAAACGTCTCCAACCTAAGCGTGTGTTAGACTTAATTCGGGCATCGCCCCAAATCTGTTTGACGAAAGAGGAAATCGCCAATGAGAAGCAACATTGAGTTCAGTCCTTCATACACCATGCTCACCCTGGAACTCGGTCCGGGAGAGCGGTTCAAGGCCGAGCCGGGGGCGATGGTCGCCCAGAAGGGGGTGGAGATGGAAACGGGCATGGGCGGCGGCGGCCTGTTCGGCGGATTCAAGCGGATGCTGGGCGGAGAGTCCTTCTTCGTCAACACCTTCACCGCCGGCCCCACGGGCGGTTGGGTGAGCATCTCCCCGCCCATTCCGGGGGACATTCACTCGTTGGAGCTGCGTCCGGGCGAGAATCTGTTTCTCCAGGGCAGTTCCTTCCTGGCCTGCACGGAGAACGTGGAGACGGACACCAAGTTTCAGGGGTTGAAGGGCGTCTTCAGCGGCGAGAGCCTCTTCTTCCTGCGAGCCTTCGCCAAGGGCGCCGGCGGCACCGTCTTCTTCGACTCCTACGGCGCCATCAAGAAGCTCGACATGGACGGCACGGAGGAACTGGTGGTGGACACCGGCCACGTGGTCGCCTTCACCGACGGAATGGAATACAGCATCGGAAAAGTCGGCGGCATCCGCTCCCTCATAGCCGGCGGCGAAGGACTCGTGATGAAATTCCGCGGCCAGGGCCAAGTCTGGATCCAAAGCCGAAACATGCTAGGCCTCGCCGAACGCCTAATCCCCTTCCTCCCCAAAAAAGGCTAGGGATTAGGCTGCCTCTAGGCCAACAGGTTGGATAGGAATTTGCCGTGCAGGTAGGTGAAGTATGGTGGGAACGCCTCACCGACTAGATTGCGGACGAGGTAGAACCTGTGGGCCTTAGTCGCTCGTGTCCAGTCGTAGAATCGAGGAACCGTTTGGAGGTCAGCGCACTCCAGGATACTCAGCACTCTGTTTTCCCAGGGGTGAATTTTGAAGTCGCTGCCGACGTGGCTGGAGTTCGTAGTGATGGTGTAGGCGGGCCGCTCTGAACTCATGCGTCTATAGCTTGAATTGAATCCTTTAATAAGCGAGGGGACGCCCTCTCTTTCAACATAAGGCCGGTTGTGCATCACTCCGCCGCAATCGGGACACCTGATCAGCCCTTTTGGCACTTCACCGCGGTTACAGTTGGGGCAAACGTCGTTTTCATACGCGCTGCGTCCCGAGTGTTGTGGAATTGAGGAGATTTGCAGAAAACGGTCTGTCCCATACGCAGGAACATAGTGAAGGGGATGCTTCCCCCTCGCTGCGTCCTTGGACTTTGCGTCCAAAGGCGGATACCGCATCGACTCTAACCACTCGCGAATGGTGACCCACGGAAGGGTCCCGTTGGTCGGTTGTTGGGCGTGGGTTGGCTTTGGTACGGGTGACGGTACGCTCTCCGCAAATGAGTTCAGCCACTTTTCATCCTTGCGAACGGCGACTATCAACGCTCGATTTCTTACTTGCGGTATTCCGTAGTCGGCTACGTTGACGACGGTGTCAAAAACCTTGTAGTTGGGGAGTCCATTCCGCAGATGGTCAACGGTCGTGCCCCGGTCGCCATTGTTGCTTACTTCCAGTGTTAGCACTTGGCGAACATTTTCGATGATGATAATTCTGGGTTTCAGTAGGTGAGCTATCGGGATCACTTCAAGCAGCAGACGGTTCTTTTCCTCTAAAGCCTCGGCGCGGGGCGTCTTTCGCTTGCCTCTGCTTGGGTTGGAAGTGCTCATGCCTTGGCACGGTGGAGTTGCCACCAGCAAGTCCAACGGTTCAGACTCTGCTTGCTGATACGCCTTTGCGATATAACTCGCGTTGCCTCGAACATCGCGCGTTAGCCACTGAGAGTTGGGGAAGTTGTGGTATCCGATGTCGGACCGCTTCTTGTCTAGTTCGACTTGTACGACGAAACGGAAGCCTGCCAACGCGTACCCTAAGTCGCTCAGTCCGGCCCCTGAGAATAGCGAAACGGCAGTCCAGGATAGATCCTTCTTTGGTCTGTCCTGTAATATGAAGTCGCGAACCGGCTGGATGCGCACCGGCTACTCCTGGCTTGACTTTACTTTAGTGAAGGGGCTTGTCTGTATCAGCGATGCCAAGCGGTCAAAAGTGCGAGCTTGAGCCACTTTGGTCCTAACGTCGTGCTCTGGGATTCTAAGCACCGTCCAGCCCAATTCCTCTAGCTCGTTCGTGACCCGCTCGTCCCTCCTCGCGTTGGCTTCGATTTTACCAACCCAAAACTCTCCTCTCAACCCCTCGTGCTTGCCACACTGAGGGCAGCCGTGCCAGAAACATCCGTCAACGAAAATCGCTATCATCTTCCGTGGCATTATCAGGTCAGGAACTCCGGGGAGCTTCTTGCCAGTGACAGACTTGTAGCCTTCGTGAGTGTAGTACCGGACTCCTCGTCTCCACAACGCTGAAGCCAAAGCCCGCTCCGGGCCGGTTCTACCCCGGTTGCTCACCATCGCCCGCCGCCGCTGGGTGGGAGTCATCACGTCCATGATGCAAATTACCCATTACACCATAAGTTGCTTCGTATAACCAAGGACATATAATCAGGCTTGTGTGTCCGTTTGTTCATAGGCTACAGAATATCCTCCTGCAAATCCTTGTCAAGACGCTTTAGCTGTTCCATTGCCGGATCATCGGCTGGAACTTTCTCAGTCATTACATTGAAGAACTCTCTATGGAGTTGATAAGCGCGAGTTGCTAAGCGATCCCAATCGACAACAAAGATGCGATTAGCTACCCCCGTCGCGCTTAATTGTACGGCATCTGGTGTAAGACCAGAGCAAATCAAGTATCCTGTGACATTTTGACTAAGTTTTGGGTCAGTGGTCCTCTCCAAATATCGTCTCAAGAAGTGTACATAGTCTTCGAGTTGACGATAATGGTCACGATTGCCTGATCGTCCGGGACGCTTTAATTCAATAACGACCACTTCGGAGGCATACGCGAGTGTCACGAAATCTGGATATCTGTGGCGGTCTGGGTCTTCAACATCTGGCTCGACGCCAAACTCTTTTTCTAACAAACTCTGCAATTGTGGTTCACGCTTGAATGGTCCGTACATCGGCTCCAAAAGCCATGGATATTGCTCAACATAGGATTGCATATCCGCTCTGGTAGGAGACTTCTCGGGAGCTTTCGTGTCGATCATTCTCTTGAATGCGCGTATCACTTCTATATGCCCTCTTATCACCTGAGCAGTGGCAATTGCTTCGAGAACATCCCACTCTTTTAGCACACGCACCAAGTCTGGGTAGGGAGAATCTCCGCTGACCGCTTCGTGTATAGAACGCATTGCAGCATAGAAATATTCTGATTGGTAAGCAGTAATCAAGAATTCTACTATTTCATCTAGTCGGTTTCCATCCAGATGAGGGACTGAAGCAACTTTATCTATGGCTTGCAGGAGCTCTGTACGACGAGGTTCGCTGAATCGTTCCACACGAGGCAAAAATCGTTCGCTAGCACGAAGTCGTTTGACGTTTTGTATTTTGCGAAGATTAACCCACTGGTTTAGCAGGAACTTGACCTTCCGCTCTCCCCATTCCCGGAGGGGGCTAGCTAGGTGGTGGTCCCACGATACCGATTGTCGATTTGTGGCAATCAGATCCGTTTCTTCGTCAAGAAAATCAGCCTCGACTTCGCCAGCCATGTATTGCATTCCGTGTTGACCGTATGCTCCACCAGAAAGATCAAAGAACCACGGGCTTTGTACAAGCTTGCCGCGTGCCATCACAACAAATCCCCTAGCGTCGTCATCTTTGATGGTATTTGCTGTAAATCCAGCCCACCAACGAATCGGCTTGCCATTTACTTCTTCCGAAATCCAACCAGCTTCTGGGAAACGGAACTGTGTTGTTAGATCATCTCGGTTAACCTTCTCACCGTTTATTGACACTACGAAGTCGTGAGAAAGGACTGAAAATCGTCGACCAATGCTACGCATGAACTGTGCCCCAGGTATTCTGCGACGGAGGGTGAGTTGTTCAATGGTAACTGTCGTACCATCGTGTTCGTTTGGTCGAGCTGCCCCATGAAAGGAAGGTTCTATCAGGAACTCCCCGCCAACATATCCTCTTCCAGAAGTAATATCATCATAATTGAGCACGAACTCTGTGACTATATTGTCCTTAATAGTTCGAACCGTTAGCAGGTGGCCTATTCCGAATACAGCGAGCTTCCCTATGCCTTTCCGTCCCATAACGCGACGATTCCCACAAACTTCTTGACTCTCATGATCGCGCTTGCGGCGCCCAAGTACTAGGTATTTTTCATCACAATCGTCAATGCTCATACCTAGCCCATTGTCTTCGACGATGATTCTGGAGTGCTGGTTGATGGATTGGTTTAAGGGTATGCTGACCTGCACATGGGAAGCACAAGCATCCCAAGCATTTGCAACGAGCTCGACCACAGCCGGAACAGGTCCAGAATATAGTTGAGAGCTCAACTGCTCGACAACTCCACCTGAATAAGTCAGTCGTAGTTTTCTGTTCGATTGAGTTGAAGAGTTTGACATGGGATCGCCAACTTTAGCACTAATCAGATTTGTTCTCTAGTTCCCGATGCAGAATTTCTAAAGTGTTTATAGACACATTTGAGAGAATTGCGCGTTTTTGGAAAACTGGCACGCCTGACAGGATTCGAACCTGCAACCCCTGGGTCCGAAGCCCAGTGCTCTGTCCGTTGAGCTACAGGCGCGCGGCGGTCGGTCGTCTATGGTTGATGATGGGGTGAGCGATGGGATTCGAACCCACGATCTCCTGGGCCACAGCCAGGCGCCTTAGACCACTTGGCTACGCTCACCGCGTTGGCATAACTGCGCCGACATACAATTATAAGCCCTTTCGACCATTTTCGCCAAGCCGCGCCAATAACCGCTCACCCCTCTTGCTCCCGCGAAAGCGGGAGCCCATCCCCCTCCACTCACCCTGAGCCTCTCGAAGGGTCGAGCTATCGCTACCCCCCTCCGCTCACCCTGAGCCTGTCGAAGGGATGGCCGTGCGCCTACGCCTCCCCCGCCAGCGCCAGATTCACCAGCGTCCGCACCGGCGTCCCCGTCGCCCCCTTCACCAAATACCCCTTCTCCTCCGTGCTCCCCGCCGTCCCCGCAATGTCCAGGTGCGCCCACGGGATCCCCTCCGCGAACTCCGACAGGAACTTCGCCGCGGTGATAGACCCCGCGCCCCGGTCCGCGCCCACGTTCATCATGTCCGCGAAATTACTCTCCAGCGTGTCGCGATACTCGTCGAACATCGGAAGCTGCCAGAACCGCTCTCCCGTATCCTCGCTGGCGTCCAGCAGCTGGTCGATGAATTCCTGGTCGTTGCCCATCACGCCGGTGCAAATCTTTCCGAGAGACACCACAATCGCGCCGGTAAGCGTGGCGATGTCCACCATCCGGTTCACGCCCAGCTCCCTCGCGTAGGCCATCGCGTCGCACAGAACCAGGCGGCCCTCCGCGTCGGTGTTGATGACCTCCACCGTCTTGCCGTTCATCGTCTGCACGATGTCGCCGGGACGCTGCGCCTCGCCGCCGGGCATGTTCTCTGCGGCGGCGACCAGTCCGGTGACGTTGACGTTGGGCCGGATGCGCCCGATGGCCTGCATCGCGCCGATGACGGAAGCGCCGCCCGACATATCCCCCTTCATCCGCTCCATCCCGGCGGCGGGCTTGATGGAAATGCCGCCGGTGTCGAAGGTGATTCCCTTGCCGATGATGCCCAGATTGTCGCCGGGGTTGTCGGGGTTGCCGCGATACTTCAGGACGATGAGCTTCGGCGGTTGGTGGCTGCCCCGGGCGACGCCGACCAGCGCTCCCATGCCCTTCTCCTCCATGTCCTCCCTGTCGAGGATTTCGATTTCGAGACCCTCGGCGTCGGCGACCCGGCGGGCCACTTCCGACATCTGGGTCGGCGTCATCACGTTGGCGGGTTCGTTGGCCATGTCGCGGGCCAGGCATGAGGCCTCGGCGGTGATGGTTCCCAGCCGCAGACCCTTCTCCAACTCCGCGACTTTCGAATCGTCCTGCTCGACGACGACCAGGTCGTCCAACACGGCGTCGTCGCCGTTGGAGGATTGGTAGTGGCTGAAGCGGTAGAGACCCAGAATGGCCCCCTCCGCCATTGCCTGCGCGACGGATAGGGGCGCGAGACCGCCGATGCCCGCGCCGTGGGCGATGGTGCAGGCGGAGGCGACGTTGCGGCTGCGGAGGAAGCGGCACGCGTCCCCCATCACGTTGCGGACGGTGTTTACCGAGAATTTCTCCCGCTTGCCGAGACCGGCGACTAGGACGCGTCCGGCGCCGATTCTGCCGAAGGTGTGGATCAGCGTCATTTCGCCGGGCTTGCCCCGAATTTCGCCATCGTCGATAAGCTGGCTGATGGCGCCTCCGAGCGCCTGGTCGACGGCGCCCGTGGCCCCGTCGGGACTCTTGACGCCTTCGAAGATGTTGACGATGAGCGCGGGCGTATTGACCTTGGTAACGTCTTCTCGCAGAACCTTGATGTTCATGTTTTGCTCCTACAGGTTTGTGAGCCAATCATAGTAGATTTAACGGTGATAATCCAGAAGCAGACGCCGCCCCGCTCCCCCAGCCCCCCCCGCTCACCCTGAGCCTGCCCTGAGCTTGTCGAAGGGCCTGTCGAAGGGTCGAGCGTGCCTCCCACTCGCACCCCAACTATCCCCCCCTCGCTCACCCAGAGCCTGTCCTGAGCTTGTCGAAGGGCCGAGTGCCCCCCTTCTTCCCTCTTCCCCCAACACACCCGTCATTCCGGCGAAAGCCGGAATCCATCCCCTCTTGTTCCCGCTCCCCTCCCTTGCTCCCGGGAAAGCGGGATCCCATATCCCCCGCTCACCCTGAGCCCGTCCTGAGCCTGTCGAAGGGCCTGTCGAAGGGTCGAGCGCACCCCACTCCCACCTCAACCCCCTTCCTGCTATCCTTCCCCCACTGCCATGAAAAGAACCGCCGCCCTCATCGCCGCCGCCTTCCTCCTCCTGCTCATCAGCCAGGGCGGACACAGCCACACGCCCACCCACCTCGCCGCCGCGCCCCATCGCCTCAGCCTCCTCCAGTGGGAAGTCTCCCACTTCCTCGACAAATGGCTGCACCGCGCCGTCCAGGCCATCCCCTGGAACAACCCCCCCGTTCCCCCCGACCAGGCCGCCCACCTCTTCTTCGAACTCATAGAAGAGATAGAACGCCTCCAAATCGACCCCGGCCATCTCGATGACGACCTCTCCGCAACCCTCCGCGACCTCGAATCCCGGCGCGACGACGTCAAGCCCGTGGCCGAAGAACAACTCGAAAAAGAAATCAGCCGCGTCCTGACCGAAGAGGGCTTCGAATCCCGCCTCGGCCTCATCTGGCCCCCCGTCGACCTCGCCCTCCTCGATCCCCCCTCCGTCCTCATCACCTCCCCCAGACACGCCATCGAACGCCGGCGCGACCACATCCTCGACCCCAATCTTGACGTGACGATCCGCGAGGCTCTGGAAGACAAACTTCTGCGTGAGCAGGACCTCTCCGCCCTCGTCGTCGACATCGGCGGCATCGCCACCTACCCCTCGATGATAATAATAGATAGAGGACTCCGCCGCGCCGTGGACATCGCCACCCACGAGTGGCTGCATCACTACTGGTTCTTCCGCCCCCTCGGACAGAACTACGCCCGCGACCCCGACACCACCACCCTCAACGAATCCGCCGCCAACCTCGCCGGCGAAGAAATCGCCCGCCGCGTCCTGGACGTCATCGACCCGCAACCCCCGTCCCCATCAGCCCCTCAGCCCGCCGCCAACGACGCCGAACCCGCCTTCAGCTTCCGCGAGACCATGCACGATACCCGCCTCCACGTCGACGAACTCCTCGCCCAAGGCCGCATAGAAGAAGCCGAAGCCTACATGGAAAGCCAACGCCGGCTGTTCCTCGACAACGGCTACTACATCCGAAAGCTGAACCAGGCCTACTTCGCCTTCCACGGCACCTACGCCGACAGCCCCGCCTCCGTCAGCCCCATCTACGACGAACTCCTCCAATTCCGCCAAACCCTCCCCACCGTCGGCGACTTCATCCGCGAAATCGCCAAATTCTCCAGCTACCCCCAATTCAAAACCCACCTCCAATCTATGGACGCCACCCCCACCCCCCTTACCTCTTCCCCCTTGATGGGGGAAGATTGAGATGGGGGTGATTCCCCCGCTCACCCTGAGCTTGTCGAAGGGTCGAGCGCCCTCCCCTTCCCCTCCTACCTCTTCCCCCTCGACGGGCAAAGATTGAGATGGGGGTGATTCCCCCGCTCACCCTGAGCCTGTCCTGAGCTTGTCGAAGGGTCGAACGCCCTCCCCTCCTACCTCTTCCCCCTCGACGGGGGAAGATTGAGATGGGGGTGATTCTTGTGGAGTGGATGACACATTTGGAAGTTACGCAAAGGTCTCCATCATGGGGGAAGATTGAGATGGGGGTGATTCCCCCCTCTCCCCCCCAAAACTGCCACCCCCCCTTGCCACCAACCCCCTCCCTCTGCTACCATCCCTACATGAAACATACATACGCAACCCACAACTTCCTGGAGGTATCCCCCAACTCCTCCCACACGCCGTCCACGCCCCCGCCAAACTCGCCTCCGTCCAACCCCGTTTCCGCTATGGTAAAGGCCCCCATTCGTTCTCACCACAACATATAACGAATGCCAAATTTCCCCCCAATCAGCTATGAAAACCCCCTTCGTATCCCGCCACAGAAAAAAAAGAAGCCAAACGAAACGAATCACCTCTACTACAACAACCACCCTTCCCCCGCTCACCCTGAGCTTGTCGAAGAGGCCTGTCGAAGGGTCGAGCGGATGGCCCCCCAAGTTGTCCCCCACGCCCCCAAAGTGCTAACATTGACCCCATGAACACACACGCGCAAAACCTCCCCCAAACCTCCCATATCGCCCTCAAAGAATGGGCCTCCTTCGTCGCCGCCCTCCAGCACGGCGGCCAGCTTCTCCTCCTCCGCAAAGGCGGCATCCGCGAAGAGGGCAAAAAGTTCCTCCCCGCCCACCCCTCCTTCCTCCTCTTTCCCACCTACGAGCACCAGAAGAAGGAACTCCTCAAGCCCCCCTTCCAGTCCAACGTCCAAATCCCCGCCAACGGCGCCAAACCCCAATCCGTCGCCCTCACCCACTGGGCCAGCCTCCACGAGGCCATCGAAATATCCGAAGAACACGCCCTCCAAAGCGTCTCCCCCTTCCATATATGGTCCGACGACTACGCCCACAAGCGCCTCCGCTGGAAGCCCCGCCAACCCCTCTACCTCCTCATCCTCCGCGTCTACCGCCTCGCCGAACCCCAAACCATCCCCAACCTCCCGGCCTACGGCGGCTGCAAGTCCTGGATAACCCTCGAAGCCCCCGTCCCCCTCGGCCAACTAACCCCCGTCATGTCCCAATCCGACTTCGACGCCGCCGTTGCCCGCATAAAGAAAACCCTGGACGCTGCCGTCGTCCCTCAGCCGGCCCCCTTCTCGTGAAATACCGAAATCTCCCCAGAACCGACCTTACCCTCTCCGAAGTCGGCTTCGGCCTCTGGACCGTCGCCACCGGCTGGTGGGGCAAGATCGACGAACCCGACGGCGTCCGCCTCCTACAGGAAGCCGCCGAAATCGGCGTAACTTTCTTCGATACCGCCGACACCTACGGCAAGGGCTACGGCGAAGAAATCCTCGCCAAGGCCCTCCCCAAGCAGCGCCACGACATCGTCATCGGCACCAAATTCGGCTACGATTTCTACAACAACGTACCCCGCGTCGGCCACCACGAACGCCCCCAGCGCTTCGAACCCGACTTCATCCGATACGCCTGCGAACAGTCCCTCCGACGCCTCCGCACCGACTACATCGACCTCTACCAGCTACACAACCCCAAGATGGACGCCATCGAGAAGGACGAAGTCTTCGAAACCCTCGAAGAACTCGTCAAGGAAGGCAAGATCCGCTACTACGCCTCCGCCATCGGCCCCGACATCGGCTGGTTCGAAGAGGGCGAAGCCTCCATGCGCCACCGCAGCGTCAGCGCCATGCAGATAATCTACAGCATCCTCGAACAGGAACCCGCCCGCAGCTTCTTCCCCATCGCCGAGGAACGCGAAGTCGGCCTCATCTCCCGCGTCCCCCACGCCTCCGAAGTCCTCACCGACCGCTACGCCGACGGCCCCCCCGAATTTGACCCCTCCGACCATCGCGCCCACCGCAAGCAGGAATGGCTGCGCGACGCCCTCGCCAAGGCCGAAACCGCCCGCTTCCTCGCCGAAGACACCGGCCGCACCTTCGCCCAGAGCGCCATCGCCTTCTGCCTCGCCCAAGACTCCATCGCCTCCGTCCTCCCCAACCTCACCACCCTGGACGAGCTTCAGGAATACGCCGCCGCTTCCGAGACGCCCCCCATCTCCGATGAAGAACTGCGTATGCTCGACGAACTCTGGCAGGAAGGCTTCTATCTTGAACAACCCGCCGCCGTTGATGTAGAATAATGCGCCTATGACTCCCATCCACGCGCCCTTCCCGATTGCCATTATCCCCCCCTTAACGCGCCTTATTTCTCTTGACAATCAGTTTTTTCACGTGTTACGATGCATCGGCTTACAGGCGCAGACTACTACTTACGGAGATAAGCCTGCCATTCCCAACCACAAGACGCGGACACGTATGCCTTACGACAGTTGCGTAGGCCTCCCGCCTACACGCAACCGCCGCGCCTTTACCCAAGACGTACATCAAACAGTAAACTGGAGGAGGTTAGATGAGTCGCTTCCTGGGGTCTAGATTAACCATAGTAGGACTGCTGGTTTCAATTCTGGTCGTAGCTATTGGCGTGTCCGCCGTCATGGGCGCCGGTTCCGGCGCAAGCAGCGGCGCTTCCGATATGGCCAGCCCGGTCGTTCAGGTCAGTCCCGTGCACTCCATCGTTGAAGAGTGCTCCGGCTCTGCCACCTTCGACGTCTACGGCGCCGGTTGGGCGGCAGACGACGTTGTTCTCATTACCCTTAACACTGACGATGGTCGCCTCTTCGTTGGCGCAGGTTTCCCCGGCATGTCCGGAGCCTTCCATGACTCCGTGTCCGCCCCCGTTTCCTCCTGTGGCGTTGCTACCCTGCATGCCAAGGGTGCAAGCGGCGAAAGCGTCGCCCCCGCCTCAATCGTCGCCGAAAAGCCTGAATAACTTTCCGGCTTAAGGCTCAAGACCGGGCGGACCGCCCTCCCAGGGCGTCGCCGACAGATGAAGAACCAAAGCAATCACCTCGCCAGAGGTGATTGCTTTATTCATTCCCTCCACCCCTCCGCCATTCCCGCGCAGGCGGGAATCCATCCCCTCCTGCCACCAACCCGTAGGGGCGATTGGCCAATCGCCCTCCCCTTTTAATCCCTTCTCCCTTGAGGGAGAAGGTTAGGATGAGGGTGACTCCCCCAACCGCCATGATTAAAACCTTCAACGGCATCACCCCCACCATCCACCCCACCGCCTTCATCAGCGAGGCCGCCTACGTCGTCGGCAACGTCCGCATCGGCGAAAACTCCAGCGTCTGGCCCGGCGCCGTCCTCCGCGGCGACTACGGTCGCATCGCCGTCGGCAGCAACACCAACATCCAGGACAACTGCGTCCTCCACGCCGACGACTACCTCGAAGTCGGCGACAACGTCACCGTCACCCACGGCGCCGTCCTCCACTGCCACCGCGTCGGCAACAACGTCATGGTCGGCGTCAACGCCGTCCTCCTCGAAAACGCCGAAATCGGCGACAACTGCATCATCGGCGCAGGCTCCGTCGTCCTCCAGAACACCCGCGTCCCTGACAACTCCGTAGTAGTCGGCGTCCCCGGCAAGATCCACCCCTTAAAGGAAGAACACCTCAAAATCATCCAAAGCGCCGCCGCCATGTACAAAAAGAACGCCCAACGCTTCATCCAATCCAACCTCGCCGACCCCACCAGCAAAGCCTAACCCGCCACTGCCACTCGTCATTACCGCGAAGGCGGGAATCCATCCCCTCTTTCCCTTCCCCCTTGACGGGGGAGGGCTGGGATGGGGGTGCCCCCTACAATCCAAACTCCCGCGCGCACTCCCCAAACCCCTCCATCGCCCCCTCCAACACCCGGTCCTCCACGCAGTACGACAGCCGGAAATGCCCCGGCGACCCGAACCCCACCCCCGGCACCGTCAACACCCGCCGCCTCTGCAACGCCTCCACGAACGCCACGTCATCCTCAATCGGCGACCGCGGGAACATATAGAACGCCCCCTGCGGCTTCACCACCTCGTACCCCATCCCCGTCAACTCCCCGTACAAATAATCCCGCTTCCGTTCATACGCCGACGCGTCCACCGTCACCCCCTGCAACCCCCGCAGCGCGTGCTGCATCACCGCCGGCCCGTTCACGAACCCCAGGCTCCGGTTCCAGAATATCACCCCGTCCAGCAGCAGATCCTTCCCCTCATATCCCGGATTCACCGCGATATACCCGATCCTCTCCCCCGGCACCGCCAAATCCTTCGAGTGCGAATGCACCGCCACGCTGGCGTGATGATGCCCGAAGATGTGCGGATACGTCAGCCCGTCGAACAATATCCGACGATATGGCTCGTCGCTCAACAGAAATATCTCCGTCCCGAACTCCCGCTCCTTCCGCCCCAGCATCTCCCCAATCTGACTCACCACTCCCTCCGGGTACAACGCACCCGACGGATTGTTGGGCGAATTCACCAACACCGCCCGCGTCCTCGACGTAATCAGTCCCTCCAACGCCGCCAGGTCAGGAATGAACCCCTCATCCGTCGGCGCCACCACCGGCTTCCCCTGATGATTCTCAATATAGAAGGTGAACTCCCCGAAGAACGGCGCGAATATCACCACCTCGTCCCCCGGATTCAGTATGGACTCGAAAATCACGTTCAACGCCCCCGCCGCTCCGCACGTCATCACTATCTCGTTGGCGCCGAACGCAAACCCCGTCTCCTCCGACAGCGATTCCGCAATCGCCGCCCGCGTCTCCACGTACCCGGCGTTCGGCATATACCGGTGCATCCCCGGCGCGCCCGACTCCGCCATCCGCCGCATCTCCGACACCAACTCCGCCGGCGGCTCCATCACCGGGTTCCCCAACGATAGGTCGAACACGTTCTCCGCGCCGTGCTCCCGCATCAACTCGGCCCCCACCTCGAACATCCGCCGGATCCAGCCCCCCTCCTCCATCGCCTGCAAAGTCCTCTTCGATACCGCCATTCTCGCTCCTGTCGTCTCCAAAGATTCACCCGAATATACTTTGACCGCTTCGACCTGTCCACCGCCCCCTCTTTTCCCTTCCTCCTTTAAGGAGACCTTTAAGGAGACCTTTGCACAATCCCCCCAAGGGCGTTGATTAACCTCTTCCCCCTCGATGGGGGAAGATTGAGATGGGGGTGATTCCCACCGCTCACCCTGAGCCTGTCGAAGGGTCGAGCGGCCCCGCCCTCCGTCATTCCCGTGAAAACGGGAATCCATCTTATCCCTTCCCGCGTTCGTAGGACCTCATCATCTCCCCGCCGTTGACGATTCTCAACCCCCATGCTAACCTATCCCCATCCAAATACACCCGACGGGAGCCTGGTTGGACAGGCTGAGAGGCCCTCGCGAAGGGCGACCGTTTGAACCTGAACCGGGTAATTCCGGCGTAGGGATGAATGTTCACCCGCCCTCAGCCCCCAGCGCATCCTTGGCGGTTTCTGAGGCGCATAATGGACGACCAACTCACCATCGCAGGCAAGACTTTCCGCTCCAGGCTCATCCTCGGCACCGGCAAGTACCGCACTATGGACGACATGGTCCGCGCCGTCGAGGCCTCCGGCACCCAGATGATTACCGTCGCCATCCGCCGCCTGGACCTGGACAACCCCAACGAAAAGACCATCCTCGACTACATCGACTGGAACGTCTACGACGTTCTACCCAACACCGCCGGCTGCCAGACGATGGAAGAGGCGATGTTCATCGCCAAGCTGGGACGCTCCGTCACCGGTTCCAACTGGGTCAAGCTGGAGGTCATCCCCGACCCGAAATACCTCTTCCCCGACCCGGCCCAAACCCTGAAAGCCGCCGAGCAGCTTGTCAACGAGGGCTTCGTAGTCCTCCCCTATATCCACGCCGACCCCGTCCTTGCCCACCAGCTTCAGGAAGTCGGATGCGCCACCGTCATGCCCCTCGGCTCCGCCATCGGCTCCGGTCAGGGCATCCACACCGCCGAGGAAATCCGCATAATCATCGAACAGGCCCGCGTTCCCGTCGTCGTAGACGCCGGACTTGGCGTCCCCTCCGAAGCCTCCCAAGCCCTGGAAATGGGCGCCGACGCCGTCCTCGTCAACACTGCCATCGCCCAGGCCGCCGACCCCGTGCTGATGGCGACCGCCTTCCGTCAGGGCGTCGAAGCCGGACGAAACGCCTACCAGGCCGGCCGCATCTCCCGCCGTCTCTACGCCTCCGCCAGCAGCCCCACCCAGGACGTCCCCCAACCCGTCAGCCCCTCCTGATCCGATGCCCCTCCACCCCTCCCGTAATTCCCGCCCCAATCACCGTCATTCCCGCGAAGGCGGGAATCCATCCCCTCTCACCGCTCACCCTGATCCTGTCGAAGGGTCGAGTACCCTCCTCCATCTTGTTCCCGCGAAAGCTGGAATCTATCTTCCCCCTACTCCCACCCAAACCCGGATCCCCCTAACACAAACGCAATGACCCGCCATCTCCCATTCCCTATCCCAACCCTCTGCCTGGTCACTGACCGCCGACTATGCCAGGATGCTTCTCTTTCCCAAAAGATCGCCCTCGCCGTCCAAGGCGGCGTCAACATTATACAGCTTCGTGAAAAAGATCTCCCAGGCCGTCAACTCCTCGAACTTGCAATGAATATCCGACACGCCATAGGAAGCGACGCCCTGCTCATCATCAACGAACGCGTGGACGTAGCCCTCCTCGCCAACGCCGACGGCGTCCACCTCGGCGAACAAGCCCTGAACCCCACCCACGCCCGAACCCTCGTCGGCGACGAAATGCTCATAGGCCGCTCCGTCCACGACTCCGACGGCGCGCTGAACGCCCAACGCCAAGGCGCCGACTACCTCATCGCGGGATCCGTCTTCCCCACCCGCTCCCACCCCTGCCAATCCCCCCAAGGCATCCGCATCATCGAAGATATGGCATCCAAAATCCGCATCCCCTACCTCGGCATCGGCGGCGTCAACGCCGAAAACGCCGCCGCCGTCATCCGCGCAGGCGCGTCCGGCGTGGCCGTCATCAGCGCCATCCTCGCGTCTCCAAACCCCAAAGAAGCCGCCCAACGCCTCAAGTCTGCTATCCTTGAAGCGTGGCAATCTCGACAAGGAGCGGCGGCATGATTCGCCTCACCATCAACGGCAAACCCAGGGAACTCCCCGCCCCCACCGGCCTAATCGAATACATTGAGAGCCTTGATCTCTCCACCCAGTTCATAGCCGTCGGCTACAACGGCGAGGTCATCGAAAAAGACAATTTCCACGAAATCACCCTCTCCGACGGCGACGTTGTGGAAATCGTCCGGCCTGTAGGCGGCGGCTAGGGCGTTACTTCAATCGGATACCCCCCCCCCTCCACAACTTCCCCGATAACCACCGAACCCTCAACCCCTTCGTCCTCCAACGCATCCAGAAGTTCGTCTGTCTTCCCCTCCGCCACCGAAATCAGCAGTCCGCCCGAAGTCTGCGCGTCGCACAACAGCAGCCGTTGGTTTCGTGTAATTCCCGAATCCCACGCCACCTGACTCCCAACCCCCTCCAGGTTCCGATGCGTCCCTCCCGGCGCGACTCCCGCCTCCAACAACCCCCACACCCCCTCAATCACCGGCGCCCGCGAGAACTCAACCCTTGCCGTCGTCCCGCTCGCCGCCATCATCCCGCGCAGATGCCCCACCAGACCGAACCCCGTAACGTCCGTCGCCGCGTTCACACCCACCTTCATCATCGCCCTCGACGCCGCGTCGTTCAGCGTGGACATTACCCGCACCCCCTCCTCCAGCACTTCAGCGTCCACGACCCCCTGCTTCCCCGCCGTCGTGATGATTCCCGTCCCCAACGGCTTCGTCAACACCAGCGCGTCCCCTGCCTTCGCCCCCGCGTTCGTGACCTGTCGTTCCGGTTCGACCAACCCCACCACCGCCAGCCCGTACTTCGGCTCCTGGTCGTCCACCGTGTGCCCTCCCGCAATCAGGCACCCCGCCTCCTCCGCCTTCGTGTATCCGCCCCGCATAATCTCCGACAATATCTCCTTCGGAAGGTCCACTGGAAACCCCACCACGTTCAGCGCCACCAGCGGCGTTCCACCCATCGCGTAAACGTCGCTGAACGAGTTGGCCGCCGCCACCGCCCCGAACGCGAACGGGTCGTCCACCACCGGCGGGAAGAAATCCACCGTGAATATCAACGCCTGCCGATCGTTCAGCTTGTATACCGCCGCGTCGTCTCCCGACTCAAACCCCACCAGCAGGTTCGGGTGCGAAAACGTGGGCAGCTTCTCCAAGACCTGTACCAGGTCTTCATGACTGAACTTGGAAGCTCAACCGGCGCAGTTGGCCAGCGACGTTAGACGAACGGTCTCAGCCTGCATCATCTACTCCTATATCTGAAAGTGACGCCATTATACCACCGCTACGCTGTCATTCTGAGCGCAGCGAAGAATCTCGTCCTCACGCCAACTCGTTGCTCCGGCGAAATCTGGAATCCAGTCTTCCCCCTCCCTTATTCCCGCGAACGCGGGAATCCATCTTTCCTCGCTGCCCTCAACCGCCGCAGAGGCGGTTCTCTCACCGCCCGCTCCCACTCGTGCAAAACGCCTCTATTGAGACAAACCCGCCGCAGGTGGTACAATTTTGAAGGTTTCACCAAGCCCCGACTGGTTCCACCGTTCCCGAGTAGCTCAGTTGGTAGAGCAAGCGGCTGTTAACCGCTAGGTCGCAGGTTCGAGTCCTGCCTCGGGAGCCATCTCCAATGTCCTTGCACCTAACGGATAGACGCGCGACAGTCCTCCGTTCGTCGTCAATTTTCTACCGCTGTCCCACTCCCAGGTTGCGCTCTATGCGTTGGCTCACGTAAGACATGGTGTAGGTGAATATCCAGAAGACGATGCCGACGAAGAGGAAGATTTCCGGCGCGGAACCCTGAAATTCAACCCTTCCTTCCACCGCCTTGCGGGCGATGTTTACAATGTCGAGCATTCCGATGATGTAGACCAGGCTGGTGTCCTTGAACAGGCTGATGAACTGCCCCACTATGGCCGGGATGACGTTTCGGATGGCCTGTGGCAGGGAGATGAACAGGGTGGTCTGCCAGCTTGCCAGCCCCAAGGCCCGCGCCGCTTCCGCCTGGCCCGGATGCAGCGCCTGCAAGCCGCCGCGTATGTTCTCCGCCATGTACGCCGAACTGAACAGGGTAATCACCACTCCTGCGTTGAACAGGTCGTTCCGTGGGAACGTTGCGGGGAAGGCCAGCGGCACCAGGTGTTGGGACATGAACAGCAGGGTTATGAGCGGCACGCCGCGGAACACCTCGATGAACACCACGCAGAGCCACTTCACCACCGGCAGGTGACTCCGCCGTCCCAAGGCCAGCAGAATTCCGATGGGCAGACTGAGTACGATTCCCGCCAGCGCCAAAATCAGGTTCAGTTGCAGCCCCGACCACTGGCGGCTGTCTACCGTCTGGATGCCGAGGAATGACGCGCCTTGGAGCACAAGCAGGGAAAGGACGAACACCACCACGCTGAAGATGACCACCCACTTTACGGTGCCGAATCTGGTGTATCGGGCCAATGCCCAGCCCGCCGCCATGCTGGCCACGTTGGCGACCAGCAGCAGCCTCACGTCCATTCCCATCCGCTCGGCGCTGTAGGGAATGAACGCAAGCAGCACGCAGGCTCCGACGGTTATCAGGGCGAGGTTTCGCATTAGCTTGGACCCGGCGACGCCCCAACCCATGCCCATCAGGAACGTCACCATCATCAGGCTGACCTGCGGCCTCCAGAAGCAGTCGTTGCCCGGACAGGCCTGGTCGCTGTTGTAGTTGCCGATGAGGAACCGACCTCCGACGTTAGCGACCACGGCCCAATCCGCTTCGAAGAAGACCCACCGGATGGCGAACCAGAGGGCGAAGACCAGCGCAATTCCGACAACTATGGTCAACGAGGCGTTGAACTTGTTGTTGAAGAGGTTTGCGTGGGCCCATCCCACCGCGCCTCTATCCAGTATGGGAGGCGGCAGCGCGGGCGCCGGGCCGGTTTCGTTTGTCTGCTTCGTGGTCAACGGCTTCTCTCAAAGCTGATGTATCGGTTGTAGAGATTCCCAATGAGCGACCAGGTCAGGCTCATTGCCAGGTAGGACAGCATGATGAGGATGAAAATGGATATGGCCGGTTCTCGCTGGGTCATCGTTATTCCCACGCCGGTCAATTCGGGGAATCCCACGGCGCCGCCGAGGCTGCTGTTCTTTGTCAGGTTCAGGTACTGGCTGATGAGGGGCGGAATAATCACGCGCAGGGCCTGGGGGAAGATGACGGAGCGAAGGGCGCCCATAGGGGTCAGGCCCAAGGCGCGTCCGGCTTCCACCTGCCCTTTGCCGACGGACTGGATTCCGGCGCGCACTATCTCGGCGATGAAGGCCGCCGTGTACATGACCAGTCCAATCAGCACCACCAGCATCCCCGCCCTCAGGGTGATTCCACCGGCGATTCTGCCGAATCGACCTTCCGGGCCGGGCACGGACCATTCAATGGGCGACATGCCGGTCACGACGCTCAGGATGAGCCAGGAACCGACAATGACGGCAATCGCCACGGCCCAGCCGGTTAGCAAGGGATGGGCGACGCCGCCCAATTTCAGCTCCCGCTCGGCCAGTCTGCGGCTGACGTACACCCCACCGGCTATGCCCGCTATGGCCAGCGCCATCCATATCCCAAGAATCGCGCCGTTGCCGATGCCCGACGGCCCCGGCAAGGAGATGCCGCTGTTGTTTACGTAGAAGGCGTCGAGGAGGACGATTCCTTCCCGCACGGGGGGGAGCGCGAGGATGATGAAGAACCAGAAGAGCAGCTGCACCAGCAGGGGGACGTTGCGGAAGAACTCCACGTAGGCCAGGGCCAGCTTCGCCACCAGCCAGTTGCTTGACAGCCGGGCGACGCCGATGAGGATGCCCAGAATGGTTGCGAGGATGATGCCGAAGACGGCAATGACCAGGGTATTCACCGCCGCCACTATCAGGGCGTAGAGGTACGAATTCGACGGGTCGTAGGGAATGAAGTGCTCCCCTATGGGGGTCTGGTATTCGGTGTCGAGGAAGCCGAATCCGAAGGGGATGTTGCGGGAGTCGATGGCAAGGCCGATGTTGGCGACGAACCAGAGGACGAGGGCGACCGCCGCCACGCCGGAGACTATCTGAATCGTCCACTGAACAATGCGGGCGTGTCTCCAGACGGGTACGCCTTCGTAGGTCAAGTTTCGCAGGAAAGCTGGCATTTGCATTGGGCCTCTAGCGGGAATATATGCCTTTGCGTCCAGCTAGTCAATAAAAAGGAGCCGCCAAATGGCGGCTCCTTCTATTATCCGTTGCCGTTGTTGAGCGCTCTAGCCGCTCAATTGCTTACGCCTACCGGAGGGGCGCGGAGTATATCTGGCCGCCCTTGGGGCAGTTCGAGCACGGAGCGTCGTTCCAGAGGGCGTTCCTGCTGCCGTCGCGCACCAGTCCCAGAGGCGACAGATGCCGGTCGAAGATCTGGCCGTAGTTTCCGACCTGCCGGATAACGTCCTGGGCCGCCGTCTCCTTCAAGCCCATAGCCTCCTGGCCGTAGCTGCCGGAAAGTCCAAACATGCGGTCGATGCCGGTGTCGCCGGTCTCAGCCGAGGGCACGTTGCCGGAGTTGATGCCGAAAGCCTCTGCGTAGATGAGCATGGCCATGACGGATTTCACAATGTCGTACCACTGGTCGTCGCCGTGGGGAACCACGGTGCCCAGCGGCTCCTCGGAAATAGTCTCAGGCAGAATGACGTGGGCGCTGGGGTCCGGGAAGCCCGAGGCGTTGGCCACCAGGCCGGACTGGTCGGTTGTGAGCGAGTCACACTGCCCTGCCAGGTACGCCTCGTTGGCGCTGGTGTTGTCCTCGAAGGGCACGATGGTGAAGTTCATGTCGTTCTGGGTGTCGAAGTCCTGAAGGTTCAACTCCGTTGTCGTTCCCTTGAGGACGCAGACGCTGGCGCCCTTGAGCTCGTAGGCGCTTCGGATATTATCGCTCTTACGAACGATGAAGCCCTGGCCGTCGTAGAACATGGTCTGGGCGAAGTCGCCCCAGGTGGTATCGCGGGAACTGGTCCAGGTGGTGTTCCGGGACATCATGTCGATTTCGCCGGACTGCATGGACGGGCCGCGTTCCGCCGCCGTGGTGGGTCGGAACTCGACGGCGTTGGCGTTGCCGAGGACCGCCGCCGCAACGGCGCGGCAAAGGTCAACGTCGAAGCCGGTGGTGTTTCCGGCGTCGTCCAGGTATCCGAAGCCGGCGAGGCTGTCGTTGTTGGCGCAGACGACCCGACCCCTTTCCTGAACGGCTGCCAGGCGGCTGCCGGTGGTCTCCTGCGCGGCGGCGTCGCCATTGTCGTCGCCGTCATCCTCGGAAGCGCAGGCGGCAAATACGGCGACCATCGCCGCCATCAGAGCCAGAATTATGAGTACTCTGTTGAAAGTCATCCTTAACCAAACCTCCTCTTGCTAAGTCGCATCTCCCCCCAAGGCAGTGGGCCGGGTTGAGATATTTTCTCATGCAGGGACATTATACAATAAGGCTTATCATAATAGGAAGGCGTAAACAACCCTTTCGGCCACAGTTTCAAAAGTCGGTCTGCGGGGGTAGGTAGCCCACCGCGACTGGATTCCAGTTTTCACGGGAATGACGGAAGGGGATAGGGAATGGCGCGGGCGGACGGGAATGACGGTTGTTGAGGCGGGAATGGGTGGAGCTTGGGAGGGGGGCGCTCGACCCTTCGACAGGCCCTTCGATAAGCTCAGGACAGGCTCAGGGTGAGCGGGAGAGGGGAGATGGTCGGGGTGAACGTAGGGGGCTCGTCCCACCGCCCCGCCGTGGGTTCCTGCTGTCGCAGGAACGACGAAGAGGTGAATGGGGAATGTGGGAAGTGGCGACCCGGAGCGGATTCGAACCGCCGATCTCCGCCTTGACAGGGCGGTATGTTAGGCCAACTACACCACCGGGCCGCGGTGGTTTCCAACCAAAATAGTAGGGGCGGCTACGCTTCCTGTCAACAGTCCTTGAACCGGCCGACTGCCGTTTTCCTACCTGGAAGCGCCCCTTTCGCTGTGTCGAGCCAACGGCTCGAAGCCTAGAAGCTTCAACCGATGCCGTTGAAGCCGATGGTCACCTCGTCGCCGCGAACGATTACCGGGGTCGTGCGCTCCCCGCCCGTGAGCCTCTCCAGATCGGGTATGGCCTCCGGGTTCACGGAGATGTCTATCTCCCTGAAGGAAATTCCGCGGTTGTCGTAGTCGATCTTGACGGCTGTGGAAAATCCGCAGTCGGGATGGGTGTAGACTACAATTTCGGGCGCTTCGACCTCAGGCATGGAGACAGCCTCCCTGGGCATTAGTTTCTGGGTATATTGTAGCTAAATGGGCGGGAAGATTCAATTGCAGGCCATTGGGGCTTTCCGCTTCACCCTTCGACAAGCTCAGGACAGGCTCAGGATGAGTGGGGATGGGCGGGGTTTGGCGTGGGAGGCGGTGGATTCCCGCTTGCGCGGGAATGACGGGAAGGGTGGCGGGAATGACGGGAAGGGTGGCGGGAATGGCGGGAAGGGTGGCGGGAATGACGAAAGGGGCGGCGGGTTGGGGATGAGCGGGTTGGGGATGAGGTTGTAGCGCGACGGTGTAGGGGCGACCGGCCGGTCTCCCCTACAGGGGGAGAGGTGGGAATGGCGAGGGGGTTCAGTCGAGGTGCTTTTCGGGGTTATGCTGGAATGTCTTTCGGCAGCCGGGGGCGCAGAAGTAATAGGTTATTTCCTGATATTCAGCGGTTCCGCCGCCGGGGTCGGCCTTGCCTACCACCATCTTGCACACGGGATCGATTGCGGTTCCTTCTTCTTTCTTGCCGCCGCCGAATAGGGACCTCAGCTTTCCAATCATATCAAGGCAACCTCATCTTTCTCAGTCTCAAGGAGTTGCTCACCACGCTGACGGAACTGAAAGCCATCGCCAGGGCCGCCAGCACCGGGTTCAGCAGTCCTATCTCGCCGAAGAAGAACTCCAACCCCTGGGGCACTCCGCCCGTCTGCTGGAACACAGGATACAGCACGCCCATCGCGACGGGCACGAGGGCGACGTTGTAGAAGAAGGCCCAGAACAGATTTTGCCGGATTACGCGCAGGGTCCGTCGGCTCAGTTCGAAGACGCCGTCGAGGCTTCCCAAGCCGCTGCCCATCAGCACCACGCCGGAGGTTTCCATCGCCGCGTCGGCGCCGCTTCCCACGGCGATGCTCACGTCCGCCTGCGCCAGGGCGGGAGCGTCGTTTATGCCGTCGCCCACCATCGCGACGCAGCGTCCTTCGTCTTGGAGGGCCTTGACGTGACGGGCCTTCTGGTCGGGAAGCACACTCGCCGTGACGCCGTCTATGCCGAGGGAGGCGGCGACGGCCCGCGCCGTTTCTTCCCTGTCGCCGGTGAGGATGACGACTTCCATCCCGCGCCGCTTGAGGTTCGCGACCACTGTTGCCGCTTCCGGCTTCAGGGTGTCCGCCGCCGCCAGCATTCCCAACAGCCGGTAGCCGTGGGCTACGTACATTACGGTCTTTCCCTGGGCTGCCAGCGTAGCTGCCTGATTCTCCAATTCCTCCGGCGAAAGTCCCTTCATTGAGATGAATCGGGCGTTGCCCAACAACACCCGTTGGCCTTTCATTCGTCCCTCGACTCCGAACCCCGGGCGCGCCGTGAAGTCCGTCACTTCGACGAATTCCACCCCTTCCTCTCGTCCGCGTCGGACAACCGCTTCGGCGAGAGGGTGTTCCGACGCCACTTCCACCGACGCCGCTACCGACAATAATTCCTTCTCGTTTCCGTTGAGGGCGACGAGGTTCGTGACGGAGGGTTTTCCGATCGTGAGGGTGCCCGTCTTGTCCATCACCACCGTGTCCACCTGATGGGCGCGCTCCAGCGTCTCGGCGTTGCGGACGAGGATGCCCCCCTCGGCGCCTTTGCCGACGCCCACCATTATGGCCGTGGGCGTGGCGAGGCCGAGGGCGCAGGGGCAGGCGATGATGACCACTGCAACGAAGGCGAGCAGCCCGTAGACCAGGGAAGGCGAAGGGCCGACGATGAGCCAGGTCAGGAAGGCCGCCGCGGCGAGAACCAGAATTACAGGCACGAAATAGGAGGCGACCACGTCGGCGAGGCGTTGGATGGGGGCTTTCGACCCCTGAGCTTCCTCCACGAGGGCGATTATCCGGGAAAGCACCGTGTCGGCGCCGACCTGAGTGGCCTCTATCTTCAGGAACCCGGTCTGGTTCATGGTGGCTCCGAAGATGCGGTCGCCCACGTGCTTTTCGGCGGGGACGCTTTCGCCGGTAATCATCGACTCGTCCACGGAGGAATACCCTTCCGTCACAACCCCGTCCACCGGAGCCCGCTCTCCGGGGCGAATCAGGGCCAGGTCTCCCACTTCCACGTCCTCCACGGGCACGCCTATCTCCCTGCCGTTCCGCAGCACCCTGGCCCTTTCGGGATGCAGGTTCATAAGTCCGCGAATGGCGGCGGAGGTTCGACGACGCGACCGCGCCTCCAGGTAGCGGCCCAGCAGCACCAGCGCGATGATGATGGCCGCGGTGTCGAAGTACACGGCGCGGTCCGAGCCGGGAACGGCTAGGGCGTCGGAGCCGACGATGCGCAGCAGGACGAGAAGGCCGCTGAAGGCGTAGGCGGTGGTTGTGCCGAGGGCTATGAGGGTGTGCATGTTGGCGCGACCGTGGCGAATCGCGCCGAAGCCGGAGCGGTAGAAGCCGAGGCCTGCCCAGAACTGAACCGGCGTTGCCGCCGCCCAGAGAAGCAGCAGGTAGTAGTTGCTTTCCATGAGCGCGGGAACCCAGGGGAATCCTTCGAAGCAGCCCAGGAACAGCATCACGCCCATAGCGCCGGCGAATATCAGCTTTCGGCGGAGATTGTGGATTTCCTTCTCTCGCGATTCCTCAGCCGTTCCCGACTGCGCCGCGCCTTCGAATATCCGGGCGCCGTAGCCTGCCCCTTCCACAGACCTGACCAGTTCGTCTATGGTGGTCAATCCCGGTGCCATCGACACCGTCGCCCTCTCCGTGGCCAGGTTCACCGACGCTTCCGTCACCCCCGGAACGCTTCGAAGGGCGGACTCCACATGTCCGACGCAGGCTGCGCAGGTCATCCCCTCGATGTTGAGAGACACCTCCTGCGTACCTATCCCGTAGCCGGCCTGCTTCAGGCCCTTCGCTATCGCCGCCGCCAATCCGTCTTCCGTCTGCGCCTGCACGGACGCTTTCTCCGTGGCAAGATTAACGGAGGCGTGCAGGACGCCGGGGATGCTGCTTAGAGCCTTCTCCACGTTGGAGACGCAGGCGGCGCAGGTCATTCCCGTGACGGGGACTACCACGCGACGGGTGGTCTCGGCTGTTTCGGTCTGTTGATTCAAAACGCCTCTGAACCGCAAATTTCCTTCCTACCCAATATAACAACCCTATCAACCCCAGTCCATGCCGAGGATTCTTGCACAAACCTGCCATAGACCACCCCCGATTTCCGTGATACTATCCAAGTTCGCCAAATTCATCGGCAAACCCCTTGACAAAGCAACATCTCATGCTATGATGTATAGTGCTTGCTTTGCCTTATTTAAGTATAAGCCTTCTTCCGTTTGAGTTCCTGACCCCGTCCCCAGCCCTTCGTGCGCCCGTTTTGCCCGTCCCATTTCTTTCTCAGGAGGCACGTATATGCCTTTGTCCTCTAGCATGAGCGTCAACAGCTCCTCCCACGAGGTCAAGGAATACTCCAGCATACCTCAGGTTCTGGACATTCCGCACCTCATTCTGATGCAGCTTCAGTCCTTCGATCGGCTCAAGGGCGAAGGCATCGCCGAGGTATTCCGCGACATCAGTCCCATCAAGGACTTCACCGAGAACAAGTTCGAGTTGGAGTTTCTGGGGCATCGTTTCAAGGAACCCAAGTATTCCCCGGACGAGTGCAAGCAGAAGGAGATAACCTACTGCGCCTCCCTCTGGATCAAGACGCGCCTGATTACCAAGGAAACGGGCGTCATCAAGGAGCAGGAGATCTTCATGGGGGACATCCCCATAATGACGGACAACGGCACCTTCATCGTGAACGGCGCCGAACGGGTCGTCGTCAGCCAGCTGGTGCGCTCCCCCGGCGCATATTTCGTCCTCAACCGGGACATCCCCAGCGATCGGATGCTCTGCTCCGCCAAGCTGATACCCTACCGTGGCGCCTGGCTGGAATTCGAGACCAGCGCGAAGAACATCGTCTCCGTGAAGGTTGACAGGAAGCGCAAGGTTTCCATAACCATCTTCCTCCGCGCCCTCGGAATTTCCAAGGAGGAGGAGCTTGACGCCCTCTTCGGCGACGCCGACATCGGCGAAACCCACAAGTTCATCCAGTCCACCCTTGCCAAAGACGTCTATTCCGATGAACGGGAGGGCCAGTTCCGCAAGGACGAAAATACCATGAAGGCCATGTGGGAGTGGCTGAAGCCCGGCAAGAAGTTCGACCCCCACGAAGCCCGACTCATCGCCCTCGCCCAGCTGGAGTTCTACCGACGGCTGCGCCCCGGCGAGCCTCCCAGCCTGGAGAACGCCTACAATCTGCTGAAGAGTCTGCTGTTCGACCGTCGTCGGTACGACCTCGGTCGCGTGGGCCGCTTCAAGCTGAACGGGCGGCTGAATCTCACCAACGACCCCGAGGACAGGGTGCTGCATCTCACCGACCTGATAGCCATGATTCGCACCATCATCGAGCTCAACAACGGCGTCGGTCGCCCCGACGACATCGACCACCTGGGCAACCGGCGGGTGCGGGGCGTCGGGGAGCTTGTGCAGAACCAGATGCGTATCGGCCTTCTCCGCATGGAGCGGATGGTGAAGGAGCGCATGACGCAGACGGACCCGGACCAGGCCACCCCTCAAGCGTTGGTCAACATCCGGCCCGTGGTCGCCGCCGTTCGGGAATTCTTCGGCGGCTCCCAGCTTTCCCAGTTCATGGACCAGACCAACCCCCTCGCGGAACTGACCCACAAGCGGCGGCTCTCCGCCCTCGGCCCCGGCGGCCTTTCGCGGGAGCGCGCCGGCTTCGACGTGCGGGACGTTCACTTCTCCCACTACGGACGCATCTGCCCCATCGAGACGCCGGAAGGCCCCAACATCGGACTGCTGAGTTCGTTGGCGAGCTACGCCCGCATCAACCCCTTCGGCTTCATAGAGTCCCCCTACCGGCGGGTGCTCAACACGCTGCCCAGTTCGGACCCCGATCTCTTTGGTCGCACCGTCACCGAGGACGTGGTGGACGAAGAGGGCAATCATCTGGTCACGTGGAAGTCGGAGACGGGCAAAGCCTTCCATCTGGGAGTCAACAACGTCCTCAACGAAGCGGGCAGGGTATCTTCCCAGGCTAGAAGGTTAATCGGCACAATTCCCCAGAAGCTCCTTGCCGAACTGCCGAAACGGGACATCGCAGTCAAGCCCTACGTGTCCGCCAAGGACGAAGACGTGATATATCTCTCCGCCGACCGGGAAGAAACCTACGTCATCGCCCAGGCGAACGCGCCGTTGGACAAGAAGAACCAGCTTCTCGGCGACAGGGTGGAGGTGCGGATTGCCGACGCCTACGCCGAGGAAACCCCGGAGCGGGTGGATTTCATGGACGTTTCGCCCATGCAGATTATGAGCGTCTCCGCTTCCCTTATTCCTTTCCTGGAACACGACGACGCCAACCGCGCCCTGATGGGTTCCAATATGCAGCGTCAGGCCGTGCCTCTCCTGCGCCCCCAGGCGCCCCTCATCGGCACCGGCATCGAGGGGCGGGTGGCCCAGGACAGCGGCCAGGTGATTCTCTCCAAGGCCGGAGGAGTGGTCACCTCCGTCAATGGCGGCGCCGTCACCATAAAGGACAAGACCGGGGACGAACACCACCACCAGATAACCAAGTTCGCCCGCACCAACCAGGGCACCTGCTTCAACCAGCGCCCCATCGTGCAGAAGGGCCAGCGCATCAAGGAAGGCCAGGTGCTAGCCGACAGCTCCTCCACTGAGAATGGGAATCTGGCCCTCGGCCAGAACGTGCTCGTGGCCTTCATGAGTTGGGAAGGCTACAACTACGAGGACGCCATCATCCTCAGCGAAAATCTGGTCAAAAACGACTTCTTCACCTCCATACGCATCGAGAAGCACGAGATGGAGGCTCGCGAGACCAAGCTTGGCCCGGAGGAGATTACGCAGGACATCCCCAACGTGGGCGAAGAGAACCTGCGCGACCTGGACGAACGCGGCATCATCAGTATCGGCGCGGAAGTTGGACCCGGCGACATTCTCGTCGGCAAGGTCACTCCTAAGGGAGAGACGGAACTGACCGCCGAGGAGAAGCTGCTGCGGGCCATTTTCGGCGAAAAGTCCAGGGACGTTAAGGATACCTCCCTGCGGGTGCCCCACGGCGAACGCGGCAAGGTCATCGACGTGAAAGTTCTCACCCGCGAGAACAAGGACGAACTTCCCGCCGCCGTCAACGAAGCCGTGCGGGTCTGGGTGGCCCAAACGCGCAAGATCTCCGTCGGCGACAAGATGGCCGGTCGTCACGGCAACAAGGGCGTCGTCGCCCGCATTCTGCCCGCCGAGGATATGCCATACCTGCCCGACGGCACCCCCGTGGACATCATCCTGAACCCCATCGGCGTGCCCTCCCGCATGAACCTGGGTCAGGTGCTGGAAACCCATCTGGGCTGGGCCGCGAAGTACCTGAACTTCCGCGCCATCACGCCCATCTTCGACGGCGCGACGGACCTCTCCATCGAAGACGGACTGGCCCGCGCCTGGTTTCTGGAGCAGGCCCAATCGACCAACGGTCACTCCGCCAACGGCAGCCGCGTGACGGATGTGGAACTCGTCGAGCCGTGGCTGAAGGAGCGCGGCTACGACGCCGGCCAGCTTTGGGACGACTCCGTGGTGGGCGAGGCGTGGCAGGCCGCCCTACGCATCTGGCTTCAGGAGGACATGGGCGTCTCCGTCGACGAACTCACGCCGGAGGAGTTGCGCGAAAAGACTCGCGAAATTCACCGCACCATGAAGGTGGCGCCGCCGACTTTCGGCAAGGTCCACCTGCGGGACGGGCTTACGGGCGAACCCTTCAGCCAGCCCGTAACCGTCGGCTACATCTACATGATGAAGCTGGTGCACCTGGTGGAGGACAAGATTCACGCCCGCTCCACCGGCCCCTACTCGCTGATCACCCAGCAGCCCTTGGGCGGAAAGGCCCAGTTCGGCGGTCAGCGCTTCGGCGAAATGGAGGTCTGGGCTTTGGAAGCCTACAGCGCCGCCCACAACCTTCAGGAAGTGCTCACGGTCAAGTCCGACGACGTTACCGGTCGGGTCAAGACCTACGAGGCCATCGTCAAGGGCGAGGACATCGTCCAGCCCGGCATACCGGAGTCCTTCAACGTCCTGGTTAAGGAACTTCAGAGCCTGGGGTTGGCGGTGGAACTCCTGAACGAGGACAACAACGCCGATCTCATCGAAGAAGCCAAGGAATCCCTGGAACTCCCCCTGGACTAGGGGCAGCGTCGGCCCTTCCGAGCCGACGCACCCCTGCCAGGAACCCAAGGAACCCTATTTGGAAGGCGGAATAATATATGGTTAGTCTACTTGATAGAACCGAGACGCACTCCCCCAGCTTCAACGCCATACGCATCTCGATTGCCTCACCGGAGCAGATACGCAGCTGGTCCCACGGCCAGGTTTCCAAGCCGGAAACCATCAACTACCGGACCCTGCGCCCTGAGAAGGACGGCCTGTTCTGCGAGCGGATCTTCGGCCCCACCAAGGACTGGGAGTGCTTCTGCGGGAAGTACAAGCGCATCCGCTACCGGGGGGTCATCTGCGACCGATGCGGCGTGGAAGTTACGCGCTCCCGCGTGCGCCGCGAGCGTATGGGTCACATCGAGCTTGCCGCTCCCGTAGCCCACATCTGGTTCAGCAAGGGCGTCCCCAGCCGGCTGGGGCTGCTTCTGGACCTATCGCCCCGCAACCTGGAGCGCGTCCTGTATTTCGCTCAGCACGTCATCCTCACCATCGACGAGGAGATGAGGGAAGTGACGCGGGAGCAGGAGAAAGAAGCCTTCGACCAGAACCAGGCGATCATCCGCCAGTCCGCCGCTGACAGGATAGCCGCCCTTCTGGGCCTTGAATCCACCCCCGCCACCGAGGACGACGAGTTTCCCAAGCCTGCCGACGACGCCGCCGATGACGTTAAGGCCCAGGCTGCTGAAATCGAAGAGAGTCTGGAAAAGGAACTGGCCCAACTGGAAGAGGACTACGAAACCGCCATCGACGACCTTGACTCCCTCCAGCCCATGCAGCTGCTCACCGAGACCAGATACAGGGAACTTAACGCCCGGTTCGGCCTCTGCTTCACCGCCCGCATGGGCGCGGAGGCCGTTCTGGACATCTTGAGGGAAATCAACCTTGAGGAACTGCGCGAAACCCTGTTGGTAGAGATGCAGTCCACGTCCGGGCAGCGCCGCAAGAAGGCCATCAAGCGCCTCCGCGTCGTCGAGGCCTTCCGCAACAGCGGCAACAGGATCGAATGGCTCATCCTGAAGGTGCTGCCCGTTCTGCCGCCCGAACTGCGTCCGATGGTGCAGTTGGACGGCGGGCGGTTCGCCACCAGCGACCTGAACGACCTGTACCGCCGCGTCATCAACCGCAACAACCGTCTCAAGCGGCTGATGGAGCTTGGCGCGCCGGAAATCATCATCCGCAACGAAAAGCGGATGCTCCAGGAATCCGTCGACGCCCTCATCGACAACGGGCGGCGCGGACGCGCCATCTCCGGCAGCCACAACCACAGGCTGAAGTCGCTTTCGGACCTCCTGCGCGGCAAGCAGGGCCGCTTCCGTCAGAACCTGCTCGGCAAGCGGGTGGACTACTCCGGCCGCTCCGTCATCGTCTCCGGGCCGGACCTGGAGCTCAACCAGTGCGGACTTCCCAAGCGGATGGCTTTGGAACTCTTCAAGCCCTTCGTCATGCACCGCCTCGTGCTGCTGGGCATCTCGCCCAACATCAAGAGCGCCAAGCGCATGGTGGAGAGCGCCCGCGGCGAGGTTTGGGACATACTGGAGGAGGTCATCAAGGAGCGCCCGGTGCTAATCAACCGCGCGCCCACCCTCCACCGCCTCGGCATCCAGGCCTTCATGCCCGTCCTCATCGAGGGCAGCGCCATTCAGATTCACCCCCTGGTCTGCCCTGCTTTCAACGCGGACTTCGACGGCGACCAGATGGCCGTCCACGTCCCCCTCTCCCGCATGGCGGTGCTGGAAGCCAAGGAGACGATGATAAGCGTCAACAACATGCTCTCCCCCGCTTCCGGCGAACCCCTCGTCGCCCCCACCCTGGACATGGTGTTGGGCTGCTTCTACCTCACGGACATTCGGGAGAACGTCACAGGCTCCGGCAGGCGCTTCCTCCATGCGGAAGAGGCGCTAATCGCCCACGACTCCGGACTGGTGGACATCCAGGCGGAAATCGAAATCTGGCGTCCCGAAAAGACGGAAGGGCCGCTCAAGACCTCCGTGGGGCGCCTCATCTTCAACGAAGTCCTGCCCGACGAGATTGGCTTCAAGAACGAGGTCATGGACAAGGGCGCCCTGAAGGACCTGACCAGCCAGTGCTACCGCCTCCTTGGCAACAGGGAGACGGCTCAGGTGCTGGATAGAATCAAGACCCTCGGCTTCCACTACGCCACCGTGTCCGGCATCACCATCGCCATCAACGACATTCAGGTGTCCGCCCGCAAGCAGGAAGTCATCGAGCAGGCCAACGATCTGGTGCAGTCTTTCGAAGACGACTACATGCTCGGCCTTATGACTGAGGATGAGCGCTACACCCACACCGTCAACGCCTGGACGGAGGCCAGCGACGCAATGGAGGCCATCGTCAAGGACGAGATGGACAGCTACGGCGGCATTGCCGTCATGGCCGTCTCCGGCGCGAAGGGGAACATCGCCCAGATCAAGCAGATGGCCGGAATGCGCGGCCTGATGAGCAACCCCAAGGGTCGCATCATCGACCTGCCCATCAAGTCCAGCTTCCGCGAGGGCCTTACCGCCCTTGAATACTTCATCTCCACCCACGGCGCCCGCAAGGGCTTGGCGGACACCGCCCTCAGAACGGCGGACTCCGGCTACCTGACCCGCCGCCTCACCGACGTTTGCCAGGACGTGATAATTCTGGAGGAAGATTGCGGCTCCAAGGAGGGCATCCTGCTCGCTCCCGACACGGGCGATCCTCTGGTCGCCACCCAGGACGAGCGGGCGATGGGGCAGCTTGCCGCCGCGCCGATAGCCAACCCCGAAACCGGCGAAATCATCATCGACCGGAACCAGGAAATCGACGAAGACGCTTTCAACGCCATCGCGGCCGCGGGCGTCACCGACATTCTTATCCGGTCGCCCCTCACTTGCCAGTCCCACCGCGGCCTCTGCCGCATGTGCTACGGGCGCAGCCCCGCCACCGGACGCATGGTCAAGATGGGCGAAGCCGTCGGCATCATCGCCGCCCAGAGCATCGGCGAGCCGGGCACCCAGCTGACCATGAGAACCTTCCACACCGGCGGAGTCGCGGGTCAGGACATTACCAGCGGCTTGCCCAGGGTCGAGGAGCTTTTCGAAGCGCGCGTACCCAAAGGTTCCGCCACCCTCTCCGACATCGACGGCGTCGTCAGCGTCGAAGAGGACGTGCAGGGCCGTCGAGTCAGGATAACCAGCCGGGAAGAATATCGGGAAGACTACTACCTGCCCCTGGACGCCGAGATCCACGTCAAGGACGGCGACGAGGTTGAGGCCGGCACTATTCTCTCGTTGCCCAAGGGCACGGAGCTGCCCAAGAAGCGCGGCAAGAAAAAGAAGAAGGTCGAAACCCCGGAAGACGCCGTCGTAGCCAACGTGGGCGGCACCGTCGAAATTCAGTCTACGGGCGGCCTCTCCATCACGTGGGCCGACACCGAAGAGCGCGAGCACCTGGTTCCCATCTCCGCCCTGCTCCTTCTCAGAGACGGCGACGAGGTGAAGGCCGGCGCCGCTCTGACCGCAGGCCCGCTGAATCCCCACGACATCCTGCGCATCAAGGGCAAGGAGGACGTGCAGTCCTACCTGGTGGACGAGGTGCAGAAGGTGTACCGCTCCCAGGGCGTGTCCATCCACAACAAGCACATCGAGGTTGTGGTGCGCCAGATGCTTAGGCGGGTTCAGGTGGACTCCGCCGGCGACGCCGAATACATCCCCGGCCAGTCCATAGACCTGTTCGACTTCCAGGCCAAGAACACCGAGGTTCTGGCGGAGGGCGGCGAACCCGCCACCGCCAAGCCCGTCCTTCTCGGCGTCACCCGGTCATCCCTGCTTACGGACAGCTTCCTCGCCGCCGCCTCCTTCCAGGAGACCACCCGCGTGCTTACGGAAGCCTCAGCCAGCGGCGCCGTGGACCACCTGCTGGGACTGAAGGAGAACGTCATCATCGGGCGTCTCATACCCGCCCGCGTGGACGCCGAACTCCCCACCGTCGAAGAGCAGTACATGCTGGGGGACGACCTGCTTCTCGAAAGCACGGGCGACGATATTCTGGACAGCGAGCTCATCAAGGAATTCACTGAGCCATTGACGGACGGACTGGAGGATTCCAGCAACGGCCACGCCGAAGTGGAGGTGGACCAGCCCGCCGTGGACTAACCCCCCAATCCATTCCAAAACCCCTTCCCCTTTAATGGGGGAAGGTTGGGATGGGGGTGATTCCCCCCGCTCATCCTGAGCCTGCCCCGTACTTGATACGGGGATGGGGGTGATTGCCATGCCCCAAAAGTGACAACTTCCCCTTGACGCTTCCTGAACCCACTGGCTAAACTTACCATCGGCGGGAATCCCACCCAACCAGGAATCCCCGCGTCTACGCTCCGTGGGCGGTTAGCTCAGATGGTTAGAGTACTGCGTTGACATCGCAGAGGTCAGTGGTTCAAGTCCACTACCGCCCACCATTACGAACAAACTGCGAAATCCGCCGTTCAGGGCGATCTCGTCGACGCCCGCTCCTCCTCCCGCGTCTCCCCCTTCGCCATCCGGTAGCCGACCCGAGGCTCGGCAAAAAAGTAGGTGGGATTGCTCGCGTCCTCGCCGAGCTTGCTGCGGAGCCTTCTCAGATGGGTGCGCAGCGTCCCCAGATTGTTGGGCCTCCTGGACCCCCAGACCCTTCGCAACAGTTGGTCGTGGGTTAACACCCTGCCGGCGTTGACTGACAGCTCGAAAAGCAGCCGGTATTCGGTGGCCGTCAACTGCACCGCCCGCCCGGCGACCGTAACCAGCCGTTCGCCGTAGTCGATGGTCAGGTCGCCCAGCGCATAGGCCTCCGACGGCTCAGGCCGATAAGGCTCCGCAAGTCTGCGGATAGCCGCCCCGACCCTGGCGACCAGTTCGGTTGGCGAGAAGGGCTTGACGATGTAGTCGGCGGCGCCATCCTCGAAGGCCCGGGCGACCACCTGGTCCCGCCCATAAGCCGATAGGAAGATAACCGGCACGTCGGCTACCGCGATGATGTCCCCCATCAGCTCGATGCCGTCGGAGCCGGGCAGCATCATGTCCAGCAGGACCAGATGCGGACGATGCTCCTCCACAAGGGCGATAGCCTCCTCCGGGTCGGCGGTGACAATCGGTTGGTAGCCGGCGTCGGAGAGCACCTTCCTGAGATGCCGCAGCGTTTGGGGATCGTCGTCCACCACGAGAATGGACTCCGCGTCTCCCGTCTCCTGCCGCGGGCCTCCCGGGGGCCTGCGGCGTTCCGGCGCGGCCTCTTCGATCACGGGGATAGTGAAGGTGAACCTGGCCCCAAGGCCAGGCCCTTCATTCTCGGCCCGGATGCGGCCTCCGTGCGTCTCCACGATTCCCTTGCAGATGGCCAGTCCCAGTCCGGTGTCGCCGCCGGGGTTGTCGTCATCCCGGCGAGAGAACTTCCGGAACAGGTTGGGCAGACGCTCGGCGGGTATTCCCCTGCCTTCGTCCACCACCGAGACCCGGACGTATACGCCGTCCCGCGCCGCGGAGACCCGGATGACCGACGACTCCGGCGAATGTCTGGCGGCGTTTGTCAGGAGGTTGCCGATGACCTGGACGATGCGCCTGCGGTCCGCCATCACGAGGGGCAGGTCCGGCGCCAGGTCGATGGCCAGGTTGCTCCTTCCCCCGGCGCTCAGGAAGGCGCTGCGGGCCCGCTCCACCAGCGCGTCTACCTTCACCGGCTCCGGGTTGACCGGCAGCTCTCCCGTCTCGATGCGCGCCACGTCCAGCAGATTGCCGATCAGGTCCCTCATGCTGCCGGCCTGATCCAGGATGATTCGCAGGAACTGGCGCGTCTCGGCGGGGTCCAGGTCCTCCGCACTGTCCAGAATGGCCATCACCGATCCCCAGATGGAAGTCAGCGGCATGCGCAGTTCGTGGCTCACCATGCCCAGGAACTCGGCCCGCAGCCGCTCCATCTCTTCCAGCGGCGTCATGTCCTGCATGGTGACGACCACCGACTCCACCTCGCCTTCCTCCGAGCGGATGGGCGTGGCGTTGAGCAGCGCCGTGATGCTCCGACCGCCGGGCGCTTCCATCACTATCTCCTCGGCCCGCACGTTCTCGCTTGTGCGGAGGACTTCGGCCAGGGGGAACTCCATCAGTGAGACCTCCCGTCCGTCGGCGCGCCGGATGGTCAGCAGCTCGAAAAGGTCCTCCCTCGGCTGCTCCTGGTCCCGCAGCCCGTCCACTATCCTTGCCGCCTCCCGGTTGAACGTCGCCGGCGCGTCCTTCCTCACGTCGAAGACGACGACGCCCACGGGCGAAGTGTCAATCAGAGTCTCCAGGCCGGCCCTTGCGCGCCGTTCGTCTCTGTGCTGGCGGGCGTTGGCGATCACGTGCGCCGCCTGAGAGGCGAACATGCCCAAGGTCTCCTCGTCTTCCCTGCTGAACTCCCCGCCCGGATCGTCGGTCGCCACGTAGATGTTGCCCATGCGCGCGCCCTGATGAAGTATCGGGGCCGCCATGAAGGCGCTGATGCTGACGGGCGGGCTGAAATCCAGCAGGCCAATGGACCTGGTCAACTCCTCCAGATTGCTGACTCTGAGGGATCCCGAGAGGGCGTTCGTGTAGTCGAACAACCTGGGGCCGTCCGGGTTCTCCCACAGACGCTCGGCGTCTTCGGCGCTTATGCCCGCGACGACGTGGTCCTCCACCTCGCCCGAATCGTCCAGCGTTGTGATGAGGGCGTAGGCCGCCCCCGTCACGGAGCGCGCGCCGTCCAGAACGCCTTGCAGCGCCGTCTCCACGTCCAGGCTCTCATTGATGCGAAGGCTGGCGCGGCTGATTCGGGACAGCCTGTCCCGCAGCGCCGCTATCTGCCTGTCTCGTTCGTCAGGTTGCGTCATCTTCTCTATCCGAAATCGGCGTCGATTCCCTCCGGGGGGGCGGCGCGTCCGCGAAAAGCCCCGTTTGCGCCGATTATACCACAATTCACGCCAATAGTAATCGTAACGTAAACGAATTGACTCGGAACGTAATCCAACGTCATCGGAAAACCTGCTAGCCTAAAACCCTTATTGCGTTTGGCAACGGGCAAGGGAGACGAGAAGGGGCGCACCCAAGGGTTCTCAATAAACCATGCTGACGGCCATATTGACAGGCAAAAGACGGCGCATGAACCGGCTGAGGAATTACGTCCTCGTCGCCGGGGCTCTCGTTGTGTGTTCCGCGCTGGCGGCCCTGCCCTCCCAATCCTCCGCCGACACCGTCCTGGCGCAGACCGCCGATCCCCCCGCCGCGCCCGCCGGCCTCGCCATCGCCGCGGGCGACCAGTCCGTCACCCTCACCTGGGACGACCCCTCCGACTCTACCATCACGGGCTACGAGTACCGGGCGCGCGCCAACCTTCCCGACTTCTCCTGGATAGACTGGACCGCCGTATCCGGCAGCGACGCGTCCACCACCTCCATGACCCTGAGCGGGCTGGCCAACGGAATAGAATATCGCTTCATGGTTCGGGCGGTGAACGCGAACGGCGCGGGCGATTCCGCGCCCGACGGCGATCCCGGCTACATCGCCGCCACGCCCCAGGCCCCGCCGGGCCCCGTCGGTTCCATAACCGTCACCCGCGGCGACGGCTCCCTCGACGCAAGCTGGGACGCGGTGGACGGCGCAACTTCCTACCATATTACCTATAGCTCCGACGGCAAGCAGAGCTGGAGCTTGGCCGCCCTCAACCATCCCGACGCCTCCATAACCGTCTCCGGGGTGGACAACGCCTCTACCTATATAATAGGCGTCCGCGCCCGCAACGCATCCGGCGCCAGTTCATGGACGAACTCCGCCCCCGTCGATCCCTACGTCCCAACCCCGCCGCCTCCCGCCCCCGACGCGCCCTCCGGCCTGACCGCGACGGCGGGCGACGCGTCCATCATCTTCGCCTGGAACGACCCCTCGGACTCTTCCATTACCGGCTACGAATACCAGATCCGCGCCGCGCCGCCCGCCGCCGGCTGGGGGCCCTGGACCGCCATACCCGGGAGCGGCGCCGCAACCACGTCCCTCTTAATCGACGGGCTGACCAACGGCACGGAATATCGGTTCAAACTCCGCGCGATAAACAAAGGCGGGGCCGGCGCGCCCGCGCCCGTCGCCGACCCCTGGTTCGTCTCCGCCGTTCCCGAAGCCCCCGCCCCAACCCCTCCGGAAACCCCGCCCGCGCCCGCCGCCGTCCCCGCCGCTCCCACAGGATTGACGGCGACGGCGGGGGCCGACAACTCCAGCGTCGCCCTCTCCTGGGACGCCTCGGGGGACGCTTCCGTCACCGGGTACGAATATCAGCATCGCGTTGTCTATGACGGCTCGGAGTGGGGGAGTTGGACGGCTATAGGGAACAGCGACTCCCGCACCGCCTCCCACACCGTGACGGGACTGGAGGGAGGATTCGAGCATCGCTTCCGGCTGCGGGCCGTGAACGAGACGGGGGCGAGCGAACCCGCGCCGGAGGGGGAGCCGGGCTACGTTTCCGCCAAGTTGGAAGGCGGGGCCGGAATCGCCAGCGACAACGACTCGGACAACGACAACCTCATCGAGGTGACCAACCTCACCCAGTTTATCGCCATGCAGTGGGACCTGGACGGCGACGGCACGCCTGAGTCGGAGACCACCAAGTACAACACCGCCTTTGACGGCGGCGTGACCGGCTGTTCCTCCACCTGCGCGGGCTACGAAATCACCGCCGACCTCACCATCACCGCTAGTCCGACGGACGCGGGTACGAACTACCTGATACCCGGCGTCTGGAACACGACCTTCGAGGGGAACAGCAACGAGATTATCAACCAGGACCGCCGGCCGCTGTTCGAGACCATCGGCGCGGCCACCGGCTCCACCATCGGCGAGGTGAAGAACCTGACCATCGAAAGCAAGCACGCCTCCGGCGCGCAAAGCGCCGTCCTCGCGGACAAGGTGGACGACAAGGGGAAGGTCACCAAGGTGGCGGTCATCGGAATTGTGAATCCCGCCACTGTCGCCACCCAGGGCACTGTGCGTTTCGGCGGCATGGTCAACTGGCTGGACGGCGGCGTCATATCCACCTCCTACGCCCGCGTCGTTATGGAGGTCCTCGTCAACAACCCGGTAACTGTCCCCAACACGGTGAACCTCTTCGTCGGCGGGCTTGCTGGAGACGTGTCCAGCGGTTCGAAGATAATCGCGTCCTACGCCACAGGCGACGTGACTATGAGGGGAAGCACCTATCAAACCAGCTGTCCAGGCATTACCTGCACAGGATACATCTTCGACGACAGCGGCGTGCGGGTCGCGGGCGGACTGGCTGGCAGAAACGCCGGCGACATCCACGCCGTGTATGCGATGGGCGACGTTGTCGCGTCGGAAAACCTGAACACCAGCGCAGCGACCATTGCAGGCGGGATTGTGGGCCGAATCCTGACCGGCGGGACGCTGCGGGCGGGCTACGCCACCGGCGACGTGTCCATATATCCGGGATCGGTGGGCGGCAACCGCAACGATGGGAACGACTACGGCAAAGCCGTCGGTCGCAGCGCGGGAACCATCAACGACGTCTATGGCAGCGGCTCCAACCCCAACCACGCCTCCACGCCCACCGGCGTTACCAACAAAACCGAGTCGGATCTGGAGACGCCCACCGCCTACTGCGCCACCAACACCTGCGCCAACACGGACATCTACAAGGATTGGAACATCGACCTGGACGGCGTGACGGGCAACGACGACCCGTGGGACTTCGGCACGAACAGCGAGTTTCCGACCATCAAGTACAACTCTCCCAGGGAGAACCACAGCCAGCAGCAGCCCGCCACCTTCACCCTGACGGCTTCCCCCACGACGATTTACGAATCGACCCTCGGCGGCTCGACTCGGGACACCTCCAGCACCATCACCGCCACCCTGTCCGCCGCCAAGACCTACGACATAATCATCACCCTGCCGGCGCCGAAAGACGCGGCATACACGTATGCCACGGGCGACAGCCGCATCTTCACCATAACCAGAAACACCACCACAGAGTCGGTTACGATAAACGCCGTCAACAACCAGAAGTGCGGCACGGGCGTCTGCGGCGTCACCTCCAACGCCAACCTGGTTCAGACCCTCACGCCCACGGCGGACCACAACGCGGAACTGACCGGAACCGCGCCCACCCTGACCATCACCGACGACGACATCATGTCGAAGCCGTCCGGGTTCTACGTAACGGGCAAGGAGGGCGATACCAAGCTCTACGCCTACTGGGACGCCGGAACCAGCGGCTCGCCTGGCGGCTTCTACCTGGACTATAAGACTAGTTCGCAGAACTACGACACCACTAGCCGGCGGGAAACCATAACCCCCGGCTCCTCAACATCCCACGATGTCACGCTGACGGGCGGCACCACCTACACGGCGCGGCTCATCGCCTACAGGTCGGGCTACGAGAACAGCGTAGCCGCCGATGAAGACTCCGGCACCACGGGCTTGATTGACTACGACAAGGACAACGACAGTCTGATAGAGGTCAGCAATCTGGAGCAGTTGAACGCCATCCGGCACGACAGTAACGGCGGCGGCAGCGTCAACAACAGCCAAGAGTACAAGGACGCCTTCCCCAGCTGGGCTGCGACTATGGGTTGCCCCGTCGCTTGCGACGGCTACGAACTTACGAAAGACCTGGACTTCGACACGAGCGGCGACGGCGACATAGACGCCAACGACTACGTTGACCTCGACGGCGACGGCACGAAGGACTCCGACGAAGACGCCATCATCTGGAACGGCGGCTTGGGCTGGAATCCGATACCAACCTATCTGGGCGAATTGGAAGGCAACCAATACGAGATAAAGAACCTGTTCATCGACAGGTCCTTCTCCAGCGGGGCAGGCAACGTCGGCTTGTTCAACCAGATAAGCACAGGGGGCGAGGTGCGAAACCTCTACCTGACCGGCGTCGACGTCACCGGAACATCGTCGAATTCGAACGTATTCGTCTCGGCGCTGGCGGCCTGGAACCTTGGGACTATCAGCGACTCTTACGTCACCGGCTCCGTGACGGCCAGTCAGACCGGAACGGCCCACGGAACGGCCTACGCCGGCGGCTTCGCCGGCAATAATGCCCTCACCGGCGTCATCCGAAAGAGCTACTCCAGCGCGAATGTGACGGCAACGGCGTCCGGCTCCAGCGACGCCATCGCCGGCGGCTTGCTCGCGTGGAACGCCTTAAGCACCAATACCGTCGAGGCCAGCTACGCCACGGGGAACGTGTCCGTCACCGGCAGCACGACCACGGGCAGCGAAATCGACGCGGGCGGGCTGGTGGGCCGCAACGCCGGGACCATCAGGGCCGTCTACGCCACGGGCAACGTGACCGCCACCGACGGCAAGACGGTGGACATCGGCGGGCTGGTGGGCCACAACACCACCGGTTCCACCATAACCGTCGCCTGGTCCAAAGGCACAGTTACCTCCACCGGAACGGCGCCGACCACCCTGAACCGCGGCGGCTCGGTGGGCGACCAGGACGGAACCGTCACCCACGCCTACTGGGACGCGGACGTTTCCGGCATCGCCGACGACACGGACTCCAACGCGCCGGAGGGGAAGACGACGAGCGAATTGCAGACGCCGACGGAAGCGCAGAAATCGGGTTCGGGCGCAAACGCGACCTATCCTTCGGGCATCTATTCCAACTGGAACGTGAGCGTGGACGGAGACAACACTAACGACGACCCGTGGGACTTCGGCACCTCGTCCCAGTACCCCGTCCTGCACGTGCGGACGCTGCCCCACGCGCTGCTGCAAAGCGTGCCGACGGTTAGCTGGGCGGTCTCCGACGCCACTCTTTGCGAAAGCTCGGCGGGGTCGAACACGAACGCCTGCGGGACGGATTCGACGGACCAGACCACCACCATCACGCCGACGCTTTCCGCCGCGTGGGCGACGGACATCTCCTACACCATCCCGACGAACGCCGCCTACACCTCCGACAAGACGAAGCTGACCATCCCCGCCGGCAAAACCACCGTCACCGGCGCGACGCTGACGGCGGTGAACAACAAGGTGGACGCGGCGGACAACGTGCTGAACCTGACGCCGCCTTCCAGCCACCTGCGGCAGGCATCGTCGGTTCCGGCCATCACCATCAAGGACGAAGACATCCCCAAGCCCACCGGCCTCAGGCTGTCCGTGCAGGATGATTCGGGGACACTCAAGATCCAGTTGAACTGGACGGAGGTGTCCCTCGCCGACAGCTACACCTTGCAGCAGAGCACGGCGAGCAACTTCGCGTCGAAGACGGATATAACCATATCCAGCGGCTCGACGGTCCAGCACAAGATAACCACGGGATTGACCACCACCACCACCTACTACTTCCGTCTAATCGCCGAGGCCACGGGCTACGAAGATTCGGCGCCTTCGGACGTGGTCAGCGCCACGCCCACCGACGACGACGTGGACTATGACGCGGACAACGACGGGCTGATTGAAGTCAAGACGCTGGCGCAGCTCAACGCCATCCGCTGGGACCTGGACGGGGACGGCTCATCCACCAACGCGGGCTACGCGACGGCCTTCCCCGACGCGGAAGACAACATGGGCTGCAACGAGTCTGCCGTCACCATCTCCTCCAACGAAACCGGCAACCCCGCCTGCACGGGCTACGAGCTTGCGGCGAATCTGGATCTAAATGTCTCGCCCTACAACGCCGGCTGGACCCCCATCGGGGACGCCACCACCGGCTTCACGGGCGAGTTCGACGGCACGAGCGGGACATACAAGATTTCCAACCTGTTCATAAACTCCACCACGTCCACCGGCAGCGCCTACGCGGGCTTGTTCGGCGTCATCGGAACGGGCGGCGTCGTCAAGAACGTGAGGCTGGAGAAGGTGGACGTCACCGCCGCCGTAACCTCCACCACGTCAACCCATGAAGTCTACGCGGGCGCGCTGGCGGGCAAGAACAGCGGCACCGTCAGCGGGTCGATCTCCCTGGGCGAAGTCGCCATAACCCGAAGCGGCGGCACGTCCGCCGGCAAGGGCTACGCGGGCGGGCTTGTCGGCTGGAACGACGGAACCACAGTGTCCAGCTACTCACGCGTGGAGGTCACCGCCACCTCCGACGACGCCAACGAGGGATACGCGGGCGGCCTGGTCGCCCTGAACGATACAGGAGACACCATCGCCGCCAGCTTCGCCACGGGAAGCGTCACCGCCACCACCACGGACACCGGAACGCTTACCAACACCGCCCACGCCGGCGGCCTGGTGTCCCACAACAAGGGCACCGTCATCGCGTCCTACGCCCACGGCGACGGAACGGTCAAGGGCAACAAGGTGGCGCGGGGCGGCTTTGCGGCGACGAACGCTAGCGGCGCGACCATCACCGCGTCCTTCTCCACGGGCAGCCACACCGGAACGGGAACCGGAACCGGCGCGACCACCGCGTCCGGCGGCTTCACGGCCACCCAGTCCGGCACGGTCAACAACAGCTACTGGGACACGGACACCTCCGGCATCGCCGACGACACGGACAACGCCGCGCCGGAAGGCAAGACGACGTCCGAGCTTCAAACGCCCACCACCGAAACCGGCATCTACTCTGCCTGGGACGTGAACGTTGGCGGCACAAGCGCGAACGACGACCCCTGGGACTTCGGAACCGCCACCCAATATCCCGTCATCGACTACGGGTTGACGGCGGCGGACCAGCGGGCGGCGGTGACCGTCGCGTTCTCGCCCACCAGCATCTGCGAAAGCACGGCGGGAACGAACACGAACGTCTGCGGCGCGTCGCCCGTGATCTCCTCCACCATGACGGCCACCCTCAGCCCGGCCCAGGAAGTCCCGATTACGCTCACCTTCTCCACCAACGCCGCCGTCTACACCCTGACATCCGGCGGCACGGCGAAGTCCACCATAACCATCGCCGCCGGCTCCACCAGCGGAACGCTGACGGTGACCGCCGTCAACAACGAGGTTGACGCTACCGACGCTTCCGTGACGCAGACGCCGACGACCGGCCCCAACTGGGTGAGCATCACCGGCGCCACCCTGACGATCAAGGACGATGACCTGCCCAAGCCCATCGGCCTCAAGGCCTCCGTACACGGCGTGAAGGTCCAGCTGGACTGGACCGCGGTCACGGGCGCCACGGGCTACACCGTCCAGTATGGCACGGATTTCACCTTCGCCACCAAGACAGACGCCACCGTCACTACCAACACCTGGAAGAAGACCACCGGCTTCACTAGCGGCACGACCTACTACTTCCGTGTCATCGCCACCGCTACGGGCTACGAAGATTCCCTGCCCTCCGACGTGGTGAACGTCACGCCCACCGCCGGCACGGTGGATTACGACGGCGACAACGACGGGCTGATAGGCGTAGACACCCTCGGCAAGCTGAACGCCATCCGCTACGACCTGGACGGGGACGGCGTGGCGGACAACGCGGCCGACCAGTCCAAATACAACATGGCCTTCCCCGACGCCGAAGACAACATGGGCTGCAACGAAACCGTCGTCTCCATCTCCTCCACAGGCAACCCGCCCTGCAGAGGCTACGAGCTGACCAAGGACCTGGACTTCGACACCAACGACAACGGCAAGCCCGACTCCGGCGACAACTACTGGAACACCGGCGCGGGCTGGACCCCCATCGGCGACGCAACCAACGGCTACACGGGCGAGTTAGTGGGAACGGGCTACACCATCTCCAACCTCTACATCAACGTCTCCTCCGCCGGCAACAAGCGCGCGGGACTGTTCGCCAAGCTCGGCAGCGGCGCGAAGGTGACGGACATAGAGCTTGAGGACGTCTCCGTAACCGTCGTCTCAACCTCCGGCACGCCCGCGCGGGTGGGCGCCCTCGCCGGGGAGAACGCGGGAAGCGTAACCGGCTCGCGGGCGACCGGCGCGGTAACGGCGGAAACCCAGGGCCTTTCCGGCACCTTTACCCAGACGGGCGGCTTGATTGGCTTCAACGATACCGGCGGCGCGATTCTCGCCAGCTACGCGGCGGTGAACGTCATCGGCAATGCGGCGGACGAAGCCCAGGCCGGCGGCCTTGTCGGGCGCAACAGAGGTTCCATAAGCGCCAGCTTCGCCACCGGAGACGTATCAGTCGGCGGCGTCACCATCGGCGGAACCGCCAACCCCCTGGACGACGGATTCGCCGGCGGGCTGGTCGGCGTCAACTCCGGGGCCATTACCGCCGCCTACGCCTGGGGCGATCTGAACGCCGACGCGACCAACGTCATAACCGGCGGCTTGGTCGGCGAGAACAAGGATAGCGGCGGCGTCATAACCGCCACGTACGCCATCGGCGCGCACACCGCCACCACGGATACGAGCCCCGACCAGGGCGGGCTGGTAGGAAAGACCTCAAACAGCGGCTCCTCCGTCAACAGCTACTGGGACAGCACCATCTCGGGCATCACCGACGACGTCGATACCAACTCGCCGGAAGGGAAGACCACCAGCGAATTGCAGACGCCCACCACGGGAACGGGCATCTACGTCAACTGGAACGTGGACGTGGACGGAGACAACACTAACGACGACCCGTGGGACTTCGGCACGGCGAGCGAGTACCCGGTGCTGAAGTACACGGACGTGCCGGCCAACGCGGCGACCCAGCGAACCGTTCTGGGGCAGGTCACCGGCGTCGCCGCCTCATGGACGCTGGCGAACAACGTAACCGTCAGCTGGACGGCGGTGACCGGCGCCGACCGCTACAAGGTGCAGTGGCGTCAGTCCGGCGTCGACGCCGCCTACTCCGTCACCCGGCAGAAGGTGGCCTCCCCCGGCAGCAAAATCACCATCGATATTTCGGTCGCCGACGGCATGGCCATTGGCCAGACCTACCACGTCCAGGTCATTGCCGCGAAGGCAGCCGTCCTGGACGGGGATCCTTCCTCGGAAGTTAAAATCAACGTGGGCCAGGACTACGACGCGGACGACGACGGGATGATTGAGGTGAAGTCGCTGGAGCAGCTGAACGCCATCCGTTGGGACCTGGACGCCGACGGCGTCGCCTCCTCCGGCAACGAGATGAGCTACACGGGGGACACGGGGGCGTTCCCCAAAGCGGCGGAAGGCATGGGCTGCAACGAGGACGAGACCGATTCCGCCGACCAGGTATGCACAGGCTACGAGCTTGGGGCGAATCTGGACTTCAACACGGGCGAGGCGGGAGACCGCATGGACGACACCTACTGGAACGGCGGCGCGGGCTGGCTGCCCATCGGCATGGCAAGCGCCAGCCCATATACGGTCACGGCGTACACGGGCGAGTTCGACGGCGGCACGTTCACCATTTCCAACCTCTTCATAGACCGCACCACGGGCGACTACGTGGGCCTCTTCGCCTACCTGAACGGCGGCACCGGCACGAAGGTGAAGAACGTCTCCCTGGTGAATGTGGACGTGACGCTGAACACCTCGACCGGTAGAAGCATCCACGTAGGCGGCCTGGCGGGACGCGTCGGCAACGGCGGTGTGGAGATAGAGGACAGCTACACCACGGGCCGGGTGCGAGGCGGCGAATCGGCTACGGAGCCGGTAACCCTCACCCACTCCCCCGGGTATTCCTACGTGGGCGGGCTGGTGGGCAGATTGAGGGCCGCCATCACGGGCAGCTATTCGCTGGCGGACGTGACGTCCAACACCAAGAGCGCTTCCACCCGCCCGAACGCGTTTGTTGGCGGCCTGGTGGGGAAGGTGCGGACATCCGGCAGCGTCACCGCCTCCTACGCGGGCGGCGCCGTCATCGCCAACATCGTGGGGCAGAACGACAACTTCGTCTATGCGGGCGGGCTGGTGGGAGATCTGGAAGGCGACATCACCGCCTCCTACGCGCGGGGCGCGGTTGCCGCGACCAGCGACGCCACCGTAAACACCGGCATCACCGGGAACGCCGCCGCCGGCGGACTGGTTGGCGCGACGCAGGACGGCTCCAGCATCACCGCGTCCTTCTCCACCGGCGCGCCGACGGCGACGGGCGACGGCCAGGTTGTACAGGCCAGGGGCCTTGTCGGCCTTGTGTTCGCTACAGCGACATTCACCGACTCCTACTGGGACACGGACACCTCCGGCATCACCACGACGGGCGCGGGCACGGGCAAGACCACGGCGCAGCTTCAAGGCCCCACCTCCTACAGCAGCACAACCAACAACAGCGGAACCGCCATATACACCGCCTGGAACCTGAATCTGGACGGCGTGACGGGCGGCGACGACCCGTGGGACTTCGGCACGGCGTATCAGTACCCGGCACTGGATTACGGTCAGCACGTCGCCGCAGACCAACGCCCCGTCGTCACCCTCAGCGTCAGCCCCACAACCATCTGGGAGCGCGCCCTCACCAGCCCCTCCCGCGTCAACGCATCAACCGTCACCGCCACCCTGGACACGGAGTGGAACGAGGACGTGGTCGTCACCCTCCCCACCAACGCGGCCTATACCATGAGCGCCGCCACCATCACCATCACGGCTGGAAGTCTGACGGGTACGGCGACGCTGACGGCCGCCAACAACTTAATCAACGAATCGCCGGACGCAAGGTCGGTGTCCCTCGCCCAGATCGACCACCCCACGGACACCACGTGGGTTATCAAAGGCGCGGATACTACAATAACCATCAACGACGACGACGAACTGCTGAAGCCCACCGGCGTCAGGCTCTCCGTCGACGGGACGAAGATTCAGGTGGACTGGACGCAGGTCACCGGCGCCACGGGCTACAAGGTCCAGTGGAACACGTCGGACGCGTGGGGCAGCCCGTCGGAGGACACGATAACAAGCGGCAGCACGGTGACCTACACCATCGACCCCACGCCGGCGCTCACGGAGGATACGCAGTACTACGTCCGCGTCCTGCCCACCAAGAGCGGCGCGGACGAACCCCCGTCGGACGTGGTGGACGTCAAGACCCACGACACAAGCCCCGCCACCGTTGACTACGACGCGGACAACGACGGGCTGATAGAGATAACCACCCTCGCCCAGCTCAACGCCATCCGCTACGACCTGGACGGGGACGGCGTCGTGGACGACGAGATGAATAAGTCGTCCTACAAAACCGCCTTCTCCAACGCGGAAGACAACATGGGCTGCAACGAAAGCGTCGCGTCCATAACCGCCGGCCCCGGCAACCCGGTATGCACGGGCTACGAGCTCCGCGCCGACCTGGACTTCAACACCAACGACAGCGGCAAGTCGGCGACCAACCCCACGGGCGCGGACACTGGCGACACCTACTACAACAGCGGTGCGGGCTGGCTCCCCATCGGCATGGAAAGCGCCAGCCCACACACGGTCACCGCCTACACGGGCAGCTTCGACGGCAACTCCGACACCGATCCCTCCCCTGGCGACGGCGGCCCCTACGCCATCAGCAACCTCTTCATCGACCGCACCGCGGGCAAATATGCCGGCCTGTTCGCCTACCTCAACGGCGGCAGCGGCGCGCTGGTGGAAGACGTCGCCCTGGTGAACGTGGACGTGACCTTGACCCCGTCGGGCGTCAGCGAAGTCGACGTGGGAGGGCTGGCGGGCCGCATGGGCAGTGGGGGCGTGAACATCGAGAACAGCTATACCACCGGCCGGGTGCGGGCCGGAGAGTCGGCATCCAAACCCGTCACTTTCACATTTAACAACAGGATATCCCGGATAGGCGGGCTGGTGGGCAGGAGCGACGGCGGCAACGTCACAGTGAGCTACTCCCTGGCCGACGTGACGGGCTACTCCAAGGGCAGCGGCTGGACCAACATTCAGACCTTTGCGGGCGGCCTGGTTGGATACGTCGCCAATGCTGGAATCGTGACCGCGTCCTACGCGGGCGGGGCCGTTTCCGCCAACATCGAAGCCAAGAACAGCAGCTATGCGTATGCCGGCGGCCTGGTTGGATATTCTATTGGAAGCGTCACCGCGTCCTACGCGCGCGGCGCCGTCTCCGCCTACTACGACGCAACAGATACAACCGGCATCACCGGACAAGCCTACGCCGGCGGCTTGGCGGCATACCAGTCCAACAACATCACCGCTTCCTTCTCCACCGGCGCGGTCACGGCGACGGGCGACGGGACGCCGACGGCGGGCGGGCTGGTGAGTAACCGTGCGGGCGGCGTGACAACCAACTCCTACTGGGACACGGACACCTCCGGCATCACCGCTACCGGCCAGGGCACGGGCAAGACCACGGCGCAGCTTCAAGGCCCCACCTCCTACAGCAGCACAACCAACAACAGCGGAACCGCCATATACACCGCCTGGAACCTGAATCTGGACGGCGTGACCGGCGGCGACGACCCCTGGGACTTCGGCACGGCGTCCCAATACCCGGCCCTCAAATTCGGCCCCCACGTCGCCGACGACCAGCGGGTGAAGGTGACGTTGAGCGTCAGTCCGAACACCATCTGGGAGCGCGCGTCCACGGTCACGACACCCAACCGCGTCAACGAATCCACCGTCACCGCTACGCTGGACAAGGCGTGGAACGCGCCTATCGTCGTCACCCTTCCCACCAACGCGGCCTACAAAATGAATCCCACCACCATCACCATCGCCGCCGGCTCCACCACGGGAACGTCCACGCTGACGGCGGTCAACAACTTCGTGGACGCGGCCAACGCCTCCATCACGCTCACCCAGGCCACCCACCCCGCCGACACCACGTGGGCCTACAAGGGCACGGACGCTTCCATAACCATCAACGACGACGACTCCCTGGCCAAGCCCACCGGCGTCAAGCTCTCCGTTGACGGCACGAAGATACAGGTGGACTGGACGGCGGTGGCGAACGCGAACGGCTACAAGGTTCAGTGGCATACGTCGGACTCGTGGGATTCCCCCACGGGGACGGAGACGAAATCGGGCGCCGCCACCGTCACCCACAAGATAACGGGGCTGACGGCTGACACGGAATACTACGTCCGCGTCCTCGCCACCAGCGCGGCGGCGGGGGTGGACGAGCCGCCGTCGGACGTCGTTTCCACCACCACCCACGCCACAAGCCCAGCCACCGTCGACTACGACGCGGACGACGACGGCCTCATCGAAATCACCACCCTCGCCCAGCTTCACGCCGTCCGCTACGACCTTGACGGCAACGGACAGGTCGCGAGCGGCGACCAATCGAACTACGACGCCGCCTTCTCCGAAGCGGAAGACAACATGGGCTGCAACGAGTCCGTCGCCAACATCTCCTCCCAAAACACCGGCAACCCCGCCTGCGACGGATACGAGCTCGCCGCCAACCTGGACTTCAACACGGGCCAGGCCGTCCGCACCGACGACGCCTACTACAACAGCGGCCAGGGGTGGCTGCCCATCGGCGCGACGGCGGGCAGCGCGACCAGCAGTCCGTACACCGCCGAGTTCGACGGCGTAACCTACAAAATCTCCAACCTTTACATAGACCGCAGCGGCTCCACAACCGTGGCCCACGCCGGCCTGTTCGCCGAATTGGGCAGCGCCGCCGACGTGAAGAACCTCAGCCTGGAAGGCGTCTCCGTCACCGTAACCACCAACCCCACGGCAACCAGCGCGGCCGACGTGTACGCCGGCGGCATCGCGGGGAAGAGTTCCGGCGACATTGCGGGCAGTTACGTCCTCGGCGCAGTCAAGGCCGTCCAGAGCGAAAACACGGCCAACAACAACGAAAAGCACGCCTACGCCGGCGGCCTCGTCGGAAATAACGCGGGCGCCATCGTCAGCAGCTACTCCCGCGCCGACGTGACGGCGGAGCAGCTGAGCACGACGGCCAGCCTGTCGGCGTCGGCCGGCGGCATCGCGGGCCACCAGGACACGGGCGGCTCCATAACGGCGTCCTTCAGCACGGGGACGATAAGCGCCGAAAGCCGGTCGGCCGCCAACGGGGATTCCTACGCGGGCGGCTTGCTCGGCTACCAGCACGCGGGGAGCGTGAAGGCCGCCTACTCCCACGCCTACGCGGAGGCGAAGACCTCATCGACGGCGGCGACGGCCACCCTCGCCGCGGGCGGGCTGGCGGGCCATATTCAGGGCGGAAGCGTCACCGCTTCCTACTCCACCGGCGCGCCGACGACGTCGGGCGGCGTGACGCCCACCGTCTACGCGGGCGGGCTGGCGGGTTACAAGCATTCCAGCGGCGTCACCGACACTGACAACTACTGGGACACGACCACCTCCGGCATAACCGCCACGGGCGCGGGCGCGGGCAAGACCACCAGCGATTTGCAGACGCCGACGGCTTATGGCACGGGCGCGAATGACATCTACAAGGATTGGGACATCGACCTGGATTCGGTAACAACGGGGACGCAGGACGGATGGAACTTCGGCACGGCGAGCCAGTATCCCGTCCTGAAGTACGGCCTCACCGCAACCGACCAGCGGGCGACGGTGATCCTGACCGCGAACCCCGCGACCATCTGCGAAACCACCAAAGGCAGCGACACGAACGCCTGCGGGTCGGACAACGTAACTTCCACCACCATATCCGCCGCCATCAGCCCGTCGCAGCAGGTGGACGTTGTCGTCACCCTGCCCGCCAACGCGGCTTACACCCTTGGCGCGACCACCATAACCGTCCCCGCCGACGCCACCTCCAGCACGACCAACGTCACCGCCACCGCCGTCAACAACAAGACGGACGCGTTGAATAACGCTTTGACCATAGGCGGAACGCCCGCCCAGAACTGGGTGAACGTGACCGGCGCTTCCCTCACCATCAAGGACGACGACACCCTCGCCACTCCTGTCATGACCCTCGCCGCGGGCGCCAACAATACGTCCGTGGTTGTGACCTGGCTCCCGGTGAGCGGCGCCACCGACTACAAGCTGCAATACAAGCTCTCCACCGTCACAACCTGGACGGAAGTCTCCAGCCCCACCACCCCCGAGACAATCAGCTCCCTGGACTCCAATCTGGTGTACGACATACGCCTGGCCGCCGTCAAGACGGGCTACGACGACAGCGATTGGGACACGAAAACCATCAGCCCCGGGAAGGACTACGACGCTGACGACGACGGGCTGATAGAGATAACCACTCTCGCCCAGCTGAACGCGGTCAGGTGGGACCTGAACGGCGATGGCGTCGTCAGCGAAGAGAAATACGAGGCCGCGTTCTCCCTTGCTAAAGATAAGATGGGCTGCAACGAGGATGAGACGCTGCCCATCAGCCAGATCTGCGAGGGCTACGAGTTGAGCGCCAACCTGGACTTCAACACCAACAACAGCGATACCAGCAGCACCAACCCCACGGGCGCGGACGACGACGACACTTACTGGAACGACGGCGCGGGCTGGACCCCCATCGGCGACGCAACGAATGCCTACATCGGCGATTTCGACGGCAACAACGACAGCGATTCGACGGGAGACAAGGGGCCGTATACCATCTCCAACCTCTTCATAAACCGCACCACGGGCAACTACGCCGGCCTCTTCGGCCACTTGCAGGGCGGGGATGTCTGGAACGTGGGCGTGAAGAACGTGGACGTCACCCTCACCCTCACCGGCGTCACCGACCACGTCTACGTCGGCGGGCTGGCGGGCAGGATTTCCGGCAGCGGCGTCACCGTCGAAGACGTCTACACCACGGGCGAAGTCTCGGCCACGACCACCATGACCGTCACCGAAAAGCACCTCTTCGCGGGCGGAGTGGCGGGGACAATCGAAGACGGCAACGTAACCTCCAGCTATTCGTGGGCGGACGTCACCGCCGTTACCCAGTCGAACGCAAGCGACGTCGGCCCCAACGCCTTCGCCGGCGGGCTTTTCGGCGCCGTGGGCGAACACGCGCAGAGTCCCAATGCGGCCCGGGTGGACGCCAGCTACGCCGCGGGCGCCGTCTCGGCCACCGCTCCCGGCGGCAGCGGCATGTTTGCCCAGGCCGGCGGGCTGGCGGGCCAGCTGAGCAAAAACGCCACCATCCGCGTCAGCTACGCCCGAGGCTCGGTCACGGCCTCCGCCGGCGGCTACGCCTACGAGGGCGGCCTGGTGGGATACCAGCGCGGCAACATCGAGTACAGCTTCGCCACCGGAGCCGTCGCCCACTCCAGCATCGACACCGGCGGACTGGTGGGGACCAAGCATCAGTCGGGCAGCGTTACCGCTTCCTACTACAACTCCGAAACCTCCGGGCGGACGGACACAGGCAAGGGCACGGCGAAGACCACCAGCCAGCTCCAGACGCCGACGGCCTACGGAACGGGAACGTCCATCTACAAGGATTGGAACCTGGACCTGGACAACGCCGACAACGACAACAGCCATACCACCGGCCAGGACAATCCCTGGGACTTTGGCACGGCGAACCAGTACCCGGTTCTGGATTACGGCATCCTGGCAAAGGGGGAACAGCGGCCCGTCATATCGCTGACGCTGAGTCCGTCAACCATCTACGAAATCGTCGGCGGCGCCACCACGTCCACGGTTACCGCCTCTTCCACCGCGGAGTGGAACCACCCCCTTTCGGTGGCGGTGCCGCAGGACGCCGACGCGTACACCGTCAGCGCCGTTTCCATCGCGGAAGGAAGCAAGAGCGGCACGGAGACGCTGACGGCCATCAACAACAAGGTCGACGCGGCGGACTACACCAAGACGCTCACCCTGGACGACCACCCCGCGAAGATAGGCAGCCCCGCCGCCACGGAAACCTGGGTCAGCAAAGGCGCCACTGATGCGATTCTGACCATCAATGACGACGACGAACTCGCCAAGCCGACGGGCCTCAAGCTGTCGGTGGACGGGACGAAGATCCAGGCGAACTGGACGGCAGTGACCGGCGCCACGGGCTACAGGGTCGAGTGGAACACGTCGGACGTGTGGACAAGCATCGGGCCCGACCAGAGGGACAACGTCTCCGGCGGCTCCACCGTCACCTACGTAATCAACCCGTCAACCGCTCTGTTGCCCAACCAGCAGTACTACGTCCGCGTCATCGCCACCAAGTCCAACGTGGACGACTCCGTGCCTTCGGATGTTGCGGACACGACGACAACCACCTCCACCCCGGGCACGGGCGACTACGACGTGGACAACGACGGCCTGATAGAAATCAAGACCCTCGCGCAGCTCAACGCCATCCGCTACGACCTGGACGGCAACGGCGTCCCTACCGGCACAAGCACGGAGATAACCGCCTACAACACCGCCTTCGACAACGCGGAAGACAACATGGGCTGCAACGAAACCGCCGCGACCATAAGCGCCGGCCCCGGCAACCTCGCCTGCACGGGCTACGAGCTTGCCGCCAACCTGGACTTCGACACCAACAATGACGGACGCACCGACATCACGGGCGACACCTACTGGAACGGCGGCGCGGGCTGGACGCCCATAGGCGACGCCACCACCGGCTTCACGGGCGATTTCGACGGCAACAACGACAGCGATTCCACGGGCGACGGCGGGCCGTACTCCATCGCTAACCTCTTCATCAACGCTTCCTCCACGTCCGGCACTTCCTACGCGGGTCTCTTCGGCGTCATCGGCTCAGGCGCGGACGTGTACAAGCTGACGCTGACGGACGTCTCCGTCACCGGCTCCACCACCGCCGACGCCGTCTACGTCGGCGCCTTGGCGGGCAAGAACAGCGGCACGATAACCGAATCCTGGTCTCTGGGAGCCGTCGCCGCCAACCGCACCGGAACCGGCACGGACAAGAAAGCCTACGCCGGCGGCCTGGTCGGCTGGAACGACGGCACGATTCGCACCACCTACTCCCGCGCGGACGTGACGGCTGCGTCCCACGATGCGAACGAGGGGTACGCGGGCGGCCTGGTCGGTCTGAACGACACGTCGGACACCATCGCAGCCAGCTACGCCACGGGAGACGTAACCGCCAACCGGGGGACGGACACCACCGGCGCCGCCGACAACGATTCTCACGCCGGCGGGCTGGTCGCCGTCAACAAGGGAACCATAACCGCGTCCTACGCCATCGGCGACGGCACGGCGGTCGGCAAGAACACGGACATGGGCGGCCTGGTGGCGGAGAACGACTCCGGGGCGACCATCACCGCCAGCTACTCCCTCGGCAAGCAGTCCGCCACCACGGAGACCACCGGCACGGCCAACACCGGCGGGTTCGTCGGAACCGGTACGGGAACCGTCACCGACTCCTATTGGGACACGACCACCTCCGGCATCGCCGACGATACCGACAACGCCGCGCCGGAGGGCAAGACCACCACCGAGCTCCAGTCGCCCACCACCGAAACCGGCATCTACGCCAACTGGGACGTGAACGTGGACGGGGTGGCGGGCGACGACGACCCGTGGGACTTCGGCACGGCGTCGCAGTATCCCGTCCTCGACTTTGGCAGCCACGTCGTCGCAAAGCAGCGCGCCACCCTCACCATAACCGCCGCTCCAATCACCATCTGGGAGCGGGCATCCACGGACACGACGCCCAACCGCGTCATCTCTTCCACCATCACCGCCACCCTCAGCGGGGCTTGGGAGGACGATTTGACCGTCACCCTGCCCGCGCCGCCCGTCACGGACCCGGACTACAGCCTCTCCGTCGCCACCATCCCCATCGCCGCGGGCGGGACGAGCGGAACCTCCACCCTCACCGCCATTGACGATACCATCGACCAGACCACCCCTGATTCCCGCAGCGTCTCCCTCTCAACCACCAGCGTCGACTCCTACGTCGTTGGCGTCACCGTCACCAACCCCACCATCACCATCGGCGACGACGACAACGTGGCGAAGGTTACGGGGGTGAAGCTGTCGGTGAACGGAACGAATATCCAGGTGGATTGGACGCAGGCGGCGGGGGCCACGGGATACGAGGTGGAGTGGAACGCCACCACTAACTCCTTTACCATCCCCACAGGTTCGAAGACCATATCGGGCGGCAGCGCCGTCACCCACAGGATAACCAGCGGGCTGTCGGTCAACACCACCTACTACTTCCGCGTCATCGCCACCAGGACGGACGAAATCGACGCGCCGCCGTCGGACGTCGTATCCACGACCACCCACGCCGCCAACACGAAGGACTACGATGTGGACAACGACGGGCTGATTGAGGTGGATAGCCTGGCGAAGCTGAACGCCATCCGCTGGGACCTGGACGGAGACGGCGTGGGGGACAAGTACAACTCCAACGACGACGACGACTACACCGACGACGGCGAGTACGACTATACGAGCAACTACACCGGCGTGTTCATGAACGCGGAAGACAACATGGGCTGCAACGAAACCGCCGTCTCTATCGCCTCCCAAAACACCGGCAACCCCCCCTGCACGGGCTACGAACTCCGCGCCAACCTGGACTTCAACACCAACAACAGCGCCAAGTCCGACACCAACCCCGCCGGCGCCGACTCCGGCGACACCTACTGGAACGACGGCAAGGGCTGGCTGCCCATCGGCGGCACATACACCGGCAGCTTCGACGGCAACTCCGACTCCGACACAAGCGGCGACGGCGGGCCGTACACCATCAGCAACCTCTTCATCGACCGCACGGCGGGCAGCTACGCCGGCCTCTTCGCCTACCTCGGCGGCGGCAGAGGCGCGTTGGTCGAAGACGTGGCCCTGGTCAACGTGGACGTTACGCTCAACGCCACCACCATCAATTCCGTCTACGTGGGCGGTCTGGCAGGAATCGTCGGCACAGGCGGCGTAACCATCGAAGACAGCTACACCACGGGGCGTGTCAGGGCAGGCGAGTCGTCCACGAATCCCGTCACCTTCACCTCTGGTAGAAAGGTGAATTACGTAGGCGGCCTGGTTGGCGGGTCCGGCGGCGACATCGTTTCCAGCTACTCCCTGGCCGACGTGACGGGCTACTCGGAGAGCACACGGGCCAACATTGTCACTTACGCGGGGGGCCTGGCCGGACTCGTCGGCCCCAGTGGAAGCGGAAGCGTGAGCGCGTCCTACGCGGGCGGGGACGTGTCCGCCAACACCGTGGCCAAGAACGACAGCTTCGCGTACGCGGGCGGCCTTGTCGGACGCCTTGAGGGAAGCGTGAGCGCGTCCTACGCGAGGGGAGACGCTTCGGCGTCCAACGACGCCACGGACAACTTAAGCGTCAGGGCCTCCTCCTACGCCGGCGGCCTGGTGGGGTATCAGGCAGCCAATGTCACGGCGTCCTTCTCCACCGGCGCGGCGACGGCGACCGGGGACGGAACCACGTCGGCGGGCGGCCTGGTCGGACATCGAAACAGCGGAACGACCACCGATTCCTACTGGGACACCTCCACCTCCGGGATAACCGCTACGGGGCAGGGCACGGGCAAGACCACCAGCGAACTTCAGACGCCGACGGCCTACGGCACGGGCAGCAGCATCTACGCCAACTGGAACCTGAACCTGGACGGCGTGACGGGCAACGACGACCCGTGGGCCTTCGGCACGGCGTCCCAGTACCCCGTCCTGAAGTACGGCGGGCAAACCGAGTCACAGCAGCGCGTCACCGTCACGCTCACCGCGTCGCCCACAACCATCTGGGAGCGCGCGCTGACCACCCCCAGCCGCGTGAATCAAAGCACGTTGACTGTGACGCCGGGCAGCGCATGGGACAAGCAAATCGTCATCACCGTGCCGACCAACGCCTCCGCGTATACGCTGGGCGAGTCCAGCTTCACCTTCAACGCCGGATCCACCACCGCCCAGACCACCACCATGACCGCGATTAACAACCTGGCGGACGCCCCCGACAACGCAATCAACCTCATCCTCACCGCCGACAGCCCCTGGGTGACCATCGGAACCACGCCCACCGTCACCATCAATGACGACGACGAGTTCGCCAAGCCGACGGGGCTGAAGCTGTCCGTGCACGGAACGAATATCCAGGCGGACTGGACGACAGTAACGGGGGCGACGGGCTACAGAGTGGAGTGGAACACGTCGAACTCCGGCTGGGACACCATCCCCTCCACGCAGAAGGCCGACACCCCTGGCGGCTCCTCGCCGCGGCACGTCATCCGTAATCTGACGGCTAACACGAAATACTATGTCCGCGTCTTGCCCACCAAGAGCGGGGTGGACGAACCGCCTTCCGACGTGGCGTCGACGACTACCAGGGTAGGCGCCGGCCAGGGCGACTACGACGTGGACAACGACGGGCTTATCGAAATCAAGGACCTGGCGCAGCTGAACGCCATCCGATGGGACCTGGACGGCGACGGCGTTCCCGTCTCTGGAAAGGCGACGGAGTACGCCGCCGCCTTCCCCAACGCGGAAGACAACATGGGCTGCAACGAATCCGCCGTCACCATCGCCTCCGGCCCCGGCAACCCCCCCTGCACGGGCTACGAGCTTGCCGCCAACCTGGACTTCGACACCAACAATGACGGACGCACCGACATCACGGGCGACACCTACTGGAACGGCGGCGCGGGCTTCGTTCCCATCGGCGACGCAACCACAGGCTTCACCGCAATCTTCGACGGCAACAACGACACCGACACCAACACGCCCAGCGACGGCGGGCCTTACTCCATCGCTAACCTCTTCATCAACGCTTCCTCCACGTCCGGCACGTCCTACGCCGGACTCTTCGGCGTCATCGGCTCAGGCGCGGACGTGTACAAGCTGACGCTGACGGGCGTGGACGTCACCGGCTCCACCACCGCCGACGCCGTCTACGTCGGCGCCTTGGCGGGCAAGAACAGCGGCGCGATAACCGAATCCTGGTCTCTGGGCGCCGTCGCCGCCAACCGCACCGGAACCGGCACGGACAAGAAAGCCTACGCCGGCGGGCTGGTCGGCTGGAACGACGGCACGATTCGCACCACCTACTCCCGCGCCGACGTCACCGCTTCGTCCCATGATGAGAACGAAGGCTACGCCGGCGGCCTCGTCGGTCTCAACGACACGTCGGGCACCATCGCAGCCAGCTACGCCACGGGAGGCGTCACCGCCAACCGTGGGACGGACACCACCGGCGCCGCCGAGAACGATTCCCACGCGGGCGGCCTCGTCGCCGTCAACAAGGGAACCATAACGGCGTCCTACGCCATCGGCGACGGCGAGACCGTCGGGAAGGACATCACAATGGGCGGGTTGGTGGCGGAGAACGCTTCCAACGCAACCATCACCGCTTCCTACTCCCTCGGCGCGCAGACCTCTACGAAGGAGAGCGCCGGCACGGAGAACAAGGGCGGGTTCGCCGGTTCTAACGCGGGCACTATAACGGACAGCTACTGGGACGCGACCACATCCGGCATCGGCGACGATTTGGACAGCAATTCGCCCGAAGGCAAGACTACGAGCGACTTGCAGCAGCCCACCGACGATACGGGCATCTACGCCAACTGGAACGTGAACGTGGACGGGCAGACGGGGAACGACGACCCCTGGAATTTCGGCATTACCAGCCAGTATCCCGCGCTGGACTTTGGCAGCCACGTCCTCAACAAGCAGCGCAACGTCGGCACCATCAAGCCATTCCCCCTCATCATCTGGGAGCGGGCGGACACGGGATTGAGCCGCGCCAACGCCTCCACCATAACCGTCACCCTCGACCACGCCTGGGAGGACGACGTGACGGTCGCGATGCCCACGGCGGTGGCCGGGCTGTACACGCTGAGCGCGACCAACATAAGCATCTCCGCCGGCTCCACCTCGGGAACGGTGACGTTGACGGCGGTGGACGACACAATCAACCAGGACCCCGACTCCCGCACCGCTTCCCTCTCCGCCATGAGGATCGACTCCCACGCCATCAGACGGGACTTCCGGCCCTCCTCGGCGGAGACCATCACCATCAACGACGATGACAACGTGGCGAAGGTCACCGGCCTGAAGCTGTCAGTTGACGGGACGAATATCCAGGTGGACTGGACGGCGGCGTCGGGCGCCACAGGGTACAAGGTGGAGTGGAACGCCACCACTAACTCCTTTACCAACCCCACAGGTTCGGAGACCATAGCGAGCGGCAGCACCGTCACCCACAAGATAACCAGCGGGCTGTCGGCAAGCACCACCTACTACTTCCGCGTCATCGCCACCAGGACGGACGAAATCGACGCGCCGCCGTCCGACGTCGTATCCACCACCACGAAGGCCAACGCCGCCGACGGCGACCACGACGACGACAACGACGGCCTCATCGAAATAACCAACCTGGCCCAGCTTAACGCCGTCCGATGGGACTTGGACGGCAACGGCGTTGTGGACAACGCGTCCGACGCCACCAACTACGCCGCCGCCTTCCCGAATGCGGAAGACAACATGGGTTGCAACGAAAACGTGGCGTCCATAACCGCAGGCACCGGCAACCCCCCCTGCTCCGGCTACGAGCTCGCCGCCAACCTGGACTTCGACTCCGACAATGATGACGACGTGGACTCCGGCGACCATTCGGGGCTGTACTGGAACGGCGGCGCGGGCTGGCTCCCCATCGGCATGGCAAGCGCCAGCCCATACACGGTCACCGCCTACACCGGCGATTTCGACGGCAACGCCGACACCGATCCCTCCCCCGGCGACGGCGGCCCGTACACCATCTCCAACCTCTTCATCGACCGCACGGCGGGCACCCACGCGGGGCTGTTCGCCAACCTGAACGGCGGCAGCGGCGCGGTGGTGGAGGACGTGGCGCTGCTGAACGTGAAAGTGACCTTGAACACCACCACCGGCAGCCACGTCGACGTGGGAGGGCTGGCGGGCGAGTTGGGCAGCGGCGGCGTGAACATCGAAGACAGCTACGTCACCGGCCGGGTGCGGGCCGGAGAGTCGGCCGAGGAACCCGTCACTTTCACGTCTGGAGATCAGATCTCTCACGTAGGCGGACTGGTTGGCGAAGCGGCTGGCGATATCATCTCGAGCTACTCCCTCGCCGACGTGACGGGATATTCTAAGGCCGTCGGACTGACCGGACTTTTCACCTATGCCGGCGGACTGGTTGGTCACGTATCCACTAGTGGAAGCGTGAGCGCGTCCTACGCGGGCGGGGCCGCCTCTGCAACCACCTCGTCCAAGAACAACAGCAGCGCCTTCGCGGGCGGCCTGGTGGGATACATTCAGGGTAGTGTGAGCGCGTCCTACGCCAGAGGGGACGCTTCCGCGTCCTACTACGCCACGGACACCAGCAACGTCACAGGCGGCACAAACGCCGGCGGCCTGGTGGGTTATCAGGCTGCGAGCATCACCGCGTCCTTCTCCACCGGCGTCCCCGCGGCAACCGGACACGGAACGCGCAGGGCGGGCGGCTTGGTGGGCTACAAACTGGGTGGAACCACCACCGATTCCTATTGGGACACGGCGACTTCCGACACGACGACGGGCGTGGGGGGCGGCTCCGTCACAGGCGTTACGGGCAAGACCACCTCCGAGCTTCGGACGCCGACGGGCTACACCGGCATCTACGCCAACTGGAACCTGAACCTGGACGGAGTGACTGGCAACGACGACCCGTGGGACTTCGGCACGGCGAGCGAGTATCCCGCGCTGAAGTACGGAAGCCTGGACGCCGCCGAGCAGCGCCCCGTCGTCACCCTCTCCGCGGCCCCCGCGACCATCTGCGAAACCACGAAGGGGAGCGCCGCCGCCGCCTGCGGCGCCAGCCCGGTCACCGCCGCCACTATCTCCGCCGCGCTCAGTCCTGTGCAGAAGGTGGACGTTGTCGTCACCCTGGACCAGTTGGCCTCCGCCTACACCCTCAGCGCAACTACCATTACCATCGCCGCCGGCGCCGCCGCAAGCACGACAAACGCCAACGTAACCGCCACCGCCGTAAACAACCAGAAGTGCGGCGCGGGCGTCTGCGGCGTCGCAACGCCGGACGACAACGACTTGACCATCGGCGGAACGCCCGCCCAGAAGTGGGTGGACGTGACCGGCGCTCCCCTCACCATCAAGGACGACGATATTCTCGCCCCGGTCACCGGCGTCACGGCGACGCAGATTTCCGGCGGCCTGGACGCCGACGCGGGAGACGTCACCGTCAGCTGGACGAAGGTTACGGGCGCGACGGGCTACGTCGTCCAGTGGAAGTCCGGCAGCGACGAGTACGAAACCACCCTCTCCACCCGCAGCGTGTCTTTGGGGGACGTGGCGACGAAGCAGATTGACAAAGCCAAGTTCACCCTCGGCACGACTTACACTTTCCGCGTCTACGCCACGAAGACGGGCTACGACGACGGCGCGCCCTCCGCGGACGCTACCCTCGTCTACAAGGGCTGGATGGTATTCAGCAAGACCGGCCTCTCCATCGCCGAGCCGGCCACCGGCACGGCCACGGACACCTACACCGTCAAGCTCGCCTCCCAGCCCACCGCGAACGTCACCGTCGCCATCGACTACCGCGAGCCTGAACTCATCATCACCCCCGCCAGCGTCACCTTCACTTCCGCCAACTGGAACCAGTGGCATACCTTCACCGTCGAGGCCGACCAGTATCCCCCGCGCGGAACCGGCAGGAACGACTGGACCCGGGTAACCTTCAGCGACACCACCAACCTGGACTTCAGGGTTTCCACCCAGGTCTTCCTGCATCATGGGAAGATAACCTTCCAGGTCAAGCGCAAATCGAATCCCGGCACAGCCACCACCGTGGACTTGACGACCTTGCCCACCGTCACCGTCCCGTCCACCCATCAGATAACCGCCAGCCCCACGTCGCTATCCTTTACGACGGCAAACTGGAGCACGGCGCAAACGGTAACTCTGAGCGCCCCCGCCGACACCCACGGCATGGACGAGGGGGAAGTATTCCTCCACACCACCACCAGCACGCAGTCAGGCTACAATAACTTGACCGGGCAGGTCGCCGCGAAGCAGGTGGATAACAACAAGGCCCCCACCAGCGCCAGCTTTACCTATTACGTGGATCCGAAGAGCGTCGACGTACGCACGATGGTGAATCCGGGAGACTCCAGCTTCGAATTCGCCGACGGCGACGGCGACACGAAGTACTCCATACTCATCGTAACCCTCCCTGAGGCAACCCAGGGCGAGTTGAAGCTGTACAAAGAGGGCAAGACCGACGGACCATGCCTGAAATTCCCCCACTGGGCACGATGCCAGCCCGTGGAAACCCCCGTCTTCCCGGGGCAATTCGCCACCGCTTACTCAGACCCGGGCAGAACCGTGTCGGTGCTGCACTTCTACCCCACCGACGCCTTCACCACCAGCGCTTCCTTCGACTACAGGATGGTGGACAATACGGGCAACATGTCCGACGGGACATACACCGCCACCTTGAAGCCCTTTGGCTCGGTTCCGGACCAGCCCACGGGTCTGGAAGCCACGGCCGGCAACACGAAGGTCCTCCTGACCTGGGACGCTTCCACGGACCAGACCATCACGAAATACGAGCGCAGATACCAGCCGCTCAACGGCCAGTGGGGGGACTGGGAGGTCGTCACCATTCCCGTCGTCAACACGCCGGATGAGCTTGGCTTCACCGACAAAAACTGGGACGTCAATCAGAGCTTCGAAGTCCGGCTCGCCGACGAGCCCGATAAAGACGTGGAAGTGACCTTCTCCCAGGAAGAAGCCGTCTTCACGCCATCGACCCTCACCTTCACCACCGCGAACTGGAACGTCGATCAGACCGTCAACGTCAAGCTCGCCACGAAGCCTCCCGACCCGCCGTCCTGTCCGCTGTGTCCCCCGGGCTTCACCCCCCTGCCCGTCCAGATTATCCTCACCATCGACGCCGAGCAGAGCTTGGCCAACGCCACCTCCACCATCGTAACGGGCCTCACCAACGGCACCCCGTATGCGTTCCAGGTTCGCGCCGTAAACGCCAACGGCCCAAGCCGCGTCGATCTGAGCAACTTTGCTGCGGCGACGCCGGAGGTTCCCCGCGCGCCCAAGCTCGCGGCGGCGGGCGGCGCCTCCCAGGTGACCCTCACGTGGGCCAACCTCAACAATCCGTTCGTCAAGAAGTTCCAGACGCGCCAACGAGAGAAAGGCGTCCTTGCCGCCTTCCCCGGCAACGCCAAGGCCGTGCTGATCTGGGACGACCCCAAGGATTCCACCATCACCAAGTGGCAATACAGCAAGGACAACGGAACCACCTGGACGGACGTGCCTTCCAGTTCCGCCACAACCACGACCTACGCCGTAACCGGCCTGACCAACGCCACGGCGTACACCTTCCAGGTGCGTCCCGTCAGAGGCGCGACCAACGGAACCGCGCTGACCGCCGCCACGGCGACGCCAGCCGCCACCGCCACGGAAGGCTGGACGGACGTCGCCAGCAGCGGCCCGACCACCACGTCCCACAGCGTCACTTCCGGCCTGACCTCAGGCAAGATTTACGCCTTCCAGTCGCGGGCGGTGGACTCCGTCAGTCCCGGCCTGCACTCCGTCTGGGTGGATTCGGCCCTGCTGCCCGCCAAGCCCGCGAAACCCACCGTCACGCCGGGCGACACCAACGTCACCCTCGCCTGGACGGACCCCGCCAACCCCACCATCACCAAGTGGCAGTACCAGTACAAGACCACGGGCGCCTACGGTTCGTGGACGGACATACCCTCCAGTTCCGCAACCACCACCTCCTACACCGTACCCAACCTGACCAACGGCACGGCGCACACCTTCAAGATTCGCGCCGTCAACATCGGCGGGAACGGGACGGAGTCGGACGCCAGCGTCGCCGTTCCCCCCCGGCCTCCCCCGGACGCCCCCACGGGTCTGACGGCCACGCCCGGAGATAAGAGCGTCGTCTTGGACTGGACCGACCCCTCCGACAACGACATAACCGGCTACGAGTATCAGCAGACCCAACCCGTGAGCGGCTTGGCGGCCTTCCCCGAGGACGGCCAGGTTAGCCTGGCGTGGAAGCCGCCCAGCGACACGACCAGCATCGCCAAGTGGCAGTACCGCGCCGAAGTCGGCACGGGCGGTTATGGGGGTTGGGCGGACATCCCCAGCAGCGTCACAACCACCACTTCCTTCACCGTCACAACCACCACCGCCGGCGTGAAACTGAAGAACGGCACGCAGTACAGATTCCAGGTGCGCGCCGCGGATTCCCCCAACACCGCGGGCGGCTTGACCGCCAGCGGACGCAATAATCAGGTCTGGCTGTCGTGGAGTCTTCCCACCAACTCCTCCAGCATCGAGAAGTGGCAGTACCGCTACAAGACCACCGGGTCCTACGGAGCATGGACGGACGCCTGCCAGGTTACTCACCCGGACCCGTCGGCGACCCCGCCGATAGAAGCGGACTACTCGTGCCGCACCTGGACGAGCCAAATAGTAGGGAGCCTGACCAACGGCACGTCCTACACCCTCCAGATGCGCGCCCTCGACTCCTCCGACAACCTGCTGGGCAGCGTTCTGGGAGGCGCGACGGCGACCCCCTTCGCCGCCGCGGCCACCCTGGGCGAAGTGAGGGCCACCCCTTCCGCCACCCCCGGCTGGACGGCCATATCCGGCAGCGGCGCAACCACCGTCGCCCACACCGTCCCAAGCCTGACCAACGGCATAGTGTACGGCTTCCGCATTCGCTCGCGCAGCTACAACGCCATCGGCCCCGCCTCCGACCCCGTCTACGCCGTTCCCGCCGCCCTTACGACCAAGCCCACCGGCCTCGCGGGCGTGGCGGGCCGCGTCAGCGATGAAGCGGCGGTTACCCTTTCCTGGCCCACCACCAATACCGCCACTTCCTGGCAGTACGCCCAGGCCACGGGCAGCGGCAACAACATAACTTACGGCGCCTGGACGGCAATCAAGACGACGACCGTTGGGTCGAACCACACCTATACGGCGACGACGGGGCTGGTGGACCATACGTCGTACACCTTCAAGGTGCGCGGGGTGAACCGGAACGCCCAGACGGGGCCGGCCTCCGACGGGGTAACGGTCAAGACCACGGGGCCGCCGGAAGCGCCCACGAGTCTGTCCGTCGTCGCGGGCAACGTGATGCTGCGGGTGAGCTGGACCGCCCCCACGGGCCACGTGAACCCGATAACGGGCTACGAGGCGCGGTTCAAGTCTTTGGCGGGGACGTCTCTATGGCAGCCCTGGACGGCCGTCAGTGGCAGTTCCTCATCGACCACCACCGCCGACGTGGGAGGGCCGTCGTCTACGATGATCAACAACCAGGAGCACGCAGTCCAGATTCGGGCGGTGAATGTGGACGGGAAGGGCGCGACGTCGGCGGAGGTCAAGGGGACGCCGATTGCGGTTCCGGCCAAACCCACGGGGCTGACGGCCAAGACCGGCGGAACCCAGGCCTTCCTTTCGTGGACGGACCCGTCGGATACGTCGATTACTTCCTACCAGATTCGGACACGGAAGGGGAGCGGGGCGGACATCGTCATAGGCGCGTATACGGGCAAGAAGCTGACCCTGGAGTGGACCGCCCTCAACAACTCCAGCATCACGAAGTACCAGCACAGCAATAATGGAAGCTGGTGGCAAGACATCCAGTGCTCGGGCGGGTCGACGTGCCCGCAAGGGACCCCCATGTCCCACCCGGTCAACGTGTCTTTGAACTACGGGAATCAGTATACGTATCAGGTGAGGGGATACATTTCGAACAACAATACGGTGGCGGTGACCGACCTGAAGGTGTGGGAGGAAATCAGCACTAGCGCGACGGCTACTTCCCACAAGGCTGACGGGTTGACCGCCGGAACCACCTACACGTTCAGTCTGAGGGCGGTGAACTCGACCGGCAACGGCCTCGACGCTACGGTGGACTCGACGGCGATGACGGTTCCGTCCAAGCCGGCCACGTTCACCGCGACGCCCAAGGATAAGTCCGTAGACCTGGCCTGGACCTATTCGAATCCGAACGACGACTACGTCTCCGGGTGGCAGTTCCGGCAGTGGACGGGCAGCAACGCGGACTTCGTGGTCAGCGACGGCGGAAGACAGGAGTTAACTCTGTCATGGACCGCGTCCAGCACGGCGAACATCACCAAATGGGAGTACAGCGCGGACGGAAGCATTTGGACGGGCATCTGCTGGACTGCGGTCAATTCAGGCTGCCCGTCGGTCACTTCGCACACCTTCTCCACCGGCGGTTTGTCGGCGTTGCCGAGCGGTACGCATACGATTCAGGTGCGGGCGGCGGTGTCCTCAGGCACGGCGCCGACGGTGTCGAACCTCCAGGTGTGGGAGGAAATCAGCACGAGCGCGACGACCACGTCCTACACGGCGACGGGATTGACCAACGCCACGGAGTACAGCTTCATGGTGCGGGCCGTGAACCCGGCGGGGAACGGCGCGGATTCGGACGAGAAGAAGGCCACGCCGTACCCGTCGCCCGCCAAGCCCGCGGGCTTCACGGCGACGGCGAAGAACGCCAGCGTCGACCTCTCATGGGACGACCCCTCCGATTCCACCATCACCAGCTGGGAGTACGCGTACAAGACCGGCTCGACTTACGGTTCGTGGACGACTATCCCGTCCAGTTCCGCCACCACCACGTCCTACACCGTGACCAGCCTGACCAACAACACGGCGCACACCTTCAAGATTCGCGCCGTCAACGGCGCGGGCGACGGCGCGGCCTCCGACGAAGCGTCGGCGACGCCGATACCGGCGCCCGCCGCACCCGCCGGCTTCACGGCGACGGCGAAGACGGGCAAGACTCCCGTCATCCTCTACACCCAAGGCCAGGTTGACCTTTCCTGGACGGATCCGAGTAACAGCAGCATCACCAAGTGGCAATACCAGTACAAGTGGAAGCCGGACGGCGGCAGCTACGGCAACTACACCGGTTGGACGGACATCCCCTCCAGTTCCGCGAGCACCACGTCCTACACCGTAACCAAGCTCACCCTCGGCTCGGAGTACACCTTCAAGCTGCGGGCGGTGAACGTGATAGGGAACGGCGGGGAGTCCGAGTCGGGGGCGACCAAGCCCGTCCTCCCCACGCCGGACAAGCCGACGGGGTTCAGCGCCACGTCCAAGATAGCTTCGGTGGAGCTTACGTGGACGAATCCCAACAACTCCACCATCACGGGCTGGAAGTACCGGCAGTATTCGGGCGGCTCCTGGGGCAGCTGGACGGCCATAGCCCTCAGCCACAAGAACACCACCTCCTACACCGTAACCGGCCTCACCAACGACGAGACCTACAAGTTCAAGATTCGCGCCGTGAACGGCGCGGGCGACGGCACGGAGTCCAACGAATCCGGCGCCATACCGAGGGCGTTGCCCGCCAAGCCCACGGGGTTGGGCGCAACGGGCGAGAACGCGTCGGTGGCTTTAAGTTGGTCGAACCCCAACAACTTCAGCATCGCCGGCTGGGAGTACCGGTACAAGACCACCGGCGGCAGCTATCCGACCGATAGCGACGGTGACGTATGGACGGCTATGACGCCCAGTTACCAGACGACCACTTCCTACACGGTAAGCAGCCTGACCAACGACACGGTCCACACCTTCCAGATTCGCGCGGTCAACAGCAGCGGCGGGGGCGCGGCCTCCGACGAAGTCTCGGCGACCCCCGTGGCCGGCGCTCCGGGCGCGCCCACGCTCACCGCCACGGGCGGCGAGGAGCAGGTCAAGCTGACGTGGACGAAGCACTCCGGCGGAACCTGGGTCGCCAAGTGGCAGTCTCGCCACAAGCTGACAACCGCCAACTGGCCCTCCACCACGCCTCACGGCTGGACGGACGTGCCGAGTTCCGGCGACTCCACCCGCAGCCACACGGTGACCGGCCTCGACAACGGCAAGGAGTATGACTTCCAGGTTCGCGGCGTCAACGACGCGGGCGACGGAACGGCATCGTCCGAAGCCAGCGCGGACACGGCCCCCGCCGCGCCCACCGGCTTCTCGGCGACGCCCAAGGCCAACAGCGTGGATCTGGCCTGGACCAACCCCGGCGACGATACCATCACCGGCTGGGAGTACCGCTACAAGACCTCCGGCGGCTACACAGGTTGGACCAGCATACCCAACAGCAACAAGGACACCACGTCCTATACCAAGGGCGCGCTGTCCAACAACACCGAGCACACCTTCCAGATTCGCGCCGTGAGCGCCGCCGGCAACGGCGCGCCGTCCGCCGAAAAGAGCGTCACCCCGCGGCCCGCGCCCACCGCCCCGGACCTGAAGTCCGCCACGCCCGGCGACGCCCAGGTCACCCTCACCTGGTCCTACGCCTCCAGCAGCGTCGCCGCCACCGGCTGGCAGTACAGCAAGGACGGCGGCTCCACCTGGACGGCGGCCACCGTTACCGGAACCGTTGGCACGCTCACCTACACCGCGACCGGCTTGACCAACGGCACGGAGTACACCTTCAAGGTTCGCGGCGTCAACGCCTACGGGAACGGCGCGGAATCCGTCGGCGTGAAAGCCACCCCCATCGCCAAGCCCGCCAAGCCCGCGGGCTTCACCGCAACTGCGAAGCACCAGTCCGTAGACCTGGCATGGACGAACCCCAGCAATTCGTCAATCACCAAGTGGCAGTACCAGTACAAGACCGGCGCGACTTACGGTTCGTGGACGGATATGACGTCCAGTTCCGCCACCACCGTGTCTTACACCGTCACCGGCTTGACCAACGGCACGGAGTACACCTTCAAGATTCGCGCCGTCAACGCCTCCGGGAACGGCGTGGAGTCCGACGAAAAGTCCGCCACGCCGAAGACCGCTCCATCCAAGCCTTCTGGCTTCACCGCCACGGCGAAGGACAAGTCCGTCGAACTGAAGTGGACCGACCCCGGCGATTCCACCATCAACAAGTGGGAGTACCAGCGGAAGTCCGGCGGAGGCAACTACGGCGCGTGGACGCAGATGTCCACCTCAGCCACTGCCACGTCCTACACCGTGAGCAGCCTCACCAACGACACCGAGTACACCTTCCGAATCCGGGCGTGGAACGCCTACGGCAACGGCCCCGTGTCCGACGAGCAGTCAGCCACCCCCGTCCCGCCGCCCGCCAAGCCGACGGGTCTCACCGCCACGGCGAAGCACCAGTCCGTCGAATTGAAGTGGACCGACCCCGACAACTCCACCATCACCGGCTGGAGCTACAGCATGAACAACGGCTCCACCTGGACGGACATACCCGACAGTTCCGCCACCACCACTTCCTACACCGTCACCGGGCTGAACAACGGCACGACCTACACCTTCAAGATTCGCGCGCTCAGCAACTCCGGCAATAGCGCGGCCTCCGCTGCGGCTCAGGCCAAGCCGCTCCCGGTTCCCTCCGCGCCCGCCAACCTCACCGCCTCGCCCAGCACGACGGGCCCCGCCAAAGTAACCCTGAATTGGGACACGCACAGCGACACCACGATAACCAAGTGGCAGTACCGGTACAAAGTCTCGTCATCTGCCAACTACGGCGATTGGTCGGATATCCCGAACAGCGCGGCTGCGACCAAGACCTACACCCAGACCAGCCTGCACCACAACGTGGAGTACAACTTCCAGGTGCGCGCCGTCAACGCCATCGGCCTCGGCGATGCGAGTTCGACGACGGGGCGGCCCGTGGCCGGCAAACCGGGCGCGCCCACGCTGACCGCTAGCGGCGGCGATAAGCAGGTGACGTTGACGTGGACGAAGAATGCCGACGGCCGGTGGGTGGACGAGTGGGAGTACAAGAAGGATAATGGCAGTTGGACGGACGTGCCAAGTTCCGGCGACTCCACCCGCAGCTACATTTTGACGACCGGCCTGAACAACGGGCGCACCTACACCTTCAGGGTTCGCGGCGTCAACGAGGCGGGCAACGGTACGGAATCAAGCGCCGTCAGCGTCTCCACCCAGCCCGCCAAGCCCACCGGCTTAAGCGCAACCGCCAAGACGGGCACGACGCCGGTCGAGTTGTTCACGGAAGGCCGGGTTGACCTGTCCTGGAACGCCCCCAGTCCCGCCAACTCCACCATCACCAAGTGGCAATACCAGTACAAGTCCAAGCCCGCCGGCGGCCAGTATGGCGACTACGGCGACTGGACGGACATCCCCGGCAGTGGAGCGACGACCAGGACCTACACCGTAACCGGCCTCACCCACGACACCGGCTACAAGTTCAAGATTCGCGCCGTCAACGCCACGGGCAGCAGCGACGCGTCGGAAGAGTCCGCTGAGGCCAAGCCGGTGCAGCCCAAGCCGGACAAGCCGACGGGCTTCACCGCCACCGCCATGCACGAAGCGGTTATGCTTAAGTGGACGGACCCCGGCAACTCCAGCATCACAGAATGGCAGTACAAGCAGGACTCCGGCGATTGGACCTCCATGTCCAACAGCAGCGCATCCACCACGTCCTACACCGTGACCGGCTTGACCAACGGCACATCCTACACTTTCAGAATCCGAGCCAAGAACACCGCGGGCGATGGAACGCAGTCCGATTCCAAGTCGGCCAAACCGCTCCCCGTCCCCGAAGCGCCGACGAACCTGAGGGCCTCTCCCAGCACGTCAAGCAGCGCAAGGGCGACATTGAGCTGGAATCAGCACAGCGATAGCACCATCAACAAGTGGCAGATGCGTCAGTGGACGGGAAGCGGGTCGGACTTCGTCGTCGGAACCGGCTCCAACCAGGAAATCACGCTGGAGTGGACCAACCCGAACAAGAGCAACACCCTCTACTGGGACTACAGGCAGAGAGCCGACGGCGGCTCCTGGGGCAACTGGTCGAGAATATCTACTGACTGGACTACCGAGACGCACACCTTCACCACCACGCTGACTAGCGGAATCAGGCACTACTACCAGGTGCGGGCGGTGGTGAGCGGCGAGGTGACCCACGTTGCGGCGGGGCTGAAGGCGTGGACGAAGATTGGCTCCAACTGGAATAAGCAGTCCCACGTCGCAAGGGGTCTCGCCCACAACGTGCTCTACAACTTCCAGGTACGCGCCGTAAACCTAATCGGCATCGGCGATGCTGGTTCGACGACGGCTCGCCCCGTGGCCGGCAGTCCGGGTAAGCCGACCCTGACATCCGCCGCCGGCGGGGATAAGCAAGTCACGCTCACCTGGACCAAGAACGCCGGCGGCAAGTGGGTAGACAAGTGGCAGTACCAGTACAAGACCACGGGCAGCTATGGCAATTGGACGGACGTCGTTCCAGCTTCCACCGACTCCACCCGCACCGCCACGGTCGCCAACCTCGACAACGGGAAGACCTACACCTTCAGGGTTCGCGGCTTCAACGCAGCCAACGGCGGCACGGCATCGAACGAGGTCGAGGTCTCCACCCCGCCCGCCGCTCCCACCGGCTTCACCGCCGTTGCCGTGACGGACAAGACCCCCGTTGCCCTTTACACCGAAGGCCACGTCGTTCTTTCCTGGACGAATCCGAATAACTCAACCATCACCAAGTGGCAGTACCAGTACAAGACCACCAGCGCCTACGGCGATTGGACGGATATGTCGGACAGCACGGCTACGACCACGACCTACACCGTAACCGGGCTCACCCACGGAACGAGCTACACCTTCAAGATCCGCGCCGTCAACGCCACTGGCAACGGCGACGCGTCGGTCGAATCCTCCGAGGTCACGCCCACGCAGCCCAAGCCGGACACGCCGACGGACTTCACCGCCACGGCCATGCACGAGGCGGTTATGCTTGAGTGGACGGACCCGGGCAACTCCAGCATCACCAAGTGGCAGTATCGGCAGAAAGAGGGCAGCAACAACTACGGCGATTGGACTGACGTGCCCAGCAGCACGGCGTCCACCACGTCCTACACAGTGCCCAGCTTGACCAACGAAACGACCTACAAGTTCAAGATTCGCGCGGTGAACGCCGCAGGCGAAGGCACGGTATCCGATGAAAGGTCGGCCACGCCGCTTCCCGTTCCCGCCCAGCCGACGAACCTGACTGCCACGCCCAGCACGTCCGGCAGCGGCCAGGCGACGCTGCGGTGGGACAGGCACGACGACAGTACGATAATCAAGTGGCAGTACCAATACAGGGCCGCGTCCTCTGGCAACTACGGCAGTTGGAGGGACGTGCCGAACAGCGGCCCGACGACCACGACCTACACCAGAACCGGCCTGCACCACAACGTGCTGTACGACTTCCGGGTGCGCGCCGTCAACGCCATCGGCAACGGAATGCCGTCCTCGACATCCGCCCGTCCCGTGGCCGGCAAACCGGGCGCGCCCACCCTCACCGCCACCACGTACAACAACGCGTCCACGAAGCTGACCTGGAACAAGCATAGCGGCGGTCGGTGGGTGGATAAGTGGCAGTACAGCACGGACAACGGCTCCACCTGGGCGGACGTGCAAAATTCCGGCGATAGCACCCGCACGGACACCATCACCAAGCTCTCGTCGAACACGAGCACAAGCCTCGCCAACGGCACGACCTACAGCTTGAAGCTTCGCGGCGTCAACGCCGCCGGCAACGGCGCGGCTTCCACGAAAGTTGACATAATTCCTCTCGCCCAACCGTCCAAACCCGGCGGCTTGACCGCTACGGGCGGCGACGGGAAGGCGACCCTGTCCTGGACGGCTACCTCCGACCTGAGCGTCACGGGCTACGGCTTCCAGTCCAGACATTGGCAGGTGGCCGACGACAGCACGGAGGCCATACCCGGCAACGCCCAGGTCAAGCTCGCCTGGACCGACCCAAGCGACTCCACCATCACCAAGTGGCAATACCGCAAGAAGGTCGGCATCACTTGGGACGCGTGGAAGGACGTGCCGGGCAGCGGCGCGACAACCACGGAATACACGGTTACCGGCCTCACCAACGGCAGGTCTCACAAGTTCGAAGTGCGGGCGTTCACGACCACGGCGCAGACGGCGCTGGACACAGTGACCGTCACGCCCACCATCAACGAGGGCTGGAAGCACGTCTCCGGCAGCGACGAGGATACGACGTCCCACGCTCTCAGCCTGTCCAACGGCATGAGCTACAAGGTCCAGCTTCGGGCCGTGAACAGCGCCAAGCCCAGCGGCGTGAGTGACGCGTCCGACGCCGTGAAGTTCCACATGGTTCCCGCCAAGCCCGCCGGCTTCTCCGTGGACGGCGGCGACGCCCAATCCACCCTCTCGTGGACAAACCCGAACAACTCCACCATCGCCAAGTGGCAGGTCAGGCAGCGAGCGGGGAACCTCCCCGACTTCGTCATCGGCACGGGGGACAGCATAAAGGTCACGTTCAACTGGACGGACCCCGGCAACTCCAGCATAACCAAGTGGCAAATTCGCTCGAAGGTGGGCAGCAACGACTGGGGCAACTGGACGGACATATCCAACAGCAGCGCAACCACCACGTCCCATTCCTTCATCGCGCCCCTGACCGACGGAACCCACTATATGTACCAGGTGCGGGGCTATATCTCGTCTAACAACGCCGTTGCCGCGACGGACTTGAAGATATGGACGACCATCAGTACAGACGCGACGGCCACGTCTTACTCCGTGGACGATCTGCTCAACGGCATCGCCTACAAGTTCCAACTGCGGGCCGTGAACGCGACCGGCCCCGGCCCTGTCTCCGCCGAGAAGACTTCCACCATGTATCCGGCGGCCCCGGCCAACCTGACCGCCGAACCGGGAGACACGGTTGTCGTCCTCACCTGGGACGACCCCGTAGACTCCTCCATCACCAAGTACCAGTATCAGCAGGACGGAGGGACGTGGACGGATATATCCAACAGCGGCGCGTCCACCCTCTCCTACACCGTAACCGGCCTCACCAACAACACGGAGTACAAGTTCAAGGTGCGGGCCGTCAACTCCATCGGCACGGGCGGCGCGTCCGGCGAGGCGACGGCCACGCCCATACCCGTCCCGTCCCAGCCCGAGGGCCTGACCGCCAGCGCCACGGGGACGACGGTCTCCCTCTCCTGGACGGAAACCGAGGACACCGACATCGACGAGTGGGAGTACCGGCAGAAGAAGGACGACGCGGCCTGGGGCGCCTGGACGGACATATCGAACAGCAGCTCGTCCACCACCTCCCACACCCTGTCCGGCCTCGACATGGGCGCCGCCTACTACTTCCGGGTGCGGGCCGTCAACACCAACGACGTAGCCGGCCCCGGCTCGGACGTTGCGGCTACCGCCACCACGCCCCTCAAGCCCACGGGACTGGCGGCGACGGCCGGGTTCCAGCAGGCGACCCTGTCGTGGAACGCCCCAGGCTTCCCTTCCATCACCAAGTGGCAGTATCAACAGCGCGTGGCGGGCAGCGGAGGCTTCACCGCCGCGCCCGGCAACGCCCAGGCCGTCCTGTCCTGGACGAACCCCAACGATTCCGCCATAACCAAGTGGCAGTATCGCAAGAAGGCCGTCGGGCAGGACTACGGCAACTGGACCGACGTGCCCAGCAGCAGCGCCTCCACCACCACTCACACGGCGACGAGCTTGACCAACGGCACGACCTACGCCTTCGAGGTGCGGGCCTTCAAGGGAGGGCAGGGGCGGACGGCGCTGGACGAAGTGACGGTCACGCCCACGGCGGACGGCGGCTGGGCGGACATGTCCCCCAGCAAGGCGAGCACCAGGACTTTCGTAATCTCCGGCCTGACCAGCGACACGACCTACGCCTTCAAGATTCGCGCCGTGAACCCGGCCGGCGACAGCCCCGCGTCGGACGAGGCCAGCGTCAACCTGCCGGCCAGGCCCGACGAACCCCAAAGCCTCGCCGCCACGAAGTCGTACAAAGCTGCGACCAACGACTTCCAGCTGACGCTGAATTGGCAGCTGCCGTCGGACGCCACAATCATCAAGTGGCAGTATCGCGCGGTAGTGACCGGCTCCGACCTCAACGCCGCCGGCTGGACGGACATCCCCGGAAGCGACAAGGACACGAGAAGCTACGTCATCCCCTTCGGCGCTACCGGGGCCGGATACCAGATCCAGGTTCGCGCCTTCAACATCTCCGGCGGCGGCACGGCCTCCAGCGTCGCCACCATCACCCTCACGCCCGCCGCCGCCGCGTTGGCGGAGATAGAAGACGCCCACGTAAAGTATGAGGGGGAGAGCAATGACTTCGACGTGACGCTGAACTGGGCCGCCCTCGTACCGCCCGACCCGTCCATAAGCGGATGGGAGTACCGCGCAGCCACCGGCGACGCCGACACCACCGACACGGAATGGGCGACGAAGCTGGCCGCCGCGACGTGGAAGACGGCGAACAGGGAGAAGGACAAGCTGACGCACGAGGTAGGGGGCGTGACTGGCGCGGTGATGCGCTTCCAGGTCCGCGCCGTCAACGTGGCCGGCAAGGGCGCGGCGTCGAACGCGCGGGGAGTTACGCTTCTGCCGAACATGCCCGTGAACTTCACGGGTGATCCCAGCCAAATATCCAACTTCCAGGTCAAACTGACATGGACGGACCCCAACGACCCGTCCATCTCGAAGTACCAGTACCGCTCGATGGAGGGCACTCTTGCCGTCGTCGTCGCCGACAAGCAAGCGACGCTGTACTGGACGAACCCCAACGACAGCGCCATCACCGGCTGGCAGTACCGGCAGAAGGAGGGCACGGGCGACTACGGCAGTTGGACAAATATACCCTGCGCGTCGCCGTGCACCATGAGGACGCAGAATTCCTACACCGTCACCGGCCTAACCGACGCCACGGAATACACCTTCCAGGTGCGGGCGGTGAAGCCGAACGCCTTGACGCCGCTCCCGTCGGTGGGCCAATGGGCCATCGGCAACATCGGCTCCGCCAAGGAAGTCACGCTGGCGTGGGACGACCCGAACAACAGCGAAATCGTCAAATGGCAGTACCGGCAGGTTAGCACGACCAGCGGACTGAAGGCGCAGCCGGGCGACGCCCACGTCGTCCTCAGCTGGGACGACCCCGAAAACTCGACCATCGTCAAGTGGCAGCATCAGCAGGTCAGCGCGAAGGCCAACGGCCTCAAGGCGACGCCGGCCAGCGCCGGGGTCACCCTTAGCTGGACTAATCCCAACGACTCGACCATCGCCAATTGGCAGGTTCAACACAAGACCACCGGCGGATATAGTAGCTGGTTCACCGCGCCCACCACCGGCCAGGATACCATTTCCATTGACGTTTCCAATATTACGAACGGCACGGAATACACCTTCCAGGTGCGGGCGGTGAACTCCTCCAACAGCCCGGTGGGGCTGATTCTCGGCCCGGTTGAAGCTACGCCCGTGGCTGAACTATGGACGGATATGGAGTCCCACCCCACTATCACTCCGTCCGACTTGACTTTCGAGACCTCCAACTGGGACACGGAGCAGACGGTCAGCGTGAAGCTCGACTCCAAGCCTTCCCACAATGTGACGTTTACGTTCTCGGAAACGCACGTGGTCTTCAGCCCGTCCAGTCTGACCTTCACCCCCTCCAACTGGCACACGGCGCAGAGCGTGAACGTGAAACTCAGTTCCTCGCGTAAAATGGAGGTTGACTTGCGCGATTGCTGCGCCTATACGGACGGCGCCCTCGCCTCTTACGTCGTGACCGACCTCACCAACGGCACGGAATACGCTTTCAAGACGCGGGCGCTGAATGTAAGCGATAACCTGGTGGGAACGGCCCTGGGCGCAGTGACCTCCACGCCTTCCGAGGCGGCGGGTTGGCACGACATACCCTGCGATTCTCCATGCGTCCCGGCCACCCAGACTTCCTACACGCTGACGGGCCTGACCACCGGAACGCAGCACGTCGTCCAGGTTGCGCCGGTTGAGCAGGACAATAGCAGCGAGGACAGGCCCCTGGCCGCCGTGGCCGAGTGGAGCTTCACCGCCTTCAACGGCGTCAATAACACGGAGACGCTTACGTGGACCGACCCCGATAACAACACCATCGAGAAGTACCAGTATCGAACGAAGGCGGGAACGGCAAACTTCGGCAACTGGACGGACATTGCGAACAGCGACAATGACACCGTCTCCTACGCCGCCGCCTGCGCCGTCGGGCAGGTGTGTGTCGTGGAAGTGCGTCCGATGATCCATCCCGCGACGGATGAGGCAACGGCCACCCCGCCAACCAACGCGGGATGGAAGGACATATCGGCGATGGTCCAATCATCGTCGTCGGGATCCAGCGCGTTCAGCCTGGCCGTCACGACCCAAACCGATACGATTCCCAGGACGAGCTACACGGTGACCGGTCTGGATGATGGGCAGACTTACAGCTTCCAGCTTCGGGCCGTCAACACGGCCGGCGCCGGCCCCTCTACTGTTAACCAGCTGACCACTTCGAACCTCGCTGTCACCGCCCCCGACGCGCCGCGGGACTTCGGGGCGGCCCTCACAGACAATCCTGGCGAGGTCAGGCTTACGTGGAACGACCCCAACCCGTACGACTCCACCATCACCGAATGGCAGTACAAGCAGCGCGAATATCCCGACGCATTCCCCGACAAATGGACTGAGCTGCCCGGCGGCCCCGACGTCCGCGAGGCCGTCGTGCCCCTTTCCGGCCCGCAGCTCGATGCCATGTCCCGGTACGGCTTCAAGGTCCGCGCGGTCAACTCCGCCGTGACTTCTGACGACGACGGCAAGTCCTCCGGGGAACAGCTCGTATACACGCGCAGCGTCGCCCTCGACGTGCAAAAGGTATCCACAAGCATCTCGACAGTTGATGGAACGACCATAGAGATAGATGATGGCGAGGTGCAGATAGGCACCGCCGTCTCGTACACCGTCAAACTTACTGCGAAGCCGTCCACCAGCGATGTAATTATTGAGATAACCGGCACGAACGCGAGCGTCAGACCCGCGCGCCTCAGGTTCGTGCCAAGCCATTGGGACTCGCCGCAGACCGTCACGTTTACGGCGCGAAGCGGCAGCGTTACTATCAGCCACAAGGCCTACAGCCACGATCCCGGCTTCCACGATATATTCATACAGGACATCACGACGGATAAAGTCAGGCCCGCTCCGCCGCCTCCCGAAGACCCGCCGACGGCGCGTGGGTCCGTCCCGGCTCCCGCGCCTGCCCCTGAACCTGAGCCCGAGCCTGAGCCGGTGCCCGAGCCGGAGCCTACACCGGAGCCGACGCCCGAACCTACGCCCGAACCCACGCCGGAGCCTACGCCGGAGCCGACGCCTGAACCTACGCCGGAGCCGACGCCCGAACCTACGCCTGAACCCACGCCGGAGCCTACGCCAGAGCCTACGCCTGAACCTACCCCCAGTCCGACGGCGGAACCGCCTGTCAGGGTGAGGCCGCTGCCGACGCCGGAGCTGACGCCGGAGCCTGCTCTCACGCCGACGCCCGAACCCGCACCGACTCCCGGGCCGACGCCCTTAGCGGTGGCGACGCCGACTCCGACGCCCGCGCCGCCGGAGCCTACGCCCATGCCTACGGCGAGGCCGACGCCCGAACCCACGCCCGCGCCGCCGGTGGCCGAAGACGACGGAAGGATACCCGGCCTTATAATCGGCTTGATAGTCGCCAGTGCGGCCATTGCCGCCGCAGCCGGTTTCGTCCTGTACAGAATGTTGGCGGGTAGGAGGAGATCCAGGAAAGACGAAGAACCGGATGAGTAGGACGGCGGCGGTAATGACGGAAACCCCCGCGGCGCAATGCCGCCCGCCATTCTGTATCTAATTCACTTCGGCTGAGCCAAACGATTAGCGGTTCCGCTTTGCCGCTACGAGGGGGTGTCGAGAGAACCCTGCACGCCTCTCTTCTGGAATTGAAAAAGCTGACGAGGCCCCCTCGCTAGGTCTTTCCACACAATGTGGCAGGGTGGATAATGGAAGGCGGCGGTTATGCAAACGTCGCCGCAGGAGGTGAATGATATGGTTTGGAGAGGAATAGCCTTGGCGGTCATGTTGGCTCTGTCCCTGGCTCTGATAGGGTGTGGCGGGTCGGCGGATGAGGAGACCCCCGCCGAGGTCGCCGAAACGCCCGCGCCCGCCGGGGAAGCCGACTCCGGCGGACTGGTTGGCCTTGTGGAGCACCTCAGAGATAAGAGCTTCCAGTTGTGGGATGTCTACAATACCCACGACCCGAACGCGCTGGAGGCCTTCTATTCGGACGACTACTGGGAGGAGGAGAAGGAGTCGCTTCGTTCGAATATGCAGCCCTTCAAGGACCGGGGCCTGATCTTTACGGCGGAGGAGACGGCGCCTCCCAAGGAAATCGCCCCCGGGAAGTGGGAGATTAGGCACACCGCTCGCTACCCGGGAGGCGAGGTGAAGATGGTGTTCGTCTACGAAGAATTCGTGGGAGAATGGCTCCTCACCTACTTGAAGCCCGAATAGGCCGGGGTAGTTGAGCAACCCGCTGACCTTATTGCGGCGCGCAACAGGAAAATCAGGAGAGGCGGTCAATCAGACCGCCTCTCCTGTTGGCTTCGAGCGTGGTTCGCGCTGCTGAACGGTGTGCCACGCTCTCAGCCGTTGCGATTGAAGCCTCGGAACCGAGGCTCCCGGCTGTCGCCGGCCTGTCCGCGGGGGTACGGCGGCTCGGCGACGTTGATTTTGTCTATTTCAGCGCTTCCACAATGCTCTCCACGTTGTAGCGCACCATTGTGATGTACGTGTCCGCGCCGCTGCCCTCCGGCCCAAGGGAGCCGGAGTAGAGACGGACCAGCTTCGCGCCGGTTTCGTCCGCGATGGTCTGGGCCAGCCGCTCGCTGACGGTGGTCTCGCCAAACACTGCGGCCACTCCAAACTCCTCAATCTCCTCTATCAGGTGAGCCAGTTCCTTGGCGGACGGCTCAGTCTCCGTAGAGAGGGTGGAGGGTATGACGGTGCCGATTACTTCGAAGCCGTACAGCTTCGCGAAGTAGGTTAGGGTGTCGTGGGACGTTACCAGCAGCCTGTTTTCCACCGGCGCCTGCTCCACCTGCTCCAGAGTCCAGGCGTGAAGCTCGTCCAGCTGCGACATGTAATTCTCCGCGTTTGCGTGGAAGAAGTCCGCGCTCTGCGGGTTCTCCTCAGCTAGATGCTCGGCTATTTCGTCGATGGCTATCTTCACGCGAAGCGGGTCGAACCAGAAGTGGGGGTCCAGCGGGCCGTGGTCGTGCTCTTCGAAGCTGGCGGCACCGCCCACGCCAACGAAGGCGATACGGCCGGGCGTTCCGTCAATGCCCCACTCGCGCTCGATTTCGCCGTCGGCCACGCTGAACTCGAAGATGCGACCCGAGGCTCTGTCGGAGACGTAGATCATCTCGCCAACGACGATGAATGACGGCGACGTGTCGCCGTCGAAGGGATCTACCAGCTGCATCTCTTCTTCCACTTCGCCGGTCTCGGGATTGATGACGTTCAGCATTCCGTCAGCCGAAAGCGCGAAGAATTCCTCTCCGTGCCCGTCGAAGGCCGCGCCGTAGACCCGCTTCTCATCCGTCGAAGGCATGACTTGTGCAATCTCTCCGCCCTCGGCGTCAATCATCCAGAGGCCGTCGTATACGGACGCGCCCTCGTGCCTGTAGGAAGCGGAGCCGAAGAAGTGGGGCGAGTCCTCGTGGCCCCACACCGAGCCGATGCGCGCGGCCTCGTTCATCTCCGCCGGGTTGTCGATGAAGACGTGCTCGTATTCTCCGTCATGGCCTTCCACGAAGAGAACGCCGCCGACGCAGCCGAAGAGGACGCCGTCGTGGCTGGGAGCTTCACCGTGCATGCCGGGGCAAGACCGGTTGCTTGCGTCGTAGACCGTCACGTTGTCGGCTGTGCGAACCTCGACGCCCAGGGGCAGGCTGCTGGTCGCCGTCGCCGGATAGTCCGGGTTGTTGGACGTGACCATGAAGAAATCTTCGCCCAGGGGAACCACGGCCCCGTGCTGCAATCCTGCCTCCATCCAGATGGGTTCGTAGTCGTTGTACTCTTCCTCCAGGTCATGCTCCTCGAAGAGAGCGGCCCGGCCCGTGCCGTCGTGGTAGATGGCCGTCCAACCGGCATGGACGCTTACGTGCACCGGCCTCTCGTCGGTGGTGCCCACGTCCATCAGGGTGACTGGTTCGGAAATCAGGTCCATGTGTCCGTCGTGCTCTTCCAGGTACACTCCGCCGTCGAACACGTGGACCCGGTCGTCGTTATCCTCGGGCCCGCGGGCGATGGCGAAGAGGAAGCGACCGCTGGGGCTGGAGTAGAGGCTCGCGCCCGCCGCTGCGACGGGGATGCGAAGCTCGGCGAGACCTTCCGTAGTCAGGTCGAGAACGGATAGGGCCGCCTGCTCCCGGTCGGCGATTATCAGCCGACCCGTGGCCGTACCGTGCTCCTCTTCACCCTCGTGCTCATCCCCGTGGGCGCCGGTCTCCTCCGTTTCGATGGGGTCGATGTGATTGCCCAGCGCTACGATTCCGTGTTCGTCCACGCTGGCGTTGTGTATGAGTTCCGTGAGCCAGCCCGCTTCCAGACCCAAACCCACGCTCAGAACCATGTCCGCGTCGGCGATTCTGGCCACGTCCCTCGCTCCAGGCTGATAGGAATGGGGGTCGCTTCCGGGGGCCAGAAGGCTGAATACTTCGACTCTATCCCCGCCCACGTTCCTGACCCAGTCGGCGACGAAGTTCGTCGTGGTTACAATCTGCAATACCGGGCCCGGGTCGGCGGGCGTCTCCGTCGTTGGCGCCGGCGTGCTTGGCTTTGCCGTTGGCGCGGGAGCCGATGGAGTCTGTCGGGCCGTGGGCTCCGGTGTCGGGGCTGCGGCTGCCGGTGTGGGCGCCGCCGTCGCCTGAGTGGCGGCGGGCGTGGCCGCCGGGGTCTCCGTAGGTTCAGGGTCGCTGGCGCATGCGGCAATGGCTGCCAGCGCCATTATTCCCAGCAGGGCCAGCGCGCCGATGTATACCTTATGCAGCATTAGGCTGCGAAATCGTATCATGTATTCCTCCGTGTATTTTTCCGTTGCTCTCTACAAGGTTGGTGGCTTCAGGGAATCCCCGAATGCGGCTGATCTACGAGCGTCGTAAGAGACTTGCCCTTCAATGGATGGTAATTCAGCCTGTGGGCAATGCCAAAGAGATATTGCGCTCAACTGATGCCTTGGAAGCGGGAGTCTCCGATTTTCGCATTGGGATGAACGAAATGCCCAAGCCGCTGTACGGATAAACGCGGATGGTTCATGTTCTCTTGGAACATCAAGCTTCCTTCAAACTCTAAATGATATAACATATCAGTATATGACGTTAGGAAGTGTAATTCCAGCGCTGTTGCTTGTCAATGGGTCGCACGAGTTTCCGCAGAATAGATTGCCTGTGGACGGCGAATTTCCGATTGCTTTGGGCTTGAGCGGACGAGGGTTGTGTTGGTAAAGTTCCTCCCTGGTTGAGAAGTCCAACGCTTCTCCCGCAGATTAGACAGTTCCGACCGGAGAGCTATGATTTTGCCAGACGATTTTTTCGACGTGCCCCCAGGGAAGGTTGCCGCCGTTATCACCTACTTGCAGATGGTTCAACGTCCTCCGGCCCGCCCGGGCCCATCCCAGGAATCGTGGACTCTAAAGGAAGCCGAGTTCTCCAACCTGGACGAATACCGGGCATTGTTCCGGCAGGTGGGACAGGATTGGCTATGGTTTTCACGACTCAAGCTGGACGATGCCGCTCTCAGCGAAATCCTGCGCCATCCCCAATACCAGATTTACGTATTGACTGTCAGGGATGAGAATCGGGGCTTGTTGGAACTCGATTTAAGGGTCGAAGGCGATGCCGAGATAGTCTATTTCGGGCTGACTTCTGGCATGCTTGGCAAGGGGGCAGGCCGGTGGTTGATGAATCGTGCTTTGGAAATCGCGTGGTCGCGTCCCATCCGCAGGCTTTGGCTGCATACCTGCACTTTCGACCACCCCGGCGCCGTCGCTTTCTACGTCCGATCCGGGTTTGAACCCTATCGTAGGCAAGTCGAGATAGCCGACGATCCCAGAATCATCGGGGTGCTGCCGAGGGAAGTGGCTCCCCACGTTCCATTGATATAAGGGTGGTCGCCAACGGGCGCAGGTTGAAGCACCTCCACCCCTTGAGATATTATTTTGCCCAGGAGGGCAGATGACCCCGCCAAGTTTTCTATCAGTCACGGACCTCGGTTCCTCGGAAATACGCGCCGTCGTCGAAAGGGCTTCGGCCATGAAGCGCGGCGCTGCGTCCAACGCTTTGTCGGGCCGCACCGTGGCTTTGCTTTTCGAAAAGCCGTCGCTACGAACCCGGGGCAGCTTCGAGGTGGGCATCCACCAACTTGGTGGGCACTGCTTCTACACCGGCGGTCAGGAAGTTGGCTTGGGCGTTCGGGAGCCGGTGTCCGACGTGGCGAAGGTGCTTTCTAGATACGTGGACGGAATAGTCGCCCGTGTGAATTCTCACAAGGCGTTGGAGGAATTCGCCGCCAACGCGTCCGTGACGGTTGTCAACGCGCTTTCCGATTGGGAGCACCCCTGCCAAACGCTGGCGGACTTGCAGACGATGTCGGAGGCCAAAGGGAGGCTTGAAGGGCTGCGGGTTGCTTTCATCGGCGATGGCAATAACGTCGCGCGCAGTCTGGCCTTGGGCGTCGCCTCCGTCGGCGGCAGCTTCGTCATTGCATCGCCGCCAGGGTATCAGCTGGACGGGGCCAGCCTGGAGGATGCGGCGGTCCGGGCGGCTGAGAACGGCGCGCCGCCGCCGCTGCTTCTCACGGAGCCGGGCGAGGCCGTCGTAGACGCCGACGTGGTCTATACGGACGTTTGGGTAAGCATGGGCGACGAAAAAGACCGGGCGTCCCGCCTGGCGGCGTTCAGGGGCTACACCGTCAACCCGGAACTGCTGTCCCTGGCCCGTCCCGACGCCATCTTCATGCACGACATGCCCGCCCACTACGGCGAGGAGGTGCCGCCCGGGATGCTGGATAATCCGCAGTCGGTGGCCTTCGACCAGGCGGAAAATCGTCTCCACGCGCAAAAGGCGCTTCTGGAATATCTCAACCGCCCCGGGGACTAGCGCAGCAGCCTCTGGGCCACGAGGACCCTTCGAACTAAGACTATGACTAAACCACTTGTAGCCATTATAGGCAGGCCGAACGTCGGCAAGTCCACCCTGTTCAACCGGCTGGTGGGACGGCGCGAAGCCGTGGTCACCGACATCCCCGGCACCACCCGCGACAGGATAATCGGGCAGGTAGAGTGGGACGATCTGGCCTTCACGCTGGTCGATACCGGCGGGCTGGAACCTCCGGGGGAAGACCCCCTCAAGGGCAAGGTGCGGACGCAGGTGGAAATCGCCATCGATGACGCGGACCTGCTCTATTTCCTGGTGGACGGCGCGGAGGGCATGAACCCCGTCGACCAGGAGATTGCCTTGCAGATTCGCCGCCGCGAGAAGCCTTCCATAACCGTCGTGAATAAGGTGGACAATCAGAAGCGGGAGCTTTCGGCGGCGGAATTCTACGGCCTCGGATTGGACGAGCCGCTCTACGTGAGCGCCTACCACAACCTGGGCATCCACGATCTGATGGAAAAGACCGCCGAACTTCTGCCATTCCAGGAACCCGACGAGGAGGATCCCGGCGTGCCCCGCATCGCCATCCTGGGACGGACCAACGTGGGCAAGTCCATGCTGCTGAACGCCATCCTGGGCGAGGAGCGGGCCATCGTCAGCGAAATTGCGGGCACGACGCGGGACAGCCTGGATACCCGATTCGAATTTGAAGGCAGCCCCATGATTCTGGTGGATACGGCGGGCATACGCCGTCGAGGGCAGGTGCGGCGTGGCATCGAAAAGTATAGCGTTCTGCGGGCCTTTCGCGCCATCCAGCGCAGCGACCTGGCCTTTCTGGTGATGGACGCTTCCGAGCTCGCCACCGCCCAGGATGCCCACGTTTTCGGCTACGCGTCGGAGAGCTTCAAGGGCGTCGTAGCCGTCGTCAACAAGTGGGACCTCATCGACGACCCCACCGGCACGGCCAGGGAGGAAGCCCTCTGGACGGTGCGGCGCAGGCTGCACTTCATGCCCTACGTGCCCATCGTGTTCACGTCGGCGCTGAATGAAGAAGGAATCGGCGACCTGCTGCGGCTGGCCCTGGACCTACACCAGGAACGGCAGCGGGTGGTGCCCCACGGCAAGCTGCAACGGGTGCTTCTGGACGCAATGGCGAACCAGCCGCCGGCTTCTATGGGCAAACGCCGCGTAGCCATCCGCAACATCCGGCAGGTGGGCGTGAACCCGCCGACTTTCGTGATGAACGTCAACGACACCAAGGTTCATTTTTCGTACCGTCGCTATCTGGAAAATCGCATCAGGGCGGCCTTCGACTTTCGCCAGACCCACCTGCGGCTGGTGTTCAAGCGCGGCAAGAGGACTCGATGAAGTACGCGCTGCCTCTGGCGGTTCCTCCGTTGCTGGCGGTCTACGTGCTGGCCGTCGCGCTGGTCATGGACACTTCGCAGTCCCTCGCCCAGTACCTCATCCTGGCTCCCCTGGCCTACGTCCTCGGCTCCGTGCCGTGGGGATTCCTCGTGGTCAGGCTCTTCCACGGCGTGGACGTGACAGAGTACGGAAGCGGACGGACGGGCACCAGCAACGTCCTGCGAACGGGCGGACTCAAGAGCGCTGCCCTGGTGTTGGTTCTGGACTTGAGCAAGGGAGCTTTGGCGGTTCTGCTGGCGAAAGTCGTTTCCGATACTCCCTCTGCGGAAGTGACGGCCGGCCTGCTGGCCTTGGCGGGCCACAACTGGTCGATGTTTCTCGGATTCAAGGGCGGACGCGGCATCATGCCCGCCGCCGGCGCGGTGTTGATAATTTCTCCCATCGCCCTGGCGCTGTGCGTTCTGGCCTGGGCCGTCACCGCCCGCCTGAGTCGCTACGTGTCGCTTGCGTCGCTTGCGACCGTGACTGTGGCCGTCGTTGCCGCGGCGGTGCAGGTTGCTTTCTTCGATTTCTCATTGGTCTATCTCATATATTTCGGCGTCGGCGGTTTCGTCATCTTCTGGCAGCACTCCGACAATATCCTGCGGCTTCGCCGCGGCACGGAGCCGCGCCTGGGCGATCGGGTGAACCCCGCGGATTCCGGGTAGGCCATGACTGCCAAAGCTGCCGTAGTCGGGACTACCACCTGGGGCACCACCCTGGCCCTTCAGCTGTGCCGCAACGGCGTTCCTACTGCTCTGTTGGCGCGCACCGACGATGAGGCTCGCCGGATCAGCCGTGACGGTGAAAACCGCCGCTTCCTTCCGGGAATACCGATCCCTTCTAACCTGGCGGTCACCGCCTCTAATTCTGAAGCCCTAACCCATGCCGAAGCGGTCATTATGGCCGTCCCTGCACAGCGATTCCGTCAAAACCTGCGATGGATTCGGGACGCCTTGGGAGACAACGCCATCATAGCCAGCGCGGCCAAGGGACTCGAAATGGAGACGGGAAAGCCCATGAGCGCCGTCTTCTCCGATGAGATGCCGCCCGGCCTGTCCCGTCGTTACTGCGTCCTGTCCGGCCCCAATCTCGCCAAGGAAGTGATTGCCGGCAGGCCCGCCTCCACAGTTGTCGCCAGCAATGACGTGCAGGCAGCCCGGAAAGTTCAACGGCTGCTGATGTCCTCCAGATTCCGCGTCTACACTAACGACGACGTCATCGGCGTCGAACTTGCGGGCGCATTGAAGAACATCGTCGCCATAGGCAGCGGCATCTGCGACGGTCTCGGCTACGGGGACAACGCCAAGTCGGCCTTCATCACTCGCGGCTTGGCGGAGATAACCCGGTTGGGGGTGGCAGCGGGCGCCAACCCCCTGACCTTCGCCGGGCTTGCGGGTTTGGGAGACGTGGCGGCTACCTGCTTCAGCCGTCTCAGCCGCAACAGACACGTGGGCGAGGAGCTGGCCAAGGGACGAACCCTTACGGAAGTCCTGGACTCAATGGAGAACGTGGCGGAGGGAGTGCACACCACGGCGGCGGCCCGGAAGTTGGCGCAGAAGCTGGGCGTGGAAATGCCCATCGTCGATGCCACGTATCAGATTCTCTTCGAGGGGTTGGAGTTGAACGAAGCGGTAGCGAGGCTGATGGGGCGTCCTCCCCGCTCCGAATAGGTGGCAGTCGTAACGGAGCGTGTACCGTCAGCCCCTTGGCTTGACGGCTTCCAGCGTCACCCAATCTTCGATGACGTAGCGGTTTTGGATGTGGAAGCCCATTTCGTCTAACCTCGTCCTCACCTGCTCCTCCTGTTTGTCCAGGAATCCCCCCGCCACCAGAATTCCTCCCGCCTTCAGGCAGCGATGCAGATCCGGCGCCAGATTGGATATGACCTTCGCGCTGATGTTGGCCAGGGCAAGGTCGAACGCTCCCGCGGGCGCCAGGCTGTGGGGCAGCGAACCTCGGCCCAAACTCACCCTGTCCGCCATACGGTTGGCCCTCAAGGCTTGACGGGCCGTTTTCACAGCGGTGGAGTCCACGTCCAGCGCCGTCACCTGTTGCGCTCCCAGCTTGACGGCGGCAATGCTCAGCACGCCCGAACCGGCGCCCACGTCCAAAACCCTCATGCCCGCGGGCGACAGCCTCTCCAACTCCTCCAGGGCCATTTGCGTGGTCGGATGATGCCCGGTGCCGAAGGCCAACCCGGGGTCAATCTCCAACACGAGCTCGGAATCGCGGGCTTCATACGGAATCCACGGAGGCTTGATTACCAACCGGCGTCCCACCCGCAGCAGGGTAAAATGTTCCTTCCAGGATTCTTGCCAGTCTTCTTCCTCGATTTCGCGGACGCCCAGTTCCCCGATGGGACGAAGGGAGCTGATGAGCTTGACGCCCACCTCTATTCTTGCGCGCTTCTGCGTGGCGGTGGTGGTCAGGTAGGTCCTGAGCAGAACCTTGCCCTCTCCCGCCTTCTCCATTGAAAGTCCGCTGCCGTAACGCCCAAAGAGGTAGGAAACCGGCTCTACGAACTCGGACGGCACCCGGACGCTAAGTTCCAGCCATTCCACGATGTCAGGAACGCCGGGAGCGGATGGGCAAGCGAGGGTTGGTCATGCGGCGGCGGCTTTCAGTTCAGGAGCCGGTAAAGGCGTCCTTCACCCGGTTGAAGATGCCCTTCCCCTTGCCGTAGCTGCCATTGTTCCACGCCATCGTCTCGGATAGATTCTCCAGGGCCTCCCGCTGCTCCGAGTCCAGCTTGGTCGGAATTTCCAGGGATACTTCCACCAGCAGGTCGCCGCGACCACGGGCGCCAATCTTGGGCATCCCCTTCCCTCTCAACATAAAGACTGCCCCGGGTTGTGTGCCTGCGGGCACCTTCAGGGACTCGCTTCCCTTTATCAACGGAATGATCACTTCCGTTCCCAGCACGGCCTGGGCGAAGTTTATTGGAATCTCCAGATGCAGATCGTTTCCGTTTCTCCTGAAAATGTGGTGGGGAAGGACGGAAATGTCCACGTACAGGTTGCCGGCAGGCCCTCCGTTGTGGCCCACGTCGCCTTCGCCGGTTAGTCGCACCTGCATCCCGTTATCGACGCCAGCGGGCACCTTCACAACCCGCGAGACCTCGACTGTTTCCCTGCCTGCTCCTCTGCACTCCTTGCACGGGGTTTCGATGGTGGAACCCTCGCCGCGGCAGGTGGGGCAGGCCACCACCTGGACGAACTGTCCGAAAAGGCCGCGCTGAGACCTTCGAACGCTGCCGCTCCCGCGGCAGAGGTCGCACTTGTTCACCGACGTTCCCGGCTCGCTGCGGAGTCCCTTGCAACGGCTGCATATCTCCGTCCGGTGCACGGTAACGTCTTTATCCGCGCCGGAGTAGGCCTCCTCGAAGGTAAGCGCCACCCGGTCGCGAAGGTCGGCTCCCTGCCGGGGCGCGTTCCTGGCCTGTGCGCCGAAGCCGCCAAAGAAGGAGTCGAAGACGTCACCGAGGCCTCCGAAGAAATCAAAACCCTCGAAGTCCCGCGCGTATCCGGCTTCCGCTCCCAGTCCCGCGTGGCCGTACCGGTCGTAACGCGCCCGCTTCTCCGAGTCCATCAATATCTGATAGGCCTCGTTGACCTCCTTGAATTTCTGCTCCGCGCCGGGTTTCTTGTTCCGGTCGGGATGAAACTCCAAGGCCTTCTTTCGGAAGCTCTTTCGGATGTCTTCTTCCGAAGCGTCCTTTGGAATGCCTAAAACTTCGTAATAGTCGCGCTTAGCCAAAACCGGCCTCAAGAGAATGTTGCCAACCCCCCTAGTATATACGAAAACAGGGCGATTTTCTCAAGCCGTAGTTGGCTGTCGGATTCAGGGGTTGACGGGCTGGGCGTCAGCGGGTGGGGGCAATAAGGTCGCCCATGTAGCCGGAGACGAACCGCATCCCGCCGATGACGTTGGCGTACTCCATGCGGGGCGGGCCTACGACGGCGACGGCGCCCGAACTCTCATCGGGGGCGCCGTATTGGCACAGTACGATGCTGAACGGCTTCAGGCTCTCGTCGTCGTTCTCGTCTCCGATGACGAGGTCCACGTCTCCGTGGCTCGGAGCGCCGGCGAGCATCTGATTGACGAGCGCGCGTTCTTCCAGAACCTCCAGCGCTTCCAACGCCTTGCCCTGACCGTCGAACTCCGGCTGCCCAAGCATCCGACGTAGCCCGTTGAGAATGTACTGGGCCGCGGAGCTTTCGGCTTCCTCCCGCAGGGCCGATAGCGCACCCTGGGCGACTGCCGATTCCAAGGGGGTCAGCTCCACCGTCTTCGCCATCATCTCCTTGTAGGTGAGGCCGGTATACACGTCCGTCAGCTTATTCGCCACGGTTGTCAGGTTGTCCTGGTCGCCCGGCCGCTCCAGAGGAATCAGGTGCTTCTTCAACCGGGCCTCTTCCAGCACCAGAATCAGCAGGGCCAGAAACTCCTCAATGAGCACCAGATGTACGTACCGCACCCGAGGGGCCGGAGTCTTGGGGTAGGTGACGATGGCCACGTTGCGCGATAGTTCCGAGAGCACCGAGGAAGCGATGCGAATCCAGGACTCAGTCTCCCGCTCGCCGTGCTGGAACCTGCTGACAATCCACCGTTTCGTGTCGCTGGACGGCTCCAACTCCTCGTCCAGCGTGTCCGTATAGAAGCGATACCCCTTGCTGGAAGGAACACCGCCGGAAGAGATGTGAGGCCGGTGGATGTACCCTTCTTCCTCCAACTCCGCCATCTTGTTTCTGACCGTGGCGGAACTGACCTTCACGGGTGAAAGGCGGGCAATGCTTTCCGAAGGCACGGGCGAAGCAGTTCCGATGTACTCTTCGACCAGAGTTCGGAGGATGCTATAGGTGCGGCGTTTCGACGCTGCGTTGTCTTGCTGTGGAGCCATTGGGCACTCCAGCCTCATGTTTGGGGGGATTTTGGGACTCTAGCACCCACGGCGGAAAAGTGTCAAGACGTTGATTGCGACTGTATGGACGTCCAGCCCGATTGCGATTACTTTGCGGCGTTGACGTTGACTGAGAATGCAGGCGGTCATTATACTTCAACCGGAATCCAGCCCCAGTCAGGAGGCGCCTTTGTTAACGAAGGAAAGAACGGCAACCCTCTCCCAGGCGATTCTGCCCGCGCCGAGCATAACCGCATATGCGGCCCTCGCTCTGATATTGGCGTTGATGGCGGCGGCCTTCGAAGCTCTATTCCCCACCTCCTTCTCCCTCGTCAGCCCCTTTTCATGGTCCAGCGTGCTGAAGGACGGGGCAAAGAACTTGGGCATAGTCCTCGGCATAGGCTTCGGCTTGGCTTACGCGAGTCACGTAGCGAAAGGAATCTTTGTCTCCCCTTCCACCCGCTCGGTCACGTTTACCGTAGCGCCCACAAAATCCTCGGCTTGGACGGAACTGCTGGGCGACGCGGTGCGAGTCATTGCCTTCAGCTTCCTCATAACCATCTTCGCCCGCATCTCCATACATTTCGGAGACAACCCCGTTCCCATCACCGGGCAGACCCTTGCGGTGCTGCTCACCGGCGCCGTGTTGGGCGCGCGCCTTGGGTTGCTCGCCACCCTCGCGTACTTGTGCCAGGGCATGGCGGGAATGCACGTCTATGCCGGCGGGGCCTTTGGCCTCGTGTGGCAGTTCGCTAGCGGGGGGTACATCATTGGCTTCGTCGCGGCGGCCTTCCTGGTGGGATTCATGGTAGAGAAAGGCTGGAACAGGGGCGCGCCCCTTCTCGTCGCCATGCTGCTGGGCAATGTCCTACTCTACGTGCCGGGTCTGCTTCAGATGGGATTCTTCTACCCTTGGGAAAAAGTCCTGCCCTGGGGTCTGTACCCCTTCATCCCCGGCGACCTGGCAAAGCTCTACGTAGCCTCCCTTCTCGTACCCGCCGGATATTGGGCGCTGATGCGCTACCGACTGGGAGAGCGTCCGGCATGGACGTAACCTGGCTGGGACATTCATGCTTTCGCCTCAGAGGCGCAAGCGCCACCATCCTCACCGATCCTTTCCCTGACTCCGTCGGAGGCTCGGTGGCGAGCGTGGAGTCCGGGCCGGACATCGTTACCGTCAGCAACGACACCCCAAACCACAATCACGTGGGGGGGTTGGAGTCGGACTATCGGCTGATTGAAGGCCCCGGCGAATACGGGGTCTCCGGCGTATATATCCGGGGATTTATGACTCCGGCGGCTCCCAAGCCAAATGAGGTTCCTCCGCCGCGCAACACGGCCTACCTGTTCGAGTTCGAGAATCTCCGCTTGTGCCACCTGGGTGTTTTGGCGACCGCTCTGTCCAGCAGGATGGTGGACGAGCTCAGCCCGATGGACGTGCTGTTCATTCCAGTGGGAAGCGGCTCCACGCTGGGGTTGGACCAAGCGGCTGCCTTGATCAGGCAGATCGAAGCGCGCATTGTGATTCCAATGCAATACAAGGTGCAGGGTGCGGCTGTGGGACTGGAAGGCCTGGATCCCTTCCTACGCGAGATGGGTTTGAGGGACGTTGAAGAGCAGCCCAGGCTTTCGGTGACGGCCACGAATCTTCCGGCGGAAACTAGGGTAGTCCCCATGCGGGCGATGGCGATTGCCAACGGCTGAACGACGCATTCGCCCTGTCTAAGCGGATTTGTTACGGTTTCGCCATCGGCTTAACCTTCGTTCAATCTCCTGTTCCGCGCCCTGACCGCTGGGCCGGTAGTACCTTCTCCCCTTGAGCGATTCAGGCAGAAACTCCTGCTCCACGTAGTGGTCGTCGAAATCGTGGGCGTACTTGTAGCCCTTGCCGTAGCCTTCCTTCCGCATTAAATCCGTCACTGCGTTGCGGAGGTGAAGCGGCACGGGAGCGTTCGGGGTGTTGCGAACGTCCGCAATCGCTTGGTCCAGGGCAGCGTAGGCGGAGTTGCTCTTGGGGCAGGTAGCGAGATAGACAGTGGCTTCCGCTAGTGGAATTCTGCCTTCCGGCATACCGATGAAGTGGACGGCCTGTTGAGCGGCCACGGCAATTGAAAGAGCGGACGGGTCCGCAAGGCCGATGTCTTCGGCGGCGAGAATCACCAGTCTCCGCGCGATGAACATCGGGTCTTCTCCCGCTTCAATCATCCGGGCAAGCCAGTATAGGGCGCCGTCGGGGTGTGAGCCTCGGACGGACTTGATGAAGGCGGAAATCACGTCGTAGTGCTGGTCGCCCGCCTTGTCGTAGAGCATCGCCCGGCGTTGCAGAGCGTCTTCCACCAACCCCAGCGTGACCTTCCGAATACCGTCGGCGTCGGGCCTGGCGGCGTGAACTGCGAACTCCAGCGTGTTGAGGGCTATGCGGGCGTCCCCGTTGCACATGTTCGCCAGGAACTCCAGCGCGTCCTCGTCCAAGACCACCTTCAGGTGGCCCAGACCCCGTTCGGGAATTGCAATGGCGCGTTTGATGAGGGTTCCCACCTGCTCCTCAGTAAGCTGCCGCAGAGTGAAGACGCGAGAGCGGGAGAGGAGGGGCGCGATGACTTCGAAGGACGGGTTTTCCGTGGTGGCGCCGATGAGGGTGACGGCGCCATTCTCCACGTGGGGCAGTATGACGTCCTGTTGGGCCTTGTTGAAGCGGTGTATTTCGTCGATGAACAGGATTGTGCGTTGATTGTGGAGGCCCAACCGCTCCTTTGCCTCGGCAACGGACTTCCGAAGCTGCGCCACGCCGGAGCCGACGGCGCTGATGGGTTCGAAGTGGGCGCTGGTCAGTCCGGCGATGACGTTGGCGAGGGTGGTCTTGCCGCTGCCGGGCGGCCCCCAAAGAATGAGCGACGGCGCCCGGTCCAACTCTATGGCGCGCCTGAGGGCGCTTTCGGGCCCCACCAGGTGCTCCTGTCCGATGAATTCTTCCAGGGTTCGAGGCCGAATTCGGGCGGCCAGCGGCGCGTTGGCTTCCTGGAGTTTCCTGCCCCTCTGTTCAAACAGATCCATGTGCTTACAGACCGAATCTCGTCCTTCCAAGATTGACTCAAGGAATTGTAGCACCTGAGTCTATTGTTAGGGGCGTGGAGCCGTGATAGCTTTGTCGGATGAGCAAACCGGAAGACCAATTCGACCCGCCTGCGGAGGACGCCGCCTTAGTGGAACAGCTATTCCCTCCCAGGCCGTGGGGATTGGGAGCGGTTCTGGCGGCCATTGTCACTGCTTTGGCCTTTCTCGGCTTGGGCTTGCTGGTTCTCGCCTTGACGGTGGGAGAAGATGGGGCTGATTCCCCCCTCGTCTTCAACATCAGCCTGGCAATAGTGGTCGTCGTGATTCTGGCTGCGGCCTGGATATTCGGCCCGGCGATGCACGGCGGCGGGGTCCGTTCCCTGGGCTTGAGAGACTCGAAGGCGTCCCGGGGCGCTTCGTGGCTGCTGCCTCTCGCCATACTGGTTGCGGTGCTGGTGTTCAACGCCGCCTACGTGGCCGTCGTAAACCAGCTTGGGATTGATTTGCTTCAACCCCAGGAACTCCCCTTCGCCGAGTTTGGCCCCCTTGCCCTCGCCATTTCGGGATTCCTCGTAGTCTTGGCCGGCCCCTTTGCCGAGGAGGTCTTCTTCCGAGGGTTCGTCCTTTCGGGGCTGATTCGCAGGTGGGGGCCGGTTATGGGGCTGATGGTCAGCGCCGTGATATTCAGCATCGCCCATGCCAACGTGGCGATTCTCATCCCGATTTTCGTGGCCGGGCTGCTGATTGGCTGGCTCTACCTCCGCACCGGCTCCCTGTGGAGTTGCTTTTGGATTCACGGGGCGCAGAACGCCGTCGCCTTCATTGCCGCGCTGACGCTGTAACGGAACGTAGGGCGTCGCGTCAAAGCCATGTGTTATACTTCTCCACGCTAGAATTTGCGAGGCGAAGTGTCCGAAAACCGTATAGCAACGAAGTTTGCACAACTAAGGGACGAAGGAAGAACGGGCCTGTTCCCTTATATCATGGCGGGTTATCCCAGCCTGGATGTGACGGAGCGGCTGATTCCCGCGCTTGTGGAAGCGGGCGCCGACGGCATTGAAGTCGGCGTACCCTTCAGCGACCCCCTTGCCGACGGCGCGACGATTCAGGAGGCCGGTTTCCACGCTCTACTGCAAGGCGTAACTTTGGAGGACTGCGTGGAGTTGGTGGGGCGGCTTCGTCCCAAGCTGCCGGATACGCCGTTGCTGCTGATGGGCTACTACAACCCCGTCCTGAACGTCGGCGTTGAGCGATTTTGTCGCGAAGCCGCCGACGCTACGGTGGACGGGCTGATAATTCCCGACCTGCCCGCAGAGGAATCTATGCCTTTGTCCGATGCCGGAAGGCGGTTCGGCATCGACCTGATTCCGCTTCTGGCTCCGACCAGCACTGAGGAACGCATCATCAAGGTATGCGCCGCCGCCACCGGCTTCATCTACTGCGTCAGCGTCACCGGCGTCACCGGCGTGAGAAGTTCCGTGGGTTCCCAGGCCCCCCTGCTTGTGGAACGCGTTCGCCGTCATACCAAGCTGCCCGTTGGGGTGGGTTTTGGCGTGTCGAAACCTGAGCATTTCCGAGCGGTAGGAGAAGTGGCGGACGCGGCGCTGGTCGGCAGCGCCCTTGTGCGTATCGTGCAGGAATCGACGCCCGAAGAGGTGGTGGAAAGGGCCTCCGCCTTCGTTTCTGAAATGGTCGGCGGCGCACCCGTGCCGTTGGAAGGAGTGATTTGATGTCCGAATGCTGGGGAATCAGAGGAGCCACGACGGTTGAAGAGAACAGCCGCGAGGCGATTATCGACGGAACCAAGGAGTTGCTCCAGTGCATCATGCGGGAGAATGAAATCGACAAGTCGCAGGTGGCGGCGGTCTGGTTCACCACCACCCAGGACTTGAACACCGAATACCCGGCCCTCGCCGCCCGGCAGATGGGGTGGATGAACGTGGCTCTTCTGTGCGCCCACGAGATGATTGTGCCGAAGGGATTGCCCATGTGCATTCGCGTACTTCTGCTCGTAAACACAGAGAAGCAGCCGGAGGATTTGGAGTACATTTATTTAAAGGGGGCTGTGGGTTTGAGAACCCAGGGCATCTACGCCAGCCCCGAAAGCGACCAGGGGTAGGCAGTCAACAAGACGTTTGGAGCGGGACTCATATGATTGTGGTAATGAAGGCAGGCAGCACGGACTTGGAGATTGAGAATGTTCAAAAGCGCATCGAAAGTCACGGCTTGCAGGTGCATCTGTCCCAGGGCGCGGAGCGAACGGTTATCGGCGTGGTGGGACATATCGATTCGAGCTTGCAGCCGGAGATGGAGTTAATGCCCGGAGTGGCGGAGGTGGTTAGAATCTCCAAGCCTTTCAAGCTCGCCACCCGCGAGTTCAAGGTGGGCGAGACTCTTATCCATTTGGACGGCGTAACCATCGGCGGCGAACGCCCCGTGATGATAGCCGGCCCCTGCGCCGTGGAGACCGAAGAGCAGGTGATGACGACGGCGGCGGTGGTGAAGGAGCAGGGCGCGACTATCCTCCGCGGCGGGGCCTTCAAGCCCAGGACGTCCCCCTACAGTTTCCGCGGCTTGGGCGTGCAAGGGCTGAAGATTCTCGCCGCCGCCGGGCGTGAGTTCGATATGCCCATCGTGACGGAAGTGGTGACGCCGGAGGACGTGGGGATGGTCGCGTCCTACGCCGACATGCTGCAAATAGGGACGCGAAACGCCCAGAACTTCAACTTGCTGGACGCGGTGGGCAAGACGGACAAGCCCGTGCTGCTCAAGCGCGGCTTCTCATCTTCCTACGAAGAATGGCTGCTGGCCGCCGAGTATATCCTCTCCGGCGGCAACAGCCAGGTGATTCTCTGCGAGCGAGGCATCCGCACCTTCGAGCCGTACACCCGCTTCACCGTGGACATCGCGGCGGTGCCGGTGATAAAGAAGCTGAGCCACCTGCCCATCATCGTGGATCCCAGCCACAGCACCGGGTCTTGGGACTTGGTGACGCCCATTGCGCTGGCCGCCGTAGCCGCGGGCGCCCACGGCATCATCGTGGACGTGCATCCCGACCCGGCAACGGCCAAGTGCGACGGGCCTCAGGCGTTGAGTTTCGACAATTTCCGAACGCTGTCAACACAGATGAAGGCCATAGCCGAGGCCATCAGCCGCGCCACCGCCGCCACTGGCTAGGTAGCATTAAACTCCGCCTTCCAAAGGCTCTAGGCTTGGACGGTCATGCGGACTGATAGAGTTCGGGGAAATAGGTAGAGAAAAACCACTATCCCTCGTCAAGAATTCGTCAGACGAGGCTAATGCATGGGCGCCGATGAGAAAGTCGGCGATTATTCGACTTCGAGGCCCGCCTGCATCCCGATAACGCTTCCACCGCAACCCAGCTTCGTAAGCCATAGAGGAGTCTATTGGAGAAAGCGTAACGCCTAATTCCGTTAACGCGCGATCGAGGGACTGCCTATCTTCGAATGAAGGAACAAGTTCTGCGTAAACGATGTCGCTGATTATGATGCCACCCGCATAGTGTGCATCAAAGAGAAGCTTTCTCGAATTAGGGCCATGATGGTCGTCCGCATTGAACACGTCCAACAATATGTTTGAGTCTATTGCGGTAATCATCTACCCCGAATCTCTTCGATATATTCGTCTACGCTAACTCCCTTGCCAAGAGCATCCTTACCCAGGATTCCGTAAACCCGATTGACAGGGTGGTCCGGGTCGATGTCAGTATTGGAATTGGCAAATATGCGGGCGATTCGTCGTTGCTCCTTCTTCGACTTAACCCTGGTGGTGTTAATCAGCACGACGGGGCCGGAGCCGTCATTCTCCGTTCTTCTCTTGCGAACTATGACCCCGTCCAGCGTGGGGCTGATTTCCACCTCAACGCTTGGAGTCAACCCAAAGCGTTCCCTAAGGTGCTTGGGAATCGTTATCTGTCCTCGCTGGGAAACCTTCATGCTCTCCTCGACAGTAAAAGAGGATATGTACAATCATACTCATCGGGCCGCGCAGCCGCAACAAAGAGAAGGCTTCGACGCGAATTCATCGGAACTACCGGCGCTTCCTGGCCGAAGGGATGGTTATGCGGGGCGTACCTCCCCCAACCTACCCGTTTCACAATCGTAGACGAAGCCGCGGATACCATCCTTCGCTGGTATGAAAGGGCTGGCCTGGACGCGCGCCACCGACTGACGCACGTCCTGCTCCAGGTCGCGGAATGCTTCCAGCGAGAAGGCGGGCCGGATTCCCGTTTCGTCCTCGATGGCGTCCTTCAAGTCGTCGTCGCGGAAGGTTGCCATGCCGCAGCCCGTGTGGTGAATCACCATCACCTCGCGGGTTCCCAGAAGACGCTGTGAAATCAGCAGGGAGCGTATTACGTCGTCGGTGACCACGCCCCCCGCGTTGCGTATGACGTGGGCGTCCCCCTCGACGAGTCCCAACAGTTTGTGAGTGTCCAGCCGTGCGTCCATGCACGTAACCACGGCTATTTTCAGGCCGGGCGGCGCGGACAGATGCCCCTTGTCGAAACTCTCGGCGTAGCCGGCGTTGTTCGCTAACAAGTTGTCAGTGGAAGACATGCTATCCTCCTTTGATGCGCCGGGTTTTCCGACGCCGGTTGGGTGGGTTCAGGGGTTCGGGTTCAGAGGCGAAACCGCCAACTCGTCTATGAGAGCGTTGAACTTCGCCACGTCCTCGTCGAGAACCTTCTGCAAGGCGTCAAGCTGCACGTTGACCTGGTCGGACAGCATCCCGAAGACCTCCCGCGACTGCTGGGTCGGCTTCTCGTCGGAGCTGGTTACCCAGGAGATGAGGCCGGTGAGCTTCCCGTTGAGCTTGGCAGGGTACTTGAGCCGGTCGATCTGGGCGTTGGCCTTGATCTGGGCGAGCTCGCCCTCGACAGACTCCAGTTTTCCCTTCAGGTCTTCGGCTGCGTCGGCGACGGTTTGGGCGTCGGTGCGCCCTGCCCACTCGTCCACCTGCTTGCGAATGCCGCGAATCTGCTCGACGGCGGCGTGGGTCTGGGTGAGCTTGTCACGCATCCGTATAAGGAAGCTGAACTGCGCCTGCATGTCCTCCTGAGTGGACTCGATTCTGGGGTCTTTGACGATTTCGAAGGGTTGGGTGAGAGTGCGGTCCCCCACTTGCAGACGCACGGCGTAGCTGCCCGGAGGCGCCGTCGGGCCGGTGATTTCCGGCGGATGCAGCGACTCCGTCAGAGGGTCTTTCGGAAGGGTCTGGGCCTTGGGATAGCGCATGTTCCAGACGAAGCGGTTCAGGCCGGCGCGAGGCTTCGAACCGCGCTCCTCGTCAAGGGCCAGGGCCGGAGCGTCCTCGTCGTCCTGCAACCTGTAGCGGATGATGGGCTGCCCGGTTGCGTCCAGGAAGGTGAGGGAAACAGGGGCGTCGGTGGCCTCGTCCAGGTAGTAGTGAACGTAGACGCCGTTGGGCGGGTTGGCGCCGCCGTCCATGTATTGACGGGTGACGCCGCCATCATCGTCGGGGGTCTGGGCGTAGGCGACGACGAGGGTGCCGGTGCGTTCGTAACCCCAGGGAGCCTTGGAGGGCACGCCGAAGGTTTCGGGCGGCGTGTGCCTGTGGGTGGTGCGCGGCTTGAACAGGCGCACCGAGGCTTCGGCGGAATCCGCGGCTATCTGGCGCAGGGGCGAAAGGTCGTCCATTATCCAGAAGGCGCGTCCGTGGGTGGCGACGACGAGGTCGTCGTCCTTCACTTCCAGGTCGTGTATCGGCACGACGGGCAGGTTCTGTTGGAGAGGCTGCCACTCATCGCCTCCGTTGAAGGATACCAACATGCCCCATTCCGTCCCGGCGTAGAGCAGTCCCTTCTGCTGGGGGTCTTCCCGAATCACACGGGTGAAGTGGTTGGAGGGGATACCTTCGACGATTCGCTCCCAGGTCTCGCCGTAGTCGGTGGTGCGGTAGAGGTAGGGCGCTTCGTCGTCCAGCTTGTAGCGGGTGGCTGCCAAATAGGCAGTTGCAGGGTCGTGGGGCGAAGCTTCGATGATGCTTATCAGCGCCCACGGGGGAAGGTCCGGCGGGGTTACGTTCCGCCAGGACTCGCCGTCGTCCCTGGTAATGTGGACAAGCCCATCGTCCGTTCCAGCCCAGAGGAGTCCGGGCTGGACGGTGGACTCGGCGAGGGCAAAGACGGTGCAGTAGTATTCGGCGTTGGTGCCGTCGAGGGTGACAGGCCCGCCGGAGACCTCCATCTTGGACTCGTCGTTGCGGGTGAGGTCGGGGCTGATGGGCTGCCAGGAGTTGCCCCGGTCCGTGGAGCGGAAGACGTGGTTGCCCGCCGTGTATAGCACGTTGGAATCGTGGGGGGAGAAGTGAATGGGGAAGGTCCACTGGAAGCGGTACTTCATGTCCTTGGCGGAGATGGCGGCGGAAGATTCCGGCCACACCATCACGTTGTGCACCTGGCGCGTGCGGTGGTTGTAGCGGCTGACGTAGCCGTTGGAGTGGTTGCCGGCGTAGACGATGTCGGGGTCGTCGGGGTTGACGGCTATGTAGCCGCTCTCGCCGCCGCCGACGGTGTGATAGTCGGCCATCGAAATCGCGCCGGTGTATGAGCGGCTGGGCAGGCTCATGGTGGTGTTGTCCTGCTGCGCGCCGTACACCCTGTAGGGGAAGCGGGTGTCCGTGGTCACGTGGTAGAACTGGGACGTTGGCTGGTTGTAAATCGTCGACCAGGTTTCGCCTCCATTGAAGGAAACGCAAGCGCCCCCGTCGTTGCCCTCAATCATGCGTCGGGGGTTGACCGGGTCAATCCAGAGGTCGTGCTGGTCGCCGTGGGGCATGTAAACCGGCGAGAAGTTGCGCCCGCCGTCCACGGACTTATACGCGCCGCCTTCCAGCACGTAGACCGTTTCGGGGTCTTGCGTATCGGCGAAGACGTGGCTGTAGTACCAGGGACGGCCCCGGATTGCGGCATTGTCGGAGACCAGCTCCCAAGTATCCCCGCCGTCATCGGAGCGGAATAATCCGCCCTGCTTGGATTCAATCATCGCCCACACGCGGCCCGACTTGGCGGGAGATACTGACACGCCCAAACGGCCCATGAGTCCCTCCGGCAGGCCGGGGTTGTCGGTAATATCCTCCCACGTGTCGCCGCCGTCCGTGGAGCGGTAGAGGCCGCTGTCGGGGCCGCCGCTGACGTTGATCCAGGGGTAGCGGCGGGTCTGGTAGATGGCGGCGAACAGAATCCGTGGGTTGTTGGGATCCATCGAAAGGTCAACGGCTCCTGCGTCCACGCTCTTCCGAAGTACGTGCTCCCAGGTCTTGCCCCCGTCGCTTGAACGAAACACCCCCCGTTCCTCGTTGGCCCCATATGCGTGTCCCATCGCCGCCACGTACACTAGGTCCGGGTTCTCCGGGTGAATGCGCACCTTCCCAATATGGTGGGTGTCTTCCAGTCCCAGATGCGTCCAGGTCTGGCCGCCGTCGGTGGAGCGGTAGACGCCGTCGCCGTGGCAGACGTTGGCGCGCAGGCAGGCTTCGCCGGTGCCCACGTAGATGACGTTGGGGTCGGAAGCGGCGACGGCAACGGCGCCCACGGCGGAGACGTTGAGGAAGCCGTCGGTGATGTTTCGCCAGTAGGTGCCGCCGTCGTTGGTCTTCCAGACGCCTCCGGCGCAGGCGCCGAAGTAGAAGGTCATCGGCTCGGTGGGGTCTCCGGCCACGGCGACCACCCGACCGCCGCGATGCGGGCCGATCAGTCGCCATTCCATTGAGCTGAAGAGGGCGGGATTGACGATTTCCATGTTTGCGGCCTCCGATTGAAGTTGTAGGTGAGTCCTGCGACTGATTCTATTCAGGTAGGCCCTTTATGTCCAGTGGACAAAGTCATAAAAGGCATAAGCCCGGATTGGCTTGAAAATTGGCGTTGAATTGCAATAGAGTAACTGCAAGTCGGCAGAAAACAGCGCCTTGGAGGAACCATGCCACACGTAACGCTTACCGGAGTTGCATATAAGGACGGCAACCAGTTCACCGCTCTATGCCCGGAATTGGGAGTGGCCAGTTGCGGCGATACGGCGGAAGAAGCCTTGGAAATGCTGGAAGAAGCACTCGAGGTGTACCTGGAGTCGGTGCACGAGGTAGGCGAGCTCGCACGCGAATTCGATGAAATGGGTATCGAGGTTCATCCGGATAGCCCCAAGTCAGATGAAGCGGCACAGAGGAGCAAGGTTCGGAACTACTCCATGAAAGTTCCTGAATTGGTGGTGGTTTAGTTCCTCACAGTGGCACGAATACCTCTATGCTCCAGTAGACAAGTGGTTAATGCCCTGGAAAGGCTGGGCTGCTTTAGGGCCAGAGCCAGTCGTGGTAGCCACCAAGCCTATCAGCGTAGACTGTCCAGCGGTCGGGTTGTGACCGGCATGGTAATGATGGGTAAAAGAGAGATGGCCAGGGGATCATTGCGGGAAACCCTTAGAAAGTTACGGATAACGGATGAGGAGTTCATAGCCGCTCTTCGGTAGTTTCCCGTTGTTGAGGGGCTGGCGGCTCGCTAGCCGCCCCTACGGGGCTGGTGGTGTTAGAATGACGGTAGTTTGAGGGTTGGGGAGGCGCGATGAGAATACCCGGGACTCGGCGGAGCAACTCGCCCGACGCTTGCGGGCTGGCGGCGGGCCGGTTCGCGGAGGCCGTTCGCGACGGCGAAATGGAAGTGGCGTGGGAGATGCTCTCCAAGGAGTCGCGGGGCGTCCGACAAGGCATTTGGGGCACGGAGCGCGGCATCGACTTGCAGCAGGTGTACCAGGCCGCCAACGATTCTTCCCATCCCTTGCGCGAGCCGATGCTGGAGGATTTTCGGAAGGTGGTGCTCAGGCATTGGCCGTTGGAGGACTTGTCCGACTTGCGTGTAGCTCCGACCAGCTACGTGGACGACTCCAACGCCTTCGTCTTCCTGCCCATTGGGCTGGGCGATGATGAAGAAGAATCGCAAGGGCCAGTCCTGAAATCCGGGTTGATTATTCCCATGTTGTGGGAGGATGGCGCGTGGAAGGTGAACCTTCCCGGTTGGAGGCTGGCGTGGCCACAGAAGTGAAACGAAAGGCCGGATACAGGCTGGTGTCGTCGGACTCTCACGTGGTGGAGCCGCCGGACTTGTGGGAGCGGTTCATCGCCGTCGCGTATCGGGATAGAGCGCCGAGGGTGGTGCGGGAGGGAGGGTTCGATCGGTGGTACGCAGACGATGGCGTCAGCTTTGGCATCGTAGGGTCGGACACGCAGGCGGGGCGGCGGTTCGAGGCGCCGGAGAGCATCCGGATTGAGGGGGTGTACGAGGAGGTGCGACGGGGCGGGTACGACCCTCACGCCCACGTTGCGGACATGGAATTGGACTGGGTGTCGGGAGCAGTGGTGTACCCTTCGGTGGGGCTGGAGACGTGGTTGATTCCTTCTACAGACCTGCTTTCGGCGGTGTTCCGAGCGTACAACGACTGGCTGGCGGAGTTCTGCGCCCCTTATCCAGACCGGATTAAGGGGATGGCAATGGTGAACGTGGACGTAGTGGCGGATGGGGTGCGAGAGCTTCGGCGGGCGGCATCGCTGGGACTTGCCGGCGTTACGATTCCGCAACGCCCTTTGTTTGGCCGGTACGACGGGGCAACGTATGAGCCATTGTGGTCGGCGGCGGCGGAGTTGGGAATGCCGCTTTCGATGCACAGCGGAACGTCGCGTTGGAGTCCTAACGAGAAGGCGACGTTCGGCAACAGCCGGGGGATGGTGGAGTTCATCAATCAGGAATACGACATGCGGGACAACGTGGTGGCGATGATATTTTCGGGGGTGTTTGAGCGGCATCCCAGATTGAAGGTGGGACTGGTGGAGTACGAGGTCTGCTGGGCGCCCTATCTGCTCTATCGCATGGACGCGGCGTACCAGGAGATTCGCAGGCCGGAGCGGTTTGGGGGACGCCGCTTTGGCGGGGAAATGCTGCCCAGCGATTTCTTCCGTCGAAACATGTTCATCTGCTTCCAGGAAGATGCGCTGGGGATGCAGATGCGGGAGTATCTGGGGGTGGAGACGCTAATGTGGGGGAACGATTATCCCCACGCGGAGTCTACGTTTCCGAGGTCGCGGGAGATTGTAGAGCGTATTCTGGAGGGCGTGCCGCTTGAGGAGAAGCGGCTGATTGCGGGGGAGAATTGTGCCCGGCTTTTCAGGATGGGCTGACGGGGACGCCTTGCCATATCTGGTGAAGTTTCGCGAGGGTGGGGACGGTCAGGGTGACGACGGCGGGGAAGGGGTTGGGTTGGTCGGGGGGGACGCGGCCTATGAAAGGGACGCCGGTGGCTTGGGCGCCGTGGTAGTCGTCGATGGAGTCGCCGACGAAGATTAGTTCGTTGGGACGCCAGCCGTTTTCGGCCATGAGGTCGCGGAGGATGGCGGCTTTGTCTCTGGGGGAGCCGTAGACGCCGGCGAAGTATTCCAAGAGGGAGCGGCGCCGTATGAGGCGTCGCATTTCGTCTTCGGGGACTCCCGTTGCGATGAACAAAGGGCGCAATTTCGAGTAGGTTTGCAGGAACTCCAGCGCGCCGGGCGTGAAGGGACACACCATCATTTCGGCGTCCACCATCCTTCCGCATTCCTCACTCAATCGTTGCAAGCGAGCTTCGTCCGCGGGCTGACCGAGGATGTCTTCGCAGATAATACGCAGCTTCTCCCGTCGGGGCAGGCCGCCGTGTTCCCGATGAAGGTTTACGATGGCCTCGCCATGCTGGGGGTATTCGCTGAACAGCCGGCGCAAAGTCTCAGCCTTGATGTCATTGGACTCCATAATCACCCCGTCGAAGTCCAGCACGATGGCTTTTATGGGGGAGTTGGGGGCGTCGGACATTTCGGGTTAGTAAGGCTAGCTAATCCGACGGATTATTTCGTCGCCCATTGCGTCCGTGGTGAAGGGCGTTTTGCCGGGGCGGGCTATGTCGGCGGTGCGGCAGCCGTCGTCCAGGGCGCGGGTCACGGCGTCTTCCAGAGCTAGCGCTTCTCGCTCAAGGTTGAGGGAAAGGCGCAGCATCATCGCGGCACTTAGGATTGCCGCGACGGGGTTGGCCACGCCTTGTCCGGCGATGTCGGGGGCGCTTCCGTGGATGGGTTCATAGAGACCCAGGGGGGTCGCGCCGCCGCTTTCGCCCAGGCTGGCGGAGGGGAGCATACCCATCGAGCCGGACAGCACGGCGGCTTCATCGGTGAGGATGTCGCCGAAGGTGTTTTCGGTGACGATTACGTCAAACCGGGAGGGGGCGCTGATTAGCTGCATGGCGGCGTTGTCCACCAGCATGTGTTCGAGGGTTACGTCGGGGTATTCCTGCGCCACTTCGTCGGCGAGCTCACGCCACAGCCGAGAGGTTTCAAGGACGTTGGCCTTATCGACGGATGTGACGTGATTGCGACGGGTCTGGGCGAGGCGGAAGGCGGCGTGAAGTATGCGGCGGACTTCCGCTTCCGTGTAAGCGAGGGTGTCAACGGCGGCGCGACCATCGGCGTCGGTCCAGCGCTTCTTCGGCTTGGCGAAATACAGACCGCCGGTGAGCTCTCGGACGACGACGAGGTCAACTCCTTGGAGGATTTCCGGCTTCACCGGACTGGCGTCGATGAGTGCTGGGTGGAGCTTCACGGGCCGGAGGTTGGCGAAAAGCCGCAACGATCTGCGAAGGGACAGTAGCCCGTCTTCCGGCCTGACTTTCACTTGCGGGTCGTCCCACTTTGGACCGCCCACGGCTCCGAGCAGGACGGCGGCGCTTGCGCGGCAGAGTTCCAGCGTTTCCGGCGGGAAGGGTTCTCCGAATTCGTCGATAGCTCCGCCGCCGATGGCCCCGTGCCTGACGTCGAAGACGTGGCCGAAGCGGTCGCCAACGGCGTGGAGGGCTTTGACGGCCTGGGCTGTCACCTCCGGGCCTACGCCGTCGCCGGGGAGGGCGGCGATGTGAAAGTTCATCGTAGACTCATTGGAGCGTCGGTCACGCGGACATCCCCATTCGGCTTTCGTAGGCGGCTATCCTGTCCTCGTGAAGCAAGGTCAATCCGATGTCGTCGAGGCCGTTCAGAAGGCAATGCTTGCGGAAGGGATCAACGTCGAAGGAGAAGGATAGCTCTTCGTCGTCGGTCCAAAGCCGTTGCGACTCTAAATCGACGGAGAGGGTTGCGCCAAGGTTATTCTTGAGCTTGTCCATGATGGCGGTTGCCTCGGCTTCTGGCAATACGATGGGCAGGAGGCCGTTCTGGAAGCAGTTGTTGTAGAAGATGTCTGCGAAGCTGGGCGCGATGATGCATCGGAAGCCGTAGTCCTCCAGCGCCCAGGGGGCGTGTTCGCGGGAGGAGCCGCAACCGAAGTTTCGACCGGTGACGAGGAACTTGGGGTCTTGGATGCTCGGGTGGTTGAGGATGAAATCGGAGTTGGGTTCTCCGTCGGCGTCGAATCGCAGCGGGCCGAACAGGAACTGTCCGTAGCCCGTGCGCTCAATGCGCTTGAGGTGGACGGCGGGGATAATCTGGTCGGTGTCCACGTTGACCCTGTCCAGGGGCGCGGCGACGCCGGTCAGCTTTGTGAAGGGCTGCATGACGGGCTAGGACTCCTTCCATTCTCGGATGTCCACGAAGTGGCCGGCGATGGCGGCGGCGGCGGCCATTGGGGGGCTGACGAGATGAGTCCGTCCGCCCTTGCCCTGGCGGTTTTCGAAGTTGCGGTTGGAGGTGGAGGCGCAGCGTTCGCCGGGCTGAAGCACGTCTGGGTTCATGCCGAGGCACATGGAGCAGCCCGCGACGCGCCAGTCAAAGCCGGCGTCGGCGAAGATGCGGTCCAGTCCTTCCTCCTCAGCCTCAGCCTTCACCCTTGCGGAGCCTGGCACGACCATCGCATACACGCTAGCGTTTACCTGCTTGCCACGAATAACTGCGGCGGCGGCGCGCAGGTCTTCGATGCGGCTGTTGGTGCAGGCGCCGATGAAGACCCGGTCGATGGGGATGTTCTGGATGGGGGTGTCCGGTTCCAGCGCCATATAGTCCAATGCCCGTTCAGCCGCCTCCCGCTCGGCGGATTGCTGGAAGGAAGCAGGGTCAGGGACGCGTCCCGTCACCTTCGCCACCATGCCGGGGTTCGTGCCCCAGGTGACGAAGGGTTCGAGGGTTGAGGCGTCGATGACAACCCGCTTGTCGAAGGCAGCCCCGTCGTCGGATGGGAGCTTGCGCCATCGCTCAACGGCGGCGTCGAAGTCATCGCTCTTGGGAGCGAATGGACGGCCTCGGACGTAGTCGAAAGTGGTGTCGTCGGGGGCAATCATCCCCGCGCGGGCGCCCCCTTCGATGCTCATGTTGCACACCGTCATGCGCCCGTCCATTGAGAGGGAGCGGACAGCCTCGCCGGTGTACTCGATGACGTGGCCCGCGCCGCCGTTGACGCCTATCTGCCCGATGATGCCAAGGATTAAGTCCTTGGCTTCCACGCCTGTGGACAGAGGGCCTTCGACGCGGACTTCCATAGTCTTGGGTTTGAACTGGCGCAGGGTCTGGGTGGCGAGGACGTGTTCCACCTCGGAGGTGCCGATGCCGAGGGCGAAACACCCCAGTGCCCCGTGGGTAGAGGTATGGCTGTCGCCGCAGACGACGGTCATGCCCGGCTGGGTGTAGCCCAGGTCGGGGCCGATGACGTGGACGATGCCCTGGTTGGGGCTGTGGCGGTCGTAGAAGGCGATGCCGGTGTCCTTGAGGTTGGCCGCGAGGGCGTCCAGCTGCCGCTTGGAGATGGGGTCGACGACAGGGCGGGAAAGATCCCACGTGGGGGTGTTGTGGTCGACGGTGGCGACGGTCAGGTCGGGGCGACGCACCTTCCTTCCCGCCAACCGCAATCCCTCAAAGGCCTGCGGCGACGTCACTTCGTGGACCAGGTGCAGGTCTATGTAGATGAGGGAGGGCGCACCGGGTTCCTGGTGCACCACGTGGGCGTCCCAAATCTTGTCGAACATGGTCTTAGGAGGCATGGCAAACCTTACGAGCCGTTTTTCTTTCCCTTGCAGAATGGAATATTACGCCGTTGTGTACGGACTGAGCCATTCTAGGGATTGGGGACTCCGGCGGCGGACTCCTTCTTGGCCTCTTCCATCGCAAGCAGGCGGTTGAGGGCGTTCAGATAGGCCTTGGCGCTGGCGACGAGGATGTCCGTATCCGAGCCGCGGCCCACGTAGACGCCGTCGTCCTTCTGGATGCGGATGGTCACCTCGCCGATGGCGTCGATGCCGCCGGTGACGGACTTGACGGTGAATTCCGACAGCGTGTTGGGCACCTGCACGATTCGGTTGATGGCCTTGTAGATGGCGTCGACGGGGCCTGTGCCGGTGGCGGCGTCGGTGGTGGTGAAGCCGTCCGGGCCGGTGAGCTTTACCGTCGCGGTGGGGATTTCGTGGTCGCCGCAGGAAACCTGGATGTGCTCCATCGTGAAGCTGGTGTCCTCGGTGACGGCGCGCCTTTGGTCGGACATCAACGCTTCCAGGTCGAGGTCGGTAATTTCGCGCTTCTTGTCGGCCAACAGCTTGAAGCCCTCGAAAGCCTGGGCCAGTTCGTCGGCGTCCAGATGGTAGCCGAGTTCTTCCAGACGGGAGCGGAGGCCGGCTCGACCGCTCAACTTGCCGAGGACCAAGGTGGTTCCGGGCCAGCCGATGGATGCGGGGTCCATGACCTCGTAGGTGGAGCGTTCCTTCAGGATGCCGTCCTGATGGATGCCGGATGCGTGGCGGAAGGCGTTGAGTCCGACCACCGCCTTGTTGGGCTGGATGGGAAAGCCGGTAACGTCGCTGACCAGTCGGCTGGTGCGGTAGATCTGGGTGGTGTCCACGTTGGTGAAGACGTTGAGGAAGTCCGGGCGCGTCTCGATGCTCATGATTATCTCTTCGAGGGCGGCGTTGCCCGCGCGTTCGCCGAGACCGTTGATGCAGCCCTCCACCTGCCGCGCGCCGACCTGGATGGCGGCCATGCTGTTGGCGACGCCGAGGCCCAGGTCGTTGTGGCAGTGGACGCTTAGGACGGCCTTGTGGATGTTGGGCACGTTCTCCTGAATGTCCTGAAGCAGCCGGGCGAATTCTTCGGGGATGGAGTAGCCGACGGTGTCGGGGATGTTAATAGTCGTCGCTCCGGCTTCGATGACGGCTCGGAGCATGGTGTAGAGGTACTCCGGCTCCGTCCGGGAGGCGTCCATTGCGGAAAACTCCACGTCCTCGCAGTAGCCCTTGGCCCTCGCCACCATGCTTACCGCCATGTCCATGACCTCCTCGCGGTTCTTGCGAAGCTGGTGCATGAGGTGGATGTCGGAACTTGAGAGGAAGACGTGTATGCGGGGATTGGCGGCGCCCTGGAGGGCGTTCCATGCCTGGTCGACGTCGTTGGGATGGGCGCGGGCGAGGGACGCGATGATGGGGCGGCGGACTTCTCTGGCGACGGTGGCGACGGCCTCGAAGTCGCCGGGGGAGCTGGCGGCGAAGCCCGCCTCTATGACGTCAACGCCGAGTCGGTCCAGCTGGCGGGCGATTTCAAGCTTCTCCGGGGTGGTCATACCCGCGCCGGCGGCCTGTTCGCCGTCGCGGAGGGTTGTGTCGAAAATCTTGACCTGTTCCTGGGCCATTTGGGGTTCCTCCTCTTACTGCCTTTGGTGTGGGCTGATGGGTTGGGGTCGGACTGCCAAAGGCTACGTAAGGGGAACGCAGGCCGCCCACTGGAGCCGTGCCAATACCCCAGCGTTCCGGCGGTCTACGCGCTTTGCCTCCATGACCTTTCTCCGAAGCGGATTTTCGCGTGGCGACCTGCTCATCGAGGCCGCCCTTTTTTGCTGTGCTGAATTTAACATAAATTGCGGCGGGTTTGTCAATATATCGGGAGATTCAGGAACTAGTCGTTTGACAAAACGACTAGTGGCCTTTTAGGGAAGAGATAGGCATGAATTTCAAAAAATCCGGGAAACGACTCGTGTATTGGGACGTCGGATGGTGTCCGACGCGGCTGTAGCCCCTGATGGTGAAGATGTACTTTTGTCTGGGCGATGAACTCTTCATGGAGGTAGGGTAACAGAGGAAGGATTATCTCGGCAACTAAAAGTTGTCACTTCGGGTTTGTGGGGGAGAGAGTGGGCGGGCATTGCGGAAAGCCCGAAGGGTCGCTGCTGCTGTAGAATAGACGGAGAAAATTGAATCCCGCGGGGGTGTTCGTGCGTAATCTATACATGAAATACGCGGCTTTGTTGATATTTTCGGTATTGGCGATGGCGGGTCTGTTGCCGGCCTGCGGCTCCGACGAATCGACGCCTTCTCCGACGGCAACGGAGACGCCAACGCCGGAAGCGGCTGCATCGACTCCCGCGCCGACGCCTGAAGTGGAGACGGACTGGGACGGAATTCTGGGGACGACGGTGCTGCGTCCGGGGAGCCAGCGGGTGGCGTTCCTGCTCACGGGAGCGCGCGCCCTCGTCACCGTGCCGGAGGTGGAGGTGTCTACGTTTTTCGTGGGGGATGACGGCTCCGTCGATGGGCCGCATGAGACGGCGACAGCGGGCTTCAATCTCTGGCCCTACGGAACGCGGGGCAGCTACGTCACGGAGTTGTCCTTCGACAGGGTTGGATTGTGGAGGCTGGAAGTTGAGGGGCAAGAGGAGGGAGAGTCTCGCAAGGCGATAATGGAGATGGAGGTGACGGACGGGTTCAGCGTGGTGGACATCGGCGACAAAGCGCCGGCGAGCGTGAATCGGACTGTCGGCGACGGCGCGCCGTTGGAGGAGTTGTCGTCGGCTCACGAGCCGGATGCGGAGTTGTATTCTATGAGCGTCGCGGAGTCGCTGGGGCAGGGGCGTCCGACTATGGTGGTGTTCGCGACGCCGTCCTTCTGCACCTCGGCGACGTGCGGCCCGCAGGTGGAGACGGTCAGCGAGGTGCGCCGGAAGTATGAGGGACGGGCCAGCTTCATCCACGTCGAAGTCTACGAAAATCCCCACGAGGTGCAGGGCGACCTGAGCCGGGCGCGAACGTCGCCCATCATGGACGAATGGGGGTTGACCAGCGTGCCGGAGTGGACGAACGAGTCGTGGGTGTTCGTGATGGATAGCGACGGGGTGGTGACGGAGCGGTTCGAGGCATACTCGACGGCGTCGGAGTTGGAGGCTGCGTTGGAGGAGGCGCTGGGCTAGGGGTTAAGACGCGGAGTTGGCGAGTTTCTAGGGACGGTTTGCGAACCGCCCCTACGGAAAGGTTGTTGATTGGCGTATAAGCCTGAATCTAAAGACAAGAAGGGGAAGGTAGGCGTATACTATCTTTACCCCTGTAGCTCAATGGACAGAGTACTACGGACAGAGTACTACCCTGCCAAGGTGGAGGTTGCGGGTTCGAATCCCGCCAGGGGTGTTATTGCAGACATTGACAGTGTGTCAGGGGTCTTATATAGTGTAGGCACCTTGGCAGAGTAGTGCTTGGCTGACGTTCGTTGGCTAACTCGGAAATGTCCCGCTCGACGAAAGTCAAAGAGAGCGGGATTTTTCTTTGGCGAAAAGGGCGCCCACGATGGACGCCCCTGTGTAGGAGGGGCCGCTCGACCCTTCGACAGGCTCAGGGTGAGCGGCCCTTGGTAGTTCGAGGAGCGTTTTAGCCCCCGTTGAAGCCCTCCAGCAGGCGGGGGCCGTAGAGACGCACCGAGTTGTCCCACATGATCTTCCGCTTGGAGTCGTCGGAGATGGGCTGGGCCATCATGTTCGGCACCGGCTCCCACGGGTCCGGCGCGTCGGCGTGAGGGTAGTCCGTGTTGAACACGATGTTCTCGTCCCCCACGTGCTCGATGCAGAATTTTATGCCGGGCTCGTCGGCGTCGCAGGCGATGAAGCACTGCCGGTCGAAATACTCGTAGGGCGTCGCCCCAAGCGGTTCCGCGTCGAAGGTCACCGCCTGCCGTCCATCTGAACAATTCTCCAACCGGCTCAACCAGAAGGGCAGCCAGCCGCAGTTCGCCTCCAGAATTGACAGCTTCATCTTCGGGTAGCGGTCCAGGATGCCGGAGAGCATGAAGTGAGCGACGCCGATCATGTTCTCCATCGGGAAGTTGATGGCGTGGTGGATGGCCTCGAAGGGGCCGCCCATGCCGTTGTACCGGTCATAGGTGGCCGGCTCGCCCGTCTTCGTCTCGTTGCCGTGCAGAGACAGGGGCACGTCAAGCTCCGTGGCCACCTCCCATACGGGGTCGAATTCCGGCGTGTGCCACCAGTGGCCGACGGATGGCGTGGAGATGATGAACGAGACCGCGCCGAGTTCCGCCACGGAACGCCGGGCTTCCACGGCCACCTCCGCTGCATCGCCGCCGGGGACGACGGAAACGAACTTCACCCGGTCGGGGGATTCGCCGCAGTAGTCCCTCGCCCAGTTGTTGTAGGCGCGGACGACTGCGGCCCCCAGCTTCGCGTCGGTGCGGGACATCTGCGCCCCCACGTGGCCCGCGGTGGGCAGGCAAACCTGAATGTCCCAGCCGTACCTGTCCATGTCGTTGACGCGGCTTTCGCAGCTCCACCAGGCGCGGTAGGCGTCGCCGTACTTGTCCTCCTGGTTGGCGTACCGCTTGGTGGTGGCGGCGGTGATTTTCGACTGCTTGAAGAAGACGCCGTCCACCTCGAAGTCCATGCGGGAGCGACCGAAAATCTCGCGGACTCTGGGGCGGCGGTCGTGAAATTCCGGCTCCACGTACCGGTCCCAGATGTCTCGCGGCTCGTAGAAATGGCCGTCGGCGTCGATGACTCGGAATCCTTCGTACATGGTGCCCTCCTTGCGGGAAGTGGTTGATGCATTTGTACCAACGGGGCGGAAAAGAGTCAAGGGGTTGGGGGGTGGGAAGACGGGCGACCTCTGGTAGGAGCGCCCCTTGTAGGCGCCCTCCCCTCCGCTCGACCCTTCGACAGGCTCAGAGTGAGCGGATGTGGGGGCTGCTTGGGGTGAGCGGAGAAAAATTAGTCAGGGTGAGCGGCCCTTTCCGTCATTCCCGTGAAAACGGGAATCCAACGCCCCTGCGCCCAATCTATGATAGGTGGCGTCGGGCGTTCCCGGTTGTCCCTGCGGTGGGGTAATGCTATGCTAGCGGCATTGACGCGAAGGGCGATTGCGTCCTTCCGAAAGGGTTGGAAAAATGGGTGAGAAGCGGATTTTGTGCGCCTACGGGGTGCACGTGGACGCGGTGGCGGGCTGGCTGGGTTCCTACGGCGGCGAGGACTCGCCGGGGGATATTTCTAGGGGGATTTTCGCGGGCGAGGTGGGCACGCCGCGTCTGCTGAAACTGTTCGACAGGCTGGGCATCAAGACTTCATGGTTCATTCCGGGGCATTCCATTGAGTCGTTTCCGAAGGAAACGCGGATGGTGGCGGAGGCGGGCCACGAAATCGGCATCCACGGCTATTGCCACGAAAACCCCATCGCCATGACGCAGGAGCAGGAAGAGGCGGTGCTGGTCCGCTGCATCGAGCTTGTCGAGGAGTATTGGGGCCGGAAGCCGTGCGGCTACGTGGCGCCCTGGTGGGAGTTCAGCCACGCGACGGCGGAGTTGCTGCTCAAGCACGGCATCCTCTACGACAACAGCCTGATGCACCGCGACTTCGAATGTTACTACGTGCGGGTGGGCGACAGGTGGACGAAGATTGACTTTTCCAAGCCCGCCGACGCGTGGATGACGCGTTTGGAGCGGGGCGAGGAGACGGATTTGATCGAGATTCCCGCCAGCTGGTACCTGGACGATCTGCCGCCGATGATGTTCATCAAGGCGTCGCCGAACAGCCACGGTTTCGTCAACCCGCGGGACATCGAGGAATTGTGGCGGGACCAGTTCGACTACGTCTATCGGGAGTACGACGAGGCGGTGTTTCCGATTACGATTCACCCAGACGTGGCGGGCCGTCCGCAGGTGATTCTGATGCTGGAACGGCTGACTTCGTACATTATGAGCCACCCCGGAGTGAGTTTCGTCACCTTCGAGGAGATGGCGAAGGATTTTGCCGCTCGGCATCCAAGGGGGGAGGATGGCGCTTATCTATAGAGAGTCAACAGACGAATTGGAGGAAGGCAAAGCGATGACAACCACCGCGAAATTGGAGACGCTTTCGGACATGGCAAGGGCGCTGGTGGCGCCGGGGAAGGGGATTCTGGCGGCGGACGAAAGCACGGGCACCATCAAGCGCCGCTTCGACAGCATCGGCGTCGAGAGCACGGAGACGAACCGGCGGGACTATCGGGAGATGCTGTTTCGGACGCCTGGCGCGTCGGAATTCATCAGCGGGGTGATTCTGTACGACGAGACGATTCGTCAGCATAGCGACGACGGGACGCCGCTGGTGAAGGTTCTGTCGGACACGGGAATGATGCCGGGAATCAAGGTGGACACGGGGGCGAAGGATTTGGCAGGCAGTCCGGGCGAGAGCGTGACGGAGGGGCTGGACGGGCTGCGGGAGCGGATGGCGGAGTACGTTTCGTTGGGGGCGCGGTTCACCAAGTGGCGCGCCGTCATTGCCATCGGGCCGGGCATGCCCAGTGCGTACTGCCTGGACGTGAACGCCCACGCGCTGGCGCGGTTCGCGGCGCTGAGCCAGGAGGCGGGGCTGGTTCCGATGGTGGAGCCGGAGGTGCTGATGGACGGCGACCACTCCATCGAGCAGTGCTATGAGGCGACGGAGGCGGCGTTGGCGGAGATGTTCCGCCAGCTGCGGGCGCAGGGCGTCGCGTTGGACGGGATTCTGTTGAAGACGAACATGGCGCTTTCGGGAGCGTCGGCGTCGGTACGGGCGGACGCGGGGGAGGTGGCGGAGAAGACGGTGGCGTGTCTGAAAAGCGCAGTGCCGGCGTCGGTGCCGGGCATCGTGTTCCTCTCAGGCGGCCAGGGCGACGATGAGGCGACGACAAACCTGGACGCGATTAACCGGTACGCGCAGAAAGTCGGCGCGCCGTGGGAGTTGAGCTTCTCCTACGGACGGGGGTTGCAGGGAGCGCCGCTAAGGGCGTGGGCGGGCGATAACGGCAACCGCGCCGAAGTCCAGCGCGTCTTCCACCACCGCGCGCGGGTAACCGCGGCGGCCCGCCAGGGCCGCTACGACGCGGGAATGGAGGCGGGGTAGCTCCCCACTCTCTACTCCTAGTACGGCACCTTGTTAAGCCGCTTGAAGTCGTGTAGGCAATCTATCCACCAGAGGGTGTCCACATCGTAATTGGCAAATGAATAGCAAGCAAGGTTGCCTAAAGAAATACGACATAATTGGGCAAGTCTTGGCAAGGAAACACTTGGGGGTTCACAACCCTCAGCTTGGGAAATCGTCTGTTACTGAGTCGCATATTGCTGTGGCGGACAGTTAACTACTCCCTATGGTAATTCAACAATTGTAGCCAATCCTCATTCCAAGTATCTTCATTATAGACTTTTAGCCGGCCCTCTTCGTCAAATATGGCCTCTGTCAGTCTGATGTACTTGTTTGTATCCGCGTTAATCCATTCCCTATAGCTGCCATCGTCATAGGCTTCGGGTGAGACAGCTTTCCACTCTTGAGCTAGTAGCCAGTTGTCTAATTCCTGTTCGTTTGAGAAGAAGATTCTGTATGTTGTTCCCGTCACCTCGCGGAATCGATGAAACACTGGATGCGTAGCAATCAAGTTGTCTTGAATTGCATCGTCCCTATCACCGCCTTCTTCCCTTATTGGGCTAAGAAGTTGCCTAAGAGTCCTCGTTATTGTCTTCATTTCTTTCAAAGCATTGACTTCTTCGAGCCGCTTTTGCTCTTGGAGGAATCGTTGGAAAAGTCCAGCCCATTGAGTTCTTAGGAATTCGATGATGTCAGCTGCGGACTGAAAGGGGGTGATGGGATTGTTTTTTGGCAGGTTATATACTGACTCAATGAAGTCGTAGATTTGGGGATTATCAACGAATTGGTATTTGATTCCGGCAGTTTCCTTGTTGATCAGGTAAGTTTTGTATTCGGAATGCACGTCTTGTTCGATGAATACAAAGACTTGAACTTGGTTTTCTATAGCTGTAGCAAGTTCTTGTTGAGTTATCGACGACCCGGGTTGTTCTTTTGATTCGGTGCCATAGCGACCTCCAATCACGCATATAAGAATGTCGCACATTTCTATTTCACGATGGACGTATCCTTCTGGAGGTCTATCTTTGCCATATGGGATGTCTCCTGTCTCGTGCAGGACTGATTCGTAGCCCAACCCTGAAATGAACCGATCTAGGTCTTCCCGAACCTGTCGCAAATCGTAGAAAGTTGAACTAACGAATATCCTTGGCTTAGCCATTACCTTTCCCTCAACGTTGTTTCCGCACCAATTGGATGGTTGGGTTTTCGGGGATTACGAGAAGCGAGTCTAATCCTCTGGCTTCCTTGGCGCAAGCAACATAATGTCATCAACTGGGAGTGAGTTGTATGCCAAGCCCTACTCCCCATAAAGTGCCTTGTTCAACCTCGTGAAGTCGTGGAGGGAGTCGATCCAGCGGAGGGTGCCGGAGCGGGAGCGCATGACGAGGGATTGGGTCTCGACGCCGTTGGGGAAGAAGCGGACGCCCCTCAATAAATCTCCCGTGCTTGCGCCGGTGGCGGCGAAGAACACGTCCTCCCCTCCCACCAGGTCCATCGTCGTGTGCACCCGCTCCAGGTCAACGCCCGCTTCCGCCGCGGCTTGTCGTTCTTCGTCGTTTCGGGGCCAGGCCTTGCATTGGATGGCGCCGTCTATGCATCGGATGGCGGCGGCGGTCAACACCCCCTCCGTCGTGCCTCCGATGCCCATCAGCACGTCCACGCCCGAATCGGGCAGCGCGGCGTGGATGCCGGCGGCAACGTCGCCGTCGGTTATCAGCTTCACCCTCGCCCCCGCGTCCCGAATCTCAGCAAGCAGTTGGCCGTGACGCGGACGGTCCAGCACCACCACCGTCAACTCCTCCACGCTGCGTCCCATAGCCTTGGCCGTATTCCGCAGGTTGGTCTCCACGGGGGCGTCGATGTCTATGACGTCCTTGGCCGCCTTGCCGACGGCAATCTTGTTCATGTAGGCGAACTGAAACGGCACCTTCATATTCCCGCGGGCGGATAGCGCGATGGCGGCGATGGCGCCGGGCAGTCCTTTGGAAAGCAGCGTCGTGCCGTCGATGGGGTCCACGGCGATGTCCACCTTAGGGTCGTGTCCGTCGCCTATCTCCTCGCCCACGTAGAGCATGGGCGCTTCGTCCTTCTCGCCTTCGCCTATGACCACGATTCCGTCCATCCAGATAGACCCCAGGGTGACGCGCATGGCGTCCACGGCGGCCTGGTCCACCAGTTCCTTGTCGCCCTTGCCCATGTGGCGGGCGGCGGCGATGGCGGCGGCCTCGGTGACGCGCACCAACTCCATTGCCATGTTGCGTTCGATGGGGGCGTGGGTTTCGCCTGTGGTCATGGTTTCACCTTCCGGATGGGCTGGGGTTGACGACCATGCTGATGTCGAGGGCCTTGACGGAGTGGGTCAGCGCGCCGACGGAAATCAGGTCGACGCCGGTTTTGGCGACGGCGGCGACGTTGTCTATGGTGATGCCGCCGGAGGCTTCGAGAAGGATCTGGCGTCCGTGGTTTCGGGTGATTTCGACAGCTTCCGCCATTTCCTCAACTGTCATGTTGTCGAGCAGGATGATGTCTACGGGGCTGCGTAGAACCTCTCTCAGCTGGGCGAGGGTGTCTACTTCGACTTCAATCCTGAGAGTGTGGGAGGCCTTTTTGCGAGCGCGGCGGACGAGGTCTGGTAGGGTGACGCCCTGATGTTGGAGAAGTTTGACGTGATTATCCTTAACGAGAATGCCGTCGCCCAGATGCATCCGGTGGTTGTGACCGCCGCCGATGCGGACGGCGTACTTGTCCAGCGTGCGCAGGCCTGGGGCTGTCTTGCGGGTGTCGATGATGCGGGCGCCCGTGCCGCTGACGGCGCGGACGTACTTGGCTGTTTCGGTGGCGATGCCGCTCATGCGCTGGAGGATGTTCAGGGCGAGACGCTCGCCCCTTAGAATGACGTCGGCGGAGGCGGAAACGGCGGCGATGGTCTGGCCGGGTTCGAGGATTGCGCCGTCGTGAAGAAGGGGTTGAAGGTTGGCGGAAGGTTGGAGGCGTTGGAAGACGGCGAGGGCGGCGGGAAGTCCGGCGAGGACTCCAGCGGATTCGGCGCGGAATTGACCGACGGCCCGAATGTCGGGGTCAATCAACGCCTGGGTGGTGGCGTCGGCGTAGGCCTGGTCTTCCTCCAGGGCGCGGTCGATGAGGCGCTGTATTTCCGGGGTGATTTCAAGCAAGTCGTCTCACCCCAATGGCAAGGGATTCGAGGGTTTCCGCCGCTTCTAACACGGTAACGTCTATGCTAGGAGACCTCCAGCATCCGCTCAAGGGCGGTGTGGGCGTGGCGCTTGGTCTCATCGTCTACCCTGATTTCGTTGACTATCTCGCCATCTATAAGGGAATCCAGCACCCACGAGAGATAGGCGGGGTGGATTCGGTACATGGTGGAGCAGGGGCAGACGATGGGGTCGAGGCAGAAGACAACCTTGTCCGGGTTGTTCTTGGCGAGACGGTTGACGAGGCTGATTTCCGTGCCGATGGCCCACTGGCTTCCGGCGGGCGCCTCGTTGATGGCCTTGCGGATGGTCTCGGTGGAGCCGTTCATGTCGGCGGCCTGCACCGTCTCCATCGTGCACTCGGGGTGGACGATGACGCTGATGTCCGGGTAACGCTGGCGCGCCGTATCAATCTGGCGCGGAGTGAAGCGGGTGTGCACGGAGCAGTGACCCTGCCACAGGATGACTTTGGAGTCGCGAATACGCTCTTCCGTGTGACCGCCCATCGGCTTGAAGGGATTCCAGACGATCATATCGTCCAGGTCGATGCCCATGTTGAGGGCGGTGTTGCGACCAAGATGCTGGTCGGGAAGGAAGAGGACGCGGTCGCCCCGTTGAAAGGCCCACTCGAAGGTCCCCGCGGCGTTGGAGGAGGTGCAGACGATGCCGCCGTTCCTTCCGCATAGCGCCTTAATCTCGGCGGTGGAATTCATGTAGGTGATGGGGACGACGGAATTCGTACCGAGCAGGTCTTCCAAATCGTCCCAGGCGTCGAGCACGTCGCCGGTGGGGGCCATGTCGGCCATTGAACAGCCGGCGGTGATGTTGGGCAGGATGACGCGCTGGCGGGGCGCGCAAAGGATGCGGGCGGTTTCGGCCATGAAGTGGACGCCGCAGAAGATGATGTATTCCGCCTCAGTCTGGCTTGCGGCTTGCTGAGAGAGCAGGTAGGAATCGCCCTGGAAGTCGGCGTACTTGATGACCTCCTCCCGCTGGTAGTGGTGCCCAAGGACGACGACTTTCGTGCCCAACTGCTGCCGCGCCTGATGAATGCGGTCATCCAACTCCTCGGCGTCGAGTCGGAGGTACTTGAGGGGAATCTTCTGCCACCGGACGTTGACCTTGATTTCGTCGAGGAGCGGCTTGGCGGGGAGCTCGTCTTCGCTCTTGCAGAAGGCGGCGTGTTCGATTTCGGTGATGGGCAGGAAGGGTTTTCTGCCCGCGCTGGGGTTCCTGAGTTTCAGGGTCATGGCGACACCCCCGCCGCTCTCTCCGTCATTCCCGCGTAGGCGGGAATCCGCGTATTCACCGGCGAGCCTCTTAGCGACCAGGCTGTGGCGGCTTCGATATTCACGTCAACCGTCCGGCCAAGCAAGTCTGAGGGATGCTCAAAGAATACCAGTTTATCCTGTCTTGTGCGACCCTGCCACCGCCCCTTTTTCCGCCCTTCCACCAGCACTTCCTCCGTGGTCCTGACGAGGCGGCGGTTCTTCTTCTCCTGAATCTCCTTCTGTAGGGATTCGAGGGCCTTCAGCCGATGCCGCTTCTCCTCCTTGCTCACGGAATCGGGCAGCTTGCGGATGGCGAAGGTGCCGGGCCTGGGGGAATAGGCGGCCATGTGCACCTTGTCGAATTCTAAGTCCTCTATCAGCTTGTAGGTCTCCATGAACTGTTCCCGAGTTTCGCCGGGGAAGCCAACGATTACGTCGGTGCTGATGGCCACGTTGGGGACGGTGGCGCGGATGTCGTCGATGATTTGTCGATACTGACGCTGGGTGTAGCGGCGGCGCATGGCTTGTAGAACGTCGTCGTCCCCCGCCTGGAAGGGCAGGTTGATGTGCTCGCAGACCTTGGGCAGTTCCGCCACCGCGTCGATGATTCCCTGGCTCATAAATATAGGATGGGAAGTCAGGAAGCGCAGCCGCTCCAGCCCCTCTACGGAGTGCACGGCATATAGCAGGCGGGAAAGGTCGCAGGGTTCGTCGAAGTCGTGCCCGTAGGCGTCCACCGTCTGCCCCAGCAGCGTCACCTCCTTCATGCCCCGTTGGGTCATCAGTCCCACCTGATGGACGATGTCCTCGATGGGGCGGCTGACCTGCCGTCCGCGGCGGAAGGGGATGATGCAGAAGGTGCACATCAGGTCGCAGCCGTGGATGACGGGCACGTAGCTGCTGACGGAAGGACTGTCCGGTGCCACGGCGCTGAGGCAGCCCTCCGTGTCGATGCCCAGCCTTTCCTCCAGCAGGTCGAGCATGGGGGCGAACTGCTGAGGGCGCATGAAAACGTCCACCTGGGGAAAGCGCCGCTCCAGTTCCTCCGTCTTTGCGCCGACCATGCATCCCATCAGGGCGAGAATCTGGCCCGGCTTCTTGGCCTTGACGGATTTCATCATGCTCAACGTGCCTACGACCTTGTCCTCCGCGCTCTGTCGCACCACGCAGGAGTTGAGCACCACCACGTCGGCCTGGGAGGCGTTGAGCGTGGGACTCAGCCCGGCCTGGTTGAGGGCCGTGGAGAGGGATTCCGAGTCGGCCTTGTTCATCTGACAGCCGATTGTCCAGATGTAGTAGCTGTTCATGGTGGCTTCGATTTCCGCTTACTGCTGGATGAATTCCTTGCTGTACGTAGGGTAGAAAAACCTGGCGGAGGGAGTGGGATTCGAACCCACGAGGCCGACTTCTCGGCCAAAGCGCTTAGCAGGCGCCCGCACTAGGCCACTATGCGATCCCTCCCCGTTGAGATTCAACTATATCAGAATAGCGGCGTTTTTACCAAGAAAAGCCGGGCATTTCTCAGCGAAGCGACGCCGCTTGCCGAAAAATGGACAACCGGGGCTCAACCACGATTGTTATGCATTTCAAAGACTATATGCGATTTATCTAACGCTATCGTCTTGATTCATGGGGCTATTGACAGGATTCGTCTTTAAGTTTATCATACCACGGCATTATTTTCGCTACTTTTGAGAGGGAAGAATGGAAGAAACGGTCAACAAGCAGGACTACACCGACAACGAGATAATTAAGATATTGGAGAAGGACGGAAGGTCGTCCAACGCGAAAATTGCCCGGGAGGTCGGCGTCAGCGAGGGAACCATCCGCCGCCGACTGCGTCGGCTGGTGGAGGAAGAGGTTATCAAAATCAAGGCGGTGCCGGACCTGGGCAAGATGGGCTATCCCACGACGGCCCTGATCGGGCTGCAAACCGCGCCCGGCAAGCTGGACGCCGTGGCCGACGCCATCAGGGATATGAATGACGTGCACTACGTCGCCATCACCACCGGCGCCTTCGACGTCTTCGCCTGCGTGGCCAAGCCTTCCACCGAGGAGCTTGGCGTCTTCCTCCGCACCAAGATAGGTACCATTCCGGGCGTGACCCGCACGGAGACCTTCGTCAATCTCAGCATCAAGAAGCGCACCTACGGCCTGGTGCTTTAGGGCAATCCCGCCACGTTGGGGCTGGTTGGAACCGGGGGCGTGAAGCTGTGGGATTTGGCAAGCGATTGTGATATAATGTCTTGCCGTGGCGATATGTCCCAAGGGCGGATTATCCGAATTTTCGACTAAGGAGCGGTAGTTCATGACCTACATCATAGCGGAGCCGTGTGTTGACGTTAAAGATGCTGCGTGCGTGGACGTTTGTCCCGTCGACTGCATCTATACTACGGATGAGGACACCATGTTCTTCATCAACCCGGACGAGTGCATCGACTGCGCGGCCTGTGAGCCCGTATGCCCCGTTGTGGCCATCTTCCCGGAGGACACCGTGCCGGAGGAGTGGGCCGAGTACATCGATATGAACTACGACTACTTCAAGGACAGGGACCTTTCAACGCTGAAGCGAAGCCTCTAACGCCCCGGCCCGGAACGTGAGAGGGGCAAACTCCTCTTTGACGACTACTGCGAATAAATCCAAGTCCAGGGCGCGTTCAGACCCCACGGAACGTCTTTCGTCTGTCGTTGAAAACTACCTGCTTTCCCTCTACATCCTCAAGGAAGAGCAGGAATCGACGGTTCTCGCGCAGCTGGCGGCCTACATTCGCCGTCTTCCCGCGTCGGAGGGCCTGGGCACCACCCTTCCGTCCATTCTTGGGATGCTGCGTCGCATGTCCCGCGACGGCCTCATTCGCATCTCCTCCAAGAAGGATATCGAGTTCACCGAGAAGGGCGCCGAGTTGGCTAAGGGCATTGCCCGCAGACACCGTTTGGCCGAGCGGCTGGTCGTAGACGTGCTGGGGGTGGAATTGCCCCGCGCCGACGAAGAGGCCCACCAACTGGAGCACGGTATCTCCCCCTACCTGGAAGACCGCATAAACGCCGCCGTGAACGGCCCCACCACCTGCCCCTTCGGGAAGCCCATCCCCGGCAGCGGCTACAAGAAGCCCACCGGCAAGGTGATTCCCATGAGCGAGGCCAAGCCGGGCGTGAGCTATCGGGTGGTCAGCCTGCCGGACGAGGACCCGAAGCTGCTGGGGTTCCTTTGCAAGTACCGGATCCTTCCCGGCGAGGCTATCAAGGTGCTGGAGTTGGGAGACTATCGCGACGTCATAACCTTCGATACGCCTATGGGCGAGACGGCTATGGGGTTCTTGACGGCGTCCAGGATTTACCTGAACCGGATCAGCAGCTAGTTTCCCCCGGTTAACCCAGACTCTCCAGGCACTCTTCCAGCGGCGTACTCACGCAGGTGAAGATGGGCGTGTCCGCCAGTGTATACGGCCTGGCCCCGGAATGCCGCAATTCCATCACCAGCCGCACGAACTCCTCCGGGTCGTTCCCTTCGAAACCCAACACGAAGTCGTGGTCGTCGATGCCGAAGGAATAGGCGGTGTGCACCTTGATGTTGGGGTAGCGATGCCCCATCCTGAAGTGCTCGCCCATCAACTCCTGGCGCTTTTCCGCCGGAAGCTGGTACCACTCGTGGGTCTTGGTGAAGGGGTAGACGAATAGGTAGTCGTCGCCCCTGGGCGTGATAGAACCGTCCCTCGACGTTTGCCCCGTATGGCGGTGCCCCTTCGTATACGGCGAAGGTCTGGTGACGGCCAGGTAGGAATAGGCGGCGGTCAGGTAGCTTCCCATGCCGGTGGCGCGAATGCGCGCGACGAGATTCTGAAGCGCTTCCAGGCTGGGGGCTATCTGCCAGAGCATGAAGTCCGCGTCTGCGCGAGTGCCGATTAGCGAATAGCTGCGGACGTCGATGACGGCCCCCATTTCCGCCACCGCCTCCACCAGTTGCGCCCTCCCCATGCGACGCTCGTCTTCCGGCAGCCTCCCCCAATCCGGTTCCGCCCTAAAGAAGCTATAGCGGATAAAGGGCTTCCGGGTTTCATCTTCCATGCGCCTGCCTCCCAAACCTTCTTCCCCCATCCTACCAGCCTCACCGCCACTTGCAACCACCGATGAACGATGTGCGCTGGTTCTTTGATGGCCTGACGTTTTCGTAGAATCAGTGCTGTTCAAAGGTTCAGGGTTGACGTTGGAGAATGGCGGTGTTACGTTTGGCGTGCAAGTTTCCCCTCGAATTCTCTGCGAAGTCGCTCTTGTCATTGCTGGCTTCTATGAATTCGTAAACTTCTACCAACGAGGGGGCGAAATGGTTGCTTTGTCTCTGCGATTCTTTACGCAAGTATCGGTGATTGGCCTGCTGTCGGCAACGTCCCTTGTACTGCTCATAGCCGCATGTGGAGGGGATGATACCCCCACTCCGGCCCCCACCGTCGCCCCTGCGCCCACGGCAATGCCGGCAACCCCGGTAATGACACCGACGCCGACGGACAGCCCCGCGCCACAGCCAACGCCGACGGCCTCCCCTGCGGCAACCCCTCGGCCCACGGCTGCGCCCACCCCAACGGCAACGGCTACCGCCGCGCCGACCCCCGTTCCCACGGCCGCGCCGACCCCCGCGCCGACCGCCAGGCCGACGCCTACGGCTGCGCCCCCGTCGCCGCTAACGCCCGTCTCTTCCAGAATTGTGGTGGCGGCCCCCGCGCTCACCTGGTACACCACCCTCCCTCACAAGGGCGGCTTCTCCGGCTCCGGCCAGATTCGCCCCGCCTTCGAGTATCCCATCGGCTCAGACCGCTACACGGGAGTTGAGGAACCCCAGCTTTTTCGGGAGTGGGAGATGGCTCCCGACGGTATGGGCTGGACTTTCAGACTACAGGAAGGAGTGCCCTTCCATTCCACGGACGCTTTCACCGGGCCGGAGTTCACTTCCAAGGACTTCGTTCATACTTGGATGATGTACATATCGCCGGACGCCCAGGTTGTTGGTTCCGGTCTGTTCGCTCTCTGGGCCGACAGCGAAGACAACTTTGAAATCGTTGACGACCATGAAGTCAAGATGACCCTGAACGTGCCCAATCCGGTGCTGGCCGTTTGGCTCGGCGAGATTTCCTTCCTCGTCCAGAGCAAGGACTACTTCGACGCCGTAGGTGAGGAAGGGTACGCCGCCCAGCCCATCGGCACCGGCCCGTTCCGGTACGTTGAGCACGCCATCAACAGCCACTTCGAATTCGAGAAGGTGGATAGCCACTGGCGAAAGACGCCGGAGATTGAGGAGCTTCGGTTCATTGGCGTCCAGGAGACGGCGACCCGCATGGCGATGCTGTTTAATCAGGAAGTGCAGCTTGCCTCCATCTCCCCCAACCTGGTGCCCACGGTCCGTGAGCGCGGCTTCCAGATTATCTACAGCACCCTACCGGGCAACTGGATGGAGGTCCAGTTTGGCGGTCAATACTACGCCGTGCCCGAGGGCGTGGAACCGAAGCTGGACGAAACGGACCCTCTGACCAAGTTGGAAGTGCGGAAAGCCTTGAATTATGCCATCAACAGAGAAGCCATCAACGACTCCTTCTACGAAGGGCGAATGGTGCCCCAGACCATCTCCGACATTCCTCCCAACGCCAGGGGATTCCAGGATTCGTGGACGCCCTATCCCTATGACCCCGACGAGTCCAGGAGACTCCTGGTCGAGGCGGGCTACGAAGACGGCTTTGATCTAACCGTACGTTGGGGCCTGAATCCGTCCATCCCGGAAATTGGCGATATTGCTGAAGCCATCACCGCCTATTGGAACGAGATCGGCGTCCGTGCGAATCTGGAATTCACAGAGGGGTCCAGGTTCAGAAACCTGCGCCGCAACTGGGGAATGAACAACGCCGTGGCCATCGCAGGAATCGGCTACATCAACCTTGAATTCCAGCTTCCCCTGAACATGAAGCTGCAAGCCCACAGCGAGCATTGGTTCGATCACCCTGAGTTGAGCCGCCTGGTGGACATGTATGCGGAAGAACTGGTCCCGGAGAGACGCGATCAGCTCGTCACGGAAATCGGGCAGTTCCTCTACGACAACCACTCCACGGGGCCGATGTTCTGGATTCTTCCCGTCATGGGCATGGACCATAGCATCATCGAGGAATACTCCGCCCATATTTCCGTCTGGGGTCCCACGGCCAAGTACGAGTACGCCACCCTCGTGAAGAGATAGAGAGGGCGGAGGGTGAGTTCGTCTCCCCGATGGCGGGCATGGTCGCCCCTTGGCCGGAAGCGCGACTCCGTTTGGTTGACAGTTCCCCAGCGTGGGAATAGACTATTGGGGATGAGATACGACGACGACCTTTTCCACCTGTGTACCAGCCCTCCATAGAGGAGGGCGCAAATAGAAGCCCAAAGGCTGCGCCTCTCTACGCTGTAGTTAAGAGGCGCATTTTGTTTTTTAGGAGAAGCAGTTGATTCAGAAGACGCGCAGAACCCAATCGCAAAAACACGTGGACAGCATGAAGCTGGCCGCAAAGTCCAACGGCATCATCCCCTACCTACACGAGGAGACGGAGGAGTACCGGGACGAAGTGAAGCTCTTCCGCGCCGGCCGGATCGAGGAAGCGCCCTTCATGCAGTTCCGGCTCCACCAGGGCGTCTACGGCCAGCGCCAGCCCGACGCGCAAATGTTCCGCATCAAAATCCCCGGTGGAGTGTTCACGCCGGAGGCTCTGGAAGGCGTCGGCGAAATCGTCGAGAAGTACGCGCCCCTCAAGAAGGGCCACATCACCACCCGCGAGAACATCCAGATTCACCACATGACCCTGGAAAGCTGCGGCGAGGCAATGGAGATTCTTGGAGATATTGGCCTCAGCACCCGCGAGGCCTGCGCCAACACCGTCCGCAACGTAGTCGCTCCGCCCCATTCCGGCGTTAGCCCCGACGAACTCTTCGACGTGATGCCCTACCTGGCAGCCTACGTCCGCTACGCCGTGCGGCATCCCCTGACCCAAAACTTCCCCCGCAAGTTCAAGACGGCATTTACCGGCTGTCCCGACCATGACGACATTATTTCTCCCCTTCACGACCTGTCCTTCATTGCCCAGGTGAGAAATGGCGAACGCGGATTCAAAATCCTGGTGGGCGGCGGCACCTCCATCATGCCCAAGCTGGGCCAGACCTTGTATGAATTCGTTCCGATGGAGGACTACCTGCGGGTAGCCACCGCCATCTGGAGGGTCTTCGACCGGGCCGACATGCTCCGCAAGAATCGCATGATGGCGAGAATCAAGGTGCTCATCCACCGCATCGGCTTCGACGCCTTCAAGGAGATGGTGGACGAGGAGTTGGAGAAGGTTGACCCCGTCGATCCAACCCCTCTGATGGAGTTGGACCAGGTCTACACGGAAACGCCCCCGCCCCTGGTTGCGGCTCCCTCCAACGGGCAGCAGCTTCCCGAAGAGTTCCTATACTGGAAGAAGACCAACGTCGAACCTCAGAAGCAGGCCGGATACATGATGGTCTACGTCACCGTGACCCAGGGCGACATCATGGTCGAACAGTTTCCCGCCCTCGCCGAAATCGTCCGGAAGTTCACCGGCGGTTCCGCCCGGACCACCCTGGAGCAGAACCTGGCCCTCCGGTGGGTGCCGGAAGGTCGGCTGTACGAGCTATATAAGGAATTAGACGCCATCGGCCTCTCTGACCCCGACCACAACGCCATCACCAACGTGGTATCCTGCCCCGGCACGGACAGCTGCAAGCTGGGCATCACCTCCTCGATGGGTCTCGGACGCGCCGTCCGCGAGGAGTTGCTGAACAATCCCGCGGCCTACAAAGCCCCGGCGGTCAAGGAAATGCACGTCAAGATCAGCGGCTGCCCCAACGGATGCGGCCAGCATCACGTGGCAAACATCGGCTTCCACGGCGCCGCCATGAAGGGGCCGTCGGGGATGCAGATTCCCGCCTACGAACTTTTCCTTGGCGGGCAGTACGCCGTCGGCGCCGCCGAAGAAACGGCCTACGGACAGCGCATCCCAAGGACGAAAGTCCCCGCCAAGAAAGTGCCCCAGCTGGTGCGGATGATTGCGGAGCACTTCCAGGAGAATCGGGAGCCTGGGGAAAAGTTCAACGCCTTCCTCGAACGGGTAGGCCCCGCGCCCATCAAGGAGTTGGCGGAGAAGTGCGCCGACATCCCCTCCCTGAATGGCGACTCCCAGGGCCTCTACATGGACTGGGAGAAGACGGTGCAGTACAAGGTGGAGCGCGGCGAGGGAGAATGCGCCGTCTAGCGTTTTCTCTCATAGAAAACCTTTGCAAAACTTTGTCATCTTCCCCAAAATGCCGGTTATCAACTTCGTCATTCCCGTGAAAACGGGAATCCATCAATGCTGAATGGAGGACATCATGGATCTTTGGGAAGTTACCGTGGACGGAGTGAAACGCGCAGTCGAGGAATGCGACAGACGGGGCAGGGCAATCTTTCTCGACAAATATGGATATGGACCAGCGAAGAGATACCATCTGGAATACGAAGGGAAACGATATGACTCCAAGGCCATCTTGGGGGTGGCGTACGGTTACGATTGTCCTGAGTTAGGCCCCCTAGATCATGGCGAATTTAGCGGTGGCGTTACAGCAAATGCAGCTGCCACACGCTTGATAGAGCTTGGGTTCAAAGTGTGGGATAGTAAAAAAAGAAAGTATCTCTGAATGAACGTGTCTGATAAAGATGTGACTGTGCTAGCTTAGTTGGGAAATCGTAAAGTAGCGAATTTGCGCCAACTCTTGAGTGACTCCGAAGACAGTTCCGTGACGCCCATCGTCGTCCAGAAATACGGCGGCAGTTCCCTCGCCGACGCCGCCATGATTCGCGCCGTCGCCCGCCGCATCGCCGCCGCAACCTCCGGCGGCGTCCAGGTGGTGGCCGTGGTCTCCGCTATGGGCGACACCACCGACGAGCTTATCCACCTGGCCCAACAGGTATCCGACAAACCGGCCCCACGCGAACTCGACCTCCTCCTCTCTTCCGGCGAAATCGTCTCCTGCACCCTCATGGCAATGGCCCTCCGCTCCATCGGCTCCGACGCCATCGCCCTCACCGGCCTTCAGGCGGGCATCCACACCGACACCCTCTACGGACGAGCCCGAATCGACAGCATCGACGCCCAGCGCATCCGCACCGAACTCAACGCAGGCAAGGTAGTCGTCGTCGCCGGATTCCAGGGATTCACCGACGAGATGGACGTCACCACTCTTGGCAGGGGCGGCTCCGACACCTCCGCCGTCGCCCTCGCCGCCGCCCTCGACGCCCAACGCTGCGAGGTCTACACCGACGTCGAAGGCATATACACCGCCGACCCGCGCATCGTCCCCGGCGCGCGCAAGCTGGAGGAGATTACCTACCACGAGATGCTGGAACTGGCCGCCTACGGCGCAAAGATGCATCCCCGCTCCATCGAGCTGGCCTCCGTCTACGGCATCCCCGTATACGTCGCGTCAACCTTCGGCGACCGGCCCGGCACCCTCATTCACGGAGAAACGAAAATGAACGCAAAGTCCATGGAAAGTCGGATGAAAGTAACCGGCGTTGCCCACGACCGCAACGTGTCGAAGATAACCCTCCGGGGCGTCCCCGACCGTCCCGGCGTCGCCGCCGCCCTCTTCGAGCCGCTGTCCGACGTGGGCATAAGCGTGGACACCATCGTCCAGAACACAGGCGTCAACAGGGCCACGGACTTGAGCTTCACTGTTGCCCGCGATGACCTTCAGGAAGCGTTGGCGCGGGTTCGCTCCATTGCGGATTCCGTCGGCGCGTCGGAGGTGGTTTCCGACGACTCCCTCAGCAAGATAAGCATCGTCGGCGTGGGAATGCTGGACGCGCCCGGCTACGCTTCCCGTATGTTCCGCGCCCTCGCCGAGGCCGACATCAATATCGAGATGATAACCACGTCGGAGATTCGGATAACCTGCATAGTCGCCGAAGCACAGGTCGAAGAAGCCGTCGTCGCCCTCCACTCCGCCTTCGGGTTGGACGCCGCCTAGCCGCCGTTTCTTCACATCCTCTCAACATTCGCATGGCAAAATTCAGTCTCAAACAGGGCTTCCCCCACAAGTCCAATCCCCGCTCCCGCTACGTATATTGTAGAAAACAGCCCTATTTTGGAGGAAAAAGCAAAATTGGGGCCTGATTTTGCCAAAAATGACTTGACCGCAGCCCCCATTTAGTGTAAGTCTATACCCTGTTTCAAATGAGCCGAGACAAAAACACCCGGAACTTTCGCAACTAAACGCAGTTACATCCCTTGCAAAGCCTACATAGGGCTGCCTTAGCATATCTGTAACGCCAATCATCCCCGCAAAAGAGAAAGAAAAATGGAACTAGCCCACGCAGTAGACGCAACAAGACTGAAGGAATTGAAATCCAAAACCGCCGTCGAACACGCCCTCGAAGGGCGTTGGGAGGAAGCGGCCGCCGTCAACGAGGAGATCCTCTACTACTTCCCCAACAACACGGAGGCCCTCAACCGGCTGGGGAAGGCCTGCCTGGAAACGGGCTACTACGATAGGGCCAGGACTTCCTTCGAGAAGGTGCTGACCCTCGCGCCCCACAACAACATCGCCAAGAAGAACCTGGTCCGGCTGGAGCGCCTCTCCCAGGGCGTCGCTTCCACCCACACCGCCCGGAGGGTGATCCCTCGCCTCTTCCTGGAGGAGAGCGGAAAGTCCGGCATCACCGACCTTCGCATCGCCGCCTCGGAAGAGGCCGTGGCCCAGGTTTCGGGAGGCGACGGCGTGATGCTGGAAGTGCACAACCACACCCTGGTCGTCAAGAGCATGGACGAGGACGTTCTGGGCTACGTGGAGCCGCGCCTGGGCAGCCGTCTGGCGCGCCTCACCAACCAGGGCAACCGCTACGAAGGTGCGATTCTCAGCGCCAACTCCGAGCGGATTACCGTCATCATACGCGAGGCCTACCGCAACCCGGCTCTCGGCGGCGTGCCCTCCTTCCCCGCCACCGGCATCGAGGCGTACCGCGGCCAGATTGGGGACAGCCTCTTGACCTTCGACTTCGACGGCGAAATCGAAGAGCAGCCGCGCGACGACCCCACGGCCATGTGGACGGAGGACGGCGAGGAGGTTCCCGTGCCATCCGGCAGAGAACTGGTCCGCGCCATGGCCAGCATGGAAACCGGCAGCGACGACGAATAGCCGTTATCCCTTCCCCCTTGATGGGGGAAGGTCAGGATGGGGGTGGTTTTCCTCCACACGACCGTCATTCCCGCCACCCCCTCCGTCATTCCCGCGCAGGCGGGAATCCAGGAGTGGCGTTACCAGCTACAAGAGCAACGCAAAAGTCGCCCTCGCACTGGGTTGCTCATTGTCATATACGACGGCCTGTTGTAGAATCATATACATAACCCATCCTGTCCTGAATGGGACGAACGCTGGCTTGGATTCGTCGGACAATGGCCGATAAGTACATCAGAGAAATTGAGGAGATACTCAAGGAGGCGGAGCGCTCCCCGGGAAAGAGCGTTGTCGATGATGTGGAGGAGGTCCCCACTGCCAACAGCATGCTGACCCGATTGGGCAGATTCGGCGGCATCTTCCGCGTCTCCCCCAACAAGGTCGTCCTTGGGGGCATCATCCTCATCGTCGTCTCCTTCGTAATCTACAACGCCTTCAACTACCTGTTTGTGGAGAACGTGAAGTTCCTGCTGCCAATCTGGGCGGGTCTGATTCTGTTCGTCATCGTCTACGGACTTCTCTTCGTAAGGCCCGGTTCGCAGGACAAGCGGTGGCGCGGCAAGATTCTGGACGACGGCATCGAGCCTTCCAGGTGGGAACGGGTCAGGCGCTGGCTGGACCGCTAGCCTTCACTGACTATCCGCTCCCCAACAAACCTCTTCCCCCTCGACGAGGGAAGATTGAGATGGGGGTGATTTCTCCCTTTCCTCTTTGACCGCTAGCCTTCCTCCACCACCTCTGCGCCCGTCTCTGAGGGATACGTAATAATCGCCCGCCCCGGCGTGTTCGTCTTCCGTGCCATCTCCGCCATCTCGTAGGCGACGCTCATCTCCCGCCCCCGGCATAGCGCCAGCACCGTCGAGCCGCTTCCCGACACGAACGCGCCCAGCGCGCCCCCCTTCATAGCCTCCGCGATTATCAGACGCATGGCCGGCAGCAGGTGACTTCTGTAGGGCTGATGCAGCCTGTCTTCCGTGGCCGCCCTCAAGTCCTCCAGCCGCCCCGTGGCGAAGGCGTTGACCAGTAGCGCCGTCCGCCCCACGTTGAACAGCGCGTCCTGCATCGGCGCGACGTCGGGCATGACGGCGCGGGCCTCGGCGGTGGAAATCGACGCCTCCGGGATGAACAGCGCCACCCGCAGGTCCGGCGGCAACGGCGCCGACGACGTGATGATGCCGTCAGCCCCTTGCGCCACTATCTGAATGCCTCCAAGCAGTGCGGGAGCCACGTTGTCCGGGTGTCCCTCCAACTCCACCGCCAGCGACAGAATCTCCCGCTTGGTCATCGGATTCCCCGCCAGATGATTGGCGGCAACCATCCCCCCGACGATGGCCGCGGCGCTGCTGCCCAACCCCCGCTCCAGCGGAATCTCGTTGCGACACGTGATGACGGGCGCGGGCAGAGAAACCCCCGCCTCCTCAAGCAGCCTTGAATAAGCCCGGTACGCCAGGTTGGAGGTGTCTCTGGGGAGAGTGTCTTCCCCTTGCCCCTCGATGCGTACCGTCGGTTGCTGTGCGTCTCCCGCCCCCACCTGAATTTCGTTCTGGATGCACAGGGCCATGCCCATGCAATCGAAGGCAGGGCCCAGGTTGGCAGTAGTCGCGGGAACGCGAACGGTGACTCGTCGAGATGTCATGATTATCGGAAAGGAGTATAGCAACGAGTGACGGAAGCGGCAATAATTATGGAGATGGAGCCTGGTTGGAGGTTGCAGCGTTATTGACAGATGCCGCTATCCCAAGTAACCTTTCATTAGTAGGGAATTGGTGGGTTGCCTGATTAGTAACTCCGCGGTAGCCAAGAGCGAAACCCTGCGCGCCCATCGGGCCCGGTTCCGCCACTAGCACGGCTGATTCCCTCAATAAGCAGATGAAGAGGCTCAGACTTAGGTCTGAGCTTCGTGTTGTTTCAGATCCTCGAATCTGAACCCCCGCCTTGGCACGTCTTCATTAAGTGAATTGCTCCGCCATTCTAACTCTCTTATTCGGTCGCAAATGCGGGTGATGTCGGTACGCCCCTGATTCTGCTGGGCGAGGGCATAGGCCACGAGGTCGGCAAGTTGAATGCCCAACGTGGCCTTGGAATTAACGAAGAAGGGAGTTTCGACGATGTGGGACAAGCGACGCCCGTAAGGGCTTCCATAAAGGAAGTTGCCGAAGGCTCGCGCCCTTGCGGTATCCGTATGCTCATCCTGAGAATCGAGAGCAACGATTGCCATATCGTCCGGATATTCCTCAGACATCATGGCGTCTACTCGCTCCAACAGCCGGCTGTATGCTCGGTATACGGCCGGTTCCGTCAGTTCTTCAGAGGGGGTCAACTCTTTCAAGTTCTTGAGACCTACTGCGAAGGCTTTGACGTCATTCAGCTTGCAGAGACTCACCATCTCCTCACAGAACTCCCGCTTCTTCGGGCTGGTTACCGCTCGCTTGTTGAGGAGAAGCCTGCCCTTGATTTCGAATTCGTAGGGTTCCGAGACTTGCCAAAACTTGCGCTCCAATTGGTAAACTTCCCGAAAGAATTCCCGGCTGCGCTTTGGGTGGATGGCGATGGCTCCCCAGACGGTGAACCCGCTTGGGTCTTTCGGGCGCGGCCATTCCGATTCATCGACGAATATCAGCATAGGCGAACTCCCAGGCAATGGTCCTGCTAGGGTAGCAGGATGTGCTTTCTTGGGGAAGGCGCGCTTCCTGCATTCCACCGATGGTCGGCTGTAGATGGCAGGCAATTGGAGGTTGCAGGGTATTGACGCCTTCATGCCGTGGGCATATAATACTCGGCACAGGAGGCAGTTCTGCTCCGAATCGACAGTTGATACAGCTTTAGACGAAGGTTGGACTGGCTCAGGCGGCGGCTTGGAGAACCAACCCGCCGCTTTTGCACCTTAAAAAGAGAATAGCTAAGTAAAGTTTGAAATTCTTAGCGTGGGTCAAGTTATTAAGGGCTTACGGTGGATGCCTAGGAGCTGAGGGCCGAAGAAGGGCGTGGCAAGGCTGCGATAAGCCTCGATGAGCCGTCTAGCGGGCATAGTCGAGGATTCCCGAATGGGGCAACCCGTTCCGGTGTTGAGCCGGTTCACCTGGCGCAAGCCAGGGGGTAAGCAGGAGAACTGAAACATCTAAGTACCTTGAGGAAAATAAATCAACCGAGATTCCCCTAGTAGTGGCGAACGAACGGGGATCAGCCCAAACCTCCGCGCCTTAGTGGTTCGAGGACCTATGTCGCGGGGGTGTTGTAGGAGACGTCCGGAGAGACCTCGATATCTCCAGGGAGTTACAAAACCCACTTTTAGCCGAAGGCACCCTGGAAAGGGCCGCCGTAGAGGGTGAAAGCCCCGTAGGCGAAAGAGGTGGGACTCCCGACGTTAACCTGAGTACCATGGGACACGTGAAATCCTGTGGGAAGCTGGGGGGACCACCCTCCAAGGCTAAATACCCTTAGCTACCGATAGTGAACCAGTACCGTGAGGGAAAGGTGAAAAGTACCCCGGGAGGGGAGTGAAATAGACCTGAAACCGTAAGCTTACAGCAGGTCGGAGTCCGCTTTGCGCGGATGACGGCGTGCCTATTGAAGAATGATCCAGGGAGTTACTTGGTGGCGCCAGGTTAAGGAACTGTAGTTCCGGAGCCGAAGCGAAAGCGAGTCTGAACAGGGCGAATTAGTGCCATTAAGTAGACCCGAAACCGGGTGATCTACCCATGGCCAGGATGAAGGTCCGTTAACGCGTACTGGAGGTCCGAACCGGTTACTGTTGCAAAAGTATCGGATGAGCTGTGGGTAGCGGTGAAATGCCAATCGAACCCGGAAATAGCTGGTTCTCCCCGAAATGTATTTAGGTACAGCCTCAATTCATAGGTGGACGGAGGTAGGGCACTGGATGGGCTAGGGGGCGTGAGCTTACCAAACCCAACCAAACCACCAATGCCGTTCAACCGTTTCTTGAGAGTGAGACTGTCGGAGATAAGTTCGATGGTCGAGAGGGAAACAGCCCAGACCACCAGCTAAGGCCCCCAAGAGTAGACTAAGTGGGAAACGAGGTAGGGTTCCCCAGACAGCCAGGAGGTTGGCTTAGAAGCAGCCATCCTTTAAAGAGTGCGTAATTGCTCACTGGTCGAGGGGTTCTGCGCGGAAAATGTAACGGGGCTTAAGTCTACCGCCGAAGCTGTGGTTCCGAGTCCCCTCAGGGGGACCGGGAGGTAGGGGAGCGTTCCTCTTGCAGTGAAGCTCCGGCGCGAGCCGGTGTGGAGCGGGGGGAAGTGAGAATCCTGGAATGAGTAGCGTTAATCAGGGTGAGAATCCCTGACGCCGAAAGCCTAAGGGTTCCTACGCAACGTTCATCGGCGTAGGGTTAGTCGGTCCTAAGTCGTAGGCGAAAGCCGAAGATGATGGACAGTAGGTTAATATTCCTACACCACCGTTTTTTCGTTCTAAAGTCGAGGGGGGGTGCGGCAGGGTAGATGGAGCGTGCCATCGGATACGGCGCGTCCCTGCCTGTAGGCCATGCCGGGATAGGAAAATCCGTTCCGGCGCTACGAGCTGAGAGGAGGGGGGATTCGTCCACCTCGGTGGATGGAAACTCCGTTGATCCCACACCGACGAGAAAAGCCTCGCGACTATGGAAAAAGGGTGACCGTACCGCAAACCGACACAGGTAGGCAGGGATAAGCGTCCCAAGGCGTTCGGGCGAACCTCCGCTAAGGAACTAGGCAAAAGGGCCCCGTAACTTCGGGAGAAGGGGCGCCCTGGAAGGTGAAGCCGCTATGCCGGCAGAGCATTTCCGGGGCCGCAGATAAGAAGGCCAGGCGACTGTTTACCAAAAACACAGGTTTCTGCTAAGGGGAAACCCTAAGTATAGGAGCTGACACCTGCCCAGTGCCGGAAGGTTAAGGGGAGGCGTGCAAGCGCTGAACTGAAGCCCCGGTGAACGGCGGCCGTAACTCTAACGGTCCTAAGGTAGCGAAACCCCTTGTCGGGTAAGTTCCGACCCGCATGAAAGGTGTAACGATCTGGCTACTGTCTCGGCGGAGGGCCCGGTGAAATTGCAGTGCCCGTGAAGATGCGGGCGACCTGCGGCAGGACAAAAAGACCCCGTGGAGCTTTACTGCAACCTGACATTGGTCTGGGAGCACGGATGTACAGGATAGGTGGGAGGCCGGGAAGCTGAAACGCCAGTTTCAGTGGAGCCGTCGTTGGAATACCACCCTTCCCTGGTTTCGGTTCTAACCTGCTAACAAGCGGGGACAGTGTTTGGTGGGCAGTTTAGCTGGGGCGGCTGCCTCCTAAAAGGTAACGGAGGCGCCCAAAGGTCCCCTCAGGGCGGATGGAAATCGCCCACAGAGTGTATTGGCATAAGGGGGCTTGACTGCGAGACCTACAAGTCGAGCAGGGACGAAAGTCGGGCAAAGTGATCCTACGGCTCCTTGTGGAAGGGCCGTGGCTTAACGGATAAAAGCTACCCCGGGGATAACAGGCTTATCTCGCCCAAGAGTTCACATCGACGGCGAGGTTTGGCACCTCGATGTCGCCTCATCCCATCCTGGGGCTGAAGGAGGTCCCAAGGGTCCGGCTGTTCGCCGGTTAAAGGGGTACGTGAGTTGGGTTCAGAACGTCGTGAGACAGTTCGGTCTCTATCCGCCGTGGGCGAAGGAAGCTTGAGGAGTTCTCTTCCTAGTACGAGAGGACCGGAAGGGACGGACCTATGGTGTGCCGGCTGTTCCGCCAGGGGCATCGTCGGGTAGCCATGTCCGGTGTGGATAAGCGCTGAAGGCATCTAAGCGCGAAGCCCTCTCCAAGATTAGGCTTCCCACTCCAGCGTCAGCTGGAGGTAAGGCAGCAGGAAGACTACCTGCTTGATAGGCCGGAGGTGTAAGGGCAGCAATGTCCTCAGCTTACCGGTACTAATCAGCCGAGGACTTGACCCGCGCTAAGAGTTTCAAACTTAACCAAACCTATTCTCTCAGTGCTAACGTCGCGGGGTGGAGCAGTGGCAGCTCGTCGGGCTCATAACCCGAAGGTCACAGGTTCGAGTCCTGTCCCCGCTACCATCATCAACCAAAAGAAGCTCCCTTGGCGGGAGCTTCTTTCTTTAGAAATATGATACAATGTCCACATTATACCCGGTTCAGAGACTTCTACGGATTTGAAATGGAGGCAACGCTTTGAAAGCATGGATATTGGGCACCCTCGCTGCGATGTTGATGATTGTGGGATTGACCGCATGCGCCGGTGACGGGTCTGACGACCTCGACGCTTACCTACTGGCGGACGAACTGCGCCAGTCCTCGGACGACTTGACCCGAATGGCCAGACTGTATTCGGTGACCGGAGAGGAAAGGTACAAGACCTATTTCCAGCGAATCCTGGACATTCGCAACGGCGCTTCGCCGCGACCATCCATACCCTACGAAGCCTATTGGGACATTACGCTGGCGACGGGCCAGATGCCTGATGCGGGCGGGGAAACCAAGGCCCTGCGAGACATGTTGCGGGATGCGGGACTGACCGGCGCCCAGATGGACCTGGTTGCCCAGGTGGAGTCCAATTCCAACGCCTTGGCGGAACTGGAGGATATGGCTTTCAGCGCCTCCACACCCGAGCAGCTGGAGACGGCGCGGGCCATGCTGCACGGGCAGGAATACCACAACCGCAAGATGCAGATAATGTGGCCAATGAACCAGCTTCTGCGCTCGCTGATGCCGGGCGGCTAGCGCCTCGACCGGATAGTGTCAAAAGTTGCGTCTCCTGCCGGTTGGCGCACCTTCAAACTGGCAGCATGAAATTTCTCGGAAGCTCCCGCCAAGGGAGCTTCTTTCTTGCCGATTTGTCCCGCTCTCATTCCTGAGGTGATATAATCAACCTGCTTAACCGCGTTGAAGAGAGTACGTAGCATGGCAACGTCTATCCGTTTGGACCCTGAAATTGAGCGCAGACTGGATTTTCTGGTCGCTCAAACCGGTCGCACCAAAGCCTTTTACCTTCGCGAGATGATGTAAAGGGGCATTGAGGACATGGAGGACTACTACTTGGCGATGCAGGTATTGGAGCGCATTCGCAAAGGTGAAGAACGAACGTATACGGACGAAGAAGTGAAGGCCAGGCTTGGCTTCTAAGAGCGCAAACTCTGCATGAGCGGGTTTGAAACCCGTCTAACCGCCTCAACTCCCACCATCATTGATAAGACAACCAAAATGGACATGAGCAAATTCGCCAAGTGGGACCCCATAGACTCCATTCATACGAAGGAAGACGCCTTGCTCTATCTCCAAGCCTCCATAGACGAGGACGACGGCGACGGCAAGCTCATGCGCGCCGTCCTGAGCTACATCGCCCGCGCCGCCAAGCGGCAATAACCATGATAGTCAAAATCCTCTGCGCCATCGTCATCGCCACCGGCCTGCCCGGCGTGATACTATTCCTGACGGCGCTGCCCAGCCCCCAACCCCGCGACACCTCCTTGCTCATAGCCTCCATCATCCTCATTGGCGGCGGCGCCTACGTCCTCATCGGCGCGCTGAAAAAGAGGCGGCAATGAAAGCAGACGAAACTCCCGACTACCCATTCCACATCGAGATAGCTCTATGAACGTATTGCAAACCTGGATACTCATGAAGATTCTCGTCATTCTTCTCTTCTTCAGCGGCCTGTTCGGAATAATCCGCTTCTTCGTCCACCCCGATATGTCCTACATTGCAATGGTCATCTCCCTCTCCGCATTCTTCAGCGGAATTTTCATGCTCTACTACATCTTTCGGGCGGAACGCAGGATGAGCAAGAAATACAAGCATCTGGGCATAAACTTCTGGGATCCCTGGCAGGACATCGATGACGACTAGAATCTCGCCAACGCCAAACGCGCCGTCAACTCAACCGTCAACCGGACGGGATGACCAATGAACATCCTCCACGTTTGGATTATCGTGAAGATTCTCGCCATTCTTCTAATTATAAGCGGCGTCTTGGTCATGGTCAGGTTCTTCATGGTGCCTGGCACCCCCTTGGAAATCGCCATTTTCATCGGAAACCCCGCAATCGTTTTCGGGGCCTTTTTCCTGTTCTTCATGTTGCGGGTGGAGTACAAGATGAAGAAGGAGCATAACGATTCATGGTTCAGCTTCTGGGACTTCTGGTGGGAGCCAGGGCAAGACGATGACGAACGGAAAGGAGAGGGCAAATGACGGCTACGACTCTTGAACGGGAGATTGAACGATTCCGGCTTAGAACTCCACAAGCCCGTGCGCTCAACGAAGAAGCGAAGGGATACCTGCCCGGCGGCAGCTCCCGCGGCACCGCCTGGTTCGACCCCTATCCCATCGTCGCCGACCACGGCGCGGGCCACTATCTCTACGACGTGGACGGCAACGCCTACCTCGACTTCATGATTAACGCCACCAGCCTGATTCTGGGCCACGCCCACCCTAACGTAGTCAACGCCCTCCAGAAGCAGGCAGCGAAGGGCACCGCCTTCAGCGCCCCAACGAAGCTGCAAACCAAGCTGGCGTCCATTCTATGCGACCGCATCCCTTCCGTGGAAAGCGTCCGTTTCACCAACTCCGGCACCGAGGGCACCCTCATGGCCATCCGCGCCGCTCGCGCCTACACAGGCCGACACAAGATAGCCAAGTTCGAAGGCGGATACCACGGCTCCCACGAATACGCCGCCGTAAGCGTCCGCCCCCCGGCGTCGGCCCTCGACCCGGACGGCCCCACCGCCATTCCGGAACACCCCGGCCAACCCCCCAGCGTCGCCGAGGGAGTCGTAACCTTACCCTATAACAACCTCGAAGACAGCCGCCGCATCCTGAAGACTCACGCCCACGAACTCGCCTGCGTCATCATGGAACCCATAGCCTCCGCCCTCGGATACGTCCCCGCAAACGCCGATTTCCTGACCGGCATCCGCGAAGTGACGGAAGAATTGGGCCTGCTGCTGATCTTCGACGAGGTTCAGAGCTTCCGCGCCGCGCCGGGAGGCGCCCAGCAGGCCTGCGACGTCATCCCCGACATGACCTGCCTGGGCAAAATCATAGGCGGCGGGCTTCCTGTTGGAGCCTTCGGCGGACGCAAGGGCATCATGTCCCTCTTCGACCCGTCGGAAGGAGGCGCGTCCGTCGCCCACGCCGGCACTTTCAACGCCAACCCCATGACCCTCGCCGCAGGAACGGTGGTCATGGAGGCCATGACTCCCGACGTCTACGAGCGGTTGAACGCCTTGGGTGAAACCCTCAGGGCCAAGCTCCGCGCCGTCTTCGACGAACTGGAAGTCCCCTGCCAGATAACGGGCACGGCGTCCTTCTTCGGTATGCACGTCACCTCAGAGCCGGTGACGGACTACCGCTCCGCTCTCAGAAGCGACAAGGCCATGCGGAACGCCCTGTTCATGGGCTTGGTCAACGAAGGCGTCCTATTGCAGGAAACCTGCTCCGGCGCCCTGAGCGCCCTCACCACCGAGGCGGAAGTCGACGCCCTAGTCGACGCCGTCCGAACCGTCCTACAAAGAATCCGCTAACCGTACCCCCTCCCCCTACACACCGTCATTCCCTTCCACTTCCTTCCGTCATTCCCGCGAAGGCGGGAATCCAGTGTGAGGTTAAGGGACTGTCTTCGGAAAAAGGGGCGGAAAAACCTCATCCCCGGACCTTCCGGCCGGGTCCCACGCCCCAACCCCGCCCTTGTACTTCAGCCAAGCCTCCCGCGCCTTCCGAGCCAACTCTTCCTCGTCCACCCCGACCACCCGCCCCTCCGACACCACAACCTTCCCTCCCACCAGCACCGTATGACAGTCGCGCCCGTTGGCGGCGTGAATCAACATCCGCATGGGGTCGTCCAACGGCGCGGCGGTCAGGTGTGAGAAGTCGAAGATGCTGATGTCCGCCGTGCATCCCGGCGCAAGCCGCCCCAGATCATCCCGACCCAACGCCTTCGCCCCGCCGATGGTTGCGGCGTTGTAGAAATCCATCACCGTTCCCGCGCTGCGATCGCCCTCCACAATCTTGTTGATGATTGCCCCCATCCGCATCTCCTCCAGAATGTCCGGCGGGTGCGTATCCGTCCCGATGCCCACGTTCACCCCCGCGCGAACGTACCGCCCGAAGGACTCCATCGCCTTCCCTCCCCGCGCCGACACGACCGGGCAGTGACAAACGCTGGTTCCGCTCTGTGCCAGCAGTTCCAGGTCGTCCCCCGCATCATCTCCCGTAAAGCTGTGGCCCGCGATGTAGATGGCGTGGGTGAGGCAGACGTTTGACCCCAGGAAGCCGATGTCATTCAGCCACTCAACCATCGTCCGGTTGGGATTCTTCGCCTTGAAGCCGCGAAACTCATGGGGATACTCCGAGAAGTGGGAGCGGATGTGGACGCCGCCCAGCAGCTTCGCCTGCCGTACCGTCTCCTTCAACATGTCGTCGGAGCACCCGTCGGTCCGCACGGGAAAGAGAAATCCCGTCAGAAGGGGATGATTCTTCTTCTGCAGATGCTTCACCACCTCGATGGCGTGATCCATCGCCTGCTGCCCCTTCTTCGAGTCCCATACGATATGCGACTCGCCGCCGCCGTCGGTGTAGTTGCAGCCTTCCTGGTAGAAGTGCCCAATCCAGGCTCGGATGCCCATCCGCTCCGACGCCTCGGCCAAGGCGTAGGTCTCGCTGGAATCCTCCCACCGCTTGGCGGCGCTGCTTGTCACGTTCAGAAAGGTGGTGCTCCCATTCTTGAGCAGCGTAGCCACGCTGAAGTCCGCGCTGGTTTGGTACTGCTCGTCGGTGAGTAGATAAGGTTGGCTGGGATCCATGACGAAGGACTTTGGCTTGGGGAATGTGGACTCGTTGCTGGCGTCCATGCGAAGTACCTGCAAGTCCAGGTTGGCGATGGCGTGAAGGTTGATCAGACCGGGCGAAACAAGCATCCCGGACGCGTCAATTACCCGGTCCGCGGACGGACATCCCGGGTCGCTCTGCGACCCGACGAAGGCAATCCGGTCATCCTCGGCAACGACAACCCCGTCCTCGATAACCTCGTGCCCGTTCTCGCCCCAGCCGACAACCCAGCTCCCCTTAATCGCGATGCTCGCCATTTCAACATCTCCTCTTTCCCCTTCCCCCTTTATGGGGGAAGGTTGGGATGGGGGTGTTCCCCCCTCGTTACCTCGCCCCGGTCGGCAGCAGCGGCGGGAAAATCTCCTCGCTGGGACGTTTGGCCGCGTCCCACGCAACCACCCCGTCCTTGTACTTCAGCCACGCGTCCCGCGCCTTCCGCTCCAACTCCTCCTCGTCCAGCCCCACCACTCGCCCCCCTTCCACCACAACCTTCCCGCCCACCAGAACGGTGTGACAGTTCTTCCCCGTCGCCACGTGCACCAGCGTCCGCATCGGGTCGTCTATGGGCGCGTAGTGAAGTCCGTTGAAGTCGAAGACGCTGATGTCCGCCGTGCACCCCGCCGCCAGCCTACCCAGATCGTCCCGCCGCAGCGCCTTCGCCCCGTTGATAGTCGCGGCGTTGAAGAAGTCCCGCACCGTTCCGGCCCGACGAGACCCCTCCACCACCTTGTTGACCAGCGCGCCGACGCGCATCTCCTCCAGCAGGTCCGGCGGGTACGTGTCCGTGCCGATGCCCATGTTCACCCCCGCCGCAATGTACCGGCTGAACGACTCCAGATTCTTGCCGCCCCGCGACGATACAACCGGGCAGTGGCAAGTGTTGGTTCCGGTTTCCGCCAAAATCTGCAAATCGTTCCCCGGCGGGTCGCCCGTCTCGCTGTGTCCCGCGATGTATATCGCGTGGGTGAGGCAGATCTGCGGGCCGAGAAACCCGATGTCCTCCAGCCACTCCACCATCGACCTATGCGGGTTCTTCGACTTGAACAGACGGTATTCCGCGATGCGTTGTGCGAAGTGGGCGCGAATGTGCACGTCCCCCAGCAGCTTCGCCTGCCGCACCGTCTCCTTCAGCATATCTTCCGAGCAGCTGTCCGTCCGCACGGGAAACAGAAAGCCCGTGACCAGTGGATGGTTGCGCTTCTGCAGATGCTTGACCAGCTCGATGCCGTTGTCCATCGCCTGCTGGCCCCTCTTCGAGTCCCACACCCACTGCGTCCGCCCGCCCGCGTCGGTATAGGTGCACCCCTCCATGTAGAAGTGCCCGATCCAACCCCGCGCCCCCATCCGCTCCGACGCTTCCGCCAACGCGTAAGGCTCCACCCGAGAATCCTCCCATCGCTTGGTGGCGCTCGTCGTCACGTTGGCGAAGGTGGTGCAGCCGCTCTTCAGCAGCGTCGCCACGCTGAAATCCGCGCTCACCCGGTACTCCTCATCGGTGAGAATATGCGGAACGTCGGGGTCCATGACGAAGGACTCCGCCTTGGGAAAGCCCGCGTCGTCCGGCCCGTCCACGTGAAGCACCTGCACGTCCAGGTTGGCGATGGCGTGAAGGTTTATCAGGCCCGGCGAGACAAGCATCCCGGAAGCGTCGATGACCCGGTCGGCCTGCGGGCAATCGGGATCGCCCTGCGAACCTACGAAGGAAATCCGGTCGTCCTTCGTGACGACAACCCCGTCGTTGATAACCTCGTGCCCGTTCTCCCCCCAACCGACAACCCAGCTTCCCTTGATGGCGATGCTCGTCATGTGCGTGGCCTCCTTAACAACTATTGTCTACAGATTCCCGATACCATTGGACGATTTCGGACCCCGACGCGGCCCAAACTCCCGGCTTGCCCATCACGTGCCCCAACGCGCGGTCCAGGTAGCCGATTCGGAAGGGCTGCCCCATTATCCACGGGTGCACGTTCAGCGCGAATAGCCTCCCCGTCTCCCCAGCGTCGGCGTGGATGATGTCGCAGGCGTCCTCAATCATCCCGGCGTATTCGTGGACGGGAAACCCCCGCTCTCCGATGGCGAAGGCGTCGTTCAGGTCAAGCAGCAGCGGCAATGAGATGAGCGAACCCTTCGGCGTAGTCATAGGGTAGGGCTGCTCGTCGTTGGCCCAATCGCAAAGGTATTCGATGCCCTCTTCGGCCAGAATTGCCGGCGTGCGGTCCGACTCCCCGTAGTCCGGGCTGAGCCACCCTCTGGGCGCCGCCCCCGTCGCTTCCGCCAGCGCGTCGATGCTGGCTCGAACGTAGTCCCGCTCCTCCGCCTCCGACATACGGCTGCTGATGACCCGGCTGACGGCGATGCCGTGGCCGATGATTTCGCACCCCCTCTTGAGGCAGTGCTCCACCAGGTACGGATAGTGCCGCGCCGTGAGCGCGTCCATCGCGATTGTTGGGGTGATGCCGCGCCTCTCCAGCGCGTCCAGCACCCGAAAGATGCCCACCCTGTGCCCGTATTCCCGATGGGAATACCCCCGGTAGTCGGGCAGCGGACGGTTGTACAGCGTCGCCGTCTGGAAGCTCCCCCTCTGCGGCGCCCACTCCATCCGCTCCAGGCTCACCACCACGCATACCGCCATTCGCGCGCCCTTGGGCCACCGCAGCGGCTTGCGCTCTACCATCGGCGACCACGCGTAGTGGTCGTGGTCCATGCCGAAGCCGCGCTGCCCGGGCACGTCTACCCTTCCCCATTCAGCGCGGCGGCGTGAGCCACCGCCTCATCGTAATAATTCTCAATGTAGTAGTCGGCGATGTCGTCGGCAGTCGTCTGCCAGACCCCATCGTGCGACATAATGTAGTCCAGCGTCTTCTCCAGGTATCGGATGCGGTGTGGCTGCCCCGTGAGGAAGGGGTGTATCGCGATGCACATCACGCGCCCGCTCTCCTCGCCCTCCCGGTATAGCTGGTCGAACTGGTCCTTGCAAATGCGGTAGAAATTCTCGCCGTCGGCGTAGCTCCTGAAGATGACCCCGTCGTTGGTCTCCACCGAGTAAGGCACTGAAATCAGCTTCCCCGACTTGACGTCGATGGGCACGGGCTGGTCGTCGTGCATCCAATCCGTGTGATAAACGAGACCCGCTTCCGCCATCAGATCCGGCGTGGCCTCCGACCCGGATATGGCCGGCCCCAACATCCCCTTCAACCGCTTCCCCGTGTGCTGCTCAAGAGTCTCGGCGCAGTCTGAGTAGAAGGCCCGCTCCTCCTCCTCGGACAGCGTGTTCAGGTATTGGGTATTGTAGATGCCGTGGCTCATGAAGTCCCAATCGCGCTCCACCATCGCCGCCTTCACCTCGGGATAGTGCTCAAGCACGGCCAGGTTCAGGGACACGGTGCACCGTATGTTGAACTTGTCCAGAACTTTCAGCATCCGCCAGAAGCCGACGCGGTTGCCGTAGTCGCAATAGGAATACTCCCGAACGTCCGGGTAGGGCATGCGCGGCCACGGGTCCCGTTCCCCGTCGAACACGGGCAGGTACTCGTAGTGCTCGATGTTGGGAGAAATCCACAGGGCGATCCTCTCGCCGCCGGGCCACCGGATAGGCGGACGGTCTATGATGGGGCTGTACTGGACGCGATAAGGCGGCAGGCTCACAAGCGGTCGTCTCTCCTACTTACCCTTCTTGCCCTTGCCGAAGGGCCAAAGTCCCCGAAACCAGCCCTTGACCTTCTCGCCCGTGGTCTTCCGGTTGAGTCTCCGGGCGTCGCATTGGGCGCACGTGCAGGCGGGGGGATGGTCGTAGTACCAGTTGGGTCTGCCGGATCCCATGACGTAAGCCTCTGCTAGGATTTTGGTCGGGGCGGTGAGGTTTGAACTCACGACCTCCTGGTCCCAAACCAGGCGCGCTGCCGCTGCGCCACGCCCCGACATTGCGGCTGCGAAGGGTCGGAGCCGGTTGATGGCGCCCCTGGGGCGACTCGAACGCCCGCACCTGGCTCCGGAGGCCAGTGCTCTATCCGCTGAGCTACAGGGGCACGGGAAAAGAATAACACGGGCGGGAAGGGGCTACAAGGCAACCCCCATCCCCCTCCGTCATTCCCGCGTAGGCGGGAATCCACCGCCCCTGCGCCAAACTCCTCCCGTAGAGGCGGTTCGCGAACCGCCCTTGGCAATGGGGGAATGGCGCTGCCAACGGAAGATTCGTACACTTAGGAGTAATTTGGACGGGAGGCGTTGTTATGTCGGAATGGGTCGGCGTTGTATTGGCGGCGGGTGAAGGCCGCCGCATGAACTCGAAAATCCCCAAAGCCCTGCATCGGGTTTGCGGCACGCCGATGATTGCTCACGTGGTGGATGGACTGAAGCAGGCCGGCGTCGAACGCGTCCTCGTGGTTGTTTCTCCTGGCAATAGTGACGCTATCCGAAAAGCGTTGGGGGATGCGGCTGAATACGTGGTCCAGCCGCAGCCCTTGGGCACCGGCGACGCGGTGATGCGATGCATCGACGCCATTGGAACCCCTGACGCTAATGTGCTGGTGACGATGGGGGACGTTCCCCTCATCCGTCCCGATACCTTCAATAAATTGATGTCCCACCACGTGGATTCGGATGCCTCTGTAACGCTGCTTACAGCGCGGGCTTGGGAGCAGCAGGATTTGGGGCGGATTCTTCGAGATGACGACGGCAGCGTCCGCGCCATCGTCGAGGCCGCCGATGTCGATGGGAAGGAATTCAGCGACGAAGTAAACTCCGGCGTCTACTGCTTCGACGGCTCGTGGTTGTGTGAGAACGCGGTCAACATTCCGCCCAGCGATAGCGGCGAATACTACCTGACCTGGCTGGTGGAAGCCGCTGCGTCCCAGGCAAAGACCATAGAAACTGTGACTACCGAGAATGCGGAGGAAATCATGGGCGTTAACGACCGGATAAGTCTGGCGGCGGCGGATGCGGCAATGCGCCATCGCATCGCCGAGGGATGGATGAAGGCGGGCGTCACCATCATCGATCCCCCATCCACCTACATAGACGCCGACGTGGTCATTGGACGCGACTCCGTCATCCACCCGAACTCTCACCTGCAAGGTAGTACGACAATCGGCGAAGACTGCGAAATCGGCCCCGGCTCGGTAATCCGCGACTCCAACATCGGCGACGGGTGCCGCATCATGCTTTCCGTGGTGGAGGAGTCGATTCTGGAGAATGACGTGGGCGTTGGCCCCTACAGCCACCTCCGCCCCGGCTGCCGCGTGGAGTCAGGCGCCCACGTCGGCAACTTCGTCGAGGTCAAGGCCAGCCGCCTCGGCAAAGGCGTGAAGTTGGGCCATTTCGGATACGTGGGCGACGCCGACGTGGGCGACAACGCCAACCTCGGCGCGGGCCTCGTCACCTGCAACTTCGACGGCGCCCGCAAGCACAAGACGAAAATCGGCGAGGACGCCTTCATCGGCTCCGATACCATGCTCGTTGCGCCCGTTTCCGTGGGCAAAGGCGCGGCCACCGGCGCCGGTGCGGTTGTCAATAAAGACGTTCCTCCGTATAGACTAGCCGTTGGCGTTCCTGCTAGAATCATTGAGAGGCCTCCCGACAAAGCCGACGGATAGAATAGCAGAGTCCTCATCGTTCGCGGGAGGCGTCGAGGAAAAACAAGCTTGGATGAAACTGGTTTATCATCGGGTCTCATAATGGCCCTTGCCCTATTGGGCTACGCATCGACCAGCTTTGCGCGTAGTCGCTACCAGCAGACGCGCGAATATCTGTGGGCGTCGATAATTCACCTCGGATTGGCTATGGCGGTAGCCATTTCCTTCACGGTGTTCTTCCGCTCGTTTTCGTGGATGTCTTGGCCTCTCGTATCCTTATTCGGTTTAGTGTTGTTGGCGGTTTTGGCAGGACTTGATTATTTCTTTGAGCACCTCGCGTCCTCCAAGGCAAGAAACGCTAACGGTTTGCAGGAATCGTCGTCATCTATCCAGTCGGAGGGGCCGGAAGGGCTTGGCGGCACGAACGTGGAGGCGATGGTGGTCGAGGAGTCCCACGGCGAGTTGGACGAGCGGGAGCGCTCCATGATTCGCGCCATCCTCCGCCTCGACGATTACAACGCCCGCGACGTGATGGTGCCACGAATGGACATCGTGTCCGTAGACGTGGAGGACGATATTGCCGGCGTGGTCAACCGGATGTTGGAGTCGGGCCACAGCCGCCTCCCCGTCTACCGGGAGACCATCGACGAAGTGGTGGGCGTCATCTACTCCCGCCGCCTGATGCCCCTGCTGAATACGCAACCCCCCTGGCCGCCCCTGGCGGAACTGATGCTTGAACCCTTCTTCGTGCCCGAAACCAAGCGGCTGGGCGAACTCCTAACCGAGTTCCAGGGACGGCGCGTACAGATGGCGCTGGTCGTCGACGAGCACGGCGGCACCGAGGGATTGGTGACCCTGGAGGACCTTCTGGAGGAAATCGTGGGCGAGATTGAGGACGAATTCTCCCCCTCTAAAAGCCCCACTGCCACCCCCACCGCGGACGGCGGACTCATCGTGGACGCGGGATTGTCGCTGAACGACCTGGAGGAACTGGTCAACGCCAAGTTCGACGAGGCGGAGGTGGACACCATCGGCGGGGTGGTCTACAGCATCCTCGACAAGATGCCCAAGCCGGGCGACGAAGTCGTCTACCAGGGCCTTCGCATAAAAGTCCTCACGACAATGGGCCGCCGCCTCCGCAAACTCCTCCTCGCCGTAGAACCCCAACCCCAGTCCTAGGCCTAAACCGCCTGCACCCCCGCCTTGAACACCGCGCTGATGTTGGAAAGCGCGCCGATGTCCACCAGCGGGTTCCCCTCCACCACAATCACGTCCGCCTCCTTGCCGTTTTCCAGCGTCCCCACCAGGTGATCCATGCCGATAGACTTCGCCGCCTCGCTCGTTCCCGACAGCACCGCGCCCATGTTGTTCAGCCCGATGTCCGTCATCTCCGTCACCTCCCGCTGGAACAGCCCCATCGCGTAGTTGCTCCAACCGGAGTCGGACCCCGACACCATCTTCGCGCCGATGTCCACCAGCTTCTGGCAGCTGTCCAACCGCCAGTTCAGCCTGCGCTTCGTCGTCTCCAATAACTCGGCCTCCTCATGATTAAGCCCGCTCTCCCTCTGCTTCGCCTCCAGTATCCAAAGGGTCGCCGTGCCCACGTGCAGCGTCGGGTTGACCCACGCCCCCGCCTCCACGATGCGTTCCCCGACTGCGGGGTCGTAGGTATAGGTGCCGTCCGGGTTGAAGAAGGTGCAGTGGATGAGCATGTCCGCCCCTGCGTCCAGGGAGTTGATGATGCCCTGGGTGGAGGAGCAATGCGCGCCGACCAGCTTGCCGAACAGATGGCTCTCGTAGGTGATCGCCTTCAGTTCGTCCAGCCCATAGGAAGGACGAGTCGGATACGAAGTCCGCGTCCCGCCGCCGGTGGTCATTACCTTGATGAAGTCCACCCCGTCCTTCAGCAGCTGCCGCACGGCGGTGCGGACGCCTTCGACGCCGTCGGCCTCGCCCCCCATGACCCAGCAGTGCCCGCCGGTGACGGTGATGGGACGTCCGCTGACCACCATGCGCGGGCCGGGGATGAATCCCCGCTCGATGCCCTGCCTCAGGTAGATGGAGGTGAGGTTTTTTGCCCCGTTGTCCCTTGCCGTGGTCACGCCCGTTTCCAGGTGTTTGCGGGCGTTCCAGGCGGAGCGAAGCATCAGAATCTCGTCAGGCTCGTCGCACCCCTCCTCAACGGCGGTGCCGTCGCCGGGCAGGTTCGTGTGGGTGTGGACGTCCACCAGGCCGGGAAGAATCGTCCCGTTGGGGAAGTCGAGGGTTTCCGGCTGCGGGCCGTCCCTTCTGGGCAGGTCCTTCTGCGCGCCCACCCAGGAAATCTTGGAACCCTCCAGGACGATTGCCCCCTTGTCGATGGGCGGGCCGCCCTTGGCGTCGATGAGCAGGTTGGCGGTGATGACTTTCGTGTTGTTCATGCTTTTCTCCCCCTTTGGCATGGTTGTTGGGAGTGGCGTTTCCCTACTTTGAAAACTACGGGCGCTTCCCGAATAATACGTCAACCCCGCCGTTCCCGTCTACACAGGCGCGGCGGGGTTGCGTCGTTTCTACCCGAAACTATCGGCGTCTTCAACGTTCTTCGTGTACCGGCATGACAACTTGGACGAATACTCGGTGCATCCCCAGAATTGCCCGTTCCTACCATCAATCAACCGAAGCCGACCCCTCTGACACCTTGGACACTCCGGCGTTGGTGCACCGAGTTGCCTCAGGTTGCCAAACTGCTCTAGCAGTTCGGTAACGAACGTCGAGGGCCAAGTCGGATCGGTGATGAGGTAGGCGCCCATGCGCGCCCTGGTCATCGCCACGTAGAACAGCCGGCGCTCCTCCGCAAAGGGATACGGCGTTTCTGAGACCTGAGGCAGAACAAGTTTTAGAAGCGAATTGTCCCCGCGCAGCGAAGGGAAGCCGTAGCGGCCCTCCTTGAGGTCCAGCGCCACTACGTAATCCGCTTCGCGTCCCTTCGCTCTGTGAACCGTGCTGAACTCCTCCCAAGGCTTTCTTATTTGAATCGCCTTCCTGCTGAAATTGTAGCGTCCAAGCGCCAATACGGAGTGACCATTTCCTTGTGCAGACTCCTGAATGTCCTCCCGGACGCGTTGTAGGCCGATAGCGGGTTGGTCCGCGTAAATCACAGTGATTCCCCCGTCGACGACGCCGTTAGCTGATGTCAACTCCCTTTGAGTCTGTTCCGGATTCCGTCGCACGAACTCCGTCGATGGACCGAGAATGCCGTCGCCGAATCGGAACGTTTGGCTCAGCGTCCGCGTTTCTACGTGACCCAGGTAGTCGCCGCAGTTCCGCAAAAGTCCCACGTCGCTCCCTGCGAAGCGGTTGATCGACTGCCAGTCGTCGCCCACCAGGAAATACGCCGTATCGTCGCGTTTGAGCGCCTGTAGCAGATTCATCCGTCCCGCCGATATGTCCTGAAACTCATCCACCAGCACGTACCGGCAGGGTGTTTTCCACCGGCCCTCGCGAATGTATTGAGCAGCCCCGTTTATCAGGTCATGGAAGTCCCGCTTCCCTTGGTCCCTCAGCAGCTTTTCGTATCTGGAACGCACCAGCTCGAAAACCTCCAGAAATCCCCCGTCGCGCCACAGCGTGCCTCGTCTATCGGCGCGGTATCGCAGTTCTTCAGGCGACAGACCGTTTGTCTTGACGTGGTTCAGGAACGTTGCCATCAGCCGCGCCAGCCACCTGATCAGCTGCCGGGCCAGATCAAGGATTAACTGTCGTAGTGGGACGCGCCTGAACTTAACCCCCTCCCATTCAAGTCGCTCCGCCAGTTCGTCGAAGAGGATGCCCCGCCTGTGCTGCCAGCTGTAGGTCTCAATCAGCTTCGTGCCGTACTTTTCGTGGGTCTCTTTGTGCCACTTTACCCTTTGGCTGTATCCCTTCCAGCCACGCGGCGGATTGCCATTCTCGTCCAGGGCGTAATGCTCAATGTAGATGTTGTCGTCGGGAAGATAGAAATCCGGTCGATACTGGCTGTATTCCCTCGTCTGTGTACGCACTTCGTAATCACGTTCGTAGCAGAAATTTACTCCATTCCTTGTGAGCCAGTTCGCTATCTCCAATTCCTCGAAGCTCTTGACCCTATCGCCGCTCAGGGTACGAAGCTCGACGCTGCTGATGTACGCGTTATATTCGTCCTCGGTTTGGAAGTCGAATACCGATTCGTAGGCTCCGTGGTAGTAAGCGATGAAATTAGCAATGGCGTCCGATTCCTGCGGGTCATTTAGGAGTTCGTCGAGGATATTCTCAAGGGCGACGGGTAGTTCACGCTCTCCGGCAGACTCAGAAATCATAGGCCGTATTCCTTCTACGTCTGCAATCACTCGCAGGCCAAACCCGTGGAAGGTTCGAACGTTCGCTTTGGCCAGGTCTCCCGGAAGCCGTTCTCTTACCTCTTTAGCCGCCTTGCGGTTGAACGCCAACACGAGGATGTCGTCCGGGGAAACGCCTTGGTCGTGCACTAAGTATGCGACCTTGCCGACGATGACGGAAGTCTTGCCCGTTCCCGCGCCGGCAAGCACGAGAGTCACGTCCTCGTCCGTGGCTATGGCCTCGGCCTGTTCTTCCGTAAGAGATTTTGGCAGTGCCTCAAGGGCGGCTAACTGTACGTCGGGGACTTGGTTGGACACGAAGTTGCTGTTCGCCCGCTGCCTGGCATCCTCGAAACGCTCAACCGGTTTGAGGAATTCAAGCCGCCCCAACGCCTCCAGAGCTTCCTGTTCAAGGTGCTCTCGGACGATCCCTCCGCACTCCTCAAGAATCGGAGCGACAGCCTCGTGGCGTTTGAGTGAGTCCTGGTATCTGACATATCGGTCGCCCGCTAAGAGATGACGCATCTCCGCGTCTAGCCGTATCACACGCGGGCTAAGAACCTTGGCGCGCCCGACGGCTTCTTCACGAATCCGTGCAGCCACCTCAAGCGCGGCATTGCGAATTAAGGCGGCTTCCCTCTCGTCAAGCCCTCCGATGGACCGTTCGGCGCCGTCGGTCAGGCGAATCGTCAACCGATGCCAGAACCACGATGGGCGAACTGTGATAGATGCTATGGCGCCGACTGGTATCCTGGAATGTGCGTCCCCGAAGCGCCCTTCAAAGTGAATCGTTTCGCCGGTTAGCGAGACCCGTGCAGCCCCCCATGAGAACAAGCGGTGAAGCCAGGAGCTTTTGGCCGAGATTTCAGGGTGTGATTCCATAGAAGTTCGAGTCGTGGTGATTTAGTCAACCCCGCCGTTCCCGTCTACACGGAAGCGGCGGGGTTGCGTCGTAAATGACCGATGGTTGGGGAGAGACACCCCCATCCCAACCTTCCCCCATCGAGGGGCAAGGGATTGATCGGCTAGCCGGTTATCCGCTCGCCAAACAGGCGCACGGGGTTGTCCCACAGGATCTTCCGCTTGCTCTCCTCGGAAATCGGCTGCTCCAGCAGCTCCGGCAGCGCCTTGTCCGGGTCGGGCGCGTCCGAGTGCGGGTAGTCCGTGTTCCACACGAAGTTGTCGTCCCCAATCAGGTCGAGCACCGGCCCGAGTCCCACCTCGTCGCCGTCGCAGGCCACCCAGATGTTCCTCTTGAAGTAATCCGTGGGCGTCATCGTCAGGTTGTTGTCGTCCCAGAAGACGGACTGACGCCCCACGGCGTGGTCGTCCAGCCGTCCCAGCCAGAAGGGCACCCAACCGGCGTTGCCCTCCAGGAAGCTGCACCGCAGCCCCGGATGCTTGTCCAGGATGCCGGTGTAGATGATGTGCCCCAGGGAGATCATGTTCTCCATCGGGAAGCCGATGGCGTGCTGAAGGGCGAACATCGCGCCCACCTGCCCGGAATAACGGCTACCAGCGTGGGGAGCGCAGCTGCCTACTCCGTGGAAGGAGAGCGGCACGTCCAACTCCTCGATGAGCGCCCAGAACGGGTCGTACTCCGGCTCGTGCCAGAACTTCCCCGGCAGCGGCTTCGGCATCATAACCGTGACGGCGCCAAGCTCCGCGACGGCCCGCCGCGTTTCGATAACCGTTCGCTCGATGTCGTAAGTCGGCAGGTTCGCCACCAGCTTCAGCTTCGTCGGGTCGGCGGAGCAGAAATCGTAAGCCCAGTTGTGGTAGGCGCGCGCCAGCGCCCACATCAGGTCGGGGTCGCGGCCCTGCTGCCCCAGCGGCGCCGCGCCGATGCCGGGTATGCACACCATCTTGTCCCAGCCGTACTTCTCCATGTCCACCAGGCGGCTTTCCGCGCTCCAGTAGTTGTCGTATGCCTGGCCGTACTTCTCAGGCATCCGCTCGAACATCTTCTGCGGACGCTTCTTCCACACGCCCGTGGGCAGGCCCGTCTTCGGGAAGAGTTCGCTCTCCGCGTACTTGAAGTAGATGCGATGCTCCATCGCCTCCACCTTGGGGCGCCTGTCGTGAAATTCCGCTTCCACGTACTTGTCCCACAGGTCGCCGGGCTCCTGCATATGGGCGTCGGCGTCAATGACTTTGAAACCGTTGATCATGGGTGGTTCCTCCTTAAAGTTATTGAAGTCTACAGGTTGAACTGGGGGTCCATGTAGTCGTTTTCCTTCTGATAGAACTGGATCCGCCCCGGAATCGCCTCCGCCACCAGAATCATGTCGTCGGGGGCGATGGCCACTGCGGTAGGTCTGAAGAAGCGCCACTCCTTGGAAGTGTCGGCGCGCATCCTGGCCTTCTGCATGTTCGGGTTCACGTCCACGTACAGCTGCGCCGACTTGGACAGCGTCCGGGCGTCCCCGTAGAGGCCCGTGACGTACTCCCCCTCGGCGGTGTATATCTGGACGCGATTGTTCCCGCAGTCGGCTACGTATACGTCCCCGTCATCGTCAACTGCAACGCCCGAAGGCCGCGTCAGACTTCCGACGCCCGTGTCGGATGCGCCGAAAATGGCGAGAAGCTCGCCGTCCGACGAAAACTTCTGCACCCTATCGTTCCCCCAATCGGCGACGAAAATGTTGCCGTCGCCGTCCACGTGGATGCCGTAGGGCATGGCAAACTGACCTGGCGCGGAACCGGCTTCTCCCCACGTCTCCAGGTGACGGCCTTCCCTGTCGAAACGCTGAATCCGGTTGTTGCGGCTTTCCGCGATGACCACATTTCCGTCGGGGTCGAAACGCATCCCGCTGGGGCCGTCAAGCTGCCCCGGCGCGGAACCCGCGTCGCCCCATCTTCCCAGATATTCCCCTTCGGTGGTGTAGGTGCAGACGCGGTTGCGCCACTCGTCCGCCTGCAAGACCCGCCCAGCTTCGGAGTCCAATACCAGCGCAGAAGGCCACACAATCTCCTGCTCCCCCGTGTCTTCCGACCGTACGTTGAGAATCAGCGTGTCGTCCTCCAGGTTCCACCGCACCCAGCCTTGGCCCCGACCGGGCCTGGCGCCCGGTTCGCTGGCGCGGCACGATACGAATATCTGCCCCGGCTCTCCCAGCGCCATGTCCACCGGGCCGGAAAAGGCGGTCAGCATCCCCACGTTGTGGCTGTAGTTGTAGGTGCGCTCTACGGCGATTTTCGTCAGGGCCACTTGTTACCCCCTTGGCCGAAGTTGGTTGGTTTGCGAAATTAGCAGAACTGGTACTCCCTCGTCGCGGCGATTAGCTGCAACACTTCCGTCACGCGCCGCCCGAAGGCCGCTCTATCCTCCTCGGTAGAACCCCGCTTGATGACCTGGTCCCCGCGGAAGTGACTCATTATCTCGTCCTTGGTGTTGTCGCCGAGTTGCACGTGTCCCAGAAGCTCCAGGCAGGCGTCCACCAGTTCGCTCGGCGTGAAGGAGTGCTTCCGCGCCAAGCGGTTGATGATGGCGTCGATGCCCGGAGTGGATGCGTCGCTCAGGGTATCCGCCATGAAGTTGACCCGGCGGATCAGCGCGCCCGTGTCGATCCACTCCTGGCCGAAGTGCCAGCCCTCCACGCTGGGCGGGTCGGTCAGCTCCTGCCCCTGGTAGCCGCACTCCAGCGCCAGCCCCAGAATCCCCGGGCGCATCGCCTGGTATTCGCCGGTGAGCCGCGCCGTCCCTGCGACGATCTCTGCCGGACTCTTCACCCGCGCGAACCAGGCGCTTTCGTCCTTGAAGAAGTCCGAGTTGAAGATGAACCGCAGCGTGGCGCGGATGTCGTAGCCCGAGTTGACGAAAGTATCCGCGATGGCGTCCACGGCCTCCGGGTCGCGCGGCTCCTCGTCCTTCCAGCTGGGCACCTGAATCTCGTCCGCGACGAAGAAGTTGTACAGATGCCGCGCCACGAAGCGGGCCGTCGCCGGCTGCTTCACTATGATGTCGATGATGTCTTCTCCGTTGAAGTTCCCCTTATGCCCCAGGAAGGTCTTCTCCCCGTTGTCGTGGTCCTGCGGCAGATACAGAAACTCCCACGTGTCCAGGCACAGGAACGGGTCCTTCGGCAGCTTCGGCTTGATGGTCCAGCCGGTGAACGCGCGGGACGCTTCCCGCACGTCGTCCTCCGTGTAATTCCCTTGTCCCATCGAGAAAAGCTCCAGAAGCTCGCGGCCCCAGTTTTCGTTGACGGCGGTCTTGTGGTTCTCGTTGTTGTCCAGCCAGAAGATCATCGCCGGGTCCTTCGACACCATGAGCAAGAGGTCTTGGAAGCTGCCCATGCCGTACTTGCGGAAGGTGTCCAGCTGCCCCGTAAGCTCCCTGGAGTTCTCCACCTTGGAGTTGCCCGTGGCGAAGATCATGTGCCACAGCAGCGTCATCTTCTCCTCCAGCGGACGCTGGGTGGTCAGCAGGTAGTACATGAAGGTAAGCGAACTTTTCTCGGTGCTGGCCTCCGCCTCGGCCACGGGGTGGTAACGACGGAACATGTGCAGGTCCACCTCCGGAATGCCGTGGGCCTCCGGGTTCAGAAGCTCCTCTACCGTCGCTTCGTAGCCTTTGGCGGCGCGGGCTTCCAGTTCTTCGTAGGAAGCGCCGAATCCGGCCCGCCGCATCAGGTGGGCCATCAGGGCTATTTCTTTGCTGGGCATTGCTATAAATCCTCCGGCCTGTGGGGTATATGAAAGGAAATTGCGCGTCTAACCGAAATTTCCAACATCATAGCACAAACCCGCAACCCAGTCACCCACGGAACGCCGGCTCCCCCCTCCCCTCCCTCACCCTTGGCCCCCACCCACCGCTCACCCACCTCTCCCCTCGCTCACCCCGTCCAACACCCACCGCTCACCCTGAGCCTGTCCTGAGCTTGTCGAAGGGCCTGTCGAAGGGTCGAGCGGGGGAAGCACGGCCCCTCCGTCATTCCAGCGAAAGCCGGAATCCAGTCCCACCCCCCAAAAGTGGCATTTGTGCTTGTCATACATATCCTTTCCTGATAAACTCCCCACAAGCTAAGGGGAACATAAATTTTTAACCATGAATAACAACGACTCCCGCCGAAACTCCTGGCATTCCCCCCGGATTTCCCCGAGGATTCTTTTGAAACAATTCAAACCCCCATTTCTCCCCTTCTCAGGCACAAATCCGGCGAAAAACAATCGGATTGTTTCCAAAAACAATTCCCCTCTCAGGCACAAACCCCCGGAAACAATTCTGAAACAATTACGCATAATTCCCCAATTGTTTCCCAAATCAATCCCACCCCCCTTCCCCCTTGATGGGGGAAGATTGAGATGGGGGTGAAGTCCCCACCAACAAATCCTGTAGGGGCGATTGGCCAATCGCCCTCCCCATCCGCACACCCTGAGCCTGTCCTGAGCTTGTCGAAGGGCCTGTCGAAGGGTCGAGCCGCTTTCTTGACACTCTTTTTCAGCCAGTGCTAGCATGACTCCAATGATACGAGACGACACCCGCCGGTAGGAGAAAAACATGAACCTTCTTATCAGAAACGTGAGGCTGATTGACGGCTACGGAGGCGACCCCATCCCTTCGGTGAACGTGGTGGTGGAGAACGGCGTCATCAGCTGGATTGGCGAGGGCAACGTCGCCCCCTCGTCCCACCCTCACTACGAGGACATAAACGGCGAGGACCTGACCCTGATGCCCGGCACCTTCGATTGCCACGAGCACTTCGCCGGCGACGGCGGGCAGAACGGCGTCATGGCGATGAACGACGAGGAGCCGGAGGTTCTGCTGGTAAAGGCCGCCGCCAACGCCAAACGCGCGTTGATGACGGGCCAGACTTCCGCTCGCGACGTGGGTTCGCCCTACGGAATCAGCATCACGCTGGCGCGGCAGGTCGCCACCGGCGCAATCCCCGGCCCCCGCATAACCGCGGCGGGGCAGTGGATTCAAGCCCCCACCACCTGGCCCTATTCGATGGTGCACACCATAGAGTCGGCGGAGCAGATGCGGCAGGTGGTCACGTCCCAGATTGCCCAGGGCGCGGGCCTCATCAAGGTTGGTGCCACGGGCGTCCGGGAAGACGGCGCCGACTACGCCACTCTTGGCCCTGAAATTGCGGGTTTGGTGGTGGATATGGCCCACGGCGCGGGCCTGAAAGTCGCCGCCCATTGTACTGGTTTCGTCGGCGCGACGGAGGCAGTAGAGGCGGGAATCGATTCCATAGAGCACTGCACCAACATCGACGCCCATACCGCCCAACTGATGTCTGAGAAGGGAACCGTCGCCGTGCCCACCATGTCCACCTGGGACTACCGCCTGAACGCCGCCGTCAGGTGGGGGCTGACGAAGGCGGAGAAGGACGAATCGGAGGCTCGCCGGGCGGCTTCCCACGCCAGCTTCCGGCATATGTTGGACGCGGGCGTGAGAATCGCCGCGGGCACCGACGCCGGAGGCTCCCCCGTCCGCCACGGCACCATCGTCCACGAGATGGAGGTGATGATTGAGGCGGGCTTGACCCCCATGCAGGCCATAATGTCCGCCACCAGCATCGCCGCGGAACTGACGGGGACGCTGGACGAAACGGGCACCGTCGAGGTAGGCAAGCTCGCAGACCTGATTCTCGTCGACGGCGACCCCCTCTCCGACGTTGGAGCCATTCGCAACGTCTGGGCAGTCTACCAGGGCGGACGCAGGATTCGATAGCGGGAGAAGCTCGGTGAAGGGCGTCGGTCGGAGATGCCCGTCGGCCCATCTGCGGGAAGCGGCGCTCATCATCGCCCTGTGCCTGTTATACGCTATCGTCAGCAGCCTACCCAGGGACGGCATCGACCAGCTGGCCCGTCACAACGCCGAGAGGCTGATAGCCTTCGAGAACAGCTTGGGCTTATTCCAGGAGGCGGCATGGAATCAGTGGTTGGTTGGGATGGGAGACGGAATAATCGCCGCCTTTAACTGGACGTACATCCTCTCCTTCATGGCCGTAATCCCCGCCTCCGCCCTTGCCTATTACGTAGCGGCGAGGGAAAGGTACTTCAATTACAGGAACGTGGTTGTCATAAGCCTGCTGTTCGCCCTCGTCGCCCACGCAGCCTTCCCGGTTGCCCCGCCGCGAATGATGGCGGAGTACGGCTTCGTTGACACGATGAAGTCCGTCGGCCCCGGCTGGTACGAAGTGCGCGACGCAGCCGCCTACTTCAACGCCTACGCCGCCATACCGAGCTTGCATTTCGCTTGGTCGATGGTCTTTGGGTGGCTGTTCTTCATGCGGGGAGGGAGGTTGTTGAAGGCGCTGGGCGTCGTCTATCCGACGATTACTTTCCTGGCGATAATCGTGACGGCCAACCACTATTTTGTGGACGCGGCGGCGGGGGCGGCGATGATGGTTGTGTCCTATGGGATTGTCTTCAACTGGCGGGTGTTTACGTTGAGGGCGAGAATGATGGCGACGTCATTGACAGGTAGGAGAGAGGCGGTGAAGTCGGGAGGGTAGGGTTTGCTTGACACGAAATTCCACGGCTGATAGTTTCAGGCTGACCCTCTGGCAGTGTCGGAGCGGTCAAGTCGCAGGAGGATTGGGCATGATCTACGACGTTCGCATATACGATTTGAAGCACGGCAAGGTCAACGAGTACATGGACGCGGTCAGGGAGGTGGCGCTGCCCCTTCGCAAGGAATACGGGGTGGAGTTGGCAGGCTGGTTCTACACGATAATCGGCCCCATCACGCAGATAATCCACATCTGGCAGTACGAAAGCCTGGCGCACATGGAGGAGGCGAAGGGGAAGGTGGAAGCGGACCCGAGGTGGCACGGCGAGTATCTGCCGCGGGTGCAGCCGCTGCTGGTGACGGCGCGGGATCAGATAATGAAGGCGGCGGATTTCGCGCCCCAGGCTTAGGTCGGAATCAATCGTCCGTGACGGCTTCGGTGCGGACGTAGGGTCTGAGGTAGCCGGGGCGGTATTCGCCACCCTGCCATCCGTAGCCTGAATCGTCCCACTCGTAGGGCAGAATAGTGACGCTGCCCGGCTCCGTCATGGCGTAGGCGGCAATTAGAGCGTCGCGGACGATTGCCAGTTGTTCCTTCACGTCGCCCGGCCTGCCCGTCTGGTTTCCAAGCGGGAAGTTGACGAAGGCGGCGCGGGGCGGTTTTACACTCCGGGTGATGTCCCACGCCGACGACATGGTGATCGTCGGGATGCCCGCTTCTTCGATGGCTCTCGATACCAGCCCGACGGACTGGTGGCACACCGGTCAGGCAGGCGCCAGGTAGAACAGGTCTATGTTGTTCGCCAGCGCACGTTCCACTAACTGCGGCGCCAACTCCTCACGAACGCGCCGGGCCGAGTAGATGCCTCCCATGAAGGTATACGCCGTCTCCGCCAGTTCGCCGATGACCCCCTCGTTCTCCAGCTTCCGCATCTGCTCCAGGGGGAAGACGCAGTAGGGATCTCGTTCCGCTCCGTCCATTCGGTAGCCGAAATGATTAACGGCGAAGTCGCCGGTGGATGCGGTCTTGTGTATCTCTCGAATGGAGGTGTCGTCTTTGGTGTGAAACGGGGTCTGATTCGTGAGATAGACGCCGGAGGAGCTTGCCAAGGCTACGCGGGATTCGTTAAGGGGCTTGGTCAGGGGCGTCCAGGGCGCGTCGGCATTCGTAACCCAGCGGTAGGGGGTGTGGGAGGAGTAGAGGTCACGGGTGCGGGGGATGTATCTGATGTATTTTTCGGGTGGGTTCATGTTGGTCGCATTATAGCGCGGAACGGGAGAGTTGTGGGGCCTGTCCCCCGCTCATCCTGAGATTGTCGAAGGGTCGAGCGGGGGACGGGGGGTGCGGCGCTGCCGCATGGCCTCGTACATGACCAGCGCCGCCGAAACGGAGGCGTTCAGGGAGGCGATGCGTCCTTTCATGGGGATGCGAGCGAGGGCGTCGCACCGTTCCTTCACCAGGCGGGAGATTCCCTTCCCCTCGGCGCCTATGACGATGGCCGTGGGCTGCCTGTAGTCAACTTCGGTGAAGTCAAGCGCTCCCTTGGGATCGACTCCAACGGTCCAGACGCCCTGCTTTGAAAGCCTGGACAGCACGTTGGTCAGGTTGGGAACGCGGGCCACGTCCACGTGCTCCATCGCCCCCGCCGAGGCCCGCGCCACTCCGGGGGAGAGGCTGGCGGAGCGGCGTTCGGGTATGACTATGCCGTGCACGCCCGCCGCGTCCGCCGTGCGGAGGATCGCGCCTAGGTTGTGCGGGTCTTGAATTCCGTCCAGGACTACGAGAAGCGTCGCCTCGCCCCGTTCGTGGCCGATTTCCAGCAGACGCTTCAAGCCGACGTATCCCTTGGGGCCGGTTAGCGCCACAACCCCCTGGTTTTTACCCGTGACGCTGAGGCGGTCCACCTCCCGCCGCTCCACCCGTTCCACCGACATGCCGCGCTCCCTGGTCAGACGGAAAATCTTCTCTATGGCGGCAGACTTCCCCACCCCGTTAGCGAGGAGAATTCGCTTGACGGGGCGTCCCGACCGCAGGGCCTCGATGACGGGGTTGCGGCCCTCGACGACTTGGCCGGTTTCCTTGGGCGACGGCTTGCGTCGGAATACCGCGCCTCCCGTCCGCCGGAGGCGTTTGTTGTCTCTATTGTGCTGTCTTCTGTCGAACCGAGTCCGCGCCTTCACGGGCCTACTTCCTTAGTCAACGCTCGAATATCCTTTGGAGCCGAGCCTCAATCTGGGACTGCGCTGCCCACCGTCTCCGCCTCCGGCGCGGGCTGAAGTCCCGCGCCCTCCAGGCGGGCCACGGGTATGGCGGGGAGGGAGATGACCGTCACGCCGGCCTTGACCCCCAACTGCAAAGAGTATTGGGCGATGGAATCGTTGTCCGGCGCTTCGACCATGCTCACGAAGTCGTAGCCGCCCAGAACTGCATAGAGTCCCAACACGCGAACGCCGGGGACGTTTATCTGGTCCTGGGCCAGCAGCACTCCGGTGGGGTTGTCGATGGCCACTTCCCGGCCATGATGCGTTAGCGTTAGAAGCTGAATGTAGGTGCCCATTCTATTCCTCCTGCTGCGGGGTGATTCGTGGTTTCTAATCCGGGAAGGTGATGACGGAACGGAGGGTTTCGCCTCGTTCCATAGCGTCGAAGGCCGCTTCCGTTTCCTTCAGGCTGATGGTGTCGGTGACCATTCTGTCCAGGTCCAACTCGCCGCTCATGTACCATTCGGAGAGAAGCGGGAAGTCTCTCGACGGCAGGCAGTCGCCGTACCAGCTGACGCGCAGATTTCCACCCAGGCCGAAGAATTGAAGCATGGGCAGTTCCAGCTTCATCGTCGGGTCCGGGACGCCGATGAGGGTGCACGTTCCCGCCAAGTCCCGCGACCAGAGGGCCTGGTCGAGGGTTTGAGGCATTCCGACGCACTCGAAGGAGAAGTCCACGCCGTTTCCGCCGGTGATTTCCTTGATTGCTTCCACCGGGTCGGTTTCGGTGGCGTTGACAACGTGGGTCGCGCCGAATTCTTTGGCCCAGTCCAGCTTGTTGTCGGCGATGTCCACGGCGATGATGGTCGCGGCGCGGGAGAGCTTGGCGCCCATGATGACGCTGGAACCGATGCCGCCGCAGCCGTAGACGGCGACGCTGCTGCCCCGGCGGACGCCGGCGGTGTACAAACACGCGCCGACGCCGGTCATGACGCCGCAGCCGATGAGGCAGGCCTGCACCGGCGGGCACTCCCTCGGCACTGGGACGGCCTGCTTGGCCGCGACTACGGTATGGGTGCAGAAGGTGCCGATGCCCAGAGCGGGATTCAGGACTTTGCCGTCCTTCTTTGCGTACATGCGCGGCTCGGCGTTGAGGCTCGCGGCGCAAAGCTGATTCTGCCCGATTCGGCAGAAGCGGCAATACTGGCAGGGCGCGCGCCAGGCCAGGACAACGTAGTCGCCGACCTTCGGCTCGGTCACGCCTTCGCCGACGGCTTCGACGATTCCCGCGCCTTCGTGTCCGAGGAGATAAGGGAACTTGTCGTCAATCTTGCCCAGCTTGTAGTGCAGGTCCGTGTGGCAGACGCCGCTGGCCTGAATCTTGACCAGGACTTCGCCCGGCCCGGGGGGATAGACGACGATTTCTTCGAGTTCCGTCCGCTCGCCGGGGGTTCTTGAGATGATTCCCTGTCCCGTGATGGCCATGACGCTGCCTCCTGGGTGGATGTCCTCGTATCCTATCACAATTGAGGTGGGCGAGTGAGAGGGCAGGATTAGCCCGCCGAGGCGGGGCGTGGTAAAGTGGGGTGCAAGAAATCGAAATTCAAGGAGAGCAGCTTATGTCCGCCCTCATGAAAGTTCTAACGGGGATATTGATGCTTCCCGTCAAGCTGATAACGCTTCCCTTCGTGGCAGTGGGGATGGTGCAGCAGGTTATGATTGGCGCCCTTCTTCTGGCCGTCGCAGCCTTGGCCGTGGTTGTGATTATTTGTTGTTTTACCTAGGCCAGGCAGGGCTGGTTTCAAACCAGCCCCTACGAGAGAGAATGGGGTTGCATGAAGGGCAGGGGCGACCGGCTGGTCGCCCCTGCGAGTTGGTTTGTGGTGGCGGTTTGTGGAGGGCTAGAGGTGCTTCTTGAACCAGGCGAGGGTGCGGCTCAGGTACTCCTCCCGCATTTTGGGGTGGCCGGCGCGCAGGAAGGCGTGGGAGCTTCCGGGGAAGCGGACGAATTCCACTTCCTTGCCCAGCCGCCTCAGCGTCACGAAGTACTGCTCGCTCTGCTCGATGGGGCAGCGATGGTCGGATTCGCCGTGGAGCAGCAACACCGGGGTCTCGACTCTATCCGCGTAGGTAAGGGGCGAATGCTCCAGGTAGTGCTCTATGTTGTCCTTTCGCAGGCCGCCCCATTGACGCTCCCCGAAGCTGACGCCGATGTCGGACGTGCCGTACATGCCGAGCAGGTCTATGCAGGGCGCGCCGACGACGGCTGCCCCGAAGCGCGTGTCGTGGCCGATGGCCCACGAACTCATAAATCCGCCGTAGCTGTATCCGTAGACGCCCACGCGGTCGGTGTCCACGTAGGGCCGCGCGGAGATCTCGTCGACGGAGGCCATGATGTCCCGGTAATCCTCGCCGCCCCAGTCGCGCAGCACGGCCTTGAGGAAGTCCGGCCCGTAGGTGGAGGAGCCGCGGGGGTTGACGCTGAGGACCAGGTATCCCGCCGTGGCCAAGACCTGCTCCACCGGGTTGAATCCGTCGTAGAAGGAGCCGTGAGGCCCGCCGTGGATGTTGACCACCATCGGATACCGTTCTGATTCGTCGAATCCAGGCGGGAGGAGCAGCCTGGATTCTACTTCCATACCCACACGAGTCAGCGAGGACTTCCGCATCGTCGCCGGTGGGTGGTCGTTGAAGTAGGCCTGGTTGCCGTCGGTCAGCGTCTTGGATTGACCCGATGAAAGGTCTACGGCTTGGAGGTCTCCGGCGGAATCGGGGGAGGCTGCCACCACAACGGCGTTTTGGGAGGCGGCGTCCACCGTCATCTCCGTAATCTGGACGCCGCCGGAGGTTATGCGCTCCGTTTCGCCGCCGCTCAGGGAAACGCGGCAGACGTAGGACTGTCCGTGGGAATCGCCCATGAAGGTCACGCTATCGTCTGTGACGAAAAGCTGAGGGCTGGGCATTAGGGGCGGGAAGCCGGCCACGGGTCTGACGGAATCGCCGCCGATGAGCCGGGGCTGTTGACCCTGCTGGAGGACGAATAACTTGCCCTGCCAGGCCGCGCCGATTTCGTCATCCTCGGAGCCGATAACCACCAATCCTTCGGAATCCGGCAACCATGCCAAGGCCCCTATGCTGGATAGACCGTCGGAACGGCATTCCACCTCGCTGCCATCGGCGGACACAACGTAGATTTCGTTATAGGGAACGGTCTCCCGGTCGGGTCGGCGGGCGGAGACGAAGGCGATGCTCTGCCCGTCGGGAGACCAACGCGGCGATCCGTTGTCGTAGTCGCCGCCGGTGAGGGAGTGAGTTGAACCGTCCCCCAGGTTGACCACGAAAAGCTGGCGATACATGTCTCCGCGCCAGCCCAGGTTGTCGGCGCGATAGGTTATGCGGCGGACGATGCGGACTCTTGGGTCTTTGTCGTAGTCATGGTCGTCGGGGGCGCGATTCGGATCCACGTCGGAGGCGTAGGCGAGGGCGTCGGAGTTCGGAGACCAGGAGAATTCCGCCACACCACCCTCTGCGCTGCTTGCCTGGGTCGCCTCGCCGCCGTCGATGCTGATGGTCCATATCTGGGCGCGGCCCTTGTCGTCGGGACGCAGGAAGCCGAGGGTCTTGCCGTCGGGCGAAAACTGGGGCGCGGAGTCCTTGGGGCCTTGGGTGAAGGCGCGGGCAGCCCCATCGTCTAAGGAAGTCAGCATGATGCGGGAGTTCGTCTTCATGGAATCCCGGTCAACCTTGGACTGGGCAAAGGCTAGCTGCGTTCCTTGGGGATAAAGGGTGGGGGACGTGTAGGACGTCAACTCATAGATGATGTCCGGGGTTATGGGACTTGGCATGGGTTCACCTCATTGAAAAGTAAACTGGCCCACGGGCTTGACGCGGCGTGGACCAGTAGGTTGACAGGACATTGCGGCGGCTACAGGTTGAACTGGGGCTCCACCCAATTCTCTTCTTTCTGGTAGATCTGGATGCGCATACGCTGGCTTTCGACGACCATGATGCGCCCGTCGTCGCCCACGTCCACGCCGGTGGGACGGGTGAACCTCCATTCCGGCTCCAGGCTCTTCACCCGCAGGCGCGCCTTCATAGCATCGGGGTTGGAAGCGACGACGGTTTCGGCCCACTTGGAGAGCCGCTCCGCATCGCCGATGAAGGTGGTTACGTGGGCGCCGTCGGGGTCGTATACCTCGATTTTGTGGTTCCACCAGTCGGATACGTAAACGTCCCCGTCCTTGTCCACGGCAACGTCGCTTGGGCGGCGAAGCTGCCCTTGATTGTCGCCCGCTTCTCCGATAGACGCCAGGAAAGCGCCATCACCGGAGAATTTTTCCACCCGGTCATTGTGCCAGTCGGCCACGTACACGTTGTCGTCGGAATCTACGGCGACGCCCCAGGGCTGGGTGAAGCGACCGTGGTCCGTACCCTCGCCTCCCCATCCGGTGACGTACTCGCCGTCGGCGGTGAACTTCTGGACCCTATGGCCGTTAATCTCAGTGACGAAGACGTTGTCCTCGCTGTCGAAGGCCAGTCCGGTTGGGCCGCTAAGCTGGCCCCTCCCGGCGCCTGGGGTTCCCCACTTGCCGAGGAAGTTTCCGTCGCCGTCGAATATGCTGACGCGGTTGAGCCATTCGTCGGCGACGAAGACCCTACCCTGCGAATCCAAAGCGACTGCGGAGGGCCAGACGAAGTTTCCGTCGCCTTCGCCCCGCTTGCCGAAGTCGCAGACGTGCTCCTCCTCGAACCAATCGCCGCCCACGGACACCTTGGTCACGTGGGGAACGGGCTGGAGTTCGTCCGGCTGGTTGACCACGTAGACAATGTGGCCGTCGCCCCTGGCGAGGGCGTTGGGATAGTGGAATCCCGCGCCGGACACGGCGTTGCGTCCCACGCAATGGCTGTAGTTGTAAACCCTTCCCTTAACGCTGATGGTCTGCATCTGACTTTCGAGCCTTCCCTATTTCAAGATTGTTGGCATCCTTTGATTCGTTGCTGCGGCCTAGCCGAACTGGAATTCCCTGGTAGAGGCGATAAGCTGCAAAGTCTCACCGACGCGGCGGGCGAAGGCCGCCTTCTCCTCTTCGGAGACGCCGCGCCGCACCGGGCCTCCCTTCTCCACGTGAGTGACGATTTCCTCGCGGGTGTCGCCGGTGACGCGGACGGGGCCGATGAGGTCTATGCAGGCGTCCACCATTTCATCGGCGGTCATGTCTTCGGCGTTGGAAAGACGGTCGATGATGGAGCGAACTCCGGGCAGACTGGTGTCGCCCACCCGGTCGGCGACGAAGTTGATGCGGCGCAGGAGGGAGCCGCTGTCGATCCACTCCTTGCCGGTGTGCCAGCCCTCGACGCTGGGCGGGTCGAGGAGGGCCTGACCCTGGTAGCCCGGCTCAAGGCCGATTTCGCCGATGCCGGGGCTGGGGGACTGGTGGTCCTTGACCAGCCGCATGGTGCCCGCGACGATTTCGGCGGGACTCTTGACCTTGGCGTACCAGATGCTCTCGTCCTTGAAGAAGTCGGAGTTCAGAAGCATTCGCATGGTAGCGCGCATGTCGTAGCCGGAGGTCATAAGCGTCTCGCCGATGAGGTTGATGGCGACGGGGTCGCGGGGGGCCTCATCCTGCCAGCTGGGAACCTGCACTTCATCAGCCACAAAGAAGTTGTAGAGATGGCGGGCGATGAAGCGGGCCGTTGCCGGCTGGCGGACGATGATGTTGATGATGTCCTCGCCGTTGAATCGGCCGCGGTGGCCGAGGAAGACCTTTTCGCCGTCGTCGTGGTCTTCAGGTCGGTACTCGAAGTACCAGGGATAGCGCTGGAAGGGCATCCGCGGCAGGCTGGGTTCGATGGTCCAGCCGGTGAAGGCGCGAGAGGCTTCTTTCACGTCCTGCTCGGTGTAGTTGCCCTGGCCCATCGAGAAGAGCTCCAGCAGTTCCCGACCCCAGTTTTCGTTGGGCGCGTGCTTGTGGTTCTCGTTGTTGTCGAGCCAGAAGATCATGGCGGGGTCCTTCGACACCATGAGCAGCAGGTCCCGGAAGCTGCCGAGGCCGTGCTTGCGGAAGGTGTCGATCTGCTCGAGCACAACGGCGCAGTGGTCAACCTTGGCGTTGCCGGTGGCGAAGACGTGATGCCAGAAGAGGGTCATCTTCTCTTCGAGGGGGCGTGGGGAGTTGATGAGGCGGTACATCCACTGGGCCTGGCCGTTGGTGGGGTTGCCGCCCGGATTCTCCGACGCCGGATGGTGGCGGTAGAAGTTGTCCGCGTCCACGTGGGGGATGCCGTGGCCCTCGGGATCCACCAATTCCTCCACGGTGGCTTCGTAGCCTTTGGCTGCGTAGGCCTCCAACTCGTCGCGGGTGGCGCCGAAGCCGGCCCTCCGCAAGAGATGTGCCATCAGTTCGATGTCTCTGCTGCTCATGGAATCTCCTCCTCCTCGCCGGGGGATAATCAAGCCCCGGTGGAATGAACTTGTGGCCGTTACAAAGGTACAGCGCGCGTATGCCTGTTGAATGCCTACATCATAGTCAGCCGCCTTTGGGAGTGTCAAGAAATTCATACTTTTTGCGACGTTCGTATCCGATATGGCGTCGAAGCCTTATGCTGCGCTTGGAAAGGGACTGACAACGGCCTTGTTTGGTATATAATATGGATTCCCGCTCAGTGCGGAGGGGGAAGATGGATTGCGGCTTTCGCCGGAATGATGGAGGGGAACGGCGGGGAGAGACGGTTTATGACAGGGCGGCGCCTGGGAGCGCCGGACGGATATATGAGGAGGAGTTATGGCTGACGAGTTCATCAAGGTGGCCCAGGTTGACGATTTGCCCCCCGGCGCGACGAAGTCAGTGGAGGTCGGCGGCGAGTTGGTGGCGCTTATCAATGCCGATGGGGACATCTGCGCCATCGGTGGGGAGTGCACCCACGCAATGGCATATCTGGCGGACGGCTATCTGGACGGGGACTTGCTGGAGTGTCCGCTGCACGGCGCGTGTTTCAACGTGCGAACCGGCAAGGCGATGACGCCGCCGGCCTTCGAGGACGTGCCGACCTACGAGGTGAAGGTGGAGGGGAGCGATATTCTCCTGGGGCCGGAGAAGTAGGACGGCGGCTAATGTCCTAGCGGGGCGGGTATTCGGCGGTGACTACGGTGTGAATGCCGCCTCGGACTTTGTAGTCCAGGGTTATTTTCATAGCCCGGGGTTGGCACAGTTCTACCAGGTCCTGAAGTATGCGGTTGGCGGCATGTTCCTGAACGATGCCCACGTCCCGGTAGGAAAGCAGGTAGTATTTCAGCGACTTTAGCTCGATTAGCTTGTCCGACGGAGTGTAGTCGATGGTGAGGGTTCCGTAGTCGGGCAACCCGGTCCACGGACACAGGGCGGTGAATTCGTCCGTGTCCATCGACACCTGGGCGGGATTGTCGGGGTATTCGTAGTTGAAGGCGAGGAGGCATTGGGCGTCGATGGCCTCCGCGCCTCTAATTTCCAGCTTGGTGTCCAGGCTGACGTACTGTTCGTGCAGGTCTGGGATTCGCATTCCGGTTTCGCCTATGTGCGCCGTCTCCGTCAAGCGGGCAGGATGGCTGCTATCCCCTGAACTCTCTGGGGAGGACGAAGGTCACGTCCTCCTCGATGACGTTCAGGGTGGAGATTTTATCGGGCTTGAGCTTGGAGATAACCTCGTCCACCAACACCTCGGGGGTTGAAGCGCCGGAGGTGATGCCTACTTTCATATTATCCGCAAGCCATTCTTCCTTGAGGTCGTCGGCGCTGTTTACAAGGTAGGCCGGGACGCCGTGGCGCTCGGCGACTTCGCGGAGGCGGTTGCAGTTGGAGCTGTTCTGGGCGCCTATGACAAGCACCATGTCCACCCGCTCGGCGAGCTTCTTGACGGCTTCCTGCCTGTTTGTGGTAGCGTAGCAAAGGTCGTTGCGCACGAGGGCGTCGGTGAAGCGGCCTTGTATTTTTGAGATGGCGCGGGCGGTATCGTCCACGGAAAGGGTGGTCTGGGTGAGGACGGCTACGGGGGTGTCGGACTCCCAGCCGGGGAGTTCTTCGGGGCCGGTGTCGTCAACAAGGGCCATCGGGGCTTGGCCCATCGTCCCGTTGACTTCTGCGTGGCCGCGGTGGCCGACGAGGATGACGCGCTTGCCTTCGGCAGTGTACTTCTTAGCCTCGTTATGGACGCGGGTTACGAGGGGGCAGGTGGCGTCGATCACGCGAAGGTTGCGGTCACAGGCCTTCTGAAAGTCGTCCGGGGGAGAGCCGTGGGCCGAGAAGACCACGTTGGAGTTGGGGGGGATCTCTTCGACGGTGTCAACGGTGATGGCGCCCTTCTCTTCCAGGGCTTTGACCACGTAGGGGTTGTGGACGATTTCGTGCTTGACGTAGATAGGCGGCTTGAACTTTTGCAGGCAGAGCTCGACGATTTCGATGGCGCGAACCACTCCGGCGCAGAAGCCTCTGGGGGAACTGAGGATGATTTCCATCAGCTAACACTCCCGTTTTCCGAGTCGTCCAGGGATGGAGGAGGTTCGTCGAAGGAGAGGTTGTTGTTCTCCGCCTCAAGGCGGCGGCTGTTCCAAGCCTCCCACCGCGCCTGCACTTCGTCTCGTCCCTTGGTGAGTCCTTCGTCTAATGCTTGGGTAGACGCTTCCTGTATGCGCCGCTCCTGGTCTTTGCGCCTTTTTTCCCTGAATATCTCTGCCAGTACCATTAGCTGACGCTCCCATTTTCGGAATCCTTGAGGGACGGTGGCGGTTCGTCGAAGGGGAGGCTGTTCTCCTCCGCCTCTTCACGTCGTTTAAGCCACGCTTCCCATCGCGCTTGCAATTCAGCGCGTCCCTCGCCTCGCGCTTGGCTAGACGCTTCCTGTATGCGCCGTTCCTGCTCTTTGCGTCGCTTTTCGCGGAATATCTCTGCCAGTACCATAGACCAGTCTCCTACCTCGGCCAAAATTAAGGAAACAACCACCCACGCCGGGGCCATTCGCGAGGACGTGGCCCAGATGGCCGTCCAGGTTTCGTAGATGGCGTCCTTGTCATTGACGGCTGTTTCATACACGGCTATCAGAGCCATGTGGATTATCACCAGAACGGAGAAGGTCACGAAATATAGGATTCTGGTCCTTTTCGTAACGCTCCATATTGATTCTCTCTGTTCAGGCATCTGCGCCTAATGTTAATGCATTCTGCCGATCATCTCCAGTGGCGGAACCGGCGGGAATCAGCCGCCCTTGTAGTCGTCGCGGGCGCGCTGGAGGGAGGCGCGGCGTAGGGATTGCAGGTAGTCGCGCTTGTCAATGGACCATTCCTGGGAAGATTTCAGGTTGGTCAGGGAACCCTGGAAGTGGGGCATGACGTAGCGGGCAAGAAGTTCGTAGCTGTGGAATACCTGCTCCCTGGTGGCCCACTCCGTGGCCTGAATCAGAAGGCCGCCGAAGCCGCCGCTCTCCTCGTCCAGCCGGTAGATGAAGTCAATTAGGTCGTCGGGCGTGCCGACGCACCACTGGTTAGTCTCCATCATGAAGTCGATTATTTCGTCCTGGGGGCCCTCGAAGCCGCTCATGTTGCCCAGGGTGTTCTCGAAGTATTCGCGCTGGTAGCGTCCCGCGCCGATTCTTGCCTGCTCGCGGGCTTCCTCCCGGCTTTCCGCCAGGTGCACGTGGATGGTGAGACGCCACTCTTCCCGGTTCATAGTCTTTCCGTGCTGGGCTGCGACATCTTCCGCAATCTTCCAGTATTCGCGCAGGGGTGGACGAACCGCGGGATCGTTGGGGTCGGCGGCGATGGCGACGCCGGCGCGGGGCATGCTGACGGAGAGGACGCCCGCGCCGTGCTTGCCGGCGGCGACCATGCCGGAGGGAGACTGCGCGGCGGCGACGGCGATGGGCATGTGCGGGCGGGTGTAGGGGCGCAGATGCAGCAGCGCCTCCTTGAGGGTGAACCACTCGCTTTCGTAGGTGATGGGTTCCGTCGATTGCATGAGGCGTAGGATGATGGACAGCGATTCGTCCATCCGTCGGCGCTGGGTTGGGGGGTCGATGCCCATCATGTAGGCGTCGGAGACGAGGGCGCCGGGGCCGACGCCCATCATCACGCGGCCGCGGGTCATGTGGTCGAGCAGCACCATCCGATTGGCCGCCATGAGGGGGTGGTGGTACGGAAGGCTGAGGACGCCGGTGCCCAGCTTGATGCGCTTGGTGCGTTCGGCGGCGGCGGCGATGAAGACTTCAGGCGACGCGATGGTCTCCCAGCCCGCGCTGTGGTGCTCGCCTATCCAGGCCTCGTCGTAGTCGAGGCTGTCGAGAAGCTGGAGCAGTTCCATGTCGCGCTCTAGGCAGAGGGTGGGGTTGTCGCCCATCCAGTGGAAGGGCGCGAGGAAGATGCCGAATTTCATTCTTTCAGGAAGGGCCATGTTAGTTCTCTCCAATTTTTTCTTTTCCCTGGGGAGGCACTGCCTTTTCGTCCAAGACATGATTCCCATTGACTGTCCCATTGTAACAGCTTACGTCGAATGGGGTATGGAGAGAATTACAGAAGGGCTAATCAGCCTGCTGTCTTCTGGATGGCTTAGGCCGTCTTGCGCGTCCAGAACGCGCAGTGCTTGAGGCCGTTGTTGTTGACGAAATACATCAGCCCCCCCAGGGACTTCCGGTCCGAGGCATGCACCAAGTCCATACCCTGGGAACGGAGCGCTTTGACAACTCTGCGCTCATCGAACAGCCGAAAGGTCCTGACCTCGTTGTAGTCCGGGTCATGTATCGTGACCATCCCATCGCCGCACTTGAAAACCATCTGGAGTACGCCCCCGGGCTTGATGATCCTGCAAAGCTCGGGAAGGGCGGTCTCATAGACGTGCCCTTCGGTAAGGTGTTGGATGACCGCGTTGCACATGACGAAATCGAACGAGCCCGTCGGAAATGCCATGCGTCGAGAGAGGTCTCCCACTCTTACGCGTTCCTTGAGGAAGGGATGCAATTTCAGCGCCGCCTCCACGTTGCCCTCTACGGCGTCGATGCCCACCACGTCCAGGCCTCGACCCACCAGGTCTGCCACGTCAACGGCTCCCGCGCCGCAACCGGCGTCCAGTCCCTTCGGCCCGGGGGCCAGCTCGACCAGCGCGTTTATCAGCGAGTGATTGCCCTTGAGTCGAGAATGGGACGAGCGGTCCCAAATTCGCTGCACCCGTGCGATCTGGTTGAAGGCGTACTGGGTCGCGTTCCTACTGTAGAATGCCCCATAGTCCTCGGTTGGCCGAAGCCTGCGGCCGGAATGTCTCATGGTGTTCATAGGCTGCCTCCATAATCAGTATTGACTTCTCGGACGGCTTTCCAGAGGGGTAGACGGTCGAAGTGCACGCGGCTCCCCTGCCATCGCACAAGCAAGTATCTTGAGAGACGGCAAACCTTGCCCAGCGTGACGACGTAGAGCGGAGGCTGAACGGAGGGATCCCGCGAGTGGGACCGTCCCGCCGCGCATTTACGAAAAGCGGACTTTATATCCGCCGGGTCTATCAGACCTGCAGACCGCGTCTGCTCGTTGACACCCGCCCATCCGCCTAAACAGACCACCCGCCGAATTCGCAGCCGCTTAACCAAAAGCGGCAAGCGAACCGGGTGTCGCAGTTGTACCTCTGCAGCCTGTCCGAGAAAGATAGTATTGCGATGATAATGGTCATAAGAGGGTCGTTTTGTCAAGTGGGGCGTGAATTGCCCGTAGATTTCCAATGAAAATACAGTCCATTAAAGGACTGAAATTGACGACCAAAGAACAATGTTGGGGACTTCGTCCGTCATGGGTTGGGCGGATGTCAGATTTTGGCGCAACGATGGGCGTTCAGCCAATGGCGGGAACCTGAACGTCAAATGGACAGGGTTTATAGCGGGTGTTATGATGGGGCCGCCTCAAGTCCTGCCAACTGGACGGAACGGCGAATCCGATATGCGGGGAAGGTGAACCATGACCACCAAGGCTCTCGATTACTCCAAGCTCTACGCCAAGGGGCTGCCTCCGGCGGCGGGGCCGTGGGAAGGGTTGTACAAGTACAACTTCGTCACGGGTCACGGAGACCCGGGCCTGATACCCGTGGAGGGTTTCATCGAGTCGGTGACGAAGGCCCTGGAGGACAATGGCCGCAACCTGGCGGTCTACTACTCGGACGGGGGGCCGTTGGGGAATCTGGCGCTTCGGGAGTATTTGGTCAAGAAGCTGAAGAAGCACCGGGGCATCGACGTGTCTGTGGACGAGGTGATGATATGCTCCGGTTCGACGCAGTGCATCCTGCTCATCAACGATACGCTTTTGGAGGAGGGGGACGTGGTGCTCACGGAACTGTTCAGCTACTCCGGCGCGTTGAATAACGCGAAGAAGAGCGGCGCACGCGTCGTGGGCGTTCCGATGGACGACGACGGGATGAAGACGGACGAGCTTGAGCGGATTCTTGGCGAACTTCGCGACGAGGGGATCAAGCCGAAGTACATCTACACCATACCCACGTGTCAGAACCCGACGGGGACGAATCTGCCAATGGATCGTCGTCGGGAGATGCTTCGAATCAGCCAGGATTTCGGCGTGCCCATATTCGAGGACGAGTGCTACTCCGACCTGATTTTCGAGGGTGAGTGGGAGCACGCCATCCGGTCGCTGGACGATACGAACCACGTGCTGCACATCGGGTCGTTCTCCAAGTCGCTGGCGCCGGGGGTGCGGTTGGGGTACATCGTCGCGCCGCAGGAGGTGATGAACCAGATTGTGGTGAGCAAGATAGACGTGGGGACGAACATGGTGACGCCGATGATGATTGCGGGGTTCCTGGAGAACAACTACGAGGAGCACATCGAGACGGTGCGGGACATGCTGCATCGGAAGAAGGACGTGCTGGTGGCGTCGATGCGGGAACACTTCGGGCCGACGGTGGAGTTCTACGAACCGCGCGGCGGCATGGTGATGTGGTTCAAGTTCCCGGAGGGAGTGGACACGATGAAGCCGCTGGAGGCGGCGAAGAAGCGGGGGCTTATCTACAATCCGGGGGCGGAATGGTCGTCCGACCCGGAGAATCACGGGTCGAACTACATTCGGATATGCTACGGGCTGCCCACGGAGCAGGAGTTGCGCGAGGGGGTTGCGGTGCTGGCGCAGGTGTTCCAGGAGGAGTTGGGGGAGATTTAGGATAGCGAGGCCCTGCGGTTCATTCGGGGGCGTTCAGTCGTCGCCGTTCTCCCATTCTCTGATGTCATCCTCGTCGAGCCAGTTCGCTTTGCGCGCAATCATCACGTAAAGGCGCAGCGTCTGCCGATTGAACCGGCGCGTTTCTTCCAAGCCTTCTTTGAGTTCGGCCATCCTTACCTCATGGTTGGCCAGCATCCTCTTATGGTCGATAAGTGACTCATCATGACGGGCAGCTATCCTCGCCAACTCGACCAGAAGTTTCTCTTGGTTTTTAAGAGACTTATCAAGGCCGGCGGTCATCCTGACCAACTCGATATGACTATTCGCAAGGATGTCCAGGGTTTGGGAGTGCGTGTCCTGCACAGTTTCCATGTTCGCAACCCGTTCCTCAACCTGTTCCAGAGTAGACACGGCTCCCCCTCATTATCGATATGGTTCGATGCTACTGGCAGGCGTAGTTATTGTCAATGAACGATTCGGTGGCTGTAACGGACACCTCTAAAGGGGGCTATTCGCATCTTGACATTCGGCGGCTTTGTTGACTAGAATTTTCCTGTATTTCATGTAGTGTTCAACCCGCCGCAATCAGCAACAAAGCAACTGAAAAAGCAACAACAATCTCCTTTCTGACAGAGCAATTCGTTGGAATTTTCTACTCAAGAAAACATCATCATTGAATCCATAATTACGCAGACCTTGGGCATAATTTGCCCAGGGTGATGAGAGACCGCCCAGGGGCATCTAGCAGGATGCCCCTGATTTTTATCCTGAAAACCGGAGGATCGTGAATGTCCCCCAACGGGGAAAAGGCGCTATCCAGCACCAAGGCGATGCCCGCCCATCGTAGGCTGGGGCTGACGGACGACCAACTGCTTGGATTCTACGAGCAGATGGCGTTGGCTCGCATAATGGACGACCGGCTCATCGCGCTGAATCGGCAGGGCAAGGTTCCCTTGGTGGCGTCTTGCCAGGGTTCCGAGGCGGCGTCGATGGGGTTGGCATTGGCTGCCAAGACGGACGGCGACTGCTTCCTGTTTCCCTATTACCGGGACATGCCTATGAAGCTGGTCATGGGCGTGAGTCCCCTGGAGACGATGATCGGGCACATCGGCAAGGACGGAAACACCTTCAACGGAGGCCGCCAGTTCCTGCTTCAGGGGGCGTCGCCCAATTTCCCCATTATTCACCTTTCCAACGTGGTGGGGTCCAACCTCAGCCAGGCCGTCGGCTACGCCCTGGGATGCAAGACTCTCGGAGAAGACACCGTTGTCTTCGTCAGCTTTGGCGACGGCGGTTCCAGCGAGGGGGAATGCCATGAGGCGATGAATTTCGCCGGCGTGCACAAGCTGCCCGTGGTGTTCTGCTGCTACAACAACCGGCTGGCCATATCCGTGCCGCAGGAGAAGCAGATGGCCATCGAGAATCTGGCGGACAGGGCTGCGGGCTACGGCTTTCCGGGCGTGGTGGTGGACGGCACGGATTCGCTGGAAGTCTACCGAATTGCCAAGGAGGCGATCGACCGGGCGCGCGACCCTTCGGGCGGGCCTACTTTCCTGGAATTGAAAGTCGAGCGGCTGAAGCCTCACACCTCGGACGACGACGATACCCGCTATCGCACCCCGGAGGACATGGAAGACTCTCGTCGCCGAGACCCGTTGGCGCGGCTGAACGCTTACCTTTCAGATCTGGGAATCCTTACCCCGGCCCACGACGAGCAGATATTCCAGGAGTCGAGAGCCGAGGTCAACCGGGTGACGGACGCTGCCGAAAACGCGCCGTGGCCTGACGCATCCAACCTTTACGGGCATCTCTACGCGCCCTAGTCTGCCTCCATGACCGTCAAGTCCACCATCGAAGCAATCCGGGAGGCCATGCATGAGGAGCTGGTCGCCGACCCTCGCGTGATGGTGCTGGGGGAAGACGTGGGCACTCGCGGCGGGGTTTTCCTGGCAACGCAGAACTTCATAGAAGAATTCGGCGAGCATCGCATCATCGACACGCCCCTGGCTGAATGCTCCATCGCGGGCGTATCGCTGGGCCTCGCCTTCAGGGGCCTGCGGCCCATAGCGGAGATCCAGTTCTCAGACTTCTGGTGGTACGCGGCGAACCAACTGATTGGCGAGGCGTCCCGCGTCCACTACGGAACGAACGGCTACCTGTCCGCCCCGATGGTGGTGCGGATTCCCTACGGCGGCGGCGTCCGGGGCGGTCTCTTCCATTCGCAATATATCGAAAGCTATCTGTACAACACGCCGGGGTTGAAGGTCATCGCTCCGTCGAATCCTTATGACGCGAAGGGGCTGCTCAAGTCGGCCATTCGCGACGACAATCCGGTAATCTTCCTGGAGCACAAGAAGACCTACCGGGCGGTGCGCGGCGAGGTGCCGGACACGAGCTACACCATTCCCATAGGCAGGGCGGAAGTGAAGCGTCCCGGCACGGACATTACCCTCATCAGCTACGGCTTGGCCATCCATTACGGCATGGAGGCGGCGACTCTGTTGGAAGGCGATGACGTGAGCGTGGAGGTGCTGGACCTGCGAACGCTGAGGCCGTTGGACAACGAGACGATTCTGGAATCCGTCAAGCGAACGGGCAAGGCGCTTATCGTCCACGAGGCCAGCGTCACTGGCGGCGTGGGCGCCGAGGTTGCGGCGATTATCGCAGAGGGAGCCTTCGAGTATCTGGACGCGCCGGTGACGAGGCTATGCGGGCCGGACCTGCCGGCGATGGCCTTCGCTCCCACGATGGAAGACGGGTTCATGGTCAACACCCAGAAAATTACCGACGCGCTGCTGAAACTGGCAGCGTATTAGAGGTCTATTCATGCCAATCGTACCCATCGAACTACCCCAGGTCGGCGAATCCGTCGTCGAAGGCATAATCGAGAAGTGGCTCAAGCAGCCCGGCGACCAGGTGGATAAATACGACCCTCTGGTTGAGGTTGTGACGGACAAGGTGAACATGGAGATGCCCGCGCCCTATAGCGGGACGCTGACGCGAATACTGGCGGAGGAAGGGGCGACGATTCCCGTTGGATCGGTCATCGCAGAGATGGACACGGAAGACGCCATTGCCGACGCCGGAAGTCAGCCCCAGCCGCCGCAGGCCAGCGAAACCATTATGAGCACGATGGGGGTGTTGGTGGAGAGCAACGTAAGTCTGGGGCCGACGGGCTCGCCGACAGTGGAGGAGTCGCCTGCCCCAACGCCCGCGCCGGCAGCACAGCGTCGCGCCGTTTACTCGCCGGTGGTGATGCGTTTGGCCGCGGAGCACGACGTTGACTTGAGCCAGGTTGTCGGTACCGGCATCAACGGGCGGGTGACGAAGAAGGACGTGTTGAAGCATCTGGATAGGGCACAAGCGGCGCCCGCTCCGACGCCTGTCGCTCCCGTCGTCACGGGTGCGGAAGAGACCATCATCGAGCCGACGCCCAAGCGTCGGATAATCGCGCAGAACATGGTTAAGAGCGCAACGCAGATTCCCCACGCCTGGGCCTTGATGGAGGTGGACGTGACGGGCTTGGTCGAACTGAGGCAGGCCGTGCGGAGCCGGTTCAAGCAGCAGGGGCAGGACATCACCATCTTTCCCTTCATCATCAACGCCGTGGCCCAGTCGCTGCGGGAACACCCCTATCTGAACGCAACTTGGCGGGACGAGAAGATTGTCCTGAAGAATCGCATCCACATAGGCGTCGCGGTTTCGGCGCCGAGCGGTTTGGTTGTGCCCGTCATCCGCGATGCCGACGCGCTTTCCGTGGTCGCCGCCAACTCCCAGCTTCGCGCATTGGCGGACAACGCTCGCAGGGACGCGCTGACGCTGGAGCAGGTGCAGGGCGGGACGTTCACGCTGAACAACACGGGCGCGCTTGGGACGACGGTGTCGAATCCGATTATCAACTACCCGCAGGCGGCGATTCTCAGCACGGAGGCGGTAGTGCAGCGGCCCGTGATAATCAACAACGCCATCGCCATCCGGTCGATGATGAACCTGTGCATGTCCTTCGACCACCGCATCGTCGACGGGGCGGAGGCTTCCGCGTTTCTGAATGCGGTGAAGGCCCGGCTGGAAGCCATCGACCCTGACACTCCCGTCAACTAGCGCGCGGTGAGAACCTGCCGCGTAGTCAACCTGGGTCTTGTGGACTATCTGCAAGCCTGGGAGATGCAGAAGGCATTGGTGCGGAAGGTGGTCGAGGGGGTTGAGCCGGACACGCTGCTGGTTCTTCAGCATCCACACACTTACACCATAGGACGTCGGGGTCGAAGGGAGGACGTGCTGTTGAGCGATGGGGAGCTTGCGAGGTTGGGCGCGGCGGTACACGACGTGGACAGGGGAGGAGAGGCGACGTATCACGGGCCGGGGCAGGTGGTAGCGTATCCGATAGTCAACATTCGTCCGTTTGGGGGGCCGGTGAAGTTCGTGCGGGCGCTGGAGCAGGTGATGGTGAGCACGTTGGCGGACTACGGGATCGCCGCTTCCACCAGAGAGGGGTGCACCGGCGTATGGGTGGGCGACGACAAGATTGGGGCGATTGGGTTGAAGGTGAGCCGCGGCGTCTCCAGCCACGGCCTTTCGCTGAACGCGAACCCCGATTTGGGCTACTACGAGCACGTCATCCCCTGCGGCAGCCCCGACATCACGGTTACTTCAATGGAGAAGCTGTTGGGCCAACCCGTGGACGTGGAGGCGGTGGGCTACACCCTCCAGTACCACTTCGGGCGGCTGTTGCGGTTAAAGATGGTGGAAATGGAGAATCTAACCGCAATCGAGCAGATGACGGCAGCGATTTAGCTGACCAGTGGAATTCTAGGCGTAGAAGAGAACAGCCCTCTCCCGTATGGCATCCGCATGATCATAGAGTTCATCCAAGTCGTAGATGCGTTCTGGGGAAGTCAATCCAGACTTTCCCCAACGCCCTGAGTCGGATTTCTCTAGTTCTGTAAACTGAAGGTTATATCCCCCACCCCGCATTTTACCCAACTTAATCAATCTCCTAGTCTTCCCTCTAAGTGAATTGTTGACCAAGCTGAGACTCAACTCTGTTTTGCCGTCTTTAATCTGAATCAGATTTACATTGACTGTATTTTCAAGTATACCCTTAACGATTCTGTGCAATTGATCTGTTGGCAGTTCTGCACCTGTGCTTACCTGAGGTTGGACTGGTTCAATTGGCTCCGTCTTTGCCGTCTCAAGGCTTGGGATAAACGGCTTATCTGTGGCAAGTCCTTCCCGGTATTCTTGGACAACCTCACGCATGGCGTCCTTCACCAGAGAACCAGGATTTTCCTCATCAATTGAAATGTCCACCAGTCGTAGCAGGTGGTTTGTGAATTCCTCGGAAGGATTGGAAAGCTCTTTTGCTATCACCGCTTTGACGGCTTCCATGGATTTGGTCCTCTTTGCTTCCTGAACAATGTCGTCCAAGTTGAACATCGGCTTGGTGAACATCTCAAGCCGGGAGACGTCCATGTCGGTGAACTCTTGCGTGTTGAATTGGAAGAACGGGGTCTCGTCCATCCGATTGTCGCTATCCAGGTCTGAGAAGAACTTATACGTAGCACCGTCCGTCAGAATCCCTATCCGAGCGTCTTTATCAGCAGTGAAGTATCTTGAAAGCTGCGAGCCTCGCGACCGGTTGAGGGTCAAGCCAAACTTCTTGCACTCAATCAGCATGATAGCCTTGTCATCCCGCTTTATCGCGTAGTCCACTCGGTCCTTTTCCTTCACTCCCCAATCGAGCGTGTATTCCCGGTCAACCTCGCTTGGATTAGTGTCGTCATACTGCAACGCACGTATGAACGGGAGAACCAGGTATTGCTTTGTGTTTTCCTCACTGGTTGCGTATTCCTTGTTGCTGGTAACCTGCTCGGACAGCTTTCGGATTCTTTCCGCAAAATCCATTGAACGTACCCCTTGTGAGTTCCTGCGCCCCTATCCTAGCAGATTCGGCACAATCTCACCAAGGATCCAGCCCAAGCCGGCGGCGGCTGCGCCGATGACCAGGATTTCCAACCCCTGGAAGATGGGGGAGCGTTGGACGAGGCGGCCTTTGCCCATGCCAAGGGCGAACAGGGTGGCGAGGGTGGCGCCCGCGGAGACGCCGATGGCCACGTTGCCGCCCATGAAGAAGTAGGGGATGATGGGCACCATCGCCGCGAGGATGAAGGTGCCGCCCATCGTCAGCGCGTCCTTTATCGGACTCACGGCCAGGTCCGGGTCGATGCCGAGCTCCTTCTCAACCAACGTCCGTAGCCAGAGTTCCTTGTCGGAGGCTATGTGCTCCGCCATCTCGCGGGCCTCGTGGTAGCTCAACCCCTGCTGGTGGTATAAGAAGACCAGTTCCGCCATCTCCTCCGCCGGGTTCTCCTCCAGTTCCTTCGCCTCCTTTTCTATTTCCGACTGGAAGACTTCCCGCTCGGCCTTGGAGCCGAGGTAGGTGCCGGTTCCCATGGAAATCATGCCCGCCAGCGCGCCGGCGAGGCCCGCGATGACTATGGTGCTCTTGTCGGAAACCGCCGCGGCCACGGCGGTCACGAGGGCGAGGGTGCTTATTAGGCCGTCCTGGGCGCCGAAGACCACCTCGCGGATGCGACCGAAGGCGGCGACGCGCCACCGTTCCGTCGCCACCTCCTGCACGGCTTGGGGGAACTCGCTCTCCGCCGCCATGATGTGCTGGGCGTCGTGATGCTCCGCCTCGTCCACAACCGCAACCGTCGTTTCAACGGACGCGTCTTCCTGGACGGCGGCGGGAACCAGGACGGGCCTGTCCGCGTCCTCCATGCGTTGGAGCTTGGCGACCAGATCGTCCGTCGCCTTCATAAAGCTCTCCAGGTGATGACGCTCCCTGTCCATAGCGACGGTGAAGGCTCGGGCGGCGTCGCGTCGTCCTTCGTCAAGGGCTTCGCGAATCATGCGCGGGTAGCGGCTGGTAATCTCCTTGGCCTCGCCGCTGGTCACGGCCTTCAGATTCTCCAGTGAAGACTTCACCGCCCCCGCCGTGCGGAGGTGGTTCATGCCGTGGATGTTCTCCGCGCCGGCGGTCTCCTGGAAGATCTGAGCAATCTCCGGGTGGCCCTCCTCCAGCGCCTTGACGGCGTAGGCGTTGTACTTCAGCAGCGCCATCGCCTCGCCGATAATGGCGTTCCACAGGTTCCTGTCGGTCTTGCTCATAACCCCGTCAGCGTAGGTCATTCCTTCCTCCCGTCGGTTGTATGCCATAAGGGTGCGCATACTACTTTAGCACATTGGGAGGGTGCGCCCGTCAAAACTGGCGGAATTGCGGTATAATGGCAGCACAATCAGAGTTAGAGGAAGGTTATTGATGCTGAAGAGAAGTCTTGCCGGTCTGGAAGTCAGCGCCATCGGAATGGGAAGCGCGCAGACGTTTGACGTGGATTCCAAGGATGACATCGAGGTGCGGCGGAAGATAATCGACAAGTGCCTGGAGAAGGGCGTCACTTTCGTTGACACATCGCCCATGTACGGGCGCGCCGAGCAGGTGTTGGGGGAGACGATGGACGGGCGGGTGGACAAGTTCTTGCTGGCGACGAAGGTGTGGAGTTCGGGGAAGGAGACGGGGCGGGCGCAGATTGAGCGTTCCTTCGAGCTGTTGAGGACGGACTACATTCATCTTTTCCAGATTCACAATCTCGTGGACTGGAAGACGCATCTGCCGTACCTGGAGCAGTTGAAGTCGGAGGGGCGCATCGGCTCAATCGGGATTACGTACGGTTACCCGGACATGTTCCCGGAGATGATGCAGATAATGAAGACGCGGCGGGTGGACGCCATCCAGATTTCCTACAACATCCAGGACCGGGCGGTGGAGGACGAGGTTCTGCCTTTGGCGGAAAGTCTGGGCATGGGCGTGGTGGTGATGAGGCCGACGGGGAAGGGGCTGCTGGCGACGGGTTTGAAGCAACAGCCGGATTTGGGGCCGTTGCAGGAGTTCGGGATTCGGACGTGGGGGCAGGCGGCGCTGGCGTGGCTGCTGGCGGACTCGAGAGTCACGGTGCCGATTCCCGCCACGACGAAGCCGAGCCGCATCATCGAGAATGCGCTGCCGGGGGAAATTCCGCCGCTGCCGCCGGAGCTTCGAACTTACATCGAGAAGGAGACGGAGCGCTGCTCGTAGGCGAACGCGTCATCCGTCACACATATCATCATTGGGAGGTATAAATTGAATAAGAGAATGCTGGCAACTCTGGAGGTGCCCGCCATTGGCATGGGCAGCGCCAACACGTTCAACGTGGAGGACGAGGAAGGGCTGGACGTGCGGCGTCGGATAATCGACAACTGCATCGAGTCGGGTTCGACGTTCATAGACACGTCGCCCATGTACGGGCGCGCCGAGCAGTGTCTCGGAGTGTCAATGGAGGGAAAGCAGGGGCAGTTTCAGTTCGCGACGAAGGTGTGGGCCGTGGGCCGGGAGACGGGGCAGAGGCAGATTGCGCGCTCGTTTGAACTGCTGAAGACGGACCACATCGAGGTGTTTCAGATTCACAACATGGTGGACTGGAAGACCCATCTGCCCTACCTGGAGGGGCTGCGGGACGGCGGCAAGATCGACCTGATTGGGGTCACTTACACTTACCCGCCCGGCTTTCCTGAGATGATGGAGATAATGAAGACGGGGCGGATTCAGACGATTCAGATTTCGTACAACGCGCTGGAGCGGGAGGCGGAGGAGGAGATGCTGCCGCTGGCGGAGGAGATAGGCATCGGCGTAATAGTGATGCGTCCGCTTGGTTCGGGCGCGCTGGCGAAGGAGTTGAAGGAGCAGCCGGATTTGACGCCGTTGGCGGAGTTCGGGATTACGACTTGGCCGCAGGCGCTGCTGGCGTGGTGCCTGTCGGACCCGCGAATCGGGATTCTGATTCCTTCCAGCACGAAGCCGGAGCGGATTCTACAGAATGCGGTGGCGGGGACGCTGCCGACGCTGCCGTCGGAGTTGAGGGAGCATGTGGCGTCGGAGGCGCAACGCTGCTTTAGCGGTTAGACCTCGGTGGGCGGAGGTTCGTTGAAATCCTCGCCTCGCCGCTCGGCTTCCAGTCGGCGTTCATTCCACTCCTTGACCTTTTGGGCCATCAGTTGAACGCCTTCTTGGACGCCTTCCTGTTTGCCTTCCTGGAATCGTCTTCGTAGATAACTTTCTGCCAGCCCCAGCATGGCAATATCTTCCTACCTGTCCGACGAACCTTTAGACCTCGGTTGGCGGAGGTTCGTTGAAGTCTTCGCCCCGCCGCTCGGCTTCCAACCGGCGTTCATTCCACTCCTTGACCTTTTGGGCCATCAGTTGGACGCCTTCCTGTTTGCCTTCCTGGAATCGCCTTCGTAGGTAACGTTCTGCCAGCATATATACCCCCTCCACTGCCATCGCCGTGATTGTCCCTGCGACTATCACGACGTACGGCATCAATTTTACCACTTCCATTATCCTGTCGGGCCATATCCTGTGTTCCGGCCCAACGTAATCAACCGCCAGCGCCAATCCAATGAAGAAAAGTACGCTGAAGATAAGGAGATACCAGCCTTCGCTATGTCTTGGCAGTTGCATCTAGAAGTCTACGTTCCTGCCTGCATATATGAAAAAGCGAGTGATGGGCATGGACCCTCCGTATCTGGTGATTCCATGCTATGTCTGGATGCGGGTGAATGTCAATGAGACGAGGCTGTCCGGCGCAGCGCCGCTTTAGCGGTTAGAGGAGGCTGCGGCCCAGGGTCATCCAATAGTAGACGATGTAGCAGCCGGCTATCATCATGAACACGGCGCTGACGGGCTGTACGAAGGGCTGCGCCTTCCTTAAAAAGCGGACGATTATCTCCTTGAATATGGCCATGCTGACGGTCATCAGGATGATGACGAGGCCCATGCCCAGGGCGTAGAGGACGAACCGCCCGATGCTGGTGGCGATGCTGGTGTCCACGAGGGATACGCCGATGACGGAGAGGAAGATGGGGAGGGTGCAGCTGAGGGAGGCGATTCCGTAGCTGAGGCCGAACAGGAAGAATTCCTTGACGCTGACCTGGCCCGGCGTGCCGATGCGGGATGCGGTTTGGCTGGCGAAGGCGGTGTAGAGCTTGCCGCCGCCGAGGAGCCATGAACCCGTCGCCACCAGCAGGACTCCGATGCCGAGTCCAACCCAGGGGATGAAGTTGATGATGGTTCGCGCGCCGGCGCTGACGATGGTTCCGGTCAGGCCAAAGAGGAGGACGAAGCCGGAGGTGACGACGAGGCCGACGAGGAGGGCGCGGGAGACTTTTTTCGGAATGCCTGCCTGGGGGTCGTTGGAGCCGACGTAGAGGCCGAGGTAGGCGGGGAGCATGGCGAAGCCGCAGGGGTTGACGGTGGATACCATGCCGGCGGCGAAGGGGAGGCCGAGGGGAACGAAGTTGCCCACCCGGTCGAGGCCGGAGCCGGAGCGTCCGGAGAGTCCTTCGACGAAGTTGTTGATGGGGCCGATGGCGTCGCCGCCGGTGATGAGGGCGGCGATGATTGCGACCAGCAGGGCGAGGGCGCCGAGAAGGAAGGGGAGGGCGTAGCTGCGGTAGGGTTTGGCCTTTTGCACGAGGGTGTCTAGCATTGGCTGGGGGTTGGCCTCCGGGTTGTGTGAGTTTCATGGTAGCGGGTATGGGGGCGTTGGGCAACGGGGTTGGGCGGGTGGGGATTGCCGCCGGTTGTGATAGTCATACGCCGGACGGCGGTTGGGGGATTTTTGCCGTGGGGGGATATAATCGTATGGAGGAGGTGTCATCATGGCGTTGACTTGCAGACGGGAAGGTTGGGTCAGCTGATGATGGGGAAGATGCGTTGCGTCCTGATGCTCAACGGGAACTCGTGTTAGGCGATCATGACGAAAGGGCTGCTGAGGCACTTTATAAGGCCCAGCCTTAAGGTTTAAGTATGAATACTTTCCTAATTTCAGTTATCATCTTGGTGTTGGCGCTACTCGCCATTGCCTGTAACTCTTCCAGTACTAAGACTCTTGCTCCGACAGCTAATGAAGTCGCTGGGTCAGCGGGGATGCCAACGGAATCTTCGTCTCTCCTAGATACTAGCTTACGTCTACCCCAACCCATTCCACGAATTACTTCATCCATAATGGATCCCTCTGCATTCGTGTCCCCATCCATCGATCAGCAGATTCTAGACTCAGACATAATTGTTGTGGCGTCCTTCGTCACTGCAAGTCCAGGAGTTCAGACAATTCCCGGCGACTCCGGAGTAGCTCCTACCTACAGGCCAGCACAGATTTTGTCCTTCCAGGCAAATCAATACTTGAAAGGGACGGGACCCAACGAATTCAGAGTGGAGGTGCTAGACGATTCATATGGCGTTGACGTCAATGGAAATCTTTACAGGGGTTATCTGACGGAGGCGGAGGCTATGGAGGCGGCCACAGAACTGATTGCACAACGCAACACAAGCTACGATAACCGTCCAGGTGTACTCTTTCTTAAGGGCGTCATCTCATCAGAAACGCCATCGGGGAGCAAGACGGAGACAGTTGCCAGCAGCTTTGCGTTCGTCCTTTCCAATCAGGGAGCACAGTCGAACTTTGCATATTCGATTGACACCCTTAGTAGAACTTGGCTCCCAGCGAAGGAAATGATTTCCGCGGACGTCAGTGGAGCATCGACTACAGAATACGTGACTGATGGCTTAGAATCTCCTCCGCCTGTAATTTCTCTTTCGACCCTCCGCACTCGTATAGGAGAGATAGACGCCATGCTTAGTGAAGGTGAAGACATAGAGGGATATGCAGATTGCGTGTATAGAATGCTAACTGAAGAGAGGCATTATCGTGCTTCACCGTTTTTGGAGTTGACTAAGATAAAATTGACAGTAGATTCAGGAGTTGCTGCAGAATCAGTGTCGTTTGTGAAGGAAATGGGAGATCTATTCCATGACGCCCAAACATATTCGGAGGCCTATATTGAATTTTGGCATAGCGGAACAGACGCCGTGCATTTCAACACTGTAATAGTGGATAACGATAAAGATCCCTCGAATGGATATGCATTCATCTATACAACTGCACGTCCTCTACCAATGAATACCTATGATGTGAACTTTCATCAGTGGCATTCACATGAAGCAATTTGCGCTTCCCGGCCTACTGGTCCAACTGATGACAAAGGATATTGGAATTTCAACATAACGGTTACGGCCCCTGCGGGGACGTTGCATGAGGCGTTTTTTGATCCTGTGGATGGTGGGGAGGATGAGGTGTCGCCGGCGTCGTTCAGCGTTGGTGGGACGGATACGGAGATTATGGGGTTGGAATGGGCGGACGGGAAGGTGGCGTTGAGTCTGGACCCCGTCGTTTCGCTGGATGGGTATACGTTGGACTTCATCGAGGTGGACGGGACGGCGTCGTTGAACCTTCGGGCGTCGGATGCGGTAGAGCAATCCAGGTCCAAGGACGGGTCGGGGACGTTGAAGTGGTCGGTGGCGAATGAGCCGTGGGAGGACGGGGACAAGCTGATGCTTCGTATACGTGAAGACGGCGCGGCGGCGCCACCGTCGCCGGGTGGGCAGGGGGGATAATCGTTGTTGGCGAATGGTCGTAGATGGTAGAATGCGGTTAGGCCATCAGGGTCAATCGAAGGACGGTTGGATAGAGCCATGATTGTGAGGATACCTTTGGTGTTGGAGCCGCAGCCCGAAGGCGGTTACGTGGTCAGTTCTCCGCTGCTGCCGGAGCTGATAACGGAGGGTGAGAGCGTGGCGGAGGCTCTGGCGAACGCGGAGGACGCTTTTGCGGCGGTAGCTGAGATTTATGAGGATCGGGGTCGGCCTCTGCCGTCGAGCATCTACGTGGATGACGCGAACGGTCCTGTATCCGTTGAAACAATCGTCTCTTTGCGGTGAGATACCGGGAAGCGGCGCGGAAGCTGGCCAGGCTTGGATGCCGAGAGATCCCCAGGCGGGGCCGCGGGTAACATAGAAGGTGGCATAACCCGCAAACGGAGGCGGACGCAATACTGCCGGACTGGGGTGGGCGCGATCTGAAAATCGGAACCTTGCGCTCGGCCCTTCGACAGGCTCAGGGTGAGAGTGGGGAGTCGCCCCCATCCCAACCCTCTCTCCAAGGGAGAGGGGGGAAAATGGGAGTTTCGACCTGTAGGCGCTATCAGCTAAGCGGGGGCTTTGCGGAGGGGGACCAGGAGGGCGGCGAAGGCGACGATGGTGACGATTATTCCGCAGTAGTAGAAGACGCCGTCCATGCCGAAGGTTCCGCGAAGCCAGCCGGCGATGATGGGGGAGATGCTGCCGAATACCGCCGAACCCGCGAACATCAACGCGACGCCGGAGGCTTCGGTGCCCTTCTTGGTGGCGTCGATGGCGGCGGCCATCATTATCGGGTTGACGGAGTATAGGAACAGGCCGATGAGGGCCAGAATCAGGGTGAACGTCCAGCCGCTTCCGAAGGGTAGGAGGGCGTAGATCAGCAGCGCCATCGTCAGCAGGCTGGCAAACATCACCTTCCGTCGGTCGACGCGGTCGGAAATCCAGCCCAACAGCGGGGAAGACGCGACGCCGAACAGCGTCAGCAGGGCGACGTGGAAGCCAATCTGGAATTCGGAGAAGCCCAGGTCTTCGCTCATGTATATGACGAGGAAGATGTTGAGGCTGTTGTGGGCCATTGCGCGGACGCCGGAGATTCCGACCATTCCCAGAACCGTCGAGTTGCTGAGCATGGCGCGGGCGGATTTGAGGTAGTTTCGGAAGTTGGGGCTGTCTCTGGAAGCGCCTTCGATGTTTCGGAAAGTCACCAGGACGGCGAAGGCCGCGATTCCTGCGGGGATGACGAGGAAGTAGGAGAGGGTGCGCCACTGGAGTCCGTTCCATTCGAGACCCCAGAAGGCGAAGCCGCCGAGGACGAGGCCCATGACGAGGGGGGCGAGGCTGTCGCCGGAGGAGCCGCCCATGCGGTGGACGGCGAAGGAGGTGGCGCGCTTGTTGGGGTAGGCGATGGCGAGGGTTCCAAAGGCGGGGGCGTGCCAGATGGACGCGCCCGCGCCGGTGATGGCGACGCCCAGAAGCAGCAGCCAATAGCTGGGGGTGGTGCCGATGATTAGGTAGCCGACGGCGAGGGAGGTGAGGCTGGCGGTGAGCATGAGGCCGACTTTGCTGCGCCACATGTCGGCCACGATGCCGGCGGGGATGTTGATGACGGCGCCTGAGACGGTGCGGGCGGTGCCGATGAGTCCCACTTCAACGTCGGAGAGGCCGAGGTAGGCCTTGACGGAGGGGATCAGGAGCAGGAAGGCCTGGTTGTAGAAGTGCTTGATGCCGTGGCCCGCGGCGAGGCCGAGCATGAGGCTCAGGGAGCGTTGGGCGGGCGGGGTTTGGCGGCTTGTTGACGTAGAAGGCGTGGTCGGGCGGTTCGACGGGGCGTCGCCGGTCTGCTGTTGGGCGTCGGGCCTGTTTTCCGTTGGTGGATTAGCCAAAGTAGAACACCAGGAAGAGTCCTACTCCGTAGGCGACGGTGATGAGGGCCATGCTGGGTCTTGTGAAGGAGAAGAGTTTGACCCGCTTCTTGAGCAGGAGCATCCAGACGCAGAGGAACATTATCAGCATGGCGAATAGCCCGGCCAGGAGCGCGCCGTTGTCCATGTTGCCGAAGATTGAGCCGTCGGAGTAGAAGAAGTCGGCGATGGCCAGGACGAGGATGTTGAAGGAGTTGCTGCCGAAGAGGTTGGAGACTGCGAGGTCGGGGGCGTTCTGCCGGAGGGCGGCGATGGAGGTTGAGACTTCGGGCAGGGAGGTGACGAAGGCGAGGGCGAGGACGCCGATGAAGCTCTTGGCGATGCCGGTGGCGTCGGCGATGGCGTCGGCGCTGTTGGTCATGAAGTAGGTGGCGACGAAGATGACGGCGGAGGATAGGGCGAATACCGTCCAGCCCCAGAGGAGGGTGCGGTCGGTGGTCGCTTCGTCGTCGTTCTCGGCTTCGGAGCTTTCGGTGAAGAGGCGCCAGGAGCCGATAATGTAGAGGGCGATGATTACGAGGGTGGCGGGGCTGACAATCCACCACTTGACGTCGAGCCTCAGGGCGGCGAGGGCCAGGGCAATCATCGTCAGAATGGTGGCGAAGTAGGCGACGCGTTGCTGTTGGGGGAGGATCTTCTGTAGGACGAGGCCGCCTCCGAGGAGGCCCAGGGCGAGGGTTAGGATGGTCATGTTGAGCATGTTGGAGCCGAAGACGTTGCCGCCGGCCATGCCTGCGTTGCCGAGGAGGGCGGCGGTGCCGGTGGCGACGAGTTCGGGGAGGGAGGTGGCGCCGGCGAGGAGGAGGGCGCCGACCCAGACGTGGCCCCAGCCGGTCTTGATGGCGATGACGTCGCCGGAGGCCACGAGGAATCGGGCGGCTCCGACGACGAGTACGGAGGTGGCGATGAAGAGTATGAGGGCTTGGGTGAGGTCCAAAGGCCGCCTTTCAGTTTTCGGACGTAGGGGAAGTTAGTTTAGCGCATCGGGGGGCGGCTTGGTAGGGGTGGGTTGGGGGATGCTCGACCCTTCTACAAGCTCCGGACAGGCTCAGGGTGAGCGGTAGGAGACGGGCGACCACAAGGGTCGCCCCTACGGGATTTGCTGGTGGGTGAAATTTCACCCCCATCCCAACCTTCCCCCGTCAAGGAGACCTTTGCATAACCGTCATTCCCGTGAAAACGGGAATCCAGGGGTGGGGCTGTTTAGGTATAAATACGTTGTTTCTTTGATAGAATTTTCTGATGAATTGGGAGTTATGCAAAGGTCTCCGTCGAGGGGGAAGAGGTAAGAGGGGAAGATGGATTCCGGCTTTCGCCGGAATGACGGATGGGTGGTGTGGGCGGGTTGGTGTGGTAGAATGGGCGGGAATTGGAGAGAAAGGGAGTGAGAGTCAAGTGACGCATTTCAATAGGGGAGCCACTTTTACGGAGCCTGTGGAGTTGCCGGACGACCCGCTAATCGACCTGCTGGCGCAGACGAACGCCAAGGTGGAGCATTTCGACCTTTCGCCGGACGGCAAGAGCATCGCGTATACGTCCGCCGAGTCGGGCGGGTATGACCTTTGGGTGTGCGACATCGACGGGGGGAATAATCGCCGGGTGGTGGCGATGTACCCGGAGGAGTGTCTGAACCCTTCCTGGTCTCCCGATAGTCAATGGATTGCCTACACGTCGCGGTACGACGCCTTCAAGGTCAGGGCCGACGGGTCGGAGCCGCCTATCAACCTCAGCTACGGACATGGGCCTTCGCGGGGACACGAGTTCATCCGATGGACGCCGGACGGGAAGCGGATAGTGTACGTTACGGGAGGCTCCAACGGATACAACCAGGTGGTGTCGCTGCCGACGGATATTCCGACGGGGAAGGTGCAGCCGCATTACATAACCAACGAGGAGGCCAACAGCACGGACGTGTTCGTGTCGCCGGACGGGAAGCACGTGACGTTCATGTCGGACCGGTCGGTGTACGAGGACTTCAAGCGGATGGACGTTTGGATTGCGCCCATCGAGGGCGGGCAAGCGCGATGCATGACTCCGAACACCCCGAATAACTACGAGTATCGTCCCCGATGGTCGGCGGACGGGACGAAGCTGCTGTTCACGTCGGACCGGTCGGGATGGCGTCGGGTTGGGGCCATCGACATCGAGAGCGGGGAGATTACCTTCCTGACAAACGAGGAGTGCGATCAGTACAATCCGAGGTGGTCGCCGGACGGGAAATGGGTGGCGTACGTGGCGAACAAGGAATGGAGCTTCCACGTAATGAAGGTGGCGGCGGACGGGTCGGGGGAGCCGGCGCAGCTGACGCATGGGGAGAACATCAACGGCGGCTTCGACGCCTACCAGGTGAGGGGGTCGATCCGGTGGACGCCGGACAGCAAGAGCATCCTGTACACGCACATGGATCACGCCAACACTTCTGATTTGCGGCTGATTTCCGCCGACGGCGGCGAACCTGAGCGGGTCACTCATCACATGCCGCAGGCTTTGGAGGACTTCCCGTTTGTGAAGTCCACGCTTATCCGGTACAAGTCGAAGGATGGGTTGGAGGTTCCGGCGTGGCTGTACCGTCCTGAGGGCGTGGAGGGGAGGACGCCGCTGGTGATCTACGCGCGGGCGAACACGAAGGGGCTGCACGTGCGGGGGTTCTATCCGTACATCCAATACTGGGTGCACAAGGGGTACTCGGTGATTGCGCCGCTGGTGAGGGGTTCGGCGGGGCTGGGGAAACAGTACGAGTTCCTGAACTTCGGCGACTGGGGCGGCGGAGACATCGACGATTTCGCTTACGGCGCGTATCACTTGATTGAGGAGGGGCTGGCGGATCCGGAGAAGGTGGTGATGCACGGCGGGTCGACAGGCGGGTATTTCACGTTGTGCATGATCTACCGGTACCCGGACTTGTTGAAGGCGGCGGTGTGCTTCTACGGGCCGCCGGACTTGATCCACTCCGACAGGTACGCGACGGGCGGCGGCAAGCCGGTGTTGGGGGACGTGGTTGCGGGGGACAGGGGCGGGCCGGACATGGCGCCGGAGCATTGGCGGGAGCGTTCGGCGATTTACAATCTGGACAAGGTGAAGACGCCGCTGCTGATTCTGTGGGGCGACCGGGACGGGGTGCGGATAAGCATGGCGGACGATTATTTCCGCGCCGCGAAGGAGCGGGGGTTGTACACGGAGTACATCCAGTACAACTGCGAGCCCCACGGGTGGTATCACTGGAGGCCGGAGAACGTGCGGGACTCGATGCGCCGGATGGCGGCGCATTTCAAGAAGTTTACGGGGGTTTAGAGGGAGTTCACGCCCACCCCTTCGGCAGGCTCAGGACAGGCTCAGGGCAGGCTCTAACCTTGAGCCGTCGAGGTGGAGGTGAGCAGATGGATTCCGGCTTTCGCCGGAATGACGGTTTGTGTAAAGGTCTCGTCAAGAGGGAAGGGATTTCGAGTGGCATAGGGCGGGTTTGAAACCCGCCCCTACCTGGTCAAGGCCAAATCATCCCCCGTAGGGGCGGTAAGGGAACCGGCCTTCAGACCGAGCCGTTGGAGGCGTACCCGTCCAGCATTCCTTCTATCTTCCCGACGAATCGCTCCACTCTGGAGATGTTGAGAGCAACCCTGCTAGCCTCGTAGGTGTTTTCGTAGAAGTTCATGTGGAGATTGTGGGCTGCGCCAAACAGGTCGTGAATCTCCTGGTCATCGGCTTCGTTGGAGAGATCCCTGGCCGCGTCCCAAAGGTATCTGTGGGCGTCGTGGTCCCAGCCTCGCATCTGGGCGGCGGCCTTCACCATCTGCGCCGCCGCTCCCCAAGCCTTCTCCGACGCCTGACGCAAGTCGCCAACCTCAAGCTCCGTATGAGCCTGAGCCAGCAGTCCACGCCCAGCATCTCGATATGAAACAACCAGTTTATTCATAATCTCACTATACGACGATATTATAGCATTTGCCCTGCACTGCCAACATTGCATCCGCTCGGCCCTTCGACAAGCTCAGGGTGAGCGGTGGGGGTAGGTGGAAGCGGAAAGAACAGGGGTGGCTTGCGACCCGGCCTTCAGCCCGGCCCGCCGGACGCATAGCCGTCCAGCATTCCTTCCACCTTTCCAACAAACCGCCCTACCTTGCTAATGTACGAAGCGACTCTATTGGCGCCGAACGTGTTCTCATAGAAATTAGCATGCAGCGCATTGGCAACAACGAACAGAGTGTGGATTTCATTATCATTAGCCTCGTTGGAGAGGTCCTCTGCTGCTATCCACAAGTGCCTATGCTGGTCATGCTCCCATCCCCGCATCGTAGCGGCGGCCTTGACCATCTGCGCCGCCGCTCCCCAAGCCTTCTCCGAAGCCTGACGCAAGTCGCCAACCTCAAGCTCCGCGTGAGCCTGGGCCAGCAACCGGCGACTCGCCTCTCGATACGTCACGTCTACGGTAGTCATTGTCGTTGAACCTTCGTAACGAGGATAGCAAACATGTAATGTGATATCGAGACCACCCAATCGCCAATAGAAAGGGGCCTCGCCTGAATCAAGGCGAGGCCCCTTCGAATCTTCCGAATTCAGACCCTAGTTGAACACGGGAACGGTGAACTCGTGATGCCGGCTCGGGCCGAAGTGAATCTGGTCCGAGGTGTAGTCGGCGACCACGCCGGGGTCAATCGCCACCTCCGCCCTCACCCAGAAGAGCGGTATGGCCCAGTAGTAGTTGTAGAACCAGTCGCCGATGGCCTGCGTCGCCGCCTTCCGCGTGTCCGGGTCCACGTGCAGCTCCCACAGGTCGGTCAACGCCCGGAGATCCTCGTCGGCGGGGGCGTTGATGCTTCCGTAGGGCTGGCCCTGGATGGCTCGAATCCACTGGAAGTCGGCCACCGCCGAGCCGCGGAACAGCAGAACCTTGTTCCGCGCTTCCTTGTTCCTGTACGTGGACGCCAGGTTCCCGAAGGTGGTCTCCTGCAGGTTCGGACGCAGCCCGATTTCCTGGAAGTAGGGAGCCATCGCTTCTCCTATTTCCGGGGCCTCGGGGATTCCGGGCATCTTCGCGACGAGGAAGTCGAAGTCGAAGCCGTCGGGGTAGCCCGCTTCCGCCAGCAGCGCCCTCGACCTGTCCGGGTCATACGGGTACGCGTTCCACTTGTAGATGTCCTGGTACGGCTTGATTCCGGGAACGGGCATGGGCAGAGACTTGCCTTCGTAGAAGACTTCGTTGATGGTGTCCCGGTCGATGGCCAGGTTCAACGCCTCTCTAACCCGCACGTCCGTCATCGGCTCGCTCAGGTCTCGCTCGTCCTCGTAGTACAGGCCGCCGATGATTGCCAGCAGCGCGAAACTGGGGTTGGTGCTGGGCACCCTGGAATAGCCCCACTCCTCGACAGTGGGCATCAACGACTGCTGGACGGCGGCTATGTGCGCCTCGCCGGTCAACAGCATCGCCATCCGGGTGGCGTCTTCAAGCACGTAGAATATCTGAAGCTCGGGGAACTCCGGCGTCTTCCGCCAGTGGTCTTCCACCCGTTCGTAGAGGATGTACTGGTTGACCCGGAAGTCCACGAAGGTGAAGGGCCCGGTGCCGATGGGGCTGGCGTAGTAGCCCTCCTCGCCTACAGCGTCGTAGTGGTCGCGGCTGCTTATCATGAAGATGTTCTGGCCGCCCATCTGGTAGTCCGTGGTCACGTCCACCTTGTTCTGGTTGAACGTGATGTCGTAGTCGCCGTCGAAGCCGAAGTCGTCCACCGTCATCTCTTTGCAGCAGGGCGAGGGCCAGGGCCGGTCTTCGGCCTGGTCCTTTTCGAAGGTGAAGACCACGTCGTCGGCGGTCATGTTGTAGGCCGTCGGCTGCTTGTTCTGATAGAAGGGGACACCCTCCCGCAGCTTGAAGTTCCAGGACTGTCCGTCCGGCGCCATCGACCACTCCTTCGCCAGCATCGGATACAACTCCTGGGTGACCCGGTCGCTGCCCAACAACGTCTCGTACATGGGCGTGAGGGGGCCGCCGGAACTCTGGAAGCCGTTCCAGAAGACCGTCATCTGGTGGGCCGGCGGCGTCATGCTGACCTTCAGGCGGGAAGCCGCAATCACCGGCGGGGCGGTCGGCATTGGGGTCTGGATTTGCGTCGGCTCAGGCACAAACGTCCTGCGTTCCATCGGGGTGGGCGTTGGCGCAGCCGTAGGAGCGGGCGCGACCGTAGCCATCGGCGTTGCGGGCGGCATGGTAGCCACCGGCGTTGGCGCAGCCGTGGGCGCGGGCGTCGGGGCCGGCGCGGGGGTGGCTATCGGCGCCGGCGCGGGCGTGGGAGTCGCGGCCACCTCCACCGGTTCGTCACCGCCTGTGCATACTGAACTGATTATGACTATTATCGCAACAATGCCGACCAGAATGTGTACCATGTCCGTCTCAGACCTGCCTTTTCGTCAACGTTCGGCGCAGTCCGCCGGCCCGCTTCAGACGCTCGCCGGGGACTTGGCGCGACGGGTAATTCTCACCCCGTCACAACTATGTTTTGTGCCTAAGTTGATTCTAGGTTTGGCATTTTCCGACTGTCAATAAATTATGTAACCTGGTTGAAGCAAAGCATCGCCCGTCAAGACGAATTTCAACCCCGGCCGGTGTAGGGCATTTTCGTCGCCATGATGGTGATGAAGAGGATGTTCGCGTCCAATGGCAGGTTAGCCATGTGCGCCACCGCTTCCGCCACGTGCTCCGTGGCCATCGTCGGCTCAACCTTTATGGACCCGTCCGCCTGCTCTATCCCCTGCTGCATCCGCACGACCATCCGCGTTGCGGCGTTGCCCACGTCAATCTGCCCGCAGGCGATGTTGTACTTCCGTCCGTCCAGCGCCGTAGACTTCGTAAGCCCGGTCATGGCGTGCTTGGTGGCCGTGTAGGGCGCGGAATTGGGACGGGGCGTTTGCGCCGAAATCGACCCGTTGTTGATGATGCGACCGCCCATCGGCTCCTGATTCTTCATTATTCGCATGGCCGCGCGGGTGCAGAGGAAGGCCCCGTTCAGGTTGACGTCCACGACCTGCTTCCACTGCTCGAAGCTGAGTTCTTCCACCGAAAGCGGCGGCGCGCCCATGCCCGCGTTGTTGAACAGCAGGTCCACCCTTCCGAACTTCTCCACGACCGCGGCGAACAATGCGTCCACGTCGTCGGGATTGCCTACGTCTGCGCTGACCGCGAGGGCCTTTGACGACGGCATCCCGGATTCCCCCACTACGGCTTCCAACCGTTCCAGCCGACGCCCGCAAATCGCCACCGAAAACCCCTCCCGCCACAACGCCAGCGCCGATAGCCTGCCTATTCCGCTTCCACCGCCTGTGACGACGGCAACTCTTTGTTCATTACTCATTCGACTATTCTCTCCCTCAGATTATGACCTACCAATCTCCGGCCACGTCGAAAGCCTTCCCATATCCCCCTCCATATCAGCCTCTCGAATCATCCCCGCCTGCGCCTCCCGCACCCGCGCCACAACCTCCTCCTCGTCCACAAGCACGGCCCGTCCTTCCCTCAAAATCACCTTGCCGCCCACCAGCACCGTATCCGCCCGATTGTCCAGCCCGGAAAACACCAGGTTGTTCACCAGCCGCGCCCCCGGCAGCAGATGCGGCTGGTCCAGACGGAACATGGCCACGTCCGCTTCCTTGCCCGGCTCCAGCGAACCCACCCTGTCGGCCATGTCCAACACCGCCGCCGCCTTCAGCGTCGCCAACTCCAACGCCTCCTCCGCCGACCCCAAATGCCTGTCGGCGAATCTGACCCGCTGCATGTAGATTGCCATCTTCATCGCTTCCCACGGGTTTTGCCCGTTATTCGTCGCCGACCCGTCCGTCCCGACGGCCACCGTCGCCCCCAACCGCTGCATCTCCCAAATCGGCGGCACCCGATTGCCGCCCCGCATGACAGTCAAAGGGCAGTGGGACACGTTCACGCGATACTTCCCGAAAAGCTCCACCTCCTCGTCCAGCAGCCCGCTGCAATGAATCGCCAGCATCTCCGGCCCCAGCACGCCCAGCTTCTCGGCGTACTGCACGCTGCCCATCCCCACCTTCGCCATCGCCTCCGCCAATTCGTCGCTGGTCTGCGCCAGGTGGATGTGCCACATCTTCCCCCGCTTCAACGCCCACTCCCGCATTGCCAGCGTCGTTTCCGGCTTGCATCGGATAATCGTCGTCGGCTCCGACGTAATCGTGATTTTGTCCGAATCGAAGGTCGCCTCCAGCCTGTCCAGGTCCTCCAGCACATCCTCCGTCCGCTCAATGAACTCGGCGGGCGTGAACTCCTCATCGTCGCTGATTCCTCTGGAGACGAAGGCCCGCATCCCCGACTGCTGGATAGCCTCGCAGATTCCGTCCGTAGAATCCTGGTGATAGTGCGTCCAATGATTCTCCTGCGTAGTTGTCACGCCATACCGCAGTAGTTCCAGAAGGCTGGATGCGGCGGCGGCCCGCGCCCGTTCCCGCGTAAGCCCCTGCGCCAGCCTGAGCAGGTTGTCCCGCGACACCCGCTTGTGGTCGAGCAGGCTGCGATACACCGACTGGTCCAGATGGTCGTGGGCGTTGACAATTCCCGGCATCACCACCATATCGGAGGCGTCAATCCGCTCCCGACCTTCATAGGAACCACCCGACGAAACGCCAACCTCCACAACCTTCCCGTCATCGACAGCCACGTACCCCGGATTGAATATCCGACGCTGGGCGTCCATCGAAATCACCACGCCCCCGTCGATTACAAGGTCAACCTTTCTCAACCCGTCAGCCATCGCAATCCCTCCTGAATTCTCTGCCAATCCCAGCCTAGCATAGAGTAACCCCAACACCCCCACAACCCCCGCCGCTATTTCCGCCACCCATTCCGTCATTCCCGTGAAAACGGGAATCCAGAGGTGGGGCTGGGCGGAAAGGCAACCTCCATCCATCCGCTCACCCTGAGCCTGTCTTGAGCTTATCTAAGGGCCTGTCGAAGGTCGAGCGCCCCACCTTTCCCATCCCCCGCCAAACTTGCTATCATTGCCGCACCAAGCAGGAGGGACGCCCCATGCGAAACGGATTCAGAGTCATCGACGCCGACGCTCATATGCAGGAACCGCCGTACATCTGGGACCACTACGTGGAGGCCGAATTCTACGATAGGCGTCCCGTGGTGGAGCACGTCCAGAACCGGATAATCTTCCGCTACGAGCCGGGAGAACTCTTTCCCGGCGACTCCGAGGGGCTTCCAGCCTCGGTCTGGAAGAACCGCCCCAACCAGCTCTACGTGGGGCTTCGCAAGAAGTACGGACAGGCCTACGACCATTGGTGGAGCGCCGAAAGCCGCCTCGCCGATATGGACAAGTACGGCTGGGACAAGATGGTCTGCATTCCCGGCCACGGCTCCGCGCCCCTGCGTCAGACGGACAAGGACCCCGACCTGATGTGGGCGCTGGCCCGCGCCTACCACAACTGGGCGCACGACTTCTGCTCCGCCGACACCTCCCGGCTGAAGATGGTCGTCGAGCTTCCGCCCTACGACCTGGAACGCGCCGTCGAGGAAACGCGCCGCGCCGTCACCGAGTTGGGCGCCATTACCGTGATGATGCCGCGACCCCAGGAGGGACAGTTCTGGCACTACCCGGAATACGACGCCTTCTGGAACCTCGTCACCGAGCTCGACGTGCCCGTGACGTTCCACGGCGCGGGAAGCGGCTCCCCCCACGCCGGTCAGCGCTATCGCGGACTCACCGGCGCCCTCTTCGCTCTGAACCACGCCATCGGCTTCCCGATGGAAAACATGATTTCGATGGGCCACCTCATCTACACCGGCATCCTCCAGAAGCGCCCCACGCTGCGCGTCAGCTTCCTCGAAGGCAACGCCGGCTGGCTCCCCTTCTGGCTGGGTCGCCTGGACGACCACTCCGTCGGGCGGCAGTCCGTCTTCTGGGATGACAACGACCTTGAGATGACGCCCACGGAGTTCTTCAAGCGGCAGATCTTCGTGGCCTGCGACGCCGACGAGGAATCCCTGCCCGCCGTCATCAGCATCCTCGGCGACGAGAACCTGATCTGGAACACGGACTACCCCCACACCGACGCGCCCGCGCCGGACGTGGCCCTGCCCGAACTTCTCCACCAGCCCATCACCGACGACAACAAGCGGAAGATTCTCTGGGACAACCCCGCCCGCCTCTTCGGAGCGCGCATCCTGAGTTGAGACGCACACGCGTTCATTCCGTTATTGACAACCATTAACGCTCCAAGTAACCTTCAAACATCTGATTACAGAAGTTGTGAGGGGTGCGAAATTGGCTATTGTTGAAAAGCGGCTCAAGTCCGTTGAAACCGCGGTGGATTTGCTTCTGGATCTCAACGCCCGCGTGATTCAGTCCTTGGACAACCACGAAGCGCAAATAGACGAACTGAAAAGGCAGACTTTGGCCATGGAAAGACGCGCCGATGCTATGGAAAGGCGTGCTGATGACATGGAAAGACGCGCCGACGCCACGGAAAGGCGCGCCGACTCAATGGAAAGACGCACCGACGCCACGGAAAGACGCGCCGACGCAATGGAACAAAACCTTGAGGAGCTGGTCAGATTCAACCGCCAGACCCGCCGACTGTGGATTATTGTGGCCCGTAAGTCCAACTTGCTCGATGACGACGACATCAAGAAATGGCTGGAAGAAGACATTTAGCCAAACCATCAGCTTAATGCTGCTGATAGCGCGAAAAAACAACTGGCTCGACGATGAGGACATCGAGAAGTGGGAGACCGAAAACCTATAGCTGTAAAAGCAGAGATTAATAACGCTATATGAACTTGCCTTGCTGTAGTTCTACGTTTCGAATTCTCGGATGCGTTTCACGAGTGTACTCAGCCAGTCTGTGAGTGTCGTCAATTGGTTTTCGTCCCAACTCCGATCAGTCTCACACGTAAGGTTGACTCCTCTACCAGCTGGCACGAATAAACCTGTCTTCAGTGCCTCAGCCTTTAATTGTTCAACCACTTCCTCTGGCACGTTTGACCGATCGAGAATCCAGTCAAAACCTGTATATATCTTCTGGTTAAACGAAGACGGAGGATAACCGTAACACAGCGCGATTCGTGAGCCTTTAGAGACCACGTTGAGCGAGAACCCCTTCATCGTCCAGTTTACCCACATGTCATCCCGCTTTCCTAGTGCCAGTACCCTTTCGTAGACGATTCTGCCGTTAGCGCTGAGGGAATCCAGGAATTCTTCTTCCGTGGTCCGACTTCTACGCTTCGTAAATGCCGAAGAAGCATCTCTATCATCCATTTGAAGATCGGTTAACTTATCTACGACTTGAGGCGTCACATCCCGTCCCGGCATCACCCTCAACAAAACTTCGACTTGCTCAGATTCTAATTGGAAGAACTCCCTAGAGCGATTGGGGCGATTTGGGGCAAAGGCTGTGTGCAGGGCACGCTCTATCTCAACAGCTGCCTTGCCTTCAATTTCCCAGGCGATAACACAATCAAACGGAAACGGCACGCCTGTGGTATACAAGTCTGCCATTCTATCCTGTACGTCAGGTCTATCCGTAATGCCAATCTTCACAAATCCGGGCATCGCCGGATTGGTTAGCACGTAGACTATGTTGGGCATTTGGGCGTATCCTCAAAGTTAGTCTGTAAACGAGCGCCTACTATATATTATCGGCTGCGTGTTGTCCCTATTCCCCCTCAATCCAACCCACCGCAGCCCGCGCCGACTCCCCCCACCGGCCCGGCACCTCTTTCCCAATCCACCGCAGCCTATCCAACGCCCTTTCTTCCCCAAACTCCCCCAATTGCCGGATGACCACCTCCCCAATTCCTGGCCCAATAGGATACCTGTCTTGCGATACCATCGTGAAAAACTCATCCAGCAACTCCAGCAGATGCTGCCGGATCTCCTCCGTGTCCGGCGACTCTATCCACACTTCCCGGTCGTTGCTCATCCCGTCGCCCGCAAACCGCAGAATCGGCCCAATCGGTATCCTGTCCCTGTCTGGTCGGCGGTGCGGATGATTGGCGCAATAGGTGTAAAAGGGGTCTTCGATAGCCTGATTGCGAATCTCGCAATACGGCTTTTTGGAATCATCCCCACCCTTCCCATAGCCCGCCTCTCCCTCGTTCATGCGATTGAACCAGCAAGTCCCGCAGCAGTCTGACCCTCCGTTTGGCATAACTTCAACTCCCTCTCGATAATCTAGCTACACCTCAACCAATTCGTAGGATTGCGGTTCGGGGACGGGGAGGCCATCCTCCTCTAGCGCCTCGACGTAGAGTTGAATCGCCTCGCGTATCAGCGCGCACACCTCTGCCCTGGTCTCGGCTGCGGCCACGCATCCCGGCAAGTCCGGCACGTGGGCGCCATAGCTGGTTGGCCCCTTCTCTATCACCACTGCGTACTTCACAGTTAACTCCTTTTCTTAAGCCCTGCTTGCTTCAGTATATTGTTCCACGTTCCCTGCGGCATATCCACCCCTGTATGCCCCGCGATGACGACTATCCCTCGCTTGGACGGATGCTTATAGATGCGATGACTACCCCGCATTCGCGCCAACCGCCATCCATCCCGTTCCACCAGCCGCATAGCGTCCCTAACCTTCTGCATTTTGCACCATTTCCACTAACCTTCCGCTCACTTTGCCACTCCCCTCTAATAGCGGGAGAGGTTGTTTTCTTCCTTCGTCATGAATTCGAGTAGGGCGGGCTTGCCGGCGGACATCGCCTCCTGCGCACGGCCCAGGGCGGGGATGATTTCCGACGGGGCGGTTATTCGCTCGCCGTAGCCGCCCAACGCCTGGGACAGGTCGGCGTAGTTGCCGTAGAGGTTCGTGAAGCCGAACCGCTCCGTCGCCACCGGATAGTTGACGGAGTAGCCGCTCAGCACGTGGTTGTTGAACACCACCAGCAGAATCGGAATCTCCAGCCGCGCCGCCGTCTCGATGTCCATGCCCGCCATGCCTATGGCCGCGTCGCCCATGATGGACACCACCGTCTTCTCTGGCGCCGCCAGCTTCGCGCCCATGCTCAATCCCACCGAATACCCCAGCTGGCTGGAATTGCCCCAGCCCAGGTATCCCCGCGGCACAATCGCCTCATAGAAGGGAATCGTCTGGTCTCGCGGATGTCCCGAATCGTGGGTGACGATGGTCTGCGTCCTGTCCAACGTGTGCATCAGGTCCCAGATAATCCGGTAGGGATTGATGGGAACTTCGTCGGACGTCAGGCGCGGCATCCACTCCTCCAGCCACTCGCCCTTCACCTGCGCGATTTCTGCCGCCGGCTCCGACTCCCCCCGACGTCCATCTTCCCCTGTCAGCCTACGCACTTCGTCGATAAGCTGCCCCAACACCAGCTTGGCGTCGCCGATGACGGCGTGGTCGATGCGATGCTCCTTGTTGATGTCGCGGGCGTCCACAGTGCACTGCACCATCGTCTTCCCAGGCGGAACGCCTATCGACGCCAGGTTGGTCGTGAAGCTGCACCCGACGCCGAAGACCAGGTCCGCGCGGTCGAGGAAGTGACGCACCATCTTCGTCAGCGTATTCGCGCCCGTTCCCAAAGCCAGGGGGTGGTTCTCCGGGAAGGCGCTCTTGCCGATGTTGGTCGTCATCACCGGCGCGTTGGCAAGCTCCGCCAACTCCACGAGTTCCGACGAAGCCTCCGCCCACAGCACCCCCTGGCCGGCGTAGATGACCGGACGCTTGGCGTTCAGCAAGGCCCGCGCCGCCGCCCGCACGTCCGCCGGATCCCCCGCGCCGCGAATGGGCCGCACGGGTCGGTAGTCGAAAGACTCCTCGGAAATCTCCTCCTCGCCAACGTCGGCGGGCACCTCCACCATCACCGGCCCCGGCCTTCCCGACCGCAAGGACGTGTACGCCCGGCGCATCATCTCAGGAATCCGCGCGGCCTGGTTCGCCTGCGCGCCCCACTTCAACACCTTGTCGTAGGCTTCTATGGCGGGGAAGTTGGGAAGCTGCTGCGTCCTGTCTCGCGGCGGCCCGCCGGGGACGACAAGGATGGGTATGGACTCGGCGTATGCGTGGGCAACGCCCCCGTAGGCGTTCTCGATGCCCGGCCCCGACTGCGTGACCACCACCCCCGTCCGGCGCCCGTTGGACACCCGGGTAAACCCGTCGGCCATGTTCACCGTCGTCCTTTCGGTTCGCGACATGATGGGCCGGATGCCCGCGATAGCCGCCGCTTCGATGAGGGGATTGGCGGGGTAGCAGAAGAGAAGCTCCGTCCCTTCCATCTTGAGCACGTTCGCCAAGGCCGTATTTCCACGCATAGTTCGCCTCCTAACTCAGTGTCGATTGGCCTAGTGTACGTGCAATGACGCCCATCGGCAAACGCCCATCCCATCCCTCGCTCCCACTCCCTTCTCTTGCTCTCGCGGAAGCGGGAGTCCATCCCCCCATCCGCTCACTCCAACTACTCCTCCACCGCTTACCCTGAGCCTGTCCTGAGCTTGTCGAAGGGCCTGTCGAAGGGTCGAGCGCCCTCAACCCCTACCGCCCCACAAACGCCGGCATCACGTCTTCCGCAAACCACTCCAGCTGCTCCAGAATCACCGACTGGGGCGTGCCCACGGGCTGGCTCATGCTCACCCTTTCCAGCCCAGGCAGGCGCTTCTCCAACCCCTTCAACTGGTCGACGACCCGGCTCGGCGGGCCGCACAACACCGCCCCCGCCTCGATGGCCTGCGCCATCGTCGGCAACCCCGCCGTGGGCGCGACGGCCGGGTCTCCCATCTGCTCAATCTGCTCGTCGGTCAGCGCCCGCACCAGCCGCAGCGGGCCGAACATCTTGATATTCTCCTCGTAAAAACTGGAGTACCGCTCGATCCCCTCCTCCACCGTGTCCGCAAGGAAGAAGTGGAACCCGATGCTCAAGTCTTCGCCCAACGTCTTCTCATTCCCCGCCCGTGCGTGGGCCTGCTGCCACGCGACCACCGTGTTGTCCATCGCGCCGCCCTCGGCCACGCCGCCGCCGATGAGTCCCTTGACGCCGTGCTTCACCATGAAGTCCAGGCCTCGCGGCGTCGCGCTCTGGATGGGCTGCCAGCACTCCAACGGGCGGTAGATGGGACGCGGCACCAGCGTCAATTCCTTCAAGTCGTAGCCACGATAGGGCACCTCCGGCGGAAGCTCGTAGTATTCGCCCTTGTGGGAAAAGGGACGCTCGGTGAGGGCTTTGAAGATGACGTCCACCTGCTCCTCGAACAGGTCCCGATTCGCCCCCTGGTCAAGCAGAGGCGCGCCGAAAGTCTCCACCTCGCGGGTGTGATAGCCGCGTCCGACGCCGAAAATCACCCGCCCCTTGGTGAAGATGTCCGCAGTGGCGAAGTCTTCCGCCAGCCTGAGGGGGTGCCACATGGGGGTGATGTTGAATCCGCAGCCGAAGTTGATTCGCTCCGTCTGGTGGGCGAGGTGGACGCTCAGCATCAGCACGTTGGGGATGCACTCGAACCCCTCCGGCTGGAAATGGTGCTCGGCCAGCCAAAGGGTGTCGTAACCCTTCCTGTCCATCAGTTGAGCGATGGCCAACGACTTATCGAAGGCCGTCGCCAGATATTCGTCGGAGTAGTCGCGGTCGTTAACCGGCGTACCGGCGTAGCCCACGTTCTCCACGTCCACGTGTCCGGCAAACAAGCTGTCGAATTTCGTAATCATCTCGAACCTCCCCACTGTTGCGGCAGGGGTAATAAAATTCGCCCTACAGTCTCAACTATAGTAGTATGTAGGCACACCAATTACAAAGGAGGAATGCATGAGGGCCTTAAGAAGGGCGGAAGTAACCTGGGAAGGCAATCTGATAAGGGGCAAGGGCGTGGTTGGCGCGGCTACCAGCAAGGCGTTCACCGACCTGCCCGTGACGTGGGCGTCCCGTTCCGAAAGAGCCGACGGACGCACCAGCCCGGAGGAGCTGGTGGCCGCGGCCCATGCCAGCTGCTACGCGATGGCCTTCTCCCACGGGCTGAACCAGGGCGGCGCAACCCCGAAGAAGCTGGAAGTGACCGCGATGGTCGTATTCAGCGACGCCTCCGGCGGGCCGAAGGTGGTGTCCAGCGCCCTGACCGTCAAGGGATGGGTGGACGGAATCGACGCCGCCGGTTTCGCGGAGGCTGCCGAGGCCGCCAAGGACGGCTGCCCCATCTCGCAGGCCCTCAAGGGCAACGTGGAGTTGAGCGTGGAGGCGACGCTGGCTTCCTGACCCACCCTTCATTCCCGCGCCAACCCACTCGTCATTCCCGCGCAGGCGGGAATCCATCTTCCCCCTTGATGGAGACCTTTGCGTAACCACGAAAACGGATTCGGATTGTGGCTAGTGGCGGTTATATCTGTAGCTAAATCAAACCATTCTGGATTCCGGCTTTCGCCGGAATGACGGGTATGCAAAGGTCTCCTTGATGGGGGAAGGTTAGGATGGGGGTGTTCTCCTATCCTCCCGCCAGACTTTCCTGAAGGTCCGAAACGGCCTCCCGGATGGTTCGACGACGTCCCGACATCTCCATCGGGCGCTGCCCCGGCAATCGGGGATTCGGCGTCGTCTTCACGCAAATCAACGCCGGCCCCTCCGCGTTCAGCACCTCGTCAATGCGGCCGTCGAAGTCCTCCAGGTCGTCGAAGTCATACACGTTGACGTAACCCGCGTCCTTTGCCATGCCGGAGAAGGAAATCTCGTTCTGTCCGGGAATAGGCTGGCCGCCGGTGGTGGCGTACATCCCGTTTTCAAGGACGAAGTGGTAGAGATTTCCGGGCTTCATGTTGCCGACGGTGGTCAGCGTGCCCAGGTTCATCAGCAGGCTGCCGTCGCCGTCGAAGACGATTACCTTGGTGTCCGGCTGGGCCAGGCAGACGCCCAGGGCGAAGGAGGAACCCTTGCCCATGACCGTGGGCGACACGTCCCGCGTCGGCATGGCGCTGATCTTGGGCCAGGCCACGCTGGCCCGCTCCACCGTGACTACCACCGCGTCCCCGCGGCGCTTCTGAATAATTTCCATCATTTGTTCCTGGCTGAACATGGCGACTCCCTTCCGTTTCGCAGCGCCGGAGAATCCCGCGTCCGGCGTCGGCGTTCCTCTGCGTCTCTTGCTCGCAGTGTAGAGACGAACCAATCCCCCGTCAAGGGAGAAGGCCCCGCCGACGCCCCCCAATCCCCGCGCCGGGGGGTTTTGACACAGACGCTCCGCCTGTGCTAACTTATCCCCAGAGCGGAGTTGATGCTAACACAAACAGATAGGATTCTCAGTCGGACGCGCACCCTTGGGTGGAGCGTCCCTTCTTCATGCGCCGAATTTCCGCCATACCACCAATCCGGAGGCCCTTCCCATTCTTCGACCAGTAATTCGCAAATTCACCACCCTATTCGCTAAAGAGAGACCCAAGTCTCGGCAAACCGAGTCCGACCCCTCGGAAGAAACCCCATCCCCCGTAATTTCTGACCCGTCAGCGACCATCGCCACCCAGCCCCGTCCCGGCGCGCGCCCCGCATCCCATAGCGCCAACGGCCCCAAGTCCCTGACCAACGGACACGCGCCCCGTCGTCGTCGGCGTCGCAGGCGCAGACGCAAGCCCGCCGGCGCTTCCGCCCCAGTCACGAACCGGGTTGCCGTCGCCCCAAGTCCATCCACCAACGGCGCCGTGCGCCAGGACGTCGGCCCCATATCCGAGACCTTCGGCGACATCCGCGTCTCCCCACCCGTGGCGCGCTCCCTGGCAGCTATGGGCTACCGGGAGCCGACGCCCATCCAGGCGGAAGTCATCCCCCTCGTCCGGTCCGGTCGCGACGTGGTCGGACAGGCGCAGACGGGAACCGGCAAGACCGCTTCCTTCGGCATCCCCCTGGTGGAGATGGTGGATACGCGATCCGCCGACGTCCAGGCCCTGATTCTCACCCCAACCCGCGAGCTCGCCATGCAGGTGCGGGACGAGCTGATCCGGCTGGGAGAGTACCGCGGCGTCAAGACTGTGGCCCTCTACGGTGGGCAGGCCATGAGCAAGCAGCTGACGGCCCTTGGACGACGCGCCCACCTGGTCGTCGCCACCCCCGGCCGGCTCATGGACCACATGGAGCGCGGTACCGTTCGCCTGGATCGGCTGAAGGCCGCCGTCCTGGACGAAGCCGACCAAATGTTAGACATCGGCTTCGCGCCCGACATCGCATACATCCTGCGGCGCACGCCCCGCTCGCGGCAGACGCTGCTGTTCTCGGCTACGATGCCCGGCCCCATCCGCAGCCTGGCATACCGCTATCTTCGCAACCCCGACTGGATACGAGTCGGCGGCGAGGCGGAACCCGTCAAAGAGGTTCGACAAGTCTACTACGAAGTCGCCGAAAGGGACCGCGACAGGCTGCTTCATAACCTCCTCCGCGACCCCAAGGGCATCACCCAGGCCCTCGTATTCCGTCGCACCAAGGTCGGCGTGGACTGGCTCGAACGGAATCTGCGTCGGAGCGGCTTAGACGCCCAGGCCATCCACGGCGACATGACCCAGGCCCAGCGCAACGCCGTGATGAAGCGGTTTCGCGCCAAAGACCTCCGCATCCTCGTGGCGACCAACGTGGCTTCCAGAGGGCTGGACATTCCCGCCGTGTCCCACGTCATAAACTACGACATGCCCGACAATCTGGAGGAGTACGTTCACCGCATCGGACGCACCGCCCGCATGGGCAGGACGGGGACGGCTTTGCTTTTCGTTTCCGAGTGGGACTTCGACGCATTGGAGATGATTCAGTCCCACGTGGGCGACCGGCTGAGGGAGGCTACGGCGGCGCCTGTGGGACGAAACGGGCGCTAGCCGGCGGGGATTTTCCTGGGGCGGTAGTCCCGGGGATCCTGGCAGGCGTCGTAGGTAGACTTGTCTATCGGACGCCAGGTGGTGCCGGGGACGCCTCTGTGGGATTGGCCCCCCGAGCCGACGGGAAAGGCTGATTCAAACGCGAGCATTCTCCCCTGATCCTTGGCTATCTGCTTCGCCAGGCGCACTGCCGGGCCGAAGTCCGAGTCCTGACTGACGATTATCGCGGTCTCATACCGGCGTTCGTGGGTAGCCTGAATCAAGTCTATGGACAGGCTAACGTCCACGCCCTTCTCCTGCCCACCTATGTTAATCCGACCTCTGTAGACGTAGATGCCCTGCCTTTGCAGACGCCTCATCTTGTTTGACCAAAAGCCATCCCAAAACGCCTGCTTAGACCCAGCTTTTGGATTAGGAACGCCCGTGTAGAAGCGAATCTCGACAAGGGTACGTCCGCTTACTGTGTTGACCAGAGCATTGGCCAGCTTATCAACGTCATAGCTCGGCCAGATATAGGCAGGTGATTCTCTGGAACCCCAAGCCTTCTTGGCCAAGTGATACAGGTTTTGACCGTCAATGAATACTATGGTACGCATAAAAAAACACCCGCCCGGGGTCGCAATTTACATCACGACTGTTCGGACGGGGCGGAAGTGATTATTATGATAATGCCTGAAATCGTTCTCGTCAAGCCTTGGGTAGAAAGTTACACCCAGAAACTCTGCAAAAAAACACCCGCCCGGTGAATATGATTTACATCATAAACGAGCGGACGGGGAGGAAGTGATCAATATGGTAATGCCTAAATTGACCCCTGTCAACCTATCTATTCAATCCCAAACCCGGAACTCTGCATAAAAAACACCCGCCCGGGTGCTACGATTCACACCATAGCCGCTGCGGACGGGGAGAAAGTGGTACCGCGGTACCGTTTAGTTATGGTACCAATCTGGATATATCCTGTCAACCATTTATTCCGCTCTGTCCCTCCGGCGTCCCCTACTTCGCCGCCAGCATGTCATAGGCCAGCGCCAGCATTATCTTCGTACCGCTGACCAGGCTCTTCACCCCGATGGACTCGTTCGTGCCGTGCACGTGGTCCAGCATCGGATCGTCCTCCGGGTGGGAGCCGCTGAACCCATAAGTCACCGTCCCCAGCGGACGCAGGAACCTGGAATCCGTGAACCCCGTCGAAATCGAAGGTATCCAGTTCAGGTCCTGCCTGTCCAGGCTCAGGCTCGTCGCCTCCCTGATGCGCCGGGCAAAGTCCGTCTCGAAGTCGGAACTGTTCGGCACCGCCATGTAGTCGATGTCTATCGCCACGCCATCAATCCCCTCCAGAATCCCCTCCAACTCGCTGCGGGTATACCCGTCGTCCTGGTGGGGAAGCGTCCGCACGTCGCACGTAATCCGGCACATCTCCGGCACGCTGTTGGACTTGATTCCGCCCTCAATCATCGTCGGAGTCAGAGTCATTCGGGATAGCGCCCGCAGAATCGAACCCAGCTGCCGGTTGCGGCTGCCCACCTCCTCGATAATCGCGTCCACGTTCTCCGGCGTCGCCACGTCCTCTATAGCCATGCTCGAGAGGTAGTTGAAGATGGACGAAGAAGTGTCCCGCTCCGCCTCGTATGCCTCCAGACGCTTCAGAATCTCCGCCACCTTGAAGTTCGCGTTGTCCCCCAGCCAAGGCGTCGAAGCGTGGGCGCTTGTGCCCTTGACGTCCAGCTTCACCTCCAGCCGCCCCTTCTCCCCCACGCCCAGCAGGTACGTCGTCGCCCCCGCCACGTTCAGGTGCGTCCCACCCCCTTCGTTGACGGCCAGCGGCGCGCGAATCTTCTCCGGGTGGTTCTTCGCCAGCCAGCCGAAGCCGTACCGCCCGCCGCTCTCCTCGTCGGCCCCCGACGCCAACACCAGATTGTCCGAAAGCTGCACGCCGTTGCGCTGCAACAGGCTCATCGCCATCATCTGACACGCCAGCAACCCCTTGCAGTCCGACGCTCCTCGTCCGAAGACCCGCCCGGCGTCCACCTCCGCGCCGAAGGGATCGTAGTCCCACTTCGCGGCGTCCTCCACCGGCACCACGTCCAGATGCGACATCAGCAGCAGCTTGTTCTCCCCCGACGCGCCGGGCATCTGCGCGATGAGGTTGCCCCTATCCTTGTCCGATTCAATGATTTCCGACGAAATCCCCCTATGCCCCAGCCAATCGCGGCAGTAGTCCGCCGCCGCCGTCTCGTTGCCCGTGGGCATGAATCCCGTGTTGACGGACGGAATCCGCACCAGTTCGCGATGAAGATTCAGAAGCTCGTCGAAGTTCCGGTCCACCTGGCTCAACAACGAATTAAGCTGGGACATTGGATGGCCTCCCTTATTTATGATGCGATTCCATTCTCTTGCGGACGCGAATCCGCTTCAACGCGCGGCGCCGGCGTCGAAAAGAGAACCCGGCCCGTATCGCCTCCACCTATCGCCGCGATACAACGTTACATTCCCCTCGCCCAACACTTCCCATCGTCCCTCCCTCAAAACACACCCGCTCTGAGCGTCAATTCCCAAAACGTCGATTCCCGCCGGCAGCGCGCCTTTCAGGTTCGCCGCAACCTCCTCCGGGTCTCGTCCCTCGTGGTGGGGCAGCACGCCCACGCCGGGGCAAATCCCCAACCCCTCAACCCACCGCCCGCTTCTCGGCGGCCGCATCCACTCCCCCATCACCATCGCGCCCGCGCTGGAACCCGCCAGCACCCCGCCCTCCCGTAGCCATTCCAATATCGTCTCCAGCAGCAGCGAACCCCTCAACACTCCCAACAAATAGTCGGGACTTCCCCCCGAAAAGTAGACGTGCGAAATACCCTCCAACGCCACCTCCAACTCCGGCACGTTCGCTTCCTCGGCGTCGACCACCATCAGCGGCATGGCCTGCGCCCCAAGGCTTGAAAAGTATACGACGCCGTTGGCCGCCGCCAAATCCGGCCTGCCCTCCGCCGCTGCCGCCGTCGGAATCACCAACACCGACGGACTCTCGGAGGCGCCCAACTTCAGCAGCGCCCCGTCCATACTTCTGCATCCGGGGCGAAACTCGTCGCCCCCCGCCAACGCAATCGGTCCCAACATCCGCCTATCCTACCAGAATCCTCCATTGTTGACGATGACGTTCCCTTCCCCCTATCCTTGAACCAACGAACCACGCCGCAAGGAGTTCCCTTGAACGAACACCTCTCCCACATCCTGGAAACCACCTACCCGGAGATGGCCTGCACCGGCTTCCGATTCACCGAAGGCCCTTTGTGGGGGCCCGACGGCTTCATCTACTTCGTTGACCTGCGCCGCAACCTTCATCTGCGTTGGAGCCGACGCACCGGGACCCAAATCGTCCGGCGCGACACCGGCGAGGGCAACGGCACAACTTTTGACAAGCAGGGACGGCTCATCATGTGCGAAGGCGGACGCCGCCGCGTCACCCGCAAGGAGGACGACGGCACGTGGGTGGACATCGCCAGCAGCTACGAAGGCAAGCGTCTGAATCGACCCAACGACGTGGTATGTCGCTCCGACGGGACGATATACTTCACCGACCCCGCCGGACGTCTGCCCGTCGAAGACCGCGAACTGGACTTCGCCGGCGTGATGATGATTTCCAACGACGGCGACCTCTCCGTCGCCACCGACGAGTGCGAGTACCCCAACGGCCTCGCATTCTCTCCCGACGAGCAGACCATGTACGTCGCCATCAGCCGCATCTACGACCCCCTTATCCACAAAAAGGAACGCGCTGAAGCCTTCCCCAACCAGTTCATCCGCGCCTTCGACGTGGAATCCGACGGCTCCCTGACCAACAATCGCATCTTCGCCGACATGTCCTCCGACGAGGACGGCGTGCCCGACGGGATGAAGGTGGACGTGGACGGAAAAATCTTCTGCACCGGCGCGGGCGGCTGCTGGATTTTCGACCCCGACGGCAACCATCTGGGCACAATCAAACTGCCGGAGGTGCCCGCCAACCTGGCCTTCGGCGGTCAGGACCGCCGCGACCTCTTCTTCACCGCCCGCACCTCCCTATACCTCCTCCGTACCCACAAACCCGGCCTTCCCGGCCACCCCTAGCCATCCGTCATTCCCGCGAAGGCGGGAATCCATCCCTCCCTCGCAAGAACGATGGATGGAATGAATCCCACCCAAAGGAGACAACCATGACCACCATCGCAACCGGCTACCCCAAAGTCGGAGACATATCCCCTGACTTCATCCTGCCGTCTCTGGACGGCGAAGAAATCTCACTGACCGGCTACAGGGGAAAGAAGCTGATTGTCTTCATGTGGGCCTCCTGGTGAGGATGCCGCGCCCAGCTGCCAGTCTGGCAGCAGTTCTACCAGCAGCGCCAATCCGACAACGTAGAAATCCTATCCGTAGCCGTAGACGCTCAGGGCGCGGAGAAAGCCCGCCCCTTCGTCGAAGCCGCCGGCGCCGAATTCACAACGGTCATAGACCATAACAACGCGCTCAGCCGCATCTTCGGCTTCAAGGCCGTTCCCAACGCCATCTTCATCGACGAAGACGGCGTCATCCGCTACCGGAAGTACGGCGGCTTCGACGTAATCAGGCCCAGCTACAGGGAAATTGCCGAGACGTGGGCCGACACAGGACGATTGCCGTCGGAGACTTCCCCTCCTTCCGACAGCCTCACCGACTCCGAAAGCGCTCACACCGAGGCCGTGCGCCTCTTCGACGCGGGCATGGATTTATACGGACGCGGCCAGGTGGAGGAAGCCCTGGCATTCTGGCGAAAGGGCGTCGCTCTGGAACCGGACAACTACGTCATTCGCAAGCAGATATGGGCCGTCGAAAACCCCGACAAGTTCTACGACGGCGACGTGGATTACGGCTGGCAGAAGGGCCAACTGGCCAAGGGCCTCTAACCCCCTCCCGTCATTCCCGCAACCCCCTCCCGTCATTCCCGCAACCCCCTCCCGTCATTCCCGCAACCCCCTCCCGTCATTCCCGCAACCCCCTCCTCATTCCCGCAACCCCCTCCCGTCATTCCCGCACCCCCTCCCGTCATTCCCGCGTAGGCGGGAATCCACGGCGGGGCGGTGAAGGGCTGAGCCAAACCTCGCTCACCCTGAGTTCATCCTGAGCCTGTCGAAGGACGAAGGGTCGAGCGGCGGGTAAGGTTGGTCCCTACAACTCTCCCTTAACCACCCGTCCGGACTGAATCACCACCTTCACGTTTTCCTGATTCTGAAGGATGCGGATGTCCTCCAGCGGGTCTCCGTCCACAACCAACACGTCCGCCAGCTTGCCCGCCTCCAGCGTCCCAACCTCGTCGGCGATGCCGAAAAGCTCGGCGTTGTTGCGGGTGGCGCAAATCAGGCTCTCCATCGCGCCCAACACGTTCGCCTGCAGCTCCAGCGACAATGCCCTGCCTTCCACGTAAGGCCCGAAAACGTCCGAGCCTGAGCCAATCTTCAACCCCACGGACTGGGCAATCTCCAGGCTCTGGGCGCCCACGTCGCGCACCGAGTTTATCTTCTGAAGCATCGACTCCGGCGCGCCGTTCTCACGCCCGTACCTGCTGGACATCTCGAAGATTGCCAGCGTCGGCACCAGGAACAGGTCCTTCTCCTTCATCATCGACGCCGATTCTTCGTCCATGAAGTTGCCGTGCTCGATGGAGCGCACCCCAGCTTTGATGCAGTTCTGAATCCCCTCCGGCACGTACACGTGGGCGCACACGTACTTCCGCACCGCCCGCGCCTCGTAGACCGCCGCCGCCAGCTCCTCAACCGTGTATTGCGGGTCTTCCACCGCGTCCGTGGGCGAGGCCGCGCCCCCGCCGGCCATTATCTTTATCTGGTCCGCGCCCCTTCGCAACTGCTCCCGCGCCGCCAGACGCACCTGGTCCGCGCCGTCGGCAATCGCCGACCCCGCCATCAGCGGATGGTCGTGATGTTCGCTGCGCCGGTCGTGGCGCAGCCGGTGGTCGCCGTGTCCCCCCGTTTGCGAAATGGGGCCGTTGCTGACGAACATCCGCGGCCCCGGAATCAGCCCCCGCGTCACCGACTCCTTGAAACTCCAGTCGCAGCCGCCCGTGTCGCGGATGGTCGTGTAGCCCTGCATGAGCGTGTTCTTGATGTTCCGCGCCACCGAGTAGGCGAAGATGGCGCCGGGATGCTTGTCCTCGTACTCGCTGATTCTGGCTTCCAGCAGGGCCATGTGGGCGTGGGCGTCCATCAGCCCCGGCATAACCGTCCGGCCTCCCACGTCCACCATTCGGGCGCCGCGGGGCACGGACACCCTATCCGCAGCCCCCACGTCCTGAATCCGGTCGCCGCTCACCACCAGCGTTCCGCCGGCAATGGGGTCTCTGCCCGTGCAGTCGATGATGTTAGCGTTGCAAAGCGCAAACGTGTCCATGTTCACCCCCAATACTTAACATAAACCTTGACTCCCCCCTTCACCGCTCGACCCTTCGACAGGCTCAGGGTGAGCGGTGGGGGGCATCCACCCTTCTTCGTCACCCCATCTCGTCATTCCCGCAATCCCCCCCCGTCATTCCCGCAATCCTTCCCGTCATTCCCGCAATCCTTCCCGTCATTCCCGCAATCCTCTCCATCATTCCCGCAATCCTTCCCGTCATTCCCGCAATCCTTCCCGTCATTCCCGCAATCCTTCCCGTCATTCCCGCGATCCCCCCCGTCATTCCCGCGCAGGCGGGAATCCAGAGGGGCTGGGCTGACCCCGCTCACGCTGAGCTTGTCGAAGGGTCGAGCGGGTGAAGCCCCCTACCGCGCCGGCGCGTCCTCGAAAGTCCCCGCCTCCAGGTCAAAAATATGCTCCCGCGCGCCGTCGCCGCCCATCAGCAGCGCCAGGCAGACCGGATTGTCCCCCTGCGCCCACTGGCGATGCACGTTCCTCGGCGGGTTGAACCAGGCGCGCACGTCGCCGCGCGTCATCACCCCGTCGGACACCACCTGGAGTTCCGAATGCCCGGGCTTGTCCGCGTCGTCCTGACGCTCCCACACAGTGAACCGCTCCTTCCCGTCGATGACGCACTCCACGCCCCACTTGTAGTGGCTATGCACCGGCGTCGGCTCGTCCGGCGGGAAGTACGACACCGAAAGCTGGAAGTCTCCCCCATCCTCCTTGTGAAGCCACCGGCCCGGCAGGCCCGCGTTGCTCTCCGACGGCACGCCTTGCGTCGTCAAGTCGCCGCCCTCCATCACCAGCCGCCTCAGATTCGCGCCGATGGCGTCCAGTGCCTCCGGCCCTGTTCCCAGCGTCCCAATCGTCTCACTGACGAATCCCACGAAATCCTCCACCGTATAAGTAACTGCTTCAGAACCCATTGCCTCTATCCCTCCTGTCAAATTCTCGCTCACGCCGCCTGATTATAAACGTAGTGGGGCGAACCCTGCCCCGGATGCCACTGGCCGTAGAACTTGTTGACGTGGGGCAGAAGCTCCTGCGCGACTTCGATTCGCTCCAACTCCGCCGCCGAAAGCTCCCTGGACAGATAGTCCTTCAACGCCCGCCAGACCTCGGCCTTGTTCACCCGCGTCATCTGCCGACCCCGCATCAGAACCTCCCCGTCCACAACCACCGTATCCACGTCCAGACCCCGGCCCCGGTACAGCAGCGCGTCCACCGGATTGGTTCCCGCGTCCAGGTACGGCTCGTTGATGTGGTTCACGTCCACCAGCACGACGTCCGCCCGCTTTCCCGCCTCCAGCGTTCCCACGTCGTCGCCGAAGAAGGTCGCCTTCGCGCCGTTCTCCGTCGCCAGCTTGAGAACCTGGTGCGAAGTCGGCGCGGGACTGTACACCCCCGGCTGCCGGTGAATCTTATGGACGAGCCGCATTTCCTGAATCATGTCGTTGTCGTCGTTTATCCCTGCCTCGTCGATGCCCAACGCCACGCAGACGCGATTGGCGAGCATCGGATTCAACGGCGCGACGCCGCTCTTGAGCCGCAGGTTGGAGCTGGCGTTATGACAGACCATCGTGCCCGTCTCCGCCAGCGTGCGGATGTCCGACTCCGTAATCCACACGCCGTGGGCGCAGGAAACCTCCGGCCCGGTGAACCCCAGGTCGCGCAGATGCGCCAGCGGCGTCTTGCCCCATGTTCGCATGCCGTACAACTTCTGGTAGAAGCTCTCCTGGAGGTGGATGTGAATGCCCGTGCCGTGACGCGCCGCCGCTTCCTTCGTCGCCGTCAGGAATCCGTCTGAGCACCATTGCACGTTCCCCGGACTGAGAAAGACCCGAATCCGCGGATCATTCCCGAAATCCGCGTTCAAGTCCTCGAAAAGGGCGACGTACTCCTCCGTGGACATCTGCGTCTCCACCAGTCGCTTGCTGATGCGTCCGGCCAGGTCTTTCGGCAGCGTCGAAAGGAACGCCTCGTCCTCCTGATACGCCACCCGGTTCTGGTCGCGATGGGAAAAGGAAAAAGCCACCCGCATCCCCGCGTCCTGGTACGCCTGCATCACGTGGGCGCCCGATTCGCGGAACCCGCCGCCCTCCGTCTTCCGCCAGGTGGCGTGATTGTGCATCACCGTCGTGATGCCCGATTCAATCATCTGGATGGCGCAGTACAGCGTGTCCAGGTAGTTGTCCACGTCCCGATTCATGGTGCGAACCACAATCCACGGCTCCAGGGCCAGGTCGGGGCTTCCCAGCTGGAAGGGCGTCAAACCTACGTGATGGTGGGCGTTAACCATCCCGGGAATGACGAGATGCGTGCCGTCTCCCACCACCTCGTCCGGCGAATAGCGCGCGCTGATTTCGTCGAAGTCGCCCACCTCGACGATAGCCCCGTCCTCCTGATAGACGGCGCCGTCGTCGATGACCTCGCTGGCGTTGTCGTCGATGACGCGCGTGATGACGTGCTTGCCCCTGATGATGGAAGAGGCCATGATTCTCCTTTGGGGTTCGTGATACGCTGCCCAGTATACCAACCACAATCCCACCCGTCATTCCCTCCCTCACCCTTCCCCCGCTCATCCTGAGCTTGTCCTGAGCTTGTCCTGAGCTTGTCGAAGGGCTTGTCGAAGGACGAAGGGCGAGCCTCCAAAACCCAACCGAAAACGGAGGAACTCCCATGAACTGGCAAGAATTCAAGGCAAAGTCCCCCGCCCTCGCCAAGCTGGGCGAAGACCGATTCAACCGCTACGGCCTAATCCTCCTCGGCACCCTCCGAAAGAACGGCTGGCCCCGCATCTCCCCCGTTGAATCCTGCATCGCCGACGGCCATCTATACCTGGGCATGATGTGGCAGTCGCGAAAGGCCCTCGACCTTCTCCGCGACCCCCGCTGCGCCATCCACAGCGTCGTCTCCAACCGCGACGGCTCCGACGGCGAATTCAAGCTCTACGGCCATGCCATCGACGTTCAGGACTTGAAAATGCGCTCCCGCTACGCCGACGCCCTCTACGAACAAATCGGGTGGCGGCCCGAAGAGCCGGAATACCATCTCTTCTCCATAGACATACACTCCGCCTCCTTCAGCATCATCCAGGACGGCCGGTGGCAACGCCAAATCTGGCATTCGGGCTAACCCTTGCCCTGAGCCTAATCCACCCCGCTCACCCTGAGCCTGTCGAAGGGTCGAGCGCCCCCGTCATTCCCGCGCAGGCGGGAATCCACCGCAACCCACGCCACCCTCCCCCATAGGGGCAACCCTTGTGGTTGCCCGCCACACCGCTACGAGACCCCATCTCCAGTAGGGGCGGGTTTCAAACCCGCCCCCTTGCCATCCCTCCCCGTTCATGTCATTCTGAGCGCAGCGAGGAATCTGACCCTCGCCCTCGCCATTCCAACCCCCAGAGGTGACCACGCCATGACCAGCTACCTTGACCAACTCGCCGAATTCGCCTCCAACGTCTCCTACGACCGCCTCTCCGACTCCGCCCGCGCCGCCGCCGCCGACGTCCTCATGGACACCATCGGCGCCATCATCGGCGGCAGCCGCCTGCCCGAAAACGCCAACCTCGCCCGCCTCGCCGCCGCCAACGGCAGCGGCGCGTCCACCCTCCTCGGCCACAACCTCAACGCCCAACCCCCAATGGCCGCCCTCGCCAACGCCACCGCCGGCGTCGCCCTGGAAATGGACGAAGGCACCCGCCTCGGCGGCGGCCACCCCGCCATCCACGTCCTCCCCGGCGCTCTCGCCGTCGCCGAAGACCTGGGCAGCAACGGCCCCCGACTCGCCGAAGCCATAATCTCCGGCTACGAAGTCTCCTCCCGCATCGGCGGCGCCACCCGCGCCCTACCAAACGTCCACTCCCACGGCGCCTGGGGGACCATCGGAACCGCCGTCGCCGTCGCCAAACTCATGGATTTCGACCCCATACAAATGCGCGACGTCATCAACCTTTCCGCCTCCATGAGTCCCGCCAACACATGGACGCCCTGCTTCGAAGGCGCCACCATCCGCAACGTCTACCCCGGTCGTTCAGGGATGCAGGGCGTCCTCGCCCCCCAGCTTCTTCTCTGCGGATTCACCCCGCCCGCCGACGCGCCCACCGACGTCTACACCACCATCCTCGGCGACGAATTCGACCGACAAGCCGCCGTCGCCGGCCTCGGCTCAGACCCCCTCCGCATCGAGCAGAACTACTTCAAGTTCCACGCCTGCTGCCTCTACAACCACCCCGTCCTCGACGCCGTCGAAGCCATCGCCGCCCGCGAAAACCTCAACCACGCCCACGTCCGAAACGTGAACGTCACCACCGTCCCCTTCGCCCAGCGCATGGCCCAGGCCTACCCCCCGAACATGCTCTCCGCCAAATTCCACGTCCCCTACGCCGTGGCCGCCCTCCTCGTTTCGAGTCGCTCCGACATCACCGCCTTCTACCAGAATTCCGTCGACAACCCCGCCATCCGCTCCCTCGCCGACCGCGTCGCCATCATATCCGACCCGTCTATGAATCTACAGAATCCCGACAAACCCTGCGCCCGCGTCGACGTTACCCTGGACGACGGACGCACCCTCACCGAGTCCACCACCTACCACCACGGCGATTTCCAACGAAGACGAAGCCGACGCGAACTCGAAGACAAATTCCGCTTCCTCACATCCGAAACCCTCGGCCCCGACCGCACGGAAGCCGTCATCCGTGCCACCGCCAACCTCTCCGACATCCAAAACATCCGCACCCTCGCCCCCCTCCTCCAACCCCCCTCCCCCTGATTCACACTCCAGCCCCTACGCCCACTGTTTCGCGGGGCGACTGGCGGTCGCCCATCCCGCAACTCGCCCCCGCACCTTCCCGTCATTCCCGCGTACCTTCCCGTCATTCCCGCATACCTTCCCGTCATTCCCGCGTACCTTCCCGTCATTCCCGCGTACCTTCCCGTCATTCCCGCGTACCTTCCCGTCATTCCCGCGTAGGCGGGAATCCACTCCCCCTCTTGCCCCCTCTCCCTCTGGGAGAGGGTTGGGGTGAAGGCACGCCCACCTAATCCGCGGACGCGGGCGAAACAACCGCCGCCTCCGCCGCTTCCTTCTTGCGGAACCCCAACCCCCCGTCCTCCAGCCCCACCGTTATCGCGTCGCCCTCCTCCAACTCGCCTGCCAACAGCATCTTCGCCAGCGGATTCTCCACGTACCGCTGCAACGCCCGTCGCAGCGGACGCGCCCCGTACATCGGGTCGTACCCCTCCTTCACCAGCCAGCCCAGCGCGTCCTCCGTCAGCGTCAGCGTTATCCGCTGCTCCGCCAGCCGGGACTGAATGTCCCTGGCCATCAGCTTGACTATCTCCCGGATCTGCTCCTGCGTGAGCGCGTTGAAGACGATGATTTCATCTATCCGATTCAGGAATTCCGGCCTGAACGCCCGCTTCAACGCGTCCTGCACCGTCGACTTCAGCCGCTCCTCGTCCAGCACCCCGTTTTCGCCCGCCCGGAAGCCCGCCGCCGGCCTGTTCGCCATGCTCGTGCCCAGATTGCTTGTCATAATGATGACCGTGTTGCGGAAGTCCACCGTCCGCCCGTGTCCGTCCGTCAGCCGCCCGTCCTCCAGGATTTGCAGCAGGACGTTGAACACCTCCGGGTGCGCCTTTTCGATTTCGTCGAAGAGCACGACGCGGAAGGGACGCGCCCGCACCGCTTCCGCCAACTGCCCCCCCTCCTCGTACCCCACGTACCCCGGCGGCGCGCCCACCAACCGCGACGCCGTATGCCGCTCCATGTACTCCGACATATCAACCCGAATCATCGCGTCCTCGTCGTCGAACAGGTACTGGGCCAACGCCCGCGCCAACTCCGTCTTGCCCACCCCCGTCGGCCCGAGGAAGATGAAGCTGCCGATGGGACGCTTGGGGTCCTTCAGCTTCGAACGGGACCGCCGGATGGCCTCGGAAATCGCCTGCACCGCCTCGTCCTGCCCGACGATCCGCTCGTGCAGCCGGTCCTCCATGTGCAGCAGTCGCTCCGCCTCCCCCTCCAACAGCCGCGAAACGGGTATCCCCGTCCAGCTTGTAATCAGCTGGGCGATGTTTTCCGCGCCAACCGTCGGAATTTCTTGATTCTCAGCCTTCCAAGCTTCACGCTCGTGCTCAACCTCCAACTCGAACCGCATCTTCTGCGTCTTCATTTCGGCGGCCATCTCATAGTCCCCCTCCTGCGCCGCCACGTCCTCCCGTTCCTCCAAACTCTTCAGTTCCGCCTCCTTCGCTTTCAGGTGGTCCGAAGGACTTTCCGCCGCCAGCCGCAGCTTGCTGGACGCCTCGTCCAGCAGGTCTATGGCTTTGTCCGGTAGATGCCGCTCCGTCAGATAACGATGACTCAGGCTCGCCGCCGACTCCAACGCTTCGTCCTCAATTCTCACCCTGTGGTGCTCCTCGTACCTGGGTCGCTGACTCTTGAGAATCTCTACAGTATCTTCAACAGAAGGCTCCTCTAGGTAGATAGGCTGAAATCGACGCTCTAACGCCGAGTCCTTCTCAATGTATTTTCGGTATTCACTAAGAGTGGTTGCCCCAATGGTCTGAAATTCCCCGCGGGCAAGAGCAGGTTTTAGAAGATTGCTTGCGTCGATAGCGCCATCGAAACCACCACCAGCACCCACCATCGAGTGAATCTCGTCGATGAACAGGTACACCTTCCCTTCAGAGTCTCTTACTTCATCGATAACTGCCTTGAGCCTATCCTCAAATTCGCCTCGCAATCTACTGCCAGCCACAAGCCTGCCTATGTCCAGGGCCTTGATGCTCCGTCCCTTCAAGCTGTCCGGCACGTCCCCGTCAACGATTCGCTGAGCCAGTCCCTCCGCGATGGCCGTCTTTCCCACCCCCGCATCGCCGACGACTACCGGATTGTTCTTCTTCCGGCGCATCAGCGTCTGCATCACCCGCCGGATCTCTTCTTCACGACCTACCACCGGGTCCAGCTTCCCCTCCGATGCCAGGTCCGTCAGGTCAATGCTGTAACGCTCAAGGGAGCGGTACTTGCTCTCCGCCCGCTCATCCGTCACCCTATGCGACCCGCGAATCTGTTTCAGAGCCCGGTATACAGCCTCACTGGTAACCCCGGCTTCTGCAAGAGTTTTGGGGACCATCGCGTGCCGCTCTTCCACTAGCGTGGCTGCTATCAGAAGATGCTCCACGCCAATGTACTCGTCTTCCAAACGCCTGGATTCTTCACCCGCGTAACCCATGAGTCGCTTAACTCTAGGAGTAACGGGTATTGATTCGGATTCGAAAATGGTTTTGGGCAAGCGGCGAAGAATCTCTTCCAATTTAGCCTTCAGATTTTCCACGGACACATTCAGTACGTTGAGAATCTCTCCAGCGAGTCCCCCATCCTGGCGAATCAAGCCCAGAAGAATATGCTCAACGTACCATTCGCTATGCTTATACCTATGAAGCATCTCTTGGGCGTCTTGCAGAGCATCCTGCGCCTGTTCTGTAAATCGTTTCTCCGGTCCAAATGCCATCAGGAAATCCTCCTCCGGGCCGTCCGCCTCACGGACGCAGCCCTGGACTTCAACCTTCTAATCTCACGCTTCAACCCTTCGTTCTCCGCCTGCAACTCCTTTATCTGCGCCATCAGCCGCAGCGCCACCTCCGCGCCCGCCAGGTTCAGCCCCATCTCCTCCGTCAACGCCTTGATGCGAAGGATGCGCTGCACGTCCAGCGGCGAATACAAACGCTGCCTTCCGACGGAGCGCGAGGGCGAAAGCAGCCCCGCCCGTTCATAGTATCTCAAAGTCTGGGCGTGCAATCCTACCATTCTGGCTGCAATGCTTATCACATAACAGGGTTCTTCGCTGTAGTCCTGCTCGAAAGCCATACCTCTATCTCCTTGCGGATTTCAGTTCGCGAAGCTGCCGAAACAGCCCCCGTTCCTCTTCGTTCAACCCCTTGGGCACAACCACCCGCACCTTCACAAACAAGTCGCCAAACCTGGGCGGTTCGCTCAAATGCGGCATCCCCCGCCCGCCAAGCCGGAAGGTCTGCCCGTTCTGCGTCTCCGGCGGAATCGTCAACGCAACCCGCCCCTTTAGGGTGTCTACGGAGACGACGCCCCCCAGCACCGCGTCCAGCACCGGCACGTCCGCCTCGACGCGAAGGTTCGCCCCCTCCCGCTTGAACCGCGAGTGAGGAAGCGTGGTTATCTTCAAGATGACGCCTCCGCTTCGTCCGTTATCGTAAGCGACGTTCACCCGCGAGCCGGTGTCCACCCCCGGCGGAATCTTCACCTCCAGCTTCCGCGTTCCCCCCGCCGCCGACGGGACGCCCAGCAGCCGCGTTGTTCCGGCATGCGCCTCCTCCAACGTGACCGACACCGGATGCTCCATCTTGACCCTGGAAAAGCCGCGGGATCTCCCGCCAAACAATCCGCCGAACAGGTCGCCCCCCATGCCATCGAAGAACCCACCGTCTCCGTCCCACGTCGAATACCGCACGAAAGGCCCGTTGCCCGCCTCCGACTGCTGGAAGTGGTCGGCGTACTTCCACTTCTCCCCGTAGGCGTCATACTTCTTGCGGGTTTCCGCGTCGGACAACACCTGGTACGCCTCGTTCACCTGTTTGAACTTCGCCTCCGCTTCCGCGTCGTTGGGGTTGACGTCCGGGTGATGCTGACGCGCCAGCCGTCGATACGCCTTTCGGATGTCCGAATCCGACGCTGTCTTCGAAACCCCTAATATGTCGTAATAGCTACCCATAACGACCCTCTCACAAACCTTTGCATAACCCCCCTTCCGGCGCTCACCCTGAGCCTGTCGAAGGGTCGAGCGCCCCCTCTTATCCCTTCCCCCTTGATAGAGACCATTGCATACCCCCCTCCCCGCGCCCCCATTTCGTCATTCCCGCGCTCACCCTGAGCCTGTCGAAGGGTCGAGCGCCCCCTCTTATCCCTTCCCCCTTAATGGAGACCATTGCATACCCCCCTCCCCGCGCCCCCATTTCGTCATTCCCGCGTAGGCGGGAATCCATCTTCCCCCTTGAGAAGCCCTTCCCACAACCGTCATTCCCGCCCTACCCTTCCGTCATTCCCGCCCCATTTCGTCATTCCCGCGTAGGCGGGAATCCATCTCCTCCCTTGAGAAGACCTATCCACAACCGTCATTCCCGCCTCCCCTTCCGTCATTCCCGCCCTCCCCTTCGTCATTCCCGCGTAGGCGGGAATCCATCTTCCCCCTTGAGAAAACCTTCCCACAACCGTCATTCCCGCCCCATTTCGTCATTCCCGCGAAGGCGGGAATCCATCTCCTCCCTTGAGAAGACCTATCCACAACCGTCATTCCCGCCTACCCTTCCGTCATTCCCGCCCCATTTCGTCATTCCCGCGTAGGCGGGAATCCATCTTCTCCCTTCCCCCTGGAGGGCGAAGGTTAGAGCCTGCCCTCGCGGAAGCGGGGGGTGGGGGTGATTCCCGTAGGGTGAACGTCACATCCGGCAGTTACGCAAGGGCCTCCTCTCAATAGATGACCTTTAGTCCCGTCATCCCCTACTGCTATTCTAGGGATAATACAGATATTAGTCAACTAAGCTGATTGCCATATTCTATCTAAGTTTCAGATATTCCATAACTATACTTGACAATAGCTTATCAACTATATACAATTCTTATTGTCAGCTAAGGGAGTCCTCAAGCGGGCCTTCCGAAGCACAGAAAACAATATCAGGAGGTAAACTCAATGGCTATCCAACGCTACAACCCCTTCCACAATCTCCGCAGGATGGAGCAGGACATGTTCGGGACGTTCCCCCGCAACTTCGGCTTCATGGCCCCCAACCCCGCTCCCGCGACCACCCTCCCGATGGACGCCTTCTACACCGACGAGTCCCTGATTCTGAAGGCCGCCGCGCCCGGCTTCAAGGCCGACGACGTGGACCTCAGCGTCAGCGGCAACTGGATCGTCCTCAAGGGCAAGAAGGAGACGGAGAACGCCGACGACAAGCGGTTCGTCCTGAAGGAGCGCGGCTTCGACGCCTTCCACCGCGCCATGCGGCTGCCCAAGGGCCTGCAACCGGAGAAAGCCGAGGCGTCCTTCCAGGACGGCGTCCTCACCATCGCCATCCCCAAAAGCGAGGACGCCAAGCCCCACACCCACAAAATCGCCATCAACCCCTAAAGCCGACGTGAGTTCCCTCACCCCCCGGCGCTCCAAAAGGGGCGGGATGCCAGCATCCCGCCCCTTTCTGCTTCTCCCTTCCCCCTTGATGGGGGAAGGTTAGGATGGGGGTGATTCTCCGCCCACCCCATCTGCTCATCCCGTAGGGGCGGGTTTCAAACCCGCCCCCCCTCTTGCTCCCGCAAAAGCGGGATCCCATCCCCCCTCCCTATCGGATGGCATTCACTTCGAGCCGGACGCCTTCGTGTTGCTGAATCCGGCTGATGACCTCGAACAGGTTGCGAGCGTGGGGATTGCCCGACGGTCCGAACATTCGCATAAGACTCTTGGGCGACTTCTCGGCGAGGGAACCAAGCTCCTCAAACCCGATGGTGGCGTTGATGTAGTCGCGCAGTATGATCTTGCCCGTATCCACGTCTCCGGCAAGCAGACGCTCCACCCCTTCCTTCAGCAACCCCTCTCGAAATGCGGGGTCACGCTCGGCGCGGGCCTGCACTGTCTCCTTGAAGTCACGGGTCAGCGGCATATTTCACACCTCCTCTTGCTTGCGTCGCTCCAACACTCCGCTCCCAACGCCTCTGATATTTGATAGATTGCCAGCCTCCATCCTGGCGAGGGCCGTCCTTACTCTAACCGCCGCCGCCGCGTCGAGATCGTTGAACCAGCGACCGAAGGGACTGCGACCCCGGTCATCGACATATTCTCTGATATCTATCATGTGCGATATGGTAACTCATTTGTTACCATTGTGCAATGCATCCATTCATAGTCGCCTCAGCCCGCCTATTTCTCTCTCTAGCAGGCGCGATCCCTGTGACTGCCCGCTATGGCATTCAAATTCGCCGCCATGAGCGCCCCTCGCCGCTCACCCTGATCCTGTCGAAGGGTCGAGCGTCCCCAAACCAACACCCCCCGTCATTCCCGCAACCACCCCGTCATTCCCGCGCAGGCGGGAATCCACCGCCCATCGCGTCCAAACCCGTCATCGCTAACGAACTGTCATTGACAGAATTTAACCCGCCTGATACCATCCCCAACCGTTGACTGCCCATCCAATGCCCACGTCCAACCCTGCCTGAAAACCAGCAAATGTCTTTCGTAACCGCCCTCAGATGCCGCGAGTGCGCCCGGGAATATCCCGTGGAGCCTCTCAACGTCTGCGACTTCTGCTTCGGCCCCCTGGAAGCCGCCTACGACTACCGCGCCGTCGCCAAAGCCACCAGCCGCCGCCGCATCGAGGACGGCCCCCTCACCATCTGGCGCTACAAGGACCTCCTCCCCGTGGACGCCGACAACGCCGTCGACATCCACGCCGGATATACGCCCCTGATGAAGGCCGACAACCTGGGCAAAGTCCTCGGCCTCGACAACCTCTATCTCAAGAACGACAGCGTCAACCCCTCCTTCTCCTTCAAGGACCGCGTCGTTTCCGTCGCCGCCACCAAGGCCCTGGAGTTCGGATTCGACACCCTAAGCTGCGCCTCCACCGGCAACCTGGCCTGCTCCGTCGCCGCCCACGCCGCCCGCGCCGGCATGAAGTCCGTCGTCTTCATCCCCTCCGACCTGGAAGCGGGCAAAGTCATCGGCGCCGCCATCTACGGCCCCACCATTATGGCCATCGACGGCGGCTACGACGACGTGAACCGCCTGTGCAGCGAAATCGCGGACAGCTACCATTGGGCCTTCGTCAACATCAACATGCGCCCCTTCTACGCCGAGGGCAGCAAGACCCTCGGCCTGGAAGTCGCCGAGCAGCTGGGCTGGCGATTCCCCGCCCACTGCGTCGTCCCCGTCGCTTCCGGCGCGTTGCTTTCAAAGATTTGGAAGGGCTTCGGCGAAATGGTGGACGTCGGCCTCATGGAAGGCCCAGTTCCCTCCCGGATGTACGCCGCCCAGGCCGTCGGATGCTCCCCCGTCGTCGACGCCTTCAACGCCGGCGAGGAGATGGTCATGCCCGTCCGGCCCAACTCCATCGCCAAGTCCCTCGCCATCGGCAACCCCGCCGACGGCATCTACGCCATCCAGACCATGAAGCGCTCCGGCGGCGCCGCCCACGGCGTCCAGGAGGAGGAAGTGGCGGAAGGTATGAAGCTCCTCGCCGAAACCGAAGGCGTCTTCACCGAGACCGCCGGCGGCGTGGTAATTTCCGCCCTGAAGAACCTGGTCAAACGCGGCCTGATTGGGCGGGACGAACTCACCGTCGCCTTCATCACCGGCAACGGCCTCAAGACCCAGGAGGTCATCAGCGACGTTGCCCAACCCCTGACCATCAAGCCAACCATGAGCGATTTCGAAGCGGCCTTGAACGGCCAAACCCCCGTGCGGAGGTGAGCGACTTGGACAAGCAGCGGGTGAAATTTACCTTCCCCACGGCCCTCGTGACCCAGCCCATCATCTACAACCTGGGCAAGAAGTTCGACGTGATTACCAACATCCGACGTGCCGACGTTCGCGACGAAATGGGCTGGGTCATCCTCGAACTTGAAGGCCCCCGCGACGAGATTCAGCGGGGCATGGCATGGGTCAGCGCCCAGGGCGTCCGCGTAGACCCCATCGCCGGCGACGTAGTCGAAGGCTAAGGGTGTCTTCTCCCTTCCCCCTCGACGAGGGAAGGCCAGGATGGGGGTGAAATCCCACCCACAAACAAATCCCGTAGGGGCGATTGGCCAATTGCCCTCCCCAACCCCCTCACCCTGAGCCTGTCGAAGGGTCGAGCGGTCCGCTCATCCCTTCCCGACTCCCCCTTCCCCATTCCCGCCACCTCCTCCGTCATTCCCGCTACCCCTCCGTCATTCCCGCCACCTACTCCGTCATTCCCGCTTTCCCCTCCGTCATTCCCGCGTAGGCGGGAATCCACCATTCCAACCCCGTCTCTGGTATAATCTCACAACAACAGCCAACCCTTCCGGTTCTAATGGAGGTCTTCAGCCAATGGCAGTAATGGTGCGGGTGCCCACGCCCCTTCGACGACTAACCAACAATCAGGATAAGGTCGAGGTGGAAGCTTCCACCATCGGCGAGTTCATCGACAGCATGGAAAGCGACTATCCCGGCTTCAAAGAGCGGGTCATGGACGAATCAGGCCAGCTGCGCTACTTTGTCAACATCTACCTCAACGGCGAGGACGTCCGCTTCCTCCAGGGCGTCGACACCGCCACCCAGTCCGGCGACGAAATAAGCATCGTCCCCGCCGTAGCCGGCGGCTAACCCCCCCTTCCAATCCCGACAACTCCCCATCGTAGGGGCCGTTCGCGAACCGCCCTTCCCACCCGCCTTGTTCCTGCGAATACGGGGGGATTGGGTGAAACTCGGACCCAACTACACTCGCTCGATAGGCGCGTCGGCGTCTGGTCTGCGCCTATCAGGGAAATAGCCCGCCAAACGCAACGATTCATCAAAGGAGACGAGTCATCGAAAACAAGGAACCGCCCAAAGAAACTGTCTGGACAATCCTGTCGGAAGTCAGACTCTGGTACTTCGGGATATTCACTGTACTATTCACCTTCTGGGAAATCCTGATAATCACTAGAGAAATCAGAAAAGGACAGAGTATAATAGATACGTGCCACGCAGTACTCGGACCGTCCTCTGAAGCGATGGCGTTCAGCTTGGGCGGAGCCTACGCCCTAACCGAGGCAGGGAGGTCATCATTGGTAATTGCTAAAGCATTGGACGATTTGCGGAAAAGGCGCTTAGAAACCGCTCTCAAGAAAGGCGAAGCCAAGGGCAGGTCGGAAGGTCTACGGGAAGGCGAAGCCAAGGGACGCGCCGAAGAACGTCAGGCTTGGGAACGCTGGTACGCCCGGTGGAAAGAAGCTGAGGCGCAAGGGGAGGACTTCTCCGAACCCCCGCCCAACGGCAAGATCTAGACCAGGTTCAGCCACTCCCGCGGATCGTCAGGCGGAAATCGTTTCGGCGGCGTCATAAACCACAATTCCATCCTTCAGCGCCGGCTTGTACACCAGCGCATGGCTGTGCTTGTACCTTTCCACTTCCTCGGGACGAGCCAATACAAGATCTATCGAGACGTCCACTCCATACAGCGCGCGACGAATTTTGTTGTCCAACTCCCACCTTCCTCAAATATACATCATCTATACATCATCGCCGAACCCTCCTCAATCCGCCCCCTGACCACCACCCCGCGCCCGCATCCACCGCCGCTTCTGCGCCATCCGCGCCCCCTCGTCCGTAGGACGGTATCGCCCCAGAAACTCCTCCGCGAACGCATCGAAGTCCCCCGCCACAATCCGACGCCGCATCTCCTCCATCAGCCGCTGCACGAACCGCAAGTTGTGGATGGACGCCAGCCGCAGCCCCAACAACTCCTTCGCCCGGAACAAATGGCTGACGTACCCCATCGAAAACCCGACGCACGCCAGGCAGTCGCACCCCTCCTGCACCGGCCCCCGCTCCAGACGGTAGCGCGCCGCCGACACGTTTACCCTCCCCTCCGGCGTGAACACCGCCCCGTTCCGCGCCACCCGCGTCGGCAGCGCGCAATCGAACATGTCCATCCCCCGCGCCACGCACTCCACCAGGTCTTCCGGCGCCCCCACGCCCATCAGGTATCGCGGCTTATCCCCCGGCAGCAGCCCCTCCGTCAACCCCACCGTCTCATACATCTGCGCCTTCGTCTCCCCCACCGCCAGCCCGCCCACCGCGTAGCCCGGAAAGTCCAGCCCCGTGACGAACACCGCCGACTCCCGCCGCATCTCCGCCGAGATCCCGCCCTGCACAATCCCGAACAACGCCTGCGATTCCCTCTTCCACGCCTCCCGACATCGCGCCGCCCACCGATGCGTCCGATTCATCGCCTCCCGCACCGACGCCTCCGACCCGTCCGTCGCAACGCACTGGTCCAGACACATCATCACGTCCACCCCCAGCCTTTCCTGATACGAAACTGCCGCTTCCGGCGTGAACCGGTGCAGCGACCCGTCCACGTGGGAGCGAAACACCACCTCATCGTCCGTCAACTTCGCCATCGCCCCCAGACTGAACGCCTGAAATCCGCCGCTGTCCGTCAGAATCGGCCCATCCCACCCCATGAACGCGTGCAGTCCCCCCATCTCCTCTACGACCTCAATCCCCGGCCTCAGATACAGATGGTACGTGTTCCCCAGGACGATTCCCGCCCCCAACTCCCGCAACTCCTGTGGCGTCACCCCCTTCACGCTCCCCTGCGTCGCCACCGGCATGAACGCCGGCGTCCTCACGTCCCCGTGAGGCGTCGCAATCACCCCCTCCCGCGCCTTCCCGTCCGTCGCCTCCACCCTGAACCCGAACCCCGCCGCCGTCAAACTATCCCCAATCCCTTCAGAATCAGCTGCGACCCAATCACTATCAGCGCCAGCGAAAGCAGCTTCAGAATCCACCCGCCCTTCAGGAACTTCGACACGAAGACCCCCAACTGCGCCCCGCTAACCATCCCGAATCCAATCAGCAGCGCCGCGCCAATCGCCACGTTCCCGTCCACGATGTGCCCGACGGTGCCTATGCTCGTATAGATTGACTGGGTGAATACCGACGTTGCCGTCGCGATGATGACCGGAAACCGGAACAGGTACACCAGCATCGGCGTCCGCACCGGCCCGCCCCCCATGCCGAAGAAGCTCGACAGGAACCCGAACAGCCCGTTGGTCGCCACCGCCCCCGGCTCGTTGTACATATAGCGGAACGTCCCCAGATTCGTCGTCCTTATTCGCCGTATTCTGGAGCCGAACGCGCGAGCCTGCGCCGGTCTTCGTATCCCTCTCGCCGGCCCATGCTGCTGCGGTTGCGCCTTATATTCAGGACGAAACATCACGTAAAGCCCTATCAGGCATAAAAACGAGCCGAAGATTATCTCGAATGGCCCGCCGGCCACCGCCTTCAACCCGAAGATTCCCAGCAGCGACCCCGGTATTGCCGCCAAACTGAACAGAAACGCCGACCGCAGGTCTACCCGCTTCAGATACAGATACGAAATCGACCCTGAGATGGAAGCGAGCGCCACCGTGAACAGGCTCGTCCCCACTGCCATGTTGTGGTCCATGCCGAACAGGATGATTAGCAGCGGCGCGACGATGAAGCCCCCGCCGGAGCCGATGAGCACCCCGTATCCGCTGGCGACGACCCCAAGGGCCACAAAAGCCACCGCAGTAAAAACCGTCAACTCTTCCAACGTCCTCCGCCCCCTTTCATCCCTCCTCCTCCTTCAAAAACCTCCGCATTACCCTTCCATCTCCCCCTACCCCCTCCGTCATTCCCGCAAAAGCGGGAATCCATCCCCTCCCTCCGCTCACCCTGAGCCTGTCTAAGGGTCGAGCGGATCCCCTCTTACCTCTTCCCCCTTGACGGGGGAAGATTGAGATGGGGGTGATTCGACTCGGCGTATGGCTCATATCGCAGTTATCCAAAGGTCCCTCATTGGCCGCTACTATACATGACCCCCGCCTACATGACCCCCGCCAACCTTTCCCACCTTCCCCCTTGACGCAACCACATCCCCCATTCCCGCCACCACCTCCGTCATTCCCGCAACCACTTACGTCATTCCCGCGCAGGCGGGAATCCACCGCAACCCGCGCCCATCCACCCCCGTAGGTGCAGTTCGCGAACCGTCCTCGCCTGTTACCCCCTCTCCCTTGAGGGAGAGGGCTGGGGTGAGGGTGATTCCGGTGGACAGATAGCACATTCGGCAGTTATCCAAAGCTCTCACATCAGCCGCTACTATACATGACCCCCGCCACCCTTTCCTACCTTCTCCCTTGACGCACCCTCCCCCCGAATGAAAAAATATCCCGCGTCCCCTGAAATCCACCCGCCGAAAGGAACCCATGAAAATCCGCTTGACCCTTCTTGCCGCCCTCGCCCTGGCCCTCCTCCTAACCCTCGCCGCCTGCGCCGACCGGGAAAAAGTCATCACCATCGGCGCCGCCGTCAGCGAGACCGGACGATACGCCCAGGAAGGAACCCACACCCGCGAGGGCTACCAGCTCTGGCTCGACTGGGTTAACGACGAAGCCGGTGGCATCGACGTGGACGGCGTGTCCCACAGGGTCGAACTGATTATGTACGACGACCAAAGCGACCCAGACACGAACGCCGAACTCGTCGCCAGACTCATCGACGAAGACGAGGTGGACTTCCTCCTCGGCCCCTACAGCTCCACCCTGACCCAGTCCGCCATCGAGGTGGCCGACCCCAAAGGCGTCATAATAGTCGAAGGCACCGGCTCGTCCGAATCCCTCTTCGAGCAGGGCTTCCAGAACCTCTTCGCCGTCCTCACCCCCGCCGGCAAATACGCGGAGTCCGCCCTGAACATCCTCGCCGGGCAGGGCGCGGAGACCGTCGTCGTCGCCTACTCCGACACCCTCTTCCCCAGGAGCGTCGCCGACGGCGTGGAGAAGTGGGCCGCGCAGCACGGCGTGAAGGTTCTGGCCATCCAACCCTATCCCCAGGACCTGTCCGACGTGACCGGCATCGTGTCTAACTTCAAGGCTCTTAACCCCGACGTGTTCATCAACGCCGGATACTACAACGACGCGCTCCTATTCGTCCGCGCCGCCAAAGCTCTGGATTTCAACCCGAAGGCGACGGTTATGACCGTCGGCCCCACCGACCCCAGGCTCATCCAGGAAGTAGGCGCCGACGCCGATTTCCTCATCGGCCCCACCCAGTGGACGCCGACCATGCAGTACGCAGGCGACCGCTTCGGCTCCGCCGCCGACTACGCCCAACGCTTCCAACGGAAGTTCAACGCGACCCCGACCTACCAGTCCGCCAGCGCGTCCGCCGCCGCCCTTGCCCTCCAACTCGCCATCGAAGCCGCGGACTCCACCAACCCCGACGAAGTCCGTGCCGCCCTGCGAAACCTGAAGGCGGACACCTTCTACGGCCCCATCGAATTCGATTCCACGGGCAAGAATGCCGCCAAGCCTATGGGCGCAATCCAGATTCAGGACGGGCAAGCCCTGGTCGTAGCCCCCGCCCCCATCGCCGCCACCCAGATACTCTACCCCACCCCACCCTGGCAAACCCGCTAGCCCCCAAATCCCCATCCCTCCTCTTCTCCCTTCCCCCTCGACGGGGGAAGGCTAGGCCTGTCCTGAGCTTGTCGAAGGGATGGAGGCGATTCCCCCGCTCACCCCGAATCCCCCCACCGCTCACCCTGAGCCTGTCGAAGGGTCGAGCGCCCTCTCCCTTGCTCCCGCGAAAGCGGGAATCCATCCCCCCTTCATCCAAACCGTCATTCCCGCCTACTCCCTCCGTCATTCCCGCCTACTCCCTCCGTCATTCCCGTGAAAACGGGAATCCACCGCTCCCTACGCCCAACCTCCTGTAAGGGCGGTTCGCGAACCACCCAATTCCACCCCCACGCCATCCCTCCGTAGGGGCGACCGGCCGATCGCCTCCCGCTCACCCTGAATCCCCCCACCGCTCACCCTGAGCCTGTCCTGAGCTTGTCGAAGGGCCTGTCGAAGGGTCGAGCGCCCCCCTCTCTTGCTCCCGCGCAAGCGGGAGCCCATCCCCCACCCCCCCGTCATTCCCGCGCAGGCGGGAATCCACCGCTCCCTACGCCCAACCTCCCGTAAGGGCGGTTCGCGAACCACCCAATTCCACCCCCACGCCATCCCTCCGTAGGGACGACCGGCCGATCGCCTCCCGCTCACCCCGAATCCCCCCACCGCTCAGCCTGAGCCTGTCCTGAGCTTGTCGAAGGGCCTGTCGAAGGGTCGAGTGCCCCCTCTCTTGCTCCCGCGCAAGCGGGAGCCCATCCCCCACCCACCCCCCCATTCATCCAAACCGTCATTCCGGCGAAAGCCGGAATCCACCGCTCCCTACGCCCAACCTCCCGTAAGGGCGGTTCGCGAACCACCCAATTCCACCCCCACGCCATCCCTCATAGGGGTGACCGGCCGGTCGCCTCCCGCTCACCCTGAGCCTGTCCTGAGCTTGTCGAAGGGCCTGTCGAAGGGTCGAGCGCCCCCCTCTTGCTCCCGCGCAAGCGGGAGCCCATCCCCCACCCCCCCGTCATTCCCGCGCAGGCGGGAATCCATCCCCCACCCCCCCGTCATTCCCGCGCAGGCGGGAATCCATCCCCCACCCCCCCGTCATTCCCGCACAGGCGGGAATCCATCTTCTCTTAATCCCTCCCCCCAAAACTACCATCCCCCTTGCCACCAACCCCCGCCCCATGCTACCCTTTTCCCATGAAACATACATACGCATATACCAAACCTACACCACGCTCCCCTGAACTCATCTTCCGCTCAGCCCGCGCCTTGGCCCAACTCGCGCCCATCCAACGCCCCTACCTCTATGGTAAATGCCCCCCATTCGTTCTCACCACAACATATAACGAATCCCGAATTTCCCCCGAATCAGCTAGGAAAACCCCTTCGTATCCCGCCACAGAAAAAAAAGAAGCCAAACGAAACGAATCACCTCTACTACAACAACAACCCCCCATCTCCCCCCAAAATGGTATAATTCCCCCATGAAACTGAAAGAACTGCACCCTTGGAACGTTCCCACCCAGGAAGCCCGCAGCATCCAGCAGCAGCTGGCCCAGCAGGTCGTGCGGGAGAACCACGTCCCCGTCGGCGCCCGCCTCATCGCCGGCGTCGACATCTCCGGCGTCAACCGGCAGGGCCTCGCCACCGGCGCCGTCGTCGTCCTCGACGTCCCCACCTTCACCATCCGCGAAGTCCGCACCGTCGAGGCCGTCCCGCCCATGAAATACGTCCCCGGCCTCCTATCCTTCCGGGAAGTCCCCGTCCTCGTGCAGGCCCTCGAAACCCTCGACACCATCCCCGACCTGGTCATGGTGGACGGACAGGGCATCGCCCACCCACGCCGGTTCGGCATCGCCAGCCATCTCGGACTCCTCATGGACCTTCCCACCATCGGCTGCGGCAAGTCCATCCTCACCGGCAAGCACGACCCCCTCGACGAACATCGCGGCGCGCAGACTCCCCTCATGGACCGCCAGGACCACCTCGGCGCCGTCCTGCGAACCCGCACCAAGGTATCCCCCGTCTACGTGTCCGTGGGCCACAAGATTGACCTGGACACCGCCGTCCGTTGGGTCCTCTCCTGCTGTCGCAAGTATCGATTGCCGGAACCCACCCGCTTGGCCCACCACGCCGCCGCCGGGCGTTTGCCCCCGCCTTCGCCCAACGGCGCGTCCGCCTGACTCAATCCCCGTCGGCAAACTTTGGAGAAGCGCAAGTGCAAGAGTTAAGACACAAGCTCCAGCAGATGAACCGCAAGGTCGATCAGGTATTGGAGCATCTTTGACGTCCCCTCCAAGGAAGCCGAAATTGCCCGCATAGAGAAGGAGTCCTACGACACGGACTTCTGGCAGGATCCCCCCAAGGCCCAGTCCCGGATGCAACGGCTTGCCCACCTCAAGGACACCGTCCAGACTTGGAATGACCTGCGCGAGCAGGGTTCATCCCTCCTCGAACTGGTGGAGATGTCTCTGGAGGAAGGCGACGACTCCCTCGCCCAACAGCTGACCGAGGAATCCGAGTCCTTCTTCGCCGACCTGCAGGACAACGAGATGGAACTCACCCTCTCCGGCCCCTATGACCGCCGTCCCGCCATCCTATCCATACAGCCCGGCGCCGGCGGCGTCGACTCCCAGGACTGGAGCCAGATGCTCCTCCGAATGTACCTCCGCTGGGCGGAACGCCACGGCTACAAGACCCAGATGCTTGACCTGTCCGACGGCGATTGGGGAGGAATCAAGAGCGCCGCAATCGAAATCTCCGGCCCCCTCGCCTTCGGCTACCTCAAGGCCGAAAAGGGCGTCCACCGCCTCGTCCGCCTCTCCCCCTTCAACAGCGACCACCTCCGCCACACCTCCTTCGCCCAGGTGGTCGTCCTGCCCACCGCCGACGATGACGACTCGGAGGTCGAAATCCGTCCCGAAGACCTTAAAATCGACTTCTTCCGCTCAAGCGGCCCCGGCGGCCAGAACGTCCAGAAAGTCGCCTCCGCCGTCCGCCTCACCCACCTTCCAACGGGAATCGTCGTCAGCTGCCAGACGGAACGCTCCCAGCACCAGAACCGCGAATACGCCACCACCCTGCTCAAGGCCCACCTCCTCCAGCTTCGCTTGGAGGAACGCGCCAAGGAGATGGCGGAACTTCGCGGCGAAAGGGTCTCCGCCGAGTGGGGCAGCCAGATACGTAGCTACGTCCTCCACCCCTACCGCATGGTGAAAGACCACCGCAGCCAGCACCAGACCTCCGACGCCAACTCCGTCCTCGACGGCGACATCGACGCCTTCCTCAAAGCCTACCTCCTAACCTCCATCGGCGATGCCAATGCGTCAATGCATGGTACAATAGGCAAGCCATGACCTTGCTGAACCCTTCCCATCCTTCAGCCACCCTCCGCCGCAGCCTCGAAGCCGAAGGCTGGGGCGTGAGGCGTTTCGCCGCGGAGCTCGGAATTACTCCCGGCGCAGCTTCCAAACTGCTCAACGGACATAGTGAAATAACGCCTTCCGTGGCCCACGCCCTGGAGCGCATCGGCTGGTCAACCGCGGACTTCTGGCTTCGTCGTCAAGCCAAATACGAGGAAGCCCTCGCTCGCCTTGAGGCCGTGGCGAAGCCCGCTTCGTAACCCCCTCACCTCCTACCCATCGCCATCCCCCGCGACTCCGGCAGCGCACGCAACCGCATCATCGCCGCGATTCCCACCGCCGGCCCGATGGCCAGCAGCGCGAACGCCCACCCCCAACCCGCGCCATCTTCAATAAGCGGCACGAGCCGTATCGTCACAATCGTCAGCAGAAACCCCAACCCCGTCTGAAACGTCAACGCCGTCCCCCGGTACGCCTCCTCCGATAGCTCCGTCATCCCCGTCGAGAACTGCGCCGAATCCGCAATCACGAACGCCCCCCACAACAGCGCCAGCGCCACAATCAACCACCCCCAATCCACGCCGACGAAGCCGATGAACAACGCAATCCCCCCGCTCCCCAGCATCGCCGCGCTCGTCACCAGACACCGACCCCACCTCTCCGCGAACCACCCCGCCGCGAAACTCCCGACGCCGCCCGCCACGAACACCAGAAACGCAATCAGCCCCGCCAGCCCCAGCGAATCCCCCGCCAGACTCCGCGACCCCAACACCGCCAGCAGATACGTCGGAATCCACGCCCACATTGCGTACAACTCCCACATGTGCCCCAGGTAGCCGAGCAGCACCAACCTCGACGCCCGATTCTTGACCACGTGCACCACAAACCGCGGGTTGAACCTCGCCGCCGGCACGTCGAAAGGCCCGTCCGTAACCAGAAAGTAGACCACCCCTCCGGATACAATCGCCAGCGCCGAGCTCACGAACAGCGTCGCCTCCCACTGGGCCGTGAATATCGCGCTCACCAGATGCGGCGACCCCGACCCCACCGTCAGCGCCCCCACCATCGCGCCGATGGCAAGCCCCCGACCCGACCGGAACCACCCCGCGATTATCTTCATCCCCGGCGGATACACCCCGCCCAGAAACGCCCCCGCCAGAACCCGCAGCGTCATCGCGTATGCGAAGTCTCCGGGCAGAAAAACCAGCGCCACGTTCACCACACCCGCCAGAACTGAGCAGACGGCGAACAGCGTCCGGGTGTTGACCAGGTCCGCCAGATTCGTCAGCGCGATTATCAGCGTCCCCGCCACGAACCCCAGCTGCACCGCCATCGTCAGCCACGCCAAATCGTCCTGCGAATACCCGCGCTCCGCCTCCAATGCGGGGCCGATGGCGTTGGCGCTGAACCACACGCTCAGACTCAACAGCGTCGCCAACGACATCAACGCGAGGGCGCGCCACCGGTCGGGCGATTCCTGATTGGTCACTGGATTGGTTGGAAGATTAGCGGCCAGTGTGCTTGCGCCTCCGCTCGTTCTCATCCCTCCTCCCTAGATGGAGACCCTTGCATAACCCTCGCAAGAGCCGCAATTAACCTCTTTCCCCTTGACGGAGACCTTTGCACAACCCCCCCCAGGGGCTTCGATTAGCCTCTTCCCCCTTGACGGGGGAAGATTGAGATGGGGGTGATTCGGGCGGGGCGAATGTCCCATCCGGCAGTTACGCAAAGGTCTACTTGATGGGGGTGTCTCCGCCAACCCTAACTGCGGTCTTAACCGCATCCTCTACCTACAGGAGAGAATCGAAAAGCCCCCGCCAATTCTTGGAACTGCCATAGCCCGCGCGGGAAAGAATAACCCCGTTCGAGTCCAGCGCCACGTAGGCAGACTGGCGCGTTATCCGGTATACGTTCAGCACGTCCCCATCGGCGGGTATCATCGGCCACGTGTATCCGTTCGATTCCGCGAACGAGCGAATTTGCGCCGCGCTCTCGCCCCCGTCAATGTCAATCGCGACGAAGTGCACCCGACCCTCGTAGTCGGGGTACACGTCCTTCAGGCTCCGAAACTCGGAGCGACACGTGGGTCACCACGTCGCGAAGTAGTACAGCACCACCGGACTGCCCCGCAACGCGGACAGCGTAACCACTTCCCCATCCACCGCCGCCAACGAGAAGTCCGGCCCCTGTTGCCCCACCTGGTGCCCCACCTCAACGGCCACTTGCGTCGGCGTTGGTTCCGGCGTGGGAGCGGGCGTAGGCTCAGGAGTCGGTTCAGGCGTCGGCGACGGGCCGGGTTCAGGCGTCACCGTTTCCAACGTAGCGTCGGGCGTTCTCGCGGCTTCCGTCGGCGTGGCCGTGGCAGGCGCGACCGTCGGCGAAGGAACGGGAGGCGCGGGAGTAGCCGTTTCCGACGCAGACGTAGCGACCGCCGTCGGCGACGGGGTTGATGGCGCGGGCGTGGTGGGCGTCGTCTGTGTAGGAGTCGCCGTTGACGCATCCTGCGTTGGCGTAGATGGCGCGGACGTTGCTTCCGGCGTGGAAGGCGCCGCCGTCGAAGCGGCGATAGCCTCTGTTGCTGTAACCGTCGGGGTTGATGGCGTGGGCGTGACGACGGGTTCAGCGTCCGCCGTCGGCTCAGAATCTCCCGCGTCAGACCCGCAGCCGACGGCAAAAACCGCCAGCAACGCCAGAACTGCCGCTAACGACAGCGCGGCAAAACTTCGGGAGGAAACGCTCATCTCAAACCCGTATACGGCGCACCGACGGACGCGTCTTCACTCCAGCAACCCCTCCTCCTCAAGGAAGGCGGCCAGGTTCGCGACTCCCTGCCGGATGGTCTCGTGGGTCAGATGTCCGTAGCACAACCGCAAGTAGTTGTACGCATCCTGACCGGGCGAGAAATTCGTGCCCGGCCCGTAGCTGATCCCCCGCTCCCTCGCCTTCGCCAGAACCGCGGCGGTGTTCGCGCCCTTCGGCAGCTTCAACCACAGATACAACCCCCCGTCCGGGTCGCTGCACTCCGCCCTCGACCCGAAGTATTCGCCCACGGCGGCCACGGCGGTGTCCTTCTTGGAGCGGAAAATCTCCCGCAACTCCTGCACGTGCTCGTCCAGGTGGTCTTGCAGGTAATACATCGTCGCCAACGCCGAAAACTGGCTCGGCGTCGCCCCCAGGTGGATGGCCTTCACCGCGTCTATCACCGACGGCGGCGCGGCCATGTACCCCAGCCTCATGCCGGGCGCGACAATCTTGGAGAATGACCCGCAGTAGAGCACCGATCCTTCCTGGTCCAGCGACTGGATGGAGGGAGCGTTCTCCCCCGCGAACCGCAGGTCGGCGTAGCAATCGTCCTCGAAGATTGGCAGACGATGACGCTGCGCTACGTCCAGCACGTCCTGCCGACGTCCCAGGCTCATGTCCGTGCCGGTGGGATTCTGGAAGGTAGGAATGGTGTACAGGAACTTCGCCCGCTGGCCTCTGTCCCGAAGACTGGTGAGAACCTCGTCCAGCGCGCTGGGGATGATCCCCTCCTCGTCGATGTCCACGCCTATCAGACGCGCCCCGTGACGACGCATTATGCCCATCGTGCCGGAGTAGCTGAACTTCTCCGTGAGGATGATGTCCCCCGGGTCCGTCAGCAGTTCCACGTACCGCGCCACGGCCTGGCCGGAGCCGGTGGTGAGCAGAATCTGGTCGGCGGACACGTTCATCCCCCGCTCCCGCTCCAGCTTGGCGGCGATGAACTCCCGCATGGCCGGGTGACCCTGGATGTGCGGATAGTAGACCAGGTCTTTGCCCTCGTCCTTCAGGGCTCGCCCCAACGCCTCCAGCAGCCCGTCGGCGGGAAACGAGTCCGGGTCCGGAAACGCCGTCGTGAAATCGAACTCCACCCGACCGCCGCCCGGCGCGGCCTTCGGCGCGGGCGGAATCCCCCTGGCAATGCGGTCCGAAAAATCAAAAGTGTAATCAGCCATGAACCCTCCCCAAAATAGCGCTCAACCAACCCCCCAAGTATACCACCCCACCCACCCAACGGGCTACCGACGAGACGGTCCCGAAATGAACCTAATCCACTCTATCAACATCCGCCACGGCATAGAGATCTTTAGACCACACTCGCGCTACACAGTGAAGAAAAGTCGCACCGCTTACACTTACCCTCGGAAGGCTCAGGTTCCAAACGTCTATCACGGACTCTTGTAGCCGCATTTTGTATCTTTTGCCTCATATCACGGAGCCTATCGCTTGCCACAGGTATCCGCTCCCTTCCTCCTTCCCTAATGTGATATAGTTCAACGAAGTCTGGGCCAGTACCGGTGAGTTCCTTGTAGCCAAGCGCATAGGCGAACAACTGGATATTGGAAACTTCCTGGGGCTGAGATTTAAGACTGGACTTAAGGTCCACAATGGTGGTTTTACCGTGATTGTTGCGTACTAAGAGGGTGTCTAAAAAGCATTGGATTGAGCTAAGCGTCGTAGCATCAAGCCGGTCATGGCGGCGTAGCCCCACGCTTCTGTAGTCTGAGGCAACTCCTCATAGTCCTTGCTGAGGCGGCGATATCGGCCCAGCCAGGCAAAGGCGCGCTCTACAATCCAGCGGCGTGGAAGTATCTGGAAGGCGCGTTGACCGGAAGGACGCCGCACCGGTTCCAAGTCCCATCCACATATCTTTCGCGTCCACTCCACCAGCTTGCCCGCATAAGCTCCATCGGCCCGGATCCGCTTCAACCTGGGGAATCGGCCTAACAAACCCGTCAACGCCAACTTGGCCCCGTCTCTATCCTGAACATTGGCCGAATGCGCCACTACCGTCAACAGCAATCCCGCAGTGTCCACTACGATGTGTCGCTTTCTTTCACAGACTTTCTTACCAGCGTCATAGCCACGAGGCCCCCTTTTTCCGTGGTCTTCACCGATTGACTGTCTATGATCGCCCCGCTGGGACTGACGGACCGTCCCTCAACCATCCGTAAACGTGCCCTCAGCGCTCCGTGCATGCGCTCCAGGGTCCCATCTCTACGCCAGGTGCGGAAGTAGTGGAACGTGATGCGCCACGGGGGCAGGTCGTGAGGGAGCATCCGCCATGCGCACCCGGTGCGCAGCACGTAGCGGATGCCGTTCATCACCTCCCTGCGCGGATACTTGATCGGCCGGCCTCCCGCTTTGGGGGCAGGCAGCAACGGTTCCAGCAGTTGCCATTCTTTGTCCGTCAGGTCGCTTGGGTATCTCTCTCTGCTCATGGAACACTACTTTACCCCCTCCCTTATCCCCTCTCCTACTACTCCCTGGAGCAGTTTTTAGACGCTTTCTTAGACTTGGATCACCCGGGTCTCCGCATGGAACCCGCTCGGAAGCTGCGCAGCGCCCGGTAGCCGACCCGCTCCATCAAGACGTTGACGGCGCCAGGGCACATCGCGCGCAAACGCTCCGCTGCAGCAATCTCTCTGTCGGGGCCCACCCAATTCCCGCTGTCAACGTCGATGGCGACGTATTCACCGAAATGATCGGCTTCGACCTGGGGCAGGATGTCCCGTTAGTATATCTCCTTGCCCAGGCGAACCGCCTCCTCGCGGGGCTTGCGTTGGCGGGCTGGTGTCCCTGTTTTGCTCATTTGCACCCCCGTTTCAAAGCACACTTCCACAAGTGATATTTTACCGCTCCGGGGCGGTCACCGGCAATCACATAACCCCGCACGCGCCGGACTGACACGGGGGCGGTAAGAAGGCCACGCCCCAATCCCCTATGTATTAGGGAAATATTACCCTCTAGGACCGGAACAACCAAATCCCTCACAGCTAACCGCCCTCACGTCGCAGCCCCAACCCGGAAGGCCCTTTTTACGAGGGAATCAATACATCTATCACCCTTCGAACATTGCTGCTCTCTCGGAAGCGTATCACAAGCGCAAAAAGGCTACCGAGTATGCCGGGGGTGCGGACGACGCGTGCGAGACCCGCTGTGACCTGATCTCTGCGAGCAATCTCCAGCAACTGTTCGTCGCGACCTAAGGGAGCCAGTTTCTGGGCCAAATCCCACGCGGAGTCTCGTGCGTTTTTCATGCTGAAGTTGATAATGGCTTCGTCAGCCCTGTTGCCGATTCGGTCGGCCAGTCCTAACCAGGGTGAGACCAGCCCGATTCCGTGTTGTACCTCATCTACAAGCTCGGAGAGAACCCCGTTGACTTCGTCGAAGTCGTGTTTGAGGCCATCGAGCTTGTCGCCGGGACAAGTATGGGCAGCGGCGATTCCGAGGTCTAGGTTGATATGGGCATTCATTCCCAGCAGCAGATGCTGGAGAACCAGAGGTCGCCAGTGTCTCGTGGTCCGAAAGGCGATCAGCCAGCTTTCGCCAGGGTGTTCTCCGCGACGAAAGCGCTCATAGGCCTCCAAGTAGCGGTTGGCGAATATCACATCGAACAGCTCGATACGAGGGCCGTCCTCAAATCGCCCCGAGGCAATGCCTTGCTTGACCGCTATAGTGACCTGGCGGTACAAAGCAGGGAAAAATCCGAGCCGACTCCTCTCACGTTTACAAACATCGATAATGTGATCTAGCTGTTCAATGACCTCGTCTATGTTGCTGGCGGCCATTCTTCTTTCACATTGGATGGCGGCATAGATTGCTGACCTCTCCAGGGGATCTACGGCTTTCTTTGGCCGATCTCTTTCCCTCTAAATTTGCCGGCACCTCGGCCAAACATCTGTCTTGAGCACGCTGCGAGAATATGCCTGGATTCACACTAACTTAGCCGATATTTCCCAGATGAAATTCAGTGCATCCATGATCGCAACATGCTATGGTAACATGGTAACATGGACTCTATCGCTGTTCTCTGATATTGTCAATGCTCCGCGATATTATTCGTAGAAATCCGACAGTCGCTAAGCTCCTTTCACGAGTGGGGGGCGTAGCCCGAGGGCCAGGTGGGGTCGGTGGTAATGATAGCGATCCAGGAACTGCTCCGCCAGTCTCTGGCAGTGAGGAAGGTCCTTGAGGGTATAGCGGTTCCAGCCTAGGCACTCTTTGCGCACCGTCCGGTTGAAGCTCTCGATGAAGGCTTGCTCGTTCTTCTTGTAGGGTCGGGCAATCCGGTGTCTCAGGCAGTAGGTATGAACCCGTTCTGCGAAGGCCCCTTTGAACTCCGAGCCGCCGTCCGTCTGAATCAGTTCCACCCGGCCGCCGAAGCGCCTGTTCATGGCCTGTTCCAGGAAGGCGCAGCCGTAGGAGGCGGTAAGGGCGGGAGCCAGCAGGATGTCCGCTTCCCTGGTGTGGATGTCGATGCCGGTGAAGGCGAACAGCCCCCCGAACATCACCGTGTCCATCTGAACCACCTGGCGAGGGCCTGTGGCCTTGGGCACCGGACCACGGGGCTGGTTCTTCTTCCACTTGGAGCGGATGACGTACTTCTCCCTCAATATCTCGTAGATCTTCGCCACGGACACCCTCACCCCCCGCTCCAACTCCAGGAAGTAGGCTATCTTCTGTCCGCAGCAGCCGGACTCCCTTTCCCGGATGTCCCACACCCAGCGCTTCACCATCGGCGATATGCGCCGTTTCGGTCGTGGCCCCTTCTTCGCGTTCTCACTAGCCGTCCAGAAAGGACATCAATCCCTCCCGTTCCACTCCCTTTATCCACAGGTGGATGGTCTCCCGGTGTTTGTCTAACCGCCGGGCTATCTGGGCCTTCGGGACTCCCTGCTCATGCAGTTCCCATGCCATTGTGATTTTCGTTGTGTTCAGCATGTCCATGACTGTACTCATGGACTGTCGGATTTCTATCTGAACATTGCGCCCCCCTTCCCCCTCCCTCCCCCGTTGTGCTATACTCCCCTACCAAATCCCCCCATCCCAGGCCGCCCAACCCCATATTAGAAAAGGAACAAGGTTAGCGTTCATGGTCCAACAAGTTCAGAACCCCCCCATGCCGACGATGCAGCCACAGCCGCCGCAACAGCAGCGCCCCCCCGTCACCATGAAGTCCCTCCTGGAGGCCGGCGTCCACTTCGGACACCAGACCCGCCGCTGGAACCCCCGCATGAAGCAATACATCTTCACCCAGCGCAACGGCATCCACATCATCGACCTCCAGAAGAGCCTCCGCTACATGGACAGAGCCATGAACGCCGTCCGCGACCTCGTCGCCGATGGCGGCGAAATCCTCTTCGTCGGCACCAAGAAGCAGGCCCAGGAGTCTATCTTCGAACAGGCCACCCGCTGCGAAATGCCCTTCGTCAACCAGCGCTGGCTCGGCGGCACCCTCACCAACTTCCAGGTCATCCGCAAGCGCATCGACTACATGCTGGAGCTGGAAGACAGGAAGGAGAAGGGCTACTTCGACGCCATGATAAAGAAGGAAGCCCTCAAGCTGGAGGAGAAGCTCAAGCGCCTCCAGAAATACTTCGGCGGCGTCCGAAACATGACCAAGATCCCCGAAGCCATCTTCGTCGTGGACATGCCCAAGGAGGCCATCTGCATCGCCGAGGCCCGCAAGCTCGGCGTCACCCTCTTCTCCATCATCGACTCCGACTGCGACCCCGAACTCATCGACTACCGCATCCCCGGCAACGACGACGCCATCCGCTCCATCCGCCTCATCACCACCCGCATCGCCGACGGGGTGATGGAAGGACTCGCAGAAAAGCGCGCCCGCGAGGAAGAGCGGCTGCGGGAGGAGCAGGAAGCCGCCGCGGCCGCCGCAGCCGAGGAGACCGTCGACGTAGAGATAGAGGTGGACGCCGCGGAGTTGGAAGCCGCCATGATGCAGGCCCCCACCGCCGCGCCGGAAACCAACTAGCCACAATCACTGAAACTTAGGAGTTGACCTTGGAGGTTAGCGTAGACCAAATCAAAGCCCTCCGCGCCCGAACCAGCGTCGGAATCATGGACTGCAAGCGCGCGCTGGAAGAGTCCGGGGGGGACTTGGACAAAGCAGAAAATATCCTGAAGGCCGCGGGCCTCGCCGCCGCCGTCAAGCGCGCCAGCCGCGAAACCCGCGAGGGTCTCGTGGAAGCCTACATCCACCCCGGCGCGCGCCTGGGCGCCATCGTCGAGCTCGGCTGCGAGACAGACTTCGTCGCCCGCACCGCCGAATTCAAGGCCCTCGCCCACGACCTCGCCATGCAGGTCGCCGCAATGGCCCCCCAGTACATCCGCGACGAAGACCTCGACGAGGACGAAACACGCCCGCCGGAAGAAGTCTGCCTCCTTAAGCAGACATTCATCAAAGACCCCAGCCGCCGGGTGGAAGAGCTCGTCCAGGAAACCATCGGCAAAGTCGGAGAGAACATCCGCGTCAACCGGTTTTCCCGCTTCGCCCTGGGCGAGTAAGCGGCGAAATGGCGGACTCCGTCTATAACAGGGCCATGCTCAAACTGAGCGGTCGCGCCATCATCGGCAAGTCCGAATACGGCATCGACCCCGAATCCGCCAACTACGTCGCCCAACGCATAAAAGTCGCCCACGACATGGGCGTCCAGATGGCCGTCGTCATCGGCGGCGGAAACATCTGGCGCGGCGCCGAAGCCGCCGCCCACGGCATGGACCGCTCCACCGCCGACTACGCCGGAATGCTCGCCACCGTCATAAACTCCCTCGCCCTCCAGGACGCCCTCGAACGCCAGGGGCTGGAGACCCGCATCCAGGTCGCCATCGAAATGCAGTCCATCGCCGAGCCTTACATCCGCCGCCGCGCCATCCGCCACCTGGAGAAGGGCCGCGTCGTCATCTTCGCCGCCGGCACCGGCAACCCCTACATGACCACCGACACCGCCGCCGCCCTCCGCGCCATCGAAATCGGCGCCGAAGTCCTCATTATGGCGAAGAACAACGTGGACGGCGTCTACGACGTCGACCCCAACAAGAACCCCGCCGCCACACGCTACGAAAATCTCGACTACCTGGAAGCCATCAATCTCCGGCTTCAGGTCATGGACAACACCGCCCTCTCCCTCTGCATGACCAACAACCTTCCCATCATCGTTTTCGACATCTTCAAGCCCGGCAACATGGTTTCCATCCTTCAGGGAGACCGCGTGGGCACCACCATTTCGGAGGCAGCGCAAAATGTCCGCGTCTAACGTCAACGACACCCCAACCCCCGAGGATGTACTCAAGGACGCCTCCCGCCGCATGGACATGGCCATCGAGTTCCTCAAGCGGGACCTCCAGGCCGTGCGAACCGGCAGAGCCAGCCCCGCCCTCGTCGAAAGCCTGACGGCGGACTACTACGGCGTCCCCACTCCCCTCAACCAGATGGCGACGATTTCGGCCCCCGACGCCCAGCTGATCACCATCCAGCCTTGGGACCGTACCGCGCTGAAAGCCATCGAAAGAGCCATCCAACAATCCCCCACCGGCCTCAACCCTTCCAACGACGGCGCGATCATCCGCGTTCCCATCCCGCCCCTCAGCCAGGAGCGACGCCAGGAACTCGTCAAGTCCCTGGGTCGGAAGGTTGAAGACGGAAAGGTCGCCGTCCGCAACGTGCGTCGCGACGCTCAGGACAAGCTCCGCTCCCTGGAGCGCAACAAGGAGATTTCCCAGGACGAAAACAAGCGCGCCCAGGGGCAGTTGCAGAACACCACCAACGACCACGTTGGGGAAATCGACCGGTTCTGGAAGTCCAAGACAGACGAGATAATGACGGTTTAGCCAGGCTTACGAGCGGCGGGAGCAATTAGTCCAATGGATGACGAGCCGTGCCCAACCCTTTCCCCGGATGCCAATGGTCGCAATGCGGCTGAAGCCCCCCGTCACGTCGCCGTCATCATGGACGGTAATGGTCGATGGGCAGAAGAGCGCGGACTGCCCCGCATAGAAGGACACCGCGCCGGCGTGGAGAAGATACGCTCCGTCCTCGACATCCTCGCCCGCCGCGGCGTCAAGTTCGTCACCCTCTACGCATTCTCCACCGAAAACTGGAGCCGCCCCGACGCCGAAGTGGACGGCATCATGGGAATCCTTCAAGAGGTCATCCACGAGGAGACCCGCCAGCTCCACGAGCAGGGAGTCCGCATCGTCCACCTTGGCCGCAGCGACCGGCTCCTCCCAGACCTGCGGGAGGCCGTCTCCCAAGCCCAGGAACTGACTCAACATAACGTCGGCGTCACCCTCTGCGTCGCCTTCGACTACGGCGGGCGCAGCGAAATCGTCGAAGCCGTCCGAAACATCATCCGCCGCGGCGTCAACGCCGAAGACGTGGACGAATCGACGATTAGCCAACATCTCTACACCCGCGACATCCCCGACCCGGACTTGGTAATCAGGACTAGCGGCGAATACCGCCTCAGCAATTTCCTCCTCTGGCAGTCCGCCTACAGCGAGTTCTACACCACCCCCGTCCCCTGGCCCGAACTCGACGCCGCCCACGTCGAAGAAGCCATCCGCGCCTACCGCCGCCGCAAGCGCAAATTCGGCGCCCTAACCCCCAATCCCTGAAATGCCCCACCCCACCTCCAACCCCGCTCACCCTGAGCTTGTCGAAGGGTCGAGCGCCCCCAAACCAACCCCCTCTACCATTCCCACCCCCATCTCCGTCATTCCTACCTCCCCCACCGTCATTCCGGCGAAAGCCGGAATCCAGTCCCCTCCCTCCCCCCTCGACCCACCTCCGTCATTCCCGCGGAGGCGGGAATCCACATTCCCCACCCCCAACCCCACCCCATGAAACCCCGCGTCCTCGTAGCCCTCGCCGGCATCCCCGCCCTCCTCGGCGCCATCTGGGTCGGCTTCCCCGCCCTCACCATCGTCGTCGGCGCCGCCGCCCTCATCGGCCTCTGGGAATTCCACCGTATGGCGAAAGCATGGAACGCCGTCCCCTTCTTACCCTACAGCCTCCTCTGGACAGTCCTCTTCGTCGCTCACGCCCAACTAGCCGCCGACCACGGCAACTTCTCCCTATACCTCATCGCCGGCGGACTCGCACCCCTCCTGATCTTCACCCTCATCCGCAGAAACCGCCCCACCTTCAAAAACTCCCTCCACACCGCCATCGGCCCCCTCTACGTCGGCTTCCTCCTCTCCCACGCCCTCCTCCTCCGCGAAGGCGCCGCCGGTCTGGAAGACGGACACGGCTGGCTCCTCTACGCCCTGCTGATAACCTTCGCCGCCGACACCGGCGCCTTCTTCGTCGGCAAACTTCTTGGCCGCCGCAAAATGGCCCCGACCGTCAGCCCCGGCAAGACCTGGGAGGGATTCGCCGGCGGCCTCGCCGCCGCCGCCGGAGCCTCCGTCGGACTCACCGCCCTGCTCGACCTGCCCATGTCTATCCCCTCCCAGATAGCCCTTGGCCTCCTTCTCGCCATCGTCGCCGCCCTCGGCGACCTGGCCGAGTCCTGCATGAAGCGACGCGCCAACCTCAAAGACTCCGGCGTCATCATCCCCGGCCACGGCGGCATCCTCGACAGAATCGACTCCCTCCTCCTCACCCTCCCCGTGACGTTCTACGCCGCTGCTTATATAATTGCCTGAAGGATTCCACGAAACCCAACCCGCCCAGGAGACTCCATTGACGACTAACGGCCTCGTTGTCCTCGGTTCCACCGGCTCCATCGGAAGGCAGACCCTCGACGTGGTCCGCGCCTTCCCCGACCGCTTCCGCGTCGTCGGCTTGGCCGCGGGAAGCAACATCGACCTCCTTCAAAAGCAGGCCGCCGAATTCAACCCCACCCTCCTCTACACCCCCTCCCCCGCCTTCACCAAAGCTATGCTCGGCGACGCCCAATTCGCCCCAATGGAGGAGATGGTCTGCCACCCCGACGCCGACGTTATAATGGTCGGTACCGTCGGACGCGTCGGACTTCTTCCCACCATCCGCGCCCTCCAGCAGGGCAAAAAAGTCTGCCTCGCCAACAAGGAAGTCATCATCATGGCCGGCGAACTCGTCAGCGACCTCGCCAGCAACGGCAGCGGCGCCCTCCTCCCCGTCGACAGCGAGCCCAGCGCCATCTGGCAGTGCCTCCAGGGCGAATCAAAGAAAATCCGCCGCCTCATCATCACCGCCTCCGGCGGCCCCTTCCGCACCCGCCTCCACGAAGACCTCTCCAGCGTCACCCCCGCTCAGGCCCTCAACCACCCCACCTGGAAGATGGGCCGCCGCATCACCATCGACTCCTCGACGCTGATGAACAAGGGATTCGAAGTCATCGAGGCCCGATGGCTCTTCGACGTGCCCTGGGAGCGCATCGAAGTCGTCGTCCACCCCCAGAGTCTCATTCACTCAATGGTCGAATTCAACGACGGCTCCGTGAAGGCCCAGATAGGCCCCCCCGACATGAAGCTGCCCATCCAGTACGCCATGCTCTACCCCGAGCGACAGCCCAACGAAGGCATCCCCCGCCTGGACATCACCCAGTCCATGTCAATGACCTTCGAGCCGATGAATCCCACCCTCTACCCCTGCTTCCCCCTGGCTCTGGAAGCCGGTCGGAAGGGCGGAACATACCCCGCCGTCCTCTGCGCCGCCGACGAAATCGCCGTCGAGCAGTTCCTGGCAGGACGCATCCCCTTCCCCCACATCCCCAAACTTGTCGAAGCCGTCCTCGAACGCCACGAACCAATCCCCGCCGACAACATCGAACACATCCTCACCGCCGACCGGTGGGCCCGCGCCACCGCCCGCGAACTAGCCCCCTCCCTATGAAAGCAACCCTCTCCTCATCCGTCATTCCCGCGCAGGCGGGAATCCATCCCCTCCCTCCCGCTCACCCTGAGCCTGTCGAAGGGTCGAGCGTCCCACCTTCACCCTTCCCCCTCAATCGCCCGTCATTCCGGCGAAAGCCGGAATCCATCTTCTCCCTCTCCCTCGGATGCGGGTAACCCCCCCATGATCTTCGTCCTCGCCATGATAGCAATGGTCGTCATCCTCGTGGTCATCCACGAACTAGGCCACTTCGCCGTCGCCAAATTCTTCAACGTCAAAGTCAACGAATTCGGCGTCGGCTTCCCACCCAAGATCTTCGGCTGGAAGAAGGGCGAAACCGAATACACCCTCAACGCCCTCCCCCTCGGCGGCTTCGTCCGGCTGGAAGGCGAGGACGAATCCACCGGCCCCCGCAGCCTCGCCTCCAAGTCCCCCGGCGTCCGCGCCGCCATCATCAGCGCCGGCTCCTTCATGAACGCCGTCCTCGCCGTCGCCATCTTCGCCGCCCTATTCATGATTCCACGCGACGTAACTGTCGGCGACGTTGTCGTCGAAGCCATCAGCCCCGACTCCCCCGCCGCCGAAGTCGGGATCCTTCCCGGCGACAGAATCATCTCCGTCGACGACCGGCCCGTCAAGAGCATCCGCGAAGTTTCCGCCGGCATTACCCGCAACCTGGGCGTCGACCTTTCTATCCAACTCCAACGCGCCGGCCAGACCCGCGAAGTGTCCGTCGTCCCCCGCTGGCGCCCGCCCGAAGGCGAAGGCAACGTGGGCGTCCGACTCGGCCTCGAAAACCAACGCACGGAGACCCTCTCCTACTACCCCTGGGAGGCCGTCGGCATGGGCGCCATGCAGGTTGGCGAAGTCCTCACCCTCACCTGGCGCTCCATCTCCCACTGGCTCTTCCGCGACGCCCCCGCCCCCTTCTCCGGCCCCGTCGGCATCGTCAGCGGCTCCAAGGAAGCCGTCGACCTCGCGGGCCTCGACGCCCTCATCCCCCTCGCCGCCCTCCTCAGCATCAGCCTCGCCATCTTCAACATCCTCCCCATCCCCGCCCTCGACGGCGGCCGCCTCCTCTTCGTCATTATTGAAATCATCCGGGGCGGCAAGAAAATCCCCGCCGAGAAGGAACGCCTCGTGCACGTCCTCGGCTTTGCCCTTTTAATCACCCTCGTTCTGGTGGTAAGCTACAATGACATCGCCCGCCTCATCCGCGGCGATAGATTCATTGGATGACGCCAATGCTGGCATCCACTGGATGAGGATTCCAACAAGAACACTTTGCAAGGGAAAGAAAAAATGGCCAAGCGCCGGGTTACCAAGGCAATCTACGTAGGCGACGTCAAAATCGGCGGCGACGCCGAAATCGCCGTCCAATCCATGACCAAGACCGACACCCGCGACGTGGCAGCCACCGTCGCCCAGATCCGCGAGGTGGAAGAAGCGGGCGCCGACGTCATCCGCTGCGCCGTTCCCGACATGGAAGCGGCCAAGGCCATCCCCGCCATCCGCTCCCAAATCAATATCCCCCTCATAGCCGACATCCACTTCCACCACCAGCTCGCCCTGGAAGCCATCGCAGGCGGCGTCGACGCCCTCCGCCTCAACCCCGGCAACATCCGCGACCCGGAGAAGGTGAAGCAGGTGGTCCGCGCCGCCAAGGAACGCCACGTCCCCATCCGCATCGGCGTCAACTTCGGCAGCCTGCCCCCCGTCGGCGGCATCGGCAAATCCCGCGGCTTCTCCCGCGTCATGGACATGGTCAACCAACTCCCCAAGGCGGGCGAAGCCGTCGAGGGCCAGTACAACGTGGTCGACCACATGGTAGCTACCGCCCTCTGGGAAATCGGACTGCTGGAATCCCTCGACTTCGACCTGATTAAAGTTTCCCTCAAGGCCTTCGACGTTCCCACTACCATCCAGGCCTACCAGCGCCTCGCCAAGATGGTGCCCTACCCCCTCCATCTCGGCATCACCGAGGCCGGAACCGTCAAGTCCGGCTCCATCCGCAGCGCCATCGGACTGGGCTACCTCCTCTACAACGGCATCGGCGACACCATCCGCGTATCCCTGAGCGGTCAACCCCGCGAGGAAGTAATCGCCGGTTACGAAATCCTGAAGTCCGTCAACCTCCGGCAGAAGGGCACCACCCTGATAGCCTGCCCCAGCTGCGGACGCGCCGACGTGGACGTGATTAAGCTTTCCAACACCGTGGACGAGCTGCTTCAGAAGGTGGACAAGAAAATCAAAGTCGCCGTCATGGGCTGCGAAGTCAACGGCCCCGGCGAGGCCAAGGACGCCGACGTGGGCATCGCCGCCGGAGCGGGACGCGCCGTCATCTTCCGCAAGGGCGAAAAGGTCAAAGTAGTCCCCGAATCCGAAATGCTTTCGGCCCTCATGGCCGAAGTCGAATCCCTCCCCGGCTAACCCCCCCAACCAACCGTCATTCCCGCGTAGGCGGGAATCCAGTCCCCTCTTATCCCTTCCCCCTCGACGGGGGAAGGCCAGGCCTGTCCTGAGCTTGTCGAAGGGATGGGGGTGTTCCCTACCCCCTAATTCCGCCCCAAAACCATGTGAAACTCCAACGCGCTTATCCGCCGCCCCTCCCGAATCGACGCCACCGCGTACTCGATGCACATCCGCGCGAACCCCGGATACTTCAGCACCGCCGACCCCACAATCACCTTCGGCTCGAACTGGTCCGGGTCCACCTCAAGCCGGTCCGCCTTCTTCCGGTCCAGCATCATAGAGACGGGCTTCCCCGCCATCGTCTCAATCTTGGCCTTCATCTTCTTGAGAAACTCTTTGTCTTCCATGCCGCAAACCCGTCGCAAAAATGGACACCCCACCCTTCAAATCCGATTATAACACACCCCCCATCCCTTTCTTATCCCTTCCCCCTTGACGGAGACCTTTGCATAACCGTCATTCCCGCCTACCCCTCCGTCATTCCTGCCTACCCCTCCGTCATTCCCGCCTACCCCTCCGTCATTCCCGCGCAGGCGGGAATCCATCGCCGCGATGGGATTATCCTGTAAGCCCTTGGAGGGCATTCCAGCGCAGAGCCTACCCTAGCGAAAGCGGGGGATGGGGGTGCATCCCCCCCAGCCTAACCCCCCAGCAAAATCTCCGCCACCGCCCTCGGCTGCGACACCGGCGCCATGTGCCCCGACTCCAACTCCACCACATCCGCGCCCCTCAACGACGCCGCATATCCCCGCTGCCGCTTCGCCGGCAAAAACTTGTCGTTCGTCAACGCAACGTACGTCAACGCAACGTGCGACGGGAAATCCAACGCCGCCATCGGCGTCACCCACGGCTGATATGGGTCCGTAACCAGCCGACCCGTCCGAATCGAAGCCTCCGACGCCCCCACGTCGTTGTACAAGCTCTTCGCCAGCAGCGGATTCAGCGGCTTGAACCCCTTCTCCATCAGCCGGAACGGAATCGCCGACTTCCGCGTAAGCAAAGAAAGCTCCCCTATCGGCTGCGCCCCTTCCTGCGGCAGAATCCCGCCGATGAACACAATCCGCGTCAAAACGCTCCCCAGCGCCTTCGCCACCTGCGGCGTGAACGTCGCCGCGAACGAGTGCGCCACCAGCGTCACCTCCTCCAGCAGCTTCACCCGCGGCGGCGTCACCACCGCGTTCACGTAATAATCCACCGTAATCCGGCTGATGTCGAAGGAGCGACGCGACCCGTGCCCCGGCAGGTCCACTGCCGTCACGTCGCCCACCTCCGACCCATTCTCCGCGCTCCGCAAATGACGCGAAACGTCGTCCCACATGGATGCGTTGTGCCATTGTCCGTGTACTAACAGAAAGTTGCTCATATCTCTCGCAAAGCTGTTTGAATTGCGGTCATCAGTTGACCGTCCTGTTTGGGCAGTACCGTCCGCGGGTCCATCAAGACCCGCTCGTTTTCGATTCGCGCCACCACCGGCGGCGACTGCCCCCGAAGCCGCGCCGCCAGCCCCGTCGCTCCCCCACTAACGCTGCCTCCCGGAATAGAAAGCGCCCACGAGTCCAACGACTCCCCAGGCAGACTCCCCCCGCCGATGGTAGACTTCGCCGGCGAGACCGTCGCGTCTCCGCCGACGTTCTCAGACCACGACGTAGCTCGTTCGCGTATATCTTCGCTCGTCGCCGAAACCATCCGCCAGACGGGTATCGCCTCCAACGCCTCTTCCTTCACGTAGTGCAGCAGCGTCGCCGCCGTCGCCGCGAGGCTCATCTTATCTATTCTGAACGCCCTTGCCAAGGGGTGCCGCGCCAGCAAGTCCACCTTCTCCTTCGACCCGACGACGATTCCCCCCTGCGGCCCGCCCAGCAGCTTGTCCCCTGAGAAGAACACCAGATCCGCCCCCGCCCGAACGCTGTCCTGCGGCCTCGGCTCATACGACAATCCGAAAGGACGCGTATCCAGTAGGCACCCGCTCCCCACGTCATGCAGCACAGGCACGCCATACCTCCGCCCGATTTCCACCAACTCCCCGACCTCCGGCGCGTGGGTGAACCCCACCACCTTGAAGTTGCTCGCGTGCACCTTCAGCAGCGCCCCCGTGTTCTCCGTTATCGCCGCCTCATAGTCCCGCGCGTAGGTGCGATTCGTCGTCCCCACCTCCACCAGCGTCGCCCCGCTCTGCTCCAGCACGTCGGGGATGCGAAACCCTCCCCCGATCTCCACCGCCTCCCCCCTCGACACAATCACTTCCTTCCCAGACGCAACCGCCGATAGGCCCAACAAAACCGCCGCCGCATTGTTGTTCACCATCAGCGATGCTTCCGCCCCCGTCAGATGGTTCAACAATTTTTGAAGATGCCCCTGCCTCGACCCCCTTCTTCCCGACTCCAAATCAATCTCCAGGTTGCTGTACCCCAACGCGGCAGCATCCATAGCCGCTACCGCGTCAACGCTCAGAGGCGCCCGCCCCAGATTCGTATGGATGACCACCCCCGTCGCGTTGATGACAGGCCTGGGCTGAACCCGCCCCATCCCCCGCAAACGCAGAACTACCCGATCCACAATCTCCTGGAGCGAAGCCACCTCCCGCCCGTTCAAAGCCCCGACTCGCGCTTCCTGCACGCACTCCCGCACCGCTTCCACCAACAAATCATGGCCGAACTCGCCCGAAAGCGCCTTCAACGGCTCCGAAGCAAGCGCCCGCTCAACGCTGGGAAGATTTCTAAGAGACGAACTCATCGCTGCCAACATATTCTAGCACACAAAATATCCGCTCACCCCGGCCAACCCCATCCCCCTCACCCTGAGCCTGTCCTGAGCTTGTCGAAGGGCCTGTCGAAGGGTCGAGCGGACACCAACCCCATCCCGCTCACCCTGAGCTTGTCGAAGGGTCGAGCTGTCCCCTCTTACCCCTTCCCCCTTCACACATCCCATCATTCCCGCCACTCCCTCCGTCATTCCCGCCACCTCATCCGTCATTCCCGCGTAGGCGGGAATCCATCTTCTCCCACGCCATTCCTGTAGGGGCGGATTTGAAACCCGCCCTCCCCTCTCTTCTCCCCTCCCCCTCCACACTTCCGTCATTCCGGCGAAAGCCGGAATCCAGTCTCCCAGCTCATCCTAACCAACCCCATCCCGCTCACCCTGAGCTTGTCGAAGGGCCTGTCGAAGGATCCAGCCGTCCCCCTCTTACCCCTTCCCCCTCAACCCACACCGTCATTCCCGTAACCCCCTTCCGTCATTCCCGCGCAGGCGGGAATCCATCTTCTCCCTTCTCCCTTGAGGGGGAAGGTTGGGATGGGGGTGATCCCCCCCCCCCAAAACTGACAACTCCCCCTTGCCACAAACCCCCACCCCATGCTATCATCCGAAACATGAAACATATAGACGAAATTCACAAATAAATCAAATGTCGCCCAACTTCTTCAACGCGCTGCGTACGCCTCCCCAAACTCATGAAAATTCAACAATTCTACACCTGCCAACAACCATGAATAGATCTAATTGCGTTTTCCCGAAATTTTTTGGAACGAATATCGTGCCTGAAACGAATCATTTTAGGCACGAATTTGATTTTCCTAACGAATCGCTCCCACGCACAAGATCTAAAAAACTAATATACTCGCTTCAGATTCGCCTCACCCGGCAACGCTCAACCTCCCCATCCCCCCTGATACGCCGCCCAGCGCAGCCTCTTACTACCTACCACAACCCGCCGGAACCCCTCCGCGAACGCCAACCCCGCCCGCTGACCCACGTTCGCCGCCCGCCGCCGCGTCCGCTCCCGCAGCTTCTCCGGCTCCCGCATCTGGCTCACGTGCCTGCTCAACGACAACGCCTTCGCATCCACCGTCTCCGAAATATCAACATACGTGTCCGGCCGCTCGCTCCCCCACATATAAATCTCCCTCACCTGGTGCGGCTCCAACCCCTCCTCCGCAACCTGCTCCGGGAAATGGTGCGGACTCCACGCGTAAGTGAACACCGCGTCCAACGCCACCATCCCGCTCATCCGGTGGTCCCGATGCGTATGAGAAGTGGTGCGAAACGGGTCGATGCACATCACCACCTCCGGCTTGTGACGCCGGATCTCCCGCACCACCTGCGCGCGCACCTCAAGCGTATCCTCCAACTCCCCGTCCGGGTGCCGCAAAAACACCACCACCTCCACCCCCAGCACCTTCGCCGCATTCAACTGCTCCTCCTCACGAATCGACGCCAACCGAGGCGACGTCATCGACGGATCGCTCGACCCCTTATCCCCGTTCGTGCACAACACGTACACCGCCTTCGCCCCTTGCTTCGTCCACAGACCCACCGACCCGCCGCACCCCCCTTCCGCGTCATCCTGATGCGGCGTCACCAACAAAACCGACCGCGGCGCTCTATCCATAAATGCAACCCCCAACCCGAAATCAGCGCCCCGATAATACGCAATCCCCCCCAAATGGGCAACCACCCCATAACCGTCATCTTGACGGTTGAACGATTCCGGATGACAGTTCAAGCCGCCCATCGTTAAGCAAATCTTGGATTGATTTACCAACAATTTCTTTGATTCGGCTCCCGGTCCTGGAGAAGCCCAGTAGTCTTGCAACTTGAACTATCAACATGTCCTTGGGTCCTAGAAATCTTTCCGCCACAGACACCACAATTGACGCCAATTCGGAGGGCGGCATGAACTCCAAACGTCTTGATCCCAATTTGCGCGGCTGACGATTAAGTTGCTCCGATGACATGTACAGAATATCTCCGTCACGAATGATCCAACGCTTCTTGACGCACTGATCGATAGCCATCTCCACTCGCTCTCTGGCCTTCTTGTTGACGTAACTCATTCCGTAACGTTCACGAATGCGAGCTACTACCATTTCTCCGTGTACGGGTCCCTCCATTAAGACCACTCTTACAGCCAAATTCATCAAGATCTCAGTATTCTCGAATCGAAGCGGGCCAGCGATTCTATAGGCGGACAAATTCGATTCTTCATAGGGATCCAGTTCCAGTTCCACGATAGGGTTGACAATTTCAGTGCGAATGGCCTCTTCCCCGTGTGCGTAAACTGGTTCATTGCCAAGACCTGATCCACTGGATTCCCTGGACGTAATGGTCTTAGGCAATCGTGCGATACGCAGGGCGTCTTCTATTCTATCGGTTTCCCTCTTGGGATCTTGGACCCATGACCTTGACCAAACCCGATGTATTGTCCATCCCAGGTCTTCCAGAACGGACTGTCGTAGCCAATCTCGGTCTCTTGCGGCAGGCGCTGAATGGTACGTTGCGCCGTCGCACTCAACTCCCAAGTCGTATCGTTCCCCATCCTCAGACAAAATCGCCAGATCAATCCGGTAACCTGCCGATCCCACCTGGCCCACAACCCGGTGTCCCCTGGCTTCCAGTGCGCTTTTGACCGCTTTCTCAAAGTCGTTAAGTTCTTCTCCCGTCGGACTCGCCAATGTTGTTGTCGGACCGTCTGAAAGACTGGCTGCTGGATTACGGGCATATTCCAAGAATCGACGCAACAGACGCGCACCGGTTGTTCCCGAATGAATGTCGGAGGGCTTCAGGGAATGAATCACGTCCATTCGCTCCCTGGCGCGCGTAACCAGAACGTTTAGCCTGCGTTCGCCATTTTCTTGATTCAGAGGACCGAACCGGTTCGGAGTTGTTCCTCCTGCCACAGGAGGGCCGTACCCAACGCTGATTATGATGCGGTCGCGTTCGTCCCCCTGCACATTCTCCAGATTCTTCACGAAGAACGGCTCATTCGCTCCATCTTCGCTGAACGCATATTCAAGGTCTCCTTCCAAAATACGCCGTTCCGTTATCAGCCTGTCGATGAGGTCTGCCTGTGGTCTGGAGAACGCAGCTACGCCCAACGTCTTATCCTTTCCATGAGTCCGCATGTGCTCGAAAACAAGAGCAGTCACCTTCTCGGCTTCAACCTCATTTGTGCGAGAACCACCCGCCTCAAAGGTGCCATCGGACATAAAGTGATTATAAACCCCCTGACCGCTACTGCCGCCATGCGTCGCCGGCGATGGAAATGTGAGTAGACGGTCTTCATAGAAGTGCCGGTTTGAGAATCTGATCAAGTCCTCATGCCTGCTGCGATAATGAGTTTCCAAGTGAGACTCTGTAAAGATTCCGCCAACGCGACCTATGCCTACGTCCAGAATGCTCTCACGATCTTCCAATGAGTCAATATCGTCCTCTTCATCATCGTAATCCTCATCGTTGTCATCAGATAGAGAACGCCTCCAGAATTTTGTTGGCGGCAACTGCCTGCGGTCGCCTGCGAGAATTACCTGTTTTCCATGCAAAATCGCAGGAATGGCATCCTCGGGAAACACCTGAGAAGCCTCGTCGAATATCACGGCGTCGAATGTCAGTGTGTCGGATGATGTGGCTCCCAAAGGCAAATACTGGCTCACCGCAAGAGGACTCATCAGAAAACACATCTTCAAACCTTGTATCGCTGAAGAAGCCCTTTCCAACAACCTCCTTACGGGCAGTTGCCTCCGTTTCTTGGAAAGTTGATCTTGCAAGATTCCCATTCCATAGCTGTTCGCCAAACCGGCGTATCTCTCGAACCCATTCCGACGGATAGCTGAACGCAAGGCGAATCCAAGTTTTCTATCCAACTCGTGGAAGTTGTCTCTTACTCTTTCGTGATCAACCGCGGCAAACATTCGCAGTGCCGATGTCTTGGCATAAATTGAATCCAGCCAAGTCTTGAATACTCGTCGCATTACAATACTTGGGACTTCCTTAGCTTGGCCCGTCACTTCTCGGCACTTCCCAACTGCGCCTATTCCAAGAAATTTCTCAACCTCTGCTACTCTGTTCCTGTAATCCACCCACGCTGAAGCGGAATCCGCATCATCACGGAGAAGCGTCGCATGATTAGCGATGTCCTTGAATCTGATGGAAAACCACGAATGCCACGGGGCACAATCGAAGTTATACCTATTCCCTAAAGGATGTGCCACATCATTGAATTCCTGCCTCGCTGCCCCCAACTTCATACTCAACTCATCCATGAGTACGTTATCTGCCGGGGCAGTAGCCGGAATCGCGAATTTGCCCATTATTTCCGGTGTGCCAACTATCGTCAGCAGATCTTTCGTCCATTGTAGGGCGCCATCCACCCGTTCCCAGTCGGTGTCGAACCCGTCATACAGTTCGCCAAATCTTTCTTCTAGCCTGGCCCTACTCTTTGCCTCACGGCTTTCTATCTCCTCTAATTCGGCTTCCGCCGACAATAGCTCCGCATCTATACTCTCCCAATTGGCGTAACGCCCGGTAAACTTTGACCCCACACGGCTTTGTAGCTTGTGCGACAGAGACTCCCATTCTTGTTGCGAATCCTTAACTGCCAAGACTAGCCTAACCAGAGACAACCCATCTTGTAGACTAAGCTTCAAAGCCGTTTTTCGGAAACTTCGGAGCGTTCTTTGGTCTTGGCGAAAAGAACTTGAGAAAATACGCTTCCACCAGTTTTGATGGTCCGTTCGGTATCGAACGAGCATAGACTGATCAACCACATCCAGGATCTCCTCGTCATACTCTCTGAATAGCGCATCTTCCAAAGCCGTTAGTTTCGACAGCGTATGCTTGCCTGCATCGATAAGACCTCTATTTGAAAGTCTGTCAATTAACCACTTTCGCCTCGCTTGAACCTCTGATTCCTGTCTTGCTTGACGTCGAATATCCCCAATTGCATCCTCAGACCGCCAACTGTCAGGAACTCCCGGGGCACAACTTAGATGTTCAATGACCTTCTCCAAGCGGGCCACGTCATTCAAACCCTCTGGAGCGGGCAAGCCTAAACAAGCCGCTACGCCGGACATGGATGTTGCCAACTTCATCGCCGCCGACTCTATATTCGCCATGTCTGTTCGTATAATGTCCGCAAGCCCCAGGGATGGCATTTTGGTGCGAAGAATAACCCAGCTACTACTATGATGTTCCTTGAACTCCCTCCATCTCCCGGCAATGCGATCGAGGACTGACTGCATCTGAGCAAGCTGGTCTCTGTTAATTTCGCCAATTGATGGTATGTCAATATCTACGTCAGGGAATCCTATCAACTCGGCATACCGGCCCTGTACTTCATACACGCTCTGACCGAGAGGCTGACGCACCTTGTGAAGCGACCGTACATACTCATTCAGATCTTGACGCTGCTTGCCACGAGAGGCCAGTTGACGGTCTATTATCCTTACAGAACGTCTATCATCCACAGACTCTCTCAATTGCTGGTAGACATTTGCTTTCCGTCCGCGCTCGCTGTGCATATCCAAGCAAAATATGCCAAGCTCCACATCATCCAGCCGCTTCTTGACTACGTCCAGTGCCGCCTTTTTTTCGCTGACGAACAAAACCGTCTTCCCTTTAGCGATGAACGTCGCAATGATATTAGCAATCGTCTGACTCTTTCCTGTGCCCGGCGGGCCGTGAATGACCAAGTTCGCTCCCTGATCCGCCAATGCCACCGCCTTTAGCTGGCTGTAGTCAGTCGGAAGAACCGCATATTGGTCCTTAATGGTCAGCAGGTCATCAAGCTTCCCGCCACTTAGATTGTCGTCCTCTGTAATAAGTCTCTTAATAAGCGGAATTTCAGGTTTTTGTATCTGCTGAGAAAACCCTGACAAGACTCGGATCACTTCATTCCTGGTTCCACTATCCCTTAGAGTTCCTAAATCCCTCCACATAGCCAGCTTGGAATAAGCGAACGCCCCAAGAAATACCTTGTCTTCAACCTTCCATTCCGCCCGCATTGCAATTGACTTGCGCACCATCGAAAAATAGTCGGACGCAGATTCTTCGCCTACTTGCGGAAGCTCAATTCCAAATTCCGATAGCTTTACCGACAGCGTTTCGTTGCTAATCGGATCTTCCTCTGTGGCGCTCAGGCGAAACTCACTCCTGGGGTTCGCTCTCACCAATTTGCACGGAAACAAAAGCAGCGGAGAAATTGCTCTCTCCCCGTCTTCATCTACCCAATCCAACAAACCCAAGGCCAAATACAGAACTGGCAGCCCCTGCTCAGATTCCCATTCGTCTTGTCGCCTCTTGAGATTCCCTAACCTACGCTGCAATTCCAGCGCGGGACAGTCGCTCCTCAGGTCACCGCGTATAACGTTTTCGTCAGTCTCATGTCCCGACTCGGGAGACATCCGAAGGGAGTGTCTTCTTCTTGGCGCGGTATAGTCGAACGAAGTACCCCGCACTCCCTTGGAATCCAGCAGCTTTGTCATCTCATCCGATGTCCGTTCTTCCATCAAGAGAACGGACCTGCTCTCAGGCTTGAAATAGAGCAACGAGTTCCGCCGATCAAGTTGGAGAAGGCGTTCCTGCCACTTGCCTATTGTATCTATAAATTCCTTCGGAAGCGTCATCTTTCCCCTACCACCCAACCGCATACCCGTCCCGCCGCGGGTCCGCCCCGCCGTGCAACGCCCCCTCCTCCCCATCCACCGCAATCATCATCTCGCTCCCGACCCCCTCCCAATCGCCGATGACGTTAACCTCGTGCCCCTTCCGCGCCAGACCCCGACGCACGTGCGGCGAGAACCGACCCTCCAGATTCAACCCGTCCTCGCACGTGTGCGGATACGTCGACTCCGTCCCATCCTGCAAATGCCTCCACCGCGGCGCCTCCACCGCCTCCGCCACCGTCATCCCGAAGTCCAAAACGTGCGTAATCACCTGCAAATTCGTCTGCACCTGCGTGTCCGCCCCCGGCGTCCCGCACACCAGCGCCAGCCGACGCCCCTCCTCCTTCCGACGGAACGCCATCACCGGATTCATCGTATGCCGCACCCGCTTCCCCGGCTCCAGGCAATCCACGTGGTCCTCCTCCAGGTGCCAATAACTCATCCGGTTGTTCAGCAGCACCCCCGTGCCCTCCGCGACCAGACTCGACCCGAAGGCGCTTTGCAAGCTCTGAAGCTGCGACACCGCGTTCCCCCACCTGTCCACAACCGCGAAGCACGTCGTATCCTCCTTCGGTGCGCCCACCCGATTCACCGCCCGCGGCGCAGACCCCGACGGACTCTGATACCGCCACGGGTCCCCCGCCAAGACCTCTGCCGCCGCTCGCTCCGGGTCAATTGACGCCGCCCGATGACGCGCGTACTCCTTCGACAAAAGCCCCGGAATCGGCACGTCCACCCATTCCGGGTCCGCCAGATACGCCTCCCTGTCCGCGAACGCCAGCCTCTTCGCCTCCACCATCACGTGCACGCTCTCCGCTGTGTTGCACCCCATCGCCTTCAGGTCGAACCCCTCCACCAAATTCAACTCCTGCAACAATATGTGCCCGCTGGAATTCGGCGGCGCCTCGTGGACGGTATATCCCCGATAGTCCGTGAAAATCGAGTCCTGCCATCGCGCCCGGAAGTCCCCCAAATCCTTCATCGTCAACAGCCCGCCCTGCTCCGACATGAATTTGGCGATGGCGTGAGCGGTTTCCCCTTGATAGAAGACGTCCGCCCCTTCGTCGGCAATCTTCCCAAACGTCCGCGCCAGGTCTGTCTGACGAAGAATCTCCCCCGCCCGCAATGGCCGTCCGTCCCTGGTGAATATCGCCGCCGACGTTGGAAACTCGCACAGCAGCTCGTCCCCAGCGATGGCGTCGGCGACGGTATGACTGACGGGAAACCCCTCCTCAGCCAACTCGATGGCCGGCTCTAGGGCCTCCGAAAGCGACAGCCGACCGTACCGTTCGTGCGCCTCCGTCCAACTCCTAAGCAGCCCCGGCACCGACACCGACATAATCCCCTTCAACGGAATCCCCTCCGGCAGATACCGCTCCCGCGTGGCGGCGTAGGGCGCCGGCCCCGTCCCGTTCACCACCTTCACCGTGTCATCGGCGCGCGTATAGACCATGATGAACCCGTCGCCGCCGATGCCCGACATCAGCGGCTCCACCACCTGAAGCGTCGCCGCGACGGCCACCGACGCGTCGACCGCGTTCCCCCCCTTCTGCAAAATCCTCACCCCCGCCTGCGACGCCAGCGGATGACTGGCCGCCACCATCCCCCGACGCCCCATAACCACCGGACGATGCGCCGAAAACCTGACCCCATGCGGTGAAAACCCCATAACCAACCCCCAAAACGTTTCGGTTCAGCATATCCCCACCCCCTCCCAAAAGCAACCACGTCCAATGGCATACGCGCCTCCCAACATTTGCCAAAACTGCAAGAATTAGAATATAATTACAGCATCAGACTAACCTTTGGAGAGAATCTTTGGCGCAGAAACCCGTAAAGCGGATAGTGTGCCTTGCTTATTCAGACATGCCCGGCGGACGATGCGTCGCTGGGAGAGAAATGCGGCAGGGTGGCAAGATCGGCGGCTGGATTCGCCCGGTAAGTGGTCGTGACGGGGAGGGTGTTTCAATATCCCAGACCCGATATAGAGATGGTGTATTCCCTCGCCTACTAGATGTAATCGACGTTCCGGTTCTTCGACCGGAACCTAAAGATCACCAAAAGGAAAATTGGCTGATAGACCCCGAACGACGATGGCAGAGAGTTGGCGTTCTGGATTCTTCATTCTTGCCGAAATGTTTAGAATCCACATTTTCTCTCTGGCCCAACGGCGATAGCAGTTCCTCTGGACGAAACGATAGAGTATCTATCGCAGTCGCAAGACCGCTAGGTGAATCGTTGTACTTGATCAAAGCACATTTGGAATTGCGAGTCTTTGACCATTATGATAAGCAGAGAGTGCAGGGACGGTTTTGGCATAACGGTGCAAACTACTGGCTTTCGGTGACAGCCCCGGACTACAGGCAAGAATACTTCAATCGTGGGAATGGAACTTATCTGGTCGGAGACTGCTATATCACCGTCAGCCTTGCCGGAGGCTACATAGACGGCAAATGCTATAAGGTCATTGCCGCCATAATCAAACCTTGACGACAAAATTCAAATGAACACGCCACAACCCTCAATCTTCACCATCGGACACTCCAACCATCCGTCGGAAACCTTCTTGGACTTGTTGCGTGAGCATCGCATAGACGTGGTGGCTGACGTTCGCTCGTCCCCATACAGCCGCTACAATCCCCACTTCAACCATCAGTCGCTGAACGACGCATTGGAAAATTCCGGCATCGATTACGTCTTCCTTGGCGGCGAACTTGGCGGCAGGCCGATGGACCGCTCCTGTTACGACGCAGACGGACGGGTTCAATTCGAGCGGCTGGCTAACACTGACCAGTTCGATGACGGCATCCGGCGTGTCATTTGGGTGTCCGATGAACGCCGCGTCGCCCTAATGTGCAGCGAAAAGGAACCTCTGAATTGCCACCGCACCCTCCTGATTGCCAAAGTTCTGGAAGAACGCGGCGTCCCTGTGACTCACATCCTCGCCGACGGCAGTTTGGAACCTCACGAAGCCACTATGAATAGATTGCTGGACGGGTTCAAACTGCCCCACCACGGGGATATGTTCCGTACCCGTAGAGAAGTCATCGCCGACGCAATAGTCCGCCAGGTCAGCAAGGTGGGATACGTGGACAGTACAACGACCAACCCCAACTGGAGTCATTGACATTGAAAGTCTATACCATCGGCTTCACGAAAAAATCCGCAAGCAATTTCTTTGAACTGCTGCGTCAGTCCGGCGCGAAACGGCTCGTAGACGTGCGTCTCAATAACGTCTCACAGCTTGCCGGCTTCGCCAAGAAGGACGACCTGGCCTACTTCCTGGAAAAGCTCTGCCGCATTCAGTACATCCACATGCCGGAACTGGCCCCTACCCCGGATATGCTCAAGGACTACAGGCAAGGGCGCAAAGACTGGGAAAGTTACGAGCGTGAATTTCTTGCCCTGATGAACGAACGACGGGTCTCGAAAATGGCAATCAAGCGGAAAATCGCTAATGCCTGCCTCCTGTGCAGCGAACACGAACCGGAGCATTGCCACCGCCGACTGGTCGCCGAATATCTGAATGAACATTGGGGCAACGTGGAAATCATCCACTTGGGCAGCAACGGCTCAGACTCAACGTAGCCCCAACCCCCTATAATCCCCCCATGCCCCAAACCATCCTCGTCACCGGCGCCACCGGCTACATCGGCGGTCGACTCGCCCCGCTGCTTCTCCAAAAGGGCCACCCCGTCCGCGTCCTCGTCCGCAGCCGGCGGCGCGCCCTCTCCCGCCCTTGGAGCAACCACGTCGAAATCGCCGTCGGCGACGCCCTCAAGCCCGAAACCCTCCCCGACGCCATGCGCGGCGTCCACACCGCCTACTACCTCATCCACAGCATCGCCGGCCCCTCCGGCTTCGAACAACTCGACATCCAGGCCGCCCGCAACTTCGGCGAAGCCGCCAAGCAAGCCGGCGTCCAACGCATCATCTACCTCGGCGGCCTCGGCGACCCACAGGCCGACCTATCCCCCCACCTCCGCTCCCGCCAGCAGACCGGCGACGCCCTCCGAGAAAGCGGAGTATCCGTCACCGAATTCCGCGCCGCCGTCATCGTCGGCTCCGGCAGCATCTCCTTCGAAATGATCCGCCACCTCGCCGAACGCCTCCCCCTCATGGTCTGCCCCAAGTGGGTCTACTCCCGCATCCAGCCCATCGCCATCGACGACCTTCTCCAATACCTCGTCTCCGCCCTTGACACCCCCGAAAGCCACGGACGCACCATCGAAATCGGCGGCGCCGACGTCACCACCTACCGCGGCCTCATGCTCGGCTACGCCCGCGCCCGTGGCCTCCGACGCTACATGATTCCCGTCCCCGTCCTCTCCCCCCGCCTCTCCTCCTACTGGGTGCACTGGTTCACCCCCATTCCCGCCAAAATCACCCACGCCCTGGTCGAAGGGTTGCGAAACGAAGTTATCGTCACCAACGACCTCTCTCGCACCCTATTCCCCCACGTCAAGCCCCGCGACTACTCCGCCGCCATCGAAGCCGTCATCCAGGATTTGGACGAAGGGCGAATTGACACCTCTTGGAGCGACGCCGCCGACCTTGCCGACGAAGCCGAAACCCACGTCCGTCTCGAATCCCGCCAAGGCGTCATCATCGAAAGCCGCCGACGCATGATAAACGCCTCCCCCGCCGACGTCTACAAGGTCGTCGCCGGAATCGGCGGACGCAGGGGATGGTTCTTCGCCAACTGGACCTGGAGCTTGCGCGGAATGGTGGACAGGCTCCTCGGCGGCGCCGGCCTCCGCCGGGGACGCCGCCACCCCGACCGCCTACGCGTCGGCGACGCCCTGGACTTCTGGCGCGTCGAATCCATCGAACCCAACCGCCTCATCCGCCTCAAAGCCGAAATGAAACTACCCGGACGCGCCTGGCTCCAATACGAAATCCGCGAATCCCCCACAGGCGCGACCCAGCTGGAACAGACCGCCGCCTTCATCCCCAAAGGCCTCCCCGGACTGGCCTACTGGTACGGCCTCTACCCCGTCCACTCCTGGATATTCAGCGGCCTCATCAAAGCCATCGCCCGCCGCGCCCAAAACCCCTAATCCCATCCCGTCATTCCTGCCCCCTCTCTTCGTCATTCCCGCGAAAGCGGGAATCCAGTCCCCTCCCTCCCCCTCGACAGACGGTTTCAATCCCATCTTCTTCTCCTCTCCCTTGAGGGAGAGGATTAAGGTGAGGGTGAAAGACCCTCGTCCCCCTCCCCCAGCGCCCCCACCGGCAGCCGACGCTGCTGCCGCAACTCCTCAATCTTCCTCAGCGGACGCTCCAACGCCCGGCTCCGCGTTCCCCTAACCTGCTCGTAAGCCCTTTGTGTCGAATCCAGCCGGCTGCCCAACGTGTCCACGCTCTGCTGATACCTCTGCCACTGCTCGTTGAACGCCCCCATCAGAGAGATAATCTCGTTGGAAGTCTGCTCCATCGCGAAGTTGTCCACCGCCTGCCTCACCACCGCCAGCACGCAGTACAGCGTGGACGGCGAACACCAGATGACCTTGCTCTTCAACGCGTCATCCAGCAGATTTGGATCATTCTCATGGATGAAGGAATACACGCTTTCGTTTGGAATGAACAGCAGCACGTAGTCCAGCGTCCCCTGCGAGGTATCGACATAGCCCCTGCTGCTGACCTCCTTCAACTTCTGCCTCACGTCTCTGAGGAAGGCGGAACGGTCCGAGTCTTCCTCCGACTCCAGGTAGCGGACATAGTTGTCCAACGGGAACTTCACGTCCATGTTCAGCGTCTCGCCCCTCGGCAGCAGGAACGTGAAGTCGGGGATGGATCCGTTCGATCCCATAGCCCGCTGCTTCCGATAGTTCACCCCCTCCCTCAACCCCATCAGACGGAAAATATCCTCAGCCATCCGCTCCCCCCACTGACCCCGCGCCCGGCTGTTGGCCAACGCCGCTCCCAGCGTGTTTGTGGAAGCCGTAAGCGCCGACGCCTGTTCACCCACCTTCCTTATCTGCTCGGCCAACTGGCCGAACTTCGCCTCCCTGTCCTTCTCAATGCCCCTAACCAGGTCCGTGACCCGCACAAGCTCCGACCTGATGTTATAGAGCTGCTGGTCGATAAGTGCTTTCTTCCCCTCCAACTCCCGCGACCCCGCCGAGGAATGTCGGGACAGTTCCCGCTCCAACTCCTCCCTCGACTCCCTCAACGCCGCCTGCGTCAGACTCTGAAACTCCAGCTTCAGCCGATCATCCAACCCCTTCGAGTCATCTCGACGAACAACCACAACCAACGCCCCCGCCAGAACCAGAACAGCCACCCCCAAAACCCCAACCAAAACCTCCATGCTACCCCCTCATTTCAACTATGTGTGCGACTAGACTACCCCGTCACCGCCCCCTCTGACGCCGACGACACCAGCTTCGCGTACTTCGCCAACGCCCCCGTCGGATACTCCGTCGCCCGCGGCTGCCACGCCGCCCGCCGACGCTCCAACTCCGACTCCGAAAGCTCCACGTCCAGCCGTCGATTGGGCACGTCCACCACCACCGTATCCCCTTCCTCCACCAGCGCGATATTTCCGCCCACCGCCGCCTCCGGCGCCACGTGACCCACCATCAGCCCATGCGACGCCCCCGAAAACCGCCCGTCCGTCATCAGCGCCACCTCCTCCCCCAACCCCTGCCCCATCAACGCCCCCGTCACCGTCAGCATCTCCCGCATCCCCGGCCCCCCCTTCGGCCCCTCGTACCGGATGACCACCACGTCCCCCGCCTTGATAGCCTGCGCCTGAACCGCCGCGAATGCGTCCTCCTCCCTGTCGAAGACCCGCGCCGGCCCCCGCTGGTACAAATGCTGCTTGCCCGCGATCTTCACCACCGCCCCCTCCGACGCCAGATTCCCCCTCAGAATCGCCAACCCCCCCGTCGCTCCCAGGGGCGACTCCACGGACGAGACCACCTTCTGCCCTCGGTCCATGTCCGCGTGCTCCAGGTTCTCCGCCACCGTCCGGCCCGTCACCGTCAGCGCGTCTCCGTGCAGCAGTCCCGCGTCCAGCAGTTTCCTCATCACCACGGGAATCCCCCCCTCCCAGTGCAGGTCGGCCATCACGTACCGGCCCCCCGGCTTCATGTCCGTGATGTACGGCGTCCTACGGCTGATTTCGTCGAAGTCGTCAATCGTAAGCTCGACCTGCGCCTCCCGCGCGATGGCCAGCAGATGCAGCACCGCGTTGGTGGAACCGCCCATCGCCATCACCAGCGTTATCGCGTTCTCGAACGCCTCCCGCGTCATAATGTCCCGCGGACGTATCCCCTTCTCCATCAGCTTCAGCAACGCCTTCCCCGCGTCCATAGCCGCCGCCTTCTTGAACGGACTCTCCGCCGGAACGGAAGCGTCCCCGGGCAGCGCCATCCCCATCGCTTCGATGGCCGAAGACATCGTATTCGCCGTGAACAGCCCCGCGCAGGAACCCGCCCCCGGACACGCCGCGCACTCCACGTCGTGCAGCTCGTCCCGGCTGATGCTCCCCTTGGAATAGGCCCCCACCGCCTCGAACACGTCCTGGATGTTGATGTCCTTGCCCCTGTGCCTGCCGGGCATTATCGTGCCGCCGAAGACGTGGATGGCCGGAATGTTCAGCCGCGCCGCCGCCATCATCGTCCCCGGCATATTCTTGTCGCACCCCGCCACCACCACCAACCCGTCGAACCCTTCCGCGAAGGAAACCAATTCAATCGAGTCGGCGATGACCTCCCGGCTCACCAGCGAAGCCTTCATCCCCTGCGTCCCCATCGAAACCGCGTCGCTGACCGTCATTGACCCAAATTCAAACGGCGTCCCCCCCGCCGCGTCGATGCCGCGCCTCACCGCCTGCACCACGCCGTACAGATGCACGTTGCAGGGCGTCACGTCGCTAGCCAGGTTCGACACTCCCACGAAGGGCTGCCCCAACTCCTTGTCGCCTAGCCCCACCGCCCTCAACATCGCCCGCGCCGGCGCCCTGTCAGGCCCGTCCATTATCACGCTGCTCCGAGACCTCATATTTACCTTGCCGTTGCCGTTCATGCCTATCACCTACTGAAATGCTGCCCCAATTATAGGCAACGCCCCCAACCGAAACAACGACACATCACCATACCCATCCCCCAACCCTTTCCGCTATAATTGCCCAAACCATTCCTTAGGAGAAAAAATGCCCAGACCCAAAGTCTTCATCGCCCGCCGCATCTTCCAGGAAGCCATCGACATGATTGCCGCCGAAGCCGACGTCGATCTCTGGCTCGACGAACTCCCTCCTCCCTACGAGATCCTCCTCGAAAAGGTCGCCAACGCCGACGGCCTCCTCTGCCTCCTCACCGACAAAATCGACGCCCAACTGATGGACGCCGCCCCTAATCTCCGCGCCATCAGCCAGATTGCCGTCGGATTTGAGAACATCGACGTGGGCGAAGCCACTCGCCGAGGCATCCCCGTCGGCTACACTCCCGGCGTCCTGACAGGCACCACCGCAGACATGGCCTTCGCCCTCCTCATGGCCGCCGCCCGCCGTCTGGTGGAAGGCGCAGAAGCCGTCAAGGCCGGCAAGTGGAAGACCTGGCATCCTCTCCACTACCTCGGACCGGACGTTTTCGGCGGAACCCTCGGCATCCTCGGCATGGGGCGCATAGGGCTGGAAATGGCGAAGCGCGCCCAAGGCTTCGACATGCCCATCCTCTATTACGACGTCTTCCGCCGGCCCGAGGAAGTCGAACGCGAATACAACATGACCTACGCCCCCATCGACGCCGTCCTCAGGGAGTCCGACTTCGTCAGCGTCCACGTGAACCTCACCCCGGACACCTACCATCTCATCAGCCACCACGAACTTCACCTGATGAAGTCCAACGCCGTCCTCGTCAACGCCGCCCGCGGCCCCGTCATCGACCCCGCTGCCCTCTACCTCGCTCTCAAGGAAGGCGAGATTGGCTTTGCCGCCCTCGACGTTACGGAGCCTGAACCCATAACGATGGCCGATCCCCTCCTCACCCTGGACAACTGCATTATCGTGCCTCACATCGCCAGCGCCAGCGTTCCCACGCGGCTGAAGATGTCCACGATGGCGGCGGAGAACCTCCTGGCCGGACTCAACGGCCAGCCCATGCCCAACTGCGTCAACCCCGAGGTCTACGAGAAGTGACCCGTCCCAAAGCCTTCGTCACCCGCGCCATCCCCCAGGACGCCCTCGACCTGATAGCCGCCCACGCCGACGTGGAAGTCTGGCCCCACGACGAACCGCCCGGCCCCTTCACCCTCCGCCGGCTGGCCGCCCGCGCCGACGGCATCCTCACCAACATCATGGACCGAGTCGACGCGGATCTCTTCGACGCCGCCCCCAATCTCAAGGTTGTCAGCCAGATGGCCGTCGGCCTCGACAACATCGACGTTGCCGAAGCCAGCCGTCGCCGAATCCCCGTCGGCTACACCCCGGGCGTCGTCTCTAACGCCACCGCCGACCAGGCCTTCGCGCTGCTTCTCGCCGCCGCCCGCCGACTCACCGAAGCCGAACGCTGGGTGCGAAAGGGCGGCTGGAAAATAGCCTTCCATCCCCTCTTCTGGCTCGGCGCGGAAGTCCACCAGTCCACCATCGGCATCATCGGCATGGGCAGCATCGGCCTCGAAATGGCGAAGCGCGCCCGCGGCTTCGATATGCGTATCCTCTACTACAGCCGCACCCGCAAGCCCGACGCCGAACGCCTCTACGAAATGCAATACGTTCCCATGCACACCCTGCTTGCCGAGTCCGACTTCGTCAGCCTGCACGTCCCGCTCACCGCCGAAACCCACCACCTCATCGGCGCCGACGAACTTACGAAAATGAAGCCCACCGCCATCCTCGTCAACGCAGCCCGCGGCCCCGTCGTAGACCCCACCGCCCTCTACGACGCCCTGAAGTCCAAGACCATCGCCGCCGCAGCCCTGGACGTAACCTCCCCCGAACCCATCGACCCCGACGACCCGCTCCTGACCCTGGAGAACCTCGTCGTCGCTCCCCACCTTGGCAGCTCCACCGTCGGAACCCGCACCCGCATGGCCGTCCTCGCCGCCCAGAACCTCGTCGCGGGCATGGAAGGACGTCCCCTCCCCCGCTGCGCCAACCCCGAGGTTTACGCCTAAGCCATAGAATCCCCACCAGTTTTCCTGTATAGTAGGAAGTGAACTCACCCTCAAAGGAGAATTCATGGCAACCGAGCAACTACAACAACGGGTCAGCCGGCTTGAAGGCGGTTACGAACACGTAGCCACAAAAGCCGATGTTGCGGAAGTCAAGGTTGAGGTTGCAGAAGTGCGAGCCGACATAGCCAAAATGGAATCCCGCATTGCGGAATTCGAGGGGAATATCAATTCCCGTTTCTCCGATATGGAAGCCAAAGCCGCCGAGTCCCGTAGCGAGGTCAACTCCCGATTCGCGAAGATAGAAGCCAAATTCGCGGAGGTTGATGCTAAAATAGCCCAGTTGGAAAACCGCATATTCCTCAGACTTGGTGGCGTGGGCATTGCCCTGACAGGCGTCCTCATCGCGGCTATCCGCTTCCTCGGCTGATCCACCCCAAATGCCCGACTACGTCATCCAAACCGACCGCCTCACCAAACGCTACGGAGACATCCTCGCCGTCGACGAACTCTCCATCCAGGTACGTCGCGGCCACGTCTACGGCCTCCTCGGCCCCAACGGCTCCGGCAAGACCACTACTATGGGCATGCTCCTCGGACTCCTCACGCCCACCTCCGGCGCCTTCACCCTCTTCGGCGATTCCGACAACCTGGAAGCCTCCCTCCGCCGCATCGGCGCCGTCGTAGAAACCCCCGCCTTCTACCCCTACCTCTCCGGACGCCGCAACCTCGCCTACTTCCAGGGCATCTCCCAGCGCGGAACCCCGAACGAAATAGACCGACTCCTCGACCAGGTGGGCCTCGCCGACCGCGCCGCCTCCAAATTCAACACCTACTCGATGGGCATGAAGCAGCGCCTTGGCCTAGCCTACTCCCTCCTCGGCGACCCCGACCTGGTCATCCTCGACGAACCAACCAACGGCCTCGACCCGGAAGGAATGCTTGAAGTCCGCGAACTCATCCGCAGCCTCGGCGACGGGAACCGCACCGTCCTCCTTTCCAGCCACCTCCTCAACGAAGTCGAGCAGGTCTGCGACAGCGTAACCATCCTCTCCAAGGGCAAGCTGATAGCCGAAGGCTCGGTATCCGAACTCCTCCACTCGGTCGGTCGGGAGCAGGTCCGCATGAAGACCACCGACAACGCCAAGGCCCGTACAATCCTGGCAGCCCTCGATTGGGTGGAAGAAATCACCGACGACGAAGACTCCCTCATCGTCACCGCGCCCCTCGACCGCACCGCAGAGCTTTCCGCAACCCTTGGTCGAGAAGAAGTCTACGTGGTCGAAACCGCGCCCATCCAGATTTCCCTTGAAGACTACTTCCTCCAAGTCACAGGTGACAATAACGGGGCATGATGCTAGCCCAAGTTCTTGGCCTGGCCCGCTGGGAATGGTTCAAAATCAGAAGGCGCTGGCTCCCCTGGATACTTCTGGTCGTCGCCATTCTCATCACCCAGGCCCTCCTGTGGGGTTTCTACGCCGCATTTCACCTCGCCGACAGCTCCGTCGGTACCCTCATACCCGACTAGCAGTACGCCAGCAACCAAGGCATCGTCGAAGTCTCCTGCGCCGAAATCCTGGAAGGCGACGTAAAGCAGAAAGTCTCCGTCCTGTCGCCCCAGGAACGGGAGGAGTTTTTCGCGGGGCTTCAAGATTGGACGCCCGTCTGCGAAGGCTACACCACCACGCACGAAAGCCGCGCCTTCTTCACCCTTCCTGTCAGCGCGCTCCTTTCCCTCGTCGGACTCTTCAACTTCGAAAGAGCGGCTTTAGGCGTTATCCTCCTGGTCATCCTCGCCTATATAGCCGTGTTTACCGCCGCCGCTTTCCGGCTCTTTCTACGACGAGACATCGCGGGCGCTAAAGGCAGCTAATCCCCCCGATTGTTCCCATTGGGGAAGACCTCCACATAACCGTCATTCCGGCGAAGGCCGGAATCCAGACCCCTTTTCATAAACTCCAAACTCGCCATTACCGCTCCCCAAACCAATCCACCAACCCGCCCTCCTCGTAGTATCCTTTAGAGAATCAACGCCGTCCCCACTCCTGTCGACGGAGGTTCCCCCCAATGAAACGCCTTCTGGTCGCCCTTATATTGACCATCATCGCCGCCGCCGTATTTGCCTGCGGCAGTGACGATTCCACACCCACCGCCGACGAAACCACCCCAATGTCTACGCCCCAGGCCGTCGCGCCAACGCCGCAAGCAACCGCTCCCTCTTCCACACCCGTAGAATCCGGCGACGACAAAAAGCCCGAGCAACCCACCGACGCCGACGGCTCCGATAGCGATAGCGGTCAGTCCTCCTCTTCCTCCGAGGACGACGATGATTCCGGTGAGCACACAAACGGCAACGATGATTCAGACGACAAATCCTCCGACGCCGACTCCGACGAACACAAGAACGGCGACTCCGACGACGATACCGTCGTCAGCCGCGAAAACCCCGGCTTCATCGGCATGGGCTTCGATGTCTCCCGCAACGACGCCCTCGCCGACGCCGACTCCATAGACGCGGTGACATGGGACATCCAACCGGCCGCATCCGCCGGCGCCCTGGACGCGAAGGGAACCCTCAGCGGCGGCGCGTCCATCTTCAACCCGATGGTCGACGGCGAAGGCGCAGGCTTCATCGTCTACTTCAAGGGCAATGACGAACCCCTCGTCCTCCTTCTCCCCGACCCCGGCCCGATGTACATGTGGGATACATATCACACCGTCGCCGACATGGAGCACGAATTCGAAGCCAATTCCTTCGTAATCCGCGCCTACTCCCCCCTGTTCATGGACATAGGCCCCGACGACCTCGAAATCCGCGTCTTCGGCTTCGACGGAAACGGAAATGACGCCCTCCTATCCGTCCATCCCGTAACCTCCCCCTAACCCCCAACCCCACGGACAATCTCTCTTGTAGGGGCTGGTTTCAAACCGGCCCCTATTGCCCTCCCCACAATTCCTCATTTCCTGTATCATATCCCCGCCCATGAACTCCAACCCGCCAGAAAACCCCCAACCCTCCCTCCGCGAGCTCCCCAAACCCCAGCGACGCGTCATTCGCGGCTGGTGCATGTACGACTGGGCGAACTCCGCCTTCGCGACGAGCGGCACCGCCGCCATCATGCCCGTCTACTTCGTCTACCTCTTCAAGGAGTCCCTCGGCGAACAAGCCACCTTCATGGGCATCACCTTCACCGGCAGCTCCGTCTGGAGCGTGGCCATCATCATCTCCGTCCTGACCGTCGCCCTCACCTCCCCCATTCTGGGCGTCATCTCCGACCGCATTCCCATCAAGAAGACCATCCTCTGGATATTCACCATCGTCGGCTGCCTGTTCACCTGCCTCACCTTCTTCTCAGCCTACACGGGCCAGCCCTGGGCCTGGATGCTGGGTTCCCTGATAATCGCCGGCGTCGGCTTCACCGGCAGCATCGTGTTCTACAACGCCTTCCTGCCCCACGTGGCGCCGCGGCATCTGTGGGACGACGTTAGCAGCAGAGGCTATGCCTACGGATACGCCGGCGGCGGCATCCTTCTCGTCGTCCACCTGTTTCTAATCCTCGCGACCCAGGACACGGCGTACGAAGACCTGATGACCCGCATCGCCATCGTCTCCATCGGCGTGTGGTGGTTCGGCTTTGCCATCTGGACCTTCCTCACCGTGCCCGAACCGCCCATCAGCAAACCCGCCCGCGGACTCAACATCTCCTCCGCCGTCACCCTCTCTTTCAGAGAGTTGAAAAACACCGCCCGGCAGGTCAGGCGATTCAAGGTGGTCGTCGACTACCTGGTCTCCTATCTGCTATTCAACGACGGCATTCAGACGGTGGTGCTCATCGCGGGGGCCTACGCCGCCGACACCCTCGGCATCGGACTGGCCTTCAACATGGCGACCATCGTCATCATCCAGTTCGTCGCCGTGCCGGGCGCGATGGCCTTCAGCCGCCTGGCCTACCGCACCTCCACCAAGTTCGCCCTCAGCCTCTCCCTCTTCGCATGGATATTCATCGTTCTATTCGGCGTTTCTCTGGTTCCCCTGACTCCCGCCGGTCATAGCAACCACGACTTCCAGTTGGACTACGACGGCCAAGCCAACGAGTACCGGGTGGCCGCCGTCCCCGGAGCATGGGACGAAGACGACAGCCTCCAATGGCGAGGAAGCGCGTGGGCGTTGCAGCCGGATGACACACTGAGCGCGCAGGAAGCGCAGAGGTTGCCGGAAGCGTTTGCGGAGTCTGAAGACCTGCAACACAGCGTCTCTTTCCAGGACGGGCCGATGGACGGGCAATCGATCCTTGGGCCGGCCCATCCGTCGATTCTGGGAGACGGCCCGCTGGACTGGTGGCCTTCCTTCATGCGAAGCGTAGTGTGGAAGCCTCTGGGCATCGACGTAGGCTATCAGTGGCTGCTTCTGGGCGTGTTCGTGGGGCTTATCATCGGCGGGAGCCAGGCGTTGGCGAGGAGCCTGTTCGCCCAGATAACCCCGCCATCGCGAAGCGGCGAATTCTTCGCGTTCTTCGGGTTCGTCGGACGAGCGTCCTCCGTGCTGGGGCCGATAATCTTCGTGCTGGGCACGTCCTTCATGGACACCCGCGCGGCGGTGACGGCCATCCTGCTAATCATCATTGCCGGCGCCTTGTACCTGAAGCGCGTCGACGTGGAAGAAGGCTCCCGCGCCGCCCAAGCCGCCGAACCTCCACCCTAACCCCCCATACCCACACATCACCCCTGGCCTAACTTGTCATTCTGAGGAGGCCTCGCGACGAAGAATCTCCTCTCGCACCACTCACCCTGAGATCACCCTGATCTCGCCGAAGGACGAAGGGTCGAGCGGTACTCCCTCTCCCATCCTGGGAGAGGGCTGGGCCTGCCCTGAGCTTGTCGAAGGGGTGAGGGTACGCCCCCCAAAAGTGACAACTCCCCCTTGCCACAACCGACATCCTCTGCTATCCTTCTTGCATGAAACATACATACGCATCCTGCAAACCAACAGAAGGCTCGCCCATAACCCTGCAATCCCCACCCAAAACATTCCAATTTCGGGATTCTTTTCCCTATTTTCTCAAACGAATCCGCCCCCAAAAAACCCTGTTTTGTGCCTGGATCACCCCCAAAACACCTCCGATGCGTTTTCCAAACGAATCCCCCAACCCCCCGGAGCCCTCTTATCCCTTCCTCCTAGGTGTGGGAAGGTTGGGATGGGGGTGTAGTTTCCCCTAAGACCGGCGGTTTTTCTGGTGCCTCCCGATGTACCCCACCACCACCCGCTTATCCTCCTCATCCCAGTCGAAGGCTATGCGGATCGTGTTCTGAGGGTCGAAGCTGTTGCCCTTGCCGACGTGGGCGTCCAGTTCGTACTGCCTGCCTCCGACTCTGGTCCGATACCAGTCCGGGAACTGGTCCTTCGTCTCGTCCGTCTGCTTCGGCTTGTAGAACCACCCTGAGCAGGCCTCCTTCAACAGCTTGTCGAACTGGGGGCCGCGGCCCATCTCCCGCGTCCGCGCCCGGTGATATTCGGTGCCCAGCCAGGCCAGCACGCTGTAAACCTCCTCCGGCCTCTTGAAAGGCGTCTCCACGTCTGACTTGGAGTTCAACGCCACCACCAGCTGATTCGGAAACGCCCGGCTCGCCCGCTTGACCGCATCCTCCACGTCAGAAATTTCGCCCTGCTCGTCTCCCTTGCCATCCCCCATCGACCTGCTGACGGAAACGAACTGCTCCCTCCACAACTGCTCGTTCTGCTGACTCTCGTATAACTCCCGACGGAGCCGGTCCACCTCCCCTTCCAGGTCCGCGACAGTCACCGCAAGCCCCTGCCTCTCCGAATCTAACGCCGCCTTCTCCTCTGACAGTTTCCGATTCTGCTGCCGGACTTCCTCCAGCTCCGCAACCATTGCCGCATCGGGCGCGGCAGCCGAATCCTCCACGTCGTCTTCCACCGAATCTTCGACAGCCTCCGGCGATGGCGATTCGTCTTCCGCCTCATCCTCTTCAGCCTGCTCCTCCATGCGCTTGGCGGCATTCACCAGTTCATCCCACTGCTCGACGAAGGCCATGATGTCGTCTTCGCACTGCTCCCGCTTCTGCCTGCGCTCCAACTCCTCGCTACGGGTCCTGCCCTTCGGCCACAGCTTGACGTAGGCCGCCAGGCCGCCGTGCAGCGCTTCCGCGACCACGGGTGCCTGCGGAAAAACGGCGGGATGTTCCTGCGCGTCGGAAATCCAGCCGCTCAAATCAATCTCCAGGTAGTTCAACTCGGCGTCGAAATCCTGTTGGCATTTGGCGACGATTTCCTCGAATAACTCGAACAGTCTATGCCGCCGCTCCACCATCTTGTCAGCGCCTATGGACGCCAACTCCCGGAGGAAATCATCGAAGTCGTTCCAATCGTCGGTTTCCGCCGGCAAGTCTCTTAATTCGTCCAGCAGGTGGTTCAACGTCTTCGACTGCACCTCCGGCTCCGGCGGCACCTCCGGCGACATCCCGGACACGCAGGTCATCATCAATCTCACGTCTTCCTCGTCCACTCCGCCCGATTCCGAATGAATAACCTCCACCCTGGAAAGCCAGTCCCCGGCTTCCCAGATTTCAACCCCGCCCGACCCCTTGGTCTTCAGCCCCTGGGTGGGAAGTCCCAAGCCGTCCAGCTTCTCAGTCACGTATTCTCTCAGCCCGTCCCTGGACTCCGCCCACGTCCTCAGCGCCGACCTGATGACCTTCTCGTTGCCATCGGCCATCTGATGGAAGACCTCTTCCGCCAGCACGTCGGTGCCCGCTTTGCTTGTATCCCGGAACCCCTGGAGGCGAATTTCGCTGTTGTTGATTGCCGCGTTCAGGGAATCCCGCGCCCCCTGGGAAGCGTGGTCGCGGAACTCCAGGGCCTCCCTGCATACTTCTCTGATGTAGGCCGGCTCGAACTGGAAGATTACGTCCTGAAGGTGAATCTCGCCATCAACCCTTTCCATGCTCATCTTCTCCTTTCCAGACCCCGTGGAGAACTTCGCCCAACTTTCAGCAACTGTCTACGACGTGTGCTCGCCCCTTGCTGCCGAAAGTATGTGGTCCAGCACGTCGTGGCTCCTTATCGACCCCAGGAACTGCTCGCCTTCTTCCTCAATTACCGGCATCACCGTTATGCCCAGCTCGGCCATCCGTTGCAGCACGTCCTCAATCAACTCCTCAGGATTCGCCGTTGGCGGGTCATGCCTCAACACGTTCTTCAACGGCGTCTTTCCCCACTCGCTTCTGGGCAGGTATCTCAGCTTGCTTAGCGAAACAATGCCGACGAACTTCTCCTTCTCCGTCACCACGTAATCATCTTGATAGGAGTTCGCCCACCTGTCAACGAATGCCCTGACCGTCATTTCCGGCCCCGGGTAAACACGATTGGGATCTAGAACTTCCCGCACCTTCACCCCGTCCAGCACAAACCCCGCCAGCGAGGCCGGCACCACTCTCGGCAATTTGACGTTCTCCGGCGTCTTCGCCCTTTTCATCGTGAAGTTGATGACCCCCGGAACCACGAGGATGTAGAAGAGCATCACTACCACCAGCAGCGAAAACACCTCATGGGATATGTCGCCGTGCTGGAACAGCACCAACAGCAGGGCAACCTCCGCCACTCCCTTCGCCATCAGGCCTGCCGACATGGGCAGAGGAATCTCCAGGCGTGACACGTACGAACCCAGGAGAGCACCCAGCACCTTGGCAGCCATCGGGACCAGCACAAGGGCCAGAATCGTCCACATCGGCAGGTGGATGAAATCCACGCTGAAGTGCAGTCCCACCGACGCAAAGAACAAGGGCACGAACAACCCGCCGGCCACGCTTCGCATTCCGGGCATGATGTCAACCTTCAACTGGTACGGCAGCCCGGAAAGCGCCGCCCCGAACAGGAGCGCGCCGATGGTGCTGTGAAGGCCGATCCTCTCCGCGAGAATCACCATCAGGAACAGCCCACCCAGCAGCAGCCCGAAGGCCAACTGCGGAACGTTGCAATACTTTTGAAGGAACACGATGAGGTGAGGCACGACCTTCCGCGACAAGATCCACGTCACAACGGTGAATCCGACTATCTGGCCCAGCAGAATCGCGACCTTGGCTATCGTGGGACTGCCCTCGCCGCCCTGCTGCTCCCCGCCTATGGTGAACCCCACTATCAAGAGCGCCAGCAATTCGGCAATCAACACCGTGGTGAAAATCTGTATCCCTATGGGTTCCTTCAGATACCCCCCGTCCGATAGCACTTTTGCCACAAGACCGAGGCTGGAGAGCGCCATGACCCCGGAAAGGGCCAGCGCCGCCGTGAAGCTCAGTCCCAGGCCCAGGTCCACTATCACGTTCGTCGTCACGGCCAACGCCCCCAACATCGAAACGGACAACGACACTATGGCCGCAACGAAAAACCGCCCCTGGATGACCTCCATGAAGGCCGATATGTCTATGTCGTCGAGCCCAATCAGGAAGAAGAAGACGAAGATGCCTATGCCCAGCAGTATGGTCATTTCTTCGTATTCGGGATGCACTATCCCTAACACAGGCCCCAGAAGTATGCCGACCGCGGCGTAGGCGATTATGGAGTTCAATCCAAACCGGCGGAAAACCCCTTCCGCTATCTTGGCGGAAATTATGAGGAGGCCGATGGAGAGTATGGCTTCAGCTTCGTGACTCATGCCTTTCTTCTATCGACTCCCTCTGCCAAGCTGACCTTCTCCGATAAATTCAAGCGTCCCTCCTTCTTCATTCAACTTGCGCCAGCAGGGTCCGCAACTCCCGGGCGCCCACGTTTCCACCGCTGATTATACACGCCACAACGCTGTTGGGTGGAACTTCGATCCTGCCGGAGAGGAGGGCCGCGACGCAAGCCGCCGCCGCGGGTTCCACCACCAGCTTGCACCTCTCCATGAGAACCACCATCGCATCCAGAATCTCATTGTCCGGAAGCCTGACCACCTCGTCCACGAACTGCTGCACGTGGGCCAGTGTGTACTCGCCCGCGAAGGGGGCGGCGAGCCCGTCGGCTACCGTATCCCTCTTCTCAAGCGTCACCGGGCGGCCTTCCGCGAGGCTGCGGCTGATTCCGTCCGCGCCCTCGGGTTCAACGCCTACCACGCGCACCGAGGGCTTTTGCAGCTTGATTGCGGCGGCGACGCCGGAAATCAGCCCGCCGCCACCGATGCCCGCCACCACCACGTCCACCTCCGGCTCATCCTCCAGAATCTCCAGCCCGACGGTGCCCGCGCCGGCGATTATCTTGAGATCGTCAAAGGAATGCACCATCGTCAGGCCGAGTTCCCGTTGGACGGCGTCCGTTGCCTCGGCGAGGTCTCCATCGGCGAGATGCACCTTGCCGCCGTAACCCTGCGTGGCCGAGATTTTCGTCCGGCTAGCCCCCGCCGGCATCACGATTGTCGAAGCGATGCCCTGTTGGGTCGCGCCGTAGGCCAGCGACGCCGCGTGGTTGCCCGCCGAAAGGGATACGACGCCGCTCGCTTTCTCCTCGTCCGTCAGCGCGTTCAGCTTGTTCAGCACCCCCCGCACCTTGAAGGAACCCGTCTTCTGGAATAGCTCCAGCTTCAACGCTATCCGCGCACCTATCCGATTGCTTAAATACTCAGACCCCATCATCGGCGTGCGGTGGACCAACCCTTTCAGAAAATCCGCCGCATCTCGTATCTCCTCCAGCGTGACCATCCTTACAGGTGAGGTCATAACTTCTAATCTCCTTCCTCCAATAACATTTCGGATGGCCCGCGCTCGATGCCCTCCGACGCCGATTCCACCTCCCGCATTACGCGCAGCACGTTCTCGCCAAGTATCTTCCGTATCTCATCGTCCTGATATTCCCTGCGGATCAACTCCGCCGTCAGCAGATGGTAACCGGAGACATCCTCCAGCCCTACGGGCAGCGAAACCGTCCCGTCGAAGTCGCCGCCGATTCCTACGTGATTGATGCCCGCAACGTCCCTGATGTGGTCTATGTGGTCCGCCACGTCGGCAATCGTCGCCTTCGGCTTCGGATTCTCTTCCTGCCACCGCGCCAGGCCCTCCTCGACGGCCTTTCCGTCGCCCCCCATGTCCTCCAGCATCAACCGTTGCCGCTCCATCTCCAACGCCTTCTCGTAGTCGAAGACGGTATCCGAAACGAAGGCCGACACGAACGTCACCATCACAACCCCGCCATTCTCCGGCACCCTCGACAGCACGTCATCTGGCACGTTCCTGGGATGGGACGCAATCGCCCTCGCCGACGAATGGCTGAAGATAACCGGCGCCTCCGACGCGTACAGCGCGTCGTGCATCGTCTCCGCCGACACGTGGGAAAGGTCCACCATCATCCCCAGACGGTTCATCTCCCTCACCACTTCGCGCCCGAAGTCCGTCAGTCCGTGGGCCGAGGGCGCGTCCGTGCACGAGTCCGCCCACGGCACGTTCGTGTTGTGGGTTAAGGTCATGTAGCGGGCGCCGAGCCGGTGGAACATCCTCAGCGCGCCGATGGAGCCGCCTATGGAGTGACCGCCCTCCATGCCGATGAGGGAGGCAATTTTGCCGTTGCTGAAGGCCTCCTCAACCCCATCCGCCGTCAGAGCCAGCCCGAAGGTTTCCGGATAGGCGCGAATCATGTTGTAGACCACGTCAATCTGCTCCATCGTCGCCTGCACCGCGTCGCTGCCCTCCAGTTCAGTGTTGACGTACACCGACCAGAATTGACCGCCGACGCCCCCTTCCCTCAGACGCGGGATGTCCGTGTGAAGCCCAATCTCTTCCTGACGGCTGCCAATGTCAATCCCGGAAATCGCCCTCTGCGCCCGCAGCCGATACTGCCAGGGCAAGTCGTTATGCCCGTCGATGAGCGGCGTTTCTCGATGCAAAGCCTTGGCCCGATCCAGGAACCCTTCAAGGCCTGTACTAACTGCTGCCATATTAGCCTCCTACCCGTGTGTGATAGGCTGACGACCCGTGCCAGTATACTCAACCGCTTTGAAGTGTGCTACCCGCCCCAGTTATGGCAACCACGCCCAACATCCTGTATATTAGAAGCACGACAACTCCACATTAGAGCGACGATGAACGAAACCAACGGAAGTCTGAGGGACCGTGTCAGCCGCATCGAAGGCGGCTACGAACACCTCGCCACCAAAGCCGACATTGCCGAAACAAAAGCGGAGATCGCCAACGTGAAGTCGGAATTAAAGGCCGATGTTGAAAATGTCAGGGCAGAGTTGGCCAATGTGAAGGCGGAACTCAAGTCGGACATCGGTGAAGCAAACGCGAAGATAGATCGGTTGGCGGCTGAGGTCGCCCGCCTGGAAACCCGCCTACTCCTCCGATTCGGCAGCATCGCCGTCGCAGCCGTCGCAGCCGCCGTCGGATTCTCCCAACTTCTTGGCTAATCCAAACCCCCTTAAGGAACTTACAACCATGTCTAACCAGGAACTCGCCTACTCCTCCGCCACCGACCTCCTCCAACTCATCTCCTCCAAGCAGGTATCCCCCGTCGAACTAACCGAACTCTTCCTGGAGAGGATCGACCGCATCGACCCACAGCTAAACTCCTTCCTTCTCGTCACCCGCGACCAGGCCCTCGCCGACGCCAAAGCCGCCGAGGAAGCCATCATGCGCGGCGACGACCTCGGCGCTCTCCACGGCCTCCCCATCTCCGTCAAAGACACCCAGATGACCAAGGGCGTGCCCACCACCACCGGCTCCCTCCTCTTCAAAGACCGCATCCCGGGAAAAGACGCCGCCGTCATCGAACGCGTCAAAGACGCCGGCGCCGTCATACTCGGCAAGACCAACACCTCCGAATTCGCCCTCGTAGGCATGTGCGAAAATCGCCTTGGCGACCACGGCCGCAACCCCTGGAACTCCGACTACACCCCCGGCGGCTCCAGCGGCGGCGCGTCGGCCGCGGCGGCAGCCTTCCTCTGCCCCCTCTCCACCGGCGGCGACGGCGGCGGCTCCATCCGCATTCCAGCCAGCCTCTGCGGCATCTACGGCATCAAGCCCACCCAGGGCCGCGTCTCCGGCTACACCGGCGTCGAAGGCCCGCCCGCGCCCAACTTCTTCGGACAGCAGGGGCCCCTCAGCCGCACCGTCCGCGACTCCGCCCTACTCCTACAGGTTCTCGCAGGACACGACCGCCGCGACCCCAACTCCCTACGCCACAAGACGCCCAACTTCCTCGACGCCCTCGACCGCGGCGTGAAGGGACTCCGCATTGCATGGAGCGATGACTACGGCTTTGCTAACGTCGAAGACGAAGTCCTCAAGATAACAACCGACGCCGCCAAGATCTTCCAAGTGTTGGGAGCCTACGTCGGCGACGCCAAACTCAAGATGGACGACCCGTACCGCGCCTTCGGCCCCATCTACGAGTCCAGCGCCTTCTTCAACTACGGCCCCATGCGCGAAACCCACGGACACATGATGACCTACTACGCCCGCGAATACCTGGAGATGGGATCGCAAGTCACCCTCTCCGACTACTCCGAAGCGCTAGGCAGGCGAGACCAACTCAAGGCCCAGGTCGCCGACGTTTTCGAAGATTACGACCTTCTCATCTCCCCCACCCTTGCCGTGCCCGGCGTCCCCGTCGGGCAGTTCCCCGAGGAGATAGCCGGCAAGCCCTCATACCCCCACAAGTATTTCAGCTTCCATCCCTTCACCTACCCCATAAACGTGGTCGGCCATCCCGCCGCCAGCATCCCCGCCGGCTTCGCCGCTAATGGCCTCCCCGTCGGCCTTCACATCGTAGGGCGAATGTACGACGAAGAAACTGTCATCGCCGCCTCCGCCGCCTTCGAACACGCCCGCCCCTGGATAGACAAGCGCCCACCCATCTCCTAACCATTCCAGCCGTACCCACGGAGGCCCCATGCCTTCCCACCTCGCCCTCAACGTTGGCAACGTCCGGATAATCGCCCTTACCGACATGAGTTTCCCCTTCCCCATGCCCCTCGATGAACTCTGGCCCGAAGTCCCCGCCAACGCCTGGGAAGAATATCGCCAGCGCTATCCCGACACCTTCCACGAAGACCTGATGCTCATCGAAATCGGTTGCTACCTCCTCCGCACGCCTCAGCAGACCATCCTCATCGACACCGGATACGGTCCGGGTCCCATCGAATCCATCGGCGGACTCGAAGGCGAGCTTATGGACAACCTCTCGTCACAAAACGTCCAACCCCACGAAATAGATACCGTCTTCCTCTCCCACCTCCACAGCGACCACGTAGGCTGGAACACCATCGAGAAGGAAGGACAATTCGTCCCCGCCTTCCCCAACGCCCGCTACCTCGTCCACCAGGAAGACCTCGACCACTTCCGCAGGCCTGACATCCAGGCCAAGCAGTCCATCCCCTTCATGGAACCCTCCGTGGAGCGACTCGTCGAACTCGGCCTCCTCGACATCCTCACAGAGGACGCCGACCTGACCCCGGAAGTCCGCGCCCTCCACACTCCCGGCCACACCCCGGGCCACATGAGCGTCCTCGTCTCCTCTCAAGGCCAGCAGGCCCTCATCGAGGGCGACGTTTTCGTCCATCCCGCCCAGATAACCGAGGACGAATGGAACTGCCACTTCGACTACGACTGGCCTATGTCCAACATCACCCGCCACGCCATGCTCCAGATTGTGGAAGACGAAAACATAACCGTCGTCGCCTGCCACTTCCCCCTCCCCGGTTACGGCCACGTCATCCGCGAAAACGGCAAGCGCTACTGGAAGCCCTCCGCTCACGTTCATGCCAACCACCGCTCATCCTGAGCCTGTCGAAGGGTGAGCATGACAGATAGACGGAGATGTCTCCCGACAACCTAATCAAAAGGAAACGCCATGCCCTATACCGACGCTCAAACCCTCCTAGACTCCGTAGACACCGCCGCCATGCTGGACCTTGCCCAGGAGATGGTCAGAATACCCAGCTTCAAGACGGAAGAATCGAACCTGGCCCGCTTCCTCGCAGAATTCCTCGGCTCCCGCGGCTACGACGTCGAACTCCAGGAAGTTGACCCCGGCCGATTCCAGACCATCGCCACCCTCAAGGGCAGCGGAGGCGGCAAGTCCCTCATGTTCAACGGACACATCGACATGGACCCCCTCGCAATGGGCTGGAACCGCGACCCCTGGACTCCCTCCGTCGAAGGCAACCGCATCTTCGGCGGCGGCATCCGCAACATGAAGGCCGGCGTCGCCTCCATGATTACCGCCGCCGAGGCCGTCCGACAATCAGGCACGAAGCTCAAGGGCGACCTCATCCTAGCCTGCGTCGTCGGTGAGCTTCAGGGCGGCGTCGGAACCTCCCACCTCGTCAGCAACGGCCCCCTCGCCGACATGGCCGTGGTTCCCGAACCCTTCGGCTCCCAAAACGTGGTCACCGTCCACGCCGGCGTGCTGGAAATGGCCGTCCACGTCCTCGGCAACTCCCGCCACATCAGCCGTAAGGAGGAGGCCGTCGACGCCATCGCCAACATGTGCAAGGCCGTTCCCGCCATTGGCAACGTGGACTTCACCTACGAACCCCGCGCCGACCTGCCCGGCCTTCCCCGAATCAACGTCGGCGCGATTATTGGCGGACGCGGACGCGACTACGACCTCCGCGGCCCCAACTTCGTCTCCGACTTCTGCACCGTCATCGTCGACGTTCGCTACCTACCCGGCATGACCTCCCAGTCCGTCAGGGACGACATCGCAAGGACCTTAGACGCCATAGCCTCCGACGACCCGGACTTCCGCTACGAGATAGAAATGCCCCCCGACCCCAGGCACAAGGTATTCCGCGTCGTCATGGAACCCTTCGACCTCCCCCGCGACGAGTACATCCTACAGTCCGTCCTCCGTCACTACCGCACCATCACCGGCGGCGAACCCGACGGCCTCGGCGCCGTCCTCCCCTACTCCTACACCGGCGACGACACCTGTCATCTATGGCAAGCCGGCGTCCCCTGCATGCTCTTCGGCCCCGGCGGCGGCTCTGAGTCCGACACCATCCCCGACGAATATATCCGCATCTCCGACATGGAAACCGTCGCCAAAGTCCTATCCCTCACCGCCCTCGACGTCTGCAACCTCCCTCGCTAACCCCTATCCTTGCGCTTCGATAACCACCCGTCCCCCCTCCATCATCTCAGCATACAAGCTATGCCCTCGCAACAGTCCCATTCCAACAAGCGGCCTACTGCCCGTTGCGTCAGCCTTGACATACCTACGTTCGCCATCCCAGTCCACCAAAACGCCATGAACATTCAATCGCACCTCTGAGCCATCGGCCAATAGCGCTAGGATTCTGTCGATAAGGGGCAACCCCAATTCCGTCGCCAACGCCGGCGCCAGAGTCAGAAAACCATTGAATCCCGTATCAACAACCGCCTCTATCTCCCGCGTTCTCCCCGAAGAGCCTTGAATAACCAGACGCACCAGCACTTCCAACGCGTCATTAACCTGCCCCTTTATCAATCAATCCTCCGCATGGCTCCGCCAAAACTACGCGCCCCGGCATATCCAACTCGCTCGCAATAGATGTTTGCCGCCTCCGGCCTCTTCTTTCGGAGACGCGCCACCGCGACCTCATCGTCCGGAATAGCCCTATCATCTCCCAATGCCCAAGAACCGCTGTCCACGTCTATCGCGCAAATCTTTCCAACGTGGACCTTCTCCACCTCTCGACGAATGTCCCGCTCGTAAATCTCCCTGCCCAAGTCAACCGTCTCGTCAAGGCTACGTGTGGGAGCTATCGTGTCAGGCCAGAGAATATCGTCCGTCTGCGTCTCAACTTCCCTCATCTTGTCCTCCGAACCCTCCTTATATTTCCAACCCGCATTCTATCACCACCAACCAGCGCCTGCCAAAGATAGAGATTTCCCACCTTCTCATAACGCCATCGGCGCCAAACCTGGTCGCCTCATTACCTTATCCCGCATCACCAAAGCCCCGTCGAGAAAACGTCTCCCTTGACTTTCAGCTTGTGCCGCAAACTGCCGATCAGGTACCAATCCCCGCCATCGTAAGGAAGCACCCTCGCCACCGGTTTCCCTCGCTTCGTCACCACCAAACCCTCAACGTCCAATGTATCCAACAACGCCATACACTGCTTCTTGAACTGCTCCGCATCAATCCGCTTCATTGCAGCCTCTGCATCTGATATAGACATATTTTACAACAGGTCATCACGGTGTGGATTTCATACTAGTGCATATCAAATTGGCTTGCTAAGCGTCAATTGGAGCTCGCCGCAGTTACCACAATCCCCAAAATGTAGTATATTGTTGGAACATCCCCCTAACCTCGGAGGCACCCATGCAATACAATCTCGTTTCTGGCGACTCCCACGTTGACATGAGCTGGCTCCCCGGAGACCTCTTCGTAGATAACGCTCCCCAAGCCCTCAAACCCCGGATGCCCCTCGTCTCCGAGACTGACGAAGGCGAACGCTGGATTGTGGGCGACCAAGTCCTAGGCGTCGCTGGCGGCGCGGGCTTCAGCTTCCTACCCACCCTCAAGAACCGCTTCCGCCGCATGGACCGCATGATTGAGATGGGCTTCCTCGACGGCATGGACGAAGGACGCTACCATCCCACCGACCCTGACCTCCGCATGAATGACATGTCCCTCGACGGCGTCGACGCCGAAGTTCTCTACGGCATGACTTCCGCCGGCATCCGCATCAAGGATCCCGAAATCGTCGAAGCCACCTTCCGTGTCTACAACGACTGGGTCGCCGACTTCTGCAACCAACGCCCCGGCCGCTGGTACGCCCTCGCCTGCGTTCCCGTCCACGACCCCGTCGTCGCCGGCGAGGAACTCCGCCGAGTCGCCGCCCTCGGCCTCCGCGGCTCCGACCTCTATGTCGGCGGCATTCTCCAGCCTATCTACGTCCGCGACGGCTACTGGGATCCTCTTTGGGAGGCCGCCGCCGAGACCCAAATGCCCATCTCCTTCCACATCGGCGGGGGCGGCGGCATCAAGGTCAAGCCTCCGGAGGACGAGGCTGACTTCGCCGACGCCTACCTCTCCGACGCCCCCTCCCAGAACCAGCTCGCCTTCCAGGCCGCCAGCGCGCCCCTGGGCCAGCTTGCCGGCTCCGAATGGCTCGTCAGCGTCATCATGAGCGGCGCGTGCCAGCGCTTCCCGAACTTCCAGTTCGTCCTCGGCGAATGCGGCGCCGGCTGGATTCCTTTCGTCATCGAGCGCATGGACATCAAGTACAACGACGGCCTCATGGACAAGAAGTTCGACCCGCCCCTCGACCTGAAGCCCAGCGAATACTGGTATCGTCAGGGCGCGACCACCTTCCAGCAGGACCCCTGCGTCGGCCACATGGCCGACTACATCGGCGTTGACAATCTCATCTGGGGTTCCGACTACCCCCACCCAGACGGCGTCTGGCCCGACTCCAAGCAGGTCATCAAGAACACGATGGGGCAGCTGGACGACGAAACCGTCCGCAAGATAACCTGCGACAACGCCGTCAAGAAATACCGCATGGGCCAATAACCAACCCCAATAACTTGTTCCCGCGAAAGCGGGAATCCAGGGGCGGGGAATGGGCGATAGAACATCAACCCAAGGAGGCACAAAATGTATAACGGATACAAAGTCATCGACGGCGACGGTCACATGTACGAGCCCGTCGACATGTGGGACAGGTACGTGGAGCCCGAATTTCACGCCGACCGCCCCATCATCGACCGGGTCTGGGAGCGCGCCCTCCTCACCTACAAGCCCAGCGAACACATCCCCGGCGACCAGTTCGCAGGCGCTCTCCGCGCCAAGACCCTCACCCAGGACATCCCCGTTCGCTTCACCAACGGCTACAACAACTGGTGGAGCGTCGAAAGCCGCATCGAGGACATGGACCGCGTCGGCTGGGACCTGCAGGTCTGCCTCGCCACCAACGCCCAGATCGCCATGACCGTCTCCTTCACCAACGCCCCCCTCGGCGCCGCCCTCTCCCGCGCCTACAACAACTGGGCCGCCGACTTCTGCGCCACCAACCCGGACAGGCTGAAGTTCGTAGCCATCGTGCCCGGCGGCAACATCGACGAGTTCGTGAAGGAAGCCCGCCGCGCCGTTGGCGAGCTTGGCGCCGTCTCCCTCCAGATGCCCAAGCCCGTGGACGGAACCTGGTGGCATCAGCCCGACTACGACCCCCTCTGGGAAGCCTGTGAGGAACTCGACTTTCCCCTATCCCTCCACGGCGGCGGCCCCGGCGGCCCCCAGTCCACCGACCGCTACAACCAGCTGGACGGGGCCTTCCGCGCCCTCACCCAAGCCATCGGCTTCCCTTTCGAGAACATGATCTCCATCGGCCATTTCATGTACGGCGGCATCCTCGACCGCTTCCCCAAGATGCGGATTTCCATCCTGGAGGGCAACGCCGGGTGGGTGCCCTTCTGGCTCAACCGGCTGGAGAAGTGCTGCGAGGGCAGGCAATCCGTCTTCTTCGACGAAAAGCCCCTGCAGGCCACTCCCCAGGAGTACTTCGCCCGCCAGTGCTACGTGGCCGCCGACGCCGACGAACCCTCCATCGGGTTCGTCATAAACTATGTGGGCGACGACAACATCATCTTCAACACCGACTACCCCCACCCGGACGCTCCCGCCCCGGAGGAGCCGGTGCCTAACATGCTGGAGCAGCCCATCTCCGACGAGTCAAAGCGGAAGATCCTCTGGGACAACTCCGTCGGCCTCTACGGCCCCCGCCTCCTCGCTGGCAGAAACTAACCCCACCGCCAACTTGCAGGGGCGGGTTGCAAACCCGCCCCTGCGCCAGACCTGAACTCAACACTAAAGATAAGGAGAACCAAATGAAAAACGGACTCAAAGTCATCGACGGCGACGGCCATCTCCAGGAACCGATGGACATGTGGGAAAACTACATGCCCTCGGCCTTCGCCCACCGCGCGCCGAACATAATTGGTCACACCGGCAAGATAATCCACACCTACGGCCCCTGCGAAATCTATCCCGAAGGCAAGATCATCGCCTCCAGCGACGAGACGTTCCGCCACATGGAAGACCGCTACGGCGACGCCTACCGTTCCTGGTGGGCCATGCCCGAACGTCTGAAGGACATGGACAGCGAAGGCATCGACGTAGCCATCGCCTTCCCCACCAACTGCCAGCTTCTCGGCTCCAACGTCTGGGCGAAAGACCCCGAACTTCACGCCGCTCTGGTCACTGCCTACAACGACTGGGCCGTGGACTACTGCTCCGACTCCGGCGGTCGCGTCATGGCCATCGCCCACGCCACCTCAGCGGACCTCAAAGCAGGCGTGGCCGAGATCTACCGCATGGCCGAATCCCCCCACGTGGCGGGCATCTTCCACCCCTCGATGACAATCGAAAACTCCTGGGGAGACGAGGACTACGATCCCTACTGGCAGGCGCTGGAGGAAACCGGCATACCCGTCTGCTGGCACGGCAGCGCCTCCCACCCGCTGGCGCAATCCTTCGACCCCATCCGCAAGAAGTACGGCGCGCTGAACCACGCCCTCATGCACCCCGTCGGCGCGATGCTGGCCCTCGGCGGCATGATATACGGCGGCGTCCTGGAGCGCTACCCCAACATGAAGGCCGCCTTCTACGAGTCCAACGCCGGCTGGCTCCCCTTCTGGCTCGCCCGACTGGACGACCACACGGAAGGACGTCAGGGCGTCTTCCTCCGAGAGCACGCGGAGTCCAACGGCGGCGTTGGCCTGATGCCCAGCGAATACTTCAAGCGGCAGTGCTTCATCGCCTGCGACGCCGACGAGGGCGCGCTCAAGCAGGTGGTGGAGTACATGGACGGGGAGAACATCATCTTCAACACCGACTACCCCCACCCGGACGCGCCCTTCCCCGGCGCCGTGGACGCCTTCCTCGACCAGCCCATCTCCCGCGACCACATGAAGAAGATTCTGTGGGACAACTCCGCCCGCCTCTACGGCGACAAAGTCCCTCAGATGTAGTGTCTACCGGACTGGCAAGACTTCCGAAGGGGCGGTTCGCGAACCGCCCCTTCGCTTGCGACTGCCCCCTACGTAGGAAGGGCGGGTTTGAAGCCCGCGCCTACGGGATGGCGATTGGGTTAGAGGAGGGGGTGGACGTGGGTCCAGACCATTTCGGCGATGGTCTCTTTTGGCAGCGTGCCGTCGATGGTGAGCCAGGTGTCGGGGTTGTCGGCGGCGAGGGTTTGGTAGCCTTGGCGGATTCTGCGATAGAAGTCAAGGTTTTGCTTTTCGATTTCATCAAGTGTATCGGATTGTTTGCGGGTTCGGATCGCTTCCGGCGGCAGATCCAGGAAGATGGTCAGGGCGGGTTGGAGGTTGTTGGTAGCGAGGCGGTTGAGGTCTTCAATCATTTGGAGGTCGAGGCCGCGTCCGCAAGACTGGTAGGCTATCGTCGAGGCGGTGAAGCGGTCGCATAGGACGATGCGGCCGGCGTCCAGGGCGGGTTGGATGACTTTTGACACGTGCTCTGCGCGGGCGGCTTGGAAGAGTAGGAGCTCGGTCAGGGGGGAGAGGTCGGGGTAGCCTCTCAGCCAGCGTCCCGCCGCTTCTCCAAGAGGGGTTCCGTCGGGTTCCTGGGTGACGAGGGGGTTGTGGCCATTGGCGACGAGGGTTTGTCGGAGGAGTTCTATCTGGGTTGTCTTGCCGGAGCCGTCGATGCCTTCGAAGACTATGAAGGGGGGCATTGGGAGCGTCCTATTTGCGGAGGAGGCGGACGTGGCGGCGGGGATCGACGCCGATGCTGAGCGAGCCGAGGTTGTACTTCTGGGCGAGGAGGTGCTGGAGGCGGCGGACGTAGGCGCGCTGGGAAGCGAGGTCCACGCATTCCTCGCCGTCGAGGATGCTCTGGGCGGCTTCGTGGGCTTCCTGAAGGGCGACGTTGAGGTTCTTGTCGCCGTTGCTGCGTCGCTGCTGGCCGCGGAGGAACTGCTGGACCTGGGCGGCGGTGTTTTTGCGGACGACGTGGACGGGGGAGCCGGACTCCTCGGCGATGCGGATGACCCTGGCGCCGCGCTTGTAGTGGGACTTGGTGGTGAGGATGAGGTCGGCGTGGCGGAGGTCGGTGACGATTTCCACGTTGACGCCGGAGTTGTCGGCGGCCTGTTCCAGCTTGTCGCGGCCCACGCCGAATAGGAAGATGCGGGGAGCGAGGGAATCGTTGGCGAAGGGAGAAGCCGTTGGGGACGGGGGGGCCTCATCGATGGACGCGGATTGGCTGTCCTTGACGACCTGCCCGGCTTCGTCGAGGCGGCGGACTTGAGGGACGAGGGGGTAGCCTCTCAGCCAGGAATCGACGACTTTGGCGACGTCGTCGTGGACTGCGACGGTGTCCCAACTCTGAATCTCGACAACCACGTCGAAGGTGGGCGGGGCTTTACGCTCCAGGACGCTCTTCTGGGTGCCGCGGTAGCGGGCTTCGTCGTCGCCCAACGTGACGGTCTGGATGCCGCCGACCAGGTCGGAGAGGGTGGGGTTGAGGATGAGGTTGTCCAGGGAGTTGCCGTGGGCGGTGGCGATAAGCTGGACGCCGCGCTCGGCGATAGTGCGGGCGGCTGCGGCTTCGAGTTCCGTACCCATTTCGTCGATGACGATGACCTGGGGCATGTGGTTTTCGACAGCTTCAATCATGACGGCGTGCTGGAGGTTGGAGGAGGCGACCTGCATGCGGCGGGCGTGGCCGATGGCGGGGTGGGGGATGTCCCCGTCGCCGGCGATTTCGTTGGATGTGTCGACGACGATGACGCGCTTCCTGGCGTTGTCGGCGAGGACGCGGCTGACTTCGCGCAGCATGGTGGTCTTGCCGACGCCGGGTCGTCCAAGGAGTAGGATGTTCTTGCCGGAGAATACCAGGTCTTCGATGGTGGCGATGGTGCCGTAGACGGCGCGACCGACGCGGCAGGTGATGCCGAGGATGCGGCCCTTGCGGTTGCGGATGGCGGAGATGCGGTGGAGGGTGCGTTCGATGCCGGATCGGTTGTCGTCGCCGAACTCGCCGATGCGGGAGGTTACGTAGTCCAGGTCGGCGGGTGTGACCTCGTCGGTGTCCAGGATGACGTCGCCGTGGGGGAAGCGGGCCTCCGGCGGGCGGGCGAGGTCGAGGACGACTTCCAGAAGGTCGCTGAGGTCGGTCATGTCGCGGAGGGGTCCGACGACGCGGGAAGGGAGGCATTGGAGGAGGAGGTCCAGGTCGTCCTGGATATGGCGTTCAAGCTGTTGGGTTTGGGGTTCTATCAAGGTCGGTTCACCTATGGCATGGGTTAATCAGGCTGAGGAAGTATTGGTGGAAGCGGGTGTCTCCGGTGAGTTCGGGGTGGAAAGACGTCACCAGCATATTGTCTTGTCGGAGGGCGACGGGGGTGCCGTCGGGGAGGGCGCCGAGGACTTCCACGTCGGAGCCGACGCGGGTGGCGGCGGGGGCGCGGATGAAGACGGTGTGGAAGGGTTCATCGCCGAGAATCGGAAAGTTGATATCGATTACGAAGCTATCCACCTGGCGGCCGTAGGCGTTTCGGCTGACGGTCACGTCCATGAGGCCGAGGGGTTGCGGGCGGGGGTCTTCAAGCTCGGAGGCCATCATTATCATGCCGGCGCAGGTGCCCCACGTGGGAACTCCGGAGGCGGCAAGGGCGGCAATAGGTTCGGCCAGGCCGTAGAGGTCGAAGAGGTGGCGAAAGGTCGTGCTCTCGCCGCCGGGCATGATCAGGGCGTCAAGACCTTCCAGGTCCTCCGGCAAGCGCACCTCGCGGGTGGCGACGTTCAACTCTTTGAGAAGAGCGACGTGCCTGGCAAAATCGCCCTGGACTGCGACCACGCCGACGGTGAGCATAGGTTCTTGCAATGGCGCTGAGGTCAGAAGTCTTCTACCAGCCTCTTGTGGCGAGGAGTTCCCCCTCCTTCAGCTCCCTGACGGATAGGCCGGGCATGGCGTCTCCCAAACCCCTCGATACCTTAGCGACGATTTCGGGGTCCTGGTAGTAGGTGACGGCCTCGACGATTGCCTTGGCCATGAGGGGCGGGTTGGAGGACTTGAAGATGCCGGAGCCGACGAAGACTCCGTCGGAGCCGAGCTGCATCATAAGGGATGCGTCGGCGGGGGTGGCGACGCCGCCGGCGGAGAAGTTGACGACGGGCATGCGGCCCTGCCGCTTGACGGCCTGGACGAGTTCCAGGGGGGCGCCGAGGAGCTTGGCCTCGGTGGGAAGTTCGTCCTCGGACATGTTCATAATCTTGCGGATTTCGTCCTGGACGGTGCGGTTGTGGCGGACGGCCTCGACGATGTCGCCGGTGCCTGCTTCGCCCTTGGTGCGAATCATGGCGGCGCCTTCGCTGATGCGGCGGAGGGCTTCGCCGAGATTGCGGCAGCCGCAGACGAAGGGGACAGTGAAGTTGTGCTTCCACACGTGATGGTCTTCGTCGGCGGGGGTGAGGACTTCGGACTCGTCGATATAGTCTATCCCGAGGGCTTGGAGGACCTGAGCTTCGGCGAAGTGACCGATGCGGCACTTGGCCATAACCGGGATGGTGACGGCCTCCTGAATTTCGATTATCTTGGTGGGGTCGGACATGCGGGCGACGCCGCCGTCCTTGCGGATGTCGGCGGGGACGCGTTCCAGGGCCATGACGGCGCAGGCGCCGGCGTCCTCGGCGATTTTGGCCTCTTCGGCGGTGACGACGTCCATGATGACGCCGCCCTTAAGCTGTTCGGCCATTCCGGTTTTCACTTCCCAAGTGCCGATCTGGGCGTTTTCCGAGCCGTTGAGTCTATCCTTGCCAGTTGCCATGTCTGCTCCTCTTTTTGCGGGAGTTAAGGTGCTGATGGTGGAATTATACGCCAGGGGTTGGGAATTGGCAATTGAGGGGGTGGGGGTGGGTTCCCGCTTGCGCGGGAGTCAAGAGATGGTTGTTGCTCCGGTCGCCGCTACGGAGGGAAGGAGGGAGGTGGACTCCCGCTTGCGCGGGAGCAAGAGTTATGCAAAGGTCTCCGTCATTCCGGCGTTCCCCGGAATGACGGAGGGGGCCGCTCGACCCTTCGACAGGCCCTTCGACAAGCTCAGGACAGGCTCAGGGTGAGTGGGGAGACACCCCCATCCTAACCTTCCCCCGTCAAGGGGGAAGGGATTAAGAGAGAAGGGTGGTTGCGTTTTTCTGGGGGTGTGGTAGACTGGGTGGCGGAATTCTTTTTTGGGACTAACCTTTAATTCAGCCCGGCGAGGTTGGCAAGGATTGTCTGCACGATAGGGTATTTGCGTGCGCCCCTTGTCAAGCCGGCAAGGGGGTTTTTGTTGGCCCGAATCACGGCCCAGGCGAGCCGGTTGGAGACGCCGGATAAGACGATTCTGGACGGCGCGTCGCTGGACAGGATTCTGTGGCGCATCGCGCATCAGATATTGGAGCGCAACGGGGGCGTTGACGGGTTGACGCTGGTGGGAATTCTGACACGGGGGCTGCCCCTGGCGCGGCGGCTGGCGTCGAAGATTCGCGAGGTGGAGAGGGTCGCGCCGCCGCTGGCGGGGTTGGACGTGAGTCCGTTCAGGGACGACGGAGTTTGCCGGGATGGTCGTCGTCCTTCCCCGTCGTTGGACGTGGACGGGCGGAAGATCGTTGTGGTAGACGACGTGTTGTACACGGGGCGGACGGCGCGGTGCGCTCTCGACGCGCTGATGCGGGCGGGTAGGCCCCGGCTGGTGCAGCTGGCGATTCTGGTGGACAGGGGGCACCGGGAGTTGCCGATACGGGCGGATTACGTGGGCAAGAATCTTCCGACTTCTCGCAGCGAGCGGGTGCAGGTGCGGTTGAGGGAGGTGGACGGGCGGGACGAGGTGGCCCTGCTGAGGGGAAGGGACGGGTAGGCGTGTATCGCGGCGGGCTTATATCCATCGAAGACATGTCCAACGAGGAGATAGTGGACGTGTTGGAGTTGGCGCGCGAGATGGCGTCGGACATCCGGGGGCATTCGTCGGTGGCGCAGGGATATATCATGGCGAGCCTGTTCTTCGAGCCGAGCACGCGGACGCGGGGTTCTTTCGAATCGGCGATGAACCGGCTTGGCGGGCGGGTGATTTCGACAGTGGGGACGGGGTCGTCGTCGATGGAGAAGGGGGAGACGCTGGTTGATACGATTCGGATATGGAGCAAGTATTCCGACGTTATCACGATGCGCCATCCGTGGGAGGGGTCGGCGCGGCTGGCGGCGGATTACGCTTCCGTGCCGGTCATCAACGGCGGAGACGGCGGGCACGAGCATCCGACGCAGACGTTGTGCGACCTGTTTACGCTGGTGGCGGAGAAGGGGTCGTTGGAGGGGCTGCGGGTGGCGTTGTGCGGCGACTTGAAGCACGGCAGGACGGTGCATTCGCTGATATTCGGGCTGCTGAGGTTCGGGGCGGAACTGTTCTTCGTGCCGGGGGAGGGTCTGGGACTGCCGGAGCACGTGAGGGCGAAGATTCAGATTCAGTACGGCAGGCAGATAGAGCGGGTGCCGTCGGGGGATTTTCAGGCGCTATACGGCGGCGACGCGGGCGAGGATGAGGCTTCGTCATTGGACGCCATCTACATGACGCCGAGCCGTCCGCATCAGAGGGCGTTGATGGAGGACGAGCCGAACTTGCGGTTGCAGCTTTCTCCAGGGTCGGAGCTGGTGTTCTACGTGACGCGGAAGCAGGTGGAGCGGGACGCGGCGTTGAAGGAGGAGGGCGGTCGGAGGTATCCGCGCATAAGCAGGGACACGATGAGGAGCCGGTTTACGCGTTCGATTGTGCTGCATCCCCTGCCGCGGGTGGATGAGATTTCCTACGACATGGACGAAGACCATCGCAGCAAGTATTTCGACCAGGCGGGGTACGGGGTGCCGGTACGGATGGCGCTGTTGAGTCTGGCGCTGGGGTTGAAGCCGTGGAAGAGAGCGGCGGCGGGGGAGGAGTCTGAGGACGGGACGGTGAATGCGGAGGGGGTCGAGTGCGGGAATCCGACGTGCGTGGTGAGCCAGGAGCCGCAGGGGTGCCAGCCGGGGTTCGCGGTGATGCAGGGGGAGGAGGGGGACGTGACGTTCGCGTGCAAGTATTGCGGGTGGCAGAACGCGCCCGCCTTCTACGGTGTGCAGCAGAGCGGGCAGTTGATTTACAAGCCCATTCGCCGGCTCAAGTTTATTTCGCAGCACCAGCTACACCAGTTCCGGTTCTTCTCCGGCGAAGAGGAGGCCGTGGGGGAGGGATACGAGCTTTCGGTGCGGGAGCCGGAGGGGGTAGGGCCAGTCTATGAGGTGGAGGGGGAATGAGTCGTCGCGCTTATCTCGTATTGGAAGACGGGACCGTTTTCGAGGGGCAGTCCTTCGGTGCGGAACGGGATTCGTATGGGGAGTTGGTGTTCAGCACGAGCATGACGGGCTACCAGGAGGCGTTGACGGACCCTTCGTTCGCGGGGCAGCTGGTGGTGCTGACGTATCCGCTTGTGGGGAACTACGGCATCAACGACGCGGATAACGAATCGGTGAAGGTTCAGGTGGCGGGATTCGTGGTGCGGGAGCACTGCCTGACGCCGAGCAACGGGGAGAACGCCTCGACGCTGCACGAGTTTCTGGCCGCGCAGAACGTGCCGGGTATATTCGGGGTGGACACGCGGGCGGTGACGCGTCGGCTGCGGAATCAGGGGGTGATGATGGGGGTCATCGTGCTGGACTCGCCGTCGAGGGCGGAGGGGATTTGGGGTTCGACGCCCAGGTATGACGACGTGGACCACGTGGCGCGGGTGACGACGCCGTCGGTGTTCCGGTGGGGCGGGGAGAAGCGGGGGCTGCGGGTTGTGGTGGCGGATTACGGGGTGAAGAACAACGTGCTGCGGTGCCTGCACGAGCGGGGATGCGAGGTGATAACCGCGCCCGCCGCGGCTTCGGCGTCGGAGATAATGGCGTTGGAACCGGACGGGTTGCTGCTTTCGCCCGGGCCGGGAGACCCGGCCCTGCTGGACTACGCGGTGGAGGCGGCGTCTGAACTGCTGGGGCGGGTTCCGGTGTTGGGCATCTGCTTGGGGCATCAGGTGGTGGCGCGGGTGCTGGGCGCGGGGACGTTCAAGCTGCCCTTCGGTCACCGGGGGGCGAATCATCCGGTGAAGGATCTGGCGACGGGGCGGGTGTACATCACGGCGCAGAATCACGGGTACGCGGTGGACGCCGACACGCTGCCGAAAGGCTTGGTCGCCAGCCACGTAAATCTGAACGACGGAACCATCGAGGGGCTGGTTCATCGGGAGATGCCGATAATGACGATTCAGTATCATTCCGAGGCGTCACCGGGGCCTCGGGATAATGAGTATATCTTTGACAGGTTTTTGGAGATGGTTGGAGACCCTCATCCTAACCTTCTCCCAGGACGGGAGAAGGGATAAGAGTGGGGAGTGGATTCCCGCTTTCGCGGGAATGACGATAGCGGAAGGAGGTAGAAACGGGGGAAAGAGGCAGCCTCTTACCTTGGCGCAAAGCGTGAAAAAGTATCAAAATAGGTCAATCGCCCACGAAACGCGTGGGTCGCACACATGGGCCCCGGAGGACGGCGGTTCGAGCCGGGGTCGAATTGATGGAGGTAGGACTTTGTACAATCATTTTCTAGTGGAACAGGGCATGGAAGTGGACGTGGAATGTGAAATCTATGATTTGGTGGACTTCATAGACGACTGCGTTTCCACGTTCGAGTACGGGGAGTACGGGTTCAGCGTGAGTTCCGGCAGGGGCATAATCGGCTCCGAGTGGAAGCTGCTGGTCAGGCCCAAGTTGCTGGCGAATCCGTTTCTGAAGCCGGACCCCATCGGATTCATCCTGGTGAAGAAAGAGGACGAGTACACCACCAGTTTGCTGGTGCCCCCGCATCGGGATATCCAGAGGGAGAAGGGGGCGTGGACGGACATGGAGGCGAAGCTGTTCCTGAACTTCATATGCCAGATGTTGAACGGAATGCAGGAGAGGGGATTCATCAAATTGCCGGGGCTGATACCCGTCGAATGATGATTTCCTGGAGACAATCAGGACGAACCCTCGCCGGGCCACCACCGGCGGGGGTTTAGTTTTATAATGGAGGGAGGGACACCCCCATCCTAACTTTCCCCCGTTAAGGGGGAAGGGAGAAGAGGGGAGGGTGAGACAATAGGGGGGACGTTCACCCCAATCTCAATCTTCCCCCATCAAGGGGGAAGAGGGTTTATGGAAAGGATATATGAGGGAAGAGTTGAAGAAGGTGCTGGTTATCGGTTCGGGGCCGATTGTCATCGGGCAGGCGGCGGAATTCGACTATGCGGGGACGCAGGCGTGCAAGTCGCTGCGAGAGGAGGGGGTCTACACGGTGCTGGTGAATTCCAATCCGGCGACGATAATGACAGACCACGGAATCGCCGACGCCGTTTACATCGAGCCGCTGACGGTGGACGTGGTGGAGCGGATAATCGCCAAGGAGAAGCCGGACGGCATTCTCCCCACCCTTGGAGGGCAGACGGGGTTGAATCTGGCGGTGGACCTGGCTGAGGCGGGAGCGTTGGAGCGTCATCGCGTCCGGCTGTTGGGGACGCCGTTGGAGACCATCAAGATGGCGGAGGACAGGGAGGAGTTCCGTCAGCTGTTGATAGAGATGGGAGAACCGGCGCCGCCCAGCGTGACGGTGTCGTCGGAAGAGGAAGCGCGGGCGGCGTTGGAAACGCTGGGGCTGCCCCTGGTGGTGCGTCCGGCCTACACGCTGGGAGGCACGGGCGGGGGGATGGTCTACAACGAGGAGCAGTTCCGCACGGTGGTCAAGGAGGGGATGGACGCCAGCCCCATCAACCAGGTGCTGGTGGAGCGGTCGCTGGAGGGGTGGCGGGAGTTGGAGTACGAGGTGATGCGGGACGGCGCGGACAACTGCATCACGATTTGCAACATGGAGAATCTGGACCCGATGGGGGTGCACACGGGGGACAGCATCGTGGTCGCGCCCAGCCAGACGCTGACGGACAAGGATCATCAGATGCTGCGGTCGGCGAGCCTTCGCATCATCCGGGCCTTGGGGATTCAGGGCGGGTGCAACATCCAGTTCGCGCTTCGTCCGCATCCGATGGTGAACGAGGCGTTTCAGAACGAGTGGGAGCCGGATTCGCCCTATTACGTCATCGAAGTCAACCCGAGGTTGAGCCGGAGTTCCGCGCTGGCCAGCAAGGCGACGGCCTATCCGATAGCGCGGGTGGCGGCGAAAATCGCCGTGGGGAAGCGGCTGGACGAGATACCGAACGCGGTGACGCAGAAGACGATGGCGGCGTTCGAGCCGGCGCTGGACTACTGCGTGGTGAAGATACCGCGTTGGCCCTTCGACAAATTTGCCGCCGGAGACCGGAGGCTCTCGACGCAGATGAAGGCGACGGGGGAGGTGATGGCGATAGACCGCTCCTTCGAGGGGGCGTTCCAGAAGGCGGTGCGCTCTTTGGAAGTGGGAGGTAGGACGCTGTTGTGGGAGGACCCGGAATGGAGCCGGGGCGGGGAATTCGAGTCGAAGGAGTACCTCAGGGAGGCTACGGATTTCCGGCTGTGGGCGGTGATGGCGGCGTTGCGCCGAGGGATGTCCGGGGATGAGATAACGAAGCTGAGTGGAATCGACCCGTGGTTCGTCCATGCTTTCGCGCGAATCGTGGGGATGGAGCGTCGGTTGCTGGCGGAAGACCTGGGGCCGGGCCAGCTATGGGAGGCGAAGCGGCTGGGATTCTCTGACGAGCAGATCGGCGTCCTTGCGGACCTGCTGCCGCCGCGAGTGCGGGAGCTGCGTCGGCAGTGGGGGATTCGTCCCGTCTACAAGATGATCGACACCTGCGCGGCGGAGTTCGAAGCGGTCACTTCCTACTTCTACGGCACCTACGAGCAGGAGAATGAGGCCGCGCCGTTGGAGGGGGCGAAGGCGGTGGTGGTGGGAAGCGGGCCGATTCGCATCGGGCAGGGGATAGAGTTCGACTATTGCAGCGTCCACGCGGCGTGGGCGTTGCAGGAAGTGGGCGTGCAGGGAATCATGGTGAACTCCAACCCGGAAACGGTGTCGACGGACTTCGACACCAGCAGCAGGCTGTACTTCGAGCCGCTGGACGGGGAGAGCTTGCAGGACATCATCGAGAACGAGACTGCGGAAGAAGGGCCGCCGCCTTCCGTGGTGCAGTTCGGCGGACAGACGGCGATTGACCTTTCGCAGGTGTTGGACCAGGCCGCGTTGCCGATATTGGGTTCGAGCGCGGACGCTATCGACATCGCTTCCGACCGGCATCGGTTCGACGAGTTTCTGGGCCGGTTGGGAATTCCGCAGCCTCCCGGAGCGGCGGTGACGACGGCGGAGAGCGCGCTGCGGGTGGCGCAGAACATCGGGTATCCGGTGGTGGTGCGTCCGAGTTACGTGCTGGGCGGGCGGGCGATGGAAATCGTGAGGGACGCGGGGGAGTTGATTCGTTATCTGAACGAAGCGGTGGCGTTGGAGAGCGGCCGTCCCGTTCTCATCGACCGGTACATGGAGGGGAAGGAGTGCGAGGTGGACGCCATCTGCGACGGGGAGGAGGTGCTGATTCCGGGAATAATGGAGCACATCGAGCGGGCGGGGGTGCACAGCGGGGACTCGATGGCCATCTATCCGGCGCTGAACCTGACGGAGCGTGAGACGGCGACGATGGTTGACTACACGACGCGGATAGGGCGGGCGCTGAACATCAAGGGGCTGATGAACGTGCAGTTCGTAATCGTCGGGGGGCCTGCGTATCGGAGTCCCAGCCATCCGGCGGAGGAAACGACGGAAACGACGGTGTACGTGCTGGAGGTGAACCCGAGATCGAGCCGGACGGTGCCGTTTCTATCTAAGGTGACGAACGTGCCGATGGTGAGTCTGGCGACGCGGGCGATTCTGGGGAAGGGGTTGCGGGAGATGGGGTACGAGGGGGGATTGTGGCCCGCGAGGAACATGGTGGCGGTGAAGGCGCCGGTGTTTTCCATGTCCAAGCTGGCGGGGGTGGACTGGCACCTGGGGCCGGAGATGAAGTCCACGGGGGAGGTCATGGGGGTGGACTACAGCTTCGGGCCGGCCTTGACGAAGGCACTGGCGGCGGCGAATCTGACCTTGGCGCGGGGTCAGTCGGTGCTGTTGAGCATCGCGGACAGGGACAAGGCGGAGTCGCTGGCGTTGATTCGCGACCTGGTGAAGGCGGGTTGCAAGCTGTACGCGACGGAGGGGACGGCGGCGATGCTGTGGGCGGTGGGCGCGGAGGTTACGATGACGCCGGAGAAACTGGGGGCGGGGCATCCGAACGTGGTGGATGTAATCAGCGACGGGACGGTGCAGGCGGTTATAAACACGGTTTCGGACGTGGGGACGACGATGAGGGACGGGTTCTACATCCGGCGGGCGGCGGCGGAGAGCAACATCCCCTGCTACACGAGTCTGGACACGGCGCGGGTGGCGGTGGAGAGCCTGCTGATGGGGGCCACGGGGTACAGCGTGGAGCGGATGGAGCGGTACGTGGGAGGGGATTAGGGGGGCTTTGACTAGCTGTCCGACGGCGGGTTTAGCCGAGGACGAGTCCTGAATGTCGTCGTCCTGATTTCGTCCTTGATGGCGCAGGCGGATTTTTAGGACGGCTTGAAGGTATAAATAGTGCTGACCCAGAAAAACATTGGCGATTTGGTTTGGAGACACGATTGGTTTAACCTAATGGTGCACGCGTTGATAAGCAATACTTGTTACTATTGATATGATACGGCGTAGAATGCAATCCGACTATCGCGTAATCGGTCAAACTCGTGGCCATCGACTCTTGAAAGGGCAATGTTTAGGCAAATGTCTGTAACAGGGTTTACAGTCTTACCAAAGGCTTTCCTTAATCTTTCTCCTGAACTATCAGTTGTGCTTTTTCGACAATTGCTATGGGCGGAATCTGACCGTGTCGGGGTTGGACGACATCTCATAAATGTACCGGATTGCATAAATGTTGGAGACGGCGGTGTCGATGCCTATATCAACAATGTCAATCCTTCCCACGATGAAGTCATACCGGAAGGGTCTTCAGCTTACCAAATCAAATCGACAGATATAGGGCAGACTGCCTGCAAGCGAGAGTTGCACACCGCAGGTGATCTCAGCAAGCCTCTAAAGGGAGAGTTGGAGGTTAGACTGAGATGTGGAGCAGTCTATGTGCTGGTGCTCTTTGCAGACATTACAGATGCTCAGACTCGCGAGCGGCGGGAATCAATTGAAGAAGAGTTGGCTAAATTTAGATATACGAATACGGAAGTTCGCGTTTATACGGCGAACCAGCTAGCAGGGTTCACTAACCGACATCCATCGCTTGTTGCGTCTCTACACCCGGAACTGTCGATTTGCAGGCCATACGAAAGATGGGGCAGTTCTTACGATATAAGACGCCCAACTACCTTTGTTATGGATTCCGACCGCTGCGAAATGGTAAAGCAGATTACTGAGACGTTGAGGACAAGATCTAATTGTCCTGTAATCAGGGTGACGGGCCTGCCTGGAGTTGGCAAGACGCGAAGCGTATATGAAGCTCTGAGGGACGACGACTTAAAAAACCAGGTGCTTTACGTGCAGCGTGCGTCAGATCTTGTTGGGTCTCCACTTGTGCAGACCTTGGTCAATGACCCAGGGATGTCGGCTATCCTGATTGTTGATGAATGCAACATAGACGATCATAGACTTCTGACCAATGCCTTGGCTGAATTGGGACCGCGTTTGGCACTTATCACGATGTCATATGAAGTTGGACGTTTTCCGATGCCAACTGTCCAACTTAACACAGAACCTCTGCAGCAAGAATCTATCGAGCAAATCCTCCAACAAGAACATCCAGGCATGCCGAACTTGGCGATGCGTAGACTCGCTGAATTTGCCGATGGATATCCTCGTATAGCGGACCTCTTAGCCGCTCAAGCAATTGTGGATCCGAATGCTACCGAATATATCACTGTTTCAGACGACCAACTGATGAATCGGCTGATAGGTGGTTCGACGTCCGCTGACTCATACCAATTTATGACCACCAAGGCAGTTCTAATGGGAATCTCCCTATTCCAACGCATCGGAGTGTCGGGAGAAGGCGAAGCTGAGGGTCGCTGGATTGCAGGTCAAGTTGGCGTGCCATGGCAAGAATTTCAAAGGGTTGTGGCAAGAGAAAAAGAACGGGGGATTGTTCAAGGAGAATACTACGTTTTTGTAACGCCTTTCATGCTCAGAATTCACTTGCAAGAAGAATGGTGGAAAGCGCATGGCTTTGTGGACGAACAAGGATTCAATAAGTTTGTAGATGGAATGCCGAAGTCTGCAAGGCCAAGTCTCATTCGTAGATTCTTGGAACACTTCCGATATATCGCAGCAGACCCCCGCGGAGCGAAGTTTGTAAGTGCGATGCTGGCAGAGGGTGGCATCGCATCCGATTACGAGTTAATAAATTCAGAACTCGGGGGCAGACTTTTTTTAGCTCTTGCCGAGGCTGACCCTGAAACGGCTCTGCAGACGGCCCAACGTGTAATTGGCTCAAAGACGCCCGATGAGCTATTGGAGTTCGCAGAGGGCAGGCGGGCTATGGTTGACGCCCTTGCATACATGGCCGTGTGGAAGGAACTCTTCCGGCCGGCCGCTAGGCTTCTTCTTGCCTTAGCTGAGGCTGAAAACGAGTCGTGGGCCAACAATGCTAGCGGTGTGTTCACCGACCTGTTCAGCTTGGGCTATGGCGAGGCTGCTCCCACTGAGGCGCCTCCCGCAGATAGATTCCCAATTCTTCGAGAAGCTCTGGTGAGTGATTCACAAAAGCGAAGGACGCTAGGTCTGCAAGCTTGCAAGAAGGCGCTAAGTACCGGGCCCTATTTTAAGGTTGGGGGTGTTGAATATCGAGGAGTTCGCCGTGATCCCAATCTATGGGATCCAAAGACTTATGGGGTACTCTATGATGCTTTTCGGTCAGTATGGAATCTGACAAGAGATTCTGTACGTTATCTCACTGTCCAAGACAAGACGCTTGCCGTCCACGTGCTGATGTCAAGTGTTCGCGGCCTGACCCGGCTGGGACCGCTAGTGGAAATGATGGTGGAAACAATCCGATATCTGGCCAACGAACCGGATATAGATCGAAGGGAAATAGTCAGTAATGTCGTTGAAATCCTCCACTATGACGGCAAGAGAATGGATGCTGAAATACGGCATAAATGGGAAATCTTGTTAAGCGACTTATCCGGGAGTGACTTCGCTTCAAGGATTGAAAGATATGTCGCGTTCGCTCTTCCAGAAGATCAATTCGATGAGAAGGCAATGCACTCCGAAAAGGCCAAGCACCATTTTGAGGAATTAGCATACCAGGCGGTAAAAACGCCTGCATTGCTCCTTGAAGAAATGCATTGGCTGGTAACTGAACAGGCTCGATCTGGTGGTCAATTCGGATTTGAATTGGGCAAGAGAGACTCGGAGATGACGTTCCTGCCACATATTCTGAAATCACAAGCAAATGCAGGCAATGACGCGGATCTTTCTTTTCTTGGGTGCTATCTTGGCACAATGTTTGACCGCAATCCTAACGAGTGGGAGGAACTTCTGGATAGTTTTGCCCGCGATCCTATCCAAAAGGCGTGGGTGGTTGGATTGACTTGGCGGTCCGGTACGGTGACGGAGCGCGCATCCAGGCGCATTGTAGACTTAATTAGAGCAGGTGGGGCTGACCCTCTGGAGTTGAGGATATTCAAGTATAGCGCGGCCATAAAGTCGCTTAAACGCAAAGACTTCTCCGAGTGGGTGGACTTGCTTTTGGACACAGATAACTACGAGGCCGCAACCACCGCGTTAGACCTTCTTGTCATGTACGGCGGCTACAACACGTTCAACGAACCTGCTCTGAGGATTGTTTGTCATCCCATTTGGTTTAGGCGATCTGAGGAAAGACACTTTATGCCGGACTGGTGGGCAGATGTGGCTAAAGCGCTATGCACACACAATAAGGAAGTAGCGCTAGAAATCGCCAAATTGATGCTGAATAACGCGGGTAAATCGGGAACGATAGTCGCCTTGCTTGACCAAGAACCGGCTGAGGTGCTGGATGTCGCGTTACGTCAAAATCCTTGGGAAATCTGGAGGATGGCAACATCAATGCTCGGCCCCCCAATAGACGGCCGGGCATTCGTAGTCCGTCACTGGCTTAGGGGAAGCGAGATGTTTGGCGGGGGAGGCTCACATATATTAGAAAAGGTCCCGCAACACCTCATATGGGAATGGGCAGAGGAAAGTTCCGAGTCCAGGCCAATTGTCTTGGCAGATTTCGTACCCAGGGTTTTTCGAGGCGAAAAGGATGGTTCTTGCTTGGCTAGAGAGTTGCTCTTGAGATACGGTCAACATCCGAAGGTGCGTAGTGCCCTTCAAGGCAATTTCTCAACTGAAGGTTGGGCTGGCTCCGAAAGTGGGCACGTTAGAGACAAGATATCTTGGCTTAGGGGCTTACGTAGCCAGGAGAGCAATCCGAATGTCCTGAAGTGGATTGATGAGTATGTCGCACAACTCAAACAACGCGCGGAGTATGCTAAGCTAAGGGAAGAACGCGAAGGGTGGTAAATTCTCAAAAAGTGATAGTCTTCCGGAAAGGACGGGGAATGGGGGAAATGGGGTGCGGAAACGCTTTTGTTTTGCCAAAACCTTTGTATAGTATTAGAATGTGAGAGTATGGCTTCGTCAGTTGATATAGTAATTCCGGTGCTGAACGAGGAGGAGCGTCTTCCCCGGGGGATTGTGATTCTGCACAATTTCCTGCAACAGGAGATGACGGATAATCCGTGGCGCATCGTCATTGTCGACAACGGGTCGACGGACAGGACGCGCTCCGTGAGCGAGATGCTGGTGCAGCGATACCCCGGCGTGGGGTATATGTACATCCCGCAGCGGGGTCGCGGGCGGGCGTTGCGGTCGGCCTGGATGGAGAGCACGGCGGACATCGTCAGCTACATGGACGTGGACATCTCCACCAGTCTCGTCCACTTCCCGCGGCTGGTGCGGGCCATCGACAGGGGCTACGAAGTGGCTATCGGCAGCCGCCACGTGAAGGGGTCGAAGGTGCAGCGCTCCTTCCTCCGAAGCGTTCTTTCCAGGGGATACAATCTGATGATTCGGGCGATGTTCATGGCGCCGTTCAGGGACGCGCAGTGCGGCTACAAGGTGTTGAGCCGGCGCGCCGCCCGCGCGCTGGTGCCGATGGTGAAGGACAACCACTGGTTCTTCGATACGGAGATGCTGATTATCGCCTCCAAGTGGGGCTATAAGATTCGCGAGGTGCCGGTGGAGTGGGTGGAGGACAGGAACAGCACGGTGAACGTGGTGAAGACGGTGTGGCAGGACGTGAAGGGGCTGCTGCGTCTGCGGTTGGGGGGGATTCCTCCTATGAGGGAGGACGCGGCGACGGGGGACAGCAGGGGTTAGTCGGCGGCTTCCCACCGGACGAGAAGACTCCGCTTGGTGGTCGCGTCGATTTTGGTTTTTTCAGAAGTGCGGTAGGGGTATACCCAGAGGACGCCTTTTTCCGAGACGAGCAGGGGCGTGGAGGGGCGTAGTTCGCGGGGGATTTTCAGGTCTATGAGCAGATTCTTCAGCTTCTTGCGTCCGGCCATGCCAAGGGGTTGGAAGTAGTCGCCGGGCCTTCTATTCCTGACGACGAGGGTTTTTCCGATTTTGTCGGCGTCGAACAGGGCGTCGGTGGTAGGGAGGGTCTTGGGGTCGAGGATGGAAGGGGCGGGTTCGATGGAAATGCGCCAGCCCGGGATGCGGGTGGTTCCAAGGATATTCAAGGGATATTCGTAGTCAGTGGCTTCGTCGGCGTTCTTCTGTTGTTCCAAGGGGCAGATGATTAGGCGGTGTGGCGTGGATTGCATGGCTAGGCCGCCGGGGAGGTGGACGGTTTTAGTTGGGGGAGCTTCGGAGAGGGCGAGCATGGATTTGACGTGGGATTCGGAGAGGCGGCGGGGGCTGCCGCTCGCTTCGGCGTAGGCGCGTCGGAGGGCCAGGGCGCGGAGGGAGGGGTGGAGTTGGTTGATGGCTGGGGTGTTCATATAGACATGATTACCGTCTTTGGAGGAGATTTCGGGCCAGTGGGCGTTGAGTTCGTCGGCGAGGAATTGGTGGCTTTCGGCAGCGGCGCGGCCTAGTCGGATAAGGGCGTCGCGGACTTGGGGGTTGTATTCTCTGAGGGTGGGGATAAGCTGAAGGCGGATGCGGTTGCGGGTGAAGCGGAGAGAGCGGTTGGTGGAGTCTTCCCGGAAGGGGATGTTAAGGTCGAGGCAGTAGGCGCGGGTGTCGTGCCGCGTCGCTTCCAGCAGGGGTCGGAAGAGGAGGGCGGGCTGCCCGTTAGGGGTATCGCGCCAGGGGGTGAGTTCCTGCATTCCGCGAAGGCCGGGGATTCCTGTGCCGCGTAGGATATGCATCAGGATGGTCTCGGCCTGGTCATCTGCGGTGTGCCCCAGGGCTATGGCGTCGGCGTCGATGGCGTTGGCGAGGTTGGTGAGGAAGCGGTAGCGCACCTCGCGGGCGGCTTCCTCGAAGGAGGAGACGCCGCGTTCGCGCTGGTAGGCGATGGGGTCGGCCTCGTCGATGGTTGCGGGAAGTCCCAATTTGGCGGCCATTTCGGCTACGAATTCGGCGTCGTCCTCCGCTTCCTGGCCTCGAAAGTCGTGATTGAGGTGGGCGACGTGGAGTTGGAGATGCGTTGCCGGTTGGATGGCGAGGAGGGCGTGGAGGAGGGCGGTGGAGTCGGGGCCGCCGGAGCAGGCGACGACGAGGGTCGCGCCGCGGGGCAGGTCGGATTTCTCCAAGGCCCTGAGCAGGACGAGTTCCAGTTTGCGGCGGGGCGCCACGGGCTGCTAGCCGCCGCGCTGGTGCAGGGTTTCGTTGAAGGAGCGGAGACGCCAGCTTTGGCCGTCGTGCTCGAGGACGGTGAGAGAACCCAGGTCAACCCGGACGCGCCGCAGTTGGGAGAGGGGCAGGCCGAGGACGCGCAGGACGGCGGTTTCGATGGCGAGTCCATGGGAAACGGCGACGACGAGGCCATCGGGGTTGTCGTTTCGGATCCGGTCTACGGACGCGAGCATCCGGGCCTGAACTTGAGGTAGGGACTCGCCGCCGGGTATCTGGATGATGGAGGGGTCCTTGTCCCATTGGACGAGGATTTCCGGGTGGTCGCGTCGCATTTCGTCGCCCGTCAGTCCGTCGAGGTCGCCCAGGTGCATCTCCATGAGTCCGTCCAGAGAGACTATGGGGATGGACAGGGCTTTGGCGACGGTCTCCGCCGTCTGCATGGCGCGGAGGAGGGGGCTGGCGTAGAGGGCGGTTACGGGAAAGGCGCGGAGGGCGCGGGCCAGGTTTTCGGCCTGCCTGCGCCCGTGGAAGTTCAGCCCGGTTTGGCTGTGGCCCTGGTAGCGGCCTTCGCGGTTCCACGGGGTTTCGCCGTGGCGGGCGAGGATGAGCCTCACAGGATGTCCCGCTCCTGCACGGGGGCGAGACGAAGGACTTCAACCTCCTCGATCTTGACGCCTTCCATGCGCCGGACGGTGAACCGGAGTCCGTTGAAGTTAAGATATTCGCCGTCCTCCGGCACGTGGCCCAGCCTCTCCAGCAGAAAGCCGGCCAGGGTCTGATATTCGCCCAGGGGGATGTCCAGTCCCAGCTGGCTGTTCAGCTGGCTGACGGGCATTCCGGCGTCGAGGAGGAAGGTGTTTTCGTCCACGGAGGCGTAGGGATTCTCCGGGGGCTGTCCCTCCTCGCCGACGGGCCCGACGATGACGGAAAGCAGCTGCTTGAGGGTGGCGAGACCGGCGATGCCGCCGAATTCGTCCACAATCATCGCCATCGATTGGCCCTGGGCCTGGAGTTCGGAGAAGAGGCTGCCCACTGTCTTGGTCTCCGGAACGAAGTGGGCGGGCCTGAGCAGGTTCGTAACGTCGTCCTTCATTTTCAGGTTGTCTTCGCCCTGGGCCTTGAGCACGTCCTTGACGGAGAGGATGCCGATAATGTTGTCCACGGAATCGACGAAGACGGGGAAGCGGGTGTGGTAGTGCCGGGCGTAGACGGCGAGGAACTGGCGAAGGGTGGTGTGCTGCTCGATGGAGACGATTTCCGGCCTGGGGGTCATGATTTCCGACACCGGGTTGTCGCCGAAGTGGAAGACCTTTTCCAGCATCTCGGCCTCGGTGGACTCGACGGCGCCGGCCTCCTTGCCGATGGAGATGAGGCTGCGTATCTCCTGTTCCGTCACTAGGGAGGTGCGGGCTTTTGCGCCGGTGAGCTTGGTGAACAGGGAGGCCAGGATCCGTAGGGCCTCGACTATGGGGAAGAAAACCACTTCGACGACCCGCAGGGGGATGGACACGGCGAAGGCGAAGCGCTCGGCGTGGCGGGCGGCGAAGGTCTTGGGGATGATTTCGCCGAAGATGAGGAGAAGGATGGTGACGCCGCCGGTGGCGATGAGGATGGCGAAGGAGTCGTTGCCGAGGATGGCGATGACGATGGACGTGCCGAGGGCGGCGGCGGCGGTGTTGACCAGGTTGTTGCCGAACAGGACCGTGGAGAGGAAGCGTTCCGGGTTTTCCGCCATGCGGAAGACGCGGCGGGCGCGGGGGACGCCGGACTTCACCAGGTGCATGAGGCGCACCCGTTGGAGGGCAAGGAAGGCGGTTTCCGAGCCGGAGAAGAAGGCGGAAACGGCGAGGAAGAGGACCAGGAGGCCAAGTTTCAGGTAGTCGCTGCCCTCAAGCATCTGATTCACGCCCAACGGAGGGTTCAGCCGTAGGTTCCACTATGCCGTGATGATAGCAGAGGGAGAATCGGGCTGTAAAGGCTGAGAATCACCCCCATCCCCGTACCAAGTACGAGGCAGGCTCTAACCTTCCCCCGTAAAGGAGAGCTTTGCGTAACTGACGAATGCCTCATCCACCCCACCCGAATCACCCCCATCTCAATCTTCCCCCATCAAGGGGGAAGAGGCTAATTGACGTCCCTGGGAGGGTTGTGCAAAGGTCACCGTCAAGGGGAAAGGGATAAGAAGGGATGGGTTCCCGCCTGCGCGGGAACAAGAGATGGGGGCGGGTGGTATACTGTTGGGGTGAAGATTCTGGGAATAGAAACGTCCTGCGACGAAACGGCGGTGGCGGTGGTGGAGGACGGGCAAAAGCTGCTGTCGAACGTCATATCGTCGCAGGTGGCGATACATCGACCCTATGGGGGCGTGGTGCCGGAGCTGGCGTCGCGCCAGCACGTGACGACCATCGGCCCGATTGTCGAGCAGGCACTGGATGACGCGGGCGTGGGCTGGGAGGAGGTGGACTCGGTGTCCGTTACCCACGGGCCGGGGCTGGCGGGGGCGCTGGTGGTGGGGGTGAACGCGGGGAAGGCCCTGGCGCTGGCCCTGGACGTGCCGTTGGTGGGAGTCAACCACCTGGAGGGGCACGTCTACGCCGCCTGGCTTGAGGAGGAGCCGCCCCACGAAGAATTGGGATTCCCCCTGCTGTGTCTGATTGCTTCCGGCGGCCACACGGACATGGTGTTGATGTCGGGGCACGGGCAGTACCGGTTGCTGGGTCGAACGCGGGACGACGCGGCGGGAGAGGCTTTCGACAAGGCGGCGCGCGTGTTGGGACTGGGGTTCCCCGGCGGGCCGGAGATTCAGCGGATTTCAGAAGGTGCGTCAGGAGGAGAAAAACTGCCGCGGGCGTGGATTCGGGGGACGTTGGACTTCAGCTTCAGCGGGTTGAAGACGGCGCTGCTCCACCGGGCCCAGGCGGCGGGAGTCTATCCGCCGGGGGATCTGGAGGAGGAAGAAGCCGAGGGGTTGGTGGTGGAGCTGGCGGCGGCGTTTCAAGATTCGGTGGTGGACGTGCTGACGACGAAGACGCTGCGGGCCGCGTCGGATTACGGCGCCAGGGGGGTGATTCTGGGCGGCGGGGTGACGGCGAACAGTCTGCTGCGGGAGAAAATACGGGCGAAGGCGGAACTGCCGGTGATGATTCCGGCGCCGATTCTGTGCACGGACAACGGCGCGATGGTGGCGGCCTGTGCCTATTACCTGCTGGGCCGGGGCGCGGAGGGCGATTTTGGCCTGGAGGTTGATCCTTCCCTCGGACTGGGGTAGTGAGATACCCCCATCCCCCGCTTTCGCGAGAGCAGGCTCTAACCTTCCCTCATCTAGGAGGCCTTTGCATAACCGTCATTCCGGCGAAAGCCGGAATCCAGAATTGCGTGACTTAGCTATGGCTGGGGCAGACGAACACCACTATCTGAACCCGTTCGGCACTTACGCAAAGGTCTCCATCACAGGGAAGGAATAAGAGAGGAGAGCGGTTGCGCGCAGGTCGCCGGACGCGTTGAAAGGCGCATTGTACGTTCGTTTACCTGGCGCGACGACGGCGGGTGCGGTAAGGGTTGCGGCCGGGGGTGGGCAGAGGGTGTCGGCGTAGGCGCGGAAGCTGGCGTTTTTCTCGGATTTGGACGCGGGTGTTTCGCGGCTTGGGCGCCAGCGCGCCGGGGGGCCTTTGGCGCATACGCAGGATTCTCACGCGCCCTCGGCGGCTTCTCTCAGGCTCGCGGCGCGGCAATCGCAGGGCGGGCGTCCAGGGTCGGACGCGTCTTCTCCAGGTGCGCCGATCTCTCCTGCGGGGAGTCTCCGGTTCGGGCGGAACGGGTGCTTCCTTCGGGACTGGCGGCGCGGGCGGGGGAGGCATCCTCAGCAGATGCGGCCAGTCGGGAGCGTCGGCGTGGGGGTAGAGAGGTTCCGGTTCCAGCCCGGTTTGCATCTGGAAGAACCGGCTCAATAGCTGCTGGACCGCCACGGACGCTTTCTGGGAATTGTAGAGGAAGGCAAGCTCCATTCCTCCGGTCTGGAAGACGAGCTCGCCGCCCTGGTCCCAGAACAGGAACTTGACGACGTAGAGGAGGCCCAGAAGGGCGACGGCGCCGCCGAGGAGGGCGCCGATGGTGATGCCGGCGTTGACGGGTATGCCGGTGCTGAAGGTGCCCACGACGAGATAGACCAGGATGCCGGCGAGGATGAGTACGACGCCCTGCAGGAGGGGCTTGAGGGGCCGCCGGTGGGCGCGTACGGTAACCCCCTGGACTTTGTCCATGGCGGCCGCGTGGGTCTCCCGCCGGTCTTCGGCGTCCAGGAAGGCGATGACGCGCTTCTCGGTGAGGGCCAGCAGGGATCCGCGGCGGGTGGGGGCTTCCGCCAGGCCGGAGGCGCCGTCGAGGAGTCCGACGACCATCTCGTCTTCGAGAAGTTTTACCCCTCTGATTTCGTCGTCCCGCGTCCGGTTGCCGGGCGTCTTATGGGCAGGCTTGCCGTTCATGGCGCATATGGTATCACAAAGGGAATCAGCCTTCTCCCTGTATGAGGCGGTAAAGGTGAATCAACCCCTGCTGGCGGACGGCGGCGTTTCCCAACGGACGCCAGGGTTTGGGGAAGAGGGTTTCTTCCATTTCGCGAGTTATGCGGTTGGATTGGAGCTTGGGCGCCGACGCGAAGAGGCGAAGGGCGTGGTCTGCCAGCGCCGCGCCTCGCGCTTGACCGGCGTGGGCGTGGACAAGGGGAAGAAAAACGTTGACGGCCATGTCCAGGGCGCGAGAGCGGCCTATGAGGGCCGGGCCGCCGGTGGGGTCTGCGACGGCGAGGTTTTGCAGCAGGGGTTTGAAGGAGCCGTCTCGCACCCATTGGACGGCGGACGCCAGCAGGCCGGGGGTGGCCGTGCGGTGAAGGAGGACGGCGGCGCCGGCTATGCGTCGGCGGGGATGGTTGGCGGGACGAATCCTGAAGAGACGCCATTGCCGACGGTCCATGACGGAGTTTTTTTGCCCTTTGCCGAAGCCTGCCGTTTGAAGCAGGATTTCTTGTATGTGAGCGAGGTGGTCTTTTTGGGGGACGGCGGAGGCGGCCTTCATCAGGGTTTGGTATGGGACGCGCTGGGCCAGTTCGAGGAATCCGGCCCGGTTCTCGCTGTAGCCCAGGGATTCCATGAGGGACTGGTACAGGGCTTCCTGCGGGTTTATCTTTTCCATCAGGGAGAGGAACGCGGCGGCCTTTTGAAGGAAGCGCGCCCTGCCCGCCCGTTCCAGAATAAGAAAAGCTTCCTGCCTGGTGGCGGGCTTGGGGTATCCGCGGGAGTTCAGGTGGGCCCAGAGAAGGTTGCGTTGGTCTTTTTTCCCCTTGTAGTCGAAGTTGCTGTAGGGTTGGAGCAGGTCTTGGAGACCTACGGCGGGGGCGGCGCCGCCGTTGGGCAGGGGTTGGGGAGCGTCGGGAGGGGCGAGGACGCCGTGGAGAACCACGCCGTTGTAGCGGTGGTCGGAGGCGTGGCCGTGGCGATTCCAGTCCTTGGGCGTGAGGTGGAGTTCCACGTCGCCCCGTTCCAGGCCCGTTCCCTCCCGGTAGATGAGGGCGTCCCGGAAGTCGGGGCCTGCCTCCACGCCTCTCCGGCCGGGGTATAGGATCTTTACGCGCCGTCCTTCGGTGGTACGGAGGTTATGCTGGCGGGTCGCGCGCTCCTTCCAGAGGCGGGCCAGCAGGGACTCCGGTATCTGCCGCCGCAGGTTCTTTTGGCGTCTGGACCTGGAGTTGGAACTTTCGGTGGGCATATCCCCATATTACACGCAAACGTGTAAGATAGCCAGATGAAGTGATGCGGCTTTTGGGGAATTGGGGGCGCTCGACCTTTCGACAGGCTCAGGGTGAGCGGATGGGGGTGGTCAGGGTGAGAGAGTGGATGGGCTCCCGCTTGCGCGGGAGCAAGGATTATTCGGCGGCTGCGTCTTCGTCGCTATTCGGCGGGTTGTCGGGGGAGGCGTCGTACTCGAAGCCGGCCCGTTCCGCGACGATGTGAAGCACGGTGTTGGAGACTCCCCGCGGCTTGTAGAGGCCCCGTTCCCACTCGCTGATGGTCTGCTGGCGGGTGCCCAGCTCCTTCGCCATCTCGTCCTGGGTCATGGAGAGATGCTCGCGCAGGGCGCGTACTCTTTCCTTGTTCCAATCAGGGTTTTTCTTTTCCTCTTCAGCCATGTTCGACCTCGATTCGTTTGGGCTATCTCCCCGTGCCGGACACCGGTTTTTCTTTCCCTGGTCAGTCTTTGCTTAACCTCAATTTGCCGCGTGCGCTCACCCAACGTTGGAAACCAGAAGATCCTTGCGGTTGCCCCACCTCTTGAAGAAGTGGCGGAAGTTCCTCCGGCTCAACTGATCCCGCTCATCCTCGCCCAGGCTGGCCCACTGGCGATGCTCGTGGCGGACCAGGGGCAGGTCGCCGTCGGCGATAATCCGGTAGCCCAGGTTGCGGAACTGGAAGCTGAAGTCCAGGTCCAGGTTGCGGTAGAAGCGGAAGCACTCGCGCAGGAGGCCGACTTCCTTCAGCATCTCCCTGCGGAAGGCGAAGCAGTAGCCTTGCATGGCGTCGGCGTCGCCTTTCGTCACCTCTTCGTGGAAGTGGTGCAGATTTTCGGAGACGATGCCCCACGGCCCGGTGACTCCCACCTTCCCATCCTTCAAGCCCTCGGCGATGCGGGGCAGAAAATCGCCCACGGCTTCCACGGAGGTGTCCATCATCACCACGACGCGACCCCGGCTCAGGGCCAGGCCGATGTTCTTCGATTGCGCCTCTCCCAGCTGGTGGTCGCAGTGGAGGACGCGGACGTTTTTGTGGCGGCTCTGCATCTCCTCCAGCCACTCGGCGGCGCCGTCGGTGGAGCCGTTGTCTACGGCGACCACCTCCGCGTCGGAGTCCGCGCTCCAGCGGAGGATGCCGTTGACGCAACGCTTCACATCCTCGAGATAATCGTTGGCGGTGACGACGACTGAAAAATCTCTGGTCGAGGGGGAGTCCAGATAGGAGGGCGCTTCCCTGGGGGAGGAGACGGAAGGCCAACGCTCTTCCACCAGTTCGAAGGAAGTCTTGGGGCGGGCCATGACGCCCCGTCGGGTGTCCCGCACCTGGTAGCCCTGCTCGCCCAGATGGGCGCGGATGTTGTCGGAGCGTTCGTATCCGGAGCGGGCGCGGTAGCTTTCCCGGTCCGTGAGCGTGTTCAGAGTCTCCTGAGGAAGGGGATAGGTTTCGGGAACGCGGGCCAGGTCGAGGCCGAGGATCCGGTCCATCTCAAACAGCAGTTCCAGTTTGCCCAGGTCGGGCAGGGCCGACCGGGCCATGCCCCATGCTACGGAGAGGGCGCGGGGCATGTTCAGGTCGTCCTCCACGGCGTCCCTGAAGTCCTCCAAAAAATGTTGACTGCCGTCGCCGTCGGCGCCGTTGGTGGGGGAGGCCGCGCGTTGCCAGTGCCAGACCCGGTCCCGCAGGCGGGTGAGTCCCCGCTGGGCCGCCTTGAGAGCGGAGAAGGTGAAGTTCAGTCGCCTCCGGTACTTGACGGTCAGGCAGAGGTAGCGGAAGGCCAGGGGTTCGAAGCCCCGCCGTTCCAGATCGGCCAGGATGAACTCGTTGCCGGCGGACTTGGACATCTTCACCCCGTCGGCCAGGAGGTGCTGGCCGTGAACCCAGTGGCGAACGTAGCGGGTTCCGAAGGCCGCCTCGCTCTGGGCGATTTCCCCCTCGTGATGGGGGAAAATGTTGTCCACCCCGCCAGTGTGCAGGTCCTGCTCCCGCCCCAGATAGCGGGTGGACATGGCGGAGCATTCGATGTGCCAGCCGGGGAAGCCTTCGCCCCAGGGGGAGTCCCACTTCACGTCGCGGCCCGGCTCGGCGGCCTTCCAGAGGGTGAAGTCGCGGGGGTCGCGCTTCAAAGGGTCGGCTTCGACGCGGACGCCTTCCATCAGTTCCTGCCCCAGGTTGCCCGAAAGCTGGCCGTAAGGTTCGTATCTGGCCACGTCGAAGTAGACGTTGCCCTCGGCCTCGTAGGCGTAGCCGTTCTCCATGAGTCGGCGGATGACGTCCAGCATCTCCGGCACGTGGTCCGTGGCGCGGGGAAACTCGTCGGCCGGCAGGATGTTCATCTTTGCTTCGTCGGCGTGGAAGGCCTCGGTGTAGAAGTCGGCGATTTCGCGAGGCGTCTTCCCTTCGGCGAGAGCGGCGAGAATCACCTTGTCCCCGCCCCGCTCCAGCTGCTCCTGCCGCATGTGCCCCACGTCGGTGATGTTCTTGATGTGGACGACCTTCATGCCGTCCTCGGCGAGGGCGCGCCGGATCCAGTCGGCCATCAGGTAGGAGCGCAGATTGCCCACGTGGGCGTAGCGGTACACGGTGGGGCCGCAGGTGTAGACGCGGGCCACGCCCGGCTCCACGGTGGCGACCGGTTCGACGCGCTTGTTGAGGGTGTTGTATATGCGAAGCATCGGATTTCCCTGTGCGATACTCTGGCATTGTATCACTTTCGCCCCGTCGCTGCCCTATGGATTGCGGTGAGTTGGAGAGAATGAGAGGGTTTGTTGACACCGATTTTGCGGGTATCTACAATCCGACTACACCGGAACGACGGAGAGTTATGGCAGTTTCCAGGATATTGTACGACCTGCAGAATCTGGATCGGACGTTGGACGAGGCCAGGGGGCGGGTCGCGTTCATCGAGGAAAGCCTGGGAGACCGGAGCGAGTTGGAGCGCCGGGAGAAGTCCCTGGAGGAGCTCCGGGGGCGTCTGCGCGACCTTGACAGGAAGCAGCGGAGCCTGGACTTCACCTCGAAGTCGACGAAGGATAGGCTGGACGACATAGAGTCGAAGCTGTACGGCGGCGCGGTGTCCAATCCGAGGGAGCTTCAAGACCTGGGTAGGGAGCTTCAGAACGTGAAGCGGAACCTGGGGGAGATTGACGATGAGGCGCTGGAGAATCTGGTCAGCCTGGAGGAGATGGAGCAGGAGGTGTCGGATGGGGAGGCGGCGCTGGCGCTGGAGGAGGAGGCCTGGTCGGAGAATCAGCAGGGGATGGAGGCGGAGTGGGAGGAGCTTTCGATTCGCATCGAAGGCTTGGAGGAACGGCGCGGGCAGGCGGCGAAGGGGTTGGACGCGGCGTCCTTGGGGGTGTACGAGCGGGTCAGGATTTCGCGGGCGGGGAAGGCGGTGGCGATGGTTGAGCGGGGATTGTGCCGGGCCTGCGGGGTGACGCAGCCGACCCACTTCATCCAGCGGGCGCGGGCGGGGTCGGAGGCGGTGCAGTGCGGCAGCTGTGGGAGTATTTTGTACGCGGGGTGATTATTGGGTGGTTGGTCAGGACTCACCCCCATACTAACCTTCCCCCATCGGAGGGGGAAGGGATAAGATGTGAGGCGGCGTGTGCAGTCTTGGTGTTAGATGGGCTGGCCGCACACCCCCGTCAAGGAATAGACGCCAAGCCCGCCGCATCCTGACAACTATCTACGTGGCCACGGCTTCCAGTTCAAGTCGAGCCGACGACGTCCACCAGCCATCTCCCGCGCGCGGAATCCGTCAACGCGAGACCTCCTTGTAAACCTCCTTTTGCCTGGCGACCGGAACTTCGCTTCCTTCCACCCCGACCTAATAAAGGATATCAGGGGAGATTTTGCCGTCTCACTAAACCGTCCGGCAACTACGTCGCCGACCATATCTTTGAGTCTATCAATCTCGTCCTTCGCTGACTCATCGCAGGCGTCGCAGCCGCAGACCGGAAAAAGCTCCGTGCACCATCGCCCAAATCGGACATGAAGGCCCGGAAATGTCGTGAATGCGACTACTAGAGACGCGGCGTCAGGGTTACCAGGAGTGAGTTTAACATCGGGACGGGCAATATCCAGACCCCTCTCCAACTCCCCGTCGAGACCGAACCCTTCCGTACACTCGACATTGAAGTCATCCAAAAGCCGGTCGATAATTTCCAACATAGCGGTATGCAACGGAAGAAAGCGCTCCGCGTTGGTCACACGCCCGTATGCTGCGTCTACCGGAGGCTCCTCGCCTCCTGCGTATCCAAACCACCCGGACATTTCCCCCCGTTCCTCACATATCAGTATAGGAAAACTCTATGGCACCGATGCCGCCGGCAACCATCGCTCTCCGGATTCTATTCTATCCGAGTGACTCGCAGGGGGCTAGTTCCCAGCTAGCGGGCTTGGCGCCAAGCAGTGCCTATGGTGCCAACGTGAAGGTCAAGGCGAAGGCTCTTGATTTTATCCAACATGGCGGGCGGTTCGCGAACCGTCCCTACGGTAGATTGGGGGTTTGGGTGGTGGTTGGGAGATTTACCCCCATTCGGAGGGGGAAGGAATAAGATGCGAGGTGGCGTGCTTGTGGGTAAGCGTGGTAGATTTGGGGTGGAAGAGTTGGAGGGCCGGGCGACCGCTGCGCTGACGCGTGGAGGAAAGTCCGGGCTCCGCCGGGCAGGGTGCTGGATAACGTCCAGGGTTCGCCGTCGGATTCGTCGGCGGGCACGGAAAGTGACACAGAAACATACCGTCTCACTTCGTGGGATAAGGGTGCAATCGTGAGGTAAGGGCTCACGGCCGGCTGCGGCGACGCGGCGGCAGTCAAACCCCACCCGGAGCAAGGCCAAATAGGGGGACACGGGCGCCCGGCCCTTCCCCGGGTAGGCCGCTTGACCCCGATGGCAACGTCGTCGCCGGTTCGCCGGCGAGTCCGCCCCTTAGGGCCGGACGGGCTAGATGGATGGTCGCCGTCCCCGTTTGGGGAAACAGAACCCGGCTTACAGGCCCTCCGGCTCTTCCGTTGGTCAGTAGTTGAGGGAAGGGCACTCCCATCCTAACCTTCCCCCGTCGAGGGGGAAGGGAGGGAACTGGGCTTCCGTCTTCGCGGGAGCAAGGGAGGGCAGCGAGGGGAAGGGGGTTAGGGGTAGGGGTCTACGTGGACGGTTATGATGTCTACGTCGTGGTATTTCTGGTGGCGGACGGAGGAGGCGTAGTGACGCAGCAGTCGGTAGGAAATCTCCTCGTCGTCGTGCACGTCGGGCTTTTCCCCAAGGTAGGCCAAGCGGTCTTCGATGTTGTCTTCTCCGGCCGCCGACACGAATTCCAACTCCGCGCCACCGGCTCCGACCCTGGCACTGACGACTAATCGTCGCGGTTGGTCCTTGTTGGGGCCGTCCTCTACTTCCGCAAGCATGCTGGTCAGGGTCTCCTCCCCCACAAGCACCAGACGTTCCGACGAGGCAGCGTTCCACTTCGCACGGGAAGCAAAGCCGCTTAGGAATTCGCTCAGTTGGGGCAGGGCGTCCATGTCAAGGGGGACTCGCAACTGCTTGCGTCGGGGGCCTGTCAGTTCCAGGAACACCATCATAATGACGGCTACGAGGGCGCCGGAGGTCATGCCGTTGCCCAGGAGCACGCCGAGGAATCCATCGCCGAGCAGGTCGGGGAATATCCATCCATTCTGAAATCCCGTGCCTATCCAGAAGGCCAGCCCCGCAATTACGGCCTTCCTGTGGTCAACGCCGTCCTGAATGACAATCTTCATGCCTTGCAGGAAGAGCATGCCCAGAAGGACGGTCAGGTAGGCGGCGGCGACGGGGGGCGGGATGGCGATGAGCAGGGCGGTGAATTTGGGGAAGAAGGCGACGGCGATGAAGACGATGCCGATGATGACGCCGACGCGCCGAGCGCCGATGCCGGTTACTTCGGCGAGGGAGATGCTGGAGGAGTAGGTGGTGTTGGGGAGGGTTCCGCCGATGCCGGACAGGAAATTGCCCATGCCGTCGGCGTTGAGGGCGCCCTGAACCACGCGGAAGTCCGTCGCCTTGGGCTTGCGTTGGGACACTCGCTGGATGGCTACGCCGTCGCCGATGGTCTCGATGGCACCGACGAGGGTGACGACGACGAAGGCGGGAAGGAGGGCCCAGAATTCGACGCCGGGGGTGACGTCGATGCCCGGCCAGGAGGTCAGGGGGGCGCTAATCCAGGCCGCATCCAGAATCTGCTGAACGTCGTAGAGGCCGAAGGGAGCGGCGACGGCGCTGCCTATGACGATGCCGATGACGGGCGACCAGAGGCGCCAGGCGGGAGGCCCGCGGAGCACGAGGGCGGCCACCACTACAAGGGTCGTGAGGGCGGCTATGGGCGCAGCGATGTCGGATACGCCTTCGGGCGTTTCATGGAGGGTGTCGAAGATGACGGGCATGACGGTGGCGGCGATGAGCATGATGACTGTGCCGGACACCACGGGGGTGAATATGCGTCGGAGGAGGGAAAGGCGGGCGGCGAGGAGGAATTGAATGAGGGAGGAGACGAGGATGAGGCTCGCCATCGTGGAGGGGCCGGCTTCGGTGAGGGCTGCGACACAGACGGCGATGAAGGCGCCGGAGGTGCCCATGATGAGGACGTGGCCCGCGCCGACGCGTCCGACGCGCACGGCCTGGAGGACGGTGGTGATGCCGCTAACGAGCAGGGCGGCGAAGACGCCCCAGGAGATATATTGCTCGGGCTGGTCGGCGATGCGGGCTACGATGACGACGGTGAGGACGACGGGGGCGACGATGATGGCGGCGGCCTGGAGGCCCGCGCCGAGGGCTATCCAGAAGGGGGGCTTCTCGTTCGGTTCGTAGCGTACGTTCTGGTTATCGGGGGACAAGGTTTGGGTTGCTCCGATGGTGGGCGGCGGGGGTTAGCGGACGGGGCCGCCGAGGGGGGGCGTGGGGCTGCCGCTGGTGAGGAAGCGTCCGTAGCCGGGTTTCTGCTCCAGTTTGCCCTGATTGTATAGGATCTGGCCGCGGAGGAAGGTCATCCAGGGCTTGCCGTTGACCTTCCAGCCTTCGTAGAGGGTAAAGCCGGAGTTGCCGTGGTGGTCTTCGGCGCGGACGACTGTCTCGCCTTGGGGGTCGAGGATGGTGATGTCGGCGTCGGTGCCCACCTGGAGGGAACCCTTCTGGGGGTAGATGCCGAAGATGCGGGCGGGGTTTTCGGACATGCATCGGGCGAGCCAGGTAGGAGGGAGGCCGCGACCGAGGACGCCTTCGCTGAAGGCGAGGGGGGCGATGGTCTCGATGCCGGGGGAGCCGAAGGGGACGGGGGAGCCGTCGGGGTTGACGAAGATGTTTTTCCAGCCGGGGGCCTTGAGGTGCTTGAAGTGGGGGGCGTGGTCGCTGCCAAGGGTGGAGATGTAGCCGAGTTCAAGACCCTTCCACATGGCGGGCCGGTCGGGGCCGTCCTTGGGTCGCAGGGGCGGGCCGATTTTGGCGAGGGGGCCGACCTTGGCCATCTCTTCGTCGGTGAGGAGGAGGTACTGGGGGCAGGTCTCGGTCCAGACGCGCTGGCCCTCCGCCTGGGCCTGCTTGATTCGCTCCATGCCGACGTGGGTGCTGAGGTGGACGACGTAGACGGGGCAGTTGGTGACGCCGCCCATCTTGATGGCGCGGTTGATGGCTTCTTCTTCGGCCCAATCGGGGCAGGCGGAAGGGAAGTCGGTGGGGTGGACGCAGCCCTGGTCGATGAGGTGGTTTTCGAGGTAGTCGATGATGTTGCCGCTTTCGCAGTGTAGCTGGACGATGCCGCCGGCCTTGGAGACGGTCTCCATTACCTCACAGATGAAGTCGTCGGAGCACATGCGGACCTGGTTTTTCTTGTAGGACATGAACATCTTGAAGGAGGTGACGCCCATTTCGAGGGCTTCGGGGAGGCTCTTGAGGATGTAGGGGCGGTTGTTGAGGATGTAGTGGAAGGCGAAGTCTACGACGGCGGTGGACTCTATCTCCTCGCGGTGGCGGTTGATGGCGGAGGGGAGGGTCTCTTCTGCTTCGACGTCGTAGGTGCCGAAGGGGAGGAGGGTGGTGAGGCCGGAGTGGGCGGCGGCGATGGAGCCAAGCTCGTAGGAGTCGCAGCGGTCGAGGTGGACGTGGCAGTCGATGAGGCCGGGAAGGACGAACTTGCCTGAAGCGTCGACGTAGGTGTCGGCGGGGGGGAGGAGGTGTTCGGGGCCGATGGCAGCGATCTTCTCGCCGGAGATGGCTATGGCGGCGTCGAAAACGTCGGATGAGGTGACGATTTTGCCGCCGGCGATGATGGTGTCGACTCTGATATCTGGCATGTTATGCCTCCTGGAGGGATGGGGGAGGGGGAGTCTTTTCAAAAAAGTGGGGAAACGAATGGTGAATTTTTGTTGGATGGGGGGTGGAGGAGGAGTGGTGTTGGAGGGATATGGTTATCATGGGTGTATGGTAGCAGGGCGGGGGGATTTGTGGCAAGGAGATTTTGGCACTATGGGGGGATCCCCATCCCGGCCCTCTCCCTCAAGGAAGAGGGGGATGGGCTGCCGCTTTCGCGGGAGCAAGAGGGGGAGCGGGAATGACGGAGAGGGCGCTCGACCCTTCGACAAGCTCAAGGTGAGCGGTTGGGAGTAGTTAGGGTGAGTGGAGGAGGCAGAGACGGTTCGCGAACCGCCCCTGCGGTGGGGATGTTGTTGGGTGGGGAGATACCCTCACCCCAACCCTCTCCCAAGATGGGATAGGGGGTAAGAGGGAGGAGGTGGTTGCATATTTGGGGGGATTCACTTAGATTCTTGGGGCGTCGTCCCAGGATAGGTCGGGGCGAAGGTTGGCAGTAAGATGAAGGGGTGGGTTCCCGCTTGCGCGGGAACAAGAGGGGAATTGGCGGGGACAGAGAGGGGGCGCGGGGACAAGAGAGGGAAAGGATGAGTTGGACGGGGAATGGACGAAAGCAGTCTGGAAGATAGAAGGTCGGCGGTGGACGTTGGGGATGAGGCTGTCTCCGGCGACGGGAGCGTAGGGGGGACGATGGGGGATGCGAACGGGGGGTGGGCGTCGAGGGTTGTGTGGTACGTCAATTTCAGCGTGCTGGCGTTCGGGATCGCGGCGATTTCGACGAGTCTGGGGTACATCATCCTGCCGCTGCGGGTGCTGGACGTGGCGGACCCGGCGTTGAAGAACACGTACCTGGGGCTTCTTGGGGCCATCGGGATGGGCGGCGCGATGCTGATTCAGCCGGCGGTGGGGTATCTGAGCGACAAGACTACGTGGGCGTGGGGACGTCGTAGGCCGTACATCGCGTTGGGGTCGCTGGTGGCGACGGGGCTGATGGTGGGGGTGGGAGCGGCGGTCAACTTCATCGGACTGCTGATTTCGGCGGTGCTGGTGCAGCTATTCATCAATGTGTCGCAGACTCCATACGACGCGATGCTGAAGGATCAGGTATCGCACAACCAGCGGGGGAGGATGTCGTCGGTGCGGGCGATTGCGGGAGCGGCGGGGGCGGTGCTGCTGCTGCTGATAACGGGGGTCATCATGGACCATCACGCGCAGGGGGAGCGGGACGTGTGGTTGTGGATTTCGCTGGGGCTTCCGACGGGGGTGCTGGCGATAACGGCGGTGTGGACGCTGGTTTTGGTTAGGGATGATCCGGTTTCGGCGGATCGGGAGACGGATGAGTTAAGGGAGAAGGACACGTCGGTTGAGGAGGATGCGGCGGCGGAGATCAAGCGGAGGGGGATTCGGGCCAGGATAGCGGCGTTGGGGGTTTCGAGGCGGAATTTGACGATGCTTTCGGCGGCGTTTTCGTACACGCTGGCGGGGGGGATTCTGATGGCGTACACCTTCTATTTCCTGCAAGACGTGGTGGGGCTGGAGAAGCCGGCGTCGGGGATGTCGTGGCTGGCGGTGACGGCGGGGCTGGCGATTATCCTGACGTTGTGGCCGGCGGGGGTGCTGGCGGACCGGGTGGGGCGGGCGCCGCTGTTGTACGTGTCGTCGGCGTTGGGAGGCGGAGGAGCATTGTTGTTCTATCTGGCGCAGAATCTGGTGCACGTGGTGTTGATAGGGATTGTGCTGGGCGTAGCGGCGGGGTTGTTCTTCTCGGCGGGGCGGGCGTTGATAACGGACATGGTGTCGGAGAACCGGGCGGCGTTGCAGATGGGGCTGGCGAATTTCGCGTTGGTGGGCGGGTTGGCGGCGTCGCGGCTGGGGGGGCCGCTGGTGGACTTTCTGAACGGGATACAGGAGCATTCGGGGTATTACGCGATGCTGCTGGTGTGTGCGGGGGCGTTCTGCATGGGGGCGTTTTTCATTCATCGCATGATGCGGGGGGGCAGGCAGAGGGTCATTTCATGATGGCAAGTTTGGGGGATGGGCGACCAGAAATGTCGCCTCTACAGGTGAAGAGGGAAGGGAGGGGACTGGATTCCGGCTTTCGCCGGAATGACGGAGAGGTCGGTGTGTGCTCTGCTTGAGTGCGGGTGATGACGGCATTGAAGTCAGCTTAGTGGTCCTGGCCGGCGTATATCCACATCGGTTCCGTTTTTCCTGCCCTGACGAATCCGCACTTTTCATAGAACTCGATTGCCCTTCCATCCGCCACAAGGATATGTTGATGGAAGCCTTCATATCTGGACATCAACCTCTTCATCAATTGGGAACCGATTCCTTGCCCCTGATACGCAGGATCTACCAACAGATGTGGGTAATAGACTACAAGGTGGCCATCCGAAATTGCATTGCCAAGTCCTACCAGACGGTCTCCATCCCATGCCGTTATCAGCGTATCGGAGTTGAGGAGTCCGTTGCGTAGAGCTACAGGTTTCTCAGCTGCCGACCACTTATTGACCGAATAGAGAGGCACAATGACGTCCAGCGGGAGGTCTCGGGATTCACTGTATTTGACCAAGTGGTACTCCTTGAAAGGTCGTTGTGAAGTGGTTGGGGGGTTGCGGTGACGAGATTATTTGGCAGGCTCAGCACAGGACTAACCTTCTCGCGTCAAGGGGGAAGGGAGAAGAGGAAGAGGCGCTCGACCCTTCGACAGGTTCGGGGTGAGCGGGGGGATCACCCCCATCCTAACCTTCCCCCATCAAGGGGGAAGGGAGAGGGAGGGAGGGGGTCAGGATTCCTGGGCGAGGCCGGGGCGTTGCTTGTACATGCCGTAGCCGATGATTATGAGGCAAAGTCCCTGAATGTTGAGGATGGCGGTGTTTATGAAGAGGAGGGACTGGATTCCCAGGTCGGGCGAACTGATGGCAAAGAGGAAGTTGGCAAGGCCCACGAGTCCACCTGCCGGCAGGAGGTAGGAGACGAATTTGTAGATGTTCATGGAAGGGAACCGCTTGGCGAGTCCGATGCCCACGAGGCTGGAGGCCAGGGGAGCCATCGCAACGAAGGCCAGGTTGACGGCGGTTATGTCGATGTGGACGGCGAGGGCGGCCGAGTAGAAATCGGCGGGAGACATGGTTCCTTCCATGGGAAGGGTGCTGCGCTGGAGCAGGTGAATTTCGAAGTGGCGCATGCCGGTGGCTATGAGGATAATGGCCCATTCGATGACGGTGGCGATGATGCCGAATTGGAGGATTTTACCTCCCAGCCCGCCTTGGCGGTTGGCCAGCGGCAAGAGGCTCAGGAGGCCGAAGGTCATCGTCAGCGTGGCGATGAACGTGAGGAAGGTCATCCACTGGGCAAGGACGGCCGCATCGCGGAAGGCGTCCAGGGCCAGGGGGAAGTCGGTCTGGTCCACCCGGTTAATGAGGGAGTACCCCGGCATGAACAGGGGGACGATGATGGCCACGATAATGCCGGCCATGAGAGCAAAACCCGCGTATCTGATAGTCATTGTTTCCGCCTTTTGGGACAGGTGTTGAGGCTGGGGTCAGGGCGCCTTCCGCAAAATTTCACTTTGTATATTACAAAATACCACCGAATGGGTTGGGCTACAAGCGATTAAAGATACTGATTATCAAGAAATGGCGCGCCCTCCCCCCAGCCCTCTCCCAAGATGGGAGAGGGGGTAAGAGGGGGTACGCCCGCGCCCCCCGCCCGCTCGACCCTTCGACAGGCTCAGGGTGAGCGGGAGGGATGTTGGTCAGGGTGAGCGGAGGGGGAAGAGCGGTTCGCGAACCGCCCCTACGGGATTTGTTGTTGGGTGTGGGTTAGGAGGGCCAGGTGATGAGGATGGGGCGCATGGGTTTGGAGTGTTTTAGGAAGAGTTGGCCGTCGCGTTGTTCTAGGTGATTGGGGATGACTTCGCGGAGTCGACGGTCTTTTTTGGAGCCTTCGGTGAGGAAGAGCATTCCGCGGGTCTGCCGCCATGCTTCGTCGGGGGACTGGAAGCCGTGAAATTCGGGGGTTGGGAGGTCTTCTACGTTGTATGAGACGTGCATTTCGTCGAGGACTTCTAGGAGTTGAGGGGCGGCGGGAAGGGGGATTCTTTCTTCGCCGTGAACGTCGGGCCAGAGGCGGTAGGCGCGGTGTTGGGGCGGGTCCCAGTGGAGGATGACGAGGACGCGTTCGGTGGCATGGGCGGTGAGCTTCTCGATGAATTTGTCGATGTGGCGGACGGTGTAGATGACGTGGGAGCAGAGGACTATGTCGGCGGGGTCGGTCTGGGCGTCTTCCCAGGTTGATTGGAGGAGGGTGACGTTCCGGATGTGGTGGGCGTCGGCTTCTTCGCGGAAGGCGTGGGCCATTGCGGGGGAGGGTTCGACGGCGGTGACGTGGCGGCAACGGAGGGCGAGGGGCAGGGCGAGGCGTCCGGGGCCGGCGCCGACGTCGATGAGGGTTTGGCGAGGTTGGACTTCACGGGCGAGGCGGTTGAGGAGGGGGTCGTCGGCGCGGCGGGGGTCGTCGCGGAAGGATACGGTCATGCCGTGCCAGTGGTCGTCGTGGGGGTTGGGTTGGTCGCGGAGGCGTTCGGTCTGGGCGTGTTCGGAGAGGACCTGGTTGAGCCAATTTTGGGCGGATTTGGGGGTGGGCATGGTTTTGCTTCCTTTTGGGGGGGATTCACCCTCACCTTAATCCTCTCCCTCAAGGGAGAGGGGGTAAGAGGGGCTCCCGCTTTCGCGGGAGCAAGGGTTGTGCGAAGGTCTCCTCAAGGGAGAGGGGGTAAGAGGGGCGCTTGCTGCTGCTCGCCCCTTCGTCCTTCGACAAGCTTAGGATGAGTTCAGGGTGAGCGCACCCTACCCCACCTCTGGATTCCCGCCTACGCGGGAATGGCGGGTAGGGGCGCGGGAATGGCGGGTAGGGGCGCGGGAGTGGTGGATAGGGGCGCGGGAATGGTGGATGTAGATTGGGTGAGCGGGGGGAGGGGGCGGTTCGCGAACCGCCCCTACGGAATTTGTTGGTTGGGGGTTAGACGCCGGCGACTATTATGGTGCTGGCGTTGCTGCTTCTCGAACGAAGTTCGGCGAGTTCGCGGTATTCATCGGAACTGACGAAGGCCTGGACCTGGTCGTAGCTTTCGAACTCCACGACGACTATGCGGTGGGGAGTCCAGCCGCCTTCGACGACTTCGGTGGTTCCGCCGCGCACGAGGAACTTGCCGTTGCGGCTTTCAGCCAGCTTCTTAATGCCAACAGCGAATTCTTCGTACAGGGTCGGGTTGGTGATTTCTATGTCCGCTATCAGGTATCCTGCCATTGTCACGCCTCCTGTTTGGATTGTTTCTATTTTAGTATATGTCTGCCTCCTTTTGGTAGCGCTTTGGGGTGTGTGGGTTCTTGGGGAGGGGATTGTTAATCGGGTTGGGCTTCTACGCGGACGATAACGATGTCGATGCCGTGATATTTCTTGTGGCGCACGGAAGACGCGTAATGGCGCAGCAGGCGGAATGAAAATTCGCTCATGTCCGGCTCTTCGGCCTGCTCGCTCATGTAGGCAATTCTGTCTTCGATGTTCTCCTCGGAGAAGAGGGCTAGGAACTCCATCTCCACGGCGCCGGCTTCGGGACGGGCGATGATAAGGAGACGGGGCGGCTTGTCCGAATCATGCTCCTCGCGGAGTTCCAACATGGTGGACAAAGTCTCTTCTCCGGCGGAGCAGAGCCGGTCTGTGGAAGCCTCGCTCCATCCCATCCTGGAAGCGAGTTCGCGAAGGAACTTTTGAATGTCCGGCAAGGCGGAGATGTCGAGTTCAGTCTCCAGACGTCTGCGACGGGAGCCGGTTATTTCGAGAATCAGGGACAGGAGGACGGCGGCCAGAATGCTGACGACCACGCTGTTTCCGAAGGCCACGCCCCAGGTGGGGCCAAGGGGGCCGGCGAGGATGTTCTGCCCCTGCAATCCGACGCCAATGGAGAGGGCCAATCCTACGATGATGGCCTTGCGCTGGGTGAAGCCGTCGTGGATGACTGTGCGGATTCCTTCAATGAAGAGGAGTCCCATGACCATCATGAGGATGGCGCCGGTTACGGGTTTGGGGATTGTCAGCAGGACGGCGACCACTTTGGGGAGGAGGGCAAGTCCAATCAGGATGGCTCCAAGGGCGACGCCGGTGCGGCGGGCGGCGACGCCCGTGAAGCTGATAAGCGCGATGGAGGAGGGGAGGTAGATGATTGTGGGGAGGGTGCCGGCGATGCCGGAGAGGAGGATTCCAATTCCGCCTACGTTGAGGGTGCCCTGGACGCCGCGGAAGTCGACGGCGCGGGGAATGCGCCAGGACACCTGTTGGATGACGGCGCCTTCGTTGCTGGCTTTGATGCCGACTACGGCGCTCACGATGAGGAACACGACGAGGAGGGCGAGGAAGTCCGGGTCGAGGGGTTGGCTAAAGCCGGGCCACGCGGAGAATTCGGGAAGGCCAAACCAGGGGGCGTCGATGGCGTGTTGGAAGTCGTAGACGCCGAGGGCCGCGGCGACGACGCAGCCGGCCACGATGGTCGCGGGGAAGGCCAAGAGGCGCAGAAGGCCGGAAGCCTTCAGCATGAGAATGGTCGCCAGAAATAAGGCGACGGCGCCGACGGCCGGCCCCACGATGGGAGACGCGCCGGGGGGAACGTCGTCGAGTCTGGCGACGGCTATGGGCATGGCGGAGACGGCGATGACCATGAAGGCGACGCCGGCGACGACGGGGGTGATGATGCGGCGGAGGTGGGCAAGCCAGAAGGCGAGGGCGAATTGCACGATGGCGGCGGCGATGATGAGGTTGGACATGGCGGGGAGGCCGCCTTCCATGACCGCCAAAACGCAGACGGCGAGGAAGGGGGAGCCGGGGCCCATGAGGAGGATGTAGCCCGGGCTCAAGCGTCCGAGCTTGGTGGCGTGGATGGCGGTGACGATGCCGCCGATAATGAGGGAGGCGAAAAGCGCCCATGACACGTAGTCGGCGCTGCCGCCGGAGGCCGCCGCGAATATGGTGACGAGGGTTGCGGCGTTGGAGAGGCCGATGACGCCGGCTTGCAGGGCGACGGCGAGGGTTATGCGGAAGGGGGTCTTCTCGTCAGGCTCGTATCGGATGTGTTCGTTGAGGCTCATGTGCGGGGTTTGAGGTGGAGGGTGGGTTGGTTTATTGCTGGGGAGTCACCCCCTCCCGCTCGACCCTTCGACAAGCTCAGGGTGAGCGGATGTGGATTGGTCAGGGCGAGCGGAGTGGTTGGGGGGTTATTCGGCGGTGACGCCGCCGTCGATGACGACTTCGCTGCCGGTCATGTAGGATGCTTCGTCGGAGGCGAGGAAGAGGGCTGCCCAGGCGATTTCTTCGGGCTGGCCGACGCGTCGCATGGGGATTACCTGGGCACGGGTTTCGGGGGTGAATGCCTGCTTGTAGGTGGACATGGAGGTCCAGATGGTGCCGGGGTGGATGGAATTGACGCGGATGTTGTCGCGGGCGAGTTCGACGGCGGCGCTTTTGGTGAAGACGCGGATGGCGCCCTTGGAGGCGTTGTAGGCGGGGTAGCCCTGGGAGATCATGCCTGAGATGCTGGAGATGTTGACGATGGAGCCGCCGCCGGCAGCGCGCATATGGGGGATGACGGCTTTTGTGCCGAGGAAGATGCCCTTGGCGTTGACGGCCATTATTCTATCCCAGGTCTCCTCGGTGGTCTCTTCGAGGGAGTCGCGTTCGATGATGCCGGCGTTGTTGACGAGGATGTCTATTTTTCCGAAGTTGGAGACGGCGGCTTCGATGGCGCGGTCCCAGTCGGCCTGGACGCTGACGTCCATTTCTACGAAGACGGCGTGGCCTCCGGCGTCGGTGATTTCGTTGGTGACGGCTTGTCCGTCTTCGACCTGGATGTCGGCGAGGATGACTTTAGCGCCTTCTTGGGCGAAGATGCGGGCTTCGGAGGCGCCCATGCCGCGGGCGGCGCCGGTGATGATGGCTACTTTGTTATGGAGTCGCATTTTTCTCCTTTGGGTGTGGGTTTGGTGGGAGTCACCCTCACCCCAGCCCCCCGCCCGCTCGACCCTTCGACAAGCTCAGGGTGAGCGGGTGTGGATTGGTCGGGGTGAGCGGGGGGTATAGAGGCGTCAGGGTGAGCGGGTGTGGATTGGTCGGGTGAGGGGGAGAACCCACCAGAGCCGCCCCGCCCCTGGATTCCCGCCTGCGCGGGAATGACGAGGCGGGCGGGAATGACGATGGGGTGGCGGGAATGACGAGGCGGGCGGGATGATGGGATTGTAGTGGGAATGGTGGTGGCATGGGTTATTGGGCGGTGAAGCCGCCGTCGATGACGAGTTCGCTGCCGGTCATGAAGGTGGATTCGTCGGAGGCGAGGAATAGGGCGCCGTAGGCGACTTCTATGGGTTCGGCGAAGCGTCCGAGGGGGATCATGCGGTCCCAATCTTCGTCGGAGCGGGTGTCGCCGTCCATCATGGCGGTGTTGATGACGCCGGGGTGGATGGAGTTGACGCGGATGTTTTGGTCGGCGAAGCGGATGGCGACGTTCTTGGTGAGGAGGCGGACGGCGCCCTTGGAGGCGTTGTAGGCGGGGTAGCCGAGGGAGACGATGCCGGAGATGGAGGAGATGTTGATGATGGAGCCGCCGCCGGATTTGAGCATGGCGGGGACGGCGATTTTCATGCCGAGGTAGACGCCCTTGGCGTTGACGTCCATCGTGCTGTTCCAGCCGGGGTGGGTGCCTTCTTCGAGTTCCTCGCGGACGAGGATGCCGGCGTTGTTGACGAGGACGTTGAGGCTGCCGAAGCGCTGTTCGGCGGCTGCGACGGCGTCGCGCCAGCTTTGTTCGTCGGTGACGTCGAGGGGGACGGCGAGGGCGCGGTCGCCGGCTACGTTGATTTCGTCGGCGACGGATTGGGCTTGGTGGTGGAGGACGTCGCCGAGGACTACGCTGGCGCCGTGTTGGGCGAAGAGGCGGGCTTCGGAGGCGCCCATGCCGCGGGCGGCGCCGGAGATGAGGGCGACTTTGCCTTTGAGTCTCATTTATTCTCCTTTGGGGCGTGGTTGGTTGGGGATTCACCCCCATCCCCGTATCGAGTACGGGGCAGGCTCTAACCTTCCCCCATCATAGGGGGAAGGGATAAGAGAGGACGGGCGAGTTGGGGATATTATAGGGGGAATGGGTGTGGGTGGGTAGAGGGAAGTGGCAGGGTTGAGCAGGGAGGATGGGATGTTGTTGTAGTAAGGTTGATTCGTTTCGTTTGGCTTCTTTTTTTTCTGTGGTGGGATACGGATGGGGTTTTTATAGCTAATTCGGGGGAAATTCGGCATTCGTTATTATGTTGTGGTGAAAACGAATTGGGGGGTTTTACCGTAGGGGTAGAAGGGTTGGGAAAGACGTCTGTTTGGTGGCGGATTTCGTCTATATGTTTCATGTTAGGGATTGTAGCAGGGGAGGGGGTTGGAGGCAAGGGGGGCGTGGCAGTTTTGGGGGAGAATCACCCCCATCCCAACCTTCCCCCGTCGAGGGGGAAGGGGTAAGAGGGGGAGCGCTCGGCCCTTCGACAGGCTTAGGGTGAGCGGGGGATGGGCTCCCGCTTTTGCGGGAGCAAGAGGGAGGAGGGCGATTGGCCAATCGCCCCTACAGGGGGACGCTCGGCCCTTCGACAGGCTTAGGGTGAGCGGGGACTGGATTCCGGTTTTCGCCGGAATGACGGAGTGGTGCGTGGGTTGAGGGGGAGGGCGATTGGCCAATCGCCTCTACAGGGGGACGCTCGACCCTTCGACAGGCTCAGGGTGAGCGGGGGATGGGCTCCCGCTTTCGCGGGAGCAAGAGGGGGTTAGCGGCGGAGGGGTTGGAGGGTTCGGTAGGTGGCGACGCGCCAGAGCCATTCGGCGGGGCCGAATAGGAATCGGGTCAGCCAGGTCTGGGACCACCAGAGTTGGAGTATCCAGACGACCAGGACGAAGAGGAGGATGGCGCTTCGGTTGACGAAGTCGGCGTCGCCTAGAAGAACGGTCAGGATTAGTACGCCCAGGACGGTATGCATCAGGTAGTTGGTGAGGGCCATTCTGCCGACGGCGCGGAGGCGCTGCTTGAGCCAGCTGTCGGGTCGGTTATTCCATAGAATTATGAGGCTCATGTAGGCTAGGGAGGCGGGTATGGAGCCGAGGGTGTTGGGAATCTGGCCGATGAAGGCGATTTCGTTGGAGTAGTCGTTGGCGGCGGTGATGATGACGCCGGCGGCGGCTAGGGGAAGTCCGACGGCGAGGCCGAGGATTGCGACGTTTCGGTAGGTTGTGGCGGGAGCGGAACCGTTCATGAAGCCGGTGCGGTAGAGGCCGGCGCCGAGGAGGATGAGGCCGAGGGCGCGGAGGAAGAAGCCGAGCATGAAGGGTATCAGGATGACGTTTTCGTCGTCCGTCTCGCCGGGCGTCCAGATGCCTTCCACGGAGGCGCCGGTGTCGGCGAGGTTCTGGGCGATGAGGGACATGGCGACGGAGGAGAGGAAGACGGCGGCGCCGAGGGCGATGAGGGCGCGGTTGGGGAGGTTGCGGAGGGCGATGAGGAAGACGGAGGCGAGGGCGTAGGCCATGAGGACGTCGCCGTCCCAGATGATGAAGTGGACGATGCCGATTATGAGGAGGAGGCCGTTTCGCCATAGGTTGAGGAGGACGGCGCGTCGGCCTTTGGCGGCGGCACGGTCGATGAATAGGATCATGCCGGCGCCGAAGAGGAGGGAGAAGAGGCCCATGAACTTCTGGTCTATGAAGATTTCGCCGGAGACGCCGATGGTCCAGTCGAGCCAGGTTTCGGAGCCGCCGGCGGTGAGGTTGAAGTAGGGAGCAGAGCCGAATTTGAAGTGGACGGCGTTCATTAGGAGGATGCCGAGGACGGCGACGCCGCGGATGAGGTCGAGGCTGGTGATGCGGGAGGATTCGCGGACGGGGCCGGGGTCGGGGGTTTGGGGGGTTTGGTTCATGGATGGTTTTGCACGGGTTGGAGGCCGAATTCGTTGCGTATGGCGTTGACTATGGGCCAGTAGTCTTTGTTGTAGAAGTTGGAGATAGCTTGCTCAAGCAATTTGCTATTTCTCTCGAAATCCGGCACGTCTGAACCTTGTCTCGGAAAAAGGCTCTTACTATAGATATGATGGTAACGCGGACTCAGGCTTGAGGCTCGCCGCATATCAACTCCCGGCACAGGATTGGTTTTCTGCACAAGTTGGAAAATGCGATTGCGCGTCTCGTTGGGGCCTGGCCCCATTTGCAAAACCAGCCTTCTCTCACGATACCAAACTTCGAACAAAAGGATGCGACGAGAACGCGTCCAGTTAGTTCCCTCCTTGAGATCCGGTATTTCATCAAGGTCTGGCGAGAAGAAACGACGATAATTCCTACTGCTGTAATCGGGTTGCAGGCGGGGAGCAGATTGCTTCATCGCCTCATCAACAACCTCCCAGGCTTCGGCTTCCAAATCAGGTATAGCGCTGATAATCACATCAATGGCGGGCTTGTGTTTCTTGTAAATTTGAAGGGCGAGTTCGTCGATGTCGTTTAGTCCGTTCACTATCCGTCTCCTGAGTATGAGGGCGTATTGTCGTAGAAAACCGGCGACATTTGCGTTGATGGTTGAACCTTTTGCCTGGAGGATTCGTTCGATAAGGGTAACGATTTTGGCGTAGCCGAATGGGACGTAACGTTCCGCGTCGTTCTTCAATGCCGGGTCGCGACCATTGGGAGTTAGGAAAATGGGGAAGGGAGCGAGACCTTGGTATTCGCTTTCGACGGTTTGAAGGTAGCGAGTTAGTTGGTTGGAGTGCTCGTCGGACCAAATCTTGTTTTCGATGAGGCAGACAAACCCATCGGCGTCGCTGATTATCAGGATGTCAATGTAGTGGCGTTCGGGGGCTATTTTGACGTTGCGGAGTTTCCATCCGTCAACGTCGGCGATGGAGGGGACGCGGCGGATTCGGCGGTTGTGGGCTTCCTTCGCGGCTTCCATCAGGAATGCGCGTAGGAAGTCGTCGCGCAATCCGTGGGAGGCGCATGGGTCGAGGAGCCACGCGAGGAGGGCAGAGTGGGGCGCCTCCTGCCCGTGGATATTGAGGACGTCGAAGAGGTTGAATTCGGCTAGGAGGTCTTCCAGGCGTTCCAGGGCCGGGTCAAGGACAAGGTTCTGCAGGGACTGTTGTTTGGAAGGCGTTGGGGGTGGGGGGTTGGTCATCTATGGGTTCTCGCTGGTCTGCTGGGATATGGTGGGACGTATCTCATAAATGGTCACCGGCATTCCTGCCCGCTTTGCTTCCAACCAACGTTTGAAGGATCTCTGACTTTCGCCCGAGGGCCAGCCGCCAAGCAGCATCTCTATGCTGATGTCCTCATCCAAGTCGGGCCAATGGATGCCTTCGCCGCCGCCTATCAGCTGCCAGTTTTCTCTCTCCTCCGGCGTGGCGTGCACGAGGCGGGGATACCAGGACAGGGGGACCGACACTGTCCGACCATCGGAAAGCTCAGCGGTCAACGTATCCTCAGTCACTTCGACCGACATAGCCTCCGGAACACTTACCTTAAGGGTTGAAACGTTCATTCCATGCCTCCAAAAACGAGAGGTGGTTGTACAAGAGCATCATAACATTTTGATCCTGGAGTTATCGGAGTCCGCAAACCATTCGGCAGGCGTTAGAGATGCGATGTCGTCAGTCTTTCGGGACAACCGGCGATGACTTGCGGAGCTTTATGGGCCTGGCTCTGAGTATAGCGCGTGCTCCAATTGTGATATCAGCGTTGGGAGGTCTTTTTGGACGGTTTGCCAGACGATGTTGAGGTTGATGTCAAAGTAGCCATGAACCAGCCGGTTTCGCATGGCAATAATTTCCTGCCACGGAATTTGCGGCGTCTCCATTTGAGTAGGTTCAGTGATCTTTGATGCGGCCTCGCCTACAATTTCGATGTCTTTGACCAAGGAGAGCACCAGTTGGCGGTCGGTATTGAGATCGTTGCGGGTTCGGCCACGGGCGAAGGAAACCGCCTCCCGTGCGGCATCGAGCATGTGTCGCAGGCGAATCACGTCATCTTTGGACATATTGGACTTCGGAGGTGTCGAGGATTTCCTGGCGGAAGTAGGGGCTGAGGTCTTCGGGGGTTCGCAAGTCTACGTTGCGTCCGGGGAAGAGGGCGCACAACTCTAGCTGGATGCCGGCCAGACCTATCAGGCCGGGAATGCGGTGGGGTTCGAAATCGACCAGAACGTCGATGTCGCTGTCCGGGCCGAAGTCGTCGCGGAGGGCGGAGCCGAAGAGGGCGAGGCGTTTGATTCCGTGCTTCCGACAGAATGATGCGAGTTGTTGTTTGGGGATTGATAGTTGGGGGTTCATTTGGGCTGTATTTTACCATTTCTTTTGGAGTGAGGGGGGGAAGATAGGCTCCCGCTTTCGTGGGAGCAAGATGCCCTCACCCTAACCCTCTCCCAAGATTGGGAGAGGGGATAAGAGGGGGCCGCTCGACCCTTCGGCAGGCTCAGGGTGAGCGGAGGGAGAAGATGGATTCCCGCCTACGCGGGAATGACGGATGGACGCGGGGGTGGTGGACGGATGGGGGGTGGTGTGGGAATATGGGGGGTAGAATCCGCTTATACTGGTTTCATATTGGCAACGGGATTCTTCGTCGCGGAGCCTCCTCAGAATGACATTTTGGGGGAAGCGTCTCTGGATTCCGGCTTTCGCCGGAATGACGAGGTAATGGGGGGAATGACGGACTTCTATAATTCGGAGTTGGGGAGGGAATGAAGATGGTTAAGATGTCGGCGGGTCAGTGGGTGGTGGAGGTGTTGCGGTCTCAGGGGGTTAGGTATGTTTACGGGGTTGTCGGGTCGGCGTTTCTGGAGATTATGGACGCGATGTACGGGTTGGAGGACATCCAGTACGTGGGGACGCGGCACGAGCAGGGGGCGGGGTTCATGGCGCTGGGGTACGCCCACGCGACGGGGAGGCCGGGGGTGTGCCTGGTGACGAACGGGCCGGGGGCGACGAATCTGGTGACGCCGGTGGCGGGGGCGCAGGTGACGCACGCGCCGATGGTGGCGATTATCGGGGGGATTTCGCAGGAGCACATGGGGCGGGGGTCGTTCCAGGAGGTGGACCACGTGGGGGTGTTTCGTCCGGTGTCGAAGGCGTCGGTGATGACGCCGAACGCGGGGCGTATTCCTGACACGCTGCTGCACGGGTTTCGGGTGGCGACGTCGGGGAAGATGGGGCCGGTGGTGGTGGATATTCCGCGGGATATTCAGAATGAGTTGGAGGTTGAGGGGGACGAAAGGATGTTGGGGCCGGTGCGTCAGTCACAGGCTTCGGCGGGGGACCCGGCGTTGCTGCGTCGGGCGGCGGAGGTGTTGAGGGACGCGAAGTTTCCGGTGGTTGTGGTTGGCGGCGGGGTGAAGTGGGCGCGGGCGCACGAGGAGGTTTGCGCGTTGGCGGAGGCGTTGTCGGCGCCGATGGTGGCGTCGTATGGGCGGGTGGATTCTGTGCCGAATGAGGAGCGGTTGTACGTGGGGATGCTGGGTCGGGCGGGGGCGCCGGAGGCGGCGGAGTTGGTGAAGCAGGCGGACGTGGTGCTGGCGTTGGGGACGCGGTTGTCGCACTTCACGACGTTCTATGACAACAGGTTCATACCGAAGGATGCGAAGGTTGTGCAGGTGGAGATTGACGAGGAGGAGTTGGGGCGGAATTTTCCGGTGGAGGTGGGGATTCTGGGGGACGTAGGCGCGGCGTCGAGGGCGCTGTTGGAGCTGGTGAGGGAAGTCGGGGCACCGCCTGGGGGCGAGGCGCGGTTGGGGGTTGCGGCGAGGCTTCGGAGGGAGCGTCGGGAGCGGTTGGATGGGGAGCGTCCTCGTGCGGGGAAGATTTTGAAGCCGCAAGAGGTGTACCACGTGCTGCGTCGGATATATCCTGCGGACGCGTTGACGGTCATTGAGGCGGGGGCGGCGTCGGGGTATGCGTATGACAGGCTGGATTTTGGGCGTCCGTATAGCTTGACTAGTCCGTTGGATTTGGGGTGCATCGGGATAAGCTATCCGATGGCGTTGGGGGTGAAGATGGGGTGTCCTGAGAGGCCGGTTATCAGCATCAACGGGGACGGGGGATTTCTGATGAACGCGCAGGAGCTGGAGACGGCGGTGCGGTGGAAGATTCCGGTGGTGGCGATTGTGATGAACAACAACTCATGGGGGTCGGAGAAGGCGTACCAGAAGTTCTTCTATGGGGAGCGATACATAGAGGCGGATATAACGAATCCGCGGCTGGACAAGATGATGGAGTTGTTCGGGGGCAAGGGGTTTTATGCGTCGGACGAGGGGGAGTTGAGGGAGGCGATGGGGGAGGCGTTGGCGTCGGGGGTTCCGTCGTTGATTGAGGTGCCGGTGGACCCGGAGGAGCTGCCGTATCCGGCGCGGGCGGCGGACGTGTTGAGGGATAAGGCGGTCACTGCGTGACGGCAAATTTTGCAGGGTTGAGTATGTGGGAGGCCTGCTTGTGTCTATCTCAACACTAGCCCTGAAGAACCGTGTCGCTCTTGTCACCGGGGTGAGTCGGTTGCGGGGTATTGGGTTTGCGACTGCCCATCGGCTTGCATTGATGGGAGCGCATCTGTTCGTTCACTCCTACGCAGACTACGATACGATTCTTCCGCTGAAGCGCGAGTCCGATGAGCAAGAGAGGATAATCGCTCGCTTAAAAGAGTGTGGCGGACAAGTTGAGCACATGGACATTGATTTTGCAGAGGAATATGCTCCTGCGCGCGTTATCGCAAGCGCAGTGAGTCGTTTTGGGCATCTGGACATTCTAATAGCCAATCACGCGCACAGTGAAGCGCAGACTTTGGAATCGTCAACCGCAGAAAGTATCGATCGACATCTGGCTGTGAATGTTCGGGCGACTCTGCTTCTGGTCAAGGAGTTTGCAGGTCAGCATGACGGGAGACCGGGCGGACGGATTGTGATGATGATTTCGGGCCAGCACATAGACCCGATGGGGGCGATGCTGGCCTATGGAGCGTCGAAGGGCGCGCTGCATCAGATAACCAGGTCTCTGTCTGACGAGTTGGTTGAGAGGGGGATAACCGTCAACGCGGTTAATCCAGGGCCAACGGACACGGGATGGGCAGGGGAGGACGTGTATGAACGCATCCTCAAGACAATGCCATTGGGGCGCTGGGGGCAGCCAGATGACGCAGCGCGATTGATTGCATGGCTGTGCACCGATGATGCCCGATGGGTTACTGGGCAGGTGATTGACTCTGCGGGTGGGGTACGTCGGAGGCCGTGGTGATCTTGGGAGGTTATTCGGGGGACTTGAAGAGGGTGATGCGGTTGCCGGCTATGTCGTAGAAGATGGCAATCTTGCCGAATCCACCCGGAAGCTCTGCGGGAGGCATCAGGGCCTTGCCGCCCAGGCTTACGGCCTTGTTGAAATACGCTTGCAAGTCGTCGACCATGACGGCGACGGAAGGGCTATTGGGCGGCATGCCTTCCGTGTGCTGGAAGATGCCGCCGCCGATGCCGCCGGATTCCTGCTGGACGAGGCGGTAGTTGGCCTCCCCGACAAGTTTGACCTGCCAGCCGAACATTCCGGTGTAGAAATCGGTGAGGGCCGCGGCGTCGCTGCCTCCGATTTCGAAGTGCACCACGGGAGGAGCGTTGCCTTTGGGGGGCATCTGACCGTCCCATTCCGACGGAAGGGAATAGAAGCCGACGGTGTTGCCGGCGGGGTCTACGAACATGGCGATGGAACCCATGCCGGGGGCAATCTCGGTGGGTTGCATGATGGGGTTTGCGCCCATATCTGCCAGCTTTTGCAGGGTTGCTTGAAGGTCGTCAACCTGGACGTAGAAGGTGACGTAGTTGGAGGGCATACCCGCGGTCGTCGGAAACAGGCCGCCGCCGATGCCGCCTTCGTTGGCCTCGACCAAGCTATAGTTGTTCATCTCCGGGCCGAGCTCGTCTATTTTCCAGCCGAACAAGTCGCGGTAGAATTGCCGCAAGGCTGGTCCGTCCGGGCCGGCGATTTCAAAGTGCACTACCGGGTCGCCCATTATTGAATCTCCTTCTGTGCTAAAGTTTTTTTGTTCAATTCAGTCTGAACTCCCCGTGCGAGGGTTTGTTACATCCAGCACTTGCGAGGCGTCATAGACATGAAATTCAAACCTGTAGGATATTATCCTGAGCATGGGATAGTCAACCCGGCATTGTTCCGTAGGCGTGTGAGTTGGGGATTCGGAGACTATGTTAATTGATGGAGGATGATGGTGAAGATTCGATTGATGTATGCGCTTTGCGCGCTTCTGCTGGGGGCGATTTTGCTGGTGGCGGGGGCCTGCGGGGGGGCGGAGAAGGTAACGATAGCGACTATTGGCGACTATCATCCCTTCGACTTCATCAACGACGAAGGGAAAATCGACGGGCTTGAACGGGAACTGGGGGACGAGTTGTGTCGGCGCGCCGACCTGGAGTGCGAGTGGGTTTTGAATGATTGGGAGGCGATGATTCCGGACTTGATGGGGGAGGATTTCGACGCGATTCTTTCAGGCATGAGCATCACCGGCAAGCGGGAGATGTTGATTGACTTCACGGAAGCGTACTACCCGCCGACTCCTTCGGTTTACGTGGTGAGGGCAGGGGAGGGAGAGGCGGCTGTGCGGGGGAGGATTGGGGCGTCGCCGAACACGATATATTCGGATTATTTTACGGAGATGGGCGTTCCTTTCGTGTCGCTTGACATAACGAAGGAGGCGGTGGAGGCGGTGCTGGATGGCGAGGTGGACGCGGTTTTGGTGGACCACGGGTACGCAGTGACGAAACTTGCGGAGTATGAGGGCCGGTTGGAAGTGGCGGGGCCGTCGGTTTTGCTGGACGGCGGGTTCGGCATTGGCGTGCGGAAGGGCAGCGGGTTGAAGGGGAAGCTGGACGAAGCGCTGGCGTCGATGAAGGCTGACGGCGCGCTGAATGCTATCATCGTCAAGTGGGTGGGGGAGGACGCTTCGACATTTGAGTAGGGCGGGTGATCAGGGGGTTGACGGTGGGGTAGGGGAGATTGGAGGTTAGGAGTGTCTGTTGCGGGAAGGGGTGGGTTCGGTGAAGGGGCGTCCTTCCTTCTTGGCGGCTAGGCGGCGTTGGTTCCAGGCGTTCCATTCCCGGTTAGCTTCGGCTCTGCCTTCCGCAAGGCCGATTTCTATGCCTTCGCGCAGGCGTCTTTTGAGGTATCTCTCTGCCAGAAACATATCGATCTAGCTCTGCGGGCGACCATTGCGTCGACCGTTTTGGGAGGGCGGAGGTTCGTTGAATGAACGGCCGGCTTTCTCCGCGTCCATGCGGCGCTGGTTCCAAGCTTCCCATTCCTGATTCGCTTCCTCGCGGCCGATTTCTATGCCTTCGCGCAGGCGTCTTTTGAGGTATCTCTCTGCCAGCATGTCTCCTCCTTCCACCAGGACGATGGTGTTTATGCCGCTTACGAATGCTATTGCCGTCATTCCCGTCAGAATTGCCAGCATCGTCGCTATTGCGGCGGCGTCAACGGCTGTCACTTCATGGTACGCCAAAAGACCAGATAAGGGTAGGTATTGGAGAAGGAAAATGATTAGAAATCTACCCTCTCGACCCTCCCCTATGGGTATCATGAGCAACGACCGCCATCATTTGATTGGGTAACGATTCGGCTGCGCCTTGTATGCCGACGCTGGTTGTATCTTAGCATTCGGGGAAATTCTGTCAACGCCGCAGAGCGCCGTTTGGGTCAGGGCGAGTTGACGAGGCGTTCAGGGCCAGGTCGGTCACTTCTTCGACGGCGCGGTCGAGGTCTACGTTGAGGACGACGGGGTGGTCGTGGCGGCGGGCCATGTCGAGAAGCTGATCCTGGAGGATTATCAGGCGTTCCAGGTCCCAGGATGAGAGGTGGCGGTTCTGGTGGTTGGGGCTGAGGGCGCGGGCTTTGAGTTCGTCCCGGTTGGGCACGTCGAGGACGCAGAGGAGGTCTGCGCCGAATTCTTGAGGGTCGATGACGCCGGGGATGAAGTGGCTGCCTTCCATGATGAGTCCGATGCCTTCGCGGCGGGCGCGGGCGAGGCAGGTGGAGATGACGGGACGGAGGAGGTCGGTTTGGGCGATGGCGCCCTGGATGACGTATTCGTCGGGTCTGAGGGTGGTGGGGTCCAGGAGTTCGTAGGCGTCGAAGGCGTGGCGTCGGAGGAGGCGGGACTGGTGGGGCGGAAGGTAGGGGTCGACGGCGGCGCGGAGGAAGCCGGTGCTGATGTGGTGGGTGAGTCCGAGGTGGCCAAGGAGGGCGTTTCCGAGGGTGGTCTTGCCGGTGCCGGGGACGCCGGCGAGGAGGATGATGAGGGACTTGGTGGGTTTGGAAGGTTGGAGGAGGGCTGCGGGGGAGGCGAAGGGGGTTTCGGCGAGTGTGTTGGTGACGGGCACTTCAGATATGCTCCTAACGTGGCCTGTGATTGCGGTTTGTGAGTTTAGAGACGCAGCCCAAGCGTGTCAACGGGGAATTTTGCGGATATGCGGGGGTTGACAAGTTCGGGTGGGTTGCTTGTCGATAGGCGTTGGGTCATTAAGGATTGGAGTCGTCGATGGGGAAGCCGTATTGGTCGCGCAAGATGCGCTTGAGGACTTTGCCCATCGGGTTCTTGGGAATTTCCGTGACGAAGATGACGGATTCCGGGCGTTTGAAGCTGGCGAGGCGGTCGCGGCAGTGCTGGGTGAGGTCGTTGGGGGATGGGGAATGGGTGGGGTTGGGGACGACGAGGGCGCGGACGCGTTCGCCCCATTGGGCGTCGGGGACGCCGATGACGGCGGCTTCCTGGACGGCGGGATGGGATAGGAGGGCGTCTTCGACTTCCTGGGGGGAGATCATTTCGCCGCCGCGCTTGATGAAGTCCTTGGAGCGGCCGGTGAGGAAGAGATAGCCGTCTTCGTCGAGGTAGCCGCGGTCGCCGGTGAGGAGCCAGTCGTCGTGGAAGGCGGCGCCGGTTGCTTGGTCGTCGTTCCAGTAGCCGGACATGAGGCGGGGGCCGCGGGCGGCTACTTCACCCTCCTGGCCTTGGGGAAGGGGTGCGCCGTTTTCGTCCAGGATGGCGATTTCGACGTCGTCCAGGGCTTTGCCGACGGAGGTCAGGCGGCGGAGGCGTTTTTCGACCTCCTCCGGGGCACCTTCCAGGACGTGGTCTTCCGGGCCGAGCATGGTGATGGTGGAAGCGGTTTCGGTCTGGCCGAAGGCGTTGATGAAGCGGGCGTTGGGGAGGTTTTCGATGGCTTGGCGGATGACTTCCAAGGGCATGGGAGCGGCGCCGTAGCTGATGATGCGGAGGCCGGATAGGTCGTAGTCGGGGAATTGGGGATGGTCTAGTACCTGCTTGAGCATGGTGGGGACCATGCCGGCGCGGTGGGCTTTTTCCTTCTCAACCAAATCCATCCACTGTTGAGCCTCGAACTGGCGGGCGAGGATGAGGGTGCGTCCGCCGTAGATGGCGGCGAGGGCGGACTGGATGCCGGCGACGTGGTACATGGGTAGGGAGAGGAGGTTGCGTTCTTCCACTTCCGGGTCGGCGGGTGGGACGCTGGAGAGCATGTAGGAGCTGAAGCTGTCGTGGGTGAGCTTGACGGCCTTGGGGGCGCCGGTGGTGCCGGAGGTGAAGAGGAGGAGGGTGGTATCGGCGTCGGTGGCGGCGGGGTAGTGGAGTTCGTCGTCGGGGGTTGTAGCAATGAGGTTGTTGAAGTAGAGCCAGGCGTTGGTGGGGTGCTTTTCCACGGCGATGACGTGTTGGAGGGACGGGGCATCGGGGATGACGGAGGCGATGATGTCCTGGTATCTCGCGCCGACGAAGAGGAGGGAGGGCTGGGAGGTTTGGAGCATGTGGGAGATTTCGTTGGCGCGGGCGCGGTAGTTGAGGGGGACGAATATGGCGTCGAGCTGGGCGCAGGCGAGGTAGGTCTGGATGAGTTCGGGGGTGTTGACGTCCATGTAGGCGACGCGCTGGCCGGGTTGGAGGCCGAGGTCGGAGAGGGCGTTGGCGAGGCGGTTTACCTGGCGTTGGAGTTGTTGAAAGGTGAGACGGCGGCCTTCGAAGACGATGGCCGGTCGGTCGGGCACGATGGCGGCGGCGATGGTGAGGAATTCCAGGATGTTCATGGCGTTGGCGGGGGTATTATAGCGGTTTGGGTGCGATAAGTGGGATGGAAGTTGACGGGGACAATGGGAAATGAGACGATGGAAGTGATCCCTATTTAGGGTGATTGTGTGGCCAGGCAGGCTTCCCGAAACATGGAGGCCCGACCTGGTCACATTGCTTTTGAGTTATCACAAGCTAATGGGTAATTCGGGGTTTGTGAATTGGAATGCAGATTGACAGAGCCGGCGGGAGGTGGGATGATAGATGCACATCCCCTAGTGGGGTGACGTAGCGTGGCCAGGCGGGTCTCCCGAAACAAGGAGGCCGGACCTGGCCACATTATTCGTCGGCTAGAATTTCCTGATTTTCCGTCAAGTCTCTTAGGTTGACGAATGAGAGTTCTTTGGGAACAAATCCGTCTGTCGTGAAATTTTTGAAACCGTTTGCTATGTGGTGGACGACTTGTAGGCCATCGACGTAAATTGACGAGGCGTGGGTGATGTGCGACGGATTTGGGATAGCGAAATTGTCGGACAGGTATTGCCAGAGATTGTCCGCTTGCGCTTTATTGAGGTCTACGCGATCAAGGACAAGATCGTACTGCTGGGATTGCAGCGGGTAGGTTTGGAAATGATGCTCAAGTAGGCGGCGCAGGATATAGTTTCGAAACATGGCCGGATTAGCCCCGCGTCTTCCTATTTGCCTTAGGTGTAGACCGGTGTACCGCAGCTTGTCTACCACCACTGTTGACGCCCAGATACTCTTGCCTTCTTGGGAAAGCATGGAAATGGGGCGGAGCAGTCGCTCGAATTGCAGCTTGCGCGGTGGAATTTTCAGTTCTTTGATGAATCCGGTGTAGTACTTGAAGGCTACGACGTGCCGGTTCAGGTCCCGGAAGGCGTCGTTGGTTAGGTGGAGGGCGGCGGCGACGTAGTAGTTGCTGCTGAGGAGCTCGCCGGTGACCGGGTGCAACTTGAATCCGGCGTCGCCTGATTCGTCGACGAAGATGTAGTCGTGTTTGGGCATTGGGGTGTTCAGGGGCGCTCGTAGGCGAGGGTGTAGGAGTGCTGACCTTCGTCGACGTCTATCTCAAGAGCGCCGGAGATGCCGGCGAGTTCACCCGTGCCGGAGTCGGGGACGATGATGACCGAGAGTTGGGCGTCTCCTTTGTTCATCACTCCGTTGTGCTGGAGGACGAAGGAGCCTGATTTTCCGTGGACTGAGCCTGTGAAATGCTCGATGGCGACGTAGCCGGCTGAACCCGGGGTATCGGTGTAGGCGGCGAGCATCTGCGCTTCCGCAACGCCTACCACGTCGCCTGAGTATTGCTTGGTTACGTGGTTGCTGTTGAGTTTGACGCCGTCCTGGTCATGGTGGGGTGGGTCGGGGTTGATTTCGACGGTGAAGGTTCCGCGGACGGTGGGCATTTTTTCTTCTCCAGATTAGATTTGAAGGTTGAGGAGTTTCCGATTATATCGTATGACGCCTCTTGTGATGGGGCGTTAGGGTGTGGCGTTGGACTAGTTTGAGGGCGAGGCGGGATTCGAGTTTGAGGGCTTGGGGGAGGGGTAAGTCGGCGCCGAGGTTGATGGACTGCTTCAGAGCGGCGACGGCGGGCGGGTCGAGGGATGCCAGGCGGCGGGCGAGGGTTTTGGCTTCGTCTTCAAGGCGGTCTGGGGTTGTCAGGCGGGAGATGAGTCCGTGATTGAGGGCTTGTTGGGCGGTGAGGGGTTGGCCTGTGAGGAGGAGGTGGATGGCTTTGGAGGGGCCGAGGATGCGGGGGAGGGTCTGGGTTCCACCAGCGGCGGGGATGAGTCCGAGGTGGGTTTCGGGCATGGCGAAGGAAGCGTAGGTGGAGGCGATGCGTAGGTCGCAGAGGAGGGCCATTTCGAGGCCGGAGCCGATGCAGTGGCCGTGGATGGCGGCTATGAGGGGTTTGTGGATGTTGAGGAAGAGGCCCCAGAGGTCGCGGCTCCAGCGGGCGTCGCGGGCTGCGACGATGGAGGGGGCAGAGCCGAATTCGGTGAGGTCGGCGCCGGCGCAGAAGTTTTTGCCGCTGGCGGATAGGAGGACGGCGCGAACGTCGGGGTCGTCGCGGGAGGCTTGGAGGGCCTGGTAGAGGTCGTCGCGCATGGTGGTGTTGAAGGCGTTGTGGACGTGGGGGCGGTTGAGTCGGATTTGGGCGACGGGGCCGTGTTTGTCGTAGATGATGGTTTTGAAGGGGGGCGTCATTTGACGGCCTTGATTGAGAAGAGGTGGGGGAATAAATCGTTGTTCTTTGGGAGCCGCCACCAGCCGTCGTTGTGCCTGGACATGCCGGGGAATACTTGATAGGCGGAGACGTGAAACTCGTGAAGGAACTGAATTGCGAGGCCGGATTCGGTCAGGGCGGTTACTATTTCGCCGAGGCTGTGCTGCCACTCATGGGCTGGGCTGGCGATGGGGGCGCCGTCGGTGTAGGTGGGCCGGACGCCTTCGAAGAATCTCTCGTGGTGAAAGTAGTTGTTGGCGGGTTGGAGATCGCCGGTCTCGGACTCCTTGAAAATGCCCATTAGGGGATGTTTGTCGAGGATGTAAAACGCGCCGCCCGGTCGGAGGAAGCGGTGGATAATCGAGGCCCATCTGTCCAGGTCGGGCAGCCAGCTCAGGACGCCTATTGAGGTGAATACGACGTCGAATTCCTCATCTAGCAGATCTGGGAGGGCGTATACGTCGGAGCGGATAAACCGGGCGTTGGCGCCGACTTCATGGTTGAGCACTCGGGCTAGTTCTATTGCCGCATCTGAGAAATCTACGCCGGTGGCCTTTGCGCCCAGGCGCGCCCAGGACATTGTGTCCAGACCGAAGTGGGACTGAAGATGGAGGAGGGTCTTGCCGGCGACGTCGCCGACTTCGCGGCGCTCAATTTCGTTCAGGGTAATGCGGCCTTTCTTGAAGCTTTCCACATCGTAGAAGGCTGAGGCTGCATGGACGGGGGCGCGTTCGTTCCAGTTGTTGCGGTTGGTGACTAGTCGTTTGTCCATAGATACAGGTTCCTTTTGAGAGTAGAAGCCATCCGAAAGGTGGATTCCCGCTTTCGCGGGAATGACGAAAGGGGTAAGCGGGAATGACGAAAGGGGTGGCGGGAATGACGGTTATGCAAAAGTCTCCCTCAAGGGAGAGGATAAGAGGGGTCATTGGGCGGTGAATTTTGGGGTGGTTTTGTTGAGGAAGGATTGGATGCCGTGTTTTCGGTCCTGGGTGGTTTGGAGGATGAAGCTTAGGTCGGCTTCGAGATTTAGGCCTTGGGACAGGGACATATCGAGGCCTTTGTGGACGGCTTCTTTGAGGTAGCGGGTTGCGATTGGGGCGGCGTCGGCGATTGTCTGGGCGAGGTTGAGGGCGGCGGCTTCGAGGTCTTTGGACGGGGCTACGGCGTTGAGGAGGCCGATTTCGAGGGCTTCGTGGGCGGAGAGGGAACGGCCTGTCAACAGAAGGTCGAGGGCGCGGGCGCGTCCGATGATTCGGGGAAGTCGCTGGGTGCCGCCGTCCCAGGGGATGACGCCATCGGCGAGGGATGAGAAGCCGAAGGTTGAGTCTTCGGCGGCGATGCGGAGGTCGCAGGCGAGGCCGATTTCGAGGCCCTGGTTCCACGCCCGTCCGTGGATGGCGGCGATGGTGGGGACTTTGAGGTTGGTGACGTGGGATGCGACGCGTCGGCGTTGTAGGGCGGATTCGGGGTCTTCGTCAGGGGCGTTGGGGGAGTCACCCCCATCCCAACCTTCCCCCATCGAGGGAGAAGGGGGAAGATGGATTCCCGCTTTTGCGGGAAAAAGGAAGGAGGAGGGGGAAGGGGTTTCGGGCCAGAAGGGGTTGGGGCTGGGTTGGGGGGATGGATTCCCGCCTTCGCGGGAATGACGGGTAGGGGCGCGGGAATGACGGGTAGGGGCGCGGGAATGACGGGTAGGGGCGCGGGAATGACGGAGGGGGACGCTCGACCCTTCGACAGGCTCAGGGTGAGCGGAAGGGGTGGTGGGAGTGGGGGAAGGGGCGTTGGTTAGGATTATGGCGCGGATGTGGGAGGCGTTGGGGGAGTCACCCCCATCCCAACCTTCCCCCATCGAGGGGGAAGGGGTTTTATGGGGATTGAGGGTTTCCGACCAGAATGGGTGTGGGCTGGATTGGGGGGATGGATTCCCGCTTGCGCGGGAATGACGGGTGGGAGAGGGGGAAGGGGTATTTGGGTATTCGTTGAGGGATTGGCAGGCGTCGGCTAGCTGCTCGGCGGGGGTGGGGCTTCGGGGGGAGTCATCGTCGTCAATTTCAATGCGGATAACGGCGATTGGGTCGAGGATTTGGAGGCGGATGTATTTGCGAATCGACATAATCAAAGGTAAATCAAGGGGTTAGGGTTACGATTTTCGCTGAAAAAGTAGTCTATTGACAGCATTCAGGGCATAGTTTATCATACGCCCTGATTTTAGCACTCTTGAGATTCGACTGCTAATTCAGTAGTCATAACGATACAGGCACCCCCGATACTACACCAGATTTCAAGGAGGAAGCATTGGTGAATTTCACGCCTTTAGGAGAAAGGTTGATTGTCAAGCCTCTGGAAGAGGAACAGACCACGTCTTCAGGAATTATCCTTCCGGATACTGCCAAGGAGAAGCCCCAGGAGGGCGAGGTTGTGGCGGTGGGTCCCGGTCGGGTGACCGACGACGGCGCGCGAGTGCCGATGGAGGTTCAGACCGGGGACAGGATCATCTACTCCAAGTACGCGGGTACGGAGTACAAGGACGAGGGGCAGGAGTACCTGATTCTCCGTGAGAGCGACGTGCTGGCCAAGGTGAACCGTTAGGGCAGCCGGACAAGCTCGACGACTTTCGACATCATTCATTCAGAAATTTTGAGGGAGGCAACACATGCCCGGTAAGCAACTGGTATTTTCCGAGGAAGCGAGGAAGTCGCTCAAGACCGGCATCGACACCTTGAGCGACACGGTGAAGGTGACGCTGGGGCCGCGGGGCCGGAACGTGATTCTGGACAAGAAGTTCGGCCCGCCGCTGGTGTGCAGCGACGGCGTGACCATAGCGAAGGAGATTGAACTTCCGGACCCCTTCGAGAACATGGGGGCGCAGCTGTTGAAGGAGACGGCGAGCAAGACGAACGACGCCGCCGGAGACGGCACGACCACTTCGGTGGTGCTGGCGCAGAGCATGATTACCGAGGGGTTCAAGAACACGGCCGCGGGGGCGAACCCGATGGCCATCAAGCGCGGCATCGAGTCGGCGGTCAGCGCCGTGGTGGGCGAGCTCAGAGAGATGGCCCGCTCGGTGGACAGCCGCGACCAGATAGCCCAGGTGGCGGCGCTTTCGGCCCACGAGGACTCCATCGGCGAAACCATCGCCGACGCGATGGAGAAGGTGGGCAAGGACGGCGTCATCACCGTCGAGGAATCCAAGGGAATCAACGACGAGATCGAGTACGTGGAAGGGATGCAGATCGACCGCGGCTACATCTCGCCCTACTTCGTCACCAATTCCGAGAGGATGGAGACGGCCATCGAGGAGCCTTACCTGATCATCACCGACAAGAAGGTTTCGGCGGTTTCCGACCTGGTGCCCGTGCTGGAGAAGCTGATTCAGATGGGCAAGAAGGACGTTGTAATCGTCGCGGAGGACGTGGACGGCGAGGCGCTGGCGACTTTGGTTGTGAACAAGCTGAGGGGCACGCTGAACTGCCTGGCAGTGAAGGCGCCCGGCTTTGGCGACCGGCGCAAGGCCATGCTGGAAGACATCGCGATTCTCACCGGCGGAACCGTCATCAGCGAAGAGACGGGCCGCAAGCTGGAGTCGACCACGGTGGCTGACATGGGTCAGGCCAGGCGGGTGACGGCCAGCAAGGAAGAGACGACCATCGTGGAAGGCAGGGGTTCGGAAGACTCCATCAAGGGTCGGATCACGCAGATCCGGTCGCAGATTGAGGAGACCACTTCCGAGTTCGACCGGGAGAAGCTCCAGGAGCGGATGGCCAAGCTGGCCGGCGGCGTCGCCGTCGTGAAGGTCGGCGCGGCCACGGAGATTGAGCTGAAGGAGCGTAAGGCCCGCGTGGAGGACGCGCTTTCGGCGACTCGCGCAGCCGTGGAAGAGGGAATCGTCGCCGGCGGCGGCGTGGCCCTGGTTCGGGCGTCGCGGGCGCTTTCCAACATCGACGAGAAGCTGGGCGGCGACGAGCTGGTCGGCGCGACCATCATTCGCAAGTCGGTGGAGCAGCCTCTGCGGCTGATTGCCCAGAATGCGGACCGGGAAGGTTCGGTGATTCTTGAGCAGGTGCGGGGCCAGTCGGACGACTACGGCTTCGACGCGGAGGAAGGGGTCTACGGGCCGATGTTCGAGAAGGGCATCGTGGACCCGGTGAAGGTGACGCGGTCGGCGTTGCAGAACGCGGCGAGCGTGGCGGCGATGGTGTTGACGACGGAGTCGATGATTACGGAGATTCCGGAGCCGACGCCGCCCGCGCCGATGCCTCCGATGGAGTACTAGGCAAGACTAGAGACGATTTTTCCGCTTCCTAACGGGAGCGGGGACGAAAAAGGGGCGGCCCTTTCGGGGGCCGCTTCTTTTTTTGGGGGTGCTTAAGGCACCGACAATGGTTTAGCAATCTAATAAAATTAGATTCGTTTTCACTACGTGATTCGCGATATTACAAGAGGATTACGTACATAGATCACTATTGTTCACACTTGAAGTAGAAAACTTCAAAAAAGTCTGGGACTTCATTTAGGTCGTAGCAGATAGTTTTTCCTACCGTCTTGACCTTGTCAGGTTGGATCTCATCAAGGAAATCGCTGGCTATCTTGCTGAGTTTGTCGGTCGCAACAGCCCTAAGTACCTTGTCTTTACTTCCCACCCACCTATGAGTTTGGTCTTGGTCACACCTTACAAGATATAGGTCAGCCTCGATTTGTGTACTCTCCGCAGGCTTGTGACAGGTTTTACAAAACGGTTTCTTGGCATTGTTACTCACTATGATTGCGCTCCTTTCATATCAGGAAAGAGGCCAGAGAGCAGAGAACCAGGATATTCGCTGCCCTCTGCCCCTTCTTGTAATCCATTATGTCTGTATTCAGATGTATGTCAAGTTGACGCCGAATAGGGTTGAGGGTTAGGATAATGCAGCTTCGCTACAAGCAAATGAATTCAAATCCTGGATATAGACGACATTCAGGGTGGGCCTTGTGCCCCCTTGGGCTATGTCCAGGACGGTAGCTTGTAGCGAAGCCTCCCATCCTTGATGCAAGGGGGCTTCTGTACGGATGAGCAAATCACAGTTTGCATGGTTGGCTATACTCCAAATAGTAATAGGCGTTGCGGTATTCTATGCCGCCATTTGGGTGATACCGCCTGGGCCTGCGGGAGCGCAAGGGCCACAGGGCGAACAGGGAATACAAGGCCCGACTGGGCCGCAGGGTGAACAGGGGGTGGCTGGCGCGCCCGGCCCACAGGGAGAGCCTGGCGAACAAGGTGAAAAAGGCGAACGGGGATACCCAGGGCGTGATGGTGCAAGAGGGCCAGAGGGACTTATGGGGATACCTGGGACTACAGGACCCCAGGGGCCTAAAGGTGAAAAGGGCGACACTGGCCCCCAAGGGCCTCCAAGCAGTGTGGTAAGTTCTGCACCAACATCTCAGCCCACCCCAGCCTCTACACCACCGACAAGGACAAGCGACCCGGCGAATCCTGATAATTTCACGGCAAAAGAACTGGCTCAATGTGCGGTGGAAGACGGAGAAATCGCAAGAACGGATTGCGAAAAAGCCTACGTCACAGTAATGGAGTGGCGCGACGAAGCAGAGTGGACGGAAAGCGAAAGCGACACATTGCTTCCCCATTTCTTGTGGATGCTCTCGACTTCAGCACAGATGGAATCGGGGGAAGTTGATGTGTGTGATGAACTCACCGATTGGCGTCGGAGGGTGCAAGAGGCCATTGCTGACGTGCAGGGATTCAGAAGGGAGATGCGCGGATGGGAAGTGCAGTTCGAGGAACTGAATTTGGTGTTAAACAGGGCTGCGATCGTGTGCGGGATTAGAAGCACCTAATCATTCCCTAGCGCGACCGGTTGAAATGCATCACAAGGAGGAGGTTGCGACAAGAATGAGGAGTGGGTTTCCCTGCTTTCTCACTCGCCAAATCTCCACATTCACTCCCTAAATATAAGTCTTCTTTTTTTGGTTGGCGATGGAGGTATGCTCGATCGGAAGCAAGATTTGACTGAAGCGTTGTTAATGGTATTCTTGTTTCATGCCAAAATGGTTACTACACTCTTGGACAGTCTTCAGTGGGGCAATGTCCCTTTGGGGCATATTCAGTCTTGTGCGGACCTTTTTTGTCAACGACGAGGGTGTATTTGTTGGACTTGAGTTTTCGGGAGCAGGCATCCGATTCGCATATGCGGTTGTCCTTAGCTTTGCATTAGCGGGGCTGGTTCCATTCTTAGTCCCACTGTTACAAAAAGCAATGCGTTCGAAGGCATCCCGGTTCAGTGACTTGAGTAACGACTTGAATTCACTAAAAAACACAGCATTACAGATAAGACAGGAATCAGGAATGTCCACGTATGGGTTACTGCTTTTGAAAGATAGGCGTCCTTTGGATTTGATCGCAGGTTACGAAACCCAACTGTCCCTTATGCAAAACAAATTGAACGAATTGGGTATAGCCACACCTCCGTTGTCAAGCAACCTTGATGAATGGATAATTTATTGTTCGAAATTGTTAGTAATGGCTGACGACCGAGATTATCGTTCAGCAAAGGAACTGGGAAAAGACTTCGAGGCTGAGGCCAAATGATTAAACCGATATTAAGGCACCTACAGGGGATGCCACTTTCATTTTCGGTTTATTTCGCGTTCATTTCCGGTTTTTAGGTATAAAAACGAGGGGAATTGGCGGTTTCATTTCCAGTTCATTTCCGCCTTATTTCGCGTTTATTTAGGGTTCGTTTCGGGGTGATTTGGGGTTGGTGGAGAAGATGGATTCCCGTCTACACGGGAATGACGGAGGGGTGGGCTGGAATGGTGGGAGGGTTGGCTTTTGGGGGTTCGCCCTGCCCTCCGCTCGACCCTTCGACAGGCTCAGGGTGAGCGGAGTATGTGGTTCAGGGTGAGTGGGGGGTGGGAAGGTCAGCCCTGTCAAGGGGGAAGGTGGGATCCCGCTTTCGCGGGAGCAAGAGAGAGTAGCAGAAGAGGTGGGGGGGTGTTGGTGGGAAGGGCGGGGGCTGGTAGAATGCAGGGGAGAGATGTTTTTGGGGAGGTTGCTTCGTGGCAGAGGGGAAGGTCTATTCGTCGGCGGTTGAAGCGTTGGAGGACGTTTTCGACGGGGCCGTCATCATGCTGGGGGGCTTCGGTGTGCCGGGGCTGCCTCAATCGCTGGTGAAGGCGCTGATGGAGTTGGGGCCTCGGGATCTGACGACCATCTCCAACACCTGCTTCGAGCCTAAGCCGGATGAGTACGACGTGGCGCGTCTGGTGGAACGGGGGCAGGTGCGGAAGGTGATAACGACGTTCTTCGGTCGTCCAAACCAGGAGATTCCGGCGCTGGAGTTGTGGAGGAAGGGGAAGCTGGAGGTGGAGGTGATGACGCAGGGGGTGTTGGCGGAGCGGATGCGGGCGGCGGGCGCGGGCCTGGGCGGGGTGTACGTGCCGAATTACGCGGGGACGGTGTATGAGGAGGAGGATGCGCGGTTGTTTGAGGGTCGAGAATATGTGCTGGCGTCGCCTTTGAGGGCGGATTTTGCGTTGGTTGGTGGGGATCGGGCGGACAGGCTGGGGAATCTGACGTATCGTCTGACGCAGCGAAATTACAATCCGACGATGGCGTCGGCGGCGCGGCTGACGGTGGCGGAGGTGCGGGAGGTTGTGGAGGTGGGGTCGCTTGACCCGGAGCGGGTGGTGACGCCGGGGATATATGTTAACCGGATTGTGGTTGGGGGGTGAGGAGATGATGCTTAGAATAAGAGGGAGAAAGAGTGGGTTCCCGCTTTCGCGGGAACAAGAGAGGGGGTTGAAGGGGATGGTTGGAGCAATCACCCCCATCTCAATCTTCCCCCATCAAGGGGGAAGAGGTAAATTGACGCTCTTGGGAGGGTTATGCAAAGGTCTCCGTCAGGGGGGAAGGGAGAAGAAAAGATGGATTCCCGCCTGCGCGGGAATGACGGTAGGGGTGGCGGGAATGACGGAAGGGGACGCTCGACCCTTCGACAGGCTCAGGGTGAGTGGGGGGTGGAACGGGCTCAGGGTGAGCGGAGGGAGGTAGGATATGGGTGAGCGGTTGAGCAGGGAGTTGATGGCGCTGCGGGTGGCGGCGGAGCTGCGTCCGCGGGAGGTGGTGAATCTGGGAATCGGGATGCCGACGCTGGTGGCGAACTTCGTGCCGGAGGGTCGGGGGGTGGTGTTCCACTCGGAGAACGGGATTCTGGGCTACGGGGTTCACGCGGCGGAGGGGTCGGAGGACGTTGACCTTATCAACGCGCGGGCGGAGCACGTTACTTGGCAGCCGGGGGGCGCGGCGATAAGTCATACGGACGCGTTCAGCATTGTTAGGAGCGGGCGGCTGGACGTGGCGGTGTTGGGGGGATTGCAGGTGTCGGAGCGGGGGGATCTGGCGAATTGGATGGTACCTTCCAAGGGCGTGGGGAGTCCGGGCGGGGGTCTGGACATGGCGGCGGGGGCGAAGCGGCTCATCGTCATCATGGAGCATTCCAACGAGGGGAAGCCGAAGATTCTGCGGGAGTGCAGCTATCCGTTGACGGTGGCGGGTCGGGTCAATCTCATCGTTACGGACATTGCGGTGATTGAGGTGACGACGGAAGGGTTGGCGTTGAGGGAGCGTGCGCCGGGGTGGTCGTCGGAGTCGATTCAGGCAGAGACTGAGGCGCGGTTGCGGGTGGTGGAACCGGTGAGGGAGATGCGGTTTGAGATTCCAGACGAAGTCGCGCATGGCAAGGTGTATCCGACCGCATTGGCGGCGGTGGCGGACATACCCGACGGGGCGACGATTTTGATGGACGGGTTTGGGGGAATCGGCGGGATGGCGCACTGCCTGATGCTGGCGCTGCGGGGGCAGGGGGCGCGGGGGCTGACGGTGGTGGGCAACACGGTGGGAATCGCGCGGGTTTCGACCTTCGGGCAGCCGCCGGAGCCGGGCTTGCAGGCGATTGACCACGCCATCCTGGTTGAGCGGGGGCAGATAAAACATGCGATTGCGTCGTTTCCGGTTTCTCCGTCGCCGTCGAGGCCGTCGGCGTTCGAGGAGGCGTATCAGCGGGGAGAGGTGACGTTGGAGGTTGTGCCGCAAGGGACGCTGGCGGAGCGGCTGCGGGCGGGCGGCGCGGGGGTTCCGGCCTTTTTCACGCCGACGGGCGCGGGGACGGTGGTGGCGGAGGGGAAGGAGACGCGGGTCATCGACGGGCGGGAGTACGTGCTGGAGCGGGCGATTCGGGGGGACTTCGCGTTCATACGAGCATATAAGGCGGACACAGAGGGGAACCTGGTTTATCGGGGAACGTCGCGGAATTTCAACGCGGCGATGGCGACGGCGGCGGATGTGACGATTGCGGAGGTGGACGAGATTGTCCCGGCGGGGGCGCTGAACCCGGACGAGATTGTGACGCCGGGATTGTACGTGGACAGGATAGTTCAGAGGCCGGCGGGGTTTTCTCCGTTCAGGCCGGTCGAGGAGGGTTAGGTTGGAGAAGGAACGGCTGCCGAGGGACGTAATCGCGATGCGGGTGGCGAAGGAGCTGCCGGCGGGGGCGGTGGTGAATCTGGGCATCGGGATACCGACGCTGGTGTCGAACTATCTGGAGGGGGCGCAGTCGGTGTCGTATCACAGCGAAAGCGGGGTTCTGAATTACGGGCCGTTGGCGGAGGATTTCGAGAAGGATTATGACTTAATCAACGCGGGCGGGCAGTTTTTGAGTTGGGTGCCGGGGATGGCGTTCTTTGGGTCGGAGGAGGCTTTCGCGATGATTCGGGGCGGGCACGTGGAGGTGACGGTGCTGGGGGCGTTGCAGGTGTCGGAGCGGGGGGATTTGGCGAACTGGATGCTGCCGCAGCGAGGGGTGGGGAATATCGGCGGCGCGATGGACCTGGCGGTGGGGGCGAAGCGGGTGATTGTGGCGATGGAGCACACGGACCGGCGGAATCGGCCGAAGGTGGTGAGGGAGTGCACATTTCCGTTGACGGGTCGGGGGTGCGTGAGTCTGGTGGTGACGGATCTGGCGGTGATGGAGGTGACGCCGGAGGGGTTGGCGCTGCGGGAGGTGGCGCCGGATTGGTCGGCGGAGGAGGTGCAGGCGTTGACGGAGGCGCGGCTGGTTGTGGGGGAGGATTTGCGGGAGTATGAATTGTGAGGGGGGAGGCTTTGAATGGGGTATAATGGGGTTGGGGATTTTGTTGTTGCGGGGGATATGGCATGGGGACTTTCAAGTGGCCGGTGCGGATTTCCAGCATGGACGGTCAACGGTCGCGGGCCGTTGAGGCGATGGTGGATACGGGCGCGTCGTTCACCGTGCTGCCTTCGAATCTATTGAGGGAGATTGGCGTCGAGGCTTCGGGGAAGCGGCGGTTTCTGCTGGTCGACGGGAGACGAGTGGAGATGGAGTACGGGCAGGCGTGGGCTACGATAGACGGGGAAAGCGTGGTGACGATAGTGGTTTTCGGGGAGGAGAACGCGGCTCCGCTGCTGGGGGCGTATACGCTGGAGGGGATGGCGCTGGCGGTGGACCCGGAGGCACAGCGGCTCGTGCCCACGCATATGATTATGTATTAGGGGGGAGGCGCTCGGCCCTTCGACAGGCTTAGGGTGAGCGGGTTTTGTGTATGACGTTTACGGAAGTGATGGCTGAGTTTGCTTTTTCGTTGAAAAGGGAGGATGCGCCGGAGAGGGTGGAGAAGGCGGCGAGGATGTATTTGGCGGATACGGTGGGTTGCATGATGGGCGCTTACGAAAGTGAGCCGGCCAAAGCGTTGCGTCGGTGGGTGTTGAAGGGAGGAAGTGTGGGTGAATCCACAATTATGGGGAGCGGTCGTCGGATTGCGACGGATAAGGCGGCGCTGGTGAATGGGACGATGGTGCGTTATCTGGACGCCAACGACATTTTGTTTGAACCGGGAGGCAGAGGAGGTCACTTCAGCGACGCGACGCCGAGCCTGCTGGCGATGGCGGAGAAGCATGGGCGGTCGGCGGACGAGTTCGTGACGTGCGTGGTGGCTTCGTATGAGTTGCAGGCGGCGCTGAATCGGGTTTTTCCGTTCATGTCGCGGGGCTTTCATGCATTGACGCAGGTGACCTGGGTCGCGCCGATTGTGCTGGTGCGGCTGGCGGGCGGGACGAAGGAGCAAGCCGTCCATGCGGCAGGGCTTTCCGGGGCCACCGGCATGGTGTTGAACACATGGCTCAAGCCGTCTAAAAGTATCCCTTGGATCAAGGCTGTGTCCGTGGGTTTGGCGGGACAGCGGGCGGTTGAGTCGGCGGAGTTGGCGATGGTGGGGGTGACGTCCTCGGAAGATTCCATAGAGTACATGATTGAGACGCTTGGTCCCGCTTCGTCTGAGGACGTGTACATGAAAGGGATGGCCCATTTAGGCAAGGAATGGCATACGAAGCGGAACATCATCAAGGCATATCCGTCGCAGATATACACACAGGCGGCGGTGGAAGCTACGATAGAGCTTTATCGGCGGGGAGTTCGGGCTGAGAGAATCAAGCATATCACGCTATACGGCCATCGTAACGTGGCGTCCGGGGTTCAGGGGTCGGCGGAGGCTTACAGGCCCGCCAGCAGGGAGGCGGCGGATCACAGCACGCCGTACGTGATGTCGATGGCATTGCTGAAGGGTCGGTTGACGCCGAGGGAATTCGAGGAAGCGCCGTGGGAGCGGGTGGAGGTGCAGGCGTTGATCGACAAGATTTCGCTTGTGGTTGATGAAGAGCGGGATTTGGCCTTCATTGAAAGAGGAATCCTTGGGGTGAGGGTGGAGTCTGAATTGACGGATGGTCGGACTGAGGCGGTGGAGATTCATCAACCACGAGGGCACCCGGACGCGCCGTTTAGCGAGGAAGACCTGGTGCGGAAATTGGAGTGGTTGGTGGAGGATGCGGTGGCTCCGGGGACGGCTCGGCGGTTGATGGATTTGTGCAAGGGGATGTCGACGAGGGAGGATTTGGAGGCGTTGATTGAGGCTTGTAAGGTTTCATAGATTCCGGCTTTTGCCGGAATGACGGAGGAGAGGGGGGAATGGCGGAATTTGGGGGGGCGCTCGACCCTTCGACAGGCCCTTCGACAAGCTCAGGACAGGCTCAGGGTGAGCGTAAGGTGGAGTTTCAGCCCCATCCCAGCCTTCCCCCGTCAAGGAGAGCTTTGCTCAACTGCCAAATGCGTTATCCGCCCCACCCGAATCACCCCCATCCCAGCCTTCCCCCATCAAGGGGGAAGGGATAAGATGGGTTCCCGCTTTCGCGGGAACAAGAGAGGATAATGGAAATGACGGGTGGGGGGCGGGTCAGGTTATGTGGGCGGTGGAGGCGCCGTTTTGTTTTTGGACTTCGATGCGGACGGGGAAGTAGTCCTTGAGTTCCTCCAGGTGGGTGATGACGATGATGCACTTGAAGTCCTGCTCCAAGGTGGATAGAACGTCGAGGATTTGCTCGCGTCCGGCGGAGTCCTGGGTGCCGAAGCCTTCGTCGATGAAGAGGGTTGGGAGGGGTGCGCCGCTGCGGTTGGCGAGGACTTTCGACAAAGCGATGCGGAGGGCGAGGTTGATGCGGAAGGCTTCGCCGCCGCTGAACATTTCGTAGCTGCGGTGTCCGAGTTCGTCGCTGACCTTGATTTCGAGGGTTTCAGCGAGCCGGCCCTTTTGGGACCGGAGGGGGCGCTGGCTTTCGAGTTTGACGGTCATGCGACCCTCGGTCATGCGGGCGAGGAGGTTGTTTGCTTCCTGCTCTATCTGGGGGAGGATCGTGTCGATTAGGAGGGCTTGGACGCCCTCGCGTCCGAAGGCGACGCGGAGTTCCTCGTAGATTGACTGCTCTTCCCGAATGCGGCGAAGGTCGCGGGTCTGGCGGGTTATCTGGCGTTCGAGTTCCTCTATGCGCTGGATACTGCCCTGGAGGCGGCCTTGGTGGGCGATGAGGTTTTGTTGTCGGGATTCAAGGTTGTTGATGTCGGAGGAGAGGCGTTGAAGTTGGGAGTTGGTTTCGGTCAGGTGGGCACGGTCGGATGCGAGGGTGGATAGGGATTCGCGAATTTGGGATAAGCGGTCGCGGCGGTCCTGGGCGGCTTGTTGGGCTTGGGCGAGGGTGGCTTGTTCCTGGGGTAGGTTGCGATGCGCTTCGGATAGCTGCTGGTGGAGAAGCTGGTATTTTTGGAGTGCCTGGAGTTTGTGGAAGAGGTCGGAGTGGCGATGGGGGGAGTAGTTTAGGGATTCAAGGGAGGATTGGCGGGCATCGATTTCTGATTGCTGGTCGGGGGCGAATTGGCCGTCCAGCAATGATTTTTCGAGTCGCTTAACTTCCGGTCGAAGTCTGGCGGACTCAACTTCCGCGCGGCGGGAGTCTTCCAGTTGTCGCTCCAGTAGTGCGGTCCGGCGGAGGGCTTGCTGCTCTTGACGCTGTAGGGAAACCTCATCGTCCTTCACCTGCTTGGAAAGCTGGTCTCTTTTAGTCTGCGCCTCCTTCAGAACGGCCTCGTTGCCTTTATATTGGCGACCCTTGTCCTGGATGGCTTCACTATAGCTTTGTTCCAATCTGATGCATCCCTCCGCCCCAAGGGAAGTATCGCAGAGAGGACAGCGGGTATCCCCGTGTGAAGAGTTCAAGAGATTCAACTTTCCACGAATCTCCTGACCTTCGCCAAATAGCCGTTCCTGGGTATCCCGCAGGGTCGCCACGCGACTGACTATTTTCTGCAACTGTGACTGCTTATCGGAGAGGGCCTTCCCTTGCTTTTCCAAGGCGGCGACATGGTCGACGGATTTGGCCAACTGCTTCTCAAGTTCGGGGATTTGTTGGGCGGCGGGTTCCAGTTCTGATCGCAGGCGACGCTGTTGGGAGCGGAGTTGTTCTTCGAGGCGGGCCTTGGCTTGGGCGACGGCTTGTTGGAGGGAGTTGATTTCGCGGTTGAGTTCGTCGAACCGGGCGCGGGCGGCGTTGAGGCGTTGGTTTTCTGTCAGGGAATGTTGGTATTGGGTGAAGCCGTCCTGGATGGATGGTTGGCGGTCGATTAGGCTTTGGTAGTCACTGATGCGGACGGAGCGCTGGCGGGCTTCGGCTTCGTATTGAGAGATTTCGGCTTGCAGATGGGGGATGCGGCGTTGGATGTCCTCGGCGTCGGCGATGCGTCGCTCAAGTTGTTGAATCTTCAGGCGCAGGTTGTTGGCACGGCCGGTCTTTTCATCCAACTCCTTGATGAGTTTGTTGAGGTTCTGAACGGTAGCGGATAATTCTTCCTGAAACTTCTCCTTGGCGGCGGTCTCCTGGCGCATGAATTTGAGCCTGCCTTCGAGTTCGTCACCCTGTCGTGCCCTATCGCGCATCTTGTCACGGCTGCGTTGTCGGAGTTCGTTGAATCTGTCCAATCCAATGATTTTGCCGAGGACTTCCTTGCGCTCGGCGGGGGTCTTGTTGGTGAACTCGTCGGCGCGTCCTTGTATCAGGAAGGCGCTGTTGATGAAGGTGTCGTAGTCCATGCCGATGACGCGGTTCAGCTTGGCCTGGGACTGGCGGATGCTGTTGCCGGTGAGGGGATAGAAGCCGCCGGGGCCTTTCAGTTGAAGCTGGAGGTTGCTGCCGCTAAGGACGCTGTAGCGACGGATGACGCGGTAGTGGGCGCCGGCGGCCTGGAATTCCAACTCCACCATCATGTCGGAGCGTCCGTAGTGGATTAGGTCGGCGTGGCCGGAGCCGCGGGCTTTGCCCCACAGCGCCCAGGTGACGCCGTCGAGGAGGGCGGACTTGCCGTGTCCGTTGTTGCCGCAGAGGCAGGCGACGCGGATGCCGGTCAGGTCGAGGGCGGGGTTGTCGTCTCGGTAGGAGAGGAAGTTACGGAGGGTGAGTTTGAGGGGGATCATGGGAGGGATTTTAGCATAGGGGCGGAGAGGACACCGCTCGACCCTTCGACAGGCCCTTCGACAGGCTCAGGATGAACGGGGGACTGGATTCCGGCTTTCGCCGGAATGACGGTGTGGTTCGGGGGAGAAGGGAGAGAAGAAGAGGGAACCGCTCGACCCTTCGACAGGCTCAGGATGAGCGGGGGGACTGGATTCCGGCTTTCGCCGGAATGACGGTGTGGTTCGAGGGAGAAGATGGATTCCCGCCTGCGCGGGAATGACGGAAAGGGGGGAATGACGGTTATGCAAAGGTCTCCTCAAGGGAGAGGAAAAGAAGATGGGATCTTGCTTGCGCGGGAATGACGGAAAGGGGGGAATGGTGGTTGTGCAAAGGGGGCTATCAAGGGGAAGGGTTAAAGGGGAGGGATGTGTTAGAATTGGGGGCGTAATGTTTGAGGCATTGACGGATAAGCTGACGGGAGTCCTGGACCGGCTGACTAGCCGGGGGCGGCTTTCGGAGAAGGACGTGGACGACGCGCTGCGTCAGGTGCGGCTGGCGCTGCTGGGCGCAGACGTGAATTTTCGGGTGGCGCGGGAATTTGTGGCGCGGGTGCGGGAGCGGTCGGTGGGGCGTGAGGTGTTGGAGTCGATAACGCCGGGGCAGCAGGTGGTGAAAATCGTCCACGAGGAACTGACGGAGGTGTTGAGCGCGGGCGACCACAAGCTGACGGCTTCCGGCCAGTCGCCGACGAAGGTGATGTTTGTGGGGTTGCAAGGTTCGGGAAAGACGACAACTGCGGCGAAGCTGGCGGCGCACTTGCGTCGGCAAGGGCAGAGTTCGCTGCTGGTGGCGGCGGACCTGCAACGGGCGGCGGCGGTGCAGCAGCTGGAGTCGCTGGGGAAGCAGATGGCGATTCCCGTCTATAGCGACAAGTCGGCGACGGATGCGGTGGCGGTCGCGTCGGCGGGGGTTGAGCGGGCGTCGGAGACAGGGGCGCAGTGGGTCATCGTGGACACGAGCGGGCGGATGCACGTGGAGGCGGAGATGATGGAGGAGTTGGAGGAGGTGCATGGTCGGATTTCGCCCCACGAGGTGATTCTGGTTTTGGACGCGATGACGGGGCAGGACGCGGTGCAGGCGGCGTCGGAGTTTCATCGACGGGTGCCGCTATCGGGAATCATCATGACTAAGCTGGACGGGGACGCGCGCGGCGGGGCGGCGCTTTCGGTGACGAAGGTGACGGGGGTGCCGATAAAGTTCCTGGGAATGGGCGAACGGGTGGACGCGCTGGACCCGTTCTACCCGGACAGGCTGGCGTCGCGGATTCTGGGAATGGGGGACGTGCTGAGCCTGGTGGAGAAGGCGCAGCAGGTGGTGGACCAGAAGAAGGCGAAGGAGATGGAGCGGAAGCTGCGGCGGGCAAGCTTCGACCTGGAGGACTTTTTGCAGCAGCTTCAGAGCGTGAAGCAGATGGGGTCGCTGGGGCAGTTCATGGAGATGATTCCGGGGTTCTCGAAGATGAGCAAGAAGCTGCCGGTGGGGGCGATCGACGACGGGGAGGTGAAGAAGGTGGAGGCGATAATCCGGTCGATGACGCCGCAGGAGCGTCGGAGTCCGAATATCATCAACGGGAGCAGGCGTCGGCGGATTGCGCTGGGGAGCGGGACGAAGCCGCAGGACGTGAACCGGCTGCTGAATCAGTTCGGGCAGGTGCAGAAGATGATCCGGCAGGTCTCGCGGGGCGGGAGGAGTCAGAGTTTGGAGCGGCTGTTTCGGTAAGGGGCAGGGGTGCCGCTCGACCCTTCGACAGGCCCTTCGACGAGCTCAGGACAGGCTCAGGGTGAGCGGGGACTTCACCCCCATCTCAATCTTCCCCCATCAAGGGGGAAGGGAGAGTGGATTCCGGCTTTCGCCGGAATGACGGGATGGGGGTTAGGGGGTGAGGATGTTTGGGGGGAGGAGGCCGCGGCGGAGGGCGGCGAAGAGGTAGGTGGTGTAGAGGGAGCGGTGCGGGCGCCAGCGTTGGGAGAATTCTTCCAACTCGGCGACGGATAGGACTTTGTCTTTGAAGTAGAGGCGGGAGACGACGCGTCGGAGGGCCAGGTCGCCGGCGGGGAAGGCGTCCATTCGTCCCAGGGCGCGGAGGAGAAGCCAATGGGTCGTCCAGGGGCCGACGCCTCGGAGGGCGAGGAGGCATTTGGTTGCTTCTTCGTCGGGGAGATGGCGGAGTCCTTCCAAGTCCAGGGAGCCTTCGGTGATGGCGGTCGCAACGTCGAGGATGTATTCGGCCTTGCGGTTGCTGAGCTTGATGGCGCGGAGGCCGGGGATGCCTTGGGGAAGCAGGGATGCGGGCGTTGGGAAGGGGTAGTAGGTCTGGCAGTTGTAGGTGAGGGTGGAGCCGTAGTTTTCCAACAGCAGGCTGCCGATGATTCGGGCGGCGTTGGTGGCAATCTGCTGGCTGAATATGGACTGGACGAAGGCTTCGAAGACGGTGGGGGTCTGGCTGATTTTGAGTCCGTAGAGTTTTTTGACCAAGGGGGAGAGGACGGGGTCTTCATTGGCAGCGGCGTAGAATTCCCGCAGGGGGGTGTCGAATCCGAGGACGTGGGTGAGGGTGGAATGGACGGATTGGAGGGTTTCGTCGGTGAGTTCGTCGCCGTGGACGGTCACGTTGAGGCGGGGGGGTTCGATTGTGCCGACGGAGCGGACTTGGGTCAGGATGAGGTTGCCTTCTATGTTAAGCAGTCGGCTGTATCGGTCGTCTTGGAAGACATTGACCCTCGCGCCGGTGCCGAAGGAGGCGAGGTGCTCCATCGTGAGGCGGAAGTCGTAGGGTGGCGTGGGGGTGAGGGTCAGGCGGCGTTGGTTCATTGGTTGCTTGTAGAATCTGGATTCCGGCTTTCGCCGGAATGACGAGAAGTGGGGAGGGGGATTGCGCCGAGGCTGCGGTAGACGGCGCCTTGGGGTGTGAGGGAGCTGTGGATGAGGTGGATTTCCTGGACGGGCCACGGCGGGGCGTCTACACCGGTTCCGTCCTGGAGGGCGGAGCGGACGATGTGGCGTTGGGGTTGGGGGAGGGTGCGGCGGACGCGTCCGAGGGTGAGGTGGGGTCGGAAGGGGCGGCGGTCGGGGTCGAATCCGAGGTTGCGGCAGTGATGTTCGACGGAGGATTGGAGACTTCCGAGAATGGTCAGGTCGCCGTTGAGGCCGACCCAGAGGACGCGGGGGTTGTTGGGGTTGGGAAAGACGCCGAAATCGCCAAGGGAGAGGGTGAAGGGGGGGTGGTGGTTGGCGGCGGCTTCGAGGGCGGTTAGAAGTTGGGGGACTATGGACGGCGGGATGTTGCCGAGGAACTTGAGGGTGAGGTGGATGCCGTTGGGCTTGACCCATCGGACGTTTGACAGACCGCGGGCTTTGAGGGTTTCAGTGAAGTTCGCGAGGGTCTGCTTTGCATCGTCGGGCAGGTCGATGGCGATGAAGGTGCGGATTTCGTCGGTCATTGGGATTTAAGGGTGTCGCGGAGTTTCTTGAGTTGTTGGAACCAGCAGACGAGGGTGTCGAGGGAGTATTGGGCGTTGGCGGGGCTGGGGTTGGGGACGACGAAGACGTGCGACGCGCCGATGGTGAGGGGTTGGAGGCCGAGTTGGGACTTCTGCTTCACTCCCTCGGCGTAGCGGAGGTAGTTGGCGTAGACGGTGAGGCCCTGGAAGCAGACGATGGCGGGTCGGCATTGCAGGATTTTCTGCTTCAGGACGGGCGCGCCTTCTCTATAGTCCTTGGCGCGGAGGGCGGAGGCTTGGCGGGAAGGTCGTTTGACCAGGTCGGTCAAGCCGATGCCGTGGTCGGGGAAGCGGTGGTCGTCTTCCATAGAAAAGGGGCTATCGATGAGGCCGGATTGGTTGAAGGCGCGCCAGAAGCGGTTGCGGGGGTTGGCGAAGTATCGGCCGCGTTCGACGGAGATTTGGGATGGGTTGAGTCCGACGAGCACGATGTCGAGGTTGGGTTGGAGGTAGTCGGGGAGGGTGTTCATAGATTGAGGAGTTTCTGGGCGTTTTTGCCGAGGATGAGGGATTTTTCGGCATCGGAAAGGGGGCTGTTGTGCATCTGTTGGAGGAGGCGGGTTTGGGTCAGGAGGGGGTAGTCGGTGCCGAGGAGGATTTTTTCCGCGCCGACGATGCGGGCGACGGTTTCGAATACGTCGGGGGTGTAGAGGAAGGGAGAGGCGGCGGTGTCGAAGTAGACGTTTTCGAGGGACTTACGGACTTCGGGCATGAGGGCGTAGAAGGGGAGGCCGCCGCCCCAGTGGGCGCAGACGATCTTGTTGCGGGGGAAGTTTTGGATGAAGGCTATGAGCTTGTCGGGGGTGGTCTTGCCCTTGCCCGCGTAGCAGTGGCCGACGGGTTCGGAGGAGTGCACAAGGACGACGAGGCCCATCTCGCGGGCGGCGTCCATGATGGGGGACATCACATCGTAATCAGTAATGTCGAAGTCCTGAGTGTCGGGGTGGAGCTCGCCGATGCCGCGGGCGCCCCGGGCGACGCAGCGTTCGACTTCCTTCACGGCGTCTTCACCCCAGGCGGGGTTGACGGAGCAGAAGGGAATGAGGCGTCCGTCGCTGGCGGCCGCGGCGCTCAGGAGGTAGCTGTTGGCCTCGCGGGCGATGTTCAGGTAGGTCCAGCCAAAGCCGAGGACGACGGTGGCGTCTACGTTGGACTTTTCCATCGCGATTACGATTTCGGGGCCGAAGGCGGTTTTGGCCTTGGGGTTGCTGAAGAGGTGGGCGTAGGTCTTGTCGCGACGCATGATTTCATTGCGGCGGACGGTGAAGGAGGGCGGATAGAGGTGGGCGTGAAAGTCGATTATCATGTCGGACTTATTATAGAGAGGGAAGCGGGGCGAATGCTAGACACTGGTATGGGGCGTTGCTATAATGCGCCATCAATAGGCTAGAAAAGCGCGGGGTGAAGATTGCGTAGCCATTGTAGATTCTGCCAGGGAATTGCGGTTGGCGTTGGGGCGTTGATTCGTGGCTAGGGGCGCGGGCATAGGGGAGTTGGAAGGGATTGCCAGGGAATCGCGGCGCAACATCCTCAAGATGATTTTCGAGGCGGGAAGCGGGCATCCGGGTGGCTCGCTTTCCGAGATAGATATTTTGACGGCGCTATACTTTCGCGTCATGCGGGTGGACCCGGAGAATCCGGGATGGGAAGGCCGGGATCGGTTCGTCCTGAGCAAGGCCCACGCGTGTCCGGGGCTGTATGCGACGCTGGCGGCGCGGGGGTTCTTTCCGGTTGAGGAGTTGATGACTTTTCGGAAGATTGACAGCCGATTGCAGGGGCACGCGCACGTGAAGACGCCGGGGGTGGAGATGAGCGGCGGGTCGCTGGGACAGGGGTTATCCTTCGGGGTGGGTTGCGCGTTGTCGGCGCGTCTGGACGGGTTGGGGCATAGGGTGTTTGTGATGCTGGGGGACGGGGAGTGCGACGAGGGGCAGGTGTGGGAGGCGGCGATGTCGGCTTCGCACTACGGGTTGGACAACCTGGTGGCTATCGTAGACCGAAACGGGATTCAGAATGATCGGTTCACGGACGAGGTTATGAAGTTGGAGCCGCTTGGGGAGAAGTGGGGGGCGTTCGGGTGGCGGGTCGTGGAAATTGACGGACACGACATGGGAGCCGTCGTGGATGGGTTGGTGGAAGCGGCAGCCGTTGAGGGGCAGCCGGCGGTGGTTATCGCGAAGACGGTGAAGGGGAAGGGGGTCAGCTTCATGGAGAACAACCCCGCGTTTCACGGGGCGGCGCCCAGCGAGGAGGAGTTGCAGAGGGCACTGGCGGAGCTGGCGTGAGGGATGGGAATGATTGAATCTCTGCCGAAAGTCGCGACGCGGGAAGCCTACGGGAAGGCTCTGGTGGAGCTTGGCCGGGAGAATCCCGACATCGTGGTGTTGGGGGGAGATTTGAACAAGTCGACGTTCGTGCATCTATTCGCGGCGGAGTTTCCCGACCGGTTCTTCGACTTCGGGCCGGCGGAGCAGAATATCATGGGCGTGGCGGCGGGGATGGCGGCGTCGGGGAAGATTCCGTTTGTGAGTACGTTTTCGGTGTTCGGGATGTGTCGTCCTTTCGACCAGGTGCGGGTGAGCATCGCGCAGCCGCATCTGGGGGTGAAGATCGTGTGCACGCACGCGGGGATTCTGACGGGGGAGGATGGGATGTCCGCGCACGGAATCGAGGACCTTTCGCTGGCGTGTTCGCTGCCGGGGTTTACCGTGGTTGCGCCTTCGGACGCGGTGGAGGCGGTGGCGGCGGTGCGGACGGCGGCGACGACGCCGGGGCCGTTCTACGTGAGGCTGTACAGGCCGGCGACGCCGGTGATGCACTCCGACGGATATGAATTCAGGCTGGGCAAGGGCGACGTGGTGCGGGATGGGGAGGATGCGTCGATTATTGCGACGGGGGTGATGGTGGCGACGGCGTTGGAGGCGGCGGAGGCGTTGGCGTCAAGGGGGGTGTCGTGCCGGGTGGTGAACATTCACACGCTAAGTCCGCTGGATGAGGAAGTGATTGCGGCGGCGGCGCGGGAGACGGGCGGGGTGGTGACGGTGGAGGAGCATTTGTCGCACGGAGGGCTGGGCAGCCGGGTGGCGCAAGTCTTGGGGCGTCGGGCGCCGGCGCCGATGGAGATGGTGGCGCTTCAGGGGTACACGGAGTCGGGAGACCCGGCGTTGTTGATGAAGAAGTATCACCTGGCGTCGGAGGACGTGGAGGCGGCGGTGGGGCGGGTGTTGGGTAGGAAGAGGTAGGGGGTTGAGGTTTCGGGAAGTCGTGACGCCGATTAGCTTGCTATTGGAATGGGTTGGCAGTAGTGTTTAGACAAGATACACGCGCCTCAAGCAGGCAAGATAGCCTTGGAGGAGATGTCCATGACAGGTGAGAAGCAGCGCTTTACCCTGAAGGCAAAAGTGGAACAACATGACGGCGTCTTCGTTGGCTATTGCGTCGAGTTGGGAACGGTGACGCAGGGCGACTCACTGGAGGAGGCCTGTAAGAATCTGAAGGACGCAATATACGTTCATCTAGCCACGCTGGACGAGATAGGGGAGCGGGAGCGGGTTTTTCGTGAAAAGGGCATTGTGGTCACGCCCGCCATCGACGACACTGTTGAAGTCATTGCCGCCATCGCTGAAAAGAACGAGGTTGCCATAGCGGTGTATGCGTAGTATTCCCGCTAGCAGGTTGCCGCTTTGCTCCAGCAGAAGGGTGTTAACTATATTGCAGAGGATTGGGTGCTCTGCGCGCAGGCGTAGAGGCGGGTCTCATTTGGGAATCATACGGCGAATGGCTGATGGGCGTGTCCTCACAACAACGTTGGTCATGGGTCGCAGGGAAATTCACAGAGTGGCTCTGAGCAAGATGCTTCAAGCGTTGGAAATCGACCTGGCTACGTTTGAGCGCAATTTGTAGCTTCTGGGAATCAGATTGGGAATTGGCATGGTGTCCAACAAGCTGTATTTTGGGGATTGCCTTGAGGTGATGCGGGCGGATGTCCCATCGGAATCCGTTGACCTCATCTACCTGGACCCACCCTTTAATTCCAAGCGGCTGTACAACGCCTTCATTGGCGGAGCGCAGTGGGTGGCGTTCAAGGATACGTGGCGGTGGCATGAAGCGGTAAACGACTTCCATGACTTGGCGAGCCAACCCCGTCTCGCCAAGATGATCGAGGGACTTCGCACGATGCTGGGAGAAGGGGCTCAGCTGGCCTACCTATCGTACATGGGGAATCGCATTGTTGAGTGTCACCGGGTTCTCAAGCCGACCGGCAGCATATACATACATTGCGACCCGACGATGAGCCATTACCTCAAGGTTGTCATGGATGGCGTCTTTGGGCGAGAGAATTTCTTGAATGAGTTGGTCTGGTACTACAGAGGGGCTGGGATTCCGAAGCGGGCCTTTGCCAGACGTCATGACGTGTTGCTTGTCTATACCAAGGAGGAGGGCGAAAACAATTTCAACGCCGATCCCGTGCGTCAGCCGTATGCAGACGCCACGGTTGAACGGTTCAAGCATTATATTGGCAACGTCCGAGAGGGGCACGATTACGGACAACAAGAATTGAATCCCAAGGAGAAGCATCCCGACGACGTAATTACGCACATTCAGCCAATCGCTCCTTCGGCAAAGGAACGGCTGGGATTTCCAACGCAGAAGCCAATTACCTTGCTTGAACATATCCTGAAGGCATCCAGCAAGGAAGGCGACATGGTGCTCGATCCGTTCTGCGGCTGCGGGACGACGGTTCACGCCGCCCAGAATCTCGAAAGACGCTGGATTGGGATTGACATCTGCGTCAACGCCTGCAAGGAGATTGAGCAGCGTCTTACCAGTCATTTTGACAGTGTGTGGGATGAGGTTGAGTTTATCGGGATGCCTAAGACGGTGGAGGACGCCAAGTTCATGGCTAAGGATGATCCGTTCAGGTTTGAGCGTTGGGCCGCCGCATTGGTGGATGGGATTGAGCCGAACGTGAGGCAGCGAGGGGACAAGGGGATAGATGGTTGGGGTAGGCTGCCCATCCGAAAGGGAAAGTTTGTGGATATTGTTTCGCAGGTGAAGGGCGGGCGCACGAATCCGGGCCACGTTCAGGCGTTCAACGGGGCGCGGCAACAGGCGGGGGCGGACATTGGCATATTCACCTGCTTCGAGGATAGGGTAACTACCGGGATGCGGGACGCCGCCGCAAGCGCGGGGCTGTTTATGGGGACGCAGGTGATTCAGATTTACACGGTGGAGGATTATTTCGCCGGGCGGCGGCCGATGATGCCAGTGGTAGGCAGGTAGTTCGAGGGGTTGGGGAGGAGGGGTAGGGGAAGTACCCTCATCTTGACCCTCTCCCTCAAGGAGACCTTTGCATAACTCCCTATTCACCCAAACATTCTTTGAAACAAGCAACGCATTTATACCTGAACAGCCCCACCCCTGGATTCCCGTTTTCACGGGAATGACGGTTATGCAAAGGTCTCCTCAAGGGAGAGGAGGGTTATGGGAGGGGTTAGATGAGGCCGGGGATTTTTAGGCCGCCGGCGAGGCCGCCTAGTTTTTGGGCGGCCATTTCCTGGACTTTTGTGGCGGCGTCGTTGACGGCGGCGGTTACGAGGTCCTGTAGGAGTTCGATGTCTTCGGCGGCTTCGGGGTCGATTTCGACGGATTCTACGGTCTGCTTGCCGGTCATTACGACCCTGACTACGCCGCCTCCGGCGGTGCCGACGACGGTGGCGTTTTCGAGGTCGCGCTGGGCTTTTTGAAGCTGGGCCTGGAGCTTCTGGGCCTGCTTTATCATCTTTCGGTTCATCAAGGTTCGATGGTCCTCTCGTCTAGAATTCTTCCGCCCATGTTCCTGGCGACGCGCACCAGGGGGCTGCTGACGGCGGCGGGGCGGTTGGCGGCGTTGTCCAACAGGGTCAGTTTGACATCGTAGGGTTTGCCGAGGAAGTGGTTGATGGCTTTCTTGATGGCGTCGCTGCCCTCGACTTCCTTGAGTTCGCTTTCCATGCGCTCGACGTGGGAGGAGTGGTTGAATGGAAGGACGACGGCGCCGTTTTCGAGGTGGGGGTTGCGGCAGGCTCTGAGCAGCGCGCCAAGGAAGAAGCGCTTGCCCTTCTGGCGGCTCAGGGAGCGGACAATCTGGTCCCAGATTGCGGGGGAGATGGCGTCGCCGCTTGTGAGGGCGACGGGGGCGGGAGCGGGGGCGTTGGTCGGGGCGGGCTGGCGTTGGGGACGGGGTTGGGGCGCCGGCGACCTTCGTTGGTAGTTGTTGGGTCTGCCGCCGCCGCGGACGGGGGGCTGGACGGTTCTCTGAGGGGCGGCGGGTCGGGAAGGTTGGGCTTCTTCGGCGAGGGAAGTCTCCACTACAGCCAGTTCCAGGGGGAGGCTGCTGGTGGCGTCGAGGCGCATATTGATTTCGCCCATAGCCTTGAGGCAGCGCATGACCTTGGGAAGCTGGACTTTGCGGGCGAGGACGCCCATCTCGTTGAGGGTCTCGGCGCCGAGGTCGAGGGTGTCGGCGGCGCCGGACTTGATAAGGAGGACGGCGCGTAGGAGTTCGACGGACTGGCGATGGACCTGTCGGAGATCGACGCCTTCGCTGGAGGCTTTGCCGATGACGCCGAGGGCGCCGGAGGTGTTGCCCTGAAGGAAGTGGGCGACGAGGGCCTGGGCTTCCTGGGAGTGGGAGAGGCCGAGCATATCGTTGAGGGAGTTGATGTCCGGGTTCTGTCCGAAGGAGACTACCACCTGCTCGAGGAGATTTTCGGCGTCGCGGAGGCTGCCGCCGGCGGCTCTGGCGAGGGCGCCGAGGACGGCGTTGTCGGCTTCGATTCCTTCCTGCTCGCAGATGAAGCGGAGGCGTTCGACGATGGTGTCGGAGGAGATGCGGCGGAAGTCGAAGCGCTGGCAGCGGGAGATGATGGTGGGGAGGATTTTGTGGGGTTCGGTGGTGCAGAGGACGAAGATGACGTGGGGGGGCGGCTCTTCGAGGGTCTTGAGGAAGGCGTTGGAGGCGGCCTCGGTGAGCATGTGGGCTTCGTCGACGATGTATACCTTGTAGTTGCTTTCGACGGGGGAGAAGTTGACGCGGTCGCGGATGCTGCGAACTTCGTCGATGCCGCGGTTGCTGGCGGCGTCCATTTCGATGAGATCCATAGCGCGGCCGGCGTCGATGTTCTGGCAGAGGGCGCAGGCGTTGTCGGGTTCGCCGTCCTGGGGGTTGAGGCAGCTGAGGGTGCGGGCGAGGACGCGGGCGGTGGTGGTTTTGCCGGTGCCGCGGGGGCCGCAGAAGAGGTAGGCGTGGGAGATGCGGTCCTGGATTACGGCCTGTCGGAGGACGGTGGTGACGTGTTCCTGGCCTGCTAGGTCGGAGAAGCGGCGGGGGCGCCATTTGCGGTATAGGACTTGGGAGGTCATGGGTTGATTGTACCAGTTTTGGGGGGTGGGAGGTAGGTGGGGGGGTGGGAGTCACCCTCACCTTAATTCTCTCCCTTAAGGAGACCTTTGCATAACTCCATATTCAACCAAACATTGTGTCAAAGAAGCAACGAATTTATACCTAAACAGCCCCACCCCTGGATTCCCGTTTTCACGGGAATGACGGTTATGCAAAGGTCTCCTCAAGGGAGAGGAGAGGGGAATGGATTCCCGCCTGCGCGGGAATGACGGGCGGTTTGAAGGTGGGGGGCACCGCTCGACCCTTCGACAGGCCCTTCGACAAGCTCAGGACAGGCTCAGGGTGAGCGGTGGGAGTAGGCTCCAGCTTTCGCGGGAGCAAGAGTAAAGGAGTGTGAGCAAGAGTCATGCAAAGGTCTCCGTCAAGGGGGGAGGGATAAGAGGGAGGTGAGGGCTTGGGATTGGAGGGACCACATTCGGGCTTTTTCGTCGGGGAGTTGGTGGTCGTGGCCGAGGAGGTGAAGGACGCCGTGGATGATCAGGAGGGCGGTTTCGCGCTCGGCGGAGTGGCGGGCTTCGGCGGCTTGGCGTTGGGCTTGGGGGAGGGAGATTATGACGTCGCCGAGGTCCGGGGGGTCGTTGGGGGGCGTGGGGAAGACGGCGTGGGGTTCGTCCGGGGCGGGTTGGGAGTCGTCGTCGCCCTGCCACGGGCCGGAGTGGGTGGGGGAGAAGGCGAGGACGTCGGTGATTTTGTCCTCGCCGCGGTATTGAGAGTTGAGGGAGAGGATTGTGTGGTCGTCGCAGAGGGCGATGGTGAGCTGGCAGTTTTGGTTGGGGAGGGCGACTTCGAGGGCGGCGAGGGCGGCCCTTCGGAGGAGTTCTTCGGGAAGGGATGAGGATAAGTTGTCCTGGATGGTTACGTGGATTTGGCGGTTGGGCATGGGGGTGAGTCGCTCCATAGTCATAGTGCGGGAGGCTTGTGGGATTCGTTTTTTAGATCTTGTGCGTGGGAGCGATTCGTTAGGAAAATCGAATTCGTGCCTAAAATGATTCGTTTCAGGCATGAAATTCGTTTCAAAAAATTTCGGGAAAACGCAATTAGATATTTTCATGGTTGTGGGTGGATGGGCGGGGTTGATTTTTGTGGGTTTGCGAAGGCTGTGTGGGGGGGTTCCGGATAATATCCGGGGAGGTTTTGGGGTTGTAGACGGGTTTATTTATTATGTTGTATAAGTGTTCTACATTCTTCATATTGGGATGATAGCAGGGAATGGGGGTTGGTGGCAAGGGGGAGTTGTCAGTTTTGGGAGAAGACACCCCCATCCCTTCGACAAGCTCAGGACAGGCCTAACCTTCCCCCGTCAAAGGGGGAAGGGAGAAGATGGATTCCGGCTTTCGCCGGAATGACGAAGGGTGGGTAGAGGGGGAAGGGATGAAGAGGGGGGGTGGACTCCCGCTTTCGCGGGAGAAAGGGATGGTGGGGGGGAAATTGACAGTGTAGGTGGGGTACCCGCTCGACCCTTCGACAGGCTCAGGGTGAGCGGGTGGTGGTGGGGGAGATGGATTCCGGCTTTCGCCGGAATGACGAGGGTGGGTAGAGGGGGAAGGGATAAAGAGGAGAGGGGAATGGACTCCCGCTTTCGCGGGAGAAAGGGGTGGTGGTGGGGAAATTGACAGTGTAGGTGGGGCTGATTACAATGGGCGCTGACCCCACAAGCCTTGACCCCATCCTGTGATTTCTAACCCAGTGGGGGAATGAGAGGAGGGCCTTTGCCTCAGCATGACGTTATTGTAGTCGGCGGCGGATTCGCGGGACTTCGGGCAGCTCTCAGCGCGCGGGCGTCGGGCGCGGACGTGGCGGTGCTTTCCAAGGTGCATCCGATGCGGAGTCATTCTTCTGGAGCGCACAGCGGGATAAACGCCGCGCTGAAATCGGGGGACTCGTGGGAGGACCACGCCAAGGACACCATCGCCGCGGGAGGCGACCTTTCGGACCGGGGCGCGGTGGAGGCGATGTGCCAGAGCGCCGCGAAGGACGTGGTGGCGCTGGAGCACATGGGGGTCATATTCAACCGGGATGGGGAGGGTCGGATAGACGTTACTACTTTCCCTGGTTCGTCGCAGGCCCGGACGGCTTTCGTGGGGGATTCGGCGGGACACGTCATATTGCAAGTGCTGTTCGAGCAGATAGTCAAGTCGGAGATTCGCATATACGACGAGTATTTCGCCGCATCGCTGCTGATAGAGGACGGGATGTGCAAGGGGGTTCTGGCGCGGGACTTGAGGACGGGGGAGCTTCATCCATTCCACTCAAAGGCGACGGTGATGGCCGCGGGGAACCTGGGGCAGATGTATAACGGAGGGACGTGCTCGTTGACGGGGACGGGGGACGGAGTGGCGCTGGCGTACCGGGCGGGGGTTCCTCTTATCGACATGGAGATGGTGCAGTACGCGCCGACGACGCTGGCGGACCGGGGGATTTTGATAACGGAGGGGGCGCGGGCCGCGGGCGCGCACCTGGTGAACAAGAAGGGCGAGCGGTTCATGGAGCGGTACGACGCCGACGCGATGGAGATGGCGACGCGGGACGTAATCGCGAGGGCGGCGGTGACGGAGGTGCGGAAGAATCGCGGGGACCAAGGGCACGTTTTCCTGGACATGCGGCACTTAGACAAGGGGCATATGACGGAAAGGTTGCAGGAGACGTTGTGGTTGGTGGACGATCTGGAGGGGTTGGACCCTTCGGAAGACCTGATTCCGGTGAAGCCGGGGATGCACCGTCCGTTGGGAGGGATAAAGATCGACACGTTCGGGGCTACGGGACTGGCGGGCTTCTATGCGGCGGGAGAGTGCGCTTCCACGGGGGTACACGGGGCGAACCGGCTGGGGGGCAATTCGCTGCTGGATTGCATCGTGTTTGGACGTCGGGCAGGGGAGTCGGCGAGCCGCCACGCGCGGAGCGTGACGTGGAGGGCGGCGACTTCCGACCTGGTGAGCGAACATGAAGAGGCGCTTAACGAGGTGACGGCGAGGGACGCCAACGAGGACACGCCCGGGGCCATCCGGCGGGAACTGGGCGAAGTCATGGACAAGAACGTGGGCATCGTGCGGAACCTGAGGGGGCTGCGGAGGGCGGCGAACGTGGTGGGCAAGCTGCGGGAGCGTCATGCGGCGTTGGGGGTGCGGGACAAGAGCGGGGCGTACAACGTGGAGTTGAGGGCCATCAGGGAGGTGGGGAATATGCTGGACGTGGCGCAGGTGATAATCGCCAGCGCGGAGGCGCGGCGGGAGAGCCGGGGGTGTCACTTCAGGTCGGACTTCTCGGAGAGGGACGACGAGAATTGGATGAAGCGCATCGTGGCGGCGCAATCGGAGGAGGGGCCAGCGTTGGACTTCGAGCCGGTGGAGGCGGGATAGCAAGGGAGTCGAGTTGAATAGTAGAGAAGGCGGGGCGGCATTCCAATAGTCGCCGTCATAGCAGGAAGGAGTCTTGAGGATGGAAGTCAAATTTGCGGTCAAGCGATACGACCCGATAACGAACGGGAAGGGTTCGACTCAGGAGTACACGGCGGAGGTGGGAGAGGGGGATATGCTGCTGGACGCGCTGTTGCAGATTCGGGACGAGCAGGACCCGACGCTGGCGTTTCGGGGGAGCTGTCGGACGGGGTTCTGCGGCGATTGCACGATGACGGTGAACGGGAAGGGCGCAATCGCGTGTCGGACGAAGGTGAAGAAGGCGTGGGCCGGCGCGGATGACGGGGCAATCGAGCTTGAGCCGTTGAAGATGAGCCGGACGATGAAGGACCTGGTGTACAACGCGAGGGAGTTTCATTGGAACAAGTTCAGGGCGGTGGAGCCTTGGGTGGACCCGGTGCAGGCGCCCGAGGAGGGGGAGCATCTGGTGCCAGGCGGTCACAGCAAGCATCTCCAGGAAGCGATGAGGTGCACGCAGTGCGGGTTGTGCGACCAGGGGTGCACGGTGCTGGTGGTGGACAAGACATTCGTGGGGCCGGCGGCGTTGACGAAGGCGTATCGAGCCGTCGCGGACGAGCGGGACAGCCGGAAGCGTCAGCGTCTGGACAAGTTGAGCCTGCCGCGGGGGATGTGGGACTGCACTCACTGCTTCGAGGCCAGCGAGCACTGTCCTAAATACATCGAGCCGACGGACCGGATTTTCGACCTGCACGACATGGCTATCAAGGCGGAGGCCGGGCCGCCGAAGGTGGTGCATCATTACAAGAGCTTCGCGGCGTCGGTGAAGGCCCACGGGTGGTTGGACGAAGGGCGTCTGGCCATCGAAACGGAGGGGTATACGAACGTGAAGGGGCTGATGAAGCTGCTGCCGCTGGCGGTGAAGGCGGGGTTGAAGGGGAAGCGCCCGATGCCGTATATGCTGCACAAGAAGCGGCCCGGCGCCGACCGGATCAAGAGGATTTTCGAGAAGTGGGAAGCTCAGGGGTAGGGAGCCGCTGTTTGAATTCGACAACATAATCAGGAGGAACTCCATGACGACGAACGGGCGAGTGAAGACGAAGTACGCATTCTATCCCGGCTGCGTGTCCAAGGGCGGGTGCCCGGAGCTGTACGAGGCGGTTGTGCAGGTGGCGGAGAGGCTGGGGTTCGAGCTTGAGGACAAGGCGTTGGAGAGCGCGGGCTGCACCGGCGCGGGGGTGTTGAGCAAGGAGGTTTCGGACCCCATCAACGCGCGGACTTTCGCGATGGCGGAGGCGGCGGGGCTTGAGATAATGACGATTTGCAGCACCTGCCAGGGGATTATGACGCAGGCGCACCATCGGCTGAAAGACGATGAGTACAGGGAGATGATAAATCGGGAGTTTCTGGCGGAGGAGGGGTTGGAGTACAAGGGGACGACGGTGATTCGTCACATGCTGTGGGCCATCGTTGAGGACTTCGGGCTGGACGAGTTGAAGAAGATGGTGGTGCGTCCGTTGAACGGGTTGCCCATCGCCCACTTCTACGGCTGCTACATGAAGCGACCGCCGGAGTTGATGGTGCCAGCGGAGTTCAAGAAGACGCGGAAGACGGCGTTGGAGGACGTCATCGAGGCGCTGGGAGGCAAGGCGGTGAAGACTTCCGGCAGGGGGAAATGCTGCGGCTTTCCTATCCTGACTTCCAACGAGGACAATTCGATGTCGATGTTGGGGGACCATACGCTGGACGCGAAGTCGAAGGGGGTGCGGGCGATGGTGACGCCGTGCCCGCTGTGTCACTTGCAGCTGGACGGGAAGCAGGCGGACGCGGAGGCTCACAAGGGCGAGGAGATAGATATGCCGATATTCCACCTGCCGCAGCTGGTGGGGCTGGCGCTGGGATTCTCGCCCAGGGAGATGAATTTGCAGCGGCACCTGGTTTCGACGAAGGCTATAGAGGAAGAGTTGGGGATAGGGGTGGAGGTGAAGGCTTAGGGGGTGGGACGCGACGGGGATGGATTCCCGCCTACGCGGGAATGACGGATGCTCGGCGGGTGATTCAGTCTCAATGAGGATGGCTTATGGGTAAGAGATACTGGCTATTCAAGTCGGAACCTTCCGCGTATTCCTTTGACGATCTGGTGGAGGACGGGGTGGCGGAGTGGGACGGGGTGCGGAATTATCAGGCGCGGAATCTGCTGCGGGACGATATCAAGGAGGGGGACGAGATACTGTTCTATCACAGCAGCACGAAGCCGCTGGCGGTGATTGGGACGGCGGTTGTGGTGAAGAATGGATACCCGGACTTCACGGCGTGGGACCCGAAGTCGGAGCACCCGGACGCGAAGAGCACGCCGGATAATCCCGTCTGGTATATGGTTGACATAAGGGCGACGACGCGGTTTCTGCGTCCGGTGACGCGGGATATGTTGAGGGCGGCGCCGGAGTTGAAGGATATGATGGTGCTTCGGCGGGGGGCGCGGTTGTCGATTCAGCCGGTGACGGAGGGGGAGTGGGAGGCGGTGGTGCGGATGGGGAATGCGGTGGGTTGACGGGGGAGGCCCTCACCCCAACCCTCTCCCAGGATGGAGAGCTTTGCGTAACTGACGAATGCGTCATCCACCCCACCCGAACCACCCCCATCTCAATCTTCCCCCGTCAAGGGGGAAGAGGTTAATTGGCGCTCTTGATAGGGTTATGCAAAGGTCTCCAGGATGGGAGAGGGGGAAGATGGGCTCCCGCTTTCGCGGGAGGAAGAGGGGGAGTGGGAATGATGGAGGGGACCCTCGACGCTTCGACAGGCCCTTCGACAAGCTCAGGAGAGGCTTAGGGCAGGCCCAACCTTGCCCCGTTAAGGAGAGTTTTGTGTAACTGCCGGGGGACATCCGCGCCACCCGAATCATCCTCACCTTAATCCTCTCCATCAAGGAGAGCTTTGCATAGCCCCCCTTGCGAGAGATAAATGTGCAGGAGAAGCGTAGATTTCGTAGCTAGAAACCCCGCCCCTGGACTCCCGCTTTCGCGGGAGAAAGAGGGGGAGCGGGAATGGCAAAGGGGGCGCTCGACCCTTCGACAGGCTCAGGGTGAGCGGAGGGGGGAGCGGGCGGTCGCCCCCACGGGGAGCTTTGCGCAACTGCCAAATGTGTCATCAACCACGCTCGAATCACCCCCATCTCAATCTTCCCCCGTCAAGGGGGAAGAGGATAATTGACGCCCTTGGAAGGGTTGTGCAAAGGTCTCGGTCAGGGGGGAGGGGGTTTTCAGGTAGGGGGTGGGGGTGGTTTGGGGCGGTTGTGGGGGAGGTCGTCGAGTTTGTGACGGAGGATGCCGCGTCGTTGTTTGGGGGAGAGGCGACGCCAGGGTCTTCCCTTGCGGTCGGAGGGCGGTTTGCGGAAGACGCCGGATTCGCTGGGTTCAGGCGGGGTCGGTTCGGGGGTATCTTCAGGGGTATCTTCCACGCGCACAATGGGGCGTCGCAGGGCGGGCATGAAGATGGCGACGAGGAGTAGGAGGACGAACCCGGCCGCGGCGTTTATGGCTATGGCGGCGCTGATGCCAAGGATGGAGGCGAGGGCGCCGATTTCGACATTGCCCATCTGCCCGCTGCTGACGGCCATGCCCTGGGCGCCGAAGACGCGGCTGTGGAAATTCGTGGGGCTGCTGGTGAGGAGGATGCCGCTCTGCATGGTGGAGAATCCGCTCTGGAAGATGCCTACGAGTATGAGAATCAGGAATGAAAGCAGGAACCAGGGGGAGAGGGCGAAGGCGAGTAGGAAGATGGAGACGCCGATGCAGCCGCCGAGGAAGATTCTGCCGCTGATGCGGATGCGGCTGCCGAGCAGTCCGATGAGGAGGGAGCCGATGACGAAGCCGATGCCGTCGCTGGCGGCGAGGAGTCCCATCAAGCCGGGGCCGACGTTGAGGTGTTCGTCGGCGATGACGGGGATGAAGAGGTGGTATTGGAACATGACGTTCATGACGACGCTGGCGGTGAGGGCGCCGGCGATGGCGGGGGTGGTGTAGGCGTATTTGAGTCCTTCGCCGATGCTTCTGAGGACGGGACGGCGGGCAAGGGGGGTGACGACGGGGGGAGTCTTGAGGAGGAAGATGCAGAGGAAGCCGATGAGGTAGAGGCCGGTGAGGAGTGCGTAGACGCTGACGGCGGTGTTGGTGAATTGGAGGAGGATGCCGATGACGAGGGGGCCGACGATTCTGCCGGCGCTGAATCCAAGCTGTTCGAGGGAGATGGCCTGGACGAGGTTGCCCTGTCCGACGACGTGGAACATGAGGGCGCGTCGGCTGGTGTTGTCGAAGGCGCGGCAGGCGCCCCGGATGGCGGCGGCGATGAAGAGGAAGTAGGGTTCGATGGAGCCGATTAGTAGAATCATCAGGACGGAGGCGATGACGGCGAAGGTGACGAAGTTGGCGACCATGATGACGTGTCGGCGGTCCTTGCGGTCGCCGATGGCGCCGGCGAGGAGGGTGAAGGAGAACATGGAGACGGTGCGGCTGAGGCCGACGAGGGCGACTTGCCAGGGGGAGCCGGTGATGCTGTGGATGAGCCAGCCCATGACGAGGAGTTCGGACATATCTCCGCTGGTGGAGATGCTGCCGTTGGTCAGCAGATACCGGAAGTTCCGGTTTCGGATGACGTTCAAGAGGGGGCTTTTGGATTTGGGTCGCACGGCTATTCGTTGGGCGGCGAGGCGCGGTTCGGGGGGAACGGAATAGTCTTATATTGTATTGTGGCGGGAAGGGGGAGCCATAGGGTTGAGGGTGCGGGGTTGGGCGGGATGGGGGAGGTGATTGCGGCGGCAGAAGGAGGTGTGGGGGTTGACAATATAGCGATGAGTGATATATCGTAATACGATATAGTAGAAGAGTTTACAGGTCGCCCAGAGGGTTTGTTTGAAAGGAGGGGATTTGGCGTTGACGAATGAGAATCCACTGGACCTGGTTCCTATTCCCGTGGCGCAACTGCATATCCTGTTGGCCTTGGCCACGGGAGACAAGCATGGCTACGCGATCATGAGGGAAGTTGAAGTCCTGACGGAAGGAACGGTCACTATGGGGCCTGGCACGTTGTACGGGGCTGTAAAGAAGATGCTGAAGTCCAGGCTAGTCGAAGAGAGCGACGAACGACCGGATCCCGAAATGGACGATCAGCGTCGCAGATACTACCGGATTTCAGGCTTGGGCGAACGTGTGCTGAACGCCGAGGTCAATAGGATGGAGCAGCTTGCTCGCATCGCCAGATCTATACAGGCGACGGCGGTGCGCAGGCCCGGGACTTGAGATGATTTCCGAGCGGATATACCGATTTCTGCTGGTAGTCTATCCAAGGGCATATCGTCTGGAATACGGAGAATTGATGGTCCAACTGTTTCGCGACAGGATGCGTAGGGATGGCCATGGGATCCGGGTACTTGTCGTGTGGATTCAGATGCTGAACGACCTGATTGGTTCGGCGTTCAGAGAACGGATTGAAGGAGTTGCGATGACAAAGCTAAAGTGGTTTGGAGTTACGCTGGCGGTGTTTCTGACGGTGATGGCTGTGGGGCTGGGCATAATCTATGCGAAGTACGGAGATGATGAAAACTTGACCGTTACGGTGATGACGGACACGAGCACGAAGACGATTTCTGGAGTAGGCTCTGAGGACTTCGCTGAGGCGATTAGTCAGGCGGTGGAGCAGGGGACAATTTCTCAGGAATTTGCAGACGAAATTGCCGGGTTAGTTGACGAAGGCAGTGGGGATGTCTCGGGGTCGTTGAAAGGCGTTTTTGCGAAGGAAGACTCCAGGATCTTGAATGGAGGATGGATGGACGGACTCGATGAAGTGATGCGGCGTATGGAGGCGGCAGAAGCCGATGCACGGGAGGCTGGGGAGCGGATGGACAAGCTAATCGAATCGTTCAAAGGAGATGATTCGTCAAGAATGTGGCGATACAAGGGTGAGCCAGGCGGCTTGGCGGAGGCGGTGCGTCGGGCTGTAGAAGAGGGTGAACTATCGCAGGAATTGGCGGATATGCTTCTGGAATCGTTGAAGGACAGTCGCGTCTAGGGTGATGGGTCGATGAAAGGGTAGTTGCAATGGGAAGGTGTCGACGAGGTTGGGATGGGGCAACGAGATTCTTCGCTGTGCCCAGAATGACAGGCGGGGGCGAGTGGGGCTATGTGTTGACGAGGGTGAGGGGAGTCGCAATAATTGGGTAAGACTTGATAAGAGGAAGCTAAGATGGCACGAATTACAAAGACGATTACGTTCTCGTTGCCGCCGGAGATGGCGGAGCGGGTGGATGAGGTGGCAAAGCGGGAGGGCAGGTCCAGGAGCGAGTTTCTGAGGGATGCCGTGCTTAGGCACGTGAAAGAGTGCGAGTGGAAGCGCTTGACTCGGTATGGGCAGCAGAGGGCGGAAGAGATGGGGATTGGGCCTGAGGACGTGGCCGATTTGGTGGAGGAATGTAGGGCTGAGGTGGGGGTTAAACTCCCAGCGTGAGAGTCGTCCTTGACACGAACGTCATTGTCTCAGGGTTGAACTTTCCTGGAAATGAACGAGTGGCCCTTGACTTGGCGCTTAGGGGTCGATACGAGTTGTATCTGTCTTCATTCATATTGGATGCAGTGGCGGGTGTGCTTGTGTGGAAGTTTGGCTGGAGCGAGGAACTCACATCCGAGGCCATCAGAGTATTGAGAATATCCGCTACAGTCGTTGAACCCGTGATGCGGCTACAGGTGGTTGAAGGAGACCACGCTGATAATCGGATCCTGGAGTGTGCCGTGGGCGCAGGGGCTGATTTCCTGGTGACGGGAGATCGGAGACACTTGTTGCCAATGGGGAGCTATCAGGGCACGAGGATACTTAATGCGCCGCGGTTTCTATCGGAACTGGAGGATTAGTTAGCAGATAGGAAGGGGTGGGGGAATGATGGGGGCCGGTGGGTGCGGGATTCTTCACTTCGCTGCGCTGCGTTCAGAATGACAGATGTGGGTTGGGGGCGCTCTACCTTTCGAAGGCCCTTCGACAAGCTCAGGACAGGCTCAGGATGAGGGGTGAGGTTAGGGCACTCGCAAGGGATGTCCTTATGGGTGGAAATGTTGTTGGTTGTGGAAGAGGGGGCTGGATTCCCGCTTTCGCGGGAAAAAGAGCGTGGGGTGGGAGAAGGGGTAAGAGGGGATGGATTCCGGCTTTCGCCGGAATGACGGGATGTGGGTTGGGGAGGTAGGAGGGGGAGGGGACTCGACCCTTCGACAAGCTCAGGACAGGCTCAGGGTGAGGGATGAGGTTAGGGTACTCGCAAGGGTTGTCCTTACGGGTGGAAATGTTGTTGGTTGTGGAAGAGGCCCTCATCCCAACCTTCTCCCAAGATGGAGACCTTTGCATAACTGCCAAATCCGCCATTCATCCCGCCCGAATCACCCCCATCTCAATCTTCCCCCGTCAAGGGGGAAGAGGTTTTTGGGAGCCAATGAAGGGGTTATGCAAAGGTCTGCGTGGAGGGGGAAGGGATAAGAGGGGGATGGATTCCCGCTTTCGCGGGAATGACGGAAGGGGTAGTGGGAATGACGGGATGTGGGTTTGGGTGTTAGGTGGCGACTATGTTTATTAGGCGGCCGGGGACGTAGATTAGTTTTCGGATGGTTTTGCCTTGGGTGTGGGTTTGGACGCGGGGGCTGGCGAGGGCGATTTCCTTGACTTCGTCTTCGGATATAGAAGCGGGGGCTTGGAGGCGGTCGCGGAGGCGTCCGTTTACCTGGACGACGAGGGTGATGGTTTCTTCTTCCGTCAGGGCGGGATCCCACTTGGGGAAGGAGCGGTTGTGGACGCTGTAGGGGCGGCCCGTGCGCTCCCAGAGTTCCTCGGCGATATGAGGGGCGAAGGGGGCAAGCATGAGCAGGAATTTCTCGGTGCATTCGCGCCATAGGGAGGGGTCGATGGTCTGCCGGTTCCACGCCTGGGAGAGGTGGTTGGTGAGTTCCATCAGGGCGGCGATGGAGGTGTTGAACTTGAAGCGGTCGAGGTCGGTGTGAACCTTCTCGATGGTCTGGTGGAGCTTGCGGCGGGTGTCGCTGAGGGCGGATTCGTCAACCACTTCGGGAAGGTCGGCGGGGTCGCGCTGGAAGAGGTCCCACATGCGGTTCATCCAGCGGGAGATGCCGTTGATGCCGGTGTCCGTCCAGTCGCCGCCCTGGTCCCAGGGGCCGAGGAACATCAGATATACGCGAACGACGTCGGCGCCGAAGATTCCGACGTAGGCGTCTGGGCTGATGACGTTGCCGCGGGACTTGCTCATCTTGGCGCCGCCGGCGATGATGGTGCCCTGGTTGAAGAGGCGGAGGAAGGGTTCGTCGAAGTCGAGCATACCCATGTCGCGCATCCCCTTGGTGAAAAAGCGGGAGTAGAGGAGGTGCATGACGGCGTGTTCGGCGCCGCCGGTGTACTGGTCGACGGGGAGCCAACTGCCTAGGAGGTCGGGGTCGAAGGGTGCGCCGTCTTCGGCGGGGCTGGCGAAGCGGAACATGTACCAGGAGGAATCGACGAAGGTGTCCATCGTGTCGGTCTCGCGCTTGGCGGGGCCGTCGCAGGCGGGGCAGGCGGCGTTGACGAATTCGTCGTTGATGGCGAGGGGGGACTCGCCGGTGGGCTTGAATTCGGCGTCGAGGGGGAGCAGGACGGGGAGTTGGTCGTCGGGGACGGGGACGGCGCCGCAGTCGTCGCAGTAGACGAAGGGGATGGGGGTGCCCCAATAGCGTTGGCGGGAGACGAGCCAGTCGCGGATGCGGTGGGAGACGGTGCGTCGTCCCCAGCCATTTTCCTCGACGAGGTCGGCGATGGCATCGGCGCCTTCGGGGCTGGGGAGGTCGTTGAAGGGGGCGGAATTTACCATGACGCCCTCGCCGGTGAAGGCGCGGGCCGGCTCCTGGCCTTCGGGCGGGGCGATGACGGTGCGGATGGGGAGGCCGTGCTTCCGGGCGAATTCGTAGTCGCGCTGGTCGTGGGCGGGGACGCCCATGACGATGCCGGTGCCGTAGGTGGTGAGGACATAGTCGGCAATGTAGAGGGGGATTCGTTCGCCGTTGAGGTGGTTGACGGCGTAGGCGCCGAGGGGGACGCCGGTCTTTTCGCGCTCGGTGGAGAGGCGGTCGATTTCGGTGGCGCGGCGGGCTTCTTCGACGTAGGACTGTACTGCTTCTCGCTGTTCAGGCGCGGTGAGGCTTTCGACGAGGGGATGTTCGGGGGCGAGCACCATGAAGGTGACGCCGTAGATGGTGTCGATGCGGGTGGTGAAGGTGCGGATTTCCTTAGTTTCGAGGCCGAAGTGGGAGATGTCGAAGGCGATTTCGACGCCCTCGCTGCGGCCAATCCAGTTGCGCTGCATGGTGAGGATCTTGTCGGGCCAGTCGAGGAGGCCGCTGAAGTCGAGGAGTTCGTCGGCGTACTTGGTGATGCGGAAGAACCACTGCTTGAGGGAGCGGCGGGTGACGAGGGCGTCGCAGCGTTCGCAGGCGCCGTTGACGACCTGCTCGTTGGCGAGGACGGTGTTGCAGGAGGGGCACCAGACGACGGGGGCTTCGTCGCGGTAGACGAGGCCGTGTTTGTAGAATTGGAGGAAGAGCCACTGGTTCCAGCGGTAGTATTCGGGGAGGCAGGTGACGATTTCGCGTTCCCAGTCGTAGACGGGCCCCATCGAGCGGAGCTGGCGGCGCATGTTTTCGACGTTGCTCATGGTCCAGGGGTGGGGGTGGATGCCGTTGCGGATGGCGGCGTTTTCGGCGGGGAGGCCGAAGGCGTCGAAGCCCATCGGGTGGAGGACGTTATAGCCTTGCATGCGGCGGAAGCGGGCGTGGCAGTCGGAGGGGGCCATGACGTACCAGTGGCCGATGTGGAGGTCGCCGGAGGGGTAGGGGTACATGGTGAGTTCGTGCCACTTGGGGCGTGGGTCGTCGTCGGGGGTGTGGTAGATGCGGTCCTGCTCCCAACGCTGCTGCCATTTGTTGTCGATTTCTGTGGCGGGGTATCGAACGTCAACGCGTCTTGTTGTGGTGGTCATTTGCGGGTGTTTCGTCCTGATGAAGGTTATGTGGTAGACAATTATACACCGAAGGCGGGGATGGTGGGGATTATCACCCTCATCCTAACCTTCTCCCTCAAGGGAGAGCTTTGCGTAACTGCCGAATGCCTCGTCCATCCCGCCCGAATCACCCCCATCTCAATCTTCCCCCATCAAGGGGGAAGAGGTTTTGAGGGGGGGTGGGTTTGACAGTTTGGGTGGATGATAAGATACTGGCCTTAGAGATATGTAGTCGCAGGAGGTTTGCATGAGGGTTGGCGTAGTGTTTCCCCAGACGGAGATTGGGAATGACCCCGGAGCTATTCGTGAATACGCGCAGGCGGCGGAATCGCTGGGCTTCGACCACATCCTCGCCTACGACCACGTGTTGGGGGCGGATGCGGACTATTACGGTAATTGGACGGGTTCGTACAGGCTGGAGGACGCGTTTCACGAGCCTTTCGTGCTGTTCGGGTTCATGGCGGGGGTGACGGAGAGCATCGAGTTTACGACGGGGATAATCATCCTGCCGCAGCGTCAGACGGCGTTGGTGGCGAAGCAGGCGGCGGCGTTGGACGTGTTGAGCGGCGGGCGGCTGCGGTTGGGCATCGGCATAGGGTGGAATCAAGTGGAGTACGCGGCGCTGGGGGAGAATTTCAGGAATCGGGGCCGTCGCAGCGAGGAGCAGATCGCGTTGATGCGGGAGTTGTGGACGAAGGAGATTGTGACGTTCGAGGGTCGTTGGAACCGGGTCGAAAGGGCGGGGTTGAATCCGCTGCCGGTGCAGCGTCCGATTCCGATATGGTTCGGGGGCGGGTCGGAGCAGGTGTTGAAGCGGATCGGGGAGACGGGGGACGGGTGGATAACGACGACGCGGCAGGTGGGGCTGAACGAGGAGTTTCGGGGGATGGTGGAGCGGATTCACGAACACGCGCGGAATGTTGGGCGGGATCCTTCGGAGATTGGGCTTGAGGGGACAATTAACGCGGGTTCGGATTCGCCGGAGGATTGGGCGAATACGGTTGCCGACTGGAAGTCCTACGGGGCGACGCACGTTACGTTCAATACGATGAATTCGGGCTTCGGGTCGCCGGCGGAGCATATCGACGCGATTCGGCAGTTCAGGGAAGTGACGAGGTGAGGGGACGCACGCCGATGCCTTTGGCAAGTTCATCCTTCGACAAGCTCAGGATGAGGGGGGTGGATTCCCGCTTTCGCGGGAATGAGGAAGGGGGGCGGGAATGACGAAGTGGGGGCGGGAATGACGAAGTGGGGGCGGGAATGACGAAGTGGGGGACGGGTATGACGAAGGGGGTTGCGGGAATGACTAGATGTGTAGGTGGGAAGGAGAAGATGGATTCCCGCCTGCGAGGGAATGGCTATAGAGGGGGCGGGAATGACGGAAGTGAGGACGAGAATGACGGAAGTGGGGGCGGGAATGACGAAGGGGGTTGCGGGAATAAGAGATTGAAGGTGTGCTCCGGGGCGGGATTCTTCGTCGCGGAGCCTCCTCAGAATGACATTTGGATGGAGAAGGTGGATACATGGGTCAAAATTGGGTAGAAGAGTTTCGGGAATATGGGGGAGCGCGGTTGCAGATGATGAAGGGGGGCGACGGGCCGCCGTTGCTGGTGTTGCACGGCGCGGGCGGGAATCCGGGGTGGTTGTCGTATCACGAAGAACTGGCGAAATCGTTCACCGTCTACGCTCCTTCGCATCCAGGGTTTGAGAAGTCCACCCGTCCGGATTGGATTGATTCCATCGACGCGGTGGCGCACTTCTACCTGGGGTTGATGGAAGAGATGGGGGTGGAGCGGTATTCGCTGATGGGGTTTTCGATGGGGGGCTGGATGGCGGCGGAGATGGCGGCGATGAGTCCGCATTGTCTGGAGAAGCTGGTCATCGGCTCCGGGGTGGGCATCAAGCCGGAGGAGGGGGAGATCGCGGAATTGTTCACGAAGTCGAGGGAGGCGGTGGCGGAGTTGCGATTCTTCGACACGTCGCAGGTCCCGAACTATGAGGAGACTTACGGTCAGGCGATGACGCGGGAGCAGGCGGCGCAGGAGCGGAGCAACCGGGAGACGGCGAGCCGGTGGTGCTGGCAGCCGTATATGCACAATCCGAATCTGCCGCATTATCTGGGTCGGGTTTCGACGCCGACGCTGATTGTGTGGGGTCGGGAGGACGCGATTGTGCCGGTGGAGTGCGCGGAGTTGTACCGGCGGGCGATTCGGAATTCGCGGGTGGAGATTATCGAGGGGTGCGGGCATATTCCGCAGGTGGAGAAGCCGGGGGAGTTTTTGGGGGTTGTGGGGCGGTTTTTGAGGGGGGATTAGGGGTTGGGGTCGATTTCACCCCCATCCCCGTATCAAGTACGGGGCAGGCTCTAACCTTACCCCGTCGAGGGGAAGGGATAAGAAGGGGATCGACCCTTCCAAGCTCAGGGTGAGCGGGTTGGGGAAGATGGATTCCCGCCTGCGCGGGAATGACGGATGTAGTGGAGGGAGGGAGAAGAAGGGTGGGGGATTGGGTGATTTCAGGTAAGGAGGCGGATTATGTCGGTTCAGGTTTATTGGTTTACGGAGCAGCCGTACAGTTTCACAACGGAGGACTTGCTGGCGGAGCATCAGCACGAGTCGTACTTCACGTTGAGCAACCGGTTTTTCGACCCGATGAAGGCGCATCAGTTGTACAACGAGTACCACGAGCAGTACGCCTTCGCGGACGAGGTGGGGTTTGACGGGATAATGACGAACGAGCATCACAACGCATGGTGGTGCATGAAGCCGTCGGCGAACATCGACGCGACGGCTATCGCGAAGGTGACGAAGAATTGCAGGATCGCGATTCTGGGGAACGTGATACCGGTGACGGAGAATCCGGTGCGGCTGGCGGAGGAGATCGCGATGGTGGACGTGATTTCGGGCGGGCGGGTGATTTCGGGGTTCGTGCGGGGGACGCCGGTGGAGAGTCTTCAGGCGAACATCAACCCGGCGGAGAACATGGAGCGGTTCGAGGAGGCGCACGATCTCATCATCAAGACGTGGACGACGGACGGGCCGTTTCGGTGGGAAGGCAAGTACTTCCACAACCGGATTGTGAATCCTTGGATGAAGCCGATTCAGAAGCCGCATCCGCCGATATGGTATCCGGGGACTTCGAGCGTGGAGAGCGTGGTGTGGGCGGCGGAGCGGGGTTACGCGTACATGAGCCTGGGGAGCCTGCTGGACGTGGCGGTGCAGACGAACGAGTTGTACCACAAGACGGCGCACGCCGCGGGGTTCGACACGGGGCCGGAGCATTACGGGTACCTGATTCGGGCGTTCGTGGCGGACACGGACGAGCGGGCTTACGAGATTGGCAAGCATTTCATGTGGAACGAGAATTACCGGTTCAAGTCCATCGAGGAGCACGCGGACCCGCCGGGGTATCGGAGCCGGGACTCGGCGAAGATTGCGTCGCGTCGGGTGCAGCCGGGGTTCGGGAGTTGGACTTACGACGATCTGATTGGGATGGACAATCTGATTGTGGGCAGCCCGGATACGGTGATCGCGACGCTGCGTCGTATTCGGAAGGAGTTGAAGGCGGGGTATTTGCTGCTGTACGGGCATGAGGGGCCGATGCCGCACAAGGACGTGATGCGGTCGATTGAGTTGTGGGGTACGGAGGTTATACCGGCGTTGAAGGGGGATGGGTAGGGGAGATGGATTCCCGCCTGCGCGGGAATGGCGGGATGGGTTAAGGGGAAAGCCCTCACTCCAACCCTCTCCCAGAGGGAGAGGGGGGAGGGGTAGAGGGGATGGGCGACCCAGCGAATAGCCTCTCCGCGCGCCGCTCGACCCTTCGACAAGCTCAGGATGAGCGGAGGGGAGGGTGATTAGCCAATTGCCTCTACGGATTGTCGTTGGTGGCGAATCACCCCCATCCTAACCTTCCCCCATCAAGGGGGAAGGGATAAGAGGGGATGGATTCCGGCTTTCGCCGGAATGACGAGTGGGGTTGTGGGATTAGGGGGCGCGGTGGGCAGGCTCCCCACCAACCGCTCGACCCTTCGACAGGCTCAGGGTGAGCGGTGGGGAGGGCGATTAGCCAATCGCCCCTACGGGTTGTCGTTGGTGGCGAATCACCCCCATCCTAACCTTCCCCCATGAAGGGGGAAGGGATAAGAAGGGATGGATTCCGGCTTTCGCCGGAATGACGAGTGGGGTTGTGGGATTAGGGGGCGCGGTGGGCAGGCTCCCCACCAACCGCTCGACCCTTCGACATGCTCAGGGTGAGCGGAGGGGAGGAAGGCGGGTTTGAAACCCGCCGCTACGGGTTGGAACAACGCGGGTGGGCTTCGTCACCCCCCCCATCCCTTCGACGGGCTCAGGGTGAGCGGAGGGGAGGGTGATTAGCCAATCGCCCCTACGGGTTGTCGTTGGTGGCGAATCACCCCCATCCTAACCTTCCCCTTGATGGGGGAAGGGATAAGAGGGGTTAGGAGGGGTAGACGAGTTCGCCGCCGGTGGTCTGGCGGGAGGGCTGTCGGACGGGGGTGGCGCCCTTGCTCTTCCAGAACATTTCGGCGATGTCGAGGGTGGCGGCGAGGAGGCCGTTGGCGGCGTCGAGGTTGCGGTGGACGCGGGCCTCGGAAGCGGCCTTCATGGCGTTCCAGAAAGTGTCGTGGAGGTTGGGGAACTCGTCGAGGTGCTCGGGCTTGAAGTAGTCGCCCCAGAGGATGCGGAGTTCCTGCTTGGCGAGTTCGGCGTGGTGCTCCTTGACGGCGGTCATGCGGGCAATTTTGTGGCTGTAAATCTGCGCCTCGTCCTGGGAAGCGTCGGGGCCTGGCTTCTCAAGCTCGCAGATGAGGGTGGACATTCTGACGACGGTATGGGCGGCGATTTGGGCCAGATGGGGGTCGTAGATGCCGCAGGGAACGTCGCAGTGGGCGTGGGCGTGCTGGGGGGTGAAGCGGGACATCAGGTTCGAAAGGGACATGGGTTGTGCTCTCCTTATGCGTAGTTCAGATGGTTGGAGTATACTGCAAAACGGGCCTGCTGCCAATGACGGGGGGAGACACCCCCATCCCCGTATCAAGTACGGGGCAGGCTCTAACCTTCCCCCATCAAGGAGACCTTTGCGTAACTGCCAAATCCGCCATCCAGCCCACCCGAATCACCCCCATCTCAATCTTCCCCCATCAAGGGGGAAGAGGTTTTGAAGACCTTCAGGGAGGGTTATGCAAAGGTCTCCATCAAGGGGGAAGGGAAAGATGGATTCGCTAGACTCACAAACGAAGTGCAACGCCTTGTTAAGGTGTTGGCATGGGAAAGAGATATAGGCAGATTGACATCAGGGAGCGGTGTGAGATATCCCGCCTACGCGAGGAGGGACGGACGGTATGCGAGATTGCGGCATCTATGGGTCGCGCGAAGTCGACGATCAGCCGGGAGTTGAAGCGCAACGGCAAGAAGAAGGGAGAGTATGAGCCGGTGTACGCGGAGCGACAAGCCGTTGGGAGGAGGTGGAGGGGGTCGAAGCTGGAGCGTGACGACGAGTTGCGGGAGTTGGTGCTTGCCGGACTCAGGGCGGGATTGTCGCCGGAGCAGGTGGCTTGCAGTCTGGAGCTGATCAAGGGTGAAAAGGTGATATCCCACGAGAGCATCTACCGGTTCGTGCACGGGCAGGTAGGGAGGACGAAGGACTACGATTGGAGGAACTATCTGCCGCGGAGGAAGTCGAAGCGGGGATACAGGGGACGCAGGGGAGGGAGTCCGGCGTCGTTCATCAAGATGAGGCGGTCCATATGGGAGCGGCCTGAGTGTGCGGAGACGCGGGATGCGCCTGGACACTGGGAGGCGGACTTGATGATGTTCAGCCGGCACGGGCAGGCGGTGTTGGCGCTGCATGAGCGGCAGTCGCGGATACTGTTGGGGGTGAGGCTGGAGAGCAAGGCGTCGGACCCTGTGGCGGAGGCTATGGAAAGGATGTTGGCGCCTTTGCCCGCGGAGTGGCGTCGGACGATGACTTTCGACAACGGTACGGAGTTCGCGAAGCACTACCGGTTGCACGAGTTGGGGATGGAGACCTTCTTCTGCGACGTGAGGTCGCCGTGGCAGAAGGGGGGCGTGGAGAACGCCATAGGGCGTCTGCGGCGGAGTTTGCCGCGGAAGACGGACCTGGGGGCGTTGTCGGATGAGGAGTTCGAGCGGCTGTTCCTGGTCTACAACAATACGCCGCGCAAGTGCCTGGGCTTCAGAACCCCGGCGGAGGTTTTCCTATCTCAGGCGTTGCACTTGAAATGTGAATCCATCTTCCCGCCTACGCGGGAATGACGAAGAAGTGGGGCGGGAATGACGGGAAGTAGTGCGGGGGTGACGGGAAAGATGGATTCCCGCCTACGCGGGGGTGACGAAGGGGGAGGCGGGAATGACGGGAAGTAGTGCGGGGGTGACGGGAAAGATGGATTCCCGCCTGCGCGGGAATGACGAAGAAGTGGGGCGGGAATGACGGGAAGTAGTGCGGGGGTGACGGGGGCGCTCGACCCTTCGACAGGCCCTTCGACAAGCTCAGGGCAGGCTCAGGGTGAGCGGAGGGATGGGGGAATTTTGGTTGGGGGTTTGTTGCGGATATGGGTTTGTTGGATAGGTTGCCGGGGGTTGGTTTACTGCGACGGTTGAGTCGGGTTGGGGTGTATCGGGTGAAGGGTCGGAGCATGGAGCCGGGCCTTCGCGAGGGGGACTTGGTCGTCGTCTGGGGCGGGAATGACGAAGAAGTGGGGCGGGAATGACGGGAAGTAGTGCGGGGGTGACGGGGGCGCTCGACCCATCGACAAGCTCAGCAACTGTCTTAAACGTCAAGAGTTCTGGCGGACGGGGGCGGGGTTCCAGGTCTGGCCATGCTTGAGCATGGAATTGAGGATTACGATGAGCTTGCGCATGCAAGCGGTGAGGGCGACCTTCCTGGGCTTGCCGGCGTGGCAGAGACGGGCATAGAACTCCTTTATGTGGGGGTTGTGGCGGGTGGCGACGAGGGCGGCCATGTAGAGGGGGTTTCTGACCTGCCTGCGGCCGCCCCAGACGCTGCGCTTGCCCCTGAGGGCGCCGCTGTCGCGGTTGAAAGGAGCGACGCCGACGAGGGCGGCGATCTGACCTCTGTGGAGTTGACCGAGTTCGGGGAGTTCGGCCAAGAGAGTCATGGAGAGAACGGGCCCCACGCCCGGGGTGGAGCGGAGCAGGTCGTCTTTGGCTTGCCAGTCGGGTCTGGATGCCAGCCAGGCGGAGATTTCCTTGTCCAGTTCGTCCATGCTGTGTTGGAGCCATAGTATGTGGCTTTCCAGATGGGGACGGACCTGGTTGGTGGCGGTGCGGAGCCGGTTGCGCTCCTGGGTGAGCATCTCCGAAATCTGGCGGCGTCTGGCAACCATGGCGCGGAGTTCGCGGGTGGCGTCGTCGGGCAGAGGGCGGGCCTCCGGGGTAGTGGCTTCGGCAAAGCGGGCGAGGGTGCGAGCATCGAGGGCGTCCGTCTTGGCCAACTGTCCCACGGACCTGGCGAAGTCTCGCACCTTTCTGGGGTTGACGACGGACATGGGCACGTAGGAAGCCGTCAACTCGTATGCCAGGGGGAGTTCCAGTCCTCCGGTGGCCTCCATCACCACCAGTTGAGGGGACAACTTGCTGAGACGCTTCGCGAGGGCCGCTATGGCTGGGAACTCGTTGGCGTACTGCCACGCCTCTCCCGTGGGACGCACGAACACGTCCAACCTTTTGGCGGACACGTCTATGCCTATGAACAACTTGTGCGCTTCCATATCTTTTCCTCCCTTGATACTATTGTTGCCTGCTCCGACCCGGCCTTGCACGATTCGGACTCCAAGGGTCCATTTAACTGTTCGGGTTCTGAGCTGGCGGGACGTGACGGTCAAGCTGAGCTCCGGTATCTGATACCCAGGGTGATCCGACCTGTCACGTCCTCTCTCACTAAGATACAAGGGTGAGCGGAGGGATGGGGGAATTTTGGTTGGGGGTTTATGGCGGATATGGGTTTGTTTGATAGGCTGCCGGGGGTTGGGCTTTTGCGACGGTTGTGGGGGATTCGGGTGTATCGGGTGAAGGGTCGGAGCATGGAGCCGGGTCTTCGCGCGGGGGATTTGGTTGTCGTCTGGGGCGGCAATGACGCGAGGGAGTTGCGGCGGTGGGACGTGGTGGTGTTCTCGCATCCGAGCGTGGAGGACCGGTTGATGCTGAAGCGGGTGACGGCGCTGCCGGGGGAGCGGGTCGGGTTGGTAGAAGGGCGGATGATTGTGGACGCGGGCGGGAATGAGTGGGAGGGGGATGAGGTTTGGGAGTTGGAGTGGGCGTTGGGGGAGGATGAGTGGTTTGTGTTGGGGGATAATCCTGAGTCCAGTCTGGACAGCCGTCGGTTGGGGCCGATTCGGGGGGCGTGGATCAGGGGGCGGGTGTGGTTTCGGTATTGGCCGTGGTTGAGGTGGGGGCGGGAGGCACCCCCATCCTAACCTTCCCCCGTAGAGGGGGAAGGGAGAAGATGGATTCCGGCTTTCGCCGGAATGACGGATGGGGGCGCTCGACCCTTCGACAGGCTCAGGGTGAGCGGGGGGAGCACCTCCATCCTAGCCTTCCCCCATCGAGGGGGACGGGAGAAGAGGGGGAGGGCGGGTTTTGAAACCCGCCCCTACGGTATGCACTGTGGTTTGGGTGGGAGTCACCCCCATTCCTTCGACAAGCCCTTCGACAGGCTCAGGACAGACTCAATCTTCCCCCGTCAAGGAGACCTTTGCGTAACCTCCAATTTGTCCGAACATACTGTCAAAGCAACAAAGAATTTATACCTACGAAGCCCCACCCCTGGATTCCCGTTTTCACGGGAATGACGGTTATGCAAAGGTCTCCATTAAGGGGGAAGAGGGGAGGGGGTTAGGGGGTGTGGCGGAGGGCGGCTTGGGCGGCGGCGAGGCGGGCTACGGGGACGCGGAAGGGGGAGGAGCTGACGTAGTCGAGGCCGACGCGGTGGCAGAAGTCGATGCTGTCAGGGTCGCCGCCGTGCTCGCCGCAGATGCCGACTTCGAGGTCGGGTTTCAGGCTGCGGCCCTTTTCGGTGCCGATGCGGATGAGTTCGCCGACGCCGTCGGCGTCGATGGTGACGAAGGGGTCGAGGGGGAGGATGCCGTCTTCGATGTAGGAGCGGAGGAATTTTCCTTCGGCGTCGTCGCGGCTGTAGCCGAAGGTGGTCTGGGTGAGGTCGTTGGTGCCGAAACTGAAGAAGTCCGACTCCTCGGCGACTTCGCCGGCGGTGAGGGCGGCGCGGGGGACTTCAATCATGGTGCCGAACTTGTAGGGGACGTCGACGTTGCGTTCCTTCTGAATGTCGTCGGCGACTTTGACCAGACGGCGGCGGAGGAGGTTCATCTCGTTGGCGTGGGAAGTGAGGGGGATCATCACCTCGGGCTGGACGGTGAGGCCGGATTCGATGAGGTCGCAGCAAGCGGCGATGATGGCCTTGATCTGCATGCGGTAGATGGAGGGGAAGGTGATGCCAAGGCGGCAGCCGCGATGGCCGAGCATTGGGTTGGCTTCGCGGGACTTTTCGAGGAGGTCGAGGACGGCTTCTTCCTTGGCGAGGGCGTCGGAGGATGCGCCGGAGGCGCGGAGTTCGGCGATGTTTCGTATCAGGTCTTCGTATCGGGGGAGGAACTCGTGGAGGGGGGCGTCGAGGAGGCGGATGATGACGGGTCGGTCGCCCATGACGTCGAGAATCTTGCGGAAGTCGTCCTCCTGTAGCTGCTCAAGTTGGTTGAGGGCGCGGTAGTAGGTGTGAACGGCGGGGGGCAGGTCTTCGGAGAGGGTCTCGCCCATCGAGGCGACGTCCACGTCGGGGTTTTCGCGCTCCCAACGCTCGACTTCGGCGGCGTTGAGGAGGACCTGCTGGACGATGGCGACGCGCTCGGGGCCGAGGAACATGTGCTCGGTGCGGCATAGGCCGATGCCTTCGGCGCCGAGGGATAGGGCGCGGGCGGCGTCGGACTCGGTGTCGGCGTTGGCCATGATGCCGAGCTTACGCCGGTCGTCGGCCCAGGAGAGGAGTTGGCGGGCTTCGTCGAGTTCGTCCAAGTCGGGGCTGACGGTGGAGATTTCGCCGAGGAAGACCTCGCCTGTGGCGCCGTCGATGCTAATCTTATCGCCCTGTCGGACCGTGCGACCGCGGGCTTCAAAGGAGGAGCCGTCGCGGGCGAAGGTCATTTCCTCGGTGCCGACGATGCAGGCCTTGCCGAGGCCGCGGGTGACGACGGCGGCGTGGCTGGTGGTGCCGCCGCGGCTGGTGAGGATGCCCATCGACTGGAGGATGCCGTTGATGTCGTCGGGGTTGGTTTCGGGGCGAACGAGGATGACTTTCTCGCCGTTGCGACCGGCGTCGGCGGCTTCGTTGGCGTTGAAGTAGACGGCGCCGGCGGCGGCGCCGGGGGAGGCGGGGGTGCCGCGGGCGATGAGAGAACCGGCTGAAACGGCATCGGCGCGGGCCTGTTGGTCGAAGCGGGGTACGAGGAGGCGGTTGATTTCGTCGGGCTGGACGCGCTGGATGGCTTCGGTCCGGTTGATGAGGCCCTCGCCGGCCATGTCGACGGCGGACTTAACGGAGGCGGCGGGGGTGCGGGCGGCGTTGCGGGTCTGGAGGATGAAGAGGCGGCCCTGTTCGATGGTGAACTCCACGTCCTGGATGTCGCGATAGTGGGTCTCCAGGAGTTGCGCGAGGCCCATCAGTTGCTCGTAGACTTCTGAGTGGGTGTGCTTCATCTGGGCGACGGGCTGAGGGGTGCGGACGCCGGCGACGACGTCTTCGCCCTGGGCGTTGGCGAGGTATTCGCCGTAGATGCGGCGGACGCCGGTGGAGGGGTCGCGGGTGAAGAGGACGCCGGTGCCGCTATCGGGGCCGGTGTTGCCGAAGACCATCGTCATGATGTTGACGGCGGTGCCGTAGTCGTGGGGGATGCCGTGGTAGTTGCGGTATTCGAAGGCGCGGGGGTTGTTCCAGCTTTCGAAGACGGCGAGGACGGCCTGGCGCAGCTGCTCCCAGGGGTCGGTGGGGATTTCGCGTCCTGAATGCTGGACGACGGCGGCCTTGAATTCGTCGATGAGAGGGAGGAGTTGTTCCACCTGGAGCTCGTGGTCGAGGGTGACGCCGGCGCGTTCCTTGTGGTCTTCGAGGATGTCTTCGAAGATGCCGCCGGGGACGCCCATAGCGACGTCGGCGAAGATCTGGATGAAGCGGCGGTAGGCGTCGAAGGCGGGGCGGCGGTCGTTCATCTGGCGGGCGAGGCCTTCGACAACCTGGTCGTTGATGCCGAGGTTGAGGATGGTGTCCATCATGCCGGGCATGGAGATGCGGGCGCCGGAGCGGACGGAGAGGAGGAGGGGGTTGTTCACGTCGCCGAGCTTGCGGCCAACGTCGGCTTCGAGGAGATGCATGTTGGTTTGGATGTCTTCCCAGAGGCCGTCGGGCATTCGCTTGCCGAGGTCGTAGTAGGTGAGGGAAACGTCGGTGGTGATGACGAAGCCGGGGGGCACGGGGAGGCCGAGGCTGACCATTTCGGAGAGGTTGGCGCCCTTGCCGCCGAGGAGGTTGCGCATGGAGGCGTTGCCTTCGCTGAAGCGGTAGATGTACTTGGTGTCGGTGGTCATGGGTGGTGAAACTCCTTGGGATGCAGGTTTGGTGGGGGAATTGTAGCGTAAATGGGGGGAATAGGGTAGGTGGGGGTGTGGATTCCCGCCTACGCGGGAATGACGGGAGGGGGTGGGCGGGTTGGCGATGGGATTGTAGAACGGTAGGGTAGGGGCGACCGGCCGGTCGCCCCTACGAATCGGCGATAGGTTGAGGGGGAAGATGGATTCGATAGACTCACAAACGAAGTGCAACGCCTTGTTAAGGTGTTGGCATGGGAAAGAGATATAGGCAGATTGACATCAGGGAGCGGTGTGAGATATCCCGCCTACGCGAGGAGGGACGGACGATATGCGAGATTGCGGCATCTATGGGTCGCGCGAAGTCGACGATCAGCCGGGAGTTGAGGCGCAACGGCAAGAAGAAGGGAGAGTATGAGCCGGTGTACGCGGAGCGACAAGCCGTAGGGAGGAGATGGAGGGGGTCGAAGCTGGAGCGTGACGACGAGTTGCGGGAGTTGGTTCTTGCCGGACTCAGGGCGGGATTGTCGCCGGAGCAGGTGGCTTGCAGTCTGGAACTGCTCAAGGGGGAAAAGGTGATATCCCACGAGAGCATCTATCGGTTCGTGCACGGACAGATAGGGCGGACGAAGGACTACGGGTGGCGGAACTATCTGCCGCAGAGGAAGTCGAAGCGTGGATACAGGGGACGCAGGGGAGGGAGTCCGGCGTCGTTCATCAAGATGAGGCGGTCCATATGGGAGCGGCCTGAGTGTGCGGAGACGCGGGATGCGCCTGGACACTGGGAGGCGGACTTGATGATGTTCAGCCGGCACGGGCAGGCGGTGTTGGCGCTGCATGAGCGGCAGTCGCGGATACTGTTGGGGGTGAGGCTGGAGAGCAAGGCGTCGGATCCGGTGGCTGAGGCTATGGAAAGGATGTTGGCGCCTTTGCCCGCGGAGTGGCGTCGGACGATGACCTTCGACAACGGGACGGAGTTCGCGAAGCACTACCGGTTGCACGAGTTGGGGATGGAGACCTTCTTCTGCGACGTGAGATCGCCGTGGCAGAAGGGGGGCGTGGAGAACGCCATAGGGCGTCTGCGGCGGAGTTTGCCGCGGAAGACGGACCTGGGGGCGTTGTCGGATGAGGAGTTTGAGCGGTTGTTCCTGGTGTACAACAATACGCCGCGCAAGTGCCTGGGCTTCAGAACCCCGGCGGAGGTATTCCTATCTCAGGCGTTGCACTTGAAATGTGAATCCATCTTCCCGCTTTCGCGGGAATGACGGGTGGGTAGGCGGGAATGACGGGTGGGGTGTGCTAGAATAGCGGGGTGAGTGAATCTGAGTTGATTTACAGTGAACGGCATCGGAGCACGTTCCTATCCAATTTTCTTTGGTATTTAGGGTTGCTGCTGGCGGCGGCGGCGGTTCTTTCGCTTGCCTTCGGGTCGGCGTCGATTGCGAGCAGGACTTTCGACGTGGTTGTGCTGCTGGGGCTGGGGGCGGGACTGGCGGGGGGGCATTGGTTTCTGGCGGCGCGTCGGTATGAGATTTACGAGGAGGGTGTGGCGGTGGTGTTCGGGAAGCCGCGGGTGAGGATGGTGAGGTATCCGGAGATTTCTGACATCGAGGTGATAAAGCACGCGTTGGGGACGGAGTTGCGGCTGGTTCTGGCGCAGGGGGGCGTGGTGAGGATTTATCCGCTGCATCCTCGGGAGTTTCATGAGAATTTGGAGCGGGCGTGGCTGAGGAATCGGGGGGGTTGGGTGGGGAGTTAGGGGGGAAGATGGATTCCCGCCTGCGCGGGAATGACGGATGGGGCGGTTGAAGTTGGCGGCGCCCGCCCCCGCTCGACCCTTCGACAGGCTCAGGGTGAGCGGTGTGGGGGGGGGTTAGGGGAGGGGGGGTTGCCAGGTTTGGGCGGCGGGTTTGAGGGGGAGGTTGATGGGGCCGGGGAGGGTTATTTCGTTGCCGCCGACTTTTCCGATAGCAGTTATGGGGACTTTTGCGTCGTTGGCGAGGGATTGGAGGCGGGGGAGGTTTTGGGGCGGGAGGGAGACGATGATGCGGGATTGGGTTTCGCCGAAGAGGGCGGCGTCCCATCGTCCTTCGATAGCGAAGTCGCCGTTGAAGCCGATGTTGCCGAGGATGCAGGATTCGGCGATGGCGACGGCGAGGCCGCCGTCGGAGCAGTCGTGGGCGGAGGCGATGATATTCTCCGCGACGGCTTGACGGCATAGGGCTTGGACTTTCGCTTCCAAATCCAGGTCGATGGAGGGGCGGCCCGCGACGAGGTTGTGGAAGAGTTCCAGATATTCGCTGCCGGCGAGGGATTCGTTTCGTCCATAAATGGCTGAGGCTCCTATAAGGACGACGAGGTCGCCGGGCTGCTGGAAGGCGGAGGCGGCGCGGCGTTCGACGTTCTGGGTGAGGCCGAGGGCGCCGACGATGGGGGTGGGGAATATGGCGTCGCCGCGGGTCTCGTTGTAGAGGCTGACGTTGCCGCTGACGACGGGGAGGTTGAGGGCGCGGCAGGCTTCTGCCATGCCGCGGATGCACTGTTCCAGCTGGTAGTAGATTTCGGGGCGTTCGGGGTTACCGAAGTTGAGGCAGTCGGTGAGGGCGACGGGTTCCGCGCCGACGCAGGAGACGTTGCGGGAGGCTTCGGCGACGGCGATGGCGCCGCCGACGAAGGGGTCGAGCCAGCAGTAGCGACCGTTGCCGTCGGTGGCGATGGCGAGGCCCTTCGTCGTGCCCTTGACGCGTAGGAGGGCTGCGTCGGCGGCGCCGGGGGTAAGGACGGTGTTGGTCTGAACCTGGGTGTCGTACTGGCGGTAGACGGATTCTTTGGAGGCTATGTTGGGGGATTTTAGGAGGTTGAGAAGGATGTCCGTGGGGGAGTCGTGGGGTAGGGGAATTTCGTTGAGGGGATGGTTGGCGGCCTTCTGGGATTCGGGGGAGGGGACGCCTTCTAGCCGGTAGAGGATGGGTTCGGTGAGGGCTTTGACGGGAAGGTCTGCGACGGGGAGGTCGGCGTCGAAGATGCGGGCGCGGCTTCCTTCTTCGACACGGCCAAGGATTATCCAGGGGAGGTCCCACTTTTCGAGGATGGCGGTTATGGTGTCCTTGGATTCGGGTTTGACTATCAGGAGCATGCGCTCCTGGGACTCGGAGAGCATGACTTCGTAGGGGGTCATGGCGTCTTCGCGCCGGTGGACCTGGGAAACATCGATGCGGATGCCGCGTCCGCCGCGGTCGGCGGCTTCGATGGTGGAACCGCTGAGGCCGGCGGCGCCGAGGTCTTGAAGTCCGACCAAGGCGCCGGAAGCGGCGGCCTCCAGGCAGGCTTCGATCAGGACTTTTTCGAGGAATGGGTTGCCGACCTGGACGGTGGGGCGCATTTCTTCGTCGGACTCGAAGGTGCGGGAGGCGAGGGTGGAGGCGCCGTGGATGCCGTCGCGACCGGTGGCGGAACCGGTGAGGATGAGGAGGTTGTCATCGGAGCCGACGGTGGCGCTGACGAGTTTGTCCTTCTCGACGATTCCGACGCAGAGGGCGTTGACGAGGGGGTTGCCGGAGTAGGAGTGGGAGAAGGCGATTTCGCCGCCTACGTCGGGTACGCCGATGCAGTTTCCGTACCAGGAGATGCCGCCTACAACGCCGTTGAATAGGTGGCGGTTGCGGGGGTCGTCGAGGGGGCCGAATCGTAGGGAGTTGAGGAGGGCGATGGGGCGTGCGCCCATCGCGAGGATGTCGCGGACGATGCCGCCGACGCCGGTGGCGGCGCCCTGGAGGGGTTCGACGGCGGAGGGGTGGTTGTGGGATTCGATTTTGAAGACGACGGCTTGGCCGTCGCCGATGTCGACGGCTCCGGCGTTTTCCTGTCCGAGTTCGGAGAGGACGCGGGGGCCGGAGGAGGGGAGTAGTCTCAGCAGGGGTTTGGAGTGCTTGTAGCCGCAGTGTTCGCTCCAGAGGGCGCTGAATATGCCGAGTTCGAGGTCGTTGGGTTCGCGGTCGAGGAGGTCGACGATGCGGCGGTATTCGTGCTGGGTGAGGGCGAGTTCGGCCAGTTCTTGTTTGGTGCGTTGAGTCATAGCTGGACGCTTCCAAGTATAACGAATATGACGCCGGAGACGGCTAATACGGTGCCAAGGACGACGCGGGGGGTGACGCGCTCCAGCTGTTGGAGGAAGAGGTGGGTCAGTATCAGGGCGACGAGGGGGTGGAGGAATACGATGGGGGTCACGACGGCGATGGGGGCCAGGTCTACGGCGAAAACGAAGAGGGAGACGGCGCATCCTGAAGTGAGGCCGGCGGCCATGATGAAGGCGAAATACTTGAGGGGGATGCCCGACCTGAAGTTGAAGGAGCGGTGGAAGAGGAGGGAGATGATTATGAGGCCCATGAGGAAGCAGAAGGAGGTGAAGACGAGGGGAGGGACGCCTTCGCTGGTCATTCCGGCTTTGGCGATGACGCTGCTGCCGCCGTAGAAGGCGGCGGCGACCAGTCCGAAGGCAAGTCCTACGAGGATTCGGCGTCGTCCGGTGAGGCTATGCTGCATCGGACTGCTTTTCGCTGAGGATGAGGACCATGCCCATGACGGAGACGAGGATGCCAAGGATGATTATGAGGTTGGGACGCTCGCCGAGGGTAATGAGGGCGAGGGCGGTGGAGAGGATGGGGCTGACCGCGAGGAGCGGGGCGGTGCGGGAGGCGCCGGCGAGGCTGATGGCGGTGTAGTTGGAGAGGCGGGCGAGGGGGAAGGTGATGATGGCGTAGAAGGTGAACCAGAGGAAGGCGCGGGGGGTGAGTTCAAAAACGTCGCGGAAGTGGAAGGCGAGGACTACGAGGAAGGTGAGGAGGAAGCCGGAGCAGAGGGAGACGAAGACGGCGAAGGTGGGGGGGACGCGTTGGAGGCCGAGGCGGGCCAGGACGATGGTGGCGCCGAAGCCGACGGCGGAGAGGACGCTGAGGAAGACGGCGAGGGTCATTTATTGCGGAGCGGGTTTATGGTGGGGATGGGGGAATGCATGGGGCTTGATTGGGCGCCTCTTTGGAGATTCTTCGCTTCGCTCAGAATGACATGAGGGTAGGGGGAGGCCCTCACCCCAACCCTCTCCCAGGATGGAGACTTTTGCGTAACCCTCTCTTCGCCCCAACATTCTGTCAAAGAAGCAACGCATTCACACCTAAACAGCCCCACCCCTGGATTCCCGTTTTCACGGGAATGACGGTTATGCAAAGGTCTCCAGGATGGGAGAGGGGAAAAGGCGGGGGAACGCAGAATCAAATGAGGGGTGGTCATTTTTGCGACAGGGCGTTGATGATGGAGTTGAAGACGGGGAGGCCGTCGACGCCGCCCATTATCTGTTCGCAGCAGCGTTCGGGGTGGGGCATCATGCCGAGGACGTTGCCTTGTTCGTTGGTGATGCCGGCGATGTTGTTGAGGGAGCCGTTGGGGTTGGAGGCGGGGGTGGGTTCGCCTGCGGGGTCGCAGTAGCGGAAGAGGACTTGTCCGTTGGATTCGAGGCGGTCGAGGGTGGGGGCGTCGGCGTAGTAGCTGCCTTCGCCGTGGGAGATGGGGATGCGGAGGATTTGGCCGGGGTCGCAGGCGTTGGAGAAGGGGGTGTCGGTTTGTTCGACGCGGAGGTTGGTCCATTGGCAGCGGAATTGGAGGTGGTTGTTGCGCATGAGGACGCCGGGGAGGAGTCCGGCTTCGCAGAGCATCTGGAAGCCGTTGCAGATGCCGAGGACGAGGCCGCCTTCGGCGGCGAATTTTTCGACGGCGGACATGATGGGGGAGAGGCGGGCGATGGCGCCGGGGCGGAGGTAGTCGCCGTAGGAGAAGCCGCCGGGGAGGATGACGCAGTCGAGGTCGGGGAGGGAATTTTCTTTGTGCCAGAGGTATTGGGCGTTTTGGCGGAGGACGTTGCCGAGGGCGTGGTGGCAGTCGGCGTCGCTCCAGGAGCCGGGGAAGACGACGATGCCGAAGTTTTTTTGGCGGTGGGGGAGGGTTGGTGTGTGTGGGTTCGGTTGTGGTTGCTGGGGTGTCACGGTTTTATGCCAGGGGGCGTATGCGCGTTTTTGGATGAGATGGGTTGTGGGTTGAGGGGGTGGATTCCCGCCTGCGCGGGAATGACGGGAGGGGGTGGGAATGACGGGGTGGTTGAGGGGGAAGGGAGAAGATGGATTCCCGCTTTCGCGGGAATGACGGTTGGCGTAGGGGCGCGAGATTCTTCGCTGCGCTCAGAATGACATGTGGGTGGGGGAGTCACCTTCACCCCAACCCTCTCCCTCAAGGGAGAGGGGGTTTTGGGGGGCGGGGGGTTAGGCATTGGGGGTGGAGAGGAGGGTGGTTACGATGCGGTTGACGTCGCCGCCTTGGGCTTTGCCACGGACCTGGGGCATGAGTTTGCCCATTACTCGGCCTTTGTCGCGGGGGCCGGTTGCGCCGACTTGCTGGATTACTTCCCGGGCGAGGGCGGTGAGTTCTTCTTCGGTCAGCTGGGCGGGTAGGTATTCCTGTAGGATTTGGAGTTCGTGGGTTTCTTTATCGACGAGGTCCTGGCGGTTGGCGTCCTTGTACATCCGGATGCTTTCGCGTCGCTGTCGGACCTGGCGAGAGATGATGTCGAGGACGGCTGGGTCGTCCATTTCGCGCTTCTTGTCGATTTCCTCGTAGCCGATGGCGCTTCTGAGCATGCGGAGGACGGACATCCGCACCCGATCCCTGGCGCGCATGGCCTGGTGTAGGTCGGATTGGAGTTTTTCTTTGAGGGACATGGGTGGGACTCCTTCAGGGGTTGTCGATTAGTCGGAGGAGGTTGGCCATTTCGACGGCGGCGAGGGCTGCGCCGTGGCCCTTGTTGCCGAAGTTGCCGCCGGCGCGGTCGAAGGCCTGCGCTTCGTCGTCGGTGGTGATGACGCCCATGCCGATGGGGACGCCGGTTTTGAGGGCGATGCGGGCGAGGGCGCTTGTGCTCTGGGTGACGACGACGTCGTAGTGGCCGGTTTCGCCTCTGACGACGCAGCCGAGGGATACGAGGGCGTGAAATCGTCCTGACTTGGCGAGGGCTGAAGCGGCGACGCCGAGCTCCAACGCGCCGGGGACGTGGGCGACGGTGACGTTTTCGTCTTCAACGCCGCATTCCTTGAGGGCTTGGAGGGCGCCCCGTAGGAGTCTGGAGGTGATTTCCTCGTTGAATCGGGAGACGACGACGGCGATTTTCAGCCCTCGTCCATCGAGTCCGCCGGTCAGTTCTTTGGGCAAGGCGGCGTCAGACTCCATTCTGAGAGACTTCCGGGTCTTCGTATCCGACCTGCATGACTTTCTCCAGGAATTGGTCTTCGGGGATGGCGCCGGTGAATTCTATCATTTCGTTGATGACGGTTTGGGGGACGGAGGAGACGTTGTACTGGCGGGCGAGGTTGGGGAATTCGCGGACTTCGACAACGTCGGCGGTTATGAGCTTGTTTTCGAGGGTCATTCCGTGGGCCAACCTGGCCACTTGGGGGCAATACTGTCAATCGGGGGTGACGAAGACCTGGATGTGGACGGGGCGGTTGACGGTGCGGAGGGCGCGGCGGGTGGGGAGCATGAGGGGGCTGACTTTGCGGGATAGGGCGATGATGTCCTGGACGAGGAGGGCGAATTCGTGGCCGGCGGGGACGCCATAGTATTTCATCATGCCGCCGCGTTCGGTTTCCATGACGAGGGCGGGGATGCGTTCGACGCCGCAGCGGTCGCGCTCTTCGATGTCGGAGAAGTAGTCGTAGGTTTGGAGGTGGAGCCTGGGGGAGAGTCCGGCGGTGACTTCGATGAGTTCCTGGGCCTGGGGGCAGGTGGGGCATTCACGTCCGGGAAGGACGAGGAGGGAGGAGGAGGTAGTGGTGAAGAACTTGAGGGTGACGTCGCGTTTGAGTTCCTTGCGGAAGCGGCGCTTGAGGTCGTTTCTGTTTTGTTGAGAGAAGAGGGTCATCCGGCCTCCCGGGGGTTTGGGTGGGGATAGTTTACATGAAGGTTGGGGCGTTGTGTAGGGAGGGGGAGGGGGCGCTCGACCCTTCGACAGGCTCAGGGTGAGTGCGGAATGGGCTCCCGCTTTCGCGGGAGCAAGAGTTGTATAGGGGTCTTCATCAACGGAGAAGGATAGGCTGCTCGCCGCCCGTTGCCCTCACCCCAGCCCTCTCCCAGGATGGAGGCCTTTGCGTAATTGCCAAATGCGCCATCCACCCCACCCGAATCACCCCCATCTCAATCTTCCCCCGTCAAGGGGGAAGGGATAAGAGGGGGTTAGAGGTTGCGCCAGATGTGTATGAGGCGGGTGAGCATGGTCCAGGTGGAGAAGAAGGCGATGAAGCCCATTGCGAGGAGGGTGGTGGCTTCGCCGAGGAAAAGGGCGACGGATAGGATGATGACGCGTTCGGGACGGGTCATGAGGCCGGCGCGGGTGTCGATGCCGAGGGATTCGCCGCGGGCGCGGAGGTAGCTGACGGCCTGGGAGGCGGCGAGGGCGAGGATGAGGAGGGACATGAAGATGGTCAGGTTTCGGGAGTCGGGGTCGACGGTGAGGGCGTAGACGGCGAGGCCGAGGTAGAGGGCGGCTTCGCCGAGGCGGTCCATGAGGGAGTCGAGCATGGCGCCGAAGGCGGTGGTTTTGTTGGTGAGGCGGGCGAGGGCGCCGTCGAAGAGGTCGAGGGCGCAGCCGAGGAGGAAGACGACGGCGCCGACGCGGAGGTCACCGACGGCGACGATTACGGCGGCGAGGCAGGAGATGAGGAAGCCGAGGACGGTGACGGCGTTGGGGGTGAGGCCGAGACGTCGGAGGGCGCGGGCGCCGGGTTGTTCGACGTATTTGAGGGTCAGGTTTCTGAGGCGGTTTCGGAGGGGTTGCATGTTTTGCCTTTGGTTGTGGGTTTGGGGGGAGGGGACTGGATTCCGGCTTTCGCCGGAATGACGGATGGGGTGGAGGGGGAAGGGATTAAGAGGGATGGGATCCCGCTTTCGCGGGAGCAAGAGATGGGAGAGGGAGGCTCGGCCCTTCGACAAGCTCAGGGTGAGCGGAGGGGGCGGGCGATTGGTCAATCGCCCCTACGGGATTTGTTGACGGGTGAATTTTCACCCCCATCCTAACCTTCCCCCGTTGAGGGGGAAGGGAGAAGAGAGGACCGGGGGATGGATTCCCGCCTGCGCGGGAATGACGGAAGGGGTGGCGGGGGAGGTCACCGCTCGGCCCTTCGACAGGCCCTTCGACAAGCTCAGGACAGGCTCAGGGTGAGCGGAGGAGAGGGGGTTATTTTGTTGTGGTTTTTTGCCTTTCTATTGTGGTTTGGTAGTAGTCTACCACCTGGCGGGCGACGGATTGCCAGGAGTATTGGTTGACGTCGGCGCGTCCGTTGGCTCCGAGCTTTCGTCGGAGGTCGGCGTCCTGGATGAGTTGGGAGAGGGCGTCGGCTAGACCTTCGCCGTCCTGAGGGGGGGCAAGGAGACCCTGGTGTCCGTGGGTGACTACGTCGGAGTATCCTTCGATGCGGCTGGCGACGATAGGCTTGGCGGCGGCCATTGCTTCCAGGAGGACGATGCCGAAGCTCTCCTTGCCGATGGCGGGGGAGCAGAAGATGTCGGCGGTTTGGTAGTAGCGGGGGAGCATATCGTGGTCGACGGCGCCGACGAATATCACGTCTTCGAGGCTGCGTTCGGCGAGGATGCGGTAGCAGTATTTGTCGGGGTTGCCGGGGCCGACGATGATGAGGCGGGTGTTGGGGTGCTCCCACTTGAGCCGTCCGTAGGCGTCGAGGAGGTAGCGGAGGCCCTTTCGTTTTTCCATCCGACCGACGAATAGGATGTTGATTTTGTCGTCGCGGAGTTCGGGGACGGGGGGCACGTCGGCGGCGAAGAAGTCGAGGTCGATGCCGTTGGGGATGATGGTGTAGTCGTGGGGGAAGAAGCGTTGGACGTGGCTTTGAGCGGCGGGTGAGACGGCGATTCTTCCATCAAGTCGTCGAAAATAGGGCTTGAGGAGGGGGCTGCTCCAGCGGTAGATGCGGTTGCTGCCGTGGAAGGCGTGGAAGGTGCCGACGTTGACGGAGTGGGAGCAGTGGAGGACGGCGAGGGGGAGGTATGGGGCGAGGGGTTCGTGGAGGTGGATGACGTCGAATTTTTCCTGATGGAGGATGCGGCGGACGCGGCGGTAGAGCCAGGCGGAGAGGGAGATGCGGGCGATGGAGCCGCCGCTGGGGATGGGGACGCTGCGTCCGAGGGGGATGAAATTCTGCTCCTGGCCGTCGATTCTGTTGGGGGAGAAGGGGGCGAGAATCCTGACGACGTGGCCCATATCCGTCAGCCGGTGGCTGAGTTGGGAGATGTGGGCGGTGACGCCACCGGGCCAGGTGAAGTCGTAGGGGGACACCAGGGCGATCTTCATCAGCTGCCCTCGCGCAGTAACGACATCGAATCCTCCGAGTCTAGTTGTCGGAGATGAAGTCCTCCACCATCTGCCGAGCCACGTCGTCGGTGTATTGGATGGGGGGAGACTTCATAAAGTAGGCGCTGGGGCCTTTGACGGCGCCGGATTCGCCTCTATCGAGGGCGAGTTTGCAGCAACGGATGGCGTCGACGACGACGCCGGCGGAGTTGGGGCTGTCCCAGACTTCCAGCTTGAGTTCGAGGTTGATGGGGGCGCCGCCGAAGGTGTGGCCTTCCATGCGGATGTAGCACCACTTTCGGTCGTGGAGCCAGGGGACGTGGTCGCTGGGGCCGATGTGGATGTTGTCGTCGGCTATCTGGTCGTCGAACTGGGAGGTGACGGCGTTGGTCTTGGAGATCTTCTTGGAGGCGAGGCGTTCGCGTTCGAGCATATTGAGGAAATCGGTATTGCCGCCGAAATTGAGCTGGTAGGTTCTGTCGACGGTGACGCCGCGGTCGTGGAAGAGGCGGGTGAGGACGCGGTGGGTGATGGTGGCGCCGAGCTGGGACTTGATGTCGTCGCCGATGACGGGGAGGCCGCGGTCTTCGAAGCGGCTTTGCCAGTAGTCCTCGCGGGCGATGAAGACGGGGACGCAGTTGATGAAGCCGCAGCCGGCGTTGAGGATCTGCTCGACGTACCACTTGGTGGCGGTTTCGCTGCCGACGGGGAGGTAGCTGATGACGACGTCGCACTCGCGCTCCTTGAGGATGCGGGTGACGTCGGCGGTGGGGCCGGGGGCCTTTTCGACGACGTCTGAGACGTACTTGCCGAGGCCGTCGTGGGTCATGCCGCGGTCAACTGTGACGCCGGTGGGGGGAACGTCGGCGATGCGGATGGTGTTGTTGGGCTTGGCGAAGACGGCTTCGGAGAGGTCTTTGCCGACCTTGTTGTTGTCGACGTCAAAGGCGGCGACGACGTTGATGTCGCCGATTTCGTAGCCGCCGATGGTGGGGTGCATGAGGCCGGGGACGGTTTGGTCGTCGGGTATCTCGCGGTATTTGTGGATGCCCTGGACGAGGGATGAGGCGCAGTTGCCCACGCCTATGATAGCGACGTTGATTTTGCCCAAGCAGATGCTCCTTCCTGCGGACGGGTTGAACCGATGATGGATTTCAAGTGTTGAATTTTAGCAAGTAACGGCGGGGGTAACAAGGTGGGGGGCGCTCTCACCCCAGCCCTCTCCCAGGATGGAGACTTTTGCATAACCCTCTCTTCGCCCCAACATTCTGTCAAAGAAGCAACGCATTCACACCTAAACAGCCCCACCCCTGGATTCCCGTTTTCACGGGAATGACGGTTATGCAAAGGTCTCCAGGATGGGAGAGGGGGTAAGAGGGGGGGGCGCTCGACCCTTCGACAGGCTCAGGGTGAGCGGGGGAGAAGATGGGCTCCCGCTTGCGCGGGAGAAAGAGAAGGGAGGGGACTGGATTCCGGCTTTCGCCGGAATGACGGAGAGAGTGGGGGGATGGTCAGGGTGAGCGGGAATGGGTCGGGGCTTGCCTTCACCCCAGCCTTCTCCCAGGATGGAGACCTTTGCATAACTACCTATTCGCCCGAACATTCTGTCAAAGAAGTAACGTATTTATACCTAAACAGCCCCGCCCCTGGATTCCCGTTTTCACGGGAATGACGGTTATGCAAAGGTCTCCAGGATGGGAGAGGGGGTAAGAGGGGGACGCTCGACCCTTCGTCCTTCGACAAGCTCAGGGTGAGTGGAAAGGAGTTTCACCCCCATCCTAACCTTTCCCCAGGACGGGAGAAGGGGAAGGAAGGGGCGCTTCTTCTAATCTCTAGCCGTCGTCGACGCTGATGATGTGGCCCAGTTTCTCGTGTTTGGCCTTCAGGTACTTTTGGTTTTCTTTGGTGCGCTTCACCGGCGCCGGAATCCGTTCCACAACTTCCAGGCCGTACCCGGCCAGACCCGTAATCTTCCGAGGATTATTCGTCAGCAATCGAAGCTTCTTCACTCCCAAATCCACCAGAATCTGCGCTCCCAACGCATAGCTGCGAGGGTCAGCCTCGAAGCCCAACCGCTCGTTGGCCTCCACCGTGTCCAACCCGTCGTCCTGCAAGTGGTACGAAAGAATCTTGTTGTGCAGCCCGATTCCCCGGCCCTCCTGCCCCATGTACACGAACACGCCCTTCCCCTCATCGGCAATCGCCTTCAGCGCGTGATCCACCTGATGTCCGCAGTCGCAGCGCAGGCTGCCGAACACGTCTCCCGTCTGGCAGCGACTATGAATTCGCACCAGCACGGCTTCGTCCGGCTCCCAACTCCCATGCACGAGCGCGGTGTGCTCCTCGTCGCCGTACCTGCTTCTGTAGCCGTAGATGGTGAAATCTCCGTACCTGGTGGGCAGCTTGGCCTCCCCCACCCGCACCGCGAGCCTCTCCTTCCTTCTCCGATACGCAACCAACTGGGCAATGGAAATCAGGTTGATGCCGTGCTCCCTGGAAAATTCCTCCAAGTCCGCCAAACGCGCCATCGTTCCGTCCGCGTTCGTCACCTCGCAGATGGCGGCGGCGGGCTTCAATCCGGCCAGTCTGGCGAGGTCGATGCTGGCCTCCGTATGCCCCGGACGGGCCAGCACGCCGCCCTCGCAATATCTAAGGGGGAAGGTGTGCCCGGGCTGGGCGAAGTCCTCCGGGGTGGTATCCGGCTCCAACATGGCCTTGATGGTCGCGGACCTGTCATAGGCGGAAATCCCCGTGGTGTTGTCCTTCACGTAGTCGATGGACATGGCGTAGGCCGTGCCGTGAATGGCTTCCGCCTCGCCCTTGGCCATCATGGGAATCTTCAGCCGCTCCAAGCACTCCCGCGTCACGGGGGCGCAGAGCATCCCGCGGGCGTTGGTAATCATGAAGTTGATGGCATCCGGCGTCACCGCATCGGCGGCGATGGTGAGGTCGCCCTCGTTTTCGCGCTTGGCGTCATCGACGACAATGAGGAACTTGCCCTGTCTGAACTCCTCGATAGCTTCTTCGATGGAGATTAAGGGCATGGCTAAACCAAGACTCCGGCGTGGCCGGTTGCCTGATTCGGCAGAAGGCTTTCCACGTACTTGGCCAGTATGTCCACTTCCAGGTTCACCGACTCGCCTGTCTCGCGCACCTGCAGGTTAGTGTTTTCGAGTGTATATGGTATCACAGAGATTGTAAAAGAGGAATGCAACGCATCAACCACCGTCAAGCTGATTCCGTCCAGGCCGATGAAGCCCTTTTCGACGATGTAGCGCGTCAACTCTTCCGGCGCACTGACCTGGAATATCCGCGCTCCCCCTTCCGAGCGAATTTCCTGCACCACTCCCACGCCGTCCACGTGCCCCTGCACCACGTGCCCCCCCAACCGGCCGTTGACGGGAAGGGAACGCTCCAGGTTGACCATGCTTCCTTCGACCAACGTGCCCAGGTTGGTTCGACGCAGGGTTTCCGGCACCACGTCAGTCTCGAAGCAGCTTTCGTCGCGCGCCACCACCGTCAGACAGGCCCCGTTGACGCAGATGCTGTCGGCGACGGCCAAGTCCTCCAACACCTTGAGGGCCTTCACCCTCAACCGATAATTATGAACGTCCGAAGTCTCATCCGCCTCCGGCTTGGCATCCACAGGACGGCAGAACTCGACAATTCCAACTTCTTCAACGATGCCCGTGAACATCCTACTCCCTCGCCTCCGGGTAGCCCGTAACCAGCACGTCGTCCCCCACACGTTCCACCTTCGGGCAGCGCAAGTTCATGGCCGTCGAAATCAACCCGACGCCTTGACCCTCCACGGGCGAAAGCGCGTCCCTACCACCGACGATTTTCGGCGCGATGAACGCCCAGGTCTTGTCCACCAATCCCTGGTCGAAAAGCGACCCCATAAGGGTTCCGCCGCCCTCCACGAGCAGGTTCACCACCTCCCGCCGCCCCAACTCTGCCAGGAGCGCTTCCAAGTCCACATAGCCGTCTATGGCTGGAAAACTCACAACCTCCGCCCCCGCTTCTACCAGCCTCACCGTGGATTCCTCCGACGCCCTGCACGTTGCGATGAGCGTACTGCCCGGCTGTCGAAGCATGGCCGCATCCGTCGGCGTCCGCCCCTCGCCGTCCACCACCACCCGCAACGGCTGGCGGCCCACGTTTCCGTCCGCATCATCCCGCGCCGTCAATCGCGGATTATCGCGCAGCGCCGTGTTTATACCAACCATTATCGCGTCCGAAGCTCGTCGGCGTTGATGCACCAGCCGACGGGACGCCGGGCCCGTAATCCACTGCGAATCCCCCTCGAAGGTGGCAATCTTTCCGTCGAGGCTCATGGCGTACTTCGCCGTCACGAAGGGCAGGCCGGTGGTGATGAACTTGGCGAAGCCTTCGTACATCTCCTCCGCTTCTTCAGCCCCCTGGCCCACGTGCACCTCCACGCCCGCCTCACGAAGTTGGGACGCGCCTCTGCCGTTTATCTTCGGATTCGGGTCCAGGATGGAGGCGTAGACCCGCTTCACCCCCGACGCCAGTATGTCGTCCGTGCAAGGCGGCGTCCTACCCTGAATGCAGCACGGTTCCAACGTGGTGTACAAGTCCGCGCCCCTCGACGATTCCCCCGCTTCCCGCAACGCCACCCATTCCGCATGACCTTCTCCCGGAGGAAGCGTCGCCCCTTCGCCGACAATCCGCCCATCGTTGACCACCACCGCGCCCACGGAGGGATTCGGGCTGTTCCTTCCCACGGCGGCGCGGGCCAACTCGAAGGCGCGCTTCATATACTCCATCGCGGCTACGAATCTGGGCTGTAATTCTTGTAGTACCGGGTCGCCGTCGGCCCCGTCTGCCCCTGGTACTTGCTGCCCAGCTCCTTCGAGCCGTACAGCCGCTCCGCCGGCGTCGTCAGCCGCAAAAACGAAATCTGCCCAATCTTCATACCCCGATACAGACAGATGGGCAGACGGGCGATGTTCGTCAACTCCAGCGTCAATCGGCCCTTCCAGCCCGGGTCCACGTATCCCGCCGTCGAGTGAATGACAAGCCCGACCCGACCCAGCGAACTCTTCCCTTCGAGCCGCGCCACCAGGTCGGCGGGAATCTCGATGTGCTCCCTGGTGCTCGCGAGGACGAACTCCCCCGGATGGAGATTGAACCCGTCTTGGTCGGAAATCTGCACCGGGTCAGTCAGGTCTTCCATTTCCCGACGCAGGTCGATGTAAGGACGACGGGCGTTGCGAAACACCAGGAGCCGGTCGTCCAGATGAACGTCCACGCTTGCGGGCTGGATGTCGTCGTCATCCAACGGGTCAATGACGATATGGCCCGCCGCCACCGCCTCCCGAATAGACCTGTCGCTCAGAACCACGGCGCCCCCTCAACGGAAATCAGATTGCTAACCGATGAAACTTGCCGCATTCTACCAACAACCTCGATTCTCCACAACACAGCCGCCGCCAACCCACTACGCCATTCCGTAGGGGCGACCGGCCTGTCACCCCAATCCCGTTGCCGCTCACCCTGAGCCTGTCGAAGGGTGGAGCGCCCACAGCTCCCTCAAAGGCAACCGCCCGCAGGAGTATTTGGTGGCGCGGTTGAAGGAGATGGGGATGTGAGGGGGGGAGTAGGGGTTGTTGGGTTGTTTGGGTGGCGGGTGTGGTTTAATATGGACTATGTGTAAGTTATTTTGGGGAGGGCGTTGATGGTTGTTTCCAAACCGCAGCGAGTCTGGACGGTTGCCGAGGCGAAGGCCAAGCTGTCGGAGATTCTGCGTCTCGCCGAGACGGAGGGGCCGCAGCGCATAGGCGCGCGGCGTCCGTTCATAGTCGTTCCAGCCGAAGCATGGGACGCAAAGCCCCAACCTCCCGGGAAAGAACCTATGCCGTTAGGCAAGTGGCTGGTCGAAAATACGCCGCGCGGCGCTGACCTGGAGATTCCACGCAGTCGGAGCAGCAGTCGCAAAATCCCGTTCATCGATTATGACGTCGAATGAGCGGGTATCTGCTGGATACAAACGTTGTATCGGAGTTGGCAAAACAGAATCCCAACGAAGCCGTCGCAAGGTATCTGAATTCACAGGATGACTTGTGGCTACCGGCAATCGTCGTGGAAGAGCTTGAATTAGGTGTGCAGCTACTTCCTGCGGGTCGTCGCCGCAACGAACTAAGGGCATGGCTTTCCCAGATTTTGACGGATTTTGAAGGACGTATCGCCACGATTGGAAGGCGGGAGGCGGAGTGGGCCGCGGTTTTTCAGGCGCGCGCTCACCTTGGTGGACGCGCCATCGAACTCGGCGATGCGCTTATCGCAGGTACAGCAATGGCCAACGAAATGACCATCGTAACTCGCAACGTGAGGGATTTTGGCGGCTTGGATTTGGAGGTCTTCAATCCTTGGGAGGGTGAGTGAGCGGCGTTACGCACCTTTGCTCACCCCCAGGTCTCCGGCGGTTTTGACGTGTAAGCATTCGGTTCGCGAACCGTCCATCCCCCCTAAACCCGGTGGTACTTCACCACCCGGCGGTTGCCGCCCGCGACTACGGGCTGGACGAAATACACGTCTCGCCGTGAATCGGCCCACACCCCGTGACAGGCCCGATTCGCCTCCGACCCCCACTGGGCCACCCGCTCCCCTTCCAACGTCAGCACGCTGAACAACCCCCCGTTGTGCTCCGGCACATACGCAACGTCCTCGTCGTCCACGTGGACCGTCGCCGGCCCGATGAGCTTCGACGGCCACTGACCCAGATACTCTCCCTCCTGGGTAAACATCTGCACCCGGTCATTCTCGCGGTCCGCCACCAGCAGCCGCCCGTGCCTGTCAACCAGGATTCCGTGAGGCAGATTGAACTCGCCGTCGCCGGTTCCCGGCAGTCCCCACGACGCCAGATGCTCGCCCTCCGCCGAGAATCGATGCACCCGGCAGTTGGCGTATCCGTCCGCCACGAAAACCTCCCCCGAGGGAGCTACCGCCACGCCCGCGGGGATGTTGAACGGCCCGCCGGCGTGGGTCACCCGCAAGTACGTGTCCGACCCGAAATCCTTCGGGTCCACCCCCGTGTCCGACCGGTATCCGCGCTCCCCAATCCGCATCAACGGACGTCCCTCCGGCGTGAACTTCATTATCTGCCCGCCGTGGCTGTCCACCAGCCAGACGTTGTCCCCCGCGTCCACGAAAATCGCGTGGGCCATCCTGATAAGGTCGTGCGCCCACGAATACAGATAATTCCCCTCCCTGTCGAACACCATCACCGGATGGTCTCCTCGGTCGAAGACGTAGACCCGGTCCTGCGAATCCCCCGCGACCGCCGCCGCCGTCATCTCCCAGCCCTCCGGCAGCTTCGCCCAATTCTCCTCCACCTCGTAGATGAAATCGCCGCTTCCAACTTTGCTCAACATGACAACCCCTCCCGTGTGTACAATGCTTATGTCGGATGCTACCATTGGGAGACAACCCCGTCAAAAACGACCCCAAGAGGTGAAGATGCTCTCCCCAGCCAAGTTCGCCATCCTTCCCGCGCTGATAGCGCTGATGCTCTTCGCCGTGGCCTGCAACGACGACAGCCCGGCACCCTCCGGCGCCTCCGCCGGAGACGTAGCCGCCGCCGCGAGAATGGCCGCGGAAGCCGTCAACCGCGACACCGGCGTCCCCGGCGCGGGCATCCTAGTATCCGGCACGGGCACCGCCAGCGCCGAGCCGGACCTCGCCCTCATCAACTTGGGCGTGCAGGTTCTCTCCCCCTCCGTCGGCGAAGCCCTCAACACCGCCAACGCCTCTCTGGAGAGCATCCTCGGCGTTCTTGCCAGCTACAATGTGGACGAGAAGGACACCCAGACGCGCTACTTCAACATCAGCACCCAGTACGACTACAGCGGCGATGGCGCGCCGACGGTGGCGGGCTACGAGGTGACCAACGAATTGAGCGTGAAGGTGCGCGACATTGACGCCTTGGGCGAGTTGATTACGGACGTGGTGGAAGCGGGCGGCAATCCCGTTCGCGTCAACGGAATCAACTTCGCGATAGAAGACACCGCCGCGCTGGAAGACGACGCGCTAGCCCAGGCTATAGCGGACGCGGAGGCCCGCGCGGAGCGCATGGCGGAACTGTCGGGGGTGGAGCTGGGAGACCTGGTGTCCGTGTCTCAGGGTGGGGGAGGGGCTGTCTTCGATGCGCCCGCGGCGTTCGCGGCTGAATTCGCCCGCGCCGCGCCGACGCCGATACGCAGCGGGGATTTGGAGATTACGGTTAACATTCAAGCGTTGTATACGATTAACTAGGGGGGATGTAGACCTCTCTCAACTCCCCGGGCTGCGCGTCAGAGACAGCGGCTCGAATCTCTTCGATCTGGGGGATCTCTAAAGGCCACATCGTCTTCATCAGAACCACAATTATCAGACGTCTACCTACAAGGTTCTGCTGATAACGCATACTCTGATCGGTGGTGATGATGGCTTCGTAACCCTCCTGTTCCGCCCTATCGATCAGTTCTCCGTTGATCAAGCGGTCCCAACCCTTATCTGCCGCCGTATCTACCGAGTGCTCGTAGAGGCTTCTCCTGAGAGGTCTGGGCGTGCCGTGATCAAACAGAATTTTCAAGGCTACCGACGGGCATAGGCGCTCTCAAGGAATTTGCCACGTGTTGAAGGACGGCTCTCACCTTCCATTCATCCACGGGCGCGAACCACTCCATGAACTCCTCGACTGTTGCGCCGCTCTCCAGAATCTCAAACAGAGCGGAAACGGGAAGCCTGGTGTCTGTAAACAACCATGCCCCGCTCACCTTGCCGGGTATTCTTTCCATTGCCGGGCACTTGCTCCAATCGACCATGCCCTTACCTCCTTTTCCGTCGCCACTTACAACTACTACCGCCGTCGATGTAGGGGAGACCGTGTCACCGACTAAAACCTCGTATGTGCCTATTCTTCCTAATGTCAGATACTAGCGTAGCGGATCGATCTAGATGCCCTATCTCCGATAATGGTCCCACCTCGGTTTTCTTTTGTTTGACGAAAAACTTTATATCCTTCCAGTATCGCTCTTTCCCACAGCTTGAGGGGACATTGTTCTACTTCATACCCTCTCACGAATTGCTGTACTGTCTTTAGGATGTCGAATGAAACACTGCTTTGTCCCTGAAAAAAGTCAAGCTGTTTTGCGCGGGAAAACAACCACGCGGTTAGTCCTTCTTCGATAACAATCGGTCTCCCACTGTCCTGCGTCCGATCGACCTTTGACACACTCTTCCTCTTATGTTTGATAAGTGCTCTGAACGTGGGCGACCAGTGAAGAATTGCAGCGTGTGCCAGATGGAATACATCATGGTACCGATAGCCGTCTGGTTCAGCAATATTGTCGGCAAGCGGATCCCCAATGAAAACACCGTTCCATTGCATATAGCTCATTCCAGACTTCCGTTGAGTGATACGTATTTTGAAATGCCAGGGAAGCTGTTCATCTTGGGGAAATTCCTCGTCAAAAGTGGGCAAAGAGTGAGGATCAGGCTCGATGAAGCGGCCAGTAATCTTGGCCACATTACTCTCGATGACCGTTCTAAAGTCTAGACCACAAGCTCCAAGGGCCTGAGCATAGTGGCGGGCAAAGGACTCTAATTCCTGTTTGCTCAACGTACTACTGTCATCCAACAGTACTGCCGTACTTTTCCCTAGGCTTATCAGTGCATGGTCTTTAGAAATCGGTCTTGCAATTGTTTGGTAGGTTTCTGCCAATTCTTGTAAGATGGTGCTGACACAAATACCCAGCCGCTTGCAAAGAGTAGCGAAGTACCAAAGTACATCACCAAACTCTTCGGTGAGCGAGTCGTTATGCCACGGAAATGCTTCTCTTTCTCGGTAAAGCTTCTTTGAAACAGCCAAGAGGCTACCGACTTCCCCGAACAATCCAAGGATAACTGGATTTAGACTTTCCCTAGGCAGCCTATCGGTTTGGCCAATGACACAAGCATATTCATTAAAATGCCTAATGTCATCAGTTGTTTTCAGTTCGGAGTAGTCTAAAGATGTCTCGTTCGCAATCATGCTGTCCTATTCCAGTCTCCGGGTGTTCCAAGGTATCCTCGTACGCCCAGAGACCTAAACCAACCTATAAAATCTTCTATCATGGTTTCAGGAAATACACTTCTATGATTCCGTTTGGCGCAGATGTCAATTCCCTTGTAATCCCTAAATTCTGTCGGTATTTGGGGACCGTCCTCACCCCAATAGGCGTATTCAGAGCCAATCAAAACACGATCTGTTTTGGTGTCGTTCTCAATGTTATACCGATTTTCAGAACCATCCTCGTAACTGTGATGAGAGTCCTCTTGAGACCACTTCCCCATATCGTCTTTGAAATAGATGTTATCCCCGAAGGCTTGCTTCTTGCTTCCAGAAAGATTCGGCCGTTTCGATCGAAAGCGATCATCTTCCCAGTATTCGTTGAATGACAATGCTTCGCCTACCTTCATTACGAAGACCAGATAACCATTTCGTCCTTTGGACTTCGAGCCTGTGCCTATGATCCAGTCCCCCAATTGAGCTACTCTCCTAGTCACAGGTTTGCACGTAGCTAGCGTGCAATATCCATAAAATGGATTAGGGGCGAACCCGTAGTCCCTTTTCACGACGTAAGAATACAGTCTTACCATCAAATAATTCTATCTGCAGGAGAACCGCTTTATATTGCGATAGTCCCATTTTGAGCCGTCCTGTTGATGCCACACGTTGGATACACCGTTTATAGCGTCTACGATGCTCTCCCCATTCCAACCTACAATTACATCCGCGTATCGGTCTAGGGCTTCTGGTGATTCGCAATCCTTCGCCCCTCTTTCCCACACCCCTACGATCCGTTTTCCTAGTTTGTGCGCATACTCGATCTCCCAGTTGACCCATTCGCTATGTTTAGTTTCAGGTGAAATATACGTCACAAGGACACTGCACGACTGGATGTGTGGTCCAAGTATCTGGTACTTGATATAATCGGGACTCTTTGCGTTGTTGAATTTATCGCTGGTTATCGAGTAGTTGCGAACGGTAAGTCCGCTTTTTTCCGATAGTTCCTTGATTTTGCCGACCCCTTTATCATCCTCATGAATGTGACTAATGAATACATTTCGAATGTCGTTGCTCATAATCCGTCCCCCAGCATCAATCAACTATAAACCATACCAATAATATCATACCCAAAAGCGCGGGGTAAAAGGGCCATATTGAGAAGGATTGCAGGCTTGCGCCGAAATGCTTAACGATTGAACCTTTTGGCTTTACCTCATAAATGTATTTCGCTTCCAAGCGATTCTCTTGCACCTTCTCGATAAACGCCTTGTAGGAATCGCGAAATGCCCGCTCTAAGGCTAGATAGTAAGTATCGAGAATGAGAAACAGCACAGCGGGCACGAGAGCGATGAGAGCGTATTCAGGCTTTTCTGCCCGTGCAACCAGCACGAGAACTGCGGAGACTAGTGTCACGCACCACAGCTTGCAATAGCGGCTGTTTTCCGCCATCCGCGTTATGACGCCCTGCATCATCTCAATATGCACCCGCACAGCGGGAGAATCATGGTCTAACTTTGGCATCAGTGCCGTATTCCTCCATTAGCGGCCTTTGGGGATGTTCAACGACTACGGTTGGCAATTGAGTCCAGCTTGGCGTTGATATTTCTCCACTTCCACGCTATCGGCTCTCCAAGACGAGTTAATCCTTGGTAAGGACGTCCTTGCGGCTTGACCTGAATAACTGGCTTTTCCATGCTCCGAGCCATGTCTGTCTCCACTATAACACCCGGAGCGTTGTGGGTGTCCTCGCCAATCAGGACAATTACGACATCGCATCCCCTTATTGCGTTTCTAGCCTTACTTTTCCAAACCTCGTCCGGATAAGACTCATGTAAGGAACAATTGCGGATTTTGTGGTTAGTAAGGGTCTTCGCCTGCTCATAGAAGTTGTTCTTCAGATCTTTGTCCTTGTCGAACTCAAAGCTAACGAAAATGCTCAAATTCGCCATTCTTTATACCTCCCTAACCAATTATACCACCCCACAATTGACTTTCGTTGCGTGGTGTTATTCAATATCCACGGTCGGCGGCGTTTCTGACGGCGGCGGCTAACTCATCTTGAGCAAGGAGAATCTCATGCCCAGACAATACTTTGGCGGCGAACTTCCCGATTATTACATCGTCGACTCGGACTCGCATATCGACGAAACCAAGTGCGAACTCTGGCGCCGCTTCCCGCCCGAACTTCAGCCCTTCGCGCCCCGGAAATTCACCGACGCCAACTGGCAGGACCGCGGCGCTATCGTCCGCGGCAGCGGCGACTCCTCCACCCGCCAGTACGACAGCATCTGGGTGCTGGAACACTCCAAAGTCTTCCCCAACTCCGACTTCCGCACCGGCCCCTACGGCAAGCTCGCGAACTTCGCGCCCCACAGCGAAGACCAGTGGTACAACCGGGAGGGCGAGCGCAACCCCAAGTACCGCGTGAGCGACCTGGACGAAGAGGGCTTCGACGTCACCTTCGTCTTCTGCGTCCTCCACCAGAACCTGCTCAACACCATCGACAACCCGGAGGTGGCCTACCACTTCGCCAAGGGCTGGAACGACTGGATTACGGAGTGGACGGACGGCTACAGGGACCGCGTCCGCGGCACGGCCATCCTCCCCCTCCACGACGTGAACATGGCCGTGGAGGAACTTCGCCGCGCCGCCGACCTGGGCCTGGGCGGGGCCTACATCCCCTGCCAGTTCAAGGGCGAGTGGACCTACAAGGAAAAATTCTGGCCCGTCCTGGAAGAGTGCCAGCGCCTCGGCATGCCCGTCTCCATCCACCAGCAGCTGCACGAATCCGTCGGCATGCGACGCCTAGACAACGAATTTCTGAAGCACCTGTTCATGGGCATCGACGCCCCCTTCTCCGTCGTCGGCTTCATCGCCAGCGGCGTGCTCGACCGCTTCCCCGAGCTCAAAATCGCCTGGATCGAGCAGGGCTGCGGCTGGCTCCCCTACTACATGGACAGGCTCGAAGAGCACTACGAAATCATGCCCGACTCCGTCCCCACGCCGCGCTACGAAGACCCCCGCGGCTACTTCGGCGACCAGCTATTTATCTGCTTCGAGCCGGAGGAAACCGACTACCTGCCCTTCCTGGAGAAGAAAGTCGGCCCCGACGGCATCATCATCGGCTCCGACTACTCCCACTTCGACTGCCTCTCCCCCTTCTCCGTCCAGCGCGTCCTCGACCACCCCGAACTGAGCGCCGAGACGAAGAAGAAATTCCTCTCCGACAACCCCATCCGCTTCTGGAACCTGGACCCCGTCACCCACAAGCGCCGCGTACCCGCCGCCGCCGGCTCCGTCGAATAGGCCGATGACCGGTTCAGAATGGCCATAGACGTTGAAGTTACGGGCTTAGGAACCGTCTATGCCATGCACCCTTTGACGGAAGCCGCCCAGCGCTGGCTGGATGACAACATCGGGTCAGACGCGATATACATGCAGGGCGCGCTCATGGTCGAGTGGCGATACGTGGACGAGATAATTGAGGGGATGCTTGATGACGGACTGGAAGTAGGCCGAGCTTAACGCATGCAAACCCGGTAAGGAGTAGACGATGACGAAATCCGCCGACGAAGAATACGCCGAACTCAAGAAGACCTTCACCCCCGACAGGCTACGTCCCGCCGTCGTCCTCAACCTGGACGACCCGGCAGACCTGGCCCTCGTCAACGGCACCCTGAAGTGGGCGCCGGGACTGATTCCGGGCGAGCCCAACGAGGGACTGGTCGCCGGCAAGTTCATCGAAGCGCCCCCACGTCTCGCCGACTTCGACGACTCCTCCTGGGAGACTCCCGTCAACGTCCGCGACGTGATAGGAACAGGATTCACCTTCGCCTGGTATCGCTTCACCATCACCCTGCCTGAGCAGGTGAAGGGGGTGGACGTGGCCGACGCCCAGATCTGGTTCGAGACCTGCGCCGACGACTACGGCGAAGTCTGGGTGGACTGCCCCGCCTTCAACCTCGCCTACCGGCCTGCCGACGCCGTTGCCGACAATAAGCTCTCGCCCGTCGTTGGATACAACGCCCGCAACAACATCCTGATAACCCCCAGCGCCGAACCCGGCCGCCGCCACGTCATCGCCTGCCTCGCCATCAACGGCCCCATCGCCCAGCCGATGGGAGGCGTCTTCATCCGCTACGCCCGGCTGGAAATCTGCCAGGGCGTCGCCAAAGTCCCCATCTCCACCTAACTCCCCAAATTAGGAAGCGAATAATGTCCCAAGAGTCAAGCAGTCAGAATAGGTCAAAGGAAATTGCGGAGAAGCTAAAGGAGTTTTATAGACTTCATCTCACTTCCCAAAACTTTGTTGGCGTTTCTGCAGAGGTAACGCAACTAGTCACCACCGACCCATTTGCATGCCTTGTTGGGTGTGCATTCAATAGCAGGCAGGCATCGTGGAGAGCGTGGGATATCCCATATCAGATTAAGAAAAAGGGGATGTTGGACGCATATAAATTAGCTTCTATGTCGCACAACGAATTAGTTCACCTAATGAATAGCTTGCCGAGGCTACCGATATCAGGTGCGGAAAATGGTGCAAGAACATTGAAGGACGTAGCCCGTTTTCTAGTGTCACTGGGCGGTGATATCGAAGAAAGCTGGAAAGATAAAGAGGTCTTGCATGCGAAAATACATTTTGACTTAGCCATTCATGGAGTAGGCGTTGAGAAGTCCAGTTTCATCGCACGAATGCTGCATGATTATTTTGGGATGTTCAGGGGCCAAGAATCCGAAATTGGCATCAAATCAGACATCCACGTCAAGCGAGTCTTCAAACGAACTGGTTTGATTCCCTTTGAGGAAGAAGGTTTGGCATCAGCTGTTGCACATGAACTTAACCCCGATTACCCCGGCGAACTGGACAGGCCTGCCTTTAATGTGGGAAAATGCTGGTGCCACAAGACGCTTCCCAACTGCCCAGCCTGTCCTCTGACCGATGTTTGTCCAAAACTGATAGATTGAAATTCTTCGTTGCATAGACCTCACGTCTATCCGCTACCCATATAACAAAACAACCCGCCTACTAGGCTTAAGCGTTAAGCTACTAGCAGGCGGGCCGCCTTTAGGGGTTTTGCCCAACGAATCGGGCGCTGCCTTGACTCCTTCTCAGTATACCGCCCTTCCGCTCCGATTGACACCGCCACCGCCCGCTTCTAAAATTCACTCACCAACCCAATTCTTCCAACCGAAGGAGGAGTCATGGTCAGAACCCTGCCAACGTCAGCCGAAGTTCGCGAATACCACACCTCCCTCAGCAACTGGGGCCGCTGGGGCGCCGACGATCAGATGGGCGCGATGAACCTCATCACCCCCGAAAAGCGCCTCCAGGCCATCGCCACCGTCCAGAAGGGGGTCAGCGTCACAATGGGCCGCCCCATCATTGCCGAGACCACTGCCGACGGCCCCGTTCCGCCCACCCTCCACATGCTCGAAAGCGGCGAAGGCTGGAACACTACCCCCGGCAAGGCCGAGCAGCCCTCCCACAGCGCCAGCGAGTACATCGGCTTCATCTTCCACGGCTACGTCATGACCCACGTGGACGCCCTTTCCCACTGGTTCGACGGCGACAAGATGTACAACGGACATCCCGCCGACGCCATCCGCACCCGCGGCGGCGCCACGATGGAGAGCATCGACCTACTCAAGGATGGGGTCGTCACCCGCGCCGTTCTCTTCGACTTTCCCACCCTGAAGGGCGTCGACTATATGGACGCAGGCGAAGCCATCTTCCCTGAAGACCTGGACGCCGCCGAGGAAGCCTTCAACGTGAAAGTCGAAGCCGGCGACCTGCTTCTCATCCGTACCGGCAACTGGGAGCGACGCAACGCCATCGGCCCCCGCAACCCCAACGAAGCCGGCGCTTCCGGCCTCCACGCGGCCTGCCTGCCCTGGCTGAAGTCGCGCGACATCGCCATGCTGGGCGGCGACCTGGCCCAGGACGTCATCCCCAGCGGATACGACGAATTCTCCCTCCCCGTCCACCAGGTCATCCTGACCTCGATGGGCTGCTGGATCCTCGACAACTGCAACTTCACGGAAGTGGCCCGCATCTGCAAGGAGGAGAACCGCTACGAATTCATGGCCGTCGTCAACCCGCTCCGCATGGCGAACGGGACCGGCGCGCCCGTAAACCCCATCGCCATCTTCTAATTTTGTTCGTGGCATTCTGAGAGCAAGGAAGAATCTCGTCGCCTTCAAACCCCTTCCCCTTTGAGCGGGGAAGGTTGAGATGGGGGTGAAAACCACCCATGCCGCAACACGATTTCCCATACCCGGACACCTTCCTCATCGTCAACCGATTCCGGATGCACTATTACCACTCCGGGACGGACGCTCCGATCAACGTCGTCATGCTCCACGGCAGCCGCTCCACCGCCCACGGCTACCGTAGCTTCTTCCCCCACCTCATCGACGCCGGATTTCGCTGCTTCGCCCCGGACGCCATCGGCTTCGGCCAGTCGGACAAGCCCGACAACCCCTCCATCCACACCTTCGACTTCCACAGCGACAACCTCGAAATCTTTATCCGGGAACTCGGCCTACGAAACCTCATCCTCGTCGGCCACGAATGGGGCGGGCTCACAGCCCTCGACTACGCCATCAACCGCCCCGACAACACCCTGGCCCTCATTCTCACCGACTCCGGCGTATTCCTGCCCAACCGCCGTCCCGGACTACGCGGCTTCCTGCACCGCTCCCGACTGGCAGACTTGCTGGTACGAAGACTCAATGTCAACTTCGGACAAACCCAATCCAAGAAGCCCACCGACGATGACAACCAATCGCCGCATCCTGACGTCGATTCCTCCGCAACCAGGCTTGGCTTCCTTCGCATGACTGCCCAAGCCAACCGCGGCTACGACAGACTTCGCATGAAAGCCATTCGCAACAGCCTGCCGCGCGTACAAACCCCAACCCTCCTCATGCGCTCCCGCGACCCGCAGCTATTCACCGACGAGGAATCCCGCTACCTGCAACAACGCCTCCCCTACGTCCGCGCCCACACCCTCCCCCACCAACGCCACCCCGACATAGTCATCAATCGGATTCTAAACTTCCTGCACCCCATAACCACCGCCGCCCTTGAACCCCAAGCCGCATCCGCGCCATAATACTCCCACCCACCGGCGTACGCGCTTCATCAACCCGAAATGCTCAGACAGCTAAGAGAATTCAACGAAGCCCTCATCCTGGCCCTCGTCATCTTCATGCTCCTCCAGTTCAGCGTACAGAACTTCAAGGTGGAAGGCTCCAGCATGGCATCCACCATCGAACCCGGCCAGTACGTAGCCGTCAACAAGCTCCACAAATTTAAGGTGGACGTGGCCCGCTTCTCCGCAATAGTTCCCTTCCTGGACGTATCCGACGTGGGGGTAGTCTATCCGTTCCAGCGCAACGGTCCCCAGCGAGGCGACATCATCGTCTTCACATATCATCTCGACCCCGACAGAACCTTCATCAAGCGAGTCATTGGACTCCCTGGCGAAAAGGTATCCATCGTTCGCGGCGTCACCCACATCAACAACATGCGTCTGAACGAACCCTACCTGGACGCCAGGCTCCAGCGAGAGACCCTCGAATTCGACATCCTCGGCCCCAACGAATACTTCGTCATGGGCGACAACCGCCCCCACAGCAACGATTCCCGCCACTGGGAACACCACTTCGCCGTCCACCGCGACCACATAGTCGGCACCCGCCTCATCAGCTACGACCTTCCCATTGACCTCGGCTTCGCCAACCCCGCCGACTGACCCCATAGCCCTTCTCGATCAAGGGGGGAGGGCATATGGGGAGAGGGCGGGTTTGAAACCCTCCCCTACGGGAGGGAATGCTGTTGGGGGTGGGAGTCACCCCCATCCTAACCTTCCCCCGTCGAGGAGGAAGGGATAAGAGGGGTCGAGGTGTGATGGACTGGAGGGGGTTGGTGGGGTAGACTCTGGGTTGTGATGGGCGCTAATTCACATAATCCGCTTGGCTTGTTTCATCCGGTTGTGCGGGGTTGGTTCGAGTCGAAGTTCGAGGGGCCGACTTCTCCTCAGAGTCGGGGGTGGCCGTCGATTCACAGAGGGCGGGACACGCTGATTGCGGCGCCGACGGGGTCGGGGAAGACTTTGGCGGCGTTTCTGGCGGCGATTGACTCGCTGTTCCGGCAGGCCGTGGACGGGGAGCTTTCCGACGAATGCCAGGTGGTGTACGTGTCGCCGCTGAAGGCGTTGAGCAACGACGTGCAGAAGAATCTGTCGGATCCGTTGCGGGAGATTCGGGAGATGGCGGCGGAGCGGGGGTTGGAGGCGCCGGAGATACGGGTGATGGTGCGGACGGGGGACACGCCATCGTCGCAGAGGCAGGCGATGAGGAAGAAGCCGCCGCATATTCTGGTGACGACGCCGGAGTCGTTGTACATACTGCTGACGTCGGTGAAGGCGCGGAATATGCTGAGGGGCGTCAGGACCGTCATAGTGGACGAGATTCATGCTTTGGCGCGGGACAAGAGGGGGTCGCACCTATCGCTGACGTTGGAGCGGCTGGGGCATCTGGCGGAGGTCGAGCCGGTTCGTATCGGGCTTTCGGCGACGCAGAGGCCGATTGAGGAGATTGCCAGATTTCTGGTGGGCGCGCGGAAGGTGGATGGGAAGGGGGCGCCGGATTGCGACATCATCGACGAGGGGCATCGGCGGGACATTGACTTGAGGCTGGAGATTCCGCCAACGCCGCTTGAGGCCGTCTTATCGCACGAGGCATGGGACGAGATATACCACCGGCTGGCGGATATCATCGAGCAGCATCGGACGACGCTGGTGTTCGTGAATACGCGTCGGTTGGCGGAGCGGGTCAACTACAAGCTGAGCGAGAGGTTGGGGGACGAGAACGTCACGTCGCATCATGGAAGTCTGTCCAGGGAGCAGAGACTCAAGGCGGAGCAGCGGTTGAAGAGCGGGAGTTTGAAGGCGCTGGTGGCGACGGCTTCGTTGGAGTTGGGGATCGACATAGGGGACGTGGACATGGTGTGCCAGCTTTCTTCGACCCGCGCGATTGCGACGCTGCTGCAGAGGGTGGGGCGGTCCGGGCACACGCTGGGACGGACGCCGAAGGGGGCGATTTTTCCGTTGACGCGGGACGACCTGGTGGAGTGCACGGCGTTGCTGGGAGCGATTAAACGGGGTGGGCTGGACCGGTTGAGCATACCGGAGAAGCCGTTGGACGTGCTGGCGCAGCAGATGGTGGCGGCGGTGGCGATGGAGGACTGGGACGAGGATGAGTTGTTTGAGTTGTATCGTCGGGCTTATCCGTATCGGGAGTTGGGGAGGGAAGAGTTCGACGAGGTCAGCCGGATGCTTTCGGAGGGGTTTTCGACGCGGAGGGGGCGTAGGAGCGCGTATCTGCATTATGACGGGATTGGGCGTCGGTTCAACGCGCGTCGGGGGGCGCGGCTGGCGGCGGTGACGTCGGGCGGGGCGATACCGGAGAACGCGGACTACCAGGTGATATTGGAGCCGCAGAACATACCGGTGGGGACGGTTAACGAGGACTTCGCCATCGAAAGCATGGCGGGGGACATATTCCAGCTGGGGATTTCGTCGTGGCGGATAAGAAGGGTGGAGCAGGGGAAGGTGCGGGTGGAGGACGCGAAGGGGCTGCCGCCGACGATTCCTTTCTGGCTGGGGGAGGCGCCGGCGCGGACGGACGAGCTTTCCGTGGCGGTTTCGGAGCTTCGGACGGGGGTGGAGGCGCATTTCCCGGACTTGCCGGGGGCGCAGCGGTGGTTGAGTTCGGAGGCGGGGATCGAGCCGGCGGCGGCGCAGCAGATGGTGGAGTATTTGTGGGCGACGAAGAAGACGTTGGGGGTTGTGCCGAGCCAGGAGAACGTGGTCTTCGAGCGGTTCTTCGACGAAACGGGGGGGATGCAGCTGGTGATACATTCGCCGTTTGGGGGGCGGATCAACCGGGCGTGGGGGCTGGCGCTGCGGAAGCGGTTCTGCCGGACGTTCAACTTCGAGTTGCAAGCGGCGGCCAACGACAATTCGATTGTGCTGTCGTTGGGGCCGCAGCACAGCTTTCCGTTGGAGGAGACGTTTTCGTATTTGAAGCCGCAGACGGCGGAAGAGGTGTTGAAGCAGGCGATGTTGGCTTCGCCGATGTTTCAGACGCGGTGGAGGTGGAACGCGACGCGGTCGTTGGCGGTGCTGCGGTGGGAGGCCGGGAAGAAGGTGCCGATGCCGATTCAGCGAATGCGGTCGGACGATTTGTTGTCGGCGGTGTTCCCGGAGCAGGCGGCGTGTCAGGAGAATCTGGTGGGGGACATGGAGATTCCCGATCATCCGATAGTGAACGAGGTGGTGCGGGACTGCTTGACGGAGGCGATGGACATTGCGGGGTTCCTGGGGATTTTGAGGGACGCGGCGGAGAAGCGGGTGAATCTGGTGGCGGTGGATTCGGTGGAGGCTTCGCCGATGGCGCACGAGATTCTGACGGCGAAGCCGTATGCGTTTCTGGATGACGCGCCGTTGGAGGAACGGCGGACGCAGGCGGTGTTCATGCGTCGGAGCGTGGAGGTGAAGGACGCCCGTGACGTGGGGAAGCTGGATGCGGAGGCGATTCAGCGGGTGCGGGAGCAGGCGTGGCCGGTGGTGGAGACGGTGGACGAGTTGCACGACGCGCTGCTGCTTCTGGGGTTCGTGACGAGGGAGGAGATGGGGCCGTTTCGGGCGTTTCTGCCGGAGTTGTTGGAGGGGAAGCGGGCGACGGAGTTTTTCGTTTCGTCCAGCCATTCGGTGTTTATTGCGTGCGAGAGGCTGCCGCAGTTTGAGGCGGTTGCGCCTGATGGCGCTATGCGGCCCGTGGTGGAGGCGCCGCCGCGGGAACGGGGGGTGGAGTGGGCGCCGGAGGACGCGCTGAGGGAGATAATCAGGAGCCGGTTGGAGGGGTTGGGGCCGGTTACGGTTGGGAAGCTGGCGAGTTCGGTGGGGATGCGTGAGGGGGTTGTTGAGCGGGCGTTGATTGCGTTGGAGGGGGAGGGGTTCGCGATTCGGGGGAGGTTTGAGTTTCGGGAGGGGCCGGAGGAGTGGTGCGACCGTCGGCTACTGGCGCGGATTCATCGGTACACGCTGGACAGGCTGCGGAAGGAAGTGGAGCCGGTATCGCCGGCGGACTTCATGAGGTTCCTGTTCATCTGGCATCATCTGGACCCGGAGTACCGGGTGGAGGGGCCGATGGGGTTGACGGCGCTGCTGGACCTGCTGGAGGGGTATCAGGCGTCGGCGTCGGCGTGGGAGAATCATCTGCTGCCGGCGCGGATGAATCGGTACAACAGAGGGTGGCTGGACCAGCTTTGTTTGTCGGGGCAGGTGGCGTGGGCGCGATTGCATCCTCCTATCAATGGAGTCGGGAGTCGGAGGGGGAACACGCCGCATACGCTGCCGATGTCGTTGGTGTTCCGGGAGAATCTGCCGTTTCATCTTTCGATGGTTCAGTCGTCTGTCGCAGATGGGGTGCATCTCAGTGGGCTGGCGGAGCATATTTTGGAGGTGTTGGAGAGAAGGGGGGCGTGTTTCTTCCAGGAGCTTGTGCGGGAGACGCGGCAATTGGAGAGCAACGTGAGGCAGGGGCTGGCGGAGTTGGTGTCGTGGGGTTTGGTGACGTGCGACGGGTTCGCGGGGCTGAGGGAGTTGATTGCGCCGAAGCGTCGTCCAGTTTCACGGAATTCGCGCAGGCCGCGGGGTAGGAAGCTGATATTGAGCACGGTGGACAGGACGGCGTCGGGGCGGTGGTCGAAGTTGGAGAGGGAGTTTGGGGATGAGGTCGATTCTTCTGACCTTATCGAGTTCAAGGCGCGGCAGTTGCTGAGGCGGTACGGGGTGGTGTTCCACAAGCTGTTGGTGCGGGAGGCGCACACGCCGCCGTGGTGGGAGCTGCTGAGGGTGTACCGGCGGTTGGAGGCGCGGGGGGAGATTCGCGGGGGGCGGTTCATCACGGGGTTTTCGGGGGAGCAGTACGCGCTGCCGGAGGCGGTGGGGCAGCTTAGGGCGATGCGGCGGAGGAAGGCGAGGGGGAGTCTGGTGACGGTCAACGGGGCGGACCCGCTGAATCTGGTGGGAATCGTGACGCCGGGGGTGCGGGTGCCTTCGCTGTCGGGGAATCGGATTCTGTTCAGGGACGGGGAGCCGGTGGCGGCGAGGGTTGGGGGAGACGTCACGCAGCTGGGGGCGTTGGACCGGAATTCGCTGCCGGCGGTGTATGCGGCGCTTCGGGCTGATGCTTTGCGTTCTCGCGCGGGCAGGCCAAGATTATAACTATAAAGGAGACGATGATGGCAGATCAGGACGTTCAGCAGGTGAGAGAGGTCATTGACAGGTGGATGGCGGCGTTGAATGATTGCGATACGGAGGCGGTGAAGAAGGTTTGGGATTCTTCCTACCACGACCTGGTTTACATAGCGGAGGAGAATAATGACGCGTTGTACGGTTGGGAGGGGGTTGCGGGGTATTACGACGGGTTGAAGGAGGTGAGCGAGGCGGACTGGGTTATCGACAACGTGAAGATTGACGTGATGGGCGACGCGGCGTGGGTGTATCTGACGTACGTGGTGACGGCGCATCTGACCAACTTCGGGCGGACGATGGTGTTTCCGGGGCGGAACACGTTTATCTTGCGGAAGAATGCGGGGGAGTGGAAGATTATTCATTACCACGAGTCGCTGTCGAGGGACGAGAGCCGGAAGACTTGGGACTGGTTTTTTGAGGAGTAGGTGAAGCGATGATAAAGACGCAAGGGTTGAGTCACATTCATCTGGCGGTTAGGGACGTGCAGCGTTCGCTTTCCTTCTATCAGGACGTATTTGGGATGGAGGTGAGCTTCTGGGCGGGATCCTCGATGGTGTTCCTGCGAACGCCGGGCGCAAGGGACACGTTTACGTTGAGGCAGGCCGACAGGGGGGAGGAGGTTGGGCCGGGGGGAGGATTCGGATACTTCGGTTTTCGACTGGCAGATAAAGAGGGGTTGGATTCCGCAATCGAGGACGTGGTCGCGGCGGGGGGAACGCTGATGTCGAGGGGCGAACACGGGCCGGGACATCCTTATGCCTACGTTGCCGACCTGGACGGCTATGTGATGAGCTATGAGCGCTTTGGTTGGGGGGACTGGATTCCGGCTTTCGCGGGAATGACGAGGCAAAGGGGCCGGAATGACGGATTGTGGGTCGAGGGGGAAGGGAGAAGATGGATTCCCGCGTTCGCGGGAATGACGAGGTAAAGGGGCGGGAATGATGGGTTGTGGGTAGAGTTGATGGGATCCCGCTTTCGCGGGAGGGAGAGGGGGAGGGGGATTTTGGGCGGCATTGCCAACAAGGGAGGGTATGCTTATAATCTAGCCAACTTTCCTGTTTTCGACATCCTTGTGCCAGGAGGTATCGCCCTGCAAGACTTTGAATATGTAGCACCCACAAATCTCAAGGAAGCCGTCGGATTGATGGCGGAAAAAGGTTCGAAGGCCAAGGCTTTGGCCGGCGGCACGGACATACTGGTACAACTTCGGGGGCGTCGCTTTTTCATCGACCGGCTGGTGGACGTGAAGGCCGTGCCGGAGATGAACGAGTTGTCGTGTTCCGCGGAGGACGGGCTGACGCTGGGAGCAGCGGTTCCCTGCTATCGCATCTATGAGGACGAGACGATTCAGGGTCTCTACTCGGGACTGGTGGACGCGGCCTTTCTCATCGGCGGCATCCAGATCCAGGGGCGGGCGAGCGTCGGGGGGAATCTTTGCAACGCATCCCCGAGCGGGGACACGATTCCGATTCTGATAGCCCTGGGAGCGACGTGCGTGATTGAGGGGCCGAACGGGAGCCGGACGATTCCGGTGGAGGATTTCTGCACTGGGCCGGGTCAGAACGTGTTGCAGGACGGGGAGTTGCTGGTGGCGCTGAAGTTTCCGCCGCCATCGGCAAACTCCGGGGCGCACTACCTTCGTTTCATCCCACGGAACGAGATGGACATAGCGGTGGCGGGCGCGGGGGCGTCGGTGGCGTTGGAGGATGACGGGGAAACTATCAAGTCGGCGCGGATTGCGCTGGCGGCGGTGGGGCCGACGCCGATTTACGCGAAGGAAGCGAGCGAATTGCTGGCGGGACGGGCGGCGAACGAGGAGTCGTTCGAGGCGGCGGCGGAAGCGGCGAAGGCGGCGGCGCGGCCCATCAGCGACATGAGGGGGACGGCGAAGCAGCGAGTGCATCTTTCGGGGGTGTTGACGAAGCGGGCGCTGAGGGAGGCGGTGGCGCGGGCGCGGGGGGCTTAGGGGGTGTTGGGGAAAGGGAGAAGATGGATTCCCGCCTGCGCGGGAATGACGGAAAGGGGCACCGGAATGAAGGTTGTGGTTGAGGGGATGGCCCTCGCCCCAGCCCTCTCCCAGGATGGGAGAGGGGGCATGGATTCCGGCTTTCGCCGGAATGACGAAGGAGGGGTGGGAATGACGGTTGTGGTTTGGGGACGTGTCCTCACCCCAACCCTCTCCCAGGATGGGAGAGGGGGCATGGATTCCCGCCTGCGCGGGAATGACGAAAAAGGGCGCGGGAATGACGAAAAGGGGCGCGGGAAGGGAAAGGGCGCGGGGGAAAGAGGGATTTGAGTTGGATGAGTTGGAATAGAATAGTGAGGGAGTTTGTATGAGCAAGAAGATACACGTGCAGACCAACATCAACGGGTCGGACATCGACCTGCTGTGCGAGAGCCGGCAGAGTTTGCTTGAGGTGCTGCGGGACGTGCTGAACATGACGGGCACGAAGGAAGGGTGCAACGACGGGAACTGCGGGGCTTGCAGCGTCATCGTCGACGGGCGGCTGATAGATTCGTGCCTGATGCTGGGGGTGGAGGCCGAAGGGAAGCAGATAACAACCATCGAGGGCGTTGCGTACACGGACGGGCTGCATCCCATCCAGCAGGCGTTTCTGGAGAATGCGGCGTTGCAGTGCGGCATCTGCACGCCTGGCTTCATCGTGGCGGCCAAGGCGCTGCTTGAGGAGGAGCCGGAGGCGGACGAAGCCCGCATTCGTCACTGGCTGGCCGGCAATCTGTGCCGGTGCACGGGGTACGACAAGATAGTCCGCGCCGTTCTGGACGCGGGGAAGACGATGACGGCCCAATCCAAGTCGGAGAGTTAGAATGGCAGTTACAACCGTTTCCACAGTCGAAGAGAAACCCAAGTACAAGGTAGTCGGGACGCGTCCGATCCGGCATGACGGATTGGAGAAAGTTACCGGACAGGCGCGGTACAGCGCGGACATAAACCTGCCGGGGATGCTTCACGGTAAGGTCCTTCGGAGTCCTCACGCCCATGCGGTAATCAAGTCAATCGACACGAGTCGCGCGCTGGCTTTGCCTGGAGTGGAGGCGGTGATGACGTCGGCGGACTTGCCGCAGCCGTCGGGACGGGTGGCGGACCTAGGCGAGGGCGCGATGATGAATCCGAAGTTTCTGAGCAACAACACGCTGGCATCGGGGAAAGCGCTGTACAAGGGTCATGCTGTGGCGGCGGTGGCCGCGGTAAGCCAGCACGTGGCGGAGGAGGCGCTTAGTCTGATTGACGTGGAATACGAGGTTTTGCCGCCGGTGTTGAATGCGTTAGACGCGATGAAGGAGGGCGCGCCCATTCTGCACGAGCGGCTGTTTACGGCGGACAACCCCTTCGTGCGGCCCGGAGGGCTGCGGGACGATGCGGACCCGGAGGGCGGGTCGAACGTGGCCAGCCGTTTCGTGTTCGAGATGGGGGACCTGGAGAAGGGGTTCGCGGAAGCGGACGTGGTGGTTGAGAGGGAGTTCAGGACGAAGGCGGTGCATCAGGGGTACATCGAGCCGCACTCGGCGACGGCCATGTGGAACCGGGACGGGCACGTAACCATCTGGTGCAGTTCGCAGGGGCAGTTCGCGATGAGGGACCAGTCGGCGCTGATTCTGGACATTCCGTTGTCGCAAATCAAGGTAATTCCGTTGGAAATCGGCGGAGGATTCGGCGGTAAGACGCTGGTGTACCTGGAACCGGTGGCGGCGTGGTTGTCCAAGAAGACGGGGCGTCCGGTGAAGGTTTCGATGAGTCGGCAGGAGGTGTTTGAAGGGACGGGGCCGACGTCGGGGTCGTTTATGAAAGTGAAGATGGGGGCGACGAAGGACGGGCGAATTACGGCTACGACGGCGTCGTTGATATACGAGGCTGGGGCGTTTCCAGGCTCGCCTATCAACCCCGGGGTGCAGTGCATGTTCGGGCCTTACGACATTGCCAATGGGCGGGTCGAGGGATACGACGTGGTCATCAACACGCAGAAGACGGCGGCATACCGGGCGCCCGGAGCGCCGGCGGCGGCTTACGCCGCGGAAAGCGTCATCGACGAGTTGGCGGAGAAGCTGAACATCGACCCGATAGACTTTCGGGTGCGGAACGTGGCTAAGGAGGGGACGCGGAGGCTGACCGGGCCAGTGTTCCCGAAGATAGGCCATCTGGAGACGCTGGAGGCAGCGAAGAATCATCCTCATTGGAACGCGCCGCTTGAGGGGCCGAATCGGGGCAGGGGGATAGCGGCAGGATTCTGGTTCAACGGGTCGGGGCCTTCGAGCGCGACGGCAAGCGTGAGCCAGGACGGGACGGTGATTCTGGTGGAAGGGTCGCCGGACATCGGCGGCACGAGGGCGGCGGTGGCGATGCAGATGGCGGAGGTTCTGGGGATTCCCGCCGAGGACGTTCATCCTTCGGTTGGGGACACGGACTCCATCGGGTTCACGTCGACGACGGGGGGCAGCAGCGTGGCCTTCAAGACGGGCTGGGCGAGCTACGAGGCGGCGCAGGACATCAAGGGGCAGATGATTGAGCGGGTGGCGTACATCTGGGACGTGTCCGCGGAGGACGTGGAACTGACGCACGGGGTGTTTCATCATAAGTCGGACCCGGAACTGCGGTTTACGTTCAAGGAGTTGGCGGGGTTGCTGCTGGAGACGGGCGGGCCGATCGTTGGACGGGCTGCGGTGAATCCGGAAGGGGTGGGATCGGCGATCGCGGTGCACATCGCGGACGTGGAGGTAGACCCGGAGACGGGGAAGACGGAGGTGCTGCGGTACACTGCGTTGCAGGACGTGGGGAAAGCGGTGCATCCGAGCTACGTGGAGGGGCAGATTCAGGGGGGCGCGGTGCAGGGGATAGGCTGGGCGCTGAACGAGGAGTATTTCTTCGACGAGGAGGGGCGGATGACGAATTCCAGCTTCCTAGACTATCGGATGCCGACTTCGTTGGACCTGCCGATGATAGACACGGTGTTGGTTGAGGTGCCGAACCCCGGACATCCCTTCGGCGTGAGGGGAGTGGGCGAGGTGCCGATAGTGCCGCCGATGGCGGCGATAGCCAACGCAATCAAGGCCGCCACGGGCGTGCGAATGACGAATCTGCCGATGAGTCCGGGGGAGGTGTTGAAGTCGCTCTGGGACGATGAGGAAGGCAAGAACGCGGGCTAAAGTCATGCCGCGGGTATTCATTCCGACGATGCTCCAGCCCTTGACGGAGGGCGTGCAGGAGGTGGAGTTCGAGGCCGCCAACGTGCGTCAGGTGGTGCAGGGGTTGGAGGAGCGGTTTCCGGGCATCGGACAGTGGTTGGTGGAAGACGGACGAATCAAGCCGAATCTGGCGGTGGCGATAGACGGGGAGACGACCAGCATGGGCTTGCTGGCGAAGGTGGGGCCGGATTCGGAAGTGCACTTCATTCCCGCCATTGCCGGCGGCGGGGAGTGACACGTTAGAAGGAAGGTAGATAATCATGGACGTTGATAGATATGAACCCGGGACATTCTGCTGGGCGGATCTGGCGACTACGGACGCGGAGGGGGCCAAGAAGTTCTATACGTCCATACTGGGACTGGCGTCGGTGGAGGTGCCGATGGGGGAAGGGATGGGCGCTTACGTGATGTTGCAGAAGGACGGCAAGAATGTGTGCGCGTTGTTCGAGATGCCGCCGGATATGCGGGCGATGACGCCGTTTTCGCACTGGCGGACGTACATCAGCGTGGAGGACGCGGACGAGGGCGCGAAGAAGGCGGCGGAGTTGGGCGGGAACGTGTTGATGGGAGGGATGGACGTTTTCGACGCGGGGCGGATGTCGATGATTCAGGACACAACGGGGGCGGTTGTGGGGTTGTGGCAGGCTAAGGAGCACATCGGGGCGCAGGTTTTCGGGGAGCCGGGGGCGTTGGGGTGGTTCGAGCTTCTGACGGGGGATACGGACGCGGCTTCCAAGTTCTATGAGGGGCTGCTGGGGTGGAGGACGGTCGCCGGGTCGGGGAATGACGAAACGGGATATCTGGAGTTTCGGAACGGGGAGTGGCCGGCGGCGGGGATGATGAAGATTCAGCCGGAGTGGGGGGAGGTTCCGCCGAACTGGGGGGTGTATTTCGTGGTGGAGGACGCGGACGGGACGATGAAGCGGGCGGAGGAGTTGGGGGCGAAGGGGATGATGGGGCCGATTGACGTTCAGGGGGTGGGGCGGATTTATCCGATGCAGGACCCGCAGGGGGCGTATTTTTCGATTGTGCAGATGGTGGGATAGGGGGAGTGCGGGGTTAGGGGGAGTCACCCTCACCTTATCTCCTCTCCCTCAAGGGAGAGGAGATAAGAAAGAAGAGGGAATCTCGCTTGAGGGAGAGGAGAGGAGGAGTGGTGGGGACTGGATTCCGGCTTTCGCGGAAATGACGGGGTGGGTTGAGGGGGAAGGGATTAAGAGGGGATGGATTCCCGCCTACGCGGGAATGATGGGGGGATTGTAAGGACAAAGCACCAGACACGACTCCTGCAAGGAATCATTCCCAGTGCTTGATTACAGAATAAACAGTCCCCAAGCTCTTGTCAATCTTGCGCCAATGTAGAAGCCCCGATGAGTTGTCATCGGGGCTTCTTGGGTGTCTGTGTGTGGGGCCGGGTGGGGTTAGGCGATGTTGAACATTTTGGCGCAGTTTTCGCCGGCGATGAGGGCCTTTTCGTCCTCGGGGACGCCTTCGAGGATGCGGTCGACGATTTCGCGGGACTTGGGGAAGGTGGACTCGGCGTGGGGGTAGTCGGAGCCCCACTGGAGGGTCTGCACGCCCACGTAGTCGCGAAGCTGGATGCCGAGGTCGTCTTCCTGGAAGCTGAGGAACATATTGCTCTTGAAGTAGTCGCTGGGCATGGCGCCGTTCTTGTAGCGGCGGGAGAACATGTTGGGGCGTTCCTCGTAGACCCTGTCCATGCGGTTCAGGAGGTAGGGGGCCCAGGAGATCTCGTATTCGGCGACGCCGATGCGGAGGTCGGGGTAGTCTTCGAACAGGCAGGAATAGAGGATGGCGGTGACGTTGTCCTTCATGTCGTATTCCTGGTTAGTGAAGGAGATCAGGTCCTTCTTGGAGCCGTGGGCGGGGTTGTTCTGGGGAGTCCAGCGGGAGGTGCCGATGTGGATGGCGAGGGGCATGTTCAGCTCTTGGGCGGCCTCCCAGAGGGGGACGTACATGGGGCTGTCGTAGCGGCCGAAGACGGGACGCTGGGGAATCATTGCCCCGGCCAGGCCGATCTTGTGGGTGCGGCGAAGCTCGGTTACGGCATCCTCTACGCTGTCCACGTTGAGCATTGCCAGGCCCTTGAGGCGGCTGGGGTAAGGCTCGCAGAAGATGGCGAGCCAATCGTTGTAGGCGCGGAAGACGGCGGAGAGGAGGTCGGGGGAGGGGATGACCCAGGTGGTGAGGCCCATCGAGGGGAAGATGACGCCGCCGGCGACGGTGTCGAGGTCCATGTCGGCCACGTGAGCGTGGGGGTCGATGCCGCCGAGGCGGACTTCCTCGTAAGTGCCTTCGGTCTGGATGGTTTCAGGGGCTTCGAAGCGGCGACCGGCCTGGGTGTTGGAACCGACGACGCCGAACTTGATGTCGCCGTCGGCGTACCACTGGTCGAAGTCGCCTTCGCGGACGACACGGGGCGCGCGATGCTTGTATTCCGGGTCGATATGCTTGAGCCAGAGGTCGGGCGGCTCCATGATGTGCGAGTCTGAAGAGACAAGCTTGTAGTCAGACATCATTCCCTCCTACGATTTACAGTTATGGAATTGGATAGATATTACCGAATTGACTGCGACAAGTCTAGTCAAATTATGGGATTGGGGGGAGTTTGTGTCAATGGGTGGTTGCGGGGGTGGTTGCGGGATGGGGGCGATGGGTTGAGAATGGAGGGAGGAGGGGGATATGAAGGGAATGATTGTGGTGGTTGTGGGGCTTTTGGCGTTGGCGTGTAGCAACAGTGAGAGTCCTCAATCAGTATCAGAACTAGAACCTGTGCCTACTGCTGGACTTCCAAGCCCAATGCTTGCTCATGCGGTATGGCGCTTTGACAAGCCGCCTACCATCGACTGGCAGATACTTGACTCCGAGACCATTGTTGTGGCCACCCATGTTTCAACGACTGCGGGAGTTGAGACGGTAGCTACCACCCCACCAGCCTATAGACCCATGCACATTTTGACCTTTCGGGCAAGTGAGTATCTGAAAGGAACTGGTTCAACGGAGTTTACTGTCGAGGTTCCAGACACTAGTCCTACCCATTTACTTGATCGTGCGGCTCTTTATTCGACCTATGCAGAAGCTATTGCTTCAGCCGCAATGACAGTGGAAAACCACAACTCGAAATGGGATGCTCAGCCGGCGGTCCTCTTTTTGAGTGGCCCGTACAGTTCGGTTGCTTCTTCTGTTCAAGATAGTTCCGGTTCGTCAGGCACCGCCGGCGCGTCAGATTCGCAGCCTGTTTTTACTCTCACGAACAACAATATTACCCTTCAGGATTCTTTCAAGTACACTGTGGACACGTTGAGTAGAGGTTGGCTACCTGAGAATAGTGGAGGCGTATCTGGATCTACAGAAACTAGTGAGTCTGATTTCATTACAGATGGTGACGTTAACCCTCCGCCGACTATTTCACTCTCCGACTTGAAGGCTCGTATCAATCTTATTCAGAGTGAACTTGACGCTGACAACGGGGAGGAACTCTACGCAGCTTGCGTTCACGCAAAATATACACACGATTGGGGTTTCGAACCCAATGAAGAGTTGCATAGGCATACAGGTGCTCTGTCTTCTGGCGCTCCTGCGGGTTCGGAGTTTGGCAACCGGAATGTTCCTGGCGGAGACATCAACCATCAACAAGTTGTGTGGTACTTCACTGGACAAGATGCAGACAAGTTCGAAGTTGTACCCGTTGCCAAGGAAGGAGTCACCTACTCTTACCGGTCGAATAGACCTCTCCCTGCGGGTATATATGAACTTCGAATGTTTCTTGAAGCTGAATACTTCAAGGCTTGCAACTTTAGGTTAGGTTGGAACGACCCAGGTTTCACAACCTGGATTACCACAGTATCCGCGCCGGGGGGGACTTTGCATGAGGCGTTTTTTGACCCTGTGGAGTCGGGGGAGGATGAGGTGTCGCCGGCGTCGTTCAGCGTTGGGGGGACGGACACGGAGATTACGGGGTTGGAATGGGCGGACGGGAAGGTGGTATTGAGTCTGGACCCCGTCGTTTCGCTGGACGGGTATACGTTGGACTTCATCGAGTTGGACGGGACGGCGTCGTTGAATCTTCGGGGGTTGGACGTGGAAGAGCGGTCGAAGTCAGGGGACGGGTCTGGGACGTTGAAGTGGGCGGTGGCGGATGAGCCGTGGGAGGGTGGGGACAAGTTGATGCTTCGTATACGTGAGGACGGCGCGGCGGCGCCGCCAACGCCGGGGACGGGGGAGTAAGGGAGGGTTGGCGATGGGGTTTTAGTACGACGAGGTAGGGGCAACCGGCCGGTTGCCCCTACGGGGTTGCGGGTTGGCTGGGAGTTCACCCCCATCCCTTCGACAAGCTCAGGACAGGCTCAATCTTCCCCCGTCAAGGGGGAAGAGGTTTTTGGGAGATCTGGGAGGGTTATGCAAGGGTCTCCGTCAAGGGGGGAGGGAGCAAGAGGGGGACGCTCGACCCTTCGACAGGCTCAGGGTGAGCGGGGAGAGTCACCCCCCATCCTAGCCTCCCCCCATCGGAGGGAGAGGGATAAGAGGGGATGGATTCCGGCTTTCGCCGGAATGACGGTGGTGGTTGAGGGAGAGGGGAGAAGAGGGGATAGGAGGAGGGTGGGGTGTGGTAGTATGGTGGCAAATTTGTTGGGGGAGTTGGCATGAAGGCTCTGAGCGGCGTTCGAGTTCTGGATCTGACGCGGGCCTTGGCGGGTCCTTATTGCACGTTGATGTTGGGGGACTATGGGGCGGACGTCATCAAGATTGAGATTCCCGGACGGGGGGACGATACGCGCCAATGGGGGCCGCCGTTCGTGGAGGGGGAGAGCGCGTATTTTCTGTCGATCAATCGGAATAAGCGGAGTTTGACGTTGAATCTGAAGGAACGGGCGGGGCGGGAGATTTTCATGAAGTTGGCGAAGGATGCGGACGTGGTGGTGGAGAATTTTACGCCGGGGGTGGTAGGTCGGTTGGGGATTGACTATGAGTCGGTGAAGGGGGTGAATCCGAAGATTGTGTACGCGTCGATTTCGGGATTCGGGCAGACGGGGCCGTATCGGAAGAAGCCGGCATACGACCAGATGATGCAGGGTTTGGGGGGGATTATGAGTTTGACGGGGGAGCCGGACGGGGAGCCGCAGAAGATGGGGATTGCGTTGACGGACATCGGGGCGGGGATGCTGGCGGCGTACGCGGTGATGGTGGCGCTGTTTCATCGGGAGCGAACGGGGGAGGGGCAGTATATCGACGTTTCGATGCTGGACTTGCAGGTTTCGTGGCTGACGTATCAGGCGGGGACGTATTTCGCGACGGGGGCGCCGCCGGCGCGGGTGGGGGCGGCGCATCCGAATCTGGCGCCGTATCAGGCGTTCAGGGGGTCCGACGGGAAGTTCGTGAACGTGGCGGTGGGGAACGAGCGGTTTTGGGGGCGTTTCTGCGAGGCGATGGGGCGGACGGATTTGTTGGAGCATCCGAAGTTCGCGGTGAATCGGGACAGGGTGGATAACCGGAAGGAGTTGGTGGAGATTCTGTCGGGGGAGTTTCGGAAGGCGGAGGCGCAGCATTGGGTGGGGGTTCTGGAGGAGGCGGGGGTTCCGTGCGGGCCTATCAATGACTTGGCGGACGTGTTTGGGGACCCGCAGGTGAATGAGCGGGGGATGCGGCTGACGGTGGAGCATTCTTCGGCGGGGGAGATTGAGCAGACGGGGATACCGATAAAGTTTTCGGCGACGCCGGGGGGGATTGACGCGCCGCCGCCGGTTTTGGGGGGGCATTCGGGGGAGATTTTGGGGGAGTTGGGGTATTCGGAGGGGGAGATTGGGGGGTTTAGGGAGAGGGGGGTGGTTTAGGGAGAGGCCCTCACCCTAACCCTCTCCCAGGATGGGAGAGGGGATAAGAAGGGGACAGTCTCGCCCCGCCCGCCCCGCGTGGATTCCCGCCTTCGCGGGAATGACGTAAGGGGGACGCTCGGGCCTTAGACAGGCTCAGGGTTAGTGGGATGGCCCTCACCCTAACCCTCTCCCAGGATGGGAGAGGGGATAAGAAGGGGACAGCCTCGCCCCGCCCGCCCCGCGTGGATTCCCGCCTTCGCGGGAATGACGTAAGGGGGACGCTCGGGCCTTAGACAGGCTCAGGGTGAGCGGGATGGCCCTCACCCTAACCCTCTCCCAGGACGGGAGAGGGGATAAGAAGGGGACAGCCTCGCCCCGCCCGCCCCGCGTGGATTCCCGCCTTCGCGGGAATGACGTAAGGGGGACGCTCGGGCCTTCGACAGGCTCAGGGTGAGCGGAGCACGGGTTGGGTTGTGTTGGTGGGGGGGGTTGGGTATGATTTGGCGAAGTATGCCGGGAGGTGTCTGAAGTGGACTTAGGGCTGAGAGATCGGGTAGCCATCGTAGGGGGATCCAGCAAGGGAATGGGCAAGGCGACAGCCGTGGCCCTGGCCAGGGAGGGGGCGTTGGTGACGATATGCTCTCGAACCGAATCGGAGCTTCGGAAGGTGGAGATGGAGATTGCGAGGCTGGCGTCGCAGAGGCACGTGATGGCGATTCCCGCCGACCTGTCAAAGCCTGAGAACATCAAGATGGTGGTGCGGGACACCTTCAATCGCTTCGAGCGGATAGACGTGGTGGTGAACAACATCGGCGGGCCGCCGCCGGGGAGACCGTCGGAAATCAAGGACGACGCCTGGTACGACGCGCTGGAGCAGAATTTTATGAGCGCGATGCGGATGAGCCGGGAGGTGATTCCGTACATGAAGCAGCAGCGCTGGGGTCGCATCATCAATCTGCTGTCGAACGCGGTGAGGGAGCCTGTGCTGAACCTGGTGCTGTCGACGTCGAGCCGGTTGGCGGTGGTGGGCTTCTCCAAGATGCTGTCGAATGAGCTGGCGAGCTTCAACATAACGGTCAACAACGTGCATCCGGGACAGGTGATGACGGGGCGGATGACGGCGCTGTACGGGGCGATGGCGGAGGGGACGGAGAAGAGCGCGGAGGAGATGATGCGGGAGGCGGCGCACCAGATACCGATGCGGCGTTTGGGGAGGCCGGAGGAGATGGGGGACTTGATAGCGTTTCTGGCGTCGGAGCGGGCGGGGTACATCACGGGGCAGAACATCAGCCTGGACGGGGGCGCGCTGCATGCGACGATTTAGGAATCGGGGGATGGTGGCGGGCTTCGTCAGAAGTTTTATCAGGGGAATGATGAATCGTACGCCATTATTGCTTGGGGGCGTTGTGGTTGTGGCGGCGGCTGTCGCATTGGTCGCGCTGATGGTTGTTCGTCTCTCGCCCGCCGATGATGAGGAGAGGACGCTTACGCTGGTGTACTGGCAGGCGCCTTCGATTCCGAATCCGTATCTGTCGGGGGGATCCAAGGACACGGACGCGGGGGCTATCACGCTGGAGCCGCTGGCGAAGTATGACCCCGACGGGGTTCTCGTGCCGGCGCTGGCTGCTGAGATTCCGACGTTGGAGAACGGGGGGATTTCGTCGGACTTGACGTCTATTACGTGGAAACTGAGGGAGGGGTTGAAGTGGTCGGACGGGAGCGGGCTGACGGCCCACGACGTGGCGTTCACGTGGAGATATTGCGCGGACGAGGCCACGGGATGCACGGCGACGAGCGCATTCTCGGACGTTACATCCGTGGAGGCGCTGGATGACCTGACGGTGCGGATTACTTTCCACGCGGCCACGCCGTATCCGTATACGGCTTTCGTGGGAATGGGGGTTCCGGTGATAAGCCGGGCGCAGTTCGGGGATTGCGTCGGGGCGGCGGCCGCGACTTGCGAGGAGGAGAATTTTGGTCCTCTGGGGGCCGGGCCGTATCGAATTGTGGAGTTCGTGGCTGACGATATGGCGGCGTATGAGCGGAATCCTCATTACTATGGGGGGAGGCCCTATTTTGACAGGGTGGTGTTGAAGGGCGGCGGGGATGCGCTGTCCGCGGCGAAGTCCGTGTTGGAGGCCGGCACGGCGGACTACGCATGGAACCTTCAGATAGCCCCGGAGACGCTGGCGGGGTTGGAAGCCGGAGGGGAAGGGAGGGTTGTGTCGGCGTTTTCCAGTTCGGTGGAGCGAATTGTGTTGAACCAGACGAACCCGGACGAGGCGCTTGGGGAGGACCGGTCGGAGTATCTGGACGGGGCGAATCCGCATCCGTTCCTCACCTTCACGCCGATTGCCAAGGCGATGTCGATGGCGGTGGACAGGACGCTGATAGCGGAGCGGCTCTACGGGTTCGCGGGGGAGCCGACGTGCGACCTGATTGTGGGGCCGCCGGCCTACGCTTCCGAGCCCGACGCGTCATGTCACGTCCAGGACTTGCCGGGAGCGAAGAAGCTGTTGGAGGACAACGGGGTGGTTGATGCGGACGGGGACGGGGTGCGCGAATACGACGGCGTTCCGCTTCGGGTCAGATACCAGACATCGACGAATGACATCCGGCAGGAGACGCAGGCTCTCGTGCAGGGCTGGTGGCGGGAAATCGGTGTCGAGGCGGAGCTTATTCATCACGACGCGGCGGTCTTCTTCGGGGGCGATCCCGTCGAAGACAGGGAGCAGGCGTATGGGCGCTTCTACGCGGACGTGCAGATGTATACCACGGGCGCGGGGATAGATCCCCAGTCGTACATGTCCGGGTTGACCTGCGACGAGATACCGGATCGGGAGAATCATTGGGGCGGCAGCAACATCCCTCGGGCGTGTGACGAGGGGTTCGACGAGTTGGTGGAGGATCTTACGCATACGCCGGTGGGGGCTGAGCGGGCGGCGCTGGTGAAGCGGATGAACGATATTCTGGTCGATAGCTACTACGAGATTCCATTGGTGAAGCGAGGGGCGGTTTCGGCTCATCTGAACACGCTGAAGGGGGTGCGAATCAACGGCTGGGACAGCGAGTTGTGGAATATAGCGGAGTGGCGGCGTTGAATTTGGGCCGGAAACTTCCGCGCGCTTGCGTTAGCTAACGTCTGTTTTTAGGGAAGGGGAAATTGACGCTTCCTTCGATTTCATACGGCGGGGACAAGCTGAAGCTGTTTGCCATTGCGTTGGTCTTGCTGGTGGCGGCCTACGTGCTTTGGAAGGTGACGCAGTCGCCGAACCAGGCGTTGCAGTTCACCTTCAACGGGTTGTCGGTGGGGGCGGTCTACGCGCTGCTGGCGATGGGGTTCACCATCGTCTACAGCACGGTGTGGTTCTTCGACCTGTACTACGGCGCCGCGGCGGCTCTGGGGGCATACGGGGTATTCTATCTGATGTCGCAGTACACGCTGGGTGGGATTTATGAAGTCAACTATATTTCGATAAACGTGCTGTTTGCGGTGATTGTGGCGGGGGTTGTGGCGTGGGCGCTGCATACGGCATTTCGCCACCGGACGCGGAACGCTCGGAATCGGGGGCTGGCGCGTGGGGGAGTGGCAATCACGGCGGGGGCGGCGGGGGCATATACGGGGTTCGTGCTGGCGTATCCGGAGCACATGCACGTGATGCTGGCGCCGGCGGTGGGGCTGCTGACGCTGTGTGCGGTGGTCTACGTGCTGGGGAGGGTTTGCCGGTCGGTGTTTTCTGATGGCGGCGGCGTACCGCTTTTGGCAGTCGCGTTGGCGGTTGGGGCGGCGCTGGGGGCATGGTTCGGGTTTCTGCTGGCAGGGACGCCTTCGGCGAAGCTCTATTTGAGTTGGGCTGTGTCCACGCTGCTGGCGGGAACGGTGGGGCTGGCGTTGTACAAGGGGCTGTACGCATATATGCGGCAGAGGGCGAGGTCGCCGTTGATAATGCTGGTGGCGTCGTTGGGGATACTTCTGGCGATAAGCGCATTCATCGTCATAGTCTTTCAGAGCACGGCGCGGCCATTGCCGGATCCCTTCGGGGTTGTGCCGTGGGCGGTTGGGGGAGCGAGCATCAAGCCGTTCAACGTGTTCACGATAGGGGTGGCGGTGGCGGGCTTCGCGGGGCTGTGGCTGCTGTTGCAGAAGACGTCTTTCGGAAGGGCGGCGCGGGCAATCGGCGACGACGAAGAGGTTTCGAAGGTGGTGGGGATAAACACGACGGTGATAATTGCGGTGGTGTTCTTCATCGGGGCGGCGTTCGCGGCGATGGCGGGGATTCTGAGCGGGCATGACACGTCGATTCAGCCGAGGATGGGGCTGTTGCTGCTGCTGAAGGGGTGGGTGGCGTCGGTTGTGGGGGGAATCGGCAACCTTTACGGGGCGATAGTGGGAGGTTTCGCGCTGGGGATGATAGAGCAGTTCGGGATATGGGACTTGGCGGGAGAGTGGAAGGACGCCATTTCCTTCGTGGTGCTGATTCTGTTCCTATCCTTCTGGCCTAACGGCCTGCTGCCGCGGAGGTAGGGGATGGTCAGGAGTCGCATTACGAGTCCGATTGTGGAATTGGCGAGGAATCCCGGCCAACTGCTGAGGGCGGATCGGGGGAATTTGGAGGTGTGGGCGAGCCTGCTGATTATCGCGTGGGCGGTGGCGTTCATCCTGTGGCAAGGGACAGGCTTCGCGGTGACGCTGGGGACGATATTCGGGATATGGGCGATTCTCGCGGTGAGTCTGAATCTGGTGGTGGGATATACGGGGCTGCTTTCGGTGGGGCACATCGGGTTTTTCGGGATAGGGGCGTACGCGATGGCGATACTCACGTCGGACGCGCCCTACGAACAGCTGCGGACGGAGGCGATACCGACGCTGGCGCTGCCGTTCTTCGCGGCGCTGCCGGTGAGCGTGATTCTGGCGGGGTTGGCGGCGATTCTGGTGGGGGTCGTCTTCAATCGCTTCAGGGACGACATATACGTGTTGGTGTCCTTCGGGTTCGCTATCATAGCCTTCAACGTGTTCCTGAACTGGCGCGGCTTGACGAGGGGGGCGTTCGGGATTCACGACGTGCAGAGGCCGGAACTGCTGGGATTGACGCTGGACGGGGAGTTGGGGTATCTGGTATTCGTCCTGGCGTTTCTCGTGGCAATAGTGTTCATATCGTGGTTGATAGTAACGTCGTCCTTCGGGCGGGTGCTGACGGCAATCCGGGAGGACGAGCAGGCGGTGGAGGTGTTCGGGTATCGGGCGACGCACTACAAGTTGGCGGTGTGGGTGATTTCGGCGATGATGGCGGGGCTGGCGGGGGGCCTGTTCGCCAGCTGGATAACCTTCGTAGACCCCAACTCGTTCATCCTGTTGGAGTCGATATTGCTGGTTTCGATAGTGATTCTGGGAGGGCTGGCTTCGATTTGGGGGTCGATATTGGGGGCGATGGCGTTCGTGCTGCTGGAGGAGGGGATGCGGTTCCTGCCGTTCATACCGACGGAGCACATAGGGCAGGCGCGGCAGGCGGTTTTGGGGATTCTGCTGGTGGTTCTGATGCTGTTCAGGCCGCAGGGATTGTTGGGGAGGTATAAGCTATGACGACGTGCGGTTCCGATTTCAGCGAATACTATGCGATTGAGACCAAGGAAATCTCGAAGCATTTCGGGGCCGTTAGGGCGGTGGACGAGTTGTCGATTTCCATACCACGATTCGGAATAACGAGCATCGTGGGGCCGAACGGGTCGGGGAAATCGACGCTTATCAATCTGCTGAGCGGAGTGCTGCCGTTGGACGGGGGGATTGTGGTGATTGACGGGGTCGGGTTGAGGGTCGTCAAAGCTCACGAGACGCCGGAGCACGGGATTACGCGGAGCTTCCAGGAGGTGCGGCTGTTCGACCAGATTTCGGTGTGGGACAACATAATGGTGGCGCTTACGGAACGGAGGTTATTTCCTTCGATGGTGGAGCGGTCAAAGTCGGGGCACAGGGAGAAGACGGAGGAGATATTGAAGGCGGTGGGGATGTGGGAGAAGCGGGATTCGCTGGCGATGGACTTGTCTTACGGGCAGCGGAAGCTGATGGAAATCGGGCGGGCGATGGCGATGGAGGTGGAGATATTTCTGTTCGACGAGCCGTTCGCGGGGCTGTTTCCGCAGATGCTGGAGCGGGTGAAGGGGATAATGAAGGGGATGCGGGACGAGGGGCACGCGCTGATTTTCATTTCACATAACATGGACATTGTGAGGGAGATGGCGGACCACATAATCGTGTTGGACGGGGGGAAGCTGCTTACTTATGGGGAGGTGAACGAGGTGCTGAATCGGGAAGAGGTTATCAGGGCGTATCTTGGGACGTAGTCCGCATATCGGGCTGACGTCAGGAAGGATAGAAGCGTAACGGGCTGATGGACGCAAACGGAGGAAAGGCCGGGGATTCTCGGAAAGGCGAATCTTCGCGTTCGATGATACTTGAGTTGAAGGACGTTTCGGTGCACTACCGGGCGGTTGTGGCGCTGGACGCGGTTTCGCTTGGAGCGCGGAGGGGGGAACTGGTGGCGGTGATGGGGCCGAACGGGGCAGGGAAATCTACGGTGCTGAAGGCGATTATGGGGCTGGCGCCGGTGGTTGGGGGGACGGTATTTCTTCGGGATGAGCCGTTGGCGGCGCCTACGCATGAGATTGTGAAGGAGGGGGTGTCGTTCGTGCCGCAGGGGCGGCGGGTGTTCACGCACTTGACGATTCAGGAGAACCTGGAGATGGGGTGTCTGTATCTGAACGACGGGGCGGAGCAGGCGCGGCGGATGGAGGCGGTTTTGGAGTTGTTTCCGATTTTGCATGAGAAGCGGCGGGACATGGCGAGCCAGATGTCCGGGGGGCAGCAGCAGATGTTGGCGTTGGGGCGGGGGTTGATGGCGGCCCCGGAGGTGTTGCTGCTGGATGAGCCGACGCTGGGGCTGGCGCCGATTGTGGTGGGCGAGGTGTTTGAGAAGGTGTCGGAGATAAACGAGAAGCTGGAGACGACGATTTTTGTGGTGGAGCACAACATCAAGGGGGTGCTGGACATTGCGGATCGGGCTTACGTGCTGGACAAGGGGAGGGTGGCGCATGACGGGACGCCGCGGTCGGTGCAGGAGAGCAATGTGTTGACTGACGTGTTTTTGGGGAGGGTGGGGGAGACGCCCTCATCCCCCTAAGCGAGGTTAGCCCCCTTCCGCCCCTGGATTCCCGCCTTCGCGGGAATGACGAGTAGGCGGGGGGAAGGGATAAGGGAAAGGGGGAGGGGCGCTCGACCCTTCGACAGGCTCAGGGTGAGCGGGGGGGTATGCTCAGGGTGAGCGGGGGACATCACCCCCATCCCTTCGACAGGCTCAGGACAGGCCTAACCTTCCCCCATCGAGGGGAAGGGATAAGGGAAAGGGGGAGGGACGCTCGACCCTTCGACAGGCTCAGAGTGAGCGGGGGTGGTCAGGGTGAGCGGGGGACATCACCCCCATCGAGGGGGTTAGTTTGAGCCGCCGGGGTTCAGGACTGTGTAGCCGTAGTTTTCTTCGGTGCGTTGGTTGACGGGGAGGACCTGGACGAGGGCGCGGGAGAGGCCGACGACTTCGCCGTTTTCGTCGAAGCTGTAGTCGTAGCCGATGGCGCCGCTCCAGGTGATTCCGTAGAGGCAGTCGCGGAAGCCGTCGGCGTCCTGGTCGTCGCCGGTCTGCTTGAGACATTGGGCGGTGATGTAGACGTCGTCGTAGGCGGAACCTAGGTGCCAGGGGAGGGTGACGTAGTCGTAGCGCTGTCTGAAGTTGGCGAGGACATTTTGGGCCGTTGCGTTGTTGGGGTCGAGGGCGGCGGTGATGGCCTTCATGCCGGTGGCGGATTCGCCGGCGATTTCGAGGGAGGTGGTGCCGACGCTGATGGTTTCGCCGTAGATGGGGCCTTGGTAGCCCAACTCGCGGGCCTGCTTGATGATGGTGCCGGAGGAGAATTCGGATTGGGGAGAGACGTGGAGGGCGTCGGGGTTCGCGGACATCAGCTTCGTCAGTTGAGTCCTGAAATCGGTGATGTCGGAGGAGAAGCGCTCCGCGGCGACGATTTCGCCGCCGTTCTCTTCAAACCGGGCGACGGAGGTGCGACGGACGCCTTCGGCGTAGTCGGTTTCCTCGGTGATGGTGGCGAGCCTGCGGACGCCGTCGGCCCAGAGGACGTTGCCGGTGTTGAAGCCGACTTCGAGGTCGCTTATCTGGGTGCGGAAGATGTAGTCGCCGGCCTGGGCGATGTCGGGGTTGGAGGCGAGGCCGGAGAAGAGGATGACGCCGTCGGCTTCGGCGTGGGGGGCGACGCCTAGCATGGCGCCGCTGCAGGAGGTGCCGAGGATAATCTTGATGTCGTCCACTTCGGTGAGCTTCCTGTAGGCGGTGATGGCGTCCTGGGCGGAGCACTTGGAGTCTTCGACGACGAGTTCGAGGCGGCGACCGTTTATGCCGCCTGCGGCGTTGATTTCGTCGGCGGCCATCTGCTTGGAGCGGACGGCGACGTTGCCGTAGGTCTCGCCGGGGCCGGTGACGGAGTCCATGACGCCGATTCTGAAAGGTTCTTCGGATTCGTCGCCGCAGGCGACGAGGAGGAGGATGGAGGTCAGGATGAGTCCAAGCAGGACGGCGCTTTTCCAGGACGGGAATGCCATTTGGTGCTCCCTTCTGAGGTGGGTTTCAGGGGTAGGTTAGAGATATTGTCGCATAGATTATAGCAGAAGGGAGGGATGGGTTCCCGCTCGACCCTTCGACAGGCTCAGGGTGAGCGGATATGGGATGGTCAGGGTGAGCGGGGGGACTGGATTCCCGCCTGCGCGGGAATGACGGAGGGGGTGCGGGAATGACGGAGGGGGTGGCGGGAATGACGAGGAGGGGTGGCGGGGATGACGGGAGGGGTGGCGAGTTGGGGATGGGATTGGACGCAACGGGGTAGGGGCGACCGGCCGGTCGCCCCTACGGAGAGATTGAAGGAGAAGGGGGAAGATGGATTCCCGCCTTCGCGGGAATGACGGAGGGGGGTGCGGGAATGGCGGAGGGGGTTGTGGGAATGACGGAGGGGGATGCGGGAATGGCGGAGGGGGTTGTGGGAATGACGGGGGGGTTAGAGGGGGGAGGGGATGGGATCCCGCTTTTGCGGGAGCAAGAGGGGGGTGCCCTCACCCCGGCCCTCTCCCATCTTGGAGACCTTTGCATAACTCCCTATACACCCCAACATTCTGTCATGGAAGCAACGTATTTATACCTAAACAGCCCCACCCCTGGATTCCCGTTTTCACGGGAATGACGAAAGGGGTAGCGGGAATGACGAAAGGGGTAGCGGGAATGACGAAGGGGGGTGCGGGAATGGCGGAGGGGGTGGCGGGAATGACGGGAGGGGTGGCGAGTTGGGGATGGGATTGGACGCAACGGGGTAGGGACGACCGGCCGGTCGCCCCTACGGAGAGATTGAAGGAGAAGGGGAAGATGGATTCCCGCCTTCGCGGGAATGACGGAGGTGGTGAGAATGACGGAGGGGGTGGCGGGAATGACGAAAGGGGTAGCGGGAATGACGGTTATGCAAAGGTCTCCAGGATGGGAGAGGGGGTGAGATGGGGAAGGGGGTTATGCGAAGGTCTCCAGGAAGGGGGAGGGGGAAGAGGAGGAGGGGGTTATTGTTTGGGGGCTTCCTCGGGGTCTTCCGCGCGTTTGCGGCGGCGGAAGGCGATTAGCCAGATCAGGGCGGCTAGGGAGAGGGCGGCGCCGATGGCTATGAGGGCGATCCAGAGGGGGGCGAGGGCGTCGTCGTCGTCGCTGACCGGGGGCGCGGGGATTGGGGTGGGGGCCGGCGTGGGCGCAGGCGTCGGCGCGGCGGTGGGGGTTGGGGTCGGCGGGACGGGGGCGGGGACCGGCTCGACGACGAGGGCGTAGGAGCTGAAGTAGGTGAGTATGGAGACGGTCCAGCTGACGCCGTATTCGTCGGTTATGCAGTCGTGCTCGACGAGTTCCCACGCATCCATGTCCACCCGGTAGACCTTCGCGCGGCCTTCCACGCAGGCGGATTGTTCGCCTTCGGGAAGCATGAGCCAGAGTTCCACGCCGTTGGGGTAGGAGGTGGGCGTGGGTACGTTTTCGCCTACCTTGTAGGTGTTGGCGGAGATGGCGTTGACCACCTGGGAATTGTCGCCGGGGGGCTTGCCGGTTATGGAGGCGAGGTCTATCTTCTCGAAGCGGATTTCGAGGATTTCTGGCGCGGAGCCGACGGGCACGACGAGGATGGCCGTGCCGTCGGCAGTTTCGATGACGGTGGTGGCGTCCGGGTACACCAGGGTTCCCGAGGGGGAAGGCTGGGGGCCGGGCGTCGGGGTTGGGGTGGGCGTGGCCGTCGGGACCGGCCTTACGCGGACGGGGGCTTCCGCCGTGGGCGCGGGGGTGGGAGTAGGCGTAGGTTCCGGCGTCGCCGTGGGCGTAGGCGTAGGCGTTGGTGTGGGCGTTGGGGTTGGCTGAGGCGTAGGCGTGGGCGTCGGCTCCGGCGTTGGTTCGGGAGTGGGTTCGGGCGTTGGCTCAGGCGTAGGTTCAGGCGCGGGCTCGGGGGTCGGGGCCGGCGTCGGGTCGGGCTGCTGGGCGGGCGCAGAGGGTGTGGTTGCCCCGCCGGCCTGGGAGGCGCTCCGGTTCTGGACCTGGACGGAAACGGCGGTCTCATCGTAGCGGCCTCTGAAATCCGTCACCTTCAGGGCGAAGGTCAGGGTGGCGTCTTCGGTGACGTCCGGCGCGTCGACGCTGATAGACGAAGAGGTGGAGCTTCGGTAACCGCTCCATTGGTAGGTGAAGGGCTTGCCGAGTTCGGCGTCGGTGCAGGTGGAGGGAGTCGCGATGGCGCAAAGCAGCCAGGGGTCGGGGTTCCCAACGGCGCTGGCGGACAGGGCAATGGTCTCGCCTTCGGTGACCTGCCTGCTGCCGGAGATGTTGGCGCGGGGGCGGCTGTAGACGCGAACGTCGGCCACGAAAATGCCGTTGTAGTCGGAATCGGCGCTGGCGGGCGTGTGGGAAATTATGGCGCCGGCGTTGCTGCCGGAGCGGGCTTCCACGGTTACGGTTTGGGCGGTGTCCCAGTTGGTGGTGGTGAAGGTGAGGGTTTCGGGGGAGACGGTGATTCCATTGTTATCCGAGGCGACGGTTACAGTGACCGTGTTCTTGGGCAGGGAGGAGAGTTCAAGCTGGTAAGTTTCGGTATCGCCGTCCTGAAGGGAGAGGGGTTCCCCCGTGGAGATGAAGACGCCGCGGGTGAAGTAGTTGAGCATGGCGGAGTGGGGGCCTGTGCCGGTGTCGTTTTCGGCGCGGATCTGGAACGTGTAGGTGGCGTCGGTTTCCAGCGGTGATACTAAGTACTCGTGCTTTGCGCCGGTCGTGTCGACAGGGCTCATGTCGGTCCAGGTGGTCCACTCAAGGGAGTTGGGGACGGTGACGGAGACTTTGCCGCTGGGCGGGCTGCCGCTGACGGTTTCGGCGGTGAACTTGACGGTTCCCTTTGTAGAGTCGTTGGCGTTGTCGGTGTAGCCGGCGCCGGAGGTGAGGTTGACGAGCCAACCGCCTATGTTGACATCGACGTTCTCCTTGAGATGCAGCTTCATTTCGGCGTAGGCGGGGGCGACGGCGGTGATGGTAACTTCGTAACGCTCAAGGTCGAGAGTCAGGGCGACGCTGGAGGTTGCGCTGTGACGGGTGCCGCTGACGGTTTCGGCGTTGAACGTCGCCGTGCCCTTGCCGCCGCTGCCATCGGTGAAGGTGGGGGCGCCGCTCACGGATGCGCGCCACAAGCCAATCTGTACTTCCGTGGCGTCTTTCAGATGTTCCTTAATCAGCGTGTAGCCCGCGGCGTCGATGGCGGTGATGGTCACGGGGAAGGAGTCGTTGCTCTCCGCGCCGATGTGGATCTTGCCGTCATCCGTGGGCGTCGCGGTAGACAACTCGTAGGTTCCGGCGGCGACGCCCTCCACGAAGTGGATCTTGCCGTCGGTGGTGGGGGCGGTTTCGGACACGTCGTAGGAGCCGACCTGGACGGGGGTTTGCTGGCGGTGGCGGTATTGCCAGCCGGTGACTCCCTCGTCGTCGTCGGGCTTGCTCCAGAGGAGGTTCGCGGACACCCTGGTGGGGCCTGCTTCGACGTCGAAGCCTGCGGGCCGGGTGGGAGCGGTGAGGAGCATACCTGGGGACGGAGTTAATGTGGTTCCATCCGACCTTATGATTGTGACGGTGGGGGTGTCGTTGACGACGCCCGGGCCGGCGACGTTTACGGCGCGCAGGGCGAAGTTGTAGGTCTTGCCAGTCTTGACGTTAATGGTGTAGAAGGTGACCGCGTCGCTGCCAGCCGTGGTGGGCGTTGCCGTGGCGTCGGGGAGGACGCTGCCGACGAGGGCGTCGGAGGAGTCGACGGCGCGAACCTGGAAGGTGTATTCCGTGGCGTTGGTGAGGCCGCTGACGGTGACGGACTTGGTGGTTGCGCTGCTGGAGGACACGTCCGTCCAGGCAGCGGGGTAGTCGCTCGCGCCGCTCTTGTGACGGTACTGCCACTTGGCAATTTTGGAAGTGTTGTAGGGGGTGTTCCAGGAGAGAACCACGGATGCGTTTTTGCCTTCGGCGGTCAAGGTGTTGGTGATTTTCCTCCAAATCTTTTCAGTTACCTCTTTATTATTGTCTTTCGGGTCAGGGTATTTTCGGGTGGAGCCATCGGTGTACTCGTAGCGCGTGATGGACTTGCCGTTTTCGGTGGTGGTATCGGCGGCGTCCCAATGCAGGGTGGCGGTTCCGCCGGTGTTGGGGCCGTTGTCGTTGTCGGTGGAGGGCAGGGTCAACGTCACGGCGAATTTGGCGGGCTTGTCCGGGAACAGGTCGATGAAATCGATGTCGGAGGGGGCGCTGTTTCCTGCGACGTTGACGGCGCGAATCTGGAAGGCGTACCTGGGTTTGTACGCGCCTGCGACGGTGATGCTGGTGGTGTGGACGCCGCTCTTGCCGATGGTCGTCCAGCTCTTCTTGTTCACTTCCGTGGTGAGGGTGGCGTCAGTGGCGCCGAGGTTTCCGTGGACGCCGCGGTATTGCCAGCGGGAGATGCTGGGGTCGTCGGCGTTGTTGCGCCGGAGCTTGGACCAGGCGAGGGAGATGTCGAAGGCGTTGTTGACGAAGGTCTTGGCGATGTCGGGGGCGGGCTTGGCGGGGATGAGGGTTACGGAGGCGGTGTTTGAGGTCGTGCCGTATCCTGCTTCGTTGAAGGCGCGAATCTGGACGAAGAGTTCCGCCACCACGGACCGGAATCTCAGGGGCAGGTTGTAGAGAAGGTGGAGTAGCTGCTGTTGGGGATGTCCGCCCAGGCTGTCCATATCGGGCCCTGGTCGTTGGACGTGGTTGCAACGCGGTACTGGTAGCCGTCGATGGTCGTGTCGGTGGGCTTGGTCCAGCTGGCGGCGACGGTGAAGTATGCCTGGTGGCCATTGGCGGCGGGGTTGAAGGTTTCGTTGAGGGTGATGGTTGAGGGTTCGGTGGGCTTGGGAGGCGGGGTGGCGTAGGCGTCGCTTGTGATGTCGGAGGGGAGGCCGTTGCCTGCGGCGCTTACGGCGCGAAGCTGGAAGACGTAGGCGGTGCTGCTGGTGAGGCCGGTTACGGCGTGGGAGGTGGTGTTGGCGCTGCTGTTGGAGATGTTGGTCCAGCCGCCGGTGGTTGATGGGGTGGCGGTGGGGGCGGACGGGTCGCCGAGGACGCTGCCGACCCTTTCTTTGGAGGAGTTGACGGCGCGAAGCTGGAAGGCGTAGGCGGTGTCGTTGTCGAGGCTGCCGATGAGGGCGGAGGTGGTGTCCTTGTCGCTGTTGGGCACGTCCGTCCACGAGGTGTAGGCTCCTGTGCTCTTGTAGCGGTATTGCCATCCGTCGATGCTGGAGGTGTCGGAGGGGCTGCTCCAGTAGAGCCCAACGCTGCTATCGTTGGGGATGGCGAGGAGGCCGCTTCTGGGTTCCATTTGGCGGTATTGCCAGCGGGTTATGTAGGTGTAGCCGGGGTTATTCCAGGTGAGGGTTACCTGGCGGAAGCCGGGGGAGGTGGAGAAGCCGGTGGGCTTGGCGGGGGCGGTTCCGGCCTTGGCCTGGGCGCCGGGGCCGTCGTCGTTCTGGTTGTTGACGGCGCGAACTTCGAAGGTGTAGACGGTGGACCTGGTGAGGCCGGAGGAGACGGTGTATTTACGCAGGGTCTTTGCTATGTCGGTCCAGGATTCCCACGTGCCGTTATCGGCGCGGTAGCGGGCCTGGAACTTGGAGATGAGGTTCTCCTTCGACTGCTGCCACTCCCAGGTCAGGGTTGCGGAGGAGGCGTCGGTGGCGGAGGCGGCGACGCTGGTTGGGAGGGCGGGGAGGAGATCCGGGGTGGCGGTTGCCTTGGTGGAGGTGGTTCCGCCGCCGACGCTGTAGGCTCGGACGCAGAAGGTGTAAGCGGTGTCGTTTGTGAGGGACTTGACTATGTGCTGGGTGGTGGAGGCGCCGCTGTTCGCCATCTGCGTCCATCCGCCGCTACAGCTGCCGGAGGTGGTCTGCTGGTATTCGTAGCGGGTGATGGTGGGGTTGTTGGGGTCGTCCCAGGTGAGGGAAACGAGCTTGTCGCCGGGGGAGGCGGTCAGGTTGGCGGGCGCGGCGGGATAGGTCCAGGCGGACACTTCGCCGGAGGGCGTGCCGTCGCCCGCCGCGTTGGACGCGCGCACCTGGAAGGTGTAGCGGACGCCGTTGGTGAGGCCGGTGATTTCCCTGGTGGTGACCACGCTGCCGATGCTGGTCCAACTGCCGTAGTCGCCGGTGGATTTGTAGCGGTAGGCGGTGTCGGTGAGCGTTCCGGCGGGGTTGGTCCAGCTGAGGGTGACCTTCTCGTATCCCGGCGTGGCGGTGGGACTTGAGGGCTTTTCAGGGGCCGGCATCGTCACTTCGACCTGATCGGAGGCCAGGCCGTTGCCCGCCGGGTTGACGGCGCGCACCTGGAAGGTGTACTTCTCGCTGCTGACGAGGTTCGTCACCTTGTGGGAGGTGGTGGTCGCGCCGCTGCTGGAGATGGTCTTCCAATCCGTGTAGCCGCTTTCGGTTTCGCTCTCGGGCTTGTATCGGTACTGCCAGGAGGTTATGGAGGCGTAGCCGGGGTCTTTCCAACTGAGGGTGGCCTGCTGCACGGCGTGGGTTACGGAGAAGCCGGTGGGCTTGGCGGGGGCGGTGGCGGCTCTGGCCTGCTCGGCGATGCTGTTTTCGGACTGGTTGTTGACGGCGCGAACCTCGAAGGTGTAGACCGTGCCGCGGGCGACGGTGGTGATGGAGTAGGACTTCGCCGCCGTCTTGGCCACGTCGCTCCACGTGCTCCAACTGCCTGTGCCCGCCCTGGAGCGAACCTGGAACTTGTCGATGAGATTGAGGTTGGAGTAGCTCCAGGTGACGGTTGCGGACGCCACGCCGGTGGCGCTGGCGCTGAGGCCGGTGGGGGCGGCGGGGGCCGGTTGCGGGGTGGTTGTCGCCTTGGTGGAGGCGGCCCCGTTGCCTTCGCTGTAGGCCCGGATGCAGAAGGTGTAGGCGTTGCCGTTGGTGAGGCTCTTCACCACGAACTGGGTGGTGGAGGCGCCGCTGCTCGCCATCCGCGTCCAGGAGCCGCCGCAGCTGGCGGTGGTGGTCTGCTGGTATTCGTAGCGGGTGATGCTGCTGTTGGACGGGTCGTCCCAGGTGAGGGAGACGAGCTTGTCGCCGGGGGAGGCGGTGAGGCCCGTGGGCGCGGCGGGATAGGTCCATGCAGACACTTTGTCGGAGGGGGTGCCGTTGCCCGACTTGCTGTTCGCGCGCACCTGGAAGGTGTAGCTGACGCCGGCGGTCAGCCCGGTCACTTCCTTAGACGTGTCAGTTCCGCCGGATATGTTTTGCCAGTCGGTGTAGCCGGATTCGGTGTTGCTCTTGGGCTTGTAGCGGAAGTCGTGGCTGGTGAGCGTGCCGTCGGGATTAGTCCAATTCAGCGTGACCTTCTGCGTGCCCGGGGTGGCCGTCGGACCCGGGGGTTGGCCCGGCGTCTTGGATGGGCTGGTGGGTTTGCCGGGGGCGGTGGCGATTGACGCCTCGTCGGCGGGGCCGCTGCCGGCGGCGTTGACGGCCCGCAGCTTGAAGGTGTAGCTCTTTCCGTTGCTGAGCCCGGTCACTTCGACGGTGGTGGTTGATCCACCGGATATATCCGTCCAATCGCCGTAGTCGCCGGTGGTCTTGTAGGCGTATTGCCAGCCGGTGACGGTTGTGTCGCTGGTGGACTTGGTCCAGGCGAGGGTCACCTTCTCGTAGCCGCCGGTTGCTGTGAAGGTGTCGGGGGCGAGGGGGAGGGTGGGTTCGGTGGCGGAGGCGGAGGGGGTTCCGTTGCCCTTTGAGTTGACGGCGCGGACTTTGAAGGTGTATTCGACGCCGTTGGTGAGGCCGGTTGCCGTCGCGCTGCGGGTGTTTCTGTCGGAACTGCTGATGTCCGTCCAGTTGGCGCCGTCGTCGCTGCTGTACTGCCAGTTGTCCACCCAGATGGAGACTTCGTAGCTCCAGGTGAGGGTGATTTGGGCGTCGCCGCCCGAGGCGGTGAGATTGGCGGGCGCGGCGGGGACGCCGGAGAGGGGGCGGGCGGTATCGGTGGCGGGGAGGCCCCAGCCGATGTTGTTTTGCGCCCGCAGCTGGAAGGTGTAGAGGGTGTTGTTGGTGAGGCCGGTGACGGTGTGGGTGGCGAGTTCGCCGGAGGTGCAGGGGGAGACGCAGGGGATGTTCGTCCAACCGCCGTAGTTGCCGGTGGACTTGTAGCGGATTTGCCAGTCGGTGGCGGTGGATTGGGCGTCCCACGTCAGCTTGACGGCGGCGCTTGCGACGTTGGAGTCGACGGTGGCGTCGAAGCTGGTCGGGGTGGCGGCGACGGGCTTGGGGGTGGCCTTCACTTCGTCGGACTGAGTCCCTTCGCCGGTGGTGTAGGCGCGGACGCGGAAGGTGTATTCGGTCTCGTTGGTGAGGTCGGGGACGGTGTAGGTGGTGGTGGAGGAGCCGCTGTTGGGGACGTCGGTCCAGGTCGAGCCGTCGTCCGTGCTGTACTGCCACTTGGTGATGCGGTGGTTGTTGGGGTTGTCCCAGGCGAGGGTAATTTCCTTGTCGCCGACGGTTGCGGCCAAGCCGGTGGGTTTGGCGGGAGGCTGGATGGCCGGGGTTGCGGCGGCCTCGGAGGAGGCGGGGCCGCTGCCGGTGGCGTTGACGCCCCGAAGCTGGAAGGTGTAGGCCGTGCCGTTGGTGAGGCCGGTAACGGTGTAAGTGGTGGTGGAGGCGCTGCTGTTGGGGACGGACTTCCAGCCGGTGTAGCCGGTGTCGGTGGAGCTCTTGGGCTTGTAGCGGTATTGCCAGGCGGAGACGGCGGCATCGTTGGCGTTCTTCGTCCAGTTCAGGGTGATTTGCTCGTCGCCGACGGCGGTTGAGAAGGTGGCGGGGGCTAGGGGGAGCATGGTCGCGGAGGAGGCGTCGGAGGCGTCGGATTCAGCGCCGTTGCCCTTGTCGTTGACGGCGCGAATCTTGAAGGAGTAGACCTTGCCGTTGGAGAGGCCGGTGGAGATGACGGCTTTGCGGGTGAGAACGCTGCCGCCCTGGGCGGGGGTGGAAACGTCTGAGCAGACGGCCCTCGTATTCGGGTCGTTGTCGGTGTCGAGGCACTGTCTGTAGCTGCCGCTGTTGGCGGGGATGTCGGCCCAGTTGGTTCCGCCGTCGCTGCTGTACTCCCACTTGGAGAGGTGTATCCAGGGCGAGGTGGGGTAGCCCCAGGTGAGGGTGGCGGTGGCGTTGCCGCCCGAGGCCTGGAAGCCGGTGGGCTTGTTGGGGGCGGCGGCGACGGGAACCGCGGTGGCGGACGCCGAGGGAGGGCCCGCGCCGATGGAGTTCGTCATGCGGACCTGGAATTGGTATGCGTTGTTGTTGGCCAGCCGCGTTGCGGGGGTGGTGTAGACATGGGTGACGGTGTGGGTGAGGGTGTTGTTGGCGCCGCTGCCGGGGTTGATGGTGCGCCAGGATTGCCAGTAGACGCCCGTGTGTATGCGGTACTGCCAACTCTCGCTGCTGCTGCCTGCGTAGTCCCAGACCAGGTCCACTTCCTGGTTATCGCCCGTGGCCTTCAGACCCGTTGGCTGGGGAGGCACGGCCCACGGCGTGGCGGACGTGGGGTCGGACTGGACGCCGTTGCCGGCGGAGTTGACGGCGCGAATCCTGAAGCTGATGGGCGAGCCGTTGTTCAGGCCCGTCAACGTGTGCATGGTGGTGGAGGCGCTGCTGTTGGAGATGGGTGTCCAGTTGCCGTTGCCCTGCTTGTACTCCCAGCCGGTGATGCTGCTGTTGTTCGGATTGTCCCACTGGATGGTTACGGACTTGTCGCCCGGGTGGGCTTCGAGGCCGGTGGGCTTGGCGGGAACGCCGAGGACGGGCGTGGCGGTCACTTCGGAGGAAGCTACGCCGCCGCCGGTGGCGTTGACGGCGCGCAGCTGGAAGGTGTACTGCGTGTCGTTGGTGAGGCCTGTGACGGCGTAGGTGGTGGTGGACGAGGAACTGCCGGGCACCGTCGTCCAGCCGGTGTAGCCGCTTTCCGTGCTGCTCTTGGGCTTGTAGCGGTATTGCCAGCTTGTGAGGGTAGTTTCCTCGGAGGAGGACTTCGTCCAATTCAGCGTGACCTGAGCGTCGCCGCGGGCGACGGTGAAGGTGGCGGGGGCGAGGGGAATCATCGTCGCGGTGGCTTCGTCGGAGGCCGCGCCGGTGCCCTTGTCGTTGACGGCGCGAATCTTAATGCGGTAGGTCTCTCCGTTGGACAGGTTCTCGTTCGCGTTCGGGTGGAGGGAGAGTTTGGTGATGACGGCGCGGCGGGTGTTGACGTCGCCGCCCTGGGCGGGGGTGGAAACGTCCGTGCAGACGGACCTTGTATTGGGGTCGTTGTCGGTGTCGAGACACTGCGTGTAGCTGCCGCTGTTGGCGGGGATGTCGCTGAAGGGGAGCCAGCTGGACCCCTGGAATATGCTGTACTGCCACTTGGCGGGGTATACCCAGGGTGAGTTGGGGTATTTCCAAGTCACGGTTAGCTGTCCGTTTCCGCCCCAGGCCTGGAGGTTGGCGGGCTTGTTGGGCTTGGCGGAAACGACGGCGATCTTTAGGGGGGCGGAGGGGGTTCCGACGCCGACGGAGTTGCTGGCGCGGACCTGGAATTGGTACACGGTGTTGTCGCCCAACTGGGTGACGGTGTGGGTGAGGGCGTTGTTCTGGCCGCTGCCGGGGGTGACGGATGTCCATTGGCTCCAGGAGCCGCCGCCGAGATTCGGGGAGAATGACCGCTGCCTGTATTCCCACTTGGTGACGATGGAGCCGGAGGGGGCCTTCCAGCTGAGGGCGGCCTGGTAGTTCGTGCCCGTGCTGGCGCCGGTGCCGGTGAAGTTGGTGGGCGCGCCGGGGACGGCGATGGGGGTGGCGGACTTGGGGTCGGACTCGGCGCCGTCGCCGGCGGTGTTGACGGCGCGGATCTTGAATGTGTAGGCGGTGCCGTTGGTGAGGCCGGTCACCTTGTAGATGACGGTGGAGGCGCTGCTGCCGGTCATGGTGGTCCAGTCGCCGGTGTCCTGCTTGTACTCCCAGCTTGTGATGCTGCTGTTGTTGGGGTTGTTCCACTGGAGGGTGACTTCGGAGGAGCCGGGGTGGGCTTCGAAGCCGGTGGGCTTGTCGGGGGTGGAGAGGGCGCCTGCTTCGTCGGAGGCGGGGCCGGGGACTTGTTCGTTGAGGGCGCGAACCTGGAAGGTGTAGGCGACGCCGGCGGCGAGGTTGGATATGGTGGCGGAGGTGGTGTTCGCGCCGCTGCTGGCTATGTCCGTCCATGCGCCCCAGGAGCCGCCGGACTGCTTCAGGCGGTATTGCCACTTGGTGATTGTGGAGTTGGCGGGGGCGGTCCAGGCAAGGCTGGCGGTGGTTCCGTCGACGGTGGCGGTGAAGTTAGTGGGCTTGCCCGGCGGGACGTTGGGGGTGGCGGAGGCTTCTTCAGACTGGGGCCCCGGGCCGGATGAGTTGATGGCGCGGATGAGGAAGCCGTAGGAGGTGCCGTTGGCGAGGCCGGTTACGGTGTAGGAGGTGGTGGAGGCGCCGCTGTCGGGGATATTCGTCCACTCGCCGGAATCCTGCTTGTACTGGTATCCGGTTATGGAGGAGTCGTTGGGGTTGGTCCAGGCGAGGGTTACCTGAGCGTTGCCGGGGGTGGCGGAGAAGCCGGTGGGCTTGGCGGGGGCGGCGGTGGGGGTGGCGGTCGCGACGGCCCAGCCGCCGTCGCCAGTGCGATAGGCGGCGCGGAGCCGGAAGTAGTAGGGCGAATCGTTGGTCAGCCCGTTGACAACGTAAGAGCGGGCGCTGGAGGCGCGGCTGATACTCGTAAATGCCTGGACGGCGACGGTTTCCGTGGCCACGTTGACGGTGGCGCGCAGCTGGTAGCGGTAGTGGGTATTCGTCACGAGCCCCGTGGTGACCACTGCCTCGTTAAGCGTCGTCGGGTCGCAGGGGTTTTCGCAGGAGATTTGCTTCCAAGTGTACCAAGTGGTCTCGTCGTCGGCTATCACGCCATGCCGGTATTCCCACTTGGTGGTGCCCGTCTTGCCGGGGTTGACCCATTCGAGGCGGACGCCGGTGCGGCCGCCGGCTTGGCCGATGACGATGTTCTGCTGGCCGGCGCTTCTGGACAGGTCGGCCACGTATAGCTGCCACTCCTCAAAGATGCCGCCGGTCGCCCACTCGCCGGTCCAGGCGAGGGAGACCTCCGCGTCGCCGGGGGTGGCGGTGAAGGCGGTGGGGGTGTTGGGGAGGCCGGAGGCAAGGGTGGGGGTGACCGTGGCGGTGGCGGCGGGGCCTTCGCCGTGGGAGTTGACGGCCCGCAGCTGGAAGGTGTGTTGGACGCCGTTGGTCAGGCCGGTAACGCGGTGGGAAACGGTGTCTCTGTTGCTGGGGGATATGGCCGTCCAGGTGGCGGGGTAGTCGCCGTCGGTCTTGTAGCGGTATTCGTAGCCGGTGACGGGGCGTCCGGGGGTGGTGGTCTTCGTCCATGACATGGCGACTTCGAAGTTGCCGGCGGCGAGGGTGAGGCCGACGGGGGCGGGGGGCTTGCCGGTGGGGGTGGCCTTCAGGGGTCGAGACGCCAGGCCGGTGCCGTGGGAGTTGCTGGCGCGGACGCGGAATTCGTATTCGGTATCGTTGGTCAGATTGGTGATGGTGGCAGAGGTGGAGGCGCCGGCGGTGTGCCAGGCCAGGTCGTTGGGGCTGGGGCGGCGGGCGTTGGGATCGCGGTAGTTGTACTCGTAGGAAGTGGCGCGAAGGGCGGTGTTCCACGAGAGGACGATTTGCTCGTTGCCTGGGGTGGCTCGGAGGCGAGTGGGGGCGTCGGGCTTGCCGCTGGGGGTTCCGCGGACGTTGGCCTCCGGGCCGTTGCCGGCGGCGTTGACGGCGCGGAGGCCAATCAGGTATTCCACGTCGTTGGCGAGGCCGGTCACGTCGAAGGTGGTGGTGGTGGGGCAGTCGGCGTTGCCGGAGGTGGTGCAGATGTCCTTCCAGGCGTCGCCGTCCACGTCGGCAACGCGGTACTGCCACTTGGTAATGGAGGAGTCGTTGGCGGGTAACCAGGTGAGGGTGAGTTTGGTGTGGCCGGGCTCCGCGGGCACGCAGAGGGGGGCGGCGGGTATTTCGAGGCGGCGGGCGGTGATTTGGGAGGCGGCGCCTTCGCCGGTGGCGTTGACGGCGCGGAGGCTGAAGACGTAGAGGGCGTTCTGGAGGCCGGTGGCGGTATGGGCGGTGGTGTCTGCGGTCGTGCTTATTTGCGTCCAGGCCTGGAGGTTGGTGGGCGTGACGGTGTTGTCGGCGGCGATGAAGCCGCGGACCTGGTAGGTGTAGGTCGTGCCGATGGTGAGGCTGGTGGCGTTGACGGTGTGGGAGGTTTGGTCGGCGACGACGCATGGGGAGACGCAGGGGATGTCCGTCCAGGTCGAGCCGTCGCTGCTGTACTGCCACTTGGTGATGCCGGTGGTGTCGGTTGGTTTGTCCCAGGAGAGGATGACGGTTTCGGAGGTTGCCTTGGGGATGACGACGTCGGCGGCGGCTCCCTGGGGGCGCATACGGAGATGCCAGGAGGTTATTGAGGAGTCGGAGGGGTCTGTCCAAGTGAGTCTGACGGCGTTGGACTGGCGGGCGGCGGCGAGGCCGGTGGGCGCGGCGGGGACGGGGCCGGTGGCGGTGGGGGTGGCGGAGACCTCCGCGGAGGCCGCGCCGTCGGAGGGTTCGCCGTCCGCCCCGATGTTGACGGCGCGAATCTGGAAGTCGTAGGTCGTGCCGTTGGTGAGGTTGCGGAATTCGAAGACGGTGGTGTCCGGGCCTGAGCCGCGCACGATTGCGGACCAGCCGAGGGTTCCGGTGGTGGGCCAGGTGGCGTCCGTCTGCTTTTTGCGGTATTTGTAGCCGATGATGGAGGCGTCCTTCGTGGTGGCGTCCCAGGACCGGACGGGGGTGGTCCAGGCGACCTGGGCTTTGCCGTTCAGTCCGAAGGCCTGGACGTTGGTGGGGGCCAGGGGCGCGGAGCGGGCGCGCGGGGTGGCGGCGACGACGGCGGAGGCGGGGCCGTTTCCGGCGGGGTTGACGGCGCGGACGCGGAATTGGTATTCGGTGTCGTTGGCGAGGCCGATGGCCCTGGTGCGGTAGAAGTTCAGACCGAGCTGGTCCCGGGCGGTGTTCCAGGTATCGCCCCAAGCGTCCCAGGTCTGTCCCGTCTTGGTGCGCTTCTGGTACTCGAAGCTGGTGATGGTGGGGTCGAAGAGGCTCCAAACGAGGATGACGTGGGTGTTGCGGCTGTAGGCGGCCATGTTGTAGGGGGCGACGGGGAGGGCGTAGGGGGTGGCCTTGACGGGGGCGGCGGCGCCGTCGCCGATGTGGTTGACGGCGCGGACTTCGAAATCGTACTCGGTGCGGTTGGTCAGGCCGGTTATGGTGGTTTCGGTGGCGTTAATCCAGATTTGCTCGGCGGCGATGAGGAGGGCTATCTGGACATCGATTGGAGTCAGCGGCGGACAGAGGCCGGGGATGGGACAGACCGGAGGCAACGAGGGTGCTTCCGCCATCTTGACCTGGACGGTCTGGTCGGTGTTCCAGTTAAGGGTGGTGAAGGTGAGGGTGTCGGGGGTGAAGACGAATCCCTGCTGGGAGAAGCGAATCTTCGCGGCGGCGGCGGGAGCGGCGGCGAGCTTGACGGTGAAGCTCTGGTTGACGTTCCAGTTCTTGTCAGTGAAGCCGATGGAGGGCTTGCTGCGGACGATGGTCTTCGTGACGTTCTGCCAGCCGTTGGGGGCGGTGGAGGGCCAGGAAGCGGAGGTTGTCTTGTGGCGGCGCTGCCAATGGGTGATGGTGTCGTTGTTGGGGTCGTCCCAGGTGAGGGTAATCTGTTGGTCGCCGATGGCTGCGGTCAGGGCGGGGGCGGCGGGGGTTGAGTGGGGGGTGACGGTTATCTTGGCGGCGACGCCGGTCTGGACGGCGGATACGGCGCGGAGGTGGTAGTCGTAGGCGGTGGCGTTGTCGAGTTGGGTGACGGTGTGGGTGACGGTGGTTGCGGTGCTGACGGGGACGTCGTACCACTTGGTTGCGTCCAGCGTGGCGTCCTTCAGGGTGACCTGGTATTGGTATTTGACGATGGTTTCGTCGTCGGGGTCGGTCCAGGTGGCGGTGAAGGATGAGTCGGCGGGGGTGGCGGCGAGGCCGGTGGGGGCGGGGAGGAGCCTGGGGGTGGCGGTGACGGCGGCGGAGGTGGCGGCGTCGCCCGTGTCGCCGTTGCGGTTGAGGCCGCGAATCTTGAAGGTGTAGAGGGTGCCGTTGGTGAGGCCGGTTACTTTGAAGGTGTGGTTGGAGCCGACGACGGTGATGGGGGTCATGGCGGTCCAAGCGCCGTAAGTAATGGTGTTGCCGCTGCCCGTGCCCTTGGTGTATTGCCAAGAGGTGGCGGAGTTGGCGGTGGGCCATTTGAGGGTGGCGGCTTCGTTCTCGCCGGAGGCGGCGGCGAGGCCGGTGGGCTTGGCGACGAGGGCGGCGGGGTTGGCGGTGGGGTTGCCGGCGTGGGGGCCGATGGCGTTGGCGCGGCGGGCGCGCAGCTGGAAGGCGTAGAGGGTGTCGTTGGTGAGGTTGTCGATAGTAGCCGACGTGGTGGATGCGCCGCTGTTGGGGATGTTGGTCCAGCCGCCGGAGGAGGATGGGGTGGCGGTGACGGGGCCGAGGGGCTTGGCGGCGGCGATGGGGGTCATCGTCACCTCGCCCAACACGCTGCCGACGGGGGTGTCGGAGGAGTCGAGGGCGCGCACCTGGAAGGTGTATTCGGTGCCGTTGGTCAGGCGCGACGTCGAGAGGGAGATCAGGTTCCTGCACTCCGCAATCTGCTGCGGGCCGCCAACAGCTTCGCATGCTTGCGTCCAGGGGCCGTAGTCGCCGTCGGACTTGTAGCGATACTGCCACTTGTGGATGGTGTTGACGTCGCTGAACTTGGTCCAGAACAGGTCCACGCGCGTATAGTCGCCGCGGGCGGTGAGGCCGCCGCCCGTAACGGTGGCGGTGGCGGCGCGCACTCTGAAATTATACTTCAGGTCGTTGCCGAGGAGGGCGCCGCCGGATTCGCTTGTGGCGGTGAAGCGTTTGGTGGAGGCGACGCTGCCGGGAATGTCGGCCCAGAAGCCGGCTATCTGGCCGTCGCGCTCGGCGCGATACTGCCATTTGGCGATGCCGGTGGCGTCGCCGGGGCTGTCCCAAGTGAGATCGACTTCCCGGTCGTTGGCGAAGACGGTGAGGCCGCCGGCGGGTACGGTCTGCCGGTATTCGTAGGCGGTGATGGCGGTGTCGGCGGGGTTCGTCCACGCGAGGGTTGCCTGAGCGACGCCGGGGGTGGCGGTGAAGCCGGAGGGTATGGCGGGGGCGGCGTTGGGGGAGGTGGACGCGGAGTCGGACTCCTCGCTGATGCCGCCGATGTTGACGGCGCGAACCTTGAATGTGTAGTCCGTGTTGTTGGCGAGGCCGGTCAAGGTGAGGGTGGTGGAGCCGTCCCACGGGACCGAATACGTCTTTGTCATATCGACGGTAGTGGTTGTGGAAGGCTGGGTCTTCATCTTGACCTGAACGTTCCGGTTGATGTTCCAGTTTTGCGGCGTGAAGGTGAGGGAGGCGGGGGAGAAGTCCAGGTTGGGGGCATTGAAGGTCACCTTCACCGGGGCGGCGGGGGCGGCGGCGAGCTTGACCGGGACGGTCTGGTAGACGTTCCATTTCTGGGGGGACGCAACCAGATGGGTCGGCGCGGCCAAAGAAACGTCGGTGTCCTGCTGGGGCGCGGTCTTGAGCCTGACCTGCACGTTCTGGGTTGTGTTGTAGTTCTGGGCATTGAAATTCAGGGTGGCGGGGGAGAACTCCACGCCTGTCCGATTGAACGTGACGGTAGTCGTGCCGGTGGGGGGCTGGGAGGCCAGTTTCACGGTGACGGTCCGGTAGATGTTCCAGTTCTGGGAGGTGAAGGTGAGGATGGAGGAGCCGAGGGTGGCCTGGACGCCGGGCCTGAAGGTGAGGGTGGAGGATCCGAGGGTGACGCCGACGGCGGCGTCCTTCCAATCGCCCGAATCCTGCTGGTACTGCCAGTTGTGGATGGTGGGGTTGTTGGGGTCGGTCCAGGCGAGGGTGACGTTGGTGTTGCCGGGGGTGGCGGTTAGGCCGGCGGGCTTGGCGGGCAGGAGGGCGGACTTGAGCCAGGCGGAGGCGTTGCCGGGGCTTACGTCGTCGAGGGCGCGAAGCTGGAAGGAGTAGAACTTGCCGTTGGCGAGGCCGGTGGCGGCGTGGGCGGCGAGGTTGGCGTGGAGGGCGTTGGCGGGGTTGACGGTTACGGTGGCGTCGGGGGCGGTCTTGAGGCGGACTTTGACGTTCTGGGCGGTGTTGGAGGTGGTGAAGGTGAGGGTGTCGGGGACGAATTCGACGTTGTCCTGGACGAGGGTTATCCGCACGTCGGAGGTTGGGGCGGAGGCGAGTTTGACGGTGGCGGATTGGGCGGTGTTCCAGTCCGTCGTGGTGAAGGTGAGGGAGGACGTGAAGGTTATGGGTATGGTGAGGTTCGTCCAGCCGGCGGCGTCCCCGTCGGTGGCCGAGGGGGTGGCGGTGGCTTCGTTGAGGGCGGCGCCCGGGGTTGTGTTTCTGACGGGGCGCAGCTGGAAGTATACGGCGTTGGCGTTGGAGAGGTTGGGGACGGCGTATTCGGTGGTGGCGGCGTTGGCGTTGGGGACGCTGGTCCAGTTGGTCGGGTATTCGTTGGTGCCGGTCTTGGAGCGGTACTGCCAGCCGGTGATGGAGGAGTCCTTGGGGTCGTCCCAAATCAGGAAGACCTTGCCGTTACCGGCGATGGCGGAGAGGACGTCCTGCCTTTGGCGCATCTGCCAGCCGGTGACGAAGGGGTTGTCGGGGTCGGCCCAGGAGAGGTCTATCTGCGAGGCTTTGGCGTCATCGTCGAAGTCCCAGGGGGCGGCGAGGATGTTCGGGGTGGCGGAATCGTGAACGGACGCGGGGCTGTTGCCGGCGGCGCTTATGGCCTGGATGCGGAACTGGTAGTTCTTGCCGTTGGTGAGGCCGGTTACGGTGTAGTAATCGGCGTTTATCCAGAGGGCCTTGCTCATGTCCACCGACACGGCGGCGTCGGGTTGGGACGCGAGGACGACGCTGACGGATTGTGGCGTGTGCCAGTTGGCCGGCGTGAAGGTCAACTTGGACTGGGTGAAGGTTACGCCGGTCTGTGCGAACCTAATTTCCACGTTGGAGTCGGGCTTGGAGCGGAGTTGGACCGTCGCCGTCTGGGGCGTGTTCCAGGTCGTGGTGGTGAAGTCCAGGGTGGGCTTGGAGGCAAAGAGGGGGATGGTAACGTCTTCCCAGTTGCCCCACGGCTGCGCGTCGGTGACGTTCTTGACGCTGTACTGGTACCCGGTGATGATGGGGTCGTTGGCGTGGGTCCAGGTGAGTTGGGCCTTGGTGTTTCTGGGGGCGGCGGCGAAGTCGGCGGGTTTGGCCGGGACGGTTCCAAGGAGCGAGAGGGTGACGGTGTAGGCGGAGTCGGAGATGTTGCCGGAATTGTCCACCATCTTGTAGGTGAAGGTGGCGCTGTTGAATGTGCCGGTGGGGTAGAAGTGGAGGATGGGCGAGCTCTTGGACTTGGAGTCTTCGGGGGTTATCACCTGTCCGATTTGGACACTTTCCTCGAGGGCCTTGCAGTTGTCGCTGTTGGGGCGAATCCGGCAGATGCCGCCGGTCTTGCGGGGGCGGTGGAGCTTCAACTCGCCCGCGGTCGGGGCGGGGAGGGATTCGATGATGATGGCGTACTTCGTATTGTTGTCGGCGTCGGTGAAGCGGAAGTAGGAGTCGCCGGGGTTGACCATCGTGCGGTTTTTCGTGCTACTGGGGGTAATGTAGTGGGTGAAGTTTGCGCTTGTGGGGGCGCTGTTCGTGTCAATCTGCTTGGCGGAAATCGTGCTCTTGACGTTGCTGTAGGCGAGGTCCGTGCTGACGGTGGTGTGGACGAAGGTTTCCTCCTCGTCGATGCCGTGGGAGTCGGAGGGGGCGCTGAGGGTGACGGTCTGGGCGGTGTTGTAGTTGTCTTTGGTGAAGGTGAGGGTGGCGGGGCTGGCGGTGATGCGGTGGGTGGACGGGACGGAAACGGAGTAGGAAGAGGAGAGGTCGACGGTCTTGGAGGCGGCTGGGTCGGTCTTGAGCTTGACGAGGAAGGTGAGCTTGCCGTGGTGGGTGAAGCCCAGAGTGGAAGCGGTTCCGTCCCGCTGCGGGATTCTGAAGTCGAGTTCCGACGTGTCGTTGAAGGTGACCTGGGTCCAGTCGTTGCGGCCCGTGCCGCGGGGCGGGAACCGGTCGGCTTCGACGGTGAAGGCTTGCCATTGGTTCCAGTTGGTGGAGTTGAAGGTGATGGTGGAGGGGCTGAGGGTCATCTGGGGAGTGCGGTAGCTGAGGTTGACGGTCACGTTGGAGGAGGGGGCGGCGGAGAGGGCGACGGTGTAGGTTTCCGTCTGGGTTCCGGTGGCTAGTTCCGTGATGTCCACCTTGGTCTTGCTGAAGATGAGCCAGCTCTTGTAGACGAAGGCGAATTCGTCGGAGGGCAAGCCGTGGTCGGAGCCGGTCTTGGTTGCGTAGACGCGGATGCCGAAGGAGGTGGCGCCGAGATGGGCGTGGTTGAGGTCGGCGGTGGCGACGTCGCCGACGACGACCTGGCGGGAGGAGTCGTAGATCTGGGTTCCGGACTTCCACTCGACGATGTAGCCGGTGGCGTTTGTGACCTTCGTCCAGGTGACGGTCGCGCCCTGGTAGGGGTTGCCGTTGTCGTCGAGCTTCTGGACGACGTTTACGTTGGTTACCTGGCCGAGTTCGTCGTCGTCGGTGATGGTGAGGGTTGGGGCGGTTCCCGTGCCCTTGCTTATCCAGTCGTCGTCGGTGGGGTGGGTGGCGAGGGTGAGGGCGGCGGTGGCGGTGGCGAGGTCGTTGTAGTCGTTCTGGGCGGTGAGGGTTTCCGTGCCGGTGGTGGCGCCCTCGGAGACGATGACGGCGGGGTTGCCGAGGTCGTAGGGCAGGCGGTAGGCGTCGAGGTTGACCTTGTATTCCTTGTTGCTGCCGGTGCCTGTGATGGAGACGCGGGTGGTGGCGGCGGCGGGTTCGTCGAGGAACTTGACGTTGATGGTTTGTGCGGTGTTCCAGTTGGAGGTGGTGAAGGTGAGGTATTTGGGGGTGACTTCGGGGTCGCTCACGGCCAGGCGGGTGAAGTCTACGACGATGGTTTTTGTGGGCTGAGCGGAGAGCTTGACGGTGGCGGATTGGGCGGTTTTCCAGTTGCCGTCTTCGCCGGAGGTGAAGGTGAGGGGGCTGGTGGTGACGGAGAGGCCCTTGGCGGCGGCGGGGATGGTTACGGCGACGTCCTTGTTCCAGTCGGTTGAGAGGGTGGCGGTGATGGTGGAGGAGGTTGCGCCGCCGACCTTTTCGTAGAGGGTTGTGGGGACGGCGGTCAGGTTGACGGTGGGGCGCTGGTCGGCGGCGACGAGGGGGAGGTACTTGAGGGCGGGGTACTGGTTGGCGTTGCCGAAGTCCCAGGGGTCGTCGGAGTTGCTGTCGCCGACGATGTCTATGTCCCAGTTGGCGTAGATGCCGGTGTAGGCGGTGGGGGTTTGAAGCTCGGAGGTGGTCTTGGGCGTGCCGTTGTCGTTGTTGCAGCCTGTTTGGCCCGGGTTGCTGCTGTCGTAGTAGGAGTTGGTGATTGAGCCGGAGGCCTTGTAGCCGACGAGTCCGCAGCGGTTGCCGCTGTCGCCGGTGAGCGCGCCGGTGGCGAAGCTGGCGATGATGTTGCCGCGCTGGTATCCGGCGAGGGCGCCGCGCTGGTTGTTGGTTGTGTTGGCGGCGCCGCCGTGGACGTCGCCGCGGGCGTAGCTGGCCTCGACGCTGCCGCCGTAGCCGACCTGTCCCGCCAGGCCGCCGGCCCTGGCGTGGCCGCCGCCGGCGGTTATGGCGGAAACGTCGCCGGCGGCGTAGCTGGCGATTATGTTGGTGGTGGGGGGCGAAGTTGAATCCAACTGCCCCACGATGCCGACGAGGCCGCCGGAAGAGTTTCGGTTGTTGGCGGTGGAGGAGCTTGTGTTTCCCGTCACGTCGGCCCAGGAGTAGCTGGCGGTGACGTTGGCGTCTCTGAGTTGGCCGACGAGGCCGCCGATGAAGAGGAACTTGTTGTTGGCGGTTACCTTGGTTGTGGAGTTGACCTCGCCGGTGGAGTAGCTGTCGAAGATGTCGGTTTCGGCCTTGCCCGCGAGGGCGCCGACGTAGACGTGGTCTGTGGCGTCCACGTTGAGGGTAATGTCCACGTTTACGAGGGCCACGTCGGTCACTTCGGGGTCGTCTGCGCCGTCGAGGAAGGCGAAGAGGCCGGCGTATCTGCCCGAGGTGCGGTCGATGAAGAGGTTGGAGATAGTGTAGGGGCCGCCGTCGGAGTCGGAGTCGGCATTGCCGTCGAAGGTGGCGGTGTAGGCGGCGCCGGCGGTGCCGCCGATGGGGTCCCAGCCGAGGCCGGAGTTGTAGTAGGTGTCGTCGGTGCGGTCGCCCTTCGTGCCGGTGTCGAAGTCCAGGTTGGCCTTGAGTTCGTAGCCGATGCACTCGCGGTTGGCGAGGACGGCGTTGGTTTCGTCGCAGCCCATCTTGTCCTTGGAGGAGGGGTAGGCCAGGTTGTATGTGGCACTGCCGCTTTCGGGGGCGCCGTCGGCGTCCAGGTCGTAGCGGACGGCGTTAAGCTGGGCGAGGGTGGTGATTTCGATGAGGCCGTCGTCGTCGGTGTCGTAGTCCACGCCGGGGCCGCCGGTGAAGTTGGCGTAGGCGCCTTCGTCGATGCCGGAGTTGGCGGCGGAGGTGGCCCAGACGCGAAAATCGTAGAGGCTGCCGACGGTGAAGCCGGTGGTGAAGTCGCGCTTGCAGATGGCGTTGCCGCCTGTGGTGCAGTCTGTAGTCGCAACGGTGATTTCGTTTCCCCAGGTATCGGCGGTGGTGAGCTTGTACTGGAGCTTGTAGCCCGCGGCGTTGGTTACGGGCTGCCACTGGACTCTTACGGTGGTGGGGACGTTTCCGGGGGTGAAGGCGGCGGCGCCGGCGGGGGCGGCGAGTTCATCGTCGTCGTTGATGGTCAGGGTAGCCTGGGGGGAAGTGACGCCGACGCGGGGGTCGGAGGCGGAAGCGCCCTGGTTGAGGTAGACGAACTGGTTGCTGGGGGCGTCGACGCGGTTGTTGACGGCGGTGAGGGTGGTGGTGGCGGTGAGGGAGCCGGCGGCGATGTTGAGGTTGGAGGCGACGAGGGTGTAGGTTGCGGCGTCGGTGGGGAGGGTGACGACGACGGCGTTGAGGAGGGATTCGGAGAGGGTGGCGGTGATGGTGGTCTGGTTGACGCGGGCCGTATTGCCGGGCAACTGGCTGGCGGGGAGGGCGCGCTCCCAGATGACGGCGGGGGAGGCGGTGAGGTTGGCGGTTACGCGCTGGTCGGCGGGGGTGAGGCCGTATTTGATGACGGGGTATTGGGCGGCGGTGCCGAAGTCCCAGCCGTCCTGGGTTCCGGTCTTCACGCTGTCGAGGTCGATGTCCCAATCCTTGTAGATGTCGGTGGTTTCCGTGCCGTAGGCGGTGGGGGTTCGGAGTTGGGAGCCGGTCTTGCCGGTGCCCTGGCCGGTGGCGGATACGCCGGACTTCTCCGTGTCCCAATAGGCGGCGGTGGTGGTGCCGCTGGAGTTTCTGCCGACGAGGCCGCCCTTGTAATCGGTGGTGGTGGCGCCGTCTTTGGCGAGGGTGGGCGCGCCGGTGGAGTAGGAGGCGGTGATGTTGCCGCCGTCCTGGTGGGCGACGAGGCCGGCGGCGTAGAGGCTGACGGAGGTGTTGGAGCCGCCGGAGTTGGCGGCCTTGGTGGCGGCGTAGGAGTAGGCGGCCTTGATGTTGCCGCCGCCGTGCTCGGCGACGAGGCCGCCGGCGTAGGCGTTGCCGTTGTTGTTGGAGACTTTGGCGTTGACGATTCCGGCGGAGTAGGAGGCGATGATGTCGCCGGCATCGTTGACGCCGACGAGGCCGCCGGCGTGGGCGTGAAGGTTGCCGGCGGAAGCGTTCTGCTCGGCGGTGACGGTGGCGCGGGCGAAGGAGGAGATTATGTTGCCGGCCTTCTTGTATCCGACGAGGCCGCCGGCGTTGGCGGGGTTGGTGGTGGCGGTGTTGCCGGCGCCGGTGACGGCGTTGACGACGGCCTTGACGGTTCCGGCGACGCTGCTGGCGGTGATGGTTCCGGCGGTCTGGTAGCCGACGAGGCCGCCGGCGTAGACTTCGGCCTGGGTGGTGTCGGCGGTGGTGTTTTCGAGGGTGACGGAGACGCCGGTGAGCTTGACGTTTTTGATGTCGGCGCCGGTGTTTATCCGACCGAAGAGGCCGGCGTAGAATTTGCTTCCGGTGTGGGCGGCGTCGCGGTCGATGAAGAGGTTGTCGATGGCGTAGGAAGCGCGGTTGCCGTCGAAGATGGCGGTGAAGGCGGTTGTGTGGTCGCCGATGGGGTCCCAGCCCGCGCCGGAGTTGTAATAGGTGTCGTCGGTGCGGTCTCCCGCCGTGCCGGTGTCGAAGTCGAGGTTGGCGGCGAGCTCGTAGCCGGTGCAGGCGGGGTTGCCGGTGTTGTTGGAGGCGATGGTGACGGCGGATTCGTTGCAGCCCATGTTGTCTTCGGCGTTGGGGAAGGCTTCGGCGTACTTGGCGGCGTAGGTGTATTCGCCGGTGTCGTCGTAGTCGCCGTCGTCGTTGGAATCGTAGCCGCCTGTGGCGGCGACGCCGTTGCCGTCCAGGTCCCATCGGACGGCGTTGAGTTGGGCGAGGTTGGAGATTTCGATTAAGCCGTCGTTGTCGGCGTCGAAGTCGCCGGTTCCGGCGGAGGCGGTGGTGGTGGTGCTGGCGGCGTCGGAGGGTGGTTCGTCGGCGCCGGACTTGGTGGGGAGGACGCGGACGTAGTAGGTGGTGCCGGCGGTGAGGGCGGGGGTGGGGTTGATGGTGTAGGTGACGGTGGAGCCGCTTGAGACGGTGCCTTCCGACTTGGTGGCAAACGTGCTGTCGGTGCTCCACTGGACTTTGTAGCCGGTGGCGCCGGTGACGGCGGTCCAGTCGGCGCGAATCTTGGTGCCGTCGACGGAGAGTTTGGGGGCGGCGGGCTTGGCGAGTTCGTCGTCGTCGTTGATGGTGAGGGAAACGTCAGTGCCCTTGACAATCCATTTGGTGTCGGCGGGGTGGGTGTTCTGGGTGAGGGCGACGGTTTTGTTGACCTTGGCGGAGGGGCAGGCGACGGCGCCGCAGAGGAAGTTGTTGACGGCGGTGATGGTGGCGGTGCCGGTGGTTGCGCCCGCCGCAATGGTGATGGTGGTTGCGGAGGAGGTGTAGGCGGCGTTGGTGGGGACGGTGACGACGACGTTTTGATTCCAGGCGCGGTCGAGGGTGGCGGTGAGGGTGGAGGCGTTGACGCGGCTGGGGCTGGTGAGGGCGCGTTCCCAGATGGTGGCGGGGTTGAGGGAGAGGGTGACGGTGGCGCGCTGGTCGGCGGCTGTGTGGGCGCCGAATTTGAGGGCGGGGTATTGGTTGTTAGCGCCGAAGTCCCAGGGGTCGTCGTCGCCGGTTTTGCCGTCCACGTTGACGTTCCAGTCCTTGAAGATGGAGGTTCCGGTGCCGTAGGCGGTGGGGGTCTGGAGTTGGGAGGTGTTCTTGGGCGTTCCCGTGGCGCTGGAGTTATGGCCGGAGGTTGCGGTGTCCCAATAGGAGTTGGTGGAGGAGCCTGCGTTGCTTCCGACGAGGCCGCCGCGCTTGTTAGAGTTGCCGCCTGCGGCGGCGGATCCTGTCGCCGTGCCTGTGGAGAAGCTGGCGGTGATGGTTCCGCCGCTCTCGTTGTCGCCGACGAGCCCGCCTATTTGCGTGGTGTTCGCGATAGCTTCGGCGTTGCCCCTGGCGTAGGAGGCGGTAATCGTCCCCGTCGCCTTGTTGACGCCCACCAGCCCACCAACGTCGGCGTTGTCGAGATACGTAGAGGTATTTTTTGTCGCAAACGCCTTGCCGGCGGCGTAGCTGGCTTCGATGGCGCCCTTGTTGTTGCCGACCAGGCCGCCGGCGGCGGCATCGGCGCCGTTGCCGCCCTGCTTGTTCCCCTTGGAGGTGGCGGCGGCGTGGGAGTAGCTGGCGCGGATGATGCCGGTATAGGCGCCATCGCCGGAGCCGCCCTTGTCGTTCCGTCCCACCAGCCCGCCTGCGTACACCCAGGCGCCCCTGCTTTGCTGATTTGTGCTTCCCTCAACGGTTCCTGAAGACCAGGAGCCGGTGATGGTTCCCCTGTTGTCGCCGGCGAGGGCGCCGACCTGTATCGCGTCTTCCAGGGTGCTGGAGACGGTTACGTCCACGTTTTTGAGGGCGACGTTCTTGACTTCCGCGCCCTTGCCGACGTAGGCGAAGAGGCCGCCCAGGTCGCGGTTTGTGTCGTCGGCGGTGGTTGAGGCGTTGATGAAGAGGTTGGAGATTGTGAAGGGGCCGCCGTCGCCGGAGGCGTCGGTGTCGTTGTTGCCGTCGAAGGTGGCGGTGAAGGCGTTGGTTGCGTCGCCGATGGGGACGAAGCCGGCGCCGCCGTTCCAGTAGGTGTCGCCGGAGTCGGCGCCGGTGGGGTTGGTGGACGTGGGCGCGCTGCTGTTGGTGTTGAAGTCGAGGTTGGCGCGGAGTTCGTAGCCGGAGCAGGCGGGGTTGCCGGTGTTGTTGGAGGCGATGGAGACGGCGGATTCGTTGCAGCCCATGTTGTCTTCGGCGTTGGGGAAGGCGGTGTTGTAGGTGGTCTGGTTGGTCGAGACGTCGGCGACGCCGTTGCCGTCCAGGTCGTAGCGGACGGCGTTGAGCTGGGCGAGGGTTGTGATTTCGATGAGGCCGTCGTTGTCGGAGTCGTAGTCGACGGTGCCGGTGGTGGGGGCGGTGCTGACGGTGTCGGACGGGACTGAATCGTCGTAGCCGGTCTTGTTGGCGGTTACGCGGAAGTAGTAGGTTGTGCCGCTGGTGAGGCCGGTGGTTACCTTGTGGGAGTTGGTGGTTGGGGTGGCGGAGGAGGGGGTACCGGCGAAGGTGGCGGAATCGCTCCACTCGACGGTGTAGCCCGTGGCGCCGGTGACGGCGGTCCAGTCCGCCTGGACTTTGGTTCCGTCGACGGAGAGCTTGAGGCCGGTGGGCTTGGTCAGGGTGTCGTCGTCCTTGATGGTGATGGTTGAGACGGTGGAGGCCTGGCGGAGGTGGCTGGAGGTTGGCGATACGTTAATGGTGGCGTCGGCGGCGTCGGTCTTGTTGTTGACGGCGGTGAGGGTGACGCCCGCGACGGTGGTGGAGCCGGCGGGGATGGTCAGCTCCGTCTTACTCAGCGTGTACTTTGCGGCATCGGTGGGGAAGGCGTAGGTGAGGTCGGTCTTCCACTCGGCGGAGAGGGTGGGGATGATGGTGGTGGAGGTGGCCGGGCTTGCGCCGCAGGCGGCGGTGTCAGTGCCCTTGGAGCTTTCGCAGAGGGTGGAGTTGGCGACGGCCCAGGTGACGGTGGGGACGCTTTGGAGGAGGACGTAGGGGAGGGTGCGGACGTGGAGGACGGGGTACTGGCTGGCGGTGCCGAAGTCCCAGGGGTTGTCGTTGCCCGTTACGCCGTCCACGTTGACGTTCCAGTTGGCGTAGATGCCGGTGGGGTAGTTGGGGAGGGATTTCTGGGCTTCCGTGGGCGTCTGGAGTTCGGTGGTGGTCTTGCCTTCGGGGGCGTTGCTGTCGGCGTCGTCGGCGATGCCGGTTGTCGTCGTGTCCCAGTAGACTTCGGAAACCGTGCCGTCCTGCTTGCCGACGGAAGCGCCGACGTTAAGCGTCGCGCCCCCGCCGCTGCGGGTATCCGTGGCCGTCACCTTGCCGTTGGACCAGCCGACGGTGAGGGTGTTCCCGCTCTGGTTATGGCCCACCAGCCCGCCGACGTTCACCGTGCCTCCGGCGCTGGCGGAAACGTTGCCGGTGCCGTAGACCGCCCGGATGGTTGCGCTTACCGAGTTACGGGCCACCAGTCCGCCGGCATCTACGTTGCTGCCGGAGTTGGCGCTGCCCGTCACCGTTACGTCGCCGGTGGCGTAGCTGGCCTCGATAGGGCCACCGTTGTTCCAAGCCACCAACCCGCCGGCGTAGGCGTCGTTGCTGCCCGAGGCCGTTGCGGTCACCGTGGCGCCGGAGTAGCTCTTCCGTATGGTTGAGATGAGATTGTTGCCGATGAAACCGCCGACGTAGACCGTGTTGCTCCCACTGGTGGCGTTGTGGGTGGCGGTTATGGAGCCGCTGACATAGGAGTCGGTGATTGTCGAGCCATTCGCGCTGTTGCCCACCAAGCCCCCTACGAAAAGGCTGCTTTGGGAAGTGCTGGTGGCCGTAATGTTGACGTGGGGCATGTACAGGTTTCGAATCTCGGCAACGCCCCCGCTTTTCTGGAAAGTGCCGATTAAGCCAACGCTGGGCGCCCCGCTGGAATAGGACCTGTTGATGTGGAGGTTCCTGATTTCGTGCTGGTTGCCTTCCAGGATGGCGTAATAGGTGGGTATCGGGAGCCAGCCGGAGCCGCTGTTGTAGTAAGTGTCGTCGGTGCGGTCGCCCTTGTTTCCAGTGTCGAAGTCCAGGTCGTTGAGGAGTTCGTAGCCTTGGCAGCCGGTGGGGCAGCCCATGCCCGTAGCTGCGTCGGGGTAGGCGGTGGTGTAGTCGGCGTGGGCCTGGCTGCCGGCGCCGTTCGCATCGTGGCGGAGGGCGTTGAGCTGTTCGATGGTGGTGATTTCGATGAGGCGGTCGTTGTCGGTGTCGTAGTCCACCTTGCCGGCTGTGGCTTTGGCTTCGTCGGAGGGGGCGCTGTCGTCATAGCCGGACTTGTAGGCGCTGACGCGGACGGTGTACTCGGTGTTGGCGGTCAGGTTGGTGAGCTGGGTGGTCTTGCTGCTGGCGCCGGAAACGTCTTTGCGGTTGGTGTCGTTGTATTGGTCCGTTCCAGATTTCCAGTAGACGTAGTAGCCGTCGGCGCGTGTAACGGTTTCCCAGGAGACATCGAGTTTGGTGTTATTGGCGGCGCCGGAGAGGCCGTTGACGAACAGGCCGGTTGGCTTGTCGAGAATGTCGTCGTCCTTGATGGTGAAGGTGGTGGCGGGGGAGGAGGTCAGGACCACGGAGACGGGGCTTACGCTGGCGCCGACGGAGAGGTTAATGGCGATGTCGGACGCGTCGACGAAGTTGTTGACGGCGGTGAGGGTGGTGGTGGCGGTGGTGGCGTTGGCGGGGATGGTGAGGGTGGTTGCGCTGAGGGAGTAGGCGGCGTTGGCGGGGAGGGTGACGGTTACGGCGGAGGACTGGGCCGCGCTGAGGGTGGCGGTGATGGTGGAGACGATGACGTTGGTGCCGCAAGCGTTCTGGTCTGTGCCTTTGGTGGATTCGCAGATGGTGGTGGGGCTGGCGGTGAGATTCACGGTGACGCGCTGGTCGGCGACGACGTGGTCGCCGTATTTCAGGACGGGGTACTGGGTGGCGGTGCCGAAGTTCCAGGGGTCGTCGTTGGTTCCGTCGGAGTCGAAGTCCAGATTCCATTTGGCGTAGAGGGTGCTGCCGGAGCCGTAACCGGTCTCCCTCTGGAGTTCGGCGAGGGTCTTGCCTGTGCCGGCGCCGGCGGTTGTGATGCCTGAACTGTCGGTGTCCCAGTAGGAGTCGGTGGCGGTGCCGCCGGTGTTGTCGCCGACGAGGCCGCCGCGGTTGGTTGTGCCGCTGCCTGTGGCGGTGGAGGCGCCGGTGGAGTAGGAGGCGGTGATGGTGCCGGAGTTGTTGCCGACGAGGCCGCCCACGTCGAGGTCGGCGCCGGTGGCGGTGGCGGAGCCGCGGGCGTAGGAGGCGCGGATGGTTCCGGCGTTGGTTGCGGCGAGGCCGCCGGCGGTGGCGTCGTTGGTGTTGGTGGTATCGGAGCCGTCGTTGGCGTTGAGGTGGCCGGCGGCGTAGGAGGCGGTGATGGTTGCGCCGGTTTCGTTGCTGGCGACGAGGCCGCCGGCCCAGGCTTCGTTGTTGTTGTGGGCTTCGGCGGTGACGGAGGCGAGGGAGAAGGAGGATTCGATGGTTGCGCTGTTGCGGCCGACGAGGCCGCCGGCGTAGGCGTCCTTGTCCGTGCCTGTGCCGGTGCGCTTGGCGGTGACGCTGCCGCCGACCCAGGAGTTTTCGACGCTGCCCTGGTTGCGTCCGGCGAGGGCGCCGACGTAGATGGCGTCGCCGGTGGTGGCGGCGGTGACGCTGACGTTCGTGAGGGCGACGCGCTCGACTTCGGCGTCGCTTCCGAATTGGCTGAAGAGGCCGACGTTGGCGGTGCCGGTGGCGGTGGAGTTGATGTGGAGGTTGGCGATGGTGTAGGGGCCGCCGTCGCCGGAGGCGTCGGTGTCGGCGTTGCCGTCGAAGTCGCCGGTGTATGCGCCGATGGGGGCCCAGCCGGCGCCGGAGTTGTAGTAGGTGTCGTCGGTGCGGTCGCCTGCGGTGTTGTCGTCGAAGTCGAGGTTGGCGCGGATTTCGTAGCCTGTGCAGGTGGCGGCGCAGCCCATGTTGTGTTCGGCGTCGGTGAAGGCGGCGTCGTAGTTGGTCTGGTCGCCGCTGGCGACGGTGCCGTTGCCGTCCAGGTCCCAGCGGATGGCGTTGAGCTGGGCGAGGGTGGTGATTTCGATGAGGTTGTCGTCGTCGGCGTCGTAGTCGGTGAGGTCTATGAGGGTAAATTCGGCTTCGGCGGGGAGGCTGTCGGGGGTGCCGGATTTGGTGGCGATGACGCGGAAGGCGTACTTATTTGTGGCGGTGAGGCCGGTGAAGGTGCTGGACAGGCGGGCGCTGGTGAGAACGTACTGATTTTGGGCGGAATAGGCGTCCCTGGCGGTGACGTTGCGCCATTGGAGGCGGTAGCCGTCGGCGCCGGAGGAGGCGGTCCAGCTTACGACGAGGGAGGTGTCGGTGCGCTGGTCGAAGGTGGGGGTTCCGGGGGAGGCCTGGGGGTCCGTCCGCTGGTTGTCGGGCGGGGGAGTCACTCCGGGGGCGGTGGCGGGGTATTTGATGACGGGGTATTGGCCGGACGTGCCGAAGGCCCAGGGGTCGTCGTTGCCGCCTGTGCCGTCCACGTTGACGTTCCAGTTGGCGTAGATGCCGGAGTATCCGGTGGGGGTTTGGAGGGTGGAGGTGGTCTGGCCTGTGCCGCAGGAGTATTGACAGTTGGAGCTTGGGGTGTAGGTGTAATTCGTGCTGTCCCAGTAGCTGTTGGTGACGCTGCCGGCCAGGTTGCCGCTGCTCCCGTCTTCGTTTGCGGAGCGGTTGACGAGGCCGTTGACGAACTTGGCGGTAGACGAGGTGGTGTCCACGGTGTGATTGCCGGTGGAGTAGGAAGCGGTGGTCGAAGCGATGAATATCTGGAAACCTATCAGGCCGGCGGCGGCGATGGAGTTGGGGGCGGATTCCGTGGTGGAGGAGGAGACGTCGCCGGTGGCGTAGGAGGCGGAGATGGGGGCGCCGGTGACCCCGATGGAGCCGCTTGCGATGGAAGTCCTGCCGTTGTTGAGGCCGACGAGGCCGCCGGATTCCTGGAAGTGGCCGCCGATGCCCTGGACGTCGCCTGTGGCGTAGGAGGTGCCGATTCTGCTGCGGTTGATGCCGACGAGGCCGCCGGAGTAGGTTTGGGCGTGGGAGTTCGTGCCGAGGCCGAAGACTTCGGCGGTGGAGTGGCTGTAGAGGATGGTTCCGAGGTTGTGCCCGACGAGGCCGCCGACGCGGCTCTGGGTCTCCCACTGGCAGGTGTCGTGGGTTCCGCCGGTGGCGGAGGAGGAGTTGGCGACGCCCTGGGAGTGGGAGTAGCTGATTGTGCCGGAGTTTTCGCCGGCGAGGATGCCGACGGAGGCGTGGGCGTAGGTGGATATGGAGACGGCGCAGGGGTCGCCGGTGACGGTGGCGGTGACGTTGCCGGTGGTGGCGCCGGTGACGGAGGCGGCGTAGAGGCCGACGTTTCTGACGGTGGCGCCGCTGTTTATGCGTCCGAAGAGGCCGACGTAGGTGACGCCGGTGTTGGAGGTGCGGTTGATGAAGAGGTTGGAGATGCGGTAGGGGCCGCCGTCGCCGGAGGAGTCGAAATCGTTGTTGCCGTCGAAGGTGGTGGCGAACTGGTCGAGGGGGAGCCAGCCGGCGCCGGAGTTCCAGTAGGTGTCGCCGGAGTCGGCGGTGCCGTCGCCGTCGGTGTCGAAGTCGAGGTTGGCGCGGAGTTCGTAGCCGGCGCAGGTGGATTGGCAGCCCATGCCGGTGACGGGGTCGGGGAAGGCGGTGGCGTAGCTGGTTGCGTTGCTGCCCGTAACGGTGCCGTTGCCGTCCAGGTCCCAGCGGATGGCGTTGAGCTGGGCGAGGTTGGCTACCTCGATGAGGTTGTCGTTGTCCGCGTCGTAGTCGGCGCCCTGGCCCTGGGTTACTTCGGCGGAAGCGGGGCCGTCGGGGGTTCCCTTCTTGTAGGCGATGACGCGGATGGTTTGCGCGGCGGTGGTGGGGGCGCGGCTCTTGGGTATGGTGACGGAGGTTGTGGTTCCGCCGGCGACTTTCAGCTGGCGGGTGACGTCGTAATCGTCCGAGCCGGACTTCCACTGGATCTTGTAGCCGCTGGCGTCGGAAACGGCGGTCCAGGAGACGACCAGCGCCTGATTCACGTCCCGGCTGGCGGAGACGCCGGTTACCTGGACGGGGGCGGAGGCGCGCTGCTCGGTGGTTGAGAGGTTGTTGTATTTGATGACGGGGTATTGGGATGCCGTGCCGAAGTCCCAGGGGTCGTCGTTGCCCGTCACACCGTCCACGTCTACGTCCCAGTTGGCGTAGATGCCGGTTTCCGTGATTGGGGTCTGGAGGTTGGTGGTGGTCTGACCGGTTCCGCCGGCGTTTGAGCTTGTGTTGCCGGAGGTGGTGGTGTCCCAATAGCTGTCGGTGATGGTTGCGGAGGAGCCGTCGACCAGGCCGCTGCCTCTGTTCGTTCCTTCCCACGCCTGGCCGGTGGAGTAGCTGGCTGCGACGCTGCCTGACGGGATCTGGCCGACCAGCCCGCCGCCGTAGTTCGGCGAACCGGTGTTGGCGTTCACGTAGCCGGTGGCGTAGGAGGCGGTGACGCTGCCGCCGTTCATGTATCCCACCAAGCCGCCCGCGGAGGCGAGGTTGCCGCTGTCTCCCACGGCCTCAACGCGGCCCTTGGCGTAGCTGGCGGCAATGGTCCCGCCCGTCGTGGCGCCTACCAGCCCGCCGGCCCCGGTGAAACGTCCCGAACCGCCGCTGGTGCGGGTATATTTCACGGACGCCAGGGAGTAGCTGGCGGAGACCCTTCCGCCCGTCACCTGCCCTATCAGCCCGCCTACGGATGCGTCGGCGGTGCCGCCGTAGGTCGCGTCGATGCTGCCTGAGACCCAGACGCCCTTGACGTTGGCGCTGCTTCTGGCGGCCAGGATTCCCCCATCCGCGTGGGCGTTGTCCGTGCTTCCAGTTATGGTGGCCTCGTCGATTCCCATGTTCTCGATGGTTCCGCTTATGGTGGCGAACAGGCCCAGGTGGGAGCCGGTGCGATTGACGTAGAGGTTGGCGATGGTGTGGTCGTTGCCGTCGAGCTTGCCGGAGTAGGTGAAGGGGTTCCAGCCGGAGCCGTTGTTCCAGTATGTGTCGCCCGTGCCGATGCTGCCGTTTTCGTCGGTGTCGAAGTCGAGGGAGAGGAGGAGTTCGTAGCCCTCGCATCCTGTGGACGGGGTGGACGGACAGCCCATGTTCGACGCGCCGCTGGGGAAGGCGGTGGTGTATTTGGTGGCGTCGTTTTGGTTATCAACGGTTCCGTCGCCGTTGGGATCCCAGCGCATGGCGTTGAACTGGGCGAGGGAGAGGATTTCGATGAGGTTGTTGTCGTCGGTGTCGTAGTCCACGCTGGTGGACGGGGTGAAGGTCACTACGGAGGAGGGGGTGCCGTTGTCGACGCCGGACTTGGTGGCGGAGATGCGGAGGGTGTGTTCGGTGGAGTTGGTGAGGCCCTTGACGGTGGCAAGGGTCGTGTCCCCGCCGCTGATTGATTTGGAGCGGGCGGACGAATAGCTCTGGGAGCCGGTCTTCCATTCCACGTAGTAGCCGGTGGCGCCGGTTACGGCGTTCCACATGAGGACGGCGCTGGCGTTGCGGGCGTAGGCCGTGAGGTTGGCGACCTTGGCGAGGATGTCGTCGTCGGTGATGGTGATGGTCACGCTGGCGGAGAGGGCGGCGGAGCGGTCGTCCACCGTGGTTGTGGCGAGGCTGACGGTGGCGTCAGATATAGAGGGGCGCTCTACATTGTCGGCGGTGCAGTCCGACGTGCCGCACTTGGTGTTGTTGACGGCGGTGAGGGTGGCGGTTCCAGAGGTCCCGCCGGCGGGGATGGTGATGGTGGAGGAGGAGAGGGTGTATTTGGCGGCGTTGGTGGGGAGGGTGATGGTTATGGGGAGGGCGCGGGCGGCGTTCAGGGTGGCGGTGATGGTGGTGGAGGTGGGGCCGCCGACTTTTTCGTAGATGGTGGTGGGGGAGGCGGTAATGGTGACGGTGTTGCGCTGGTCGGCGGTGGGCATGGACTTGTAGTCGAGGGCGGGGTATTGGTTGGCCGTGCCGAAGTCCCAGGGGTCGTCCTGCCCCGTCGCGTCGCTGTTGTCGTTATCCGCGTTGTCCAAGTCCAGGTTCCAGCTGGCGTAGTCGCCGGTGTAGTCGGTGGGGGTTTGGAGTTCGGTGGTGGTCTTGGGCGTGCCGTTGGAGCCGGAGGTTATGCCGGTGACGTCGGAGTCCCAGTAGGAGTTGGTAATGGTTCCGCCGGACTTTCTTGCGACCACGCCGCCTTTCGTAGGGCCGACGAGTTCGCCCGCGGCGTAGACGGCTTCTATGGTCCCGCCGGTGTGGTCGCCGACGATGCCGCCGCTCAGGTAGGTGCTGGCGGTGCTGCCGCCGGTTTTCCCGGTCTCGACCTTGGCGAAGGAGTAGGATGCCTTGATGTCGCCGCCGGTCATGCGGCCTGCGATGCCCCCGGCCCAGCCGTCTCTATGGGTATATGTCCGAACGTTCCCCGTGGAGTAGGAGGCGAAGATGGAGCCGCCGGCGTGTTCTCCGGCGATGCCGCCGGCCCGGGACTGGGGCCTTCTTCCAGGTGAAATGGAAGCATGGGACGCCGAAACCCTGGCACTGGAGAAGCTGCGCTCGATGGTTCCCTGGTTATAGGCTATCAACCCTCCGGCGTAGGAGTGGATATCATCGTTGGGGTGGTAATTGAAGTGAGAGTGGACATACCCAGTAACCAGGACGCGGCTGACCGTGCCGCCGGTGGCGAGGTCACCCGCTACGGCGCCCGCGTAGGTTTGAAGCGCAAGGTTGCCCGAAATACTGACGGACACGTGGGCGTTTTCCATAGTGAAGTTGTCGACGACGGCGCTGCCGCCGAGCTTGGCGAAGAGGCCGGCATAGTGGACCTGGTTTGACACTGAGCCGCTGATATTGACGTACAGATTGTTGATGTCGTAGCCGTTGCCCTGGAAGGTGGCGTTGTAGGCCGAGGAGCTAACGGCGTTGCCGATGGGGGTCCAGCCGGAGCCGGTGTTGTAGGTGTCGTCGCGGAGGCCGTCGCCGTCCTCGTCGAAGTCGAGGCTGTTGGAAAGCTCGTAGCCGGTGCAGGCGGCGGCGCAGCCCATGCCGGTGGCGGCGTGGGGGAAGGCGGTGGAGTAGTTGGTTTCGTTGCCGGATGACGGCGTGCCGTTGCCGTCCAGGTCGTAGCGGATGGCGTTGAGCTGGGCGAGGGTGCTTACTTCGATGAGGTTGTCGCCGTCGGTGTCGTAGTCGGTGTGGCCCGCGGCTATGGCCAGGCCGGTGACGGTCCAGACGTAGTCGGGGTCGCCGGAGGGGGCGGAATCGCTCTCGCCGGAATCGTTGACGGCGCGGAGGCGGAAGCGGTATTCGATGCCGTTGTCCAGTCCTTCTATATTATAGGAGGTGGTGGAGGCGTCGCTGTTGGGGATGGACGTCCAATCGCCCCAGCCGGCGGCCTGGGTCCACTGCCGGTACTCGTAGCTAGTGATGGAATCGTCGTCGGGGTTGTTCCAGGAGAGGGCGACGCTTCCGTCGCCGCCGAGGGCTTTGAGGCCGGCGGGAGCGGCGGGGACGGCGGCGGCGGCGGCCTGAACCTCGCCGGGCGTGGCGACGACGAACCAGGGGGCGGCGTTGGGGGCGGCTTCGCCGGGGCCGCCGGCGTTGACGGCGCGGAGGTGGTAGCGGTATTCGCGCCCGTTGGTCAGGCCGGCGATGGCGTAGGAGGTGGTGGAGGAATCGCTGCCGGGGACGGCCTGCCAGTCGTTCCAGCCGGAGAGGTTGCCGGTGGAGGTGTGGTTGTGGTTGACGTTGTATTCGTAGTGGGTGATGGTGGAGTCGGAGGGGTCGTCCCAGGAGAGGGTTATGGAGGAGTCGCCGGCGGTGGCGGCGAGGTTGGCGGGAGCGGCGGGAACGGGCGGGGGAGGCGTGGCGGGTTCGGGCTTGGGAGTGGCGGAAACGTAGCCGGGGTCGCCGGTGGGCGCGGGGTCGCCGGGGCCGTTATCGTTGACGGCGCGGAGGCGGAAGCGGTATTCCGTGCCGTTGGTCAGGCCGGTGACGGCGTGGGAGGTGGGGGGCGCGCCGACGGAGGGTATGGATTGCCACTCGCCCCAATCCTTCCCTTCGGACTGCTGGTATTCGTAGCGGGAGATGGTGGCGTCGGAGGGGGCGTCCCAGGAGAGCAGGACGCCTTGGTTGCCGGCGGTTGCGGCGAGGCCGGCGGGCGCGGCGGGGGTGGGCCGCGGTTCAGGGGTGGGCGTGGGCGTGGGCGTGGGAGGGGGAGTGGGTTCGGGCGTGGGGTCGGGTTTCTGCTTCGGGGCCTGGGGGAACGCGACGACGAACCAGGGCTCGGCGTTGGGGGCGCCTACGCCGGGGCCGCCGGCGTTGACGGCGCGGAGGTGGTAGCGGTATTCGCGTCCGTTGGCGAGGCCGGTGATGGCGTAGGAGGTGGTGGAGGAATCGCTGCCGGGGATGGTCATCCACTCGCTCCAGCCGGAGAGGTTGCCGGTGGAGGTGTCGTTGTGGTTGACGTTGTACTCGTAGCTTGTGATGGTGGAGTCGGAGGGGTCGTTCCAGGAGAGGGTGATGGTTGCGTCGCCGGCGGTGGCGGTCAGGCCGGTGGGGGCGGCGGGAACGTCGGTGGATGCGGCGGAGGCTTCGTTGGGGGTGACGCCGACGGACGCGGGGGACGGCGGCCGGGGAGTGGCGGCGAGGTAGCCGGGGTCGGCGGCGGGGGCGGAAGGGCCGGGGCCGTTGGCGTTCACGGCGCGGACCATGAGGCGGTATTCGATGCCGTTGGCGAGGCCGTTCAGGGCGAGGTCGGTGGTGGAGGCGTCGCTGCCGGAGACGGTCGTCCAGTCCGTCCAGGAGAAGTCGGCAAGGTTGGCGCGGGCGCGGTATTCGTAGCGGGTTATGGAATCGTCGGAGGGGTCGTCCCAGGAGAGGGTAATGGACTGGTCGGCGGCGGAGGCGGCGAGGCCGGCGGGAGCGGCGGGGAGGGTGGAGGAATCGGCGGTGGAGGCGGGATAGGAAGACGCAGCGAAAGCCAAGGCAGCCAATGCGGCTGCAATTCCGACCACCCTGATTGCGTTCAAGCGTCCTATCAAATCGCCATCCTGTGGAGCGGCGTCCGGCCTGCGCGACGGGGTTTCGTCGGCACGGGCGGGACAAGGCTCGCTGCTCGCCTTCTTCCTCCGAAGGGACCTATAGTTGGCAGCCTGAGATATGCCCGTCACAGCGGGAGTCAAAGACCCAAGTTACAGGAAATCGGGTGATATAGGGGTGACTTTCGATGGAAAATCTATTATGATTCGGTGATGTTTAAGGCAAACAAGGCTAAATGGAGTTGAGACGATGATGGAGTTGGAGGAACGGGACAGGCGGATTACGGCGCTGAGGGTGAGGCTGACGCGGTTGAGCGAGGCGAGTCTTCGGATAAACGACAGTCTGGACCCGGACGCGGTGTTGCAGAGGGTACTGGACAGCGCCCGTTCGCTGACGGGGGCGGTTTACGGGGTGATGACGACGCTGGACGATGAGGGAGGGCTGGAGGAGGTTCTGGCATCGGGGATGACGGAGGAGGAGGCGGAGAGGTTGTGGGCGATGCCGGGGGGGATGGAGCTTTTCGAGTATCTGAGGGGGTTTTCGGGGCCGATGCGGGTGGCGGACTTCGCGAGTCACACGAGGGAGAGGGGGCTGCCGGAGTTCCTGCCGCCTTTGCCGATGAGTTCCTTCCTGTCGGCGCCCATCCGGCATCGGGGGGACGAGGTGGGGAGCATTCACGTGGCGAAGAGGGAGTCCGGGGAGGAGTTCAGCCGGGAGGACGAGGAGACGCTGGCGATGTTCGCGTCGCAGGCGGCGCTGGTCATCGCGAACGCGCGGAGGTATCGGGACGAGCAGCTGGCGAGGAGCTATCTGGAGACGCTGGTGGAGACTTCGCCGGTGGGGGTGGCGGTGTTCGACACCGCGACGGGGGCGCCGACGTCGCTGAACCGGGAGATGATGAGGATAGTGGAGTATCTGAGCGACGAGGGGCAGACGCCGGAGGAGCTTCTGGAAGCGTTGACGTGCCGGCGGGCGGACGGGCGTGAGGTGTCGCTGAAGGAGTGGCCGTTGGCGGAATTGTTGACGGAGGGGGAGACGGTGAGGGCGGAGGAGATAGAGGTGAGGGTGCCGGACGGGAGGAGCGTGACGGCGCTGCTGAACGGGACGCCGATTCGCGGGGACGGCGGGGAGGCGCAATCGTTCATGGTCACGCTGCAGGACATGGCGCCGGTGAAGGAGTTGGAGCGGCTGCGGGCGGAGTTTCTGGGGATGGTGAGTCACGAGTTGAGGACGCCGCTGACGTCTATCATCGGGTCGGCTACGACGATGCAGGCGTCCTCGGAGGATATGGACCCGGCGGAGCTGCGTCAGTTTCTCCGCATCATCGTGAATCAGGGCGACAATATGCGGGATCTGATAGACGACTTGCTGGACGTGGCGCGGATAGAGACGGGGACGCTTTCGGTCAAACCGGAACCGGCGGAGGTGGGCGTGCTGGTGGACCGGGCGCGGAACACGTTCTTGAGCGGAGGTGGGAGGGGGAATCTGGACATCGAACTGCCGCAGGATCTGCCGCTGGTGATGGCTGACCGGCGGCGGATCGCGCAGGTCATCGGGAACCTCTTGGCTAACGCGGCGCGGCACTCGCCGAAGTCGTCGACAATCAGGGTGAGCGCGATGCGGGACGGGGCAAACGTGGCGGTGTCGGTGACGGACGAGGGCCGGGGGATACCGGCGGAGGAGCTTTCGGGGCTGTTCCGGAATTTCTCGGCGGGCGCGGGAGAGGAGGGAGGAGGCGGCGCGGGGATGGGGCTGGCTATCTGCAAGGGGATTGTGGAGGCGCACGGGGGGCGCATCTGGGCGCAGAGCGAAGGGACGAGGCTGGGGGCGCGGTTCAGCTTCACGATTCCGGTGGTGGAAGAGGCCGGGAGCGAGGGGGAGCATTCGGCTCCGTCGGGTCTGCGGCAGGAGTCGAAGGAGGAGCGGATTCTGGTGGTTGACGACGATCCGCAGATGCTGATGCAGATTCGCAACTGCCTTCTGGAGGCGGGTTACTATCCGATGGTGACGGGAGACCCGGAGGAGGCGGTGAGTCTGGCGAGGGAGAACCGTCCGAGTCTGTACTTGCTGGACATGATACTGCCGGGTTCGGACGGCATCGCGCTGATGCAGGACGTGCTGTCGGTGGCGTCGGCGCCCGTGGTGTTCCTGTCGGCATACGGGCACGAGCAGATGATAGAGCGGGCGTTCCAGGCGGGGGCGACGGATTATATAGTGAAGCCGTTCACGCCGACGGAGCTGGCGGCGAGGGTGAGGGCGGCGCTGTTGAGGCGGGAGGGTTCCTTCGGGAACGAGGCGTTGAAGCCGTACGCGCTGGGGGATTTGAGGATTGACTATACGGAACGGCAGGTTTCCTTGAGGGGGAGTCGGGTGCATATGACCAGGAAGGAGTATGACTTGCTGCGGGTGTTGTCGGTGAACGCGGGGCGGGTGCTGACGCACGGGCAGCTGTTGCGGAGGCTGTGGGATTCGGGGAAGCCGGGGGACATTCGGGGGCTGCGGACGCTGATGCGTCGGCTGCGTCGGAAGCTGGGGGAGAGCGCGAGCAATCCGACGTATTTCTTTTCGGAGCCGAGGGTGGGGTATCGGATGGCGAAGGGGGAGGAGGAGGAGGAGGGGGACGCTTCCGAGTAGCGCGTATTGGTGGGGGGCGGCCTCACCCGAAACACCCTCACCTCCCGCTTTCGCGGGAACAAGGGGAATCGCCCCCATCCCAACCTTCCCCCGTCAAGGAGACCTTTGCATAACTACCTATTCACCCGAACATTCTGTCCAAGTAGCAACGCATTTATACCTAAACAGCCCCACCCCTGGATTCCCGTTTTCACGGGAATGACGGTTATGCAAAGGTCTCCGTCAAGGGGGAAGGGGTAAGAGGGGATGGATTCCCGTTTTCACGGGAATGACGGTTATGCAAGGGTCTCCGTCAAGGGGGAAGGGGTAAGAGGGGATGGATTCCCGTTTTCACGGGAATGACGGTTATGCAAAGGTCTCCGTCAAGGGGGAAGGGGTAAGAGGGGATGGATTCCCGTTTTACGGGAATGACGGTTATGCAAGGGTCTCCGTCAAGGGGGAAGGGGTAAGAGGGGATGGATTCCCGTTTTCACGGGAATGACGGTTATGCAAAGGTCTCCGTCAAGGGGGAAGGGGTAAGAGGGGATGGATTCCCGTTTTACGGGAATGACGGTTATGCAAGGGTCTCCGTCAAGGGGGAAGGGGTAAGAGGGGATGGATTCCCGTTTTACGGGAATGACGGTTATGCAAATGTCTCCTCAAGGAAGAAGGGACAAGATGGGCTCCCGCTTCCGCGGGAGCAAGAAGGGATGGGCGGTTCGCGAACCGCTCCTACGGGAGGGATGGGCCGTTTGACCCTTGGACAAGCTCAGGGCTATCGGGGGGAGGGATGATGACGTGCTGGACAACCACATCCAGCCCTGGCGCTCTGGCCAGGTGGCCGTCGGCGGTCAAGAGGGGGATTCCTTGTAAGTGGGCGATGGCGACGTAGAAGGCATCGTAGGCGGTTACGTTATGATAGTAGCGCCACGCTACGGAGGCGAGTTCCTGGTGGGAGATGCGGTTAACCGACCAGTGGGAAAGGTTGGCGATTACTATTCGGGCCCTGGCCTCCGTAAGGCGACGCCGCAACACGGCTCTCCGCAGGGTTGAGAGCACCTCCGCATCCATCAATTCCGGGGCTACCAGCGATGCATTATCAATAATGTCGGCTACGTCCAAACCAACGGGCGTCTTGAGTAGATATTCCACTGCGACGGACGCATCAACTACGTAGCGACTCATCCAATCTCTCTAGAGCGGAAGCGCGCTCCTCGGCAAGGAGTTCCGCTGCCGGAATGCCCAGATCTGTTTTGGGTAGCTTGGCCCAGCGCTTCTTCCACTCCCAGCGTTCCAACTCCCGTTCGATGGCGGTGAGCACCGTCGAGCTCATGGTGCAGTTGTTTTCGCGGGCGTGCTCGCGTAGACGCCGGTGGAGGTCTTCGGGCACGTTTCTTACTTGTAGATTAGCCATGTAGATAGGATAGCATGAAGTGTGCATGAAAGCAAGATGCTAGACGCAGGCATTAGTTTGGGTGGCCGGGGGATCCGCGCAGGGAGCAGCCGGAGCAGGAGCGGGGGAGGCCGCAGGGGGCGGATGCCATCTTAAGGTCGGGAGATGGATTCCCGCCTGCGCGGGAATGACGGAGGTGGAGTGGGGGGAGGGCGGGGGTTGGGTTGCCGATTTCGGGGGAATGGGGGAGGGACTGAGGAGGAGTACGCTCACCCCAACCCTCTCTCAGGACGGGTGAGAGGGGCGACGCTGCGGATGTGAGGGCGGATTCCCTGATTCTGTCGCGGGTTTCGGAGAAGTCGAGGCGGGTTTGGCGGGCGCGGGGCGGGCGGTGTCCGGGGAAGGCGAGGAAGGGCCAGGCCCAGGATTTGACGACGCCCATCGCTTGCAGGTCTCGCCAGGCGTCGATGGTGTGTCGGCGTCGGTTCTGGAGTATGCGTCCGGCGGAGGTGGGGCCGATGCCGGGGACTCGTAGGAGGCGGTCGCGGTCGGCGGCGTTGACGTCGACGGGGAAGGCGTCGAGATTTTCGAGGGCGATGGTGGTCTTCGGGTCGAATTCGAGGGGGAGGAAGCCGCCATCGTCGAAGGCGGGCATGATTTCGTCCTTGGGGAAGCGGTAGATGCGGCGGAGCCAGTCCATCTGGTAGAGGCGGTGGCTGCGCATGGGCGGCGTGGCGGGGTGTTCCTCCAGGGGGGTGTAGCGGACGGGATGGAAGGGGGCGTAGTAGACGCGCTTGAGGTTCCATTCGTCGTAGAGTTGGTCGACGCGGTCTAGGATGTCCACGTCGGACTCGTCGGCGGCTCCGACGACGAGTTGGGTGGCCTGGCCGACGGCGCCGTTGGTGGAGCGGCGGGTGAGGTCGTCGATCCATTCCATAGGGGAGAGGATGTCGCGTTGGAGGTCCTTCATCTTGCTGAGCTTCCGCATGTGGTTGGTGGTGGGGGTTTCCATGTTGATGGAGAGGCGGGCGCCGAGTTGGTGGGCGGCTTCGACGTACTGGTAGTCGGTTCCGGGCATGACTTTGAGGTGGACGTAGCCTTTGAAGTCGTACTTCTTGCGGATGATTTCGACGACGCGGACGAGGCGTTCGGTGGTCTTGGAGCCGGTGCCGGCGACGCCGGAACTGAGGAATAGGCCGTCGACGGCGTGGCGCTGGTGGAGTTCCATGAAGGCCTTCGCCAACTCGTCGATTTTGAAGGCGTGGCGCTTGCGGGGGACCCAGTGGCTGTTGGGGCAGAAGTGGCAGTCCATCTTGCAGAAGTCGGTGAACATGACGCGGAAGAGGTTGATGTGCTTGCCGTTGGGCATGGAGGCGCGGTAGACGCCTGGGATGGGGTTTTTCTTGCGGGAGGAGTAGGGGCCGCGGTAGGCGCCGCGCTGGCGGGCGTGGGAGTCGGAGAGGATGTCGTCGGTGGCCATGCCGCCGAGGATGTGGAGCTTTTCGAAGGTGTCGGGCTTGCGTTTGATGAGCATGGGGGACTCCTGGGGGATGGAATAGAACAGCAATTCTATCATAGTTAGAACGGATGTCAAGGGGTTGATGGGGCTGGGTTGTAGAGTGATTAGTTTTTGGGAGATGGGGAGTTCGTATTTTAGATCTCGTGCGTGGGAGCGATTCGTTAGGGAAATCGAATCTGTGCCTAAAATGATTCGTTTCAGGCACGATCTTCGTTTCAGAAAATTCAGGGAAAGCGGGATTAGATCTATTGATGGTTGTTGGCGGGCGCTGAATTGTTGAATTTTGATGGGTTCTGCGAGGTTTTGAAGGCGTGTTGGAGGGGTTGGATGGGATTTGATTTTTTGGCGTGTTACGTCTATATGTTTCATATTAAAGATGGTAGCATGGGGTGGGGGTTGGTGGCAAGGGGGTTTTGGCAGTTTTGGTGGGTGCCCTCACCCCGGCCCTCTCCCAGGATGGGAGAGGGGGAATAGGAGAAGAAGGGCGACCACCGGTCGCCCCTACAAGGTGGGAGAGGGGGTGGGAAGGAAGGGGTTATTCGATGCGGGAGGCGGGGATGCCGGGGGTTGCGTGGACGACGGCGGTGTCGGCGAGGAGGTCGTGGAGGCTGCGGTTGTCGTTTCGCAGGGCCATCATGAGCAGGGCGATGGGGAGCATTGGGGAGAGTTTTATGATTTCTCGGAGGAGGGTGCGGGTCCAGCCGGGTTTTGAGCCGTCGGTTCGGACTACCTGGATGCCGAGGAGTCGCTTGCCGGCGGTGGCGTTGAAGAGTCGGAGGGCGAGGACGTTGTAGGCGAGGGTGGGGAGGTAGAGTTGGAGCAGGAGTGCGGCCCATGCGGGGAGGGAGGGGAAGGGGGCCAGGAGGCGGGAGGCGATGGACAGGAGGAGGCCTATGACGAGGTAGAGAAGGAATATGGCTATGAGGTCGATGAGGGCGGCGTTCAGGCGTTGGTCGAGGGCGGCGAATAGTCGGTCGCCGAGGGTTGGGACGTCGAGGTTTGGCGGGAGGTTTGGGGGTGTCATGGGGGTAGTTTAGCATTTGGGGGGGGAATCACCCCCATCTCAATCTTCCCCCGTCAAGGGGGAAGGGGAAAGATGGATTCCCGCCTGCGCGGGAATGACGGAGGCTATGGTGGGAATGACGAAGGGGGGGGCTGGAATGACGAAGAAGGGGGCGGAATGATGAAGGGGGGTATGGGCTCCCGTCCCCGTGTCTTGGCACGAGGGCAGGCTTTGCGCGGGAGCAAGAGAGGGGGTTTTTTCTTACATATATATAGAGGGTGGGCGCTCGACCCTTCGACAGGCCCTTCGACAAGCTCAGGACAGGCTCAGGGTGAGCGGTTTGGGGTTGGCTCAGGGTGAGGGGGGGAATCACCCCCATCTCAATCTTCCCCCATCAAGGGGGAAGAGGTTTTGGGAGCTGATGAAAGGGTTATGCAAAGGTCTCCGTCAAGGGGGAAGGGGGACTGGATTCCGGCTTTCGCCGGAATGACGAAGAAGGGGGCCGGGATGACGAAGAAGGGGCCGGGATGACGGGGTGGTTTGGAGAGAGGGAGGGCGATTTGCCAATCGCACCTACGGGGTGGTTGGATGGAGGAGGGGAAAGGTGGGTTCCCGCTTTCGCGGGAATAAGGTCAGGGTTTGTTGGCGATGGCTTCGCCGACGGCGAGGGAGCAGAGGGCGCCGGGGTGGTCCTTCCATTTCTCGTAGGCCTCGTGGATCTGTTGGATGAGGGTTTCGGAGGTGGCGCCGTATTTGATGGCGGCTTCGGTGATTTCGGGGGCGAGGAACCATTGGCCGACGATGTTGTGGATGAATTTTATTTCGTCGCTGGTGCTGTAGGTGTCGAAGGAGCCTGTGACCTTGATGTTGGCGAAGCCGGCGTCGACGAGGTGTCCTTTGAGTTCGCGTCCCATCTGGGGATGGCCGTCGTCGGCGGCGAGGAGGTCGGCGAACATGTCCCAGGCTCTGCCGATGACGCCGAAGTCGGGCTGGGTGAAGCTGGAATCGCAGATCATCTCGGAGCAGGCGATGAGGCCGCCGGGTCTGAGGACGCGCTTGACTTCTTCGAGGACGGCGGCGGTGTCGGGGACGTGCATGAGGAGGTTGTGGCAGTGGGCGACGTCGAAGTATTCGTTTTCGAAGGGTAGGTCGACGGCGTCGGCGAGGTGGAACTGCATGTTTTCGAGTCCGAAGATTTCCGCGGCTTTTCTGGCGATTTCCAGCTGGGATTCTTCAATGTCTACGCCGTGGAATTCGCCTGGGCTGATTGCTCTGGCGAGGCCGACGGAGATGGAGCCTGGGCCGCAGCCGAAGTCGAGGAGGCGTTGGCCGGGTCGGAGGTGTTGGTACATGTATGCCGCGTGGGATTGGGCTGTGTAGCGGCGGAAGGAGTCGATTATCTCCTGACCGTAGCCCATCGTATAGTCGGGTGTGGAGGAGGAGGGTTCGGTTGTCATTGGTTTTGCTGCCTAATTGTTGTTGCGAATAGGGATTGTAGTGGGGTTGCGGGGGTATGTCAAATGGGGTTTTTCTTACATATATATTGGGGGAGGGCGACCAGCCGGTCACCCCTACGGTGGGAGAAGAGGGGAGGGGAGTGGATTCGGGCTTTTGCCGGAATGGCGGAGGGGAGGGGCGCTCGACCTTTCGACAAGCTCAGGGTGAGCGGGGAGAAGATGGGCTCCCGCTTTCGCGGGAGCAAGAGGGGGTTAGGGTTGGCGGAGGGATTCGTAGTTTTGGGCGAGTTTGACGCAGGTTTCGGCGAAGACGCGGAGGTCTGCGGGTCTGACGCCCTGGATGAGTTTGCGGTAGTAGAGTTGGACTGATTTGTCGAGTTCGGAGATGAGTTCGTTGCCTTCGTCGGTGAGGCTGAGCATGACGACGCGGCGGTCGGTGGTGAGGCGGCGTCGGGAGAGGAGGCCCATGTTGACGAGGGTGTTGACGAGGCGGCTGATGCGGGAGGGGTCGGTGGGGAGGACGACGGCGAGTTGGGTGGCGGTGCATTCGCCGCGTTGGAGGCAGGCGCGGAGGAGGCGGTAGTCGAGGGAGGAGAGGTTGTGTGGGGAGGTTTGTTCGGAGATGCCGCGGTCGAGGGCGTTGACGAGGCCGGAGACGTAGAGTTCCATGTCGGCGAGGGCGGATTCGCCGGAGTTGTCCGGGTTTGGGTTGTCTTTCGGTTGTGGTGGTTGTTGAGTCATTTTCCTTTGCTGGGCGGACGGGGTTTTGGTTATTGTAAACAATAACATTGTGTTTGTGCAACATTCAAAGGTGGTGTTGGGGGGAGGCCCTCACCTTAATCCTCTCCCAGGACGGGAGAGGAGAGAAGAGGGGGAGGGTTTTTCTTACATATTATAGAGGGGGGATTATTGGGTGGCGTCGAGGGGGTTGAGGTTTCCGGGCCAACGGAGGATGCGGTCGTCGGCGGTGACGAGGCGATGGCCCTGGAGGGCGGTGGCGACGATTATGCGGTCGGCGGGGTCGCCGTGGAGGTCTTCGAGGAGGGCGGCTCTCATCGCAATGAGGCCATTGACGGGAATCTCAATCAGCCCGACTTGAAGGAGATCCTCGCGCCAGTCGCGGAGAGGCTGTCCCAGGCTGATCTGACCCTTTTGCAGCCTCATGCCGACTTCCCAGAAGGAAATGGTGGATGCTGCCGCTCTTTGCCGTTCGAGTGCAAGGGAGATTTCTCGTACAGCCCGCCGACCGAGGCGCCTGTCTCCGTATTTGAGCCAGACCATGACGTGGGTATCGAGGAGTATCAAAAGAGTTCGTTCCGGGAGTGGTCGGGGTCTTCAAACCACTCGGCGGGCATGGGGGAGACGATGTCGCCGAGGATTTCGATGCGGCCTTTGTGAGAGCCGAAGACAGCATCGGGGTTTGTTTTGTTGTTGGGGGCGGTTTTGTAGGGGACGAGTTTGGAGATGGGCTTGCCGCGCTTGGTGATGACTATTTCGCCGCCGGCTTCGGCTATTTCGTCCATGAGTTTGAGGCAGTTGGCCCGGAATTCGCTGGCCTTCATGGTCTTGGCGGGGGTTGATTTGTGTGGGGTTGCGTCCATTGAGGCGGGTCCTTTCGGGTGGGGGATGGGTTGATTATAGCATAGGGGGACTGGATTCCGGCTTTCGCCGGAATGACGAAGAAAGGGGACGGGATGACGGATGTGGGTAGGGGGAAGAGGTAAGAGGGGGACGCTCGACCCTTCGACAGGCTCAGGGTGAGCGGGGGGGACCCCCATCCTAACCTTCCCCCGTGAAAGGGGGAAGGGATAAGAGGGGGGATGGTGGTTTTCGGGGAAATTCGATGAAATCAACCGTGATGCAGGCACAGATGGGAGTTGACAATCGGTGTTTAGACAATTATATTTTATCAGTAGTGAATGTAAATTCAATCATGTGATATGCAATATCGGTAGTTTGATGGTAAGTATGGGCGCAAATATGTGGGTTGCAACGGCCTTTGGGGGTTCGACCCTTCGACAAGCTCAGGGTGAGCGGATTGGGGGGATGGCTCAGGGTGAGCGGGGGAATGGGCTCCCGCTTTCACGGGAGCAAGAGTGGGGAGCGGGAGCAAGAGTGGGGAGCGGGAGCAAGAGAAGGAGCGGGGGGATTCTCTCTCAAGGGAGAGAAGAGGGGGAAGAAGGATTGAAGGAGGAGTTAGGTAGATGATGGATGTTTTGGGCAGGGTTTTGAATCGCAGGCCGGGTGAAGGGGGGATGGGGTTTCCGAGCGCGTTTCATCCGGTTGTTCATTTTGCGCTTGTCGTTGCTTTGCTTTTCAGTTCCGTGGCGGCTTCGCTGGTTCCTTCGACTATTGCCGCGGACGGGGCTTCCATCACTATCGTACCGAACAGGGGGGATGACGGGGCTTCTATCACGATAGAACGGGACGGGAATGATGACTGGGCGACGCTTCCGGTAGAGCCGCCGACGCGAACGCCGGAGCCGACACCGAAGCCTACCCCAACGCCGGAACCAACGCCTGAGCCGACTCCTGATCCCACGCCGGAGCCTACTCCTGAACCGACTCCGGAGCCGACTCCGACTCCGACGCCGACGCCTCAGCCGACGCGGACGCCCGCGCCGACGCCGGATCCCGGGCCTGACCCGATTGCCGCGCCGACGCCGGTATCGGTGAGCGTGGAACGGAACGGGGAGTCCGCGGACATTTCCTGGTCCGCGTATGCGGGGGAGAATTTCAGCTATTACCGCGCCATCGTGTGCAGCGACAGCCAGTTCGACGGTTCATCGTGCAACGGGACGGCGTACCGGAGCGGGGCGATTTTCGATTCCAAGAACACGGGGCCTGTGACGGCGACGGGGCTGGACTTGAATACGGGATACGGGGTGATAGTTCAGACGTGGGTGGACGGGGAAACGTCTGTAATCAAGAGCTACGGGTACATAGCGGCGGAGGCGGTGGCGGAGCCGGACCCGGAGCCGGAGCCGACGCCGACGCTTTCCTTCGGGGACGCGACTATTTCGGACCAGGCTTGGGCGAAGGACGTTGCGATTTTGACGTTGACGCTGCCTGAGGCGACGGGTGGAAGCGGCGAGATAAGCTACGGGCTATCGTCGGAGCTTCCCGCCGGCCTCACATTCGACGCGACGGCGCGGACGATAAGCGGGACGCCGACGGCGGTGGCGGCGAGCGCCGACTACAGCTACACGGCGACGGACGGGACGGACACGGCTGCGCTTTCCTTCAAAATTGAGGTTACGGAAGGACTGGTAACGCCCGCCGCCTCCCTCTGGATACCCAACATTTCCGACAAGACCTGGACAAGGGGGACTTCCGTCAGCCATCAACTGCCCAGCGTGGGAGGCGCCACCAGCTACAGCATGTCCTCCACGCTGCCCGCCGGGTTGAGCTTCAGCAGCAGCAACCGCACGCTGAGCGGCACGCCCACCACAGCCGGGGAGACCAACGTCACTTATTACGCCAGCAACGTCCACGGCGACAGCGGGGCCAGTAGCTTCAAGATTACGATTGTGAATCCGAGTTTGACCTTCTCCGCCACGGAGATAGCCGACATAATGGTCTTGAGCGATTTCTACCAAACCAAGTCCTACAGCTCCAGCGCGCTGCCGGCGGTCAGCAGCACCGGGGTGACGCCTACCTACTCAGTGAGCGGCAGCGCCCCTTCCTGGTTGACTTTGAACTCCAGCACCCGGGTGCTCAGCGGAACGGTGCCCAAGCAAGTCAGCCATGATGCGGAGTTGACCTACACGGCCTCGGCGACGAACTGGCAATCGGTCTCGCTCAAATTCCAGTTCACCGTCGGAGTGGACAACGTCCACTCCACCTGCAGCTCATTGGGGTTGCCCACTGACGTTTCCTCCAAGGAAGTGGTGACATTCGACAGCGGGACCGCGAACTACGGCTTCCAAGTCTGGTACGGGAACAGTTCCGGGGGTGGAAACGCTTTTGCCCGGTACCGGGAATCGGGAACAACCACCTGGACCGAAGTATCGGGCCTGCCGGCAAACAACCCCCAAAACACCACGAAAATCTGGGGCCTGAAAGAGAACACGAACTATGACGTGTCGGTAGCGTTGCAGACTTTGGGCTGTCCGAAGATGTGGGCGAACACGCTGCACATCAAGACGGGTCAGTCCGGTCGTCCGTACAAGCCGGACGCGCCGACGGTGGGCAACAGCACCGGCAATCCCGGCACCCGGCTGGACGTTTCCTGGACCAAGCCTTTCGCCGTGCCGGACGTGACGGGCTACAGCGTGATATACAAGAAGACGGCCGACGCGAATTGGATTGACTGGACCCACACGGGGACGGGGACGACGACCACGCTGACGGGGCTGGAGGCCAAGACAGAATACGAGGTGCAGGTGCAGGCGACCAACAGCAATGGAAACAGCCCGTATTCGAACAGCGGGAAGAAGACGACGCAGGGAAACGAGGATCCCTCGTTCTCGGCGGCCACGGCAACGCGGAGCATCGCGGAGAACTCGGCGGCCAACGCCAACGTCGGAGCGGCGGTGACGGGAACGGACCCGGAAAGCGACACGCTGAGCTACTCCCTGAGCGGGACGGACGCGAGCAGGTTCGACATTTCCTCGACCAGCGGTCAGATTACGGTCAAGACGGGCAATATTCCCAACTACGAGGCCAAGACTTCGTACAGCGTTACGGTGGGGGTGAGCGACAAGAAGGACGCGGACGGAACGGCGGACACGGCGGTTGACGACACCATCGCGGTGACAATCAACGTGACGGACGTGAACGAGCCGCCGCCGAAGCTGGGCGCGCCGACGGTTTCGGCGAATGCAACGACGCCGGCGACGAAGCTGGACGTAAGCTGGACGGCTCCGACTTCGACGGAGATGACGGGGAAACCGGCGGTGAGCGACTACGACGTGGAGTACCGCCTGAGCGGGGGTACGACGTGGACGGACGCGTCCTTTACGGGAACCGGCACATCGACAACTTTGACGGGCTTGACTTCTGGGAAGACCTACGAGGTTCAGGTTCGCGCGGTGAACGCCGAGGGCAACGGAGCGTGGTCGGATTCGGGGACGGCCATTACGGACGCGAATGCGGTCACTCGCAGCGTCGCCGAAAACTCAGCCGCCTCAACCAACGTGGGCGCGGCGGTCACGGCGAAGTCTACCAATACCACCTACACCTACACTCATAGCCTGAGCGGAACGGACGCTTCCAAGTTTGAGATTGGATCTTCCACGGGGCAGATAACCGTGAAATCGGGGACGAGCCTGGACTACGAAACGAAGACATCGTACAGCGTCATCGTGACGGTGACGGCTGCCGCCAAGACGCAGGGGGCTAACACGCAGTCGGTGGACCCGAACGCGCCGGGGGACTACGTTGTGCCGGTGACAATTAACGTGACGGACGTGAACGAGGCGCCGACCTTCGATGACGGGGCTACGGCGACGCGGAGCATCGCGGAAAATTCGGCGGTTGGGACGAGCATCGGTGCGGCGGTTGCGGCGACGGACCAGGAGAGCGACACGCTTACGTATTCGCTGACGGGGACGGACGCTGGCAAGTTCGACATCGGGTCGGGCACGGGGCAGATAACGGTGAAGACGGGGAACGTGCCCGACTACGAGGCGGAGAGTTCGTACAGCGTGACGGTGAACGTGACGGACGGGAAGAAGGCGGACGGGACGGCGGACACGACGATAGACGATACGATAGCGGTGACGATCAACGTGACGGACGTGGCGGAGGCGCCGCCGAAGCTCGGCGTGCCGTCGGCGAGCCGCGCCTCGTCGAACTACCACACCAGTTTCGACCTGTCCTGGACTGCGCTGACCACCACGCAGATGGCGGGGAAGCCGGCGGTGAGCGATTATGACGTGCAGTACAGGAAAGTGGGCGCCACCGATTGGACGGACTTTGCGCACTCAGGAACGGCAATCAGCACGACGGTGACGGGCCTGGCGGTAGACAAGAGCTACGAGGCGCAGGTGCGGGCGGTGAACGACGAGGGCAACGGAGCCTGGTCCGACGTCGCCTCGTGGGCCACGGACCCCGCACCGGTCACGCGCGCCATCGCCGAGAACTCGGCGGTGGGCGCCAGCGTGGGCGCTCCAGTGAACGCAAGCATCACCCTGCAAAGCTACAGCGCTTCCACGCGCCTGGAGGGGACGGACAAGGACAAGTTCACCATCGAGGCGTCCACCGGGCAGATTAAAGTGAAGACGGGCAACATCCCCGACTACGAGGCCAAGACCAGCTACAGCGTCGAGGTGCACGTGGACGCCGTTCGGGACAACGGCAGCGACACCATGTCCTCGGTTAAGGTCATCAAGGTGACGATCAACGTGACGGACGTTAACGAGATCCCCGAGTTCTCGGCGGCGACGGCGACGCGGAGCATAGCGGAGAATTCGGCGGCGGGGACCAACATCGGCGCGGTGGTTACGGCTACGGACCCGGAGAGCGACACGCTTGAGTATTCGCTGGCGGGAACGGACGCTTCCAAGTTCGACATCGGCTCCGGCACGGGGCAGATAACGGTGAAGACGGGGAACGCGCCGGACTACGAGGCGAAGAGTTCCTACAGCGTGACGGTGGGGGTGAGCGACAAGAAGGACTCGGGCGGGGACGCGGACACGGTCATCGACGCTACGATAGCGGTGACGATAAACGTGACGGACGTGGCGGAGCCGCCTGCCGCGCCAGGCGCGCCGACGGTGGCGGCGAATTCGGCGACGCCGACGACGAAGCTGGACGTATCGTGGACGGCGCCGACGATGACGGGGAAGCCGGCGATAAGCGACTACGACGTGCAGTACCGGTTGAGCGGCGGTTCGACGTGGAGTTCGCACAGCTTCACGGGGACGGGGACAACGACGACGTTGACGGGGTTGACGGCTGGCAAGAAGTACGACGTGCAGGTGAGGGCGGTGAACGACGAAGGGGACGGGGCGTGGTCGGACAGCGGCAACGGCATCACCACGTTGGGCGCGGAGACGCGGAGCGTCGCCGAAAACTCGGCGGCGGGGACGAACGTGGGGGCGGCGGTGACGGCCGTATCCACCAACACCGGCTACACGTACACCCACGCGCTGAGCGGAACGGACGCTTCCAAGTTTGAGATTGGCTCTTCCACGGGCCAGATTACAGTGAAATCGGGAACGAGCCTGGACTACGAGACGAAGACATCGTACAGCGTGACGGTGACGGTGACGGCGGCGGCGAAGAACGTGGGGGTCACCGCGCAGTCGGTGGACCCGAACGCGCCGGGGGACTACGTGGTTCCGGTAACGATAAACGTGACGGACGTGGCGGAGCCGCCGACGATTACCGCGCCGACGGTTTCGGCCAACGCTACGGAGCCGAAGTACAAGCTGGACGTATCGTGGACGGCGCCGACGATGACGGGGAAGCCGGCCGTCAGCGACTATGACGTGCAGTATAAGAAGAGTTCCGATGCGACGTGGAGTTCGCACAGCTTCACGGGAACGGGGACATCGACGACGCTGACGGGGCTGACCGCCGGGACGACCTACGACGTGCAGGTGAAGGCGATCAACGACGAAGGGAACAGCGGCTGGTCTGCCAGCGGGTCGAAGAAGACTGCATCGAACGCGGCGCCGGCAATTCCGGCGACGGCGACGCGGAGCATCGACGAGAACTCGACGGCGAACACGTCTATTGGCGCGGCGGTGTCGGCCACGGACGCGGACGGCGACACGCTGACCTACTCGCTGACGGGGACGGACGCTTCCAAGTTCAACATCGGCTCCGGCACAGGGCAGATAACGGTGAAGACGGGGAACGTCCCGAACTACGAGGCGAAGACCTCGTACAGCGTGACGGTGAACGTGACGGACGGGAAGAACGACCAGGAGGGAACGGACAATACTATCGATGACACGTCGACGGTGACCATCAACGTCGTAGACGTGAACGAGCCGCCGGCCGCTCTGTCGGCGCCGACGGTGACGCAGAACACAACCACGCCGAAGACGAAGCTGGACGTATCGTGGACGGCGCCGGACATGACGGGGAAGCCGGCGGTGAGCGACTACGACGTGCAGTACAAGAAGACATCCGATTCGACGTGGACTTCTCATTCCTTCACAGGCACGGGGACCTCCACCACCATCACGGGCCTCACCGAAGGCACCAGCTACGAAGTGCAGGTGAAGGCGATCAACGACGAAGGGAACAGCGGCTGGTCGCTCTCCGGCTCTTCCAACACGCAGGACAAGAACGTGCACGCCGATTTCCCGAACGTCACGACCACTCGGAGCGTGGCGGAGAACACGGCGGTCGGCGGGAACGTGGGCGCGCCGGTGACGGCGAACGACACGGAGAATCATACGCTGTACTATTCGCTGAACGGGACGGACAAGGACGAGTTCGACATCGGGTTGAACACCGGACAGATAACGGTGAAGACGGGGAACGTGCCGGACTATGAGTCGAAGACTTCCTACAGCGTGGTTGTGGAGGTGAGCGACCGGAAGGATGAGAACGACAATCCTGACACGAAGATTGACGATACGATAGCGGTGACGATAAACGTGACGGACGTTGACGAGCCGCCGCCCGCGCCTGGGGCGCCGACGGTCGTCCAGAACGCGGCGACGCCGAACGGGAAGCTGGACGTTTCGTGGACGGCGTTGACTTCGACGGAGATGGCGGGGAAGCCGCCGGTGACGGGCTACAACGTGCAGTACCGTCGGAGCGGAGGTTCGGCGTGGACGAGTCACAGCTTCAGCGGGATGGGGACTTCGACGACGCTTTCGGGGCTGACGGCGGGCAGGAGTTACGAAGTGCAGGTGAGGGCCGCCAACGCGGAGGGGAACGGGGCCTGGTCGGACTCGGGCAGCGCCATCACGCAGGCGTCCAACCTTTCTCGCAGCGTTGCGGAGAACTCGGCGGCGGATACGAAGGTGGGCGCGGAGGTGACGGCTACTTCCAATCCGAATAGTTATACGCTGACGCACACGCTGAGCGGGACGGACGCTTCGAGCTTCGACATAGATTCCTCGACGGGGCAGATAACGGTGGGGAGCGGGACGAATCTGGACTACGAGGCGAGGACTTCGTACAGCGTGGTCGTGACGATGACGGCGACGGGGTCGGGTTCGCAGAAGGGCCAGGGTCTATCGCCGAACGCGCCGGGGGACTACGTGATTCCGGTGTCCATCAACGTCGGGGACGCGAACGAGCCGCCGGGCAAGCCGGGGACGCCGAAGGAGAAGGCGGTCTCTACTACGTCGATAACGGCGGAGTGGGAGGCGCCGGACATGACGGGGAAGCCTGCCATCAAGAAGTGGTGGGTGAGGTTCTGGGAGCAGGGCAGGAAGTCCGACACGTACAACGTGTGGACGGTTTATACGAACGAGGCGCTGCTGGACTGGACAATGAACGCCGGTTACCCGAATACGCCGTTGAAGCCGGGGACGGCTTACGAGGTGGAGGTGATGGCGGAGAATGACGAGGGGTACGGGGCGTGGTCGGATCTGGCGACGCTACGGACGGCGTCAAAGCGGGTCGTCCCGACGCCTGCGCCGACGCCTGCGCCTGCGCCCGCGCCGACGGCGACACCGACGCCCGCGCCGACTCCAACCCCGACGCCGACGCCAACGCAGTCCCCGACGACGTATTCGCCGATACCGACGGCGCTGCCGACGCCCGCGCCAACACCCGCGCCGACCCCTACGCCGACACCCGCGCCAACGCCTACGGCGACGCCGATGCAGATAGACATGACGTTGCCGACGCCGAATCCGACGCCGGAGCCTGCGCCGGTGTCGACGGCGACGCCGACGCCCGCGCCAACGCCTACGGCGACGCCCACGCCAACGGCGACACCGGCGCCGACGCCGACTCCTACGCCTACGCCGACACCCACGTCGGAGCCGACGGTTGAGCCGACACCGGAGGCTGAACTGTCGGTGGTGTCGAGTCCGCGGCGGGAGGCGCCTGAGCCGCAGCGGATAGGGGACGTGGATCTGAGCGCGCCGGTAGGCGGGGACGAAGAGGGCGGGGCGTTCTATGAAGAGATGGTTCCTCCGGGGCCGGCTTCGCCGCCGGAGGCGGCCCCCGGGTTGGGGTTGAAGGATATGTGGCTGTGGCTGCTGCTGCCTTCGGTTCTGCTGATGCTGTTGTTCCTGGTGGCGCGTCGGAGGCGGAGGATGGCGGAGGAGTAGCGGCGGGGACGCTGCGGAGAAGGATAGGGATTGAATGACGCGGCGGCGGGTTTCGGCCCGCCGCCGTTTTGTTTGGTTGGAGGAAGGGGGGCGTTCGGCCCTTCGACAGGCCCTTCGACAGGCTCAGGGCAGGCTCAGGGTGAGGGGGGAGGGGGATCTGCCGGTCGCGTCTACAGGCGTGGGAGAGTTTAGGGGGTGGGGGTTGGAGGGGGTGGGGCGGAGTCTTCGCGGATGCGGAGCATGAGCTTGTCGCCGGGGCGCCAGGGTTGGTGAGGGACGGGCCAGGCGAGGGTTGCGGCGTGGGGGTTGGAGACGGCGTTGTCGGCGGGGAGGGTCAGGGAGGCGGCGCCGTCGAGGGTGATGAAGTCGAGGGTGTAGCCGGAGAGGGGGGCGTGGGGGTTGAGGGTGAGGGTTACGATGTCGTCCGCCCATTCCAATCCCTTTATCTCCGTAGCCGTCCCCCCAACGCTGAACGACGCCGGCGACACCTCATCCTGCCCCGACTCCACCGGATCAAAAAACGCCTCATGCAACGTCCCCGCAGGAGCCTCCACCGTTACCTCATAGGAGATATAGTTGTTATGGGTGGGGTTGAAGTTGCAGATTATATGGCTATGGTGCTGTATGTGAAACTTGGTGGTGTAGTCCCCCGCGGGAAGGGGACGAGCAGTGGCCTGGACGTAATAATAGCCGTTGGTGGCCACCGAGTCATCGTCCACTACGTCATGGCTGAAACGGTTAGCATCCGGCCCAGTGGTAGTGTAAACATTGTAGGCAGCTCCGTCTACCAGGCTTGACCTGTATAATTCCATTCCTGCGGCTTGGCCAGATTGTAGAGTGAATGTTGCTGGTTTATTTGTAGGCTGGCCCCGATAGTATTCATGTCGGACCAGCTTGGAGAAGATGCACTCAGAGTATGCTTCGGTGCCATCTCCCTCCTTTATCATGTCGGCTATCTCGCCTATGCGCGTCTTCAAGCCAACCAGAGTCATAGTGTCAGGGTCTTCAGACGCTCTGATACGTGCAGGTGGGGGACTGTTGGTGATAAGCGTTGGGTTACCGGTTGCGTTTTGGTATGGCAGCCACGCCCGGCTCATTGAATCCACGTCCACCATGAAGGAACCCTGGATAAGGGCGTTGAAGAGTAGGAAGTTGTAGTTGCTTGTGGCAGTCGATCCACCAGCGCTTCCATCACTACTTGTAACGGGCGCAACCGGCCCCTTGAGGAAGAGGACACCGGGGCGATCATCATAGTCCGTGTTCCGGTCACTGACCAACTGCTGGGCCTCTTCCAATGCCTTGGCCTGAGTGAGGTACCCATTGTAACGCTCTCCATTCTCCCAATACTGCTCTCTTCCAATGGCGCTCAGTTCCACGCTGAACGTGTTGGGGCCGCTTCCCTTCAGGTACTCCACCGCATTGAAGGTCAACGTCACTGTAGGACGGTAGGTGGGTTGTTCACTTGCTTTGGGGATGGTTTCAGTCCCAGCCGTCGCAGATACGAAGTTGGCCAACACTATCACATCGGAGAAGAATATCTGCCTGTCCAAGGACGGGATAAGGCTCGCGCCCTTGGGAAGGACATTGGAATAGATTTGAGGCAGGGGGGTCGGTGGACGAAGGCCCGCCTTTGCCGTGGGTGCAGGAGTTGCCGCCGTGGGTGGTGGGGCTTGGGTTGCCGGCGGGAATTCTGTCGCGAACATAGGGGTGGGCGGCGGGGTTAATTCGCCGTCTTCCATCGCGCAGGCGATGGCGGTTAACGCGACTATGGTCGTGAAACCTATAGACGTCGTTAATTTTGTAAGCCAACGCTTCATCGTGTTTTCGCCGATTCCTGACCTTTTCCTTTTTTTATACTACATCTTCGGGGCAAGCCGTCTCCTTCGCTCGACCCTTCGACAGGCTCAGGGTGAGCGGGGGGGGGAAGATGGATCCCCGCCTACGCGGGAATGACGGGTTTGTGGGTGGGAGGGGGAGGGCGATTGGCCAATCGCCCCTACGGTTGGTTATGGCGTGGGGGGGATTTCACCCCCATCCCAACCTTCCCCCATCGAGGGGGAAGGGGTAAGATGGATTCCCGCCTGCGCGGGAATGACGGAGGATGTGGATGTGGTGGGGGGCGGGGGGGGGGGTGGGTTTGGGGGCATCGCAAGGGGGGGTTGTTTCTGATAGAATGGCGTCAACGCTTGGCGATAGGAGGCTAGGATGGCGGAGTATAAGTTGATTTCGGCGGACTCTCACGTGGTGGAGCCGCGAACGATGTGGTCGGATTACGTGGACGCGGAATTTCGGGAGAGGGCGCCGCGGAACGTGGTGAATCCTCCGGGGCTGCCGCCGGGGGAGTATATGTTTTTCGAGGAGATGGAGCCGAAGAGCATATCGGGGTCGTTCAACGCGGGTCGGACGGCGGAGGAGAACCGGGCCATCGAGGGGGAGACGCTGGACGATTGCCGGCTGGGGGCGTATCTGCCGGCGGAGCGGATACCGGACATGGAGTTGGACGGAATCGAGGCGGAGGTGATCTACACGACGCAGGGGTTCCGGATGCTGGCGTTCACGCGGGACGCGGCTTTGCAGGCGGCGCTGTTTCGGGGGTATAACAATTGGCTGGCGGAGTTTTGCAGCTACGACCCGCAGCGGTTCATCGGGTTGGGGCTGATTCCGCTTCTGGACCCGGCGGAGGGGGCGAGGGAGCTGCGTCGGTGCGCGGAGATAGGGCTGCGGGGTGGAACGATAATGACGTCGCCGCCGGATGAGTTGAGCTACGGCGACCCCGTATACGAGCCTTTCTGGGCGGCGGCGTCGGAGTTGAACATGCCCATCAGTCTGCACGTGAATTCGGGGCACGGGCCGGAGACGCAGAAGGTGGGTAAGTTCAAGAGCAACCACTATCTGGGCGTGATGAGCATGATCGACGAGGTGAAGCGGTCGCTGTCGGAGATACTGTTTTCGGGGGTGCTGGCGCGTCATCCGAACCTGCGGATAGTGTCGGCGGAGAATGACATCGGGTGGATGCCGCACTACGTGTACCGGTCGGACGTGTGGTATCACCAGCAGGGATGGAAGACGTTGACGGACCTGGAGATGGCGCCGAGCGAGTATGCGAAGCGGCAGATTTTCGGGACTTTCATGGATGACGCGGTGGGTCTGATGCTGACGGATTATTTCGGGGAGGACAATTTCGCGTGGGCGAGCGATTATCCGCACGGGGCGTCGACGTTTCCGAATTCGCACGAGATTGTGGACAAGAATTTCGAGGGGATTTCGGCGGAGGTGGCGTTGAAGGTTACGCGGACGAATGCGATGAAGTTGTATGATTTGGGGTAGGGGGAGTCACCCCCATCCTAACCTTCCCCCGTCAAGGGGGAAGGGAGGGAACTGGATTCCGGCTTACGCGGGAATGACGGATGGGACGGGGCGCTCGACCCTTCGACAAGCTCAGGACAGGCTCAGGGTGAGCGGCTAGATTCTTCGCTCCGCTCAGAATGACATGTGGGGTAGGGGGAGTCACCCCCATCCTAACCTTCCCCCGTCAAGGGGGAAGGGAGAAGAATGGATTCCCGCGTTCGTGGGAACAAAAGATTGTGGATGGGAATGGATTCCCGCCTACGCGGGAATGACGGATGGGACGGGGCGCTCGACCCTTCGACAGGCCCTTCGACAAGCTCAGGACAGGCTCAGGGTGAGCGGGGAGATGGGAGGCGTACCCTCACCCCAGCCCTCTCCCACAATGGAGAGGGGGAATGGATTCCCGCCTACGCGGGAATGACGGATGGGACGGGGCGCTCGACCCTTCGACAGGCTCAGGGTGAGCGGAGAGGGGAATCAAGGGTGAGTGGTTGGGGGAGAGCGATTCGCCAATCGCCCCTACATCTTGGCGTGAGGTATGAAAGGAGGAGGTAGTGGTTCGCATCAATAAAACCAAGCGGAAGATGAAGGCGGGGCAGGTGGTGTTCGGGGCGACGGTTGGCGCGCCGGAGGTCACGCCCGCGATGGCGGAGATGCTCGGGTTGTTGGGGTTTGATTATCTGGACGTGGTGTTGGAGAACGATTTGTTTGACGCGGCGCGTCTGGAGGACTTGATTCGGGCGGCGGATCTGGGAGGGATGGATACGATTTTCAGGACGCCGCTTGACCCGCGGTTGATTTTGAGGCTGTTGAATGCGGGCGCGGGGGGGATTCTGGCGACGCGGGTGACTTCGCTGGCCGACGTGCGGGCGGTGTTGGACGCGGCGAAGTTTCATCCTGAGGGGAATCGGACGGTGTATCACGGGGGACGGGCGGGGAGTTTCGGGCGGGACGTGAACGCGCCGGAGGGTTCGAATCCGCAGATGATAGGGTGGACGCATGGGATAAACGAGGAGACTATCGTCGGGTGCACGATTGAGGACATCAGGGCCGTTAACGAGATGGGGGAGATTCTGGCGATTCCGGCGTTGGACTTCATTGGGATAGGCCCCGGCGACCTGGCGCATTCGATGGGGTGGCCGCCGCAGGATGAGGTGGACGCGTTGACGGAGAAGATCCGGGAGGCGTCGGTGGCGGCGGGGAAGACGGTGTTCATTCCGGCGTCGGTGGGGGATATGCCGGCGGCGTTGGAGAAGGGGTTTAGGGCGTTCGCGTTTTCGCCACGGGGGGCGTTGCAGTCGGCGGCGTCGGCGTTTCTGGAAGGGGGAAGGGCGGTGGCTCGGGAGAAGGGGTTGCTGGATTAAGGCGGAGCCGGCCGGTCTTTAATCTGCTATTGACAATTTCCAGTCAATTAGTCTAGGATGCATCTGAACCACTGCTTTCGAGAGGGCTATTCAGTCTGCTTGCCGGCAGTGCGAATTTTGCAAGAAACTTAGGAGGTCCGAAACGTGAAGACTCCAATGTGGATCAGGAGATGGCAGACGGTTGTCGCGCTGTCTCTGGTCGCGCTGATGGCGATGGTGATAGTCGCCTGCGGCGGCGACGACGAAGAAACGCCGGCTCCGACGCCGGTTCCGACGGCGGCTCCGGCCCCGACGCCCGTGGCTCCGGCTCCGACGCCGGTTCCGACGGCGGCTCCAACGCAGCCGCCCGCGCCCACGCCGACGCAGGCGCCCGCACCTACGGCAACGCAGGCGCCCGCGCCAACAGCCGCACCCGCGCCGACGAGGATTATTTTTGTTCCTCCGGTAACGGCGACGCCGGCGCCAACCATGCCGCCGACGGCTGAGGCGGAACGGGTACCGGTGCAGCCACGGCTGAGGGTAGCGATTGCGCCACCGATTTCGCAGACCACTGTTCAGTTTGCAATTGGGGCGCTTCAGAGTCCTCAGGGTCCGATGACAGGGATGTTCGATACCCTCCTGCACAACGAGCGGTACACGGAGGCGTTGGAGGGATACCTGGCGAAAAGCTGGGAAATCAGCTCCGACGCGCGAAATTGGCGGTTCGTGCTGCATGAAAACGTACCCTTCTACAGGGGTGGTCAGCCATCGGAATACACGATGACGGTTGCCGACGTGATTCACTCGTATGACGTCAACAACTTCGCTCCCTACCAGGAGGCCGACAACGGTTCGGTGATTGACTACAGCACCGCGGACGCAAGGCATTTTGACATCATCAGCGACCACGAGTTCATCTGGAAGCTGGACCAGCCCAACTGGGTCTGGGGTCAGACGATTAACTCTGACGACAGGCGCGGCGTTATCAGCAAGCAGCACTTCGACGCCGTTGGTTGGGACGGCTACATAGAGGACCCAATTGGGACCGGACCGTTCACTTTCCTGGACTTCGAACTCAACCAGGGGATCTCCATGGAGAGGGTGCAAGACCACTACCGGCAGACGCCGCTATTCCATGAGCTTGAGTTCTTCTACGTGGGAGAAGAGGCCACCCGGTCGGCGATGATGTACACGAACGAGACGGACATTTCCGAAATGTCCCAGGCGCTTCACGAGCAGGCCATAGCCAGGGGTTATGCAGTTGCATTCAGCACGACGGCCAGCGCCCGCTTCTTCATGTTCATTGGCGGCATGTTCAGCGAGACAGGGGTTGACGGCTACAAGAGATGCCCGCCTGGAACCGACGTTGAGCCCGAAGCCCCTTACCCTGGCGCCCCTGCGTATAGGGGCCAATGTCCGGCCGGAAGGTATGAAATTGACGTAGAGAGTCCGATGCGCGACGTAAAGGTGAGGGAAGCTCTCAACCTGGCCATCAACCGGGATGAGATAAACGAGGTGTTCTTCAAGGGCGCGGCAGTTAAGCAGACCCTGTTCAATTTCCCCCAGTCGTGGCCCTATCATCAGGACCATTGGCTTCCATACGACTTTGACCCGGACCGGGCGCGTGCGCTTTTGGCCGAGGCCGGCTATGCCGATGGGTTTACGATGCAGATCTTTACGCCCAGCGCGTTTCCGAGCCTGCCGGAAATCGGCGACATCATGGAGGCTTTGGTGTCGTACTTTGCAAACGTAGGCGTCGATGCAGAGTTGAAGTCGGTCGACAGGGCCCAGTTTGCTCCTCTAATCAGGAACCGCGAGCATACCCGGGGGGTCATACCCTCTCGCTGGGGCGCTCCGACTCCAGGCCGAGTAACAGGCGACTTCAGGAACAACGTTGACTGGCGTCAGGAATGGCAGGGGCATCCAGAGGTGTACGAATTCATCGACAAGATGGAAGCGGCCACAAGCTGGGAACACCTGCAACAGTTGGAAGTGGAAGCGACGCAGTGGACATACGAGCAGCACTTGATGATTCCGCTGTTCTGGCTGGTCGGCCAGGTGGTGTACAACCCGCAGACGGTTGAGTCCTACGAGTCGCGGCACATCCACATGGGCCCGACGAGGCATCACGAGTTCACGGTGCCGGTGTACAAGTAGATCCACGCTGAAGGCATAGCGAATCCAGGGACAGCCGCCCTCGACAAGGGGGCGGCTGTTCTTATTGTGGGAGACTTTTGCATGACTGCTGATTCACATGAGCATTGCGTAGAAGAAGCGTCGTTTTCATAGATAAGGCCCCGCCCCTGGATTCCCGCCTTCGCGGGAATGACGAGTGGGGTGGCGGGAATGGCAGAGGATGTTGTGGGAATGAGGGAGGATGTTGTGGGAATGAGGGAGGATGTTGGAGGAATGAGTGAGGGATGTTGTGGGAATGAGGGAGGATGTTGTGGGAATGAGGGAGGATGTTGGAGGAATGAGTGAGGGATGTTGTGGGAATGAGGGAGGATGTTGTGGGAATGAGGGAGGATGTTGGAGGAATGAGGGTGGGATGTTGTGGGAATGAGGGAGGATGTTGTGGGAATGAGGGAGGATGTTGGAGGAATGAGGGTGGGATGTTGTGGGAATGAGGGTGGGATGTTGTGGGAATGAGGGAGGATGTTGGAGGAATGAGGGAGAGATGTTGTGGGAATGAGGGAGGATGTTGGAGGAATGAGGGTGGGATGTTTCGTATGATGGTTATGGAAGGGTCTCTTTCGGCGGGAGCGATGGGAGGGTCGGGATTGCGGGATTCCTTTGAGGTTGGTCAATCGGTATTGACAAGGTTACGCCGCTAGTCTAGGATGCATCGAAATCACTGCTTTGAAGCGGGCGGTTCAGCTTGCTTGAGGGCAGTGCGTATTTTGGAAAGCTCCAGGAGGTGAATAGATGAAGTCTGCAAAGTGGCTACGAAGATGGCAGACGCTCGGTCTGCTGTCGATAGTCGCGCTGATGGCGATGGTGATAGTGGCCTGCGGCGGCGACGAAGAAACGCCGGCGGCAACGGCGGCGCCGACGGCGGCGCCGGCACCGACGCAGGCGCCGCAGCCGACGCCGCAACCGACGGCGGCTCCGGCAACGGCTGCGCCCGCGACGGCGGCGCCCAGGCCGACGGCGGCTCCGGCAACAGCGGCCCCGGCGACGGCAGCGCCCGCGACAGCCGCGCCCACGCAGGAGCGAATCAGGATTCCCCAAGCTACGGCGATGCCGACGGCGGCGCCGACGGTGGCGGCTCCTCAGGAACCGGTGCAGCCGCGCCTAAGGGTATCCATGTCGCCGCCGGGCGTGCAGGCGACCACGCACTGGAAGCTGGCCGGCTGGCAGAGCGCGCAAGGCCCGCTTTACACGATGTATGACACGCTGATTCACCTTGACAGGTACGATGAGAGCTACGTGCCTTACCTGGCGGAGAGCTGGGAGATTGGCGCGGGCGCAACGGAGTGGACTTTCAAGCTGAAGGAGGGCATTCCCTTCTACAGGAACAAGCAGCCGACCGAGTACACGATGACGGTCGAAGACGTAATCCACTCCTTCGAGATCAACTTCTTCCCGCCATACCAGGCTGGGATTCCGGGCTTGGCGGCGCAGTCTACGCCGGACCCGCGTCACTTCGACATCAAGAGCGACTACGAGTTCGTTTGGAAGCTGGACAAGCCGGACCTGACGTGGGGCTACTGGAGTTCCGACGACCGGCGCGGCGTTGCCAGCAAGGCGTACTGGGACGACGTTGGCGAGGAGGGATACATTGCGGATCCCATCGGAAACGGCCCGTTCACCTTCAGCTGGTTTGAGTTGAACCAGGGTTTGATTGTGGAGAGGGTTGAGGACCACTATCGTCAGACGCCGATGTTCCACGAGGTTCAGTTCTTCTACGTGATTGAGGAAGCCACCCGAATGGCGATGCTTTTCACGAAAGAGGCTGACATCGTCAGCATAGCCAGGTCGCTGCATGGTCAGGCTACGGCGGAGGGCTTCCGGGTGGTGAACAGCACCACGCCGAGTTCTTACACCTTCATGTTCATCGGCGGGATGTTCTCCGCCACCCGGCCCGACGGTTATTCGAAGTGCCCGCCTGGGGACGAAATAAAGCCTGACGAAAACCAGATGTGTCCCGCGGGCAGGTACGAGATTGACGAGGAGAGCCCGATGCGCAACGTACTTGTGCGTGAGGCGCTGAACCTGGCCATCGACCGCGACCAGATGAATGACGTCTTCTTCGACGGTACGGCTTTGAAGACCACCCACTGGGCGTTCCCGCCGTGGTGGACGCACGGTGACCCGTCCTGGGCTCCTTACGACTTCGACCCTGACCGGGCCAGGCAGTTGATTACGGAAGCGGGATACCCGAACGGGTTTGAGATGGACGTATACGTGCCACCCCCGATTACGGGACTGCCGGAGATAGGCGAAATGGCAGAGGTCGTCGCGCAGTACTTCGAGTCGGTTGGTCTTGAGGTAACGCTCAAGCCGATTAACACGGCGCAGCAGTCGTCGATTCCGAGGAACCGGGAACACTCCCGGGGCGTGATCCAGACCCGATTCGGTCCACCCGGCCGCGGTCAGCTGGTACGCCACTTCAAGAACAACGTCAACTGGCGGCAAGAGTGGCAGCAGCACGATGAGATCTACGACTTCGTAAACAGGTTGGAAGCAGCGAGCAGCTGGCCGGAACTGGACGCCATCGAGATTGAGGCGGCCAACTGGGCGCGGGACAATCACCTGATGATCCCGCTGTACTGGCTGGTCGGGCAGGTTGTGGTGAACCCTGACATAGTAGCGTCCTACGAGTCGAGGCACCTGCACATGGGACCGTCGAGGCATCACGAGTACACGGTGCCCGTGTATAAGTAGGTCGGCCCTTCAAGGTTAGCGAACCGGTGAACAGCCGCCCTCCACGCGAGGGCGGCTGTTCCTTTTTGTTCAATCGGCGAGGGAGGGGATTTTTCGTAACTGCCAAATGCTCGTCAATTCTACCGGAATCACCCCCATCTCAATCTTCCCCCATCAAGGGGGAAGGGGTAAGAGGAGATAGGCTCCCGCTTCCGCGGGAGCAAGATGGGGTCAGGGCGGGTTTGAAACCTGCCTCTAGGAAGGGGTATTTTCGTTATCCTTCAAATTAGCAGGTTAAACCATCAGCGCGGTATGCGAATTCGACGGGCTATGGGCTTTGGTTGACGAAAGGGGCGCATACGGGCGGGGAAACTGCGTTTCGCCTTTTGAGTTTGCGTTGTTGACATGCTTTTTCAGTTGCTATAGTATGCGGTGAATCGCACACGGCTTGATTCGAGCCTAAAATGGGTGCGTTGGGGGTATTTATGAGTAGAGGATGGCGACCCGCAACCTGGAAATTGCTAGGAATGCTGGCACTGATGGCAGGCCTGTTGCTGGTGATTGTGGCGTGCGGCGGGGAAGAGGAGACGGAAGCGCCCGCGACGGCAGTTCCGGCGGCTCCGGCTCCGACGCCTGCGGCTCCGGCCCCAACGCCCCCGCCGACGGCGGCCCCGGCAACGGCGGCTCCGGCAACCGCAGCGCCAAGGCCAACAGCCGCGCCCGCAACGGCGGCTCCGGCAACAGCCGCACCCGTTACGGCGGCTCCGACGCAGGACCGAGTCAGGATTCCGCAAGCTACGGCGGCGCCGACGGAAGCGCCCACAGCGGCTCCGTCTGCGGAACCGGTGCAGCCGCGACTGCGAGTTTCGATGGCGCCTCCGGGCGTTCAGGCGACAACGAAGTGGCAGTTGGCAGGCTGGCAGAGCGCGCAGGGGCCTCTCTGCAACCTGTATGAGGGCATGCTGCACATCGACCGCTTCAGCGAGCAGTGGGTAGGCTACCTGGCGGAAAGCTGGGAGGTAAGCAACAACGCCCAGGACTGGAAGTTCAAGCTGCACGAGGGGGTTCCCTTCTACCAGAATAAGCAGCCCACGGGTTACGAGTTTACCGTGGATGACGTGAAATTCTCGTACATGGTGAACAACTTCCCGCCGTGGCAGGCGAGCTTCCCCGGAGCGGTTGGGCCGTTCTCCACGTTTGACGACGAGCACTTCGAGAAGATCAGCGACCACGAGTTCGTGTGGAAGCTCAACAGTCCCAACCTGACCTGGGGCTACTGGAGCACGGACGACCGGCGCGGGGTGGCCAGCGAAGACTATTACAATGACGTTGGCGAGGACGCTTACATAGCCGATCCCATCGGCACGGGCCCCTTCACATACGTTGACTTCGCCATCAACCAGGGACTGACGTTGGAAAGGGTGGAAGACCACTACAGGAAGACGCCTGAGTTCCACGAGTTGCAGTTCTTCTACGTGACGGAAGAGGCGACGCGCACCGCGATGCTCTACACCAAAGAGGCGGACATAGTGAGCATCGCCAGGAGCCTTCACGAGCAGGCGATATCGAGAGGGTTCCAGGTGCAGAACAGCACAGTGCCGGCCTTCTACACGTTCATGTTCATCGGCGGCATGTTCTCAGCCACGCGTCCCGACGGCTACGGCAATTGCCCGCCCGGAAATGACGTGAAGCCTGACGAGAACCGGATGTGTCCCCCGGGGCGCTATGAGATAGACGAGGAAAGCCCGCTACGGGTGAAGGACGTTCGAGAGGCGCTGAACCTGGCCATCGACCGGGACGAGTTGAACAAGTCGTTCTTTGGCAACCAGGGCATCGTCACCACCCACTGGGCGTTCCCGCCGTGGTGGCCTCACGCCAACCCGAACTGGGAACCCTACGCTTACGACCCGGACAGGGCGCGGGAACTGATAGTCAACGCAGGCTATCCGAACGGCTTCGAGATTGAACTTCACGTTACGCCTCCGCTGACGGGTCTCCCTGAGATAGGCGAAACGGCGGAGGTCATAGCCCAATACTTCGAACAAGTCGGCATCGACGTGAATCTGATTCCGATCAACACGGCGCAGATGACTTCGAAGGCGAGAAACCGCGAGCACGCCAGAGGAGTCCATCAGACGAGGTTTGGCCCGCCAACTACGGGCGGCTTGGTCAACCACTTCAGGAACAACGTGAGATGGCGGCAGGAGTGGCAGATGCACGACGAGATCTACGATTTCGTCGACCGGCTGGAGTCCGTGAGTGACTGGGAGACTCTCCGCGCCATCGAGATAGAGGCGACGGAATGGGCGCGCGAGAACCACCTGATCATCCCGCTGTTCTGGGTGTATGGACAGGTTGTGGTCAATCCTGAGGTAGTCAGATCCTACGAGGGGCGGCACCTGCACATGGGACCGTCGAGGCATCACGAGTACACGGTGCCCGTGTATCAGTAGGCCGACTCTGATAAACTTCGGAAACACTTGAGCAATCGCCCTCCAAACGGAGGGCGATTGCTTTTTGTGGGGGGAAGGGGGCGCCATCACCCCAACCCTCTCCCATCCTGGGAGAGGGGGTAAGAATGGGGGCGTTCGACCCTTCGACAAGCTCAGGACAGGATCAGGGTGAGCGGCAACGGGATAGGGGCGACGGCCGGTCGCCCCTACGTGGGAAGATGGGCGTGGGTTGCGGTGGATTCCCGCCTTCGCGGGAATGACGGAGGGGATGGCGGGGAGTGGGTAGTTACGAATTTCGTAATCGGGGTGTCTAAGGCTGGGTGAGTTGGGATGTTGAGTTGAAGGCGAGGGTGATTCGGCGGGGTGATTGTGTAAGTTGACACTCAAATTGCGTTCCTATAATATGCGGTGAACGCCTGCGGGCGTGAACCCATCCTAAGAATGAAAATGCAGGGGGTGCTTGCGATGGATGCCTGGCGACAGAAAACGTGGAAAGCAATGGCGATGTTGGCGGTGTTGGGATGTGCGCTGCTGGTGATTGTGGCGTGCGGCGAGGAGGATGAACCGGAACCGACGCCTGCGCCTGTCGCGCCTACCGTTGACATTACGGCGATGGCGGACCAGATGGCCGCGCGGCTGGAGCAAACGATGCTGAACGCAATGGCGCAGATGCAGCCGCCTTTGTCGGAGGACCAGATCCGGTCACTGATTGAGGCAGCGGTGAGCGAAAGCGCGCCGGAAGGGATTTCCAGTTCGGAGATACAGGCGATGGTTGACAGCGCGGTAGCGGCGGCGGCGGCTGAGGGAGTGAAGCAGGAGGACGTGACTGCGGCCATCGGCGCGGCGCTGGCGGAAGCGGCGGCCAGACAGCGGGAGCCTTTGTCTCAGGCTGACGTGGAGCGGATAGTGAAGGCGGCGGTGGCCACGCCGGAGCCGACGCCAACGCCCGCACCTACGGCGGTTCCGACGCCCGCGCCGACGATGGCGCCGGTGCCGGTGGTGTCGAGGGTTGCGATAGCGATGCCGCCGATGGTGATTCAGGACACGCTGCCGCGGAAGGCTGGGTTCGGCGGCGTGATTCACATCCGACCCGCTTTCGACTTCCTGATTGGGAATCATCGGGTGACTTACGAGTTCGAGCCGCAGTTGGCGAAGGAATACTCGATAAGCCCCGACGGCACGACCTGGTCTTTCCAGCTACAGGAGGGCGTGATGTTCAACGACGCTCCCGGCTGGGAGGGCGTTGAGTTTAACGCCGACGACGTTATCCACACCTGGCGGGAGGTGAGCAAGGAGGACGCGGCGCTTACGGGCGCGGTCTTCTGGCAGCGTTGGCTCCCTGACGAAAGCGGCTTCGACGTGAAAGGTCCCTACGAGATTGACATGAACATATCGGCGCCGGAGCCGATCCTGGACTTCTGGGCGTCTGAACTCACCTTCGTGATGCAGAGCGAGGATTACTACAATCAGGTGGGGGACGAGGGATATGCGGCCCATCCGGTTGGCACGGGCGCCTTCAGGTTTGTGAGCCATGAGATCAACGACCATTTCCTGTATGAGAAGGTGGACAACCACTGGCGCAAGACGGCGGAGATGGACGAGTTGGAGTTCCGGTTGATACGGGAGCAGGCCACGAGGGAGGCGGTGCTGTTGACCAAGGAAGTGCAGATGTCCATCATCTCCAACACGGTGGAGGGCGTACAGCGGATTCGCGACAGGGGCTTCGCGGTAGTACGGAGCACCCAGCCTTCCAACATGGTGGAGTTGCACTGGGGAGGCCAGTTCTACCAGCTTCCGGAAGGGGCGACGGAGGAGTTCGGCGTCACTTTGAACGAGGAGAACCCGTTGCTCGACATTAACGTCAGGAAGGCGCTGAACATCGCCATCAACCGGGAGGAGATGAACGAAGTCTTCTATGGCGGCGAGATGGCGTTCATGCCCGTGACCCACATCTTCCCGCCGTCGGACTACGGCTTCAAGGACAGCTTTGTGCCGTACCCTTATGACGCCGAGGAGGCCAAGCGGCTCCTGGCGGAGGCGGGCTATCCTGACGGGTTCAAGATGGAGGTCAAGTTCGGAGCCAACGCCGTGATTCCAGAGATTGGGGACCTGACGGAGACGGTGGCGAACTACTGGAAGGCCGTCGGCATCCAGATCGATTCGGTGGATGAGACGGACAATCTCTGGGGGCAGATGAAGGAGTACGGACTGGACGTTGGAGCCGGCATGATGCCCTTCGGTCGGGTGTCCCACGAACTTCAGATGGTACTGAACCTGAAGATACCCGCACACATCGACCAGAACTTCACGTCGCACACGTTCGATCACCCGGACCTGGACCGGATGATAAGGGAGTTTGAGGTTACGATCGACAAGGTGAGGCGGATTCAGCAGATGGAGGCGCTGGGCGATTACCTGTACAACAACTACGCGACGGTTCCGCTGTTCTGGTACTTCCAGACCTACGGGTACGACCCAGGGGTGATTGAGGAGTATCTGGGGCTGCGGTCAGCGACGGTGAAGTGGGAGTACGCGAAGTTGAGGTAGGGGTGGAGACGGGAAGCCGACGCTGATTAGGAAGCAGTGACGCGCCCGGCCTTGATTGAGGGGCCGGGCGCGTTTTTGTGGGAATTGGGTTGTGGCGCGATGGGGTAGGGGCGACCGGCCGGTCGCCCCTACGGGGGAGGATGGGAGCCCGGGTGTGGTGCGATGGGCGTGGGTGGCGGTGGATTCCCGCCTTCGCGGGAATGACGAGAAGGGGGGCGGGAATGATGGGAAGGGGAGAGCGAGAATGACGGATGGGATGGTAGGAAGCGTGGGTTGGAGGCGTTTTCACCCTCACCTTAATCCTCTCCCTCAAGGGAGAGGAAAAGAAGGGGGCGGGAATGAGGGGTGGGGGTTAGGGGAGTTTGAGGCGTTGGCCGGTGCGGGAGGCTTCTTCGATGGCGTGGATGAGGCGGTGGATTTTGAGGGCGCGGTTGAAGTCGGGGTCGATGTTGTGGCCGGCGCGGATGCCTTCGGCCATGCGTCGGAAAATCTGAGCGACGTTGCAGCCGGGGCCTTCGGGGACTTCCGGGGGAATCCATGTCAGGTCGTCGGGGATAGGGAGTTCCTTCAGTTCGCTATCGTCCTTGCGGGCGCCGAAGAGGCGGGGCTTGACGATTTGAGGGTAGCTGTCGGAGACGGCTCTGAGGGTACCTTCGGAGCCGTAGATTTCCATTCGCCAGCCGCCGGTGTGCCAGGGGACGTAGGCGACGGCGGCGGATACGGCGGCGCCGTTGGCGAGCTTGCCGTTGATGAAGATATGGTCGGGGGAGGTGACGGGGACGTAGGTGTTGGTGTCGGAGACATAGCGATGCTTGAGTTCGGTGGTCACCTGGGCGGATATTTCGTGGAAGTCGGCGACGCAGAATGCGAGGGCGTCGAGGGTGTGACCGCCGCCGATGGTGAGCGCCGACGCGCCGTTGACGTACTCGGCTTCCCAGGTATCGGCGGATTCGAGGTGGATGCGGCCTTCGGTAAAGAGGTTCATGTTGCAGCTGAGGATTTGGCCGACGTAGCCTTCCTGGAGTAGCTGCTTGAGTCGGAGGAGGACGGGGTCGCCCTGGGCCTGGAGGCCGATCATGGTGCGTTGGTTGAGGCCGCGGGCGGCGGAGACCATTTCTTCGGCTTCGTCGAGGTTTCTGCCGAGGGGCCATTCGCAGAAGACGTGCTTGCCCGCGGCGAGGGCGGCGAGGACCATTTCGCGGTGGAGGGTTACTCTTACGGAGACGGAGATTAGGTCGAGGTCGGGCTGGTTGATCATCTCGCGGAAGTCGTGGTAGTAGTTGGGGACGTTGTAGTATTCGGCGGCGGACTTTGCGCTTTCGGGTCTGCTGGTGCAGAGGGCGGCGACGTTGAATTCGGGGAGGTTGAGGAGGGCGGGGAAGTGGGCGCGACCGGCCCAGCCGACGTTGGGGTTGGCGCCGATGATGCCGACGTTGATTTTGTTGGTGGTCATGGCGGGTTGGTGGGTTCCTTTCTGTGGGGTTTGGGTTGTTGGGAGGGGGGAATCACCCCCATCTCAATCTTCCCCCGTCAAGGGGGAAGAGGTAAGAGGGGGGCAGCCCGCTCGACCCTTCGACAGGCTCAGGGTGAGCGGGGGTGGTGAGTTCAGGGTGAGCGGAGAGGATGGCATAGGAGAGGTGGGGGTGATGGGCGTGGGTTGCGGTGGATTCCCGCCTTCGCGGGAATGACGAAGGGGGTGGCGGGAATGACGAAGGGGGTGGCGGGAATGACGGAGGGGGTGGCGGGAATGGCGAAGGGGGTGGCGGGAATGACGGGTGGAGGGGTGGGCTCCCGCTTTCGCGGGAGCAAGCGTACACGGCACATTGAAATAATCGGCGGTTTCGGTGGGATCCGGCTTGCGCGGGAGCAAGAGAAGAGGTGGGAATGCCGGTGCGGGTTGTGGAGATGGGGGGCATGGGGTTAGCGGATGCGGCGGCCGCCCTGGAAGACGGCCCAGATTTGGCGTAGGGCTTGCATGTCGTACATGGGGTCGCCATCCACGAGAATCAGGTCGGCGAGTTTGCCGACTTCGACGGTGCCGACGTGGTCGAGGGTGCCTGTGAGTTCGGCGGCGAGGCCGGTGGCGGCGCGGATGGCGTCCATCGGGTCCATGCCGGACTGGACGAGGAGTTCCATTTCGCGGACGAGGGTGCCGTGGCGGACGGGGGCGCCGCCTGCGTCGGTGCCCGCGACTATCTTGACGCCGTATTTCATGCTGCGCTTGACGCTGGCGATGGAGGAATCCCTCTGATGCTCGTACTTCTCGAGATCGGCTTTGGGGAGGTTCCATCGTTCGGCGGCGCGGATGGGGTAGTCCCAGGTGGACTGGGTGGGAACGTGGTAGGTGCCCATTTTCGCCATGAGCTTGGCGGTTTCGTCGTCGATGTGGGTGCCGTGTTCGATGGAGTCGATGCCGGCGGCGACGGCCTGGCGTGCGCCGTCGAAGACGCCGGGGGTGTCTTCGGGTCGAGCGTACCAGCAGTGGGCGGCGGCCTTGAGTCCGGCGGCGTGGGCCATGTCGGCGACGAGCTTTGCGATGTCGTAGCCGAGGGTGCCGTAGCCGGTGCCGTCTTCATTCTCGCCAGTGGCTCCGACCTTGATGAGGCCGGCGCCCTGGGCAATCTGGGCGGTGATAGTCTCGCGCATCTGGTCGGCGCTGTTGACGGTGCGCATGCTGGCGCCGGGCCAGGTGGTGGGGAACTGGATCCACTGGCCGGAGGCGGTGATGCGGGGGCCGGGGATGGCGCCGGCGGCGACGGCGCGGGCGAGGGTGATGCTGATGCCGTGGGGGGAGCCGACATCGCGGGCGGAGGTCTGGCCGGCCATGAGGGAGCGGCGGGCATTGTTGACGGCGCGTTCGAAGAGGACGTCGCGGTCATCGGCCTGCTGGGACATGATGCGGACGCCGTCCTTGCCGCCGTCGCCGCAGAAGTGTTCGTGGCAGTCTAGTGTGCCGGGCATGAGGGTGAGGTCCTGGCCGTTGATTTCTTCGTAGTGGGAGCGGTTGAGGGAGGAGATGTCGCCTTCTCCAATCCAGGAGATTAGGCCGTTTTCGACGACGACGCTGGCGGAGGGGACGGGGTCGGCGCCGGTGCCGTCGATGAGGTTGACGTTGCGGATGATGAGGTTCATGGGGGGTTAGCCTCCGGTGTTGGGGTTGGTGGGATTGTAGCCGTAGGGGGAAGGGGGGTCAACCGGGGTTGGGGGGCGACCTTCATCCTACCCCGCATCCGCTCGACCCTTCGACAGGCTCAGGATGATCGGAGAGGGAAGGGAGGGAACTGGATTCCGGCTTTCGCCGGAATGACGGAGGGGGAAGGGGGGTTGTTGTTGTAGTAGAGGTGATTCGTTTCGTTTGGCTTCCTTTTTTTCTGTGGTGGGATACGAAGGGAGTTTTCATAGCTGATTGGGGGGAAATTTGGGATTCGTTATATGTTGTGGTAAGAACGAATGGGAGGCTTTTACCGGAAGGGGGATTGGGTTTGGTGGAAGCTCCTGTGAAGTTGTGGAATTGGTATGTATGTTTCATGTTAGGGATGGTAGCAGGATTGGGGGTTGGGGTCAAGGGTGGTGGCAGTTTTTGGGGGTGGTCTGGTGGTACACGACGGGCGACTGCCAGTCGCCCCTACGAAAGGTTTGTGGAGGGGGGGATGGGCGGGTTTCAAACCCGCCCCTACGGGGGATTGCTGTTGGGCATGGCGGGCGACCGGCCGGTCGCCCCTACGTAGGAAAGGGGGAGGGGAGAAGGTGGATTCCCGCCTTCGCGGGAATGACGGAGGGGCGCGGAGTGTGGGGAGGGAGGGGGTTTGTTGCCGAATGGGGTTATCTTTAGTATAGTCGCAGGGAGACTGTTGAAGGGGGAGCGCAATGGAGTACAACCGAGTTTCGGGGGATTCGCACATCGACCTGAGTTGGCTGCCGGGGGATCTTTTCATTGACAACGCGCCGGCGCATCTGAAGGATGACGTGCCGCGGGTGGTGGACACGGAGGAGGGGCCGCGATGGGTTGCGGAAGGGACGGAGCTGGGCGTGGCGGGCGGTCTGGGATTCGCGTTCACGGCGCCTCGACGCAACCTTCGGTATCGCATCGACAGGATGTATGACGTGGGGTACTACGAGGGCGGGCCGCATCCGACGACGCCGGAGTTGCGGATGAAGGACATGGAGATGGACGGGATTGACGCGGAGGTGTTGTACGGGATGACGAACGCGGGGATGCGGATCAAGGACCTGGACTTGCTGACGACGACGTATCGCATCTATAACGAGTGGGCGGTGGACTTCTGCAACACGCGTCCCGGACGGTGGTACGCGCTGGCGTGCATACCCATCACGGACCCGATTACGGCGGCGGACGAGCTTCGTCGTGCGGCAAAGCTGGGACTTCGGGGCGCGGACTTGTATACGTCGTTCACGTGGCCGATCTATATGCGGGACGGGTATTGGGACCCGCTATGGGAGGCGGCGCAGGATACGGGACTGCCGCTTTCGTTCCACATCGGCGGGGGCGGCATTCGGGTGCCACAGCCGCCGACGGACCGGAAGTCGGGGGAGGCTTTCAGCCCGGAGGAGGCCGAGCAGAACGAGTTGGCGCAGAAGGGGACGTACTTGACGTTGAGCCAGCTGGCAGGTTCGGAATGGCTGGCGAGCATAATCATGAGCGGGACGTGCGAGAAGTTTCCCGATTTCCAGTTTGTGCTGGGGGAGTGCGGCGCGGGGTGGGTGCCGTTCGTGACGGAGCGTCTGGACGTGCAGTACAAGGATAATCTGATCGACAAGAAGTTCGACCCGCCGTTGAGCCTGATGCCGAGCGAGTACTGGTTCCGGCAGGGGGCGACGACGTTCCAGGATGACCCGACGGTGGGGTACATGGCGGAGTTCATCGGGGAGAACAACCTGATGTGGGGGTCGGACTATCCGCATCCCGACGGGGTGTGGCCGGATTCGGGGGACGTCATCGAGCGGACGATGGGGCAGTTGGACGAGGGCGTTAAGCGGAAAATTGTTTGTGATAATGCGGTGCAGCGTTATCGGATGGGGGTGTAAGAGACAAGTGAGTATCACCCCCATCCCCGTATCAAGTACGGGGCGGGCTCTATCCTTCCCCCATGAAGGAGAGCTTTGCGTAACTGCTAAATGTGTCATCCATCCAACCCGAACCACCCCCATCCTAACCTTCCCCCGTCGAGGGGGAAGGGAGAAGAAGGGAGGGAGCTTGACCCTTCGACAAGCTCAGGGTGAGCGGGGATGGGGCTTAGGGTGAGTGGTGAAGATGGATTCCCGCCTACGCGGGAATGACGGATGGAGGATGGCGGGAATGACGGAGGGACGCTCGACCCTTCGACAAGCCCTTCGACAAGCTCAGGACAGGCTCAGGGTGAGCGGGGGATGGTCAGGGTGAACGGAGGGGGATTCTTCGTCGCGGGGCCTCCTCAGAATGACAGTGTGTGGTTGGGTGGGAATGACTAAGAGAAGGGGTTAGGGATGGACTGACTGGATGGAGGATATACAACGGGTTTGAAGCAACAAATCGTATGAGGTGGAGAGCGTGCTAGAGGTTGAGCTTACTATCAAGACGGAAAACACTTTGAGGATGTTCGAGGAGGCGCGGAAGTATTCGCCCGCCGGGGTCATTGGCGACGGGCGGTGGTATGAGCCGTACCCGTTGTTCATCAAGAAGACGCTGGGTTCGCGGATTTGGGACGTGGACGACAACGAGTTCATCGACTACCACGGGTCGTTCGGGCCGGCGGTGCTGGGGTACAACGACCCGCAGGTGCGTCAGGCGGTGTTCGAGGTGATGGAGGAGGAGGGGGTGCTGTCGGCGACCCCGCATCCGAAAGAGTTGGAACTGACGAAGCTGCTTTCGGAGATAATTCCGTGCGGGGAGATGAGCATCCTGTGCGGCGGCGGCGGGTCGGATCCGATGTACAACGCGGTTCGTGTGGCGCGGGCGTATACGGGGAAGACGAAGGTGTTGAAGTTCGAGGGGGGGTATCACGGGTGGCACGACTATTTGATAGTGAGCATACGTCCGAATCTGGAGGACGCGGGGCCGGCGGACAATCCGACGCCGGTGGCGAAGTATCCGGGGATGTTGCAGTCGACGGCGGAGCAGGTGGTGGTGGCGCCGTTCAATGACAATGAGGCGGTGGAGCGGATAGTGGAGCGGGAGAAGGACGAGTTGGCGGCGATTGTGGTGGAGCCGGGGTACAGCGGAGGCTGCCCGGTGATGCGGCTGGACTTCCTTCAGTTGCTGCGGGAGTTGTGCGACAAGCACGGGATTATTTTGCTGTTCGACGAGGTGGTGACGGGATTTCGGACGCATCTGGGGGGCGCGGGGGCGATGCTGGGGGTGACGCCGGACCTGGGGGTGTTCGGGAAGGCGATGGCGAACGGGTTCCCGATTGCGGCGTTGACGGGGAAGCGGGAGATAATGTCGCTGTTCCAACCGGAGGGGCCGGTGTTCTTCCAGGGGACGTACAACGGGCAGGTTATCGGGGTGGCGGCGGCGCTGAAGACGATTGAGCTGCTGCGGGACGGGGAGATTCACAAGAAGTTGTGGCGTCTGGGGGACAAGATTACGGACGAGTTGAACGCGATGGCGGACGAGTTGGAGATTGACGCGCGGTGCTACAACTTCGGGTCGATCTGGGGGATGTATTTCACGCGTCAGCCGTTGGAGAATTACCGGGACATCGCGAATATGACGCTGCTGAACCGGGACAACCCGAAGGGGTACGCGATGAAGAATCACCTGATGAATAACGGGGTGTTCGTGACGCGGAGTCCGCGGGGGTTCATATCGGGGGCGCATTCGGACGCGGAGATCGACCGGACGATTGACATAATCAGCGATTTCTGTCGGACGCACCAGGAGGAGTTGCGGTAGGAGGGTCACCCTCACCCCGGCCCTCTCCCTCAAGGGAGAGGGGGGAAGAAGGGAGCACCCCCATCCCCCTTGCCCCTCTGGATTCCCGCCTGCGCGGGAATGACGGTGGGGGTGGGCGGGAATGACGGGAGGGGGCGCTCGGCCCTTCGACAGGCCCTTCGACAAGCTCAGGGCAGGCTCAGGGTGAGCGGAGGGAATCACCCCCATCCTAACCTTCCCCCTTGGAGGGGGAAGGGAGAAGAGGGGATGGTTTCCCGCCTGCGCGGGAATGACGGTGGGGGTGGGCGGGAATGACGGAAGGAGCGCTCGGCCCTTCGACAGGCCCTTCGACAAGCTCAGGGCAGGCTCAGGGTGAGCGGAAGGGTGTCACCCCCATCCTAGCCTTCCCCCTTGGAGGGGGAAGGGAGAAGAGGGGATGGATTCCCGCCTGCGCGGGAATGACGGTGGGGGTAGGCGGGAATGACGGAAGGGGCGCTCGACCCTTCGACAGGCCCTTCGACAAGCTCAGGGCAGGCTCAGGGTGAGCGGAAGGGTGTGACCCCCATCCTAGCCTTCCCCCTTGGAGGGGGAAGGGAGAAGAGGGGATGGTTTCCCGCCTGCGCGGGAATGACGGTGGGGGTAGGCGGGAATGACAGGAGGGGGTGCTCGGCCCTTCGACAGGCCCTTCGACAAGCTCAGGGTGAGCGGGGGAATCACCCGCATCCTAACCTTCCCCCGTGAAGGGGGAAGGGAGAAGAGGGGATGGATTCCCGCCTGCGCGGGAATGACGGTGGGGGTGGCGGGAATGACGGTGGGGCGCTCGACCCTTCGACAGGCTCAGGGTGAGCGGAGGGGGAGGGCGATTAGCCAATCGCCCCTACGAGGCGGCGACGGTTGGGTGAGGTGGGATGGGCTCCCGCTTTCGCGGGAGCAAGAGGGGGAGGGGAAGAGAGGAATCACCCCCATCCTAACCTTCCCCCGTGAAGGGGGAAGGGAGAAGAGGGGTTAGGGGGCTTTGCGGGTGGGTTGGATGAAGGCGGGTTCTACGGTGGTGAGTTGGGCCGGGGGGAGTTCGGCGAATTTTTCTTCGATGACGTTGTAGATTTCGGTGGTGGATTCGACCTGTTTTTCGTGGGCGTTGATGCCCGCTTTCTGAAGTCTTAGTCTGATGACGCGCTGGGTGATGGGCATGGGGAGTCCTCCTTTCGTCAATGATGTCTGGATGGCTAGAGGTCGGGGTGCATTGTGTGCCAGGGGGTTGCCTGCTCGTAGGCGTGGGCGGCGCGGAGGACGGTGGCGTCGTCGAGGAAACGCCCCGCAATGTGGAGGCCGATGGGGAGGCCCTCGGGGGTGAAGCCGCAGGGGACGCTGACGGCGGGGGCGCCGGTCATGTTGAAGGGGCGGGAGAAGCTGCGCTCGGCGGCGACTGAATCGGCGGCTTTCGTTCCCGGAGCGGGGCCGGTGGGGAGGCGGCCGGGGGCGGAGGTGGCGACGGGGCCGACGAGGAGGTCCACCCGCTTGAGGACATCGTTCATTTCGTCTATAACCATGCGTCGGATTTGCTGAGCCTTGTGGTACTGCAAGCCGGTGACGACGGCGCCGGTGAGGACTTTCTGGCGGGCGCCTTCGGTGTAGTCCTGAATTTGGTCGAACCAGGGGGCATGGATCTGGGCTTCCTCGCTCCAGGTGATTACGCTGCCGGCCATTGTGGCGTGGGCGCCGGCGATGGGGAGGGAGACTTCTTTGATTTCCGCGCCGAGGTCGAGTAGTACGGCGATAGCGTCCTTGATGAGGGAAGCGACGGCGTCGTCGCAGCCCTCGTTGAGTTCCTTGGGGACGCCGATGCGGAGGCCGCGGATGTTGCCTGTGAGGGCGGCGCGGTAGTCTACGCCGGGGTTGGCGACGGAGGAGGGGTCTTTGGGGTCGTAGCCGGCGACGGCCTGGAGCATGATGGCGCAATCCTCGACGGTGCGGGTCATGGGGCCGGCGTGGTCGAGGGACCAGCTGAGGGGGAAGACGCCGTGGCGGCTGACGAGGCCGTAGGTGGGCTTGTGTCCGACGATGCTGCAATTGGAGGCGGGGCCGCGGATGGAGCCGCCGGTGCAGGAACCCATCGAGCCGAAGATGAGGCTTGCGGCGACGGAGGCGCCGGAGCCGCTGGAGGAGCCGCCGGGGGAGTGGTCGAGGTTCCAGGGGTTGTGGACTTCGCCGTGGATTTCGTGGTGGTTGCCGCAGGCGAATTCGAGGCAGTGGTTCTTGCCGACGAGGACGCCGCCGGCGTTGTTGAGGTTCGTCACGGCGGTGCAGTCGGCTTCGGGGACGTTGTCCTTGAAGACCTTGGAGCCGTGGGTGGTGCGGATGCCGGCGGTGTTGTAGATGTCCTTGACGGCGTAGGGGATGCCGTGGAAGTCGCCGATATGCCTGCCGTTGGAGATTTCCTTCTCGGCGTAGCGGGCGGCGGCGAGGGCTTCGTTTGGGCAGAGGGTGAGGAAGGAGTTGAGCTTGCCGTCGATGGCGTCGATGCGGTCGAGGCAGGCCTGGGTGAGTTCGACGGGGGAGATTTTTTTGGTTTTGACGAGGTTGGAGGCTTGGGCGAGGGTGAGGGTGGTGAGGTTTTGGGTGGTCATTTTGGTTACGCTCCGGTGGGATTTGTTGGGGGGATGCAACCCCGCCGCCCCTCCGTGGATTCCCGCTTTCGCGGGAATGACGAAAGTAGGTGGCGGGAATGACGAGAGTAGGTGGCGGGAATGACGAGAGTGGGTCAAGGGGGAAGAGGGTTTTGGTTCCTCTTGACTAGGTTGTGCAAAAGGTCTCCATTAAGGGATAAGAGGGGGTTAGAGTTTGGTGAATTTGGCGACGCTGCGGACGTTGCCGGACATGTAGAGGTTGCCGAGGTTGTCGGCCCACATGCCGTGGCCGACGTCGGGGGACATGCTGCGGTCGATGAGCTTGCCGTTGAGGTCGAAGACGGAGAATCTGGGGGTCTGGTCGGTGACGAAGGCGCGGTCTTTGGAGTCGATGAAAATGTCCATCGGGTGGTAGAGGTCGCCCCATTCGGTGTAGTAGTCGCCTTCGGGGCTGAATATCTGGACGCGGTTGTTTTCGCGGTCGCAGACGTAGATTCTGTCGTTTTTGTCGGCCCAGATGCCGTGGGGAGTGGTGAACTGGCCGGGGCCGCTGCCGCGTTCGCCCCAGGAGTGGAGGTGTTTGCCCTCGGCGTTGAAGCGGTGGACGATGGAGTTGCCGTAGCCGTCGGCTATGTAGATGTCGCCGTTGTTGGAGACGGCGACGTCGGCGGGGGAGTTGAAGGGGGCCTGGAGGGAGGCGCGTTCGCGGTTGCCGATGCGGAGGAGTATTTTGCCGTCGTTGGAGAATTTGAAGACTTCGTGGGCGTTGCGGTCGATGAGGAAGACGTCGTCGTTTTTGTCGATGAAGATGCCGTGGGCGTCCATGAGGAGGCCGTCGCCCCAGGTGTTGAGGAGGTTGCCGTGGGTGTCGAAGATGAGCATGGGGGGGTCTTTGCGCTGGTAGACGTAGACGCGGTTTTGGGAGTCGGCGGCGACGTGGCTGACGTTGCCGTAGGACCAGCCTTCGGGGAGGTTGCCGAAGGGGTAGCTGACTTCCCAGCGGTCGGTGGTGCCGAAGATGGTTTTGTTGGGCATGGGGCGCCTCCTGCGGTGTGGGTTTGGGTTGGGGGGATTATAGCGCGTTGGGGGCGGGTTACGCCAATTTTGGGGGATTCAGCCTCGACCCTTCGACAGGCCCTTCGACAGGCTCAGGACAGGCTCAGGAGAGGCCTGACCTTCCCCCATGAAGGAGACCTTTGCGTAACCACCAAAACGGATTCAGATTGTGGCTATTGACGGCTATATCCGTAGCTAAATCAAGCCATTCTGGATTCCGGCTTTCGCCGGAATGACGGTTATGCAAAGGTCTCCGTCAGGGGGGAGGGAGAGAAGATAGATTCCCGCCTTCGCGGGAATGACGGTTATGCAAGGGTCTCTTCAAGGGAGAGGGAGGAAGGTTGGGATGGGGGTGAAAATCTATCCCTTCCGGGCCGAAACTGCCGCGCTGAACCAGAACTCTCCCTCCTTCACCGGCGCCTCTACCGCATATCCCACCTCCACAAACCCCGCCGCCCGTATCTTCCCCAAATACTCCGAAACCGGCAACGACCCCGAAATGCACCCCGCGTACAACGCCAGATCCTCCATCTCCTCCGCCGTCGCCGACCTTTCCAACAATATGTCCGACACCATCAGCCGCCCGCCCCGACGCAGCGCCCGAAACGCCTCCTGAAACACCGCGTCCTTGTCCGGCGCCAGGTTGATAACGCAGTTGGAAATCACCACGTCCACGCTCTCGTCCTCCAACGGCAGCGCTTCAATGTCCCCCTGACGGAAGCTCACGTTGTCAATGCCGAGCTTCGCCTGATTCTCCCGCGCCTGCTCAAGCATCGCAGGGGTGAAGTCTACCCCGATAACGCGCCCGGTTGGCCCAACGGCCTTCGACGCCAGGAAGCAGTCGAGACCCGCGCCGCTACCCAGGTCCGCCACCACCTGCCCCGGCTTCAAACTCGCCAACGCCACCGGATTTCCGCAGCCGAAAGAAGCCACCCCATCCGGCAACCCTTCAAGCGCATCCGGCGAATAAATCTCCACCGCAACCCCATCGTCACAGCACGACGAAGCCCCCTGAATCCTCTCGGCATAAACCTCGGAAACCCGCTCCTTCAGCTCCTGGGAGGAAACCATCCTAACACTCCTTAACCAAAATTAAACGCCACATTTGGCTTAATCAAAGGGATTGATACGCTTTACCTTTAAGCATGAATCATTATTCATTTCTTTGCAGCCATGTACGTATTAGGATATAATCGCTTTGCCCCTGTAGCTCAGTGGAGTAGAGCGTCACTCTGCCATAGTGAAGGTCGGGAGTTCGAGTCTCCCCAGGGGCGTTCTTGACAGAGTTGATGCCCGTGATATACAATACTCTTACTATGGCAGAGTGACCAAGCTCGCCCAGAGAGCTAGTCCTTGGGAGTGTCCCGCCTGAAGGAGTTTTCTTGTAAGGCGGGATATTTCTTTGAGGAGAAAACTGCCATACTCCCCAGACCAAAGTTCTCCCACATTCACCCCAAAGACTACCCACTCAGCAGCTTCTCCACTTCCTCCCGCAGCTCCCGCGCATTCTCCGGCGACGGCGGATACAATGGCGGTCGCGTCGGACCCATAGGGCGTCCCACCACCTTCATGGCCTCCTTCACCAACACCGGCATCGGCTCCTTCGCCACCACGTTCATCACCGGAATCACGGACATCTGCCGCTCCAACGCCCGCTCGTTATCCCCCCGATTCCAACTTTCGTACAGGCCCACGAAAATCTCCGGCATGGGCGTCGCGAAGGCGAGAATCCCCCCCGAAGCGCCGGAAGCCAACGCCGGCAGCAGTCCATCGTCAAGCCCTTGCAGCAGCCCCGCCGTCGGCGCCATCGCGTGGCCCATGTTGATTACCTCGCGGATGCTGCCCGTCGCGTCCTTCACCCCAACCACGTTCGGGAATCGATGGGTGTACTCGCCGATAGCCGCCGGGCCCATGTTCACCGCAACCCTGCCGGGCGCGTTGTAGATGACCAACGGCAACGTGCACCGCGCACTCAGATTCTCCAGCATCTGCCCAAACTGGGGCGGCGACAGCTTATAGAAAGGTGGCGGCGTCAGCATCAGCGCCGAAGCTCCCAACTCTTGAATCGCGTCGGCGAAGGCGGCCATCTCATCCACACCGGGTATGAAGCAACCTACTACCACCGGCACCCGTCCCCGTACGACCTGCGTAGTCACTCTGACCATTCGCAGCCGTTCATCGTCCGTCAAACTCAGCGACTCTCCCGTCCCTCCCAGGATGCAGATGCCGTGCACACCCGCGGAAATCTGGTACTCCAACTCCTGCGCGAGCGTCTCCTCGTCCAGATTGTAGCTGTCCGTAAACGGGGTCAGCATCGATGTGATTATGCCTCTGAGTGGCTCCATTATCCGCCTCCTTATGCGCCTGAACTATCGAAATTATATCCGTCCGACGAGAAACTCACAACGACGCCGCAACCTACCGGACGGAATCCCGCGCCGCCGCCATCAACGCCCGCACCGCCTCCACGTCCACGGGGTTGTCCGTAACGCCCCCAATCTTGAATCCCGTGCCTACAATCGCCCCATCCGACCAACGCAGCGTTTCCGACACCGTATTGACAGTCATTCCGCTGCCCGTCAGCACCGGCGTCGATCCCGCCGCCGCCTTCGCCCGCCGCAAGTCTTCCAACCTCGTCGCCGAACCCGTAGCCTTCCCCGAAACGATAACCGCGTCGGCTCGACCCCGCAAAATCGTCTCCGTCACCTCGTCCTTCAACGCCATCGACCCTAATCCCGTCGAATGCTTCACGTCCACGTCGGCGAACACCTTCACGTCCACGCCCAACTCCCGACGGTATCGTTGAATCTCATGGGCGTTGCCCTGAATCAATCCCTCGCCCGACACGCGAACCCCGGTGTACACGTTCACGCGGACGAACTCCGCGCCGACCGCCGCCGCCACCGCAAGGGCGGCGATGCCGTCGCTCCGCAGCACGTTGACGCCCAAGGGCAACGAAGTCAATCCACGCACTTCCGCGGACAGACGAGTTAAATATGAGACCGTATGCGGCGGCACACGCCCGGGAAAATACGGCGCATCCCCGTAGTTCTCCAGAATCAACCCGTCCACGCCACCCTTGATCAACGCCTCCAGATCTGCCAGCATCCGCTCCCTGACGACAGCAAAGGGTTCCGCTCTCGGCGACCCCGGCAACGGCCTGAGATGCAGCATCCCGATGATGGGCTTCGCTGTCCTGAAAAGTTCGTTTAGCTCGTCAACCGTCACGACTAATGACTCAGTTGCCTTCGACCACCATAGCAATGCCCATGCCGCCGCCGATGCACAACGTGGCCAGCCCATGACGCGCGTCCCGCCGCCCCATCTCGTGCAGCAGAGTCGTCAAGATTCGCGCCCCGCTCGCCCCGATGGGATGTCCCAACGCAATGGCTCCCCCGTTGACGTTCGTCCGCTCCCAGTCCAGGTCAATCTCACGCCCAACGGAAAGGACCTGCGCTGCAAACGCCTCGTTAATCTCCACCAGGTCCATGTCATCCAGTTCCAGCCCGGCCATGTCGAGAGCCTTGTTCACCGCCCCCGCCGGCGCAACCCCCATCATCCGCGGCTCCAGGGCCGCCGCCGCGCAGCTGCGAATGGTCGCCATCGGCTCCAAGCCATTCTTCTGCGCCCACGAACTGGACGTCACCACCACCGCCGCCGCGCCGTCGTTTATTCCCGCGGCGTTGCCCGCCGTGATTATTCCCCCCTTCCGAAACGGGGCCGGAAGTTGACCCAGGCGCTCCATCGTGACCTCCGGGCGTGGGTGTTCGTCCGCATCCACGACCGTGTCTCCCCGCCGACCGGGCACCGTCACAGGCACTATTTCGTCCTCAAAAAACCCCAACTCCACCGCCCGGCCCGCCCGCGCCTGGCTCTCCATCGAGTACAGGTCCACGTCCTCCCGATTGATGCCATAGATGTCCGAAAGCTCCTCCGCCGTCACCCCCATGTGGCAGTCGATCATGCAATCATGCAGGCCGTCGTTTATCATCGCGTCGAGAAATTCCCCGTGCCCCATCCGATACCCGTACCGGCCCCTTGGAATGAGGTACGGCGCAAGGCTCATGCTCTCCATTCCGCCCGCCACTACCACGTCGGCCTCCCCCAAGCGGATGGACTGGGCGGCCAGAGCCACGGACTTCAGACCGGAGCCGCACACCTTGTTGATGGTCATGGCCGGCACCTGAACGGGCAATCCCGCCTTCACCAAGGACTGACGCGCCGGGTTCATGCCCTGGCCCGCCATGAGCACGTTGCCCATAATAACCTCGTCCACCTGTGCAGGCTCAACGCCTGCCCGCTTAACGGCCTCTTCGACGACAACCGCACCCAAATCCACCGCCGAAACTTCCGACAGACCACCCCCAAACCTTCCGATGGGCGTCCTGACCGCACTGACTATGACCGCTTCTTCCATGACTCCCTCCTGCGTACTTTTGCTCCTCAAGTATAACCCCTGCCGCCTCTTCTGGATACTTTCGCCGAGTAGTAGAATGCTATATGAGGGCGACTATAGCCTTCCAGTTGAAGCAATATGGTGAATTGCGATGATAAACGGCGTAGTGGGCGTAAATGTCTGGACTTCCAACCTGGACGAATTGCGAATCTTCTACAAGGACATCCTCCGTCTTCCTCTGCACTCCGACCACGGCGACTTCGTCGCGTTCCGCTTCGGAAATATGCGGCTGAATCTGGGTTCGCATGACGGCGTTGACGGGCCCACAAGAGACCCCCACCGCATAATGATTAACCTGGGCGTCGACGACATCCATGCCGAGCACCGCCGCCTGTCGGAAGAAGGTGTTAAGTTTGTGCGCCTACCCGAAAAGGAATCCTGGGGCGGTTGGGTCGCCACCTTCGAAGACCCCGACGGCAACCTGCTCCAACTCCTCCAGATTCCTCAGCCCAAATAGTTTGGAAACATCTCCATCGGGTCAAACCGCGTAACCCCGCGTATCACGTCAAACCCCCGGTCCGCGCTTACGATGCCTTCCAACCCGTGCAGCTGCACGACTGCTGCGTGGATGGCGTCCCTTGCATCTAGTTGCGGGCGCTGAATCAATAGGCGAGAGGCGACATAGATCTCCTCGCGCCCGATTGGAATGACCTCCTCCACCGAATCCATTATTTCGCGCACCCTCCTTGCCCCATGCTCTCTTTCACCCCTTCTTACGAAAATGTGCAAGATTTCCTGTAGTACTTCGGTATTGGTAAGATACCCGTGAAAACTCCCTTCTAATGCTGCCACAATTCTAAGGCACGGGTCTTTGTATGGGTTAGGCCTGCCCATCGCATAGATGAAAATGTTGGTATCCAGCAGTTTCAACTTATCGCTTCTTCATTGATTGACTTCATTGTTTGCCGGTACCTGTCCACCGCCATCTCTTCCTTGAGTTCCTCCCAAGACGCTCCAAAGTCGTACTCCGCCGACAGAAGGCTTGCCACGGCTTCCTTCCTCTTTTCTACCTGGCTAGTCAAGTAAGCGACCTCTACAGCCTCACGTATAAGGTGACCCACAGAAGTCTTTTCTTCTTTTGCTTTCCGCTCCAAATAAGTGAACTTATCTTTTTCGAAGAGCACTTCAACCCGTTTTTCCAGCGCCATGTGTTTCTCCTTTTCTGCTTTCTTGCGTGACCTTCTTCTCTTCCGTATGCCTACGTATGTGTATGCATCCGTATATTACCATATTTCTCCAAGCCTCGCAACCTACATCATCCCAATCCCCCTGTCATGCAGATCCCTATAGAATCAGCATCGCATCCCCGAAGCTGTAGAAGCGATACCCTTCTCTAATCGCCTCCCGGTACGCCTCCATCAGCAGTTCCTTGCCGGCAAACGACGCCGTCATCATCAGCGTTGTAGACCTTGGAAGGTGAAAGTTGGTTATCATCACGTCCACCATCCTGAACGAATATCCGGGCAGAATCAGCAGGTCCGCCCATCCCGAAACCGCCGCAACATCCCCCGCTCTTCGTTCCCGCAGCCATATCCCCGCCTGCTCCAACGTCCGCACCGACGTTGTCCCCACCGCCACCACCCTGCCTAGCCCTCGACGACAAGCGTTGATCTTCTCCGCCGCCGCCGAATCCAACCGGCAGAACTCTTTGTGAATCTGGTGTCGCCTGGGGTTCTCCTCCGTCACGGGCCGAAACGTATCCAATCCCACGTGCAGCGTCACATACGCCCGGCCCACCCCCTGCGACGCCAGCCCTTCCATCAATTCCCTCGTAAAGTGCAGCCCCGCCGTCGGCGCCGCCGCGCTGCCCGGCTCCTTCGCGTACACCGTCTGGTATCGCTCCGGGTCCCCCAACGGCTCCCTAATATACGGCGGGAGCGGCGTCTCCCCCCACTCCTCCATCCCTTCCTCCGACGACAGGCTCAACGTCAACGTCCCATCCTCCGACCTCCCCTGCACCTCCACTTCCACATCTGCCCCCTTCACCTCGTACACCTCTCCCACACGCATCCGCCGACCTGGGCGCCCCACCCCCAGCCACATCCCCGCCGACAAACGACGCAGCAGCAAAAATTCCACCCGACCTCCCGTCCCCTTCCGCCGCGCCCTGAGCCTCCCCCGGATGACCCGCGTATCGTTCGCCACCAGCAGATCCCCCGCCCGCAGATACTCCCCCAGCCTGCGAAACACCGAATGCTCAATCCGCCCCGACGCCCTATCCATCACCATCAACCGGCTCGAATCCCGCGGTTCCGCCGGCCGCTGGGCAATCAACTCATCAGGCAAATCGTAGTCAAAATCCGCAGTCTTCATCGGTCGCGAATTATACCATCGCCAACTTGCCCGCCCTGTATCCCCGTGCTAGCATAGGGCAACCAAATTTGGAGGACGGCCCATGACCACCCAACGCTCAGACCTTCTAATCCGCGGAGGCCTTCTGGTTTCCGGCGACGGCATCTCCCGCTCCGACCTTCTGGTCAACGACGGCAAGGTTGTTGAGTCAGGGCCGGATCTCTCTCATCACGAAGTCAGACGCACCATCGACGCCACCGGCAAGTACGTCCTGCCCGGCGGCATCGACTCCCACTCCCACCCCATCTTCGGCGACAAGATTGACACCTACTCCATGTGCGCCGCTTACGGGGGAGTCACCACCGTTGGCGCCTTCATCGGCTCCGAAACCCACCGCCACGAGCACTTCAACAATCAGTGGGGCATCCGTAAGTACAACCCCGACATCGTCAAGGGCTTCATCGAGTTCGCCGAGGAGTATTCCTACACGGACTTCACCTGCCACGGCCTGATTACCATGCGGGACAAGGACGACCTCCACAAGGTCATCCCGGACCTGGTGAAGCTGGGCGCCTGCTCCTTCAAGCTCTTCATGACCTGGAATCCCTTCGTCCTCCCCACCGAAAGCGACTACTCCAACCTGATGGCGCTGCCCGACGATCAGGTGATGATGGTGATGCACCACGCCGCGCACAACGGCGGCATGGTCATGGTTCACGCCGAAAACGGCACCTGCAAGGCCTATCTGGAAGACCAGTTCAGGCACGGCGGGCACACTTCCCCCGAGTACTACCACAAGGCCGCGCCCTCCATTGTTGAGGCCGAGGCGGTCAATCGCGCCGCCACGATGGCCCTCGTCACCGGCTCTCCCCTCTACCCCGTCCACCTCAGCTCCGCCGAAGTGGTGCCCGTGCTCGACCACTACAAGCAGAAGGGGCTGCCGCTATACGGCGAGACTTGCCCCCACTACCTGACCCTCACAGACGACATGATGATTGAGCACGGCTACAAGTACAAGGTTGCGCCGCCCCTGCGTAATGACCCGGACGTGGACGCCATGTGGAAGGGAGTGGCCAGCGGCAGCCTTTCTACCATCGCCAGCGACTTTACCGGCTACACCAAGAACCTGAAAATCACGGGCAGCCTCTCCGGCTCCGTCATCGGCGACGCCCCCGAGCCTGACCCCGACGAAATCGACATCTTCAAAGTGGCCGCCGGGCTCAGCACCCTGGAGTTCATGATGCCCGTCGTCTGGACCCACGGAGTCAACACCGGCAAGATCACGCTCCCGCGCTTCGTCCAGCTATTCTGTGAGAACCCCGCCAAGATTTTCGGCATCTGGCCCAAGAAGGGCGCCCTGCAGGTCGGTTCCGACGCCGACGCCGTCCTTTGGGATCCCGCCCGGATGGAGACCGTCGGCAAGGAGCACGGCATCAGCGACCTCAACACCTTCGAGGGCATGGAACTTGTCGGCTTCCCAGTGATGACGATGGTACGAGGCGAAGTCGTCATCGACGACGGCAAGCTGGTGGGCAAGCAGGGCCGCGCCAAGTTCGCCGCCCGCGACCCCAACGCCACCTCCTACGCCCCCCACGGCCCCACCGCGGACTAATCCGAAAGGCGCAATTGCCATCCCATCTCCCGCTCACCCTGAGCTTGTCAAAGGGTCGAGCGGGGAAATCCCTCTTAATCCCTTCTCACTTGATGGGGGAAGGCTAGGATGGAGGTGAACCCCCTCCTATACCCGCATGTCATTCTGAGGAGGCTCCGCGACGAAGAATCTCGTAGACAGTGCCACCAACCCAACGAAAGGCCCCTAAATGGTCAAACTACAAAGCATCCCGGAACGATATCGTAGAATGATGGTTGAACTTACCAGGCAACGATATCATCTGGATAGAATGCTGGAAATCCAGCGACTAAACCCAGCCAGACCATGCACACTAAAGTCGCGGGATGATGAGGATTGGCGAGACCATCACGCCAAACTATTAGAGCGTCAGGACAAAATGCTGGAGCGTTCGAAACGTTCACTGGCTTCAGCACTTAAGTTGGAAGAAGAATACCGCCGGCTCATTCATGCAATTATCCGTCACTTCAACATACCCGATAATAACGCCGACCCTAATCCTTCCTAACATGACAACACCCCACACGATCCCAAACCCTACTGAGACAGAGCCGTCTAATAGGCTAACTTACTTCTCTGTTCTTTGCGAAGCGGAGTGACGAATCTGGTTGAGGCTAAAGATGACCCAATCAGTGCGCAGTCTGCAATACTTGATTACCTTAAGGCACAAAGGTAAAATTTGGAACAGTTATGGAAATAAACGAAATCCTGAACCAAATTGACCGCGGATCCCTCACCCTCCCTGTTTTCCAACGTGGATACGTTTGGAACAGATCTCAAGTAAGGCGACTCATGGGATCGCTCTATCGAAAACATCCCATTGGTAGCCTCCTCACTTGGGAGACAAAGACAGAAGGCGTATCATATCGCGGGGAAGGCCCCATCCAGGCGGGTACCGTCCGATTGCTATTGGACGGGCAGCAGCGAATCACTTCCCTATACGGCATAAAGCGAGGTAAGCCCCCGCCGTTCTTTGAAGGTAATCCCCACGCATTCACCGGCTTGTATTTCAACGTACGTAGCGAGGCATTCCAGTTCCACGCTCCTGTTACAATGCGACAAGAACCCGGTTGGTTTAGCGTGACCGAGCTCATGGAAAGCGGACTTGAAAAATACATCACAATAATTTCACAAGACCCAGACTTGAAGGACAATTTCGCAGCGTATATCAATAGACTCAACAGGGTTTACTCTATCGGGGAAATCGATCTACACGTTGAAGAAGTTTCCGGCGAAGATATGACAGTCGAGACCGTTGTAGACATCTTCAACGAAGTAAACAGCGGAGGTACAAAGCTATCCCAGGGAGACTTGGCCCTTGCCAAGATATGCGCCTCTTGGCCGGAAGCTCGAGATGAGATGAACACCAGGTTGGGCCATTGGAGAAACGCAGGGTTTAACTTTAGTCTAGAATGGTTGCTGAGATGCGTAAACAGCCTTGCTACAGGACAAGCCCGATACCAAGCACTCGATAATGTTGGCACACAAGAAATTGAGGACGGACTTCACCGCGCAGAACGCCACGTTAACTACCTCCTTAACCTTACTTCCTCCCGCCTGGGTCTCGACCACCAGCGTGTACTTGGAAGCCCCTATTCCTTCCCGCTCATGGCTAGATACCTAAACAATAGGGGAGGAACCCTATCTGACCCCAGGGAGCGTGACCGTCTGCTGTTCTGGTACATTCACACAATGCTTTGGGGGCGTTACTCTGCCGGAACGGAGGGAAGGCTTAATCAAGACCTTGAGGCCATTAACGAGGGTAATGAAGGACTACAACGACTTATCGATAGCCTGAGAAGTGACCGGGGAGACCTGAATATCGCCCCTCAAGACTTTGACGACTGGCGAGTTTCGGCACGTTTCTATCCATTGCTATACATGATGACGAGAGTTAACCATTCATTAGACTGGGACACGGGCATAGAACTATCCCAACACACGTTGGGAAGGTTCAGTAGCTTACATCTCCACCATATTTTCCCCAAGTCCCTGCTCTACAAACACGGATACCAGATTCGCGAAGTCAACGCCCTGGCAAACTTCACCTTCCTTACTCAAGACACAAACCTAAAGATTTCCAACCGTGACCCATCAGAGTACATTCCAGAGATTGCCGAAAAACAACCCGGTGCTTTGGAGTCCCACTGGATCCCGATGGATCCAGAGCTATGGAAAATGGAAAACTATCCCCAATTCCTTCAAGCCAGATGGCAACTTCTCGCCCAAGCTGCGAACCAGTTCCTGAACGTTCTTCTCGAAGGACCCGCTCCAGAAGTGGAAATCCCTGAAACGGTCACTCCTCAACCTAGCCAACCCCTCGGTTCCATCAAGAGTACAGACGAAGAAGACTTGCTCTTGGATGCTAACATTTGGGTGGTTGAACAAGGGTTGCCGGAGGGGGAGATGGGATACCAACTCGTTGACGAGCAAACCGAGAAGCTCATAGCCATCCTAGACCTTGCCTGGCCTGATGGTCTTCAACAGGGCTTAAGCGAGCCGGTAGCCCTTCTCATTGATGAGGAAATTGAAGTCGAACGGTTAGCAATTCGCGCAGGCTTTCAACCGTACACCAGCGTCGATTCGCTGAAGCAGTACGTTAAGCGGGAAATTCTGGCTAGCAGCATCGCGGTCTAACTCCTGTTCCCTCTCTCGCGTAGGGGGGACTCTTGCGGGCGTTCGCTCCGACTATTGATTCCCGCCTGCGCGGGAATGGGGGGTGGGGGGCGCGCATAGGCTCGACCCTTCGACAAGCTATTCGACAGGCCTTTTGACAAGCCCTTCGACAAGCCCTTCGACAAGCTCAGGACAGGCTCAGGACAGGCTTAATCGTCTTCCCCGAGGAGACTTTTGCGTAACTTCCGAATGTGTCATCCACTCCGACAGAATCACCCCCATCTCAATCTTCCCCCATCAAGGGGGAAGAGGCTAATCGGAACTCTTGAGAGGGTTGTTCAAAGGTCTCGTCAAGGGGGGAGGGGAAGAGGGGGAGGGCGACCGGCCGGTCGCCCCTACATAGGTTGGCGTGGGGGCGATGGATTCCCGTTTTCACGGGAATGACGGGGGGTTAGGGGGGAGGGAGAGGGGGAAGGGGACGTTGGGGTATTTGTTGAGGAGGCGTTTCCAGACGTTGCGTCCGATGGCGTCGGCTTCGCGGATGATTGTGTCTTCGTCGAGGTTGAGGATGCGTCCGTCCTTCATTACGAATTCGCCGTCTACGATGACGGACTCGATGTCGGAGGGCTGGCCGTTGTGGACGAAGGCGGAGACGATGCGGTTGGTGGGGACGAGGGTGGCGCGCATGGCGTCGATGATGAAGAGGTCGGCTTTCTTGCCGACTTCGAGGGAGCCGATTTCGTTTTGCATGCCGATGGCTGAGGCGCTGCCCATCGTCGTCATCATCAGGATGTCTTCGGGTTGGGGGTTCATGCCGTCGTCGCGGATGATGCGCTCGGTGAAGAGGCCCGTCCGCATGACTTCGACCATATCCTGGGTGTTGTTGTCGGTGCCCATGCCGATGGTGCAACCGGCGTGTCGGAGGGCGGGGATGGGGGGAATGACGGCGCGGCGGGCGGCCATCGCGGGCTGGTGGGAGACGTTGGAGCGGGTGGTTCCTAGTAGGGATATTTCCGACGGGCTAAGGAATCGGACGTGGGCGGCTAGGAGGCGGGGGCCGAGGTAGTCGTTGTGGAAGAGGCTTTCGGTGGGGCGGACGCCGCGCATGAGCATGAGGGATTCGACCTCGAGGCGGCTCTGGTTGAGGTGGATGGTGTAGCGGGTATCGTACTTTTCGGACATTTCGTGAACATCACGGAGGAGAGCAGGGGAGGTGGTTTCGACGAGGCCGGTGGAACCCATGCAGGTTATTCGGTCGGTTTCTCCGGCGTGGTGCCACTTTTCGTAGAGGCGGTTGGCGCGTTCGAGGCTGGCGTTTCGGAGATTGTCGGAGTAGGCGTGGACGGGTTCGCCGGCGCGGAAGGTTGGGGGTACGATGCCGTCGGCGGTATTTTCTGCGAGGACCCAACGCATTCCTGTCCTGTCGAGCATATCGGCGTAGCGGTGGATGCCGCCGGCGATTTCGACGGTGGTGGTGGAGCCGGTGCGGGCGGCTTCGATGGCGCCGAGGGCGGCCATGACGGTGGTTTCCTCGTCGGAAATCATGTCGCGGGGGTCTTCGGGAAAGGCGAAGGAGGAGGGAAATCCGAAGTCCTCGGAGATGCCGCGGAAGAGGTTGGCGGTGAGGTGGGCGTGGCAGTTGATGAGGCCAGGGAAGACGGCCTTGCCGCGTCCGTCAATGACCTCGGCGTCGGGATAGACGGCGCGAATCTGCGGAGTTGCGCCAAGGGTGGCGATGCGATTGCCCTTGATGGCGATAGCGGCGTTGTGGAGGACGGTGCGGGCAGGGTCGCAGGTGACGATGGTGGTGTTGGCGATGACTTTGGTTGACATAAGTATGCTTTCGTGATGGGTGATCAGTGTTTCTTTTCTTTAGACTCAACATGAAGACTCCTTCCGTCCAATTATTATGGAGCGAAGGAGTCTATTGGGAAACCTAGATTGAGGTCTCAATCCAAATAAGAATAAAATATATCCAGGTCTACTCCGTGGAATTCAAGCAATTTATCCAGTAATCCCTCCGGAATGAAGCCCAGGCTAAAATCGAGGGGAACAACAATTGTTGGATCTTTGGAATGAAAGTAGAATCTGCGACTGTCGTTACATTTTACAAAATAGCCCATCTCAGTAAATGCAGAATCTACTTGCTCCGAGGTAAACCTCCTATGCAACTGGTATCGCCTCTTGAGACTCTACGACATTTCCAATCATCCATTGAGGGTTCACTAGAGTAAATTCCACATTATGTCTTTCGAGATAATTGCGAATGTAATTCTCTCCGTGGAACTCCTTAATTCCCTCTAGTATGTCGTCCACAGATGCGTAAACTCGTCTTATCGCTTTTTCTTCAGTATCAGCAAAAACCAAAACACCAAGTCTAGGTTCAAAAGCCGCCCAATTATCATTTGAAACCTGCTTTGTAGCTATATGAAGGTCAAAGGAAACATGAGGTTGTTCCTCTATTCCATTCATGGGATATCCTCTCTTTCTATTTCTGGTTACGCGGTCGCTTGGCTATTAGCGTAGCCAGAAAACCAAATCATGTCAACATGACGTTGACAACATCTTGCAAACAATTTATCGACGTAAGTCGAGACTAATGGATGAGAGAGTAGTTAAAGTCTATGCGCTTCTTGCGTTTTGTTCCCGATTTCGGCCCAGGCGTCTTCCCTCGGCAGGGTTTGGGGTAGCTGAGGCGGCTCCATGAGCTTCTTCTTGACGAACTGCGAAATGATGACGCGAGCCAGTCTGCTTCCGACGCCTATCTGCGGGCGATGTATGAGGGTTTGGTCGTAGCGGTTCTGTCATCTGATTCTCCATGTGACTAGTCGAGTACATTGTTCCCGAGTGCTTCGGTGTATTCAGGCGGCTAGCGGTCTTTGTGGGAGAAGGCGCGCTCTTCGCGGGTGATGATTTCGAGGAGGGCGGGACGGCCTTCGGCGACGACTTGCTGGGCGCGTTGGATGGCGGGGATGATTTCGTCGGGGGCGGTCACTTTCTCGTTGTAGCCGCCGAGGGCATCGGCGACCTGGGCGTAGTTGCCGGTGAGGAACTTGGTGCCGTAGCGTTCGTTGGCGGTGGGGAAGCGGTCGGAATCGTAGATGCCCATAGCGGAGTTGTTGAGGATGATGGTGAGGATGGGGATGCGCTCGCGGACGGCGGTTTCGACGTCGAGGCCGACCATGCCGAAGGCGTAGTCGCCCATGACGTTGACGGCGAGCTTTTCGGGTGCGGCCATCTTCGCGCCGAGGGCGAGGCCGAGGCCGTAGCCGAGCTGGGTGGACTTGCCCCAGCCGATGAAGCCGCGAGGGGAAATCGTCTCGAAGAAGGGGACCATCTGGTCGCGGGGGCTGCCGGAATCGTGGGTGACGACGGAGTTCTTGCGGTCGATGGTGTTCATCAGATCCCAGATGACGCGGTAGGGGTTGATCGGGACTTCGTTTGAGGTGAGCTTGGGCATCCATTCGTCGAGCCAGGCGGTGCGGACGGCGCGGACTTCGTCGGCCATGAGGCCGTTTTCGCTGGGACGGCTTTGGGCGTTGATTTCGTCGATAAGCTGGGAGAGGACGAGCTTGGCGTCTCCCCAGAGGGCGACGTCGATGGAGTAGTCCTTGTTGATGTCGGAGTCGTCGTTGGTGGAGTGAATCAAGGTCTTGCCGGGGGGGATTTCGACGCCGAAGCCGGTGCGGGTGAGGCTGCAACCGATGCCGAAGACGAGGTCGGCGTTTTTGATGAAGTGGACGACGGGGCCGGTGGTGGTGGCGGAGCCTGCGCCGAGGGCGAGGGGGTGGTTTTCGGGGAAGGCGCTTTTGCCGGAGAGGGTGGTCATGACGGGGGCCTGGAGGATTTCGGCAAGCTGCTTGAGTTGGTCCCAGGCTTCGGCGTAGAGGACGCCCTGGCCGGCGTGGATGACGGGTCGCTTGGCGTTGAGGAGGGCTTTGGCGGCTTCGCGGATTTCGTTGGGGTCGCAGCCGCTGCGGAATTTCCGGACGGGGCGGTAGGCATCGACGAGGGCGTCGTTCACGTCGGCGTTGAGGATGTCTGAGGGGAGTTCGAGGAGGACGGGGCTGGGGCGGCCGGAGCGGAGCTGGCTGAAGGCGCGTCGCATCATGTTGGGAATCTGGGGTGGGAGATTGACGCGGTCGGACCACTTGGTGACGGAGGCGTAGCTCTGGGAGGGGGTGAAGGTGGGGCGGACGCCGGCGCGGTCGAGGGGCGCGGAGGCGGGGAGGAGGAGGATGGGGACGGAGTCGGCGTAGGCCTGGGCGACGCCCGCGTAGGCGTTTTCGGCGCCGGGGCCGGCCTGCATGGTGAAGACGCCGGCGCCTCTGCCGTTGGTGACGCGGGAGAAGCCGTCGGCGAGGTTAACGCCGACGCGCTCCTGGCGGAAGATCAGGGGGCGGATGCCGGCGACGGCGGCGGCTTCTTCGAGGGAGTTGTAGGGGATGCATCCTATGAAGTCCACGCCCTCCTTCTTGAGAATGTGGGCTACGGCGTCGGCACCTTTCATGGTTCCTCCTTATTGGTGGTTGTGGGGTTCATGGTAGTACGGGAAGGGGTTGGTGGCAAGGGGAGGGGGTTAGTTTGGGGGGAGACACCCCCATCCCCACCGCTCGACCCTTCGACAAGCTCAGGGTGAGCGGATGGTGAGGGTTAGGGTGAGCGGATGGGGGTTGGTTAGGGTGAGCGGGAGGGGGAAGGGCGATTCGCCAATCGCCCCTACAGGGTGAGCGGGGGATGGATTCCCGCCTGCGCGGGAATGACGAAAGGGGTTGTAGGAATGACGGAGGGGTTGGGGGGAAGGGATAAGAGAGGCGATGGGTGGTAGAATTTTGAGGCAGATTCATGTAGTTGGGTCAATTGGAGGTGGGTTTTGGCGATACGGTTTGGGACGGACGGATGGCGGGCGATTATAGCGGAGGAGTTTACTTTCGAGAACGTGGCGTTGTGCGTTCAGGGGGTGGCGAGCTACGTGAAGGAGTTGGGATGGGCGCATCGGGGCGTGGTGGTGGGTTTCGACACGCGGTTCGGGTCGAGGGATTTTGCGCGTCGGGCGGCGGAGACGCTGGCGGCGAACGGGGTGCGGGCGATGTTGTGTCGGGAGGCGTGTCCGACGCCGGTGGTGAGCTACAGCGTGCCGAGGCTGGGCGCGGCGGGGGCGGTGGTGGTTACGGCGAGCCACAACCCGCCAGAGTGGAACGGGGTGAAGTTCAAGCCGGAGTACGGGGGGAGCGCGTCGTCGGAGATTGTGGCGCGGTTGGAGGAGCACGTGGCTGCGGCGGAGGCGTGTGGCGCACGTCGGATGGGTTTGGAGGATGCGTTGGAGTTGGGGTTGGCGAGGGGGTTCGATCCGGCGCCGGAGTATATGTCGCAGTTGGGTCGGATGGTGGATTTGGAGGTTGTGAAGGGGGCGGGGATTAGGGTTTTGGCGGACGCGATGCACGGCGCGGGGGCGGGGTATCTGCCGCGATTGCTGGAGGGTTCGGCGGGGGTGGTACGGGAGATTCGGGGGGAGGTGAATCCGGCGTTTCCGGGGATGCATCAGCCGGAGCCGATTGGGGAGAATCTGGCGGAGGCGTCGGCGTTGGTGGCTGGGGGAGGGTTCGACGTGGGGATCGCGTATGACGGGGACGCGGACAGGTTGGGGGTGTTGGACGAGAACGGGCGATATTTCAATACGTTGCAGGTGTTCGCGCTGCTGGCGTTGTATCTGCTGGAGGTGAAGGGGGAACGAGGGCCTATCGTCAAGTCGATAACGTCGTCGGACATGCTGTTCCGGTTGGGTGAGTTGTACGACGTGCCGGTGTTGGAGACGGGGGTGGGGTTCAAGTACGCGGGGCCGCTGATGATGCGGGAGGACGCGTTGATGGCGGGGGAGGAGAGTGGGGGGTACGGGTTTCGAGGGCATATACCGGAGCGGGACGGGATTTTGAGCAGCTTGTTGCTGCTGGAGTTCATGGCGCGGACGGGGAAGCGTCCTTCGGAGTTGTTGGGGATGTTGTATGAGAGGGTGGGGGAGTGGCGGTACGGGCGGCGGGACGTGCCGTTTGATGATGCAAAGCGGGGGGAGTTTCAGGAGGCGTTGGCGAGGAGTGGGGAGGTGGCGGAGATTGGGGGGATGAGGGTTGTTTCGACGGACGCGACGGACGGAAGGCGGTTTCGGTTTGAGAGGGGGTGGGTGATGGTGCGGCTGTCGGGGACGGAGCCGTTGGTGCGGATTTATGCGGAGGCGGGGTCGGAGGGGGAGGTGGAGGGGCTGTTGGAGGGGGTGGGGGAGGTGATGGGGTTGTAGGGGGGATGCGGTGGATTCCCGCCTGCGCGGGAATGACGGAGGGATGGAGGGTGGGTTTGCGGTGGGATTGTAGCGCAACGGGGTAGGGGCGACCGGCCGGTCGCCCCTACGAAGGGAATTCTTGGGGGGCGCTCGACCCTTCGACAAGCTCAGGGTGAGCGGGGAGGCACCCCCATCCTAGCCTTCCCCCGTCGAGGGGGAAGGGATAAGACTGGATTCCGGCTTTCGCCGGAATGACGAGTGGGGTTTAGGGGGAAGGGATAAGAGGAGGGGGGTTAGCGTTTGGTGTATTGGGGGGCGCGGCGGGCGCGCTTGAGGCCGTATTTCTTGCGCTCTTTGATGCGGGAGTCGCGGGTGAGGAGGCCCTTGTCGCGGAGGGGCTTCTTGAGGGTTTCGTCGAAGGCGACGAGGGCGCGGGCGATGCCGTGTCGGACGGCCTGGCTCTGGGAGGAGATGCCGCCGCCTTTTACCTGGGCCATGACGTGGAAGCGTCCGAGGCTGTTGGTGGCTTCCAGGGGTTCCTTGACGGTAATCTGCCAGATGAACCAGGGGAAGGCTTCTTCCAGAGGCTTATCGTTGACGCGGATGATGTTGCCGTTGCCGAGGTAGAGGCGCACCTTGGCGATGGAGGTCTTGCGCTTGCCGGTTCCGTAGTAGTATTCCTGTTGAGTGGTTGGCTGGACCAATTGGCTGATTACCTTTCTTTAGTTTGCGGCGGACACCTGGGCCTGGTGGGGGTGGGTCTCGTCGGCGTAAACCTTGAGGCGACCCAACATTTCACGTCCGCGCTTGGTGGTGGGGAGCATGCCCTTGACGGCGAGCTTGATGACGCGGTCGGGGCGCTTTTCCAGCATGTCGCGGAGGATGGTGGACTTGAGGTTGCCGGTGTATCCGCTATGGCGGTAGTAGGTTTTCTGGAGGAGTTTCTTGCCGGTGACGCGGATTTTGGAGGCGTTGATGACAACGACGTAGTCGCCGGTGAGGACGTGGGGAGTGTATGCCGCTTTGTGCTTGCCCTGGAGGGTTTTGGAGATTTGGCTGCAAAGGCGGCCAAGAATCTGGCCGGACGCGTCGATGACGTGCCAGTCGGCGGGGATCTCGCGGGGTTTGGCTGAGTAGGTTTTGTTTCGCTTCATTTCTTCAGTTCTCTTGGTTGGGTGGGAATCCTTGGTACTGCACTTTCATCAGGCAGAGGCCGCGGGCGGGAAGGCCCGCGACGGAGTTGGCGCATATTATACCACTTTCCAGGGTTTGTTTGACCACGGATGCGGGGGCTTTTCCTCTGCCGACTTCCACGAGGAGGCTGTTGGTGCGGAGAATCTGGCGCATCATAAAGGCGTTGGCTTCGGCTTCGATGAGGATTCGGTCGTCGTCTCTCCAGACATCCCAACGCTTGACGCGCCGTATGGTGGACTTGTCGGGCGGCATGGGGACGGTGAAGGGGGCGAAGTCGTGGATTCCGACCAGATGCCGGGCGCTTTCGTTCATCGCGTCCACGTTCAGGGGGGAGCGAATCCAGGCGGCGCGGTCGTGGAGGAGGGGGGAGGGCGTGGTTCGATTCAAGATGGCGTATCTGTAGGTGCGGGCCAGGGCGTGGCGGCGGGGGTTGAAGTCCGGCGGGACTTGGTGGGTTTGCCGGACTTTGACGTCCCAGGGGAGATGGTAGTTGAGAGCCTTCGTCCAAGTTGCTTCCGATAAATCCGAATCGGTCTCGAAGGTTACCACCTGTCCGAGGGCGTGGACGCCGGCGTCGGTGCGGCTGGCCCCTCTTATTCGCACCTCCCGGCCCGCGATTTTGGCGACGGCCTTTTCCAGTTCGTCCTGAATTGTGGGAAGGTTGGGCTGGAACTGGAAGCCGTGGTAGTTGCCGCCGTGGTATTCGACGATGAGGGCCAACTTGCGGGTTGGCTGAGTTTGGCGGGGCAAGGCATGACTCTTGGGAGGGGCTTAGACGAGTTCCAGCTGGGCGATGGGGGCGGCGTCGCCTTTGCGGCGGCCAAGTTTGATGATGCGGGTGTAGCCGCCGGCGCGGTTGGAGTAGCGGGCGGCGAGGTCGTCGAAAATCTTCTTGACGGCGGACTTGTCGGGGAGCTTGGCGGCGGCGAGCCGGCGGTGGTGGAGGGTGCCTTTCTTGCCGTAGGTAATCATCTTTTCGGTGAAGCTGCGGGCTTCCTTGGCCTTGGCCTCGGTGGTGACGATGCGCTCGTGGATGATGAGCTGGGAGGCGAGGGCGCGAAGGAGGGCGACGCGCTGGGCGGTGGGGCGACCGAGCTTTCTGCCGGCGACTCTGTGTCTAACCATTGGAGGCCACCTCCTCTTCGGCGGAGAGGTCGGCTGACGCCTCCGGGGATTCATCCGAAGACATCTCGTCGGGTTCTTCCTGGCCGCCGTAGCCGATGTCGCGGAGTCTTTCCTTGAGTTCGTCGAGGGACTTGACGCCGAAGTTTCTGATTTCCTTGAGTTCGTCGTCGGACATTTCGAGGATCTGGCCGACGCGCTGGAGGCCGTGATTCTTGAGGGAGTTGAGGGTGCGTGGAGAGAGTTCAAGTTTCTCGATGGGGGTCTGGTAGATTTCGACGGGGATGGTCTGGGTGCGGAGCAGGTCTTCGGGGCTGATGGCGCCGGATTTGTCGAGGCTGTTGAACATGAAGAAGTGGTCGACGAGGACTTTGGAGGCCATCTTGAGGGCTTCGGAGGGGGTGATGGTGGCGTTGGTCCAGACTTCGAGGATGAGCCGCTCGTAGTCGGTTATCTGGCCGACGCGGGTTTTTTCGACGGTGTAGTTGACCTTGCGGACGGGGTTGAAAATGGCGTCGAGGGGGAGGACGCCGCGGGGCATGCTGTCGCCGGAGGAGGCGGGCTGGTAGCCCTTGCCGGGTTCGACGTTGAGTTCGACTTCGAGGGAGCCGCCGGGGGCGTCGATGGTGGCGAGATGCTGTTCGGGGTTGACGATTTCAAAATCGGAGGAGGTGGCGATGTCGCCGGCGGAGACCATGCCTTCGCCGTTGACCTCCAGTCGCATCTTGCCGGGCCTGCCGGTGACGGAGCGGATGCGGACCTGGCCGATGTTGTATAGGATTTCCATAACGTCTTCCTTGACGTTGGGGATGACGCTGTATTCGTGGAGGACTTCCTCCATCTTGACCCAGGTGACGGCGGCGCCGGAGATGGAGCTGAGGAGGGTGCGGCGCATGGGGTTGCCGAGGGTGGCGCCGTAGCCGCGCTCCAGGGGTTCGACGTGGAATTTGCCGTAGGTGTCGGTGACCTCGATGATGTTGATGCCCGGGGTGACGGGCTTTTCGGGGGCGACGGGGGATTCTTCCAGGATGACGTTGGCGGTTTCAAAGTCGAGCATGGGGGAGCTACCTCGAATAGTACTCAACGATAAGGCGGGTATCGATGGCGGTGTCCAGTTCCTCGTCGCTGGGAAGGCGGCGGACGGTGGCTTTGAGGTTCTGGACGTCTAGCTCAAGCCAGGGGGGTACGGGGCGCTTGGGGAGGTCGGCGGACATGAGCTTGACGTACTCGCTGTCCTTGCGGGACTCCTTCCACTCGATGACCTCGCCGGGTCGGACGGTGTAGGAGGGGATGTCGGTCTTGCGGTCGTTGACGGTGAAGTGGCCGTGGAGGACCAGCTGGCGGGCCTGGCGGCGGGAGTCGGCGAAGCCGAGGCGGTAGGCGACGTTGTCGAGGCGGGTTTCCAGCTGGCGGATGAGGCTCTGGCCGGTGGATTCGGACTGCTTGAAGGCCTTGTTGACGTACCCGCGGAATTGGGCTTCCATGACGCCGTACATGAAGCGGGCCTTCTGCTTTTCGCGAAGCTGAATGCCGTGGTCGGAGATGCGGCGTCGACGCATTGAGCGGTCGCCGGGGAGGGTTCGGCGCCTATCGACGGCGCACTTGGGGGTGTAGCAGCGCTCACCCTTGAGGAAAAGCTTTTCGCCCACTCTGCGGCAGAGCCTGCAGGCCGGGCCTGTGTATCTAGCCAACTTCTATTCTCTCCAGTTTTTTTATGGGGATTGGCGGGTTTGAGGCCCGCCCCTGGGTGTGGGTTGGGATTTCCGGTTAGACTCTCCTGCGCTTGGGGGGACGGCAGCCGTTGTGGGGGATGGGGGTGACGTCGCGGATGCTGGTGATGGTGAGGCCGGCGGCGGTGAGGGAGCGGATGGCGGCTTCGCGTCCGGCGCCGGGGCCTCTGACGAAGACGTCGACGCGCTGGAGGCCCTGGTCGAGGGCTTTCTTGGCGGCCTGTTCGGCGGCGCGCTGGGCGGCGAAGGCGGTGCCCTTGCGGGAGCCTTTGAAACCGCTGGTGCCGGCGGTGGACCAGCCGATGGTGTTGCCCTGAACGTCGGTCAGGGTGACCTGGGTGTTATTGAAGGTGGCGCGGATGTAGGCGCGTCCGTTGGGCGGTACGCGCTTGTCGCGCCTGCGGCTTCTCTGTCTGGGCATTTATCTATAACCTCTGAATTACTTCTTCATCCCGGTGCGGCGTCCGCGACCGGCGACGGTCTTGCGGGGGCCTTTGCGGGTGCGGGCGTTGGTGCGGGTGCGCTGACCGCGGACGGGGAGTCCGCGGCGGTGGCGGAGGCCGCGGTAGGAGCCGATGTCGATGAGGCGGCGGATGTTCATTACGTTGCCGCGTCGGAGGTCGCCTTCGACGCGGTATTCCTTGTCGATGATTTCGCGGAGGCGGTCCACCTGCTGCTCGGTGAGTTCGTACATCTTGGGCGTGGGGTCGCCCTGGATGCCGGCTCTTTCTATCACCTGTCGGGCGGTGTGGGGACCGACGCCGTAGATGCGTGTGAGGGCAACGTCCACCCTTTTGCCGTCGGGAACGTCGACGCCGACTATTCGTACCATTGGGACCTCCTTAGCCCTGCCTTTGGGCGTGTCTGGGGTTGCTGCAAATGACGCGGACGACGCGTTTGCGTCGGATGATGCGGCATTTGTCGCAGCGGACTTTGACGGATGCTTTGACTTTCATTTGTCAGTTTAACCTTTTGTTTGCGGATGGGGAGGGCAGGTTTGAAGCCTGCCCCTACGGATGGGGTTGGAGAGTTGCGCTATTTTCATAGTAATGACGTTGGGCGGGCTTGCTATTTGAACCTGTAGGTGATGCGGCCCTGGCTGAGGTCGTAGGGGGAGAGTTCCACGAGCACCCGGTCGCCGTTGAGGACGCGGATGAAGTGCAGTCGGATCTTGCCCGAAACGTGGGCGAGAACCTTGTGCTTGTTGGGAAGCTCGACCCGGAACATGCCGTTGGGGAGCGCTTCCGTAATTATACCCTCTACCTCGATGCCCTGCTTTTTTGCCATACTGCCTCTACTTTAGATTTGGGTTAGGATCTCCGCTTTGCCTTTGGTTATCGCGATGGTGTGTTCGAAGTGGGAGGAAAGGCTGCCGTCGGCGGTGACGACGGTCCACATATCGGGGAGGAGACGGGTCTTCCAGCCGCCGATGTTCACCATCGGTTCGATGGCGATGGTCATGTTTTCCCGCAACAGGGCGCCGCGGCCCGGGGGGCCGTAGTTCGGCACCTGTGGGTCTTCGTGTAGGAAGCGGCCTATGCCGTGTCCGACGTATTCGGTGACGACGCCGTAGCCGCGGGAGGCGGCGAATTGCTCGACGGCGTGGCCGATGTCGCCGGTGCGGGCGCCATCGGTGGCGGCGGCGATGCCTTCGTGAAGGGCCTGTTCGGTGACTTCGATGAGTTCGGCGGCTTCTTCGGAGATGTTGCCGACGCCTATGGTGACGGCGGAGTCGCCGATGAATCCGTCGATGGTCGCGCCCACGTCCACCTTGAGGAGATCCCCGTCTTCGAGCATACGGCTGCCGGGGATGCCGTGGACGATTTCTTCGTTGACGGAGGCGCAGATGCTGCCGGGGAAGCCGCGGTATCCCTTGAAGGTGGGCACGGCGCCGCGCTTGCGGATTTCACGGGAGGCGATGCGGTCCAGCTGGGCGGTGGTCGTGCCGGGCCTGGCGGCCTTCCTGAGGGCGGCGATGGCGTTGGCCACGATGGAGCCGGCCCGTCGCATGGCCTGAAGCTCTTGCGCGGACTTGATGGTGATGCCGCCGCTGTAGACGGGCGGGGAGTTGGACGCGGTCTTTTGCTGAAGATTCTGTGTCATAGTGGCCTATTGTACGCTAAACGTGTCGCTTTTTGAAGCTCCAGCCCGGATTGGGTTGTTCGGGCTGGGGCTGGGCGGCGAAATTATTATGTCTTTGGGCGTCTTCCAAGCCGGTGATGAGGCGGTGGAGGACGGTTTGGATGCTGCCGTTGCCGGAGACTTCTATGAGCTTGTTCTGGCTGCGGTAGTATTCGGCGAGGGGGAGGGTTTGGGCGTGGTACTCCTCCATTCGGATGCGGATGGCCTCGGGCGCGTCGTCTTTCCGTTGGACGAGGGGGACGAGGCAGATTTCGCAGAGGTCGGAAGCATCGGGAAGGGCGGAGTTCTTTTGATAGATGCGCTTGCACTCAGGGCAGATTCGCCGGCTGGCGAGGCGGTTCATTATCTCTTCCTGAGGGGCGGTTATGAGGATGGTGCGGTCGACTTGCAGATTCTCGGCCTGGAGCTCGCGGTCGAGTCTCTCCGCCTGGTGGACATTGCGGGGAAAGCCGTCGAGGAGGAAGCCGTTGGAGGCTTCCAGGACTTCGGGCAGGACAATCTGGTAGGTGATGACGTCGGGAACGAGCAGGCCCATAGAGTAGTAGGTCTGGGAGGCGATGCCGAGTTCGGTTTGGTTGGCCTGATGCTGTCGCACGAGGTCGCCGGAGGCGACGTGGCGCAGTCCCAACGTCTCGGAAAGGAGCTTGCCCTGGGTGCCCTTGCCGGCGCCGGGCGGCCCGAGGATGACGAGCCGCTTGTGGGGGTTTGCGTTCACCTGAGGAACCCCTCGTAGTTACGCATTTGCAGCTGGGCTTCCAACTGACGCAGGGTGTCCAGGGCGACGGAAACGAGGATGAGCAGGCTGGTGCTGCTTAATTGGAGGGCCTGGATGTCGGTGAGGGTGGAGGCGAGGAAGGGGACGATGGCGACGAAGCCGAGGAAGAGGGCGCCGCCGAAGGTGAGGCGGAAGATGACCTGGTTTAGGTAGTCCTGGGTGGGCCTGCCCGGTCTGATGCCGGTGACGAATCCGCCGCTCTTCTGGAGGTTTTCGGCCAGGTTTTGCTGTTGGAAGGTTATGAGGGTGTAGAAGAAGGTGAATATGACGACGAGGACGAAGGTCAAGGCCCAATAGAGCCAGTTGTTGGGGCTGAAGGCGGTGGAGAACCAGCTGGCGACGTCGCCGATGAAGCCTGGATTGTCGGCGAGGAAGGTGGCGATGGTGCCTGGGAGGATGACGACGGAGAAGGCGAAAATGAGGGGGATGACGCCGGCCATGTTGACGCGCAAGGGTAGATAGGAACTGCCCGTTTGTCGATACATCCTCCCTGAGCGGAAGATGCTTCTACCGTATTGGACGGGGATGCGTCTATGGGCTTCGTTGAAGACGACGATGAGGGCGATGATGAGGATGCCGATGACGGCGAAGATGATGAGTCCGCCCTGGTCGTTGTTGGCGAGGAAGCCTTGTTGGATGAGGTTGGGGAAGCCGGCGACGATGCCGGCAAAGATAATCAAAGATATGCCGTTGCCGATGCCGCGTTCTGTGATGAGTTCGCCGAGCCAGACGAGGAACATGACGCCGGCGGTCATGGAGAGGACGGCGGCGACGGTGGGTAGGAAGGCTTCGCCGGAGAGTCCGATGTTTTCGAGGACGCCGGCGTTGCGGAGGAGGAGAAGCTGTCCGTAGCCCTGGGCCATCGCGATGGGGACGGTGGCCCAGTGGACGATGCGGTTGATCTGCTGTCTGCCGCGTTCGCCTTCCTTGGAAAGCTGCTGGAGGCGTGGGATGATGGGGACGAGGAGCTGCATGACGATGGATGAGGTGATGTAGGGGAAGACGCCGAGGGCGGCGATGCTCATGTTGCGTAGGGCGCCGCCGCTGAAGAGGTCGAGGAAACCCAGCAGCTGGATGCGGTTGAAGAGGTTGTCGAGGGAGCCCTGGTCGACGCCGGGCAGGGGGACCTGGGCCACGAGCCGGTAGACGGCGAGCATGGCGAAGGTGAAGATAATTTTGTTTCGGAGGTCGGGGACGCGCAGGGAGTCCAGGGCCGCCTGAAGTAGAGCAGGGCGACCTCGGCCCTCTTGGGTCATCATGAGGTAATCACCTCGGCGACGCCTCCCGCGCTTTCGATCTTCTGGCGGGCGGATCCCGTGTACTTGTGGGCGAGGACGTTGACGGGTCTGGCGAGGTCGCCGTTGCCGAGGACTTTGACGGGGAGCTTGAGGTTCTTGACGAGGCGCATCTCAAGCATGACTTCGGGGGTTATCGGGCCATCGACTTCGAGGTTCTGGAGGTCGCCGACTTTGACCAAGGCGTAGTACTTCTTGAAGATATTGGTGAAGCCGCGGCGTTCCGGGAGGCGCTTGATGAGGGGAAGCTGGCCGCCTTCGAAGCCGGGACGCGGGCCTTTGCCGGAGCGTGACTTCTGGCCCTTGATGCCCTTGCCGGAGTAGGTGCCGCGGCCGCTGCCGTCGCCGCGTCCTCTGCGCCGACGTTGGCGGCGGGCTTTCTTGTTTGAGCGTATGAGATGCTGCATCATGGCTAGTCTTCAGACTCCGTTTGGGAAGAGTCGGCAGGGGGATTATCCAGTTCTTCCACGTGAAGCATGTGGCCGGTCTTATCGACCATGCCGCGGATGGTGGGGGTGCTGCGGTGGACGACGGAATGGTTGAGGCGGCGCAGTCCGAGGGAGCGGATGATGCGTCGCTGCTTCCGGTTCCTGCCGATGTAGCTTTTCTTCCAGGTTATTTTGAGATATGACATAGCTTTTTCGCCTGACTGAATGGTTGCGCGGGCTGTATTCTCCTAGCCGACGGCGGGTTCTTCGGCGGGTTTGAGGTGGCCCTTGCGCTTGGCGAGTTCCGTGGCGGGATCTCTGAGTTCGCCGAGGGCCTTGAGGGTGGCGTAGATGACGTTGATGGGGTTGCGGGAGCGGAGGGACTTCGCGACCGCGTCCTTGACGCCGGCGGCGTCGAGGACTGCGCGGACGGGGCCGGAGGCGATGAGGCCGGTGCCCTGGGGTGCGGGCTTGATGAGGACGAGGGAGGCGCCGAAGATGGCGCGGGTTTCCTGTGGGATGGTGCTGCCGTTGAGGGGGATGTTGATGGACTTCTTGCGGGCGGTGGCGCCGCCCTTGCGGACGGCGTCTGGTATGGCGCTGGCCTTGCCGAGGCCGGCGCCGACCATGCCTTCGCCGTCGCCGACGACGACGAGGGCGTTGAAGCGGAGATGCCTGCCGCCCTTGACGACCTTGGAGATGCGGCGGGTGTAGACGACCTTTTCGGTTATGACGGGCCCGCCGTCGGTGGTAGGCCCTGGGTTCCGGTTGCGATACATCATCTAGATGATCAAGCCCTCCTTGCGTGCGGCGTCGGCCAGGGTTTTGACCCGGCCATGATATTTGTATCCGCCCCGGTCGAAGACGACCTGGGATATGCCCTTCTCCGAGGCTTTTCTGGCGATGGAAGCGCCGACGAGCTTGGAAAGCTCCACCTTCGACAGCTTCTCGTCGTCGGGGCGCAGGCCCTTGTCGAGGCTGGAGGCGGAGACGAGGGTGTGGTGTTGGGTGTCGTCGATAATCTGGGCGGAGATGTTGCGCAGGCTGCGAAAGACGGAGAGGCGGGGCCTATCCGGGGTGCCCTTGACGCGGCGTCGGAGCCGCTTGTGCCGGGCGATTCGAAGCCGGCGGCTATTTCGTTCCTTAGCCATTTTTCTTTCCCTTGTGCATAGGTGATGCCCCGCAGCGATTGGCGATTACGGCAATGTGAGCGGCTGGGGTGCAAAGGCCGGTGTTATGATGAAAGTTCATGGCGCGCTACGCCTTCCGTCCGGCGGCCTTGCCGGGCTTGAGGTGGAGGATTTCGTCGGAGTAGCGGATGCCCTTTTCCTTATAGGCGTTAGGCGGGCGGGCCTTGCGGATGTTGGCGGCGACTTCGCCGACCTTCTGCTTGTCGAAGCCTGATACGTGGACGCGGTTGTTGCCTTCCACGGTCAGGACGATGCCTTCCGGGGGGTCGATTTCGATGGGATGGCTGTGTCCGACGTTGAGGGTGATGCCCGGCCCGCGCTGTTGGACGCGGTAGCCGACGCCCATGAGCTGGAGGGTCTTCTGATAGCCCTCCGCGACGCCCTGGATGGCGTTGGCGATGAGGGTGCGTGTGAGGCCGTGGAGGGAGCGGTGGAACTTTCTGGGGGAGGCGCGTTCGACGACGATGCTGCCGTTGTCGAGGCGGACGTTGACTTCGGGATGGAGGGGCTGGACGAGTTCGCCCTTGGGCCCCTTGACGGTAATTTGGGTTAATTCCAGATTTACCTGGACGTTGTCGGGGACGGCAATGGGGCGGCGTCCGACTCTGGAGAGGGTGCGTTCCGTTGTCTTAGTCGCTGGGCTACCAGACATAGCAGAGGACCTCCCCTCCGGTGCCGCTGTACCATGCTTCCCGGTCGGTCAGGAGACCTTTGGAGGTGGAGATGATGGCGGTGCCGATGCCGCCGAAGACGCGGGGGATTTCCCCCTTGCCGACGTAGATTCGGAGGCCGGGCTTGCTGATGCGCTTGAGGCCGCGTATGGCGGATTCTCGGCCTTCGCGGTAGAGGAGATGGATGCGTAGGACGCGATGGGGCTTGCCGCCGACGACTTCGAAGTCGCGGACGTAGCCTTCGCGCTTGAGGATCTGGCACACGGCAACCTTGACCTTGGAGGTGGGCATGGCCACGGAGTTGTGGCGCACCGCCAGGGCGTTGCGGATGCGGGTGAGCATATCTGCGATGGGGTCGCTAATGTTGGACAAGGTTGGCCTCGATTACATATTACCAGCTAGCTTTGCGGACGCCGGGGAGTTCGCCGCGGAGGGCCATTTCCCGGAAGCAGATGCGGCAGAGGCCGAAATAGCGCATGTAGGCGCGGGGCCGTCCGCACTTGTTGCAGCGGTTGCTGAACTGGACTTTGTACTTGGGGGTTCGCTTCCACTTTTCGATTTTAGACTTCTTTGCCATGTGTTCCTTACTTTACAGCGGTCGGGTGAAGGGCATACCGAGGAGTTCGAGGAGGCGTGCGGCTTCGGCGTCGGTTCTGGCGGAGGTGGTGATGGTGACCTGGAAGCCGCGGATCTTGTCAATCTGGTTATAGTCGATTTCGGGGAAGATGACCTGCTCGCGGATGCCCATCGAGTAGTTGCCGCGTCCGTCGAAGCTGGACTTGGGGACGCCGCGGAAGTCGCGGATTCTGGGGAGGGCGGCGCTGAGGAGGCGTTCGAGGAAGAAATTCATGCGCTCGCCGCGGAGGGTGACGGAGACGCCGACGGGCATGCCCTCGCGGATTTTGAATCCGGCGATGGCCTTGCGGGCGCGGGTGATGACGGGCTTCTGTCCGGCGATGATGGTGAGGTCGCGGATTGCGCCTTCCAGGGAGCGGGCGTTGTCCTTGGCCTCGCCGAGGCCGACGTTGAGGACGATCTTGTTGATGCGGGGGACCTGCATGACGTTCTTGTACTTGAACTCCTGCATCATGGTGGGGATTATCCGGTCGCGGTAGGTCTTGACGATTCGAGGCTCGACTACGCCGTTGGAGGCGGCGCTGCCGTTCTTGGCGGAACCCTTTTGTCGTTTGGCTTTCTGGGTGGTCATCCTAAGTGATGGTCTCCTTGCACAGTTGGCAGACCCGGACTTTCGCGCCGTCGTCGAGTCTTCTATAGCCGACGCGGACGGGCTGGCTGCAACGGTTGCAGACAAGCATGACGTTTGAAATATGGATGGGTGCTTCCTGGGTGATGCGCCCGCCCTGGCGGAGGCCCGGGGTGGCGCGGACGTGGCGGGTGATGACGTTGATGCCTTCGACGAGGACGCGGTTGGACTTGGGTAGGACGCGTTCGACGCGGCCCTGCTTGGTCTGGTCCTTGCCGTGAATGACCCTGACGGTATCGCCCTTGCGTATCTTCATTATACGACCTCCGGGGCGAGGGAGATGATTTTCATGTAGCCCTTTTCGCGGAGTTCGCGGGCGACGGGGCCGAAAATGCGGGTGCCCCTGGGGTTGTTCTGTCGGTCGGCGACGATGACGGCGGCGTTGTCGTCGAAGCGGATGTGGGAGCCGTCGGGGCGGATATAGGGCTTGGCGGTGCGGACGATGACGGCGCGGACGACTTCGCCCTTCTTGACGGCGGCGGCGGGCATGGCTTCCTTGACGGAGCAGACGATGATGTCGCCGACGCGGGCATAGCGGCGCCTGCTGCTGCCGGGGATGTTGATGCACATGACGCGCTTGGCGCCGCTGTTGTCGGCGACGGTTAGGCGGGTGTAGGGCTGAATCATGGCTGTTTTTCTTCCTTGGGGGCGTCGGGAGCGTCGTCCGTTTCGGGTTCCGTGGCGGGCGACTCTTCTATCGCTGTTGGGGCGTCTTCTTCTACGGCGACGGCGGCGGGGGTTTCGGGGGCTTCGTCCGTGGGTGTGGGTTCTTCTACCGCGTCGGCGACCGGCGTTTCAATGATTTCGTCCGTGGGGGCGTCCTCTGTTGCCTCATCGACGGGAGCTTCCTCAGCAGAGACTTCAACGTCGGCGACGGCGGTGGGTTCTTCTATTTCCGCCGACACCTCTTCGTCTACTTCGAGGGGTATGGGTTCTTCGGGTTCCTCTGGGGCGTCCATTTCGGCGAGGGCCTCTTCGAGGGCGGCGGCTTCGGCTGCCGCGACGGCTTCGGCGTCCACCTCGAGTTCGTCGTCAACGTCTACGGCGGAGTCATCCTGCGCTTCGATGTCCGCTTCCGCCTGCTCAGTCTGGCCGCGCATCTGGGACTCCATGAACTCCCTGTCGAGTTCCATCGGGCGGACTTCGGCCACGTCGCGGCGTTCCAGCACGTCGATTACGCGCCAGTTCTTGAGGCGGGAGATGGGGCGTGTCTCCTCGATGAGGACGAGGTCGCCGGTGGAGCAGTCGTTGGTGGCGTCGTGGGCGTAGAACTTGGTGATGCGACGCATGGGCTTGCGGTAGAGCCGGTTGCGCTGGCTCCACTGGACGGCGACGACGATGGTCTTGTCCATCTTGTCGGAGACGACGCGACCGGTTCTGACTTTTCTTCGTTCCTTGCTCATAGGGTTATACCCTGAATCTCCCTTTCTCTGACTACGGTTCGCAGGCGGGCGACGGTTCGCCTGGCCTGGCCGATCTGGGCGTTGTTGGCCAGCTGTCGGCTGGCGTTCCTGAATCGCAGATTCATAAGTTCCTTGAGGGTGTTTTCGAGCTGCTTCCGGATGTCTTCGTCGGTAAGCTCTCTGATTTCGTCGATTCGCATGGCGGGTCTACTCCGAGCCTATGAGGGATGCGAGATTGTCGCGGGAGACCATCTTGGTGGCGATGGGGAGCTTGTGGGAGGCGAGGCGGAGGGCTTCCTGGACCTGGCTGCGCTCGGCGCCCATGACTTCGAAGAGAATCTTGCCGGGCTTGACGACGGCGACCCAGTAGTCCACGTTGGCCTTGCCGCCGCCCATGCGGGTTTCGGCGGGCTTCTTGGTGACGGACTTATCGGGGAAGACGCGGACCCAGACCTTGCCGCCGCGACGGAGGTGGCGGGTGATGGTGACGCGTCCGGCCTCAATCTGGCGGGCAGTGAGCCAGCAGGCTTCCATAGCCTTGAGGCCGTAGTCGCCGAAGCTGACGGCGTTGCCGGCGGTGGCGTTGCCTTTTCGTCGGCCCCGCATGACCTTTCGGAACTTGACGCGCTTAGGCTGCAACATCTTGCGTCTCCAATTCGGCGATTTCTTCCTGGGGGTCGTCGGCGTGGACGGTGACCTCGATGGTGTCCATCTCCTCCATCTGCTCAGGGGCGGGTTCCGGCTCGATGTTGCCCTTGTATATCCAGACCTTGACGCCGATGCGGCCCATGACGGTGGCGGCCTCGGCGTAATTGTAGTCGATGTCGGCGTTCAGGGTGTGGAGGGGGACGCGTCCTTCCATGACGCGCTCGGTGCGGGCGATTTCCGACCCCATGATGCGGCCCTTAATGACGATTTTGATGCCTTGGGCGCCGCCCTGCATGGTGCGTTGGAGGGCTTGGCGGAGGGCGCGTCGGTAGGCGACGCGTCGGGTCAGCTGGTCGGCGATGTTTTTGGCTACGAGATAGGCGTTGAGCTCCGGCTGCTGGATTTCGAGGATGTTAAGCTGGATGCGCTTTCCGGTGATGCGCTCCAGATTGGCGCGGAGGCGCTTGACGCGCTCGCCATCGCGTCCTATGAGGATGCCCGGGCGTGCGGAGTGGATGTTTATGACGAGGTTCTGGCTGTGGCGTGCGATCTCCACGGAGGCGATGCCGGCGTCGGAGAAGCCGCTGTACGCCTTCCTGACCTCGTCGCGGATGGTGAGGTCGCCGAGGACCATTTCGCGGTACTGGCTGGCCTTGGGGACGAACCAGTTGGCGAGCCAGGGCTTGTTGATGCCCAGGCGGAAGCCTATGGGGTGAGTTTTATGGCCCATACGAATTCTCCTGCTCGTCGTCCACCACGACGGTGATGTGGCAAGTTCTTCGGTGCATTCTGCCGACGCGGCCTCTGGCGTGGGGCTTGAAGCGACGCTGGGAGGGGGCGACGTCGGCGGTGATTTTGATTATACGGAGGCTGTCCCTGTCGGCGAGGAGGTTGTTTTCGGCGTTGGCGGCGGCGGACTTGACCGTCTTGGCTACGACTTTGGCCCAGGGGGAGGAGGAGAGTTCGAGGATATTCACGGCTTCGTCCACCCGCTTGCCGCGGACGAGGGCGAGGATGGGCATGACGCGCTTTTGTGAAACGCCGACCTGCTTGGCTACGGCCTGAACGGCTACCATGACTAGCGGGGCCCCCTTCCGGCGCCGCGGAGGGTGCGGGTGGGGGCGAATTCGCCGAGCTTGTGTCCGACCATGTTTTCCGTGATGAAGATAGGGACGTGGCGGCGTCCGTCGTGGACGGCGATGGTGAGATTTATCATTTCGGGCATGATGGTGGAGGCCCTGGACCAGGTGCGGATGAGAGTCTTGGTTCCGGCGCGCTGGGCGGCCAGGACTTTCTTCTGGAGCTTGGGATGCACGTAAGGCCCTTTCTTGGTGGAGCGGGACATGGCTTATCTTCTCCTTCCCCTGCGCCGACCGCGGACGACAAGGTTCGTGGGCTTGCGCTTGTTGCGGGTGCGGTATCCGAGGGCGGGCTTGCCCCAAGGGGTCTTGGGGCCGGGCATGCCGATGCCGGCCTTGCCTTCGCCGCCGCCGTGGGGGTGGTCGCTGGGGTTCATGGCGGAGCCGCGGACTTTGGGTCTTCGACCGCGGTGTCGGGTCTTGCCGGCTTTGCCCCAGATGATGTTCTTGTGGTCAACATTGCTGAGTTGTCCGATGGTGGCGCGGCAGTTGGCGGGGACGCGGCGGATTTCGCCGGAGGGCAGGCGGACGAGGACATAAACGTCTTCGCGGGAGAGGATCTGGGCGGCGGTGCCGGCGCTGCGGACGAGCTTCGCGCCTCTGCCGACTTCGAGTTCAAGGTTGTGGACCTGGGTGCCGGTGGGGATGAGGCGGACGGGGAGGCAGTTGCCGGGGCTGATGGCGGCGTTGGGGCCGGATTCGACCTTGGCGCCGGGCGCGAGGCCGAGGGGGGAGAGGATGTAACGCTTCTCGCCGTCGGCGTAGGCAATGAGGGCTATGCGGGCGGTGCGGTTGGGGTCGTACTCGATGGAGACGACGGTGCCGGGGATGCCGTCCTTATTCCGCTTGAAGTCGATGAGGCGATAGTGGCGCTTGCTGCCGCCGCCTCTGCGACGCATGGTGATGCGGTTGGAGTTGTTGCGTCCGGCGTGCTTCTTGAGGGGGCGCAGGAGGGACTTCTCCGGCGTCTTGCGGGTGATGTCGTCGAAGGTGGGCAGCGCCGCGTTGCGGGTGCCTGGGGTTCGTGGGTTGGGTATTCTCAGGGGCATGGTTACAGTCCCTCAATCAGCTGGATCCTGTCGCCGGGGCGCAGGGTCACGATAGCTTTCTTCATATCGGGGGTGCGGGAGAGCCTGGGGCCGTAGCGCTTGAGCTTGCCGCGCACCTTGCATATATTAACATCTATGACGACGACGCCAAAGGACTTTTGGACGGCTTCGCGGATTTGCACCTTGTTGGCCCTGGGTGCGACGTGGAAGACGTACTTGCCGACCTCCTGAAGGAGGGTGCTCTTTTCGGTAATGAGGGGTTTGACGAGGACTTGTTGAAGTTCCAGCATGGCGTCTAGGCCTCCCCTTCCCGCTTCTGGGGTTCGGCGTCGGATTCTACGGGAGTTTCGGTTTCAGCCGAATCATCGACTTCAACGGATGCGGCTGCCTCCACGGAATCCTCGGTAGCTTCTGCGGGTTCGTCGTCCAGAGTGGCTTCTGCGGGTTCGTCGATGACTTCCGGTTCGACTTCCGTCAAATCCTCCTGAACATCGTCGGAGGTTCCTACGGGCTGGACCTGGACGGCATCGGCGCCTTCGCCCCAAAGCTCCTCGGCGCGGCGGAGGGCGTCGAGGGTCAGAATCAGGTTGCTGCGCTTGAGGAGTTCGCCGGCGTTGAGGAGATTGGCGGGGAGGGTCCAGACTCGGGGGACGTTGCGGGCGGAGCGGATGACGTTGGTCTCCGACGCGCCGGTGACGATGAGGGTGGAGCCTGAGGCGTTCAGGCTGCTCAACGCCTGGATCATTTCCTTGGTGCGGCCCGTGATGGAGTCGAAGTCTTCGACGAGGATGACGCGTCCGGCTTCGAGCTTCTGGGAGAGGACGCAGCGGAGGGCGAGGTGGCGCATGCGCTTGGGCATGGCGCGCCGGTAGCTGCGTGGGTGGGGGCCGAAGGTGACGCCGCCGCCGCGCCAGATGGGGGAGCGGATGCTGCCGTGGCGGGCGCGACCGGTGTGCTTCTGTCGCCAGGGTTTGGCGCCGCCGCCGGAGACTTCGCTTCGCACCTTGACCTTGTGGGTGCCCTGGCGCCGGTTAAGCTGGTACATGACCATTGCCTGGTGGACGAGGTCGGAGTTGAAGGGCGCGCCGAAGAGGGTGCGGCTGAGGGGGACTTCGCCGACGACGCGGCCCTGGATATTTTGCAGTTGAAGTTCCATTTTTACTTGTTGGGCGGCTATGCGCCTTTCTTCAATTTCTTGACCATGAGGAGGCCTTGGGGGGCGCCGGGGACGCCGCCCTTGACCATTATAAGGTTGCGGTCAGGGTTGACGTGGACGACTTCGAGGTTCTTGACGGTGATGCGGACGTTGCCCATGTGTCCTGACATCTTCTTTCCTTTGAAGACGCGGCCTGGGGTGGTGCCCATGCCGATGGAGCCTGGGGCGCGGAGGCGGTCGGACTGTCCGTGGGTGCGGTCGCCGCCGCCGAAGCCGTGGCGCTTGACGGTGCCGGCGAAGCCGCGCCCGCGGGAGGAGCCAACGACGGTCACGCGTTCGCCGGCTTCAAAGATGTCGGGGCCTACTTGCTGGCCCACTTCCAGCCCGTCCAGGGTTGCGACGGGGACTTCGCGGAGGAAGCGGAAGGAGCCGTTGTTCTTGAGATGGCCGCGGGCGGGCTTGTTGAGCTTCCGCTTGGCGCCGAAGCCGAGTTGGGCGCTTTCGTAGCCGTCCCTTTCGGCGGTACGCAGCTGGGTGACGGTGCAGGGGCCGGCCTCGATGACGGTTACCGGCACCATTCGTCCGTCTTCATAAATATACTGGGTCATGCCCAGCTTTTTTCCTAAAATTGCGGTTATCATCGTGTCGTCAGTTCGATTCTACAGCTTGATGGAGATGTCGACGCCGGCGGGAAGGTTGAGGCGGGTGAGGGCGTCGATGGTCTTGCCTGTGGGTTCGAGGATGTCGATGAGGCGCTTGTGGGTGCGGATTTCGAAATGCTCGCGGGAGTCCTTGTCGATGTGGGGGGAGCGGATGACGCAGAAGCGTCGGATGTGGGTGGGCAGGGGAACGGGGCCGGCGACGTTGGCGCCGGTCTGCTCCGCCGTTTCCACGATCTGGGTGGCCGAAAGGTCCAAGGTCTTGTGGTCGAAGGCCTTGAGGACGATTCGAATCTTTTGTGAGGTTGCGGCCGGGACTTGCTGTCTTACCATTTAATTCAACGCTCTGCTAACGGTTGATGATTTCCTGGACGTGCCCGCTGGGGACGGGCTGATAATACTTGAATTCCATAGTGTGGGAGGCGCGGCCCTGGGTGATGGAGCGGAGGACGCCGGCGTATCTGAAGGATTCCGCGAGGGGAACGAGGACGCGAATCTGCTGGATGGCGTCGCCGCCTTCGATGTTCTGGATCTGGGCGCGGCGGGAGTTGAGGTCGCCGAGGACGGAGCCGAGAAATTCGGCGGGGGTGACGACTTCCATCTCCATGATGGGTTCGAGGAGGATGGGCTTGCCCTTTCGGAAGGCTTCCTTGAAGGCCATAGAACCGGCGGCGCGGAAGGCGATTTCGGAGGAGTCGACGGCGTGGAAGCTGCCGTCTATGAGGGTGACCTTCATGTCAACGACCTGGTAGCCGGCGACGGAGCCATTTTCGGCGGCCTGGCGGACGCCCTGCTCGACGGGTCTGATGAACTGCTGGGGAATGGCGCCGCCGGTGATTTTGCTTTCAAATATAAGGCCCTCGCCGCGTTCCAATGGTTCGATTTCCAGGACGACGTCGCCGTACTGTCCGTGGCCGCCGGTCTGGCGGACGAAGCGCCCCTGGGCGCGGGACGGGTTGGTGGCGGTCTCGCGGTAGGAGACTTTGGGCCGGCCCACGTTGGCGGCGACGCCGAATTCGCGGCGGAGGCGGTCTACGAAGACTTCCAGGTGAAGCTCGCCCATGCCGGAGATGACGGTCTGGCCTGTTTCTTCGTCGTGGCGGACGATGAAAGTGGGGTCTTCCTCGACGAGCTTGCCTATGGAATCGATGAGCTTGTCGCGGTCGGCCTGGGAAATGGGTTCGATGGCGAGGGAGATGACGGGGGTGGGGAAGGTGGGGGGTTCGAGGATGACGGGGTGGTCCTGGTCGCAGATGGTGTCGCCGGTGAAGGTGCTTTTGAGGCCGATGGCGGCGGCGATGTGGCCGGCGCCGATTTCGGCGACTTCCTGCCGGTGGTTGGCGTGCATCTGGAGGATGCGCCCCAAGCGCTCGCGGCGTCCTTTGGTGGCGTTGTAGACCATCGCGCCGGACTTGACGGAGCCGGAATAAACGCGGAGATAAACGAGCCGACCCACGTAGGGGTCGGTGGTGACTTTCATGGCGAGGGCGGAGAAGGGGGCGTTGGGGTGGGCGGGACGGACTTCGATTTCGTCGGTGTCGGGGTTTTCGCCTTCCACGGAGGGCACGTCGGCGGGTGAGGGGAGATAGTCGACGACGGCGTCGAGGAGGGGCTGGACGCCGTAGGTCTTGAGGGCGCTGCCGCACAGGACGGGAACGAGTTGCTGGGCGATGGTAGCCTTGCGGAGGGCGCTCTTGAGGTCGTCCACGGGGATGTCCTCGCCTTCCAGGTAGCGGATCATGAGGCTGTCTTCGGTTTCGACGATGCGCTCAATCATGGCGTCCCGGTAGCGTTGGAAGTCGTCGACGCGCTCGGAGGGGATGGGGCCTTCCTCGGGGCTGGCGCCGCCGTTCCAATAGTAGGCGCGTTCTCGCATGAGGTCCATGACGCCTTCGTAGTCGGCTTCTTCGCCGATGGGCATCTGGACGGCGAGGGGGTTGGCGTTGAGCCGGTGTCGCATGGTCTGGATGGTGCGCTCGAAGTCGGCGCCGACCCGGTCCATCTTGTTGACGAAACATATGCGGGGGACGTGGTACTTGTCAGCCTGACGCCAAACGGTTTCGGACTGGGGCTGGACGCCGGCGACGGAATCGAGGACTACCACGCCGCCGTCGAGGACGCGGAGGCTTCGTTCCACCTCGGCGGTGAAGTCCACGTGGCCGGGGGTGTCGATGACATTTATCTGGTGGTCCTGCCAGAGGGTGGTGGTGGCGGCGGCGGTGATGGTGATGCCGCGCTCGCGCTCCTGGGGCATCCAGTCCATGACGGCGGTGCCGAGGTCAACCTGGCCTATCTTGTAGGTGCGGCCGGTGACGTACAAAGCGCGCTCGGTGACGGTGGTCTTGCCGGCGTCAATGTGTGCGATGAATCCGATGTTACGGACCCTGCTTATAGGAAGGGGCTTAGACATGGCGTGAGGCCTGGGGCGCGGGCTTTTGGCGACTTCCCCCTACCACCTGTAGTGGACGAAGGCGCGGTTGGCCTCTGCCATTCTGTGCAGGTCTTCTTTGCGTTTGACGGCGGGGCCCTCGGAGCGGGCGGCGTCCATGAGTTCGAGGGCGAGCCGGCGCTGCATGGGCATGTTGCGTCGGGCGCGGGCGGCGGTTATGAGCCAGCGCATGGCGAGGGCCTCGCTGCGGTTGGAGGGGACCTCGATGGGGACCTGGTAGGTGGCGCCGCCGACGCGGCGGGGCTTGACTTCCAGGAGGGGCCTGGTGTTTTCCAGGGCCTTGTCAAATACTTCCATAGGTTCGCGACGGGTTTCCTGGGCGACGGTGTCGAGGGCGCCGTAGACGATGCGCTGGGCGAGGGTCTTCTTGCCGCGGGTCATTACGCGGTTGATGAAGCGGGAAAGCTCCACGCTGTTGAAGCGGGGGTCGGGAGGGCAGGGCCGGCGTTCGGCCCTTCGTCTGCGTGACATGGCGGGCTACCTTCTCCGCGGCCTGGAGGAGCCGTACTTGCTGCGGCCTCTCATGCGGCCTTCGACGCCCTCGCAGTCGAGGGTGCCGCGGACGACGTGGTAGCGGACGCCGGGGAGGTCTTTTACCCTTCCGCCGCGAATCATGACGACGGAGTGCTCCTGGAGGTTGTGGCCTTCGCCGGGGATGTAGGCGGTGACTTCGAAGCCGTTGGTGAGTCGCACGCGGGCGATTTTGCGGAGGGCGGAGTTGGGCTTCTTGGGGGTCATGGTTCTGACCTGCACGCATACGCCCCTGCGTTGAGGGGCGCCCTTGCTCCAGATGACCTTGTTTTTCAAGGCGTTGTGAATCCAATGCATGGCGGGCGACTTGGACTTCTTGCGGGCCTTTTTTCGGCCCTTTCTAACAAGTTGGTTTATGGTAGGCACAGATATACCTCGCTATCCGTTGGGACAGTCGGGAATTTTACAGGGATTTGGGGTGGGTGTCAACTTGCAGGAATTATTGACAGGCCCTGTTAACTTTCGCCATAATTCAGAGGCATCAGTTCAGGAGGATAGGCCATGACCACCGAGACCTTGGAAGAGCGTGTGACAAAGATAGAAGCGACCCTTCCCCACTTGGCGACAAAGGCTGATCTCGGTCAACTGGAAGTTCGTCTCATCAAGTGGATGGTGGCGGTCCAGTTCTTGGGCATTGCCGCCGTTGCATCGGTTATGAGGTTTCTCTAGGAGGGTAGACAATGCCGCGGGGGCCGAACGGGCAGAAATGACCATGCGGCGTCATTGCTTCCGCGTCACTGTGGCGAAGATAGCCACTGAGAAAATCAAGGACACCCTACCTTAATAGAGAAGATGGATTCCCGCCTGCGCGGGAATGACGGAGGGGACGGTAGGTTGGGGACGCTCGACCCTTCGACAGGCTCAGGGTGAGCGGGGGAGTGGATTGGGCTCAGGGTTAGGGGGGAGAGTGGATTGGGTTCAGGGTTAGGGGTGGGGGAGAGGGATGTCGTCACGTAGATGATATAAAGAAGGGACTGGATTCCGGCTTGCGCCGGAATGACGGTATGGTTAGAGGGGGAAGTCGTTGACAAGTTGGGGTGGTTGCTGATAAGGTGAATCAACAGTTCATGCTGAATGGCGGGGGAGTTCACAATGCTTGAGATTACGGACATTGCGGCAGAGAAGATCAGGGAGGTTTTGGAGGAGGAGGGGAAGGCGGACGCGCCTCTGCGGGTGATTGCGCTGCCGAACGGACACGGCGGCGTGCAGTATATGCTGACGCTGGAGGAGGAGAATCAGCCGGACGACAGCGAGTTGGACAGGAGCGGTATCCGGTTTCTGGTGGATTCGGACAGTGCGCCGTTTCTGGAGAAGGCGACGATTGACTTCGTGGAGGATTTCACGAGGGTGGGGTTCCTGATTACGAACCCGGATTATCCGGCCGGGGGTGGTGGCTGCGGTTCCGGCGGGTGCGCCTGCGGCGCGGGCGGCTGCGGTGGCGGCGGTTGTGGGGGAGGCGGCTGCGGCGGGCATTAGTCCGTTATAGGGATTTGAATTGGAAGGGGCGGCTGGAATGGCCGCCTCTTTTTTGTTGGGTTTTGGGAAGCCCGGCCCCGCCCCGCGCGGCCGTGGGTTCCTGCTTTGGCAGGAATGACGAAAAGGGGAGGAATGACGGAAGGAGTGAACAGGTTGGCGATGGGGTTGTAGGGGCGACCGGCCGGTCGCCCCTACAGGGGGAGGGGAGGCCCGCTCGACCCTTCGACAGGCTCAGGGTGAGCGGCTTGTTTACCCCCTTGCCCATCACCCCTGGATTCCCGCCTGCGCGGGAATGACGGGGAAAATGCGGGAATGACGGGGAAAATGCGGGAATGACGGGGGGCGCTCGACCCTTCGACAGGCTCAGGGTGAGCGGCTTGTTTACCCCCTTGCCCATCACTCCTGGATTCCCGCCTGCGCGGGAATGACGGGGAAAATGCGGGAATGACGGGGAAAATGCGGGAATGACGGGGGGCGCTCGACCCTTCGACAGGCTCAGGGTGAGCGGCTTGTTTACCCCCTTGCCCATCACCCCTGGATTCCCGCCTGCGCGGGAATGACGGGGAAAATGCGGGAATGACGGGGGGCGCTCGACCCTTCGACAGGCTCAGAGTGAGCGGCTTGTTTACCCCCTTGCCCATCACCCCTGGATTCCCGCTTTCGCGGGAATGACGGAGTTTTGCGAGGGGGAAGGGAGAAGAGGGGGGTTATTCGCCTTCGGTGAGGTAGTGGTAGGCGGAGAGGGCGGCGGTGATGCCGTCGCCGACGGCGTTGCCTAGCTGCCGGTCGGAGTTGACGCGGATGTCGCCGCAGGCGTAGACGCCGGGGATTTCGGTGGCCATCGAGATGTCGGTGTAGACGTGTCCGAATTCGTCCAGTGGGACGTGGCCCTTGAGGAAGCCGCTGTTGGATTCGAAGCCTATATATATGAAGGCGCCGGCGGTGGGGTATTGGTAGACTTCCTGGGTCTTGAGGTTGCGGACGAGGGCGTTGTCCAGGTCGGGTTCGCCCTGGAATTTCTCGACGACGTGGCTCCATAGGAAGTCCATCTTGGGGTTGGCGAAGGCGCGTTCCTGGAGGATCTTGCTGGCGCGGAGTTCGTCGCGGCGGTGGATGACGGTGACCTTGTTGACGATGCCGGAGAGGTAGCCGCCTTCGTCGAGGGCAGCGTCCCCGCCGCCGACCACGACCACGTCCTGGCCGCGGAAGAAGTTGGCGTCGCAGACGGCGCAGTAGGAGACGCCGCGTCCTGATAGTTCGTCTTCGCCGGGGACGCCGAGCTTCTTGTGGGAGCCGCCGGCGGCGATGATGACCGTCTTGCCGGCGTAGGCGCCCTCGGAGGTGTGGACGAGCTTGAGGGGTTGGTCGAGATTCTCGACGCCTTCGACTTCCTCGAAGCGCATGTCGGCGCCGAAGCGACGGGTCTGCTGTTCAAACATTACGGAGAGTTCCGGGCCTTTGACGCCTTCGGGGAAACCGGGGTAGTTTTCAATTTCGTCGGTGACGAGGATCTGGCCGCCGTAGCCGAGCTTTTCCAGAATGAGGGTCTTCTGCATGGCCCTGGTGGAATATAGGCCGGCGCTGAGGCCGGCGGCGCCGCCGCCAAGGATGATAACGTCGAACTGTTCCATTTTGTTGCTACCTCTGCGTAGTGATTCAGACCCAGCTTCTCGTCTGGGCCTGCTTGAAGTATTCGGCGGTTAGTTCCAGCCCTTCGTCCAGGCCGGTTTTGGGCCGCCAACCCATGTCTCTGAGGGATTTTTCCGAATTGAGGCTTATCTTTTGCACGTCGCCAAGCCTGGCGGGGGACTTGAGGGGGGTCTTGCGGAAGTGGTAAATGTCTCTGAGCATCTGGAAAATCGTATTGACGGAGGCGCTTTCGCCGGAGCCGATATTGTAGGCGCCGGTTACGTCTTCGTCTATGGCCATCAGGTTGGCGTCCACCACGTCCTGGACGTAGACGAAGTCGCGCTCCTGGTCGCCGGAGCCGAAGATGACGGGCTGATTTCCTTCCAGCATGGCCTGGGAGAAGATGGCGATGACGCCCGCTTCGCCGTGGGGGTCCTGGCGGGGGCCGTAGACGTTGCCGTAGCGGAGGGAGGCGTAGTTGAGCATGAAGATGTTGCTGTAGAGTTCGAGGTACTTTTCGCAGACGGACTTGGCGAGGCCGTAGGGGGAGAGGGGGCGGATGGGATGGTCTTCGTCGCAGGGGAGATATTCGGGGTCGCCGTAGAGGGCGCCGCCGGTGGAGGAATAGATGAATTTTTCGACGCCGTGGCGGCGGGAGGCTTCCAGCAATCTGAGGGTGCCGAGGATGTTGGCTTCGGCGTCCAGGAGGGGGTTTCGCATGGAGGTGGAGACGCTGACCTGGGCGGCGAGGTGGAAGACAAGCTGGGGGTTTTCGCGGCTGAAAGTCTCGTCCAGATTGGCCTCGTTGATGTCCGAGTGGTGGAAGTTGATGCGGCTGGGGAGGTTGGCGAGCCTGCCTGAACTGAGGTCGTCGAGAACAACGACGCGGTGACCCAGCTCGAGGAGTCTATCGACGAGATGGGAGCCGATGAATCCGGCGCCGCCGGTGACCAGGACGGTTTTGACGTCTACCAACCCTCGCGCATGCTCCTTAATCTTCTGACCCGGTCGGCGACGGGCGGGTGGGTGGAGAAGATGCGCATCATGCCTTCGCCGTTGAGGAAGCTCATGGACTTGCCGTGGAGGGGTTCGACGATGTATAGGTGGGCGACGGCCTGGTTGGCTTCCATAGGCACGTGCTTGGACCCCATTTCCAGCTTTTCGAGGGCGTTGGCCAGGGCCCAGGGGTTGCCGGAGGTCTTCGCGCCGGTGGCGTCGGCCTGAAATTCGCGGGTGCGGGAGATGGCGAGGCGGACGATGGTGGCGAGGAGGGGGACGAGGATGGCGATGAGAAGGAGGGCGCCGATGCCGATCATGCCGCCTCCGCCGCCCCGGTCGCGACCGCCGAAGCCGCCGAAAATGAGGGCGAACTGGGCCATCCAGGCTATCATGCCTATGGCGGAGGCGACGGTGGCTACCATCGTCATAATGAGGGTGTCGCGGTTGCCGACGTGGGCGAGTTCGTGGGCGATGACGCCGCCGAGTTCCTCGCGGTTGAGGAGCCGGATGATGCCGGTGGTGGCGGCGATGCTGGCGTTTTTGGGGCTTCTGCCGGTGGCGAAGGCGTTGGGGGAATCGTTCTCGATGACGTAGACCTTGGGCTTGGGGATTTCGGCGAGCCTGACCTGTTCGTCGACGATGATGTGGAGGTCGGGAGCGTCTTCGGGGGAGACTTCCTTGGCGCCGGCCATCTTGAGGGCGAGCTTGTCGCTGAACCAGTAGGAGAAGAAGTTGAGGGCTATGGCGAAACCGAGGGCGATGATGAGGCCGGTCATGCCGCCGAGGAGGGTGCCGACGAAAAGGAGGAGGGCGCCCATTACCATCATGAGGAAGCCGGTTTTGATTGTGTTCATGTTGCTATTGACCTTGTTGGGGGTGTTTCTTTGGCGGGGTGGATTCTATTATACATTAAAAGGGCAAGGGGTGGGATGACGGGCGGAGGGGGTGGAATTGATTTGGGAAGACAAAGGGGATTTGTGAGTAATTGTTTCAGAATTGTTTCCGGGGGTTTGTGCCTGAGAGGGGAATTGTTTTTTGAAACAATCCGATTGTTTTTCGCAGGATTCGTGCCTGAGAAGGGGGGAAATGGGGGTTTGAATTGTTTCGGAAAATTTTGGGCGGAGAATCGGGGGTAAATTTGGTTGGAGGGAGGGGGATGTGGCGGCCTTGTTGGATAAGCCTATGGGTTCTAAATGTGCTATGAGGCGAGGGTAGCATGGGAGGGGGTTTGGCGGCAAGGGGAAGTTGGCGGTTTGGGGGGGAGGAGATTCTTCGCTGCGCTCAGAATGACAGGATGCCGTTGGGGGTGAGAAGGGAGGGCGGTTCGCGAACCGCTGCTACGGAGGGGTTGAGGGGGAGGGGCGCTCGACCCTTCGACAGGCTCAGGGTGAGCGGTAGGGTGGGGCGCAACAGGGTAGGGGCGACCGGCCGGTCGCCCCTACAGGGGACGGAGGTCGCCTCTACGGGAGATGTTGTTGTGGGAGGATTTCACCCCCATCCTAACCTTCCCCCGTCGAGGGGGAAGGGATAAGAGGGGGCTGGGTTTGAAACCCGCGCCTGCGGATGGTCGTTGGGAGGGGGAAGAGGGGGTAAATCCGTTGATATTCGCTAGCCGTATTGTTGTTGACATGGGGTGGGAGCGGGGAAAATGGTATACTATCGTGAGTTTCTCACAAGTTTTGGATTGGGAGGAGGAGTTGTGGAAGGAAACGTTTTTCCATCCTGCCTGAAGTGCAACGTGGGCCTGTTGTGTCCGCTTTCGGACTATGGCAGCCAGGGGGCTGCGGTGCATTATAAGGCGTGGGTGTGCAACAATCCGACCTGCGGCTTCAACATGAAGATACGCAACGGAGACATCTACTTCAACGAACCGATAGCCAGCGGCGCATCGCACGTACCGCGAATGCGGTAGACCGCGGGCTGAATCCGACGGACCCGGCTCGGCGTGAATCGTCGTTGCGCGGGGTTCGCTTTGCACAGCGAGATAGACGGCTCTTGCATGGGCGGAGACGCCGATGTCATCCATCAGGACGCTCGTTTTGATGGTGTCTGCTAATATAGGCGGATGATAGAAGCGGGGGTCGGCACGTGCAGTTGAAGGAAGGTTTAGGGGGCAAGCGGCGTCGATTGGGGCCGGCAGTGGGGTTGGGTCTGATGGGACTGGGTTTGCTGCTGGTTCTGGGCGTGGGTGCGTTCTTCATCTATTCGTGGCGGGCCAGTTCCAGTCTGGACGAATTGGTCGTGCCCGCGCCTACGGCGGCGCCGACTGCGGTGGCTCCGCTGTCGACGCCGTCGGCGGGGGAGGCGTCAATGGGGTTCTCGCCGGAGGTGATTGCGGGGCAGAGGATGTTTCCGGGGGAGGCGTTGGCGCCGGTGCACTGGCGCAACCCGATGGAGGCGGAAGCGGGCTACGCGCCGGCGAATCCGCTGGTGGGGGAGTTTGAGGCTGTTTCGGCGGCGCAGGTCGTGGCATGGCATTCGTTGCCCGTGCCGGTTAGGATGACGATTCCCGCCATCGGCGTGGATTCGGAGGTGATTTCGTTGCGGATTCTGGACCTGGGCGACAGCCTGGAGTATGAGACGCCGAAGAACGTGGTGGGGCACATACCGGAGACGGCGAACGCGGGGGAGGACGGGACGGCGTGGTTCTTCGGGCATCTGGAGAGTCCGATTCAGGGGGAGGGGAATGTGTTCCGGCGGCTGCCGGAGATACCGGAATTACTGCGTCGGGGGCCGGTGTTCGCCACGGTGGACAATGGGGATTCGGAGTTTCTGTACAGGCTGACGGCTTCGAGGGTGCTGCACGAGGATGAGTTGGTGGTGTATGACGCGGGGGCGCCGGAGATCAGCCTGGTGACGTGCGTGCCGCGGTTTTTGTATGACCACCGGTTGGTGGTGACGGGGGAGTTGGAGGGGGTGAGGGAGAGAGGGGAGGCGTAGGGGGGAGGAATAGGAGAAAATGGATTCCCGTTTTCACGGGAATGACGGAGTGGGTCTAGGGGGAAGGGAGGGGGCTGGATTCCGGCTTGCGCCGGAATGACGGAGAGGGTGTGAGGGGGAAGGGATGAGAGAAGATGGATTCCCGCTTCCGCGGGAAAAAGGATAGGAGGGCGCTCGGCCCTTCGATAGGCCCTTCGACAAGCTCAGGATGGGCTCAGGGTGGGCCTACCTTCCCCCGTCGGAGGGTACTTGTGCGTGACTTCCAAATGTGTCATCCATCCAACCCGAATCACCCCCATCTCAATCTTCCCCCGTCAAGGGGGAAGAGGTTTATCAGCCGCTTTTGAAGGGTTATGCAGAGGTCTCCGTCGAGGGGGAAGGGAGGGGACTGGATTCCGGCTTGCGCCGGAATGACGGGTGGGTGTGAGGGGGAAGGGATAGGAGGGGACGCTCGACCCTTCGACAGGCTCAGGGTGAGCGGGGAGTGTTAGTTGGGTGAGCGGGGAGTCACCCTCACCTTAATCTTCTCCCTCAAGGGCGAGGAGAGAAGATGGATTCCCGTTTTCACGGGAATGACGAGAGGTTGGCGGGTTGGGGGGAATGGGGTATGCTTTTTCGGCAAAGCTGAAGCAGGGTTTCGGAACGGATTTATTCCAAAGCCTTGTTGAGGCAATTATGGAAAGAGGAGTCGTCATGTCTGAGAACCAGCCGAAGATGCGCGTCGAGCGGGATTCCATGGGGCCGATGGAGGTGCCGGCGGAGGCATATTACGGGGCGTCGACCATGCGGGCGGTGTTGAACTTTCCCATCAGCAATTTGAGATTTTCGCGGAGTTTCATCCAGGCGTTGGCGTTGATTAAGGGGACGGCGGCGGAGGTGAACGTTTCGTTGGGGCTGCTGGACGGGGATACGGGGTCAGCGATGTCGCGGGCGGCGCAGGAAGTGGCGGACGGCGGGTTCGACGAGCATTTCGTCATCGACATATTCCAGACGGGGTCGGGGACATCGACGAACATGAACGCCAACGAGGTTATCGCTACGAGGGCGTCGGAGATGCTGGGAGAGCGGCGGGTGCATCCGAACGACCACGTGAACATCTGCCAGTCGTCGAACGACGTGATACCGACGGCGATACATCTGGCGGCGCTGGTGCAGATAAAGGAGCGGCTGGTGCCGGCGTTGGAGAATTTGCAGGGGGCGTTGGAGGAGAAGAGCAGGGAATTCTGGCCGTTAATCAAGACGGGTCGGACGCATTTGCAGGACGCGACGCCTATCCGGTTGGGGCAGGAGTTTCTGGGGTACGCGGGGCAGGTGGAGCGGGGGATTCGACGGCTGAGGCACGCGGAGGAGGAGTTGGGGGAGGTGGCGCTGGGGGGCACGGCGGTGGGGACGGGGGTGAACGCGCACCCGGAGTTCGCGGCGCGGGTGTGCGCTAGTCTGTCGGAGAAGACGGGGGTTTCGGTGCGGGAGACGGGGAATCACTTCCAGGCGCAGAATACGTTGGATTCGGTGGTGGAGGCGAGCGGGTCGCTGCGGACTATCGCGTTGAGTCTGAACAAGATAGCGAACGACGTGCGGTGGCTGGGGTCGGGGCCGAGGGCGGGGTTGGGGGAGCTGGCGCTGCCGGAGGTGCAGCCGGGGAGTTCGATTATGCCGGGGAAGGTGAATCCGGTCATATCGGAGTCGGTGATTCAGGCGGCGGCGCAGGTGGTGGGGAATGATCTGGCAATCGCGCAGTCGTCGCATGGGAGTTATTTCGAGTTGAATATGATGATGCCGGTGGCGGCGCATAATTTGTTGGAGTCGATAGACTTGCTGGCGGCGTCGGCGGACAACTTCGCGGAGCAGTGCGTGAAGGGGCTGGAGGCGACGGAGACGGGGCCGCGGATGGTGGAGCGGGGGTTGATGCTGGGGACGGCGTTGGCGCCGGCGATAGGGTATGACGCGGCGGCGGCGATTGCGAAGGAGGCGTCGGCGTCGGGGGGGACTATCCGGGAGACGGCGTTGGAGCGGACGGAGCTGACGTCGGAGGAGTTGGATGTTTTGCTGGACCCGGAGAAGATGACGGAGCCGGGGTTGGGGGGAGGGCCTGCGGGGGGTTAGGGATTATTCCGGCGCGTGGAGGGTTGTATAATATGAAGCGTAGGCGTGAATGGGATAACTTCACGTCTCGACCAGGGGGAGGCCAATGACAACGGTAACGAATTATCGAAGCGCGGCGACGCATTTGATGAGTCAAGCGTTGGTGGAGTTGGAGCAGGAGGACACCCGGCAGGCGTCGGAGAAGGGATGGGGCGCGGCGGCGCAGGCGGTGAAGGCGGTGGCGGAGGCGCGCGGCTGGGAGCATCGGACTCACGCCGCGCTGTTCAATGCCGTCAGCCGATTGGCGAGGGAAACGGGGAATGTTGAGTTAGACAGGCTCTTCGGGATAGGCAGCGCTCTTCACGGGAATTTCTATGAGAATTGGCTGACGGAGAATCAGGTGAGGGCGCTGTTGGAGGACGTTGGGCGGTTTGTGAGGATGATGGACGGGGTGGAGTAGGGATGAGATTCTTCGCAGTCGCTCAGGATGAGAGGAAGGGGAGGTAGTGAAATGGGAATAATGCACGTGGAAGTGGGGATACGGAATCCTATGGAACCCGACAGGGTTTGGGAGGGGCGGTTTTTGGTGGACACGGGGGCGACGGATACGCTGGTTCCTAAGCAACATTTGGAGTCCATTGGGTTGAAGCCGAAATCGCATCGCAGTTATGGGTTGGCGGACGGGAGGGAACGTCGTTTGGGCATTGCGGGGGCGCGGATTGAGTTTATGGGGGATTTTACCTGGGGGACGGTGGTGTTTGGGGATGAGGACGCGGAGCCTCTGTTGGGGGTGACGGCGTTGGAGTCGGTGGGGATTGAGGTTGACCTGCAGAATCATACGATGAAGAAGCTGCCGGCGGTTCGGATGAGGGGCGGGTTCAGGGCGCGGTGGGGGTAGGGGGTCAAGCTGGGTTAGGCGGCGTAGGGAGATATGATTTTGGGCGAGGGGTACAAGGGATATGGTTAATACGATGAAGCGGCTGTGGCACAGGTTTTTCGGACATCCGAACGTGACGGATATGAAGTGCGCGACTTGCGGGGACTTGGGCGGTGGGGATTCGGACGTGGACGGGTCGCCGCCGAATCCTGACGCGAATTATTACAGGTATTGGCGGCGGTAGGGAGGGTGTGGCGTCACCAAGGACACGCCTTCTTTTCGACTGACATTTGGGAGGAGTGTTGGTGAAGCTTGTAGTTGTGCTTTTGTCGGCGTTGGTCACTGTTGGATTGACAGCGTGCGGGGATGATTCTCCATCTGGGAGTTCGTTCTCGTCTACTGCCGCGCCTGTAACTATTCCTGCGTCTGCCCCCACCGCAGCACCAACACCGACTCAGACACCTAGGGCAACCCCCGCTAGCGTTTCCACATCTACGCCAACTCTCAAGGGCACACCTAAGCCGACCCCAACCACCACACCTACTGAGCCCCCTACTGTCACGGCAACGCTCACTCCTACACCTACGCCACTCGCCACTTACGAAATCACTCCCATTCCCACAAGCACACCCAGCCTCTACTCCACCTTGGGCCGCATCCATCAGGGCTTCATACTCCAGGTTACCTTGGAGCAGATAATAGTTCTGGACGAAGTGGCCTACACTGAGGAGTCGGAACCCGACAAAGAGTTGGTTTTCCAGGGTAAAAACGAAGGGAACAGCGATGATCCCTTGGCAGGAACTTCGTGGACCCTTACTCAATTGGGAGATTGGCATTCTTTGGAATCACCTTTGACTGGTACAGACATCACAATTGAATTTTTGGAGGGCGGCGAGCTAAGGGGAAACGCAGGATGCAATAGCTATTTTTCTACCAATTATCGTGCCGAACATAGCAACAATGTCGCTGGCGACCCTCTTCCGCCGGGAGCGGCGCCAACCCCTGTGCCTACGGGAGCTCGCGACTTTACCGCTGGTGTCGTGGGATCAACTAGGAAGGTATGCGGAGAACCCAACGGCGTGATGGAGCAGGAAACCCGATTTCTGGAAATTCTGGGCACCGCCGAGAGCTTCATCATTTCCGGTGACACACTGACGTTGACTGCCACAGGCGAGGTGAAGGACTATGTGATTCTGCCCTCGAGCGAAGATAACGAGCTGGTGGCTATCCATGCTCGGGTAGGCGCCTATGCCTCTGATTCGGTCGATTTGGATATTGAAGCCCAACCGCCTGAGTTGCTGACAGAATCAGGTCGGCATTTTGCCGTTAACACATACCAAGTGGGCGTACACACTAAAGAATTCCATGACCAGAAGAACGATTACAGTCCCTTCATCCGAGGTTCTACGAGGTTGGAGGCAGGATTCGAGCTGGAGGGCTGGATTATATTTGACGTTCCCAAGGGTTCTATGCCTGTCGCCTTTGAGTGGTTATCAGGCGAGGAAATAATTATCGACGCGAATTGATACAGGTATTGGCGTCGGTATGGGTATCTTAAAGCAATTGGTGGGGCAACTCTGGGGCTGGTCGGGCCTTGAGAGCAGCCGCTCGTTCAGCCATGATTTTGTCGTATTCGCCTTTTCGGCGTTTCTCTAGCAGGCGACGTACTTCTAGCACATAGCTTAGCCACGCACGTCCGTACTTCTCCTTGACCGTCTCAATCAGGTTGACACTAACGCCAGTCTCGAACTGAATCTCAAGTTGGTTCAGGACCCAATCTTCATTCGCTTGGTAGTGGTGCCAAAATCCCTTAGCGCCATGCTCCATTGACCATAAGTCCATCATTACCATTTCATCTCGCCCTTGTCTTTTCAGAACATCGCACTGATGAATGAAGTAATCCCAACCCTCTCGAGTAATGCCTCTTACCCAATCCCGTGCGTCGTCTAGGGCAAGGCTCACCCAGTCAGGTTCTATAACAGGTTTGGTCGCCGATTCGTGAAGTCTCTCAACTTCTTCGGCCATTCCATCGTCCTGCACCTGTGCTGTTGCCATCTGTGCGACCGTAACGCGGTTGCCCAGGGCTTCTCTACAGACTTGGGACACATTTACCTTGGGCCTTATCTTCTTCACCTGTTGCAAGAGTCCATTCGGGACGTTGATTCCTATCCGCAATTCTGTGCTCCATTCGTATGTTATATGCAAAGAATAACATACGACATACTATTCGTCAATTCTTTTTGATTGGGTGCAGTGAGTTTGAGAGTAAGATGTGAGCGTCGCGATGTGTATTGGGTGGTTGACAGGGGGGGAGGGGTGGGAATAGACTTTGGGGTGAAATTGAAGGTGAAATTGAATATGTAAGGGTTGGTTGGGGAGTAGTAACCCTCAGGCCGGGCCTAGAGAGCCGGGGTAGGTGGAAGCCGGCGCCAAGGGCGGAGGAGTGAATGGACCCCATCGGAGCTTGAGGTCGTTTCGTTGGCATGCGGAGCGGTTTGAGGCTCCCACCAGCCATCGGGTGGGCCCGTTACAGCCTTTGCGTCCTGATTAGTCGGGGCGTGATTGAGAGTCCCGGATTTTCGGGAAATTAGGGTGGCACCGCGGTTTTGCCCCGTCCCTTTGAGGCGGGGTTTTTTTGTTTTGTGGGGAGGCGCCCCCATCCTAGCCTTCCCCCGTGAAGGGGGAAGGGAGAAGAAGGGATGGGCGCCCACAAGGGACGCCTCCACGGATTGGTTGTGGGGTGCGATGGATTCCCGCCTACGCGGGAATGACGAGGGCACTCGACCCTTCGACAGGCTCAGGGTGAGCGGAGGGTATAGGGGTGTCAGGGTGAGCGGGGGAGCCACCCCCATCCTAGCCTTCCCCCGTGAAGGGGGAAGGGAGAAGAGGGGATGGGCGCCCACAAGGGACGCCTCCACGGATTGGTCGTGGGGTGCGGTGGATTCCCGCCTACGCGGGAATGACGGGGTTAGTAGAAGGGGGAAGGGATAAGAAGGGGGTGGATTCCCGCCTTCGCGGGAATGACGGGATTAGTAGAAGGGGGAAGGGATAAGGGGGGATGGATTCCCGCCTTCGCGGGAATGACGGGATTAGTAGAAGGGGGAAGGGATAAGGGGGGATGGATTCCGGCTTTCGCGGGAAAAAGAGGAGGAGGGAAGGGAGAAGAAGGGGATGGATTCCCGCCTACGCGGGAATGACGGGAGTAGCCTACGCGGGAATGACGGGAGTAGTAGAAGGGGGAAGGATTAAGTGGAGGGGGAGGTTGAGTATGAAAGGGAGGTTTTGGAGTTATGGAGGGAGAAGAGGTTATGGGGCGCGGGAAGCGTCGGGTGTTCAGCGGGATTCAGCCTTCGGGGTCGGTGCAGTTGGGGAATTATCTGGGGGCGATTAAGGGGTGGGCTGCGCGTCAGGCGGAGAAGGAGAATTTCTTCTGCATCGTGGACCTTCACGCCATCACGGTGCATCAGGACCCGGGGGAGTTGCGTCAGGAGACGCGGTCGCTGGCGGCGATGCTGTTCGCCGCGGGGCTGGACCCGGAGCAATGCACCGTCTTCGTCCAGAGTCACGTGACGGCCCACGCCGAGGGGTGCTGGCTGCTGAATTGCGTGACGCCGCTGGGGTGGCTGGAGCGGATGACGCAGTACAAGGACAAGGTGCAGCGTCAGGAGAGCGTGTCGACGGGGCTGCTGGATTATCCGGTGCTGATGGCGGCGGACATTTTGTTGTATGACGCTCACGAGGTGCCGGTAGGGGACGACCAGCGTCAGCACGTGGAGCTTACGCGGGACATCGCGCAGAGGTTCAACCATCTGTACGGGGAGACGTTTGTGGTGCCGGAGGCGGTGATTCCGGAGGTGGGGGCGCGGGTGATGGGGTTGGACGAGCCGATGGTGAAGATGTCGAAGAGTTCGGCGCATATCCGGGGGCACGCGGTGAATCTTCTGGACGAGCCGAAGGAGATTGCGCGGTCGATACGTCGGGCGGTGACGGATTCGGGGAGGGAGATCAGGTTTTCGGAGGAACCGGCGAAGGCGGGGGTGAATAATCTGTTGGGGATATACAAGGCGATAACGGGGCGGACGGTGGAGGAGTGCGAGGGGGATTTCGCGTCGGCGCGGGGGTACGGGGACTTGAAGGCGCGGGTGGCGGAGGTGGTGGTTGAGGAGTTGCGTCCGATTCGGGAGCGGTATTATGAGTTGATGGGCGACGTGGGGGAGTTGGAGAGGATGTTGGCGCGGGGGGCGGAGCAGGCGGCGTCGGTGTCGGAGCGGAAGGTGGGGGAGGTGAAGCGGCGGATGGGGTTGGTGATTGCGGGGGAGTAGGGGGAGGGGATGGATTCCCGCCTGCGCGGGAATGACGAAGTGGGGGGTGGGAATGACGAAGTGGGTTTTAGGGAGAAGGGGGAAGATGGATTCCCGCCTGCGCGGGAATGACGAAAGTGGGGTGGGAATGACGGAGTAGGGGGCGGGAATGACGAAGTGGGTTTTGGGGAGAAGGGGGAAGATGGATTCCCGCTTTCGCGGGAAAAGGAGATTCAGATGGAGAAGAGGGGGAAAGAGGGGATGGATTCCCGCCTGCGCGGGAATGACGAGTGGGGGGTGGGAATGACGAAGTGGGTTTTAGGGAGAAGGGGGAAGATGGATTCCCGCCTGCGCGGGAATGACGGAAGGGGGTGGGAATGACGAAGTGGGTTTTAGGGAGAAGGGGGAAGATGGATTCCCGCCTGCGCGGGAATGACGGAAGGGGGTGGGAATGACGAAGTGGGTTTTAGGGAGAAGGGGGAAGATGGATTCCCGCCTGCGCGGGAATGACGAAAGGGGGGTGGGAATGACGGAGTAGGGGGCGGGAATGAAGAAGTGGGTTTTGGGGAGAAGGGGGAAGATGGATTCCCGCTTTCGCGGGAAAAAGGAGATTCAGATGGAGAAGAGGGGGAAAGAGGGGATGGATTCCCGCCTGCGCGGGAATGACGGAAGGGGGCGGGAATGACGGAAGGGGTGGCGGGAATGACGAGTGTGGGTGTTAGGGAGAAGGGAGGAGAAGGGGACGCTCGACCCTTCGACAAGCTCAGGGTGAGCGGGGAATAATATGGAAAAGGTAAGGAGAGGATAGAGGGATGTATTATCCGTCGTTGGAAGAGGTAAAGGGGATGGCGGGCCGGGGGAACCTGGTCCCGATATTTCGGGCTGTGCAGGCGGACCTGGAGACGCCGGTTTCGGCGTATTTGAAGGTGGCGAGGCCGCCTTATTCGTTCCTGCTGGAGTCGGTGGAGGGCGGGGAGCGGATTGCGAGGTACAGCTTCATCGGAACTGAACCTTACAAGGTGGTGAAGACGGGGCCGGGACAGCCGGAGGGACGGGTGGACCCGCTGGTTCCTGTGGAGGAGGAGATGGGCCGATACAAGCTGGTTCCGACGCCGGACTTGCCGCGCTTTCACGGCGGGGGCGTGGGGTATCTGGCATACGACACGGTCAGCTACTTCGAGCCGCGGGTGCCGATGATGCCCAAGGATCCCCAGGGCTTGCCGGAATCGGTGTTCATGTTCGCGGACACTATGTTGGTGTTCGACCATCTTCGGCACGACATCAAGGTGGTGAGCCACGTGCGTCTGGATGGGGACGTGGAGTCGTCATACGCGGAGGCGACGGCGAAGATTGACCGGCTGGTGGAGCGGCTGGGGCGACCGCTTTCGGCGCCGACGAGGCCGTTGGACGCGCTTGCGTCGTCTCAGGGGAGCGGGTCATTCTCGTCGAACTTCACGTTGGAGGAGTACGAGGAAGTCATCGGCAAGTGCATCGAATACATCTACGCGGGGGACTGCATCCAGGTGGTGAACTCGCAGAGGTTCAGCCGTCGGACTGAGGCGGCGCCCTTCGCGATTTATCGGGCGTTGAGGAGCGTGAATCCTTCTCCATATATGTACTTCCTTGAGATGGACGATTTCCATATCGTCGGGGCGGCGATAGAGACGGTGGCGCAGGTGGAGGACGGGGTCGTGGCGACGCATCCAATCGCGGGAACGCGGCCAAGGGGGGCGACGCCGGAGGAGGACGCGGCGTGGGAGGAGGAGCTTCGGAGCAGCATCAAGCAGCGGGCGGAGCACATCATGTTGGTGGATTTGGGGCGGAACGACATCGGGCGGGTGAGCGAGCCGGGGACGGTGAAGGTGACGCAGCTGATGGACGTGGAGCGGTTCTCGCACGTGATGCATCTGGTTTCGCACGTGGAGGGGCGGTTGAAGCCGGAGATGACGGCGTATGACGCGCTGCGGGCGTGCTTCCCGGCGGGGACGGTTTCGGGGGCGCCGAAGATCCGGGCGATGGAGATAATCGCGGAGGTGGAGGGGGAGATGCGGGGGCCTTACGGCGGCGCGGTGGGGTACTTCAGCTATTCGGGGAACATGGACACGGCGCTGGTGCTGCGGACGGGGATTTACAAGGACGGGACGATGTACGTGCAGGCGGGGGGAGGCATCGTTTCGGACAGCGTCGCGCGGGACGAGTACGAGGAAACTTTACATAAGGCGGGCGCGCTTTTCAGGGCGATTGACCGGGCGGAAGGAAGGACGGGCTGAGATGATTCTTCTAATCGATAATTACGACAGCTTTACGTATAACCTGTATCAGTATTTGTGCGAGTTGGGCGCGGAGGTGGAGGTGGCGCGGAACGACCAGATAACGCTGGAGGAGATTGAGGCGATGGCGCCGGAGGGGATTGTGGTCTCGCCGGGGCCGTGCACGCCGAAGGAGGCGGGGATTTCGGGGGAGGTGGTGGCGCGGTTCGGGGAGAGGCTGCCGGTGTTGGGGGTGTGTCTGGGGCATCAGACGATAGGGTACGCATACGGGGGCGTGGTGGAACGGGCGCCGGAGATAATGCACGGGAAGACTTCGATGGTGCATCACGACGGGAAGGGGTTGTACGAGGGGCTGCCGAATCCGTTCGAGGCGATACGGTATCATTCGTTGATGGTGAATGCGGAGAGTCTGCCTGAGTTTCTGGAGGTGACGTCGCGGACGGAGGACGGGATAATCATGGGGGTGCGGCACAAGAGCTTGCCGGTGGAGGGGGTGCAGTTTCATCCTGAGTCGATAATTACGAAGGTGGGGCATGATTTGTTAAGGAACTTTTTGAGGATGGTGGAGGAGTGGAATCACGAGATGGGGGAGAAAGATGATTAGGGAAGGTACGGAGAAGATTATTGGGGGTTCGTCTCTCTCGATGGGGGAGGCGTCGGGGGTGATGGCGCAGATAATGGAGGGGGAGGCGACGCCGGTGCAGTTGGCGTCGTTCCTGACGGCGCTGCGGATGAAGGGGGAGACGGCGGCGGAGATTGCGGGGATGGCGTCGGTGATGCGGGACAAGGCGCTGCCGGTTGCGACGAGCGGGGTGGTGGTGGACACGTGCGGGACGGGGGGAGCCGTGGCCAAGACATTCAACATTTCGACGGCGACGGGGTTCGTGGCGGCGGGAGCGGGGTTGAAGGTGGCGAAGCACGGAAACCGGGCCGCTTCGGGGTCGTGTGGGAGCGCGGACGTGCTGGAGGCGTTGGGGGTGGCGTTGGAGTTGGGGCCGAAGGCGGTGGAGCGATGCATCGACGAGGTGGGGATGGGGTTCATGTTCGCGCGGACTTTCCATCCGGCGATGAGATACGCGGCGCCGGTGCGCAGCGACATGGGGATTCGGACGGTGTTCAATGTGTTGGGGCCGTTGACGAGTCCGGCGCGGGTGAAGCGGCAGCTTTTGGGGGTGGCGGAGGCTTCGTTGGGGGAGACGATGGCGGAGGTGTTGAAGCTGATGGGGTCGGAGCACTGCCTGGTGGCGCACAGTTCGGAAGGGGCGGACGAGTTGACGCTTGGTGGGGAGAATCAGGTTTGGGAATTGAAGGACGGGGCGGTTTCCGAGAGCGTTGTGGATGGGCAGGAGTTGGGGCTGGAGCGGGCGCCGTGGCAGGCGATTCGGGGCGGGACGCCGGCGGACAACGCTTTTTTGTTGCGTCGGATACTAACGGGGGAACGGGGCGCGCATCGGGACGTGGTGTTGCTGAATAGCGGCGCGGCGTTGATGGTGGGGGGGCTGGTTGAGAGTGTGGGTGAGGGGATTGAGTTGGCGGCGCAGGTTATAGACGATGGGCGGGCGTTGATGAAGTTGGAGGGGTTGGTTGAGCTTAGTCAGGAGTTGGCATTTGAAGCAGAGGGTTAGAAATGGCGACGATTCTTGAGCAGATAGTTTCGGCGAAGAATGGGGAGGTTGCGGAGCAGAAGCGGCGGGTTTCGCAGTCGGAGTTGGAGGCGCGGGTGAAGGGGATGGGGCTGCCGTTGAACCTGTCGGGCGCGCTTTTGGGGGACCGGGCGCGTCTGATTGCGGAGGTGAAGAAGGCGTCGCCGTCGCGGGGGCTGCTGTCGAAGAATTTCGACCCGGAGGGGCTGGCGCGGACCTACGTGGAGAACGGGGCGGCGGCGATTTCGGTTCTGACGGACCCGCGGTTTCAGGGGACGCTGGGGGATTTGGAGTCGGTTTCTCGGGTGGCTGGACCGCAGCGGGTTCCGGTCATTCGCAAGGACTTCATATTCGATCCGTACCAGGTGTATGAGGCGCGGAGCAGCGGCGCGGACGGGCTGTTGCTGATAGCGGCGGTTCTGTCGAAGTTGCAGTTGTCGGAGATGCTGGCGGCGTGTCGGGAGTTGTGGATTCAGGCATTGGTGGAGGTGCACGACGAGGGGGAGTTGGAGACGGCGGTGGAGGCTGGAGCGGAGATAATCGGCATCAATAACAGGAATCTGCACACCTTCGAGACAAATTTGTCGGTGACGGAGAGGCTCGCGGGTCGGGTTCCGCGGGGGAAGATAATCGTCAGCGAGAGCGGGATATTTACGGCGGCGCACGTGTCGCGGGTTGCGGGTTTGGGGGTCAACGCGGTGTTGGTGGGGGAGGCGCTGGTGACGGCTGAGGATACGGCGGCGAAGGTGCGGGAGCTGGCGTTGGGGGAGGTTAGCAAAATGGCTGATGGAACGGGGACAGTTTGATGCTGAAGGTGAAGATTGACGGGGTCCGGCGAGTGGAGGACGCGCTGACGGCTGTGGAAGCCGGGGCGGACTTCATTGGTTTGGTATTCGTGCGTAACCGTCGACGCAGAATCACGGTGGAACAAGCCAGGCGGATCGTAAATGCGGTGAAGGCTTCCAGTGAAAATCCGCCCAAAATGGTTGGGCTGTTTGCCGATCAGCCTATGGAGGAATTGAAGACAACGGTCCGAGACTCAGGAGTAGACATGGTCCAGCTGTCCGGTGCAGAGTCGTTGGAGTATTGCGCCAAGACGCCAGTGCCTGTGTTCAAGGCAATCCACGTGCCGGGAGGACAAGTTAGTGCTGAAGAAGTGGAAGAGCTGGGTCGTCGGATGACGACGCTGCATAAACAGGGGCATTTGACGACGTTGGACAGAGCGGTTCCGGGACTTCAAGGAGGCACGGGAAAGAGCTTTGACTGGATGGTTGCGACACAACTATCTGAAACGGGTTTTGAATTTCTGCTCGCCGGGGGTCTGACGCCGGAAAACGTTGGTCATGCAGTTCGGAGAGTCAGGCCGTGGGGGGTGGACGTTTCGAGCGGCGTAGAGACTGATGGCGTCAAGGATCCGGAGAAGATACGACGATTCGTAACAGAGGCAAGGCGGGCGGCTCAGTCGTTGAATAGGAGATAGACATGACAGTGAAGACAGTTACCGAAGGCCCGGATGCGCGCGGCCGTTACGGACGTTTTGGCGGGAAGTTCGTGCCGGAGACGCTGATGGTGGCGTTGGAGGAGTTGGAGGCGGCGTACCGGTCGTATAGGGACGATGGGGAGTTTCAGCGGGAGTTGGACTTCCTGTTGAAGACGTACGTGGGGCGTCCGACGCCGTTGTACTTCGCATCGAATCTGACGCGGGAATTGGGGGGAGCGAAGATATTTCTCAAGCGCGAGGATTTGGCGCACACGGGAGCGCATAAGATCAACAACGCATTGGGTCAGGGACTTTTGGCGAAGCGGTTGGGGAAGCAGAGGATAATCGCGGAGACGGGGGCGGGGCAGCACGGGGTGGCGGCGGCGACGGCCTGCGCGATGCTGGGGCTGGAGTGCATCGTGTACATGGGGACGGAGGATATACGGCGGCAAGCGTTGAACGTGTTTCGGATGCGGCTGTTGGGCGCGGAAGTCCGGCCCGTTGATACGGGTAGCCAGACGTTGAAGGACGCGATAAACGAGGCGATTCGGGATTGGGTGACTAACGTGCAGACGACGCATTATCTGTTGGGGAGCGCGGTGGGGCCGCATCCGTACCCGTTGATGGTGCGGGACTACCAGTCGGTGATTGGGCGGGAGGCGCGGCGTCAGCTTTTGGAGGCGGAGGGGCGGCTGCCGGATTACGTTATCGCGTGCGTGGGTGGGGGCAGCAACGCCATCGGCGCGTTTCATCCTTTCGTTGGGGACGAAGCGACGCGGCTGGTGGGGGTGGAGGCCGGCGGCGACGGGGCGGAGGGTTCCAGTCACGCGGCGACGTTGGTGGCTGGACGGCCGGGGGTGCTGCACGGGTCGATGTCGTATCTGTTGCAGGACGAGAACGGGCAGGTGGTTGAGACGCACAGCATATCGGCGGGGCTGGACTACCCCGGCGTGGGGCCGGAGCATAGTCATCTGAAGGACACCGGACGGGCGGAATATACGTCGGTCAACGACGCGGAGGCGTTGGAGGGGTTTCATCTGCTGTGCAGGACGGAGGGGATTATTCCGGCGTTGGAGCCTTCCCATGCCGTCTATTACGCGTCGCAGTTGGCGCCGGAGCTTTCGTCGGAGGGGATTATTCTGGTGTGCCTGAGCGGACGGGGGGACAAGGACATCCACGTTGTGTTGGAGTCGATGGGGGAGTCGGAATAGACGGCGGGATGAGGCGGATGATATGATGGATTGGCTATGAAGACGACGCTGACTTTAGATGAAGACGTGGCGGAAGCCTTGAAGGAACGGGCGAGCGTCCAGAAGAAGCCGTTTGAGCAGGTGGTGAACGAGGCATTGCGTGGGGCTGTCTTGCCGGAGTCAAATGGAGAGGGTGGGCGACGGCAGTTTCGGGTTAAGCCGATCAGCAGCGGGTTCATGCCGGGTATTGGTCAGATGGAACCTAACAAATTAAACGACGTGCTTATGGTTCAGGAATTTCTCGAAAAAGAGAAAAGGATACGGGATAGTAAAGAGTGATCGTTCCAGATGTAAACATGCTAGTATATGCTCACAATCGTATAGCTATCGAACACGAAGCGGCGAAAGAGTGGTGGAAGGGATTGTTGCATGGCGAAGAGCAGATAGGCTTGGGGGTTCAGCCAAGTCGAAATGAGTTTAGAGCGGAGTGACTAATAATAGGTGTGAGTATGAAAACAACATTGACAATAGATACTGACGTTGCAGATGCTCTGAAGGAACGGGCTGACGTCCAGAGGAAGCCGTTTGAGCAGGTGGTGAACGAGGCACTGCGTGGGGCCGTCTCCGGGGATGTGGTCAGAGAGAAGGCGAAGCCGGTTTACCGGGTGAAGCCGTTCCGCAGTGGATTCATGCCAGGGATTGATCCTGAGAATCCGAAAAAGTTTTTGGATGATGAGGATATAAAGAAGTATCTTAGGCTGAGAGACGGTGATAATTCCAGACGTTAACATGCTCATCTACGCCTACGATGCTGACGCGTCCGAGCATGTAATGGCGAAGCGGTGGTTGGATGGATTGCTCGACGGTCCGGAGAGTGTAGGTCTGCCTTGGGCCGTAATTATCGGGTTTGTCCGAGTCCTGACCAATCCCAGTGCAATGACGAAACCCGTTTCAACCCGGGATGCAGTGGGTTATGTGCGCGAGTGGCTTAACTTCCCTCATATTTCTATTTTGAGTCCCGGTCCGAACCATCTGGATTATGTGGAAAATAATCTGGATGAGGCGGGAGCAGGTGGCAACCTGGTGTCGGACAGCCATATTGCGGCGATTGCTATGGAGCATGGGGCGGTGGTTCATACGAATGACAGGGATTTTGCCAGGTTTCCGGGGTTGTTGTGGCATAATCCCCTTTAGCGTAAGGGTGGGGGGAGTTCACTCCCCATCCCTTCGACAAGCTCAGGGCAGGCTCAATCTTCCCCCATCAAGGGGAGCTTTGCGTAAGTCTCGAAGATCGGGATTTAGCGACTATGGGGAGAACACCCCCATCCCCGTATCAAGTACGGGGCAGGCTCTAACCTTCCCCCGTCGAGGGGGAAGGGAGAAGACTGGATTCCGGCTTTCGCCGGAATGACGTGCGTGGGGTGGTTGAGGGGTTGAGGTTGAAAGCGGTTGGGTTGGCGGCTACAATGCATGGGCCATGATTGGTTCTTTCCTATTGGTGGTCGGCTGATGCCTCAGAGGGTTGCTATTGTCGGGGTCGGCTACACCGCCTTACGTCCCACTTCGCCGGATGCTTCGTTTCGGGAGATGATATTCGAGGCGGCGGTCAAGGCGTATGAGGACGCGGGCATTGAGCCTTCGCAGGTGGATACTTTCGTTTCCGTCAGCGAGGACTATCTGGAGGGCACGGCAATCGTCGACGAATACGTGCCGGACCAGTTGGGGGCGGTGTTGAAGCCGGTGCACACGATTGCCGCCGACGGCATTACGGCGTTGGGCGCGATTTTCATGCAGTTGCGGACGGGGGAGTTCGACATTGCCGTGATTGAAGGGCGGTCGAAGGCGTCGAACGTTGTCTATCCCGCATACGTGGAGGCGATGGCGCTGGATCCGGTGAGCGTGCGTCCGTTGGACTTTCATCCGCGGTTCGTGGCGGGGATGGAGATGCGGGCGTTTCTGGAGGCTTCGGGGAACACGGAGGAGCAGGTTTCGGCGGTGGCGGTGAAGAACAGGGGTAACGCGCAGCGAAATCCAGATGCGGCTTACGGGGGGAGCGTTTCCGTCGAGGACGTTATGGCGTCCAAGATTGTGGCGGACCCGCTGAGGGAGGGCCAGAGCGCGCGGACGGCGGACGGGTCAATCGTGATGGTGATTGCGACGGAGGAAGCGGCGTCGAAGATGTCGGGGAGTCCGGTTTACATAAAGGGGATCGGGTGGGGGCAGGAAACGCCGAACCTGGAAGATAGAGATTGGGGGCGGGCCGGGTATGCTGAGAATGCCGCTCGTCGCGCGTACCGGATGGCGGGGATGGTTGACCCCGCGCGGGAGATTCAGTTGGCGGAGGTGGACGACACCTTCGCGTACAAGGAGTTGCAGCACTTGGAGGCGTTGGGACTGGCGCCGTCCGGTGGTTCCGGCGCGATGCTTGAAGCGGGGGAGTTTGGTTTCGACGGTCGTTTGCCGGTGAACGTTTCGGGGGGGAATCTGGGGTGTGGATACACGCACGACCTTTCGGGGATTCGCAGCGTGTTGGAGGTTGTGTTGCAGCTTCGAGGAAAGGCGCAATGGCGTCAGTTGCAGGATGTGAGAGTCGGTTTGGCGCAATCGTGGCGGGGCGTACCTACCGCAAGCGGAGGCGTTGCCATTCTGGAGGCGGGCGTATGAGGATGCATCGTGGCATATAGAAACAGGGTTGCGGTGCTGGGAGCGGGTCTGACGCGGTTCATGCGTCGGGCTTTGGAGACGCCGAAAGAGTTGGCGTTCGAGGCGGCGCGGGCTGCGTTGGACGACGCTTCTATGGAAATCGGCGACGTGGACGCGGTGGTGTCGGTGACGGCGCCGGACGCCTTCGACGGGGTGCACATGAACGGGGAGTATCTGGCGGATGGGTCGGGGGCGCGGGGCAAGCCGTTCATGCGGAGCTACGTTGGCGGCGGGTCGGGAGTGTTCGGCATCATCAACGGGTGGTATCACATCGCCAGCGGGAATTTCGACACGTGTCTGGTGGTGGGCGAGGAGAAGATGTCGTCGGCGCTGCCGCATCCGCAGGGGTGCTTCAACGCCATCTACGATCAGTTTTTGGAGCGGCCTTTGGGCGTGAATCTGCTATGGATATTCTCGCTTGAGATGAACCGGTACATGACCACCCACGGCGTGCCGATGGAGACGTTCGCGAGGGTGGCTCAGAAGAACAAGCGGAACGGGATGGACCATCCTTCGTCACAGTCGGGGATTTCCGGCGACTATACGTTGGAGCAGATAATGGATTCGGAGGTGATGGCCTGGCCGGTGCAGAGGCTGATGGTGTCGCCGGTGAGCGACGGCGCGGGGGCGATGGTGCTGGCTTCGGAGGAGTTCGTGAAGAAGCGGGGGCTGGACCCGGTGTGGATTGAGGGGGTCGGCTGGAATCTGGACACGTCCTATTGGACGAACCGGGACTTGTACTATCCGAGGTACGTGGAGAAGGCGGCGCGGATGGCGTACAAGATGGCCGGGGTTACGGACCCGCGGAAGGAGATTCACGTGGTGGAGCCGTATGATCCCTTCGCATACAAGGAGTTGCACCACCTGGAGGGGTTGCAGTTGGCGGACAAGGGGGAGGCGCCGCGCTTGGTTGAGGAGGGTTTTTGGGACAGGGACACTGAGACGGGGATACCGGCGACGCCGTCGGGGGGGCTGATCGGGGTAGGGAATCCGATTTCGGCGGCGGGAGTGATGAAGGTGGCGGAGATATTCTGGCAGTTGGAGGGGCGGGCGGGTAAGCGGCAGGTGAAGCGGTCGGTGCAGCGGGGTTTGGCGCAGGCGTGGGGGGACCTGATGCAGGTGGGCACGGTGGTTATTCTAGGAAAGCAGGGTTAGGGAACGTGGAGCCGTTTGCGGGAACGTCACTGACCGACCAGGCCTTGACACAGGGCGAGGTTTTCGCGACGCGCTGGCGGGGCAAGATGGAATACGAGTGGGACACGGGAGCCGCCGTGGGGCGGTTCATGGCGGGGTTGAAGGATGGGGAGATTCTGGGGGTGCGGTGCGGCGAGTGCAAGCGGACGGTGATTCCGCCGAGGGCGTTTTGCGAATTGTGCTACGTGCCGATGGACCGGTGGACGAAGCTGGAGGACACGGGGGTTATCAACACGTTTTCCGTGAGCTTCGTTAACTGGGACGCGACGCGGCGGGAGACGCCGGAGGTTCCGGCGGTGATTGAGATTGACGGGGCGAGTCCGGGGATGGGGATTCTGCACGTGCTGGGGGAGGTTGGCGAAGATTTGGAGTCGGTGAGGTCGAGGGTGGCGATTGGGAAGAGGGTGCAGGCGGTGTGGAAGCCGCCGGAGGAGCGGGAGGGTTCTATCACGGACATTCGATATTTCAGGTTGATTGACTGATAACTCGTAGGCGCAAAGAGTTGACGATGCAGGACGTTATCGTAGAAGCGGAAAGCCAGGAGCGGATAGCCCAGTGGCGGGGGAACATTCCCATCCACCATCGGTACACGGTGGGGGTCGCGGGGCAGAGGTTTTTCGCCGCGCTGAGGGACGAGAAGGCGATTCTGGCTTCCATGTGTACGGGATGCGGGGACAGGTTTCTGCTGCCGAAGATATACTGCGAGCGGTGCTTCGTGGAGACGCCGGAATGGAGTCGCGTGGAAGGGCCGGGCTACGTCAAGACCTTTACGTTGGTGCATCGGAATCTGGACGAGGAGGCTCTGTCGGAGCCGGTGGCGGCGGCGGTCATTGGCTGGGAGGGAGTGCGGGGCGGCATCGTCCACCGGATTGGCGGGATAGATCCGGGGCGGATTCGGACGGGAATGAAGGTGGAGCCGCAGTGGCGAGAGGTACGCACGGGAAGCATTCAGGATATACTATTCTTCAAGCCGGTTGACCGTCCATTTCATAGAGGAGGCTCATGATGGCGTTGGAACACATCAATCCTTCGGACGTAGCCCCGCCGCGGGGATTCACCCACGTGGTAAAGGCGGGCGACGTCGCGTATATTTCGGGGCAGGTGGGCAGGCGTCCAGATGGGACGCTGGCCGGCGCCGACATTGAATCGCAGACGGATCAGGTGTTTCTGAATCTGAAAGCGGCGTTGGCGTCGGTGGGCGCGGGATTCGAGGATATGACGAAGATAACGGTGTATCTTACGCACCGGGAGGACATTCCTGGATTCCGTGTCGCTAGGGACAGGCATCTCACGGGAAGCAATCCTCCGGCGAGTACGCTGGTGTTGATTAGCGGGCTGGCGGAGCCGGAGTTTCGAGTGGAAGTAGAGACAACGGCGGTCATATGGCGGGCGTAGATGGGTTATACTTTATCCGTTACAATCTTGACTGCGACTAGAGCAAAAGCATTTCTGGGAGTCTGATGGCTTTAGAATTTGAAATCGGCAATTCTGAGAACCCGCGCGGTCACGCGCTGGTTTATTTCCGGGACAGCATGGACTCGGAGAAGCTGTACGCCACCTACGTGGTGGTGTTTCCGCTTCCCGTGAACATCGCGAAATACGTCCCGCCCTTCCTGGCCTCCTCCCTTGGGGCGGCGTCGGCGGCGGAGATTTCGTCCTTTCCCATGCCGCCCGTGCCTGAGGACGTGGACGGCTACGAGCGGCTGATTCAGTTGGCGGAAGCGCGTGGGGACGACCTGATATACGGCGGGCTTCATTCGCCGCAGGACGTGGCGGGCGGGATGCAGGCGGTGGGGGAGATTGCCCACGAATACTCCGAAATCTGGTCGAAGTTCGATGATTCGCAGAAGGTTCCCGTGTTGGAGGAGCCGGAGGACGAGGGGCTGGGCGTCAACGAGGTGATGTACAGCCTGTTGGGAGAGAAGGACCGCCTGAACGAGCTATCGAAGCTGGTGGTAAAGTTCCGTTACGCCGTGGAGGGTCGTGACAGCGAGATGCGGGAAGAGGTGGGCAACGAGCTTCGCACGCTGGCCCGCTTTCTGCCTGAGCGATACCACGTGGGGAAGCTGATCGACGCTGCCGAGGATTCTTCCAGCCGGGGGACGCGCCTGGCTCAGTTGTACCTGGAGCGCTGCTACGGACTCTCCGACGATGACGCGTTGAAGGTGGAGGATCTGGAGCGGGAGATTCAGGCGATGGAAGACACGGACTAGCTTCCCGCGGCGCGGCGTTGTCGCCTGATTCCCGGCGGCGAAGGCGGTCACGAATGTACCTGGCACGTCTCAATCTGGTTAATTTCCGGTCTTTTCGAAGGCTGGAAGCGGCTCTGCCCGTGGGGCCGAGCCTGTTGGTGGGGGCGAACGCGCAGGGGAAGACGACCGTGCTCGAAGCCATCTATCTGCTGGCGATTGCCAAGTCGTTTCGCGCGGAGAACGAGCGGGAGGTGGTGAATTGGGAGGCGGCGTCGGGTCTTGAGCAGGCGGCGGTGGACGGGACGGTGCAGGGGGAGGAGAGCCGGACGCGGATTATCGTCGGGTATCAGCCTTACCTGCGAGCGCGGGGCGGCGCCGACGGAGGACAGATTCAATCGGTTCGGAAAGAGGTGCGGGTGGACGGGGTGCGGCGGACGGCGTCGGAGTTGGTGGGGCTGCTGAACGTGACGCTGTTTTCGGCGGAGGACATACGGCTGGTGCAGGGTTCGCCTTCGGTCCGTCGGCGGTATTTAGACATCCTGATTTCGCAGTCGAGCCCCGCGTATCTGCGGGCGTTGCAGCGCTATCAGAAGGTGCTGCACCAGCGCAATCAGCTGCTGAAGCTCATCCGCGACAGGCGCGCGGGGGGGAGCGAGATGGCGTTCTGGGACGAGCAGCTGGTGGAGCAGGGTTCGCTGATAGTGCGTCAGAGGACGGAGACGATGTCGGTTTTGGCGGAGATGGCGAGAGCGACGCAGCGGGAGTTGACGGGCGGCGCGGAGGAGTTGAGGTTGGAGTATATGCCGAGCGTTGCGCCCGCCGCCGGAGATTGCGCCGTGGAATTTCAGAAGGGGTTGGAAGCGTTGAGGGAGCGGGAAATACGGATAGGCTCGACGGCTCTCGGGCCGCACCGGGACGACTTTCAACTGATGGTCAACGACGTGGACATGGGGGTGTATTCGTCGCGGGGGCAGGCGCGGACGCTGGCGTTGACGCTGCGGCTTTCGGAGGCGCAGTACCTTTCGTCGTTCAAAGGGGAGCCGCTGGTGCTGCTGGACGACATACTATCGGAGTTGGACGAAGGGCGGCGGGAGCAGGTGTTGGAGCGGGTGCTGGGGTATGGTCAATCGGTGATAACGGCGACGGACGTGGAGCCTTTCAGCGACGATTACCTGTCGAAGGCGGCGGTGTTTCGTCTGAGGGATGGGGTGTTTGTGGAGGGCGACGGTTAGGCGTCGTTGACGCGGAGCTTGGTGCCGGTTCGTCCTTCGTAGAGGAGGGCTACGGCGTCGGCGTCCAGGTCGCCCAAGCCCTTGCGGAGGGCGGCGCGGTAGGTCTGGGCGAAGAGGTTGGACGCTTCCATCGGCAGTCCCAATTCGCGTCCGAGTTCGGTGGCGAGATGCACGTCCTTGGCGGCAAGGTTGAGGGTAAAGCCGGGGTCGAAGTTGCCGCGGAAGAGAGTGGTGGGGAATTTTCCTTCCAGAACCCAGTTGTTGCCGGAGCCGCTGGTGATGGCCTTGGCGACGGTCTTGAGATCGACGCCGGCCTCGACGCCGAGGGTGAGGACTTCGGGGAGGAAGGCGGCGAGGCTCATGGTGACGAGGTTGTTGCAGATTTTGCAGACCATGCCGCTGCCGGGCGGGCCGCAGTAGATGAGCTTGTCGCCGATGGCGCGGAGGACGGGGGAGACTTTTTCGAAGGCGTCGCGGTCGCCGCCGACCATGACGGCGAGGGTGGCGGCCTCGGCGCCGGGGACGCCGCCGCTGACGGGGGCGTCGAGGGCGTGGACGCCGCGGGCTTTGTATTCGTCGTAGATGCGGCGGGCCAGGCTGGGGGAGCTGGTGGAGAGATCAACGTAGACTGCGCCGGCCTGCGCGCCTTCGATGATGGATTGGGGGCCGAGGGCGACGGCTTCGACTTCGCGGGGGCCTGGGAGGGAGGTGAAGATGACGGCGCTGCCGGCGGCGGCGGCCTGGGGAGTGGGGGCAAAGGTCGCGCCCATCTCCTCAAGGTTGATGGTGGATTCGCGGTTCAGGTCGTGGACGGTGAGTTGGTGGCCGGCTTCGAGGACGTGGCGGGCCATAGGGTTGCCGATGTTTCCCGTGCCGATGAATGCGATTCTCATGGGGTTTTTTCAGTCTACAGATTGGGACGCGAACGGTGGGATATGGTTCAAGGGGATAGACGATGTGGATTGGGTTTGGCTGCCGAGCCTGGATTCGAACCAGGGTTGCGTGATCCAGAGTCACGAGTGCTACCACTACACCACTCGGCAGCGGGTGGTCTTGTAAATTATACAACAGTTGGTGTTGTGCACAAGGGAAATTGTGATAGAATTGGATTTCGGTTGGCGCATTCGTCTAGTGGACTAGGACACCGCCCTCTCAAGGCGGAGATCACGGGTTCGAACCCCGTATGCGCCACCATTTCTTTGACTTTGGCTTTCGCCGGCAGCGCATTGCCGCGGTGCTCTTCTTCAGATGCAGATGGTAAACGATGGCGCATCTTTCTTGTGATATTGTGTCTATATCTGCAAATGAGCGCCGCTGCGGGAACCTTCCCGGCCGGAACCCCAGGGAACGGGTTGGGGGAATGGTTTGTGCCTGCGGGTGGGGGGGAATCCGTCTAAATCCTCTTTCAGTCCACGCCTTCCACGGTCTATCCCCGCGGGTGCGGGGGAACCCGAGCCATCGCCTTCCACCGGCGAGCCGTCGCCGGTCTATCCCCGCGGGTGCGGGGGAACCGCCGACATCGCAATCGTGTAGTCAAATTCATAGGGTCTATCCCCGCGGGTGCGGGGGAACCGTGAGCGGGGATGCATACGATCTATTCAAGGTGGGTCTATCCCCGCGGGTGCGGGGGAACCGCCGTCGTATGCCGAATCCTCTTCGCCCCTTCAGGTCTATCCCCGCGGGTGCGGGGGAACCAATTTTACCAACATTACCGATATTGCTATCATAGGTCTATCCCCGCGGGTGCGGGGGAACCTCAATGTACGCCAGCATCATGGGAAAAGGAAGCGGTCTATCCCCGCGGGTGCGGGGGAACCAGGCATACAGGGCGGCGGCGGAGTAAGAACTGCGGTCTATCCCCGCGGGTGCGGGGGAACCCCGAGCCCGGCGGCGGGTTGCCGGACAGTGCGTGGTCTATCCCCGCGGGTGCGGGGGAACCGTCGGCAACTCCGGCGGCGGCTCGTACCAGGGAGGTCTATCCCCGCGGGTGCGGGGGAACCTGGAGAACGGCGCGGACCCCAACGACCCGTACAGGTCTATCCCCGCGGGTGCGGGGGAACCGGGGGCGGAGGAAATCAGCCTCGCTCCAAAAAGGGTCTATCCCCGCGGGTGCGGGGGAACCGGGGACGGGCGGGGCGTCGCTTTTTAGGATACCGGTCTATCCCCGCGGGTGCGGGGGAACCGTCCTCGGCATAGGCACTGACCAGGCGGTCAAGGGTCTATCCCCGCGGGTGCGGGGGAACCACTGGGGCCAGACGCGGTAGATGCCAAGGGTGGGGTCTATCCCCGCGGGTGCGGGGGAACCACCCCCATCTCCTCCAGCTCTTCCCGCCATATCGGTCTATCCCCGCGGGTGCGGGGGAACCTGGATCTGGGCATGGCTAATCCCCTTGATGTGAGGTCTATCCCCGCGGGTGCGGGGGAACCCACTTCGCCAGCCTTTGCTTCGCCAGCCACGCCGGTCTATCCCCGCGGGTGCGGGGGAACCCCTAACGAGTTTCGTATTTGTCGTCAGGGTTGAGCTATCGCATCGTATCTCTGCCTGCTGTTTTGGGATGAAAGGCGCTATCGGCGGTTTTTCGAAGTTTGCCTAGTTGTATTTCACCAGGTAGACGCCGTCGGCGTCAACGATTTCTTTTGGAGCTTCTCCGAGGGTCCTTATTCTCTGGCCCGCCGCCGCCGGGTCCCGCCACGTCATCACTATGGCGCCTTGCCCCAGTTGGTAGTGCCAACCGGATAGGACTTCCCAGATTCTTTCCCTGATGCCGTTGGTCATTTGTGGAGAGGTGTAGACGCCGGGCGCGATTTCCAGCATCACCGACGCGAGAAATCCCCGGTATCGGGCCTCTACGTTAACTGTTACTACGACGGTCATTCCGTTCTCGCAATATCGGGGTCGTCGTTGAGGGGGGAGACGTCTTGAAACAGGGTTTTGATTCGGTCGATCATCTTTGGGATGACTCGCTGGGTGCGAAGCATCTCGCCCGTCGTTCGTCTGGCGTGCCGTTCAATGTCGAGCCTGGGGTTGTCGATTACGGCTTTGGCGGATTTGAAGGCGGCGGGAAGGAGGACGGTGTCCCGAAACAGGTCGGCTATGTCGAGGGCGAAGGCGTCGCCGCTATGCTGGTGGATGAAGCCGAGTTGGGGGATAGCGCCGACGGAGGTTACGGCGATGACGGCGGCGGAGGTTACGGCGACGGAGGCGTGGTTGACGGCCTGGTTGGGGATGTCGGCGGCGAGGGGGTCGGTTCTATCGTAGCGACGGCCGCGCCAGGTGATTCCGTATTGCTGGGCGACGTTCTGGTACATTCTTCTGGCGCGTCCGCCTTCGACGCCGCGCAGGGCGTTGATGTCGCGGAAGGGAAGGACTTCTCCGAGTCGGAGGGCGTACATTTTGAGGGCGATGGCGATGCGCCCGCCTTCGGGGTCGCCCCAGGCTTTCATCTGGCGACGAGCGGTGTCGGAAGTATCGGGCATGAGAGGGGGAGCGGTGTAGCATCGGACGCCGTCTTCTCCGACGGCGACGAGGGCGGTGCCGTGCCGAGCCATGAGGCGCAGGGCGTCGTGGCTGACGGTGGAACCCGGCCCCAGGAGTATCATGGAGAGGGATTGGAAGGGGATGCCGTACTCTCCGCTTTCCTACCGTTTGGTTTATACTCCATTTTGTAGGATAATTTGGTAGTATATGGTCAAGGTTGAATTACCATGATGAACGGTGTGGTATATCTAGACTATGCGGCGACGACACCAGTTGATCCTAAAGTAGTTAGTCGCATGACTCGCTACTTGGGACCGACAGGAGTCTTTGGGAATGCTGCCTCACGTTCACATAGCTTTGGGTGGAAAGCTGAGGAAGCAGTGGAAAAGGCCCGAAGGCAAGTGGCAAGTCTCGTCAATGCCAGGCCAGAGGAAATAATCTGGACGTCTGGTGCAACAGAATCAATCAATTTGGCGATTAAGGGGGTTGCTCATACACGCTCTCATGGTCGCAAGCACATAGTGACTTCATCTATCGAGCACCGTGCTGTTCTCGACACTTGCGAATACTTGGAACGACAAGGATTTCAGGTTACCTATCTCAAACCAGATTTTGGTGGCATCATTTCTCCCGAACAGGTAGAAAATGCATTACTCCCTGAGACCTTCCTGGTATCGCTGATGCATGTGAATAACGAGATTGGAACCATCACCGACGTTGAAGCTATAGGCGCAATTACAAGGGCACGCGACATTGTATTTCATATCGATGCTGCTCAGAGTCTGGCACGGCTCCCTCTAGATTTGCAGAACGTCAAGGCAGATCTTGTGTCAATGAGCGGACACAAGATGTACGGGCCGAAGGGCATAGGAGCATTGTACGTAAGGTACAATCCCCGACTGCGAATCCAAGCCCAGATTCATGGCGGTGGGCACGAGGGAGGAATGCGTTCCGGTACTTTACCAACGCATCAAATAGTTGGGATGGGTGAGGCGGCACGGCTAACAAGATTGCATCTAGAAGCCGATACCGGTCGGACAAATCGCTTGGCAGAGCGGTTTATTGGCTTGTTGCAACGGATTGACTTAGTCACTTTCAACGGGAATAGGTTGTACTGTGTGCCTGGAATCATCAACGCGTGTTTTCCTATGGTAGAGAGTGAGTCCCTGATGATGAGGCTACCCAATATAGCTATGGCTGCGGGTTCGGCTTGCACGTCGGCCGCTGTGGAACCTTCCCACGTACTCATTGGACTTGGGCTGGATGAAGAGAAGGCACATCATTCGGTGCGTTTCAGTATTGGGCGCTACACAACAGAAGAAGATATTGACTACGCCGCAAAGGAAATCACCCTTGCTGTGCGAGAGCTTCGTGAAATTTCATCTCTTGAAAATTACGATGGAGATTGGCTTGATGTGAAGGAGAGTCTTCCAAATTATACTGCCAGTATTCAGGATTGAACGGTATAGACGAAATGCAGTCCAACGAGGCAGAAAAAATGGGAATCGTAAAGGTTTCTAATGTTGCTTCACGTTATGCAACTGTGCGAAAAGTGTTGCTGTGCGAATATCTACAACCCCACGATGATCCGTGGATAATCGCCTTTTCCGGCGGCAAGGACTCAACCCTGCTTTTGCAGATGGTTTGGGAAACCGTATCATCTGTATCGGCTCCAGAGCGCAGGCGAAAGATATTCGTCATTTCTAACGACACGCTTGTTGAATCTCCCCTAGTGATTGAGCACTTGCGAAAGAGCATAGGAACCATTCGCAAGGTGGCCGAAGAAATGCGGTTGCCAATTTCTGCCCAAATCACTCAGCCCTACGTCGACCAGACATTCTGGGTCAACGTCATTGGGCGTGGCTACATCCCACCGACCCGAAATTTCAGATGGTGTACTGACCGTATGAAAATTCAGCCAACGGACAGGTTGCTGAAAGGACTGGTTGCACGACATAAACGGGCGATATTGCTTGTAGGAACGCGCCGGGCTGAATCACAAAACCGCAGTCGCAATATGAAAAAACACGGAGTTAAGGCAAATACTATGAATCCTCATAGTTCAGTCGAGGGTTGCAGTATTTTTGCTCCATTGGCGGATTTGTTGGATAACGAGGTATGGATGATTCTGATGCAAAGGAAACCGCCTTGGGGCGGGACGCATAGAGAACTCATCACTCTGTATCGCAACGCCGGAGGTGGTGAATGTCCACTAATTCTGACTAAAGATGACGCCCCCTCTTGTGGTACAACTTCCCCTCGCTTTGGATGCTGGACTTGTACTGTCGTCACCAAGGACCGTAGCATGCGGGGAGTAATTGACTCAGGCCATGCTGATCAGGAGATGTTGGAGTCACTTTTCAGCTTTCGCGAAGAATTGATTGAATTGCGAGAAGATAACTGTAACCGTCTACCTCGTCGCAGAGATGGGCACACCAAAATCCGCTCTGATGGGACTTTGGTATATGGTCCATTCAAGCTTGAAGTGCGTCGTAGGCTCCTTGATGATTTGCTCGCGTTGCAGTCTCAGATTAAACGGAGCCTGATATCACCCTCCGAAATCGAGTTTATTCAGGATATATGGCGACGCGATAGGATCCACGAGGAAGGCCACATCAGGCTTATGGCAAAACTGGAATCGGAGACAATGTGAAAACAACTGGTAGAGATAGCGAAACTGTCATAGGTGCAGCTACGGCCAAGCTCTCATTCTTGTTTCACGAGGGAAAGTATGAGGTGCCTTGGCATCAGCGCTATTACGATTGGGGAAATGAGGATGTTTCTGATTTGCTGGATGACTTACAGGAAGCGGTACTAGAGGAGCGTGAGTGTTACTTCCTGGGAGCCATTATGCTTGTAGAAAAAGACGATGACCTCTGGGAAATCAATGACGGGCAGCAACGCATGGTAACTTTCTCGCTAATTTGCGCTCGACTTGTCCGTATATTTTACGAAATAGGAGATGCATTACGAGAACAAGACGCTTTGCGTATTTTATTTGATATTGGTGAATATGATCGCGTTTCACTAACAGAGTCTGACATCCTATTCCCCAGACTTACTCCTCCTGAGAACGATAAGACAAATTACAATACGCTCATACGGGGCAAGGATGTCAGCCCCAACGGAAAGCTAACGAAGGCTTGGCGTGTAATCGATGAGTATTTTGAATCTTTTAGTGTAGATGACGCCACGAGTTTTTTCGATTTTCTAATACGCAAACTTGAAGTTGCATGCATCCACGTTCCAAGACAACTCAACCCGAATGCTGTCTTTGAAACACTTAATGCCAGGGGAAAGCCCCTTAGTGAAGTAGACCTGATTCGGAATCACATTTACTCTTTTTTCGGAAAGGCCGAAGGTCCCCGACGCGATACGATTCACGACCACCTTGAGGGTATGCGAGTTGGACTTAGAGAAGAGCGGAGCAAAACGAGGGTTGAGGAGTATATTAGGTGCTACCTGCAATGTAGGTTTGGCTACCTACGCAAAGACCGTCTATACAGGGAGATGAAGTCACAAATCAGGGTCAATGCCAATGGACCCTCTGATGCCGATTTGGCCAATTTCGTTTATGGTTTGGTGGAGGATATGGCCAAGGGGGAAAGGATTGTAATTTTCCACTCCATATCGTCACCCCGTGAAACTGACCCTTTGATTTCAAGGTTCATTGGGGATGCCCCGGGCAAACCTGGGAGAAACCTGTTTATCTTTCTGAGCGAATTGAAATACTATACTGTGTGCCGCCCAATAGTTTTTGCCTTGCTTGATCGTTATCTACAAGAGGAAGATAGGGCAAAAAAAAGAAAGATCGCAAAATTTGTGCACACTCGCCTAAAGTTACTCACCTCCTTTGTCATACGAACTGCTTTGGCAATCCGACAATTTCAACCGTCACATCTTGATCGGCAATTTGCAACTTTAGCCCAGCAGGTGATGTCAGCCAGTTCACTTGACGATGTTGATTTTTATGGTTGCCTGCGCGAAGTTGATGATCTGGGGATTCTTGATGATTCGAATTTCATTGCTTTGATGGAACGAGCTACTATCCGAAGTAGTTATAGAGGGAAGGCAAAGAGGTTTCTTCTAGGCATCGCGTACAAGGAACAATCCGGATTGACAATCAACGAAACTGCCTATACGGTGGAACACATCCTCCCAATATCTCAGGGTCATTTAGGATATTGGCCTAATTTTGACGAGCAGAGCCACCAGGCAAATATACATCGCATAGGTAACCTGACGTTGTTGAGCAACTCAGACAATAAGCCTGGGGCAGCTACGAATCGGAGCTTCACTCGTAAGCAGGAAATTTTTGGTAGGAGTACCATTAACCTAACCAGTAGCATTGCAGAGGTTCACGAGTGGTCGCCGGACGCAATCGAGAAGCGCCAAAAAGACATGGCAAAACTGGCCGCTCAAGTTTGGGACATTCCGCATGGGTTCCATACACGATAGAAGAGCAATTAGGTGGTCGTACCTCGGAATCGAGGGCGTTCCTAGAAATGTCTTTGGCGTATACGCATTTTGGTGCCGCGACAACGGGAAGTGCATCTACGTAGGCAAGGCGAAGAAGCAACCCGTTAAGAAGCGATTGACGTATCATTGGCGCGGCTCGCACAATGAAACGCTTAGGCTATGGATTCAAGTCTTCGGCGAGAATTTGGACGTGTGTTACATGGCAGCCGATTTGACCAAGATTGACAATCTGGAGCGTCGACTGATAAGGTTGTGGAAGCCAGAAGCTAACATACAACACAACAGGTAGCAGGAGAAGCCAATGGCTACGACAGTAGCATCAATGAAGGCACGGCTGGGGGATACCGACTACTTCATCCTTTCGATGAAGGCCCAGGAACTGGTCGACAAAGTGAAGATTCCTAGTCAGATTGAAGGATGGGAAGACCTCCTTCTAGAGGAGCGTTACCAGAGGGATATCAACTTCAATCGTGTCCGAAAGCAAATTGCCCCCTACTTTGCCAACGACGATGGACGATTCTTCGGGGCGATAATTGTCGCGGCGATAAATATGGACGATGAAATCTTGTTTGAACCCCTATCCGAAGTCATCACCAGGAAATTGCCTGGGTTATATCGTGTACCCGCTTCGTCAATAGGGTTTCTGACTTTTCATGGTGGAGAAGTTCTGGTTCCCCTTGACGGTCAACATCGCTTGGAGGCCATTAAATTTGCAGTCACAGGGCGAGACGAGAGGGGACGCAACATACCTGATATTACCCCGTGTATGGCCCTTGCCCAAGAAGATATAACCGTTATTCTCGTGCCATTCAAGGCTCACAAAGCACGGAAGATTTTCACTCAAGTAAACAAGTACGCAAAAGCAACTACAACGGGACAGAACATCATCACCGATGACGATGATGTAGTGGCCTACCTTGCTCGGAAGGTAACCAACGACATAATCGGAGCTCGCCTAGTAAAATATACGAGTAACAGCTTGGGAGTAAGAGATCACTACTTCACAACTCTCCCCATCGTTTACCGGTGTAACGAAGAAATAATTAAAGGAAGTTTCCCCGAGGGTACGATTGACAAGTCAAAACTGCCTGACAAGGCCAAGATCCGTCTCTACGACGAAAAGGTGTCCGAAGTTTGGCAATTTCTCTTGGAAAACATTGATGTCTTCGCTGATGCCTTGTCCGACACTGAGGAATCGGGCGATGCCGGGCGGGTTCAAATTCGTCAATCCAATTTGTTAGGGAAGCCTGTTCCACAGGAATGCTTAGTTCGTGGGTTTATGCGGCTTACAAACCCTCCGACCAACTTGTCGTATGACAAGGCCTGCGAAGTGCTTAACCATCTTCCTTGGGCATTAACCGATGAAAACTTGCAAATATGGGATCGGGTACTTTGGACCGGTGGTACTGACGGCAGGATAATCACCAAGAATCGCAATCTTACGACTGACCTGGTTGCTTATCTAGCGGGTGAAAAACTGACAGAGGTAAAAGAGGCCGAATTGCTTGAAAATTATCGTCAGCAGTTTCCATACGAAGAGCGTGAAGACAAACAGTTGCCTCCCGTAGTGGTGAACTGAGCGGCGGAGCCGAGGGTGGCGGACATGAGGAGGGCGTAGCCGCCGGAGTTCAGGTGCGCGCGGAGGAGGGCTTCGAGGACGACGCTCATGTAGGTGTCGGAGGCGTGGACTTCGTCGACGATGAGGAGGTTTCGGGTGAGGCAGGCGGCGCGCATGTGGGCGTTTTTGACCTGCAACGCGCCCATGAGGGCCTGGTCGATGGTTCCGACGGCGATTTGGGCGGCGAGGTATCGCTTGGGATGCTCGGAAGCCCAGGGCACGGCTTCGGGGGCGATGCCGGCGGCGCCTTCGTTGTACGGGGGAATTTCGACGGGGGAGGCGTCGGCGTTGGGGTGGTAGCCGGGGACGGCGAGGACGGTGGAAGGTGTGCGGCGGGGGAGGAGTCTGGCGACGAAATTCTTGACCCGCCGATGGATCTGGACGGCGGCGGTGCGGGTGGGTAGGGCGAAGTAGAGGCCGTCGACGATGCCGGCGCGGTACATTTTGGCGAATCGCCAGAGGGCGGCTTCGGTCTTGCCGGAGCCGGTTTCGGATTCGATGATGACGAGTCGTTCCTCCAGGGGGGTGTCGGCGATGGCGTTCTGGATGGCGTTGGGAGCGCCTTCAATCTCAAAAAGGGCGGCGAAGTCCGGTATGTCGTTGAAGGAGCGTCTCTGGGTAGATATGTCCAGTCCAATGGATGCGACGGCTTCCCTGGCGCGGTTGCGGGCAGTCTCGATGTAGTCTTCACAGGGCCGGTCGAGAAAACTGAAGCGGCGTTCGTCGGAGCCTATCCAGTCGGCCCAGTTGCAGAGGCCGAGGAAGGCGTGTTGGAAGGCGGGGTTGGAGGGCAGGGGCGGCGCGTCGGAGTGGAAGGCGGCGGGGAACCATTGGCGCGAAAGTTTTCCAAGCCGCTTGACGTAATTTTCGGGATGAAGGCAGGAATGGGGTTGCCAGATGGTTGGATTCCTTTGCCTGGTTGACTCCAATTGCAGGGGACGTCCGTGGTGGGAGAGGGAGGCGACGAAGAGGGCGCAGACTGTCTCGCCGCAACGGTCATCCCACGATTCGGTCGCTTCATGCCACCAGCCAAGGGAGTCGAAAAACCATTCTGCCGTCTTCTGGTCCTTGTTTGTGAGCACGGGGACCATGTCGGCAACGTGTCCGGCCCGGCCGGGCTTGCGTCTCCCGCCGGAGAAGTCCTCGTTGCGCCAGATTTTGGTTTGGAAGCCGACGTTGACTTTGCCGACGTCGTGGAAGGCGGCGAGGAGGGAGAGGCGGGCGACGGTGGCGGCGTCCAGGTCGTCGCACCCCCCGGCGGCTGCAAGACGGCGGCGGATGGTTGGGATTTTGAGCAGGGCTTCGAAGCAGGCGCCTACGTCGGCCAGGTGGTGTTCGAGGAGGTGTATCCGCTCCGGGCCGGACTGTCCGTAGGGCTGCGCCTTGGCCCAGAATTGGCGCGTGTACCAGGCTTGTTCAATTCCATCCATAATCGTCTCCTTGACTGCCGACGCGGGGCGGAACTTGCGGGCAACGCCCATTGTACGGCATAGTTGAGTGTGCGCCGCAGCCCTACTATTGCGCCAAAGGAGCGCCATGAACAACCTCACCTTCAACGCCATCGACGTCGAAACCGCCAACTACGACTCCGCCAACATCTGCCAAATCGGCATCGTGGAAGTCAAAGACGGCGCCATTGCCCGCACCCACTCCATCCTGGTCAACCCCGAAACCGACTTCGCCGACTTCCACGTGAACCTCCACGGAATCGACGCGGAGGCCGTCAGCAGCAGCGAGACGCTGCCGCAGATTCATGGGCGGCTCCGCAATTTGCTGGAGGGCACAATCGTCGTCAGTCATACCTATTTCGACAAAACGGCCCTCGAAAGCGCGACGAGGAAATACGGTCTGGTTCCCATTGGCGTCACGTGGCTGGATAGTTCCATGATAGCCCGCAGGGCCTGGCCAAAACGGTATCGCAACAGATGGAATCTGGCCCTCATAACGGGCGACCTGGGCATCACTTTTCGTCACCACGACGCGGCGGAGGACGCGCGGGCATCGGCTGAGATTGTGCTGCGGGCCTGCCGGCAGACGGGTTCGTCCATAGACGATTGGGCGGCGCGGACTTGAATATCTGAGTCACCCCGGTTGTCCCTGGGGCGTGAACGGCTGGGCGACGGGGCCGTCTCTCAGCTTTGAGAAGCGTTGCAGCGATGTTCGTCGGGCGGGATTGTTTGATTATGGAATGTCCCCGTCGTTTGCCCCCGAAGTAGAGGCGTGGATTTGTAGTCGCAAGGCCGCGCGGGGTGAGAAAATATACCGATTGGCTTGGCTGAATCGGCCAACGCAGGTAGGGCCGCGTGGACGGGGCGGTGATTGTCGCTTGCGCTCGCCGTTCACGCGCTTCTCAGAAGGTGCGCCATCGAAACCTTGCTTACGATATTGCCCGCGGGCATTTCCGAGGGCACCGCTACGCTGCTGAAAGACTTCGCGGTGGCGATGGTGGTCGCCGCCGCCGGACTGATTCTGGCACGTCTTATCTGGCAGCCGCCGGTGCTGGGCTATCTGCTGGCGGGGATGCTGATGGGGCCGTTCACGCTGCCCACGCCGCTCATCAGCAATCTGGACACCATCGGGCTGCTGGCGGAACTTGGGTTGATATTGCTGCTGTTCAGCATCGGGCTGGAGTTGGGGTGGAAGCGGATTCGCAACATCGGCCCCCGCGTTCTGGTCATCGGCATCGTCGAAATCAGCGTAATGACGCTGTTCGGAGTGTGGATAGTAGGTTTCCTGCCCGGGCTGGACCAGGGTCACGCGCTCTATCTGGGCGCGGCCATTGCAATCAGCAGCTCGGCGATTCTGTTGAAGAGCCTGCGCGACGGGGGGAACCTCAACGCGAGCTGGGGACAGACGATTGTCGGCATTCTTCTGGTCGAAGACTTTGCCGCCGTCATCTTCCTTACGGTGCTCGCCGGGCTGGCGACGACGGGAACGGCGAGTCTCGCCGACGCAGGGCTGCTGGCCGGAAAACTCGTGATCTTCTGCGTCGTGGGGCTGGTGGTCGGGGCCATGCTGGGCGACAGGCTGATGCGCGCGTTGGCTCGATTGCGGTCGGACGAGACGCTGCTGCTTTGGAGCCTCGGCTCCTGCTTCCTTCTGGCCCTGTGCGCCACGCTGCTTGGACTTTCGCCCGCCGCCGGAGCCTTCCTGGTGGGAGTCATCATCGGCGACACGGAGGCGTCCGAGCGGGTTACGCGGATGATTGCGCCGGTGCGGGATATGTTCGGAGCGCTGTTCTTCCTGTCCATCGGAATGCTCATCGACTACCGCACGTTGGACGATTACATCGTGACCGCGCTGATAGTAGTGGCGGTGTTCATGCTGGGGAAAATCGCCGCGAACACAATCGGGTCGATACTGGCGGGGCGAAGATTCAGCGAAGCCCTGCAGGTGGGGATGACGATGCCGCAGATGGGGGAGTTCTCGCTGGCCATAGGGCGGCTGGGACCGGGAGACGTGGCGGGATTCTCGCCGCTGGGGGCCGTGCTTTCGATTGTGACGGCAATCACTTCGGTGCTGGCGCCCATAACCAGCAGGAGCGCGTCGAAGGTGGCGGAGTGGGTGGATAGATTCACGCCGGAGCCGCTAACCTGGATTGTGCTCTCGGTGCAGTTGGGCATGGACGCTTTCTGGTCGGCGCTCACGCTGAACGGCACCAGGAGCCAACGGTTCCGAAGCGTGCGGCGGACTATCTTCATCAACGTGGCAGTGATGGGGTTCCTCAGCGTCGCGGGCACAAGCGTGCTTTACCTGGCGCCGGATGTTGTGAGCGACCTGCTGTCGGTGCCGACGGGGGTTGCCGGAATGCTGATAGTCGGGGTGGTGATTGGTCTGAGCATTCCGTCCGCCGTGGTAATCTGGCGTTCGTTGGGGACGATTTCCCTGCTTGCTTCGAGTGACCCGAAAAGCGCGGAATCCGGCGGCGGAAGCGGGGAGCAGTCGCGGACTTTCAGGACGATGGTCGAGTACGGGATGGCGACGGTGTTGCTGGCGCTGCTGTTCCTGCTGACGCTGCCGCTGGTTATCCGGCTGTTCACACTGGACACGCTGTCGATTCCGTTGTCGCTGCTGCTGCTGTTGTCGCCGGCGCTGATTGTGGGGCTGTTCAGCTTCAGGATTCAGTGGATCCTGGAGCAGGCCATCACGGACATACTCGGCCCGGAAGATGAGGAGGCGGAAGAGGTGGAAGAGGGGGACAAGGAGGGGAAGGAGTAGGGGGAGCTTTCCCTTACGAGTTCGTTTCAGTATAATCCTTGACATAAGCGGAAAGAGGAGGTTGTGAGATGGCTCAGGAATTGATTGCTTATCTGAACGGGGAGTTTATGCCCGTCAGCCAGTGCATGGTTTCAATCAGCGACAGGGGGTTTGGCGGCGACTCGGTCTACGACGTGGAGCGGACCTTCAACGGAAAGATTTTCAGGTTGGAGGCGCATCTGGACCGTCTCTATCGGTCGCTGAAGTACGTGCGAATAGACCCTCGCATGACGAAGGAGGAGATGGCGGAGATTACGCTGGAGGTGATGAGGCGTAACGAGCATCTGCGGGGAAACGGGGACTGGTCCGTGGCGCAGACCATCACCAGGGGGGTGGCGTTGGGGAACACGACGGGGCGCATCACATCGGTCATCGACGACGTGCCGCCGACGGTGTTCATAAACGTGTACGCGCCGCCGTTCAAGCGGTACGCGCATCTGCACGAGGAAGGGATCCACGCCATCATCCCCAAGACGCGGAACTATCACCCGGACGCCGTGGACAACAAGGCGAAGCATCGCAGCCGGCTGAACTTGACGATGGCGATGCTGGACGTGGTGGAGATGGACCCGGAGGCGTGGCCTCTGTTGCTGGACTACTACGGGAACATCTCCGAGGGAACGGGCTCCAACTTCTTCATTGTCACGGACGGGGTTATCAAGACGCCGACGGACACGAGCATCCTCCAAGGCATCTCCCGCGACACGGTGATAAGGCTCGCGAAAGACTTGGACATACCATGCGTGGAGGAGGATATTCAGCCCTTCGACGCTTATACGGCGGACGAGGCGTTTATGACGGGGACGAGCCATTCGATGCTGCCGATTTCGCGGATCGACTGGCGCCCGATCGGGGAGGAGATGCCGGGGCCGGTGGTTAAGCGTCTGCTGGCGGCCTGGAGCGAGATGGTGGGGCTGGACATAGTGGACCAGGCGCGGGCGCAGGCGGGGTTCGGCCAGCTGCCTGTGGAGTAGGTCCTAACGGACTTGCCTGCCACCCTGGTATACGGCCCAGACGTTTCGCATATCGCCGATGTCGGAAAGGGGATCGCCGTCGATGAGGGCGAAGTCGGCGAGTTTGCCAACCTCGATGGCGCCCACGTCGTCGGAAGTGCCGACCAGTTCCGCCGCCGTTGAGGTGGCGGCCTTCAACGCTTCCATCGGGCTCAGTCCCCAATCTACCATGACTTCAAGCTCGCGGACGATGTTGCCGTGGCGCATGGGGTCGCCGCCGCCCGCGTCGGTGCCGGCGGCAATTTTCACTCCGGCGGCGATGCAACGCTGATAGCTGGCCCGGTGATGCTCCCGGACGGCCTCGGACGCGTCGATCTGTTTCTTTGCCATACCCCATCGCTTCGACGCTCTGAACAGATAGTCCCTCCACGATAGGGTCGGCACCAGTATCGTGCCCTTCTCCGCCATTAGACGCGCCGTCTCCTCGTCTATGTGGGTGCCGTGCTCGACGGAGTCGATGCCCGCTTCGACAACCTCCCGCGTGCCGTGGAAGCCGGTGCAGTGGGCGGCAACTTTCAGTCCCTTTCCGTGGACGAAATCCATGACCATCTGCGCCACTTCCGCGCCCATCGTCCCGTAGCCGCCCCCCTGCGGGTCGCCCCCGGTCGCGCCAATCTTGATAACCCCCGCGCCCTGGGCGATTCTCGCCTGGATGGCGCGGCGCATATCTTCCGGCGTGTTGACCGTCTCAATCTTGGACTGCCCCCAGGTCGTCGGGTACTGGAGCCACTCGCCGGAGGCGACGATGCGCGGGCCGGGGAGCGCGCCGGCGGCGACGGCCCGGGCCAGGGTTATGCTGATGCCGCGGGGAGAACCCACGTCCCTGGCCGACGTCTGGCCGGTCATAAGGGCGCGATGGGCGTTGCCCGCCGCCTTCGCCAGCAGCAATTCCGGCGGGTCGGTATTCATTGCTCGGACGCCGTGCCGCCCGCCGTCGCCTGCGAAGTGCTCGTGACAATCGAAAGTTCCCGGGACGAGGGTAAGGTCTTCGGCGTTGATGTCCTCGTAATGGGGGTGGTTGGAAGGCGAAACGTCACCCTCGCCAATCCAGCTGACGCGGCCGTTTTCCACAACCACGTTAATCTTTGGAACAGCATCCGCGCCGGTTCCGTCTATGAGTCGCACGTTTCGTATCAGCAAGTTCATTTCTTCCCTCGTCAATGCCCGGCAATCTGCGTTGATTCTAGGCTTGGATACGAAATAGAGTCAAGGCAGACGGCGGCAACCCAGTTGCAGTGTTCGTTCGGCGGGAATATCGCCTATAATCGACGTGACAGCACAGAGCGGCCTTGTCCAGGAGGGAATTATGGACGACAGGAAGATAAACATGGGCGTAATCGGCGCCAACATTCATTTGGGATGGGGCGGAAACGTGCATCTGCCCGCCCTCACGAATCTGCCGGAGTATCGGGTTGCGGCGGTGTGCACCAGCAGAGGGGAGACCGCAAAGGAAGCGGCGCAACACTTCGACGTTCCGATGGCGTTCCACGACTACGGGGAGATGGTTGCCCATCCCGAAGTGGAGGCGGTATCGGTGTGCGTTCGCGTGCCGTTGCATCACGAGATGGTGATGGCGGCGTTGGAGGCGGGGAAGCACGTGTATTGCGAGTGGCCTTTGGGGGTGACGGTCGCGGAGGCGGAAGAGATGGCTGGAAAGGCGCGCGAGAAGGGCGTTGTTCACATGGTGGGGTTGCAGCTTCGCAACAACCCGGCGCTGCTTCGCCTGAAGGAGTTGATAGCGGAAGGTTACGTGGGGGAGGTGTTGAGCGTGAGGATGGAAGCCTGCGTGTCCACCACTCCCGACGTTCATCCACGGCTGGCATGGGAGGTAGACGGCAATCTTGGCGCTCACGTGCTTTCGATTCCGGGAGGACATACCCTGGACGTCATCACCCACTGCGTCGGCGAGTTCTCTCATCTGTCGGCGCAGGTTTCGACGCAGTTGACGACGAGAAGGGTGGAAGGAACCGGCGAGGCGCTTGAGGTCACGGCGCCGGACACCGTGCTGGTTGCGGGAACGCTTGCCAACGGAGCGGCGGTTTCCGCCCACGTCCAGAGGGGAATGTGGCACGGAACGGGCTGGACGCTGGAGGTCTATGGCACGAAGGGGACGCTTGTGGCATCCGCGGACACGCTGCCTCAACTCGCCTCAACCATCCGGCTGGAAGGGGCGAAGGACAGCGAATCCGCGTTGGCTCCCCTGGAGATTCCCGACCGGCATAGCTGGGCGCCCGCGGCGTTGTCTAAGGTTGAACCTTTCAACACGGCCCAGATGTTCCGTCGGTTCGCCGAGGCTATCAGGAACGGCGGAACCGTTCATCCCAACTTCGAAGACGCGGTCGCGAATCACCGGCTGCTGGATGCCATTGTGCGCTCGTCGGAGGCAGGGCGGCGGGTAAGCGTGGGGTAGGGTTTCAATGATTCATAGCTGACACTGGAAAGGGGATAGAGAAGAATGACAGTCTATTTGATTCAGGCGGAGCCGTTGAGCAGGGAGGCTTTCCGGCCTTTCGGAGAGATTCTGGACGCAGAGGAGACGGTTGGGGGGCAGGCGGCCTCGTCTCCCGCGGGATTTGAGGGTGGGACGGTGCGGATCGGGACGGCGCTTTTACCATACAAGGGGTTGAGGCTGACGGGGATGGAGCAGCATTTTCACGTAACCCAGGCGTTCATACCGATAACGGGGGCGCCCGCGGTGGTGGCCGTTGCGGCGCCCACGGGGCAGGATGACCCGGACGCGATACCGAAGCCGGAGGAGGTGCGGGCTTTTCTGATTGACGGGACGGTGGGGTATATGCTGCACAAGGGGACGTGGCACTCGGACCGGCTGCCGTTGTACGAGCCGGGGTCGAAGATGGTGATTATCACGGACGAGGAGACCAGCCGGGATCTTCGGGAGCATGGGAGCATGTCCGACCCCATCGATGGGAGGGGCGGTTGGAAGTTGAACCGGATTGTGGATTTTGAGCACAGGCATGGGGTTACGTTTGAGGTAAGGCTTTAGGGGGATGGGCTCCCGCTTTCGCGGGAGCAAGATGGGACGCTCGACCCTTCGACGAGCTTAGGACAGGCTCAGGACGGGATCAGGGTGAGCGGGGGACTTCGCCGCCATCCCTTAAACAGGCCCAGGACTGGCTCAATCTTCCCCCGTCAATGAGGAAAGAGGCTAATCTACGCCCTTGGGAGGGTTGTGCAAAGGTATCCATCAAGGGGGAAGGGATAAGAGGGGGGTGGGTTTTGTCTATCAGGAGGCGGCGAGGGGGTGGCCGGCGACGAGCCGCTCGCCGTATATCTTGACGGAGTTGTCCCAGAGGATCTTCTCCTTGCTCTCGTCGGAGAGGGGTTGAGCCATCATGTCGGCCACGGGTTCGTGGGGCGCGGGCGCGTCGGCGTGGGGGTAGTCCGTGTTGAAGACGATGTTGTCGTTTCCGACGTAGTCCACGACGTACTTGATGGTGTTCTCGTCGGCGTCGGCGGCTATGGCGCACTGGCGCAGGAAGTATTCGGTGGGGGAGGCGTCGAGGGGGTTGTCGAAGAAAGCCATGCCCTGTCGGCCTTCGGTGGCGTTCTCCAGGCGATTGAGGAAGAAGGGGAGCCAGCCGGAGTTGGATTCCAGGACGAGGAGCCTGAGGTTGGGGTAGCGGTCGAGGATGCCGCCGAGCATGAAGTGGGCGAGGGCGAGCATGTTCTCGAAGGGAAAGACGGTGAGGGTGCCGACGGAGCGGGCGCCGCCTTCGACGCCGTTGTAGCGTTCGCCGAGGAGGGGCTTGCCGGTGGCGCTGTCCATGCCGTGGATGGCGAGGGGGACTTCCAGGTCGGAGGCGGTTTGCCAGACGGGGTCGTAGACGGGGTGGTGCCACATCTTGTCATCGAGAGCCTGGGGCAGGAAGATGGATACAGCGCCCTTCTCCGCGACGGCGCGGCGCATCTCGACGACCATTTCGTCGAGGAGCTCGCCTGGGACCTGGGCGCAGAACTTGAGGCGGTCCGGGGCGGCGGAGCAATACTCGTTGGCCCAGGTGTTGTAGGCGCGGCACATGGCGGCGTAGACGTGGGGTTCGCGGTTGTAGGCGGCGGAGACGGCGGCGTTGGTGGCGAGCATGACCTGGATGTCCCAGCCCTGCTCGTCCATGTCGCGGAGGCGGCTTTCGGCGCTCCACCAGTTTTCGTAGCCGTTGGCGAACTTCTCGGTGAGGATTCTGGAGCTGAGTTCGCGGTTGCCGCCGACGGCGATCTGGCCGTCGGTGTACTGGAGGATGGCCCTGCCGTGGACCTGGGCTACGCGGGGGCGGAGGTCGTAGCAATCCTCGCCGACCATGTACTTGTCCCAGATGTCGGGCGGCTCGTAGAAGTGAGCGTCAGCGTCGATGATCTTATAGCCGTTGTGCATCTCGATGTCTCCTTGCTTCTTGGAATCGGTGACTATTTCATTACGAGCTCGGCGTACTCCCAATGACGGGTCGGCCCCTGGTTGGAGAAGTCCGACTCGTACTTGGCGATTATACCATCGTCGTAGGCGGCGACGGGCAGCACCCAGTAGAGGGGGAGGATTGCGCGCTGGTCGTAGAGGAAGTCGCCCAACTGCTGGAACTTTTGCAGACGCTCGGCCGGGTCCACGGTGAGTTCTATCTCCCGTACCAGGCCATCGGTCACCTCGTGGGCGAACATGCCGCCTCTGGCCCTGTCTTCCGTGGCGGTGACCTTGAGGTTGTTGGTCAGAGACATTTCGTAGGAGAAGAAGCCGTGCATCTCCAACCTGGCGTGCCTCTGAAGCTCCCACGCGCGGCCCATGCTGAGCATCTCCGCGTACTCGATTTCCTTGAGTTCAACGGTGACGCCAATGTCTCTCCAGTACTGGGAGATGGTCTCGGAGATTTCCGGGCCTTCGGAGAGGCCGGGCTTCTTGCTGGCTACGAACTCAACTTCGAAGCCGTTGGGGTAGCCGGCGTCGGCCAGCAGCTGCTTGGCCTGATTGGGGTCGAAGGGGTCCACGGCCCAACGGTCGTTGTAGGCGGCGTCGGTGGGATGGATTTTGAAGGCGGTGGCGTAGTCGGCCTTATTGTCGAAGAAGACCCGGTTTATCTCATCCCGGTCGATGGCCAGGCTCAGAGCCTTGCGAACGTCGGTATTCGTTAAAGGGGAAGTGGGATCGAACTTGTCCTCCCAGCCGGGCGGCTGGTAGTAGTATTGCCCACCGAACATCAGGAAGACAATGAAGCCGGGCACGGTGCTGTAGACCTCGGAGTAGCCTTCCTGGGTGACCTGGGGAATCAGGTTCCTGGGGATGTCGGACACGTGGGCCTCTCCGGCCAGGAGCATGGCCACGCGGGTGGCGTCTTCCTTCACGTATCGGAACTCGATTTCGTCCATCTGGGGGGTTTGGCGCCAGTGGTCATCGACGCGCTCGAAGGCGATGTGGCTGTTTTCGCCGAAGCTGACGAACTTGAAGGGGCCGGTGCCGATGGGGTCTGCGGCGTAGCCTTCCTCGCCGCCGACGGCGTCCCAATGATCCTTGCTGTAGTTGAGCCACTGGAACATGTCGGAGGTCCAGATGCCGATGGTGGCTTCCGGCCTGTTGAGATTCCAGGTGATTTCGTAGGGATTGGGAATGGTGAAGCTGTCTTCGCCGTCGATGACTTCCATCATCAGGGCGGAGCCGGAGAGCATGCTGTTCGCGTACTGCTCCCAGGTGAAGACCACGTCCTGGGCGGTAAATTCCGCGCCGTTGTGGAAGGGGATGCCTTCGCGGAGCTTGTAGGTCCACTTTGTGCCGTCGGGGGACATGCTCCAATCGGTGGCGAGACGGGTGGGCTCGTATTCGCGGGTGTAGCGGTTGAAGCCGATGAGGGTTTCGTACATGCCGCGGAGGGGGCCGCTTCCTTCAACCCAGACCTTGTGGAACAGGGTGCTCTGGGGAGATGGCGGAGTGATGGCGACGATGACTTTGCTGACGACGGGCTGCGGCTCAGGCGCCGCGGTGGGCGTTGGGGCAGGGGTCGGCATAGCCGTCGGCGCGGGGGCCGCCGTTGGAGCGGGCGTCGCGGCGGGAGTAGGTTCGGGCGTGGCGTCGTCGCCGCAGGCCGCAATCAGCAGGGTCAGGACGACCAGCGCGCCCAGGAGGTAAGAGACTCCCCAGAGATGGGGCCTTGGTAGTCCGGTCATCGCGACACCTCTCTATTCGAATTGGAAAGAGCCATAGGCAGACTTGGCAGTTACGAATGTAGCTTACTTATATGAGCAACTCTAGTCAAGCCTGCGGCGAAATGTATGACGCCGACGATTTACGCGCAAAACGAGATATTTAGTTACGAAGTATGACGCTGCCAAATGCCGTTTAGTGACTTGGTAGGGAGGCGATCGGTCAGATGGCCCCCGCCGAGGGCTTATGGTTTTGGGCGTTTAGACCGGAAACGGGTGTGGTTGGGGGCTGCGTCCTATTACTACTGCACTCGGCAGTAGTCACTTTATTGATTATTGAACAGTTGGTGATTAGACACGGGAAAGTGTGATAGAATGGTGGCATTAGTTGGTGCATTCACCTAATGGGCTAGGATATTTTCCTCTCGAGACAGAGATCACGGTCCGAACCTCGTATGTCCCAAGCTAAACCCAAGATTTGACCTGTTAGGGAGAGGCCTATGGCACAAGATGAGCAGAACTCATCAGCAACTGTTATTGATGACCTAATCCAAAGCGCTAGCCAGCCGGAGACTAGGCCGTTTAGGGAGAGAGCGCCCAAGGTAGGGACTGTTTATACCATCTCGTACAGCAGCGCAATTGTAGCTGTGTATGACTATGACCGCGAGCAAGCTGGTGGATTGCCCAAGAATGCGTTTCTAATGGCGGCAAAACCCGATGGAGACGAGTCGTTCATTCTACTGCGAATTCAGAAGGAGGCTAGGTTGCCGGCTGCTTCTGCTAATGATCAAACAAGGCAAGAGAGCATTGAAGATTCGGGCAACCGAGGGCCATGGTCGGAACGGCTCCCAGACTGGATGAAGGACAAGATGTCTTTGCATGGACTGGAGTGTTCGGTACTAGGCACATTCATTGCCGAGGCAACCAAGAATGAAAAACTTCAGTACCGTTATGCAGAGGACATCGACAACTACTACTCCGTCAATCAACTAATGGTATGGAAGCCGGATGCCACCACACTTGATCTGATAGTCAACCATCGTCATCGTACCAATGACATACCCATTGATAGAAGAGCTACGAAAATTGGTCGTACTAGGTTTGCGGCCGCTGAGTCCGAAAGCACGACTAAGGTTGATTTTAAGATCAATCCCACTGACATAATGAAAAGGCGCACCGTTTACTTCGGTATGTCCCGCTCTGGCAAATCAAACGGCTTAAAGATTGTAGCCGAGAGCATCTATCGGTTGCGCCAAGATAATCCCGAACATCGGATAGGACAGATTATTTTTGACTTGAGCGGCGAATATGCCCAAGACAACTACCAAGACGGTAAAGGCCTTCACCGAGTCCACGAATCCATAGGTTTGCCCCGACAATCTGAAGTTGCAACCTATGGATTGATTCCTGTTGATTGGGATCCTGAACGCAAGGTTATGAAGCTAAACTTCTTTGGAGATCCAATACCTAAATCTTGGCAAACGGCACAGGACACCCAGAAAGTCGAGCAGGCCCTCGATCAGATGCTTGCCGGCAAAGAAATCATAAAGAATATCATGGTAAACGAAACTGCCAGGTACACCACTGCCTTCCGTGACATAGACCTTTCTGTCGAACCCAATGCTGCTGGAGACATGGGAGCCAAGACCCGCTACTACCGGGCTATTCTAGCCTATCGAACTGCACTAGTAGCAGCCGGATTGTCGCAGCCGTCACACTGGCAACCCTCAATTCAAGGGCCGGGAATGCACTCGATGTTTTCAAAAGAACTGATTGCTGCCCTTAAACTAGACAAAAACCCGAATAGCGACAACAAGACAGACTATCTTCAAGCATCTAATATCCTCGAATCATCTGCAACTAAACAATTTAACGTCACTTGGGACCAACTCATAACAGTATTTACCGCACTGTCACGTTTTATTGAAGACAAAAGGAGTTACTTCGACAAGTTCGAACAGGACTATATCAGCAAAAGTTCGACTCATGAATCTTGGGCAGATCCTAGGTTTCGAGCGGTGTTGCGCATCTTCGAATCCCGAAATGGCCCTCGCTCCTTCCAAATTGCCCAGGAACAACACGATCCTAATACAAGCAATGATTTCGCCGAAGCCGTTGTCGATGATTTGAGAGAAGGCAAGTTGGTCATCATTGACCAATCAGCCGGCGATCCAGAACAGAATCAAGCTGCCGCCGAGCGGGTGATGTGGCGCATATTCAGATCACAGCAGGAACAGTTTAGGTCTGTTTTGGCAAATTTCGACCCTTCCAAGCCCCCAGACGAATCCCAAGCGACGAAAGGGCACATAATCATCTATATTGAGGAAGCCCACAACTTACTCCCCCGTGCAAATGCACGCGACAACCTGACAACTGTATGGGCGAGGACAGCCAAAGAAGGAAGCAAGTTAAATGTCGGAATGGTTTTAGCCACGCAGGCACCAAGCTCAGTGATGCCTGAAATACTCAGTGAAACCGATAACTGGGTTCTATCCTACCTGAATTCCGAATCTGAACGTAGAGTTGTCGCCGGATACATGGATTTCTCAGACTTCATTGAACAAATCGGGAAGGTCAGTGAGCAAGGTTTTGTGCGAATACGTACGCTATCACAGGCTTATACTGTACCAGTCCAACTCGACAAGTTCGAGATCCAAGATGCCACCACTCCATAAGGCTTGTCAGGCAACGGGGAATTCTGAGCACGTATTTGTTGACTGAGTAGAATATGCCGTACTCCGATGAGAGAGCGGGATTGGCTGCAATCCAAGCAATAGCCGATAGCACGGAATTTGCCGAGTTCCGCGATCGGTTACAACCACCTAGTCAAGATGCTGTACTAAACCTACCACGTTTCCGACCAAGTCCCGTAGGGACATCGCGAACCCATTTGGTAGCCATAGATGGCTCACAAGTCTATGACCATTTCCCAGGAAGACTCCCAGATACACAAGCCGGAGTTGTATCGCTTGGGATTGTGGTTATCAAGCTAAGACAACTAGCATCGCTGAGCAAGCTAGCCGACAGCGGTGCAGTCAATCCGCGGGAACTCAGGAAGACCGAGTGTGGGCATAGTCTCGGTGCAGTGCTGCCAGGTAAGAATGCCAAGACAATTGACGGACTGGGTCCTAAAGAATGGTTTCGCCGCTCCTTCAATGATACATTGAATAAAGTATCTTTGGGGAGCGAAACTTTCGCTGAGAGTCTTTATTACGTACTGGGATCCCAGCATAAAATCCGTAGATGTCCTAATCATCCTTATTGTAATGGTACTCAGCTGCCGATGCCCAAACCGCGAACCGAAGAAAATTGCCCCAAGTGTGGAATGGGCATCGTTACTACAGACGCCCTTAGGGTTCACGAGCAATTTAGAGAAAATGAATCTGCTCGTGAGTGTCACATTCGAGTTATGCAAACTCTGGAAATGTTGGCTTTGGTCAACAGCCTGCGACGCTTGGCCAAATCTGAACAGGGCTTGGCCGCCCTGTGTAACACTGCATTTGTCATGGATGGTCAACTGGCTGCGTTTGGCACCATTGCCGTACTAGCTCAATCAATCCGCAGAGAAATGAAGCGGATCCAAATTGAACTTCAAAAATTCCGTCCAGACGCACAATTGCTGGTTATATCCGGGGTTAAAAGCGGGCCGTTCGTACAACACGCTGAGGAGCTTGACCGAGCGCCGGCCCCAAACAAGCGAATCCCTGCTGACCATGTTTGGCTGCCAAACAATGCGTACATCAGAAAACACATAATTGCCGGGCATTCCGATAGCCCAACTCCTTGGGGTGAGCTCACTCACTATGGACGGCCCGTTATTCTAAAAACTACAAAAGGACAAAGACTTGTCCTCAACATAGCACAACCTGAATCAGATCCACCGCTGACCAATCAGCCTGCGCCACGTGCCTTGGGAGACGCTATCAGCACGGCTGGACCGTTAGGGGTAGGAAGCGATCAATTCCTCGCCTTGCGTAGATCTCATCGTTGGGCGTCTATTCCGCTAAAGGCCGGTACGGATCTGATACACAGCCTCGCGACATGAAGATACCAAAAAAAGGGGAATCAACGAGCAAGGACACATGGCATCGTAACACAGCCGCAGGACGCTGGTATGGGTTTGGGCGCTATTATGCCATGTTCCCCCAGACCTTCATACACGACGCCATCATCAACTTAACAAAGCCGGGAGAAACGGTTCTAGATCCTTTCTGTGGTCGGGGCAACGGGCCATTCGCCGCCACAGTTCTGGGTAGACACGCTCTCGGAATCGACGTCAATCCCATTGCATGGCTATTTGCTGCGGCCAAACTGCAACCTTCTAATTCCGCCGAACAAGTCATTGCTAGACTGGCCGAAATTTCAAGGGCCTGTCGTCCCATAGACCGGCGAAGCAACAGCAGGTTTGAAACTATGGCTTGGTCTCCTACCGTACGAGCACTGCTAAAATCTGCTCGCCGTGAACTTGACTGGCGCAACTCAGTCATAGATAGAACCCTGATGGCATTTATAGCTTTGCACATGCAGGATAAAATGGGATCTGGCCTGTCGAACGTCATGTCTCCTACCATCGCATACTCACCTACCTATGCGGTCAAATGGTGGACACGCAATGGTTACCTCAAACCGCCTGAAGTAGATCCAGTGGCTATGTTGGAGTCCAAGATTAACCGTCGATACCAATACGGCGTACCTACACAAGCCTTTGGGACAGTCCTGCTGGGAGATTCCCGATATGAACTTCGAAAACAGAATCGTGCAAATGCAGCACTATTGATTACATCGCCCCCATATTGTGGAGTTACTGATTATTGGAACGACCATTGGATTCGGCTTTGGATGCTTGGTTTCCCGTTTCGGAAGAACTGGACAAAATCAGCACGATTTGAAAACCGCGTGGAATATCAACGTTTAATCACAAGCGTTTTCGAAGAATGCAAGGGCCATCTAAAGAGAGGATCAGCAATTCTCGTCCGTAGCGACCAACGCCGAAGGACCGCTGCAATGTGTATATCCGCAATGCGGGAAGTATGGCCCCATAGACGGCTACTTGTCAGGCAAACCACTGCGCCATTCCCGGGTATTTCAGCGCACCACGGGCGCGGAGGTCGGAAAGCAAAGGAAATTGATCTGTTAATGCCGAGTAGCAGGGATCCTGGATGGTGGCGACTTGAGAATTTCATTCCCTATCAATGAGACCACGCGCCCAGTTGGAAGGGTTGTGGGGACGTAGCCGACGAGTTCGGCGAAGCCGCGGCCTGTGATGGGGTTGCCGTTGCGGGCGCCGTTTGCGGCTATCGCGCCTTCCCAGTAGATGACGGGGATGAATAGGGATTCGGAGTATTCGGCGTCTCTTATTACGGGGGTCAGCGTTAGGTCTAGATTGAGTGAGTGGACGCGCAGCCGCCAGCCCATCGGGTATTCGCCGCCGGTGTCGGGGCTGGCCCACGCGTCGGTGGATTCCAGGGCGACTTCGTCTCCGGGTAGGTGCGCCGTCTGACCGTCGGGATTGACGTAAGTGCCGTAGGTTTCGACGTGCTTGCCGCCGTCCAGCTCCCACACCACGGATATTTTCAGGTCGGAGCCGTCGTCGAGATTCAGGCTGAACCAGTCCCAGCCGATGCCAGCCGTGGTGAAGTCGCCCCACTGGTGGTCCATCCAGGCGACGCCGGTCGCGGGGTGGGAGACGCCGTCGATGGAAACCGCGCCGGTAGTCTCAACGTCGGTGTGGGAGTAGTAGTAGGTCTTGCCGGCGATGCCCAGGTCCACGTAGCCGGTTTCATAATGGAAGACGGGAGGCTTTGTGGATACGCCCTCCAGTTCCACGGCGTAGTCGCCGATGTTGAAGGACAGATCGAAGGACTTGCCGTCGCCGCTCATGCGCCAGCCGCCGGCGTCGAGGTCGAATTCTCCCGAAGTCGCCTCTATGGTTGGGAAGGCAGCCTGCTCCTCAGCCAGATGAATTCCCTCGGCGTGGTCGGCCCAGCTGAGTTGCATCAACCGGGGCGTCAAACCCGACTCCAGCACGGACTGGAAGGTGACGAAGTGGTAGCTGAAAGTCCGGCCTTCCTCCGTGTCCAGGTGGCCGTTGAAGTACCACCATTCTATCGGGGTGACGTGGGCGCCTTCGTCGTGGGGAAGATCGACCATGACCTCGGCGGCGGGGGTTGGCGATGGGGTCGCCGTCGATTCGTCATCGTCGCTGCCGCAAGCCGCCATGAGGGGCAGCAGGAGGAGCGTCGCGGAGATGATGCAGAGGGTCTTGACGCGCTTACTGAGGAGCAATCGGCGGCGTGTCCCACGGGAGATTGACGGGTATCGGCGGGGTGTCGTCCTCCAGACTCCGCAGAGGTTCCAGGGCGTCGGCGACGTACTTCGCGGCTCCCCTTCGTTCCGATTCGGGAACGGCCGCCCACGTGACCATCAGCAGTCCCTTGGTTCCGTATTGGAGGATGCGGCTGGAGCTTCGGTGGTGGTTGACGCGGCCGGCGATGTCGCCCTGGCCGACGTAGATGACCCGCGGCACGTGACCGCCGTGCCAGATGACATAAACGCCGCCGGTGTTCACGTTTTCGGTGTCCACGTCCTTCAGCAGGCACCAGACCAGCCGCCTTCTATCCGTGCACTGCGCCCAATGTACTTGCAGAGGGGTCATCCGAACCGCCCGTCCGTTGATTGCGCGGAGTGATTGCCGCCCTATTAGTGTACCCGTCCGAGGCGCGCGAATGCTAGTGGCAGGCGCCGCTTGTAAGCGCAACATCGTCGTCAAATCTAGTATCATTGGCGGCGATAGCTTTGATTGGAGAGGAGAAGGCCATGCGGGTGATGATTCTGGTTAAGGCGACGAAGGAGAGCGAAGCGGGGGTTATGCCTTCGATGGAGTTGATTCAGGCGATGGGGCGATACAACGCGGAGTTGACGGAAGCGGGGATCCAGCTGGCGGGGGATGGACTGAAGCCCACGTCGGCGGGCAAGCGGATGGCCTTCGACGGGGACAGCCGTACGTTGACGGACGGGCCTTTCGGTGTTACGGAGGAGCTGGTGGCGGGCTATTGGCTCTGGGAGGTGAAGGACATGGACGAGGCGGTTGCGTGGCTGGAGAAGTGTCCCAACCCGATGCCGGGGCCGAGCGTGGTTGAGATTCGCCCGTTGTATGAGGAGGAGGACTTTGCGGAATGGATGAAGCAGGGTATGATGGAGCAGGGAGGGTAGAAGATGCTAGGACAAGTTCACGACCACATAGTCAGCGAGCTTCGGGAGAGCAGCCGGACGGATACGATTTTCGTGCTTACCGCGATTGTGTTCAACCTGATTGTGCTTGGGATTAACTTCGGGGTGGCGACGGAGGCGGCGAACGGGGAGAGCGACGCGAATTACGACATCATCCTGGCAGTGTTCATCGTGATGACGGTTCTGCTGAACGTGATTGCGGTGGCGGCGTTGGCGTTGGGACGTCGGACGCGTCAGATGCTGCTGCGGGGACTGGTGGAGATGTACCGGGACAACGAAGTGGACAGGTATTACGACCCGGCGCTGATGTCGAACTACGGCGTCCGCTATCTGCTGTTCACGGGGGTGATTGCGGCGCTGTCGGTGACGGCCATCGTGGTGCCGTTGATAGTGCGCTTTACGGGCTAGGCGGGTTCGGCGAGGAAGACGGGGATGAAGCGGCTCGTGCTCTCCTGGTATTCCGCGTAGGGCGGGAAGGCTTTGACGGCGAGGTCCCAGAGGCGGGCGCGTTCTTCGCCTTCGGGCAGTTCGCGGACGCGCATTTCGTAGACGTTGGTTTCGTCCTGGATTTGGACGTCGGCGTCGGCGCGGAGGTTGTGGACCCATTGGGGATGGGTGGGGGCGCCGCCGCGGGAGCCGACGAGGACGTAGTTGTCGCCGTCCTTGACGCGCATGAGGGGAGTCTTGCGGACGGCGCCGGTGCGGTTGCCGCGGTTGTGACGATGATGACGGGGAGGCCGGTTTCGCGGAGGGTGGTGCCCTGGGTGCCGCCGCTGCTTTCGTAAAGCTCCACCTGGTCGCGCACCCACTGCGCGGGCGAGGGTATGTATTCGGCCATGAATTCCTCCTTGCTGATGGTTGTGGCTAATGATAGTGGGAAAGCGGGGAAGACGCTAGTTAGGTGGGAGATATGCACTTTCATCGGACGCACGGTTCCGGCAGCCTCATTGGTTGAAATGAACCGGAGGGTGAATCGCGAACGTTTGCTTGTAGTGACAGCTTTGCATGAGTCGGTTAAGTTTGTTAGATTCGGATGACGATGGCTGAAAGGGTGACGATGAGAGCATTGATAGCTGCGTTCCTGGTGATGCTTACACTGGTGGCCGTGCAGGGTTGCGGCGACGACGCTTACGATGAGGAGGACTTGCGGGACGCCGTGGTCACGGCGCTGGATGCGTTTGCGGCGGAGTTGGTGGCGGATCGGCCGGCTGATGCGACGGCGTATGCGGAGCGGTTGCGGGCATACTTGGAGGAGCATCCGTCTTTCTTTGGCAGTGGGGCGGCTTTGCTGGATCGGACGGGCGCAGTCGTCGCCTGCCCATACGTCTATCGCACTGACGACGGATATGCCAGCGTTGATCTTGCGACTCCCTCCTACAACATCGAGGCGCAGGAGTGGTTCACGGCGCCCCTTGCCGCGAACTCAGGGGTGTGGACTGAGCCTTATTTCGATGCGGGCGGCGGTGAAATCTGGATGGTCACCCGGTCGTTGCCGATGCGGGATGCGGAGGGAATTTTCGCCATTGTCACAACCGATCTGCCCGTGGAGGCTCCGGAGAAATAGGGTTCAGCTTCGGGATGCCCGGCGTGTCGCGGGTTTGTGCCCTCGGCTCGGGCTTATTGGGTGGAGAGGGTATGTATTCAGCCTTGAATTCCTCCTTTGGCGGTGGTTGGCATCAGCCCTAATGATAGGGGGAAAGCGGGTGAATACACCAAATACGCCCCACCGCATTCTACGCTACATTAGCTTCGTAGAGAGGTCGCTGAGACATATCCCATCTTGCCATACAGCGTCATTGACGCTTATTCGCGCTGTGCCACCTTCAATTTCCAATCGGATGTCATCATCGCTGGGGGCTGTGGCGAAGTCACGGACATTATTCAACAAATCGAGTTTTGTGCATTGAGGCTCAACGAGTGGTCCGATATTTTGCACGAATCGCATGTTGGCTCTCACTTCTTCCTTCTCTAGGTTAGTTCCATCGTTTCCTACAGGAACCACACAGAGTAGGAAACCATCGCCTTTCTCCACAGCTGTTTCGGCCTGTTTGGTCGTCATCCGCACTCGTTGCTCTCGTGTAGACTTGACTTCAACCAACCAAGTTCGACCGTTTCGCGACAACTCTATTCCTACCTCTTGGTCACCTTCAATCCTGTCATATTCGATCTCGAAGTCAGAACCAATTCCGGTGGGTTTAACGGTGAATCCCTCGTCTTCCAAACCATCCTTCACCAAGTCTTCGACAAGAGACCCAATGCGTTGGTTTTCATGTACATCCCTCCTCGTTTTTCGACGCTCTTCAAGGTGCTTAAGGAAGTCTTTATCCGTCTTCATATCCTCCATGAAGGCCTTGACATGACTGAGATCTCCATCCGTGGCAACCAGAATCTTGGTCAAATCTTCATCTAGAGCAGATTGGGATTCCTCATCGCTCGCGGCGAAATGCCTCACGAGGTCAAAGCGCGTCACTCGGATTGCTTCCAGAAATTTAAGAGCGGTGGGGTTGTCGCTTAGTGCATTGGGAGTCCACCCACTGCCCCTAAGGAGCTTGGCTAGGGACTGGGCTGTTGCCCTATCATGTATGTCATTTCCCTGCGGTACCCATATATTCCTCACAACCGGCACCAGCCATCGTGCGGGATAATACCTATGGGAAACGCCACATTTACAGTTCGCTGACTGAGGCTCCAAACCTTCTGAATCGTGTGTGATTAACCATTCTGTCAAGAAGCGCCAGAACAGTCTAGCACGTGCTTGACTGTCACGCAGGCGCGCCATAATCCCGACTCGTTCTCTGGTTCGAGTAAGGAAGGCAATTTCAGTTTGGGTGATGTCTTCGACTGTAATGTGTTCGTCTTCCGGCAATGGTTCGTCTGGGAGGAAGTCACTAATGGTATTGTTGCTGTTTACCACTACATCCGTCCTCACATATCCTTCTTCACTGAGCATCCGCCAAACGTCAGTCTGAGGCATTGCTGCGAAATAATCTTCGGCCAGAATGTATCGCCACGGAAAGATGTCTGCAAATGGCTGAAGATCCTTTGCCCATGCGTTGATAGGAGCAAGAGGTATATCTGCATTGATATTTCCTTTCTGCCCTAACCAAAGCACCGCACGATTACCGATGTTGGACCTCTTGGAGAACGCTGGGAATCCTGTCAAACTCCCCAATTGCTTGTTTGTTACTAACCACGTCAAGAAACGCGGGCTAGCATGTGCGAACTGGATTCCGATATCATCTTCATTACTAAGCTCTTGCAGCTTATCCGCAACTGCTCTGCTTACTTCATTATTTCCGAGGTCTCCCTTGCCAGGTTCATTTGCGAGAGAAGTGAGACGAACGTCACGAAGTCGCACTCTAAACCTAAGGTCAAGGACATCGTCCCCGATGGCCTTCAACTCTTCATCAATTTCGTTGTCACGGTGCAGATTGACGAGCTTGCCCAGATAGCCAGCTTGATTAAGGACGATGTTACGCTCGCGAATCAGATTTTCAGTATTTTCATCCTTGAGAAACTGATAAAACCTGTCTAGCCATGCGACCGCATCTACATCTACAACTTGTTCAAGTGTGGCAATGTTGGAGTTGCTGCTATGCTTGGTTGCTTCTTCAACGTACGACACTAATTTGCTGCTATCAAAACCTTCGCCGAATGAAGTCGCATCGTAATCTGCAATTTGCGCCCAGCTCTCGACCGCCACGCGCCAACCGTTGGCTTCATTTCGCGCCGGTAATTTTTGCTGGAGGGCTTTGACCTGACTCAATAGGTCCCAAAGGGCCTCCGTGTTGATGTCCTCTGTAGCCAGCGGGACAATGGAATCCTTTGGAAGCAATGCGGCATCACCACTGAGAACCGCGGGCGTTTGGCGAACTTGAGACACAAGCTGTCTAAGTCGGTCATTCAGCCACTCTCTACTGAGCCAACGTTGTTCAGTGATTGTTGGGATGTTTGCCAGCGTATGGACATTGGCCCACCGGGATTCTGCCACAAACTTGATCAACTTTGTGTGCAAGTCGAAAGCTTCTTCGATAGCTGCTTGATTGTTTTGGTTAGCCTCATCATTGCTCTGGCCAAGATATACACCATCTCTGTTTTCAGTTGGAGTGAATGCAAAGCTATTGATAATGGCTGGAAAGCTGAATGTCTCTGTCCCTACCAAAGGAAACCCAAGAAAGAGCCTCGGAATGTCTTGGAGTGCTAGGCATTCTACCCCATCGTCCGTCGATTCAATACGAATGGTCACGGATGCTTGTGTACCTTCCGCAAGAAGGTATTGTTGTACCCTTAATGCTCCTTGTTCCGTTACTCCCACCCTGACTGAATATAATCCTTCTGCCAAAGTGACTCGTTCGACTACTTCGAAGGTTGTGGCTTCGTCTGGGGACTGAATATTGATGCTCCGAAACTGACGATTGAATACGACCACAAAGGGAGCGCATTGCTTTAGCGTTTTAATCCCTTCCTCAACTGCGCCAGTTGCTTCTTCCTCCAACGGGTATCGGAATCGAGTCGTATAACTATCTGCTACAGCTTCGGTAGACGCATCGAACTGATCCCATGCTCTATCCATTGAGTTGCTTAGGGCCTTGGCGGAGGTAATTTCACGTTTGAGTCGAAACTCAAAAGGTCGCTTGTCATCGAGTTGCCCGGAAACATCAATGGTTGGCGACAATAGATGAGTTGTCAGAAACCCGCTACCGTACTGTCCTATCGTCTCCTCATCCTCAAGTTTTGTGGAGCCGTGGTAAATAAGGTGAGCAACTTCCTCCATAGTGAATCCGCGGCCATTGTGTTGAAAGACAAGCTCGCCACTGCAAAGTTCAACTGAGGCGACAAGGTGAGTGTCATCCTCATGGGAAGCATCTCGGGCGTTCTGCAAAAGCTCCCAAATCCATCGCCTTTGCATGCGAGCGCGGTTTGATTCGAGTTCCCTTAGGTGATTGAGAACTCCTTGAGCGGTGTTATCGGTGAGTACGCGGTTCTTAATCTCTGCTTTGCTAATCATTGTCACTTTTGTCCAAGAATTAGGTTCCTTCACTCCTATTATAGAAGAAAGAAGCCGGGGGTTGCCCGGCTTCTTTTCGTCAAAACACCTTAACCTGTGGATAGTGGAAGGAAGCAAGAAGTTGTGTTGCTACCGATTGAAACGGCGGGTTTTCTCAGGGCCCTGTTTGCTGCTTCGGGAGCCTGGCTCGACCTAGACAACTTGCAGGGCGCCCACCGATCGACCTGGGAGTGAATCCGTTTGTTAGGCGGATTGGCGCTCCCTAGAAAGGAGGTGATCCAGCCGCACCTTCCGGTACAGCTACCTTGTTACGACTTAGTCCCAGTCACCAGCCCCACTCTCGGCGCCTGCCTCCTTGCGGTTAGCTCAGCGACTTCAAGTGTTGCCGACTTCCATGACTTGACGGGCGGTGTGTACAAGGCCCGGGAACGTATTCACCGCGGTGTGCTGACCCACGGTTACTAGCGATTCCACGTTCACGCAGGCGAGTTGCAGCCTACGATTCCAACTGAGGCCGGCTTTGATGGGATTGGCTCCGGCTCGCGCTTTCGCAACCCGTTGTACCGGCCATTGTAGCGTGTGTGTAGCCCAGGGCATAAGGGCCATGCTGACTTGACGTCGTCCCCACCTTCCTTCCCCTTGTGGGGGACCGTCTCGCTAGAGAAAACAACTAACGACAGGGGTTGCGCTCGTTGCGGGACTTAACCCAACACCTCACGGCACGAGCTGACGACAGCCATGCAGCACCTGTGACGGCTCCCTGGGTCTCCCCAAGGTCGTTCCCCTTTCGGGGTTCTACCACCGACATGTCAAACCCTGGTAAGGTTCTTCGCTTAGCATCGAATTAAACCACACGCTCCACCGCTTGTGCGGGCCCCCGTCAATTCCTTTGAGTTTTAGCCTTGCGGCCGTACTCCCCAGGCGGGACGCTTAATGCGTTAGCTTCGGCACGGAAGGGGTCGATACCCCCCATACCTAGCGTCCATCGTTTAGGGCGTGGACTACCCGGGTATCTAATCCGGTTTGCTACCCACGCTTTCGCGCCTCAGCGTCAGGCACGGCCCAGAAGACCGCCTTCGCCTCTGGTGTTCCTCCCGATATCTACGCATATCACCGCTACACCGGGAATTCCGTCTTCCTCTTCCGCCCTCAAGCCGAGCAGTATCCCCTGACCTCTTCCAGTTGAGCCGGAAGATTTCACAGGAGACTTACTCAGCCGCCTACGCGCTCTTTACGCCCAGTAAATCCGGGTAACGCTTGCCCCCTACGTGTTACCGCGGCTGCTGGCACGTAGTTAGCCGGGGCTTATTCTCGAGGTACCGTCCTTTCTCTTCCCTCGAAAAAGGGGTTTACGACCCTAGGGCCTTCATCCCCCACGCGGTGTCGCTGGGTCAGGCTTTCGCCCATTGCCCAAAATTCTTTGCTGCTGCCTCCCGTAGGAGTGGGAACCGTGTCTCAGTCTCCCTCTGGCTGACCATCTTCTCAGACCAGCTATCCGTCTTCGGCTTGGTGAGCCGTTACCTCACCAACTACCTGATAGAACGCGAGCCCCTCCTAGAGCCCCGCAAGCGGGTTTCCTCCCCTCGCCAAGGCACGGGGATCGTATGCGGGATTAGCCTGGATCTCTCCAGGTTATACCCCACTCAGGGACAGGTTACTCACGCGTTACTCAGCCGTTCGCCGCTTTCCACCCGGGCGAACCCGGGATTCTCGCTCGACTTGCATGCATTAGACGCACCGCCAGCGTTCACCCTGAGCCAGGATCAAACTCTCTGGCGAATTACCTTACTTCCTTCCACTATCCAACTGTTAAGGTGCTAAAGGATTTGAGGGCCTCCGATTGGGAGGCTTGGCCTGATTATACATAAAGGGATTTGGGAATGTCAACCGCAGTTATTGTGGATTGGGATTCTCAAGTTGACAACCCTGGGGGCAGGTGCTAGATTGCGCTGGATTGGCGCTTCCCCGCAAGGACGGGGAAGTCGATGAAGTTATAGGGCTATGATGCGCTATGGATGATGGAAGGCACGCTGGAGAGTGGGAACGGCTGCGGGAGTTGTGCGGCACGGTGCTTTCCGAACGCCCCTTGATTCTCGCCAGCAACCGGGGCCCCGTGGAGCATTACGTCCGCTATGACGGGCGGTTGGAGGCGCGAAGGGGCAGCGGCGGGGTGGTTACGGCGCTGAGTTCTCTGACGAGGATGCTGGATTTCACGTGGGTGGCGACGGCGATGGGGGAGGGGGACAGGCGGGTGGCGGCGGAGAGCCGGGGGGCGAAGATTCGGTCGAAGTTGCCGGGGCAGCGGGCGCAGGTGCGGTACGTTTCCACGGCGCGGCGCATTTATCACAAGTATTACAACGTGTTCTGCAATCCGCTGCTGTGGTTCTTGCAGCATTATATGTGGAATTCGCCGTACAGTCCCAACGTGGACTCGAACGTGCACGACGCGTGGAACAACGGTTACGTGACTGTCAACGAAAACGTGGCGCGGATGGTGATAGACGAGGGGTTGCAGAGCGACAAGCCTCCGATTGTTATGACCCACGATTATCATCTGTACCTGGCGCCGGGGTTGATTCGGGAGGGGTTGCCGGACGCGGCGATTCAGCACTTCACCCACATTCCGTGGCCGGCGGCCCGCTACTGGAAGCTGTTGCCGAGCTACATCCGCAACCAGATCTGCCGCAGTCTTGTCGCCGCCGACGTGGTGGGATTCCAGTCGATTGACGACGTGCGGAATTTCCTGGATTCCTGCGAGGAGTTTCTGCCGGAGTACGAGGTTGACCACAATAACCGGGTGGTCTATCACGACGGAAGGGCGTGTCACGTTCGGGCTTACCCCATATCCGTGAACGTGGATGAGATTATCCGCATCGCCGATTCGCCGCGGGCGCGGGACTACGAACGCAGGCTGCGGTCGGAGATGCAGGGGAAGGCGATAATTCGGGTGGACCGGGCGGAGCCTAGCAAGAACGTCATCCGGGGGTTCCGGGCCTTTCAGTTGCTGCTCGCGCGCTACCCGGAGCTTCACGGAAAGGTGTCGTTCATGGCGTTCCTTGTTCCGTCGCGGACGCACATCCGGCAGTACCAGCGGTACATGGACGACATCCGTCGCATCATCGGCGACATCAATTCCATGTACGGCACCGAAGACTGGCAGCCGGTTAGGCCCTATTTCGAAAATAACTACACCCAGGCCATCGCGGGCATGAAGGTGTACGACGCGCTGCTGATAAACGCTGTCATCGACGGGATGAATCTGGTGGCGAAGGAAGGGCCGCTGGTGAATTCCAGGGACGGGGTGCTGATTCTATCGGAGACGACGGGGGCGCATCAGCAGTTGAAGCACGGGGCGTTGACGGTCTCGCCGTCGGACCTGGAGGGCACTATGCAAGCGATGTATCAGGCGATTACAATGGGTGGTGACGAACGAAAGCGGCGCGCCACGGAATTGGCGGACAGCATCCGGCGGGAGGACATCAGCCATTGGCTGGTATCGCAGATTGAGGAGCTGGCGCGACTGACGGACACCGGGCCAACGTAGCTCAGAGGCAGAGCAGCGGTTTCGTAAACCGCAGGTCGTGGGTTCGATTCCCACCGTTGGCTCTCTTTTTTGCCTCGGACAGAGTTGTGCGTTTGCGGGATTTGGCGCGGGGCGATTACGCGTTAATCGAAGTAGTCTTCTTCGTCCTCCCCCAACCAGTTCATGTTTCTGGCAATTAGAATCCACAACCGCCGGGTCTGCTGGTTGAAGCGATGCATTGCCTGTAATTCTTCCCGATGGAGCTTAAGTTCTTCCCGCAAAACTGCCATCTGAGCGTTATGGTCTTCCCGCATAACATTCAGCTGTTCCTGATGCGTTATCCGGTCCTCCCGTATAGCACCCAAATGTCCTTGTTGTCTAGCCAGAAGCTCCAACGCCATGCGTTGGGTTGCTTTGGCTATGTTCATCGTATCACTCGTGTCGTTAAGGCGTTGGATGACATCCTCATGACGTGATCTCGCATACTCCCATGCTAGCTAATCGTAATGTATCCTGAACCACGGCCCGCATTCAAGCTGCTTGCGGGAGACAGACATTTGCGTACCCCACGTTGGATGAGGCAAACGTGGAGAAGAACACTCGATTAGTCGAAGTCTTCGTCTTCCTCCAGCCAGTCCATCTTTCGCGCTATCAGTATCCACATTCGCCGGGTCTGCTGGTTGAACCGGCGCACTTCCTTTAACTCTCCCCGATGAGTTTTGAGGTCTTCCCGCAGAACTGTCATCTGCGCGTTGTGGTCTTCTCGCAGAGCTATTAACTGTTTATGAAGCGCTTTCTGGTCTTGCCGTATAGCTGCCATCTGCGCGTTATGATCTTCCCGCAGAACTGCCATCTGCGCGTTATGATCTTCCCGCAGAACTATCAACTGTTTCTGCTGTGCTTTCTGGTCTTGCCGTATAGCTGTCAGCTGTTCCTTCTGAACCCGCAACTCCTCCCTATGCGTTTTCAAATCTTCCTTCTGAATCCGCAACTCTTCCCTATGCGTTTTCAAATCTTCCTGCTGAACCCGCAACTCTTCCCTATGTGTTTTCTGGTCTTCCCGTATAGCTTTCAACTGTTCCTGACTGTTAGTCAGAAGCTCTATCAACAAGTGCTGGGTTGCGGTGACTGTGTTCATCGTATCGCTCATGTCGTTAAGGCGCTGGACGACATTTTCCTGAGTGGTCATCGCTTGCTCCCTCCATAAACTGATCCCAGTGTATCCCGGACTAGCGTCCATATTCAAGTTGTCCCGACGAGTGGTGGCGGAAAGGGACGCTCAGACATGGGCGGGCCTTTGCCGATGCCACGGGGTGGCCTGCTCGTAGGCGTGGGCGGCGCGCAGGACGGTTGCTTCGTCGAAAGAGCGGCCGGCCAGTTGGAGGCCGATGGGCAGCCCTTCCTGGGTGAAGCCGCACGGGAGGGTGATTGCGGGCATTCCCGTCATGTCGAAGCAGGCCCGGAAGTTCTGGGGTTCGAGAGTCCCAACCGCGTCGCCTCCGCCGATGGGCCAGGCGGTCTTGTGGCTCGTAGGAAGGACAATGACGTCCACGTCCTTCAGGATGGCGTGAAATTCCTGCCTCATGCGGCTTCGGATTCGCTGGGCCTGGATGTAGTCGGCCGCGGTGAAGGCCGCGCCGGAGGCAAGGTGGTTCCAGGTGGAGGAGGCGTAGTCGTCGGCGCGTTGGACGAGGTTCTTGCGGTGGATTGAGTAGGCTTCCGAAAGCATGATTGTCGTGTGGGCCATGCGGTAGTAGCGGAGGGAGGGGACGTCTATCTCTCGAAGGTGAACGCCCAAGCCTTCAAAGACCTTCATTGCTTCATCGAAGGCGGTCAGTATCTGCGGGTCCGCGTCCACGTCGCTGTCGGCGAAGAAGCTGAGCGGCACGCCGATGGCGAGACCGCGCACGTCGCCGGTGAGGGCTGCGGCGTAGTTGGAGACAGGATGAGCGCTGCTGGTGGGGTCGCGGGGGTCGTGATCGGCGATGGCTTGCAGGACCAGGGCGGCGTCTTCCACCGTGCGAGTCAGAGGGCCGCAGTGGTCGAGGGACCAGCTGAGGGGGACGACGCCGTGGCGGCTGAAGCGTCCGTAGGTGGGTTTCAGCCCAACGACGCCGCAGTTCGAGGCAGGGCCGCGGATGCTGCCGCCGGTGTCGGTGCCGAGAGACATCATAGCCAGCCCCGCGGCGACGGAAGCCGCCGAGCCGCTGCTGGAGCCGCCTGTGTCGTAGGCGAGATTCCACGGGTTGCGCGGCCTGGGATACAGCTTTGTTTCCAGCGCGCCGACGGCGAATTCACCCATCGCCTGCTTGCCCAGCAGGATGCCGCCGGCGTCGTTCAAGCGCGTCACCGCATGGGCGTCATAGTTGGGGGTGAATCCCTCCATGACCTTGGAGTGGGCCTCGGTGGTGACTCCCTTGGTGTAGAAGAGGTCTTTGAGGGCGTAAGGGATGCCGTGGAGGGGGCCGTGAAAGTCGCCGCGGTTCATCTCGGTTTCGGCGCGGCGGGCTTGGGACATGGCCCGTTCGGGCAGAAGGGTTACATAGGTGCGAAGGGTTGGGTCAAGCCGGTCGATGGCGTCCAGCTGGGCCTGGGTCAATTCTATGGGGGAGAGCTTGTGGCTGCGAAACAGGTTCGCCGCTTCCGTGATGGTTAGAAAGCAAAGGTTACGGTTGGGGGATGGGGATTCTTCACTTCGTTCAGAATGACATGGGAGCTGTGCAGGATGATGTGGGGGATTGTTCAAAAGCCTACGCTCTCCTTTCGTGAAAAAGTCGAGGCCCCTCCGCGCTGGAAGGGGCCTCGGTCAGGGTCAACTATGGTCTATCGCCGCTACTGATACACGGGCACGGTGTATTCCAATCCCTCCGTCGGACCCTGGTCAACCATGTATCGAGCGAAACCGGGATCGGCTATGACGCCCGGGTCGTAGGCCGCCTGCGGGAACAGGAAGGCGATGGGAATGATGATGTAGTTGTTGTACAGGTAGTCTCCCATCTCGTGGGTCAAGCGCCTGATCTCATCGGGCTGAACGGCGTTACGCAGATTGATGAAAATCTGGTCCAGGTCGTCGTACTCCCACTGGGGAGAGCCGCAGCCGCCGGCCACGTTGCTCATGGGGTAGCAGGTGTTGGTGCCGAAGCGGTTGATGCTGTAGCGGACGGGGTAGGCGTAGCGTCCGATGTCGCGCGCCCGGTACAGGGAGCGGATCTGGCTGAAGGAGCCGAGCTCCAGCAGCTTGGGCGTGAGGCCCACTTCCGACCAGTATTGGGTGATGACCTCCGCGACTTCCGGCACTTCCGGCACGCCGCTGACCTTGGCCGTCTGGAAGTCGAACTCGAAGCCGTCTTCGTAGCCGGCCTCGACCAGCAGGCGACGGGCTTCGTCCGGGTCGTAGGGATAAGGCGTCCATTCAGCCTTGTGATCGGGGTGGTTGGGGGTGAGGCTGAACTGGGCCTGCGGTATGGCCGCCGCTCCCCAGAAGGTGTCGATTATCTCTTCCTTGTTGATGGCCAGGTTCAGGGCCTTCCGCACCCGCACGTCCCGGAAGGGATCGGTGGGGTCGTAGCCGGGGGCGACGGGTTCCGTCTGGCCCTTCTTCGGGCCTGCCAGGTACGTCCTTTCGCCGTCGTAGTACTGGCCGCCGATGAAGACGAAGACGGTCATGCCCGGCCGTGAGCCGGTGACGACGACGAAGCCTCGCTGGGCGGCCTCGGGAAGAAGCGCGCGCGGAACGTCGGCGATGTGCACTTCCTGGGCCAGAAGCATGGCGAGACGGGTGGCGTCTTCAGGGCCGAAGAGGTATTCGAGTTCGGGGAACTCGGAAGTCTTCCGCCAGTGGTCTTCCACCCGCTCGTAGCGGAGGTACTGTCCGAAGGTGACTTCGCTGAACTTGAACGGGCCGGTGCCGACGGGGTGGGTGAGGTAGCCCTGCTCGCCCTTTGCCCTGAAGTAGGCGGAACTGATGACGCCGGAGGGGGTTTGCGGGCTGAGCCAGTTGGCAATGTCCGCAGCGGGGCCGTTCAGTATCCAGTTCAGTTCGTACCGCCCGACGGCGTCGAAGTTGGAGTTCTCGACGCCGAAGTTGGTCCAGATGGTAGGCCGGTTGGAGAGGTCGGAGCCGAGAACCTGAAGGGTTTCAATCACGTCCAGGGCAGTCAACTCTCCTCCGTTGAAGTCGGGGGCTGTATGGAAGGGGATGCCCTCGCGGAGCTTGAAGTTCCAGACGGTGCCGTCGTCGGACATGCTCCACTCCTCGGCGAGCCTGCTGAAGTCAACCACGCCCGTTTCGGAGTCGACGCCTACGACGTGCTCCATGTTGGGCAGGATGCCTTCGACGCTGTCGAACATGGCGAGCGACTGGTACTGGGGCGGCGGAATGGCGACCCTCAGCCTGGATTGCACGGGAACCTTGGGCGCCATCGCCGTGGGAACCGGCGTAGCCGCGGGCGCCGCCGTGGGCGGGACGATTACTCGGGTGGGGCCGGTTGGCGTGGGCATGGCGGTCGGCGGCGGAGCGGGCCTGGCCGTCGGCGCCGGTGTAGCCGGCATAGCCGTTGGCGTCGCGGGCATGGCCGTTGGCGCCGGTGTGGCCGGCATAGCCGTCGGGGCCGGGGTTGGCTGCGGAGCCGGCGCGGCGGGCGTCGCCGCGGGCGCGGGCTCGTCCGCAGCGTCATCGCCGCAAGCGACGATTATGGCCGTCGCCAAAACGACCATCGCCAGCAGCAGGAAGATTTTCGCGGATGGGAAGATTCTCATTGAATTCGCCTCCTGGGAGGTTTGCGTTGGCTCAACCGGGTTGGGTTGAGCGCAAGGGCTAGTTTAAGTTGTCGGATTGAAAAAGGCAAATGGAATGTTGCCGAATCTGCTGTATACTGAATCAAGCCCGAACAATGATAGGAGATGCGCTGATGGAAGAGAGAGACTTTGTTGGATACGGCCCCAATCCGCCGGTGATTCAGTGGCCCAACGACGCGAAAATCGCCGTTTCGGTGGTGGTCAACTACGAGGAAGGCTCCGAGTATTCGCTGCTCGACGGCGACGCCCACGGGGAGTCGATGGGGGAGGTGCCTTCGCCGGTGCCGGTTGGCGAACGGGATCTGGCCAACGAGTCCTTCTTCGAATACGGCAGCCGCGTAGGGGTGTGGCGGATTATGAACATCCTGGACGAGTTCAACGTCAAGGCGACGTTCTACTGCTGCGCTCTGGCGTTGGAGCGCAACCCGGACGTGGCGCGGGAGATAACGGCGCGCGGACACGAGGTCTTCGGCCACGGCAACAGGTGGGAGGAGTATTTCCGCATGAGCAAGGATGAGGAACGGGAGGCGATTCGGAACGCCGTCGAGTCCATCGAACGGACCACGGGCCAGCGACCCCTGGGTTGGTATTGCCGCTATGGGCCCAGCGTCAACACGCGGGAGCTTGTGGTGGAAGAAGGCGGCTTCATCTACGATTGCAACTCCTACAACGACGACCTGCCCTACTACACCAACGTGAACGGCAAGAAGTGGCTGGTGATTCCGTACTCGCTGGAGGTGAACGACACGAAATTCTGGCGCGGCGGCATGACCATGCCGGAGCACTTCCACCACGTGGCGCGGGGGACTTTCGACCTCCTATATAAGGAAGGGGCGACGCACCCCAAGATGATGTCCGTCGGGCTGCACTGCCGCATCATCGGCAAGCCCTCCCGCGCGGCGGGGCTGCGCCAGTTTCTGGAGTACGCCACGTCCCAGCCCAACGTCTGGTTCGCCCGCAGGATAGACATTGCCCGCTGGTGGTTGGAGAACTATCCGTAGACGAAAAGCGCAGCTGTTACCCTCAGAATATATTGGATTCGTCGCAAGGATTCTTGACGCCTGCCCCTTGTCTTGACATTGGAATTGGCGGTGTCTAGCATACGGACATCGGCGGGGCAGTTTTCCCGTCGTATCCCATCAATCCTGAATCAAAGGGGTGGAATGCCATGAAGTTGTTTAGAAAATCTTCCTTTGGCGTCATGCTGGCGGCATTTGGAGCGCTCCTGCTGTTGAGCCTGGTCATCATCGCCTGCGGCGGCGACGATGAGCCGGAGGCGACGCCGCAACCGACGCCCGCGCCAACGGCTGCGCCACCCCCTACGGCGATGCCGTCCACTCCCGCGCCGACTCCAACGGCAATGCCGTCCACCCCCGCGGCGACGCCCCGGCCCACGCCGGCGGCCACGGCCCGACCCACTACACCGGCTCCGACGCCTGCGCCGACCCCGACGGCTACGCCAATGCCGACGCCTACGGCGACGATGGCTCCCAAGATGCCCGTCGATCCGCGGTTGAAGGTGAGCAAGGTGCCGCCGGGCGCGCAGGTGACCATGATGTGGAAGACCTTCACCAGCGAAACCGGCCCGATGAAGCCCATGTACGAATTCATCATCAACACTAACCGCTTCAACGGCGAGTACGAAAACACCATGCTGGCCCATGATTGGAGCATGTCGCCCGACGCCATGAGTTGGACGCTTATGCTGAGGGAAGGCATCCCCTTCCATTCGACAGACGGCTACACCGGCACGAACTTCACCGCCAAGGACTTCAAGCTGACCCTTCAGACGGCGGGCCGGGAGGACTCCCTCTCCGCGGGCAGCCAGTGGCGAAACCTTGGCGTGCAGGACCAGAACTTCGACATAGTCAACGATCACGAGGTAGTGTGGATTCTCGACAGGCTGGAGCCTCTGGGCGAAGGCTGGCTCGCGGAAGGCAACGTTGCCGGAATCATCAGCCAGGACTACTGGGACGCCGTCGGCGAGGAGGGCTACCTGGACCACCCAGTCGGCACCGGCTCCTTCAAATTCGTTGAGTTGGCAATCGGTTCCCACATGCTCTACGAACGGGTGGAAGACCACTGGAGGAAGACGCCCGAGTTCCACGAGTTGCAGTTCTTCTACACGCCGGAGAGCGCCACCCGCATCGCCATGCTGCTGACCCAGGAAGTAGCGATTTCGGAGGTGGACAAGTCGCTGTTGCCACAGGCAACGGACGCCGGATTCGGCGTGGCCACCAGCGCCCTGCCGGGAACCAATCTCTTTATGATGATTGGCGGGCTGTACTACGACGAACCCGTGGAAATCAAGCTAGGCTCCCGCAAGGGCGAGGAACACCCCCTCGCGCCGGGCTACGTCGAAGGCGACCCCCTCCGGGATTTGCGGGTGCGGATGGCGTTGAACTACGCCATCGACCGGGACACCATCAACGACATCTTCTTCGACGGCGAGGGCATCCTCCAGACCATCCTGGGCATCCCGCCGACACGCTCCGACTATCATCCCGACTGGAATCCCTACCCCTTCGACCAGGACAGGGCCAAGGCGCTTCTGGCGGAAGCGGGCTACGCCGACGGCGTTGACATCGGCTTCATCACCACCAAGCTGAGCGGCGTGCCTGAGGCCCAGGACGTGGCGGAGGCCGTCATCGGCTTCTGGAGAGAAATTGGCGTGAACGTCGATCTGACCGAGATGGAATTCGGGCCGTTGCTGGAGCAGTGGCGCAACCGGGACATGGGCCAGACGATTACGAGTATGCTCTACGGCGTGGGCAGCGACCCACTTTCCATTCGGAACAACGGTCGGTACGCCATCAGCAGCGTGAGCGGCGGCACGGAGTCCCAGTGGGAGTTCCACGAACTTGACGCGCTGTTCGCCGAAACCCAGGAGTCGATCTTGCCGGAGGACATCCTCCGCACGGGGCAGGCGATGGGCACGTGGCTGTACGAAAACCACGTAATCATCCCGTTGTTCTTCCTCTCCAACAAGGTGGCCTACGACCCCGGCGTGGTTGAGGGTTACGACGTGAACTTCGGCTTCTTCGGCCCGACGCGCTACCACGAGTTTTCGGTGCCGGTGTACAAGTAGACCGACAAGCGGTAAGACTTGAATCGCGCAATCTCGAAGGGCAGGGGAAGAAAATCCCTTGCCCTTCCTGCTTGTTGCGTATAGGGTTCACATAACACCCTCGTTTGGAGACCTTTACATAACCCCCTGAAGAGTGCCAATTAGCCTCTTCCCCCTTTATGGAGACCTTTGCATAACCCTCCCAAAGCGGCTCTTAAACCTGTTCCCCCTTGACGGGGGAAGATTGAGATGGGGGTGATTCGGGTCGAGTAGATGACACATTTGGAAGTTACGCAAAAATCTCCGTTTGGAGGTAGACATGACTGATTCAGAGCTTACTCGTCTAACCGCGGCTCGCCTGTCGGACCTGATGGCGGCGCGGCAAGTGTCGCCGGTGGAGGCGACGGAGGCGTATCTGCGTCGGATAGAATCTCTGGACTCGACGTTGAGGGCCTATCTGACGGTGGCGGCGGATTCGGCGTTGGCGCAGGCGCGGCAGGCGGAGCGAGACTTCATGGCGGGGATGCGCCGCGGGCCGTTGCAGGGAGTGCCGGTGGCGTTGAAGGACCAGATATGGACGTCGGATATGCCCACCACCAACGGCTCGACGCTGCTGCGCGACCACGTCCCGCCGGAGGACGCGACGGTGGTATCGAAGTTGAAGGCCGGCGGCGCGGTAATTCTCGGCAAGCTGCACATGGGGGAGTTCGCGGGCGCGGGGATGTTCCGCCGTTCTTTCCCATCGGCACGGAATCCGTGGAATCTTGACCGCTCCACCGGCGGTTCCAGCAGCGGGTCGGCGGCAGCAGCGGCGGCCCGTCTATGCGCCACGGCGTTAGGAGAGGACACGGGAGGCTCCATCCGGTCGCCCGCGTCCTGGTGCGGCATAGTGGGGCTGCGTCCGACGTGGGGATTGATCAGCCGATTTGGCGTCTTCGCCGGGGGCTGGTCTATGGACGCCCTTGGCCCGATGGCCCGCACCGTCGAGGACTGCGCCATCACGCTCAGCGCCATCGCCGGGCCTGACCCGCGCGATGCTTTTTCGTCAACCAGGGAGGTTCCAGATTATAGAAAGGCGTTGAAGCAGGACGCCCGCGGGTTGCGAGTCGGCATCGTCAAGGAGTTGACGATGGGGGACTTCGTGGATTCGGAGGTGCAGGGCGCGGTGTTGAAGGCCGTGGAGGAGATGGGCGGCATGGGCGCGACGCTGCGGGAGGTTTCCATCCCCCTGGCGGCCTACGGCAACCTGATAATGTGGGGAATTCTTTTCGTGGAAGCCACCGCCCTCTATCGCGATTTGGCGCGGAACTGCCTGCTCGACGAAGACGAGGAACTGCCCATCACCTACCTGGTTGGCAGCGTACTACCGGCGGAGTTCTACTACAAGGCGCAGAAGCTGAGGGAACTGCTGCGCCGGCAGGTGATGGCGGCGTTTGAGGAGGTGGACGTGCTCGTTACGCCGACGGTTGAATCAGTCGCGGCGCCTGTCAATAAAGAGACTCCTCCGGTTACGAAAGAGTCCGTGATTGAATGGCTGATAGAAGCGCCCTACATGGTCACCCCCGCCCATCCATTGGCGGGCATCCCGGCCATCAGCGTCCCCTGCGGATTCACGTCCGGAGAGGACGGAATGCCCATCGGCCTGCAAATAGGCGGACGCCCCTTCGAGGAAGCGACGGTGTTGGGTTTGGCCCACGCCTACGAACGTCGGGCGGGCTGGTACAAGAAAGAGCCTGATTTGTCCGCAATCGGCGGCTAGGCTTTACCCATCGCCCCCTCCCTCATTCCCGCCTCTTCTCTCCTCTCCCTTGAGGGAGAGGATTAAGGTGAGGGTGCCTCCCCCACTCACCCTGAGCCTGTCGCAGGGTCGAGCATCCTACCCTATATGTCATTCTGAGGAGGCTCCGCGACGAAGAATCTCGTTCTGGTGGATGACGCCCCTCCTAGCCCTTCGTCATTACCTGACACATACAACACCTGACACATACAACTCTCGCGAAAGCCGGAATCCAGAAGTGGGGAAGGAAAAATGGTCGGGGCGAGTGGATTTGAACCACCGACCCCCTGCACCCCATGCAGGTGCGCTCCCGGGCTGCGCCACGCCCCGTCCGCCACGCAGTATAGCACACGCCCGGTTGTAGCTTCAATCACGATGTGCTCATAAGTGACACTTTCCCGTTGCCAAGCCGCCCCCTACCCTGCTAACGTATCCCTATGAAGAACGCCGCCCGTTCGCCCAAATTCTCATCCCGCGCCCTGCCGCAGCCTTACATATCTGATATTCAGTATCATAATATGCGCCCGAATCTCGGAAAAACAATAACAATTCCCCAAAACCCACCGATTCATGCCTGAAACGCTCCCAAATTCAATTACATTGTTTACCAAGACAATTCATCGCCAAAGCTGACGGAAGGAATTCAATCCTGAAACAATTCCCCAATCCCAGTCTCAAATTCCCAATTGTTTCAATTGTTTTAGCGACTCTGTATCACAAAAATTTGCCGGAGGTACCATGCCCAAGTTGACCGGAGCACACCTTGTCATGCGATGCCTGAAGCTGGAAGGCATCCGCCGCATCTTCACCATCGTCGGCGATACCATCCTCCCCCTCTGCGACGCCGCCGTCGACGAAGGCATCGAGCTCATCGACACCCGCCACGAAGCCGCCGCGATGGGCATGGCCGACGCCTGGTGTCGCATCACCGGTGAGCCGTCGGTGGCGATGGTCACGGGCGGGCCGGGCTTCTCCAACGCCATCTCCGGCCTGCCCAACATCTACACATCCGAGAGTCCCGTCGTGTTCGTCGCCGGTTGCAGCGAGCTGCCGGAACACGGCATGTACTCCTTCCAGGAAGTCGACCAAATTGGCATCGCCCGCCCCATGACCAAGGGTTCGTGGATGGTTCACCACAAGTCCCGCGTCGCCGACCTGATAGCTTCCGCCTTCAGGACGGCGCTGTCCGGCAGGCCGGGGCCGACGCATCTGTCTATTCCTATGGATATACAGGAGGCGGTCATTTCGGAAAAGGAACTGCCCCGATATTCCCCCGCCGAGTACCGACACCAGGGCCGGAATCCGGCGGACCCACGGCTGATTGACGAAGCGGCGGAAGTTCTGGCGGGTGCGGAAAGGCCGGTGGTGGTGGCCGCCAACGCCGCCCGCTATCAGACCAACACCGAAGAACTGACGGACTTCGTAGAGACCACCGGCTTGCCCATCTTCACTGTGGAGCAGGCGCGGGGGATGGTGGCCGACGGCCATCCTCTCTGCTTCGGATACGCCGACGCCGCGTTGAACCACGCCGCCCGCCACTTCCGCGAGGCCGATGCCGTGCTTCTTTTGGGGAAGCGTCTGGACCATCGCTACCGCTACGGGATGCCGCCCTACTTCCACGATGACGCCAAGCTGATTCAGATTGACCCGGACGCCAACGAGTTGGGGCGCAACCGGGGCGTGGCGATGGGGATTCTGGGTCACATCGGCGCCGCCGTCGGCCAGTTGACGGAAGCGGCGCGGGGGAAGACGTGGAAGAATCTGTCTGGATGGACCGCAACTCTTGCCGCCAGCCGTGAGGCGCAACTGCGGGCGATGGAGGCGTTGGCGGTAGATGATTCGCCGATGCATCCCGTCCGCGTATTTCAGGAAATCAAGCCGTTCATCGATGACGATACGGTGCTGGTCTTCGACGGCGGCGACTTTGTCCAATGGGGTCGGAGCTACCTAAGCGCGCAGAAAACCGGACGCTGGCTTCGACTTGGGCCGCTTTCGCATCTGGGTTTCGGCCTGCCCTACGCCTTGGCGGCGCGGCTGGCTCACCCGACAGCCAAGGTGTTCCTGATGATGGGCGACGGATCCCTGGGCTTCTACGCAATGGAATACGACACGGCCCTACGTCATAACCTGCCCTTCGTGACGATTCTGGGCAACGACGCAACCTGGAGCATCGACAAGAACTTCCAGCTGGCCTACTTCGGACGCGCTGTGGCAACGGACTTGCGGCCCATGCGCTACGACCGTCTGGTGGAAGCCATCGGCGGCCACGGCGGCCACGTGAAAACTGCGTCCGAAATGGGGCCTGCGGTGCAACGAGCGTTGGATTCGGGGCAGCCGTCGCTCATTGACATCGACATCAACCCCGCCCAAAGCCCCCTCGCCGACGCAATGATCGCCCGCCGGCAGTCCGCCCGATAGGAGGAAACCATGAAGCATTGGCCCAGATATGCAGCCGTAGCGGTGGCGTCGTTCGTCCTGGGCGGGTTGGTAGTCTTCTTCATCTGGCAATCTGTTGGCGGCGGCTTGTGGCGCGGTGGAGTCGAAATCAGGGAAGCAAGGTGGCTAACCCCCAATACGCTGGAATTGATAGTGGACTCGTGCAACGCGAATCCAAGTCTTTCAATACACCGTCAAGATGACGGTTCCGTCAGGCTGCGGGTAGTTGCGTCTTCTACTCCGCTGAAAGGCGGAGACGAGTGCCTGGACAGGATTGAGATTTATCTATCGGAACCGTTCGCCGATAGCCTGGTCATCGACGACCACACAAATCGCGCAGTTATATTTCAGTGAGTGCAGGCAGATAGGGCGTGCGGTGGCGGGGCGCGTAAAATGGTAGACGGGCATCGCCTCTGGTATAGTTGATAGCTGTTTTGGGACAAGGATATTCGATGACGGAGGGTCAGTTGGCAAGCAGGCCGGAACCGAATTCTATAACGCTGGATACCACGTCCGTCACGATAATGTGGAAGGACGGACACCGCAGCGTCTATTCCGCAAGGCAGTTGCGGCTTCTCTGTCCGTGCGCCCAGTGCATCGAGGAGTGGACGGGAAAGGCCCTGCTGGACCCTTCGTCGGTGCCGGAAGGGATTTACGCCGTGGACCACATGCCCATCGGCAACTACGCCGTGCAGTTCCTCTGGAGCGACGCCCACTACACGGGCTTGTACACCCACCAATTTTTGAGAAATTCCTGCCCCTGTGAAGTCTGCGCCCTCGGTCGCGAAGAGGCATAGCCCAATTGCCTGACGTGCGATTCACTGACACCCTCAAATCGGAGGCATGGCCGATTTGGGAAAAAATCTTTCGTCATCCGTTCCTGCTGGAAGCGAAGGCGGGCGCGCTGCCCCTGGAGAAGTTTCGTTACTACCTAATCCAGGACTACAAGTACCTGTCTGCCTTCGCCCGCGTGGTGGCGATTGCGCTGGCGAAAGCCCCGAATTCGTCGGCGTTGGAGTTGATAGGGAAGCGTCTGGCGACGCCCGTCGAGCGGCCCCTGCATCGGAAGCTGATGCCCATGTTGGGGATTACGGAAGAAGACGTGCGGCGGACGCCGATTTCGCCCGCGAACCTGGCCTACTGCAACCACATGATAAGCGCGGCCAGCCTTGGGAGCTGGGCGACGGGTATCGCCGCGCTGCTTCCGTGCCCGTGGACGTACCATGAGTTGGGGGAGGTGGTTGGCAAGATCGACCATCCGGTATTCGGGCCGTGGTCGGCGGTGTACGCCGAGGGGTTGCTGGAGGAGGGCGTCAACCTGTGGCGTGAATTGCTGGACGAAGCGGGCGGGTCGGCTTCGGAGGAGGAACGGGCGGCGATTGTTGAGGCCTTCGTCGTCAGCAGCCGCTACGAGTACATGTTTTGGGAGATGGCGTACCGGCAGGAGCGGTGGCCCGTCTAGTTCGAGGCATCGAATTTGTTGACACAGGCGCGGCGGGATTCATACAATGAATGTACGCCTTTGGCGTGTCGAGTCCCAGTAGCTCAGTTGGACAGAGCGGCTGCCTTCTAAGCAGCGGGTCGCGGGTTCGAATCCTGCCTGGGACGCTTTTCTTTTTCCTTATTTTGCCGTGGTCGTTCGCCCTTCGACAAGCTCAGAATGAACTCTGGATGAGCGGGGAATGGGCTCCTGCTTCCGCGGGAGCAAGGGGAATCACCCCCATCCTAGCCTTCCCCTGTCCAGGGGGAAGGGACAAGAGGTGAGGACGCGGTTGTCTGGGGGGTTATTCCGCGTCGTAGTTGAGCATCCAGTTGACGCCGAACTTGTCCGTGCAGGAACCGAAGTAGCTGCCCCAGAACATGTCACCCAGCGGCATGGTCACGTTGCCGCCTTCCGACAGCTTGGCGAACAGGTCGTCGGTCTCCTCCCGGCTGCCTGTCATATAAGAGAGGGAGAAATTGTTGCCCATTGCGGTTGGCGGGCCGAAGGTGGATGGGGTGTCGCTGCCCATGAGCGTGATGTTCCCCATCTGATAGGAAACGTGCATGATGTTTTCGCGCTCGTCCTCCGGCACGGAGAAGTCGGGCGGGGCTTCGCCGAAAGTGGAGATCATGTCGAAGTCGCCTCCGAAAATGGAGCGGTAGAATTCGAAGGCCTCTTTGCAGGTTCCGTTGAAGTGCAGATATACGTTTAGAGACATTTGCTGCTCCTGGGCAAGTTTGACCTGATTTGACGCCTGGGTCAGAACGCCTAAGTGCACTGTCTCACATCCACGCACCTAAAACAAGGCATTGACAAAGGCAAGCAAGGCTTTTAGGATGTAGCGGATTGCCAGGTGTCAAGGGTGGGTTCGCCGCTTGCGGCGGGCTTGCCAACAAATTCAAATTGAGGAGGTGGCTATTTTGACCTTACCTCGTAGACTACTAGATTGGAAGATTTCCCTCGTGTTGGCGTGTTTGTTAGGGCTGAGCGTCATCATCGCGGCTTGCGGTGAAGAAGAAACGCCCGAGCCGCCGCCCGCGCCGGCGCCGGCGCCCGCGGCCATAGACATGGAAGCGGTAAGCGCCATCGGCTCTGCCATGGCCGCGCAAATCCAGGAAGGAATCCGCGCTGAACTCGCGCAGTTGGCGCCGCCTCTCTCTGAGGACGAGATTCGCACGCTCATCGAAGGCGCGGTTGCTCAGAACGTGCCGGAAGGCATCTCCGCCTCCGACGTTCAGGCGATGGTTGACAGCGCAGTCATGGCGGCAGCCGCCGAAGGCGTGAGCCAGGAAGACGTTGCTGCCGCAATCGCAGACGCGGTGGCCGCGGCCGCCGCAGGTCAGCAAGAGCCGTTGACCCAGGCGGACATCGAGCGCATCGTGAAGGCGGCAGTGCCCACGCCCGCCCCCGTGATGACGCCCGCACCGACGGCAGTGCCTACGCCGGCTCCCACGCCGACGATGGCGCCGAAGGTTCCCGTAGCCTCAAGGCTGGTTGTGGTAATTCCGCCCCCGGCGGACCAGTTCACCATTCCTTACGCCGCCAGCCAGACCACGGAGAAGATAATGCCCATCTACGACCACTTGGTGGGACGGCATTATCGGACCAACGACGAACAGCCGGAAATGGCCACCGACTGGGGCGTGGGCGAGGACGGCAAGACGTGGACGTTCAACCTGCGGGACGACGTTCCATTCTACCGTAACGCCGAGCCTATGGACATTTTGTTCGACGCCGACGACGTGACCCTAGGCTTTGAACTCCTGACCGGCAAGGGGACAACCAAGACGCGAAGGCCCGAAACCTGGGCCGGCAGGTTGGACACGCCGGATAAGTGGGTCGCGGTTACGCCCCACCAGATCCGGCTGGACTTGCCCCACATCAACCTGGACATCGCCTTCCTGCTCTCCGAGGAGTGGGAGACCGGCATCATCAGCCGCGACCACTGGGAAGCCGTTGACGGCGAGGACGGGTACATCGACGATCCGGTAGGCACCGGACCGTGGAGCTACATTTCCCTGAGGATTAACGAAGGCGTCGTCCACGAGCGCGTGGAAGACCATTGGCGCCAGACCCCCATGTTCCACGAACTGGAGGGAAGGTTCATCAAGGAACCCGCCACCCGACTGGCTCAGTTGATACAGCAGGAGGCCCATGTGGGCAACGTGCCGCGGGACCTTTACGACCAGGCGGCAGTCGCGGGACTTGTGGTATCGAGGAGCACTCTTCCCGGGCGACATCCGCATCTGCGGCTGGTCTATTTCCGGGAGAACAACGCCTGCTTTGGCGACCCGCCCATGCCGCCCCCAGGCGGTCGCGAGTGTGGCCCCAACCCAGGCCATGATCCCAACGACCCGCTCAGGGACGTCAACGTCAGGCTGGCCCTGAACCACGCCATTGACAGGGACGAAATCGACCTGGGTTTCTTCGCGGGAGACACCTTCCCGCTGGTTGACTACTTCCCGCCCTGGCGCGATGACTTCAAGGACGAATGGGCGCCCTACCCCAACCGCGAAGGCAAGACCGGCAAAGATGGCGGCTGGCCCTACGACTACAACGTCGAGAAGGCCCAGAACTTCATGGCCCAGAGCAACTTCCCCGAGGGCTTTGATACCACCCTGGCCTGCAGCCCCACCAGCAGTTTCACCGAGAACTGCGACATCGCCATTAAGCTGAAGGAATACTGGGAAGTTATCGGCGTGAACGCCACTGTGGAACAGAGGGAGGGTTCCCTCACTCGCTGGCTGGGCCGCGAGCCTGGAGCCAACCGGATGATAATCGGCTCCCCGTCCCTTGACCCGATATGCACCGCCGTAGAGTTCTGGTGGTATGACGACGGCGGCGGATACCGCGAGCATGAGGAAATCTCCGAGTTCAAGTACAATTGCCGGAAGACGACCGACATAGGTGAGCGGAACAAGCTCGCCCAGGCATTCGGCGACTGGTGGGTCGACAACGCCATCAGCATTCCGCTGGTGTGGGTCTTCGACGCCGCCATCTACAACCCGGCAATAGTGTCGGAGTACAAGGTTAACCTGTTGCACATGGGACCGATTCGCTACCACGAGTTCACCGTCCCCGTGTACCAATAGACCTTCGAATCCAAGCGATTCAAAGAGGGCCCGGGACAATCCCGGGCCCTCTTCTTTTGTGCCGGTTACAGGGCGGCGTTGCCCAATTTCAGATCGGCTCATATACTTGAACGTAATTTGAGCCTCGCCTTTCCTTGACTGGAAATTGGCGGGCTTGGCAAACATGACGCAGAGGTGTTTCATGCCCCATAGATGGTCGGATTCCGAAGCTGAAGGCAAGGACGAAATGGACTTGCTGGTTTACCAGAGCCGGTTGATCGGCGCGGATACCTCCCTGGTGGTCTGGGGAGGCGGCAACACTTCCATCAAGACAAAGCTGAAGGACTTTCGGGGGCGAGAGGTGGAGGCGATGACGGTCAAGGGGTCTGGATCCGACCTGAAGACCATTGTACCTGAGCAATTCCCCAGCCTGGATATGGAGGACGTGCTGGTCCTGTTCGACCGGGATGCAATGTCCGACGACGAAATGGTCGCTTACCTGGCCCAGTGCATGATAGACCCGACGTCGCCGCGTCCATCCATCGAGACGTTGCTGCACGCCTTCCTTCCGTACCACAGCGTGGCCCACTCCCACGCCGACGCTATCGTCTCTCTGACTAACACTCGCGACTCAGATGAGCTTTTGAAGAAGGTGTACGGGGACAGGGCGGCCATCGTTGAGTACCTGCGTCCCGGCTTCGCGCTTTCCAAGCTGGTGGGGCAGCGGGTGCGGGAGAACCCGGACGTGGACGGGGTGATTCTGGTGAACCACGGGCTGTTCACCTGGGGCGACACGGCGAAGGAGGCGTACCTGAAGCATCTGAACCTGGTGGATACGGCGGCTGAGTACGTGGAGGAGAAGGCCAAGGGAAGGACGATTTTTTCCGTGGGGGAAGAGGGAGTCCTGGCGGAGGATGAGCGCCGGAGGTTGGCGGCGGGGCTGGCGCCCGTCGTCCGGGGGCTGGTAAGTCGTTCCCAGTCGATGGTTTTGAGGTACGACGACAGCCCGGACGTGATGGAGTTCGTGAACTCTGCGGAAGGGGCGACGCTCAGCCAGGTCGGCCCGGCGACGCCGGATCATACGCTTCAGACGAAGATTAAGCCGCTGTGGATGGAGTCGGGGGAGTCGCCGACGCTTGAGTATCTATCAGGGCATCTACCGGGGGCCGTTGACCGATACGTTTCCGACTACGAGGGATGGTATCAGGCGAACGCGGACGGGCAACATCCGATGTTGGATCCACACCCGCGGGTGATTCTGGTTCGCGGCGTGGGGATGTGGTCTACGGGGAAGGACGCCAAGGCGGCGCTCATCGCGGGGGACATCTATCATCACACTATCAGCGTCATCAAGTCGGCGCAGGCGGTGGGGGAGTACGCGTCGCTGTCTGACAAGGACTCCTACGACGTGGAATACTGGCCGATGGAGTTGTACAAGCTGACGCTGGCCGCTTCCGGCGGCGAACTTTCCAGCCAGGTCGCGCTGGTGACAGGCGCGGCCCACGGGATAGGGAAGGCGATTGCGGAGCGGCTGGCGGCGGAAGGCGCGCACGTGGTGGTGTCGGACATCGACGCGGAGGGGGCGGATGCCGTGGCTCAGGGGATTGTGGATAGTCAGGGAATTGGACGAGCGTTAGCGGTCAACATGGACGTTACGAATCCGCAGCAGGTGGCGGACGCCTTCAATCGTCTGCGACTGGAATACGGGGGGTTGGACGTGGTGGTGTCCAACGCGGGCATCGCTCCGGTGGGGGCCATCCACGAGTTGAGCCTGAAGGATTGGCAGCGGGCAATGGACATCAACTCCACGGGGCATTTCCTGGTGGCGCGGGAGGCGGTTTCGTTGATGCGGCGGCAGGGCATGGGCGGCAGCCTGGTGTTCGTTGGGACGAAGAACGTGCCGTCGCCGGGGAAGGACTTCGGGGCCTACAGCGCGTCGAAGGCGGCGGAGGTGCAGATGGCGCGGGTGCTAGCGATAGAGAACGGCGAGTATGGGATTCGGGTCAACGTGGTGAACCCGGACGCGGTGTTCCGGGGTTCCAACCTGTGGTCGGCGGAGGTAAAGGAGATGCGCGCCAGCGCCCACGGCGTCAGCATCGAGGGGCTGGAGGATTTCTACCGACGGCGGAATCTGCTGAAGCGGAGCGTGACGGCGGAGGACGTGGCGGAGGCGGTGTTGTTTCTGGCCGGGCCGCGGGCGTCGAAGACGACGGGGGCGATGCTGCCGGTGGACGCTGGGCTGTCGGACGCGTTTCCGAGGTAGGCGGCGTTCAGGTCTGCTTGACGTATTTGTGGACTGCTTGCGCTTCCGACGCCGCCAGATAAACGTCGCCGCGGCTGTCCACCCAGATCCCGTGAGCCAGAGCCGCGTCCCAACGGCATAGAATGGAGCCGTTTTCGTCCAGAACGCTGACGCGGTGCTCGCCAACGGGAAGGAGGTCCAGCCGTCCCAGGCTATCCTGCTCAACGTAGACTTCGGATACGTAGAAGACGCCCTCGGAGTCGACGGCGATGTCCATAGGGCGCCGGACGTTGTCCCAGGAAGCGAGGTGGGAACCTTCGGCGTCGTAGACCTGGACGCGGTGGTTCTCCCGGTCGCAGACATAGACCCGTTCGTCGTCGGTGACGAGGACGCTGTGGGGCAGATGCAGGTCGTAGGGGCCGGACTTGCCGGGCTGACCCCACGAATGCTTGAGCTTGCCGTCGGCGGTGAAGCGGTGGACGCGGCTGTTCTGGTAGCCGTCGGACACATACACGTCGCCGTTCGGCGCGGGGACAAATTTGGTGGGGTAGTTGAAGGGGCCAGCGGCGTGAGGAGGCAGGTCGTTTTCGTTGTCGAAGTCGGGGCCGATGCCGGTATCGGAGGCTTGGCCGCGGGCGCCGATGACCTGCAGGGGCTTGCCGTCGAGGGTGTATCGAAGGACGACGCAGTCTTCCCTGTCCACCAGATATACGATGTCGTCGGCGATGTATATGTGGTGGGGGCCTGCCATAGCGTCGACGCCCCAGCCCGTGAGGTAGTTGCCGTTGCGGTCGAAGACAATGACGGGCGGCTGCTTCTCTCGCTGGAACACGTAGACGCGGTCCTTGGAGTCGGTGGCGACGGAGGCGGGCCAGCCGAAGCTCATGCCGTCGGGAAACTTGGCCCAGTCCTCCACGAGTTCATAGGTGTACTTGCTGGAGCCTACGGTGGTCATTGGCGCGCCTCCTTGGGTTCGGGAATGGTCTGTCATTGGGAGGAATGGTACTCTATCAATGGCGATATACCAAGGGTTTGCCAGGGGGCGGAGAAACAGGCTCGTTAAGGGGTAGGCGGTTGAGATCTGGCAGAATTTCAAAAGTGTCCGCATGGGCCGCTCATCTGCTGGCTTGGGGCGCGGGCCTGTTCCTGGTCTTCTGGCCGACGTACAGCGGCGAGTCAGTAACCCCAGTCCTTGAGGGCGAACCGGCGGCGGAGGCTGTCCGCACTTCGGCCACGTTGATTGAGGTGAACGGCATTTGGGTCTTAGCCCTTTTGCTTGTGCCAATTCTGCTTACCGGCAGCGGCTTAACGGCTATTCTCTTCAGCCACAAGAGACGGGTAATCCGCACGACTTTGCTGTGGGGTCCGGTTGTGTTGTTGCTGGGATTCTGCGTTCTGGCCATTTTCACGATAGGCATATTCTATCTGCCGTCTGCCCTTGCGCTTCTCGTTGCGGCGATGAGCGACCCGTTAATCACGAAACAGGATGATGCAGCCAACGCATAGTGGAGGGCAACGCAACTCTTCGCGACGCCCTCGATGACAGACGTTAAGGCCTATTGAATCAGGCCGATGGCGGCGGTGGCGATTCCGAGGAATAGCAGGAATCCGAAAACGTCCGTTATGGTGGTGACCATTACAGCCGAGGCCACGGCCGGGTCGATTCCGACCCTGCGTAGAAAGAGGGGAATTGCGGCGCCCACGGTGCCGGCGATTATCATGTTGCCCAGCATTGCCGCCGCCAATACGAGGGCGAGGCCCAGGTTCTGCTGCCAAACCAGGGCGATGGCGGCGACAAGTATGGCTAGGAATATGCCGTGGAAAAGACCAAGCAGGGCTTCGCGCACCAGAAGACGCCACGCCACCACGCCCACGAGTTCGCCCAACGCGATGGCCCGGACTATCAGAGTGAGGGTTTGGGTGCCGCCGATGCCTCCCTGTCCTGCGACCACCGGCAGGAAGGCGGCTAGAACCACCACCTGCGCCAGCGTGGTTTCAAACATAGAAACCGTCGCGGCGGCCAGGAAAGTCGTGCCAAGATTTACGGTGAGCCAGGGTAAGCGGGTACGGATGGAGGCGGAAAGGGGAGCGTCGACGGCTTCTCCTGAGACGTTGGCGACTTGCAGCATCTGCCGGGTGTCTTCCTCCACCACGGCGCTGAGCAGGGACTCTATGGGTATGACGCCCACCAGTTTGCCGTCTTCCACCACCGGCAGCTGCGTCAGGTTGTAGTGGCGTCTCAGGCGAGCGCATTCGGCGGAGGGGGTGTCGACGGCGACGGTTGCGATGACGGGTTCGGAGATTTCCGAGACCGACGCATCCGGCTGTGCGACGGCCAGTTCTACCAGAGAGATTTGGCCGGTTACCTGTCCATCTTGGTTGGTAATGAAAACCGCGGTGAACTTGCGGCGCAACTCGCCCATATCATGTAGGGAGTCCTTGGCGTCCTGTGCGGCGACCTGGGAATCAACCGAAGGGAACTGGGTAATCATCAGATCGCCTGCGGTGTCGGGCTGCCCAAGGATGACTTCGTCAACGGCTTCCTCCGGCAGTTCCTGGGCCACTTCTCGCGCCTTGAAGACGGGTATGACCTGGAGAAGGGTCAGGGCCTCTCTGGGGTGGAGCCTGCCTACGACGGTTGACAGCGTGCGTGCGCCTATGCGCGCCGCGACTCGGCCCGCGGCGAGGGGGTTCAACTGCTGGAATATCCAGGCGGCGGTTTCCGGGGACATGATGTTGATGAGGGAATCGCGGCTGCCCCTGGGAAGGGAACTCAGGATAGATGCAACGTCGGCGGGATGCAGGTTTCTGAGATGCTCCCAGGCTGACTGAGGGTCGCCGGCCTTGATAAGCCGTCGAACGGTGGCGGCGATTTCGGAGGCAGCCTTTTGAGATATGGCTTGGGGTTGGGTTTGATTCGGAGTCTTCATTGGCTTCACCTGATTCGGTTGAGCTTCCGATTTGCCGACTGGCGTCGTTTCATATTGGGCATCCGCGATGGTTTATGGAGCGCCGACTTCGTCTTCGATGCCTAAGTCTTTGACGAGGGACCAGATGTCTTGCCAGGTGGCGTCTTCGACGAAGATTCCTTCGCGGCGGCGCTGGTTTTCCGTGCGCCATTCGATTTCGCCGGGGTAGAGGACTTCCTGGAAACCCTCGGCGGGCGGAGAGGCTTTGACGAACTTCGCGAAGTCGTCCACGCTGGACTTGAACTCTTCCAGGGGGCGGAAGGCGGCGACGTTGAAGACTGCGATGAAGCAGCCGTCGTTGTGGCGTCCGTGGGGATCGACGCCGAAGCCCAGGCCTGTGAGAAGGCCGGAGAGCACTTCCACTATGAAGGAGAGGCCATAGCCCTTGTGCCCCTGGTCGGCGCCGAGGGGCAGAATTGCGCCGCCGTCTTCGTAATCCTGAGGGTCGGTGGTGGGGTGACCGTGGCGGTCTACCACCCAGGAGTCTGGTATCTGCTGGTTGCGGTTGAGGGCGAGGCTTATCTTGCCGGAGGCGACGGCGCTGGTCGCCATGTCCAGGAGGACGGTGCCTTCGAGGTTGCTGGGGATGGCGATGGAGAGGGGGTTGGTGCCGAGGCGACGGTCGCTGCCGCCGAAGGGAGCGACGCCCTTCGGCCCCTGGCCGGAATTGGCGGTGATGAGGCCGATCATGCCGGCGTCGGAGGCCATTGTGGGGTAGTCGCCGAGGCGTCCGATGTGGCTTTGCTGGTAGACGGTCATGGCGGCTACGCCGTTGGTCTTGGCCTTGTCGATAGCCATTTCCATGGCGCGTTCGGTGACGACGTAGCCGAAGCCCCAGTTGCCGTTGATTCTGGCTGTGGTGGGGGTTTCGTCCTCAATCTCGAAGGGTGCGCGGGGGACGATGTGTCCTACGCGGATGCGCTGGGCGTAGACGGGAACCTGGATGACGCCGTGGGAGTCGTGGCCCACGAGGTTGGCCTTAACTACGTGGGTCGAGACGACCTCCGCTTCCTCGGAAGTTGCGCCCATAGCGACGAAGATTGAGCGGCAGACTTTGTGCAAGTATTCATGGTGGAAGGTGGGCACGGTTCTTGTCCTCCGGTTGGGTTTGAGAGGGAGTTGGCGTTAATTTCAGTCTAGCCGGGCCATGATTCGTCCTGGAAGGGGGCTTCCCAGAATAGGTACTCGTAGCGCGTACTGGCAACGTAGACTTCTTCCATGCGCTTCAACGTGGCGGGGCCGTGTCGGGCGGCCAGTTCATCGGCCAGGTTGCGTACCCATAGGGCAAGTTGGTGGAATTCGTCGGAGGCGTACATTTCTATCCACTGGGCGTATAGCGGGGCGTGTTGGGGCGGGCCTTGGGCGTTCAGGTGGCTGCCGATTTCCCAGTAGCCCCACTGGCAGGGCAGCAGCGCGGCGACCAGTTCCGGGAAGGAGCGGCTGTTGGCGACGGATAGGAGGAATTGGGTGTAGGCCGTAGTGGTTGGGGACGGGAGGGTTTCCTCCAGTTCCTGGCGTCCGATGCCGAACTGACGGCAGTAGTCCCTGTGGAGCTCCATCTCGGTGTTGAGGGTCTCGTGGAGGAGGCGGGCGAACCGGCTCATCTCGTCCAGGGCGTCGGCGCGAGCGGAGGCGAGGGCAAGGACGCGGCTGTAGTCGATGAGGTAGAGATAGTCCTGGCGGACGTAGAACTTGAACTTTTCCACGTCCAGGGAGCCGTCGCCGATGCCGGTTACGAAGGGGTGTTGGAGAATGGCGGCGCGGAGGTCTTTCGTGTTCTGTTCCGCCTGCTGGCTGAAGGTCATCGATGCTCCTTGGCATTGGTCTGGTCGTCGTCGTGGGGACGGGCGAGGTTATGATAACAGGGGAAGGCGGAAAGTTCACGTTGCAAAGTGTTGACCCCTGGAATAGTATGGGACGACGATAGGCGGGAGAGTGGCGTGTTAGATAGAAGGCGGTTCATCAAGAAGCTGGGGTCCATCGTGGGTCGGGAGTACGTCATCCACTACCCGGAGGACTTGCTGGTGTACGAGTATGACGGCTCTGTGGACAAGGCGATGCCGCGGGCGGTGGTCCTTCCGGCCTCGACGGAGGAGGTTTCCAGCGTCGTTGCCGTAGCGGAGGAGGCGGGCGTTTCCGTGGTGGGTCGCGGCTCCGGGACGGGGTTGAGCGGCGGGGCCATTGCGGTGGAGGACGGGTTGCAGGTGGCGTTGACGCGGATGAAGCGGATTCTGGAAATCGACGAACGGAACCGGCTGGCGGTGGTGGAACCGGGAGTCATCAACTTAGATCTGGACCAGGCGGCGCGAAAGCGGGGACTTCGGTACGCGCCGGACCCTTCCAGCCAGAAGGCTTGCAGTTTGGGCGGCAACGTGGCGGAGAACGCAGGCGGGCCTCACTGCCTGGCCTACGGCGTCACCAGCAACCACGTGCTCGGAATGGAGGTTGCGCTGGAGGACGGATCGGTGACGTGGCTGGGGGGGAAGGTACGGAATCCGGTGGGGTACGACTTACGGGGGGCGTTCATCGGTTCAGAGGGCATGTTTGGCTTGGCGACGAAAATCGTCGTCCGATTGCTGCAGGCGCCTCCGGCGGTGAAGACGTATTTGGCGGTGTTTTCGGACGTGGGTGGGGCATGTCTGGCCGTTTCGTCGGTAATCGGACAGGGGATGGTGCCTGCGGCGATGGAGATTATGGACGCGCTGACGATAGAGGCGGTGCAGCGGGTGACGGACGTTGGGCTTCCGTCGGGCGCGGGAGCGGTGCTGCTGGTGGAGTTGGAGGGAGAGCGGGAGGAAGTGGAGGACCAGGGGATGCAGGTGGAGGCGATTCTGACCGAATCCGGGGCGTCGGAGGTGCGGTGGGCGGAGTCGGCGCGGGAGCGGGAGCGGCTCTGGTCGGCGCGAAAGAACGCTCTTGGGGCGTTGGGGGCGTTGGCGCCAAACTACTATCTGGTGGACGGAGTTGTGCCCCGGACCAGGCTGGTGGAATCGTTGGAGCGGGTTTCGGAGATAAGCTCCCAGTACGACATACCCATCGCCAACGTTTTTCACGCGGGCGACGGCAATTTGCATCCTTGCATCCTGTTCGATGAGCGGAAACCCGGGGACGTGGAACGGGTGATGGAGGTGGGCGGGCGAATTCTTGAGGTGTGTGTGGAATTGGGGGGCGCGTTGAGCGGCGAGCACGGCATCGGCTTGGAGAAGAAGGCGTATATGCCGCTGGTGTTCACGAATGCGGACATGGACGTTATGGCGCGGGTGCATAGGGCGTTTGCGCCGCAGGGCCGCTTCAATCCGGGCAAGGTTTTTCCCGGCGGGCCTGAGTATAGCCACTCCATGCAGCGAGGCGCGGTTCTGGCGGCCGGGCCGGGCGCGCACGTATAGACGCCATGACTTCCGGGACGGCTGCGTCGATTGTCCACAGGGTTAACCTTGAATGGCTCGTGTTTGAGAGGGAGCTTGCGTCATATGCGGTTGACGGTTTGATTCCCGCGGCGGCGGCGCGTCCGCCATCGGTGGAGGGGGTGTCGAAGGTCGTTGCCATTGCCAACGAGCAGGGGCTGGCGACGATTCCATTTGGAGGCGGGACCCAGCGTGGGTTGGGGAATCCGCCGCGTCGATATGATATGGCGTTGGATATGCGCGGATTGGATGGGCTGATTCGGTACGAGCCTTCGGACCTGACGGTGACGGTGGAGGCGGGGATGAGCATCGCGAAGCTGGGGGGGATTCTGGCCAAGGAGGGGCAGTTTCTGCCTTTGGAAACGCCGCGTCCAGAGGAGGCGACGGTGGGAGGGATGCTGGCGGCGGCGGCTTCCGGGCCGTTGAGTCTGACTTACGGATCTCCGAGGGATTGGTTAATTGGAGTGAAGGTGGTGAACGCCGACGGGCGCGTGACCAAAGGAGGCGGGCGGGTGGTGAAGAACGTGACGGGCTACGACATGAACAAGCTGTACACGGGTTCGCTGGGCACTTTGGGGGTTATCGTTGAGGCGTCGTTAAAGGTATCGCCGAGGCCCTACGCGTCGGCGACTTTGGCGGCGGGGTTTGCGAGTCTGAGCGAGGCTATGGCGGGAGCGTGGGGGTTGCTGGAGGGTTACGGGGGGCCGGATGCGTTGACGCTATTGAATTCGGACGCGGCGGGACGATTGGGCTTCGAGTGTCCTTCCTATTTGTTGATCGCGCGGTTTATGGGAAGGGAAGGGGTGGTGAAGGGCCGGGTCGTCCGAGCGAAGGCAGCTATGGAGTCGTCCGGGGCGAAGGATATCAACGAGTTGAAGGGCGGCGAGGAAGGCGCTGTCTGGCAATCATTAGTGGATATGGCGTGGATGGAGGAAGAGGCACAGATGCTGGGCGTGCGGTGTTCCGTACTTCCGACGGAGGTTGGTCGGCTGCTGGAAAGTCTGGAGAAAATAAGGGGTTGGAACTTGAAGCACGGACTGGTTGCGGAGGTGGGGACGGGGTTGGTAAGGAGCATCAGCTGGGGGAGCGCCGACCCCGCGGAACTTGACCTGAGGGTGCAAAGAGTCATCGGACAGATGAGCACGTTGAAGGGGGTGTGGGTGGTGGAACGCTGCCCGCCGGAGTTGAAGAAGGGGAGGGACGTATGGGGGCCGCTTCCGCATGGACTAAGGATCATGCGTCGCTTGAAGCTGTCGTTGGATCCCCACGGGATTCTGAATCCGGGGCGGTTCGTGGGAGGGATCTAGGGATGTCGACGAGCAAGCAGCCATTGTCGGGCCTGCTGGGTCGGATTGTGGACGAGGACCTGTATAGGTGCGTCCACTGCGGGCTATGCCTGAACGTGTGCCCGACGTATCTGGAGACGGGGTTGGAGACGGAGTCGCCACGAGGACGAATAGCCTTGATGAAGGGGGTGCGGGAGGGGCGGGTCGAGACGAACAAGCGGGTTGTGAGCCACTGGGATCTGTGTCTGGGATGCCGGGCTTGCGAGGCGGTTTGTCCTTCGGGCGTGCCATACGGGCGACTAATCGAGGGAGTGCGGGAGGATATGTCGGAGACGGGAGCGGTGTCCTGGAAGCAGCGGTTGGTGTCGGCGGTTCTGCTCCGCGGTCTGCTGCCCCGTTTGTGGGCGCTGCGGTCGTTGGTTTGGATGCTGCGGTGGTATCAGCGGTTGGGAGTTCAGAGCGTGGTCAGGGGCAGCAGGGTTTTGAAAGTCCTGCCCGGTTCTGTGGACAGGCTGGAAGGGCAGTTGCCGAGGATGACCGCCCGATTTTTCAGCGCAAGCACTCGCGTGTATCCCGCGATTGGGACGAAGCGGATGCGGGTGGGGCTGCTTGCGGGTTGCGTGATGCCGTTGGTTCACGGGCCGACGATGGCGGCGGCGGTGAGGGTGTTGCAGCGCAACGGCTGCGAGGTGGTAGCGCCGCCCAGCCAGGGGTGCTGCGGGGCGCTGAATCTGCACAGCGGAGAGGCGGCAAGCGCGCGTCGGATGGCGCGGCGAAACATCGACGCGTTTCTATCGGCGGACGTCGAGCGGGTGGTGGTTGCGTCGGCGGGGTGCGGGTCGGCGATGAAGGAGTACGGGCATTTGTTGAAGGACGATGATGAGTATGCGGAGAAGGCGGAGAAGCTGGCGGGGATGACGGTTGACGTGACGGAGTTTCTCGCGTCGCTTCCCTTGGCACGGCCTGATGGTCGCTTGGACATTCGGGTTACTTATCAGGACGCGTGTCATCTAGTCCATGCTCAGAGAATCGCTGATGCGCCACGGAGAGTGTTGGAGTCGATTCCCGGATTGGAGTTGGTGGAGATGGAGGACGCCAGCCGGTGCTGCGGCGCGGCGGGGGTTTATACCATCACGCAGCGCGGGATGTCTGGGCGGCTGCTGGAGTCGAAGATGCGCGACGTTCTGGCGACGGGGGCGGAGGTGGTTGCGACGGCGAATCCGGGGTGTGCGCTGCAGATGGAAGCGGGGTTGCGGCTGGCCGGGTCCGATGGGCGGGTGTGCCACGTGGTGGACTTGCTGGATGAGGCGTATGGGGGAGAAGGCTGATGGCGCTAGGCAAGTTCCGTATGTAGAATGGCGCGGGTGGCTGCGGGGAGGGCGTCAATGAGGTCGCCGGCGGTGGCGCCGCGGTCGCCGTGGGTAGGGTGGAGGGTCTCGGCGGCGGTTCCGTGCAGGTAGACGCCACAGGCGGCAGCATCGGCGGGGGGCATGCCTTGGGCTAGGAGGCCGGCGATGATTCCGGCCAGAACGTCGCCGGCGCCGCCGACGGACAGGAGGGGGTTGGCGAAGGGGGCGATGCGGCAAGGGCCGTCGGGCTGGGCGACGACGGTGAAGGCGCCTTTCAAGACTACTACGTGTCCCCACTTGCCGGCGTATTCTCGGGCGGTTTCGACGCGGCGAGATTGGATTTGCGGGGTGGATAGACCGGTGAGGCGGGACATTTCGCCGGGGTGGGGGGTGAGGACGACGGGCGACGGGATTCGCTTCCACCAGTTAGGAGTTTCAGCCAGGATGTTGAGGGCGTCGGCGTCGATTATCAGGGGTTGGGTTGGGGCATCGTTGGTTAGGAGGAGGCTATGAAGGAAACGCTTGGCGGGTGGGGAGAGGCCCATGCCGCAGCCTATGGCAAGGGAGGTGTAGTTGGTCAGGGCTTGCTGGATGGTAGGAAGGGCCTGGGTGTGCAGGGTTCCCAAGCCGTTGTCGGGCAGGGGCAGGTGGATGGCTTCGGTGAGTTTGGAGGCAACGATGTCGTAGGTGGTTCGGGGAGCGGCAAGGGTCACCAGGCCGGTGCCGGAGCGTAGAGCTGCGCCGGCGGCGAGGGTGGGCGCGCCGGGGTAGTTTTCGCAGCCGCCGATGATGAGGGCGTGACCGTAGGTACCCTTGTGACCGTCCTTGGGACGTTGGGGCAGTTGGTGGCGGACCCAGGAGGGGGTTATGAGTTCAAGGGGGGTGTCCTTGGAGAGTTCGGGCGGGATGCCGATGTCGAGGATTTTCAGGACGCCGGTGTAGTTGGCGGCGGGGAATTCGAAGTGGCCGGTCTTGGGGAAGCCGAGTGCTAGGGTGACGTCGGCGGGAGGGGTCAGGGGGTCGGCGTGGCCTATGGAGGCGTCGATGCCGGTGGGCACGTCAACGGCGACGTAAAGGGGGCGATTTGAGCGGGGCAGGCAGGCGTTGCGGGAGACTCTCGTCATTATCTCGGCGAGCGAGCCAGTGATGGGGCGTGAGCGTCCAGTGCCAAGCACCGCGTCAATGACCAGCTGGGATGAACACAGGGAACGTTCCAGGGCGTTCAGGACTTCGTCATCTTCATCGGTTAAGATTTGGGCGCCTTCCGACATGGCAAGGCGCAGCTTGGGGTCGTCGTCGGGGCGGTTGGAGGTTAGGTATATCGTCACGGAAGCGCCCCAGCGGGCGAGGTGGCGCGCCGCGACGAGGCCGTCGCCTCCGTTGTTGCCGGGGCCGACCAGGGTCAGGATTCGCCGTCCGGCAATGCCGCCAATGACGTTGCGAATTTCGCGGGCTATGGCGAGGCCGGCATTCTCCATCAGGTCGTCGGTGGAGATTCCGAAGGATGCGGAATCCTGTTCCAGCCGGGCCATTTGTGTGGGCGTGACTACCTTCACGTTGGAAGCTCGCGCCAGCCTACTACGGAGGCGACGGCGTATTCGCGGGAGTGGGAGATTGAGATTGAGAGTTGGGTCAGATTCAAGAATTTGGCGCGTTCGGCGGCGCGTCCGTGGAGTTTCAGAGAAGGGGGATGGCCTCGCTGTCGCACCACTTCGATTTCCTTCCAGGCAATGCCCCTGATGCCGAGGCCGAGGGCCTTGGACGCGGCTTCCTTGGCGGCGAATCGGGCGGCGAGGCGGTTTGCCTTGCCGTTGCAGAAGGTCAATTCCTGGGGCGTGTAGATTCGGTTGAGAAAGCGGTCTCCGTAGCGTTCTATGACCCGCTGGATACGTGGAATTTCTATAATGTCTATGCCGGTGACGAGCATGTAAGCGGCGACGACCCCACTGATTTGGCTTGAAGCTGTATTATAGGCATGGTAAGAAAGGGTGTCTAACTTCCAGATTGTCTGACGAAAGGAGGAGGCATGGCGAAGATTCTCGACGGGCGGGCCACGGCTTTGGAGATGCACGAGGAGGTGGCGTCGGCGGTAGAGGAGTTGCGGCGGGATCACGGCGTTGTTCCGGGACTGGCGGTGGTTCTGGCGGGGGACGATCCTGCGTCGGCGGTGTACGTCAGGAACAAAGGGAGGGCCTGCGAGAAGGTAGGAATTCGCTCCGAGACCGTTCGCATTGCCGCCGACGCGTCTCAGGAGGAGCTTCTAACGGCTATAGAGGGCTTGAACGGGGATGAGCGTTTTCACGGGATACTGGTGCAGCTTCCTCTGCCGTCGCAGATGGACGAGGGGTCGGCGATTCGGTCGGTTTCGCCGAGCAAGGACGTGGACTGCATTCATCCGTTGAACGTAGGGCTGTTGAGCCAGGGGGCGTCGGACTTCCTGCCGGCAACGCCTGGGGGAATACAGCAACTTCTTCTTCGAAACGGGTTGAGTCCGGAGGGGAAGCACATGGTGATTTGCGGGCGGAGCAACATCGTCGGGAAGCCTTTGGCGATGATGATGGCGCAAAAGCGGGCGGGGGCGAACGCGACGGTGACGGTGTGTCATACGGGCACGGCGGACCTGGGGCGGGCGACGCGGGAGGCGGACATTCTGGTGGCGGCGGTGGGGAGAGCGGGGGCGATAACGGCGGACATGGTCAAGCCGGGCGCGGTGGTGGTGGACGTGGGAATCAACCGGGTGGAGGACGCTTCGCGTCGGCGTGGGTATCGGTTGGCGGGGGACGTGGACTTCGAGGGAGTTTCGGAGGTGGCGTCGGCGATAACGCCGGTGCCGGGGGGCGTGGGGCCGATGACAATCGCGATGCTGTTGGTGAACACGGTGACGGCGGCAAGGAAGACGGTTGGCTAGGGGGTTCGATTCGTTCACCCCTTCACAAAGTCACGCAGTCAAGATATACTGCCAGCCAATAGGGGTTTGTGACCCCGAAAATTTGCAGCGGCGAAGGGGGAGCGTATGCCCATTGGCGTAGGGCTGGAGAAGCTCAGGCGATACCTGGAGGAGAACAAGCCACGGCACATCGAGCGCATCCAACGGCTGATTCGACAGCCGAGCGTATCGACGGAGGATCTGGGAGTGGAGGAGTGCGCGGAACTGCTGGTGGAGCAGCATCTGGAGGCGGGGTGTCAGGAGGCGGAGGTGATTCCGACGGGGGGGCTGCCCGGAGTTTGGGCGGCTTATGACGCGGGCGCGCCGAAGACCATCGTCGTCTACGCAAACTTCGACACCAGGCCGGTGCTTCCGAACGAGAAGTGGGAGCATCCGCCCTTCGGAGGGACGTTAACCACGAAGGGTTCCGGAAGGGTGCTGACGGGGCGCGGGGCGATGTCGTACAAGGGGCCTTACGGGGCGTGGCTGAACACGCTGGAGGCGCTGATTGCGGTGGAGGGGACGCTGCCGGTGAACGTGATGATGCTGTTGGAGGGGGACGAGATTCTGGGCAGTCCGTACTACCGGGACATGTTCGCACAGTACCGCGATCGGTTGGAGAAGGCGGACGCGAGCCTGAGTCCGGGGGCTTCCCAGGGCGCGAACGGGACGGTGGGGATGACGCTGGGATACAAAGGGATGATCTACGCGGAACTGACGGCCAGCGGGGATAGGTGGGGTCGGGGGCCTCAGGGCGCGCCGTTGCACGGAATGACGAAGTCGGTGGTGGACAGTCCGGTTTGGAGACTGGTGCATGCGCTTTCGACGCTAACGGAAGCGGACGGGAATACCATCGCGGTCAAGGGGTTCTATGACGACGTGCAGCCGCCGACGGAGGAAGAGAAGCGGGCTGTCCTTTCGGGGAAGCCGTGGAACCAGGCGCTCGCGGGCGTGGCTGGCGCGCCGGTTCCTGCGGGAGACCTGAGCGATGAGCAGACTATCCTGAACTTCTACTACGGGCCGAGCATGAACATCAACGGCATTCGGGGCGGGTTCACGGGACCGGGAACGTTGCCGTTCAGTCTGCCGCACGAAGCGTCGGCGCGGTTCGACATTCGCGTCCCGCGCGGGTACAAGGCGCAGACGGCGGTGAGGCTCATCCGTGAGCATCTGGACGCCGCGGGTTACGCGGACGTGGAGTTCAACGCGATGGGTGCATACGATCCTTCCAGCGCGGACCCGAACTCGGAGCTTGTTCAGTCCATCGTGCGGGCGTTTGAGACGATGGAGGTGCCGTTGAGCATCGCGCCGTTCAGCGGCGGCGGCGGGCCGTGGTCGCTGTTCCCGACGGAGTTGGGAATTCCGATGGTGCGCAGCATGGGCGTGGGCGGCGGCGGCGCGGGCGCGAACGAATATCTGGTAATCGACGCAACGGACAAGATGGGCGGGCTGGTTGAGTGCTCGCTTTCCCACATTCACATGTTGAAGTCATACGCAGAAGGGAGTTGAAGATGAATCGGCAAGACCTAATTCGAATGATAGACGAGGAATTTTCGGGGGAGCGGGCGCTTGAAGCGGCGACGCACATGACGGCGTTCTACCGGTCGCCCGGGGCCTCGGGATACCACCGGGCTACGGATTTCGTGGCGGACCTGTTTCGCGAGAACGGATTTGACAAGGTCTGGGTGGAACGGTATCCGCTGGACGGCGAGACGAAGTTCGTCACGCAGTCGATGCCTTTGGCGTGGGACCCCTATAGCGCTGAGCTTCGCGTCGGCTCATCCTCGGGGGAGCTGCTGGTTTCCTACGAGACCGCGCCATCGTGTTTGCCGTGGTGGACGCCTCCGACTCCCAAGGGAGGCGTCACGCTGGAGCTTATTGACGTGGGCACGGGGGAGAGGCCGGAGGATTATCAGAAGCAGGACGTTCGGGGGAAGGTTGTGCTGATTCGCAGCACGGACAGGGCGAGCGGCTGGGGACACGCCGCGACGTTGGCTATGGAGGCGGGGGTGGCGGGAATCGTCACCGACTACCTGCTGTATCAGACGGCTCCCTTCCGAACGCGGGAGACGCTGCCGGATCCGGTGATGCTGCTGCGGATGCCCGGGATTCGCAACACGGCCTGGTCGATTGTGGTGAACTACCATGCGGCGGAGAAGCTGGCATCGATGGCGTCGAACGGCGGTGTGAAGGTTTTCGCGGACGTGCAGTGCACGACGTTCGAGGGAGAAGGGCAGAATCTACTGGCGGAGATTCACGGCACGGACAAGTCGGACGAATTCATCCAGTTCGTGTGTCACGCCACGGCGGGGACGAAGCCCGGCGCGAACTGCGCCTCCGGGCCTGCGTTGCAGGCTGAGATGGGGCGCACGATGATGAAGTTGATTAACATCGGGAAGATTCCACGGCCTCGCCGGAGCATCCGCTTCCTGGTGAACGTGGAGGGGCAGGGCACGAAGAACTACGTGCATAACCACCCTGAGGCGATTGAGAATACGCACGTGGTCTTCGCGCTGGACAGCGTGGGGCACGACCAGGAAAAGTGCAAGTCGGCGCTGCTTTTCTACCACTCGCCGGACTCAGTTCCCACATACGTCAACGACTTCTACGGCAGCTTGATGGAGCAGACGCCAAAGGAGACGCGTTGGGTGTTCCACAACGTGAATTCGATACCGTTCGTGAACTTCCTGGAGCATCCCTATTGTCCGTGGAGCGACAACAAGTATTACCCGGCCTTCGGGATTCCTTCGCCGCTCCTCATGTCCTGGCCGGACCTGTACTTCCACACGGACCACCTGACGGCAGATAATCTGGACGCCAAGGTGTTCAAGCGTGGCGGCAACACCACGGCCCTCGCCGCCTATCTGCTGGCATGCGCCGGTTCGGACGAGGCGGAGGACATCATGCGGGTCGTAGGCGCTCGCAGCCAGTCCCGGCTTTCGAGCATTGCCATGCAAGGCAAGGGCGGGCCGGAAGAAGGACGGGTGCGGAGCCGGTTGGAGAATTACGCCCGCCGCGACCAAGGGGCCGTCGCTTCGGCGATGACGCTGGCGGACGACGCGGACAAGGCCAGGCTGGAAGCCACCAGCGCCGCGATACAGAAGGAGATAGGCGACCGGTTGGCGGAGGTGAGCAGCTGGTTGAGCAGCGACGCCGGCGCGCCGGAGGAGTTGGCCGCCGCCAACGTGGTGCCGCGCCGGTTGGTGACGCGGGACGCTCCCGGATTGGCGGGCACGGACTACTGGGACCTTTATGAGATGTGGCAGGAGATGGAGGGTCGGGACCCGAAGATGCGGTATGATTCGCTGCGAATCATCGGGGACGAGATCTGGAACTTCGTGGATGGCAAGCGGTCGGTGAACCAGATAGCTGAGGCCATCGGCGCGGAGTTCGACTTCGACCTGGAGTCGCGGCACGTGCTGAGGCTCTTCAAGGGGTTGGAGAAGGAGGGGTTCGTATCTCTGGACAGTCCCAGTTAGGAGAGACACCCACATCCCCGTATCAAGCACGGGGCTGGCTCTAACCTTCCCCCATCAAGGAGAGCTTTGCATAACTGCCAAATGTGTCATCCATCTAACCCGAATCACCCCCATCTCAATCTTCCCCCATCAAGGGGGAAGAGGCTTATCGATGTCCTTGGGAGGGTTATGCAAAGGTCTCCAGATAGGGGGTGGAGATGTCGCTGACGATTAGGGCGCATCTTTTGTTGCTGGTCGTAGCGGTGGCGTTGTCGTTGCCGTTCTATGGCTTCCAGTGGCACCTGACGCTGCACATTCTGGCGGCGATTCTGTTCATGGGCGGGCTTGCGTCGTCAACCTTGTGGGTGGCGTTGGCGCACGTGAACGGGCAGGCGATGATTATGACGTTCGCGGCCAATGGGGTGAGAAAGGCGGGGTTGCTTCTCGTGGCGCCCGCGGCGGTTCTTGCGTTGTTGAGCGGGTTGATGATGGCGGCGGACCGGTGGGGAGGCTGGGGCGGCTTCCACGAGCATCGGTGGATAGAGATTGCCCTTGGGCTGTTTGTGGTAGCGATAGTTTTGTGGGGCGCGTTCGTGCACCGTTACGTGGCGAAGCTGGTGCGGGCGGGGGAGACCGCGGAGGATGGGCCGATATGCCCGGAAGCGAGGGCCATGTTGAAGCGGTGGTATTTCTGGAGCGGGGTTGTGCTGGCGTTGTCGGTGGCGATTCTGTATCTGATGGTGGTGAAGCCGTGAGGGTAGTTTAGCCAAGCGGCGCGATGACTCTCGCACCGCTTGGCGTTTGTGCTGGAAACCCCGTCTTGCCTTTAGATTGAGTCGCCTGGCGGTGGAGGAAGATCCTTCTGGAGGACGCACACAGCGAAATCGAAACGATTATTGGTATCGAGACTCTCTCCAAGATAGAGGACTTTCAACTGAACTTTGTCGTTTTTCTCCAAAATCGACCTATCTCTCAGGTAGCTTTCGTCATATTCGCAGACCAGGTAAGCTCTTGAGGATGAGGAGCCAACGACCAGTCGGAACGTGCCTTCTTCGTCATCAACGATGGTAGGAAACTATGCCTTCCAGTATGAATGTAAAGAAGAGAAAGGCATCGTGGGCTTCCGAGTCCAAGGTAAGGGCTATTGTCCAGTCGTTAGCGTTTTGGACCCAAGGCGAGTCTATGCCAGATGCCCTTGTGTGGTAGCCCAGCAACTGCCACGTGTAGGGGTCGTAGTTCTTGCGGTCTTCCCCTGCGGGGCCAGTTTCCGTTTCTTCTTCCCTTGGCCGGCGTAGCCGACGTCTGTAGCGTCGTTATCATATCACAAACGCAATGCCGTTTCCGTGCAATTTGCTTAACGGCTTGGGCGGCCTTACACTAGGCGCCTGATGAGATGCACTATTGAGACAGGCGCGGCTTCGTCGTGACCACACCCGCCGCTAAGAATCCACTTTTCTACGGGTGGGTGATTGTTGGGGCGTCGTTTTTCATTTCGTTTTTGACGGTGGGCGGGCGGAACGGGTTCGGGGTGTTCGTGATTCCGATGAGCGCGGATTTTGGATGGGATAGGGGGACGATTTCGCTGGCGGCGGCCATCGGATTCCTGCTGAACGGGTTGAGCCAGCCGTTCATCGGGAGGCTGTATGACAGGATCGGCGGGCGCAAGCTGATTCTGGTCAGTCTGGTGATAATCGGCGTGTCGAACCTGCTGTTGGCGGCGACGAATCACATCGTATTCCTGATAATCATATTCGGCGTGGTGATGGCGATTGCGATGAGCGGCGGGTCGATAAACACCACGATTTCCATAATCTCGAAGTGGTTCCAGAGAAAGCGGGCGCTGGCGGTGGCGATTGTGGCGGCGGGGGCGCCGATGGGCGGGCTGGTGCTGGTGCCGCTGGCGTCGTATCTGATTGAATTGGCGGGATGGCGGACCACGTGGGCGGTTTTGGGGGTGATGGTGCTGGCGCTGTCGGTGCCGCTGGCGTACTTCGTGATGCGGGAGCGGCCGGAGGAGATGGGGTTGAGGCCGGACGGCGACGCCGCGCCGGCATCCGAGGACGGCAAGACTGCTGCCGAGGCCAGGCGGGCGCCGTTGGAGTCGGACCGGTGGTTTACTTGCTTCGGGTCGTTCCCGATGTGGCAGTTGAGCGGGGCATATTTCGTCTGCGGGTTCACGACGGCGTTGATTTCGGCCCACTTCGTGCCCTTCGCCATCGAGGAGGGGTATTCGCAGTCGATGGCGGCATCGGCGTTCGGGGTGATGAGCGGCCTGAACGTGCTGGGGGTGATGGTGGCGGGCGCGCTGGGAGACAAGTTCAACCGGAAGAATCTGCTGGCGCTGGTATACTTCTTGCGGGGATGCGCCTACGTGACGCTTCTGGTGGTGCCCGGACTGATGGGGCTGTGGAGTTTTTCGCTGGTGGCGGGGTTTTCGTGGATAGCTACGGTGCCTTTGACGACGGCGTTGACGGCGGACGTGTACGGGTTGCGGAACATCGGGATTCTGGGGGGAATCGTGTTCACGGCGCACCAGATAGGCGGGGCGATCAGCATCCAGCTGGCGGGAGTGCTGCGGGACGTGACGGGGTCGTATGATTCGGCGTTGGTGATTGCGGCGGCGCTGCTGATGTGCGCGAGTCTGGTGAGTTTTTCGATTCGGGAGAGGAAGTATTCGGTGCGGTATCAGGAACCGGCGACGCAGGGGGCGTGAGGTGGGTCGCAGGCGTGACGGGATTCTTCGCTTCGCTCAGAATGACAGGATGGGCGCTCAGAGTGACATTGGTGTGGGGGAGAAGATGGATTCCCGGGTTCGCGGGAATAAGGGGTGGGGGAGATGATGCTGGGGCTTCTTTCGGTGGGGGCGCATCATGGAGAGGCGGGGGATCCGGACCTGCTGAAGTGGATCATGCACCGTATAGACTCGTTGGTCGGTTTGGACGCGGGGTTGATAGTGGTGATTCTGGTGGCGGTGATTGTGTTGATTCCGGTGGGGGTTCTGGCGATGTATGCTCTGCACCGGCGAAGGACGGAGCCGACGGGGGACGAATCCTGAATATGACCGTGTTGGTCCCTGCCTGGTTAGTTTTCAGACTTAACCCATAGGGAGCGTCCGTCGGTGGTAAGTTCCACGGTTCCGTTAAGCGAAGTTACGTAGAGGCCGTCTTTTCCTACGATCTTCTGGAGACGGTCAACAACTTCGTCGTGGGGGTGTCCGTAGCTGTTGTCTTCGCCGGATTGGACTACGGCGAGGGCAGGCCCGACGGCGCGCAGGAAGAAGGGGTTGGAGGAGTTGCGGCTGCCGTGGTGGGAGACCTTGAGGACGGAGCTATTTATGGGGAGTTGCTCGCGTATCAGTTCCAGTTCGACTTCTTCCTCGATGTCTCCGGTCAGTAGGAAACTGACGGCGCCGTATTCAAGCCGGAGGACGACGCTGCTGTTGTTGGAGTCGCGGTCGGTGGGAGGGTCGGATTCAAGGGAAGGGTTGAGGACGTTCAGATTGAGGCCGCCGCCGAGTTTTATTGATGCGCCTCGGTGGACGGCAATCGAGTTGATGGACTTTTCGTCAAGGGTCTGCCGCCAGCGGAGATATAGGCTAGACGCGCCGGGGATTCCTTCCACCACTGCGCCGACGGCGTGTCGCTGGACGATGCCGACCAGTCCCGCCAGATGGTCTTCGTCGGTGTGGGTGGAAACGACCAGGTCTAGGCGGCGATCCCAGAAAGGGAGATGGTTGTTCAAGGCGCGGACGGCGTTGGTGGGGTCGGGGCCGCCGTCGATCAGGACGCGCTGGCCGGATGGGGTGACTATCAGGATGGCGTCGCCCTGGTCTACGTCTAGGAATATGACGTGGAGGCGTCCGTCGGGGGCGGAGAGGGCTTGTGTCCAGGCGACGGCGGCGAAGAGGAAGAGAGCGGCGGCGGGGATAAGAAGACGAAGATTAGGCGGGCTTGACCGGAATGGGAGCGTGGGTAGAAGATTCGCGATTTTCTTTCGCACCAGGGTTAGTGTGGGCCAGGGCGTCAATGCCGCCAGGGTGAGGGGGACGTAGTAGAGCCATACGAGGAGGCCGCTGAAGCGGGGAATCTCGACGAGTCCGCCGGGGATGACTGCGAATGCCTGGATGAGGGAGGTGAGGTAGGTTATGGGGAGGTAGGCCGTCCAGCCGATGACTTGGCCCAGGGCGGGATGTATAGCGTCGGCGGCTACGGACAAAGCCGATGTCAGGAGGATGGGCGGTAGTGTGGGCAGGGCAAGGACGGTGGCGGGGATGCCGAGGGTTGGAAGCTGTTGGAAGTGGAAGGCTACGAGGGGCAGGGTGGCGAGGGTCGCCGCCAGGGATACTACGGCGCTGAGAATGGCGCCGCGGGCTATGGAACGGGCGAATCCCCGGTGTTCGTGGGTGAGTTTCAGCTTCTCCTGAAGCCAATCGGTGATGGGCGGGGCTAACAGGGCGATGCCGGCAACGGCGGCGAAGCTTAGTTGGAAGGAGAGATTTCGGAGGATTTTGGGGTCCAGGCCGGCCATGATTGCGGCGGCAAGGGCGAGGACGGGGAAGACGTTTCGGGGGCGTCCTGCGGCTACGGCAACAAGGTAGACAGTGCCCATGATGGCGGCGCGGACGACGGAGGGAGAGAGGCCGCTGAGGGTGGCGTAGCCCCAAAGCGCAAGGAAGGGAACCAGCAGAAAGTACGGGCCTTTGCGTCCTAGAAGGAAGGCGGAGGCGGCCAGGGTCAGCACGAGGACGACGCCGACGTGTAGGCCGGAGATGGCGAGGAGGTGGGAGGTGCCAGTGCCGCGGAAGTTCTCGCGGAGTTCCGGCGGGAGGTTGTCGCGTTGGCCGATAAGGAGGGTTTGGGAGACGGCGGCCTGGGGTTCGGGAAGGGCGCGCTCCAGGCTTCCGGCCATTGAGTCTCTGATGTTGTAGAGGGAGGCCAGGACTGGGTTGCCAAGTCCTTCTTCCCGCAGCTCCATCGTTGGGAAATCCATCACGAGGTGGATGCCCTGGCGGGCCAGGTAGTCGCGGTAGTCGAAGGTTTCGATGACGGGGGGTTCGGCCAGCTTGCCGTCCAGCGATAGGCGGTCGCCGTAGCGGACGTGCGGCTCTCGTCGTTGAGACACGAGTTGCGGCGGTGGTCTAACTGTAACGAGTATGTTGGCGGTTAGTTCTTCCCATCCGTCATCTGCATCTATGGAGCGGGTTTGGAGGACGAATTGGAGGGAGTTGCCGACGGGTTCAGGGGGCTCTGCGACGATTCCTTCGATTCGAAAGGTTTGGTACTCGTTGGCGGGGGTAAATTTCGGCGGGGATTCTGAGGCGTCGGAGCGAATCAGTCCCAGAAGGAAGACGGTGGAGAGAAGGATCGCGACGAAGAGGTGGAGGGGACGGCTTCCCTTCATTCCAGCCCAACTGCCGTAGGCTCGACGGCTTATTGCGAGTGTGAGCAGGCCGATGGCCGTTAGTGCGAGAAGGGGGACGAGGATGAACCAGAGGGGTGGATTGAGCAGCAGGCCCAGGAGGAGGCCGCCTACCCACGCCGCGGTCAGGTGCAGGAGCCTCACGGGTTGGAGAAGTTGACGGTTATCAGGTTTTGGATGTTCTCGAAAATGACGGGGCCGATGCCGGGAACGCTGGTAATTTCGGAGATTTCGCTAAAGGGGCCGTGGGCGTTTCGAAAATCAATGATGGCGTGGGACTTCACTTCACCGATGCCGGGCAGGGATTGCAACTGTTGCTGGGAGGCGGAGTTGATGTCGATGGGATTTTCGAGGGATTGGGGCGGTTCATCTATGCCGTGGGATGGATTGTCGCTGGCGGTTGAATCGTCGAGATTGGCGGTTGGCCGGTCGTTGGATTCGCCCACAAGAGGGAAGTGGTAGTGCTGCTCGTCTTCCAATAGGGCGGCCATGTTTACGGCGGAAGTATCGGCGTCGGAGAGGAGTCCTCCGGCGGATTGGACGGCGTCCTGGAGCCGGTCGCCGTCACGAAATTCGTAGACGCCGGGCTGGGCTACTGCGCCGCTGACGTAGACCATGAGTCGGGGTGAGGGAGTGGTGGTGGGGAGGGAGATTTCGATGCCGGGGGCGGCTTCGCACCGGAGGAGTGCAAGGACGCCGGAGAGGGCGGCGAGGGTCGCGATTATCAGGAGGGCGTTTGCCCACGAAAGAAGGGGAGTTTTGTTGGCGTCAGTCCGCTCGTTTGATGAAGATTCCAACCCTCGCTGCCGACTATATGGGCGGCCTTTGGATGTGCCAGGGCGTGGCTTGCTGGAAGCGGTGGGCTATTCTCAGGAGCAGGCCGTCGGAGAAGGGGCGTCCTGCCAGTTGGAGCGCGGTGGGGAGTTTGGGGCTTCCTTCGGCGGAAACGAATCCGCAGTGGACAGCCAAGGCGGGGACGCTGGCGAGGTTGAAGGAACCGGTGAGGCTGCGGCGGCCGGACATGCGCGCCTTGGCTTCCTCGGGGCTGAAGATGCCGGGCTTGTCGTTGATTAGCGGAGCCGGTTCGGAGGTGTTGGGGAGGGCGAGGACGTCCATTTTGTCCAAGGCTGCGAAGACTTGGGTTCTAATCAGTTCGCGCAGCTTGAGGGCTTTGTAGTATAGCTGGCCGGGGACGACGCAGCCGGTGAGGAAGTCGGTGCGGACGTTGTGATCGTAGTTCTGGGGTTGGGTTGCGAGCCATTCGCGATGGGCGGGGGCGGCTTCGACTTCGATGTGGATGCGGTTGATGGCGGCGGTGTAGGGAAGGAGGGGGATGGAAACTTCGTCGATGGAGGCGCCGAGGCTTTCCAGGGTTCCGATGGCTTTGGAGACGGTGTCGCGGACCTGGGGCTGGACGAAGTCGGCGTAGAGTCCTTCCTTCACAACGCCGATGCGGAGACCTTTGACGTCGCCGTTGAGGTCGGCGTGATAATTTGATGACGGGGATTGGGCGGTGTAGGGGTCGTTGGGGTCGTGGCCGGCGATGGCCTGGAGGGTGAGGGCGCAATCCTCGGCGGTGCGGGAGATGGGCCCGCCGATGTCGTTGGACCAGGAGGCGCCGAGCATGCCGTGGCGGCTGACGAGGCCCCAGGTGGGGCGGAGGCCGACGAGGCCGCAGTTGTTGGCGGGGTTTCGGATGGAGCCGCCGGTGTCTTCGCCGAGGGAGGTGGCGCAGAGGAAGGCGGCGGTGGCGGCGCCGGAGCCGCTGCTGGAGGTGCCGGGGTTGCGGCGGAGGTCCCAGGGGTTGCGGGGCGTGCCCCAGTGGTGGTAGACGCTGTTGCCGGTGGCGAATTCGCTCATGTTGAGCTTGCCGAGTAGGATGGCGCCGGCGTTTTTGAGGTTGGAGATGACGGTGGCGTCGTGGTCGGGGACGTTGGTTGCTAGGACTTTGGAGCCGCCGGTGGTGAGGATGCCCGCGGTGTTGAACTGGTCTTTGACGGCGACGGGGACGCCGTGGAGGGGGCCGCGAATTTGGCCGTCGGCGATTTCGGCTTCGGCTTGTCGGGCGGCGGCGAGGGCGTGGTCGCGGGATACGGTGATGTAGCTGTTGAGCTTGCGGTCAACCTTGTAGATGCGTTCGAGGTAGGCTTCGACGGCCTCGACGGGGGAGATTTCCTGGCTTTGGATGAGGCGGCCGAGGGCGGCGGCGGTGAGGAAGGGGATGCTTGCGTTGTTCACTGGCCGGGCTGCCGGTAGGGGTGGATGATGGGGAGGGGTTCGACTTCGTCGAGGCCGGGGGGGTTGAGGTCGTCGAGGAGTTCTTTGAGGGCGTTGATGTTGTAGGTGACTTCGGTGAGGTGGGGTTCCTGGAGGTTCAGCCCGGCGGCTTTGCCGAGGGACTTGACTTCTTCTTTGGTGAGATCGGCCATGAGCTTTTCCTTTGTGTGGAGTATGGGGGTATTTTGCTACGCGGGGGTGGACAAGTCAATACGGGGGGATGGGATGACAGGAAGAATTGGGGTGGTTACGGAATCGGGCTGTTGGATGGGGAAATGTTGTCGGATTTTTGCTGTTTGATTATTGGTGATAATATGTTAGCATGGCGTGAAGGTAATCCGTGCAGCATATAGGGATGGGGGTTGATGGAGAGGATCAGGCGATACCCGAATCTGGTTGCGACGCTGGTCATGTTGCTGGTGGGGTTTCCCTATTTCGTGGGGATTCTGTACGTGTTGCCCGCGATGACGAGTGGGGACGAGGCGGTGCAAGGGGAGGAAGTGAAGGAGGAGGATGGGAAGAAGGAGGACGATTGCTGGTTCAATCCTTTCTTCTGCAGTACAGCTACGCCAACCACACCGGCGCCTACGCCCTCGCCAACCACCCCTACTACGCCTGCGCCGACGCCAATCGACTGTACTTATCAACCGTGGTTATGTTGGACTCCTACCCCTACTACTCCGCCGCCGACTACGCCGCCATCCACGTCGCCTCCGGACCTGACGCCTTCCTTTGGCAATAGGACAATATCCAACATCACGGCGACCCAGAACTCGACGTACATAAACAGGACGCTCCCATACGCGACGGGCGGCGATGGCACGTTGAGCTATAGTCTGAGCGGTTCGTTGCCCTCAGGCGTCTCCTTCAACAGCAGCTCCAGGAGATTGTCCGGGACGCCCACGTCAACCCAGGGAACAAGGTGGTATACCTACAGGGTGAGAGACGCCGACGGAGATTCGGATACGCTTAGTTTCTCGATAAAGGTTAATGCCGGAACGCCGCCGTCCACTCCGTCAGCGACTCCGCCGGCCCCCACGGGCTTGAGCGCGACAGCGGTACAGCAGCGGGACATTGCCGTTACGTGGAATAGCGTTTCTGGGGTAAGGAATCCAAATGGATACGAACTTAACGCTGGCAACTTGGGGGAATTTGACCTCTCACACAATGGCAAGTCCTTTTCTCATCTCGAGTGTGGAACGACATATACATTCATAGTTAAGGCCTATGGTGACGGCATTAACTACAAGGCGGCTTGGGGGCCTGAGGCCGGACCAGTTGAGGCAACGACGGAAGAATGTGCGGTGATGAGTATAACCGCATCGCCAACGAAGATAACGGAGGGGGATAAGGCGTACTTCACGATTTCCGCAGACAGGTCTCGTTCGTTCAGTCTGCAAGTTCAGATAGCTGTCTCAGTGGTGGGCAACTTCCTGAATGGCTCCGCGCCCACGTCCGTGTTCTTCAGCAGGTTCAAGAATTCCGTCACCTTCGCATTGCAGACGAAGGATGACGGCGGTAACAATGGGGATGGGAGCGTGAAGGTGGAAATAGAGAAGAGCGAGGGGTATCAGGGGAAAGAAGCGCATCAGCAAGTCAAGAAGGGATACATCATAGGCAGTCCTTCTTCTGCGACGGTGAATATTGAGACACAAACACCGACGCCAACGCCAACTCCAGGCACGGCTCCCGCGCCTGGCAGCGTAAGTGTATCCGACCCGACGAAAACGAGCCTTAAGGTTAGCTGGAACGCGGTCACAAACGGGCATGGATATAAGGTGGAGCGGCGGAAATCAGGGGGATCATGGAGCACGATAAGGACGGGAGTTAGCGAACTTGAAGTCACCACCAGCGGGCTTACTTGTGGAACTCGGTATGGATTCCGGGTAAGCACCAAGGGAGACGGTGATCCATATAGCACGAACTACGGAACAGCTTCATCGGAGAGAACGGGCGACACGTCGGCTTGCTCTCCTACGCCGCCGGACAGTGCGCCTTCTTTTGCTGGGAAGAGCATTGCGCCGATTGTGGTGGCTAAGGGTGTAGAAATGACGTCGGTCATTCTTCCAGAGGCGACGGGGGGCGATGGCGACCTGACCTACTCCGTCAGTGGTCCCACTGCTTCTGCCGAAAGCGGCCCTAAGGCTGCGGCCTTCGATGGCCCGGTGCACGGAGGGATTAGATTCAACAGCAGTGAGAGGAAGCTGTATGGGACTCCCACTACAGCCCAGGACGCAAATACATATATTTATACGGCAACGGACAGCGACACTGGAGGGAAATTACCCAAAGACTCGGCAACGCTGAGTTTCACCATAACGGTCGGGCCACCCAAGGCCACGCCTCCTCAAAATCCTAAGGTGTCGTTGGATAAAAAAAATGGGGACACGGCGCTTGAAGTCAAATGGAGCCGCGTTCTGCTTGCGGCGGAGTACAAGGTCGAGTGGATGGAGCATGGAAGCAGCGGTTGGGACCCGGGCGACCATGCAACCACAACCGACGAAGAAATTACCATTAACGGCCTTAAGCCTGACACGAAATACTATTTCCGTGTCAGGGCAAAAGGCGATGGGATTCTCCTTTCCACCGAATGGGGTGATTCGAGCAAGATTGTGAGCATTTGGACGGACAAGGAGTTAGTAGTTACTGTAGTGGCAAAGGATTATTGGAGTTTAGATGAGAAAACTGGCAACTATTCGAGGAAATATACGTTCACCGAATCAAGCCCCGTATGGAGTGTGCTTCATCCCTTTGACATGGATATAGTAATCACCGGGAAATACGGGGACAAAATTGTGCCTAAAGGCTATAAATTCAAATTCATCCTAGACGTGGACGACACCGGACTCCAATTCTCTGACAATCGTGAGTGCAACTGGACTACACCTGAGGGAGAGACAGGCTGGACGCTGCCTCTCACAGCGGACACATCGGAGTTCACTTTGACCAACGCTAAGGTTGTGCGGTGCGGTAAGGGTAACATTGAAAACACAGGGTTTACGGTCCAAGCTCACAACGGGACCAATATCAGTAGTTACACAATTGCTAAGGCCATGACGGAGGCGTGGCACCGGGCTGACCATCAATTGGGTTACTGGATTCAAGATACTGAGGAAGATCCCTTCATGGATGGGGAGAAGCCCAGTCATATTTCAGAGGACTACGAGCCTGTTAAAGTGAGCGACGTCATTTTCGCAAGCAGTGAAGCGGCAAAGCAATGGAACGCAAAGCAGGATAGAGTGGTATTTGAAGCTGTTAGTTCCGGAGCTGACACGAAAATTAGAGGCTATTGGTATCCAGCATCCGGGCCCGGCGAGTGCGGAATAGACGCGTTGGCCTGCGTCAAAGCAGGTGGGACATATCCACATCTAGGATTTCAGGAATTCTGGATAAAGTTTCCACCCGAGCCCCCTACCAAATCAGACTTTAGAAAATGGACAACCGATGTAGAGAAAGCAAGGCAATCGAGTGATTATTTCTATTACCTGACCCAGGTAATGATGCATGAATTTGGGCATAACGTAGGGCTGGGGTCCACTCAGGGGCCATATTTGATGGGTTATGTTGATCCAGAAAATGTCTTAGACGTTCCCACCAAGTATGACTTGGATGGCATGGAACATATCTACAAGGGGCACAAGAAGCACTGAGGTCAAGAAACAATGATGAATAGAGCGAAGAAGCTTTATATTGATCAGTCATGGTTTGTTTCGCTTGTGGCGTTTGCCCTAGCGAGCGGACTTCTTCTTGTGATCGTCTCTTGTGGTGGTAAGGAAGTGATTGAGCCTGCTACTTCAGCTAATTTGGTAGGTGTGGAGCAGGTCTCTGGACCTCGATACATTGACGCTGGCTCTCCTACAGTTGAGGAGCGGATATATGACTCTGATGTCATCGTAAGAGCATCCCTGTTGTCAGGCGACAACTACCCGATGCGCTTTAAAGTTACAGAATACCTAAAGGGCACCGGGCCAACGGAGATTACTGTGGACGCCAATCCAGTCTCACGGGATAGCAAATATGACAAACGTGAAGCAGTACTCTTTCTTAGTAGAGGGAGTTCAGGCGCGTCCAGTGAAGGTAACGGGTCGTTCGTATTTACGGATACACATTACAGTGGGTTGGGCTACAGTATAGACACGTTGGACCCTGCTTGGCTGCCCACAGAATCGGAAACCATAGATGCATCGTCTGGTGAAAGTAGTATTGAATTCATCACGGACTCCGGAGATGCCACAGGTGGATCCCAAGAGACTATTTCTCTTATCGACCTTCGCACAAAGATAGCTTGGATGGAGGGTGGAAAGGGTATAGAGGGATATGACTTCTGCGTCCGTAGTGCAATCAGCAACCTAAAATTTCACCGAGACTTTGAAGCGTATTATAAAAGGCCATGGAAACCCTATCAATCAGATGCATCGTTGGTTTCGGGCATGGGCATTGGGGCAATTATACATGATTATGAACCTTCTCATGGTCAGAAGGGCTACGACAACATTTGGATTTCTGGTAAGGATGCAGAACTCTTTAGTACGAGAAACATTGACAACAATAAAAGCGCCACTGATGGGTATGCGACTCGGCTCGCAACTGCTCGTCCCTTGCCTCTTGGAGTGTACAACTTTAGAGACAATACCATTATGTACCGATATATTCCCTGTGATTTTAAACCTGGGACGGGAAAGCTAGATTGGGTTGTAACCGTTACGGCACCTGCGGGGACGTTGCATGAGGCGTTTTTTGATCCTGTGGAGTCGGGGGAGGATGAGGTTTCGCCGGCGGGGTTCAGCGTTGGGGGGACGGATACGGAGATAACGGGGTTGGATTGGGCGGACGGGAAGGTGGTGTTGAATCTGGACCCCGTCGTTTCTCTGGACGGGTATACGTTGGACTTCATCGAGTTGGACGGGACGGCGTCGTTGAATCTTCGCGGCTCGGACGTGGCAGAGCGGTCCAGGTCCGGGGACGGGTCTGGGACGTTGAAATGGGCAGTGGCGAATGAGCCGTGGGAGGATGGGGACAAGTTGATGCTTCGTATCCGTGAGGACGGCGCGGCGGCGCCTCCAACGCCTGAACCGACGCCTACGCCCACACCAACCCCGACGCCGAGTCCGACGCCGTCTCCCACGCCCACGCCTACGCCTGAGCCTGTGGTGACGCTGACGGCGGCGCGGGGTTCGGACAAGACGTCGGCAACGGTGTCGTGGACGAAGTACGTGGAGAGCAATTTCGACTACTATCGGTTCGTAGTGTGCACGGAGGCGCAGTTCAGCGGGACGTCTTGCAGCGGGACGGTGTACCGGAGCGAGGCGTATTCCGACGCGGACACGCTGGGGCCTGTGACGGTGACGGGGCTTGACGCGGCGACGGGGTATGAGGTGATTTTGCAGGTGTGGCGGAAGGGTGTGACGGGGGCGTTGAAGTTCTACGCGACGATTCCGCCGCCGTTGGTGACGTTGACGGCGACGCGGGGCTCGGATAAGACGACGGCGACGGTGTCGTGGACGAAGTATGAGGAGAGCAACTTCGACTATTATCGGTTCGTGGTGTGCACGGAGGCGCAGTTCAGCGGGGCGTCTTGCAGCGGGACGGTGTATGGGAGTCCGGCGTATTTCGACGCGGATACGTTGGGGCCTGTGACGGTGACGGGGCTGGAGGCGGCGACGGGGTATGGGGTGATTTTGCAGGTGTGGCGGAAGGGGGTGACGGGGGCGTTGAAGTTCTACGCGACGATTGGGGCTGGGGGGAGTTAGGGGAGTCACGCCCATCCCTTAGACAAGCCCTTGGACAAGCTCAGGACAGGCTCAGGGTGAGCGGGCGGGTGGCGTGGTATAATGGGCGGGCGCGTTCGTTGATTTGGGAGTCTGTGGCGGGCGTTTGCGAGTATTATTGGGAGTGGGATGCGTCATGCGCTTTGGGCCGTTTGTGCTTCAGATAAGTCCAGATCCCGGCATGGATAGCGGGATTATCGATAGTACGTTGAAGGAGGCGGAGCTGGCGGACGCGCTGGGGTATGACTCTATCTGGCTGACGGAGCATTACTTCGGTGGGGATACGGTGTACGCGGACCCGGTGGTGTTCGGAGCGGCGGTGGCGGCGCGGACGCGTCGAATCAAGATTGGGTTCGCCGTGGTGCAGATGGCGTTCCATCATCCGGTGAAGCTGGCGGCGCAGACGGCGCTGTTGGACAATCTCAGCCACGGGCGGCTGATTGTGGGAACGGGGCGGGGGTCGGCGTATAACGCTTATGAGTATATGGGGTTCGGGACGACGATTGAGGAGGGGCGGCGGAGGCTGGATGAGGCGGAGGATTTGCTGTTGAAGGCGTGGACGGCGGATGGGTTGGACTTTCAGGGGGAGTATTGGCAGGTGCAGGTGCCGATTATGCGTCCGAAGACGTATCAGGAGCCGCATCCGCCGTTGATTCGCGCGTGCATCAGCATGGAGTCGATGCTGGAGATGGCGCGGCGGGGGCGTCCGGTGCTGACGGGGGTGGATAGCGTGGAGGATACGGCGCATCGGCTGAAGGTGTATCAGGAGACGATGTACGAGGCGGGGTTCGATGAGGCGCACGTGAAGTGGTGCATGGAGGAGACATGGGTGCGGCGGAGTGTGTACGTGGCGGAGAGCCGCGAGCAGGCGTTGGAAGAGGCGGTCCCGGCGTTTCAGGCGGAACGGGCGCACATCAGCGAGGCGCGGGCGAAGTTGAATCCAACGGAGTACGTGGACCCGATACCGACGCCGCCTTCGATTTCGTCGATGCCGGAGCATTATCTGCTGGCGGGGACGCCTCGGTACGTGGCGGAGAAGATTGGGGAGTTGCGGGACGTGGGGGCGCGGAACGTGCTGCTGGGGATGAGTCCGAGCCACATGGCGCGCGACAAGGTTCAGAATTCGATGAAGCTGTTCGCGGAAGAGGTCGCGCCGCTGTTTCGAGATTAACCCTTCAGGTTGAAGGATTCGCCCGCCATGAGCGCGACGTGGTGGCCGATGGAGAGGGATGAAGTGGCGCCGGGTGACGGGGCGTTGAGGACGTGGATGGCGCCGGGGGTTTGCTGGATGCTGAAGTCGTCAAGGAGTCTCCCGTCGCGGCTGACCGCTTGGGCGCGGACGCCGGCGCCGCCGTGAGTCAGGTCTTGGGAGCGCACTTCAGGGATGAGCTTTTGCAGGTCTTTGACGAAGACGCTTTTCATCACGGAACGGTGCATTTCGGCTAGGCCCACGCGCCAGGTGCGTAGGGTCATCCTCCAGAAGCCGGGATAGGTCAGGTGTCGGAATGCCTCGGGGAGGTTGACGTTGGTCTTGCGGTATCCCTCCCGCGCCCAGGCCAGGACGGCGTTGGGTCCTGCCTCGACTTCGCCGTTGATGCGCTTGGTGTAGTGTACGCCAAGGAAGGGGAATCGGGGATCCGGCACGGGATAGACCAAACCCCTCACTAGTCCGCGGCTTTCGGGACGCAGCACGTAGTATTCGCCCCGGAAGGGGATGATTCGGACGTTGTCGGGAGCGCCGAGGGCGCGGGCTACGGTGTCGGCGTAGAGGCCGGCGCAGTTGATGAGATAGCGGCAGCGGACTTCGCCCTGGTTGGTCTCAAGAGTCAGGTCGTTGGCGTTTTTGTGGACGTTGATAAGCTTGCGGCCGGTGAGGATTTCGCCGCCGTTGTGTCGGATGTCGTCGGCGTAGGCTTGCGATACGCGGCTGAAGTCCACCACGGCGGTGCCTGGGACGTGGAGGGCTTTGATGCCGCGCGTGTGGGGTTCGATTTCGGCGAGTTCGTCGGCGTCGATGATGCGAAGGTCTGGAACTCCGTTGTCGGTCCCGCGTCGGTAGATTTCGTCCAGACCGGGCAGTTCCGACTCTTCCGTGGCGACTATGACCTTGCCGCATTGGTCGTACTCGATTCCCTTGTCGTGGCAATACTGCTTGAGGCGCTTGACCCCTTCCACACAGAATACGGCCTTGCGTGAACCCTGCTTGTAGTAGACGCCGGAGTGGATGACGCCGCTGTTGTGGCCCGTCTGGTGGAGGGCGAGTTGCGATTCTTTTTCCAGGACGACGACGCGGGTTTTGGGGTAGAGGCGCGTGAGGTGAAGGGCGGATGACAGGCCGATGATGCCTCCGCCGATGACGGCCACGTCCCAGGTTGAACTCAACCTACGGCTCCAGGGTGAAAGGGATGTCCATCTGGGCGCAGGTGTCGCGGAACCACCGGATGACGTCGGGGTGCAGGGGGATGCCGTTGGCCTTCCGGTCCTGCTCCGCTTCCCATTCCATCTGTCCGGCGACGAGGACGCGGTCAGCGCCCGGCGCGGGAGGCGTGTCCTTAAGCGTCTGGAGCCACTCGTCCATCTGGGCCTTGAACGTATCGACTTCGATGAACGCGTCGATGTTGTAGGCGGCTACGGTGTGGGCGACTTCTTCGGCTGGACGGGTTGCGCCGTAGCGAGAACCCGACAGACCCCCGCAGAGAATGTCCACCACGCACGCCAGTCCGTAGCCCTTGTGGGCCCCCGTCTGGGGTATGCTGCCCAGGGGAAGCAGCTGGTAGCCGTCGCGCGGGGGCGCGGGCACGGCCTCCATGATAGGCGTCCCTTTCTCGTCGCCAATCCAGCCAGGAAACAGGTTGCCGCCGAGCCGACGGACGATGTCCACCTTGTTGTCTGGGACGACGCTGGTGGCGGCGTCGAAGACGAAGGGGGGGTGGGTTCCGGCGGGAGCGGCGACGGCGATGGGGTTGGTGCCCAGCCGGACCGTGCTGCCCAAGGAGGGAAGGACGGTGGGGCGAACGCTGGACATGCAGACGCCTATCATATCGTGCTCCAGGGCCATCATGGCGTGGTAGACGGCCATACCGAGGTGCCGCGTATTCCCCACGGTTACCATCCCGACGCCCACGTTCCTGGCCTTTTCGATGGCGATTTCCATCGCCTTGGGGGTGATGACGACGCCCAAGGCTCGGTCGGCATCAATGGTCGCGGTGCCGGGGGTTTCGCGGACGATGCGCCAGTCGGGCTTGGGGTTCATAATGTCGGCCTGGAATCGCTCCACGTAGCGCTCCAGCATATTGGAAACGCCGTGGCTTTCCACGCCCATCATATCCGCCTTCACCAGCACGTCCGCGCCGGTGAGCGCATCGTCGGCGGGCACGCCGACGTGCATCAGGATCTTTTGGACTGTGGTGCGCAGGCCGTCGGGGTTGACTCTAACGCGAAGGTTTGCGGCTGATGCTGCCTGTTCCGCCAAGGGTTATGCCTCCATTATCAGGTTACGAAGCGCGGGTAAACTTCTGGACGCGCTGGCCTTCCAGCACCTCGCTGACGTAGATGTCGCCTTTGCCGCAGACCCAGATCCCGTGGGCGCCCCAGAAGCTGCCGGGTTCCTGGCTGCGCTCGTCGCCCCACCGAGCCAGCAGATTGCCTTCCAGGTCGAGGATGCTGACCCGGTCGCCCAGTTCGGACACGTAGACGATGCCGTCTGGGTCGATGTAGATGTCGGTGGGCTGCATGAACCCGTCCCAGGTGGCGAGGTGAAATCCCTGTCGGGTGAAAATCTGGATGCGATGATTCTCGCGGTCGCAGACCAGCACGCGACCGTCGCCGTCAACCCATAGGCTGTGGGGTAGATTGAACTCGCCGGGGCCGTCGCCGGGTTCGCCCCAGGACTGGATGAGCTCGCCGTCGGCGTTGAATCGGTGGACGCGGCAGTTGCCGTAACCGTCGGCGACGAAAATTTCGTCGTCCGGGCCGAGGGCGACCTTGGTGGGCAGATTGAAAGGCCCGGCGGCCCGCTGGACCATTCCCTCGTCTGCGTTATAGCCCGTGTTGGATGGCTGGTTGGGATTGCCGATGGTCAGCAGCAGCACGCCCTCGACGGAGTAGTGCTGGACGACGTGGGCGTCCCTGTCGGCGAGCCAGTAGGTGTCGTCGGGCGCGATGGTGATGCCGTGGGGATTCGCGAAAGCGCCCGACCCCCAGGAACGGAGGAAATTGCCTTCCATGTCGAAGACCTGCACCGGATGGGCGCTCCGATTGAAGAGATGGACGCGACCCTGAGAGTCCGCCGCCACGCCCGCCACCTGGCCGAACTCGTGGCCTTCGGGCAGATCGCCCCATCCTTCCGCCAAGCTATACGTGAACTTGCCTTCTCCGAATTGGGACATGGGCGCCTCCTTGCCATTGAGTGAGGCAAGTGTAATGGAGTATGCGGGGAGGGTCAATGAGGGGATGGGGGTGACTCCCCTAACCCCCAGACGCCGCAATCGTCGCGTAAAACTTCAACGCCCCCGTCACCCCCTTCCGCCACACCTGCAAAATCACCCCATACCCCGTCGCCGCCTCCAGCCCCGTCACCGTCACAGGCCCCAACGTATCCGCGTTGGAATACGCCTCGCTCCGGTACACCGTCCCGCTGCAAGACGTCCCGCTGAACTGCGCCTCCGTGCACACCACGAACCGATAATAATCGAAATTGCTCTCCCCGTACTTCGTCCACGACACCGTCGCCGACGTCTTATCCGAACCCCGCGTAGCCGTCAACGTCACCACAGGCTCGGGCGTCGGCGTGGGAGTGGGAGACGGCGTCGGACTCGGCGTTGGAGTCGGGGTGGGCGTTGGCGTCGGTTCCGGCGTTGGAGGCGCCGCCGCGCCGTCTTCACGTATACGAAGCATCAGCTTGTCCCCGTCGTCCCACGGCTCATTCGCCACCGCCCACTTCAACGCCCCAGATCCGTCCCCGGCCCTGGATCGCTCTGCCACGTCCAAACCCCGAAGATTCAACGACGCCGTCCCGTCCAATTCGATGAAGTCCAACGTGTACCCGTCCAGCGAAACGACGGGGTCCAGACTCAAAACCACCTTCCCGTCCGTCCACTCCAACCCCGTTATCTCCGTAGCCGCTCCCCCAACGCTGAACGACGCCGGCGAAACCTCATCCTCCCCAGCTTCTGTGGGGTCGAAGAAAGCTTCGTGGAGGATGCCTACGGGGGCGATGACGGTTACATTAAAAGTGTAATAGTTATTGTGCGAGGGGTTAAAGTTGCAAAGCAGATCTCGGGGAAGCCTCAGATGGAAGTTAACCGAATATACTCCCGCGGGCAGAGGGCGGGTGGTGACCTCTGAAACATAATGCCCATTGGACGGGTCTGTGTCGTCATCAACATTGAGTATGTCAAACAACTCCGCGTTCGGTCCGCTAACCGTCCTAATCATGTACTCGTCATACCAAACCTTGCCAGACATCGCCAACTCTTCCCCACCTGCCAACCCTGATTTGATTGATTTCTCCTGAGGTATAGGTGGTCCTATCCTATCCCGATAGTAACGCTCTCTCACCAAAGAAGCCCTTACTCATTCAGCATATCCTTCAATGTTCTCACCAGCCTCCAGCATCGTATTTACCTCGGATATACGCGCTTTTAGGGACGTAAGAGATATCACTGGAAACGGCGTCTCTGTCCCGTCGGTGATGAATTCAGTTTCATCGGTATGACTGGATGTCGAATCAACCTCATCAGTCGGATCTTCCTAAGCCGGAAGCCATGTGCGGCTTAGGGTGTCAATTGAGTAGTCAAAGTCCGAATAAGCCTCGAAATGGGCATAGGTAAAGCCGTACACCCCAGCAGCGGACACCCCGGACACATCGCTGGAAGTGAGGGGCCCTTGTAGGAAGAGGACCCCAGGATGATTGTCCCAAGCGGTGTTGCGTTTGGCCAAGATTTCTGTGGCGGCTTTGAGGGCATTCGCCTCAGTAGGTATCCTTCGTAAAGGTCGCCCTCCGTGTAAACTGGCCCGTCGTCCATTACCTCCACAGTTAACGTAGTAGGTCCGGTGCCTTTGAGGTACTCCACAGCGCGGAAGCTAATGATTTGCTTGGGTAAATAGGTAGAAGTCACGCCGGCATCTCCAGGAATCGTCTCTACCCCTGCCGATGCCGAGGTAAGGATAGCCACCACTATCAGGTCAGCGTCAAAAATCTGCTGGTCTATCGAAGGTGGGGTATGGGCAACGGAGGGATAAGCGTATCGGTGGACCTCCTCAACAGGTTTCGGCTGCGCGTCGCAAGCTATAAGTACAAGGCACAATGTTACCATCAGTCCCAACAGTGGATTCATTATCCAAATGCCTTTACTCGTTGCACAAGCTATGGTCTTTTCTCCGCGGCGATTTTCACAAGGGGAATCGGAATCTGTCATGCCGGGTCCCAACCGCTGCTTCCATGCTCCTTCCACTCCACGAGAATCACCGCCATCCTAATCTTTCCCCGTTGAGGGGGAAGAGGGGAGTCGCCCCCATCGTAGCCTTCCTTCGTGGGGGGAGGGAGAAGAGGGGTTGGGTTAGGGGTTGGGGGTGTGCTCGGTGTGGATTTGGAAGGTGTAGGGGGTGTTGTTGATGGTGGCGACGAGGGTGCGTCGGGTGGTTTGGACTTCGCCGTGGAGGGGGTCGGTCTGGGCGGCGGGTTCGCCGGATTCGTCGCGGACTTCGTAGGGCTGGTTGTCTACGAGGACGCGGAGGGTGGGGGCGCGGGTCTGGGCGGCGCGCTGGACGTGTTCTTTGAATTGGGCTATGGCGTCTTCCTGCTCCTCGAGTAGGCGGTGGGCTTCCTCGACGGTGACGGCGTGGAAGGCGACGGCGTTGCCGGGGAGGGTCTGGGCGAGTTTGGGGATGTCGACGGCGATGACGGCGGCGATTTTGGTGTAGCCGCCGGTGGTGCCGCGGTCGGCCATGAGGATGACGGGCTGGCCGTCGCCGGTAATCTGGACGGCGCCTGCGGGGATGCCGTCGGAGACGATGTCGGCGCCGCGGGCGTGGGCGATGGGGGGGCCTTCCAGGCGGTAGCCGACGCGGTCGGACTGCTGGCTGACGTTGTAGGTTCCGCTGAAGAAGGCGGCTATGCCTTCGGGTGAGAAGGCGTCGGATTGGGGGCCCATGACGACGCGGAGGGGGTGTTCGTCCATGCGTTGGGGGACGAGGCGGTCTGGTATGGTTGTGGGGTTGGGTCGCTTGTCGTCGTCGCGGCGGGCGGCGGAGATTTCGTCGCCGGGTTGGAGGGCGCGTCCGTCGTGGCCGCCGAGGTTGGCGCGGGCGTAGGTGGAGCGGCTACCCATCTGGGAGGGGACGTGGATGCCGCCGGGGAGGGCGAGGTAGGCGCACTTTCCGACCATCGGGCCGTCGAAGGTTAGGAGGCTGCCGCGTTGGACGCGGAAGGCGCGCCACATGGGGGCGGGGCGTCCGTTGAGGCGTGGGGCGAGGTTTGCGCCGGCGAGGGCTATGGTCGTGTCTTCCAGGAATTCGAGTTTGGGGCCGATGAGGGTGAGTTCGAGGGCGGCGGCGGCTTCGTCGTTGTCTAGGAGGATGTTGGCGAGGCGGAGGGCGTAGGAGTCCATCGCGCCGGAGACGGGGACGCCGTAGCGTTGGAAGCCGTAGCGTCCCAAGTCCTGGACGGTGGTGTAGAAGCCGCCTTCTATGACTTTGAAGGTGGGCATGGCTATTCGGGGGCCTCGGTGCGGGTCTGGTAGACGCCCTGCCGGACTTCTTCGGAGATGGCGTCGAATTCGGGTTGGTCGATGGGGATGAAGCGGATGAGGTCGCCGGGTTCGAGGAGGCTGGGAGGGTGGGCTTCGGGGTCGAAGAAGTTGAGGGGGGTGAGGCCGATAAGCTGCCAGCCGCCGGGGGAGGCAGTTGGATAGACGCCGGTTTGCTTTTCGGCGATGCCGACGGAGCCGGCGGGGATGATGGTGCGGGGGGTGTCGAGGCGTGGGGTTTCGATGCGTGGATCCATGCCGCCGAGGTAGGGGAAGCCGGGGGAGAATCCGAGCATGTAGACGAGGTATTGAGGGGCGGAATGGATGGCGATTACTTCGTCGGTGGCGAGGCTGTTGTGGTTGGCGACGTGGTCGAGGTCGGGGCCTGCATCGCCGCCGTAGAGGACGGGGATCTGGACGCAGCGGGGGGTGGCGGGTTCGCCGGCGGACACGGATTCGAGGAGGGCGGCGAGTTGGTCCTGGAGGGTGGCGTAGTCGAGGGCCAGGGGGTCGTAGTTGAGGAGGATGGAGCGGTAGGAGGGGATGAGGTCTATGACGCCTTGGATGGGGTTATTTTCGAGGGCGACGAAGAGGTCGCGGACGGCGGCGTTGGTATCTGGGGCGATGTCGTCGCCGAGTTCGACGGCGAGGGCGCGGTCGCCGGCGGGGAGGAAGCGGGGTTCGTCGTACATGGGTTAGACGAGCTCGCGCATGGGGACGATCTTGACGCCGGCGTTTTCGAGTCCTTCGCGGACGGCGCGGGCCATTTCGACGGCGCCGGGAGTATCCCCGTGGAGGCATAGGCTATCGGCTTGGAATTCGACTTCCTCGCCGGTGATGGCGGTGACTTTTCCTTCGGTGACCATCTTGACGCTGCGCTCGACGACGGCGTCGACGTCGTGGATGACGGAGCCGGGTTGGGCGCGGGGGACGAGGGTTCCTTCGGCGGTGAAGGCGCGGTCGGCGAAGGCTTCGCGGGCGACGCGGAGGCCCATTTCGGCGGCGAGGTCAACCCAGTCGGTACCGGCGAGGGCGACGACAATCATGTCGGGGTCAACGTCCTTGACGGCCTGGCAGATGGCGCGGGCGAGAGTGAGATCGGCGACGGCCATGTTGTACATGGCGCCGTGGGGCTTGACGTGCTGGAGTTTTCCATTGGTGGCGAAGGCCTGGAGAGCGCCTATCTGGTAGGTGACGTCGTTGCGGGCTTCTTCGGGGGAGACCATCATGTTGCGGCGACCAAAGCCCATGAGGTCGGGGAAACTGGGCTGGGCGCCGACGCCGACGCCGTGCTTTTCGGCCATTTCGACGGTGGTACGCATCCACATGGGGTCACCGGCGTGGAAGCCGCAGGCGATGTTAGCGGAGGTGATGTAGCGGATAACCTCCTCGTCGTAGCCTAGCTTGTACATGCCGAAGCTTTCGCCCATGTCGCAGTTGAAGTCAATGCGGTCGGCCATGAATGTCCTCCTAGCTTATGATGAGGGGTGATTGGTTGTTGTATCAGGTATCAGTATAGCCGAATTTGAGGGGTTAGTCATTATGGGGCCGGTGGCGGACATTCAGCCGGACGCTATTGTGGGCTTGTTGTAGTAGAGATGATTCGTTTTGTTTGGCTTCTTTTTTTTCTGTGGTGGGAAACGGATGGGGTTTTTATAGCTGATTCAGGGGAAGATGGGGATTCGTTATTATGTTGTGGTGAGAACGAATGAGGGGTTTTACCATAGGCGTTACGGCGGTGGATGGGGGTGGGTTTGGCGGGGCCTCGCGCAAGGTCTCTTTTTGGGTTATATGTTTCATGCAGGGAATTGTAGCAGGGGATGGGAGTTCCTGGCAAGGGGATGGATGGCGCTTTGGCGGGGCGGGAGGTGTGGCATTGGAGGCGGTTGGAGTGTAGAATGCGTTGGGTTGAATTATGAATGGAAGGAGGCGGGGTCATCGGGTTCGAGGTATCTGAGGCTGTGACGATTACTTTGATAGGGATAGGCACCGCCTTTTGCCTGTTGGCGCTGCTGTCTTTGATGACGGCGGTTTTGCCGCGGGTGGTGGGGTTGTTGGGGGGCGAGGAGGAGGAGGGGGTTTTGGAGGAGGAGACGGCGTCGGAGGAGCGGAATAAGGCGTTGGCGGCAACGATTGCGGTGTCGGTGGCGATGGGGAGGGGGGATTTGGAGGTTGGGGACGCCCCTCCGCTCGACCCTTCGACAGGCTCAGGGTGAGCGGGGACGATGGACGTGGGTTGCGATGGATTCCCGCCTACGCGGGAATGACGGAGAGGGGGCGGGAATGACGGAGAGGGGTTGCGGGAATGACGGAGAGGGGTTGCGGGAATGACGGAGAGGGGGCGGAGATGACGGTTTGTGTTGAGGGGGAGAGGTGAGTGGGGATTGCAGCATAGAAGAATAGGAGAGGACCATTCGATAGACGGGGATATGGGGTTTGGAAGAGCTTAGGGAGTTTGTTAGTGCGAGCGGGCTGACCAATTTTGGTTGGCAGAATTTGTTGCTGCTGCTGGCGGGCGCGGGGTTCGCCTTCGTCGCAATCGCGAAGAAGACGGAGCCTTACGTGTTGCTGCCTATCGGAATCGGGATTATTCTGGCGAATCTGCCGTTGACGGGGTTGACGCATTACAGTCCTGAGGCGGGGCAGCAGGAGTCGGGGATTCTGGGGGTGGTGTTCGAGTTCGCGATATTCAAGTGGAACATCCTGCCGCCGTTGATATTCCTGGGACTGGGGGCGTTGACGGACTTCGGGCCTATCATCGCGAATCCGAAGACGCTGCTGCTGGGAGCGGCGGCGCAGATGGGGGTGTTCGCAGCGTTCTGGCTGGCGCTGGTGGTGGGGTTCAGTCTGAAGGAGGCGGGGGCGATCGCGATAATCGGCGGCGCGGACGGACCGACGACGATTTTCGCTTCGGCGCGGCTGGCGCCGGAGCTGCTGGGGATAACGGCGGTGACGGCATATTCGTACATGGCGAGCGTGGTGTTCATCCAACCGCCGTTGATGCGGCTGTTGACGACGAAGAAGGAGCGGGAGATTGTGATGCGTCCTTTGCGGGAGGTTTCGCGCAAGGAGAAGCTGCTGTTTCCGGCGGCGACGATGATTATCATTATTTTGGTGGTGCCGGAGTCGGCGCCGTTGATAGCGATGTTTATGATTGGGAATCTTTTCCGGGAGAGCGGGGTGGTGCCGAGGCTGTTCAATTCGGCGTCGAACGAGATTTTGAACATCGCGACGATATTTTTGATGATTACCGTTGGGGCGCAGCTGTCGTCGGAGCGGGTTTTCGACGTGGATACGGTGAAGATTCTGGGGCTGGGACTGGGGGCGTTCGCGTTCAGCACGGTGAGCGGGCTGCTGTTCGCGAAGGCGATGAATTTGTTTGTGAAGGAGAAGGTTAATCCGCTGATAGGGTCGGCGGGGGTTTCGGCGGTGCCGATGGCGGCGCGGCTGTCGCACAACATCGGGCGGCTGGCGAATCCGAATAATTTCCTGCTGCCGCATGCGATGGGGCCGAATGTGGCGGGGGTGATAGGGTCGGCGGTGGTGGCGGGCGTGTTTATTTCGGTGTTGAGTTAGGGTGGTGGGATGATGGAGGGTGACATGATGCGGCTGCGGGTGAAGGTTGAGGACCGGTGGTATGAGGTGGAGGTTGGCGCGTGGGAGGGCGGGGAGGTGCGGGTGTTGGTGGATGGGGAGCCGGTGATGGTGCGGTTGGAGGACGTGGCGGAAGCGGGGGCGTCGGTTCCTTCTACAGTAGAAGTGGAGGCGGGAGATGAGGGAGGGGACAACGTGGTTCGGTCGCCGCTGCCGGGGGTGGTGCTTTCGATTGACGTGGGGGTTGGGGACACGGTTGCGTCGGGGGGGCGGGTGTGCGTGCTGGAGGCGATGAAGATGGAGCAGGAGTTGACGGCGCCGAGGGGCGGGCGAGTGAGGGCGGTGCGGGTGCAGAAGGGGGATAGCGTTTTGATTGGGCAGACGATTGTGGAGTTGGAGTGAGGGTGGACGTGGGGTCGGGGGAAGGTGGAAGATGGATTCCCGCCTTCGCGGGAATGACCGGAGGGGGTTTTGGGAATGACGGAGGGGGTTTTGGGAATGACGGAGGGGGTTGCGGGAATGACGGATAGTTCATTTGAAGAGATAGGGGGCGAGCATGGCGGTTGAACGGGTGGCGATTTTGAGTCCGGGGGACATGGGTCACAACGTGGGGAGAGCGTTGAGGGAGGGGGGATTGGAGGTTTTGACGTATCTGGAGGGTCGGAGCGCGCGGACGCGGGGGCTGGCGGCGGCGGCTGGGATTGTTGACGTTGCCAGTCTGGAAGACTTGGTTGAGGAGGCTGACCTGATTTTGTCGATAATGGTTCCTTCGGAGGCGACGGCATTGGCGCGGGACGTGGGGCAGGCTATCAGAACCGTTGGCTCCGATGTCTATTATGCGGACTGCAATGCGATTTCGCCGCAAACAACGTTGGATATAGAGGAGATAATCGCAGGCGACGGTGGGCGCTTCATTGACGGGTCGATAATCGGGGGGCCGCCTAAGGGCGGGTATAGGCCGCGGTTTTATGTTTCGGGGGGACACGCGGGGGTGATGTCGGAGTTGGACGGGATGGGGATAGTGGTGAAGCAGATGGGGGACGAGGTTGGGCGGGCGTCGGGGATAAAGATGTGCTACGCGGGGTTGACGAAGGGGACGTCGGCGCTGCACGTGGCGGTTCTTTCGCTGGCGGAGTCGTTGGGGTTGACGGAGGAGTTGGGGGCGGAGTTGGCGTCGAGTCAGGCGGCGGCGTTCGAGGCGATGGAGTCGGGGATTTCGCGGCTGCCGGCGCGGGCGGGTCGGTGGGTTGGGGAGATGGAGGAGATAGCGGCGACGTATGGGAGTCGGGGGCTGCCGTCGGGGTTTCACGAGGGGGCGGCGGCGGTTTATGGGTTGTTGAGTCGGACGGCTTTCGCGGAGGAGCGGGCGGAGACGGTGGATGAGGGTCGGACGACGGGGGAGACGATACGGGCGGCGGTGGAGGTTTTGGGGGAGTGGGAGACACCCCCATCCTAACCTTCCCCCGTCAAAGGGGGAAGGGATAAGAGAACCCCGCTCGGCCCTTCGACAGGCTCAGGACGAGTTCAGGGTGAGCGGGGTTATATTTGTTCAGGGTGAGCGGAGGGGATGGTGGGATGAGGGGATGGATTCCGGCTTTCGCCGGAATGACGAGTAGATTGGAGGGGGAAGGGATAAGAGGGGATAGGCTCCCGCTTTCGCGGGAGCAAGAGGTGGGAAGCGGGGACGGCGAAAGGGGGCGTTCGACCCTTCGACAGGCTCAGGGTGAACGGGATCACCCTCATCCTAACCTTCTCCCTCAAGGGGGAAGGGATAAGAAGGGGATGGATTCCCGCCTGCGCGGGAATGACGGAGGGATAGGCGGGAATGACGGAGGGGTAGGCGGGAATGACGGGACTGGGAGGTGGTGGCGAATTGGGGGGATACGTGGTAGCATCACGGCGAATTTATAGAGTGTAGTTTGAGGGGGGTTGTTCAGATTGGCGTCTAAGCGGCGGTATTCCAAAAGGGTTAGTTTGTTCACGGAGTCGGTGATCCGGGAGATGACGCGGGTCAATAATATGCATGAGGGCGTCAATCTGGCGCAGGGGTTTCCTGACTTCGACCCGCCGCGGGAGTTGATAGAGGCGGCGAAGGACGCGCTGGACAACGGGTTCAATCAGTACGCAATCACATGGGGCGCGCCCAATTTGAGGCAGGCGCTGGCGGAGAAGTTCGGCTGGTACAACGGAGTGGAAATCGACCCGGAGCGTCACATTACGATCGCGTGCGGGGGGACGGAGGCGATGCTTTCGGCGATGCTGGCGGTGGTGGATCCGGGGGATGAGATTATCGTATTCGAGCCTTTCTACGAGAATTACGGGCCGGATACGTTGTTGTGTCAGGGGCAGCCGGTGTACGTGCAGCTTTATGAGAAGGACGGCGAGTTCGTCTTCGACGATGAGGAGCTGCGTCGGGCGTTCAGCGGGAAGACGAAGGCAATCGTCATCAACACGCCGCACAATCCGACAGGGAAGGTGTTCAGTCGGGCGGAGTTGGAGTTCATCGGGGAGTTGTGCCAGGAGTTCGACGCGCTGGCGATTACGGACGAGCCTTACGAGCATATTCTGTATGACGGGGAGACGCATTGCAGCATCGCGTCGCTGCCGGGGATGGGGGAACGGACGATTACAATCAACAGCGTGTCGAAGACGTATAGCGTGACGGGGTGGCGGGTGGGCTGGTGCATCGCGCTGGACGAGGGGATAACGACGGGGATCCGGCGGGCGCACGATTTCGTGACGGTGGGGGCGGCGGCGCCGTTGCAGGAGGCGGCGGCGGTGGGGCTGCGATTTCCGCAGAGTTATTATGACGAGTTGGCGGCGGGGTACGTGGTGCGGCGGGACACGATGCTGTCGATTCTGGGGGAGATGGGGTTCGATTACGTGACGCCGAAGGGGGCGTATTACGTGATGACGGGGTATCCGGATTTGGGGTTCGCGGATGAGAATGAGTTCTCGATATTTCTGTCGAGCGAGATTGGGGTGACGCCGGTGCCGGGGCGGGCGTTTTATCATCGGGAGGAGATGGGGAAGCGGTATATTCGGTTTGCGTTTCCGAAGAGGCCGGAGACGTTTGCGGAGGTGCGGGAGAGGTTGTCGAGGCTGGGGGAGTATAGGGGGTAGGGGGAGGGTCAGCCCCATACCCCGCACCCCTGGATTCCCGTTTTCACGGGAATGACGGAGGGGTTGTGGGGGTAGGAGTAAGAGGGGATGGATTCCCGCCTGCGCGGGAATGACGATTAGAGTAGGCGGGAATGACGGGGGGGTTGGAGGGGAAAGGGATAAGAGGGGCGAGTTGGCGATAAGGTTGTAGCTCCAAGGGTTAGGGGCGGGCGGGTTTCAAACCCGCCCCTACGGGATAGGAGCGCGAGGTTTGCGGTGGATTCCCGCCTGCGCGGGAATGACGATTAGAGTAGGCGGGAATGACGATTAGAGTAGGCGGGAATGACGATTAGAGTAGGCGGGAATGACGATTAGAGTAGGCGGGAATGACGGGATGGTTGGAGGGGGGAGCCTCACCCCAGCCCTCTCCCAGGACGGGAGAGGGGGAAGGAGGGGAAGGGGGGTTAGGCGCCCATGCGGTAGAGGGTGACGGCGTTGTCGCAGGTGATTTTGCGGCGGTCTGATTCGTCGAGGTTGCCCATTGTGTTGTCGATGACTTCGCGGGAGCCGGGCCAGACGCCGTCGGGGTGGGGATAGTCGGAACCCCACATGAGGTTGTCGACGCCGATGTGCTCCGCCATGTAGTTGACGCAGGGGTCCTGCTGGAAGGTGGTGGCGCCCTGTCGGTACCAGTATTCGCTGGGGAGTAGGCTCATGGTGGGCTGGAATTTCTCGTCGAGCAGACTGTCCTTGTACTTGATGTCCATGCGCTCGATGACGAAGGGAATCCAGCCGGCGCCGCATTCGCCGAGGACGAAGCGGAAGTCGGGGAGTCTTTCGCATGTGCCGCTCATGATGATGCTTATGAGCCATTCGGAGCCGGCGAGCTGGCCGAGGGGGAGGGAGGTGCCGACGAAGGCAAGCTGGTTCTGGGTGGGTTCGTCGGCGCTGAAGGACTTTTGTCCTTCTTCGCCTTCGACGGGGCCGGGGACTTTGATTCCGCCGCCGCCGATGTGGAAGGAGATGGGGAGGCCGGTTTCCGCCGCGGCGTCCCATAGAGGGTCCCAGTGTCCGTCGCGGAGGTAGATGGGGCGGGTTGTGCCGGAGACGTAGAGTTCGCCGCCGCGGATGCCTGGGTTGTTGGCGGCGCGGCGGAGTTCCTTGCCGCCGAGAACCGGGTCGTGGATGGGCATGCAGGCGAGGGCGTACCATCGGCCCGGGGTGGCGGTGCAGAAGTCTGAGACCCAATCGTTGTAGATGCGGTAGCTTTCGGTGAGGACTTCGGGGTTGCGGATTCTCATGCCGGCGGTGGTCATGCCGTAGAGGATTTCGGCGTCGACGCCGTCGATGGCCATGTCGCTGAGGCGGAGTTCGGGGTCGATGGCGTGGGCGCCGCCTTCGTAGTAGCCTACTTCGTACATCTTATCCACCTGGCGGCGGTGGCCGCGCTTGGGGGCGCTGAAGCCGAAGCCGAGGCCGCCGTAGACGCCGAGTTCGCGTCCTTCGGTAATCCATCGGGGGCCTTGGTCGGTGTCTACAACTTTGGGCATGGCGTCTTTGAGGTGGTCGGGGCCGTTCTTTTCGAAGAGGTCGCCGGGGAGCCATGACATGTCCATGTGGGAATCGGCGGAGACGAGGTTGTATTCCATTGAAGTCCTCCAGTGCGGGTTTGGGTTAGTGTACCACAGGTTGGGGGGATGCGGGATGGATTCCCGCCTACGCGGGAATGACGGAGGGGGTTGCGGGAATGACGGAGGGGTTGGTTGGGGGAGGGGGGTTGAAAGGCGGGGGTGGAAGGGCAGGTCAGACAGGGGCAGGTTGAATCTACATCGGGTTGTGGGTAGGCTTGGGGGAAGATTGGGTCAGGAGGTTGCGTGATGGCGGTGCGAATTGGAGAAGGGGATTTTGTCTATGAGGTGGAGGAGGGCTGGGGGAAGTTGCCGGAGGGTTGGGGGTTCAAGGAGGTGGCGGGGGTCGGCGTGGACGCGAAGGGTCGGGTGTACGCGTTCAATCGGGGGGAGCATCCGATGATTGTGTTCGACAGGGAAGGCGAGTTTTTGAATTCGTGGGGCGAGGATGTGTTTGTGCGGGCGCACGGGGTGACGATGGGGCCGGACGATTCGATATATCTCACTGACGACGATGATCACACGGTGCGGAAGTGCACATACGACGGGAGGGTGCTGTTGACGTTGGGGACGAGCGGGAAGCCGGCGCCGTTTCATAGCGGGCATCCCTTCAACAAGTGTACGCACGTGGCTATCTGCCCCGTGAACAACGACATCTACGTGTCGGACGGGTACTGCAACGCAAGCGTCCACAAGTATGATTCGGACGGGAATCTGCTGTTTTCGTGGGGCGGGCCGGGGACGGAGCCGGGGCAGTTCAACATCGTCCACAACATCGCGACGGACAAGGACGGTTACGTGTACGTGGCGGATCGGGAGAACCATCGGGTGCAGGTTTTCGATTCCAAGGGGAAGTATGAGACGCAGTGGGTGAACATGGCGAAGCCTTGCGGCTTGTACATGGACGATGGGAGTTTCGATGCCGATGGGCGGCAGTTGTTGTACATCGGGGAGTTGGGGGCGGCGATTGGGACGAACGAGGGCGCGCCCGGGCTGGGGCCGCGGGTGAGCGTGTACGATCTGGAGGGTCACGTGCTGGCGCGGCTGGGGGATACGGGGCCGGGGTTGGAGGCGGGGAAGTTCATCGCGCCGCACGGGATTGCGTTGGACGCGAACGGGGATATGTACGTGGCGGAGGTGTCGTGGACGAATACGGGGAGTTTGTTGGACCCGCCGAGGGAGATTCGGAGTTTGCAGAAGCTGGTGAAGGTTGGGGGGTAGTTTCGAAGGGGGCGATTTCATTTGGCCGGGGAGCACCCCCATCCTAACCTTCCCCCATCAAGAGGGAAGGGATAAGAGGGGATGGATTCCCGCCTACGCGGGAATGACGTTGTGGGTTGCGGGAATGGCGGAGGGGGTTGCGGGAATGACGGAGGGGGTTGCGGCTGGTTGGTGACCGCTCGACCCTTCGACAGGCTCAGGGTGAGCGGTGAAGGGGGTGGCGCAGGGTGATTGGGGGAATGGGTGGATTCCCGCCTGCGCGGGAATGACGGAGGGGGTTGCGGGAATGATGGAGGGGGTTGCGGGAATGACGGAGGGGATTGCGGGAATGACGGAGGGGGTTGCGGGAATGATGAGGGGGTTGAGTGGCGGTTAGGAATGGTTTGTAAAGCAGGAGGAGAGCGATGACGAAGGTTTTGGTGATTCAGGGGGCGGGGATGAATATGCGGGGGCGGGCGCAGATTGAGATTTTCGGGACTACTACGTTGGATGAGATCAATGATGCGGTGCGTGGGTATGCGGAGGAGTTGGGCGTTGAGGTGGAGATTTTTCATTCCAACATCGAGGGGGAGGTGGTGAACGCGCTGTATGAGGCGCACGACGGGGGCGTGGACGCGGCGGTTATCAATCCGTCGGGGTATACGACGGGGACGGGGCCGCTTTTGACGGCGATAGGGCAGGTGGGGTTTCCGGTTATCGAGGTGCACGCGTCGAATCCGTCGGCGCGGGGGGTTGCGTCGAGGGTGCAGCCGGTGAGTCGGGGGTTGGTGTACGGGTTTGGGGTGTTCGGGTATTACCTGGCGTTGCGGGGGGCGAAGGAGTTGGCGGAGGGTTAAACACCCTCATCCCTTCGACAAGCTCAGGACAGGCTCAATCTTCCCCCATCAAGGGGGTGACTGGATTCCGGCTTTCGCCGGAATGACGGAAAAGGGCATGGGGGGACGCTCGACCCTTCGACAGGCTCAGGGTGAGCGGATGGGTAGGGCAAACACAAGGGATTGCCCCTGCGGAGGAGGGAGAAGATGGATTCCCGCCTGCGCGGGAATGACGGTGGGGATGGCGGGAATGACGGGAAGGTTTGGGAGAGGGGGAAGAAGGGGAAGTGGGTTGGGGTTATTTGTAGTGTTCGTCGGGGGGCCAGATGGTGTGGCTGCCGCGTCCGGCGCCGGAGGGGCCTGCGTCGCGCCAGTCTTTGGTGGTTTCGAGCCACTTCTTGATGTGGGGCGTCTTGGTGTGCTCGATGAAGGCGGCTTCGTCCTTGTAGACTTCGTAGAGCCAGATGCGGTCGGAGTGGTCGGCGTCCTGGATGATGTCGAAGCGGAGGCAGCCGGGTTCGTTCTCTACGGAGCCTTTGGCGTCGAGGATCATGGCTTCGATGAATTGTTCCTTGAAGTCGTGCTTGATCTGGATGGGGGCGATGATGACGTACATGTTGTCTCCTTTGGGAGTGGTTTGGGGACATTTTAGCAAGGGAGGGTTTGGGGGACAATGGGGGGAGGGTCACAAGGGATGCCCCTACGGGTGGTTTGGCGTGGGTTGCGATGGATTCCCGTTTTCACGGGAATGACGGAGGGGTTGTGGGAATGACGGAGGGGTTGTGGGAATGACGGAGGGGGTTGTGGGAATGACGGAGGGGGTTGTGGGAATGACGGAGGGGTTGTGGGAATGACGGAGGGGGTTGTGGGAATGACGGAGGGGTTGTGGGAATGACGGAGGGGGTTGTGGGAATGACGGACGGGGTTAGGTGCAGCGGTTCCATTCTTGTTCGACGTGGTTGCGGAGTTCGATGGGGAGGGTGACGTTGCCGGCGGCGGCGTTTTCGAGCATCCGACCGGGGCGTCCGGTGGCGGGGATGAGGATTCCGACGCGGGGGTCGGCTAGAATCCAGGCTAGGGCGGCCTGGCCCCAGGTTTGGATGCCGAACTCGTGGAGGGGCGTCAGGTCGGGTTGGCGTTTGAGGCTGGTTACGACGCTGCCTTTGACGAGGGGGCGCATGACGATGACGCCGATGCCAAGTTCGGCGGCGAGGGGCAGGATTTTTTCCTCAGCCTTGCGCTCCAGGAGGCTGTAGGGTATCTGGATGGCGTCTATCCTGGCGTTTTGCATGACGTGGGCCAACTCGTCGTAGTAGCGCGGAAGGTAGTGGGTGATGCCGATGACGTCGATTTTGCCCTCGGCCTTGAGATGTTCGAGGTAGGTGCAGTGGGTGCGCCAGTCGACGAGGTTGTGAATCTGGAGGACTTCGATGTGGTCTGTGCCAAGGAGGTCGAAGGAGCGTTGGATCTGGGCGCGGCCCGCTTCGACGCCGGCGCAGTAGACCTTGGTGGCGAGTTGGAATTCGTGGCGTCGCCCGCGGATGCCTTCGCCGATGACGGCTTCGGCGCGGCGGTACATGGGGGAGGTGTCGAGGAAGGTGGCGCCGGAGTGGAGGCAGTCGTCGAGGATGCGGCGGCAGTTCTGGATTTGGGCGGGGGATTCGACGTTGAAGCCGGAGGATGAGGCGGTGCCCATGCCGATGACGGGGACGGTGAGGGGGCCTAGTTTGCGGGTTTGCATTTTTTCTTTGCCTTGGGTGGGATTCATCCTCATTTTAGCCTTCCTGCGTGAAGGGGGAAAGAGAGAAGATGGATTCCCGCCTACGCGGGAATGACGGAGGGGTTGTGGGAATGACGGAGGGGTTGCGGGAATGACGGAGGGGTTGCGGGAATGACGGAGGGGTTGCGGGAATGACGGAGGGGTTGCGGGAATGACGGAGGGGTTGGGGGCGCAGCCTCACCCCAGCCCTCTCCCAAGACGGAGACCTTTGCGTAACCTCCAATTTGTCCGAACATACTGTCAAAGCAACAAAGAATTTATACCTACGAAGCCCCACCCCTGGATTCCCGTTTTCACGGGAATGACGGTTATGCAAAGGTCTCCAGGACGGGAGGGGGGGTGGGGTTATTTGTGGGACCAGTCGTTGGAGTCGGTTGCGGAGGGGGAGAGGCCGAGGACGTCGCCGTCGGTGGTGACGCCGAGGCCGAGGACGGTGCGGTTGGCGTAGGCGAAGTAGCTGACTACCTGGTTGATTTCGAGGATTTCGCCGTCGTCGAAGCCTGCTTTTCTGAGGCCGTTGACGTGCTTTTCGGCGATGGCGGAGGGGGTCAATGTCAGGGCGCGGGCGTAGGCGAGGGCGGCCAAGTCTCTGCCGGAGAAGGCGTCCTGGGGTCTGTTTCTGGCTAAGGCGGTGAGGATTTCTTTGGCGCGGGCGTCGTCCTTTAAGAGGCGGCGGAGTCCTTCGTGGTGGTGGTCGACACAGTAGCGGCAGCGGTTGAGGATGCTGACGTAGATGCCGATGGTTTCGAGGAGGGATTTGGGGAGGGCGTTGGCGCTGTGGTGAAGGGTGGCTTTGTAGAGGGCGAGGTGGCCTTCCATTGTGTGAGGGCGGAGGCTGTGGGCGAGCATGATGTTGTCGACGGCGTCGTTGGGGCCTTTGATGCGGCGATAGAGGTCGGCGAGCTTGCCGGCGGCTTTGTGAAGGGGGATGGTGTTTATCCAGGTCATGGTTTTGGTTTGTGATTTGTTTTCTCTTGGAGGTTCTCCGCCCCGCTCGACCCTTCGACAGGCTCAGGGTGAGCGGGGGCTTGATTAGGGTGAGCGCCCCCGCCCCTGGATTCCCGCCTACGCGGGAATGACGGAGGGGTTGCGGGAATGACGGGTGGGTTGCGGGGGAAGGGATAAGAGGGGAGGGCGGGTTTCAAACCCGCCCCTACGCGTATTGGGTTGTTTGGGGGTTAGCGCCAGTGGGAGGGGAGGTTGTGGCGGTCGAAGAATTCTTCCATCTCGACGGGGAGGCCGGTGTCGTTGGATTCCTCGCAGGCGGCGATGATGCCGAAGGTCTTGAGGTGGTCGATGGCGTTGGGTTCGGGTTGGAGGTTGCCTTCGGCGAGTTGGTCGAGGATTTCGGAGACCATGACGCGGGCGTCGTCTACGAGTTGTTCCTGTTCGGGGAGGTCAATCTTCTCCATGACGTCGTTTTCGGAGCCGCGGATGACGCGGAGGTCTTTGAAGAGGTCGTACTGGAAGAGAGCGCCGTCGTCGCAGTCGGTGCGCCACAGGAATTGGTCGAGCTTGGTCTGGCCGGACCAGGTGCCGAAGTAGTTGACCTGGAGGCCGGCGGTCATGTCGAAAATGGCGATGGTGGTGGCGTCGTCGCGGTACATGCTCCAGGGTGGGTTGGAGCATCGGCAGGTGACGCGCTCGACTTCGGAATCGTAGACGAAGCGGATGGAATCGACGTGGTGGATGACCTGTTCGTAGAGCATGGGCTGGCGCATGACGAGGGGGAAGCGGTTGAGGAAGGGGGCGTAGCCGTCGCGGTTGCGCCAGTAGGAGTACCCGGCGAATCTGGGGGCGCCGATCCTGCGGCTGCGGAGGATTTCGCGGGCCTTGAGGATGCAGTGCTGCCAGCGGAAGTTGAGGCCGACGGCGAAGCCGAGCTTGGCGTCTTCGGCGGCTTTGACCATGCGGATGCCTTCGTCGAAGTCGAGGGATAGGGGCTTTTCGGAGAGGAGATGGGCGCCACTTTCGAAGACTTTGACGACGTTTTCGTAGCGGTCCATCGGGGGAGTGGCTAGGACGACGAAGTCGGGTTGGAGGTCTTTGAGGGCCTGGCCGATGTCGTTGTAGCAGGTCTTGGGGTCGGCTTCGTACATGGTCTGGGCCCATTCTAGGTTGTCGTCGTCGAGGTCAACGTAGCCGACGGTGTGGGATTTCTGCTCCTCGTGCATGATGCGGGCCCACTTCTTGCCGCGGGCGCCGAGGCCGACCATGAGGGTGCGTGCGGGGTTGTTCATGTCGTCAAAATCTCCGTTTCTGCGTAGGTTAGGGTCTTGTCGAAGATGTCTACCATTTCGCGGATTTCGTCTTCGGTGATGGTCAGGGGCGGGTGGATGGAGAGGCGCTCGCCGCTGCATCGCATATATAGGCCGTTATCGACCATGAATCGGGTCAGCCGGCGTCCGACTTCCTTGCCGCCGAGGGGCTGTTTGGAGCCGTTGCCCTTGACGAGTTCGACTTCGGCGAGGAGGCCGATGGCGCGGACTTCGCCGACGGTGGAGTGTTCCTTGAGGGTCTCAAGCTGGGACTTGAAGAAGGGGGCGAGGTTGGCGCTGCGTTCGACGAGGCGCTCGCGCTCGATGATTTCGAGGTTGGTGAGGGCGGCGACGGAGACGACGGGGTGGCTGCTGAGGGTGTGGGACTGGAGGAGGGTCTTGTCGGGATCGCCGAGGAATCTCTCGAAAATCCGGTCGGTGGCGACGACGGCGCCGATGGGCTGGTAGCCGCTGCCGAGGGTCTTGCCGAGGACCAGGAGGTCGGGTTGAAGTTCGTAGTGGTCGCCGCCGAACCAGGTTCCGGTTCTGCCGAAGGCGGTGACTACTTCGTCGGCGATGAGGAGGATGTCGTGCTTGGCGCAGAGGTCTTTAATCATGTCCCAATACTCGGGCGGGGACATCAACGCGCCCTTGGGGACGGGTTCGACAACCATTGCGGCGATGGAATCGGGGTCTTCGAATTCGATGGTGGCCTCGATGGAGCGGGCGCAGCCGAGGTTGCAGGTTCCGGTGCAATGGATGCAGCGGTAGGGGTTGGCTTCGGGCACCATGACGCCCATAGGGATGGTGGGTTCGAAGATGAGGGAGCGGATGGCGGGGTCGCCGCTGACGCTCATGGCGCCCCAGGTGTAGCCGTGGTGGGAGTAGTTGCGGTAAAGGACTTTGTACTTCCTGGGGTTGCCGTTCTGGGCGTGGTATTGGCGGACGATTTTGAGGGCGGCTTCGATGGCCTCGGAGCCGGAGAGGGTGTAGAAGGAGCGGGAGAGGTCGCCGGGGGTGAGTTCGGCGAGTTTCCTGGAGAGTTTCGCCGTCGGGACGTTGGTGAAGGGGGTGAGGCCGGAGCCGCTGAATTGGAGGTTGAGCATCTGCTCGTAGACGGCGTCGGCGATTTCACGGCGACCGTGGCCGACGAGGCAGCAGTGGGAGCCGCCGGTGGCGTCGAGGTAGCGGTTGCCCTCGGAGTCGATGACGTAGCAGCCTTCGCCCTTGACGGCGAGGCCGAGGGGGTTGGGGTCGTCGCGGCCTGCGAATTGGTTGTGGGACATCCAGAGGTGGTCTTTGGCGTGGCCGATGAGTTCGTTGATGGTGTCGTTGGTCATGGGGGCCTCCTTAAGAATGCCGGCCTATCTGGCAAGTCGTCCCGGCATTCCGTCTGCCATTATGGACTATTTGAGACGGTAAGCCAACAGGGGGAGGGCGATTGGCCAATCGCCCCTACGGGATAGGTGTGCGCGGGTAGCGGTGGATTCCCGCCTGCGCGGGAATGACGGAGTGGGTGGCGGGAATGGGGGGTGGTGTCAGGGGTAAGAGGGGGGTAGGGGTTATTGCTAGAGCCAGTTGGGGTTGGTTTGCATCCCTTGGGCGATTAGGGGGACGGGGATGGAGCCGTAGGAGAGGAGGGCGTCGTGGAAGTTTTTGAGGTTGAAGGCGTCGCCGTGCTTGGATTTCATTTGTTCGCGGAGGTTGACGATGGCGTCGGAGCCGATGAGGTACATCATGGCGGCGCCGGGGAACATGGTGTTTTTGACGGCTTCGGCGCGGGAGGCTGATTCGGACATGGCGACGCGGTCGGCGTAGAAGGCCTGGGCCTGGTCGAGGGTGAGCTTGCCGGTGTGGATGCCGACGTCGACGATGGCGCGGGCGCAGGCGCGGAGGCGGGCGTGGTGGAGGGAGTAGCTTTCGAGGGCGGTGAGGAAATTTGATTCGTCCATGAGACTGACGCTGTAGGTGGCCCAGCCTTCGGCGAGGGTGCCGGCGCAGAAGAAGGCGAGGCGGGAGGCGACGTCGACGGCGGCGATTTGGCCGATGCGGGACTGGGCTTTGTTGTTGGCGTACCAGTTCTGGACGTGGTGGCCGAGGGCGGCGTGGTGGACGACGTGGTTGAGTTTGATGACGCTGTTGTTGGCGGCGCGGAGCATCTGGAGGCGTTGGGCCGCGGGGACGTTCCAGTCGATGGGGGGGATGATGCAGTCGACGGCGGGGATCCGGTCGAAGGCGGGGGCGGAATGGTAAGGGAGGAAGTATAGCTTGGGGGCGGCGCCTCGCGCCCAGAGGGGGCGGGGGACGAATTGGATGTCGCATTCAGGCCAGGTGAGGAGGTCGTTCTGCTCGGCGACGGCGCGGCAGGCGCGCCAGAGGCCGTAGTGGTGGGGGAGGAAGTGGTCGGGTGTTGGGTAGTGGTCGGCAAGCTTGGCGAGGGCTTCCTGCCAGGTGTCGGCGTCGAAGTCGGAGGCGTGGGCGTCGAGTTTCGCTTCGCTTTTGCGTAGTTCCTGCCAGGCGTAGGATTCTACGGCGGCGGCGGTCACGTCGAGGCAGTGGCCCTTTTGGAGCATGAGGTTGAAGGCGTCCGCGCCGGAGGCGTAGGCGTCGTTGGGGGGGAGTTCGGATTCGAGCCAGTTTTTGAATTGGCGGAAGGCGTTGGCGGCTTTGGAGGCGGCGGATTCGGCGGCGGGGGATTGGATGTTGTTGTCGCGGAGGAGGTGGGGGAGGCCGGATTCGAGGAAGGCGAGGGAGCCTTCGCATTCTGTGATGGCGCGTTCAATCCAGGCTGACGGGGCTGCGGAGATGTTTTCTTGGGCTTGTTGGAGGAGGGTGTCGATGCGGTTCATGCGCTCAATGGCGGCTTCGAGGCGTTGGGTGAAGGGGGCGAAATCGCGGCGGAGGAGGGACAGGACGCCGAATATGGCTTCTCCTGTATAGAAGGAGGGGTTGCCGAGGTGGAAGTGGGTGGACTGGAATTCCCATTGCTGGATTTCGAGGAATCCGGAGGCCAGTTGGCGGTCGATTTGTTGGGGTTCGGTGAGGGGTTCGTCAGGGAGGGCGGCGAGGTCTTGTTGGAGTTGGGTCATGTCGGAGACGCAGGCGTGGACGCCTTCGGGGGAAAGGTCGGGGAGTTGGTGGTCGTAGTCGTGGACGCCGATGAAGGTGGCGTTGACGGGGCGGTGTCGGTAGTAGGAGTCGAAGAAGCGGTCTAGCCATAGGGAGAATTGGGTTTGGGGCATGGTTATTTCTCCAGGGGGAGGTTTATTGGGAAGGGATAAGAGGGGATGGGCTCCCGCTTTCGCGGGAGAAAGAGGGGGAGTCACCCCCATCCTAACCTTCCCCCGTCAAGGGGGAAGGGATAAGAGGGGATGGATTCCCGCCTGCGCGGGAATGACGGAGGGGGTTGTGGGAATGACGGAGGGGGTTGCGGGAATGACGGAGAAGGGGGCGGGAATGACGGAGTGACGTACCTTCACCCCAACCCTCTCCCATAACGGGAGAGGGGGCAAGAGGGGCGCTCGACCCTTCGACAGGCTCAGGGTGAGCGGTGGGGATGGGGAGGGATGGTTCATGGGGCGGGCCTAGCGGGCGAGGGGGAGGTCTACCCAGCGGCGTTCGCGGTGGGAGAGTTCGACGGCGTTGATGACCTCCTGGACGGCGGCGCCGTCGACGAAATTGCCCTGGTTGCGGGTGCCGCCTTCCTGAATTTCGTCGATGAAATCCTTGATGAGGTTGGCGTAGAAGAGGCTGCGCCAGCTTTCGGTGGGCGCGCCGCCGCCGGGATAGAACTTGTCGGGGATGGCGAGTTCCTTGAATTCGACGGCGTCGGGAGTGGCGACTTTTATGGTCTCGGCGACGCCGAATTCTTCGACCATGCGGCATATGATTGCGCCCTTGTCGCCGAAGATGCGGGCCTCGACGCCGGGGAAATTTCCGACGGTGACGAAGCTGGTCTGGACGGAGCCGATGACGCCGTTGGCGAATTCGGCGATGAAAACGTCGCCGTCGTTGATGTTCATGGGAGTGAGCTTGTCGCTGCCGTAGACCATTCTCTCAGGGATGAAGTTGCGCATGGTGCCGACGACGCTGGCGAAGTCGGCGCCGACCCACCATCGGCCGATGTCTATGATGGGGGCGCCGTAGCCTTCGAGGGAGACTACCTGGATTTGGGACTGGTCGTCGCGCATCTGGGAGCGGCGGAGGGGGGTTTGGGGGTTGATCCACTGGGAGTTCTGCTCGAAGCCGTTGAAGATGTAGGGCTTTCCGACGAATCCTTCGTCGATGAGGGACTTGGCGTACTGGACGCCGGGGGTGTAGCGGAAGGTGAAGCCGAGCTTGGTTTTGAGGCCGTTGGATTGGGCGAGGGCGGAGAGGCGGAGGGTTTCGCGGAAGTCCTGGGCGACGGGCTTTTCGCAGAGGACGTGCTTGCCGGCGTGGATGGCGGCGGAGGCGAGTTGGTGGTGGGTGTCGGAGGGGGTGACGATGTCTATGACGTCGACGTCGGGGCGGGAGACGAGGGATTGCCAGTCGCCGGTGTATTCGGGGATGTTGAAGCTGGCGGCCATGTCTTTGGCGAGTTGGAGTTCGACGTCGCAGAGGGCGACGAGTTGGACGCGTGGGTCGCGGAGCCAGCCGGGGATATGGGCCATGTTGGCCCAGCGTCCGGCGCCTAGGACGGCGACGCGGAGTTTTTCGTTGGGCATTGGGGGTCTCCTTTGGTTTGGGGTTGGGGTTAGTATAGCGGATTTTGGGGGTTGGGGGTGGCCCTTCGACAGGTTCAGGGTGAGCGGATGGGAGGGATGGTCAGGGTGAGTGGGGGAGTGGATTCCCGCCTACGCGGGAATGACGGATGGGGTCGAGGGGGAAGGGAGAAGAGGGGTTGGTGTTGACAATGGGGGTGGCTGGTCTACAATCAGCTAGTTGGGGGTTGGATTGGGTTGGGGAGTTTTGGAGTGGGAGGTTTGAGCGATGCTGGATACGATTATCAGTGGCGGGACGGTTGTTACGCCGATGGGGGCTGGGGAGTGGGACGTGGGGATTCTGGGGGAGAAGATTGTTGTTGTGTCGATGCATGGGGCGCCGCTGCCGGAGGCGGGGCGGGTCATAGACGCTTCGGGGAAGATCGTGGTGCCGGGGGGCGTGGAGCCGCACATTCACGCCGCATCCAACGTGCGGCCGGGGATACCGGAGTCGGTGCCGGGGGTGCCGAACGCGGGGCCGTTGGAGCATTCGCTGGGGGCTATCTGGGGAGGGACGACGACGGTGGTGGACTTCGCGCCGGTGCCGAACGAGGGGGATCTGGCGGCGGGGATTCACGAATATATGGACGTGTGGCCGGGGAACGCGTACACGGATTATTCGACGCATTGCATCTACTCGAGTTCGAACACGCCGGATGCGATTTCGCGATACGGGGAGCTGGTGCGGGCAGGGTTTCCGAGCATCAAGATATTCACGACGGACACGAAGCCGCCGGAAGGGCGGATTCCAATCAGCCTGGTGGCTAAGTTGGACATGGGGCGGCTTGCCGACCTGATGACGCAGATCGCGCGGCACGACGGGGTGTTGGCGGTGCACGGGTCAGACGACGAGGTGACGATGTACAACTACTTGACGGCGCACGAACGGGGTCGGTGGGACTGGCACAACGCCCATCTGATTCATTCGAATCTGGCGGAGGAATTGGCGTTTCGGAACGTGACGCGGCTGGCGGAGCGGACGGGGGTGGGGATGTATTTCGTCCACGTCACGGCGCATGAGGGGCTGGAGGCGATCGAGGAGGCGCGGAGCAATGGCAGGCCGGTGTACGGGGAGGTGCTGACTTTGGCGTTGTCGTTCGAGTGCAGCCGGTACATGGAGGAGGACGGGATGAAGTATCACACGTTTCCTTCCTTGAAGTACGAGGAGGACAGGGTGGAGTTGTGGAAGGGGCTGATGAAGGACGATTTGGCGTTTACGGCGACGGACAGCGGGTTCACAACGTATCTGGACAAGATTGCGGGGCGGAACGTGCTGGACTTGAGGGGCGGGAACATCGGGATTGAGATTCGGATGGGGGTTGTGTACACGGACGCGGTTGTGAAGCGAGGGATGTCGTTGGAGCGGTTCGTGGACGTGACTTCGACGAACGCGGCGAAGATGTTGGGGATGTATCCGCAGAAGGGGGCTATCGCGGTGGGGAGCGACGCGGACATTACGATTATGGACCCGTCTATTCGGAAGGCGCTGACGATGGACGACCTGCACTTGCGGGACTACAGTCCGTGGGAAGGGTGGGAGATTGAGGGGTGGCCGACGCTGGTGATGCTTCGGGGGAAGGTGATGGTGGAGGACGGGAAACTGCTGGGGGAGCCGACGGACGGGCGGCTGATATTCCGCAAGATTGAGTCGTCGGTGTTGCAGAAGCCGGCGTTTTGATTTTCGTTCTGTGAGTCCGGATCTTTGCTAGCGAGGGCGCTTACGTGGAGGCCGCCGACGCCGTTCTACTACGGCTGGCTGATAATGGGGATGGCGGCGCTGGCGACGTTCGCGTGCACGGGGATAACGCAGGTGGTGTTGGGGGGCATCCAGGATTTCATATTCGAGGATACGGGGTGGAGTCGGAGCACGATTGCGCTGGCGGTGACGCTGGGGACGTGGACGTCGGGGTTGCTTTCGCCGCTGATAGGGCGGCTGGCGGACAAGCACGGGCCGCGGGTGTTGATGCCGGTGGCGACGGTTTGCATGGCGATTTCCTTCTTCTCGCTAAGCCGGGTGTCGCAGGTGTGGCACTTCTACGCGGCGTATATCTTCGGGCGCGGGTTGGGGAATCCGATACTGATTGGCGTGGTACCGCGAACGGTGGCAGTGAATTTCTTTCGGAAGCGGCGGAATCTGGCGTTGGCGTTGAATTCGTTGAATCGTCCGATCGGGAGCGCGATTAACATACAGTTGATAGCGGTTATCGCGTCGAGCTTGAGCTGGAGGGCGGCGTATCAGTATATGGGGGCGTTGAGTTTGGCGATGGTGCTTCCACTGATTGTCATAATGCGACGGCAGCCGGAGGACATCGGGATGCTTCCGGACGGAGCGGAGCCGTCGGCGGTGGAGGCGGGAGCGGACGGGAAGGCGACGAGGGCGGAGGCGGAGGAGTTCAGCTGGCGGGCGGGGGAGGCGATGCGGACGGCGGCGTTCTGGCTGGTGGGGATGACGACGGTGCTGGCGATTCTGGGGGCGGCGACTATCGGATTCGCGATGGTGCCGTATTTGAGCGAAGAGGCGGGGATGTCGACGACGCAGGCGGCGTTGGTGCTGACGCTGAGCACGTTCCTGTCGTTGGGGGTGCTGATGTGGGGGTACGTGGCGGACAGGGTGACTCCGAGGCGTCTGCTGGTGGCGGTGCTGGTAGTGTCGGCGGGGCTGACGTTGTGGCTGCTGATGGTGGATTCGGTGTGGGAGGCGTACGCGTTCGGGCTGCTGTGGGGGCTGTTTTCGGGGACGACGGGGGTGCTAGAATCGATGCTGCTGGCGCAGTATTTCGGGCGGGGGTCGTTCGGGGCGATAACGGGGGCGCTGACGCCGCTATCGATGGGGGCGTTGGGGTTGGGGCCGTTTCTGGGGGCGAAGGTGAGGGAGGTGACGGGGAGTTATGACGAGTTGTTCGTGGCGCTGGCGGGGGTGTATCTGGTGGCGGCGGTTTTGATTTATTTGACGCGGAGGCCGGGGAGGCCGGTTAGGGTGGGGGAGTAGTTGGGGGTGGGTCAGCCGTGGGTATGGGTGGTTGTTGGAGGTGGTATTGTAGCGCGACGGGTAGGGGCGACCGGCCGGTCGCCCCTACGTGGGGATTGAGGGGGATGGGATTCCCGCTTGACCCTTCGACAGGCTCAGGGTGAGCGGGCACCCTTCCACCCTACCCCGCCGTGGATTCCCGCCTGCGCGGGAATGACGGGAAGGGAGGCGGGAATGACGGAGGGTGGTGGTTGGGGGAAGGGATAACAGGAGGACGGGCGTCCACAAGGGACGCCTCTATGTGTAGGAGCGAAGGGGGTTGATAGGATAGGGGCAGGTTTCAAACCTGCCCCTACGTTGGATGTTGTTGGGGGAATCACCCCCATCCTAACCTTCCCCCGTGAAGGGGGAAGGGATGAGAGGGAGAAGATGGGATCTCCTCGGGGGGATTCACCCCCATCGCAGCCTTCCCACATGAAGGGGGAAGGGATAAGAGGGGAGGGGGTTAGTTGCCCATGTTGTAGAGTTTGACGGCGTTGTCGCGGACGATTTGCTTCGTCTTTTCGGGGCCGAGGGGGCCGACGGTTTCGGCGATGATTTCGCGGGAGTCGGGCCAGACGCTGTCGGGGTGGGGGTAGTCGGAACCCCACATGAGGTTGTCGAAGCCGACGAGATGGGCGATGTTGCTGACGCCGTATTCCTCCTGGAAGGTGGTGAAGCCGTTGCGGTACCAGTATTCGCTGGGTTTCATGGTCAAGGGCGGGTCGAATTTCTTCTCGTACTGGCCGTCGTCGTGGATGTGGTCCATGCGGTCGAGGGCGAAGGGGACCCATCCGGCGCCGCATTCGCCCATGACGAAGCGGAGGTCGGGGTAGGTTTCGCAAGCGCCGCTGAAGATGACGCCCATGAGGACTTGCACCATTGAGAACATACCCAGGGAGCCGCGAACGGCCTGATAGCCCTGCTCGTTCTGGCTGGGCGGGCGGCCTTCGACGATGAAGCCGGTGTCCATGTCGGGGGTGGTGGGGATGGGGATGCGCCCGCCGCCGATGTGGAAGGAGATGGGGGTGGCGGTTTCGACGCAGGCCTGCCAGAGGCAGTCCCAGTAGCCGTCGCGGGCGTAGAGGGGGTAGTTGAGGCCGCCGGCCATGAGGTCGGCGCCGCGGATGAAGGGGTGGTCGGCGACGCGTCGGACTTCGGCGGCGGCGAGTTGTGAGTCGTGGATGGGGAGGCAGGCGAGGCCGTACCAGCGACCGGGGTTGCTGGCGCCGAACCTGTCCACCCAGTCGTTGTAGATGCGGTAGACCTCGGTGACGACTTCCATGTTCTTGAGGTTCTTGCCGGAGCCGGTGATGCCGTAGAGGATCTCGGCGTCGACGCCGTCGGTCTGCATGTCCATGAGGCGGAGTTCGGGGTCAACGGGGCGGGCGGGGCCGTCGTAGAAGCCGGCGGCGAGCATCTTGTCGGTGCGCTTTCTGCGGCCCTTTTGGGGCGGGATGAATTCGAAGCCTGCGGACTGGGCGACGCCGAGGATGTTGTCGTGCTCGGCCTTCCAGATGAGGCCTTCGTCGGTGTCGATGATGCGGGGCATCAAGTCCTGGAGATGGGGCTGGGAGTTGTTCTGGACGAAGAGATCGCCGGGAAGCCAGCTCATGTCCACGTGGGAATCGCCTGAGACAATGTTGTAATCCAATTTCGTACCCCCGTTAGGTGTTGGTAGATAATTTAGCAGATTTTGGGGTTGGGGGAAAGGGAGGGTGGAGGGATTGGTTGGCTATAACTTGAGGATTTCCAGTAGCTGTTCCAAGCTTAATTGGTGATGTGCCGCAATGCTTTTCAAGATGGTGGAAAGCGTTTTTCCCTTATGGGATTGTGACGGGGGATGACTTGATGGCGCTGGCCGTTGGTTTCGGTGGTTATCCGTATATGAGAACCGCGCTGTCGTGTAGCCCTGTATCCAAGGCGTCGAAGCGCACGCTTCAATTTATCCCCGCTTACGTCGCGAGGCAGTTTCACAGCGCGAGGACTTCGTCACGGACGAAATGGAGGCGGATTATGGAGGGACGCACCATCGTCTCATCAAAGTAGCAGTCGACGGCTTCTCTGACGTTGTGGCGCAGTTCGCCCATGGTATTGGCTTGGGTGTGTATGCCGTATCCGAGGGCGCTGGCAGAATAGCCGCCGTCTATTTCGTCCTCAGTAACTTCGAAGATGATTTCTGATGAAGTGGGCATTTCGGTACGTCTCCTGACATGGCTGCAACTTGCGGACAAGCAAGATGAAGTATATCAGATGTGCCGCATTATGGCGTTTGGCGTTGGTTTGAGGGAGGGGTTAGGGGATGGAGAAGGCGCGGGCGGGGTTTTTGACCATGATGGTGTGGATCTGGTGGTCGGTGACGCCGAGTTTGCGGAGGCGGGGTAGGAAGGTTTCGAAGATGTGGCAGTAGCCGGTGGAGCCGCCGTATTTCATTTCGTAGTCGCGGTTGCGGTCGTGGGAGATCATGAGGTGGTCGAGGTAGCCGCGTTGAATGAGAGCGTGGACTAGCTCGGCGCGGGTCTGGTCCAATAAGTAGTGTTCCTTGCCGATAACGTCGAACTGGATGAAGCAGCCTTCGTCGGCGAGGGAGGTGAGGACGTCGATGTCGGGGCGTTCGTCCACGTGTCCGACGATGAAGCGGGTGGGGTCTACGCCTGCTTCCTTGAGGATTTGAAGCTGGTGGACGCCGACGGTGCCGCCGGGGACTTCCATGCGGCGGCCGCCGGTGGTGTGGGTGGTGATGGCGGCGCCGGTGCGCTTCTGGGCGATGGCGACGGCCTGGAGGACTTTGAGTTCGACGGCTTCGACGCGAGCGCGGTGGATGGCGGACTTGAAGAGGCCGCATTGACGCTTGCTTTCGCCGACGCCCTGCTGGACTTCGGCGGTGATGTAGTCGGCGAGCTGGTCAACGGAGTAATCGTCGACGAAGTAGGGGATGTGGGGTTCGATGTAGAAGCCGGAGGTGGAGATGATGTGGACTTCGGCGGCTTCGGAGAGGCGGGCGAGCATGTCGAGGTCGCGGCCCCAGCCGTTGCAGGTGACTTCGACGAGGGCGCCGCCGCCGGCGTTTTTGAAGTGGCGGAGTTCGGAGGCGACGAGGTCGAAGTTGTCGAGTTTCATGAAGCCTGCGGGGTTGCGGGTTGTGCCCATGACTTCGAAGCGGGGGCCGTAGTTCTGGTCGCACCAGATGTGTTCGTGGGGGAGGCAGACGCCGAGGTCTTCTTCTTTGATGGGGCCGAGGACTGTTTGGATCATTTTTTGTCTTCCTTATTTGTTGGTTGGGGGACGCTCGGCCCTTCGACAGGCTCAGGGTGAGCGGGGGATGGATTCCCGCTTTCGCGGGAATGACGGATGGGTGGGGTGAATTTCATGGGGGGTTAGATGAGGACGGAGCCATTTTGCTGGAGGGTCTTCAATAATAGGAGGAGTTCGCCGGTGGTGCGGACTTTGACGAGGCCGTGGGTTACGGCGTCGTTGGTGTAGATGTGGCCGGCGTCGGTGAGGCCGAAGGCGGCGTCGCCGACGATCAGGCTCTGGATGCCGTGGTCGCTGAGGTCGAGGCAGGTCTGGCGGACGCCGAAGTCGAGCATCGCGCCCATGACGATTACGTTTTGGACGTTGTTTTCGGCGAGGTAGGCGGCGAATTTGGTGTTGGCCAGGGCGCTCCAGCCGGGCTTGGAGAAGACGGGTTCGTTTTCGTTCGGCTGCCATTCTTCGGGGTGGCTTCCGAGAGGGCCGTCGAGGTTCCAGTTGAGGCCGGTGGCTTGCTGGAAGAGGGAGGGGGATTCGTCGTCGAAGTGGCCGAGGCAGCTGTAGGCGACGGGGATGTTCATGTTTCGGGCGGCTTGGAGGACGCGGGGGATGTTGGGTCGGATGAGGTTGAGGAGGTGGAAATAGTCGTCGAACTCGCGCATGAGGACTTTTTGGTTGACCTTGTTGACGAGCCATCCGTCGTCGGCGTCGGTGAAGGGGGAGTGGAGGTCATGGAGGAGGAGGCAGGTGTTGTCCACGGTGAGGTTGAGGGGGAGGGTCTCCTTGATTACGAGGGTGAGGGGGTGTCGGACTTGCATGGTCTACTCCTTGCCGTGGATTGACTGCCAGTGGAAGCGCTCCCGAACGTCGTCGGGGAGGGAGGTTGCTTTTTCGGGGGTGAATTCGAAGTCCCAGCCTTCGGCGGCGATGGCGTCGGCGATGGGGCCGGCGTCGAAGCGGAGGCCGGTGTAGCGGCTTGGGGGCTGGTTGGCGAGCCATACGAAGGCCTTGCCGAGCTCGATGGGGTCCGTCCAAGCAGCTTTTTCTTCGTCGGACATGCGGTCAACTTCGGACTGGCCGACGCCGGTGGGCTTGATGGGCTTGCCAGGGCCGATGGTGTTGAGGGCGATGTTGTAGGGGGCGGCTTCGAAGGCGAGGGCCTTGACGAATCCTTCGACGCCGTGCTTGCCGGCGCAATAGATTACTTCGTCGATGAAGCCGCGGAAGCTGGAGCCGCTGGCGATGCCGATGATGTGGCCGCCGCCCTGGTTCTTCATGACGTCCCAGACGGCGCGGGTTCCGTAGATGATGCCGCCGAGGCAGATGTCGAGCTGGCGGCGGGCGGACTGGAGGGAGGTGTATTCGAATTTGACGAGGGGCATGACGACGCCCGCGTGGACGAGGACGTCGAGGCGGCCCCAGCGGTCTACTACTTCGGCGACGGTTTGGTTGAAGTCATCGGGGCTGCCGGCGTCGAGGCGTCGGAGGATGAATTCGGCGCCGTCTTGTTCGTAGCCGGCGCGGGAGTAGGCGAGTTCGTCGGTGTTGACGTCGGTGGCGCAGACTTTGGCGCCGGCCCGGCCGAGGGCGCGGGCGATGCCCCAGCCGAGGCCCTGGGCGGCGCCGGTTACGAGGGAGGTTTTGCCGTCTAGTCGCATTTTTGGTTTGCCTTTCTGGGGGTGGGGTTATTGGTAGGTTGGGGAGGGACCCTCATCCCAACCTTCTCCCAGAACGGGAGAAGGGGCAAGAGGGGGATGGATTCCCGCCTGCGCGGGAATGACGAAGGTGGGCGCGGGAATGACGAAGGTGGGCGCGGGAATGACGGGAAGGGATGAGGAGGAAGGATGGGATGGGTTCCCGCTTTCGCGGGAACAATAGAGGGGAGGGGGACGCTCGACCCTTCGACAGGCTCAGGGTGAGCGGTGGTTGGTTGGATAGGTGGGTGAGCATGGGGTTAGGTGGTGACGCGGCGGTGGGTGAGCATGGGGTCAGGTGGTGACGCGGCGGTGGGTGAGCATGGGGTTAGGTGGTGACGCGGCGGAGGAAGTTGAGGGCGTTTTCGCCGGCGAGTTTGCGGACGTCTTTGTCAGAGTAGCCGCGGGAGATGAAGCCGCGGACGAGGTTCTTGCCGTCGGCGGGGGATTCGAGGCCGTTGAGGTAGGGGGCGGGGAAGTCGCGCATGAGGCCGCCGAGCATCTTCTTGTGGAAGGCGACGTGGTCGCCGATGAGGGTGTCGGTGCCGACGGCGACGTGGTCGATGCCGACGAGTCTGACCATGTAGTCGTAGTGGTCGAGGACGCAGTTGACGTCCTGGTCGGGGTCGTCGCTGAGGGAGTTGGGGACGGCGGTGATGGAGATGAGGCCGCCTTTTCTGGCGCAGAAGTAGAGTTCGTCGTCCTTGCGGGTGCGCCAGGTGGGGCGGAGGGTGTGGGAGGCGTTGTGGCTGTAGATGATGGGGGTTTTGGAGTGCTCGATGGCGTCCATCGCGGTCTGATAGCCGGCGTGGGAAACGTCGACGGCCATGCCGAGTTCGTTCATGCGGTGGACGACGGCGATGCCGAAGTCGGAGAGGCCGGCGTCGTGGCGTTCGGTGAGGCCGGAGCCGATGTTGTTCTGGTGGTTGTAGGTGAGGCCGCCCATGCGGACGCCCATGCTGTATAGGACGTCGACGCGGTGTAGAACGTCGCCGATGGCGAGGTGTTCGACGGTGGGGAGGATGCCGACTCTGCCGTTTTCCCTGGCCTGGAGTATCTGGTTGGCGTTGGTGACGACGACGGCGTGGGCGTTGTTGAGACGAACGTCTGCGACCATCATGCCGACTTCGTCGGCGAGGTCTTGGAAGGAGATGAAGGAGAGTTCGGGGCAGGCGGCCATGCCGCGGAAGGCGTTGGCGGTGGCGGCGGCGGCCCAACCGCCGTGGCGGATGGCGTCGTAGCCCCACTGGTACCGGCCGAGGCGGAGGTATTCGATGAAGTCGTCCATGTCGGCGGGGCAGACCATCGGATGCTGGTGCATATCGACCATGACGATGTCTTCCATGAGGCGCTTGTAGCGGAGTTCCTGGAGGGGATCCAGGGGGATGGTCATCGAGGGGACGCGTCCGACCTGTTTGGTCAGATTAAAAGGATTTCTTGCCATGAAGGTCTCCTTTTAGTAGGCGGTTATTCGAGGGTGAAGGGGATGTTGAGGGTTTTGGCGAGGTCGCGTAGCTGCTGGAAGACGACGGAGTCGATTTTTGCGCCGGAGCGGCGGTATTCGGTTTCGCGTCGGTAGTCGATTTCGCCGGGGACGAGAATTTCGTCGAAGCCGGGGCGGAGCTTGGCGGCCTTGCATTCGGCGATGAAGGCGTCCATTCGAGTCTTGAAGTCGTCAACGGGCATGAACCAGGCGATGTCGATGGCGGTGAAGCTGTGGGAAACGTCGAGGTTGGCGGGGTCGGCGTAGGGGGTCAGGCCGAAAGCGCCGCCGGAGATGACGCCGGTGAGGACGTCGGTCATCATGGCGAGGCCGTAACCCTTGTGCTGGCCGATGCCGAGGAGGGCGCCGTCCATAGCGTCGGCGGGGTCGTCGGTTTCATTGCCGTCGGGGGTGAGCGCCCAGTCGAGGGGCATCTTCATTCCTTCACGAAGGAACCAGCGCATCATGCCCTTGCCGGCGGTGGTGAGGGCGATGTCGAGGACGATGGGGAAGGGGCCGCCGGAGGGTGCGGCGATGGCCCAGGGGTTGGTGCCGACGACGCCTGTGGCGCCGCCCCAGGGGGCCATTTCGGGGCCGGCGTTGGTGTAGGCGACGCCGATGCAGTCGTTGTCGGAAGCGAGGCGGGCGTGGACGCCGGAGGAGCCGTAGTGGGTGCCGTTGCGGACGATTACCGTGCCGACGCCGACGTTTTTTGCTTTCTGGACGGCGAGGGCCATTGCCCGCTGACCGGTGGGGGAGCCGAGGCCGTTGTGGGCGTCGACGAGGGCGAGGGCGGGGGATTCTTTGACGATTTCGAAGTCGGCGCCGAGGTTGACGTGGCCGTCGACGATGCGCTGGCGATAGTCAGGGAGTCTGCGAACGCCCTGTCCCTGGCCGGGGAGGCAGCGGAGTTCGCTCTGGATGAGGCCGTTGGCGCAGTGGCGTGCTTCTTCTTCGCTCATGCCCATAGCGGAGAAGGCGTCGAAGGTGAACTGTTCGAGGTTGTCGACGGATACGGCGACCATGTCGATGGGCATGAGGGCGCTCCTTGTGGGTTGGATTAGCGGCAAGTTTAGTGTGTGAAGGGTGGGTTAGCAAGCGGAGGAGCGGGCGCGGAAACGGGCGGGAGGTGGAGATTGGTGAAAAATGACTATTGGGGGTTGAGAAAAGGAGGCGGGGGCGTGGTAGAATATAGGCGACTCCTAGACCAGGTTGTTAAGACGATCCGCTTGTTGAGTTTAGTCAGGTTCATGCTCTGTGCGGCGTTTCCCGGGTGAGAGGAGAATTTGCTAGCTTTAAGGAGCGCCGTTGATGAATATCTACGTGGGGAATCTTTCTTTTGACGTTTCGGACGAGGAGCTGGGCGAGGCCTTCGCGGTCTACGGCACGGTGACGTCGGCGAGGGTCATCAGGGACCGGTACACGGACAGGTCGCGGGGGTTCGGGTTTGTGGAAATGGAGAACGACACGGAGGCCGAGGCGGCCATCGCGGAGTTGAACGGGAAGCCGATCAAGGGGAGGCCTGTGAACGTGAATCAGGCGAGGCCGCGCGAGGACCGCCGCCGGATGTACTAGGGGGGAGTTCACCCCCCACCCCCGTATCAAGTACGGGGCAGGCTCTAACCTTTCCCCGTTGAGGGGGAGGGAGGAAGGCTCACCAATCAGTCCGCCTCTGGATTCCGGCTTTTGCGGGAATGATGGGTGGTGGGTGAGGGTTTGTGCCCATCATTTTGATGGCGTATCTACCGGCTCGACCCTTCGACAGGCCCTTCGGCAAGCTCAGGATGGGTTCAGGGTGATCGGATGGTGAGGCTTTTGGGGCGGTTCGCGACCCGCCCGTAGAGGGGCTGTGGGAGGATGAGATTCTTCGTCGCGGGGCCTTCTCAGAATGACAGGTGTGGATGAGAGGGGGATCACCCCCATCTCAATCTTCCCCCTTGATGGAGACCTTTGCGTAACTTCCAAATGTGCCATCTGTACCACACGAATCACCCCCATCCCTTCGGCAGGCTCAGGACAGGCTCAATCTTCCCCCGTCAAGGGGGAAGAGGTTTATCAGCCGCTTTGGGAGGGTTACGCAAGGTCTCCGTGAAGGGGGAAGGGATAAGAGGAAGAGCGTCCTTCCTGTTGATTGGCGTAACTTCTATTGGCCCATGCGGTATTGGTTGACGGCGTTGTCGCGGGTGATTTTGGCGAGGACTGCGGGGTCGAGGTCGCCCATTGTTTCCTGGATTATTGCCTTGGAGTCGGGCCAGACGCCGTCGGGGTGGGGGTAGTCGGAACCCCACATCATGTTGTCTTCGCCGATGAGGTGGGCCATCTGGGCGACGTCGGATTCTTCCTGGAAGGTGGTGCTGCCCTGTCGGAACCAGTACTCGCTGGGGAGCAGGCTGAGGGGCGGGTCGAACTTCTTGTCGAGGGCGCTGTCGAGGTAGATGTGGTCCATGCGACCGAGGACGAAGGGGACCCAGCCGGCGCCGCATTCGCCCATGACGAACTTGAAGTCGGGGAATTTTTCGCAGGTGCCGCTGAGGATGATGCCGATGAGCCACTGGACGCCGGAGAGCTGGCCGAGGGATTGGGTGACGCCCTGGTGGGCGAGTTCGTTCTGGGAGTCGGCGCCGTTTGAGGCGTCGCCGTTGGGCGGCGGGGGAACGGGAATGCGACCGCCGCCGACGTGGAAGGATATGGACATGCGGTTTTTGGCGACGACGTCCCATAGGGGATCCCAGAATCCGTCGCGGGTGTAGATGGGCCAGGTGACTTCGCTGGCGATGAGGTCGGCGCCTCGGATGGGGCCTTTGTCGGCGGCGCGTTGGAGTTCCGCCGCCGCGAGGTTGGGGTCGTGGATGGGGATGCAGGCGAGGGCGTACCAGCGTCCGGGGTTGCTGTCGCAGAAGTCGGCGACCCAGTCGTTGTAGGTGCGGTAGGTGGCGGCGATGGTGTCGTGGTCTTTGAGGCGCATGCCGGTGCCGGTGATGCCGTAGAGGACCTCGGCGTCGATGCCGTCCATGACCATGTCCTGGAGGCGGAGTTCGGGAGTGGTGGGATGGGGGCCGCCTTCGTAGAAGCCGGCGTCCCACATGCGGTCGATGCGCTTACGCATTCCTCGGACGGGGGCACTGAAGCCGTGGCCGGCGGCGTTGGCGACGCCGAGGACGTTGCCTTCGGCGATCCAGCGGGGGCCTTCGTCGGTTTCCTGGATTCGCGGAACTTTGTCCTTGAGGGCTTCGGGGGCGCCTTCGACGAAGAGGTCGCCCGGAAGCCAGCTGAGGTCTACGTGGGAATCTCCAGAAACGAGGTTGTATTGCATGACGCCCTCCCTGTTTGGTTGGGGACACTTTACCATAGAAGGGGACGGGATGGCTATGGGGGTTTTACATAACTGGGAGGGGATGGGGTTTGGTTGGGGGGAGGGATCACCCCCATCTCAATCTTCCCCCATCAAGGGAGAAGAGGCTAATCAATGCCCTTGGGGGGTTACGCAATGGATTCCCTGTGCGGGAATGACGGAAGTGGACGCTTGACCCTTCGACAGGCTCAGGGTGAGCGGAGGGGATGGATTCCGGCTTTCGCCGGAATGACGGGAGTGGGCTGAGGGGGAAGGGAGAAGAGGAGAGGGGGACGCTCGCCCCTTCGACAGGCCCTTCGACAGGCTCAGGACAGGCTGGGGGTGAGCGGAGGGAATGGGATCCCGCTTTCGCGGGAGCAAGAGAAAGAGAAACGGGAGCTAGAGAGGGGTGGGAGTATGGGTTGTTCAGGGTGGGAAATTGGGGAAAGTGGGGTATTCGTTGGGATTGTCCGAGGGGTGTATGACGCATTATAGTTAACGTAATCAACATCGATTCGATGCTACATCGAGTCAAGGGCTTAATGGAGGAGGCAGGCATGGACGTTAACGAGTGTCTAGACACGCGATTGACTATCAGGGAGTTCAAGCCGGACAGGGTGTCCATCGACGTGACGACGAAGATATTGCAGGCGGGCCGGGGGGCGCCGAGTTCGAGGAATCGTCAGCCGTGGCAATTCGTGGTGATTACGGACTCAGGGATGTTGAAGGAGATTGGGGAAATCGCGACGAGCGGGCCGTTCATTGCGGACGCGCCGATGGCGATTGCGGTGTTCATGCGGGACGCGGAACGGCCGGACCTGGACGCGGGCAGGGCGATTCAGCAGATGGAGATAATGGCGTGGTCGCTGGGGCTTGGCACCTGCTTCGTGGGCTTCCGGGATCAGGGGGCGGCGTTGCGGGTGAAGCAGATGTTGGGAGTGCCGATGGACTTCGATCTCATCACCGTGCTTCCCTTCGGATACCGGCTGGATTCGGTCAGGGGTCGGAACAGGAAGCGGAAGCCGATGTCGGCTATCGCCCACATGGGCCGGTTCGGGTATCCGTACTTGGCCAGATAGCAGTCCTTCAGCAGTTCAGCAGGAGCGGAGTCTATGAATACGGTAGGCAGCGGCGAGTACCGGTATCGGATAATCGAGGATTGGGCGAAGCTGCCTGAGGGGTGGCAGTTCGGGATTCTGGTGGGCGTGGCGGTGGACTCGCGGGACAGGGTGTACGTGTGTCACCAGCGGCAGGAGCCGCCGATAATCGTGTTCGATCGGGAGGGGAACTATATCTGCTCGTGGGGGGAGGGCGAGATTAACGAGGGGCATATAATGACCATCGCGCCGGACGATTCGATGTATCTGGTGGACCGGGGCGCGCACCAGGCTTTGCGGCTGAAGCTGAACGGGGAGCGGCTGTTGGAGTTGGGGAGGAAGGGTTATCCTTCGAATACGGGATTGACGGAGATCGGGGGTTTCCCAAAGAGGGCGGCGGAGCCTTTCAACATGCCGACGCGGATGTTTCGTGCGCCATCGGGGGATATTTACGTTTCCGACGGATACCGTAACGCGCGGGTGCACCGGTTTTCCAGTGGGGGCGAATTGGTTTCGTCGTGGGGCGAGCCGGGGAAGGAAGCGCCAGGGGAGTTTCATCTGCCGCACAGTCTTTGGGTGGATTCGGAGGGGTTGGTGTACGTGTGCGACAGGAAGAACCAGCGAGTGCAGATATTCTCGCCGGAGGGGGAGTTCGTCAGCCAGTGGGAGGGCCTCACCGAGCCGGTGGACATCTGCATGGACGGCGATGAGAATGTGTTCGTGCACGAGGGCGGGACGGATGGGGAGTCTCCTCGGATTACGGTGTTGGACAAGGCGGGGGAGGTGCAGGCGCGGTTCGACACGGTCTATGGGCATCAGATTTGGGTGGACTCGCACGGGGATATTTACATGGCGGTGTGCTGGGAGCAGCGGGTGCAGAAGTTTGTGAGGCTGGGCTAGGTGGGGGAGCGGGCGCTCGACCCTTCGACAAGCTCAGGACAGGCTCAGGGTGAGCGGGGAGGGGATGTGAGGGTGAGCGGACGTCCAGAAGGGTCGTCCCTACGTGAGACGGGGACTGGATTCCGGCTTTCGTCGGAATGACGAGGGGGTTAGAGGGGGAAGGGAGGGAACTACGGGGTTGGGGCGTCGAGGATGGCTTCTATCTTGGAGATAAATTGTTCGGTGAGGGCGATGTAGCGGGCGACTCTGCGGGCTCGAAAGCTGTTTTCGTAGAAGTTCGTGTGCAGGTAGTTTGGGTAGGAGAATAGGGCGTGGATCTCCTCGTCTCCCACCTCGTCCGTTAATCTATCGACGGTTACGTACAGGCCGCGGTGGTAGTAGTGGTCCCAGCCGCGAATCTGGGCGGCGGCCTTTACTATCTGGGCGGCGGCGCCCCAGGCCTTATCGGACGCTTGGCGCAGGTCGCCGGCGTCTAATTCGGCGCGGGCCTGGGCCAATAGTTGGCGGGAAGCTTCTCGATATGTGACGACGGGTGTGACCATTGTTTCTCACCAATGGGGATATTATATCGTATAGGGTCGTTCCATGCTTCATAGAGGTTGGCGTGTTTGATCTTCGGTCTGCCTCGCTGCTCAATCTTGTACTGGGGGCGGGTAGGATATATCATTCGTATCAAGACGGAAGTTAAGGAGCGAAGCATGACAGAGCAGGATTGGGGCAGCATCTACAAGGAGCTTGGGGCGAGGCCGGTGATCAACGCAATCGGGAGCGTGACGCTGTTGGGGGGATCGACGCCGATTCCGGAAGTGAAGGAGGCGATGGAGCGGGCGGACGACGCGTATATTCCGTTGATGGAATTGGAGGAGAAGGCGGGGGAAGTTATCGCGAAGATGGCGAACGTGCCGGCGGCGTATGTTACGTCGGGGGCGGGTTCGGCGTTGACGCTGGCAACGGCGGCGGTGTTGGCGGGGGACGACGACGAAAAGATTCAGATGCTTCCGAACACGGAGGGGATGAAGGACGAGATTCTGATTCAGCGTCGGCATCGGTACTGGTACGACCGGTGCCTGGAGTTGGCGGGGGCGAAGTTGGTGGATTTCGGAACTGAAGAGGGGACGACGAGGGCTGACTTGGAGGGGGCGATAGGGGAGAACACGGCGGCGGTGCATTACGTGGCGATGGAGCAGGCGCCGGACCCGCATGAGCTTTCGCTGGAGGAGACGGTGGAGGTGGCGGAGGCGCACGGGCTGCCGGTGCTGGTGGACGCGGCGGGGCAGATCTACCCGTTGGAGAATTTCGGGAAGTACGTGCGGATGGGGGCTTCGTTCCAGTGCATCGCGGCGAAGTACCTTGGGGCGTCGCAGTCGGTGGGGCTGGCGTTGGGGTCGGAGGATTTCATGCGGAAGCTGTCGTTGCAGTCGTTCGTGGGGTACGAGGGACGGCGGATTCGGGGGGTGGGTCGTCCGCAGAAGGTGGACCGGCAGGAGATTGTGGGGGCGGTGGCGGCGGTTCGGCACTGGATGACGATGAATCACGAGGACAGGCTGGCGAAGGCGGAGCGGATGAGCCGGACGGTTTTGGCGCCTCTATCGGGGATTGTGGGGTTGGAGGCGGAGATTATGGATAATGTAATCGGGCATCAGCCGTTTGGTGTGAAGTTGAACGTGGACCCGTCGGTGGCGGGGATGACGAATGAGGACGTGGTGGCGCGGTTGAAGGAGGGGGAGCCGCCGGTGTGGACGCGGGTGAAGGAGGGGGAGGATTTCATTGCCATCCACATGTTCGGGCTACGGGACGGGGAGGAGAAGGTGGTGGGGGAGCGGATAGCGGCGTTGTTTGGGTAGGGGTTAGCGGCGGGGGCCGCCGTTGACGGAGAGGGTCTGGCCGCTTATCCAGCCGGCGTAGTCGGAGACTAGGAACATGACGGCGTGGGCGATGTCGTCGGCGCGTCCGGGGCGTTTGATGGGGACGCTGTCCATGAGCCGCTGCTGGCCTTCCGCGCCCATTGCATGCCATTGCTTTTCGCTGGTGGGGTTGGAGCGGATGAAGCCGGGGGCGACGCTGTTGACGGTGATGCCGAAGGGGCCGAGTTCGTGGGCGAGCTGGCGGACAAGGCCGATTTGTCCGGCTTTGGCGGAGGCGTAGGCCTGGATTCCTGTTAAGCTGACGCCGAGGCCGGCGCCGCTGGAGATGATGAGGATTCTTCCTGAACCGGCTTGCTTCATGCCAGGCGCGACGGACTGGGAGCATAGGAAAGCGCCTTTGAGGTTCACGTCGAAGATGGTCTGCCACTGCTCTTGGGTGACGGCTTCGATGGGTTGTCCGGCTTGTCCGACGGTGCCGCCGGCGACGTGGACGAGGATGTCGACGCGTCCTGTGCGGGCGGAGGCTTTTTCGACGAGGGCGGAGACTGCCGCGGCGTCGGAAACGTCTGTGATGGAGGAGTGGACGGCGCCGCCGTTTTGGGGTTTGGCGGCGTCGACGGTTTGTTGGAGGGCTTCGGGAAGTATGTCGCAGGCCCAGACGCGGGCGCCGTTGGAGGCGAGGCCGTCGACGATGGCGCGACCGATGCCGTGAGCGGCGCCTGTGACGAGGGCGGTTTTGTTGGTGAATTCGATGTTCATGGGGTTATTCCTGCTGTATTAGGTTATTTGGCTTTTCTGGATTCCCGCCTTCGCGGGAATGACGGAGGGGGTTACGGAAATGACATGAAGGGGTGCCGCCCCGCTCGACCCTTCGACAAGCTCAGGGTGAGCGGGAGGATGTTGAGGGTGAGCGAGGGAATGTTGTGAGTGAGCAGGCTAGGGATTGGATGGTTTGCTTGCGGTAGACCTGGAGGCGGAAGCGGATGTTGTCGACGACGTAGACGCGGCCTTCGTCGTCGACTTCGATGCCGGTGGGTAGGGTGAAGCGGTATTCGGGTTCGAAGTTGGTTACAAGACGGCGCTTTTCGAGGTCGGCGATGTTGAGTTCGAGGTATTTGACGCCGCGGGGGGAGAGTTCTTCGGAGTCGCCAAACAGGGTGGTGAGGTGGACGCCGTCGGCGTCGTAGACTTCGACCTTGTCCTGGCCCCAATCGCAGACGTATACGTCGCCGTCGGAGTCTACGGCAACGTCGCTGGGGCGGTGGAGCCTGGCGGGGCCGATGCCGGGTTGGCCGATGGTTTGCAGGTGCTCGCCTTCGGGGGTGAACTTCTGGATGCGGTCGTTGTTCCAGTCGGCGACGTAGACGTTGTCGTGTCTATCGACTGTTATGCCCCAGGGCTTGTCGAATTCGCCGGGGGCTGAGCCGGGACCGCCGAAGGTGAGAAGATGCTTACCGTCGCGGGTGAATTTGGAGACGCGGTTGTTGGCTTGCTCGGATATATAGAGGTCCTGGTTGGAGTCCAGGACAAGTCCCGAGGGCGCGCCGAGCTGTCCGGGTTTGGGGCCGGGGACGCCCCACTTGCGGAGGAAGTTTCTTTCTTCGATGTCGGCGCCGTTGAAATCTACGGTGGCGTCGAAGATGGAGATTCGGTGGAGCCACTCGTCGGCGACGTAGGCGAGGCCGTGGCTGTCGACGGCGATGGCGGTGGGCCAGATGAAGCGACCGCCGGTTTCGCCGTAGCCGCCGAACTTGCCGATTTCGGTTTCGTCAACGGTGATCTTGTTGATGCCGAAGATCCACTCGCCGTCGTGGCCGCGGTTGACGACGTAGAGGATGTTGTCAGAGTCGAGGCAGAGGTGCACGGGGTAGTTGAAGACGGCGGCGTTGCCGATGGTGTGGCTGTAGGTGAATTCTCTGCCGCGGGCGGTTATGGGTTGCAGGGTGCGTCTCCTATGTGGGGTGGCGGGCGGGTTTGGAATCCGGCTCTACAAGGGATGGCGTTGGGCGCGAATGGGGGCGGGATTCTTCGTCGCGGGGCCTCCTCAGAATGACAGGTGGGGGGAAATCACCCCCATCCCCGTATCAAGCACGGGACAGGCTTTAACCTTTCCCCGTCAAGGGGGAAGGGATTGGGATGTGGGCATGTTACGCCATTTCCTTGCGGTAGACTTGGAGGCGGAGGCGGATGTTGTCGACGATGATGATGCGTCCGTCGCGGTCGATGGCGACGGCGGTGGGGGTGTTGAAGTAGCGCTCGGGGTCGAAGTCGGTGACGAGGGCGCGCTTTTCGCTGTCGACGGTGTTCAGTTCCAGGTATTTCTGGCTGCGGGGGGAGAGCTTGTTGTGGTCGCCGTAGATTGTGGTCAAATGCCTGCCGTTGGCGTCATAGACCTCAACCTTGCTCTGGCCCCAGTCGGTGACGTAGACGTCGCCGTCGGCGTCGACGGCAACGTCGCTGGGGCGGCGGAGTTTGCCAGCACCGGAGCCTGGTTCGCCGATGGTCATCAGGAACTCGCCTTCGGCGGTGAATTTCTGGATGCGGTGGTTGTTCCAGTCGGCGACGTAGAGATTGCCGTCGGCGTCGATGGTAATGCCCCAGGGACGGTTGAACTGACCGGGGCCGGAGCCGGGGCCGCCGAAAGTCATCAGGAAATCGCCTTCGCGGGTGAACTTGGAGACGCGGTTGTTGCCCTGCTCGGTGATGTAGAGGTCTTCGTTGGCGTCGAGGACCATGCCGGCGGGCTTGTCCAGCTGTCCGGGTTCGGAGCCGGGGACGCCCCACTTTCGTAGGAAATTGGCGTCTTCCACGTCGCCGCCGTTGAAGTCTACGGTGGTGTCGAAGATGGAGATGCGGTTGTGCCATTCGTCGGCAACGTAGGCGAGATTCCGGCTGTCGATGACGATGGAGGTGGGCCAGCGGAAACGTCCGTCGGTGTCGCCTTCGCCGCCGAAACGACCGATTTCGTCTTCGTCGATGGTTATCTTGTTGACGCCGAAGACCCAGTCGCCGTCGTGGCCGCGGTTGACCACGTAGACGTTGTTGTCGGCGTCGAGTCCGACGTCGACGGGGTAGCGGAAGATGGTGAGGTTGCCGAGGGTGTGGCTGTAGCTGAATTTACGGCCGCGGGCGGTTGTTGGTTGCAAGGTTTTTTCTCCTGTTTGTGGAGTTGTGGGGTGGGATGTTCCGGGGAGTCACCCCCATCCTAACCTTCCCCCATCAGGGGGGAAGGGATAAGAGGGGATGGATTCCGGCTTTCGCCGGAATGACGATGTAGGTAATGGGGGAAGGGTCTTAGAGTCATCGGGGTTAGGCCATTTGGAATTCGCGGCAGGAGGTGATGAGCTTGAGCATGGTGGCGACGCGGTTGGCGAAGGCCACGTGCTCTTCTTCCGAATCGCCGCGGTGGAGGTCTCCCTCGGTTTCGGCGTGGGCGACAAGCTGGCTGCGGGTGCCTTCGGCGACGGTTATGGGGCCGAGAAGGTCGAGGCAGCCGTCGACGAGTTCGGTGGGGGAGAGGGTACCCTGGTGGGAGAGTCTGTCGACGATGTTCTGCACGCCGGGGAGGTTGGGGTCGCCGATTCTGTCGGCGGCGAAGTTGATGCGCTGGAGGAGGGCGCCGCTGTCAATCCACTCGTGGCCGGTGTGCCAGCCTTCGACGCTGGGCGGGTTGAGGATGGCCTGGCCCTGGATGGAGGGTTCCATGCCGATTTCGAAGAATCCGGGGCGGTAATTCTTGAAGTCCTGGGTGAGCCTCATGGTGCCGACGACTAGTTCCGTGGGGCTCTTGACCTTCTCGAACCAGACGCTTTCGTCCTTGAAGAAGTCGGAATTGAAGAGGACGCGGAGGGTCTCGCGGATGTTGTAGTCGGAGGAGACGAGGGTTTCGGAGAGGAGGTCGATGGCCTCCGGGTCACGGGGCGGCTCGTCGAGCCAGCTGGGGACCTGGACTTCGTCGGCGACGAAGAAGTTGTAGAGGTGGCGGGCGATGAAGCGGGGCGTGGCGGGATGCTTGAGGATGATGTCTATGATGTCCTCGCCGTTGAAGTTGCCGGTTTCGCCGAGGAAGACCTTTTCGCCGTCGTCGTGGTCGTCGGGGTCGTACTTGAACTCCCAGGGGAAGCGGTTGTAGAGGACGCCGGGGAGGGTGGGGCCGATGGTCCAGCCGGTGAAGGCGCGGGCGCATTCCTTCACGTCCTCCTCGGTGTAGTTGCCCTGGCCCATCGAGAAGAGTTCGAGGAGTTCGCGGCCCCAGTTTTCGTTGGGGGCGTCCTTGTGGTTCTCGTTGTTGTCGAGCCAGAAGATCATGGCGGGGTTCCTGGACAACTCCAGCAGGATGGTGCGGTAGTCGCCCATGCCGATGTCGCGGAAGAGGTCGATCTGGAGGGTCATTTCGAGGGGGCTGGCGACTTTGGCGTTGCCGGTGGCGAAGACGTGGTGCCAGAGGAGGGCGACTTTTTCTTCGAGGGGACGCGGCGTGTTGATGAAGCGGTACATCCAGTAGCCGGACATGTTTTCCGGGTTGGCGGGGACTTTGAAGCCGGGGGTCATGCGGAAGAGTTCGTCGGTGTCGAGTTCGGGGATGCCGTGGGCCTGGGGGTCGAGGAGTTCTTCGACGGTGGCCTCGTAGCCCTTGGCGACGCGGCGTTCGAGTTCGTCGCGGTCGGCGCCGAAGCCGGCGCGTCGCATGAGGTGGGCCATGAGGGCGATTTGTTTGTTGGGCATTGTTTCTTCCTCTTGGTGCAGGGTTTGCCTAATGATATAAGCGAATTTGGTTGGTAGTCAACAAACCCGCTCCGTTTGCGGCAAAGAAGGCAAGGGTTTATGATGGTTCGCGTTGGAATAATGTAAGAGGTGGATACACATGGTCGTACCAAGCCAAAGTGAATTAAATCGACCGCTATTGGAGATTGCTGCGTCCAAGTCAGGGCCGGTAACTAACCGAGAATTCAAAGACGAGATAATTCCTCGTCTAAGTTTGACTGATGAAGACGTAAACGAACGGACATCCACTAATGCTTCTACGCTAGGGACAAAGATTAGCTTCGCCCTCTATGAACTGAAGACAGCTGGGCTGCTGCATAGTCCGAAAAGAGGTTTATTCGTAATAACATCAGCAGGCAAGGAGTTGCTTATAACGAACAGTGGGCGAATCTGGCCTAGCATCTTGAACGCACTTATTAAGCAGAAGAGAACCGGGGTAGTCCAGCCGCTTCCCCCATCTACGGACGAAAGTGAATCTGAGGAAGATCCGGATAAGAAGATGGAGGATGGGTATCGCGCCATTCGGGAGAATCTCGAGGGCGAGATATTGGACAGCTTGGTTAAACTGTCTCCCGACGGCTTTGAACGTTTGGCGTTGACGTTGCTTGAAAGACTTGGCTATGGCAAGGGCAAGGTTGTGGGGCGGAGCGGCGACGACGGGGTTGACGTGATTATCAACCAGGATGCGTTGGGGCTGGAGAAGGTTCACGTCCAGGCGAAGAGGTGGCGGCAATCTGTGGGTTCTGTGGAGATTCGCAACTTCTCCGGTAGTCTTCAGTTGCGGGGAGCGGCAAAGGGTGTTTTCGTCACAACGTCGCATTTCACTCCGTCCGCGAAAGAGACGGCTGAAAAGATTTCTCAGGGCAACCAGACGGTTCTGCTGATAGACGGGCAGGAATTGGCGGCGCTGATGATTGACAGGGACGTGGGGGTCATCACTGAGCAGACCTATGCCATCAAGAAGCTGGACGAGAATTATTTTGCGGAGATTTAGGGGTTGGGTTGAGGGAAGGGCGGTTCGCGAACCGCCCCTATCAATAGTGCAACTCCAACATAGAGACAAGAGGAACCAAGGGATGTATAATTCCTTGGCTCCTGTAGCTCAGTGGAGTAGAGCATCATCTTGCCACGGTGAAGGTCGGGAGTTCGAGTCTCCCCAAGGGTATTGACAGTAGAAATGGGTATAACATATGCTGATTTTACCGTGGCAAGGTGACCAAGCTCGTCCAGCGAGTTAGGCCTTGGAGATGTCCCGCCTGAAGGAATTGTCCAGTTAGGCGGGATATTTCTTTTTCAGGCAGGATGGCGTTGTAGAGGCGACGTTGGTGGGGGCACCTTTCTACAGGCTCAGGGTTAGTGGTAGGGGTGGGAGTTTAGGTGGGTTAGCATTTGGTCGTAGTAGTTGTCCATGTAGTGCTGGGCGATTTCGTCGGCGGTGGCTTGCCAGACGCCTTCGTGGGAGAGCATGTAGTCCAGGGCGTCGTTGAGGTGGTCGATGCGGCTGGGGTGGCCGGTGAGGGCGGGATGGAGGGAGACGCACATCTGGGTGGCGTTGCGCGCGCCTTCTTCGTACATGACGTCGAACTGGTCTTTGAGGCACTGGGCCCAGTAGTCGGGGGGGCAGCCGAAGCGGTTGAAGGTGCCGTCGTTGAGGTCGAGGTTGTAGGGCATGGTGACGAGGCGGCCGGACTTGACGTTCATTGGGAAGGGCTGGTCGTCGTGGCCCCAGTCGGCGTTGTAGATGAGGCCGGCTTCGGCCATGAGGTCGGGGGTGTTGGCGGTGGGGGAGACGCCGGGGGTGAGCATTCCCTTGAGTTGCTTGCCGGTGTATTTGTAGAGGGAGTCGACGCAGTCTTTGAAGAAGGCGCGCTCTTCTTCGAGGGATAGGTGGTTGAGGTAGCGGTTGTTGAAGATGCCGTGGGACATGAAGTCGTAGTCGCGCTTGATCATGGCGTCGCGGATTTCGGGGAAGAGGTCCAGGACGGCTTCGTTGAGGGAGACGGTGCATTTTATGTTGTGGTGGTCGAAGACTTCGAGCATGCGCCAGAAGCAGACGCGGTTGCCGTAGTCGTGGCTGCCGTAGGTCATGACGTCGGGGATGGGGGTGCGGTCGTAGGAGGTGCGGTAGAAGCCGTGACCGTAGTTGGGTTCGGGGATGAAGTCTTTGAATTCGATGTTGGGGGCGACCCAGAGGGCGACGCGGGCGTTGCCGGGCCAGCGGACGACGGGGCGGTCGATGATGGGTGCGTAGGGGGAGCGGTTGGGTTCAAGCACGTTTAGCCTCCCGGAACTGTGATGCTAGCCGATCGGAGGGATATTGAAACCAGTCGATTGCCTTCGGGAATTACGATTGAATGAGAAGGGCTTGGGGTAGCTAACTTAGTGCCATCCCTCTCCATTTCGATTGCGTAGTCGCGCAGGGAGTCTTCCGCGTTCAGAAGGGCATCGTCAACGGTGTATCCCATTGCGCCGACGCCGGGGATGTCAGGGAATACGACGCCGTAAGCGCCTTCTTCGCCGTCTAAAAGTGCGGCATATTCAATCATGGCAGCCTCCATGTTGAGGGAATTGTATCAGTGTTTTGGCGGTTAGTCATGGGAGTTTTGGTTAGAGAAGTTCGATTATTCCTGCTGTGTGCTTGCCTGCCATGCCTTTCCGGCAGCCGTATCCAGCCATTCGCGTCCGACTGCAAGTTTGAGGAATGTCTGTGACTTGTCGCTCGACAACCATTTCCGGCCATCTTCCGTTGTCAGCCATTCGCGCCCTTCGGCGCGGGTTAGGAACAGACGCCCCTTGCCGTATTCCAAGAATTCGTGGCCTTTTGTCCCGGCCAAAAAGATTTTACCTTCATCGGAGATTAGCCACTCTCGACCCGCGGGGGTGATGAGAAAATCCCAGGCACTAACACTAAATAACCAATCCTTAGCATCGTCAGTATATATCCAAGCTCGTCCGGCAATAGTTTCCAGCCATTGTTCTCCATGTTTGTTGCCCAAGAATGCCCAAGACCTGTAACTAGCCAGCCAGGATCTCCCACCTTGCGTATCCAACCAATTTTGTCCAGCTTCAGTGACGAGCCATTTATGGCAGTTGATACTGGTGAGGAAGCGTCGTGCGCCCGCGCTTGCAAGCCAATCTATTGCGTCCGCGGTTTCTAGCCATTTGCATCCATTCTTTGATATAAGAAATACCTGACCATCTGGACTTGTTAACCAAATTTTGCCGGCGCGAGTAACTAACCATTTTCGTCCAAATTTGGTTGTTAGCCAATTGCGTCCAACAGCAAGAGTGAGAAATAAGCGACCCTTGTCACATTCGAGCCATTTCCTGCCAGCTGTTGTTGAAAGCCATTCGCGACCCGCGGCGGAAGCCAAGAAGACGCGCCCTTTTCCGCTGTTTAGGAATTCCCGCCCCTTTCTCCCTGTCAGATAGTATCTGCCTTCGTCTGTGCTTAACCACTTACGCCCAGATGGACTGGTGAGGAAATCCCTACCATTGCCGCTAGACAAGAAACGCTTTCCCGGGATGGTCGCCATGAAGAACTTGCCGTTATCCGAAATAAGCCATTGGCGTCCTTCGGGACTCTTCAAGAATTTATTACTTTCAGTACTTGCAAGTAAACGAACCCTAGATTCGTGTTCAAGGAATTTGCGGCCATTGCTGGAAGCCAAGAAAGAGAACTTATCAGGAGTGGTTTTGAATTCCTCCAATAATTGAAGCTCATCCTGAAACACTTTGCGAAACTTGGCACGTAGCTCATTTAGTGGTTGAGGGAAGTCCATAGAAAGGGCTAGCATTTCTTCAACTGCCCAGCAGTGGGTTACACCATACCTAGTCCGATATATCGCAAGGGAATCAATTCCATGTTCGTCTTCGTAATCAAGAAGACAATATCCGATGAGTTGGTAAAGATGTCTGCCCGTAAGGTTTTTCTGGCTGGATTTGAGATCTATTAGACATCCGTCAACTATCAGGTCGGCATCCGCTCCACCCACGTCTACGCCTCCGGTGAAAGTCGGATTTAGTGTTGCAGGCTTACTCAGCCAATCTCTTTTGGATTTTCGGAATAGCGTATTTTGTGCTGCTATGTCATCGGATATCCATTGTGCAGGTCTACTTATGAGTTCATTAACGTCAATATCGAACCATTCCATATTCTGATGTGGAGAACTATTTCGATATCCATAATCAATTAATCCCATTGTGTAGCAATATCGGCAAAGAACATCCTCATCTTCTGGAATGAGTGAACCCCGATCGGGACGCGTCCTGGCTAGGAACTCTTCCACTTCGTTAAAGAAATCAGTTCCTATGAAGCGAAATCTGTATTTACGGTGTGCCCTGGATTTGACGCGGTTCTCTCTACTCAATGAATCTCTATACGCTATTGTCTCCTTAATGTTCATTTCGGGGAAGTTGAATCTTATTCGGTAGTCCAAGGCTGTACCGATATCCCCCAGCACGTAAGCCCAATATCTTCGGGGATTCTTGGATAAAGCATATCCCCCGTCTTGGAATTCAACTCCTTCAGGGGGCAGAATTGGCCTTATGTAGTGAGGTTCCTTGTTGATGGCTCGGACCATTTTTGTGACATTCGGAAAGTGGGTGTGCATGAACCGACGTACAACGCTATTGAAGTTACTTAGTTGGGAAGTTAGGGACATTGGCGTTTCATGGGCCTAGAGGATGCGTTTGCCGAGGCGCATGACCATTTTCATGGTGCGGAGGGCTTTGATGTCTTCGAGGGGGTTTTTGTCTACGACGATGAGGTCGGCGTCTTTGCCAACCTGGACGGAGCCGACGTAGTCGCCGACGCCGATGGCGTGGGCGTTGAGGCTGGTGGAGGAGCGGATGACTTCCATGTTGCTCATGCCGGCCTCGGCCATGATTTCGAGGCCGATGCAGTAGTCGCCGAAGGCGGCGATGGCGTCGGTGCCTGAGACTATGGGGATCTGCCAGTCGGACCAGAGTTTGCCGAGGAATTCCATCTGGCTATCGCACTTGGCCTTGGTCCATTCCAGCCGTTCTTCTTCTATGGGGGTCAGGCCTTCCCGTTCCTGCTTGTTCAGGAGGGCTTCCATGCCGCGGTAGCCGGTCTGGACGGTGGGGCTTACATAGGTTCCCTGCTCGGCGATTCGCTCCGCCACCCGGGGGTCGAACCTGTAGGAGCCGTCGGGTTCGATGAAGCCGGCGTGTTCGATCATGTCGACGCCGGCGTCGAGGGCGTTGACGATGCTGCCGGTGGCGAGGCAGTGGGCGGTGGTGGGCTTGCCCATGTTGTGGGCTTCGTCGACGATGGCGCGAAGCTCCTCGACGGTGTAGGAGGGACGGCGGAGGTCGGTGATGGCGGTGCCGCCGCCGGAGGCCATGATTTTGATGTGGTCGGCGCCGTCCTTGACAAGCTCGCGTACGGCGGCGCGGACGCCTTCGATGCCGTCGGCCTGCTGGTTGCACCAGTAGAAGTGGCCGCCGGTGACGGTGACGGGGCGACCGCAGAGAAGGAGGCGCGGGGCGGTGACGTAGCCGCGGTGGGCGCCTTCGCGGAGATTGAAGGTGACCTTGTTGCGGGCGCCGTTCTCGCGGAGGGTGGTGACGCCGGCCTTGAGGTGGATCATGGCGTTCATGGCGGCGCGGAGGAGCATGACTTCGTCGGAGTCGTTGTCGATAACGTCCTCGTAGCTGGATCCCGCGACGCCGAACATGAGGTGGGTGTGGGAGTCGATGAGGCCGGGGAGGAGGTAGCCGTCGGGAAAGCTGTAGTGGTGGACGTTGGGGCCTTCGGGGAGGGCTATCTGGTTCTGGCGATCTACGACGGTTATTTCGCGGCCCTTGGTGATGACTACGGGCCGGTCGATGGGGCGGGAGCCGGCGCCGTCGATGAGGGACTTAGCTTCGATGACGTTGATGCGGTCGGGGTCGAAGGGGACGGAGCCGCCGGGTTCGAGGCGTTCGAGGCCTTTGTAGAAGCTCTGGGGGGGTACTGCTATGCCGGGGGGGTAGTCTTCCATTGTTGATTCCTTTGTTGGAGGTTGGTGGTAGGGGGATTTCACCCCCATCCTAACCTTCCCCCGTCGAGGGGGAAGGGATAAGAGGGGATGGATTCCCGGTTTCGCGGGAAAAAGAGGGGGCGGCGGGAGTGGCGGGAATGGCGGGTATGCATGGGTCTCCTTTCGCGGGAATAAAAATGGGAGGCGGGGACTCCGCTCGACCCTTCGACAAGCTCAGGGTGAGCGGGGTCCAGCATTCTTATGTGGTGGTTTTCGCGAGGGAGCGGTGGTAGTCGACGATTTCGCCGGCGGAGGCTTTCCAGATGCCGCCGTGTTTGGCGATGTGGCTGAGGGCCTGGTCGAGGTATTTGCTGCGGAAGCCGGTGCCCATGAGCCAGGGTTGGAAGTTCAACACCAGCATCCGTCCCGTTTGCGCGCCTTCGCGGTATACCACGTCGAAGGAGTCCATAATCATCTTGGCGTAAACGTCCACGTGGATGCGGCCGTACCAGTGGCTGCGAACGTCGACGAGGGTGAGGTTGACGGGGAGGGAGTAGAGGTCGCCGGTGGGGGTGTTCATGGGGTAGGGCTGGTCGTCGTTGGGCCAGTCGCAGACGTAATCGAGTCCCTCGTCGGCGAGGATGGCGGCGGTCTCGGCGGACTCGCCGAATTCCTCGCCCATCCAGCCGCGGGGCCTGCTGCCGGTGGCCTTCTCCACGGCGTCGAGGGAGCGGCGGATGTAGTCGCGCTCCTGGTCCGGGGTCATCTTGCTGGTGAGCATCTGGTTGACGGCGACGCCGTGGGCCATGAATTCGCAGCCGCGCTCCTTGAGGATGCGGACGACGTAGGGGTAGTTCTCGGCGGTGAGGGCGTCGAGGGCGATGGTGGGGGTGATGCCGTACTTGTCGAGGATTTTGAGGACGCGGAAGATGCCGACGCGGGGGCCGTATTCCCGGATGGAGAAGCCGATGACGTCGGGGAAAGGGCGGCCGCCGCCGCTGACGCCGCCGGGGGCTTCGGGGGCCTTGTAGGCCCAGTCGGGCTGGGAGCCGGGCATGCCGCCGTTGGTGAAGTCGTTGGTGGGTTTCCACTGGTAGTGGTCCATGCTGAGGATGACGCACAGGGCCACCCGTTCGTTGTTGGGCCACTTGAGGGGCGGACGCTCGGGCAGGGGCGACCAGTCGTAGTAGGGCATGTCGTATCCGGGTTTGCGCTCTGCGGGCATTTCTTGTCCTCCGGTGGTTTGTTTGTGGGTGCGGGGGCAGGTTTCAAACCTGCCCCTGCAGAAGGCTGGTTCCATTGTCGTGTGGCGCGGGGATCACCCCCATCCTAACCTTCCCCCGTCAAGGGGGAAGGGATAAGAGGGGATGGATTCCCGCCTGCGCGGGAATGACGAGGCGGGTATGAGGGGGAAGGGATAAGAGGGGATGGATTCCCGCCTGCGCGGGAATGACGAGGCGGGTATGAGGGGGAAGGGATAAGAGGGGATGGATTCCCGCCGGCGCGGGAATGACGAGATGGGTATGAGGGGGAAGGGATAAGAGGGGATGGATTCCCGCCGGCGCGGGAATGACGAGGTGGGTATGAGGGGGAAGGGATAAGAGGGAATGGATTCCCGCCGGCGCGGGAATGACGAGATGGGTATGAGGGGGAAGGGATAAGAGGGGATGGATTCCCGCCGGCGCGGGAATGACGAGATGGGTATGAGGGGGAAGGGATAAGAGGGGAGTGGATTCCCGCCGGCGCGGGAATGACGAGATGGGTATGAGGGGGAAGGGATAAGAGGGGAGTGGATTCCCGCCGGCGCGGGAATGACGAGAGGGAGATGAGGGGGAAGGGATTGTTTGTGTAGGTATCATCGTTTAGGCGTATTCGGTTTTTTCGAGGTGGGCGACCATGTCGTCGTAGTAGTTGTCCATGTAATACTGGGCGATGTCGTCGGCGGTGGTCTGCCAGACGCCTTCGTGGTTCATCATGTAGCCGAGCACTTCGTCGAGGTACTTGATGCGGCTGGGGTGTCCCATGACGGAGGGATGCAGGGAGACGCAGACCTGGCGGGCGTTTTCCGCGCCCTCCTCGTACATGACGTCGAACTGGTCCTTGACGCACTGGGCCCAGTATTCTGGGGTGCAGCCGAAGCGGCTGTAGGTGCCGTCGTTCAGGTCCAGGTTGTAGGGCATGGAGAGCAGACGGCCTGACTTCACTTTCATGGGGAAGGGCTGGTCGTCGTGGCCCCAGTCGGCGTTGTAGATGAGGCCCGCTTCGGCCATCAGGTCGTGGGTGCGGGCGGAAGGGGAGACGGCGGGAGTGAGCATCCCCTTGAGCTTCTTGCCGGTGTGTTCGTAGAGGGTGTCCACGCAGTCCTTGAAGAAGGCGCGTTCCTCATCCTCGGAAAGAAGGTTGAGGAAGCGGTTGTTGTAGATGCCGTGGGACATGAAGTCGTAGTCGCGTTTTATCATGGCTTCCTTGGTGTAGGGGAAGTGCTCCAGGATGGCCTCGTTGAGGGAGACGGTGCATCGGATATTGTGGTGGTCGAAGACCTCCAGCATGCGCCAGAGGCAGACGCGGTTGCCGTAGTCCTGGTTGGCGAAGGAGGCTACGTCGGGCGGGGGCGTGCGGCTGTAGACGTTGCGGAAGAAGCCGCCGTGACCGTCGTTGGGCGCGGGGATGAAGTCCATGTATTCGACGTTGGGCGCGACCCATAGGGCGACGCGGGCGTTGTCGGGCCAGCGGACGACGGGGCGGTCGACGATGGGGGCGTAGGGGGAAAGGCCAGGTTCGAGCATGCCGGTTTCTCCTCGTTGGTTGAGTTGGGCGCGGATGGGGTTGCGCCTGTGTGTTTCAAGGGCAGTTTAATGGGGGAGGGGGAATGAGTCAACGGGTGTTAGGCCAGGCGAGCAGCAGACAACGAGATTCTTCGACTCCGCTTCGCTCCGCTCAGAATGACATTTGGCCACGGGGGAAGAGGTTAATCGGCACTGTTGGGGGGCTGATACAAAGGTCTCCATAATTGTTTACGAAAGGCTAGGAGAGGCCGGTGCGCTGGGCGGCCCATTTCCTGGCGACCAAACCTTGGGGCGCCTGGAATGCGCGTACGGTAGGCAGACCGGGAGGGGGCGGCAGCATGGCTTGGCGGGTGAAGTATCCCGCTATGGACACCACTGCCGACGTTATTGAATCGCTTTCGGCAGCGTGGCACGCAGGATGTCTTGAGATGACTTCCTCCGGGGGAGGCCCGCCCTGCATCGTCACGCTGGGAGCAAACGCGACGACGTCCAGCCACGAAGGGCCGTTGCAGGCGTGGGGCCAGTCCAGAAACCAGACTCGTTCAGACGTCAGCAGCATGTTGTCTGCCCGGATGTCCATGTGAAGCAGGGTGTTTCCTATCAGAGCATCGGCGGCCGTCTTTTCGATAGCCGCCAGTGTCTCCAAATGGCGGCGGGACCATTCATCCAAGCGGTGAAAGGAAGATGGTGGATCATCCAACATCTGACGCCAGCCGCAGATTTCTGATGCGAACTTATCCGATGCAGTCTCGACAATTGAATTTCGCAGTGGGGTCGGGGTCAATGTTGCGCCAAGGTTTTCCAGAGCTGCGACTACGCGGTCCAGTTCATCGGTACGCCAAGGTTGGGCCGGATGACGACCTGCCACATGCTTGAAGACCAGCGCAACCCAGCCATCCACACCCTCGTCGTAAGACCAGAGTAGACTCGGAACCGACACAGTGTCCGGCATGGCGGAGACAACCTTAATCTCCTGCCGGTGCATGGTGGGGGTTATGGGATTGGGACGAGGTCCGACGGCTTTGATGAAAACCTGGCGGCCGTCATTCGTGGTCAGCACGGACGCCACACCGGGGGAAAAGCCGGTGGGCTGTGTGACGGCGCGAACAACCCTTGCGCCCAACCATCCTTCGACCTCGCTGCGGACTCGCCGGGGCAAATCTGGCCAGTGAGACCTGACGCCGCGATCTGGGGGTGTCAGCATTGGGGATTCTTCATCCGCTTCTCGTTTGGTCAATCTCCGCAGCCTATATGGTCATGTGGGTAAAGAAAGAAGATGGATTCCCGCCTGCGCGGGAAAATGAGCGGTGACGGGGAATGACGGTTGTGGTGGGGTCTCCGTATGCGATGGCTCTAGAGGTTGGGGCGGCGGGTGTGCCAGGGGGTGGTTTGTTCGTAGGCGTGGCCGACGTTGAGGATATTTTCCTCCTTGTAGGGGGCGGCCATGAACATGAGGCCGATGGGGACGCCGTTGGAGTCGAAGCCGCAGGGGACCGTCATGGCGGGGGTGCCGAGGAAGGCGGCGACGATGGTCACGTCGCCGGTGCCTGTGCCGAAGCGACCGCGGGCCTGGTCACGCTCGGTGATTGGGTTGGCGTAGTGAATTTTCTTGAGGGTGAACATGAGGGTTGGGGCGATCAAGACGTCGTAGGGGCGTAGGAGGTTGAGCCACTCGCGGCGCATGATGGCGCGGGCGCGGCTGGCGGCCTGGAGTACGCGGCCTGGGAGGAGGAGGTCTACGATGAGGCGTAGGCGGAGGTTGCGTCCGTAGTGTTCGGGGTGTTCGCGGAGGTTACGTTCGTGGACGTGGCCGGCGTCGCTGCCGGTGACGGGGCTGGCGATGAGACGGGCGTCACGGAGCATGGGCAGGGACACTTCTTCGACGGTTGCTCCGAGGCTTTCGATGTGGTTGGCGGCGGCGGTGACTGCTTCGACAACTTCGGCTTCGCAGAAATCGGGGTCCATGAAATCCTGGATGAGGCCGATGCGCTTTCCTTTTATATCGGCGTCGAGGGACTGGGTGTAGTCGGGTACGGGTCGCTTGGTGGTGAGGCCGTCCTTGGGGTCATATCCGGCGACGGCGTTGAGCATGAGGGCGGCGTCTTCGACGGAGCGGGTGATGGGGCCGGCGGAGTCCATCGACCAGGAGAGGCCGTGCATCCGGTAGCGGCTCAAGCGGCCCCAGGTGGGACGGAAGCCGACGGCGCCGGTGGCGGAGGAGGGGCAGCGGATGGAGCCGCCGGTGTCTTCGCCGAGGGAGATGGCGCACATGGAGGCGGCGATGGCGATGGCGGAGCCGTTGCTGGAGCCGATGGTATCGCGCTCCAGATCCCACGGGTTGCGGGGCGGTTCGCCGAACTGCCAGGGGTCGCCGAGTCCGGAGGCGAATTGGGTCATGCTGGTCTTGCCGATTAGGACGGCCCCGGCAGCTTTGGTGCGGGCGATGACGGTTGCGTCTTCGGGCGGTATGTTGGCGGAGAGGCTGCGGGAGCCGGAGGTGGTGACGACGCCTTTCGTGTCGAACTGGTCTTTGGCGCCGAAGGGGAGGCCGTGGAGGGGTTGGAGTTCGTAGCCGCGCATGACCGCATCCTCGGCGCGTCGGGCGTCGACGAGGGCTTCTTCCTGGCAGACGGTGACGAAGGCGTTAACCTTGGGGTTCAACTCGTCGATGCGGTCAATGTAGGCGTTGGTGAGTTCGACGGGGGACAGGTCTTTGGAGGCGATGAGCCGGGCCATCTGAGCGCCGGTAAGGTCGGTGAGTGTGTTGGCGTCCATGTTTTTCTCCCTTGGCATGGCGCTGTTGCGCCGGATTGGGTGAATGTTACGCCACGGGAGGGTTTTCGCCAAGGGGGGTTAGGATTTGATGGCGAGGGCGCGGCGGGCGGCGGCGAGGTCAAACCTAGATTGGCGTCTCATCCAGAAATTGGCGTTGCTCCAGCCAATTCGTTCAAGGGCTAAGGCCATAGCAGGAGAGATGCCGCAATGCCCGTTCAGGAGGCGGGAAGCAGTGTTGCGGCTAATACCCAGCTTGTCGGCGAATTCTCCTACGCTCCAGCCTACGGCTTCCAAGCAGTCCTTGATTGTCTCTGACGGGTGGAGGGGGTTTCTCTCAGTCATGGCCTGTACTCCCCTGCTAGTGACAGTCTTCCAGATTTACGTCTCACGTGTTGGATGGTTGGTGGGAGATGGCGACGAGGGGTTTGATGTCTGTGACGTTGGTCTTGGCGCGGGCAACATCCAGGTCGTACATGCGCTGAAGATTCAGCCAGAAGTCGGGAGTCGTGCCTAAGGCACGTCCGATTCGCAATGCAGTATCGGCAGTGATAGACCGGCGGCGGCGCACGATGTCGCTTATGCGAATCTGGGGGACTCCGATGGTCTTTGCCAGACGATATTGGGTGATACCCAACTCTTCCAGAAGCTCCTGCAGGTGCTCGCCTGGGTGGATAGGTTCAATATATGACATGAAATTCCTTCCTAGTGGTAGTCGACGACTTCAATTTCCATCGCCCCTTGGTCCGTCCACACGAAGCACACCCGCCACTGATTATTGACGCGGATACTAAATCGGCCTTCCCTATCACCCCGCAACGCCTCAAGGCGATGAGATGGCGGCACGCGCAGGTCAGTTAAAGCCGCCGCAGCCACAACGCGCTGCAACCTGAGTCGGGCCCGTCGCTGAATGTCTTGAGGTAGTCGGCGAGCTCTTTGGCCGGCGAAAAGCCTTTGAGCTTCGTCGTTCCTAAATCGCTTCACTTCAAGCGATAATAACGATTGCCATTACTAGCGTCAACCATGTGTAGTTCTGCTTTGTCTTGGAGTCCTCGATTTTGGGTGTGTGCATTGACGCTTAAATTGCGGGGTGATAGATTCTGTTGTGACGGTTCAAGTCGAAAAACAATGGTAGACGGAGGGGGAGTTATGTCGGAAAAAGATCTGGCGCTGATGGCGCACTTGATGAGAAGGGCGGGATTCGGGGCGACGAGGGAGGAGGTTGAGGAGCGGGCGGCGAAGGGGTACGAGGCGACGGTGGAGGAGCTGCTGCATCCGGAGTCGCAGCCGCCGGCGCTGGAGGACGAGGATTTGTTGAGGCGGTATCACGTGGACGGCGGCAATCTGATGGCGATTCAGAGCTGCCAGACCTATTGGATCTACCGGATGATCAACACGCGGCGGCCATTGGAGGAGAAGCTGGCGCTCTTCTATCACAGCATCTTCGCGACGGGCTACACGAAGCTGAATCATCCCAAGGCGATTCTGAACCAGATAGAGATGTTCCGGCGTCTGGGGTTGGGGAGCTTCCATCGGATACTGGTGGAGATTTCCAGGGACCCGGCGATGATTTTCTGGCTGGACAACAAGGACAACCACAAGGGCGCCGTCAACGAGAACTATGGGCGGGAGTTGCTGGAACTGTTTTCGATGGGCGTGGGCAATTATACGGAGGACGACGTGCGGCAGGCTTCCCACGCCTTCACGGGCTGGACTATCGCGGACGCGACGCTGCATCAGGCGCGGACGGACCGGGATTCCATCTGGCCCTACGGGCGGCTGGACTGGCACTTCCAGTATCGGGGCGACGACCATGACGACGATGAGAAGGAGTTCCTCGGCAATCGTGGCACGTTCAACGGCGAGGACATCATTGATATAATCTGCGAGCATCCGGCGACGGGGCGGTTCGTGGGGCGTCATCTGTACAACTTCTTCGTGGCTGACGAGCCGCAGGTGCCGGCGTGGAACACGACGCCGCCGCGGGATCCGGAAGCGGTGGAGACGCTGGCGCGGGCGTTCAACGAAAGCGGCTTCGATATGCGGACGGTGATGCGGACGCTGTTGAATTCGGACTTCTTCAAGGAGGCGGCCTTCGCCAAGATTAAGAGTCCGACAGAGTTCGTGGTGGGGACGGCGAAGCTGGCGGGGGGCTATTCCTTCCCGCAACTGGACGATTTGCGGCTGGCGGATGAGACGTCCAACATGGGTCAGATCCTGCTGGACCCGCCGAGCGTGGAGGGGTGGCATACGGGGGTGGAGTGGGTGAATACGGGCAGTTTGGTGAGCCGGATGAACTTCGCGGCGGGTGAGTTCGCGGACTACAACCGGCCCGGGGTTCAGTCGATGATTCGGCGCATCCGGGAGAGCGGGGCTTACGCTTCGCCGGAGTCGTTGGTGGACGAATGTCTGGGGCTTTTGGGGCACGTTCGCGTGTCGGAGCAGACGCGGGGCGACCTGGTGGCCCACGCGGAGGCGGCGGGAGTGTTGTGCTTCGAGGCGCCGGAGGACGCGCAGGCTTCATCGGAGGCGATTTCGCAGCTGCTACAGGTGATAGCGGCGACCACAGAATATCAGTTGGCGTGAGGAGAAGATGATTACGAAGACGGCAGCCAAGCTGCAATACAGCCATACCGTTGGGTTTATGTCGCTGCAAGGAGGTCGGGGGTTCGCCAATCCGGTGGACCTGGCCTTCGACAGCGACGGGATTATGTACGTGCCAAGCCGGGGCGGGACGGACGCGTTCGACGATTACGTGTCGAAGCGAGTGACGAAGTGCACGGTGGACGAGGAGTACCTGGGGGAGTTCAGCTACGGCGGGACGGAGGACGGGCAGATAATGTGGCCTTCGTCGATTGCGTTGGATTCCGATGGGCGAGCGTACGTGTCGGACGAGGCGCTGAATCGGATTTCGGTCTGGGACAAGGACGGGGAGTATTTGGGGAAGTGGGGGAAGCGGGGGAGCGGAGAGGGGGAGTTCGACCGTCCTTCGGGGATCATGTTTGATTCCGATGGGGTTCTGCTGGTGTCGGACAGCCTGAATCATCGGGTGCAGAGGTATACGGCGGAGGGGGAGTTTGTGTCGCAGTGGGGGAGCGCGGGCGACGGGGATGGGGAGTTCAATATGCCGTGGGGGTTGGCTTCGGACGCCGACGGCAACGTGTACGTGGCGGACTGGCGGAACGATAGGATTCAGAAGTTTTCGGCGTCGGGGGAGTTTTTGAGGGCGTGGGGTGGGTCCGACGCTGAGGATGGGGCGTTCAATCGTCCGTCGGGGTTGGCGGTGGACAGCGACGGGGTGATGTACGTGGCGGATTGGGGGAATGAGCGGGTGCAGGTTTTGACGCAGGAGGGGGAGCGGCTGGCCAGTCTGAGGGGGGAGTCGGGGCTTTCCAAGTGGGCGCACGAGTATTTCACGACGAATTTGGACGAGTTGGCGGAGCGGGAGAAGGCGAACATGGAGCCTGAGCCGGAGTATCCGCCGGGGGATCGGTTGCGTCAGGAGTCGGCGATGGTGGAGAAGCTGTTCTGGGCGCCGACGACGGTGAAGGTTGACGCTGCGGGGCGGGTGTTCGTGGTGGACACGGCGCGGGCGCGGGTGCAGGTGTTTGAGTGGGTGGGAGGGTAGAGTCGGAGTGGATTTAAATGAGAGGAGTTGGCTAGAGTGTTGGACAACCTAACGTCTGTCATTGAGTCTTTGAAATCACGGATTAGGGATCATGGCTCTACCCTTGAGGCCAGTGAGTCGCAAACTCGCGCCTCATTGATCGATCCACTCTTGGCTGTCTTGGGATGGGACACAGCGGATCCAGCACTGGTGACAGTTGAATACAAGGCGGGCGTTCCTGGCGTCAAGTCAAACGATAAGGTTGACTATGCTCTTCTGACAGACGGCGAGCCACTCATTTTGGTTGAATCCAAGAGCCTGAAAGTCCGTTTGAACGAGGGTGAGCACCTGTCGCAACTCTACAGATACTTCGGGGCTACATCCGCTAAAGTAGGCGTACTAACGAACGGGGCCGAGTATCGGTTCTATGGCGACGTCGTGAAGAAGAATGCGATGGATACCAAGCCCTTCTTTGTAGTTGACATAACAAACCTCTCGTCTGGGGACTTGGATACTTTGATGGCCTTTTCCAAGGGCAATTTCAATGCTGAAAATGTTTCTAGAATCAGTGAAGAACTTTACTACCGCACGGCAATTCACAAGGTACTGGCTGCGGAATTGAAGAACCCACAGAAGGATTTTGTTGAGTGGTTAATGAGCAAGATTTACGAAGGGTCTATAACGCCAGATACCGTGGTGCGTTTTACCAAACACGTGAGAGAGGCGTTGAAGGACTTTTTTGTTGCCAACCTTGCTGTCAGTGTGGAACAAACGGAAGTGACTAAAATAGATGATGCACATGAAACAGATTCAGTGCATGAGGGTGTGGTCTTCAATCGGACATTTTGGGAACGCAAGGCATCGGTTGCAAGTCTTTCTCTGGTTGATAGCTTGGTTGAGATGGTTCAAGAGGTATTTCCGGGAATAGGACCGAAGTACAATAAGCACTATATTGGCCTTGCTGTGCCTGGCAGAAATGCACAAAACTTTGTAATATTCCAGCCTCGCAAAGCACATCTAATCGCTGGGTTCCTAATTGTGCAGGATGACGATTTTTCCTCTTGGTTAGAAGGGAGCAATCTCGACCTTCTCCCTTACGATAAGCAATGGAGACGCTATCGCATCAGGGTTAAAGAGTCTGATTTGGTAGACAAAGAACGGCGCAAAACCATTGGCGAACTTATCCAAAAAGCTTACGATGCTTATCCTAAAAATTGATAAGTTGTATTATCCACAGTAGTTGTATACGAAGTGATGATGACGGATTTGATCATGGGGGTTAGTGATGTTGTTGGATGAATTGGTGGGGGTTATTGAGACTCTGAAGGAGCGGATTGCTTCCCATCGGGAAGTTCTTTCCTCTAACGAATACCGCACCCGTGTTTCGCTGATTGATCCACTACTTTGCGCGTTGGGGTGGGATACGGCTGACCCAAATGTAGTGACGCTGGAGTATGTAGTGGGTGGTAAGAAAGCGGACTACGCACTCTTAGGATCCGACGGCAAACCGATCGTTGTTCTGGAGGCGAAGAGTCTTGACTCTGCACTCTCCGAGAACGAACGAATGCAGATGCTCAACTACGCCAACATTGATGGCGTTCCGTTTGCCGGTCTAACGGACGGCAATCGTTGGGAAATCTATAGCGTTTTCGACCAGAAACCTCTCAGCGAACGCTCGATGCTGAAAGCCTCCGTTTTGCAAAATCCTACGCCCGAACTGTCCTTACAGTTTCTGTTGCTTTGGCGCGCGAATATGGCTACTGGAAGTCCTAAGACTGTCACAAAGCCAATTGTTGAAGTTTCTCCACCACATTCTCAGGGTCCTGAGCCTCCCACAACCACTCCGCCCGTCGGTAAACCTAGAGAAGGATGGACGAGTCTGGTGGACTTTGAGCCAATTAAGAAGACCAAGCCACCTCCCATTATACTGTTTGACAATGGAGAGGAGCGGGGAGTTAAGTTTTGGAATCGGCTTGCTATGGAGGTTGCGGAATACCTGATTCGTATAGGTAAGTTGACGGTGGAAGTGTGTCCCGTTCATTCAAGGTTTAAAGATGATTATTATCTGGTAAATGTGAAACCCGAAGGCCGGAACGGCACCCTTTTTTACGAACATAAAACGTTGTCAAATGGCTTGTATATTGACACATGGATAGGGTCAGTGGGATCGGTTCCTTCATGTATAGGCTTGTTGGAACACTGCGGTGAGGATCCCGCAAAGGTGTGGTTGAAGACAGGATGAGGGGGTTGGCGTCGGGCGGTATGCGGCGTCGTTCCTTTCATTTGGGATTACAATCAGGTGGCTAGAGTCGGCAAAGGATGACGGAGCGGGTTGGGTATTTCGTCTTGACGAACGTGGGGGAGAGGGATGGGGACGGGTTTGTGGCGGCTTGCTTTGAGTTGGGGACCGTTGCGTCGGGGGATTCCATTGAGGAAGCGTTCGAGAATTTGGACGAGGCAGTCGGGGTGCAGCTTCGAGCGTTGGAGGAAGCGGGGGAGTGGGAGCGGGTGTTCAGGGAGAATGGCGTCGAGGTGGTGTCGTCGGTTGAGGAGGCGGAGGCGTCTAGCAGGGTCATTGGTGGCGGCAAGGTGATGAGGATCAGCCGGCATGAGATTATCCTGGGGCGTTGATGGGCGGCGTCCTTTTGTCCTCGTATTAACATCCACAAGATACCCCGAAGTACGGAGACCGTTGCATCACTCTCAAAGGGTGGGATTTGGCAACGATGGGGAGAGACATCCCTATCCAAACCCTCCACATCAGGAGACCTATTTAGTAAATGTCGAATGCATCATCCACCCCACCCGGATCACCCTCATCCCCGTATCAAGTACGGGGCAGGCTCTAACCTTTCCCCTCTACGAATCACCCCCATCTCAATCTTCCCCCGTCAAGGGGGAAGAGGTTTACGTGGCCCGCTCGACCCTTCGACAAGCTCAGGACAGGCTTAGGGTGAGCGGAAAAGGCGGGTTTCAAACCCGCCCCTACGAATCGGCGATGGTGTGAGGGAGGCGACTGGATTCCGGCTTGTGTCGGAATGACGAGAGGGGTAGGCGGGAATGGCGGTTGGTGATTGGTTTGAGGGCGCTCGACCCTTCGACTCAGGACAGGCTTAGGGTGAGCGGAGGGGATAGGCTCCCGCTTGCGCGGGAGCAAGGGTTATGCAAAGGTCTCCTCAAGGAGGAAGATTGATTCCCGCTTTTGTCGGAATGACGGTCGTTCAATGGTCTCAAGCATTTGGCGGCGCTGTGATATAGTGGGCGGGCCGATTGACGTCGGCGGCAACGTCTATGCAGGGGGGATGCGGGATGGAAGAACGGTCGCAAGCTACGAGAAACCAGATTTTGGCAGTCGTGCGGGAGTTCGTGCGTCGGGAGGTGGTGCCCGTCGCATCGCGTCACGATAGGGATGACTCGTACCCGTATGAGCTTGTAGAGAAGATGGCGGAGTTGGGGCTGTTCGGGATTGCCGTGCCGGAGGAGTACGGCGGGTTGGGGCTGGACCACGCCACCTTCGCGATGATATTCGAGGAGTTGGCGAAGGGGTGGATGAGCATAACCGGCGTGTTGGGGACTCACTCCGTCATGGCGTACGTGGTGTCGCACTTCGGGACGGAGGAGCAGAAGCGTCGGTGGCTTCCTCGCATGGCGTCGGGGGAAATTCGGGGGGCGCTGGCGATGACGGAGCCTGAGGCCGGGAGCGACGTGGCGGCTATTCAGACCGTTGCCGTGCGGGATGGGGACGAGTATGTGGTCAACGGACGGAAGCTATTCATCACCAACGGGCGGAATTGTCACGCCGCGCTGGTGATGGTCAAGACGGACATTGACGCACGGCCCGCGCATCGAGGGATAAGTGCGCTGGTGGTGGAGAAAGGGCCGGGGTTCGGCGTGGGGCCGGACATGGAGAAGCTGGGGTATCGGGGCGTGGACACGTGCGAGTTGATATTCGATAACTGCCTAGCTCCGGTGGGGAATCTGGTGGGGATGGAGGAGGGACGGGGGTTTCGTCAGGTCATGGAGGCGTTGGAGGCGGGTCGGATAAACATAGCGGCGCGGGCGGTGGGGGTTGCGACAGCGGCCTTCGAGGAGGCTATCCGGTACGCTCAGCGTCGGGAGACCTTCGGAAAGCCCATCGCGCAACACCAGGCGATACAGACGATGCTGGCGGAGATGGCGACGAAGATTCGCGCCGCGCGGCTGTTGACCTACGACGCGGCGGCCAGGAAGGACAGGGGCGAGCGGTGCGACGAGGAGGCGGGGATGGCCAAGCTGTTCGCCAGCGAAGTCTGCGGCCAGGTGACGCTGGACGCCATGCGGATCCACGGGGGATACGGGTATATCAAGGACCTGCCGTTGGAGCGTTACTACCGGGACGCGCCGCTTATGATTATCGGGGAAGGCACCAACGAGATACAGAAGCTAATCATCGCTCGCAGCCTACTGCGTCGGTACGCAGTGTAGGCTGGGCTTCGGAGGAGGATAGGCAGCAATGACGGAGTCGAGTTCGCGCTATGGGGGAATGTTTGAGGATTTTCAGCCGGGTCAGGTGTTCAAGCACTGGCCGGGGAAGACGATTACAGAGTCGGACAACAACCTGTTCTCGCTGCTGACGCGGAACGACAACCCGTTGCATTCCGACGCTCACTACATGGCGTCGCACCAGCACGGGCGGATATTGGTGAATGGGACGCTGGTGTTCAGCCTGGTGGTGGGGATGAGCGTCCGCGACACCAGCGGGCAGGCCGTGGCGAACCTGGCGTACGAGCGGGTGACGCACGACGGGCCGGTGTTCGTCGGGGATACTATCTATGCGGAGACGGAGGTGCTGGAAGCGCGGGAAACCAGCAAGGGCGATAGGGGGATTGTGTACGTCGAGAGCAGGGGGTTCAACCAACGGGGGGAGCGGGTCGTGACGTTGAGACGGCGGTTTCTTGTGGGGAAGAGGAGTTAGCGTGGCTTCCTTCCAAAAACCGGATAGTAGCAACGGGAATCCAAGAGGACTTGACGAGGGGGCAAGACAATGATAAAGTTGTGTCGTGATACCTCAATTTGATGAGGGAAAACTCCTGCCACCGGGTATTCACAAGGCCTCGTGGGACGAGTTTGTACACAGGTTCGGCGGAAACGTATGGAGGAAACTGCTGTTGGCGGGGTTGAAAGCGGCAATCGTCAACTTGAAAAATGCGGGATGCAGGACAGTTTACGTGGATGGGAGCTTTGTCACCAGCAAAGGGATGCCGGGGGACTTCGACGCCTGTTGGGAAGTAGAAGGAGTTGATCCGGACAAACTAGATCCCGTGCTGCTCACCTTCGAAAATGGGAGGGCTGCGCAGAAGGCCAAATACCTGGGGGAAATGTTTCCGGCGGGTTACATCGCAGATGACGACGGGTCCTACTTCCTGGAATTCTTTCAGATGGACAAAGACACAGGGGAGCAGAAGGGCATAATCGCTATAGACTTGGGGGAATTCGAATGATCAAGAACGAAAGGCAATACAGGATTACCAGGGCGCAGGCAGGGCGGTTGAGGAGGGCGCTTGGGGAAGCGAGGGAGCGTGAAATGGGGGATGGCGGGAACGCTGGAATACGCGCCGGCGTGGGGGTCGTGAGGGAGAGCAGGGCTGAGTATATGGCGGTGCATCCGCTTATCGCGAAGGCACAGCAAGATGCTATCAACAGCCAATTGGCGGACCTGGAGGGGGAACTGAAGGAGTATGAGGCGGTGAAGGCCGGCGGGTTCGACCTGGGTGCGCTCAAGGGGCTGGGGGACATTCCCAGGCTGCTGATACAGGCGCGCATCGCGAACGGGCTGAGCCAGAGGGAATTGGCGGAACGGCTGGGGCTGAAAGAGCAGCAGATACAGAGGTATGAGGCGACGGAATACGCTTCGGCGAGCCTGACGCGGATGCGAGAGATAGCGGCGGCGTATGGGGTGGATGAGGGGGTAGAGGGAGAGATGTAAATCGAGTTGTGGCGGCGGCGTATGGGGTGGGAGAAGAGGGGGAGGGTTAGCCTGGGGGTTGGCGGCGGTCTGGGATTTGGGCGCGGATGGCCTGGGCGACGGGGCCGGGGTCGTCGATTTCCTGCATTCGGACGGTGTGGCGGTCGCTGATGCCGCTGGCTACGAGGACGCTGCCGCGTCCGGTTAGCATTTCGATGAAGTTTCGGGTTTCGGAGATGGCGTTGATGGAGCCGACGGGGATTTCGGTGGTGTCGAGCCAGAGGAACTTGTAGGCGTGGGCGACGCGGCGGTTGGTGACGTAGTAGATGGTGTGGTGGTTGATCCAGTAGCGGATGACGCCGCGCAGGTATAGGAAGAGGCCGGCGAGGAAGACGGCGAAGGGGTAGACGTAGGGTAGGTAGGTGAAGGCGATGACGTAGGCGGCGGCGAGGAAGAAGGGGACGCTCATGGCGATTCGGGCCATTGCAGGCTTCATGGAGGGATGGCGCAGTTGGTGGATTTGCTCGTCGGGCATGAGGGTTGGGCTGGGGCGGGTGAGGACACTGCCGTAGAAGCCGATGGCGACGATGGCGGCGCCGAGGATGAGGATGGCGAGGAAGATTAGGGAGAGGTCGGAGAGGTTGGCGGCGGTGATGCCGAAGACGCCTATGAGGAAGAAAGGGAGGCCGAGGGCGGCGTTGGTGGCGAGGCGGGCGGCGACCTTCGTTATTCGGTCGGGGAGTATGGGTGTTTCGCTTGCTTTTGCCATTGCTAGCGGCCTCTGAACAGCTGGACGAGGGTGCCGAAGAGGGTTAGCGTGATGCCGATGATGGAGAGGGTTACGGGGTCCATGAAGTTCCAATCGCCGGAGTTGCCCTTGGATGGGAGGGAGTTGACGAAGAAGCCGCGTTCGGGGGTTGGTTCGGGCGCGGGGGTGGGGGATGGGGATGGCTTGTTCTGCACATCACTGCTATCCACATCAATGCCGAGTTGCTTTGCAAATTGCAGATCGCGTTCAGTATAATTTGTCGAACCGGGGGATGGCGTGCCCTGCACGGCCTCGCCATTCATGTCAAGTCCGTTTCGCTCTGTAAGTTGCTGCGCGCGTGCAGCAAACCAGTCGTTGGCTGCTGATGTAGGTCTAGGTATGCTAGGTGTAGGAATCAATGACGGACGGGTAGGCGTTGGTGAAGGGATAGGTGTAGCATTTACCTGATACTCCACCTTGACTTCTTGCAGGTTGCGAACTGCAGGGTTCAGGAATGTCAACTCGTAAGTGCCGTTTAGTTCCGCGGTAAACTCGGTGCCGCCGTCCGCCGCCTGCTCCCCGGAGTATATGGAATAGCCGAGTGGATCTGTCACGTTGAGAATAACCCCCGGCCCGATTACCACCGCGTCTTCCGATACGGCGTATCCCCCAACCGCCTTGACATTTGAAGTGTAGGTGATCACAACCTGGTTGCCCAGCACTAACTCGATTGTAATAGTCCACCACTGCTGAGGCAAAACCAAGCCCTCTTCCTCGAAGGTACCGGAAGGGGTCTGGCTGTTTCCAAAGGGTGCTTGCGTTGAGGTGGAGCTACTCTGCGGGAATTGGCTTGACGGGCCCAAACTTGGGTCTGAATCGTGAAAGTAGTTATGTGTAATTTGAGTCTGGTCTAATCCGCCGGAGTCCATTCTGAAAATCTCAAAGTCACCATCGCGATCTGATGCGAAGGCGATTTTGCCGTCGTCAGCTTGAACAGGTTGAGGCGAGATAGCAACGGAAAGGAATGCAACCGCGAGTATGAGTGCCTTTAGTATCTTCATCTATTCTGTGTCGCCATTAAATTCGCTTCGCTCAATGCCAAGACCTGAGGCCATGATAACATTTGAAGGTGATAATTTGCATTACAAAAAAGATGCTGAGTTAGTTGCTTAATTGTGGCATAATGAGGTCTGGCTTAAGTCAGAGTGCTCGGTATCAGTAAGGTGTGCCGAATTTGCAGTCAAAGACAAAGCTGTAGACAGGTTCGAGCAACCACAATATAGAGAAACAAGATAATGGCCAACCCTGAACATATCACTTGGCTCCTTGAAGGAGTAGATGCTTGGAATCAGCGGCGCCAAAAAATCCCAGGCAAAGGATATCCCTTTAGGCCAGATTTCCAAGATGCCTCAATGTACTGGATATTTAGAAACGCCGACAAGCTAGATGGGCAGGGAAGAATTCCATTGGTTGGAGTTGATCTTTGGGGTGCCAATCTCAGTAAGGCAGATTTGAAACTTGCGGATCTCTCGTACGCTAACCTAGAACTCGCCACACTTGCCAACTCTAACCTATGGGACGCTGAACTTACAAACGCAAATCTTCATTTTGCCGATCTTACAGGGGCCAATATAACTGCTTCGGAACCTTGGAAGGCAATTCTTTTTCCATCAGTGATTAGGTCTCCGAAACAATATCCCGACAACGAAATACCGATTACAAGTATTACAGAGTTGCTTCCGAGGATACAGGCACTCAAGAATTACTACGATTCTACGGTCGCATTATACTTTCGAGGAGAATCCAAATGTGAGTGGGATTTGCGCCCTTCAGTGATGAGAAGTGAACTGGCTGTTTTTGAGAGAGATTTGCTAATTGACCTTGTCTCACATCGTCCAGAAGAATTCAGCGTGATGACCTCGGCACTCGCTCAATGGGTGTTGGCCCAACATTATGGTTTACAAACCCGTTTCTTGGATGTGACGAGGAATCCACTGGTTGGCCTGTTTCACGCTTGTGACAAGACTAGCCATGAGGCACAGAACAAAGTGAATGGGTATCTTCATGTTTTTGCAGTACCGAGAGAGTTGGTCAAGACTTTCAACAGCGATGCAATCAGCATTGTATCTAATATTGCTAGGTTAACTCGCTTTGAAAAAGACGCACTTTTGGGAAAGCATTACTCTCTAGGCAATCACAAGGTTCGTGGTGAATATGAACATTCGCAGGCTATGCGATTTCTATACCAGCTAATCAGGCAAGAAAAGCCTTATTTCGAAGAGCGGATTGACCCAAGAGAATTCTATCAAGTCTTCGTGGTAGAGCCACAACAATCATCTGAGCGTCTGAGAGCACAGGCTGGGGCTTTTTTGGTTTCTGCTTTCCACGAACGATTCGAACGTAATGAGATACTGAAATGGAATAAGGATATTCCGGTCTACGCCCACTACAAGCTGATAATTTCTGGAGAACATAAGCATCGCATCATGGAAGACTTGACGCTCCTTAACGTCACGCGGGAAAACCTGTTTCCTGGCCTGGACTCCTCTGCAAGGGCAGTCACTAATTCCTATAGTACCTTCATTAGGTTGTTGAAAGAAGATGACCGTAAATGGAGATTGTCAAGAGAGCGGGAATAAGTCCTGGGGGCGGGCTTGGGGGGCCATTGCGGTGATGTCGGAGACGAGGTCGAGGAGGGCGGGTTTGTTGGCGGCGAAGGCGCGGTTGAGGGCGGCGGGGATGTCGGCGGGGCGTTCGACGCGCTCGGAGTAGCAGCCCATAGCGTCGGCGATTTTGGCGAGGTCGAGGTCGGAGAACATCATCAGGTCGTCGTAGGCGCGCTGGGTGGCGTTACCGCCGTAAGCGTTGTCGATGGGGCCTTTTTCCTGGTTGAGGGAGCGGTTGTCGTTGACGGCGACGACCAGGTTGACGTTGTGGCGTCGGGCGGTTTCGAGTTCGCCGATGTGATACCAGAAGCCGCCGTCGCCGGTGAAGCACAACACCGGTCGGTCCGGCAGGGCGAGCTTGGCGCCGATGGCGCCGGGGAGTCCCCATCCGAGGGAGCCGACGCATCTCAGGTAGTTGTGGCCGGGGCGGGTGAGGGGCATCATCACGCCGGACCAGATGCCGGAGTGGCCGGTGTCGGAGACGACCATCGCATCGTCGGGGAGGTTTTCGGCAATCTCCTTGACGATGCGCTCGGGCCGCATGGGGGAGGCGTCGGAGTCGATGAGGGGCTGGAACTCGCTGCGCCATTCGCCGACGATTTTCGTCACTTCGTCCAAGACGTCCTGGCGGGGGCTTACGGGTTCGAGGACGTTGATGAGACGCTGGAGGGAGACTTTGGCGTCGCCCTGAACGGCGGCTGCGGCGGGGTAGTTTCGTCCCAACTCGGAGGGATCAATGCCAATCTGAACGGTGGGAGTGCCCGCGGGCGGGACGCGCCATTCCCAGGTGGCCATGCCGCCGAGGCGGGTGCCGACGGCGATGACGAGGTCGGCGGCGGAGACGATGCGGTTGGCGCACCAGTGGGAGTAGCGACCGACGACGCCGACGTTGAGGGGATGGTCGGCGGCAAGGGTCATCTTGCCGTTGAGGGTGGTGGCGACGGGGATGGTGAGCATTTCGGCGAGTTGGGCGACTTCGTTCCAGGCGCCGGAGGCCATGACGCCGGAGCCGGAGATGATGACGGGGCGGCGGGCTTCGGAGATAAGGCGGGCGGCTTCCTTGACGTGGTCTAGGGTCGGTTCGGGACGGAAGGCGGGGTATCGCTTGTGGCGGTCTTCGATGACGAGGTCGAGGTCGGCGTCGGCGTAGAGGGCTTCGTCGCGGACGTGGAGGTGGACTGGGCCGGGGGAGCCGGTGGTGGCGTCGCGGAAGGTCTGCCGGAGGGAGTCGGGGATGCGGGAAACCTTGTCGACGTTGTAGGAAGCCTTGGTGACGGAGTGGAATGGCGCGGCGTGGTCGTATTCCTGGTAGACGTGGCGGTAGCGGTGCTCGGCGGGGATGGCGTTGGTCATGGCGATGACGGGGGACTGGGCCATGAAGGCGTCGGCGAGGCCGGCGGCGAGGTTGGCGGCGCCGATGCTCTGGGCCATGCAGACGCCGGGGCCTTTGCGGGCGCGGGCGTAGCCGTCGGCCATGTATGCGGCGGCTTTTTCGCCGTGGGTGACGACGCGGCGGATGTTCATGTTTTCCATTTCGGCCATGACGCCGAAGAAGGCGGTGGGGACCTGGAAGATGCTGTCGATGCCGTAGGCCTGGAGGAATTGGGCGACGTAGCGGTTGCCGGTGGTGTGGGGCATGGGGGCCTCCTGGGTGGGGATTGGGGGTTTGGGGGATGGTAACATTTTGGTGGTGGAGACGCACGTTTTTGGGGGAGGGGAGGGGGCTACGGATGGTAGATTTATTGTTGATGGGTTGATAGGAGACTTGGAACGACATGATTCATCTCGCAGCAGTATTTCTTACGTTCATTCCCGGTTTTGGCTTGGGATATCTGCTGTTGGGACGCATTCGAGCGTTCGCCGTTCATTATTTGGTATGTGCACTGCTGGCGTCGTTCATAGCCTTGTTCAGGCTGGATATGATGCCGGTACCGGCGGCTATTGTGTTTGCCATTGGACCGCTTTTGGTTTGGAATGTGTATCACGCGCACCGGTTGTGGTTGGAGGGGACTGCCGAGGATGATAATGGCGACCCGCAGAAACCGGATAGCTTCTTCTACAGGCTGGCGCCGTTTTCAGTAATGGGCATATTAGCTTTGGGCATCTTGTTGGGGATATTGTCGATTCCGTGGTGGTTTTCCGAGGAACAGCCGAAGGACGAATGGGAACTTCGCAGGGAAGGGATATTAGAGAGGCTGGACAACCATCAACTTTCTTACAAAGCCAGACTCTACAACCCAGGGGCGGAGGAGTTCTTCTATTGGTACGATGTTGAACCAGGAGGTTATACCGTGGAACTGTATATGCTGCATAAGTCTGCCTATCTGCAAATTCCAAATCATGCTCTGCGGATTGAAAGACACACAGAGGATTTTGTCTATGTGCAGGGGTATGAGGTCTACGTGTTGAATACCAATAACAGGGATGACGTAGACCGATTTGTTGACGACTTGATGGAGGAGCGAGGGGTCAACTGCGAGGACACCGAAGAAGTGGGCGTGTGCGGATATGAGCCTTGATGATGTCGGATTCGCGCCTTTGCGGGAATGACGGTTATGCAAGGGGCTATATCGAGGGGGAAGGGAAAAGACTGGATTCCGGCTTTCGCCGGAATGACGGCGGCGGCGCTCGACCCTTCGACAGGCTCAGGGTGAGCGAGGATGCATTGTGGGTCGGGTGGGGGGTTGCTTTGTGGGATTGCGTTATGTGGTAGACTTTGGCAAGCGTTTGGGGGGTGCTTTTGCGCGTCGAACAGACGTAAGCAGTAAAGGGAGAAAGAAATGACTACAAATTCGGGAAGCGCCGCGGTTCAGGCGTGGTCAAAGGCGGACATTCGGGACTTTTTGTCGGACTCGGCGTTGACGGTTGGGGCGGGAACGGCGACGGACGCGGGGGCGGGCTGGCAGCTGCCGGCGCCGCATCCGGACCCGATTATCGCCGCAGGGGGGATTCCCGACGCGGCGACGCTGCCGTCGGGGGAGTTGGAGGCGGCGCTGGGGCGCATCCTGAACGGCAAGCCGGATGAAGCGTTGCGGTACGGCGGGGTGCTGGGGTTCGAGGGGCTGCGGGAGGCGATGACGGAGCGGCAGGCCGTGTTGGACGGGATGAGTTTCGAGCCGGACAATTTCATCGTCCACAACGGAGGGTCGGGGTGTCTGGACAATCTGTGCCAGGCGTTCATCGACCCCGGCGACGTGGTGGTTGTCGAGGGGCCGTCGTATTCGGGGACGACGCGGGCGATTCGGGGGCACATGGCGGAGTTGATTGAGGTGATGGTGGAGGACGACGGCATCTCAGTGGACGGGGTGGCGGAGGCGATTCAGAGGGCGAAGTCGGAGGGGAAGCGGGTCAAGTTCGTCTATCTGAATCCCGATTATCAGAATCCGACGGGGACGACGCTTACGGAGGCGCGACGGGCGGCGTTGATAGATTTATGCGCGCGGGAGCGGGTGTTGATTGTGGAGGACGCGACGTACAGCGAGTTGTTCTTCAACGAGGCGCCGCCGAGGTCGATATATTCGATGGCGGAGGGCGCGGGGGTGTTGAAAATCGGGACGTTCAGCAAGGTTATCGCGACGGGGCTGCGGGCGGGGTGGATTCAGGCGTCGAAGGAGCACATCGACGCGCTGGGGCGGGTGCGGTTCGACATGGGGACGAGTCCGTTGCTGCTACACATGCTGGCGGAGTTCATCGGGTCGGGGCGGCTGGACCCGCACATCCGGCGGATGAGGCCGGTGTATGCGGAGAAGTGCGCGACGCTGGCGGAGTCGCTGCGGGAGCATTGCGAGCCATACGTGCGGTTCAATGCGCCGGGCGGCGGGTTTTTCTTCTGGTTCGAGTGTCTGGGGGCGACTTCGACGGAGGTGTCGGAAGCGGCGGCTTACGAGGGGTTGTTGTTTCCGCCGGGGACGAATTTCTACGTGGACAAGGAGGGCGTGGCGGACACGCACGTGCGGCTGGCGTTCAGCAACGCGTCGTTGGAGCATCTGCGGGAGATTGGGCCGAGGCTGCGGCGGGCGTTTCAGCGGGTGGTGGATTAGTCTAGGGAGGGGTACGCCGATTTCCGGGCTTTGAATGGTAGTAGTTGGGAATACGCCTGCACAGATGAACACCGCCGTTGAGCCAATTTCAGTCCTCAAGGACAAGTTTGGCTACGATAGCTTTTGGCATCCGCAAGAGGAGATTATCCGCGATGTACTAGGGAATCGGGATGTGCTGGCGGTTATGCCAACGGGTGGCGGGAAGTCGCTATGCTATCAGCTTCCTTCATTGATATTCGAAGGCGTGACGCTGGTTGTCTCCCCATTGATTGCGTTGATGAAGGACCAGGTGGACGCGCTCAATGCGAACGGCATTCCTTCTCGATTCATCAACTCCAGCCTGCCCAACAGGGAGACTTGGCGGATACAGGGGGAAGTGCACAAAGGGGCCGTAAAGCTGCTGTACGTGGCGCCTGAGCGTCTGGCAATTCCGGGATTTAGGCGGTTCCTTGAGGGAATAAGAGTAAGTCTGATTGCGATTGACGAAGCTCATTGCATTTCCGAATGGGGGCACGAGTTCCGTCCTGATTATCGCAACCTGTTGGAATTGAGGCGGAGCTTTCCCTCGACGCCCGTGATTGCGCTGACGGCTACCGCGACGGAGAGGGTGCGGGAAGACATTATCGGCCAGCTGGGGATAGGCGAAGACCGGATGTATGTTTCCAGCTTCAACCGATCCAACCTCAGCTATTCGGTGCGTCCGAGGGACGGCAATGCATTTGACGAACTGCTGGGGCTTCTTGAATCGCACAAAGGTGAGTCCGCAATCATCTATTGCTTCTCCAGGAAGGACACGGAGGAATTGGCCGGCCAGTTGCGGGGCCAGGGCGTTTCGGCGTTGCCTTATCACGCCGGGCTGGACGCAGTAACGCGAAGGGAGACTCAGGACAAGTTTATTCAGGATAGGACGCCGGTGATTGTGGCGACCATCGCCTTCGGGATGGGGATTGACAAGCCGGACGTGAGGTTGGTCGTTCACTATAGTCTGCCCAAGTCCATCGAAGCCTACTATCAGGAGACGGGGCGCGCCGGCAGGGACGGGCTGCCCAGCGATTGCGTAGCTTTCTTCAGCCTTGGGGACAGGAGCAAGCAGGAGTATTTCATCAGCCGGATGGAAGACGAGGCGGAACGGCGCAACGCACGGGAGAAGCTGGACAAGATGGTGGAATATACGCAGAGTCCTACGTGTCGACGCCGGTTCTTGCTTGGATATTTTGGGGAGCAATACGGCGAGGATAATTGCGGGGCGTGCGATGTTTGTCTTGAGCCTGAGAAGGCGTTCGACGCTACCGAGGTAGTTCAGAAGATACTTTCGGCGGTGGTGCGCACGGGAGAAATGTACGGGGTGACCCACGTTGTGAGGGTGTTGGTGGGGAGCAGGAACAAGAAGATTCTCGCCGCTGGGCACGAGAGATTGAGCGTCTACGGAATCGTCAGGGATTTCAGCCGGAAACAGTTGAAGGAGTTGGTTGGACAGCTGCAGGCGAAGGGGCTGCTGGTTCGCAACAAGGGGGATTATCCGACGCTGTCACTTTCAGAAGCGGGAAAGGAGTTCTTACGGAAGCGTGAGGCGATTATTTTGATCAGGCCGGCGGAGGAGGTCAAGCGGCGGCGGTATAGTCAATCGACGGACCCTGTGCAGTTTGATGAAGGGCTGTTTGAAGAATTGAGGGCTTTGAGAAGGCGGTTGGCCGGAGAACGAGGCGTCCCGCCTTACGTGGTGTTCGGGGACGTGTCCTTAAGGCAGATGGCGGCGATTTACCCCCAGGATGAAGGGGAATTTTCTAGGATACACGGGGTGGGTCGGTTGAAGCTGGAAGAGTACGGCGAGCAGTTTCTTGGGGTGATTCGGGAATATGTAGAGGCCAACGGTATAACCATCTCTAGGCCGCCGACACGGAGTGGGAGGGACGATGGCGACGGAAGGCCTGTACATGCGAATCGTCTTAGCCCAACTCATGAGAAGACAAGGCAGCTGGTGGAAGAAGGTCTAACCGTGGATGAAATAGCTGCGAAAAGGGGGCTGGTTCGTTCCACCATATTGGGGCATATTGAGAGAATTGCGGCCAATGGGGTTTTCGTAGACGTTAGTCAGATGGCTCCAACAGCGGATAGACTGATGGAAATTGAGAAGGCTTTTGGTGAGAATGGGGATGTGCTCTTGTCTTTAGTGAAGGAAAGACTGGGAGATTCATTTGAATACGATGAGCTGAGGTTAGCGAGGATTCTGTTAAACCAGCAAGTTAGATCTAAGGAGTAGCAGATATTTGGAATGCCGCAGCCGCTTTCCCTTCTAGACAATAAGCTGTGCGAGGAGTATTCTCCTGGGTGAGGGGGATGGGAAGGCGCGTTGGAAATCGAATTTTGGAGGGTGAAATGAGGAACGGTTATCGGGTTATTGACGGGGACGGGCATATGCAGGAGCCGCTGGATATTTGGGACAATTACGTGGAGCAGCCGTACCACCATCGGCGTCCGCTGGTGAGCGGGCACGTGGGGCGGTATCTGTTCAACTACCATCCTTGCGAGGCGTTTCCGGAGGGTCGCGGGTCGGTCCGCCCGGAGAGCGTGTTCGCCGACTGCGAGGAGCGGTTCGGGGACGCCTGGCGCAACTGGTGGGCGCTGCCCGACCGTTTGACGGAGATCGACAAGGAGGGGCTGGACATTCAGGTGGGGTTCCCCACGAACGGGAACAGCGCCACTTCGTCGAGCATCACGGACCCGAAGTTGCAGGCGGCGTTGGTGCGCGCCTACAACAACTGGGCGACGGACTATTGCAGGGACTCGGACGGACGGGTGCAGTTCATCGCGCAGGTGACGCTGTTGGACGTGAACGAGGCCATCGAGGAGGCGCGGCGGATGGGGCCGTGTCCGCAGGCGACGGCTATCAACCTGCCGGATCCAGGCGGTTCGCGGAAGTGGTCGGACGCGGAGTTTGATCCGCTTTGGGAGACGCTGGACGAGTTGAGCCTGGCGGCGTCGTTCCACGGGGGCGGGTCGCAGCAGAGGGTGTTCAAGGACTACACGACCACGCCGACGCTGGCGTCGGTGAGCCACGCGCTGTCGTTTCCGCTGGACGCGATGCTGGCGATGGGGACGTTGATTTTCGGCGAGGTGCTGGAGCGGTTCCCGAACCTGCGGGTGTCGTTTCTGGAGGCGAATGCGGGGTGGGTGCCGTGGTGGTTGAGTCGGATGGACGACCACGCCGTGGGGCGTCAGGGGCGGTTCCAGTACGGCGAGGAGGTGCGGTTGACACCGAGCGAGTATTTCGCGAGGCAGTGCTTCGTGGCGTGCGACGCGGACGAGGGGCAGTTGGAGTTTGCGGCGTCGCAGTTGAACGACAATCTGATTTTCAACACGGACTGGCCGCACCCGGACGCGCCGATTCCGGGGGCGGTGGACAGCTTCCTCGGCCATGACATCGCCGATGAGGTGAAGCGGAAGATTCTGTGGGACAATTCGGTGCGGCTGTACGGGCCGCGGGTGTTGGGGAAGAATTAGGGGGCGCGCCCTCACCCTAACCCTCTCCCAGGATGGGAGAGGGGATAAGAGGAGAAGATGGATTCCGGCTTTCGCCGGAATGACGAAAGGGGTTGCGTCTTGAGGATGAGATTGTAGCGCAGCTGGGTAGGGGCGACCGGCCGGTCGCCCCTACAGGGAAGGGTGAGCGGAGGGGGAAGGGAGATTCGCCAATCGCCCCTACGGGATTTGTTGGTGGGTGGGATTTCACCCCCATCCTAGCCTTCCCTCGTCAAGGGGGAAGGGAGAAGAGATAGGGGGTTCGCGAACCGTCCCTACATTTCTATGTTGAGGCCGATGCCTTTTTCTATGGCGGTGTTGAGGACCATGCGGGCGGCTATGGCGTCCTGGGCGGCTACGCCGACGGATTTGTAGAGGGTGATTTCGTCGTTCGAGGCGCGGCCGGGGTGGACGCCCGTCACGAGTTCGCCGATTTCGGCGAGGACGTGTGATTCGTCGATAATGCCGTCTCGGATGGGCCAGGTGAGGTCGTTGGCGCCGGCGGGGGGCGCGGCGAGGGAGGCTTCTCTCGATTCAACGAAGACTTTTGAACGACGCACAACTTCTTCGTCGAGTTCGCGTCCTTGGAAGTTGAGGCCGACGGAGTTGACGTGGGCGCCGGGGTTGAGCCATTGACCATGCAGGACGGGGGTGTCGGCGTGGGTGCAGGCGCAGATCACGTCGGCGTCGGATACGGCGTCTTTGAAGGAGTCGGTGGCTGAGGCGGTGATGTTGAGTTCAGTCGAAAGTTCTTGGGCAAGGGATTTGGCTTTGGCAGCGTCTCGTCCAGCAATTCGGATTTCCGAAATGGGACGGACGCGGGGGATGGCGATGGCGTGGGCTTTGGCTTGGACGCCCGTGCCGAGGATGGCGAGGACGCCGGCGTCGGGGCGGGCGAGCAGGCGGGTGGCGAGGGCGGAGCCGGCGGCGGTGCGCATGGCGGTTATGTGTTCGCCGTCCATGATGGCGGCTGGCGCGCCGGTTTGGGCGTCGAAGACGGCGATTAGGGCTTGGTGGCTGGGGATTCCGAGGGCGTGGTTATGGGGGAAGATGCTCACGAGTTTGACGGCCAGGGAGTGGGAGCCGGGGAGGTAGGCGGGCATGACTAGGAGGTTGCCTTCGCGCTCACTGATTTGGGCGCCGATTCGTGGGGGTTGGGAGATGTTGCCGTCGGAGAGTTCGGCCATCGCGGGGGCGAGGGCGTCGATGAGGGCGTCGAGGTCCAGCAGTTGGGCGACTTCATTGCGGTTGATGAATAGCATGGGGGGGATGGTAGCGGGAGTTTGGGGGAGGGTCAACGGGGGGCTCGACCCTTCGCCGTTACCCTTCGCCTCCCCCCGGCCCCCTCCGCTCGACCCTTCGACAAGCTCAGGGTGAGCGGGGGAGTGTGCTCAGGGTGAGTGGCGAAGGGAGTCGCCCCCATCCTAACCTTCCACCGTCGAGGGGGAAGGGAGGGGGTGGATTCCCGCCTGCGCGGGAATGACGGTACGGGTAGAGGGGGTGGGGGTTAGCGGAGGCGGAGGAGTTTGCGGAGGAGCCATGCGAGGGTTTTGAAGGCGAGGCGTAGGGTCTGATATAGGAGGTTCTTTTGGCGGCTGGCGGCGGCGCGCTGGCGGCGGCGGTGATGCCAGGGGCGGACGCCGCCTTTGGGGAGGCTCCAGACGCCGAGCTTGCGACGGCGGGCGTTTCTTTCGGCGTTGGCGAGGTTGAGGCCGGGCATTTCGCCGTAGCGGGTGAAGCGGTAGGCGAGGCCGGATTCGACCATTTGGCGGTTGACGGAGCGGTTGAGGCGGTTTTGGTAGAGGACGCTGACGACGCGTCCGTAGGGGTCTTGGGGTTCCCAGACTTTGAGGGTGAAGCGCTTGCCTTCGGCGATTTTGCGGAGGCGGCGGGCGGATTCGGGGCCGAGGGGCTGGTCGTATTCGGGGGCGTCGATGGCGTGGAGGCGGATTTCGAGGGATTCGCGTTGGCGTCGGAACCAGCCGAGGCGGACGGCGATCATGCCGTCGCCGTCCTTGACGCGGGTGACTCTAACGGAGAAGGAATCGCCGCGACGCATCCGAATTGACTAGACGTTAGCGTCTATGACGTTCAGGATGCGGGCTTGCGGGCGTGGATGAAATACATGGGGGTGAAGATGCCGAGCCGTCCGGCCTCGACCAGGGCATCGGCGCCGAGGTTCAGCATCTCCGAGACGTGAACGCTTCCTTTCGGCGCAATTCGCAGCGTCTCAAGAATTTTCAGGATGTTCTGGGTAATCCAGCGACCGATTCGGGAACTGCGAAAGCTGGCGAAGGACAGGCCCGAACCAACCAGGGGTTGATGCCAGGGAATGGACGGCCCGTCCTGAATTGCCAGGTCGCGGATTTCCAACACTTCGAAGCCCACCGCTTCAAAAGCGTCGTCAACGGTTTGCCGGCCATCTATTTGGACGACGCCGACGCCCAGCTCAATGTCCGCCTTGATTCTTTGGTGCAGGAGGTTGTCCGGGTCGAAGCGATCGGTCATGCACCACTCGTAATTGGCGAAGCAGGCGCCCGGCTTAAGCAAACGGAAGGCCTCGCCATAGACGCTGACCTTGTCGGGCGCGTGGCAGGTGGCTTCGATGGCGTATACGGCGTCGAAGGACTCGTCGGGAGCGTCCACGTTGAGGAAGTCGCAGTGGAGAAAGTCGGCGAGATGGGTCAGGTCGGCTTCTTTCGTCAGCTTGCGGGCGCGTTTGAGCTGATACTCATTGGCGTTGACGCCGACGATATTGGCGCCGGAGTATCGGGCGATTTCCATGAGCGGCCCGCCGACGCCGCAACCCAGGTCGGCGGCGACCATGCCGGGTTTGAGATCGAGGGTGTCCGCTATGCGGCGTTCGTGGCGGGCCAGCGACGCCTTGAAGCTCTCGCCGGGCTTTCTGGGCGCGAAGTGGAAGGAACGGCCCCATCCGTATTCAAAGAAGTCCGTGACCAGATCATAGTAAAGGATGGCGAATTCCCTGGACGCGCGCTTCTTTTCTTCCCACTCGCCGCGCTTGCCCGTCCTGTAGCGTTCGTTGTATTCGCGGACGCCTGCGGCTACCTCGGAGTCCTTGGGCTTGTTCCTGAGTTTTTGGGAGAGATTGATTGGCATTGGGCGTTTTCGGTCTGAATTTGGGCGATGGCTGCGCGTGCCACTTTAGCGGGGGATGCGACTTAGTGTCAACAGATAAGGCGGTTAATCCGCCGGAAGGGTTGACTGGAAGGCGCGGTCGGTTTTGGCGGCCATGATGAAGTCGTTGCGGTGGAGGCCGCGGATTTTGTGGGTCCACCAGTCGATGGTGACGCGGCCCCATTCGGTGACGAGCTTGGGATGATGGCCTTCGTCCTCAGCGATTCGGCCTATGTCTATGGAGAAGTCCATTGCCTGCTGGAAGTTGCGGAAGCGGAAGCCGCGTTGGAGGCGGTTGACGCCGTCCACTTCTATCAAGTCCCAATCGGCGACGATGGGGTGGAGTTCGGCGATTTCGGATTCGGTGACTTTGGGGGCGTCACGGCGGCAGGCGACGCATTTTTCCTGTACGAGTTGTGGCATTGGGGGGCCTCCTTTGGGTTGGAGTTTGGGGGATGGGTTGTGGATACTATGATAGATGGGTTGTGTTTGGAGGGGAAGGGGTTATGTGGGGGCGATGGATTCCCGCCTACGCGGGAATGACGAGAAGGTGCGTGGGAATGACGAGAGGGTGGGCGGGAATGACGAGAAGGTGCGCGGGAATGACGAGAAGGTGCGCGGGAATGACGAGAAGGTGCGCGGGAATGACGAGAAGGTGCGCGGGAATGACGAGTAGGTGCGTGGGAATGACGAGTGGGTGCGTGGGAATGACGAGTGGGTGGGCGAGAATGACGGTTATGCAAGGGTGGGGGGTGTCATCTACCAGCGGGAGATTCTTCGTCGCGGGGCCTCCTCAGAATGAAAGGATGGTTGGGGGATGCTCGACCCTTCGACGAGCCCTTCGACAGGCTCAGGATGAGCGGGGAGGGATTTCACCCCCATCCTAACCTTCCCCCGTCAAGGGGGAAGGGAGAAGAGGGGGGAGGGGACTGGATTCCGGCTTTCGCCGGAATGACGGAGGGGGGGTTGTTGTAGTAGAGGTGATTCGTTTTGTTTGGCTTCCTTTTTTTCTGTGGTGGGATTCGAAGGGGGTTTTCATAGCTGATTGGGGGGGAATTTGGCATTCGTTATATTGTTGTGGTAAGAACGAATGGGGGGCTTTTACCGGAAGGAGGATTGGGTTTGGTGGAGCCTCCTGTGAAGTTGCGGAATTGGTATGTATGTTTCATAGAGAGATGGTATCAGAGTTGGGGGTTTGTGGCAAGGGAAAGGTGGCAGTTTTTGGGGTGGGGATTACCCCCATCCCTTCGACAAGCTCAGGACAGGCCTAACCTTCCCCCGTCAAGGAGACCTTTGCGTAACTGCCAGAAACGTCATGTACCTCGCCCGAATCACCCCCATCTCAATCTTCCCCCATCAAGGGGGAAGAGGTTTGTCGGCTTGCTGAGGGGGGTTATGCAAAGGTCTCCAGGATGGGAGAGGGGATAAGAGGGGACTGGATTCCCGCTTTCGCGGGAATGACGATACGTGTGGATGGGAGAGGGGGTAAGAAGGGGTGGGATTTCAATCGGATGTGGGGTAGAGGTAGCCATAGGGCGAAATTATGAATACAATAGGGGTGGTATGTGGCGACGTGAGGATGAGATTCTTCGCTTCGCTCAGAATGACAAGGTCCGGCCGGAATGACAGGGTTTGGTTGGGATGATAGAGTCTGGCTGAATGACAAGGTCTGGTCGGAATGACAAAGAAGGAGTTGGGAGATGGATAAGGATATTGGATTGATGGCGCACCTGATGCGTCGCGCGGGATTCGGCGCATCGCGGGAAGAGCTCGAGAGAAGGGCGGCCAAGGGCTACGAGGCGACGGTGGACGAGCTTCTGGACCCGGAGGCTCACGGCATTCCGCCCTTCCACGAGGGGATTCTGTTTCGTCACATGTACGGGTTTCGGAATCCTGGCAATCCGTTGAACATGCAGGGCAACTGGCTGTTCAGGATGATCAACAATCCCAGGCCGTTGGAGGAGAAGATGGTGCTGTTCTGGCATCACGTCTTCGCCACGGGCTACTCCAAGGTGGACAACGGGAACCAGATGTTGCGCCAGATTGAGACGTTTCGGAAGTGCGCGCTGGGGAACTATCGGGAGATTCTGGTGGAGCTTTCCAAGGACCCGGCGATGATCTTCTGGCTGGACAACAACGAGAATCACAAGGACGCGCCGAACGAGAACTGGGGTCGGGAGCTGCTGGAGCTTTTCTCGATGGGGCAGGGGAACTATACGGAGGAGGACGTGAAGGAGTGCGCCCGCGCGTTCACGGGCTGGACGATTTCGACCAAGCTGCCCAGGAACCCCTACGGGCGGTTTCTGTGGGAGTTCGAGTATCGGGAAGACGACCACGACGATACGGAGAAGTACTTCCTGGGACATCGGGGGCGGTTCAACGGGGAGGACATCATCGACATCGTGATTCGTCAGCCGGCGACGGCGCGATTCGTCGCCCGTCATCTGTACAACTTCTTCGTGGCGGACGAGGTGCAGGTGCCCAGCTGGCAGGACGTGGCGCCAAGGGACCCCGTCGCCATCAACCTGATAGGAGACGCCTTCATCAGCAGCGGGTACGACATGCGCTCGACGCTGAGGACGCTGTTCAACTCGGACTTCTTCAAGGATGAGAGCGTGTGGTACGCCAAGGTGAAGAGTCCGGCGGAGCTTATCGCGGGCACGATGCGTCTCATCGGCGACTTCCAGTATCCCAAGCCGGGGATTACGCTGCTGGCGGAGGAGTGCAACTTCCAGGGGCAGGCGCTGCTGGACCCGCCTAGCGTGGAGGGCTGGCACACGGGCGGGGAGTGGATCGACAGCGGCGCGTTGCTGCGTCGTATCAACTTCGCCGCCGATCAGATGGTGAAGCAGGAGCTTCCCGGCGTGCAGAACATCATCGAGAGGATGTCAACCCGTGGCGCGTTGGACGCGGCGGGGATGGTTGACGGGTGCCTGGATCTGATGGGGCCTGTGCAGGTGGAGGATGCGACGCGGGAGGAGCTTATCGACCACGTGAGCAAGAGCGAATCCGGCAACGGAAACGGCGGCGGGGAGTCGCGCAGCTTCTCGGATCGGGTGGTCGGTACGATGCAGATAATCGCATCGACGAGGGAGTACCAGTTCGGCTAAATTTCCCGACTAACACGCATCAACTGGAATCGCAAACAATCGCAAAAGGGGAAAAAGAATGCAGACTGTAATGGTTAGGGGGCGGACGTTCAACTACAGGCACGCGATGGGGATGGGCACGCCTGGGGGCGCGGGGTTTCGCAACCCGCTGGACTTGGCGGTGGGCGACGAGGGGATGATTTACGTGTTGAGCCGGGGGTCGGAGGCGGAGCCGTGCCAGCGGGTGACGCTTATGACTACGGACGAGGAGTTCATCAAGGAGTTCGGCGGCGCGGGCGAAGGCGACGGGGAATGGGTCTGGGGGACTTCGGTGGCGTTGGACGCGGAGGGACGGCTGTACCTTTCGGACGAGTGGCTGCATCGGATTACGATTTTCGACAAGGAGGGGAATTTCCTGTCGAAGTGGGGCGTCGCCGGTTCGGGGCCGGGGCAGTTGAACGGGCCGGCGGGACTGGCGTTCAACAGCCGGGGGGAGCTTCTCGTCACGGAGAATTTGAATCATCGGGTGCAGAGGTTTACCGCGGACGGTCAGTACCTCGGAGGCTTCGGCTCCGAGGGAACTGATGACGGGCAGATGATACGTCCGTGGGGGATTGCGGTGGACAAATATGACAACGTGTTCGTCGCCGACTGGTACAACCATCGGGTGCAGAAATTCACGTCGGACGGTCAGTACATGATGACCTTCGGGACGCCGGGCACGGGCGTTGGGGAGTTGAATCTTCCGAGCGACGTGGCGGTGGACTCGGAGGGGGACGTTTACATAACGGACTGGTGGAACAACAAGGTGGAGGTGTTCGACGGGGACGGCGGGCATCTGACCACGTTCATTGGGAACGCCGACAAGCCTTCCAAGTGGGCGCAGCAGTTTCTGGACGACAACCCGGACTATCGGAGGGCGCGGCTGCGGGCGAAAAGTTTGGAGCCGGAGCAGCGTTTCTACTCGCCGGTGGCGGTGGAGATTGACGGGGAGGGGAACATCTACGTGGTGGAGGATCAGCGGTGGCGGATTCAGGTGTATCGCAAGGAGAAGGATTGGGTGGACCCGCAGTTTAATTTGTAGGGTTGGGGGACGCTCGCGCTTAGTCCTTCGACAGGCTCAGGATGAGCGGGGGTATGTGGTACAGGATGGGCTCAGGGTGAGCGGTATGGGGATTCTTCGGGAGACCTCAGAATGACAGAGTGAGGCGAAGGGGGATGGATTCCCGCCTGCGCGGGAATGACGGAGGGGGCGCGGGAATGACGGTAGGGGGCGGCGGGAATGTATGGAAGGGGTGCGCGAATGACGGTAGGCAGGGTGTAGATTCTCAGAATGACAGAGTGAGGCGATGGAATGAGCGGAGAAGGTCAGGCATCGGAGAATCGGATTCGGGTAGACGCGGACGGACTCAGGGTCTTTGCGACGGAGGTGCTGGCGAAGCTGGGGGTTCCGTCGGAGGATGCGGCGATGGCGGCGGACGTGCTGGTGTACGCCGACCTGCGGGGCGTGGAGACGCATGGGATGTCCAACAACAACCTGGGGCGCATCTACGTCAGGGACATTCAGAGCGGGAAAATCAAGCCCGACGCGCCGCTGGAGGTGGTGCGGGAGACGCCGGTGACGGCGCTGCTGGACGCGAATTTGGGGTTGGGGCTATCGGCGGGGGTGCGGGCGATGAACATGGCAATCGAGAAGGCGCGGGAGTCGTTCATCGGCATGGTGGCGGTGAAGAACAGCCATCACTTCGGGGCGGCGCAGTATTTTTCGATGATGGCGGTGCCGCACGGGATGATCGGGATTTCGAGCACGAACAGCAATCCGATCGTGCTGCCGACGGGGGGACGTCAGCCGGTGTATGGGACGAATCCTATCAGCGTGGGCGCGCCGTCGGGAAGCGAGCCGGACTTCTGTCTGGACGTGGGGACGAGCGCGATGGTGTTCCAGAAGTTGATATTGACGACGCGGTTGGGGGCGGAGATACCGTTGGGAGTGGCGGCGGACGACGAGGGGGTTCCGACGTCGAGCGCGTCGGAGGCGGTGGAGGCGCGGAAGCTGCTGCCGTTGGGGAGCACGCCGGAGTTGGGGAGCCACAAGGGGTACGGGCTGGGGATGCTGGTGGACGTGCTGTGCGGGATTTTGCCGGGGCACGGGGCGTCGATTCAGTTGGACGCTTATGAAAGCTATGGGAGCGTGGGGCATTTCTTCTGCGCGATTCGGGTGGACGCGTTCCGTCCGTTGGAGGAGTTTCGGGGGCAAATGGACGATATGTTTGACCGGGTGCATCGGACGGAGCCGGTGGCGGGGGTGGAGCGGGTGTTGGTGGCGGGGGATCCGGAGGCGGCGAAGGAGGAGGAGCGGCGGAGGTTGGGGGTTCCGTTGCTGCCGGCGGTGGTGGAGGAGTTGCGGGAGTTGGGGGAGGACGTGGGGGTGGCGTGGGGGTTGACGGGGTAGGTTTAGGGTCGGGGGGCGCTCGACCCTTCGACAGGCTCAGGGTGAGCGGTGTGGTTGTGGCTCAGGGTGAGCGCACAATTATCCGTCATTCCCGCGTAGGCGGGAATCCAGAGGGGATGGGTGAAAGGGCAGATTGCCGATTAAAGCAAAAGCCCACCCTTACTCTAGAAGAATCAGGTGGGCATATTGCCAGTCAACGGATAACCGCTCAAGCGGCTAGCATCCTCATGCTTTCGCCACCCTATCAATATATTTCGTATCTTGTCAACGTCCCTGACGAGACTTGAACTCGCAACCTTCGACTTAGCATGAGGACGCTCAATCCAGTTGAGCTACAGGGGCCAAGTGAGTATACATCTATTTCCGCAGCTTGTCTTTTGACGGTTATGGTATGATTTCGCCAGTAACAATTCCTTCGCTCAACTTAGAGAGGAAGCATAATGAGCAATCACGAAAACGATACATTCATCGCATACTTTTCGGTTCACAGCACCAGCGACAATGCAGGATACATGGGCGGCATAATGGTCATAGATCGGCGGGGTGTGCCGCAAGAGTTTCACTGCACTCTGCCTACGCGTCCGACTGGCGCTCAGAAAGCGCTTTACGGAGACACCCTAAGGCCATACCTGTTCAACGAACTGATAGGCTCGCCCTTGGTGAAAGCACTAAAAGCGCCACCCCATTTGTGCCTGGTGGAGAGCAAAATGATGCTGGAATTGAGAGAACGCGTTGACGTTCCGGTTATCCATTTGGAGAAATACGGAGAAAGCTTGTCCCCTGGTGGAGGGTCAGCAAAACAAAATCGCCTTGAGAGTGGCATAGGCGGATTTCAGCCGATAACTGCTGCAACCCATCATGGTTATGAGTCTGACTATGAATCCGTCCGTGAGGCGTTGGAGCAGGTCTTCAACCAGGTGGATTTGTTGGAGCCGTTCCAACGAATCGCCACCGCCGTTAGAGTCCTGTCGGAAAGAGACTCAAGGTTCAAGTAGCCTCGGAATCGGCGTGAGTAGTTAATGGCTCTTAAACTAATGCCCTTTGGGTTGGCCAAAAGGCTAAACCCGATTGCACCCCCTGAGGTGTTGACCAGAAAGCTGTATCCGATTAAGGCCTCTCATGCGTTGGATTGCAGCCATCTCGCGTCCATAGAAGCGCCTCCAACCGTGGACCTTTCACGGCTAGGCGGGGGCTTGGCAAGGTTTACGCACTTACCCCCATCTCAAGCGATAAGTCTAGAGCATATTTATTTGCTCAAGAAGCCGAAAGCACTCAGTTTTCCTGGCCTGCTAATAATGGAAGCTGAGACTCAGCTTGTTCGCATTCCGGCATTGGAGATCCCCCTACGCGATTCGATTGCGTTGATACCTGAGGCGGACGTACCCTCCGACAACTTTCTGATTGATCCCGCTGAAACGACCAGCGACGCCTTAGATGATGGTCTCACCTTCATTGAGCCGAAAGTTCTCAGCGAAGATTTTCTGCTTGCACAAGCCAAAGTCAAAAGCGATGCTCTAGATGACGGGTTAGCTTTTCCCAAGGTTGAGATAGTTGAAGTCTCGGATTATCTGCCTGGTTGGGATGACGTAACTATCGTCGTCGACGCATTAAACGGTGACGCATTTCTGCATCCTTCGAAAGTCCTCAGACTCCGCGACGGTTTGGTCTTTACCGCTGTTGAGACAGAAGATGTCTTGAAATACTTGTTGCCCTTCAGCAAACCCACCATTATGAGGTACGTAAATTTCCTCGAAGTCCCGGAAATCATATCATCGCCTTTCAAACTGATGACCTCCGCTCGGACTGTTGGAAAAGACTACAGGTCACACTACGCCCCCGAAGAAGACGAAAAAGTTGGTCGGCAAACTCAACTCCCCGGATTGGAAAGAAAGTGCCGGCATGGTGTCACCAAGTCCCAATGCTCTATATGTCTGAATAATCGGGTCAGAGCCCCCGGACAACCAATTGGACGTCAACCCCACATAGTCGATGTGTTTGAGCAGCTATTCTATATACTCCAACCTCCAATTCTGCCCGTCCAGGGACAACCTCTGATATTTCCCAATGGAAAGACACCATACCCATTCCAAGTTGCAGGCGTAAAGTGGCTGGTAGAACGAGAGTCAGCACTCCTAGCCGACGAGATGGGTCTAGGCAAGACCATACAGGCCATCATTGCTATGCGAATCCTGTTTCGGCGTGGGGAGTTACAGCGGACTCTGGTTGTCTGCCCCGCCAGCATGACAAACACTTGGGAAAGAGAAATCAGGTCATGGGCACCTGAACTAAGAATATTCAGATTGCAGGGCGATAGGGTGGTACGGACAGAAGCGTGGAAGTCCCACGCAGAAATATACGTCGTATCCTATGAGACCCTTCGCAATGACATTGGCGAATTTGAATCCAACAGGTTCGACCTGTGCGTTCTGGACGAGGCGCAGAAAATCAAGAATCCCGGCACCAAGACCCACCGATCTGTCATACGGCTGATGCCCCAATATAGGTGGGCCTTGACTGGTACACCTATGGAAAACAAAGAGACTGATGTTGTTGCCTTGTTTGGCTTTATCAAACCTGGCTTGTTCTACGAGGATAACGCGGACTGGTATACCAAAAACGAAGTGCGCCTCAAGATGCGTCCGTACTTGAAAAGGCGCACCATTGAAGACGTTGATATTGAACTACCCGAACTCACCCACCAAGACCATTGGCTGGACCTGCTTCCATCACAGCGCAAGGTTTATGATGCGACGGAGAACCAAGAGGTAGAAACCTTGAGACGTATGGGAACTGACGCAACACGAATACACGTATTTGCCCTCATCACCAAGCTAAAGCAGATATGTAACTATGAGGATTCATCCAGCCAAAGCTGTAAGTTGAGTTTTTTGGAGGATGAGCTTCAAAGTCTTGTTGACAACAACGACAAAGCACTAGTCTTTTCCCAGTATCCGGGCAAAACACTGAAGAAAATTGAACCCAAACTTCAGCAGTTTGCTCCGTTACAATTTGATGGCTCATTATCTACAAGCAGGCGCGACCAAGTCCTTGCCGATTTCCAAGAATCGGATATAAACAATGTGCTGCTCATGTCTGCCAGAGCAGGCGGTCAGGGACTTACCCTCACCCGTGCAAACCATGTCTTTCACTTCGACCACTGGTGGAACCCTGCCGTCGTAGATCAAGCCTCGGCCAGGGTATATCGCATAGGCCAAAAAAAGCCCGTGTTCATCCACTCGCTATATGCTGCCGACACCATTGAAGAGCGCATATTCGACCTGCTACAGCAAAAGCGCGCAGCATTCCATGATTTGTTTGGTCAGAAGCCAATAGCTGATGACGGGGATCTGAACAGTCTCACGGACAAAGACTTGTACGGCTTGTTTGGACTGCCTGTGCCTGATGAAGACAATGAGACTCCATCAACATTGATTGAAGGGCCAAACGCAAACCACCCGCCTTTGGAATTTCCCCCAGATACACATCCTGTCCAACCAGACCGGAAATGGCAAAGTAACCTCTACGAGTTATCTCCCACCGAGTTTGAAGAGGCTATACGCGACTTGTTCCGCTGGTGGAAAGGATTCCTTCTACACACTACAAAGGCCTCTGACGATGGAGGCATCGACTTAGACGGCTATCGGCTTCACCCTCCTCCTTCCCGAGTCGTCGTACAATGCAAGCGATACAAAGGAACCGTGTCGGTGGGCAAAGCACGTGAATTCTACGGCGCTATAGCTGGCGAGACCGACGTTGGAGAAAGCTACCTCGTCACTACAAGCAAGTTCTCCAATAGGGCCACCAGGTACGCACGGCGCATGGGAATTAACTTGATAGCCGGCGAGGAATTAAGCCGCGCTTGGGGTGAGTTCCTGCGTCAGTCGTAGCAGTAGCCAAGTCATGCATTTCTGGATTCCGGCTTTCGCCGGAATGACGGAGGGAGAGGGCGCTCGACCCTTCGACAGGCTCAGGGTGAGCGACAATGGGTTAGGGGCGACCGGCCGGTCGCCCCTACGGGTGTGAGCGTGGGAGGTGCCCTCACCCCAACCCTCTCCCAGGATGGGAGAGGGGGTTAGGGTAAGAGGGCGGGTTTGAAACCCGCCCCTATGGGTTATGGGGATGGATTCCCGCCTGCGCGGGAATGACGGAGGGGGTGGCGGGAATGACGGAGGGGGTGGCGGGAATGACGAGGAGGGGTGGCGGGAATGACGGTTAGGGTGGGGGTTAGGGGGGGTTGGGGAGGCCGTACATTTCGGCGGCGTTGTCGCGGAGGATGGCGCGTTTGTCGGTTTCGGTGAGGTCGTCGCGGTTGTAGATGTGGTAGAGGCTTTCGGGGTATTCGTTGTCCCAGTGGGGCCAGTCGGAGGCGTAGAAGAGGCGGTTCCGGCCCATGACGCGGATGACTTCGGGGATCAACTCCTCGCCGGGCTCGGCGTGGATGTAGACGTTGCCGCCCTTGATGTAGTCGCTGGGCTTCTTCTTGCAGTTGGGGGTCTCGAACCAGCCCCGCTTCTCCCATTCCTCGTCCATCCGGTCGAGGAGGTAGGGGACCCAGGTGCATCCGGCTTCCAGGTATCCGACTTTGAGGTTGGGGAATTTTTCGTAGACGCCTTCGTAGGTCATGTGCATCATCTGCATCATGGCGGAAACGGGGAAGCCGATGGTGTGGCGCTGGATGAATTTGGTGTACTTCTGGGACTCGCCGGTGGCGTGGCCGCCGTGGACGGCGATGAAGGTGCCGAGCTTTTCGGCTTCTTCGTAGAAGGGGTCGAGGCGCTTTTCGCCAAGGAGGCCGAATCCGACGGCGGCGATGAAGACGCCGTTGTAGCCCAATTCGGTGACGCAGCGGCGCATTTCCTTGATGGATTCGTCCACGTCCATGAGGGGCATGAGGGCGACGGACTTGAAGCGGGGGCTGAACTTGAGCCACTCCTCGGAGACGTAGTTGTTGTAGGATTTGGTGAGGGCGACGAGGTAGTCGGGGTCGATGATGCGGGAGTAGCCGAGGAGGGTTGTGGGGAAGACGAAGATGGTCTCCAGGCCGCCGGCGTCGGCGTTGTCGAGCCACTCCTGGGGCGTGGGGAAGTCGGGGCCGCCGTGGGCGCCGAGGCGGCCGCCGAGGGTGGAGTCCATGTAGTCCTTGCCGGCGACGACGCTGCCGCCGACTATGCCGTCGCTGCCGGGGATGTAGCTGTGGAAGTTCTTGATGTCGGCGTAGGGGCCTTCCAGGTATTCCATGAGCTTGGTTTCGGGTTCGTTGATGTGGCCGTCGGCGTCAACGGCTCCGTAGGGGACCTTCATTGCTAACCTCCTCTGATTTTGAGACTTCTGCGTAACCGCGAAATGCATCGTCTATACCACTTGAGTCACCCCCATCTCAATCTTCCCCCATCAAGGAGACCTTTGCGTAACTACCTATTCGCCTGAGCATTCTGTCAAAGAAGCAGCGAATTCATACCTAAGCAGCCCACCCCTGGATTCCCGCCTGCGCGGGAATGGGGGTTATGCAAAGGTCCCCATCAAGGGGGAAGAGGTTAATCGCAACCCTTGCGGCGGTTATGCAACGGCATCCGATTGTGTTGGGTTGTCGGGTTCAGGATACCATAGGCGGCCTATTGCATCACCGGCACCGCATACTCCCAGTCGTGCACCTGCCAGATGCCGGCGCTGGTGTAGTCGTCAATGACTCTGGTGTTGACGATGTAATCGGTGAAGACCCAGAAGAGGGGGACGTAAGGAATGGTTTCCTGTATAACGTCGCCGAGGTTCAAGAGCTTCTGATCCATCTCCTCGACGCTTGTGGTGTTCTGGAGGTCGAGGTAGAGTTCGTCGAATTTCTCCGAGGTGAACCCGGCGCCGGGCCTGCCGCTCCAACTGTAGATTTCGAACCGGGCTTCGATGGGGGCGTAGGTTGAGTGCCAGATGTAGACGTAGCCGGCGGTTTCCTTGGCTCTACCCGCGCCGCCCCAGGTGCTTCTTTCGGTGGTTTCTATCTCAATCTCAACGCCAATCTCCTTCCACATGGCCACCACTGCCTCGGCGATATCCAGCCCCTCCGGGGCGATGTCGATGAAGTAGAGCGCCCACTTGTAACCGGTTATGCCGTCAGGATAGCCGGCTTCGGCGAGAAGCTGGCGGGCCATCTCCGGATTGTAGGCGTGAAGCTCGTTGTATCTCGCCTCCCATTCGGACTTCCACGGACCCAGACCGGGATGGAACAGCGACACGATGACGGGTTCGCCGTCGCCGTCGTAGAAGGCGTTGTTGATGGCGTCCCGGTCAATGGCCATTGAGAGGGCGCGCCTGACCTTTACGGCGTTTTCGCTGTGTCCGTACCAGGGAAGATTCTCATCAACCGCCGGCTCGCCCGTAGCGGTGAGGAAATCCGCGGGGTAGTTGCCGCCGAAGAAGATGTTAAGGTGCAGCGTTGGAAGGGTAGTAGTCTCAACCTTGAGATGGGGGATGCCCTCGGCCTGGCTGGTGAGGGTCTTGGACACCACGGTGGTGTGAGTTTCCTGGTTCACCATCATGGCAATCCTGGTAGCTTCCTCGTCGGAGAATACCAACTGAAGCTCGGGGAACTGGGGATTCACGCGGTAGTGGTCGTAGGGGACGGCTTCCCATACGCTGTACTCAGACGACCGTAATTCAACGAATTGGTAAGGGCCGGTGCCTACGGGATTATCGCGATAGCCGTCTTCGCCAACCAGGTCGAAGTAGCTCTTGCTGGTCATGAACAGCCCTTCGCTGCCGGCCACGGCTTTGTGGAGGCGGGTGTAGGGGCCGACCATGTCGAATATGACTTCGTTGTCTCCGACAGCCGTGATGCTTCCCACCACTTGTCCGGCGGCGCCGTCCGGAGTGGGCCAGCGGCTGCGGTAGCTGTGGACCGACACCTTGGCGTGGGTCCGGTTGAAGGAGTGGATTACGTCCTGGGCGGAGAAATCGCTGCCGATGCCGTGCCAGGGCACGCCCTCTCGCAGCTTGAAAGTCCACGACCTGGCGTTTTCGCCGACGGACCATTCGGTGGCGAGCATGGGGTAGTATTCGCCGGTGATGTGGTGGTCGCCCACCAGGGATTCGGCGTTTGGAAGGAGGAAACCACCCACTACGTTGTGCACCGAGGCTTCCATGCGCTCGCCGTATGCGGGATTGGGCATGGCGACTTTGAGGCGGGATTCCACCGGCATCATTGCTGCCACGGGCGGTTCGGTTGGGGCGGGTGTAGGCATGGCGGTGGGCGCGGGCGTGGGGGCGGGTTCGGGCGTGGCGACGGCCGCCTTGACAATCCGGGCCACGTCCGCCTCTGTGAGAGGTTCCGTCTGGGCTGCGGCTGCGGCGGCCAGTGCGGCGCCGATTGCGGCGGTCACATCTTCCTGTTTCACACCGGCCTCAGCGGCGGCGGCCACTGCGCTGTCCACCATAGCTTGTATCTCGGCGGCGTCGACGCCTTCGGGCGCGCTTTCGCCGACGGCCTGCTCAATGAGGGAGCGAATCTGGTCTTCCGAGAGAGGCGGCTGCATGTTCGCCATCTCGTTCCTGATGGTCTGCTCAATCTGGGCGTTGATGCCGGCGGAAATCCCGCTGGTGATTGCGGCTATGTCGACCGGAGTGGGCGGCGGAGCCGGTTCGGGAGTTTCGTCGTCCGCACCACACGCAAAGATAACCAGGGCCAACGCAAGAAGCGCTGCCACAATTGCCAGTGTTCTCAGTTTGGATGACTTTACGTATTGCGTCATAACTACCACCTTTTGGAAAGCGAAATCGTAGTGTGATTGGCGTAAGCCAACACTACTCTATGTCAATTGTGGTTGATAGTATCTGAACGGGAATTGCTAGTCAAGCGGCGAGGGGAGAAGATGGATTCCCGCCTACGCGGGAATGACGAAGGAGGTAGGCGGGAATGACGAAGGAGGTAGACGGGAATGACGAAGGAGGTAGACGGGAATGACGAAGGAGGTAGGCGGGAATGACGAAGGAGGTAGGCGGGAATGACGAAGGAGGTAGGCGGGAATGATGGAGGGGTCGGGCGGGTTCGCGATGGGATTTTGGCGCGACAGGGTAGGGGCGACCGGCCGGTCGCCCCTACGGAGGGATTGAGGGGATGAGTACCCTTCGACAAGCTCAGGGTGAGCGGGGGAAGATGGGCTCCCGCTTTCGCGGGAGCAAGAGGGGGACGCTCGACCCTTCGACAGGCCCTTCGACAAGCTCAGGACAGGCTCAGGGTGAGCGGGGGGAGTGGAGTAGGTTCAAGGTGAGCGGGAGGGGGATTTCACCCCCCATCTCAATCTTCCCCCGTCAAGGAGACCTTTGCGTAACTCCCTATACACCCCAACATTCTGTCAAAGAAGTAGCGTATTTGTACCTAAACAGCCCCGCCCCTGGATTCCCGTTTTCACGGGAATGACGGTTATGCAAAGGTCTTCGTCGAGGGGGAAGAGGCTAATTGGTGCTCTTGGGAGGGTTGTTCAAAGGTCTCCGTTAAGGGGGAAGGGAGAAGAGGGGATGGGTTCAGGGTGAGAGGGATGGGCGGGCGTTGTGCCATTGGGTGGCTTGTTGGTAGGCGTGGCCGAGGCGGAGGAGGCGCGCTTCCGACAATGCGGGGCCCATCAGCTGCATGCCGATGGGGAGGCCGTTCGAGTCGAAGCCGCAGGGTAGGGAGAGGGCGGGGAGTCCGGTTACGCTGGCGATGGAGGTGACTTTCAGCAGCAGCTCCAGGTAGTCGATCCGTTCACCGCGAACGTCGATCAGCTGTCGCTCCTGGGAGATGGGGACGGCGGTGGTCAGGCAGGTGGGGGCGACGATGACGTCCACTTTCTCGAAGGCGTTGGCAACTTCCTGGCGCAGTACCGCGGCCATGCGCTGGGCGTCCAGGTATTCCGTCATGGTGTAGGAATCGCCGCGTTCCAGGTATTCCTTAATGTCGTCGTCGATGTTGTCGAGGCGCTGCTTGGGGAAGACCTGGCGGTAGTCAACGGCGGATTCCGCTTCCGACACGACGGTCAGGACACGGGTGGATTCAGACGAGTGGGGAATTTCTACGTCTTGAACCAGGGCGCCCAAGTCTTCCAGGGTTGACAGCGCTTCGTGAATTGCCGTCTCGACCGCCTCGGTGCAGTTGGCGGAAACAAATTCCTGAAGGACGCCGACGCGGAATCCCTGGAAATTTCCGGCAAGGCCGGAGGCGTAATTCGGGACGGGGCCCCTGATGCTGATGGGGTCGTTGGGGTCGAATCCGGCTATGGCGCCGAAAACTAGGGCCACATCCTCGACGGTCTTGGAGAGGGGGCCAAGCTGGTCGAAGGACCAGGAGGGGCCGAGGGCGTTGTGGCGGCTCAGGAGGCCGAGGGTGGCGCGCAGTCCGACCACGCCCGACCAGGAGGCGGGGATGCGGACGGAGCCGCCGGTGTCGGAGCCGATGGAGGCGAGGCAGAGGGAGGCGGCGAGGGAGGCGCCGGAGCCGGAGCTTGAGATGCCGGGAGAGCGGGTCAAATCCCACGGATTCCGGCAGGAAACGGGGATGTTGCGTCGGAAGTGGCAGTCAACCTTGCCGACGAGGACGGCGCCTGCTTGTTCGAGGCGTTGGTGGACGGCGGCGCTGCGTCGGGGGACGTGGTCCTGGTGGCTGGAGTATCCGTAGGTGGTGCGGATGCCATCGGTGTCGATGAGGTCTTTGAGGGTGTAGGGGATGCCGTGGAGGGGGCCGCGGTAGTTGCAGTTGGAGATTTCATTTTCGGACTGGCGGGCTTTCGTCAGTGCGTAGTCGGCGGTGACGGTGGTGAAGGCGCCGATTTTGTGGTCAATCGTATCGATTCGTTCGAGGGTTTTTTCGGTCAATTCCACCGGGGAAAGTTCATTGTTTTGAATCAGCCTGGCTGTGTTGGCGATGGTTGCTTCGGTCAAGTCAATCGAGGTCATGCTGCGCCTCCGAGTCCGTATGGAAGAATGTTACGTGCAAGGGTAAACTTGCACAAGACGCAAAATGTCACTTTTGGGCGGCGACGAGGAGGTCAAGATGGACGTGATGCAGCTGGTGGCGGAGACTTTGCTGGAGATTGATTCCGACATGGAGGCGGCGTTGGAGGGGCTGACGAGGGAGGAGGTGGAATGGCGTCCCGGCGACGAGGCGAATTCTATTGGGTTCTCGTTGTGGCATCTGATACGGGCGGAGGATCATTGGCTGAGCGGGTTTGCCCAGGGGATGCCGGACCTCTTCGAGCGGAGCGGGTGGGACCGGAAGTGGGAGATGGTGGACGCGGGTACGGGATGGAGATACGGCAAGGAGGAGTTGGCGGCCTTCGTCACGCCGCCGGTGGGGGAGCTTTGGGAGTACGGGCGGGAGGTGCGGGCGCAGACGTTGGAGTATATGGCGGGGTTGAGGGCGGAGCAGCTTTCGGAGACGCCGGCGTGGGCGAATCCGTGGCAGCAGGGGTATACAATCGGGCGGATGTTCGGGCACGTGCTGTGCGAGTTGAGCCAGCATTTGGGGCATATTCGGTATCTGCGGGGGATGCAGAGGGGGTTGGACGGGTAGGGGGTGGCGCTGTGGTAGAATCACCTTGAAGGTTAATTGAAGCAGTGGAGGTGGAGTTATGGAATCGAACGTGGTTTTGGCGACGGGGAAGTATGACGTAGTCGGGACGCGTCCTATCCGGCATGACGGGACGGACAAGGTTACGGGGCGGGCGCAGTACGGCGCGGACGTGAATCTGCCGGGACTGCTTCACGGGGCCGTGCTGCGGAGTCCTCACGCCCACGCTCGGATAAAGTCCATCGACACGTCGGGGGCGTTGGCTATTCCGGGGGTGAAGGCCGTGGCGACCGCCGCCGACTTTCCGCAGCCTTCGGGGGAGACGGCGGACTTGGGGGAAGGGGCGATGACGAATCCGAAGTTTCTGAGCAACAACGTGCTGGCGGCGGAGAAGGCGCTGTACAAGGGGCACGCGGTGGCGGCGGTGGCGGCGGACAGCCCGCATCTGGCGGAGGAAGCTTTGTCGGCGATTCGGGTCGAGTACGAGGTGTTGCCGGAGGTGACGGACGTGGTGGAGGCGATGGAGGAAGATTCGCCGCTGCTGCACGAACGTCTGGAGACGTTTTCGTTCGCGGGGATTCAGCCGGGAGGACTTCGTTCGGAGGAGGATGGGGAGAAAGGGTCGAACGTTTCCAATCACTTCGTGCTGGAGAAGGGCAACTTGGCGGAAGGGTTCGCTGAGGCGGACGTGACGGTGGAGCGGGAGTATCGGACGGCGACGGTGCATCAGGGATACATCGAGCCGCACAGCGCGACGGCGCTTTGGAACAGGGACGGGGAGGTGACCATCTGGTGCAGCTCGCAGGGGCACTTCGCGATTCGGGACAACACCGCGTTGATTCTGGACATTCCCGTGTCGCAGGTGAAGGTGATTCCATTGGAGATTGGGGGCGGGTTTGGGGGAAAGTTGAGTACGTATCTGGAAGCGGTGGTGGCAGTCTTGTCCAAAAAGTCGGGGCAGCCGGTGAAGATGACGATGAACCGGGTGGAGGTGTTCGAGGGGACGGGGCCAACGTCGGGGGGCTATATAAAGGTAAAGATGGGCGCCGATGCGGAAGGGAAGATAACGGCGGCGGAAGCGCTTCTCGTATACGAGGGCGGCGCGTATCCGGGGGCGCCCATCGGCGGCGCATCCCAGTGCATATTCGGCGCATACAACCTTCCGAACGCGCGGGTGGAGGCTTACGACGTCGTAGTCAACAAGCCGAAGACGGCGGCGTACCGCGCGCCGGGGGCGCCGGCGGCGGCCTTCGCGGCGGAGACGGTCATCGACGAATTGTGCACGAAGCTGGGGATGGACCCGCTGGAGTTCCGGCGTCGCAACGCCGCCAAGGAGGGGACGAGGCAGATCAGCGGCATAGCGTTTCCGCGCATCGGCTATCTGGAGACGTTGAAGGCGGCGCAGGAGCATCCGCACTATTCCGCGCCGTTGTCGGGGCCAAACCGGGGTAGAGGTGTGGCGACGGGGTTCTGGCGGAACAACACCGGGCCTTCGACGGCCTTCGCCAGCGTCAATTCCGACGGCACGGTCAGCCTGGTCGAGGGTTCGCCGGACATCGGAGGGACGCGGGTGGTGGCGGCGATGCACATGGCGGAGGTGCTGACGATTCCGGTGGAGGACGTGCATCCGCAGGTGGCGGACACGGACAGCATCGGGTACACGTCGAGCACGGGCGGGAGCAGCGTGGCGTTCAAGACGGGCTGGGCGTGCTACGAGGCGGCGCAGGACATCAAGCGGCAGATGATCGGGCGGGCGGCGACGATTTGGGACGTGTCCGCAGGGGACGTGGAGTTGAGGGGCGGGTCGCTGGTTCACGCCAAGGACCCGGAATTGAGGATGAGCTTCAGGGAGTTGGCGGGGATGCTGAACGGCACGGGCGGGCCGATTGTGGGGCGGGCGTCGGTGGATCCGCGGGGCGTGGGCGGGGCTTTCGCCGCCAACATCGTTGACGTGGAAGTAGACCCGGAGACGGGGAAGGTGGAGATTCTGCGGTACACCGCGGTGCAGGACGTGGGGAAGGCGGTGCATCCGAGCTACGTGGAGGGGCAGATTCAGGGGGGCGTGGTGCAGGGAATCGGCTGGGCGCTGAACGAGGAGTATTTCTTCGACGAGGGCGGGCGGATGACGAATTCGACGTTCCTGGACTACCGGATGCCTACGTCGTTGGACTTGCCGATGATCGACACGGTGATTGTGGAGGTGCCGAATCCCGGACATCCCTTCGGGGTGCGAGGCGTCGGCGAGGTGCCGATTGTTCCGCCGATGGCGGCGATTGCGAACGCCATTCACGACGCCGTGGGCGTCCGCATGACGAGCTTGCCGATGTCGCCGGGGAAGGTGCTGGAGGAGATTTGGAAGGAGGCGGACCAGGCTTAGGGGAAGGGGCAAATCTCTCGGAGGCAGCAGTTTTCGCATTGGGGCGTGGGACGGCAAACGTCTTTGCCGTGTTGCACCAGCAGGGCGTGATATTCGTTGAAGAGGCGGGGGTCTGGGGGTAGGGTTTGGTGGAATAGTTGCTGGTAGTCTGAGTAGGAGGAAGCGTCGCCGTTTGCGCCCAGCCGCTCCAGGATGCGGCGGGTGTAGGCGTCGATGACGAAGTTTGGCTTGTTGGCGGCGTAGAGGAGGATGTCGTCGGCGGTTTCCTCGCCGATGCCGTTGATGGAAAGCAGGTCTTGGCGGAGGGTAGGGCCGTCCGTGTTCAGCATTTCATCAAGGTTGCCGTCGTGGTTGTCCCAGAGGTGGTTGATGAAGGCTTTGAGGCGGCGGGCTTTGACGTTGAAGTAGCCGGAGGGACGGATGAGGGCGGCGAGTTCGTCGGTGGGGACGTCCTTCAATCCTTGAGGGGATAGAAGGCGGGCCTGCTTGAGGTTGTTGATGGCCTTTTCGACGTTGGTCCACGACGTGGCCTGGGTGAGGATTGCGCCGACGATGATTTCGAAGGGGGAGTCGCCGGGCCACCAATTTTGGGGGCCGTAGGCGTGGAGCAGGCGGCGGTAGACGTCAAGCAGCGGGTGGGAGGCGTGGGGGTTCATTCCAGCAAGACCTGGATACTGCGGTGGATGATGATTTCGCGGCGGGTGACGCGGCAGTTGTAGGCGTAGACTTCGACGCCGTGGGCGTGGGCGTCGCGGAGGGCGTCGGCGAAGGCGGGGTCGGCGGTGGGGTGGGGACGGAAGGCTTCGGCGTCGGGGCGCTGGATGACGAAGAATGCGGCGGCGCGGTGTCCGGCTTGCACTGCTTTGACCAGGGTGCCGAGGTGCTTCACGCCGCGCTCGGTGGGGGCGTCGGGGAAGAGGGCGACGCGGTTTTCGACCAGGTTGACGGACTTTGTTTCGACGTAGCAGGTTCCGGCATCGCCGGTGAGCATCAGGTCGAAGCGGGAATCATCGAAGGTCACCTCGCGGCGGGCTTGGTGGAAGCCGGCGAAGGGTTGCAGATGTCCTTTCAGGAACGCCTCCTCGACCAGGCGGGGAGGGAGGCGGGAGTCGGTGGTGCAGAGAGCAAAGCCGAGGTCAACGAGCATCAGGTCGAAGGTAGTCTTTCGCCCGGGCTTGGCGGCGGGTCGGAGGAGGACGGGGCGGTTGGGTGTGAGGAGTTCTCTCATGCGGCCGGTGTTGGCGACGTGAACCATGACTTCTTCGCCGTCCATCCGCACGAGGGCGGCGAATCTGTTGAGGCGTTGGATAAAGGTGGCGTCCACTAATTCGGAGTCAAAGCGCATATCGGGTTGATGATAGCAATGGTCGTCGTCGGTCACAACGTGGGGCGGGCTGGTATACTATGGACGCAATGACGACCTTCGTTGAGAAATTGGACGCTGCCTGTCAGTCCAGCCGCAGTTTGTTGTGCGTGGGGCTGGACCCGGACCCGCGGTTGATGTCGGTGGCAGATATTTTCTCGTTCAACCGGGCCATTATCGACGCGACTGACGATTTGGTTTGTGCGTTCAAACCCAACCTGGCCTTCTACGAGGCGCAGGGGTTGGAGGGATTGAAGGCGTTGAATCAGACGATTGAGCATATCCGCAAGGCAAGTCCCAAGGCAATCATCATAGCCGACGCTAAGAGAGGCGACATCGGGCACGTCAGCGCGGCATACGCTATTGCGATGTTCGACCAATGGGGATTTGACGCGGTTACCGTGCATGGTTACATGGGGCGGGATTCGGTGAAGCCGTTTCTGGGCTATGAGGGGAGGGGCGCTTTCGTGCTGTGCAGGACCTCTAATCCCGGCGCCGTAGATTTTCAGGATATTCAAGACAAGGAGGGCATGCCGCTCTACCAGCGGGTGGCGCGGGTCGTTGGTGATTGGAGCGCCGATGGCAGCGTCGGATTGGTGGTGGGGGCTACGTATCCAGGTGAACTGAAGAAGGTGCGCGATATTTGTCCGTCGTTGCCGATTCTGATTCCGGGGGTGGGTTCGCAGGCGGGGGACTTGAGGCAGGCGGTGGTGAACGGCACGGACGAATCGGGACGTCGGGCTATCATCAACGCCTCGCGAAGCGTCATCTATGCGGGAAGCGGGCCGGACTACGCGCAAGCGGCGCGGCGTGAGGCCATGCGGCTGCGGAATGCGATTAACGACATCCTGGAATCGGAGGGTTTGGGTTGGCGGTGAAGCTGCGGTTGGGGGACACGGTGCGGCTGAGGAAGGCCCACCCCTGCGGGAGTTTCAGATGGGAGGTGACGCGGCTGGGCGCGGACGTTGGGCTGGTGTGTCTGGGCTGCGGGCGTAGGACGATGCTGCGTCGGTCCCGGCTGGAGCAGCGGCTGCGGGAGCTTACGGGGCGGCAGCGTTCCGAGTCCTGACGGCTGCTTGTTTGTTGACGGCCCTTCAACCCCATTGATAGACTCAATCCATACTATTCCTTGAAAGCACATTCTTGACTTCAACCAGAGACAGAATCAAATCCGCATCAACGGGGGCAAAGCGTCCGTTGAGGGAGCGGCGGGATTCCTTCAAAACCTCGTCGAACATTCCGGTCAAGCGGGTGTACGGGCCCGAAGACCTTGACGGGGCGGAGTTGGGGTTTCCGGGGGAGTTTCCGTACTTGCGGGGAATACATCCGACGGGGTATCGGGGGAAGTTGTGGACGATGCGGATGTTCGCGGGATTCGGGATGGCGGAGGAGACCAACGAGCGGTTCAAGTATCTGCTGGAAGGGGGGCAGACGGGCCTGAGCGTGGCCTTCGACATGCCGACGCTGTACGGCTACGACACGGACGATCCGGCGGCGGCGGGGGAGTTCGGGAAGTGCGGGGTGGCGGTGTCGTCGCTGGCGGACATGGAGATTCTATTCGACGGGATTCCGTTGGACAGGATAACGACTTCCATGACCATCAACGCGCCGGCGTCGATAATCTGGGCGATGTACATCGTGGCGGCGGAGAAGCAGGGGATAGACCCTCGCACGCTGGGCGGGACGATTCAGAACGATATATTAAAGGAGTATTCGGCGCAGAACGAATACATCTTCCCGCCGGAACCTTCGATGCGGCTGGTGACGGACACGATTGAGTTCGCCACGGAACAGATGCCGCGGTGGAATCCCATCAGCATAAGCGGCTACCACATTCGCGAGGCGGGGTCGACGGCGGTGCAGGAGATGGCGTTCACGCTGTCCGACGGATTCGAGTACGTGGATTGGTGTCTGGAGCGGGGGTTGAAGATAGACGAGTTCGCGCCGCGGCTGAGCTTCTTCTTCAACGTGCACAACAACTTCTTCGAGGAGATTGCGAAGTTCCGGGCGGCGCGGCGGGCGTGGGCGCGGGAGATGTCGGAGACCTATGGCGCGGAGAATGCGCGGTCGTGCTGGATGCGGTTTCACGCGCAGACGGCGGGGTGTTCGTTGACGGCGCAGCAGCCGGAGAACAACATAATTCGGGTGGCGTTGCAGGCGTTGGCGGCGGTGCTGGGGGGATGCCAGTCGCTTCACACGAACTCGATGGACGAGGCGTGGGCGCTGCCTTCGGAACAGGCGGCGCTGCTGGCGTTGCGGACGCAGCAGATAATCGCGGAGGAGTCGGGGGCGGCGGACACGGTGGACCCGTTGGGTGGGAGTTACTACCTGGAGGCGTTGACGGCGCAGGTGGAGGAGGGGGCTTACGACTATTTCCGTCGCATCGAGGACATGGGAGGGGTGATACCGGCGATAGAGGCGGGGTATGTTCAGAGGGAGATTGCGGAGGCTTCCTACGTGCAGCAGCGGGAGTTCGACAGCGGGGAACAGGTGACGGTGGGGATTAACGCCTACGCCGACGGGGGGCAGTTGAGCATTCCGTTGTTGAAGGTGGACATGGAGGGGGAACGCCGGCAGGTGCGTCGGTTGGAGGAGGTGAGGAGAAGCAGGGACGACCGGCGTGTGGCGTTGGCGCTTCGATCGTTGGAGGTTGCGGCGGGTCAGTCGGAGAATCTGATGCCGCCGATTATCGAGGCGGTGAGGGCTTACGCGACGCTGGGGGAGATTATGGGGGTGCTGCGAAATCGGTTCGGGGAGTACGCGCCCACGTGGGGGATATAGGCGTCGGCGATGGCTGAGAAGCGGAAGATGCTGGTGGCTACGGGAAACCCCGGGAAGCTGCGGGAGGTTTCGTCTATATTGAAAGGAATGCCCTTCGACGTGGTTTCGCTGAAGGACTTGGGTATCTCGATGGAAGTGGAGGAGACGGGGGCTACCTTTGCTGAGAACGCCATCCTGAAGGCCAACGCATATTGCGGTCGCGCGGGAATGTTGACGATGGCGGACGATTCGGGGCTGGTGGTGGACGCGTTGGGAGGACGGCCAGGGGTTTTGTCGGCGCGGTACGGAGGCGAGGGACTGGCGGACGAGGAGCGGGTGGAGTTGCTGCTGAGGGAGTTGGAGGGCGTGCCGTGGGAGAGGCGGACGGCTCGGTTTCGCTGCGTCATCGCCTTGGCGTGGCCTGAGGGGAGGGTTGAAACTGTTGACGGGGTGGTTGAGGGAGTCATCCAATTCGAGCCGGAGGGATGCAACGGGTTTGGCTACGACCCCGTGTTTCGTCTGCCGGAAAGAGGATGCACCACGGCGCAACTTTCCACATCGGATAAGAATCGCATCAGCCATCGGGGGCAGGCCGTGAGGAAGGCGGCGAAGATGCTGATGGAACTGGGCGTGGCGGCCGGATAGGGTAACGTCGCAGTCATGCCAGCATTGAAGGATACGCTTGGAAGGCCGTTGGGAGACTTGCGGGTCTCGGTGACGGACAGGTGCAACTTTAGATGTCCGTATTGCATGCCGGCGCAGGTGTACGGGGAGCGGTACAAGTTCCTGCCGAAGTCGGAGATTTTGAGCTTCGAGGAGATAGCGCGCGTCGTCCGGTTATTCGTCGGGCTGGGAGTGAACAAGGTGCGGCTGACGGGGGGCGAGCCGCTGGTGCGGCAGGGGTTGGAGAAGCTGATAGCGATGCTGGCGGGGATTTCGGGGGTGGAAGACCTGACGCTGACCACCAACGGGTACCTGCTGGCCAAACAGGCGGCGGCGTTGAAGGCTGCGGGGTTGCAGCGGATAACGGTGAGTCTGGACAGCCTGGACGATGAGGTGTTCAAGCGGATGAATGGACTTGGTTTGAGCGTCGCGCGGGTGTTGGAGGGAATTGAGGCGGCGGCGGCGGCGGGGCTGCATCCCATCAAGATTAACGCGGTGGTGCAGAAGGACGTCAACGATCACACGATTCTGGACCTGGCGCGGCGGTTCAAGGGGACGGGGCAAGTGGTGCGGTTCATCGAGTATATGGACGTGGGGAATCTGAACGGGTGGAAGCCGGATGAGGTGGTTCCCGCTTCGGAGATAATCGACATAATCAACGCCGAACTTCCCATCGAGCCGGTGGGTGCGAACTACCGGGGCGAGGTGGCGCGACGCTATCGATACGTGGACGGGGAGGGGGAAATCGGGATTATTTCGTCGGTGTCGCAGCCCTTCTGCGCCGACTGCACACGGGCGCGTCTATCGACGGAGGGGAAGGTGTATACGTGCCTGTTTGCCGGCGTGGGACGGGATTTGAGGGGGCCATTGCGTGAAGGCGCGACGGACGCGGAGTTGACGGACATAATCGCGGGCATCTGGGCTAGGCGTAGGGACAGGTACTCGGAGGAGCGGTTTGAGTTGGCCGGTTCGACTCGACGCAAGATTGAGATGTACCAGATTGGCGGGTAGTTTGGAGGCAATATGAAAGGAAAAAAAGACAAGATACACCAGGAAATTGAAAAGAAGGGATACGGTTACAACCGTCCACCGGAAGGCCCGGTCAAGAAACCTGATCCTCCTCCGGTCCCACCCAAAAGGACTCGATAGCTTTATTCTATTTCTTGGGTGCGTTAGACCATGGACCTAATGACGGTTCCGTTGCTATTGTTTTTGATCCTACCAGGCTTCATCACGATCAACGTAGGGTTTTTGGTAACCGGGTTTAGAAGGCTATCAGGACTGCAAGGCATAGCCTGGAGTTTGGTTGCGAGCCTCGTCCTATTTGTCCTGGTTTATCCGACATTTACACTGATCAACGGATCTGAAACTAACTGGCCGGGGCTAATGGACATGCTCCGTTCTCCCACCAGCATTCCAGGAGGCCTATTTGCAGGATTGTATATTGCGGCGCCGATACTGGGTTGGTCGGGTGGGCGGATTGTTCATATGGCAAATAAGTCTGATCCGGTTAACAAGGTGTTGCTAAAGCTTGGAGTTGATATTAGGAAACACTCTGACATTTGGGATCGTGTAATCTCTCAACCCTCGTATTTGCGGGTATACCTGAATGACGGAGACTTGCTGTATGGTTGGAATCAGTTTTACTCCATTGGATTAACTGATCATGATCAGGAAATATATCTCACAAGAGCCTTCGTCTGGGATGCAAAATGTGGGGATTGGGTAAAGCTAGATGATGATACAGGCATCTTATTAGGCAGAGATTCTATCAGTAGGATAGAGATAGTCGCTTCCCAAGGATTGGAGGATGAGAATAAAGAACACCATGATTGACATCTATACGGACGGTTCGTGTCTGGGGAACCCGGGGCCGGGGGGATGGGCGGCTATCGTAGTTGAGGACGGCGACAAGCGGATTCTGTCGGGGAGTTCGCCAAAGACTACGAATAATCGGATGGAGCTGGCGGCGGCTATCGAGGGGCTTGATGCGATTCCAAAGGGCGCAGCCGTAACGGTGCACAGCGACAGCCAGTATCTCGTCAACACGATGACGCGAAACTGGAAGCGGCGGGTGAACCAGGACCTGTGGGAGAGGCTGGACTCGGTGGTGGCGGGTCGGGATGTTCGGTGGAAGTGGGTCAGGGGTCATGCCGGGCATCCACTAAACGAGGAGGCGGACAGGATTGCCAATGGGGAGGCGGAAAACGCTTCCAATGGCAGGTCGAGGGGGGCATCGAAAGCCGCAAAGGAAACGAACGACAGCGTTCGAGCTGCTACAAGGGAGAGGCTGACGCATCTGGACGCTGAGGGGCGGGCGCAGATGGTGGACGTGGGGGACAAGGCGGTGACGAGGCGGGAGGCGGTGGCGAGGGGCTTCGTCGCGATGAAGCCGGAGACACTGGCGCTGATTATGGGCGGGAAGGTGTCCAAAGGGGACGTGCTGGCGACGGCGCGGCTGGCGGGGATTATGGCGGCCAAGCAGACGGCGCAGTTGATTCCATTGTGTCATCCGTTGCCCATCAGCAGGGTGACGGTGGAGCTTTCGGAGGACGCGGAGAAGGGGGGCGTTTCGATTGAGGCGTCGGTGAGGACGGAGGGACGGACGGGGGTTGAGATGGAGGCGCTTACGGCGGTGTCGGTGGCGGCGTTGACGGTGTACGACATGTGCAAGGCGGCGGACAGGGGGATGCGGATTGAGTCGGTGCGGCTGGCGAAGAAGACGGGCGGGCGGAGTGGGGACATCGTCCTTGAAGCGTGAGGCGGGGTAGGCGGGAAGAGTGGATTCCCGCTTTCGCGGGAATGACCAGAGGGGTGCTCGACCCTTCGACAGGCTCAGGGTGAGCGGAGGGTGAGAGTGGAGATTGGGGCGGATTCGTTGACACCCATCGGCGGGGTTGGTTATATTATCTGGTGGAGCACGGCTGGCGTCTGGTCGGCCCTCCGTTGGTGGCAACGTAGCTCAGGGGTCAGAGCGGGCGCTTCATAAGCGCTAGGTCACTGGTTCAATTCCAGTCGTTGCCACTTTTCTTTTTTGCCCTTGACAGCGTTGGCTTTTTGGTTGAGCCGTGCGTTTAATTCAGGCGATTGAGCAGGTCGAAGAATTGGGGGCAGGTCTTCACGACGCAGTCGGGGCCTTGGATTGCGACGCCCGGCGTTACGAGTCCCGCGATGCTGAAGGACATGGCTATGCGGTGGTCTTCGTGGGAGTCGATGATTGCGCCTCGTGGGGTTGAGGGGTGGATGGTGAGCGAGTCGTGGGTTTCGTTGAAGGTTACGCCCATTCTGGCCAGGCCGTCAGCGAGGGCGCTGATTCTATCCGACTCCTTGACGCGGATGTGGCCGATATTGCTGATGGTGGTGGGCGTCTGGGCGTAGGGGGCGATGGCGGCGAGGGTCATGACGGTGTCGGAAATCTGCGACATGTCTACGCTGACGCCTCGGAGTTTGGCGGGGCCTGTGACGGTTGTCGATTGATTGTCGGAAGCGACGGCGCATCCCATCTTCTCCAGCACATCGAGGAAGCGAACGTCGCCCTGGACGCTGTTGGTGTGGGAGAGGTTGGGGACGGTGACGGTTCCGGCGGTGACGGCGGCGGCGGCGAAGAAGTAGGACGCGGTGGAGGCGTCGGGCTCGATGACGTGGTCGCCGCCCTGGTATTGGGTCGGGGCTGGGATGCGGAAGCGTTCGTAGGCTTGCTGGTCTACGTTCACGCCGAATTGGGACATGAGGCCGATGGTCATGTCCACGTAGGGACGGCTGACGGGGACGGCGGTTTGAATTTCGAGAGGAGTCTTGGCCATTGGCGCGGCCATGAGGAGGGCGGAGAGGTATTGGCTGCTGACGTGGGCGCCGCCGAGGGTGAGGAGGCCGCCTTTCAGGCCGTCGGTGTTGATGGTCAGGAGGGCGTTGACGTCGGGGGGGACGCGGATGGTCGCGCCCTGGGAGGCGAGGGCGTCTAGGAGGGGGGTCATGGGACGGCGGAGCATTTGCGGGGTGGCGTCGAGGACGTAGCAGCCGTTTCCGGCGGCGACGGCGGCGGCTAGGAAGCGGGCGGCGGTGCCTGCGCTGCCGCACCAGACGCGGGCAGATTGGGCGGGTATGGCGCCGCCGGAGCCTTGGATGAGGCATTCGCTGCCGCCGTCGTTGAATCGGAGTTGGAAGCCGAGGGATTGGAGGGCTTGGGCGAAGACGTCGGTGTCGTCGGAGCGGAGGATGCCGGAGATTCGTGACGCGCCGCGGGCGAGGGCGGCGAGAAGCATCAGCCGGTTGGTGATGCTTTTGGAACCGGGGACGGGGACCACGGCGCGTACGGGGTCGGCGGCGGGTTGGATGGGGCGGATGTTTTTGGAGGGGGTCAAGGATGCCTCGCTAGCAAGAATGTCGGAGATGATTATAATGGATTGCAGACGGAAGGGGGCTAGGAGAATTGGCAGGTAGGCCGAATTGGTATGGAGGGCACCCGCCGGCGTGCTGGTTCTCCCAACGATGCTAGCTGTGCATCCGCTCGACGGTTGGGAACCATACGCAAACTTCCTAATCGATTGAATAAAGCTATAACCCAACGCAAAACGGATCATGTGGGAAGTCATCAAGCCGCACATGACGAATAATATGTGATCTATCCAATAGCCCCACGATTCTGCCAGGTATGTCTACCGCCTTTAGTGCTTTCACAAAATCGTCGTAGCCCCATAAGGTGATTGACGTAACAGTTGGCTTAAAGTTATCTAAATCACCCAGGAATACGAATATCCCTGAAATGTTTTCGATAGCGGACTCACATCCCAATGCCTTCGTTAGGTCAGGCAACCGATCACGCAGATGGTCTACTTTACCAGCAAACCTCCGAATCTGCTCTTGAAGTTCGTCATCAACGATACGGGAGCTTTTCACTTCAAAAACCAAGCATTGATCATTCTTCACGCCTATTGCATCGTATTCAAACTTCCCTAACGGAGCATGTTTGAATGAGACTCTTACATGATCGTAACCTTGATTCACCAGCCATAATATCGCCAAAAGCTCTAAGTTCCTGGAACGCAAATCAGTGTTAGTCTTTGCCGCCTCAAGACTCAATTCTCGCATTGCTCTAAAGGCTGGTAGCACGCATAAGGGTAAGAAATCCTCAGAATCCAGGCTGCCGAGTTCCTCCACCTCCAAATTATCTTTGAATTGCAGGAGCAACCGTTCCACGGCCTTTGCAGCACGGGCAACGTCAGTGTCAAACACAGGCCCAGTGTGATACATCTTGTAGAACAGAAACCACTTTGAAGCATTAGAGATAGGGCCGTAAATTGGCAATCTAAATGCTACGGAAACCCATTGACGGTCATCCGAAGCTACGGAGTGAGTCATGAGAAGAAGACGGACCTTGGAATCGCCATGCATTGCGACCGCTCCGCGCAACATGACTTCCAACTCCAAAGGGGCAGTTGCGCCGGTAGAGCTCATAAGACGCACTGAATCAGGACCTAGAACCGCCGCAAGCCTATGCTTGGAAAAGACAGTATCCATATTGACCTCGAAGTGTTCCAAAAATCTTCTTACGTTCGATTCCGTGAACTCAGTCAACCCATATTTCATGCTCGGCCATTCCCCCTTAGGATACGATGGTTTGGCGAAAGCGAGGAGTTCGTTAAACCAGTCCTGGTAGGTGACAGGGCCTGAATCTACATGAGAAGGTAGCACGATTCCACTTAGCCACATGAGCAAGTCACAACCAAACCGGAAACCATCTCCCCACTCTTTTGGAATTCCCGTGGCGGAAGGGAATGACGCGACGCGATCCAAGTGGGTTTCCGCATCCAAGATGAATCTATCATCTATAGGGCGTAACTCTTCACCACGGCTCCATACCAGTTCACGTGCTAGTGATATGATGCTAGGATCATGGTCGAGATAATCCACTACTCGCTCTGCTAAGCACATACGGAATAGTGATTCTTTGTCGGATGGCTCTTTTCCCGTATCCAAAGAAACTATCTTTGTTCCTATCAACACTCCTGCAAATCGTGCCGCAACCTTGCGACATTTTCCGATGGCGCTAATAGTATCAGCCAGCCCATTCTCAGCCCTGCGCAAAGCAACCTGAAGGTCATTAAAAACGTAGCACAGGCGACTCAAGTCAGATGCCGGATTAGAAACGGCGGACAACAGAGACTTGTCTTTTGCGGGGTTACCATAGTGTAGCCAGTTATATAGTCTGTCATCGCCCTCTAAACCCAACAGTTCCGGGTAGTCAGCCACAAACCACAAAAGGCCGTGCAAAGGCGTGGCGACGGCTAGGCGATAGCCGCGAAGAAAATTACGTCGATCTCTGATGCTGATTGATTCAATCGCGTCTTCCAAATAGGCTACAGCTTCAGGACTGGATAGATATTTCAGAGCAGTCACGTCCGTAAGGAAATGCAATCGTAACGTAAGGTTCATCGGGTTTTTGGGAAGAATCATGTATTAACGTCCTACTTCGTCAAGCCCGCCCAACTCCAATCCCCCTACGCGTCTCTCCCTGTTATGAGTTTGTGGAGGGTTTTAAAGAGTTCGGCGCGTACGGGGCCGGCGGCGGGCTGGATGGGGCGGATGTTTTTGGAGGGGGTCAAGGATGCCTCGCTAGCAAGAATGTCGGAGATGATTATAATGGATTGTAGACGGAAGGGGGCTAGGAGAATTGGCAGGCAGACCGAATTGGTACGGAGGGCACCCGCCGGCGTGCACGTGTTGGCGGTGTAATGAGGGACGGCTTGGGAGAGAGAGCAGGCCGCGTCGTCCAATTCGCACGGTGACGAAAGAGCGTCATCCGCCGCAACCTCCTCGCCGCCCACCGACATTTGGCTCACCACCGCCACCACCCCAAGGACCGCGCAGGCGATGGTGGAGTTTCTGGCATTTGCTTTGGATTTTGCCTCTCCTGTATTTCGGGGCGATTATTGTAATTAACCTTGAGCCATTCGATAGCTTCGGTGGCGGAAATGACGAAACGCCAACGGCTATCACCCAGCCTACGCCAACCCCTCGTCAAGTGCCTACCCGCACGGCTACACATGTTCGAACGGTGACGCCCACGCCGCGTCCAACACCGCGTCCGACTGTTCTGCCGACGCGGGTGCCAACACGAATTGTCTCAACACGGACGCCGACGCCTGCACCTACACGCGTTTTCACGCCGATTCCTACGCGAGCGGCTACTCCGGTTCCTGCACCTGTGCCTACGCCTACGCCAATGACTCTAGAAGAGTTGCGGGAGTATGCATTGGAACTAATCAACGCAGATAGGGCAAAGCATGGTGTTGCACCTGTGATCCTGGGTAGCAATTCGGCGGCTCAGATGCACGCTGAGGATATGATAGAGCACGATTATTTTGGTCATTGGTGGAGCGGCGGACGCAAGCCCTACATGGTGTACAGCGATACTGGCGGAACGTCCTATGTTGCGGAAAACGTAGCCTGGTCTGGATGGACGGACAAAGAATGGCGAGAGAAAAACTGCGATTCTCCTATTGTGAATTGTCGGACACCTATTCCTCGCGAAAAGGTTCAAGAGTTGCATCAGAGCATGATGTACGACGATGCGGATTCGGATTGGGGACACCGCGACACCATCCTTGGTGAGAGTCACCGGGTGGTCAATATAGGCGTGGGCTTTACTGGCAAGCGAGTTGTCTTTGTACAACATTTTGAAGGTGGGGATGTAGAGGCGGTCAAGCAACCAGAATTGTTCAGCAACGGGACGCTTTTGCTCTCGATTGCGAAAAATGTTTCCGGTTTAGCGATTGCGAAAGGGATTTCAATCTATTATGACCCTCCTCCTGTCCCGATGACGCCCGCTCAGATTGATGCGCTGGATAGCTATTGCATCGGTGGCGGGATGACTACTATGTGCGGAGACCCAGTGGCACATGTGCTAAGGGCACCTCCGACCGGCTCTTACTATGAATTGGATTCCAACGATGTGGTGGCTGATCTGTGGGCGGAAGATGAGGCTTCCTTAATAGTCCAAGCAAATATAGGACATCTGGTCACTACACCGGGGATTTACACCGTTGTAGTATGGAAGGATAGTGGCACTGAACGGCTTAGCGAGATGTTGCTTGCTCTTTCTATCAATAGGCTGGATGTGCAGGCTCCCGCTAGTTCGGCGTCCACACCAGTTCCCGATCCGACGCCTGAGCCAACTCCGATGCCAACGCCAGTCCCAACGCCTCCTCCAACCCCTGCGCCGACTCCAGTTCCCACGCCTGAGCCTACGCCCGTTTCAACGCCTTTTCCTGGCGGCATCGCTTTAGATGCATCAGAAATCTACTCTCTCGTGGTTAAATTCACTAATGAAGTACGCGTAAACACAGGGGTTTCCCCTCTGTTGGAAGACACAAAAATCAATAAAATCGCCTTCACTCACAGCGCAAATATGGCTGTATCTGGGATCCTCAGCCATATTTACAGAGGGCAGGACGCCACTGATAGAGCTTTAGCCGCAGGCAATGATTGCAGGGCGTATCGGGACGATGGCAGTTATACTTATGGGTTGTCGGAGAATATCGCTTGGTATCCCAGGATTACAACATGGACTCACAGATTTCGCGGGTCTACACTTATCTCAATTGAGCCTACCAGCTTTAGGTCTTCATCTGAGATGGCGCGAGCTTTGGTCGATGGTTGGATAAACAGTCCAGGGCATAGGAGGAATATTCTAGATCCTGATGCCACTCGAATAGGAGTGGGCATTTTCATTCAACAGCAAATTGAGCACGGGTATGTGTCTGAGACGGTCTGGGCGACGCAGAATTTTTCCGAGTGTGAGTGAGCGGCAAGGGGATTCAAAAAGCACAAATGTAATGGGAATACTTCACAGGAGGTGTTGAAATGGGTATGGAGGATTTGATTAGGGGGTTGGCGGGGGTTGAGCGGATGCTTTTTGTGGTGGGGGGCGGGAGTTGCGTCAGCGAGATGTATTGCGACGGGCGGACGGAGCCGGAGTTTCACGGCGGTTGGGGGATGATCGAGTCGGGGCCGTGGCATCTGCATCTGGACATGGGGAGCATTGCGCAGGCGCAGTTCGTGGAGGCGGAGGACCACGGCGCGCCGGTGTTGTATTACGTGCGGTTTTCGGATGAGGCGGGGGAGACGCTGCTGCGGGCGTATTTTCCGAGTCCGTATTTGAATGAGGATGAGGAGTTGGTGGAGTTTCAGCCTTCGAAGCTGGCGGCGTTTGAGGCGATGCGGGATCGGTTCGTGAATGGGGAGGACGTGGTGTTTGTGAGGCGGGGGAAGGGAGGGTAGGTGGATGGGTTCCCGCTTTCGCGGGAACAAGAGTGGGGGCGTTCTACCCTTCGACAAGCCCTTCGACAGGCCCTTTGACAAGCTCAGGACAGGCTCAGGGTGAGCAGGTAGGGGCGTATTGGGGTGAGCGAGGGACTGGATTCCGGCTTTTGCCTGAATGACGGGATATTTGGAGGGGGAAGGTAAGAGGGGACGTGATTGGCTTGGCTTGGTTATAATGTGAGCCTGTCATCCCGGCAGGCCAGAACAGGGAATGAAGGAGGGGTAGAGTCATCGATAGAAAGCCGGAACCGGAAAGGGAAAGCATCTGGACAACGCTGTACGAAAACAGGAATTGGTATTTCGGCAGCTTTCTGGTGATAGCGACCATATTGGAAGTGTTGGTCGTCACTGGAGAAATCGGCAAGCATGGGAGTATAATTGAGTTGTGTCGGGCGCTGATAGGCCCTTCGGTGCAGGCGATGGAGTTGAGCCTGATAGCGGCCTACGTAGTAACCGACACGGGGAGGATAATCGTGGTAATAGCGAAGTCGTTGGAAGACTGGTACAAGAACTGGCAGAAGCGGCGGATAGAGAACGCGCTGGCCAAGGGCAAAGCCGAGGGGCGGGCGGAAAACCAGCGTCTGTGGGTTGAGTGGAACGAGAGAAGGGATTCGGCCCTGGCCCGCGGGGAGGACTTCACGGAGCCGCCGCCCAACGGGAAGGCTTAGCCTCCGGCGGGAGGATAATCGTGGTACTGGCGAAGTCGTTGGAAGACTGGTACAAGAATTGGCAGAAGCGGCGGATAGAGAACGCGCTGGCCAAGGGTGAAGCCAAGGGGCGGGCTGTGGGCAAAGCCGAGGGACGCGCGGAAGAGCGGCGTATGTGGGTTGAGTGGAACGAGAGAAGGGATTCGGCCCTGGCTCGCGGGGAGGATTTCACGGAGCCGCCGCCCAACGGCAAGGCTTAGGGGGTGCATTTGGCGGGCTGGGCGTCCGTTTGACCCTTCGACAAGCTCAGGACGGTCTCAGGGTGAGTGGAGGGAGCGGGGACGGGATGGTGATTCGCCAATCGCTCCTACAGGATTTGTTGGTGGGTGAGATTTCACCCCCATCCTAACCTTCCCCCGTCAAGGGGGAAGGGATAAGAGGGGGATGGGTCCCCGCTTTTGCGGGAATAAGAGTGGGGGCGTTCTACCCTTCGGCAGGCTCAGGGTGAGCGGGGGATGGGCTCCCGCTTTCGTGGGAGCAAGATACAAGGGGAGGACGGATTTCAAACCCGCCCCTAAGGATTGGGTGGTTAGGGTGAGTGGGACGGGTAAACACAAGGGTCGCTCCTACAGGATTTATTGGTGGGTGAGATTTATTGGTGGGTGAGATTTCACCCCCGTCCCCGTATCAAGTACGTGGCAGGCTCTAGCCTTTCCCCGTCGAGAGGAAAGGGAGAAGATGGATTCCCGCCTTCGCGGGAATGACGATGTGGGTTAGGTGGTTTGGCGGACCAGGTTGAGGGCGGAGCCGGCTTTGAACCACTCAAGCTGTCCTTCGTTGAGGGTGTGCTGGAGGGTCAGGGTTTCGGTGGAGCCGTCGGCGTGGCGGAGGGTGCAGTGGACGGGGTTGCCGGGGGCGAGTTCGTCCAGACCAGTCAGGCTGATTCTATCGTCCTCGCGGATTTTGTCGTAGTCGTCCTGGTTCTGGAAGGTGAGGGCGAGGAGTCCCTGTTTTTTCAGATTGGACTCGTGGATGCGGGCGAAGCTGCGGACGATGATGGCGGCGGCGCCCAGAAGTCTGGGCGAAAGGGCGGCGTGCTCACGGCTGCTGCCTTCGCCGTAGTTGTGGTCGCCGACGGCCACCCAGCGCAGCCCTTCCGCCTTGAAGCGGCGGGCGATTTGGGGAAATTCCTGGCCGGTTTCGCCGGTGACGGGGTTGAGTCCGTGGCCCGCCTCGCCGGTGTAGGCGTTGGTGGCGCCGAGGAACATATTGTCGCTGAGGTTGTCCAAGTGGCCGCGGAAGCGGAGCCAGGGGCCTGCGGGGGAGATGTGGTCGGTGGTGCACTTGCCCTTGGCCTTCAGCAGGATAGGCATATCGAGGAAGTCGTTGCCGTCCCAGGGCTCGAAGGGTTGGAGGACCTGGAGTCGGTTGCTGTCGGGGTCGATGACGATTTCAACGTCGGAGCCGTCGTCGGGGGGCGCGACGTAGGTCTCGACGCCGGGGTCGAAGCCGTTGCCGGGAACTTCGGGCGCGGTCTTGGGAGGCGCGAGGGTGTAGGTGGAGCCGTCGGCGGCGGTGAGGGTGTCTTCCAGGGGGTTGAAGGATAGGCTGCCGGCGAGGCTGAGGGCGACGACGATTTCCGGGCTGGCGATGAAGTTCATGGTGCCGGGATTGCCGTCGTTGCGTCGGGGGAAGTTGCGGTTGTAGGAGGAGACGATGGTGTTTTCCTCCCGCTGGGCCACCTCGGCGCGACGCCACTGGCCGATGCAGGGGCCGCAGGCGTTGGCGAGGACAGTGCCGCGGATTTCTTGTAGGACCTTCATCTGACCGTCGCGTTCGATGGTGGCGCGTATCTGCTCGGAGCCGGGGGTGACGAGGAGGCGGGTGGCGGCCTGCGCGCCGTGGGCCTGGGCCTGGTGGGCAACGTCGGCGGCGCGGCTCATGTCCTCGTAGGAAGAGTTTGTGCAGCTGCCGATTAAGGCGGTGGAGATGTGGTCAACGTAGCCCTTTTGCTTCACTTCGTCGGCGAGTTGGGAGATGGGACGGGCAAGGTCGGGGGTATGGGGGCCGACGACGTGGGGTTCGAGGGTTGAGAGGTCGATGTCCACGACGCGGTCATAATAGCTGTCGGGGTCTGCTTCCACTTCGGGGTCGGCTTCCAACAGGTGGGGGTGCTGGCGGGCCTGGGCGACGAGTTCGGCTCTATCGGTGGCGTTCAGGTAGAGTGCCATGTGGTCGTCGAAGGGGAAGATGGAGCCGGTGGCGCCGAGTTCCGCGCCCATGTTGGCGATGGTGGCCTTGCCGGTGCAGCTGATGGCGCGGGCGCCGGGGCCGAAGTATTCGATGATGCTGTTGGTGCCGCCGGCGACGGTGAGGACGCCGGCCAGGTAGAGAATAACGTCCTTGGGGGCGGTCCAGCCGTTGAGCTTGCCGGTGAGTCGGACGCCGATTCGACGGGGGTACATGACCTCCCAGGGGAGGCCGGCCATAACGTCGGCGCCGTCCGCGCCACCGACGCCGATGGCGAGCATACCGAGGCCGCTGGCGTTGGGGGTGTGGGAGTCGGTGCCAATCATCAGGCCGCCGGGGAAGGCGTAGTTTTCGAGCACCACCTGGTGGATGATGCCCGCGCCGGGCTTCCAGAAGCCCATGCCGTACTTGGCGGAGGCGGACTGTAGGAACTGGTAGACCTCGCTGTTTTCGAGGAGGGCGTCGGCGGTGTCGGAGCGGCTGCCGACGCGGGCCTGGATGAGGTGGTCGCAGTGGACGGTGGTGGGGACGGCGACGCGGCTGCGGCCGGACTGCATGAACTGGAGGATGGCCATCTGGCCGGTGACGTCCTGATGGGCGACGCGGTCGGGACGGAGTTGCAGGTAGCTTTCGCCGGGGGCGAGTTCGCTGCCCGCGGGGTCGTCGAGATGGGAGAGGAGGATTTTGTCGGCGAGGGTGAGGGGGCGGTTGAGTCGCTCGCGGACGGTTTGGAGCCGACGCTCCATTTTTTGATACGCCTCGGCCACGAATTGCGGCGTCGATCCTATTCTGTCCATGAAGCCCCCTTTTACGCTGCCTATCACTGCGGTTTGTGCAATGATAGCATTGGAGGTGCGGGGTGGGAATAGGTGGGGTAGAATTGGGGTGCGCTCGACCCTTCGACAGGCTCAGGGTGAGCGGGGAGTGGATTCCCGCCTACGCGGGAATGACGGCAGGGGAATTGCGGGAATGACGGCAGGGGAATTGCGGGAATGACGGCAGGGGAATTGCGGGAATGACGGGTTTGTGAAGGGGGAAGGGAAAAGAGGAGGTTGAGATGGAGATTGAGACGCGGGCGGTGCACACGGGGCGGGTGGTGGACCCTTTGACGCGGGCGGTGACGCCGCCGCTGCACATGTCTACGACGTTCGAACGAGACGCGGACGGGTCGTATCCGCAGGGGTTCATCTATGGACGGTCAGACAACCCCAACCGGCGGCTGTTGGAGGAGTGCGTGGCGGCGTTGGAGTGCGGGGAAGAGGCGGCGGCGTTTTCGTCGGGAATGGCGGCGATTATGAGCGTGCTCCAGGCGTTGAAGCCGGGGGACCACGTGGTTGCGCCGTCGGACATCTACCACGGGACGGCTCGGCTGCTGAGGGAAATTATGGCGCCGTGGGGTTTGAGGACGACGTTTGTGGACTTGTCGCAAACTGGGGCGTTGGAGGAGGCGGTGGAGGACTCGACGCGGATGGTGTTCATCGAGACGCCATCGAATCCGTTGTTGAAGATAACGGACGTGGCGGCGGTGGCGGAGTTCGCGCGGGAGAGGGGAATCTTCACCGTTTGCGACAATACGTGGGCGACGCCGGTGTTGCAGCGGCCTTTGGAGTTGGGGGTGGACCTGGTGGTTCATTCAAGTACGAAGTACCTGGGAGGGCACGGGGACGTGACGGGGGGCGTGGTGGTGGCGGCGTGGAAGGACGGGTTGTTTGAGAGGGTGCGGCAGGTGCAGCAGGACGGGGGGGCGGTGCCTTCGCCCTTCGACTGCTGGCTGTTGCTTCGGAGCATTCGGACGCTGCCGTATCGGGTGCGGGCGCATACGCTGAATGCGGCGGAGGTAGCGGAGTTTCTGGCGGGACATCCGGCAGTGGCGGAGGTGTTTTATCCAGGGTTGAAGGGGCATCCGGGGCATGAGGTTGCGCGTCGGCAGATGTCGGATTTCGGGGGGATGCTGTCGTTCCGGGTGAAGGGCGGAAGGGAGGCGGCTTTCGGGGTGGCGTCAAGGACGCGGCTGTTTACGCGGGCGACTAGTTTGGGGAGCTACGAGAGTTTGATTGAGCATCGGGCGTCGATAGAGGGGCCGGAGAGCGCGACGCCGGAGGATTTGCTGCGGGTGTCGGTGGGGTTGGAGAACGCGGAGGATCTGGTGGGGGATTTGGGGCGGGCGTTGGAGGGAATTTCACCCCCATCCCCGTATCAAGTACGGGGCAGGCTCTAACCTTCCCCCGTCAAGGGGGAAGGGAGAAGAGGGGAAGTCCGCTCGACCCTTCGACAGGCTCAGGGTGAGCGGATGAGGGATGGTGAGGATGAGTGGAGGGGGATGGTCAGGGTGAGCGGAGGGGGATGCTCAGGGTGAGCGGAGAGGGATGGTGAGGATGAGTGGAGGAGGATGGTCAGGGTGAGCGGCGGGTGGGAGAAGATGGATTCCGGCTTTCGCCGGAATGGCGGTTACATTGTGAGATTCAATCCAGGGTGGCGTCGAGGGTGAGGAGGGTTTGGAGGAGGACGTTGGCGCCGTTGGCGCAGTCTTCGGGGGAGGTGTATTCGCGGGGGGAGTGGCTGACGCCGTCGACGCTGGGGACGAATATCATGCCCGCCTTGGTTATTTCCGCCATTGATTGAGCGTCGTGGCCCGCGCCGCTGGGTATCGAGGATAGGCTGAGTCCCAAGTTTCGGGCTGATTCGCGGATGACGGCGCGTATTTCGTCGTGCATGGGAGCGGGCGCGGCGAGACCGATTTCTTCGATTTCGATGGTCACGTCCCATTGCTGGGAGAGGGCATCGCAGACTTCGCGGAAGCGGCTGGCGGCCTGGCGGATGCGTTGGGTGGTTTCGTCGCGGAACTCGACGCTGATGTCTACGCGACCGGGGATGACGTTCTCAGCGTTGGGGCTGACCTCCACCATGCCGACGGTGCCGACGCGGCACATCTCCTCGTCGGTGGCGATGGCGTTGACGGACTGGATGACGTGGGTGGCGGCCATGAGTGCGTCGCGGCGGTGTCCCATTGGGGTGGTGCCGGCGTGGTTGGCGAAGCCGCGGACGGAGACGTTCATGCCGATGCGACCGGTGATGGCGGTCACGTCGCCGATGTCTATGCCGGTGCGGTGGAGGACGGGGCCTTGCTCGATGTGGAGTTCGAGGTAGGCGGAGAATTCGTCGGGACGGCGGGCGGCTTCCATAATGTGGGAAACGTCGCCGCCGATGTCCTTGAGGCGTTCGCCGATGGATACGCCGAGTTTGTCGACGCAGGTGAGGTCGTCGTCTTCCAGCAGGCCGGCCATAGCGCGGCTACCGAAGAGCCAGCGTCGAAACTGGGTGCCCTCCTCGTTGGTGTAGACGAGGACTTCTATAGGATGGCGTGTGGTCATGCCGGCGTCCAAGAGAGTTTGGACGCATTCGATGGCGGCGATGACGCCGAGGGCGCCGTCGTATTTGCCGCCCTTGGGAACGGTGTCGGTGTGGGAACCCATGCCGATGGCGGGAAGGCCATCTGTCGTGCCTTCCTTGCGGGCGATGACGTTTCCGGCGGCGTCGACGCGGACGCGCATGCCAGATTCGCGCATCAAGGTTTTGACGAATTCGCGTCCCTTCACGTCGGCGGGGCTGAAGGCGATGCGCTGCATGCCCTCGGGGGTTTCGCCGATTTTACCGAGGGATTGTAGAGTGTCGTTCAGGCGTTGGGGGTTTATCGTCAGCATGGGGGTAAGAATCAGCCTATTCCGTAGAAGACGGGCTTGAGGCAGCGTTGGGCTTCGCTGAGGACGTAGTCGCGCATCTCCGGGGGGATGGTCATTTCTCCGGCGGCGGCGTTTTCGATGATGCGCTGGGGCCGGCTGGTGGCGGGGATGAGGACGGTGACGCGGGGGTCGGCGAGGAGCCAGGCCATGAGGGCCTGCCCCCAGGTGCGGATGCCGAATTCGCGGAGGGGTTCGAGGTTGGGCTTGTCGATGAGGTTGGTGAAAAGCTGGCCCGCGCCCACGGGCCGCATGACGATGACGCCGACGTTCATCTCCTCGGCGAGGGGGAGAATCACGTCCTCGACCTGACGCTCCATGACGTTGTAGGAAATCTGGATGGAGTCGACGCGGCCCGTTCGCATGATTTCGGCCATTTCGGGCAGGGCGTCGGGGGAGTAGTGGGTGAGGCCGATGACGCCGATTTTGCCGTCGGCCTTCATCTCCTCCAGCAGGGGCAGGTGGGTGCGCCAGTCGACGAGGTTGTGAATCTGCATGACCTCGATGTAATCGGTCTTCAGGAGTTCGAAGGAGCGGGCCATCTGCTTGACGGCGGTGTCGCGGCCCGTGCACCAGACTTTGGTGGCAAGCTGGAACTTGTCGCGCTTGCCCTCCATCGCGGCGCCGATGACCTGCTCGGAGCGGCGGTACATGGGGGAGGTGTCGACGAAGTTGCTGCCCTGGGTGATGCAGTTGTCGAGGATTTGCTTGCGGGTTTCGAGTTCGGTCATGGGCACGTCGAAGCTGCCGGCGGAACCCATTCCGACAACGGGGACTTGCAGGTCTTTAATCATACGGGTTTGCATGGATTATTCTCCTTTGGACGAGGCGGCGTCGTCATTTTCGATGGTGTAGCGGAAGTCGCAGTGGGTTGCGCCTTCCATGATGGTCTGGGTGCGGGCGAGCTTGATGCGGGGGTTGAAGCCGGTGGATAGGGCGCCGTCGCGTCCGCAGGAGAAGATGCCGCCGAGGTCGGCCATGCCAAGCTCGCGGTACATTTCGGCGTAGCGGCAGCGGGTGACATTGAAGGAGACCTTGGCGTCGTTGTCTTCGAGGGTGTCCGTCTCCAACGCGCCGCCGCGAACCCAGGGGTCTTTGCTTCTGGAGAAGGCGGGGAGGTCGTCGCCGCCCATGCGGTCAGAGAGGGTGCGGCCCTGCTCTTCGGCGATTTTGACGATGACGCGGCGGGCGACGGCGTGGGCGCGCTCCTTGCCGATTTCCTGTTCGAAGGCGCGGATCATGGGGCCGAGGACCATCGCTTCGATGCGACGGCGGTCGAGGACGCTCATGTTGTCGATGTCGAGAGGCATTTGGATTTTCCTATTAGATTTGGCGGTTGGGAGTCACCCCCATCCTAACCTTCCCCCGTTGAGGGGGAAGGGATAAGAGGGGAGGCACTTCGACAGGCTCAGGGTGAGCGGATGGGGGTAAGGGAGAAGATGGATTCCCGCTTTCGCGGGAATGACGAAGGGGGTCGAGGGAATAAGCGAACTGTGCGGAGGAAGGGGGGTGGGGGTGGGTTTTCATAGGGAGGGGACTTCGACTGCGAGGGTGTGGATGGCGTTGTTGGCGTAGCCGCGGAAGTTCCAGGGGACGCGCTTGGGTTGGCGGCTGCCGGTGGAATCCGTGGCGCGGGCCATGAAGATGAAGTGGCCGGGGTCGGTGGCAGTCCAGGGGAACTCCCAGGCGCGCCAGGCGTTGGGGTTGGAATCGCCCAGCAGCGTTGCTTCCGCCCAGGTTCGCCCGCCGTCCGTGGTCACTTCCACGGCGGTCACTTCACCTTCGCCGGACCAGGCGAAACCACGAATGACGAAATCGCCCGGCTGGATGACCTCGCCGTGGCGGGGGGAGGTTATGACGGACTTGACCTTGAGGGTGGTTACGGGCTTGCGGGAGGGCGCGTCTTCCACACCCTCGTCGATGAAGACGTAGCGGCGCTTCTGGAAGAAGCCATCGAAGGGGGTGTCTACCAGCTCTATGCGGGCGAGCCACTTGACCGACGCCATGCCGTACCAGCGGGGGACGAGGAGGCGGAGGGGGAAGCCGTGGTCGGGGGTCAGGGGTTCGCCGTTCATTTCGTAGGCTAGGATGAGTTCGGGCTTCATGGCGGTGGCGACGGGGAGGCTGCGGGAGTAGGGGAGTTCGGTGGAGTAGACCACGCCGTCTTCCTCCTCCTCGCCAGTGTCGGCGCCGTGGAAGACGACTTCTACGGCGTTATCGGACACGCCTGCCTTCTCCAAGACCTGCGCTAATGAGACGCCCTTCCATCGGGCGGTGCTGACGGCGCCGTGGGCGAAGGCGATGCCCTCGGCGGGGGGCGTCAGATAGGAACGGCTGTTGCCGGCGCATTCGAGGGTGACGACGGATTCCCGGGCGGGCATGGTTAGAAGTTCGTCGAGGGTCAATTCCAGGGGTTGACGAACCAGGCCGTCAATCGTCAGCCGCCAAGTTTTGGCGTCAATCCGGGGGACGTCGGTGAAGTGGTTGCGGACGTAGAATCGCTCCGTGGGGGTGATGGGGGCGTCGAGGGAGTTGACGATAGATTCCTTGACCAGCGGGTCGTCGGAAATCGTGGTCAGGGAGGGGGAAGCGTTAGTGTCCATAGTCATCTCCGGGGTATCCGCGGGCTAGCCGACAATGTTGGTGGAGCTGCCGGCGGCGGTGAGGGTGATGTGGGAGAAGGACGAATCGTCGGTGGCGCCGTGCCAGTGCTTCTCGCCGGCGGTCACGTGGATGGTTGTGCCCTCGGTGACCTCGTGCTCCTCGTCCTCGGTGGCGACGATGCCGCGCCCGTGGGTGACGAGGAGAATCTGGTCGCTGGTGTGGACGTGGAACTTGTTGCGGGCGCCGGCGTCGAAGTTGACGACGCTGAAATTGAAGAACTTGCTGGTCTTTTCGGTGACGAGGTCCTGACGGGAAACGGCGCCGCCGAAGAATATCGGGGCGTCGCTGGAATCTTCCCTGGGCACGTCTGCGATTCTGATTATCTTCACGCTGCCTCCTTTGAGTGCGGATGTGTTGGGGGATGCGCCTTGATTGCGGGCTACGTCCATCATTGTATCAGGTGAGGTTGGGATAGCCAAACCGAAAAGGTTGGGCTTCGTCCTTCCCAAAAACCCATCCGTCGGTGATATACTACCGCAGACGTTGGACTTGCTGGTCGGAGGGTTGCCGTGCAGACTATCAAGATAGACCGCGGGAAGATGCTGAAGGACGAGCCGCACACGGGGCACAACCGGTGGCACCCGGAGGTGGAGCCGAAGATTGAGGTTGATTGCGGCGAGGAGGTTGTGTTGGAGACGCGGGACGCCTGCGACGGGCAGATTCGGTTCGGCGATTCGGTGGAGGCGGTGTCGAGAATCGCGCGGGGGGTGGTGCATCCTCTAACCGGGCCGGTGTACGTGAAGGGGGCGGAGCCGGGGGACTTGCTGGAGGTTGAATGTCTGGGCGTGCTGCCGGAGGCGGCCGGGTGGACGCGCATCAGCCCCGGCATGGGGTTTCTGCGGGACGTGTTTCTGGAGCCGTACCTGGTGCATTGGTCAATCAGCGACGGATGGGCAACGTCGGAGATGCTGCCGGGGGTGCGGATACCCTACGGGGCGTTCATGGGCACGGCGGGGGTGGCGCCCTCCCACGTGCAGGTTGAGGAGTGGACGCGGCGGGAGGCGGCGCTGATGGAGCGGGGCGGGATGGTCCTTCCGCCGGATCCGACGGACGCGGTGCCGGGCGGCGTTGTGGCGGAACGAGGGCTGCGGACGCTGCCGCCACGGGAGAACGGGGGGAACGCGGACGTGAAGCAGATGACGAAGGGGTCGCGGCTGTTCGTGCCAGTGGCGGTGGAGGGGGCGTTGTATTCGGCGGGGGACGGGCACTTCGCGCAAGGCGACTCGGAGTGCTGCGTGACGGCAATCGAGATGGCGGGGACGCAGGCGGTCCGGTTTCAGGTGTACAAGGGCGAGGCGGCGCGGAAGAATATACGCTGGCCGCGCTTCTCGCATGAGGGCTACTTCCAGCCGCCGGAGTGGGCCGCGCCGCGTCGGTTCACGGCGACGATGGGGATGCCGGTGACGGAGGAGGGGGAGAACCGGGGGGAGGATTTGACGCTGGCGGCTCGGAACGCGCTGTTGAATATGATTGACCTGTTGCGGGAGCGGGGATGGAGTCGGGAGCAGGCGTATGTGATTTGCAGCGTTGCCGTTGACTTGAAGGTGAGCAATGTTGTGGACGTGCCGAATTTCGTGGTCAGCGCGTTTCTGCCGGAGGATATTTTTGAGTAGGTGAGACACCCCCATCCTTTGTCTTTTGAGGGGACGCCCTCACCTTAATCCTCTCCCATCCTGGGAGAGGAGAGGGATGGTAGGGAAAGAAGAATTTATAGTAGGAGAAGAAGGAAAATGATGTTGACGAGAAACTTCATGCCGGAGGGCGGGAGCGCCCTCACAGCCCACAGGCCCGTCATCACGGGACGCAGGGGGATGGTGGCGTGCGCCCATTATGAGGCTTCGCTAGCGGGGTTGAAGATGTTTATGCAGGGGGGGAACGCCGTGGACGCGGCGGTGGCGGCGGCGGCGGCGCTTAACGTGGTGGAGCCGTTCATGTCGGGCCTGGGCGGCATCGGGTTTCTGCTCATCAGCCGCAACCACGGAACGGAGAGGCGGGTGTTGAATTTCTCGGGGGTGGTGCCGCAGCAGGGGACGCCGGACAAGTTCACGCCGGAGAATCACAGCGTGGGGGCGCGGTGTCCGCTGGTGCCGGGGAATCCTCACGGCTGGCTAACGATGCTGGACATCTACGGCAATCTGTCAAAGGACGCGGTTCTTGCGCCTGCCATCGAGCTTTCGGAGCAGGGGGTCGTCATTTCCGGGTCGGACGCTCGGTACTTCGAGGTGAACGAAGGTCGGCTGGCGCAGTTCTCCTATTCCAAGGAGGCGTATCTTCCCAATGGCGGCTCGCCCAAGGCGGGCGATATTCTGAAGCAGCCGAATCTGGCGCAGAGCTTCAGGGCGTTGGCGTCGGAGGGGCTGGACGGCTTCTATCGGGGAGCCGTGGCGGAGGAGTTCGACCGGTTCATGCGGGAGGAGGACGGGTTGATTACGGCGGCGGACCTGGACGCCTACGAGCCGGACTGGGAGGCGCCCATCAGCACCACGTACAAGGGGTTCGAGGTGGTTACCACGGGGCCGAATTCGAATGCGTTTCAGGTGTTGGAGACGCTGAACATCCTGGAGGCGTTCGACCTTCGGAGCATGGGTCATAATTCGGCGGACTACATCCATACGGTGTCGGAGGCCATCAAGATTGCGGTGCCGGATCGGATTGCGTATGGCGGCGACCCCAACTTCATGGACGTGCCTGTGGCGGGGCTGCTGACGAAGGAGTATGCGCGGGGACGGAGGAGTCTCATCAATCACAAACAGGCTTCGACGGTGATTGGGGAGCGGTACACGGAGAATCCGCCGGAAGGCGCGATTCTGGCGGGGACGCCGAGCGTGTACACGAGCGGGGAGACGACGCACTTCTCGGCGGCGGACGGGGACGGGACGGTGGCGAGCATCACGCAGACGCTGGGCGCGGGTTTCGGCTGCGGCGTAGTGGCGGGAAACACGGGGATTTTGTTGAACAACAACATCGACCTGATGGACATCGTAGCGGGGAGCGACAGCCGGCTGCTGGTGCAGCCGGGGAAGCGTCCGGGGAGCAACATGGCGCCGATTCAGGTGTTCAAGGACGGGCGGTTCATCCTTTCTATCGGGACGCCGGGGAGTTACGGAATCCCGCAGACGACGACGCAGATGGTGTTGAACGTGCTGGAGTTCGGGATGAACGTGCAGGAGGCGGTGGAGGCGGCGCGGTTCCGGGTGATGACGGGGACTACCATCAACATGGAGGAGCGGGTGTCGCTGGCGGCGCGGGAGGAGTTGGCGAGCCGGGGGCATGACGTGAATCTGCTGGGGGAGTGGGGAATGGAAGTGGGAGGCGGTCACGCCATCGGCGCGGACCCGGATTCGGGGATTCTGATGGGCGGGGCGGACCCGCGTCGGGACGGGTACGCGTTGGGGATTTAGGGTCCTTCGACAAGCTCAGGATGAGCGGATGGAGGAGTCACCCACTCAGCCACCCTGCCTCTGGATTCCCGCCTTCGCGGGAATGACGGCGGGGTCAAGGGGCGTGGTATAATCGGGGCGACCGCACCTTGCGCCCAAGCCCTGGGAGGTTCGCCATGACCACCGCGAAGCCTATTATTACCCAACTTAGCCAGCCTGGGGAGTTTTTCGTCTTCCCCGATCCAGAGAAACACCCTGAGGACAAGATGACCAGCTTCGACCATCTGACCATCACCGGAAACGCCCACTATCTGGCTATCCATCTGGGCAACCGTGAAACGACGCTTGTGGCCGGGGACCGCTACCTTGCCCTCGCGCCCACCCGCAACCTGGCGGGAGTGCGGTATCCCGACATGCTGGTGGCATTTGACGTGGACCCGAAATTGTACAAGGCTCGCAACGCCTACGTCATCGAAGATCAGGGAAAGCCGCCGGACTTGGTGATGGAGATTGCGTCGCGTCGAACCGGTCGCGTTGACGTTACCGCCAAACGCGACGATTACGCCGCCTTGGGCATTCCTGAGTACTGGCGATTCGACGAGACGGGGGAGTATCATGGGACGCGGTTGGCTGGCGACCGGCTGGAGGGGGGCGTTTACGCGCCGGTGATGATAGAGGAGTTGGGGGACGGGACGCTGCAGGGGTACAGCGCCGTCTTGGGCCTGAACTTGCGCTGGGAGGACGGTCAGCTGCGATGGCACGACCCCGCGACGGGGCGGTACGTGCCGACGTTTGAGAGCGAACGCGCCCGCGCGGAGGTAGAGCGGGCGCGGGCAAACATGGAGAGGGGTCGCGCGGATGCGGAGGCTGCGGCGCGTGTTCGGGCGGAAGAACGGGTGCGCCAGCTGGAGGCGGAATTGCGCGACGACGGGTAGTTTTCATGCCCGGCGATTCGCGTTGAAGCCGGTCAGATTGTCGCCTACCTATACATTGTGCATGGGCTAAGGGACGTGGTGGTTTCGGCAGGGAACGCTCGACCCTTCGACAAGCTCAGGGTGAGCGTGGGAGAGGGTGGGTTTGAAACCCGCCCATACGGTTAGCCTTCGGGGAGGTTGTCCCTCCGAACCGCCCCGACGTGGGTTACTGCTTTCGCAGGAATGACGGAGGGGGAGACACCCCCATCCTAACCTTCCTCACATCAAGGCAACCTTTGCATAACAGCCGAATTCCTCTTCCAACCCACCCGAATCACCCCCATCTCAATCTTCCCCCATCAAGGGGGAAGAGGTTTTTAAGACCTTTAGAGAGGGTTATGCGAAGGTCTCCTCCAAGGAGAGGAGATTATTGTGGGAGAGGGCCGGTTTCAAACCGGCCCCTACGGGATGACGCATGACAATAGCCCAAGAAGGGCGGTTCGAGAACCGCCCCTACCAGATGGGTGGCGCAATCCAAGCCCTAGTCGGAGACCTCGACTATCATTTCCACCTCGACGGCTACGCCGCCGGGGAGGGTGGCGAGGCCGACTGCGGAACGGGCGTGGCGGCCCGCTTCGCCAAAGACGTTCACCAGCAGGTCGGAGCAGCCGTTGACCACGGCGGGGGGCTGGGTGAAGTCTGGGTCGGAGTTGACCATGCCGAGGAGCTTGATGACCTTGGTGACCTTGTCCAGGTCGCCAATCTCGCCCTTCAGGTTGCACAGCAGCTTGAGGGCGCAGTTCTGGGCCGCCGCATAGCCTTCCTCCACGGTGAGGTCTCGACCGAGCTTGCCCTTGAAGGGAGTGCCGTCGGGACGGCTGGGGGTGACGCCGGAAAGGAAGACCACGTTGCCCGTGCGACGGGCGGGGATGTAGTTGCCGCCCGGGGGCGAGGGGTCGGGTATGGCGAGGCCCATTTCCTTGAGTTTTGCTTCTGCTTGCGACAAGATTTTTCCTCCTGTTTTTTGGTTTAGAGAGTGATTTCGCTGGGGGGATTTTTCAATCAATCAGATAGTAGGCGCTTAGTTGGAGACGTTACACACGTCCAAGGCGGTCAGGGAGAGGACTTTCGCCACCTGATGCATGTGGCTGATGAGGGAGTATTCGTCGGGTACGGTTGCGGATTCGATGCCGCCGGCGGGGCCGTGGAGAAGTCCGGGGACGCCGGCCTTCAGCAGCTTCGAGGTATCGTCGCCGCTATATGACCAGGGAAGGACGGTGCCTACGCCGTCGGGTTCGCGGCCGGTGACGGTCTTGTATTGGCGTAGGACGCTGTCGAGGATGTATTCGTCCCTGGGGAGGTCGAAGGGGTCTACAATCATGGTGAAGGCCTGGTATTTCGCGGGCGGCGGCATTTCGATTTCGTAGCGGAATTCCGGGTCCTCCCGGCGGATGCCTTCGAGGGCGGCGACCACGTCTTCCTTGATGGACTCGGAGGTGGTGCCGGGGGGGAATCGGACGTCGATGACGATGGTGCAGTAATCGGCGTTGTAGGTGGCTTCGGAGCGGTCGTGGTCGGGGCCTATGCCGCCGATGATGGTGCCGACGTTGATGCGGGGCAGGCCGGGGAGGTCGGGACGAGGCGCGTGTCGGAATTTGATGGCTTTGAGGACGGGGATGGCCTTGCACATCTTCTCGATGGCGTCGATGGACTGCTCGGCCAGGTTCATGTGGCGGGCGATACCGATAGTGTGGATGGCCATTTCGGCGGAGCCTGCGTGGACGGTGACGACGTTGTCGGCGCCGAAGGGTTCGGGGACGACGGCCATGTCGGCGAGGGGGCCGTTCCGGCATAGATAGTCGGTGCCGACGCCGCCCTGGAGTTCGCCCGCGACGCAGGCGACGACGAGGTCGCCCTTGAGGGGGGCGTTCGAAAGTCGGACGGCTTCGGCGGCTTCAATCATGGCGGCGACGCCGCTTTTCATGTTTCGGATGCCCGCGCCGTAGAGCCGGTCGTTTTCGATGGTGGGAGTCCAGGGGTCGCGCTGCCACTGGTTGGCGATGGGGTTGATGTCGATGTGGCCGTTGAGCATCAGGGACTTGCCGCCGCCGGAACCTTTGAGGACGGCGATGGTCTGGAAGCGGCCGGGTTCAACTTCCTGCAGGTGAACCTCGTAGCCGCGTTCCGTGAAGAAGTCGGCGAGGAATCGGGCGGCGTCGGTCTCCTGTCCCTTGAAGCTGGGGATGCGGATGAGGTCTCCGGCGAGGGACAGCATCCTGTCCTTGTCTACGGAGTCGAGGATTCGGGTGGCGTGGAGGCTTGGGGTCTGCGGCGCGCTCATTGGGAGAAGTTTGCCTTATGGCGGCGTGGAGGTCAAGGGTTGGATGATTAGGCGGAATGACGGGAGGGTGCGAGGTCTTGTAGAATTGGGGAAGACGGAGCGCGAGGAGAGGTTCAAATATGGGAACGTTCAACTGGCCCATCCGGTTGGAGGGCATGGACGGCAAGAAGTCGTTGGAGATTGAGGCGATGGTGGGGACCGGAGCCATGTACACCATCGCGCCATCTCATCTGCTCAAGGAATTAGGGGTGAATCCCATCGACAAGATAAGCCTCACGTCGAAGGATGGTCAGACCGTTGATGGCGACATAGGAAGGGCCACGGCAACGATTGATGGGAGGAGCATTCCCACCTTGGTGGTTTTCGGTGACAATGATACGCAGGCATTGTTAGGAAGGTATACGTTGGATGGGTTGCTGTTGACGGTTGATGCGGCGAATGGCAGGTTGATTCCGGCTACGACGGCGTGGGCGTAGGGTTGTGACGAGAGGAGAAGGGTTGCGATGACCAGGTTGGTTTGGCTGGCGGTTTTGGCGTTGGCGCTGACGATGGCGGCTATTGCGGGCTGCGGCGATTCGGGAGAGCCTTCCGGGGAGCCGGTTGTGGTGGGCGCGGTGTTTGACTATTCGGGGGATTTGGCGGGCTACGGTCAGGAGATGCAGAAGGCGGCGGAGTTGGCGATGGCGGTGGTGAACGATGCGGGGGGAGTGTTGGGAAGGCCGATGGAGGCTTACTTCATCGACGGGGCGACGAATCCAGCGACTTCGACGGCGGCGGCTTTGTCGCTGGTAAATGAGGAGAGGGTTCAGGCGCTGCTGGGGCCGGTGACGAGCGGGGCGACGCTGGCGGTTGCAAATGAGGTGACGATTCCGCACAAGAGGCTGCACATTTCGGTGGCGGCTACTTCGTCGGCGATGACGACGCTTGAGGACGACGACTACGTGTTTCGGGCGCAGATGTCTAATGCGGCGCAAGGAGTGGCGTTGGCGCAGCTGGCGTCGGAGCAGAATTACGAGACGGCGGCGGTTATTTTCGTGGACAATCCCTTCGGTCTGGACCTTTCGGCGGTGTTCACGGAGAGTTTTGAGGCGGCGGGCGGCAGGGTGATAGCGCAGGTTCCGCAAGTTCCAGGGGAGGCTTCCTACGCGGAGGAGGTGGCGCAGGCTTTGGAAGGGGAGCCGGACGTGGTGGTTCCGATGAGCTACGAGGGGAGCTTAAGGGTATATTTGCGGGAGATTGCGGAGTCGGGGTATGCCGGGGAGTTTCTGTTCGCGCCGCCGGCGAAGAATCAGGGGTTGTTCGACGAGGTGGGGGTAGAGGCGTTCGAGGGGTCGCTGGGGATTGAGGTTTCGGCGCCGCAGAACGAGGCGACGGCGGCGTTCGCTTCGATGTACGAGGAGAGGTACGGAGAGGCGCCGACGGCGCAACTGCTGGGGGAGACGTTTGACGTTTTCATACTGGCGGCGCTGGCGATTGAACGGGCAGGGACGTATGAGGCGGAGGCGGTGCGGGACGCGCTGCGGCGGGTGAGCAATCCGCCGGGGGCGGCGGTGGGGCCGGGGGACATGGAGCGGGCGATGGGACTGGTTCGGGCGGGGGAGGACGTGGATTACGAGGGGGTGAGGGGGTCGCTGAATTTCGATGAAAACGGGGACGTGAGGAGTCCGATTGGGGTGTGGACGATTCGGGAGGGGAAGGTGGAGTTTACGGGGAGGTATCAGGTTCCGTAGGGGGGAATCACCTCATCCTAACCTTCCCCCGTAATGGAGACCTTTGCGTAACTGCCAAATGTGTCATCCACTCCATGCGCATCACCCACATGCCTTCGACAGGCTCAGGACAGGCTAAATCCCTCCCATCAAGGGGGAAGGGGGGGACTGGATTCCGGCTTTTGCCGGAATGACGGAGGGGCGAGGGAAGGGGTATAGGGGGCTAGTTGAGGTTGTAGAGTTGGGCGCAGTTTTGGGAGATTATCATGTCGCGCTCGTTTTCGGGGACGCCTTCGAGGATGTCGTTGAGGACGCGCTGGGATTCGGGGAAGGTGGATTCGGCGTGGGGGTAGTCGGAGGCCCAGACGAGCTTGTCGACGCCGATGATGTCCCGGTCGCGGATGCCCAGGCCGTCGTCCTGGAAGCTGTGGTAGATATTGCGGCGCATGAAGTCGCTGGGGATCATGCCGTCCTTGAACCGGAAGGTGGCTTGGGTGGGCCGCTCGATGTAGGTGACGTCCATGCGCTGCATGTAGTAGGGAATCCAGGCCAGGTCGTGCTCCACGTTGACGACTTTCAGGGTTGGGTAGCGCTCGAAGACGCCGCCGAATATCATGTGTCCCATCGACATTCGGACCCAATAGTCGGTGTTGCTGCGGTCGACGCCGGTCTGGGTGACCTCGCCCTCGGTGCGCATGAGGGTCGAGCCGGGACGGTTGGTGCCGGTGTGCAGGCTGAGGGGGATGTTCATCTCGTGGGCGGCGGCCCAGAAAGGCTCGTAGATGGGCCGGTCGTAGGTCTCGTGGCTTCTGGGATAGACGGGAATCATGGCGCCGCAGAGGCCGATTTCGACGGAACGCTTGAGTTCGGTGATGCCCGCTTCGATGTCGTCGTCGAGGAGAATCATGGCGATGCCCTTGAGCCGGTCGGGGTAGGCGTTGCAGAACTCGGCGAGCCAATCGTTGTAGGCGCGGAAAACGTCCCGCATGAAGACGGGGTCGGGGATGGCGTAGAGGTTGAGGCCGATGGAGGGGTATAGAACGTCGGCGTAGACGCCGTCAACGTCCAGGTCCTGCACGTGGGCGTGGGGGTTGTAGCCGCCGGGGGGCACGTCGGCGAAGCTGCCTTCGAGGGTGATTTCTTCGGGGTTGGAGTAGCGCTTGCCGGCCTGGGAGATGCCGCCGAGGACGCCGACGCCCTCGCCGTCGCAGTACCACTGGTCGAAGGGGTCGCCGGTGACGAGGTGTGGGATGCGGTCGCCGTACTTGGGGTCCATGCGGGCGGTCCAGAGGTCGGGGGGTTCGACGACGTGGGAGTCGGAGGAAATTATGAGTTTCTTGGACATGGCGGCTTCTCCATTCACCTATGATTCAGCCGATGCTGAGATTTGAGCGGAATTGTACTGCAATGGGGAAGGGGTTGCAATCACCGGATGGGGTTGATTTTACATAATATAACTGGAGGAGGACGAACCGGCCCTGTGGAGGGATGGTGATGGGTTGCGGTGGATTCCCGTTTTCACGGGAATGACGGAAGGTGTGGCGGGAATGATGGAGAGAGAGGCGGGTTGGCGATGGGATTGTAGCATGACGGGGTAGGGGCGACCAGCCAGTCACCCCTACGGAGGGATGGTCGTGGGTTGCGGTGGATTCCCGTTTTCACGGGAATGACGGTAGGGGTTGGCGGGAATGACGGAGGATGTGTCGGGATGGCGATGGGAGTACTCGACCATTCGACAAGCTCAGCAACTGTCTTAAACGTCAAGAGATCTGGCGGACGGGGGCGGGGTTCCAGGTCTGGCCATGCTTGAGCATGGAATTGAGGATTACGATGAGCTTGCGCATGCAAGCGGTGAGGGCGACCTTTTTGGGCTTGCCGGCGTGGCAGAGACGGGCATAGAACTCCTTTATGTGGGGGTTGTGGCGGGTGGCGACGAGGGCGGCCATGTAGAGGGGGTTTCTGACCTGCCTGCGGCCGCCCCAGACGCTGCGCTTGCCCCTGAGGGAGCCGCTATCGCGGTTGAAAGGAGCGACGCCGACGAGGGCGGCGATCTGACCTCTGTGGAGTTCTCCGAGTTCGGGGAGTTCGGCCAAGAGAGTCGAGGAGAGGACAGGCCCCACGCCCGGGGTGGAGCGGAGCAGGTCGTCTTTGGCCTGCCAGTCGGGTCTGGATGCCAACCACTGGGCCATTTCCTTGTCCAGGGAGTCCAGGCTGTCTTGGAGCCATTGTATGTGGCTTTCCAGATGGGGACGGACCTGGGCGGTGGCGGTGCGGAGCCGGTTGCGCTCCTGGGTGAGCATCTCCGAAATCTGGCGGCGTCTGGCAACCATGGCGCGGAGTTCGCGGGTGGCGTCGTCGGGCAGAGGGCGGGGTTCCGGGGTAGTGGCTTCGGCAAAGCGGGCGAGGGTGCGAGCATCGAGGGCGTCCGTCTTGGCCAACTGTCCCACGGACCTGGCGAAGTCTCGCACCTTTCTGGGGTTGACTACGGACATGGGCACGTCGGAAGCCGTCAACTCGTATGCCAGGGGGAGTTCCAGTCCTCCGGTGGCCTCCATCACCACCAGTTGAGGGGACAACTTGCTGAGACGCTTCGCGAGGGCCGCTATGGCTGGGAACTCGTTGGCGCAGTGCCACGCCTCTCCCGTGGGACGCACGAACACGTCCAACCTTTTGGCGGACACGTCTATGCCTATGAACAACTTGTGCGCTTCCATATCCTTTCCTCCCTTGATACTATTGTTGCCTGCTCCGACCCGGCCTTGCACGATTCGGACTCCAAGGGTCCATTTAACTGTTCGGGTTCTGGGCTGGCGGGACGTGACGGTCAAGCTGAGCTCCGGTATCTGATACCCAGGGTGATCCGACCTGTCACGTCCTCTCTCACAAAGATACAAGGGTGAGCGGGGGAAGGGATTAAGAGGGGGATTGTTCTTTGTAGAGCCAGGGTTCGGTGAGGGGGTTGGATTTGGCGTCTTCGAAGGTGGCGCGGAAGCGGTGGAGGGTCATCTCCGGCTCGATGGGGGCGTAGGGCAGGTGGTCGGTCTCCTCAATCTTGGCGACGATGAACCAGGGGCCGGGGGCGTTGAGGGCTTCTCGTAGAATCGTCTCCAACTGCTCCTCGCTGCTGACGGTAGCGGTTCGGGGGATGCCGCAGCCCTTCGCCACCTGTTCCAAATCCGTGCCCATAGCGGTGTGGGATGACTGGTGACCGGTCTGACCCCATTCCTCGTTGTCCCACACGATGACGATGAGATTTTGAGGCTTTTCGCGTCCGATGGAGGCGATGGTTCCGAGATTCATCAGGAGGGAGCCGTCGCCATCGAGGGAGATAATCTGCTCGTCGGTGGAAAGGGCCATGCCCAGGGCGATGGAGGAGCAGAGGCCCATCGATCCCCAGGTGTAGAAGTTGCGGTCGCGATGACCGGCGTGCCAAAGCTCGTCGGTGGTGGGGCCGAGGTTGCTGACGATGGGCCGGTCGCCAACCTGTTCGAGGACGAGTTTGGTCGCTTCTATTCTATGCAAGGGAGCCTCGATGGAGAAGCGGCGTCATGCAAAGAGCGACGGGTTCGCGGCTGGCGTAGCAGAGATCCAGCGCGCCGTCGAGGATGGTGTCCAGTTTATCGGTTGTGGTGAGGGTGTAGTGAGGGATGCCGAGGATGTCGAGGATGGGCTTGGAGGCGCGGCCCATCGCAACCTGGGCGATGTTGAATTCGCCCAACTCGCCGCGAAGGTTGACGAAGAAGGGGATGGGGGTGCGACAGGGGAGGCAGAGGCTGGCGATGGCGTTGACGCAGTTGCCGAGGCCGCTGGATTGCATGAACACGGCGGAACGGCGGCCCACGGCGTAGGCGCCGACGGCGACGCCGATGGCCTCTTCCTCACGGGTGGACGAAATCACCTGGAAATAGGGATCATCCTCCATCAGGCGGGTGGCCTGGTAGATGCTGATGTCCGGGACGTATGCTATCAGGGAGATTCCCGCCTTTTTGAGGGCGGCAACCAGAATATCGGCCCAAGTCAACGTCTGCCTCGCAAGTTTAGAGTGAAACCTGCGACAAGATAGCAGAGCAGGGGCTTCATGTCAAAGGACGGGCGCATCTCCATATCAGAGAAGCGCCCAAAGCCTTAGAACCCAGGGGCCGCGGATTCTGCGCCACTCGGGTCCAGCCGGAGAAGGCCCCGATCAGCTGAGCATCTTTTCGACTTCTTCCGCCTGTTCGTCGCTCAGAATTCTGATGACCTTGCTGGTGGGGTCTTCCGAGGCGACTCCGCGGACAGCCTTCCGTCCGTTCTTGAGAGTCACGAGTTCAGGGTCCTTGATGTCCACTTTCTTCCTCAACTTCACCGAGTACGCAGTCAGCTCTACCATTTCCACCTCCTTGAAGTTAGCTATGCTGCTGATGTTTGTTCATGGACTCTTGCGACCATCCTGAAGGGAGCAAATGAACTTGAGATTCCTCCGTCTCCCTTATCAATCAAGAGGATTGTCACACCGAAAGTTCGGGCGCCGGGAATGTCTCTAGGCGGTAGCCTTGCCGATGCGGAACATCCTGGTGCCGCATTCGAGACAGGCGCCACGGGTGGCCGGGCGGCCATTCTTCATGGTGATCTCTTCGGGTTCGCCCATCGTCCTTTTAGCTCGGCACTTCACGCAGTAGGCTTGCATTCCTATAACCCTCGTTCGTAATTTCCATAATCCTACTGTACATAAACGCAGGATTCACTATAGACAGGAACGAATTGGAGGGAATTTTGGCGATTTAGGCGTAATTTTGCCATTTTTCACGCCTGAGTGAGGCTCCCGTTGGCGTGAGTGGGGGTTGCTCAGGATGCGCGGATGGGGAGTGGATTTTCTCTTGACTGAGATAATTGGGTAACTGCCAAATGTGTCATCCATCCCACGCGAATCACCCCCATCTTAACCTTCCCCCGTCAAGGGGGAAGGGAGAAGAGGTAAGGGGGGTTATACAATGGTTTCCGTCAAGGGGGAAGAGGCAAATCAACGCCCCCGCGAGGGAGATTCAGTCTTGCCGATAGACGGTTTCGCCGCCGACTATGGTGCGTTCGACGGGGATGTCCATGATGGCGCGGGGATCGACGGCGCGGGGGTCTTGGGCGAGGACGACCAGGTCGGCGAGTTTGCCTGTCTCGATGGAACCTTTTACGTCTTCCTCGAAGGAGGCGTAGGCGCCGTTGATGGTGTAGAGCTTGAGAGCTTCATCGACGGTGATGCGCTGCTCCGGCCCCCAGACGTTGCCGTTGTAGTCTTCGCGGGTGACGCAGCTTTGGATGCCCATTAGGGGCGGGAGAGGGCTGCACGGATAGTCGGCGGCGCCGGTGGAGTTGATGCCGTGGTCGATGAAGGAGCGCTGGGCGAACATCCACTTGAGGCGTTCCTGGCCGTAGAAGCGCATCTTTTCGCCGTGGTAGTAGACGTAGGAGCAGAAGGGGGTGACGACGCAGCCGGCGGCTTTGATTCGCCGCAGCAGGTCAGGGTTGACGACGCTGCAATGTTCGATGCGGTGGCGAGGGTCTTTTCGGGGAAAGGCGCGCTGGGCCTTTTCGTAGGCGGTCACAACCATGTCGATGGCCTCGTCGCCGTTGGAGTGGATGCAAACCTGGAAGCCGGCTTTGTGGGCTTCGAGGACGCGGCGCTCCGTTTCTTCGGCGTCCATGACGGCGAGGCCGTGGTCGCAGCAGCTGCCGACGTAGGGTTCGGACAAGTAGGCGGTGCGGGTGGCGATGGCGCCGTCGGCGACCATTTTGATTCCTCCGATGCGTAGGCGGTCGTCGCCGAGGCCGGAGCGGATTCCGGCGTCGCGGAGGGCGGGGAAGTGGTCGCGGTACATGAGGAGGTAGACGCGGAGGGGGAGCTCGCCGGCGTCTTTGGCCTGCTGGTAGACGCGGAGGTCGTCGACGGAGACCATCGCGTCGTGGACGGTGGTGAGGCCGGCTTCGGCGAACATGCGGCAGATGAGGTCGAGGCCGCGGCGTCGGTCGTCGTCGGTGTGGGGCGGGAGGACTTCGCGGAGGACGGGGTAGATGGCGGCGCCGTAGACGCGTCCGTTGAGTTCGCCGGTTTCGGGGTCGCGGCCGAGGCGGCCGCCGTGGGGGTCGGGGGTGTCGTCGTTGAAGCCGGCGCGGCGGAGGCCGAGGGAGTTGAAGAAGTAGACGTGGCCGGCCTGGTGGGCGACCATGACGGGGTGTTCGGTGGAGACGGCGTCGAGGTCGCGGCGGTGGAGGAAGCGCTGCTCGGAGGTTTTGGTGTCGTCGAATTTGAAGCCGCGGACCCATTGGCCGGGGGGAGTGTCGATGGTGCGGCCTTTGAGGGCTTCCTGGATTTCGCCGATGGAGCGGAGGTCGCAGTCTTCCTCGGCGACGTGGCGGACGCCGCTGCTCATGACGTGGGTGTGAGCGTCGATGAAGCCGGGGAGGACGGTCTTGCCGGATGCGTCTATTATTTCGGTGGCGGCGCCGTTGAAGGGGGAGACGTCTTCGTCGGCGCCGACGGCGAGGAAGCGCCCGTCTTTGATGGCGACGGCGGTGGCGGCGGGCGCGGCGGGGTTGATGGTGATGACGTTGGCGTTATGGATGATGGTGTCAGCGTGGAGGGGCATGGGTTGGTCTCCGTTCAGGAAGATTTCCGTGTATTGGTCAGTCTGATTGCAAGGGTTGCGACTGGATGCCGCGATTGTACCATTTTGGTCTGATTGGAGCGGGTTTGTGGGAGTTTTATCGGGGGTGGTAGTATTGGGGTGAGGAAGATTGAGTCAGGATTGGAAGGGAGGGACGGATGAGAGACGCTGGAGTAACTGTGGATGGCAGGGAAGATTATGTGCCCAGGCGACCGCGTCGGCATCGGAAGGAGACTGGTAGGCTGGGATTGGAGATTTATGAGCGGGAGATTCGCAGGAAGGTAGTACCGGAACACATCGGTCAAATCGTAGCGATTGACGTGGACAGCGGGTGTTGGAGTCTGGGGAGTGACATAACCGAGGCGCGCGACAGACTTGAAGAGGAGCGACCGGAGGCGGTGGACGTCCTGTTGCACCGAGTGGGATATAACGCGGTGGGCAGCATTGGAGGCGGCGCGCCTCGGAGGGTAGATTGATTGAAGGAGTCGTAAACGCTGCCCTGTAACCTGTCGTGACGTTTGCAGTCAGAGGGCCAACGGGATTGACACAAGAAATTGAGGGTGTGGTAGACACGGGTTTCAGCGAGTTTCTGACTATTCCCCATAAGTTGACGGAGGAGTTGCAACTCACGTTTGACGGCGTAGACTACCTGATTCTTGCCAACGGAGAAATCGAGACTTTTGAAGTTTACAAGGTGACGGTGACGTGGGATGGTTGCGAGAAGAAGGTGAAAGGGTTGATTTAGAGCGGGACGCCGTTGGTGGGGATGGGACTATTGGAGGGGCATAGGTTGACGGTGGACGTGGTGGAGGGCGGGGCGGTTGTTGTGGAGTAGGGGGCCAGGGGCGTTCGGGCGTTGGATGGTTGCGTTGGTTGACTAGCCCCGCATTAGCCGGCCGCCGGTGGGGAGTTGCAGCATCACCGGCCTGTCGGCGCGTTCCAGAGACGCTTGGACTTCCTCCAGAAGCTCTCGCTGATATTCTCGCAATTCAGAAACAGCGGTTGGAGTGTGGGTAGCTGTGATTGTGTTCCTCCCTGGTTATCGAGAGTTCGATTCAAATATATCATGGGTGAGGTAGCTTGTGGTATTGACGTACCTTGCAGGTGCACAGGACGTGTTCGTTGGCCGACTATTCTAGGGGATGGTAGAATGCAAGGGTAGAATCAATATAGGGATTGGAAGGGAGGGACGGATGAAGGATGCGGGAACTTCCGGGGATGTTGAGGGCGATTACGGGGCGAAGAGGAAGCGTCGCTCCGGCGATGAGATTGTCCGGCTTGGAAAAGAGATATATGAGCGTGAGATAAGGGGTCACGTGGAGCCTGAGCACGTGGGGGAGATTGTGGCCATCGACGTGGACAGCGGGCGCTGGGGCTTGGGGGCCGACGAAAGAGAGGCGGCAGGGCGGCTGCGGGTGGAAAGGCCCGAGGCAGTGAATGTGCTGTTGCATCGGGCGGGATACCGGGCGCTAAGAAGCTTTGGAGCCGGATTTTCCAGGAGGTCAGATTGATCGAGGGAGTCGTGAATGACGCACTTGAAGCGGTAGTCAGCCTTAAAGTAAAGGGACCGTTGGGGAAGGCACGAGAAATTGAGGCGGTGATTGACACAGGTTATGATGGGTTTCTCACTCTGCCTGACCGGTTGGCCGCGGAGTTGGGTTTGGACTTCGTGGGAAAGGGAATGGCGTTCCTGGCCGATGGCGCCGAGGCGAACTTTGACGTGTATGACGGGGTAGTTGACTGGGATGACAGAGAACAGGCGATTATGGCTGATGCGATGGGAAGCACGACGTTGGTTGGTATGAAGATGTTGGAGGGGCATAGGTTGACGGTGGACGTGGTGGAGGGCGGGGCGGTTGTTGTGGAGTAGGGGGGGCCAGGGGGCGTTCGGGCGTTGGGTGGTTGCGTTGGTTGACTAGCCCCGCATTAGCCGGTCGCCGCCGGTGGGGAGTTGCAGCATCGCCGGATTGTCGGCGTGTTTGAGGGAGGCTTCTACTTCTTCCAGAAGCTCTTGCTGGTATGGGTGGAGTTGCTTTATGCCCGGTGTGGATTGCGTGGAAGTCATAAGCGTTGCTGGTGGTTGAGATGGCGGGTAGAGCATATCACGGGGCTTCGTCAGTTCTGATTGGGTGGTTCGCTCCGGTGGAAGTCCCAAGGGTTCGCCATGACGAGCCAGGAGACGAGGACGATGCCGAGAAAGGTGCCGTGTTCCAGGAGTTCGGCCCTGTCGCCGGCGATTACGTCGAGAATGGAGAAGGCGATGAGGGTGAGGGCGCTGATGAATAGGCCGAGCAGGGCGGCTGTCAATCGTTGACGAGCGGCGGCGGGGGAGGCGCGGAGGAAGAGGGCGATGGCGGCGAGGAAGAGCAGGCCGAGGGCGAGTTCCCAGGAGCCGGCGAAGTAGATGGCTGCATCCACGAACCAATTAGAGGCGTCGGTGTCGAAGTAGCGGGCGAACTGCTCAGTCCTGTCCTTGCCCCGCCACAGGAAGAAGCCGAGGTCGGTGTTGTTGAGGAATTTGTCCAGGCCGTTGAACGTCCAGAAGAGGAACCAGTAGAGGATTAGCAGCAGCTTGATGGAGACCAGTTTAGCGAGGGGGCGCATTGATATTTTTCCTTGCTGACAGGCAGTGTCGGATGGCTGGGATGCTTGTGGGACTATTGGTGAATTTTACCACTTCGGTTGAGAATGTATAGAGAAGGCGGGTGGTCGTTCAGCGTTTGGGTTGGTGGTAGAATTGGGGCTGAGGTAGACTGAGTCAGGATTGGAAGGGAGGGAATTATGAGGGATGTTGGAATTACCGTGAATAGCATGGAAGATTATGTGCCCAGGCGACCGCGTCGGCATCGCGATGAGACGGGGCGTTTGGGGAAGGAGATTTACGAGCGGGAGATCCGGCATGAGGTGGAACCGGAGCACGTTGGGAAAATTGTAGCCATCGACGTGGACAGCAGTTGTTGGGCGATGGGGGAAAGCGTCACCGAGGCGGTCGACAGACTGAGGGAGAAGAAGCCGGAGGCGGCAGACGTTTTTTGTGAGAGGGCTGGATATGAGGCGGTGGGCAGCATTGGAGGCGGATACCCGCGGAGAACGAATTGGTCGAAGGAGTAGTCAACGCTCGCCTGGAGGCGATTGTAACACTGACTGTGAGGGGTCCGTCGGGGCGTGCACGAGAAGTCGAGGCTGTGATAGACACGGGTTTCTCCGAATTTCTAATCGTTTCTCCTGAATTAGTAGCAGAATTAGATCTCGACTACGTAACTGTGGTGGATATGGTCTTGGCCGACGGAAGCATGGAGAAGTTTGACGTGTTCAAAGTGATGGTGATGTGGGATGGTCGCACAAGACAGGTTGAAGCGCACGTATCTAGTTCAATCCCTCTCGTGGGGATGGGGATGCTGGAGGGACATCGGTTGTTTGTGGACGTGGTGGAGGGCGGGCAGGTCGCTATCGAAGAGCGGGGATAGGGGTCTTTCGCGGGTTGCGGTGCTTTCACTTCTGATTTGATTTTCTTTGGTTTCTCGTCGTGCGTTGCCTGGATGGGTTGTTTTGGTGAAGCAAGACGTTGGTGGTAGAATTTGGGGAGGAAGGATTGGAAGGGAGGGACGGATGAAGGATACGATAGTTTCCAGGGATGTTCGGGGCGGGTACGCGCCGAGGCGACCACGCCGCGGCGCTGATGAAACGGTCAACTTGGGAAGAGAGATTTACAAGCGGGATATTCGGGACAAGGTAGAGCCTGACCACATTGGCGAGTACGTGGCGATTGACGTGGACAGCGGTTGTTGGGCCCTTGGCGAAAAGCCAATGGCGGCGCGGAACAGGCTTGGGGATATGAGGCCGGAGGCGGTTGACGTTTCTATGGAGAAGATTGGATATGAGGCGCCAGTTGGATTTGGTGGCGCTCCGAGGAGATCGAATTGGTCCTGGGAGTAGTCAACGCGCGGTTGGAACCCATAGTAGTTCTGTCACTCATAGGTGAATCGGGTCGAACGCGAGAAATCGAAGCCGTCATTGACACAGGCTTTGACGATTTCCTATTCCTTCCATCTGAAATGGTCTCAGATTTACGTCTGAAGTTTGCTTATGCCACCCCTTTGGTCCTGGCTGACGGGACGATGGGCAAGTCAGACGTTTTTAGAGTCACGGTTATGTGGGATGGGCGGGCTAGGGAAGTCCGGGCCATTGCGTCAAACGGTATGGCGCTGATTGGGATGGGGATGCTGGAGGGGCATAGGTTGCTTGTGGACGTGGTGGAGGGTGGGAGGGTCGCTATCGAAGAGCGGGGATAGGGGTCTTTCGCGGGCTGTGGGGCTTTCGCTTCTGGTTTGATTTTCTTTGGTTCCTCGCCGTGTGTTGCCTGGATGGGTTGTTTTGGTGAAGCAAGACATTGGTGGTAGAATTGGGGGTGAGGAAGATTGAGTCAGGATTGGAAGGGAGGGACGGATGAAGAACGCCGGAACAGATACGAACAATCATAGGAGATTCAAGCGACGGCTGCCCACTCGCGAACCTGCTGAGACAGGTCGCTTGGCAAGGGCGATTTATGTGCGGGACATCCGGCACAAGGTGGAGCCGGAGCACGTTGGGAAGTATGTCGCCATCGACGTGGACAGCGGGCTTTGGGCGATGGGCGAAGAACCGATGGAGGCGCGGAACAGGCTCGGGGACATGCGGCCGGAAGCGATTGACGTGTTCATGGAGCGGGTTGGGTACGAGGCGGTTGGCAGCATTGGAGGCGGAGCCCCGAGGAGAACCAATTGGTCGAAGGAGTAGTCAACGCGCGACTTGAAGCGGTTGTGAGTCTTACCTTGATGGCTTCGTCCGGCCAGACACACGAAATCGAGGCCGTAATCGACACCGGTTTCTCCGAGCATCTTGTTCTTCCGACTGATCTGGTTGAAGAGTTGGGGCTTGAGTTCTTATATTCAGACAGTATGCTCTTGGCAGACGGCGGAATGACTGAGTTTCGCGTGTTCGACGTGACAGCCATATGGGATGGGCGGGCCAGGGAAGTCCGGGCCATTGCGTCAAACGGTATGGCGCTGGTGGGGATGGGAATGCTTGAGGGGCATAGGCTGGCGGTGGACGTTGTGGAGGGAGGCAAAGTCCTCATAGAATCGCGGGGGTGATTCCATCCGGTGTGGGAGAATCATCCTTCCTTAGTCCGTTGATATGCTTTTGCGACTCGCCTATTCTCGTCATCTCAGTGCGTTGACGCCCCACGCGCGCCTTCATATACTGCTGCTTTACGGGTAATTCTGTCGGCGGAGGGTTGGAAATGGCAGTCGGGCCTATCAACATCTACGATTATGAAGCTTTGTCCAAGGAGATGCTTTCGCAAAACCAGTACGATTTCATCGCGGGCGGGGCGACGGACGAGATTACGTTGGAACGAACGCGGCGGATGCTGGACGCGATTGTGCTTCGTCCAAAAGTCATGGAGGACGTGAGCGCAATCGAAACGTCGACGACGGTGTTGGGGCACGAAATCAGCTTTCCGGTGATGCCGGCGCCGTCGGGGGCTCACGAACGGGCGCATCCGGACGCGGAGTTGGCGACGGCGAAGGCAGCGGGGGACGCGGGGACGGTGATGGTGTTGAGTTCCGGCTCGACGTTCACGATGGAGGAGGTGGCGCGGGCGGCGACGGGGCCGTTATGGTTCCAGCAGTATTTCTACACGGACCGGGGGTTGACGTTGGAGTTGGCGAATCGGGCTGAGGAGGCGGGGTATTCGGCCATCTGCTTCACTATGGACATCAAGACTGATTCCAAGCGGGAGCGGAACATTCGCAACGAATACGTCACGCCGCGGGCCGCCAGCGAGGAGTGGGCGGATAGGGCGGTACGGGACGCGGCGGCGTCCTGGGAGTATCTGGAGTGGATGGCGTCGAAGACGTCGCTGCCGATTATTCTGAAGGCGATTATGACGGGTGAGGAGGCGGCACGGTGCGGGGAGTTCGGGGCGAAGGCGGTGGTTGTTTCCAATCACGGAGGGCGGCAGCTGGACACGACGTTCGCCACCATCGAGGTTTTGCCGGAGGTGGTGGACGCGGCGGACGGGCGGGTGGAGGTGTACATGGACGGGGGTATCCGGCGCGGGTCGGACGTGGTGAAGGCGTTGGCGATGGGGGCGCGGGCGGTTTTGATTGGGCGTCCGCTGTTCTGGGGGCTGGCGGTGGACGGGGAGGCGGGAGTGCGGCACGTTTTGCAGATTTTGCGGGACGAGTTGGAGATGACGATGACGCTTTGCGGACGTCCGACGTTGGAGAGTTTGGATCAGACGCTGCTGGGGTTCCGGTCGCCGCTGCTGGATGCGCTGCCGCGGGTGGGTGGTTGGCAGTAGGTTCATCTCCATCGCCCAGCATAAGCGGGGTGAGCGATAAAAGGGAATGCCGTTTTCGCGTGAAATTGTTTGGTTGACAAGGCACGCTTAGGTGGTACAATTTCAATGCGTCTAGGAAGAGTCGCCAAGCGTCTCTTATCGGGGCTTATGCCCCGACCCTAGTCGCTTTTTTATGGAGATTTACCCATGCAACTTTGTTACATTGATGAATCAGGTACACCAGATGTGCCAGGAAACACATCCCATTACGTTTTGGCCGGGCTTGCTATTCCTGACGCATTTTGGAAGAGTCACCATACGCAATTGGAAAAGATCAAGAAAGACTACTGGTTAGAGGATGCTGAAATTCACGTCGCATGGATGATGCGAAAATACCTTGAACAAAATGATATTCCTGATTTTGAATCTATGCCACCCGAGAGGAGGCGCTCAGAAACGCGGCGACGACGGACTGAGGAAATATACCGATTGCAACGGGTTAATCAAAAAAGGGTGAAGCAAACGAAGAAGAACTTCAAAAAGACGAATCCATATGTCCATCTTACACTGGACGAACGTCGGCAAGTTGTACTGGATATAGCAAAGCTCATTTCTGGATGGGGAGTCGTTCGCTTGTTTGCTGAGTGCATAGACAAAGTGCATTTTGATCCTACAATTGCCAATACTACAATCTCAGAACAGGCTTTGGAGCAGGTTGTATCCCGCTTTGAACGCTATCTGCAAAATCGTCAAGAGGGCTATGGGCTGCTCGTACATGACAATAATCAGACAGTGGCAAAGAAACATACTCAATTGATGAAGACCTTCTTAAACAAAGGTACTCTTTGGACGGATATTGAATACGTCATTGAAACTCCAATGTTTGTAGACAGTCAACTGACGAGTATGGTTCAACTGGCGGATCTGTGTGCGTATGGCATTCGACGCTACCTTGAAAACTCGGAGACTACGCTATTCGATCTGGTTTTCCAAAGGGCTGACAGGGTGGGAGAAGCGACGGTTGGCGTCAGACACTTTACCAGCCCAGGTTGCACTTGCAAGATTTGTGCGTCTCACTCCATAGCAGCCTAGTAGTCAACTTAAAGTCGCCAAGTTTCATCGTTAACCATCCTCTCCCCCATCGTTGACGGGTTTGGGTTTGCTATTTATAATCCCGTTCGCTGGGACTGTTGGGGGCGTCTATGTATGGATACGCTCCGTCCTATAGTTCCAGCCCTCACTTAGGAAGGATTGTTGGCCTTGGACCCGAAGAAGATTGGCGTGTACCTGGAGCCGCGGGAAGGGAAGTTGGTGCGGATAACTTCGCCGTACTGGATTCCCGAGCCGCCGGAGTGGGTGATGGTCAGCAGCGACCCCAACGTCACCCTGCTGGCCGCTAGAGAAATCATCGGGGAGCGGGGGTTGATGGCAGACCCCCAGCGAGCATTCTGGGGTAGGCTGCCGACGATGGATTAGTCGGCGCGGCGGTTGGGCGCGGGAGTTTGGATTTGGGAGAAAAGATGACGGACAGGATTGAGCAGTTTCTTAGAGATTCGCAGGCGTTTGTCGGGCAGGAGGCCGAGGACGTTCCCCAGGGGGCGGACTTGGCGGACTGGCTGACGATTCGGCGGTTTTGCGCGGCGTTGGGAGACCCGAATCCGTTGTACAAAGACCCCGCCTCCGGCGTAGGCACCAAGTATCACAGCATGATTGCGCCGCCGACTTTCGTCGCGGCGATTCGGACTCCCACCGCAGCCGCCGCATACCAGACGAAGGACTATGGCGTCACCAGAATCAGCCGTCGAGCGTCTATTGACTTGGTGGACGTTATCCGGGTGGGCGATCGGCTGACGAGCAGTTTGGAGGTGACGGGGGTGTCGTCGGGGCAGCCGATGAACGGGAAGGCTACCGCCGACGTGGACTGTCGCGCCATCTATCGAAACTCCTACGGCGGGTTGATTGGATTCAGTTCGGGGACGACGGCGCTGGTTCCCTACCGTACCGGCGAGGGGATGATTTGCGACCGGGAAATCTACGTATATTCCGACGAGGAGATAGCCCGGATTCAGCAGGGGATTGAGGGCGAATCGCCGCCGCGGGGTCGGCTGCTTCGCTACTGGGAGGACGCGGAGGTAGGGGAGGAGTTGCCGCAGTTGGTGAAGGGGCCGTTGAATCTATCTGACATGATGGCGTGGACGGTGGCGGAGCAGAAGACGATGCCGTTGGGTTCGCCGGTGTACAACGATTTGAAGCGGATGCCGGGACGGGTTCGCACCAATCCTTCGACCAACTGGCCCTACTGGGACGCTGACCAGGAATATGAAGACATCCTCTCGTGCCGTGACGCCGGTTTCATCGCGCCCTTCAGCCGTGGGATGCACGTGGTTTGCGTCGCCGGGCAGGTGGTCACAAGCTGGATGGGAGACGATGCGTTTCTGCGGTCGCTGGACATCGAACTGCCCAACCACTTCCTCTACGGCGACACGATGTGGCTGCGGGGAACGGTGTCGGACAAGTACAAGGAGCGCATTGGCAGCGAGACCTACTTCGCCGTGGAAGTGCGGATAAACGGCGTCAACCAACTGGGGGAGACGGTCGCCGTGGGCAAGGCTGTGGCGTATCTGCCATCGCCCGGTCATCCGGTGTCGCTGCCCATTCCCCCAAACGTGGCGTATGCCCCGCTGGGGCGCTGATTCCGAAACAGGAGCATCCCATGACAACAGAGCAGACCTTCGACGAGGCCATCGACGAATACATATCGCGGACTCGCGCCATGATCGACGAGGAGGTGATGGAGAACCTGCCGCCCGATCCGCCTTCGCCCATCGACCAGTCGGGGCCGCCCTACGAGGCGACGCTGCGGCTGGACGAGCGGACGATTCGCAACTACGCGTTGAGCATTGGGGACGACAATCCGTTGTTCACGGACCCGGAATACGGGAAGCGGTCCAAGTACGGCTCGCAGCTGGCGCCGGGGCCGATTCTGGCGCTCATCCGCTACCCGTCGGCGCACGGGGCGAAACGTCCGCAGGGGTATCCGATGGCGAATTTCATATCGGGGACGGCGTGGGAGTTCTACGACGTCATACGGGCGGGGGCGAAGTTCCGGTCGTCGAAGGTGACGAAGGAGTTGCTGGAGAGGGCGGGGTCGCAGGGGAAGCTGATTTTCCTGATTTCCGAGTGCTACTACCACGATTTCCACGGGGATATGCCCGCGAAGTGCTACGGCACGCAGATAATGGTGCCGCAGCGGAATATGGAGGCCACGCGGGCGGTGCCCCGCGAGCGGCTGGGGCAGCACATGATGTACGAGCGGAAGGCGTCGCAGTATTCGCCGGAGCAGATCGAGGAGTACGTGGGGATGATTGAGGGGTTCCGGCGTCGGGGCGCGGAGCCGTTGTATTGGGAGGACGTAAACGTGGGCGACGAAATCGGCCCGTTCGTGCTGCCGCCGTGGACGTTGCAGGACCAGGTGTCGCGCCACTTCATGGACTACTGCACGAAGGCGGCGGAGAATCTGCCCGGCGACGAATTGGCTTTCGAGCCATCCTACCATCATTCGAAGAAGACGGGGGAGTGGGTGCGGGTGCATCCGATTACGCGGTGGCCGTGGACGCCCGGCTCGGAGCACGAGGACGCGCTGCTGGCGATCTATCGAGGACTGCCGGGGCCGTTCGACTTCGGGGTGCAGCGGGTGCAGATTCCGGCCCAGCTGTTGACCAACTGGATGGGAGACGAGGGGTTCATTCGGCGGTTCTACATCGCCATGCGGAAGCCTGTCTTCTACGGCGACGTGACGATATACAAGGGGACGGTTGCCAAGAAGTTCAAGGAGGTGCAACGAGGCGAAGAAGGGCCGGGGGCCGTGCCGGGCGAGGCCGAATACTGCGCCGTGGGGATAGACATCGACGGGACGAACCAGGTTGGGGAGGCGCAGGCGCCGGGTTCGGCGACGGTTTATCTTCCATCACGGGAGTCGGGGCCGGTGCAGCTGCCGGTGCCGCATCCGGCGCGCCCGCCCTTCGTCGGCTACAACACGTATCGGAAGAATTGGTATTAGATATGGCGCTGCTTTTGGGGGATGCGGAAGTCGACCGGGTGATGTCGATGGCGGAGTGCGTGGAGGTGATGGAGGACGCGTTTCGTCAGGCGGGGCGCGGCGAGACGTGGAACCGACCGCGGTCGCGAATTCGTTTGCCGCGGGGGTTTCATCATTTGATGGCGGCGTCGGTGCTGGGCAGCGGGGTGTTCGGGTTGAAGACGTATACGAGCTTTCGCGCCGGAACTAGATTTCTCATCCTATTGTATGACGCTGGAACGGGGGATTTGCTGTCGCTGGTGCAGGGGTCGCGGTGCTCGCTGCTTCGCACCAGCGCGGTCAGCGCCGTGGCGACGCGGCACATGGCGCGGGAGGACGCGTCATCGGTGGGGATAATCGGCACGGGATTCCAGGGGCGGGGGCAGTTGGAGGGGGTGTGCGCCATCCGCGATATCAAGTCCGTCAAAGCCTACGATCGCTTTCCAGAGGCCGCCGCCAAGTTCTGCGAGGAGATGTCGGAGAAGTTGGGGATTGAAGTTTCGCAGGCCGAAAGCGCGGAGGAGTGCGTCCGCGATTCCGACATCGTCATCACAATGACCACTACGCGGCGGCCCGTGCTGCTGGGTGAGTGGCTCTCGCCGGGGATGCACGTCAACGCCGCGGGCAGCAACCACTGGATTCGCCAGGAGGTGGACGACGACGTAATCCGTCGGTCGGACCGCATCGTGGTGGACAGCATCGAGGACGCGAAAATCGAGGCGGGCGACCTGCTGTATCCCATCGAACGGGGCAGAGTGCAGTGGGACCAGATTCACGATCTGGCGTCGGTGGTGGCCGGGCGGGTTTCGGGTAGGGAGTCGGACGAAGAGATTACGCTGTTCGAGTCGCAGGGCATCGCGGTCAGCGACGTTGCCGCCGCCGCCTACGTCTATCGCAAGGCGAAGGAAGCGGGTCTGGGCGTGGAAGTCCCGCTGGAGTTGTAGGAGTTGACGGACGTGGGCAAGAAGGGGCCGCTGGCGGGGCTGCGAATCATCGACTCGACGACGATGGTGGCGATGCCGATGGCGCTTCACATAATGGCGGACATGGGCGCGGAGGTCATCAAGGTTGAGACGCACACGCTGTTTCGCACGGAGGCGGCGCGTCTTCTCTACGCCGACAACGAGCCGGGGGACGACCCGTGGAACCGGGACGGCTCCTTCAATACTTTGCAGCGCAGCAAGCTGGGCGTGACGCTGAATCTGAAAGTGGCGGAGGGCGTCCAGGCGTTCAAGGAGTTGGCGCGAATCAGCGACGTGGTGGTGGAGAATAATCGCGCGGGGACGATGAAGCGGCTGGGGCTTTCCTACGAGGATTTGAAGAAGGAGAAACCGGACCTTATCTATGTTTCCAACACGGGGTTCGGGCACACGGGGCCGTGGCGGACTTACGCGGGCATCGGTCGGATGTTTGAGCTTACTTGCGGGTTGAGCCAGTTCACGGGCTACCCTGACGAGGGGCCGCGTCGGGTGGGCAAGTCCTTCTTCGATCAGCACGTGGGCTGGACGGCGGTGTTCGCGATTCTGGCAGCGCTGCATTACCGGCAGAAGACAGGGAAGGGGCAGTGGCTCGACTTGGCGATGTACCAGATTGGGGTGGCGACGATGGGGGACGCGCTGCTGGATTATGAGGTCAACGGGCGGAACGGGCGGCTGATGGGGAATCGTCATCCGTATCACGCGCCGCATGGGGTGTATCCGTGCCGGGGGGATGACAAGTGGATTGCGATTGGGATTGAGAATGACGGGCAGTGGGAGGCGTTGGTGGAGGCGATGGGCAGTCCGGCGTGGGCGTTGGAGGAGCGATTTGCCGATGCGTCGTCTCGTCTCAAAAACCAGGATGAGATTGACGAATTGTTGAGCCGGTGGACGGTTGGATGGGAGCATGGGGAGTTGATGGAGGCGCTGCAAGGGGTGGGGATTCCATCGGCGGCGGTGATGAACAGCCGGGACGTGTTGACGAATCCGCACATGAGAAGCCGCGGGTTCTACGAGCGGGTGGAGCACAGGGCGGATTCGGGTATCGGGCCGAAGATATACTTTGGTCGTCCGTGGAAGATGTCGAAGACGCCGGCCAAAATTCGCAGGCCGGCGCCTGGGTTGGGGGAGCACAACGAGTTCATCCTCGGCGACCTGCTGGGGCGGGATTCGGGCGAGATTGGGCGTCTGTATGACATCAACGTGTTGGGGAAGACGCCGACGGACCCGCCGGACTTCAAGCCGCCTTCCTACCAGCGGCAGTTGGAGGAGGGGACGCTGGCGGGCTACGACCCGGACTACGCGGAGATTGTGGGGACTGAGCAGGATGCTTGAGACGGCGCTGGGGCAGTTCAAGGTTATCGACCTGAGCACGCACATCGCGGGGCCGTTGGCGGCCAAGATGTTCGCCGACTACGGGTCGGAGGTGTTGAAGGTGGAGCCGGCGCCCGTCGGAGATCCGGCGCGGGGCGTGGGGCCGTTCTTCCACGACGACCCACACCCGGAGAAGAGCCTGCTTTTCTTCTATCTGAACTGCAACAAGCGCGGCGTGACGCTGAATCTGGAGTCTGCCGCCGGTCGCAAGCTGCTGCTGGAGTTGGTGAAGGACGCGGACGTGCTGCTGGAGAGTTTTCCGGCGGGCTATCTGGCGTCGTTGGGGCTTGGGTATGAGGACCTGGAGAAGGTGAATCCGGGGTTGGTGGTCACGTCGATAACCCCCTTCGGGCAGTTTGGGCCGTATCGGGATTATGCGGGGAGCGACCTGGTCTACTACGCCATGAGCGGGATGATGTATTCGAGCGGGGCGCACGACCGGGAGCCGCTGAAGCACGGGCATCCGCAGAGCTTCTACATGGGGGGGATGATTGCGGCCTACGCCACGTCTGCGGCGCTGTTTTCGCGGCTGATGACGGGCGAGGGGCAGCACATCGACCTTTCGTTGCAGGAGTCGGTGGCGGCGCACCACTATGACAGCGCGACGCGATATTCGTACACGGGGACGATAGAGCGGCGGGCGCCGAAGGTGGAGAGCGGGTCGTTCAAGGGGACAAAATTCGAGGGGATAGTTCCCGCCGCGGACGGGTTCATTGCGCCTACGATGCAGCGGGGCCGTCCAACGGCGCCTTTCCACGAGTACGTGACGTTTTTGGGACACCCGGAATTGGATGATTCGCTGTTCGCCGACCGGCAGATGATTGCGGAGCACCGGGAGGAGTTGGACGAAGTTTTGCTGCCTCTGCTCAAGGAGTGGAAGAAGCTGGAGTATTTCAACGCCTTCATGTCGGAGGGCTTCGTGGCGGGAGTGGTGCAGACTTCGGAGGATTTGGCGAAGTGCCCGCAGCTGGAGGAGCGGGGGTATTTCGCGGAGATTGAGCATCCCGTCATGGGGCGGCTGCGTGTGCCGGGGGAGATGTTTCGCTTGCCTGAATGCCCTTGGTCGCTGCGTCGTGCCGCGCCGATGTTGGGGGAGCACAACGCGGAGGTTTACGGCGGGGAGTTGGGGGTTTCGCGTGGGGAGTTGGTGCGGCTGAGGGAGTTGGGGGCGATTTAGGGGGGAAGTCACCCCCGATCCTGACCTTCCCCCGTCAAGGGGGAAGGGAGAAGAGTTGAGGGGCGCCCGACCCTTCGACAGGCTCAGGACAGGCTCAGGGTGAGCGGTGGGTGGATTGGGTTCAGGGTGAGCGGGTTTGGGAGGGGGTTAGTTGGTGGTGACGCAGGTGACGGTGTTGCGGATGCCGCCGATGCTGCGGATGTCCTTCTGGAGGATGACGAGGATGGACTCGACGTTTTCGGCGACGACTTCGGCGACGATGTCGTAGGGGCCGAGGACTTCGTGGACTTCGACAAGCCCTTCCAGCTTTCGCAACCCGTCCATCACCTGCTCGGTGTAGGCGACCTCGGAGTTTATGAGCACGTAGGCCTTGGTCATGGCGAAATTTTTCTCCTACTTTGGGGTGTTTCGGCTACAGCTTACCACTGATTGGGGGCGGGTGGGTTGTTTTCAGTCTTCGCGGATTCGTAGCATGAGCTTGTCGCCGTTGGCCCAGGGTTGGTCTGCTACCGGCCAGGAATACGTGCCTGTCGCGCTGTCTATGGTGGCGTCTTCCACACGAAGGGAGAGCGAAACTGACCCGTCCAACTCGATGAAGTCCAACGTATACCCATCCGGCGAAACGATGGGGTACAGACTCAAAACCACCTTCCCTTCAGCCCATTCCAGCCCCGTTATCTCCGTATCCGTCCCCCCAACGCTGAACCCCGCCGGCGACACCTGATCCTCCCCACCCTCCACAGGATCAAAAAACGCCTCATGCAGCGTCCCCGCCGGCGCCGTAACTGTAATTGTCCAGTTGCTATAACTTTCGTCTTTAGTTCCATCTGAGGGCTTGGGCATGCAAATGGCATCAAAGGCAGACCATATATGAATATTTGCGCTGTAGTGTCCCATAGGTAAAGGACGAGAAATTGTATGAATCCACAAATACCCATTAGATGCAACGCTGTCTTCATCATGGATTACTGCAGTGAAATACGCATCGTCTGGGCCGCTGTACCAGAATTGGTGATAATCTTCATGATATGCTGACGCATCGTGGAAAGGGTCTCCCATCTCCTTCTTCAATGAAACCGACTCCGCAGCCAATCCCGAACCTATGGATAATTCTATCTTCCTAACCCTGGATTCAGGGTAAGCGCGATAATGTCGTTCACGAACGAGGTTGTTATAGACGCATTTCTCGTAATCTTCGTTTCCTTTCCCGTCCTGTAACTTGGAGTCTATCTCCATGATACGGGTCTTCAATTCTGTCAAGGTCACTGTCGGTGGAGGCGTTTTAGAACCATCGGTGATGTACTCTGCTGAGTCTTCTACGCTCGCTTCTGCGGAAATAGCTCCCTTTGCAGGGAGCCAGGTTCTGCTGAGTGTGTCTACTGCATATTTAAAGTTTGATTGTGCACCTAGGTTAGATTGTACAAACCCGAAACTTCTGGCGGTAGCTTCACTTGACGATTCTGATGGAATCGCACCTTTAAGAAAAAGCACTGCTGGATGGTTGTCGTAAGTCGCATTACGTTGTGAAATCAAAGTAGAAGCTGCTGTCATTGCATCCGCTTCTGTAAGGTAACCTGAATACAAGACACCGCCAATATCTATGGCGTAGGACCTGTCCAATACTTTCACCGTGAATTCATAGGGTCCGATTCCTTTCAAATACTGATTGGCCTTGAACCTCAGTATTTGCGTAGGACGGTAGGTAGGCGCCACACCTGAGTCACCCGGGATGGTCTGCACCCCCGCCGTTGCGGATACAAAAGAAGCTACGACGATAACGTCGGAGTCAAGTATTTGTTGATCGATAGAAGCAGGTACAAATGAGTAACGGTTGATATGCCCGTGCCCAATTTTAGGAAGAGGCTGTGGCGGACGAAGGGCTGGCTCAATGGTTGGTGTGGGTGTAGGTGTAGGCGCACGAGTAGCCGTTTTGGTTGGTTCCATTGGGGGCTGATTGGTTGGAGTGACGGTATAGACTGATTCAGGCGTCGGTGGCTTTTGTGACGTGTCCGTGCCGTCGGAAGAACACGCCGCAAGTGTGAAGGTCAATGAGACGAAGAGGGTAGCAGTTTGAATCAATCTGTTCACGGCATATTTCCCGTGCTCTGAAAATGGGGTGTCGCAGTGTAGGTCAAAGGCATCTCTTACTTTACGCCGTTCCAAGTCTAGGGGCAACGCGGGAATGAGAAAATCGCCGACGGAGTCTCCATCGCTATTGACGCCCAAAGCAAACCTGATTGAGAATATCAGTGGCTGGGCGGGAGTGGTTGGGCGGGGGTGATTGGTCGGGGAAATTTCGGCTTTGCGGGTGGCGTGAATGTCTTCCAGGGGCGCGAGGAAAGGGATCTTCTACGGCTGGTGGATAGTGCTCATCGGCCTGTTGGTGAACGCCGTCCCCGCCGGTCTGTACTTCATCGGCTTCGCGGTGCTGTTCCTTCCCATCACGCGGGAGTTGGGCATGAGCCGGGCCGCTGCGTCGCTGCCGTTCTCGCTGACGCGGGGGATTTCGGCGGTGCAGAGTCCGCTAATCGGCATCGCCATAGACCGGTTCGGGCCGGGCCGGGTGTTGTTCGTATGCTCGCTGTTCGCGGGACTGGGGTTCATCCTGCTCAGCCGGGTGGAGTCGTATCTGGCCTATTTTCTTGTGGTGCTGCTGGTGCTTTCGCCGCCGATAATGGGGGGCTTCGACTCCACGTCGATAACGGCGACGTGCCGCTGGTTCGTGCGGAAGCGGGGGATGGCGCTGGCGATTACCGTCCTGGGGTTCGCCTTCGGGGGCGCGGCGCTTCCGCCGATACTTTCAGTCGCCAGCGACGCTTACGGGTGGCGGACGACGCTGCTGGCGGCGGGGTTGCTGATGTGGGTTATCTACCTGCCGTTGAGCACGAGGATGTACAGTTCGCCGGAGGAGCGGGGGCTGCTGCCGGACGGGGACGCGCCGCCGGAGGAGGACGAAACTTCCGACGAATCGTCGCGTCCATCCGCAGTTCCCCGAAGCCCCGCCGCATACGAGGGGATGCGTCCGGCGGAGGCGTTTCGGACGCCGACGTATTGGATACTTTCGCTGTCGCTGGCCATGCGGGGGATGGTGTTCACGGCCATAGCCATCCACGTGGTGGCGATTATGATCTGGAAGGGGATAGACGAAGGTACGGCGGGGCTGCTGATAGCGTTCATGTCGCTGTCGTGGCTGCCCATATCGCTGTTGATGGGGTGGCTGGGCGACCGGTGGGACAAGAAGCTGGTGGCGGGCGCGGGGGCGATAATCGCCGGATTGGGGATGTTCGGGCTGGCTTTGGGAGAACGGATAGAGCCGTGGCAGATGGTGATTGTGTTCGTGATGTGGGCGTTCAGCGAAGGGGGGCTGCCGCTGGGATGGGCGATGCTGGCGGACCAGTTCGGGCGTCGGAACTTTGGCGTGCTTCGGGGGGGAATGATGGCGACTTTCAGCGTGCTGGGACTGGGGACGCCGCTCTATGCGGGGTGGGTTTTCGACACGACGCAGAGCTATTTCTGGGTGATTATTCCGTCGGGGGCGCTGCTGGTGGCGGCGGGATTGCTGGGGTGGGCGATGCCGCGGCTGGAGACGGCGACGGCAGACAACACGCGCAATCCGTGACTGCCGTTCCCACCGACGGGAACCAAACGCCCCCATTCTGCGTATTATCTTGTGTATGGCATGGCGGGGCGTTTGTTATCATGCCTTAGCGAGGTTGTCTGCGGTCTCATCGTTAAGCCGAATCCTGATTGGGAGAAACTGCATCCATGAAGTGGTCCTACGCGTTGATTGCCGCCGTGGCTATGGCGCTGACAATCGTCTCGGTTACGGTATTCGTATTCCTTGTTGACGACGATATGACGGAACTGACCCCGCTGGCGACGCCCGTCGCAACCCCCGCGCCCACGCCTCCACCGACGCCGGCGCCAACGCCTGTCCAACCCCCCACGCCGACGCCGGCGCCAACCCCGTCGCCGACGCCTGAGCCTACGCCGAGACCGACACCCGCGCCGACGCCGGCTCCAACGCCCGAACCCACGCCGGAGGCACCGCCGCCCATCGTCGAAGCCGAGAATCCTTTGCAAATCGGCGATGCGTCTCCCGACTTTGAACTGCTTGACGCGGATGGAAATCCTGTATCGCTGTACGAAACGCTGTCTATCTACTACGCGGTGGTCGTCGTCTTCTACCGGGAATTCACGTGAGGCATCTGCCAGTCGCAGCTCGGCGAGCTGCAAGAGAGATACGCGGAGTTCGAGGCCCTCAACACGGAGATCATGGCGATAAGCAAGGACGACGTTTCGTACGCCGCCGAGATGCGGGAATTGCTTGGCGCGGAGTATGTAATCCTCGCAGACCCGGAAGGCGTTGCGGTCAACGCTTTCGGCGTGGACGACCTGCTGGGCGACGGCCTGGCCGCGCCTTCGACCTTCATAATAGGTTCCGACGGCGTAGTGCGATGGGCCTACGTGGCGGAGGACGACGCGGACCGGCCCACGGCATCGCAGACGCTGGCGGCTCTCACCGACACTGCATTGACCGCCCGCTATACCCTCTTCGAAGATGAAACCCTGGGCATATCCTTCATGCGCCCCGAAACCTGGATTTCCGTCCCTGCTGAGATAGGCAACGGGGAGGGTGTTGGCGCGGACAGGGAGGTGGGCGCGCCGTGGGCGATTCTGGAGGGCGAGGACGGCGTCACCCTGGAAATTATGCTGGAGTTCAACGAACCGGACGCCGACCTGCGCCGCGTCATTGCCGACGCCATAGAGTCGCTGGCAACGGAAGGCGAGATTCCCTCCCTGGAGAGCCTGACTTCCTTCACACTGGAGAGCGGACAGCCCGCCCTTCGAACCGAACTGCTGCTCAAGTCGGATGACGCCGACGCCAAGGCGATAGTCCAGGCCGCCATGAGGGGCCACGCCACCTTTGTGATAACCGCTTCCGGCCGGGTCGACGCGCTGGCAGACCAGCAGGAAGCCATAGACACGTTGTTCGACACCTTCCAGACTTCGGTTCCGTCGCCCTACGGCATCGACCGGAATACGGCCTTCACCATGCCCCTCGGCGAACCCAGCACCCTCGACCCCGCCGTGGCGCGGGAGACCCTCTCCCACTTCTACGTTTCCGCCATCTACAGCGGGCTGGTGCGGCTGGACGAGGCGCTTTCCGTCACCCCCGATCTGGCCGAGTCCTGGGAGGTGGACGAATCCGGCACGGTGTACACCTTCACCCTTCGGGACGGCATCACCTTCCACGACGGCAAGCCCATCACCGCGGCGGACTTCAAGCGTTCCATCGAGAGAGCCACGGACCCCGAACTTCACAGCGACACGGCGCTTCTCTATCTGGACGACATCGTGGGCGCGCTAGCGAAGATGGAGGGAGAAGCGGAGGAGGTTTCCGGCTTCGAGGTGGTCGACGAGCGCACCATCCGCATTACGATCGATTCACCCAAGGAATACTTCCTCGCCAAGCTCTCCTACCCGTCAAGCTACGTGGTGGACGTGGACTCGGTGGGCGCGCTGGGCGACGAGTGGTGGGCGGACGGGAATGTCAACGGCGCCGGCCCGTACACGCTTCACAGCTGGGACAGCGACGAGGCTATCATCCTGAAGTGGTTCGACGGCTACCACACCCCCGTCGCCATGCAGCACGTCATCTCGCCCTTCGCGGCCCTGCCCGGCGCGGGCGGGCTGGACATGTACCAGTCGGGCTATTGGGACGGCATCTACGTGGGGGTCAACTCGCTGGACGGGATAAGGGGGAACGAGGCCGTGTCCGACCAGCTTCACGAATTCGACCAGCTGGTCACCTACTTCGTGGTCATGGATACGGATTTGCCGCCCCTGGATGACGCCAAGGCGCGGCGCGCGTTCGCGATGGCCGTCGACCGGCAGAAGCTGATAGACGACCTGTACGGCGGGAACCTTCAGCTTGCCAACGGGCTTCTACCGCCGGGGATTCCGGGCTACTCGGAAGATCTGCGGGGCATTCCCTTCGACGCGGAGGAAGCGAGGCGGCTGCTTGCCGAGTCCGGGTACGCAGGAGAATTGCCGGAGATGACCTTCATCGGCGTCGACCGCAACGGGTCGCCGTCGGCGACGGTGCAGTTCCTACTCGATTCGTGGAAGGAGAATCTGGGCGTGGAGGTGAAGGCGAACCTGTTGGAGTCCGACGAGTATTTCTACCACCTGGAGGAGCAGGAGGGGCACTTCCTGACCTACGGCTGGGTGGCCGACTACCCCGACCCGGAGAATTTCCTGGACTTGCTGCTGCACTCGGAGGCCCACGATTCGCGGTATTCGAATCCGGCTTTCGACACCCTGTTGGAGATGGCGAGGGAGACTCAGGACAGGCAGGCGCGGCTGGAGCTTTATCAGAAGGCGGAGCAGCTGTTGATGGACGATACGGGGATAATTCCGTTGTTCCACGTGCAGGAATACGTGCTCATCAAGCCCTACGTGCAGAATTTCGCCATTGGCCCCGTGGGGCAGCCGGACGTTTCGAACGTGGAGTACGAAGGCGGGCCGTAGCTTCCTGCCCTATCCGCTCACCCCAACCATCCCTCCGTTCACACCCTGAGCTTGCCGAAGGGCGAGCGGAGGGTGTTGGCGGGTCAGGGTGTATAATGTGCGACGCGCCATCCAAGATGGCGCACCAAACTCCATTCCAACTGATAGGGCAAGCCATGAATTCAGATTTGGATAGCCAAGAGCGGCTGACCGCCACGAGGAAGCATGACGAAACCCTTAGTCCAGGCACGGACGCGGTAAGGGACTATTTCGACCGCGCCATCGCCCGGCTGCGACAGTCGGAATGGGACAAGGCCCGCGCCGATCTCGCGTCCGCCATCGAGGGAGGAATCGACGTCGCCGCCGCTTTCATTGAAACCTACGGCGACGCCGGCGAATTCGAGGACGCGTACGACGTGGAACTGCCGGGGGACATCGCTGACATCGTAGACCCCATCAGCGAGGAGGAAGACGCAGCCCTGGTTAGATTGACCCAGGAAGGTCTGAAAACGGATCTCGTGAGTCGGGAATGCCTGATGGCCATTCTACGGGGTGAGGATGGAAATTAAATACGACACCAGGTTTGTACGTGACCTCAGGCGAATTCGCAATCAGCAGATATTCATAAGAGTGCAACGCAAGATCCAAGAATTGAAAGGCAGTGTCTTCGCTTGGGGGTGTTGCTGGATTAGACCAAGCTACGTTCAAGACGCAACTTCTGCTCACACGGGGGACCGTGATTACCGGGGGCTTACGGTTATTTCCCGCTCCAATCGTCCACCAACTCAATTCGGGAGCAGTAGCGTAGGAAGTCCGCCACGTTCAGAGTCAGCAGACGGCGTTCTCCGTGGGCGAGCATCGTGGCTACGATGTTGGCGTCGTGAATCTGACTTCCCCCGACGGGCGTTTCCCGACACAGCGCGGTCAGCGATTCCGTTACCCAAGGGCCGTCCTCCAATATGTCGAAAGCCTGGATAAATCGGTTCACGTTGTCAAGGGCTTCGTCAATGGAAATGGCGACCAGCCAAGTCTGCGGCCTGGTGACCACTGACAAATACTCGCGCAGAACCTGCCTGCTGATCCTCACCGATTCTTCCCGAAAGGCTCGCTCCAGCCTGATTCTCGCCTTATAATGATCCGGAGCTTCCCGGATGCGAGCGTTGACGAGCACGTTCGTATCTACAAACATACGGCAGGTTATGCCCCGGACTCGTACATTTCCCGTCGGCTGAGACTCAGGCCTTCCCGCCAACTCCCTGCGCTGTGAACGGGCAAAACCTGGTCCAGGGTGGGTTTGCGCGGAGCCTCCGACCGGCCTGAACGTCGCAGCAAAAGGGTCTCAGCCTCCATATCCACGTTGGCCGTTTCCCACCCGGCCGCCATCCACGCCAAGGCCTGGCTGTGACCGCCGCCTTTCTGATTCGCCCACCAGGGACGGTAACGACGAGCGGAATCGGGAAGACGGAAACTCAGAATCGCCTCAATTTCCCTGAAGGACGTGAACCACTGCCCATCCTCCTTGGCGCACAGATGCGTGTAAAGTCGCCTGTACTTGCTTCTGGACGCCATTTCTTGATGCATGTTGAAAGCGTCTATGGACATTTTGACGTATCCCCTGGTTAGAATCCGGTTAGCGTATAGTTAGTATCTTGTAGTTAGTATCTAATGGCAACCCCTTCCCGACCATTTGCAACCTTCCCGTTTAGTTTGCATAATTGGGGGTGATGCTGGAACACATAGACGACAACGACCCTAAATTCCGGGACTCCGCCGCGGAGATCCTCCGTCGTCACGATAATTTCGAGGCGGAGGCGAACATCACCACCGCCGTCCGCGACTTCCTCGTCCTCACCGGTCTCGCAACCGGCGACGGCATCGTCGAGGAAAATCCGCCGGCAGAACACTCCCGCCGCGCCGTCGACCTCACAGCCCTCGACACCTTCATAGAATTCAAGCGTCGCATTGGCACCACCCCCGGCTTCGACCCCGACCCGGAAAACGTCCGCCAGCTGGACGACTACCTGGAGCAATCCCACAGCCGCGGGCGCGTCCGCATGGGCGTCCTCACCGACGGCAAACACTGGCTCCTCCGCTGGCCCAACGCCGGCCCCGTCAAGCCCGTCCTTCCCTACGCCTTCACCTTCGACGACCCCGACCGCTGGTTCACCCTCTTCGAATGGCTCCGCGACAACGCCTTCAACGCCGAGGAAGACGTGCCCCCGACCCGCGCTTCCATCCCCGACCGCTTCGGTCCCAACAGCGCCCACTACGAGCGGGACATTGCCGTCCTCAAGGCCCTCTACCGCCGCAACAAGCGCGCCAACACCATCCGCGTCAAGACCCGGCTTTGGCGCAACCTGCTCATGGCCGCCCTCGGCGAGGTAGCCGCCACGGATGACGACATGGACGACCTGTTCGTCCGCCACACCTATCTCACCGCGGTCATCGGCATGGTCGTCCAGGCCCGCTTCGGCATCGACGTGCGGGAGCGGGCGGAGAACGCCCCCGCCGACCTGCTCCAGGGGCGGGAGTTCCGCAACAAGACCGGCCTGCAGGGCGTGGTGGAGTCGGACTTCTTCGCCTGGCCCACGGAGGTGGACGGCGGCCTGCCCTTGCTGAAGACCCTCGCCCGCCGCGTCGCCCGCTTCGACTGGCAGCAGGCCCCCAACGACGTCGCGTCCATTCTATACGAAACCGTCATCCCGCCCGACGAACGCCGTCAGCTTGGCGAATACTACACCCCCGACTGGCTGGCCCGCACGATGGTCCGCGAGGTGGTGACCGACCCCCTCGACCAGTCCGTCCTCGACCCCGCCTGCGGCTCCGGGACTTTCGTCGCCGAGGCCGTCACCCACCTCATCGAAACCGCCAGAGACAGGGGATTGGACGGCAAGGACACGCTGGACTGGCTGCGGATTCAGGTTGCGGGCATCGACGTTCACCCCGTCGCCGTCCACCTCGCCCGCGCCGCCTGGGTTCTCGCCGCCCAGCCCGCCATCCAGGCCGCCGTCGCCGAGGGTTTTTCCCAAAACGTCACCGTCCCCATCTACCTCGGCGACGCCCTCCAACTTCGCTACCGCACCGGCGACATGTTCGCCGAGCAGGACGTCACCATCCAAGTCAACGACGAGCATAACACGGAGCTTGTCTTCCCCGTGAGCCTGGTGGATAGGGCCGAGGATTTCGACGCGCTGATGGGGGACGTGTCCGAGGCCATCGAGAAGGGCGAACACCCCTTTGTGTACCTGGACGACCACGGGATAACGGACTCCGACGAAAGGGATATGCTGGAGGAGACCATCGACACGCTGCAGAGCCTACACAGGCAGGGGCGCGACCACATCTGGGCCTACTACACCCGCAACCTGGTGCGGCCCGTGGCGCTGGCCCGCAACAAGGTGGACGTGGTTATCGGCAACCCTCCCTGGCTGAGTTATCGCAACACTGCCAGTACATTGCGCGTTGAGTTAGGTCGGCAGAGCAGGGACACCTATGGCATATGGGCTGGCGGACGCTACGCAGGCCGTCAAGACGTGGCCGGGCTGTTCTTTGCCCGTTGTGTGGACTTGTATCTGAAGAAGGACGGCGTCATTGGGATGGTGCTGCCCCACAGCGCCCTACAAGCAGGTCAGTACAGCAAATGGCGTACTGGTTCATGGCAAGCCAAATCCAGAGGCATAGGAAAAAAACGTACTCCCGGACGGGTTTTGTCAGTAGACTTTAGTTACAAGATAGCTTGGGATTTGGAGAAACTGGAACCCAATACATTCTTTCCCGTCCCAGCGTCCGTAGTGTTTGCTCGAAATTGTAGCGAGGATGGGGGGGCGGTAGCTCTTGCGAATTATGTGGAACGTTGGTTGGGAAAGACAGGGACGGAGACAGTAGAACGTATAAAAGGCCAGATTACTGATACTTCCCAACGTGGCGATTCGCCTTATGCTGCTTTTACCCGGAAGGGTGCAGACATTTATCCTCGGCCTCTCCTATTCGTTGAGGAGACGACAAATCCGGCAATTATTCGTGCGGGTCAAACGCTGACTGTGAATCCTCGCCGCGGTCGTTACGATAAGGAACCGTGGCGCAGTCTTGATTTGACCGCAATAACAGGGCAGACCATCGAAACGGCACATCAATTTGCTATTCATCTCGGAGAGACGCTTGCGCCCTACATTACACTGACTCCCCTCAAAGCGATCTTGCCTTTCAAGAGGGAGAATTGGGAAATTTCCATTGACAACGTCGGCATCAGCAGAGTCAGTACAGGTAGCTTGGAAAAGAGAATGCGAGATAGATGGCGAATCATAAGCGGTATGTGGGAAGACAACAAGCAACCCCACAACAAGCTAGACCTTCTGGCGAATTTGGACCATTACGGCAAACTGTCATCGCAGTTAGAATGGCGGAAACAAGCTGGCGATCGCCCTATTAGAGTGGTGTATACAAGATCTGGCACTCCGACTGCGGCTTTGGTTGCTGATGATCAAATCTTGATGGACACCACTACGTATTGGATTACTTGCAAGGATTTAGCAGAAGCATATTATCTGCTCGCAATCATCAACAGCGATGCTTTGTCGGATGCAGTCAACAAGTACACGACACCTAACTGGGCTGGTAAGACCCGCGACTTGCACAAACACCTGTGGAAACTGCCCATACCGGAGTTCGACGCCGACGACCCCCTCCACGTCGAAATATCCTACGCCGGACGAGCGGCCGCCGTCGGCGGCGCCCAGCGTCTGTCAGAGGTGCGCGCCGAACGCGACGACGACGTGTCCGTCACCATCGCCCGCCGCGAACTCCGCGCCTGGCTCCGCACCTCCCCCCAAGGCGCCGCGGTAGAAACCGCCGTAACCCGCCTCCTAGTCTAGGCGTAAAATAGTTGTGAAGGATAGTTTACATAGACGGAGTATATAGTGAATAGCAAGGAATTTTCTAGTCAAACAATGAGTTTGGATGTTGATTGGCCCATTGAGAGTCGAAAGCAAGACCTCCTAGATAGGAGACAGTTTGCTGACAAAATAGCGCGACAGATTAGTGCCGTACCTGTAAATCAGGGCTTTACTATAGCAGTAACTGGCGAGTGGGGATCAGGGAAGACTTCCATCCTTAACATGGTGGCTGAAACACTTGATGAGCACGGAGACAATATATCTGTATTGAAGTTTAACCCTTGGTTATTCGGCGGGGCTGACGACTTAGTGGTACGCTTCTTTGGCGAGTTGAGTGCACAACTCGGCCACAAAAGTAGTGACAGATTAAGAAGAGTAGCAAGAAGACTTAGCGGTCTTGGTCAAGCTTTGGCACCCCTAAGCCGGTTGTCCGGTATTCCAATGGTTACGGAAGTTGTGGGTTTCACTGCTCAGGTTACTGCTTCCTTGACGGAGCCACCGAGCCTACATAAGAAGCGAGATGAACTCAAGTCTGAATTAAATGATTCAGGAGTAAGGCTTGTGGTGTTTATCGATGATATAGATAGGCTTGAACAGAACGAGATACGAGAGATTATGCGACTAGTGCGTCTGACTTCAGATTTGCCTAATGTAGTCTATCTATTGGCATTTGATAGGCGACTCGTAGCAAAGAGTCTGGCGAACAGTTTGGCTGGCAACGGAAATGAATCCGACGGAAGGCGTTATTTAGACAAGATTGTTCAAGATAGCTATGACCTTCCTGTGATTGCGGAGACATCGATTTCGTCAATTTTGGTTGATAGGCTCTATGCAGTGATTAAGGATCGCGAACTCATAGGGTATCACGATGCGTCTGTTGGGCATGTTATTTCCGGGATTGTCAAACCTCTTTTGGCCAATCTACGGGATGTAAAGCGATTTATGAATGTTCTTCCCCTAACTTTAGACATGGTGGGGCATGAGGTTGCATTGGCTGATATTCTTGGCTTGGAAGCTCTACGTATTCTAAGACCAGAGATTTACGATGAGATTAGGCATCACCCAGAGTATCTGGTGCATTCTGAGGCACGATGGTTAGTTAGAATGCCTGATGATCATCGAATGAGAATGATTAAAGAAGGACTTTTGGCTATACAAGAGCGAGTGGGAGATGATAGGAAAGTTTTCGACACTGTTTGCGAAATGCTTTTCCCTGAATCCATGGTGCACCTTGGTCACGCATCACATGACCGATACAACAACAAGACTTGGCGCAGAGAAAGGCGTGTGGCCTGTGAGGAAGTGCTACAGATATACTTCCGAGGTGGGCTAGATAATGACGCGCTTACGACTCATGAAGTTAATAAGCTGATTGAATCTCTGACAGATGAATACAAACTAAAGCAACAATTGGATGCTCTTGATAATCAGCGACTTCGGCAAGCGCTTACACGAATCTCTGACTTTGAATTTCAATTTTCTGTTGAAGCAGCTCGTGTGTCCGTGCCTGTGTTTGTAAATCTCATGGGGAGACTAAGTGAAGATTCATATACTGGAAGGTCAGATGAGCCGCTGAGGTCTCATGCATCCACCATTGCGTCTCAACTTTTGAGAAGGGTAGATGACCCGAAGACACTTAAGGACTGGATGCCTGAGATACTCAATAAAGTAAATGCGTTATCGGGTTGGCTGCACATTATCGAACTGCTAGAAAGTGTTGATTTCCGCTTCATAGTTTGTCGTATTGACGAAAACTACCCGAAAGAATTACAAAGAAAATTAGTAAGTCGCTTGGAATCGGCCACAGCGAAGGAACTAAGCAGTGAATGGGACCTTTTTGTCCTCTTGTATCGAACATTAAAATTCTTTGATGGCGTAGATGGGGATAGCCTTACATACCGATTGCGACAGCACTTAAGCGATGAGGGCTTTGTCCTTAATATTTTGTGCACTGCGATTGTTCACTACACTAGGGGTGGTCATACAGAGAAATTGCTGTCTTGGGATAATCTTTTGGAGGTGTTCGGGGAAGAGTTTGCAGATGCAGTGGAAAGGTTGGCCCACTCTCCAAATTACGATAACCTAGACCCAGATGATCAGTATTTTGTAAAACTCGCCCAGAAATATGTATCAGGGTGGCGGCCAGAGGGGTTCCCCTAGGGATAATGAACATATTGCACGGCGTCTGTAGGTGTATAATATCCCACACATCGGCAATCAAATACTCCGCCAACAGATAGAGAGTGAACCATGACAGCAGATTCAGAAAGCCCAGTCCCAAACACCACCATCAAGGAACGCGAAGAATCCCGCAGTCCGAGCGCGGACCCGGCAAGAGACTGTTTTGACCGCGCCGTCGAATGGCTGCGCCAGTCTGAGTGGGACAAGGCCCGCGCCGACCTGAAATCCGCCACTGACAGAGGTCTGGATATCGCGGCAGTTTTCGTTGCAACTTACAAGGGAGCCGGTTACTTTGAAGACTCCTTCGACGTAGAACTCCCTTCCGACATCGCAGACCTCGTAGACCCCATCAGCGAGGAGGAAGACGCCGCCCTGGTTAAGGCCATGGAGGAATGTCTGGAATCCGAACTGGTCAGTGAAGAGAGCGTAATGGCCATTTTGCGGGGTGAGGATGCGGCTTGAATATGGCAGCAGATTTAGACGTGATCTCAGACGGACAGGCAACAGGAAGACGCTTGAAAAAGTCCAATTCAAAATCCAGGAATTGAAGGAAGCGTCGTCACTTAGTGAAATTCGTGGAGTCAAGAAGCTGCGGGGCGCTCGCAACTACTACCGCATCAGAATTGGAGAATATCGTTTAGCCATGAAACTCGAGGGCGGCAAGGTCCAGCTGATGAGGTTCTGGCACAGGCGGAACGCTTACCGTTCCTTTCCGTAGGCCACATATTCCTCCCCCCTCCCCCACTTATGCCAACTTTTCGTTGCCACGATGCCGCCCAAAATTTGCGGCTTTGTGCCAAACCGTGCATAATTGAGGGGCAATGTCCGGTTTTCACGGAAGGGAGAGGCGTGATGCATCTTAAAGACGCTGCCCGATGCTAGGGCTGCTCAAGGGACTTTTCAATTCCAACAACTCGGCCGAATCCAGGCCGCAAACCAGGGCCCTGCGGAAGGCTGGCAGGGCCGCGTTGTACGTGGACACGGAGAACCTGCTGGCCGCCGCCCAGGGCACCGTCAAGGCCATCATCGAAAAGTGGCCGGAAGGCGCCCCCGCCCTCGGCTCCCTGCACCTCTACGTCCGCGCCGACCGCGTCGCCCTCTGGGAGATGTGGGCGTCCGGCAGCTACCCGAACCTGCACGTCACCGTCAAGGGCGTCCAGCACTTCAGCCACCACCACTCGAAGAACTCCGCCGACATGGCCATCGCGATGGACGCCATCGCGGACTTCGTGACCGGCGATTCGGAATTCGTCGCGGTGATGAGCGACGACAGCGACTTCATGCCCGTTTTCGCCAAGCTGAAGGAGATGTCGGACGGAAAGGCGCCCTTCCTGTGGCTGGTGACGGACCGCGTCCGCACCCGTTCGGCGACCATCGAGGAGTATTTCCCCGGCGACCACATCCACACCGTCAAGGTGACTGCGCCCGTCAGCGACTACATTCTGCTGCGGCCCGCCGGCGACGACGGCGGGAACGTGAATCAGAGGGCTTTGGACGAGGAGCGCAAGCGGGCCGCCGACCTTCGAATTCGGGAGGAGATGGTGGACTTGATTGTGCGGCAGATACCCGTCGGCTCGTTCAAGAGCACGGACTGCCTGCCGATAATCAAGAACCGCTTTCCGCGTCATCGGATGGCGAGGATGCAGGGGGGCAGCTTCGGGATGGAGTTCACGAATAAGCTGTGGCCGATTCTGGAGAAGCGGGGCGTCCGCGTCGGGAGCAAGCGCCCCCGGAAGTACGAAATGACCGCCGAGGCCAAAAACGCCAGCCACTCAAGAAGGCGGGCAATAGGCCAGTAGCCGGGGCCGGGGCCTCGTAAAAAGGAAGAGGACGGGCCGTAGCCCGTCCTCATTTTTTGCCTAGGCTTGTTAACCGTTGCTCCCCGTTCTCCCCTCGGCGGCAATGTCAATAAACCTATTGGCAACTTGGAATATACTACATATAATCTAGTTTTGCAACTCTGAACCAGGACGGAGCGATGGCAGTGAAAGAATTCAGGTATCGGCTGGGGTTGGATATAGGTACGAACTCCATAGGATGGTCGGCGGCGCTGTTGGACGATAGCGGCGAACCTTGCGGCCTGCTGGACATGGGCGTCCGCATCTTTCCGGATGGACGCAAAGATCGAGACGAAGCGTCCAACGCCGTTGACCGGCGGTTGGCTCGCGGTCAGCGCCGTCGGCGAGACCGGTATCTGAAGCGGCGGGAAGATTTGACGGCTGCTCTCGTCGAATATGGGCTGATGCCTTCTGAAGAGTCGGAACGGAAGGCGTTGCAAGATTGGGACCCGTACAGGCTTAGGGCGCGGTCATTAGACGAAAGGTTGGAGCCTTACGAACTTGGCCGTGCGTTGTTTCACTTGGGCCAGAGGCGGGGATTCAAGTCCAACCGCAAGGCGCAGGGAGAGGAATCGGAAGAGTCGGAGACGCGGGAAGCCATAGGCGAGCTTCGACGGCAAATCACGGAAAGCGGAGCGCGGACGCTGGGCGAATTTCTAGCCCGGCGGCACGAGAATGGGGAAACACTGCGAGCGCGGGCGGGAGTCGGCTTGTACCCGGAGCGAGCGATGTACGAGTCGGAGTTCGACTGCATTCAGGAATCCCAGCAGGCGCATCACAGTCTGAACGATAAGCATTGGGAGTCGCTGAGAAACATCATCTTCTTCCAACGCCCCCTAAAGGACGTTGATCCCGGCTGGTGTCTGCTGGAGGAAGGGGAGGAACGCGCGGCGAAGGCGTTGCCCGTCTTCCAGGAATTCCGAATGCTACAGGAAGTGAACAACCTCAGAATTCGCGTTGGCACGGAACCTGAACAGGCTTTGGACGGGGGGATGCGTGAGCGGGCGTTGAAACGATTACGGGCGGGCAAGGATATTTCGCTGACGAAACCGACGAAGGACTTGGGATTGCCGCCGGGTGCTGTCTTGAACCTCGCTGCCGGCGGGCGCAAGGCAATCAAGGGCGACGAAACCGCCGTCCGTCTCATCAAACGCACTAAACCCAAACCCGTAGTTGCTCTTTTCGGCGACCGCTGGCTTGAAATGCCGTTGGATGAGCGGAACGAAATCGTCAAGTTCCTGCTTGATGCGGAGGATCCGGAGGACGTGATTCAAAAGGCCGCCAACGAATGGGGCATGGACGAGGAGCGGGCGCGGGTTCTTGCCAATGCATCCCTTGTGAGCGGGTATGGGAACTTGAGTGAAAAGGCGATGAGAAAGCTGCTTCCTCATCTGGCGAAAGGGTTGGTCTATTCGGACGCCGTAGAAGTTGTGGGCTATGACAGCCATTTGGATTTTCGCAACGAAGAAGCCCACGACAAGCTGCAGTACTACGGCGTGGTTCTCACAAGAGACGTGGTGGGCGCAGACTCGCAGAAAGACGCGAAGGTTGACGGGAATGTAGCGTGCTATGGGCGCATCGCCAATCCGACGGTTCACATCGGCCTGGGCCAGCTTCGGCGGGTGGTCAACGGCTTGATTGACGCCTACGGAAAGCCGGAGCGGATTGTGGTTGAACTGACGCGGGACTTGAAGATGAACCGGCAGGACAAGGCGAGACTGCAACGCCAGCAGCGTGAGGGTCGAGAGCGCAACATCCGATTCACGGAGATGTTGGAAGCGGCAGAATATGACTTCACCGCCGACACGCTGAGGAAATTGCGTCTGTGGGAGGAGCAGGGGCCGCCGCAGGCCCGCATCTGCCCGTACACGGGCAAGCAGATTTCGTTCTCAATGGCGGTGTCGAATCAAACGGAGGTAGACCACATCCTTCCGTTCTCACGGACGCTGGACAACGCCATATCCAACAAGGTCGTCTGTGTGACCGCGGCGAACCGTGACAAGGGCGACCGGTCGCCCTATGAGGCGTTCAGTCACAACCCTGACGGGTATGACTACGAGGCGATTCTGGCCAACGCCGCCAAGCTGCCGCCTAACAAGCGTTGGCGGTTCGACTCGGACGCGATGGAGCGTTATGAAGGGGAGCGGGACTTCCTAGACCGTCAACTAAACGAGACAAGCTACTTGTCGCGCACGGCGCGGAGGTATCTGGCGTACCTGTACGACGAGAAGGGAGAAGGCCGCAATCGGGTTTATGCGATTCCGGGTCGGATGACGGCGATTTTGAGGCGTGGCTGGGGATTGGAGGAGATGCTGCGCGCCACGCCGGAGGGGGAAAACGTCCGCAAGCAGCGGGACGACCATCGGCATCACGCCATTGACGCCTTTGTAGCGGCCAACACCACTCAAGGGCTGCTTCAAAGGTTCGCCCGCGCCTCTGCCTCGCCAAGCAATGAGGCTGAGGCAAAACTGGACGCCATTGCGGGAGAAACGCTGCCGTGGAAAGGGTTTTGCAGGAATCAGTTGAGGCCGTTTCTGGACAAGCTGGCGGTTTCCCACAAGCCGGACCACGGAACCCGTGGGGTCAAGGGAAAGACCAGCGGCCAGCTTCACAAAGATACCGCCTATGGCATTTTGGAATTGAGGGAAGGCGGAGCCTCCACCGTGGTCATCCGCAAGAATCTCCGCGACGTTAAGCGGAGGAAAGACCTGGAAGCCGTGCGGGGTCAGGCGTTGAGGGAAGCGTTGCTTGGGTTGTGGGACGAAGTTGAAATGAAAGGCGGAAAGGCTGCGGAATTTGCGGAGCGTGCCGCGACTGAGGGGGTCAAGGTTGGGAGTGCGGTTCAGAAGGTGCGGCGCGTCCGCGTTGTCTCAAAGGAGAGAATCATCCCCATCCGTGACACTGACGGGAAGGCGTACAAGGGGTATATCCCCGGCGGCAACGAGTTCGCGGACGTGTGGAGGATGCGTGACGGAAGTTGGCAGATGTCGGTTGTTTCTAAGTTCGACGCCAATCAGCCGGACTTCAACATTGAGGAGTTTCGTCCCAAAACCAGAAAAGGCAAGCACAAGGGGAAGCCGGACCCCGCGGCCAAGCGGTTGATGCGGCTTCACATCGACGACATGGGGGCTTTGGGGGAAGGCCCGGAACGGCGCATCGTGAGGGTTCGCAAGATTACGAATGCCAAGAATGGCGCATACGTAGTTCTGGACGACCATAACGAGTCGGACGTTGCCAACCGCGTGAGTCAGAAAGAAATGAAGGAGGCCAGGTACCGGGCCAGTACGCTCCAGCGAATAGGCTTTCGCTTGGTGAAGGTGGACCCCATTGGGCAGGGATCCGACTTGGGGCCATTCAAGTCATGATCGGCAGGGTGATTGAGATTGTCAGCGAGGGTTGCCATTTGGCCCGCAAACGGGGGCTGATGACAGTTTCCTTGAAAGAGGACGAAAAAGGGCGCGTACCGTTGGACGACATTGGCGTGCTTCTCTGCAACGCTCCGGGTCTCAGCTATTCCAACGATTTGATGACGGAACTGGCCCATCGGGGAGTCGTAGTCGTATTGTGCGGCTCCAACCACCTTCCCGTTGCGTGGCTCTGGCCCCTGGAGGGACATCACATCCAAACCCTCCGAATGCGCCGTCAACTGGAATCCTCACAACCACTTCGCAAGCGGCTGTGGCAGTCGCTGGTAAAAGCCAAGATAACCCAGCAGAGCAACACCTTGGCGCTGCTCGGCAAACTGGACGGCGGACTAATGCTGCTGGCCCGTAGGGTCAAGTCCGGCGATCCGGATAACGTGGAGTCCCAAGCGGCGCGTCGATACTGGCCTCTCATGTTTGGCGGGGCGTTTCGTCGCGAGCGATTCGGCCCAATGCCCAATCCCTTCCTCAACTACGGCTACACCGTTTTGCGGGCCGCGGTGGCGCGGGCAATCGTGGCTGCGGGCCTGCATCCCTCTCTCGGCGTTCACCATCACAACAGAAACGACTCCATGTGTCTGGCCGACGACCTTATGGAGCCTTTCCGACCGCTGGTTGACTACGCGACGTTCAAGTTGATTGAAGAGGGATGCGATGAGATGACCCCGGACGCAAAGAGGATTCTTGTTGGAACCCTTGCAATGGACATGGCAACTGAGCGAGGCACAACGCCGGTCGATACTTGCATCGAGCGAGCGGCGCAGTCCCTGGCCCAATCCTTTGAAAGTGGAAAGGCGTCCCTGATTCTGCCGAAGCATCCCGTCATGGACGGCATTTCCGACGTCGTGTGAGGGCTGGCGCGTGCTCTCCGGATATCGGCTGATGTGGATGATGGTGATGTTCGACCTGCCCGTGCTGACCAAGCCGCAGAGGAGGGCCGCGAACAAGTTCCGACTCTTTCTGATGGACCAGGGCTTCGATAGATGTCAACTGTCCGTATACATGCGGTTCTGCGGGGGTAAGGAGCAGGCGGCAGTGTACACAAGGCGGGTGCAAGCCTCGCTGCCAAAAGCCGGCAATGTGCAGATAATCTACTTTACGGACAAGCAGTACGAGAACATAGTCAGCTATGAGGGATCAAGCAGGCAGCCGGCGGGAAAAAACCCGCAACAGTATACGATGTTTTGACGCGTCGGACGCGGTTTTCAGGCAATGCGGGGCCGCCAGGCCAAGGCTGGGTTAAGCCTGGCCCGGCGACGAAGCATTGTAGCCGAGGGGAGAATGGGGAGCAACCGCAACGGACGGAACGATGGAGGGAGGGAAGTGCAATTGTAGCCGAGGGGAGAATGGGGAGCAACCGCAACTCACCTGTGCCTACCAACGTCAGCGCACTATTGTAGCCGAGGGGAGAATGGGGAGCAACCGCAACTCAAGGTGGAGTGGGACGCCCTCCCCGATATTGTAGCCGAGGGGAGAATGGGGAGCAACCGCAACCGTGGCTGCTCGTTATAGTATACACCCTCGATTGTAGCCGAGGGGAGAATGGGGAGCAACCGCAACAACGCCTCGTCCTTATTCTCCATGAGGAATTGTAGCCGAGGGGAGAATGGGGAGCAACCGCAACTAACCACCCCAACGGGCGTAATCATCAACTATTGTAGCCGAGGGGAGAATGGGGAGCAACCGCAACATGAGGCCAGACCAAATAAAACTAAGGAGATTGTAGCCGAGGGGAGAATGGGGAGCAACCGCAACCGTCCCGCCAATGGAAAGTACGCCGCTTACATTGTAGCTGAGGGGAGAATGGGGAGCAACCGCAACGCCCGGCCAGGCTCAATGGCTTTTCCGCAAATTGTAGCCGAGGGGAGAATGGGGAGCAACCGCAACAAAGCCGGTGTGCCATGTAGACCACCAGTTATTGTAGCCGAGGGGAGAATGGGGAGCAACCGCAACACCGACGAGTGTTGGAAACGCGTATGGCAATTGTAGCCGAGGGGAGAATGGGGAGCAACCGCAACATATGATGCGTAGCAATCTTGTTGCCGATGATTGTAGCCGAGGGGAGAATGGGGAGCAACCGCAACGCGGCGACAAGGATGGGGGCCGGCGTCGGTATTGTAGCCGAGGGGAAAATGGGGAGCAACCACCCTTCGACAAGCTCAGGGTGAGCGGTGGGGGTGAGTTCAGGGTGAGCGGTTGGGTATCGTCAGCGGGCCTCCCTGAATGCGCGGTGCGATTCAGGGAGGCCGTCACCCTCATTCTCACCCTCACCCCAACCCTCTCCCCAAGGGAGAGGGGGTTATGCAGAAGCTTCCTCAAGGGGGAAGGGATAAAGAGAGTAGGCCCTTCCAGCCGAATCACCCCCATCCCTTCGACAAGCTCAGGACAGGCCTAACCTTCCCCCGTCAAAGGGGGAAGGGATAAGAGGGTGAGGTGGGCTAGTCTTCGTCGAAGTCCTCCGGCATGAGGACGAATTCGGGGTAGGACTCCATGCCGAGCTCGCCGGCGTCCTGTCCGAGTCGCTCCACGTCGGGGGAGACGCGGGCGCTGATGGTTCTCGCCAAGGCCTGCCACAGCAGCCAGGAAGCGCCGAAGGCGAAGGCGCCGACGCAGACGATGCCGATGAGCTGCACGTGGAAGGTGGCGCCGACGGTGATGCAGGCCGCGATGGTGCCCCATACGCCCGCAATCAGGTGGGCGGGAATCGCGCCGACCACGTCGTCCAGCTTCAACGTCTCCAGCAGCTTGATGCCGCCGACCACCAGCACGCCGCCCACCGCGCCGACCAGCAGCGCCCAAGGGTGGTCAACGAAGTTGGGGGCGGCGGTGACCGCCACCAATCCCGCAATCGCACCGTTCAGTCCGGCAAACAGGTCTATCCGACCCATGATGGGTCGCGACACCAGCAGGGCCGCCACCACGCCGGCCGCCGCCGCCAGGTTCGTGTTGACGATTACGACGCTCATGGAAATGGCGTCGGCGGCGCTGCCGAGGGCCAGCTGGGAGCCGCCGTTGAAGCCGAACCAGCCCAGCCAGAGGATGAACACGCCCAGGGTGACCACCAGAATGTTGGATGGCGGCGTCGCTCGCGCCGTACCGTCCTTTCGGAACTTGCCCAACCTGGGCCCGACAATCATCACGCCCGCCAGGGCCGCCCATCCGCCCGTGCTGTGGACGATGGTGGAACCGGCGAAGTCGACGAATCCCATGTCGGCGAGCCAGCCGCCGCCCCAGTACCACGCGCCGATGATGGGGTATATGACGGCGGTGAGTACGAGGACGAAGACGAAGAAGGACCACATCTTCACCCTCTCCGCCAGCGCGCCGGAGACGATGGACGCGGCGGTGGCGACGAACACCATCTGGAAGAACCAGTCGGACATTGAGGCGTATCCCGCGCCGCTTGCGAGCAGAGCCGACGCGTCGGCGGCTTCGCCTGCCAGCAGCGCCGCCTCTTCAGCGGAGGATTCGTAGAATATCCTGAAGCTGCCGATGAGTCCGCCAAAGTCTATGCCGAACAACATCAACTCTCTGCCGACGCCCACATACATCAGGTTGTAGCCGAGGACGAAGTAGGCCAAACCGGCGATTGAGTAGATGCCGATGTTCTTGAGGCAGATCATGGAGGCGTTCTTGGTGCGGACGGAACCGGCTTCCAGCATGGTGAATCCGGCGGCCATCCACATGACCAGCGCCCCCCAGATGAGGAACGCGAAGGTGTTGAATACGAATACTGCTTCTTCCTCGACGCCGGCCGCTTCCGCGACCGCCGGTCGGAAGACGAATAAAATCAGGGTGGCTATGCCGGTGGCCGCCAAGAGTGTGATGATGCGGCTCCGGTTGAAGGCTCCTACCATTGTCTTCAACGAATCTCCTCCCCTATCCAAATTTGCCGCTCAAGCTGTGCGGCTGTAATCTCAAGTGGCAGTTTAGGCAATATGAGACGGACTTGCAAGAGTGGGCTGACCTGCGGGCATATTACCATAACTAAAAAGTGAATTCCAATGTTGACCCGCAGCGTCCCGCGTGGGGTGAGGGTTCTTGAGGATGGCGATGACGGGAAAGTGAACCCTCCCCCGGCCTCAACCGGGGGAGGGTTCGGCGGATTTGCCGCGCTTCGTCTGATTGGGGCGCGTCTCAGACGCCGCGCGGTTGGGCTAGTAGTATGGGAAGAAGCTGTCGAAGGTGTCTTCGACCATCTCCAATCTATCGGTAAACTGGTCGACGGGAAAGACCGGAAAGAAGTAGCTGATGGTCGCGTACCAGTCATCGGACAGGTAGATCATCGAATGGATCCAATAATCGTCTGCCAGCAGTTCCAACCTGCGGATCGAGACTCCCAGCGTCGTCAACACGTCGTTGGAAATGATCTCGTCCTCATCGTATCCTGCGAGGTCGGCTTGAATGATGGCGTCCTCCAATGCATCCAGCGACGGCTGGTCCAACCCCCACTCGTCAACGTCCCCATAGAGAATCGTGAATTCGCCGCCGTCAAACTCTTCTACAGCGTGGTGCCAGCCGTCAAACTCCGATACTATTTCCCAGTCCGCGGGGGCCAGCACCTCGAACAATCCCAACTCGTCCATGAAGTAATACATCCGACCGTAGGGCGTTTCGATGATTTCGTAGGACGTTTCGATGATGTCCTCGACGGGCGTCGTTGAAGCGGGAGGCACAACGACGGTTTCCGTTCCTTCGCGGGCGGTTTCCACCGTCAGGTAGTAGCCGCCGAAGCTGACGCCCACTGGCTCCCTGACCACTATGGTGAATTCTCCCGTATGGGGCGCCCGGTAGACCAGATGGGCATTCGTGCCGGCCAGGCCTCCTCCGCTATCGTAATCGCTGACTATCTGGCCAACCTGGGCTCCCAGGAAGTCAACCAGAATCTCAGTGTCCGCGTTCAGAGAATCCGTCGAGATGGCCACCGTCTCGCCTTCTTCCAGGCTGATGGAAAACCAGTCGTAATCCAGGGGGTGGTCGATGCTTGCCGCGATTGTGCGGCCCGGCGAAATGACGCGCCCGTCGTCCGGATCAATGAGTGGTTTCATCCTCACGTTGCTGTATACCTGGAAGAAGGATGGCTCCTCCGTGTACATCGCAACATTCAGAAGGTGGGCGCCGTCCATCAGCAGTTCCACAGAGCCGAATTCCAAACCTTCCAATTCGTCGTCCACCTCCAGAATCGGGCCGATGACGTCCGACACGAAGAACGCCGCGTCGCCGTCGCCTTCGACTTCGATTTCCAGGATGGTTCCCGCCGTTGCGTTGATGATGAACTCCGCGTCGTCCCATAAGTTAACCAATTCGATTTCGTAGAAGAAGTCGCCCTGTCCGGCAGGCAGACGGCGGTCGCCCAGGCCGGACGTGAATCTACCCTTTATCAGATCGTCAACGATGGGTTTCACGTCCGCGGCGGACGCGGACAGCGCAAAACCCGCTTCGCTGTAGCTGATGCCTGAGATGCCGATGACCTCGCCCTCGGAGTTAAGGAGCGCGCCGCCGCTCTGCCCTCCGGCGATGGCGGCGTCCGATTGCAGGTAGGTCATGCCGAGCCGTTCCCATTCGCGCAATCTAGAGAGGATGCCCCGAGTGATGGTTGGAACGGGTTTTTCGTCCACCTCGGCGGGATAGCCGATGAGCAGCATCTCACTGCCGATGGCGGCGTCTTCGGCTTCCGCAAGCGTCAACGGAGACGCCGCAACTGTGACCGGGCCGAACACGGCCAAGTCAGCCATCGGGTCCCATCCGACCAGGGGGACGCTCTGCAAGTCCGTGCCGTCCGGGAAGGTTATCCTTACTTCTTCGTAGGGTATGACTACGTGGTGGTTCGTGACGATGTAGCCGCCTTCGATGAGGACGCCGCTGCCTGAAGCGACCGGCGTTTCTATGTATGCGATGGCAGGCGAAGCCTGGGCGTACACCTGCTCCGCCACGGACCCGGCCGGCGGCGGGGGCGGCGGAGTCGGGGTAGGCGTTGGAACCGGCGTAGGCTTGGGAGTGGCCGCCGGCGCACGTCTGGGAACCGGCGTGGCGCGGGTTGGCTCGGGCGTCGGGGTGGGCGGTTCCGGCGTCGGCGTGGCCGTTGGCGTCGGAGCGGGAGCCTCCGTCGGCGCTGGCGTCGGCGCAGGAGTAGTCGGGCTGGGAGTCGCCGGAGCCGGAGTGGGAGCCTCGGTAGGCGTCGGAGCCGCCTGCGGGGTCATAGGCGGAGCCGCCTGCGTTGGGGTCGCCGCGACTGTCGCAGGCGCGGGAGTTGCGGCGTCCCCGCCGCATGCGGCCAGGATGGAGAGCAGCAACGCGAGCGTCGCCAGGATGCCTGTTGCGGACTTAAACATTTTCTATCTCCTGGATGATTATAGAATGATGACGTCTATGGTTTCGAATCAGTTCCATATTGCGTTTTCCGGAGCCAGAGGATAAGGTGCTTTTGTACCTGATTTGACAGGTGAGAATGCACCTGTGGGAAGGAGTGCGATAGCACCTTGCAGTTGATGAAGATTCGGTTACGATTTAGAGACGCAGGCTCTGATTCGGCGGACGCGCCCCGCGCCGGCGTTGCGGAAACTTCCCGGCCCGGCGGCCCTGACGATTCGAGGCATTTGCGCCATAACCTGAGCATTTCCATTTGGGTAAGATGGTTTGTAATTATCACTTGGGTGGCCCAGTTCAACTATCGGGTCAACCTGGAAGACCCCAACTACCTGCCTACCATGCTGTTCGCGATGGCCGTGTTGGCGCTGAACGGCTACGTTCACTATCGCATCCTCACGAATCGCCCGGTTACCTGGCGGTGGATGCTCGCCCTGAGCGTAATGGACATGACGATGATAACGGCGGGAATAGCCATCTCCACCAGGTTCCAGAACACCTACTTCGTGCTCTACTACCCCGCCCTGGCCATGTTCGCGGTCACGTTCACGTCCTTCCGTCTCAACCTGGCCTGGACGACGATGGCGGCCATAATCTACGCGGCCATGAGTCTCTCTCTGGCGCCGGGGGTGGACTTTGACACAAAGGAAGAGAAAGTGCTGTTCACCAGAATAGCGGTGATGTTCGCCGTGGTCGTGGCGGTCAACCTCATATCCAGATTCGAGCGGATCAGGAGACTCGCCGCGGTGGAGCGGGAACGCGAGCTTCAGAGGGAGCGCGTGGACCTTTCGCAAACGATGCACGACACCGTGGCCCAGGCGGCGTACATGATCGGGCTGGGCCTGGAAACGGCAATAGAGCTGGCGAGCGGGAAGAACGGCAAGGACAGGGACAATCGGAAGGAGGTGGTCGCAAAGCTGGAAGCCATTCACTCCCTCTCCAGAACGACGATGTGGGAGTTGAGGCACCCTATAGACGCCCGGCGCATATTCGAAGGAAGGGAGCTTGGCCCCGCGCTGATGTCCTACGCGTCTACTTTCGGGACAATTACGTCCATACCCGCGCGGGTGGTTCAATCCGGCGAAGAGCCGATGCTCTCCATAGCGACCCGACGGCGTCTCTTCTCCATAGTCCACAACGCGCTCACAAACGCTTTCCGCCACTCGCGGGCGGGCGAGGTGATAATCGGGCTGGACTTCGAGAAGACCGGGTTGCGTCTGTCCGTGTCGGACGACGGCGTGGGACTGCCCACGGACTACGCGCAACGGGGACACGGCTTGAGGAACATGAGGGAGGAAGCGGAGCGGATGGGCGGGAACCTGGAGGCGGGGCCCGGGGTTGCGGGGCGCGGCGTGAGGGTAACCTGTTCAGTTCCATATCAGGGAAATCTGGAAGAAGCGTAATATGGTTGCGAAACGGCGAATAAGAGTGATGATTGTGGACGACCACGAGATAATGCGGGACGGCCTGAATGAAGTGCTGACGCGAGACGGGGGATTCGAGGTGGCGGGACAGGCCGGAGACGGCGCCGCGGCAGTGAAGTTGGCAGTATGCGTGAAGCCGGACGTGATAATTATGGACTCGATGATGCCGGTGATGAACGGGGTGGACGCGTGCCGGGAGATAACGGAGGCGCTGCCGGATACGAAGGTGCTGATTTTGACCGCTTCGACGGAGGAGGACGCGGTGGCGGAGGCGGTGGCCGCGGGCGCGGCGGGATACTTGCAGAAGTATTCAGGGAAGGAGAAGCTGCTGAATGCGGTTCGCGACGTGGCCGACGGGGAGTTTCGCATACCCGGCGACGCGATAAGGCGGGCCTTCGCGGAATTCCGAGCGTCGACGCAAGGGAAAAGTAAGCCGAAACCGAGCATGTTGACGCCCAGGGAGCGGGAAATACTCTCGCAGTATGCTCGAGGGATGACCAACGCGCAAATCGCGAAAGGCAGAAGCATAAGCCCGGTGACGGTTCGCAACGCCCTCTATGCCATTCAGGACAAGCTTGCCATCGAGACGAAGCAGGAGCTTGTGATCTACGCGGTGCGAAACGGGCTGTTGGACGATTACGTGTTTGGAGAGACCTGACCCCGGCGTCTGACTCATCCCAGAGGCAGGTTGAGCGCCCGCTTCAGGTTGAGAAGGTAATCGGCGTAGGCGGCGCGGCCTTCGCGGGTCGCCTGCACCCAGGTGCGGGGCTTGTCGTCCACGAATTCCTTGGAGGTCGCCACGTATCCGGCCTGCTGGAGCTTCCGCAGGTGGATGGTCAGGTTGCCGCCGGTGAGGTTGAGGGTCTTCTGGATGAAGCCGTAGGCCGTCCGGTCATCCTCGGATTGGTCCACCAGCAGGGTCATGATGCGGAGGCGTGTGGATTGGTGGATGATTTTGTCCAGGACGACGGGTTCGTCGTTCATGGGGAGTCGCTTCTGCGGAGCCACATCCAGGCGACGGCGACCGCCACAAGCATGAGGTTGGCAGACACCAACGGAGCCACGTCGCCGAACAGGTGGGAGGGGATGTAGTAGGAGGCGGCGATGCCGATGCCGACGAGGGAGATGGCCGGGCGGCTCATTATGCCGAAGAGCACGAATCCGAGGGCGATTATGCCGATAACCACGCCGCCGATGGCCGCGCCGTTCGCGTCGGCGGTCCACATCCCGGCGGCGGGAGGAACGACGAAGGCGGCGGAGACGACGGCCATCCAGAAGAAGAATATGCGAAGTCCGACCCTGGTTGCGGTGCGGCCCTGGGCGTTGCGCTTGCTGGCCCGGTGGCCGATTATGGCGCTGCCGACCATGCCGACGAAGCCGACGCCGGCCCAGATGGGCGCCGGATACCAGGGGTAGCTTTCGGCGAAGGAGGCGGCAAAGGTTGCGACGGCGTACTGAGAAAGGAATCCGATGGCGTAGAGGGCGCCCCAAATGAGCGCGATGGTGGTCCACCCGGCGATGTACATGGAGCTTCGGGAGTCGTCGAGGGTGTTCTGGATGGACTCCCAGCTTTGCTCGGGAGTGATGGGCTGCGGTTCTCCGCGTCGTCCTGCCATTGCGCCTCCTTGTTGTGTGTATGTGCGAATGAATACAAAATAGTTTGTAACACAAACCAGAATGCTTGTCAAGGGGTCAGCAAAAGATGGACGCTGGATAACTGGCGGATGGAAAAAGCCGAGCTGTGTCGGGCGTGATGTCCCAGACTCAGTTTGTGTGGTCGATCGGGTTTCTCATCTCGGCTGATGCTGTTTTCTCCGGTTGATAGTAGAGAATCCTTACCAGGAAGAATAGGGTAAGGAATGTATCGACCAGGATGCCGAGGGAGAACAATACCATTACGCCTTCAAAAGTGGGATTCCAGACGTCGAAGGCATACAGCATGAATCCAACCAGATAGACGCTCCCATTGGTCAGGACGGACTGATAGGCAAGATATTTCGTCTTGCCCACGCCGTAGAATACGCTGTCGGTGACGGTGTTGAATGACAACAATACGTATGGGATGAACAGTATGCCGAAGGCGGTGACAGCCCATCGGACCGTCTCGCCGTCGTCTGACAGCGCCGCGGCAAAGGTGGAAAAGCCGGGGGCTAATCCAATCCAAACAATCATCATCAGCGCCGTGATGAGCATGGCGGCGTACCAGAGGGACTTGACCCGATGGACGTCGCCGGACGCGTTGGCGACCATCACCTTCACAGAATCGGCAAGGGCAAGAACGGGTACCAACATGAAGCTCCAGAGAATCTGCATGGTCAGGTAGTAGCCGCCAATCTCCGTGGAGCCGATGGTGTTGACGATTCGGACTATCATAAAGAAGTAGGCGACGTTGCGCATGAGGCTGTCCGTCCCGCTTCCCAGGGCCACGCGCAAATAATCGCTCATGCCGGAAAACGTGGGACGGGAGAAGAAGAAGTTGGCCGGGAGCGCCTTCGCGCGGACAAGCAGCAGCATTCCAATGAGCAGAAGTCCCGCGCTGGAAAGCAGCGTAGACCATCCCACTCCTACCACGCCTGCGTCCAGCGAGAAGCCGTGTCCTCCGAAAAACAAGCTGTCAAGGGCGAAACGCAGGCCCACATTGGCGAAGGCCATGAATAGCACCAACCGCCGCAATCTCAAAGACTCGAAGAAGACTATGACGGCGGCCGCCAGCAGGGTGAAGGGAATGCTGAATATGCTGATTCCCAGAAATGCGCTCGTCTGAGCCTGGATGTCTTCGGAGGTTCCGATGAGAGTGATGAAGGCGTCTCGGAAAACGAAGACTCCCAGGGAAAAGACCAGCGATGCAATGAATATGAATACGAGGACGCTCTTTGCCCTGTCCATCTGCAGGGACGCCGCTCTGCGGATCTGGGAGCCGAGGAAGAAGAATATCGCCAGAACCGTGGCTTCCTGAAAGACTTCTACGACGAGTCCTACGAATTGCCATTGTGAGACTATGGCAAGACTGCCCGGGTCCGGTATTTCGCTGCCAATGAGATGTACGCGGTAGAGTTGGTATATGTTGGGAAGAGCCAGAAACAGCAGAATGAAGGCGAACAACCGCCAGTCCCACAGCTTCAAGTGGTATTTCGCTCTATCCAACATAGCCGTTAGCTAATCTCAATGGACGTTTGGGTTTCATCATCCAATGTAACTATTTGCATGACAATAATCAAGGGAAGGTGGGGGTGGTTGGTATTGACACGGGAAAGCGCGTTCTCCCATCATCAAGTTGCGTCCGTAACGATGGTTGGAGGTGTTTCATGGTTGGGAGGCCAGGGTGAAGCGCGCGATTCTTCGCTTCATCGGCAGGTGGCTGTCCAGGGAAGTGCGGGATTCCCGCGCCCGATGGTTGTACGGGTTCGAGCAGGGGAAGATCTGGCTCACCGTTCCCATCACCGCCGCGAGCATGTACGTGCTGTGGCATTGGGCCTTCGGGCTGAGTTTCTATTTCGGCGTTTCGTTCACCATCGCCGCTTCCCTCGCCATCCTGCGGGGGCACGTCTTCACCCACCCCTTCCGGGTGCTTCTGGTCGCGGTCGCCGTGGTCATCGGCTCCTTCGTCATCCCCAGTCTGGCGGGCGACGCATGGGCGGCGTTCCGTCGCGGCGACACCATCACCGCGCTGGCGATTCTTGGAATCGTGGCGCTGACGTGGCTGCTGAAGCGATACCTGGAGACGGGTCGGATTAAGGGCCGCAACGTCCCGGCAAGGCGCAGACGCAGGAAGTCGCGGGCAAGAAGCAGGTAGCGATTTCCCCATGTCCGTCCGGTCTCGCTATGCGTCGGTCATTTCTCAGGAGTGCATTGCTTTTCCCGATTTTATGATAAGATGTGCCGAGCGGCGGAGGATGCGGCGTTGACGTCCCTTCCATCCGAACCGCAAATTTTAAGAGGTGGAGTAATCCTATGATAGGAAGAATGCTGGGAGCCGCCCGCTTGAACGCCCAGACCTACGAGGACGTGGAGCATGACAGCGGCGCAACTATTCAGGCATTGTTGGTTGTCATTCTGGTGTCCGTCGCCAGCTTCGTCGGACAACTGCTAACCGGCGACGACATGAACGTGGTTGGCGCATTGGTCAACGGAATAACTTGGGGAGTCCTTGGTTGGGCGCTGTGGGCCCTGTTCACCTGGATAATCGGGGCCACGCTGTTGAAGACCGAGGACACCGAGGCGGATTGGGGTCAGTTGGCCCGGTGCACGGGGTTCGCCCAAACCCCTCGGTTGCTGAGCGTGTTCTTGTTCATTCCCATTCTTGGGCCGATTCTTGCTTTTGTCGGATTGGTTTGGTCCATAGCCGCGATGTTGGTCGCCGTTCGCCAGAGCCTGGACTACACTTCCACGTGGCGGGCGTTTTTCGTGATTGTCCTGGCTTTCATTCCAGTGGCGATTACGAGCATCCTGATTGGCTGGGCCGTTTGGGCGATAAGCGGCGGCGGCGACAACGGCGATTCCGCCTTCCTGATCAACCAGGCGTTGCAGGTGTTCACCGCGTAGCAAGGTCAATGTGGTCGAATCCCCGGCCTTCCGGGGGTTCGACCTTCCAACCGCCCCCCTCAAAGGGGTCAATTAACCTCTTCCCCCTTGACGGGGGAAGATTGAGATGGGGGTGATTTGGGCGCGGTGTATGGGAGGGTTGGCATTTACGCAAGGGTCTCCTTTAAGGAATCAAGGCGGTCTTGCCGCGACTTCCACGCGGAAGGAAGACCGGCTGTATCCGATTGCCGTGCGCCACGACAGCAGGGTCGGCGTGCGCTTTACATAAACCGGGAGGATTTCATGTCGGAATACATACCTTCCCCCACGGATTGGGTGCGGGAGCAGGTGGAGCGGTACGAAGCGAGCGGCGGGACGGAGGCGACGACGCTGCGGGATACGGGCCTGCCCGTGATTATCGTCACCAACCGCGGCAATCGCACCGGCGCCGTTCGCAAGACGCCCCTGATGCGCGCGAAGGACGGCGACAACTACATCCTCGTCGCGTCCGTCGGCGGCTCGCCGAAGAACCCCGTGTGGGTGTACAACCTTCGCGCCGACCCCCAAGTTGAGATTCGGGATGGGACGGAAGTGTACGCAATGCGCGTCCGCGAGGTGGAGGAAGGGCCTGAACGGGCGCGGCTGTGGAAGCTGGCGGCGGCGGCGTATCCTCCCTACGACGAGATGCAGCAGCGAACGCCCCGCAGGATTCCCGTGTTTCTAGCGGAGCCGGCCTGACCTCCGACGGCTAGATTCCCAGGGGCCACGCCCACATCAACAGCGGGATGGCCACGGCGACGATTATCACCACCATCGGCAGTCCCATCCTCAGATAGTCCGAGAACTGGTAGCCGCCCGGCCCCATGACGATGGTGTTCGACTGGTGGCCGATGGGCGACAGGAAGGCGGAAGACCCGCCGATGGCGACGGCCATCAGGAACGGGTCCGTCGATGCGCCAAGGGTCTGCGCCACGCCTATGCCGATGGGCGCCATCAGAATCACGGCGGCGGCGTTGTTTATGACTGCGGAAAGCAGCATCGAAGCCACCAGAATCACGCCGAGCATCGCCCAGGGCGGCAGCGCGTCGCCCATTTCCGTGATTAACGCGGCGATTCGCGCCGCGCCTCCCGTGGTCTCCAGCGCGCCTCCCACCGGTATCATCGCGCCGAGCAGGATGATGACGGGCCAGTCGACGGACTGGTACGCCGATTCCAGATTGAGGAACCGGGTAATCAGGAGCACCGCAACGGCCACCATAAACGAGACTTGCACGGACAACACGCCCAGCGAAGTAAGCAGCACCGCGACGACGAATACCGTGAGGGGGATGAGAAGCTGGCGCTGCTGTCCGATGCGAAGCTCGCGCTCGGCCAGGGGCAGCAGCCCCAGCCGGGGCAGCGCCTTCCGCACCTCTTCCTTCTTGCCCTGGAGAAGCAGAACGTCCCCCACCTTGAAGATGACCCCGCCCAGATGCCGCATGAACCTGGTGCCGCGTCGGGACACGCCCAGCAAGTTCACGCCGAAGGCTTCGTGCAGATGCAGCCCGTGGGCGCTGTCGCCTTCGGCGCGGCTGTCCGGCCCGACAATCGCCTCCACCATCGACACGTCCTGGCCGGTCAATGTTTCGTCTATGTCGGCCTGAATGTCTCTGGAGGAACCTTCGAGGGCAAACCCCGTCTTGTCCATAAAGGTCTTCAAGTCTTCGGGGTCAGCCTCGATGATGTAGACGTCGTGAGCGTCGATAATCTGGTAGCTGGAAGGCGCGCCGTGGACGACGCCGTTGTGCAGCAGGCCGACGATTGCCACGTCGTCTTCCGCCAGTTCCTCCAGGTCGCGCACCATCTTTCCGACGAAGCGGGAGTCCTCCGGCACCCGCACTTCCGTCATGTAGTCCTCGATGTGCAGCGCGTCGCCCAGGGAGCCGGGGGTGGTGCGGGAAGGAAGGAGACGCCAGCCTATGAGGGCGATGAAGGCCACCCCCGCGACGGTCACCCCCAGCCCAACGACGGCGAAGTCGAACATATTGAAGGCCGCGCCGCTCTCTTCCAGCCGGAAGTTTGAGATGATGATGTTCGGCGGCGTGCCGATGAGGGTTATCATGCCGCCAAGCAGCGACGCGAAGGCCAGCGGCATGAGAAAGCGCGACGCCGGATGCTTGCTTCTGCCCGCGACCCGCATGGCGACGGGCATGAGAAGGCTGACGGCGCCCACGTTGTTGATGAACGCCGATAGAAATGCCCCCAGGCCGGACAGGGAGGCGATTCTCAACGGCAGGTAGTCGGGAATCCGCAGATACCAGCTGGCAATCACGTCCACGACGCCGGATTCGTAGAGGGCGCGGCTGAGGATGAGCACGGCGGCCACGGTGACCACCGCCGGATGTCCGAATCCCAGATACGCCTCCGACGGCGAAACTATGCCCAGAACCGCGAGAATCAGCAACGACACCAACGCGACCACGTCGTACCGCCACTTGCCCCACACGAACATGACCAGGGCAAAGGCCAGAACCCCGAATACTACCGCCTCATCCATCGCTCTCCGCTGTCATGGTAGTTAGTCTGAAGGTCAATCCCAGCGGCCCGCTGCCGACGCTGTCGGCTGGTGACAAGCTGCTCCAGGTTAAGACCCAATAATCTAACATGGATGGTGAATCTTCAACCGAACCGCCTACCACTTTATGCAGCTTAATGCCATGTTGACAGGCGAACGCAGGCGATAGTAACTTAGTTTGCGGCATGGCATCGGCAATTATTATCGAAGAAACTAACCTGTCAGTAGCATGGGGAAAGGCGTTTGTTGAAGTTTTTGAAGCCAATGAAATCGCTCCCTTGGTCGTAGTAATCAAGGGTTTAAGCAACAGCGAACCACCTGAAATTCCAGCGATTCGCACAAAGCTTGACGATGCCTTAAGTAAAAAAGCAAATGGATTGACGTGCCATACAGTGGCGAACACCATTTTCCCGCTTACTTATTGGAACCCGGGCAGGCATCGAAAATGTCTTTACAACAGGTATCTCAAGGCCTTACCCCGAATCCTGACACATCGGAGCAACTGCTATGGAGTATACTTTCAGCGATTGATATCCTATGGTAAATCAGATACAAGGGCCGAGTCGGTAAATCAGCTTGAGCACATCATAAGCACTTGGAAAAGAGGCAATCACCGCAGGTCTGCTCTTCAAGCATCGCTAATGGATCCAACCGAAGATCACACTCATCAACGTCAAAGAGGGTTCCCCTGTCTTCAGCAAGTAGCGTTCGCCCCTGCTAAGGACGGTGGATTGTCAGTAACTGGATTCTATGCGAAGCAATATATGTTCAGGCGCGCATATGGGAACTATTTAGGCCTTTGCCGACTTGGCCGATTCATGGCTGCTGAAATGGGCCTCACACTCTCCAAAGTTATCTGCATAGCGACTCCAGCAGCGCGAGACGGCACCAAGAAATCTCTACGAAATCTGTATGATTCGGTTAGAAAAGCGTTGACGCATAGTAACGAATAATTTTGTCGCTATACTGATGAATAGACTAAAAGAGCAACTACCTGAAGTCAATCTGAGATTCGAATGATTCGGGTCCGGCTGCAAGACTCGTTGCCCGCCATTCCTACAGAAGTCTACGACACCTTCTGGCGTTTTGCGGTTGAGCGGCAGAATGTATTCTTTCGTAAGCTTGAGGGAGACGAGCCTCCCTGGACGGAGGATCCAATTATTACTCGTCACAGATTCACCAACGCTTATCGCGCATCGGACCGAGTTAGCCAATATCTTATCCGAAACGTCATCTACAAGGGTGAGCAGTCAGAGGCAGAAATCTTTTTCCGCACGATCTTGTTCAAGCTTTTCAACAAGATAGAGACGTGGGAGTTGTTGGAGTCAAGGCTGGGACACATTTCATATCGGGAATACACGTTTGACAGTTACGACAATGTGTTGACTGAGGCCATCTCTTCAAAGACTCCTATTTATTCCGCCGCATATATTATGCCTTCCGGCAATCGCATCTTTGGAAGTCGCTCGAAGCACCGAAACCACCTGCGGTTATTGGAACTGATGATGAGTGACGATGCTCCTCAGCGAATAGCCGCAGCTCTCACCATGAAGCAAGCTTTCAATCTGCTCCTCTCTTATCCCACTATCGGAAACTTTCTGGCCTATCAATTTGCGACTGATATTAATTACAGCGAAATTTGCAACTTCTCGGAAATGGAGTTTGTCATGCCTGGCCCAGGAGCGGCTGACGGCATTCGCAAGTGCTTCAGTGACCAGGGCAACCTCACAGACTCAGACGTCATACGCCTCGTGACAGATAGACAGAACCACGAGTTTCAACGCTTGGGCTTGGAGTTCAAGAACTTATGGGGACGACGTCTACAATTGATAGATTGTCAGAACCTGTTCTGTGAAGTATCCAAGTATGCAAGGGTTAAACATCCAACCGTGCGTGGAGTAGACGGCCGATCGCGCGTCAAGCAGATCTACAAGCCGTCAAACAGGCCACTGCAATACTGGTTTCCGCCCAAATGGGGTATAAACCACTTGCTGGCAGATAAGCAAACGTCGGCCATCGTGACAGAAGACGAACCTCGACAAAGGAGACTTATGGCATGATTCTAAGTGGCAATGCAATCCTGGAACGGCTTGAAAAAAATGAAATCTTCAAGAATGACACATGGTGCAAGTCTCAGATCAGGGAAGCTTCCTACGTGCTTAGAATTGACGACGACGGCATGTTGTTAGAAGGTAAATTCTTCGATCCGGGCAAGCCCTTTAGTGGTGGTTTCATTACCATAGAACCCGGTAAAATTGCAATCCTCTCCACAGTTGAGCGATTGGATATGCCGAAAGACCTTGTGGGTAAAATTGGAATACGCCTGGAGTACGCCCTACAGGGTTTGACAGGGCTGATGGGCATTCAGGTGGATCCCCTATACGGCCATGGAAAGAAAGACGAGCGATTGTACATGAGGGTGGCCAATTTGGGAAACGATCCAATTCATCTACAACCTGGCGATGGCGTGTTCACTTTCGAAATTGACAAAGTCTGCGGCAGCTTTGTACCTCCAAAAAGGGATGATTCTTGGAGTCGAATCAAGAGTAGCATGGCAGAGCAAACTAAACCAAGTTGGAGCTATGTAACTAGGATTCAAAACGATGTGGAGACAGTGCGAAAAGACATGAAATCAGAGGTGGAAAGTGTAAAAAATTACCTGCAGCCGCTTGTCATGTTTGGCATCTTTTTGGTGGCAGTTGCGATCTTGGGAGCCGCGCTGACAGTAATACTTAGCTTCAGAGATACTCCAGAAATTAGTGTGCCGGGATGGGTTACGGAATGGGGATGGTTGATACTTCTATTCACGCTTTGTATCGCAGCTATCTGCACGGCGCTGGTCGGAGCCGTTACCGCCTGGTTTCTTTTTTGCCAAATGAGGAGAGAAAGTAAGCGTTAGGATGGGATAAATGAAATGCCAAGCTATATGGCATTATCCAACTCAACCATCTCAATTACCCCCTTCTCCAAGTCAGCCCGGATTTCGCCTTTCCCAACGGCCTTAACCTTTCTCCACAAGTCGAAGCCCTTTAGAATCGCTCGTTCCCATTCGCCCTCGGTTCGGCAAGCAACCTCCAGATGAGCGGTCATGTCTTTGATAGACCTCAGCAATTCGTAATTAACGCTTTCAGCTCCTTCCAGATAGTTACGGCGTTCGGCATAGCTGAAGACCATAGCGGATATTCCCTCTTCTAAGACGATAGCCCTTCCACCATCCTCCACTTCGTCCACCCGTGGATTGCTCTTTCGCTTGCGGCGCAACAAAGCGCGGACTGTGGGTGACCAACCCAATACACTTGCATACGCCAAATGGAAGATGTCATGGAATCGATATCCGTCGTCTTCATATCGGTTGTCAGTAAGGTAGTTTCCGAATGGCTTGCCATTTATGAACGTCAGTGATTTTCGTGGACCGTCTGAACTCACAGAGATATCCATGCGACGGGGAAGACGTTCGCTCTCGGGGAAGTCTTCGTCGAACAGTCTCTTCCGACGGGGCGAAGTATCGCTCACAGGCCACCGCCTATGAATCTTTCTCAGGTTATGCGAGGCGATTTCATCAAGCGTCACTCCATGCTTCGTGGCTACGTTTGACAGATACCAGAGCAAGTCGCCCAACTCTTCCTTCACTCTATCAGGAAAGAGTTTGTACGAGTCGCCGTCTCTAAGCCTCTTCTTGTGCTCTCCGAGCAATTCCCCTACCTCCCCTGCGAGGCCGAGCAATGGTATTAGAATGCTGAGAAGATCCTCTTTGCCTTCCAAAGACTTTGGTTGTTGGTCCGTTTGGCTGGCAATGCGTTGGTATTCGTTGAATTCCACTTCATCCACCTCCTCACGTTTAGACATTACGCTATGCGAGGCCAGAAAGCGATTTCTCTTATTCTACACTAATTCTAATTGAGTCATTAGGCAAGGCTGGCGCCCATTTCCTCCATCCCTGTTGCAACTCTTGTCTGTGTAACATGACACTCGGTGCAACCATCGGAGATGCGCTTGCCGCATTTGAGGATTTTGCCGGGTTGGCCCGTTGGCGCAAGCCCGTGTTGATATTCTACCCCATATAGAGGGCGTCGTTTGCCAAAGGACTCGGCCTGGAGTTCCTGCTGCGGCTCATGCCGGGTGGCGCGACAATTTTCCTTCGATGGAAGAACAGCCTTTACGAGGAGTGATGCGGAAGGCGTCGCGGGTGGCGGACAGCAGGGCGGAAGGACGCTACTCCACCACCAGGTATTGGCGGAACTGCTCCATCGTCATGTCCGCCCGCAGGTAGGGGTGGGTGTAGAGGGCCAGCAGCTTCTCCTCCAGGGCGCTCAACTCGTTCGTCTGTGAGGGGTCCGTCGGCCTCACGCTCATCAGATAATTCCCCTCCGGCAAGTGTCCCATCGGCAGCAGCGAGTGCAGAACTTCGTGCTTGAGCACCTGGCTGAAGAACTGCCCCGTTTCCGAGATGTAGATGTCGGCGTAAGTGCGATTTTCGACTTCGTGCCAGATGCTGCACCCCGCCCGGTGGAAGCAGTTCTGCGGCGAATCCACACCCAGCCGTAGAATCAGATCGGCGGTCTCGACGGAATCCGCTTCCGACACCTGCACCTTCAGCTTCTCCTCAATCCACGGGATGTGGGCGACGAACCTGTCCCGCAGCCCTTCGCCCTCCGCGATGTAGTAGCCAACCTGCCTGGGCAGCCACTTCACGTGCAGCCCGAAGGCGCTGTACCGCCCGCCGCAGGAGATGTCGCTCGGCTCCCGCAAGTCCCTGCTCTCCGAGAAGCACTCCCAGACCGACTTCTCAACCCGCATCCGCTGCTCAACGGGCACGATGTGATAGGTGACGACTTTCAAGCCGCACTCGGAACCGCCCGTGCTTGGAGACAGGTTGACGGCGTCCAGGTCCGCCCATTGAAGCTCCTCGTAGTCCTCCACGTTGGCGTCGCAGCCGACGAGGAACTCCAGCACGGGTATGAAGGATTCGTCGCCTTCAACCAGGGCCTTGAACGCGCCCAACCCCATCGCCTGCCGCTGCTGGTTGAAGCGGGCGAAGGCGTTTTCGATAGCCGCGACTGGGTCGGGCGTGGGGGCCGGGGTGGGCGTCGGCGCGGGAGTAGGGTCGGCGGGCTCGGTGGGCGTCGGCTCAGGCGCGGCTTCCTTGCTATAGGTGACTACTTTGAGGCCGCATTCCGTCCCTCCTGTGCTCAGCGACAGGGCGACGGCGTGGATGTGCGCCTGTTGAAGCTCCTCGTACTCGTTCAAAGAAGCGTCGCAGCCGACGACGAATTCCTGAATCACGGTCAAGGACGCGACGCCCTCCGCGGCAAGCGCGAAGACGCCGAGGCCCATCTCCAGCCGCTCCTCGTTGAAGCGGGCGAAGGCGTTCTCGACGACGGAAGCGGCGTCCGCCGGCGGCGAGGGTTCCGGCGTCACCGTTTCCAGCGTAACGGGCGGGGTCGGCGCGGGCGTCGGTGGAGGCGTCGCAGGCTCCGGCGTTGCGGTGACAATCGTCGGCGGCGGGGCCGGGGTTGGAGTGGACGGCGGCGGCGTAGCGGTAGGCGCGATCGGTGTTGGTGTGGACGTCGGCGTGGGCGCGGGCGTCGTAGGAACCGGGGTAGGCGCAGCCGTCGGCGTCATCGTCGAGGTCGGAGAAGGCGCGGGCGTATCCGTCGCGGCGGCGGGAGCCGGGGTGGTCGCTGGCGCTGGAGCAGGCGCCTGCGTCGGCGTTGCGTCCGAGCCGCAGCCCGCCAGGACCAGGGCCAAGACAGCCATCATAGCCAGAAGTAGATTCCGCATTCTCGTCAATCCTCCAATAGCCTGCATGACAATTATATGGACGGAAACCCCATCCAACCCGTCCGTCCGACGCTTGTTTGAACGATTATATCATCCGTTGGACTCCAAACGCGGACCCCGTCCGTTGCTGTCCGGCGGTTGTCAACCAATCAGCCTGATGGTATAAGAATTGGAAGCGATACCGCTATTTCAACCCCGATGAGAGGTGACCATGCCGTTCTTGAGATTCATAGGCGCGTTCCTGGTCTACGCCATTATCGACATAGTCTGGAACATCTCGCCCATAGCGACGGGGATGTACGAAAGGCTGCACGAGTCGAGCGGCACGGACAGGGTGTTCGACATGTTCGGCAAGGAGATGAGCACGTGGGGCGGCGGCGAGATGCTGGCGCTGCTGGCGTTCCTGCTGCTGATTGCCCTCGCCAACAGCGTTCTCGCCATCGAACCGGCCGTCAAGGAGGGCAGCGTCGGCAAGGCCGCGCGCAACGCCTTCGTCCTGGGCTGCGCCGCCTACGCCACCTACATCGTGCCCATTTTCCTGATGCTTTCCGATTGGCCGGGCGTCCTGGTGCCAATCGACATACTCATCGGCGGGTTGCTGAGCCTGATTACCTCGACTATCGTCACCTGGGTGGCCCTTCGCAACAGGGGCGGTTCGGGAGGAACGCAGTATTAGGCCTACTCGCCGTTGATTGCCCTCCAGAGGTCGTCGCCGTTGGACTTCCACCAGCCGTGCAGGATGGAGATGTCGGTGCCGATGGAGAAGTGGCGGACGCCCATGTCCAGGTACTTTCGCGCCTCGTCGGGAGAATTGATTTCGGCGCGCGCAGGAATCCCGGCGGCTACCGCGCCCTTGAAGACCCTGTCGTGGGCCTCCACCACGTCGGGATGGCCCTTCTGCCCCGGCAAGCCGATGCTGACCGAGTAGTCCGAGCCGCCCCACTGCACCATGTCCAGCCCCGGAATCTCCAGAATCTCGTCCAGTTCCTCCACTGCGCCCCTCTTCTCAATCATCACCGCAACCACGGTGTCCTGGAGGGCCTTGACGTACCTGGCGGTGCCGCCGTAGCCCATGTAGGTGTGACGGCGGGTGGCGACGCCGTACCATCCCTTGTCCTCCGGCGTGTCGGGCTTGACGGTTAGAATCTGCTCGCGAACGTCGGCGGCTGATCTGGCGTCGGTGAAGAGGACGCTGCCGAAGCCGGAGCCGACGGCGCGCTGGGCGAGGTACGCCTGATGGCTCTGGTCAACCTTTATCATCATGCCCATGTCGAAAAGCTCCGCCGCCCGCGCCATGTTGTCCAGGTCGTGCAGGTCGGAAGGCCCGTATTCGGCCACGAACTCCACGTAGTCGTAGATGCCGGTGTGTCCGATAGCTTCAATCACCGACGGCCAGGTGGAATGGATGTGGGTGCTTACCGTCGGCTCGCCTGATTCCAGTTTCTTCCGAAGTACGTTCGACTTCATTTCAATCCTCCATTGCTTGCTTGCGCTTGTGGGCATAGGATATATCATATCCACACTCACGTCTAAGTTGATGAAGATATAGGGAGCAAACGTCGATGGTTGAGAACAAGACGAGGAAAACCGGCGCCAGCGTCGAGGAATTTATCGCCTCCGTCGAGAACAAGCGGCGGCGCGAGGATGGGTTGACGCTGCTGGAGATGATGAAGGAGATTACGGGGCTGGAGCCGGAGATGTGGGGGCCGAGCATCATCGGCTTCGGCGACTACCATTACAGGTACGCCTCAGGCCGGGAAGGGGATATGTTCCTGACCGGGTTTTCGCCGAGGAAGCAGAGTCTGTCGCTCTACATCATGGACGGATTCGACGGGCGCGACGACCTGCTTGCCAGGCTGGGGAAGCATCGCAGGAGCGTTTCGTGCCTGTACGTCAACAAGCTGGCAGACGTGGACATGTCGGTGTTGCGCGAGCTGGTCAGCCGGGCTTTCGAGAGCGCCAAGGCCAACGCGGAGTCATAAGTCATAGGGAGGGTGGCGTGGGGGTATAATAGATAGGATATAACCGAAATGGAGTTTGAGGAAAAGAGATGAACGCAGAGCAGGAAATCAACAGATCCCTGGAGTTGAAGGACACGTGGGAGGGGCCGTGGCCGGCCAGCCGCGCGGTGCCGATTTCGTTCTTCCGCGCGCCGTTGGTGGAAGACATAGACACGCTGAAGGCGGACGTGGCCTTCATTGGAGTCCCCTACGACCAGGGCACCTACGCCCGTCCCGGAGCGCGGTACGGCCCCAACGGCATCCGATATATCAACGACGTTTACAGCTACACGGGGCCGTTGGACGAGAAATCCGCCCAGGGCTACTTCGACATCGACAGGCAGGAGACGCTGCTGCGAAACGTGACTATGGCGGATTGCGGCGACGTGACCATCATCCCGTCGGACGTGGAGAGCAACTTCGCCAAGATTACCCACGCGGTGAGGCAGATAATCGCGCGGGGTTCCTTCCCGGTGATTGTCGGCGGCGACCATTCGATTACTTTTCCGGCGGCGCGGGGCTTCGACAGCTACGCCGACCTGGACGTGGTGCACTTCGACGCTCACATGGACTTCAGCCACGAACTGCAGGGCACGTACTACAACCACGGCTGTCCCATCAAGCGGTGCTATGACCTGCCCAACGTGCGGAATATAACCTCGCTGGGCATCCGCAAGGCCAACAAGAAGATGTACGACGACGCCGTTTCGAAGGGCGTGAAGCTGATAACGACGGACGCGTTTCGGGCGATGGGGCCGAAGGCGGCGGTGGCGGAAGTTCCGGCGGGAGGCGACGTCTATTTGACGGTGGACGTGGACGTGATTGACCCGGTGCAGATGCCGGGAACGGGGTCGCCGGCGCCGGGGGGTCTGAGCTATTTCGAGATGCGGGAAGCGCTGATTGCCCTCACGAAGCGGGTGAACATCGTAGGGTGCGACTTCGTGGAGGTGGCGCCGCCCTACGACCACGCCGAAACGTCTACGATGTGCACCGCAAAGCTGATGCTGGACCTGTTGGCGGAACTGTTCCCTTCCAACTAGCGACCGGGCTACGGAGTTGAATGGGCAGACTGGTTTTCCAGGTGGCGTGCGTCGTTGAATCTGTCGATGCGCCACAGCTCGACGTTGGTGCGAGTCTTCGGGGTCTGTCCCCAGTTTCCCACGTCCACCGTAAACTCGAAGATTGAAGCGTTGTGGATCTCCAATGCCCAGACCTGGTCGGTCCCCAGTAGGCGGGAGATAATGTGACGCAGTATTCCACCGTGGGAAAAGAGCATCACGAGGTCGCTGTCGTTGTGGTCGCTGACAAGGCGGTCAACGACGCGCTGAGCGCGGGCTACGCACTCCGCATGGGTCTCGGCACCCTCGATGATGTCAAAGTTGTGAGTCTTGACAAATTCCCGCACCACCTCGGGAAACGCCTCCTCTACCTCTGCATACGTCATGTCGGAGAACACGCCGACTCTCAATTCCACTAGATCGCCCCACGGCTCTACCTCGCAATCCCAGTTGGCGGCGACTATTCGAGCGGTTTCGAAGGCTCGACTGAGGGGACTTGCGTAGACGTGGGTGGGAACGTATCCCTCCTGCTCCAGCCCGGCGCGCAACTGGGCGGCCTGCCAGCGTCCGACGTCGGATAACGGGACGTCCACCCTGCCCGCCCAGCGATTCTCAGCGTTTCCGGTGCTTTCGGCGTGTCTGATGAGCCTGATGTTCATGGCGAAATCTAACTCTCCTTGAGGAGTCGAAAATTGAGGTCTGCCTTCCGTTGGGTCTCAAGTAGTATAGACTATGGCGGTCTGTGAAGGTTTGACACGTCTCAACTTGACACTCAATTCTGCCAAGCTAGAATCAAATCCAGGGTTACTATCACAAAAGCTGAAGGGAGAAGCTGCTATGCCGCATTTTTCAAAGGGCGACGTGCGAATTCAGTATGAGGATACGGGGGCGGGCTTTCCGCTTCTTGCCACGCCGGGCGGCGGCCTGGACTCCGTCATGTCCGGCTGGCCGACGCAGGTGTTCAACGCAATGCAGGCGTTCAAGGACGACTTCCGCTGCATCACGATGGATCAGCGCAACGCCAACGGGGGAGGGTCAAGCGGGCCTGTCCAGACCGACGACCCGTGGGGAGCCTTCGCCGACGACCAGTTGGCGCTGATGGACCATCTGGGCATCGACAAGTTTCTCTTCATCGGATACTGCATCGGCGGCCCCTTCGCCATGAAGCTCATCGAACGGGCGCCTGAACGAGTCGCCGCCGCCGTGCTCTGCCAGCCCGTGGGGCATCACCCCGAATTTCCGGACGCCATGTACGAATCAGGCCGGGACGTGTGGGCGCCCGTGCTTTTGAAGCGGCGCTCCGACGTGACGATGGCGACGGTCGAGGAGTACCTGCACAACCTCTACCGCGTCAATCCCGACTTCATGTACAGCGTTACGCGGGACTTCGCCCGCTCCTGCCAGACTCCGCTGCTGGTCATGCCCGACGACACGCCGTCGCACCCCTACGAGCCCGCGATGGCTATGGTGGAACTCGCCCCCAACGCGGAGGTCACGGCTTACCCCTGGAAGGAGTCGAAGGACATCTACGACAGGACGGTAAACCAGGTGCGGGACTTCTTCAAGGCGCACGTTCCGGCGGTGGTTTCCGCGTAAGGGGAAGCCTCTCCACGCTCGACCCTTCGACAAGCTCAGGGTGAGCGGAGGCGAGATTTCAAGCGTACCCTTCGACAAGCTCAGGACAGGCTCAGGGTGAGCGGAGGGGGGTAGGTTACCGCTTCCGCGGGAACAGGGATGGGGGGTTAGCCGCAGAAGCGGCAGCGGGCGTTCTGGGGCGCGAAGATGAGGTCGTTGTCCGCGTCCTGAATCGCGAAGTCCAGGAGGACGCGCATCGACTTGGACTCGTCGGCAAGTCCGTACTGCTCGGCCACCTCACCGAGCCAGTCCAACTGGGCCTGCTCGATTTCGAAACTCTGGGAAACCTTGTTCATTGGCATCGCTGAGTCCTCCCTGTTTGTATAGTCGGCTTTCGTTTCGTCCCGGTTGGGAACTTACGGGTAGTTGTACCACTTATGAGGCTGCGACGGCAAGCGCATGCGTCAGAAGCCGATCTGGGCGCCGTGCATTGCGTCCATCGTCGCCGGTTCGGCGACCTCGGGGCCGTTGTTCCGCACCGAGTTCACGAGGGTGGATACCTGAAAGGCGTTCATGCTGCCGGAAGGGTATTGCGTGAGAACGTCGCTCAGCGCGGCTGCGTCTTGAACGTCCCGGTCCAGCCAGAAATCCTCCATTTCACGGGGGAGAATCACCGGCATGCGCGGGTGGATGGGCCGAAGCAGCGCGTTGGCTTCAGTGGTGATGATGGCGCAGGAAGGGACTTTGTTTCCCGCCGAATCTCGCCACGTCGACCACAGCCCGGCGAAGGCGAAGGGTTCCCCCGATTCCATGACGACGCGCATGGGCGTCCTGCCGCTTCCCATCCGCTGCCACTCGTAGAATCCGTCCGCCGGAATGAGGCATCGCCTTCTCCTGAACGCGTCCCGGAAGGCGGGCTTTTCGGCCACCGTCTCCGCCCTGGCGTTAATCATCCTGGCGCCGATGGAGGCGTCTTTCGCCCAGTGGGGAATCAACCCCCAACGCATGAACCCGCCGCGCCTATTCTCGTCGTCGCCCAGGACGGTCAGGACGTTCTGGGTGGGCGCCACGTTGTAGTTGGGTTCCAACTCCAACCGGGCGCCGTCGAACTCGAAGCGGCGCGCCAATGCTCCCAGGTCGGCAGTGAGGCTGAATCTTCCGCACATCTCACGTCTATAATGTACTCTGCGCGGTCGTAACGCAATCCCCCGCAGCCGGATTGGAGATGGTGTAGAATCATCAGGTGATGGGCGCTACAAAAATCGTCGTGACCATAGGGCCGGCTACGTCCTCGCCGGAGCGGATAGAGAAGCTGATTCGCGCGGGGGTGGACGTGGTCCGACTAAACTTCTCGCACGGCTCGCGGGAAGACCACGCGCGGGTTATGCGGATGGTGCGCGAGACCGCGGCGCGGCTGGGCAGGCACGTGGCCGTGCTGCAAGACCTGCAAGGGCCTCGGATACGCACGGGGCCTCTGGCCGGCGACCGGCCGTTGGAGTTGAAACAGGGAGCGGAGCTTGTCATCGCCTATCAGCCCATAGCGGGCGTGGAGGGCAGGATAAGCAGCACCTACCCGGACATTTACCGCTTCCTGGCCCCCGGAAACAGGGCGCTTCTGAACGATGGGAGGCTGGAGGCCGAGGTGTTGGCCGTGGAGGGGCGGGACATCCGGTGTCGCGTGGTCAAGGGCGGGCCGCTTGGCGCGAATCAGGGAATCAACCTGCCTGGGGTGTCGCTGGACATACCCGCGTTCACGGAGAAGGACCGGGAAGACCTGGAGACGGGGCTGGAGATGGGCGTTGACTGGGTGGCGATGAGCTTCGTGAGGAGCGGGGAGGACGCGGAGCCGCTGCGGGAGATGATGGGAAGGCTGAATGCGCGGGCGCCGATTATCGCCAAGGTGGAGAGGGCGACGGCGCTGCACAACCTTGAGGGCGTTCTGGACGCCTTCGACGGGGTGATGGTGGCGAGGGGGGACATGGGCGTGGAGCTTCCGCTGGAGGAGGTGCCGGTCTGGCAGAAGGCCATCATCGGCAGGGCGCGGGAAAAGGGCAAAGTCTCCATCGTGGCCACGCAGATGTTGGAGTCGATGATAAACGAGCCGAGGCCCACGAGGGCGGAGGTTTCGGACGTGGCGAACGCCGTTTGGGAAGGGGCCGACGCCGTGATGCTGAGCGGCGAAACGGCCGTGGGGGCCTTTCCCGTCGAGGCGACGGCGATGATGTCGCGGATAATCGACAAGACCCTTGAGGTCGACGCGACGCAAGAAGGCGGCGCAGGCGGCGGGGGCGGCGACGAATCCCAGGCCGTCGCGCGGGCGGCTTGCAGCCTGGCCGAGGGATTGAACGCGAAAGCCATCGCGGTGCTTACGCTTTCCGGCGTGACCGCCCATCGGGTTTCGGGATGCAGGCCCGCCGTTCCCATCCTTGCGTTGACCGGAGAAGAGCACATAGCGCGGAGGCTGAAGATGTGGTGGGGCGTGGTTCCGGTGTTGGCGGACTTGCCCCAGGTCACGGTGGACTCCTACGGCGTCATCGAACAGGCGCTGCTGGCGAAGGGATTGGTGGAGCGCGGCGACACCGTCGTGGCGGTGGGGTCTTCGCCGTTGGCGGCGCGGGTGCCTACGAATTTCCTGAAGGTGCTGCGCGTGGGGACGTATAGTTGAATCCAGGCAAGTGACAGGAGGTGACGCGTGTTTGACCTGATTGTGGAGAACGGGATGATTATCGACGGGACGGGCAGTCCCGGATTCTACGGCGCCGTCGGCATCGAGGGGGAGAAGGTGCGTATCCTGCGGGGCGACGTGTCGGCGGTGGAGGCGAAGGAACGGATTGACGCTTCGGGGAAGGTGGTGTGTCCGGGCTTCATCGACATGCACGCCCATTCCGGGCTGGTGATGCTGTCGGAACCGCGCCACGAGCCTAAGGTGATGCAGGGCGTCACCACGGAACTTATCGGCATCGACGGCAATTCCTACGCGCCATTTCATAGTCACGAAGACTTCCTGCGCTTCGTCGAACTCAACTCCGGCCTGGACGGGGATCCGCCCCTGCCGGGCAGGTGGTCGACGGTGGCGGAATATCTTGGGATGTTCGACAACAAGGTGGCGGTGAACGTGGCCTACGTAATCGGCAACTCGCCCATTCGCATCGCCGCAATGGGATGGGAGGAAAAGCCTGCTTCCGGCGCGGAGTTGGAGAATATGAAGGCCGTGCTGAGGGAGGGGATGGAGGAGGGAGCCTACGGAATCTCGACGGGGTTGGACTACCCGCCCGGAAGCTACGCCACCACCGAGGAGTTGATTGAGCTTTCCAAGGAAGCGGCGCGGCTGGGCGGCGTATACCATAGCCACGTGAGGAACACGTTGGGAGACCAGTACCTGGACCCGCTGCGGGAAGCCATAGACATTGGCCGTTACAGCGGCATTCCCAGCCACATAACCCATCTGTCGCATCAGAAGCGGCACCCCGGAGGCGCGGACGAGATTCTGGAACTGGTGGAGAGAAGCCGGGATGACGGGATTGACGTTACCTTCGATATGTTTCCTTCGCTGTACGGAAGCACGCGGCTGACCATCCTGTTCCCTCAGTGGACGATGGACGGCGGGCCGGAGACGCAGAAGCGGGTGCTGGCATCCAGCGAAGGCCGGGAGCGTTTGAGGGAGGAGATCAAGCCCGGCGTCGTTTCCTACGATGAAATGTGGCTGACCTATTTCAAGAGGCCCCACAACCACAGGTTCGAGGGTAAGTCCATCTCGGAAGCGGCGGCGATGATGGGCAAAGACCCGTTGGACGCGATGTGCGACCTGCTGCTGGAGGAGGACTTGCAGGTGTGCTACGTGATGGCGGGGACGAACGGCATGACGCTGCCGAAGTTCATCAACCATCCGCTGTCGATGATTGGCAGCGACGGGGTGCTGCTGGGGGACTTCCCCAGCCCGCGCACCTACGGCACGTTTCCGACGGTGTTGGGGGAATTCGTGCGGGAGGAGGGGGGAATGTCGCTGCCCGACGCGATACGCAAGATGACGTCCTTCCCGGCGCAGCGGTTGGGCATACCGGACAGGGGATTGCTGCGGGACGGCTTCAAGGCCGACCTGGTGGTGTTCGACCCGGACACGGTCGGGTCTCCGGCGACGCGAGTCCAACCCAAGCAATTCCCGGTGGGCATAAGCCACGTGGTTGTCAACGGCAAAATGGTCGTGGAGGAGGGTCGCCACACGGGGGCGTTGGTTGGTCGGGCCTTGCGGCGTGGCCGGTTTGAGACGTAGACGAGCGGCGGGTGCATCTAACCCTGGTCAAGCCAATCCCGTAACTCGATACACCAAATCCATGTCCAGATGCTCGCGCACGTGCGCCGCCAGCTTGTCGTATTCGACGCTTGGCTCGACGTCGGCGCCGGAATCAGCTAGAGTCACTCCTTTTTGACGAGCGGCGCATTCCAGTATGGACCGTCGGACGGCGCGATTGTGGAAGAGTCCGTGAAGGTACGCGCCAAGGGTGAGTCCTTCGTAGTCCAGTGCGCCGTCGGGCAAATGAACTTTCCGGCCTGAACGAGATTCTATGAGGAAGGGCGAGGACGAAGCGTCCGCCGACGTGACGCCCATGTGGATTTCGTAGGCGGTCACTTCCTCGCCCTGACAACCGCTCAATAGACCTCTGCCCGCAATCACCTTAGCTTTTACCTGATGGGTTGCCTTGCGGGGCAGGAAGGTGGTGGTTGTTGGAAGGAGTCCAAGCCCCGCCGTTTCGCTTCGGGGCGACTCCACGCCCTCCGGGTCCAACAGCTTTTCTCCAAGCATCTGGTAGCCTGCGCAGATGCCTGCGACCGGTATTCCGTTCCGGCGAGAATTGAGGATGCATCGGTCGAGTCCTTTTGAACGGAGCCAGTCCAGGTCTGCCACGGTTGTCTTGCTGCCAGGAATTATGACGAGGTCGGGATTGCCGTACTCGTCGGCCTGTCCCACGTAGCGGACGCGAACCTGCTGCTCGTGGATCAGCGGGTCGAAATCGTCGAAGTTCGCGACGTGGGGCAGCCGCATAACGGCAACGTCCAATGCATGTCCTTCCACGCTCTCCACATCGGAAGTCAGGCCCAGGGAGTCTTCTTCAGCGATGTGAATGTCGGTGAACCAGGGTATGACGCCGGCCACCGGCGCGCCGGTGCGCTTATGCAGGAAGTCGAGGCCGTCGCCGAGCAGGGACGGGTCGCCGCGAAACTTGTTGATTACGAGACCCTTCACCAGCGCGCGCTCCTCCGGCTCAAGCAAAATCATAGTCCCCACAAGTTGGGCGAACACGCCGCCCCGGTCTATGTCGCCCACCAGCAGGACGGGCGCATCGGCGTGAAGGGCCATTCTCATGTTGACGATGTCGTGCTGCTTCAGATTGACTTCGGCGGGGCTGCCGGCGCCTTCCATCACAACCACGTCGTATTCGGTGCGCAGCCGCTCAAGGGATGCGGTGACCGTATCCCAGATGAGTGGTTTCATCCTGTAGTAGTCTTGAGGCGACGCCACCGCGTGTGGTCTGCCCATGAGCACGACCTGGGAGCGGCTGCCGCCCTCCGGCTTGAGCAGCAGCGGATTCATCTCCACCCTGGGCGTGGTCATCGCCGCGGCGGCCTGCACCGCCTGGGAGCGACCTATCTCGCCTCCGTCGGGCGTCGCGAAGGAGTTGAGGGACATGTTTTGCGCCTTGAACGGGGCGACGCTCAGGCCGTCCTGGGCGAAGATGCGGCACAACGCCGTGGCCAGGATTGACTTGCCGACGTGGGACGAGGCGCCCTGAACCATGATTACTTTCGCGCAATGGCGGGTGGGCATGTTTGGGGCTACCTCCGAGGGCTGTGGGGACGTTCGTGAACATAGTCCGTCAAAATCGGCGTTGTGGCAAGGGGAAGTTGTCGCTTTTTGTGGGAGGGCCCTCACCCCAGCCCTCTCCCATCCTGGGAGAGGGGCGGCGCTCGACCCTTCGACAAGCTAAGGGTGAGCGGGGGCAGCCCTTGACAGCCTTAGTATGGCGGCATATCATCACCCGCAGCATAGATATACAGCCACTGTCCGTTCAGGTGCCCGCCCAGGGAGAATAGGGAAGGCGGTGAAAATCCGCCGTGGTAGCGCCACTGTAAGCGGGGTTGAGGCCGAAACCCACTGTCGCATTCGCGACGGGAAGGGTCAGGCCGGAAAAGACAGCCCGCAAGCCAGGAGACCTGCCTGAACGGAAGGTGACCGCTCTCCGCATCAGAGAGGGTCCCTCCAGTTTCGGGCATAAACCCGACAAGAGCGACGCCCAAGCCTCCGGCGGAGAGACGCCGGGGGTGTTTTTGTTACAGGCAGTCGGACTTGCAAGGCTGGCGTCCTACAGGCAAGCGGGAATTGCGGCGCGACTGGTCGTAGGCTCCGCAGCGTTGGGGCTGCTGCTGCTCGCAACGGCCCTCGCGTCTCTGAGCATGGGGCCGGTGGAAATTTCCGTCGCTCACGTGGCCGCCATCGTCTTTTCCTACGTCGGGCTGGATCTGGCGGACTTCGGGCGCACCAACGAGCTGGTCATCCAGCAGATACGCCTGCCGCGAATCATCGTTGGCGGAATCGTTGGGATGGCGTTGGGCGTTGCGGGCGCGACCATGCAGGGGCTGTTCCGCAACCCGATGGCGGACCCCGGAATCATCGGCGTGTCCGCCGGCGGCGCTCTGGGCGCGGTGGTGACCATAGCCGCGGGCGCCACGAGCCTCTTCTTCCTGGCCCTGCCCCTGTTCGCCTTCGCGGGCGCAATGGCCGCTTCCCTTCTCGTCTACGGCATCGCCGCCGTTGGAGGCCGATTCTCGATGGCGACGCTTCTCCTGGCCGGGGTGGCCGTCAACGCCTTCCTTGGCGCGGTCATATCCGCCATCATCCTGTTCCTTCCGAACAACGCGTCTCTGAGGGAGATACTGTTCTGGCTTGCCGGCGGCCTGGACTCCAGAGCGTGGGAGCACGTCCGCATCGCCGCGCCTTTCATCCTGTGCGGAATCGGCGTCATTCTGCTGATGACGAGAGACCTGAACCTGCTGATGCTTGGGGACGACGAGGCGCGCTCGATGGGGGTGCGGGTCGGGCCGGCGCGGGTGATTCTTCTGTCGGCGGCGGCAATGGCCACCGGTGCCGCCGTGTCCGTCAGCGGGATAATCACCTTCGTCGGCCTTGTGACGCCCCACGTGCTGCGGCTTCTGCTGGGCCCGGACCATCGCGTGCTCATACCCATGAGCGCCCTCGGCGGAGCGGCTTTCGTCATCCTGACCGACACCGTGGCCAGGACGGTCATCCAGCCTGCGGAACTGCGCGTCGGCATCTTGACCGCCTTCGTGGGCGCGCCGTTCTTCATCTTCCTGCTCATCAAGAATAAGCAAAGGGCATACTCGCTCTAGACTTCTGAAAGGATTTGAAATGACAATGCGACCGGTTGCTTTCCTGATACTTTCCCTGAGCATACTGATGGCGATATGGCTGGCGGGGTGCTCCTCCGATACGGCGACGCCAACGCCGACGGCGGTTCCCGCTACGCCGGCCCCCACCCCGGCGCCGACGGCTGCGGCGGCTCCAACTCCTACGCCCGCGCCTGCGCCAACGGAGGCTCCAACGGCGATGCCAACCCCGACGGCGACGCCCGTTCCAACATCTCCGCCGACGCCGACGCCAAGGCCAACGCCGACTCGATTGAGACCGCCGCCCGCGACCCCCGCACCAACCGAGGCGCCAACGCCCGTTCCCACGCCGGAGCCTACGCCCGCTCCGACGCCGGAACCGACCCCCGACCCGGTAATCGCGGCGTTGGCCGGCATACCGGGAATCATCGACCCGACCAACCTGGAATGGCCGCGCGAGGTGGAAGGCTTGAACGGGGTTGTGCGGATTCCGGTCAAGCCCTTCAAGATAATCACCGCGTCGATAGGACACGACGAGATTGTCGTGGCTCTGGCGCCGATTGAACGCCTGGCGGCCGTCGGAAGCGTCTCCAAAGACGCAACCTACTCCAACGTGGCACATCTGGTTCAGGACAAACCCGAAATCAGCAGAGATCCGGAGGTAATCCTAACCCGGGAGCCGGACGTGATTGTCACCAGCCCCTGGTTTCCGGCAGACACGATAGAGGCCCTGACCGCGGTAGGCATTCCCGCCATTCAAACGGCCCTCAAGCAAGGCCTGACGGAGCAGATAAACAACATCCTCTTCATCGGCTACATTCTCGGCGAGGAGGAACGGGCCTTGGCGTTCGCGGCGGAGGTGCGGGAGCGGTACGAGTCGCTGACAGACGTAACTGCCCCCGCCGAGCCGAAGCCGAAGGTGTTGGCGCTTACCAGCTATTCCGATAATCTATGGACGGCGGGAGGCGGCTCCACCGAGGGCGGGGTCATCGTGGCGGCGGGCGGCGTCAACGCCGCCGAAGAGGCCGGAATCGATGGCAACCAGATAACGAGTCTGGAGGGAATCATCGCCATGAATCCCGATGTCATCATCATCCCGCAACCGGCGGCATTCGGAGCGGGTGACTTCAAGGAGAGTCTGTTGACCAACGAGGCGCTGGCGAACGTACCCGCAATCAAGGACGAGCAGGTGCACGTGGTGGAGAGCAAGCACTTCACGACGCTTTCCCATTGGAACATTCTGGGCGCCGAGTCCCTGGCGCGGATTCTCCGGCCCGACGCGTTTTCCGAACCCCTATCGCCCACCTTCAGCCTGCCGGAGTAGGACGACGTGAAGGATAAAGACACGCGGGCGGTCTCAGCCCGGGAGCTTTCCTACGAGATAGAAGCGCAAAGGCTTCTGGACGGGGTGAGCTTCGTCGTCGATAAGGGGGAGATGGTTGGACTGATAGGCCCCAACGGCGCGGGGAAGTCTACCCTTCTCCGCGCCGTATCCGGCATCCTGCGATGTCAGGACGGCGCGGTGACGCTGGAGGGGCGCGACCTCGAGTCGATGACGGCCAGGGACGTGGCTAAGGGCCTGGCTCTGGTGCCGCAGATCGCTCCCTACACCCACGGATTCACCGCCATCGAGCTGGTGCTGATGGGGCGGTATCCTCACCTGGGGCGCTTCCAGGTGGAGGGAAAGTCGGATGAGCGGATAGCAGGGGAGGCGATGTCGTTGACGGAAACGGCCCGGTTCGCCGACAGGACGCTGGACACGCTATCGGGCGGCGAGCGACAACGGGTTTTCGTTGCCCGCGCCCTTGCTCAGCAGCCACGCATCCTGTTGTTGGACGAGCCTACGTCGAATCTGGACGTGCTGCATCAACTGATGGTCCTTGACCTGGTCCGAAATCTGGTGGACGAGGGGTTGACAGCCATTGCCGCCTTCCACGACCTGTCTATGGCGGCGCGCTACTGCGACAGGCTGGCGGTGATGTCGGGGGGGAAAGTCATTGCCGCCGGGTCGCCGGAGGAAGTTCTGAATCCTGAACTTATCGAGGCGGTGTTCAAGGTGAAAGCCGCCGTGTACCAGGACCCGGCGACGGGCTCGATTGCGGTCAGTCTAATCGGACCGGCGAACGGGGCCGCACATTCTACGGACATCCTCGATACAAGAAAGGCGTGAGATGACATACACCAACAACGGCCAATCATCGCCACGGACTCCCAGAAGGCCAAGGGTGAGGCACGGGCTGGTCATCGTGAACACCGGCGAGGGCAAGGGGAAAACGACGGCTGCCCTTGGCGTCATTTTTCGCGCTTGGGGAAGGGACTTCCGCATCAGGATGTTCCAGTTCATCAAGCATACCGGAGCGCGGTTCGGCGAACATCGGGCCGCTAGAAGGTTGAACATTCCGATAGAATCCCTGGGGGACGGCTTTACGTGGCTTTCGAAGGATATGGACAGGACGGAAGCCTTGGCCGTCGAGCAGTGGAGCAGGTGCAGGGAGGCAATCCTGGGGGGCGAAGAGGACATAATCGTCCTGGACGAGTTTACTTACGCGCTCCATTACGGGTGGGTGCCCGTCGCCGACGCGGTGGATACGCTTCAGCGGCGGCCCGATGACATGCACGTCATCATCACAGGCCGGTACGCGCCCCAGGAGCTGATCGACTACGCCGACCTGGTGACGGAGATGAAGCAGATAAAGCATCCCTACGAGGACAAGGGCATCCGGGCGCAGCAGGGGATTGAGTTCTAATCCTGCTGCTGGCCGCGCCCCCACGTGGGGTGTCGGAAGGTGGGGTTGGCGTCCTTGTGCCACGAACGCTGGGAGGGTTCCGCGCCGACGGCAACCTCTTCCTTCATCGCCGGAACCGGCGGGGTCTGCCTGCGTACCGGCCAACTGTCGGAGAGGCCGTTCAGGTGGGCCGCCAGGTCCATCAGGGCGGCCAGGTTGTGGACGGGCAGCAGGTCGTCGACGTATGGCTCGGCGGCCTGCATTCCCCGGGTCAGCGATTCGTAGCCTTCGCGTCCGGCCAGGGGATTCAGCCAGATAAGACGGCGGCAGCTGCGTTGGAGGCGGCGCATTTCGTCGCTCAACACTTCCGGTTCGCCCCTGTCCCAACCATCCGAAACAATCAGCACAATCGACCCCCAACTGAGGGTTCTGCGCGCCCATTTGAAGTTAAATTCCTTTACTGCGCCGCCGATGCGAGTCCCGCCCGACCAGTCAGGGACGGCTTTGGCGACGCCGTCTACGGCCTGGTCGATGTCCCGGTGGGCCAGCTGCTTGGTTATTCGCGTCAGACGGGTGGCGAACAGGAAGGCCTCCACCCTGCTTTCCAGCCCGGCGTAGAGGCTGTGGATGAAGTGGAGGAGCATGCGGGTGTAGCTTTCCATCGAGCCGCTAACGTCGCATATGACCACGAGCCTGCGGGGTTTCTCCTTGCGGCGGCGGTTCTGCAACAGCAGCATCTCTCCGCCGAACTTGACGTTGCGCTGCAAGCTCCTACGAACGTCCAACTCCGTTCCCCTGCCCGGTTGCTTGCGGCGGGTGCGTCTCAGGCCGGGATTCCAGTGGAGAGACCCAAGCATCTGCCGGGCTTGCCGAGCTTCCTGACGGGTGAAGTCCGCGAAGTCCTTGGCTTGCAGGACTTCCCTCGCGCTGAAAGTTCTGGATAGGTCGATCCGGTCAGCCGCAGCCCCGTCTTCTGGTTGACTCCCGTCCGCTCCGTCCAGAGGGGGAGGCGCTGCCTCGATGCGACGGTATCTGCGCTGCTCGCCCATCGAGCGCAGGTCGAGGGAAGATAGGCGGTCCTTCCTTTGACGCCAGAAGACGGCGAAAGCCTCGTCAAAGACGGGGATGTCTTCCCTGCGGTGCACCATCAGGGTTCGCAACGCGGCGCGGACGTCCATGCGGCGTCGGATGCCGATGTCGTCCAGGACGTTGATGGCATCGAGCATACGCCCCGTGTGGACGTTCAGCCCCAGACGCCTCAGCAGGCGACCAAATAAGAGGAAGTTGTTGAGAAAGTGCCCGTCCGGGCCGCTAGCCACGCCGCCTTCTCCCGCGGCGGGTGCCGGGATTCAACGCACGATTCACCAGGGCGCGGGTCTGTTCGCCGCGGGTGGCTTCCAGGTCCTCGCGGTACTTGAGCATGACCCCGAGGGTGTCGTCGATGACGGAAGGCGTCAACTCATTCTCGTTGAGACTGATGAGCGCCGCCGTCCAGTCCAGCGTCTCGGAAACGCCGGGAATCTTGTACAACTCGGTTGCGCGCAACTCCTGAACGAAGGCCGTCACCTGTCCGGCCAGCTTCTGGGACGCTTCCGGCATCTTGCTACGGACAATCTGGGTTTCCTTGGCGACGTCCGGGTAGTCAATCCAGTAGTAGAGGCAGCGGCGTTTGAGGGCGTCGTGGATTTCGCGGGTGCGATTGGACGTTATCACCACAATCGGTGGCTCGTCGGCGGCGTACGTCCCAACCTCCGGGATCGTTATCTGGAAGTCGGCAAGCATCTCCAGCAGGTAGCCCTCGAACTCTTCGTCGGCGCGGTCAAGCTCGTCAATCAGCAGCACCGTCGGGCCGGAACTTTCCAAGGCTTGCAGCAACGGGCGCTTGATGAGGAATTCCTCGCTGAAAAGCTCTTTTTCGATTTCCTTCCTGTCCGTGCTGCCGGACGCCTCCATCAGCCTGATGTGCAGCAGTTGGCGGGAATAATTCCACTCGTAGACGGCTTGGTTGACGTCCAGCCCTTCGTAGCATTGCAGCCGGATAAGCCGCGCTCCGAAAGCGGAGGCCAGCGCCCTCGCGACTTCCGTCTTGCCGACGCCCGCCTCCCCTTCCAGGAACAGGGGTCGCTTCAACTTCAACGCCAGATAGACGGACATTGCCAACCCGCGGTCGGCGACGTAAAGCTCGTCGCGGAGGGTTTTTTGAAGCTCGTCGACGGAGGCCGGGACGCGCAGCGTAGATGTATTCTCCAACTTCCTCGTCCTTCCGGCGTAGGCGCCCGCGGCCTAGCCCGCCCGCGAAACGGCGGCGGACAGGGCGCGGCGCACGTACACCGCCGCCATAGCCTGCCGGTATTCGGCGGATGCGAAGATGTCGCTCATCGGGTCGCCCTGAAAGTCTCTCGAAACGGCTGCCGCCGCGTTGTCCAGGGCTTCATCGCTCAGGTCCGAACCCACCAATGCTGATTCGACGGATGACGCACGAGTCGGCGTAGTCTCCACCCCTCCGACAACAACGCTTGCCGACGAGCAGCTGCCGTCGGACACGCCAACGATGGCCGCGACGCCTATCACGGCGTACCGGGATGCGGGATGGGCAAACTTGACATAAGCCGAACCTGACCCCGCCGGTACGGATGGGACGGATACGCTGGTCAGAATCTCGTCCTCCCGCAGCGTGTTCTCCAGCAAGCCCGTGGCGAAATCGGATGCCTCGACGCTTCGATTCCCCCCAGGGCCGGTTATGTTGAAAGTGGCGCTCAGGGCCGTGAGCACCGCCGGCAGGTCGGAAGCGGGATCGCTGTGGGAGACGTTTCCGCCGATGGTGCCGCGGTTGCGGACGGCCGGGTCTCCGACCATGCCCGCCGCCTCCGCAAGCAGGGGCGCGCGTTCGTTGACCAGGTCGCTGTCGGCGATGCTCGCCTGGGTGGTCAACGCGCCGATGAACAGCCTGTCGGCGATGGCCTCGATTCCCTTCAACGCTTCGATGCGCCCGATGTCCACGAGTACCGTCGGCGCGGCAAGCCTGAGCTTCATCAGGGGGATGAGACTGTGGCCTCCCGCGAGAACCTTGGCTCCCTCGTTGCCGGAGAGCAGGCCAACGGCCTCGGCCACAGAGTTGGGGCGATGATATTCGGTCTGTGCTGGAAACACGGCTATGCTCCGTTCTGCGCGGAATTGATGGCCCTCCACACCTTTTCGGGCGTGAACGGCATGTCTATTCGGGTAACTCCCAGGGGTCGCAGCGCGTCCATCACCGCGTTGTAGATCGTCGGGGTGGACGCGATGGTTCCCGCCTCGCCGACGCCCTTCAATCCAAGCGGATGATGGGGGGATGGGGTGACGTTGGATTGCACGTGGATGTCGGGGAAGCCGTCGGCGCGGGGCAGCGCGTAGTCGAGCATCGTGCCTGTGAGGAGCTGTCCGTCGTCGTCGTACACGACGCCTTCCCAGAGGGCCGGGCCGACGCCCTGCACCACGCCGCCGTGCACCTGTCCTTCCACAATCATGGGGTTGATCTGCGGGCCGCAATCGTCCACGGCGTAATACTTTTGCAGGTCGATTTCGCCGGTGGCGGGATCAACCTCCACCACGGCCAGATGCGCGCCGAAGGGGTAGGTGAAGTTCGGCGGGTCGTAGAATGCGCTGGCCTCCAGGCCCGGCTCCATGCCTTCCGGCATATCCCAGGCCACGTTGGCCATGAGCGCGATGTCCTGAATCGTCTTGGCCTGGTCGGGGGAGCCGCGGACGAAGAACTTGCCGTCCTCGTATTCGATGTCCTCGGCGGCGGCTTCCAGCAGATGGGCGGCGAGGGCCTTAGACTTCTCTTTGATCTTGCGGGTAGCCAGGGTCACCGCCGCGCCGGAAACCGCCGTTGTGCGGCTGCCGTAGGTGCCCCAGCCCATCGGCGTCAAGTCCGTGTCGCCGTGGATGATTTCCACGTCGTCCACGTCCACGCCCACCTCGTCGGCTACTATCTGGGCGAAGGTGGTCTCCTCGCCCTGGCCGTGGGGCGACGACCCGACCATCACGTTGACCTTGCCCGTGGGGTGGAAGCGAACGATGGCGCTCTCCCACAGGCCGCCCTGGAAGCCGACGGCGCCCGCCACCTGGGAGGGGCCGAGGCCGCAGATTTCAACGTAGGTGGAGACGCCGATGCCCATGCAGCGGCCCTGCTCGCGAAGTTGGGCCTGCTTCTCGCGAAGGGCGGAATAGTCCGCCGCGTTCAGGCACGTGTCCAGCGTCGCGTGGTAGTCGCCGCTGTCGTAGGTGAGGCCGGTGGCGACGTCGTGACCATCTTCAAACTTTGGAATGAGATTCTTGCGACGGAAATCCACCGGATCCATGCCGAGCTTGGCGGCCATCAGATCCACCAGCCGCTCTATGAGCATCGTCGCCTCAGGACGCCCCGCGCCGCGATAAGCGTCCACCGGCGCGCCGTTGTTGAACACGCCGTAGACGGTGCCGGAGATGTTCGGGATGTCGTAGGAACCGGAGTACATCAGCCCGTGCAGAATGGTCGGAATGCCGGGGCTGGCCGTGGAGAGATATGCGCCCAGGCCCGCGTAGACGGTGGTGCGAAGCGCGGTGATTTTGCCGTCGGACGTGGCCGCCATCTCCACTTCTTCGACGTGGTCGCGGCCCTGGGTGGTTATCAGATAATTCTCGCTGCGGGTTTCCGTCCACTTCACCGGCACGCCAAGCTGCATGGAACAGAAGGCGGCGATGGCTTCGTCGGGATAGTAGGGGATCTTGCTGCCGAATCCGCCCCCCACTTCGGGCGCAATCACGCGAATCTTGTGTTCGCCGACGCCGGTGACGACGGAGGTGAGGAAGCGGGCGATGTGGGGGTTCTGGGACGTGCTCCACAGGGTCAGTTCTCCCATAGGAGCGGACCACTGGGCGATGGCCGAGCGGGGTTCCATCGGGTTGGCAATGAGCCGCTGCAAGGTGATGGTGTCGCCGACGGTGACGTCGGCTTCGGCGAAGGCCGCGTCGGCGACGCCGCCCGCGACGGCCCAGGTGAAGGCCAGGTTGTTTGGCGCGTCTTCGTGAAGCTGCGACGCGCCTTCCTGGGCGGCGTCTTTGGGGTTGACAACCACGTCAAGGGGTTCGTATTCGACGGAGATGCACTCCAGCGCGTCCTCCGCCTCGTAGCGGGTGTTCGCCACAACCACCGCGACGGCGTCGCCCACGTATCGCACCCTGTCCCTGGCGATGGCGGGATGGTCGGGAGTCTTCAGGTCGGAGTTGGGGATGAGCCAGGCGCAGGGGATGCCGTTCAGGACGCCGTCGGTGTCTTCGCCGGTGTAGACGGCGATGACGCCGGGCTGCTGGGCCGCCTCGCCGGCGTCGATGGAGGTTATGGTCGCGTGGGCGTAGGGGCTGCGCAGGATGGCGGCGTGCACCATGCCGGGGAGCTTGATGTCGTCGGTGTAGGAGGCGCGGCCCGTGATGAGCCTGGGGTCTTCCCTACGGCGGATGCCGGAGCCGAAAATTCGTGTAGTCATGGATTAAGAGCCTCCCATTGCGCGAGCAGCCTCTTCGACGGCAAGCACGATGTTCTGGTAGCCGGTGCAGCGGCAGATGTTGCCTTCCAGTCCGTGGCGAATCTCCGACCGCGACGGCGAAGGGTTCTTTCGCAGGAGTTCATCGGCGGCGATTATCATGCCCGGGGTGCAGAAGCCGCACTGGAGGCCGTGCTTGTTCCAGAACGCTTCCTGGAGGGGGTGCAAGTCCGACCCGTCTGCCATCCCTTCGATGGTGGTGACCTCGGAACCGGAGGCCTGAACCGTCAGCGTCGTGCACGCCTTCACCGCCATCCCGTCCAGCTTCACCGTGCACGAACCGCACTGGCTCGTGTCGCAGCCGACCTTCGTACCCGTCAAGTCGGCTTCCTCCCTGATGAAGTGGACAAGCAGCTGGCGCGGCTCTACTTCGCCGCCATAGCTCTTTCCATTGATGGTAATTTCCACAGGAACTTTCACGACGCACCTGCCCTTTTACTGCCATTCCAGACGCTCGACGCCTGGTTACACCGCTGCGGCAAGTGTAGCAGATGCCGTTGGTTTGTCAACATAACGCAAGCCGTTGGCCCATCCTCGTATGGCGCTTGCGGCTCTGCTATAATGCGCCCATGAAATTGCGAGGAACATACCGGTTTCAGGCCCCGCCGGAACGGCTTTGGGACGCCCTGCTTGACCCCGACCTGGTCAAGGAGTGCATTCCCGGCGTCAAGACCTTCACAGAAATCGCGCCGGACAAGTATCGGGTGGAAGTGGCCCTGCGGGTGGGCATCGTGTCCGCAACCTACAGCGGCACGATGGAGCTTGCCGACAAAGTTCCGCATTCGTCGTACCGGATGATAGTCCGCGGTTCCGGCGTCCGAACCAACCTCTCGGCGCAAGGGGAGATTACCCTCAGCGCGGAAGATGGGGGCACGACTCTTTCCTTTAATGGAGACGTGCAGGTAACGGGGGTGCTGGCGCGGGTGGGGCAGCGGCTGATGACGAATGTGGCGCAGCAGCAGATAGGCCGCTTCTTCAACTGCCTCAATTCGAAGATAGGGTAGAGGGCGGCAATTAACCTCTTCCCCCTTGAGGGGGAAGATTGAGATGGGGGTGATTCCGGTGGGACAGATGACGCATTTAGCAGTTACGCAAAGGTTTACATTTGTGGATTAACAACCACACTTCCTTTCGGAGGTCTCTTAATGGTTAACGTAACCCCGGCCCAATATCAGGCGATGGAATGGCGATGCATCGGCCCGTTCCGCGGCGCGAGGGTGGTCGCCGTCGCCGCCGATCCTTCCAATCCTCTCGTATTCTATTTTGGAGCGACGGGTGGGGGCGTCTGGAAGTCCGTCGACGCGGGGGCTCACTGGGAGAACGTGTCCGACGCCTTCTTCACCACCGCCTCCGTCGGCGCGATCGCCGTCGCGCCTTCCGACCCCAACGTGATTTACGTCGGCACGGGCGAGTCTACCTTCCAGAGCAACGAATCCCACGGCGACGGGTTGTACAAGTCTACCGACGGCGGACGCACGTGGTCCCACGTGGGGCTGAGGGACACGCGGCATATCTCCAAAATTCGCGTCCATCCCGAAGACGCGAACCTGGTCTACGTCGCCGCGCTTGGTCACGTCTGGGGACCCAACGAGGAGCGCGGCGTTTTCCGCTCCAGGGACGGTGGCGAAAGCTGGGAGAAGGTTCTGTACAACAAGCCTGAGGCCGGCGGCATCGACATCAGCATGGACCCGAACAACCCCCAGCGTCTTTTCGCCTCCCTGTATCAGCTGCGCGGGTACCCCTGGACGCACCAAAGCGGCGGGCCTCACAGCGGCCTGTTTCGCTCCGAAGACGGCGGGGACAGCTGGACTGAGATAACGCGCCGTCCCGGAATGCCTCCGGGCATACTTGGGAAAATCGGCGTCGTCATCTCCCCCGCCATGCCTGACCGGGTGTGGGCGTTGATAGAAGCCGAGGACGGCGGCCTCTACCGTTCCGACGATTCGGGGGAGACGTGGCAGAAGCTCACCGGCCAGTCAAACCTCTGGTGGCGGGGAACCTACTACATCCACGTCTTCGCCCACCCCACAGAGGCCGACACCTGCTACGTGCTTTCGGTCGAGTTGTGGAAGTCCACCGACGGGGGCCGCACCTTCGAAAGTCAGCCCATGCCCCACGGCGACAACCATGACCTGTGGATAGACCCCGACAATCCCGACCGGATGATTGAAGGCAGCGACGGCGGGGCCGTCGTTTCCCTCAACGGCGGGCGCACCTGGTCGACGCTTTACAACCAGCCCACCGCCAGCTTCTTCCACCTCACCACCGACAACCGGGACCCTTACCACGTGTACGCGACGCAGATGGACAACACCGCCATGTGCGTGCCCAGCAGCACCAACGACTACGCAATTCTGTGGCGTCACTGCCGCATCGCCGGCCCCGCCGAAAGCGGCCACATCGCCGTGCATCCCGACAACCCCAACGTCGTCTTCGCGGGCGCCATCGGAAGTTCCCCCGGCGGGGGCGGCAACCTCACCATGTACGACCATTCCACGGGCCAGACGCGGATGATTACGGCTTGGCCGGAGAACATGGGCATGGTGCCCGGCAAGGACAACCCGTACCGCTTCCAGTTCCACTTTCCCACCTTCCTTTCTCCCCACAATCCCGACGTTCTCTACATCGCCGCCCACGTGGTCTTCCGCTCCACCGACGAGGGGCACAGCTGGACCATCGTCAGCCCCGATTTGACCACCAACGACGTGTCCGTCATGTCGGAATTGCACGGCGGCCCCATCAGCATCCAGGTGGTAAATCCCTTCAACATGGGCAGCATTATGACCCTCGACGAGTCCCGCCTTGTCGAGGGCCTGCTCTGGGCCGGTTCCGACGACGGCGTGGTGCACGTAACCAGGGACGGCGGCGTGAATTGGGAGAACGTGACGCCTCCCGACCTCCCGTCGTGGTCCATCGTCATCACAATCGATCCCTCGCCCCACGACCCGGCCACGGCCTACCTTGCCGCCACTCGCCACAAGATGAACGACACCGCGCCCTACCTGTTCAAGACCCATGATTACGGCAAGACGTGGACGAAAATCACCGACGGCATCCCCGCGGACGACTTCACCCGCGTCATTCGGGAAGACCCTATAAGGAAAGGGCTTCTCTACGCGGGCACGGAAACCAGCGTCTACGTCAGCTTCGACGACGGCGACGGCTGGCAGCCGCTTCAGATGAACCTGCCCCACGTGCCCGTCCACGACATGACGGTCAAGAACGACGATCTGGTAATCGCCACCCACGGAAGGGCGATATGGATTCTTGACGACCTGACGCCCCTGCATCAGATTAAGGACGGCGTCGCGCCCGATTCCGATTTCCTGTTTGCGCCGAGGCCGGCCCGCCGCATCGCGTTGCCGCAGAGCTTCCCCTACCGCCCGGGCGAAGGGAAGAATTACCGGATGGTTGGAGGAGAAATTACGCCCTTCTACGAAAACGAGGACGCAACGGGCCAACTTCGCCATACCTACCTGGCCGCGGGTGCCAATCCCCCCAGAGGCGTGTCCGTAACCTACCTTCTGGACGGAGAATCTCAGGATGAGGTGAAGCTGACCTTCCTCGATTCCGGCGGCACCATCATCAAGGAGTTCTCCAGCCATAGCGAAAACGGACAGAGGGCGCCTAAGCAGCCCGGGATGAACCGCTTTGTTTGGGACATGCGATACCCCGGCGCGGAAGGCGCGACCAGCATGGAGGGGCCGATTGCGCCGCCCGGCGACTACCAGGTCAGACTAACCGTTGGCGATTCAACCCACGTCCGGCCCTTCCGAATCTACAAGGATTCGCGGGTGCCCGTGTCCGAGGCGGACTTGCAGGCCCAGTTCGACATGCTCATCAGGATTCGCGACGCCATCGAGGAAACCAACGCCGCCGTCGCCAAAATCCGCGAGATGCGCGGCGGCATCGACGAGTCAACCGACAACGCATCCGGCGTCAAGCAGTCCCTGTCGTCCGTCGAAGAACAGCTCATAACCATCCTGGGGCCGAATCCGCAGAAGCCTCCTCCGGCTAGGCTCGGCCCGAAGCTGCTCTCCCTTTCGGAAGTCGTCGCAAGCGGCGATTTCCCGCCCACAACCCAGGCCTGCCAGGTCTTCGACAAAGTCTCGGCGGAGGTGCGGGCGCAGCTGGAACGCCTACGGCAGATAACGGAAAACGACGCTCCGGCCTCGTAGATTCGCTCCGGCCGGACCATGCCAGGCGCGCCCCGCCAATCTATAGGTCAGGCGTGAAATCTGAAGTATGCGTTCCTTCCGCTTGCGTTTTTCTGGTGAGACGGACAATCGATTGTGGTATCCTATTCCTACCACGCGGGCGGCTGGGAAGATGCCGGTTGAGGAATTTCAGGAGGGAGTTTTGAACGATGTCCACCCGACATGCGAATCAAATATACGCCCAATCCCTTCACCCTTTCCCCGAAGGCTGGTACTTCGTCGCAAGCCGCAAGGAAATACTGAAAGCCAAGCTCGTCCAGAAGACATGGATGGGCGAAAACATCATAATCTGGTCTGACGATAACGGGCGGATATGCGTCGCCGACGCCTACTGTCCTCACCTCGGCTCCGATCTGGGCCCCGCCGCCGGAGGCCGCGTATGCGCCGGACGGCTGGTCTGCCCCTTCCACGGATTTGAATACGACGCGACCGGTCAGTGCGTCGCCACGCCCTACGCCGAACCGCCAAGGACCGCCAGGCTGGGAGTTTTCCCAACTCGCGAAATCAACGGCCTCATCTTCGCCTGGTGGGGCATCGAAGGCCGGAAGCCCCAATGGCATCTGCCCGCCGCGGAGCCGGACCAGACAGGCTGGTGCGATACAAGGATTACCACCATACGCTTTCCCGGCCATCCCCAGGAGACTACGGAGAACTCCGTGGACCTGGCCCATCTCCGCTACGTTCACGGCTACCACGGCGTGAAGCGAATCGGACGAATGTCCGTTGACGGAGTCCGTCTGGACAGCAACTTCGAGTTCAAGACCGTCCGAAAGATTGCCAAACTCGCGTCTCTCACCCTGCACACCACCGCCAACACCAGCATCTACGGCTTGGGGTACTCATACGTGGAAATACGCGAACACACCATCGGTATGGACTTGCGCCTGTGGGTGCTGGCCGCTCCGGTGGACGGCGAGTTGATGGACGTTTCCCTGGCGTCGCAGATTCGGGAGATACGCAATCCGAAGCGTTGGATAGTCGGGCTCGGCTTTCTCCCGACCAGGCTGCGCGCGCCCGTAATGAACAAGTTTATGTCGAGGTTTCAGCATCTGGACGTGCTCCAGGACGTTGTAATCTGGAGCCGGAAACGGTACGTTTCTCGTCCGCGCCTCAGCCGCGCCGACGGAGAAATCATGCCCTTCCGCGCCTATTGCGCCCAATTCTACCCCATGTCTGCTGAACCGGCAATATCACGTCCAATCGCCACCGGCAGCGCCATCCGATGAGCGTGGGAACTTCCCCTGAACCGCCCGATCTCTTAACGGCAGTCGCTGCGCCGCGGCCAATTATCCGTTTGAAAGGTACGCAATGAGCGATATTCTCAGTTTGCTCGGTCGTGTGGTCACCGCCCGCCCCTGGGTCACCATCGCCGTCATCGTCCTCATAACAATCGTGATGGGCGCGGGGGCCAACTTCCGCGCCGCGCCGACGGAGGGCGCGGACGTGGCCTTCCTTCCCCCCGGACATCCCCTCGCTACCGCGTCGGAAGAGATCAGCGACTTATTCACCCACTCCAGCGAGGTCAACGTCGTAACGCTGATATTCCGCGGAGAGGCCCTCACGCCGGAGGGTCTGTCCCAGATGGACGACCTGCTGGATGAAATAGTCCGCGACCCGGCCGTCGCGGCCCTGCTGACGCCCGTGGATCCCCTCATAGCCCCGTCGTCTCTGGTAGGAGCGGTTCTCCAGGTGGACGACTTCCAGGGGGTTTCGCAGGCGCAGATAGACTCCGTCCGCAACGTGCCTCAAATTCAGGCCGCGCTGTCCGCGATGACGGGCAACGACGCCGACGGCACGGCGGTGGCGATAGCGACCATTCGCCTCACCAACACCGGCGACGAGAGGGTCGCGGACGCCGAATGGAACATCAGCGACCTGGCCGTAGCGGATGACGGGCCTCTGGAAGTGCGCAGCCTGTCGCCGGCGGTCGTAGAGCGGGAGTACACAATCGCCACGGAGCAGGGCATGGGGCCGCTGATTGCCCTGGCCCTTCTGCTGATTGTGCTGCTGCTCTTCCTTTTCACCCGCGCAATTTCGGATATGCTTCTGACCCTGGCGGGACTCATCTTTTCCATAGTCTGGGTCGTCGGCGCGGAAGGATGGCTCGGCCCCAACGCCCTCGGACTCATCGGCCCTCCAAGCTCCCTCACCGCCCTCGTGCCCGTAATCGTCATCAGCCTTACGGTGGACTACGCCATCCAGGCCGTGTCTCACTACCGGGAGCAGCGAATTGCGGGAAAGAAGGTTCTGGACGCGGTGAGGACGGGGCTGCGAGTGGTCGCCGCGCCCCTCCTGCTGGCCGCCGTCACCACCATAGTCAGCCTGCTGGTCAACCTGTTCTCTCCCATCGATGTCCTCGGCGACTTCGGCATCGTGGCCGGACTTGGCGTCGGCATGAGCCTGATTGTAATGCTGACGGTAATCCCCGCCGGGCGGACAATCATCGACCGCCGCCGCGAGGCCCGCGGCGTCCTCAAGCCCGCCCGCCCGATTTCCAACGCATTGCCCGGCATTCCCATGATGGCGGAACGGATTGGCGGCTGGGTCACTCGCCGGCCCGTCCCCTTCATCCTCGCCGTAATCATCGTGACGGTCGGGCTCGGTTTCTCCGCCAGGGGGCTGGAGTCCGAATTCAGCATCAAGGACGTGCTGCCCAGAGGCGGGAGCGTGCTGGAGGATATGAACACCCTGGAGACCGCCGTCGGCGGCTCCACGGAGATAGGAATGCTGCTGATAAAGGCGGAAGTGACGGAGGCGCGGACCCTGTTGAATCTGCACGACCTCACAAACGCCTTCCAGGACGAGACGCGCCGTCCCAGGGCCGCGGCAGGGCCGATACAAGGGTCTTACGAAGCCTACGTCCGCAACTGGACTCACGATTCCGGCGAACCCGGCGACAAGTACGACCCGGAGCTGGCGGCCCTCTTCCAGGAAGCCTCGCCGGGGGTGGACCTGGACCCGGCCCTCATGCAGCAGTTCGTCGACAAGCTCATGGCGAAAGAGCCCGGCCTGCAAAACTTCCTGATAAATCACCCTGACGGCGTGGATACGATGCTGCTCCAGTTCCCCAAGTATCTGGACGACCCGAAGCAAACCCGGGATTTGCAAGAGGAAGTGGAGACCCTCTGGCTTGGCGACGACGACGCAATCACCGCGACTTCCTTCAGCATCGTCTCCGTTGCGGTCACGGACCAGATTACCGACGGGCAGACCGAGGCCATCAGCGTTACCATAGCCGTCGCCCTCACCATACTCTGCGTCTTCTTCTGGGTCATGCTGCGCCAGCCCGTTCTGGGCTTCGTCGCCGTGGGGCCAATCGTCCTCGTCCTCATATCGGTGCTGGGCACGATGGCGCTGCTGGACATCCCGTATACCATGATAACGTCCATCATCACGGCCCTATCCATCGGCATCGGGGTAGACTACACCATCCACATCATTCACCGATACAGGGAGGAATTCTCCCACTCGCGCCATCCTGAGAGAGCGGCGGTGCGGACTCTGTCCACCACCGGCTCGGCGCTGTTGGGGTCCGCGCTGACGACGGCCTTCGGATTCGGCGTGCTGGTGGCCTCGCCTCTGGCCGCTTCCCAGCAGTTCGGCATCACGGCAACCATCACAATCCTCTATTCCCTCATAGTTTCGGTCCTGGTGGTGCTGCCCGCGATGGTGGTCTGGGGCGCGTATCAGAATATGCGGATGCGCTCCTTGGTGGAGCGGGAATGGGCGGAACTGGACGAGGCCATCGACGCCGTGCAGCTTCGTCACGAGCGCGAAGAAGCCTAGTCCCGGAAAGTGAACTGATGCAACTCCGCAAACTATCCAGGGGTCTGAGGGAGGCGTATCGCGATTCCAATGTCCGTCGTCGCGTGAAACGCCTGGACGGGTGGATGGATAGAGCGGAAGCGCAGGGTGGGGGCGGCGCGGGCTACGACCACGCCGAAACCGTGAAGGAATACTACGATCTTTGCAGCGACTTCATGATCTTCGGCTGGAGCGAATCCCTCCACTTCGCGCCGCTATCGCCCAATGAGAGCCTGGCGGAGTCCCAGATTCGCCACCAGCGGTTGATGATTGAAAAGCTGGAGTTGCGGGAAGGGATGACGGCGCTCGACGTGGGCTGCGGCATCGGCGGCCCCATGCGCCGCGTCGTGCGGGAGGGCGGAGTCAGGGTCATCGGCGTCAATAGCAGCGAAGTCCAGTTGGCGAAGGCGAAAGCCTTGAACGTCGAGGCCGGCATAGAGCGCATGGTGGACTTCCTGGCGTGCAGCTTTATGAACATGGACGCAATCGCCGACGGTTCGATAGACAGGGCCTACGCCATCGAATCCACCTGTCATGCGCCGGACAAGACGGGCGCGTTCGTCGAGATATGCCGCGCGCTGAAGCCCGGCGCCCTGTTATGGGGTCAGGAAATGTGCATGACGGACAAGTTCGACCCAAGCGACGAGCGGCACCAGGACATCAAGCGGGAGTTGATGCGCGGCATAGCGCTCAAGGACATCGCGACTTTTGACGAAGTGAATCGGGCGCTGGAGACGGCGGGATTTGAGATAATCGAAGCAAGGGACCGGGCCGTGGATGAGAGCGGACGCACCACGACGCCCTGGTATCAGCCGATGGAAACCCGGGGCGGCACGCTCGACCAGGCCTTGCGAAGGATTCCGCTGGGCCGCAAGGCGTTCATCGGTGCAGCGAAAGCGGCCGAGGCGCTGAGGCTGTTCCCGAAGGGTTCCGCGGACGTTATCCGGCTGATGGACCGCACCGCCAACGCCTACGTCGCCGGCGGCAAGACCGGCCTATTCACGCCCCTCTACTGCTTCCTAGCCCGCAAGCCCCTCTAACCGCCCAAAAGCCTCCCCTCTTCTCCTCTCCCTTGAGGGAGAGGATTAAGGTGAGGGTGATTCTCCCCGCTCCCCCTGAGCCTGTCGAAGGGTCAAGCGGCGACAAGCCCCCCCTCTCCTCCCTTCCCCCACCACCTCCCGTCATTCCCGCGCAGGCGGGAATCCACCGCAACCCACGCCCTCACCCCAGCCCTCTCCCAAGATGGGAGAGAGGGGTAAGAGGGAGCCTCTCGACCCTTCGTCCTTCGACAGGCTCAGGATGATCTCAGGGTGAGCGGGTGGGGGGGTGGTCAGGGTGACCGGCGAGGAATGGGTTTCCGCTTGCGCGGGAACAAGAAGGGGCGGCCTTGTTGTAGTAGAGGTGATTCGTTTCGTTTGGCTTCCTTTTTTTCTGTGGCGGGATACGAAGGGGGTTTTCATAGCTGATTGGGGGGAAATTCGGCATTCGTTATATTGTTGTGGTGAGAACGAATGGGGGGCTTTTACCATAGTGGTATGGGCGCTGTACGGGCGCGAGTTTGGCGAGGGCGCGGGCTGCGCGCAGGAGGGTTAGGGGAGCGTCGTGCAGGTTTGCGGAATTGGTATGTATGTTTCATGGAAGAAGGATAGCAGGGGATGGTGGTTGTGGCAAGGGGGAGGTGGCAGTTGGGGGGTGCCCTCACCCCGGCCCTCTCCCATCCTGGGAGAGGGGGTAAGAGGGGGGCTTACCGCCCGCTCGGCCCTTCGACAGGCCATTCGACAAGCTCAGGACAGGCTCAAGGTGAGCGGGTATGGGGGCTAGGGTGAGCGGAGTGGTTAGGGTTTGGCGTGGATTGCGTGTGGATTCCCGCTTTCGCGGGAATGACGGGAGGGGTAGCGGGAATGACGGGAGGGGTAGCGGGAATGACGGAGAGGGGGGTGGGTTGGGGATGGGGTTGCAGCGCGACGGGGTAGGGGCGACCGGCCGGTCGCCCCTACGAGGGAATTGAGGGAAATGGATGCCCTTCGAGGCGGGTGGTCAGGGGGAGCGGGGGGTGCAGGGGCGGATCAGGTTTTGATTTCCCGCCGCTTCTTCACCACGCGGAAATTCAGGTTCTTGCTGGGCTTGGTGGAGGGCAGCGGATTGAACTTCATCTTGTAGTCGGATGGGGAAATCTCCAGATCGAAGTAGTGGGCCACCATCAGCAGATTTACCGTCAATTGCAGGTCCATCCACCGCGAGCCGAGGCACGTATGCGTCCCCAATCCGTATGGCGCATATCCGGGACTGAGATGCTCGTTGCGCGGCGGCTTGTAGCGGTCTATGTCGAACTTGAACGGATCGGGGAAGACGTCTTCCATGAAATGGGAGGCCGCCTGGGCGATGACGATGCGCGAACCCACGGGCAGTTCATAATCCTCGACCACGCAGGAATTCATTATCGTTCGCATGGACACGGGCACAATCGGATACATCCGCAGGCACTCGATGATGAAACGGTGGGTAACGTCGATGGCGTCCAGGGTGAAGTCGTTGCCGACAGGGTCGCCGTTTTCGAAGAGGGCGTCGGCCTCTTCCTGGATTTTGGCGTATATCTCGGGCTGGGCGGCCATCGCGTACATGCCGAAGCTCAAGGCGTCGCCGAGGTACACGCTGGCAATCAACGCCGCCGACAGGGCGAACCGCAGGTCCGACTCCGAAACAAGCTGTGGATCGCTGCTGTGAAGGCTCAACAGGTCGTCGGCAAGGTCCCGCGGCTGTCCGGCTCTCTGGGACGGCGTATGCACATTCTGCACCCGGCTGAGCAAGGTCTCTACGGCCTTCGCGCGCTTCCTCATGTTCGGCGTCTTGAGCATGAACCTGGGCAGCACCTTCATCACGTGCACCAGCAGCGCCCGTTCCTTGTATTTGGCGAGGTCTTCGATGAGGTCCTGGGACTCGACGCTGATGAAGAGGGGCGAGAGCTGCGCGTTCGTCATCCTTCGGCACAAGTCGGTGGCGGGATAGACGTCGCCCTCCTTCCAGGTAGACATGAATTGGCGCACGTATTGATAGACCTGCTCCAACTGGCCCGAAAGCCTCGCGCGGGAATAAGCGGGAGACAGGGACTTCCTGAGCTTGAAATGATCCGCCCCGTCCAGGGAGGGCAGGACGCCGTTCGCGCCATAGACCTTCTCGAAGTCGGCAATGTAATCCTTGGCCCTGAGATACATGCGCCCGCGGCGGTGCACCCAATGATTAGTCTCCGGCCCGGCGAGGAATATCATCGGCTCCTGGAAGGGCGGGTTGATCTGAAACACCGGGCCGTACTCGCGGGCAAGGTCGGCGAAGAGGGCGGCAAAGTTCCCGTTCCGCGTGTGCTTATTGAACAGCATCTTCAGCATGGACGCCCTGGGAATCTTCTTCGTCAGGGCCGAGCGCGTAAGCAGGGGGCTGGCGATGTTTTCAGCGACGGCGGCGGCGATGGTGCGTCCAAGCACGGCGGTGCGGCAGATGAACTCGATGCGCTGCTCGGTCTCCTCTTCCAGCTGAAACATGAAGCGGAAGACGTCGCACGCGTTGATGAGGCTGATGAGCATGGCGTCTCGCGGGTCGGGAATTTCGTCGTCCAGGATTTCCTTGGAAATCCGGGTCTTCACGAACTCAACCAGCGTCCCATCCGAGAACCCGCCCGAGAACTTCCCCGTCTGGGCATTGCGGGCCAGCGTCCAGAATTCGCCTTCATGCTTTTCGAGAATCTTCTCGTCCGCCAGCTTGTCCAGCGTAAAGTCGATGATAGACTCCGCGTAGTGGGCGAGACGCTCCACCCAGTACAGGGTGTCGCGCTTTACCGGCTCTCCCGCTATCTCCTCGAGGATGGGATCCAAAGCCGGATCCCCGGTTTTAGTGTCGTCGATGAGAAAGAGGGACTCAAGGTCCGTGTCGATGCGGGACAAGAGGGAGAGTTCGCCAAGCACGGCTCCGACGATGGCGCAGTTCAAGTCCCAGCCGGGAACCTGGTGGAAGTACCCGCTCTCCTCGTTGAGTAGCATGAGGATGAGTTCTTCGGGCAGGGTGAGGGTTTGGGGCGTGGCCTCTACTGTGGATGTAATCATGATTCGGGTCTCCTTGAATCCTCTCCGTGCGCCAGCGCCAACTGGGATTTCCACAATCAATACTAAGTATAACTTTCACATCACGAAAAACACAAGGAAATTCGGAACAGACGATGAGGAAAGGGTCAACCCCTGGCTTTCTTGAATCGCCAGCCGTACAGGATGCTTCCGTAGTAGTTGAACATCCTCCTTGCTTCGGCGTCGTCGAAGGGGTAGTCGGCGCCCAGCTGCGTCGCCGCGGCGAGGCCGCTCACGAAGCAGGTTTCCTGGCTGTTGACGAGCGTATGGGCGCCGCAGTGCCAGCTGCGCCGCTTGCCCTGGACGAACCGGAACAGGTGCATCAGGAACGCCACGTGGCGAACGTCGTGGACGACGTGCTGGAACCAGCGCCGGGCGATGACTTTGCCCTCGTCGATTTTGCTGATTGGGTTGTAGGTGACCAGGCAGGGCTTGTCGGAATCGTTGGCCCACGGCTGCTGGTTGTGCATGATGTAGGTGATTTCATAGTTGTCCGGCCTGGAGCCGTACTGCTCGATGTGGTTGCTGCGCGTCTCCAGCGGCTTCGCCTCGTTGTCCGGCAGCACCGAGGAGTCGGAATGGACGACGGTGTGGTTGTGAAGCTCGCTTTCGTACCTTATCGACGAGAGAATGTATCGCTCCAGCATGGTTGGCTTGTCGAGAATCATCAGAGTCTGGTTGGCGTTGCAGGCGAAGATAACTTCGTCAAATTCCTCTCTGACGCCCTCCTCGTCCTCAACCACGACGCGGTCACGCCGGCGGTAGACTTTCCGCACCGGACGGCTCAGGTAAATCTTGTCCCTGAAGCCCGCCGAAAGGTTTTCGTAGATTCGCCGCGTCCCCTGGTCCCACGTCCGCATGGGGGTGGCGGATTCTATGTCGAAGAACTCCAGATACCTGGAGAAGAGGGACGCGGGCATGTCGAACACGTTGGTCGCCATCAGGAAGTTGACGAACATCGGCTTCAATACCTTGTATCGGAAATCCCCCGAAAAGCCGTGCAGATTCAGCACCGCGCCCATGCTTATGTAGTTGTAGGGATTGAGGGCGTTGACGAACTTCGACCGCGAACGGGTCAGCCTCCCGAACCGGTGGAGCCGCTTCAGAAGGCGTTGGAATTTCTCAATCTCAGGTTGCAGCTGCTCCCTGATTTCAGAGTCGAAATCGTGGGCGTAAACCTGTCCTCGATACTTGACGCTGTAGCTGAATTTGGTCTCCACCAGGTCGATGCCGAACTGCTCCATCAGCAGCACGATATGGTGATACACCGAGGGAATGCAGGCGGTCACCGAAATGTCGAAGGGGATGGTTGTCCCGTCGTCCTGCGGCATATCGGCGGTAATCGCGTTGCCGCCAACCCGATCATTGGCCTCGAACAGCCGGAAATCAAACCGGTCGGGGTGATGATGCAATCCCCACGCCGCGGCCAGCCCGGAGATTCCTCCCCCGATGATGGCTATGCGTCGTTGTTTCCCATGTTTCGCGTCGGTTGCCATGCCCCGATTGTACGATTGTCGCGGACGACCTGCCAGTGGATGTGAGGCGTAGAAGGGCGAACTTGGCGTTTTCCGCACGCTTTAGCCTTGGTGGGGGAGAAGGGCATGGCGTAGACTTTGTGGCGACTCCGATTACGAAATTTCATTGCCCGCGACCAGATTCGCGGAGGCTATGGGGTCCCATTCCTGATGGGCGAACATTTTGGAGGTAATTGATGGCACAGATTGAACTGAATGTCCTTGGGGAACTGAAGACATCCACCATGCAGCACAAGATGCAATGGGCAAAGCCGTCGTCAGCCGACAGCGATTGGACGGCGGACGTGGGACAGTACGAATTCATCCTGTTGCAGGAGGACCCAACCAAGCCGCTCTTGCGAATCATGAATTCCAACGACGAAGTTGCGACCATCGACGGGCCGGAGGTCACGAGCCTGCTTCGCGCTGTCGAAGAAGAATCCAAGTACATCGCAAGCGAGGAGAAGAAAGCCCGGCTGGCGCAAGTTCTGGTGACGCTGGAGACCCATCGGGAGGCTGACCGGGGTTCATTCTTCGTTCGCTCTTAACGCAGAACGCACCCCGTCAAACTGCGAATTTGACGGGATGCGTCTCGTCTTGACCAATGCGGGTTGACGGCTTACCGGTTTTCGTACCAGCCGGAGGCGAATATCAGGCCGTCGTGCCTCACCGCCCAGGTGTGCTTCTGGCGTTCGTCGCCCGTTTCCGGGTTCAGCAGCACGTAATCGACCCAACGCCCTCCCTCTGTGGCGCTTAACAGATCGTCCCCGTAGAAGTATCCCGTTGCGTCTACGCGAAGGCTGGGGTCGCGGCCTATGAACATGGGCCTGAAGTGGCTGATGGTGTAGCCGTCCCCATCGACGATGAAGACGTACCACTGCCCGTCCACGCTCTCCGGCATGTTGTAGTATTCGACGGTTCGTTCGCGACCGAGGGCGTCGTACAGCTCGATGGCGCGCTTGACGAAGTCTCTGGTGTAGGCTTCAACGTCGGCCTTGCTGACGCCCCGCTCGTACCAGCCTGAGCCGATGGCAATTCCGTCCAACTCGACTACCCAGGAGTGCTTGGACTCGGGGATTCCCGTGGCGGGATTGGTGTACGTGTAGCTGAACCATTCGCCGTCTTCGTCGGCTGAGGCGGCGACCGCTTCGCCCACGGGATAGTTGTTGGGGCCTACGGCCACCGAAACGTGCTCGCCGACCAGGTCGGGATTGGGAGCGTGGGCGAGGAACACGTCATTTTCGTCGGCGATGAAGACGTACCACTGGTCGTCGATGCTCTCGCCGGTGTTGTAGTAGGCGACGGTATCCTCAAGGCCGATGGACTGGTATAGAGCTATTGCGCGCTTGACGAAATCCTTGGTGTAGGCTTCGACCTCGGACTTGCCCGGCGCGGGTTCGTACCAGCCCGACCCGAAGATCATGTCGTCAACCTCGACTATCCAGGAATGCTTCGCCTCGGCCAGGCCCGTGGCAGGGTTGGTGAAGGTGTAGCTGAACCATTCGCCGTCTTCGTCGGCGACGGCGGCCACCGCTTCGCCCGTAGGATAGTTGTTGGGGCCGACGGCCGCGGAGGGCGGCTGGCCGACCAGGGCCGGATTCGGGGCGTGGGCAAGGAAGTTGTCGTCCTGCCCGTAAATGAATACGTACCACTGCCCGTCGATGCTCTCCGGGGTGTTGTAGTGGGCGACGGCGGCGTCGAGGCCGTCCGTTTGATACATGTTTATGGCCTCGCGCACCAGGTGTTGGGTGTACAGAGCGGGTTCCCACTTGGGCGGCGCAGCCGGGGGTTCGGCGGGAGCGGCGGGGCCTGGGGGTCCAGGAGGGCCGGGAGGGCCGGCCGGGCCGGTTTGCCCAGCAGGACCTTGCGGGCCGACGGCTCCGGCAGGGCCTTGAGGGCCGGGAAGCGCGACGTTGGGAGGGTTGGGAGGACCGGGAGGGCCTTTTTCGCCCGCGGGCCCGTCAGCGCCGGCGGGTCCGGCTTCTCCCGCAGGGCCCTGGGCGCCGACGGCTCCGGCCGGGCCTTGAGGCCCGGCAGGCCCGGTTTCTCCCGCGGGGCCTGCATCGCCCGCGCAGGCCGCCGCCGTCAGCAGAAGCCCTATCATCAATATCGCCGCCACAAGTAACCTCATCGTCATTCCTTCCTCTCCGTCGCTTCAAAATTCAAGGCCCATCTTCAGGTGAGCCTGTCGTTTCTATATTTAAGAACCCGTATCAAAACAGCTACATATTCTAACCACAGAAGGGGTACAATTCAAACTGCAAATAACGCAAGCCGGGCCTATGCCCGTTGATTCCCCGATTTGCGTTTCTAGGGGTTGCGCTTGGTGTATTTTTGACATAATCTACACACAGCGACATGGCATCTGACGGACATTCCTACACGGCGGAGATAGACGTCCTGGCGTCAGGCGGCTCCGTGCTTCTTCTGAAAGCGCGAGGGCACGTCAACACGCGAAGCGTCGTCTTGTTCGAGGCCAACGCCCTCCGTGCGATTCGCGACGTCGATTCCGACGTAGTGATCGAAGCTTCCGAAATCACCTACCTCAGCACCGCGGGCATCAGGGTGTTCCTTCGTTTGTGGAGAGACTTGAAGAATAAGGGGCGAACGCTCTTCATCTGCAATCTCAAACCCTACATCTACCAGGTATTCGAACTTCTGGGATTCGACAGGGTAATCAGTCTCCGGTCGGACGTGGATTCCGCGCTTGCCAGCTCCGCAATCGAGTCTTAAGACAGATTAAGCCAATGAAGCGGCCCGCGTAACAGGCGAGATGCGGTTAATACTTATTTTGACGATAGCTCTCCTGGGCGTCGGCGCGGCCCTGTCAACCGGCTGCGGTTCAGGCGAAGCGCCGGATTCCGACGATGCGGCATCGACGCCAGCCTCCGCCGGAGAGGAGCAGCTTTTCGTCATTGGAGCTTTAGACCCGCTAACGGGAGTTGGCGAGTCCTACGGCGTTCCGTTGTCGCAGTCGAAGCTGCTGGCAGTGGAAGAGATAAACGCCGCCGGCGGAATCAACGGGCGTATGCTGAAGCTCGTCGTCGAGGACTCCAAGTGCACGGCCAACGACGCGATAACCGCCTACCGGCGGCTGACGGAGGTGGAGGGCGTCAGGATTATCCTGGGCGGCACGTGCAGCAGCGAAACCCTGGGAGTCGCGCCGCTGGCCGAAAAGGATCGCGTCATTATCCTGTCGCCGGCTTCCACCAGCCCCGACATATCCTTCGCGGGCGACTACATCTTCCGCACCGCCCTGAACGCCAAGAACGTGGGCACGGACATCGGCAACACACTCTGGGTTGACGGCGTTCGCAGGCTCGCCACCATCACGGAGTCCACCGACTACGCCGAGGGCGTCCGGCGCACCGCCGTCGCCCAGTTCGAGAAACTTGGCGGCTCCTTGGCTGCGGAGGAGGCTTACTCGTCTGAAGTGATAGACTTTCGCAGTCCCCTCGCCAAGCTGTTTGGCGAAACTCCCGACGCGCTGTTGCTGAGCGCGCAAGGCGAAGCGTCCGGGGGAACCATCGTCAAGCAGGCGCGCGAACTTGGCTACGAAGGCCCGATATATTCGGAAGTGGTGACAACGGGCACCGGCGCCCTGAGCATTTCCGGCGACGCCGCCACGGGCCTCAAGGCGATCGTGCCCAACCCGGACTTGACTACTTCAATCGGAAGAGAACTCCTGGCTAACTACAAAGCAAGGTATGACGTTCCGGCGCCCTGGCCCTGGTTTCAGGGGTCGGCTTACGACGGGGTGTACATTGCCGCGGAGTGCCTGAAACTGACCAACGACGACCAGGATACCGAAGGGTTCAGGGACTGCCTGTCCGACCGCGCCTGGAGCGGCGCCATCGGCGACGACTTCAGCTTCGACGAAAACGGCGACATCGTTGGAATATCGCACGTCCTCATTGAAGTCCTGCCCACCGACGAGAGAACGGACGAGAACCTGGGGTATCGCATTTTAGGGACGCCGAAACGCCCCTAGCCGGAAGCGGTAACCGCGGAAGTCGCCGCAGCCATCGTCGATTAACCCGTTTCGCAAGTCGGACCGGCTATCGGCCTGCACGTCAAGCCGTTACGTTGTAAAATGCCTCTCAACACGGAAGGCATTGCGGCTGTAACAAGATGGAGCTTTGAGCGCGATGCTTCCGTAGCGAAGGAGGCGAAGGATGTCAACACGGACACTGACCATAGACAGCCAGGTGCATTGCTACGAGCGAAACACGCCCGAACGTCCCTGGCACGGGCATTTGGAGGGGCCGGAGGAGGTGACCGGCGACGACATGGTGGCGGCTATGGACGCCGTCGGAGTGGACGGGGCGATTCTCATTTCGCCCTTCGCCATGTACCGGTACGACGCAAGCTACGCCCGGCAGGTGTACGCGAAGCATCCGGGCAGGTTCGGACTGGTGCGTCCCTTCGACCCGATGTCCGCGTCAATCGCCGAGGACATGGCTGAATGGGCGGCGACGCCGGGCGTCATCGGGGCGCGCATCATGCTGAACGTCTACGACGTGGAAGCGGACCATCCCGGCGTCAATGCCATACTGGACGCCGCGGGCAGGGAGGGGCTTCCCGTCAACGTGATGGCTTCGGGCAAACTGCCGCTTTTCATAGAGCTGGCTCGCCGCAATCCTATGACCCTGATGATTATCGACCACGTGGGGCTGGAGCAGCCATTCGCGCCGCCCGCTCCGCCGGAGCCTTTTGCGGATATGTCCAACGTGCTTGCCGCCGCGCAGTTGGAAAACGTGGCTATCAAGATTTCCGGCGCCTGCACCCTGTCCCACGAGCCGTTTCCGTACCCCGACATCTGGGAACCGTTGAGCCGGATATTCTACGAATTTGGCCTGGATCGGTGCTTGTGGGGCACCGACTGGACTCGGGCCGTTCGCGTACTCAACTACGAGCAGGGCGTTGAAGCATTTCGCGTCACGGAAACACTTTCCGATTCCGACCGGGCCGTCTTGATGGGAGAGACGCTGGCGAGAATCTACAAGTGGTCGCCCGTCCCTTAGGGGAGGGGACGCCCTCACCCCAACCCTCTCCCATGATGGGGGCATTTGCATAACCCTCCAAACGGCGCCGATATACCTCTTCCCCCTTGACGGGGGAAGATTGAGATGGGGGTGATTCGGGTGGGATGGATGACACATTTGGCAGTTACGCAAAGGTCTCCAAGATGGGAGAGGGGTTACGTTATTACTACCCGGCCAGGATGCTTAGTTTCACGTAATTTGGCGGATTATTCCGTACCTTTCGATGTTAGACGATAGATGAGCCTGCGTCCTCTTCAGTTCCTGACGGAGGCCCGCAGCGTCGCGCCTCAGGGAAACAACGCGATCAACGCCAGTCCAACGACAATGAAGGACGAGCCAACCAGCCGGCCCGAGCCGAATCGCTCCTTCAGGAAGAACGCGCCCATGAGAACGCCTATCACGATGCCGACTTCGCGGGCGGGGGAAACGTAGCTGACCTGGGTCAGGGAATAGGCCGTCAGGACCATCCCGTAGGCGACGAACATCAGCAGGCTAGACAGCAGGATGGGCCGCGCGCCCTCGCGCCACTCCCGGCACACTTCACCCGGTTTGTACTTCAGGAATATGTACGGAGCGATTCCGACGGCTGCCCCAACGGTCAACAGGTACATGTAGAGAAAGGGCTGGGCGTGCTCAACCCCTTGCTTGTCGATTAGAGTATAAATCGTGATGGTGATCCCGGTCAGGACGGCATACCGGACACCGCCGTCTCGAATCAGAAAAGTCGGCTTCGCGAGGATTTGACGGAAACGCCCCCACCAGGAAACCAGGAAAATCCCGACGACTATCAGGGCGATGCCAATTGCGGCGGTCGGGCTCACCTTCTCGCCCAATGCAATCACGGCCGCCATCGGAACCAGCATAGGCCCGATGCCCCGAGCGATGGGGTAGACCAGGGACAGGTCGCCCCTGGCGTAGGCCCGACCCAGCAGCATGAAATAGAAGACGTGGGCTACGGCGGAAGCCAGCACAAACCCGGCGCCGGCCCAGGTCGCGGGCCAGAGCCAGAACAGAACGACGCCAAGGGGTAGCATGATCGCGGCCCCGACGACCAGTATCATCCACGCGAATACTTCCTGATTGCCGGCGCGCTTCAGCAGCAAGTTCCACGCGGCGTGAGAAAGCGCGGACAACAATACCAGCGACAGGGCTAATTCGTACATGGTCAGATTATAATCTGTCGCGGCGGCATAATCGCTCACGTCGCCGTGTTGTAGGCGGATGCATTTTCCGGCGACCGTGAGCAGGCTGATGGAGATTATGCCGGCGGGGGCGGTGGCCCCCGTCTACTGAGCGATTACGCTAGACGCTGCCGTCGATAATCACGTCCAGAACCGCGGGACGGCCTGATTCCACCGCGCCCCGTATTGCTGGGGCCAGTTCCTCCGGGTTCTCGATGGTTCGTCCATCCACGCCGATGGCGTTGGCGATGCCCGCGATGTTGAGGGGAAGGGGGAAGTCCATGCCCAGATATTCGTCAGGGCGCGGTTCTCCCAACACCTGCGTCTTGTAGATGTCCATGTTGAGCTTGAGCACGCGGTAGGAGCGGTTGTTGCATATCAGGTAGACCACGGGGATGTTTTCGTTGGCCGCGGTCCAGAGGGCTTGAACCGTCATCATGGCGCTGCCGTCGCCGACTACGGCGATTACAGGGCGGTCGGGATGGGCCAACTTCACGCCCATCGCGCCGCCCATGCCCCATCCGATGGCGCCGATGCGCTCTCCGTAGATGCTGTCGGCTTGGTTGAATTGCACCGCGCCGTGCAGGGCGTCCTTTGAACTGATGGCGTCGTCCACGATTATGGCGTCGGAAGGCATCGCGCGGGATAGTTCCGCCATCATCCGCTCCGTGGACATGGGCCGCTGATTCCAGCGTTGCTTGAGCAGCGACTCCCAGGCGGCGCGGCTGTTGGATTTTTCCTCGGTCACATCAGCAGCCCGCAGTCTTGCCGCTTCCCGCTGCTCCCCGGACATGCCGTCGGATACCCCGTCTGCCAGCAGTTCCAGGGCGGTTTTGGGGTCGGCGACAATGCCCACGTCCGTAGGCTCCGACTTGCCGATTTCTTTGTAAGCGGAGTCAACGTGGATGAGCTTGGTGGAAACGTTGAGGCTGCACCCGGAGAAGTAGAAGAAGCCGGAGAATACGTTGGTTCCGACGGCCAACACCACGTCCGCCGTGGAAAGAAGCTCCCGCGACGCGGGCAGCACGGGATTGATTCGTCCCAGGAATTGGGGGTGGACGGAAGGGAAATTCATCCGCGCGAGGGACGCCGCATAGACGCGGGCGCCAATCAACTCCGCAAGCCGCACCGCCGCATCGACCCCCTCGGACTGAGCCAACCGGTCGCCCACTACCATGACGGGACGCTCAGACCGCGCCAGCAATTCGGCAGCGTCCTGCACCGCCGCGGAGTCCGGGCTCAGCCTGAAGTAGCCTTTGGACGATGGGATAATCTCCATCTCCGCACTATCCTCCAACGCGTTGGCGGCGAAGTCCACAAAGGTCGGACCAGTTGGCGGCGTCTTCGCCTCATGGAAGGCCCGACGCACCATGCCCGGCATCTGCTCCGCATGGGTGACTTCGCCGCTCCACTTGGTAAACTGGCTCACCATTTCCACCAGGTCTGAGCGACCTTCGTTGAACTTGCGGATGTCCTTGTTTCCAGCGGTCAGCACCAGGGGAACGCCGCCGTCCATCGCGTGATGCAAGAGGCTGATTCCGTTGGCTAGGCCGGTTTCGATGTGCAGGTTGACCAGGGAAGGGGCGCCTGTGGCGGAACTGTAGCCGTCCGCCATGCCCATCGCCACCCCCTCCTGCGTCACCAGCACGTACTTGATGTCCGGGTAGGCGGGCAGGGAAGACATGATGGCGCTTTCGCTGGTGCCGGGGTTGCCGAATATATATCGCATCCCTTCGGCACGGAGCATCTCCATCAAGGCTTGTTTTCCAGTCATTAGCGGCATGTCGTTTCCCTCCTTACCCGCAACTCATAGTTTGCCAGAAGCGATGCCGCAAGTATAGCCGCGCTTGCTCTTATCAGCGCGCCGGCAGGGTCCCGTTCAGTCCCTGTCGGCGGGCGCCGGTTGCCGCAAGGTCCTAATCCTCCAAACGGCCAGGCATAGGAGTACCACCATGACCGCCGACGCTATCTGGGTTGCGTGGGGCGCGCCAAGCCGCTCAGCCATAAAGCCGGTTCCGAGGCCCCCAAGCGGCAGCAGTCCCCAAGGCAAGATGTAGAGGCCGGCGACTCTTCCGCGAAATTCGTCGGAGACTCTGCCGTGAATGATGGCGCTGCTGATGGAGAAGTAAATCATCATCGCGGCGTTGATGATTATCAGGTTCACATAGGCGGTGGGGAAGAAGGCATTGATTGAGAAGAGGCCCGTACCCAGCGCCATCGCGCCCATGCTGGCCAGAACCGCCACGTTCTTCGCCTGGAAATCGCCCTTGGAAGCAAGAATAAGAGTGCCCATTATCGACCCCGCGCCCATTGCCGACATCAGGACTCCCAGCCCGGTAGCGTCTACGTGAAACACCTCAGCCGCATAGACCGGCATCAACCCCTGTATGGAGGGCATCACCAACAGGGCCGGCAGCGGAATCAGGGCAAACAGGCCAATCAAGACCGGGTCTCTGGCAATGTATCGCACACCGTCTGCAATGTCCGAAAATACGGTTCTCATACGCAGCGTTTGACGGGTAGTTTTTGGCGCGTTGAGTCCCATCACAACGAGGAGCGCGCCCAGCTGAAGTCCGGCCTCCATCGCCAGGGCGATTCCCGGGCCCGCCAGGACTATGGCCAGTCCGCCCAAGGCCGGAACCGTCAATCTGGGAAGGGAGAAGGAGAGGGAACTCAGGGCGAAGGCGTTGACCAGGTTCTCCTTGGGCACGATGTTGGCGATGAGGGACATGCGGGCGGGATCGTTGATTACGATTGCGACGCCCATGAGGGGGATATATACGAAGATGTGCCAGATTTCCAGGTTCCCCGTTAAGACGATGGCGGCAAAGATGGCGGATACCGTGGCCTGGTATCCGTAGATGAACGCAATCAGCCGCTTGCGGTTGAATCTGTCCACCAGAACGCCTCCGATGGGGCCTACGAGCAGGATGGGCAGCGCGTCCAGACCCAGGGCGAGGCTCGTCCACATCGGCGAGCCGGTCACGTCGTAAGTCAGCCAGCCGACCACTATCTGCTGCAACCAGTAGCCGGAGGAGAAGCACAGCATGGCGAACCACAGGCGCAGGTATCGCCCGTAACGGAACGAGTCGAAGGTGCGGACGCGCATCCGCAGATTGGCCGGTCTGAAGCGCGAACGCCGGGGACGGGAATCTCCCGTCGGCGCGGGTTTTGTGGAATCGGGAAACTTCGATTTCAAGAACGTCTTGCTCCACCGCTTGGTTTCATCAAGCAGTTTAGCACCTGTAGGCACATTATGAGAGTCGGATGTAATGACGCTGGGTAATTTATCGCTATAATGGACGCCATCAGTTCACGTCGGAAATTGGGGGAGTTGTATGAAATACGACGTCATCGTTGTTGGCGGGGGAGCGGCGGGTTCGGTGTTGGCGGGCAGACTGGCCGAACGCCAGGACCTTTCCATCCTATTGCTTGAGGCAGGCAGCGACTATCCCGATTTTGTACATCTGCCGGACGAGGTGAAGTTCGGCCATACCAGATTCGCCGAGGCGCCGGACTCCAAGCACAACTGGGCATTGCGCGGAACGATAACCGAGGAACAGGGGGAGATTCACGTGGCCCAGGGCAAGGTTATCGGCGGCGGTTCATCAATCAACGGACAGGCGATGCAAAGGGGGTTCCCTGAGGACTTCGACGCCTGGGCTTCCCTCGGCAACGATGAATGGGCCTACGCCAAGATTCTGCCCTTCTTCAAGAAGATGGAGACTGACCTGGACGTTCAGGATGACTTCCACGGAACCGACGGGCCTATGCCGGTGAGACGGCGCCAATCGGCTGCCTGGCCGGACATCCAGCGAGCATTTTACGAGGCCTGTTTAAGGGAAAGATTCGGCGTCACCGAGGATACGAACGGCCCCAATCCGTCCGGCCTTGGCGTAACCCCAACCAACAACCTTGACGGCGTCAGGATGAGCGCCGCCGTCACCTACCTGAACCCGGTACGTCATCAACTGAACCTGACGGTTCGCGGCGGCGTTTACGTTCGAAGGGTGCTGTTCGAAGGCTCGAGGGCCGTGGGAGTGGAAGCTGAGAGCGGCGGGGAGGTCTTCACGCTGTATGCAGAGCGGGTGGTTCTGAGCGCCGGAGCCATCCGGTCGCCGCAGCTGCTTATGCTGTCGGGAATCGGCCCTAAAGACCAGCTGGAGCAGTTTGGGATTCCGATGATTCATGAACTGCCAGGGGTGGGTCAAAGTCTGTGGAACCATTTGAGCGCCCACCTGACTTTCAAGGTCAAAGACGGCAAGACGCTCACCACCGGCCTGGATAGCCCGCATTACGTCCTCCACTACACCTCCCAAGGGTCTGCGGAGTTCAACGACATGGGGCTGAAGACCAGTACCGTAGTAGACGAACGGGAGGAGCGCGTGCCCGGACTGCGCAGCAAGTACCTGACGGGAGACATCCCGCCGGAACGGGCGGCGCGAATCTCCTGCACCCTCGGCTTGCCTGAAGGCTCGGGCTACGTCCGGTTGGCGTCCGCCGACCCCAACGTGCAACCTTCCTTCAACTACCGCTACCTTCAGCATCCCCAAGATGCGCGTCGGGTAAGGGAGGGATTGCGATTCGCCGCCCGGCTCCTCGAATCCGACGCATACAAGGACGTGGTCGATTTTCGCATCAGCCCAACGGATGATATACTGACCGACGACGACGCTTTGGACCTGTGGATTCGGCAGACCGTGAGCAGCGCCAGGCACGTATCCGGCACGTGCAGGATGGGGACGGATTCCGACCCGACGGCGGTGGTGGACCAATACTGCCGAGTCAAAGGAGTGCGGAAGTTGTGGGTGGCGGACGCCTCGGTAGTTCCCCGCATTCCCCGGTCGGGCGGCCTGCATCCCACGGCGCTGATGATTGGCGAGCGGGTGGTGGATTGGGTGGCAAAGGGTTAGACGCGCCGGCGCATCTGATAGAATAGAAGGAAAGTAGAGGCGAACGATGAATTTTGACGTTGAAGGCGTACTGGCTGCGGTAGATCGCTCGGTGGCGTTGCTGGAGCGCGATGGCCGGCCGGCCGGCGAGGTCACGCTTTCCCGCAGTTTCGCGGCCACGGCTGAGGACGTGTGGGACGCCGGGACGAACGCCGAACGCATACCGCGCTGGTTCCTGCCCGTCACGGGCGACCTGAGGCTGGGCGGCCGGTATCAGTTGGAGGGCAACGCGGGCGGTACGATAACCGAGTGTGAACGGCTATCGCACTTCAAGATAACCTGGGAGTTCGCGGGAGACACCAGTTGGGTGGAGGCTAGGATTTCGGACGATGGGGATGGTCGCATACGGCTTACGCTCACCCACACCTCGATTCTGTCGGAACATTGGGACACTTACGGGCCGGGGGCAGTGGGAGTCGGTTGGGAATTGGTTTTCCTGGGTTTGTCGCTCCATATCGCCAGCCCCAAGGAGCCAAAGCCCGACGAGATGGCCTTTGTCACTTCGCCTGACGGCAAGGCGATCATCACGGGCAGCAGCGAAGCGTGGGGCGCCGCCTCCGCGGCGGCCGGAACGGACCCTGACGCGGCGACCTCGGCGGCGCAAAGGACGACGGCCTTCTATACCGGCGAATCGATAGTGGCCGAATAGAGGAATAAACCGACCCGGAGTTCGATAAGTGATGAAGTAGGCTACTCAGACCTGCTGGCGGCGGCCTTCATCTGCTGCCATGCCTGGCGGGCGTCTTCGACGGAGCCTTCATCTTCGATGGTAGTGATGTCGCCCGGTTCCTGGTCGAGGACGACGGCCTTCAGTACGCGGCGCATAATCTTGCCGCTTCGCGTCTTCGGCAGCATATCCACGAAATTCAACTCGCCAATCACTGCGATGGGCCCAAGGTTGCGGCGGACGGTTTGTATCAGTTCGCGCCGAAGCTCGTCGGAGGGCTGGAAGCCGTCCTTGAGGACGGCGAAGGCGGAAATCACCTCTCCCCTGATCTCATCAGGACGCGCCGTAACGCCGGCTTCGGCGACGGCGGAATGGGTCAGAAGCGCGGACTCAACCTCCACGGTGCCGATGCGATGGGCCGCTATCTTGATAACCTCGTCGGCGCGACCGGCGAACCAGACGTAGCCGTCCTCATCAATATGGGCGGAGTCTCCGGCAAAGTAAACCCGCTTTCCCGGAACGCGAGTCCAGTAGTCCGTGGCATATCGTCCGGTTTCGCCCCAGAGGGTGGGCGTCAGGCTGGGGAACGGGCGCTTTATCGTCAGGATTCCCTTCTCGTCGGGGCCGCACTCTTCGCCTTCCAGCGTCATCACGGCTACGTCTATGCCAGGCAGAGGAATGGAGGCGGAGCCGGGCTTGATGGGCAGCAGCGACAGTCCATACGGATTGCCGACGATGGGGCCTCCGGTTTCCGTCTGCCAATAGTGGTCGATAACAGGGATGAGATTGCCCAAAGCCTCCTTCTGGAGCCATTCCCAGGCGGGAGGATTCAGCACCTCGCCGGCGCAGAAGACGCGCTCCAGGGAGTCGAGGTCGGACTTTGGCATGGCGTCGTCGCCGTAGCGCGTCAACAGCCGCACGGCGGTGGGGGAAGTGAAGATGCCGGTCACTCCAAACTCTTCGGAGATGCTCCAGACCAGGTCGGGATTGGGATAATCGAAGGCCCCCTCGTAGGCGATGGTGGTGCAGCCCATGAGCAGGGGAGCGTAGACGATGTAGCTGTGGCCGACTATCCAGCCGATGTCGGAGGTGGCCCACCAAACGTCGGTAGGCTTCATTCCAAAACACCACTGGGCCATGCTGTGAATGCCCACCTGGTAGCCGCCGTGGGTGTGGACGACCAGCTTGGGCTTGGCGGTGGTGCCGGAGGTGGCCAGGATGAAGGCGGGTTCGTTGGCCTCCATGCGGGTGTAATCGCTGCTCTGACCGTCGCTTTGGGCGATGAATTCTTCCCAAGATAGGTCTCTGCCCGCAGTCATGGGCACGTCGTCCGTACCACGTTGAAGGACGATTACGTTGGTTACCGGGCTTTCCGCATCGTCCACGGAATCGCCAACGATATACTTCAGCGGGATGTCCGCGCCTTTTCTGTAGGTGACGTCGGTGGTGAAGACGAGTTTGGAGCCGCTGGCCCTGATACGTTCCCTCAACGCTTCAGCGCCGAATCCGGCGAAGACGACGGAGTGGATGGCGCCGATGCGAACGGTGGCCAGCATCAGGACGATGGCCTCGACGCAAACGGGCATGTAGATGGTCAGACGGTCGCCCTTCTGGATGCCCATACCGCGCAGGGCCGCCGCGACTTTGCAGACTTCGTGCAGAAGCTGGGCGTAGGTGAGGACGGTTCTGTCCCCGCGTTCGTTGACATAGACCAGCGCGGCCCGCCCTCTGTCGGGGCCTTGGGCGTGGCGGTCTACGCAGTTGTAGGCGAGGTTAGTCTCCGCGCCGGAGAACCATCGGAAATCGGGGAAGTTCCACTCGAAGACAGAGTCCCAGCCGCGAAACCAGGGCAGGGTGCGGGCGGCGCGCTCCCAGAAGGCGTCGGGGTCGTTGGCTGCGTCTCTAAGCCACCTATCGACCAGGGGGTTAATTGCGTCCATTTCAGCACCTCGTCAGGCGGATTAGGGGCTTCCCGGATGCACCGATGATAGCACCGCCTTCGCGGGAGTATCAAATCGCCGCGCCGACCAGGGAAAAAGCGCATCATGCCGCGTTCGCCGTCGCGCCCTTCACGAAAACACAGGGTTCGGACAATTATCCAAAGGGGAATAGTCGATGTATGGGGATTTATGTCGGAGGAAATTATGCCTCGCCCCAAATCGGGATGTGGACTTCTCGCAACTCTCCGGGCCGGATTCCATCCACAGCGGCGCGAATGTCTCTAAGCCTTGGCATAATAAGTGGCCATCGGTTCGCGCCTAGAACTATCAATGCCAAGCTTCGGCGTGCCAGATTCTGCTGGTGAGGAATGTTCTTGTCTGCGGTAATCAACACGTTATAGCCTGCGTCTTCCGCCCGATCCAGCAACTCGCCATTGTCAAGAGCCTCCCACCCTCGCTCCGCTGCGAGATCGACATCATGGCCGACCAGGCGTGACCGAAGCAGTCGGGGGACGTTGTGGTCAAACAGGATTCGCATGGGAAAATTCAACGACCTTGGCGTCGAGGTCTTGCACCACGAATTCCAAAACCGCCCGAACCTGCGCTTCGTCGACTCCGCCGAACCAATCTATGAAATCTTGCACCGTCGCACCTTCTGCCAGATTGCCAAAAAGGGCTGAAACCGGCAGGCGCGTGCCTTTGAACACCCAGGCTCCGCTCACCCTGCCAGGCACGCTCTCGACTGCCGGGCACTTGCTCCAGTCCGTCATCGGTTCACCTCTCCTTTGATTGCCGGTTCTCGTTGCGGCTCGCTGTCGCCTATGAAGGCGCAGGCGGCGTATTCATTGTCCAACATAAGTCAATTTTTGTCTATAGAAGTTAGGATTGTAGATTGTTCGGGGAGCGCACGTCCCGCCTTTTTTATATTCCAAGCGCGTGGTTTTAGGAATGGAAAACCTACCGGTTTTGCGAAGAGCTATGGCCAATGGGTACAATTCATTGACGCTTTGAATCGGACTCACATCGGCTCAGACAGAGAAGGAGGCAAGAATGCTTGCGGACCTGGTTGACGTTTCTACGCCTGAGGGCATTTCCCTTTCCGGCGCGTATTTCACCCCTGTGGGCGATGCTCAGTTCGATTCAGTCGATGCCGTGTTATTCTTTCACGGCGACGGCGGCAACTTCTACGGCAAACTCTACCTGGGGCTGGGGCAACGCATGGCGGAGAAGGGCATAGCGTTCCTGTCGGCCAACCGCCGGGGTCACGACCACGTGGCAAGCGGCGCGAGAGGAGGGTCGCTGGCCGGCTACGCTTTCGAGTCCGTCGACGATTCGCGGGCCGACTTCGGAGCTTGGTTGGAACTGCTGCGAGAGAAGGGACATCGCCGCATTGCCATAGGCGGGCACAGCGGCGGGGCCGTTCGAGCCGTGTACGCGCAGGCTATGGAAGGGTTCGACAACGTGCAGGCGGTTGTCGCCGTGTCGCCGGGGGAGTACGACCATGAGGGAATCATCAGGCTCCACGGAGAGGATTTTTCGGCGCCGTTCCGTGAGTCGGAACGGAACGTGGCGGAGGGCCATCCCGACGCGCTGCTTCGTCCTGGGGTTCCGTGGGGATCGACGTGGAGCGCGGGCGCATACGTGGACTGCTTCAATCAGGACAACCGCTACAGCGTGACCACCCACGCGGAGAATACAGACTGTCCCACCCTGTTCATATTCGGCTCGGAGGAGAGCGACGTTGGAGGGCCGCAGGAGATTCCCGTCTGCGGCGCCGCCCAGCGCAGCCTCAGGGCAGCCGGCTACTCCCGCGTCCAGGTCAACGAGATTGACGGGGCGAACCACGGCTACGCGGGCCGAGAAGAGGAACTATTCGAGACTATGCTGGCCTGGATGAGGGGTCTTTAGGCGCGAGCCTCCAACCGGGGTATCGGCATATGATGCGGCATTGCGCCGCAGGTCTTTATCAACTATCTTGACCACCAGTTGCCGGACAATAAACCAACCATCAAGGGGAGGCCAATGAAACAGGACACATTATTCCAGTCTCACAGACCCGTGGTAATGGGCGCAAGAGGAATGGTTGCCGCCGCCCATCCGCTCGCCTCCGTCGCGGGCCTACGTACCCTCATGGAGGGCGGCAACGCCTTTGACGCCGCGGTTGCCACCGTCGCCGCGCTGAACGTGGTTGAGCCATACATGTCGGGAATGGGCGGCGTGGGTTGCCTTCTCGCCTACGTCGCGAATGAGAAGCGCACCAGGGTTTTGAATTTTACCGGAAGGGCGCCCGCGGCTGCCGACCCGTCTCGCTTCACGGAAGAGAATAAGGAACGCGGCATCCTGTCCGTTCTCGTGCCCGGCAATGTGGCGGGCTGGCTGACTTTGTATGAGACCTATGGAAGATTGGATCGGGAGCGGCTGTTTCAACCCGCCATCGATTACGCGGAAGAAGGGTTCCCACTCACCCATCTGAACCACTTCCTGATAGTAGACGCCAAGCCCCGGTGGTCGCCTTACTCCGGCTCACGGAGCATCCTGGAGCCTCGGGGGAAGACGCCTGCGCCGGGTCAATTGCTGCTTCAGCCACAGCTGGCCAAGAGCTTGAGGAAGGTTGCGAAGGGAGGCAAAGAAGTCTTCTACAGGGGCGAACTGGCAGAGCGAATAGTCGAAGCGTCCAGACAGATGGGCGGTCTTCTCACCGAAGAAGACCTTGCGGAGTATGACGCATGGTGGGAGGAGCCGATTGGGATTGACTACCGGGGTTGCAAGATATTGACGGCCCCACCTAATTCCGACGGTTTCCAAATGCTAGAGACCTTGAAGATACTTGAGAGCTTTTCTCCGTCTGAATTGACCTACGGCGACGCCGACACCCTTCACCGGCAGATAGAGGCCACCAAACTCGCAATCACGGATCGCATCCAATACGCGGGAGACCCAAACCACGTCTTCATTCCAATAGAGGGACTCCTTTCGGACAGGTACGTTGCCGACCAGAGGGCGCGTATCGACATGGCAAGGGCGTCGTCGGTTCAGGGAGAAAACTACAATCCCCAGGCAGAGAAGGATTCACTTCTCCCCGGCAAGATGGACCCCGCCCTGCTTGGGTCCACCACTCACCTGGCAGTCGCCGACAGTGACGGGAACGTAGTGACCCTCACACAGAGTCTGGGTTCAGGCTTCGGCTCCGGCATCGCCATTGGCGATACGGGCATATTCCTCAACAACGTGGCTAACTGGTTCGACGTGGCGCCGGGCGAAGACGTGCCCAACAAAATCGGGCCGCGACGTCTCGTGGAATGGGCGCCCACACCGGCTCAGGTGTTCAAGGACGGCAAATTCTTCCTGAGCATCGGAACCCCGGGCAGCTACGGAATCGCCCAGACTACCGCTCAGATGCTCGTGCACGCGCTCGACTACGGCATGAACGTTCAGCAAGCGATAGAGGCTCCGCGCTTCAAGTGCACGGTGGGCAGGACAGTGCAGATGGAGTCCAGGTTTTCCGCGGAAGTGCTAGCCCGGCTTGCCGACCACGGCCATGACGTGGAGACGCTTGAACCCTGGTCGAGGGTGGTGGGAGGCGCACAGGGCATAATGGTAGATGAGGCCAGCGGCGCCTTGAGCGGCGGCGCGGACCCTCGGAGAGACGGCTATGCGATGGGCTGGTAGCTTTATGCCATTGAAGAATGCAGGCGTCGGTCGTGGCGAGCAAGGGCGGTTTTTGAAACTTAACGCATACGCCGATGTTGCCAACCCCTTGTTGACATAGGTAACATAACATTATGGCGTTTATCGGGAGCAGGACAGTCTTTCTCAACAGTTGGAAACGGCGAACCGGCGGCAATTGTCTCGCGTCAGGCGTCCGGTGAGTTCCGGCGACAACAATAAACGAGTGCTCGGCTGGCGGGAGTGGGTATCTTTGCCGAACCTGGGCATCGTCGCAATCAAGGCCAAGCTCGACACGGGCGCGAAGACTTCCGCGCTCCACGCATGGGATATCAGCCTTCGCAAGGTAGACGGGCAGCAATGGATACGCTTTCGCGTCCATCCTATGCAGAGGGATAAGGAAACGTCCGTGGTGTGCGAGGCTCCGCTCAGCGATAGGCGGTTGGTGACTAACTCGAGCGGAAGCAGCGAACGCCGATACATAATTATTACCAAGCTTCAGATAGGCGCGAGCATCTGGCCGATAGAATTAAGTCTAACCAATCGCGAAGCAATGGGATTTCCGATGATCATCGGACGGGAAGCGATGCGAAACCGCGTCCTGGTCGATCCCAGGGCTTCGTATCGTGCGGGTAGGAATCCAAGGAGGGCGGAGAAGGCTCTCTCCAACAAACCTGATAGTTCAGAGAATGGTGGTGTCGTGAAGTGAAAATCGCAATGCTGGCGCGCAACCGAAATCTCTACAGCCACAAGCGCCTGATGGAGGCCGCGGAGGCCGGCGGGCACCGGATCGACGTAATCAACACCACCCAGTGCTACGCGAACATTACGTCCGACAGTCCTCAGTTGTTGTACAGGGGGGCTATCCTCGACGACTACGACGCGGTGATTCCGCGCATCGGCGCGTCGATAACCTTCTATGGGCTGGCCGTGCTGCGCCAGTTCGAAATGATGGGAGTGTGGACGCTGAACGAGTCCGAGGCGATAGGCCGCGCCCGCGACAAGCTGTGGGCGCTTCAGATAATGTCTCGCCTGGGGATTGGTTTGCCGGTTACCGGTTTCGCTAATTCCGCGCGACGGTCAGAGGACTTGATCCGCATGGTAGGCGGCCCGCCCGTCGTCATCAAGCTGGTGGAAGGCACGCAGGGCTTGGGCGTCGTGCTTGGGGAAACCATGCCATCGGCAAAGAGCACGTTCGAGGCTTTCCGGGAGGCCAAGATAAACATCCTAGTCCAGGAATTCGTCAAAGAGGCGGGCGGCGCCGACATTCGGGCTTTCGTCGTGGGCGACCGGGTGGTAGGGGCGATGAAGCGCCAGAGCGGGCCGGGCGAGTTCCGCTCCAACCTTCATCGCGGGGGCACGGCGGAGGAGATTGCCGTCACGCCGGAGGAGCGTTGGGCGGCGGTGCGCGCCTGCAGGGCGTTGGGGCTGAACGTGGCCGGGGTGGATATGCTTCGCTCCAGCCGGGGGCCGGTGCTGATAGAGGTGAACTCGACGCCGGGGCTGGAAGGAATCGAGCGGGCCACGGGGGAGGACATAGCGGGGCAGATAATTTCGTTCATGGAAACCCACGTCAAACCCACGTCTGCCGAAGCGCAGGGATAGGCGTCGATTGATGAACGAATCCGCCGTCAAATCAACTCAGATCATCAGAGTCGGCGACGTGGAAGTCGCGCCCGGGTTTCGGACGCAGGTAGACCTGCCCGTTGCGGACCTGTCCATACACGTCCCATTGACGATGCCCGTGCACGTAATCAACGGCACGCAGGATGGGCCGGTTCTGTTCGTCTCGGCCGCCATACACGGCGATGAGCTGAACGGGGTCGAAGTCATCCGGCGGGTCATGCAGCTTGCTCCCCTGAGGCGGCTCAACGGCGCGCTTATAGCCGTTCCCATCGTGAACGTGCCCGGCTTTCTGAACCTCAGCCGGTATTTGCCGGACAGGCGAGACCTCAATCGATCTTTTCCGGGCTCCGCCCGAGGCTCCCTGGCCGCCCGGCTCGCCAACATGTTCCGTGAGCACGTCCTCGCAAACTCCACCCACGGCATCGACCTTCACACCGGCGCCGTGCACAGGGAGAACTTCCCGCAAATTCGCGTCGATCTGGAAGATCCCGCCGCCGAGAGCATGGCGCGGGCCTTCGGCGTTCCTCTCGTGGTCAACTCCTCCTACAGGGAGGGAAGTCTGCGCGCCGCCGCGGCCAAGGTGGACGTGCCCGTTATCGTCTACGAAGCAGGGGAGGCGCTCCGCTTCGATGACTTTTCTATCCGATCCGGCGTGAGGGGCGTAATCGGCGTCATGGAACACCTGGGCATGCTGCCCACGAAAAACGGAGCAGGCCGCTCGCGCGCTCCCATGATTCTGCGTTCAAGCCGGTGGGTGAGGGCGCCGTTCAGCGGGGTGGTCAGGTCTACGAAGCGCATAGGGTTGCCCATCCAGTCCGGTCAGGTGCTTGCCGTGGTTTCCGACCCCTTGGGCGAGACCGACACTGATATCAGGTCGCCTATGGACGGGGTGATACTGGGGCGAACCAACCTGCCCCTCGCCCACGAAGGCGACGCCCTCTTTCATATCGGGCTGACGGAGGACATCGAGCAAATGAATGGCGACGTTCTGCTAACGGACGAAGAATCTATGGAATTTTCGCCCTGGTCCTAGCGGGATTGAAATAGGGTCAGCGCAGCGGACGGGGCCATCGGCGGGTTGGATGGGGCAGATGGGTTTTTGGGAAGTCAATTAAATCCCTCTGGCACAAATGATATATATGATTATAATGGATTATCCGCGATGACAGAATAGAGGCGTGGCTAAGTGTCAAGCAGGCCAAACTGGTACGGGGACCATCCGCCGGCGTGTACGTGTGCTTCCTGCACGGAAGGAAGATTATCCGGTCGGAAGCCGTATCCACGCAGAAAATTGCGTACAGGTCATCGGTGGGAGCTATGCCCAACCTGCAATGGGATAGGGGAAATCCTAAGTCGCTGGAGTTGTGGGGCGGAGGGCCGGAAGATTAGATGCACTCGTTGTTTCAGAGCAGGATGGGTGCAGGTGCCAATAAAGTCTGCTAAGAAGAGGCGCAGCGAAAGGAAGGAGGAACCGTCCGACGAGGCAAAGCGTACCGCCGAGTCAATGATTGAGTGGTTGGAAAAGTCGCCTGAGGAAGAGAAGCCGCCCGTTTCTCAAACCAGTGGCAAGTCGGAGCGAGACATTCACGGCGCGAATTGCGATTGTGAGTCCTGCGAGTCTTTAAGGAAGGCATACGGGCGACCTCGTCGGATAGGTCGCTTTCCGGGCGGAGCTCCTCTGAAAAAGCCGCGTCAATCTTCATTGCCGCAAGGTTCCGCGAAAGGAGGAAAGAGGAAAAAGAGTAAGAATAAGCGCAGAAGACGACGTCAGCGCGAACAAGGGCGGAGGGCGCTTAACTACTGCGCCAAGCATCCCAACGTGCAGACAGCGTTGGCCTGCGGCAAGTGCGGGCGGTTCATCTGTCCCCGATGCATAACCCATACGCCGTTGGGGATGCGGTGCGCCGACTGCGCGGCTGGGCGGACTTTTGCCAGTAGAAGAGGCGGGCGAAAGGGCTTAGTGGCAGTAATTCTTGTGATTTTAGTGGCGCTGTCGGTGGCAATGTACTTATTCATAATAAACGATGATTCCCGTGGCGATACCGGCGATAATCCGACAGCAGTCATGGAAACCCAGACTCCCTCACTTACGCCGTCGCCAACACCAATGCCGATAGTGGAACAAGGCTCTAATGCCAATCGGTTGTCCCAGGATGAGATAACTGAATTGCGGGAATATGCTCTGGGACTCATCAATGCAGATAGAACCAAACATGGGGTAGCGCCTGTAGTTCTGGGCAACAATCCGGCAGCGCAGATGCACGCCGAGGATATGCTTGAGCATGACTATCAAGGTCATTGGTGGTTGGACGGGCGGAAGCCGTACATGGTCTATTCTGCTACTGGGGGAACTTCTTATGTAGCAGAGAACGCGGCGTCCTGGGGTTGGACGGAAGCCGAATGGAGAAGTGACAATTGCGGTTCATTCCTGGTTCGGTGCAACGTTCCATCTCCTGAACTGGCCGTCAAGGAGCATCAGTGGGGTATGATGTACGATGACGCTCATGCCGACTGGGGCCATCGGGATAACATCCTTGACGAAGGTCATAGGCAGGTGAATATAGGCGTGGCATTCAATAATCGGCGTGTCACGTTTATCCAGCATTTTGAGGGTGGAGACGTGGAGGCAGACTTTCGGCCCACGCTAAGCAGTGACGGTATTTTGAGTCTGACCCTCTCCAAGAAGCGCGATGGCGTGTCTATTGCTGAAATTGTGTCCATCTACTACGACCCTCAGCCCATTTCGATGACGCCATCTCAGATTGACGCGCTTGACAGCTATTGCGTAGGGGGCGGGGCAACGACGCGTTGCGGTGATTCGATTCTGGATGTGCTCGAACCACCACCGCCCGGTTGGTATTACAACCTGGATGCCAATGAGGTAGTCGCCGACCTGTGGGAGGAAGGTGACGATTCCTTTCAGGAAATCGCTTCGCTGGGGTCTCTTGTCGCTAAGCCTGGCGTCTACACGGTGGTGGTCTGGAAGGATAGCGGAACGGATTGGTTGTCGGAGACACTGCTGGAGCTTTCTGTCGAGCGAACTTGATGAATTCATACCGGAGGTGTTGAAATGGGTATGGAAGAGTCGATTAGGGGTTTGGCGGGGTTGAGCGGGGGTGAAGGAGGAGCGGAGGCGCCCACATCCCCGTATCAGGTACGGGGCAGGCTCCGGCCTTTCCCCGTCAGAGAGAAAGGGAGGAGATGGATTCCCGTTTTCACGGGAATGACGAAAAGGGGGGCGGGAATGACGAAAAGGGGGGCGGGAACGACGAAAAGGGGGGCGGGAATGACGGAGGGTGGTTGAGGCTGTAGGGGCGTCCGGCCCTCTTAGCGTTCGTCAAACTCCTCAGCGTGGCGGAGGGCAGCTAGCAGGTTGTGTATCATCAATTGAAGACAATGAGCTTTGCATATCACATAATGAACTTCATGATATGCAATAATGCTTGTAGTAAATGCATGATGTACAACGTGGGAATCGATGAAGGATACGTATCCCCATGACCACCATCGCCAAAGCGGACGTTGAGGGGGCGGCCCTATGGTTGGAGTGTGGGCGCTAGACCCTTCGACAAGCTCTGGGTGAGCGGGGGGATAGGCTGCCGGTTGGGTGGGGGACGGGGGATGGCGAGGGGGTTGGCGGGGGGATTTCCTGATTGGGGGAGTTGATGGCGCGGTATGAACCGGAGGAGAGGCCGCCGCTACTGACGTCGCTGGGGCTGGGGGCTCAGTCGGCGCTGCTGGTGGTCGCGCCCATCGCGCTCTTTCCGATTGTGCTGATGAACGCCGTGGGCGGGTCGGCCCAGGAGGTCGCATGGGTGGTGTTCGCGATGCTGGCGGTAAACGGCGCGGCGACCATATTGCAGGCGTTCCGGAACGGGCCGGTCGGGTCGGGGATGCTCGTCATAACGTATCCCTCTCCGACGGCGATTCCCTTCTGCATAATCGCGCTGCAAGAGGGGGGAGCTTCGACGCTGGCCTCGCTGATACTGGCGACGGGGATATTCCAGATTCTGGTGTCGATGCGGCTGGCGCAGTTGAGGCGTCTGGTGACGCCGGCGATAAGCGGCGCGATTCTGATATTGCTGATAATAACGATTGTGCCGGTGGTGTTCAGGGCCTTGAGCGACGTGCCGGAGGGGGCGCCGGCGGCGGCGGGGCCGGTGTGTGTTCTGGTTACTTTCGCGCTGACGGTGGGGCTGCTGATGCGGGGTTCGGGGGCGTGGCGGGTCTGGTCGGCGCTGATAGGGATAGCGGCGGGAGCGGCGGCGGGGGCGGCTTTTGGAATTTTCGACTTCGGGCCGTCGCGGGAGGCCGCCGTGGCGGGGCTTCCTTTGGATGGATGGCCCGGATTGTCCCTCAGCTTCGGGGTGGCGTTCTGGTCGCTGCTGCCTGCGTTTCTGTTCCTGGCGCTGATTTCGCTGCTGCAAGGAACTTCTATCGCGCTTTCGATGCAGAGGTTGTCATGGCGGAAGCCGCGGGCGATGGACTACCGGAGGGTGCAGGGGCTGTCGGTATGCACGGGGGTAGGGAATCTGCTGGCCGGGCTTGCCTCTGCGATGCCTGTCGCCACCAGTCCGAGGGGGAATCTTTTCGCGCAGCAGACGGGATGCGCTTCGCGAGTGGTGGGAGTGGTCACGGGCGCGTTTCTGATTGCGGCGGCGTTCTTCCCCAAGTCGTGGAGCCTGCTGATAGGGATTCCGGGGCCGGTGACGGCTATTTTCCTGGTGGCGATGCTGAGTCCGCTGTTGATTGAGGGGATGAAGATTATCGTGCAGGACGGGCCGGATTACGGGACAAGCATGGCTATCGGGGCGGGGCTGCTCGTGGGGACGGGGATGCAAACGGGGCTGGTGGATCTTCCGATAGGGCAGTTGTGGGAAGGGCTGTTGGAGAAGGCGGTGGCGTCGGGAGGGGTGACGCTGATTCTGCTGGCGGCGTTCGCCGAATTCAGAAAGAGAAGGCAATGGCGGCTGCGGACGGAGGTCAGTATGGAGTCGCTGCCGGAGGTGAACGAGTTTCTGGAGGGTATCTCCAAGGAGCAGGGTTGGGGGGAAGAGGCGACGAATCGTCTGCGGTCGGTGGCGGAGGAGACGCTGATAATCATGGTGGGGCCGGAGGAGCGGGCGGACGGCGACGGGCGTCGTCTGTTGGTAACGGCAAGCCGGCAGGGTGGGATGGCGGAGCTTGAGTTCGTGAGCGCGTCGGGCGACGCTGAAAATCTGGAAGACCGGATAGGGATTCTGACGAACGCGGGAGGCGAGGAGGCGGAGGCGGGGCCGGAGGATCTGGAGCGCGCAATTGAACGGGAATCGGCGTTGCGGCTGCTGAGGCACTACGCGGCGTCGGTGGCGCACCGGCAGTATCACGACATTGAGGTGATTACGGTTCGGGTAGCGTGCGATGCTCAGGCGCGGCGGTGAGTTTGGGAGGGGGTTGGGGGCGCTCTACCCTTCGACAGGCTAAGGACAGACCTAATCCTCTCCTTCGAGGGAGAAGATGGATTCCTGCTTTCGCCGGAATGACGAAAGGGGTGGCGGGAGCAAGGGTTATGCAAAGGGCTGCATTGAGGGGGGAGGGATTTGGAGTCAGAGGCCGGGGAGTTTGCGGATAAAGTCGGTCATCAACTGGGCGCACTCCTTTGGCTGTTCCAACTGGAGGAAGTGGGTAGCGTCGGGCAGGAAGTCGTAATCCACGGTGAACACGTCGCCGGGGTCCAGGGTGGGAAGGTACGAATAGGGAAGCGTGGGGTCTGCGCCGATGACCTTGGTCGGACAAACCAAGTCGTCGAAATCCACCAGGGCGGCGAAGGTGCGCGCGTACTGGATCATCTGCGCCTCAAATTCCCTTGGGCAGCAGAGTTCGAAGCCTTCCCCATCGACGGATTCGCAAAGGGTCGTCCTCGCGAAGAGGTCATAGACACCAGGCTGCACGTGCTTGAAGAGGGGAATAATGGAAAGAAGGAAGGCGAAGTCTTCTCTGCGCTTGAACTTGACGGTGCGACGTAGGGTCATCTGCGCGATTCGGGTTGCTTCGCCCTCGTACTCTTCGTGAGTGCGACCAGGCTTCCAGAAGGGCGGGTCGTAGAGGACGCGGGCCGCGAATGCGCTGCCTCCGGTGGGAGAAAGAAGGCTGGCAAGGGCCGAAACGGAATGGAACACGCCGATTTTCGGCTTCGCTCCGTAACGTTCGTCGATAGCTTCCATAATCCGATCGTGGTCCTCCACCAGGGAAGGAACGAGGTGGTCTCTGATGGAGCCGGTGGGGTTCCATCCGTGATTTCGCAGGTCATAGACAATCAGGTCGTAGTCGTCGGTAAGGAGGGACCAGAAGGGGTAGTAGAGGTCGATGGACAGGCCGTTGCCGTGGCAGAGGACGAGGCGGACGCCGTCGGGGTTTCCGTGGCGACGCAGAATGACGACGGCGCCGTCTTCCATTGTGATTTCGTGGGTAGAAAGGGGCTGGGGCACTACCCAGAGAGGGGTTGGAGTTGCATTCAAGGTCTTGGGCTTTCCGATTGCATTAACATTCTTTCGATTTCCAAGTCGTCGGGCGCGTTGGCCGCGGGGTCCGCTTGCCGGGCCAGGGCGGCGGCGAATCGCTCGTTGCCAAGGTCGTCCACCCGCCATTGTAGCGCAGGCATCCGAGGGAAGCGATAGGCGCCGCTGACGGCTCCGTTTCGCATGGACGCAGGAGCCTCGAAGTCGGCGGGGTCGTAGGATAGGCCGGTGCCGAGGGCCTTGATGAGCGCCTCTTTGATTGTCCATAGCTTGTAGAATAGGTGCGTCCTGTCCTCACCGGGAGCGTGATTGAGCGCCGCCTGTTCGTTCCCGCCAAACGCCGCCTCGATAAGCCTGGCGAAGTCGCGACGCGGGGCGCGTTCTTCCACGTCAACGCCAATGCGACCCTGGGGGGCGACGGCAATCAACCCGTGGCTGCCTGAGTGGCTCACGTTGAAGCTGACGGGCGCCGGCGAGCCGTTGACGAGGGCGAAGGGCTTGTCCCGCCGGGTGTAGCCGAAGCTCAACGCCCGGTTCGCGCAACCCAGCCGCTCGCACAGGATTATTCGGAGGGCGGCGCGGCACAGCCCGAATCTCCGACGAGCGCCGGGATGGACGAACCTGCTCCAGCGCGCCCGCTCATCCTCGTCAAGCAATGAGCAGGCGTGCGCCTCTCGCTGCTTGTTGGCGGTCAGATCAACGTGAAGAACAACAACGTCGCCTCTCTCGCAATATGGAGACCACCATCGTTCCTCAACCGGAAGGGACATGGCATTCCGTCCAGCGCCGTTGGGAAGCGGCTAAGAAGTCTTCGAGTCGATGAACGCTATCAACTGCTCCAGGTTCCGGATCTGTGTGCACTGTTCCACCGCGAATTTGAAGCCGAATTCGTCCTGAATCACGCGCGCAAAGGAGACCAGGTCCATAGAAGAAACTCCATGCTCGCCAAGGCCGGAGCTTAGAGCCATATTGGAATCAACGGGTTTCCCGTCAACCTCCAGGTTATCGGCAATCAGCGTCCTGACTCGCTCTTCGGTCGATGCCATTTATTCGCTCCCCGCCGCAATATGGAAAATTTACAGGCCGACAAGCACAATAGCAGAATAGGCGTACTTTCGTCAATTTGACAAACCAGTAAGCAGGGCGTGTAGGTCAGACAAGGGCGCCCCTGCTCCGGAGAACAGGGGGAGTTTCCATGGGATGGGAAGCCGGATTAGTTTACGGGCACGGCAGAGATGCGAAGGCGAAAGTTGTTGATTCCGCAAAGTCCGTTGGGCCGGAGGTTTCTCTGTAATCCGTTTGCATTGACCAACGCAAACCCTTTCTGCTAATCTGCTACCGCTACAACGAATCTCGATAATTCAGGGAGGAATCATTCATGGCATCCACCGAAGCCCGGCTCAGGACGCTGATTGCGGATAATCTTGAGGTTGACGGAAAGCCCGTTGACTCATCCCTGGCCCTCACGGACAGCCTCACTAACCAGGGTCTCTCCTCCATGGACCTGGTCTCTTTCGCCCGAGTGATTCAGGGCGAGTTCGGCGTTGAACTCACTGTGGACGATTGCATGCGGCTCAAGAGTCTGAACGAGCTGATAGAGTTCATCGACTCAAAATCCTAGCCTGATTGTTCAGGTTGGCGACCTCTTAAACTGCGTCGGGGGCCGGAAGTTGCCCTCGCGCATTTAGTGCCGCGCTGTAACTTCTCCATCCTTTCAGACCGCGCAACTTATTCATACCCTGCTTTACCAGGGGTTTGGCAGTTGTTAGACTTTGTCTAATCAATCCATCCGTGGATTGCTCCAATTCGATTGCCTGAAAGCAGAGGCCGCATGAATCCATCAGAAAATGTCAGCCCGTCCGCAAGACCCGATTTGCAATCTGCGGTAAACGCAAGCGGCGCGTCTCAGAATGGGGAGCCTATTGCGATTATCGGCATGGCCTGCCGCTTCCCGGGCGCGGAGAATCTGGAGGCCTTCTGGAAGCTGTTGGTGGAGGGCGGGAACTCGATAACCGAAGGGGAGCCGGGTTCGGGAGTGGGGCGCGTGGGCGAAATCATCAGCGCGTCCGGGGCGCAGCACGAGGCCTGCCGCTATGGCGCCTTTGTAGACGACATCGATCAGTTCGACGCCGCCTTCTTCAGAATTTCGCCGGTGGAAGCCGAATTTCTGGACCCCCAGCAGCGGATGATGCTGGAGACCAGCTGGCACGCCCTGGAAAACGCGGGAATCGATCCTGTTAAGCTGAAGGGAAGTCGCACCGGCGTCTATACGGGCATCAGCAACGACGAGTACCGGATGCTCGTGGTTGATTCGAACAAGCCGGGAGAAGCCGCGGAAAACCTCTACGCCCTCAGCGGCACTAATCTGAACGGAACCAGCGGTCGGGTCTCCTTTGTGCTTGGGCTGATGGGTCCCGCAAAGGCTGTTGACGCGGCGTGTGCGTCGGCGCTGGTGGCGGTGCACGACGCGGTGGCGGACTTGCAGCAGGGCAAGGCCGATCTGGCGATTGCCGCCGGAGTCCAGGCCATCTTGAACGGGCGTATATATGAACTGCGGGCTGGGTCGATGATGCTTTCCCCCGACGGACAGTGCAAAGCATTTGACGCGTCCGCCAACGGCTACGTGCGAGGAGAAGGCTGCGGAGTTGTGGTGTTGAAGCGGTTGAGCGAGGCGAAGGCTGACGGCGACCGGATATGGGGCGTCATAAGGTCCGCCGCCGTCAACCACGGCGGAGACAGCATCGGATTGACCGTGCCGAACGCGCCGGCGTTGGTGCAGGTGATGGAAACGGCGCTTTCGGACGCGGGGGTCAGCCCGTCGGAGATGGACTTCGTCGAAGCCCACGGAACCGGTACGGCGGTGGGAGACCCGATTGAGCTGGATGCGGTCATTGACGTGTACTGCAATGGGCGAGAGCCGGATGACCCCCTGCTGATAGGTTCGGTGAAAACCAATGTGGGCCACCTGGAGTCGGCGGCGGGAATCGCCGGGCTGATAAAGGCGGCGCTGGCGCTGAAGCGGGGCGTCATACCGAAGCACCTGCATTTCAACGACCCCAACCCGTGCGTCGATTGGGACAACACTCCCCTGCGCGTGACGTCGGAGATGACCGGCTGGCCGGACCGCAACGGAAGGCCGCGACTTGCCGCGGTTAACTCCTTCGGCATATCGGGAACAAACTCGCATATCGTGGTTGAGGAGTACGCTTCCGACGTTGCCGGAACGTTACAGACTGATGGGAATGTCGGAAGGCGTCGATCGCGGATTCTTCCGCTCTCCGGCAAGTCGGAGGATGCTGTCAAGGACCTGGCAATGAGCTATGCGTCGTGGCTGGATGATGCAGGAATCGGGGCTGCCTCTGAACAAGCGCTGTCGGACATGGCATGGACGGCCGGAGTTGGCCGCAGTCATTTCGAGCATCGGGCGGGCGTGGTCTTTCAGGACGCCGACTCACTGCGGGAGCGGCTGAACGAACTGTCGGGGATATATGCCGGTTCCAATGGACAACCGGCAAGCAAGGTGGCGTTCGTCTACACCGGTCAGGGGAGCCAGTGGGTCGGAATGGGGCGGGACTTGTATGAGAGCGAACCCGTCGCCAGGGCAGTAATGGACCGATGCGAGGCCGTGTTTCAGCAGGAGAGGGGAAAGTCTCTGCTGGACGTGATGTTCGGCAGAAGTGCGGGCGGCGAGGACTTGGGAAGCACGGAATGGGAGCAGCCGGCGCTGTACACGCTGGAATGCGCGCTGACGGCGCTGTGGTCAAGCGTCGGCGTTCGACCCGACGTAGTGCTTGGACACAGCGTTGGCGAGATAGCGGCGGGGCAGGCGGCAGGAGTGTTCAGCCTGGAGGACGGAATGCGGTTCGCCACGGCGCGAGGGGCGCTGATGTCTCAGATGGAACGAGGCGCGATGGCCGCCGTGTTCGCGACGGCGGAGCGGGTTGCCGCGGAGGTAGAGTCGTTCAACGCTGAATCGTCGAACATCGGCCTCAGCATAGCGGCGGACAACGGGGCGCATCAGGTCGTGAGCGGCCCTGTCGCGGATGTTGAAGCCATCGTAGAACGGTTCGAAGGTCAGGGAATACGAGCAAGGAAGTTGAACACGGCTTTCGCGTTTCATAGCGCCCTGCTGGACCCGGTCATTGGTGGTCTTAAGGACGCGCTATCCGGCGCGTCAATCGAGTCTCCTTCCACAACGTTCATCAGCAACCTTACGGGAAGGGTGGTTGAGGCTGAAACGGCGCTGGGCGCGGACTACTGGACGCGCCACGCAAGGCAGCCGGTTGCGTTCGCCAGCGGCGTAAGGACAATGGCGGAGCTTGGCGTTGACCTGGTTGTGGAGATTGGGCCCCACGACGTGTTGGGCACGATGGCAACCCTCGCATGGCCGGAAGCAGAGGCGGGCCAAGATATTTCAGAAACGCCGGCAGTTATTCCAAGCATGAGGCGTCCGCCGAGAGACGGTTCCTTCAGAGAACCGGAGAGCGGCTTCATCGATGCGGTCGCCGAGGCTTACGAAGCTAGTCTGGACATATCCTTCGAGGGCCTGTTTGCGGGGGAGGAGCGGCGGCGCATTTCGTTGCCAAGCTATCCGTTCCAGCGGGAACGTTACTGGCTTGAGCAAACCAGGCGGCGACGCACGGAGTCGGGACATCCTTTGCTGGGTGTTCGGCACGAGTCGGCCAGGGGCGAAATCGCCTTCGAGACGGAAGTATACCCATCGGACCCGGCCTGGTTGAGCGACCACAGGGTATTCGGCAGGCTCATCGCTCCCGGCGCTCTGTACGGAGCTATGGCTGCGACCGCTTCTTTTACTGAGGAGAGCGGCCCGGTCGTTATCGAAGACATGCAGCTGCACAGCCCTCTGGTCTTTTCCGAGGACGACGAGGCCGGCGAAGGCGGTCGGACTGTGCAGGTATTGATAGACGACTCCGATCAGCCGTCGCAGCAAAACGTCCAGATATTCAGCAAAGGGATAGATGGCGATTGGACAACTCACGTAGAGGGCCGTTTGCTATCGGCGGCGCGATTGCCCGAGGCCGGGCAGAGGATAGATCTGGAAAGCATGAAGGCTCGACTGTCTCCAGCCGACGTGGGGGACTACTATCATGCTAAAGCGGAAACGGGTATCAACCTGGGCCCATCCTTCCGCACCCTAAACAAGGCGTGGGCCGGACCGGGCGAGGCATTGGGGGAAGTCGTCCTGCCGGAAATCGCCGGACGGAACCATCTGGAAGTGCACCCGCTTATCCTGGACGGGTGCTTCCAGATGGTGGGGATAGCCCGCAACATGACCGGCGCTGAGGGGGAGGCCACCTACCTGCCTTTCGGCTGGGAGCGGTTGTGGCTGACGAGACGGATGCCTGACAGGATTGTTTGTCACGTGCTGATGGGCGATTCATTTCAAGATGGCGAAGAATCGGATGAGCAGCCGGAGGTTCTGAGCGGCGAGATTCGAATCTACGATGAAGAGGGAGTCCCAATCGGAGGGTTGAGCGGCTACACGGTCAAGAAGGCGACACGGGAAGCGTTGCTGTCCGCGGTGGAAGGCATAGACGACCTGCTGTACGAGGTCGATTGGAGAGAGCGTCCCCTGGAATCGGGTCTGCTGCCTGCTGATTTCTTCCCAAGCCCCGCTGAAGTGTCAGCCGGGGCCGGCCTGTTCCCCGACTACCTCGTCGAAGCCGGTGTAGATCCCGCAGGAAGAATTGCAATGCTGGCGGATCTGGAATGGTGGTCGCGCTCCTACGCCCTCGCGACGCTGGAAAAATTGGGCTGGGTACGCAAGGCCGGTGAGACGATAAATGCCGAGAAATTGAGAGAGGATCTGGGCGTTTCTGCGGAGCACGGAAAGCTTTTCCGCCGGCTGTTTGAGATGCTCGCCCAATCGGGCGTTGTAGGGGAGAAAGACGGGGAGTTTATCGTACTCCTCGGGCCTGAAGATCCTCTGCCGGAGGAACTTCGGAAGAAGCCTGAGGAGTTCCACAAGCGGATGGCAGAGACGTATCCTCACGGACTGATAGAAACCGGGCTGTTCCGGCGGTCCGCCGCTGCGCTGGCCGACGTGCTTCGAGGCAAGGAAGACCCGCTGATGCTGCTGTTCAGCAGCGGCGATCCAACCCCGGCAGACCTGTATCTCAAGGCTCCCGTTGCCCGCGCCGCGAATCGGTTGCTGACCGAAGCGTTCCAGAGGCTGATTTCCCGATTGCCTCGTGACAGACGGATTCGGCTGATAGAGGTTGGAGCCGGTACAGGGTCAGCCACGGCGTATGTGCTGCCCGAACTACCGGAAGGCCGTTTCGATTACACCTACACGGACATCTCCGCGGGCTTCTTCGCGGAAGCGGAATCCAAGTTTGGCGACGGCAATGGATGCATTGAATACCGAACCCTGGATATCGAGAAGGACCCGATCACGCAGGGATTCGACGCCCACGGATATGACATAGTGCTGGCGTCCAACGTGCTCCATGCGACGCGCTTTCTTGATGAAACGCTGGCGCACTGCCGCGAGTTGCTTGCGCCGTCGGGTCATCTGGTGGCCCTTGAGAACCTTCGCGGCCTCGGCTGGATGGACCTCACCTTCGGGCAGCTGGATGGCTGGTGGCGATTCGAGGATGCCTACCGTCCTCATCATGCCCTGGCAACGCCCCCGGTGTGGAAACAAGCCCTAGGAAACGTGGGCTTTGAAGGAGCGGAAGTCCTGGGCGTTGACGATTCCTTCTCACATGAGATGTTGGACAAGGGCGTGATTGTCGCACAGGGGCCCGCAAAGGTGACGGAGGCTCCCGGGCTGTGGGTTTTGACCGCAGAGAATAGCGCCACTGCGGAGGAACTGGCCTCGGAGATGGCAGCGAGGAACCAGAGGGTTGTGCTTGCGACCGGCGACGCCTCGGACGCCATCGCAAAGCCGGGGGATGACTCAGGGATAGTGAGAATCAAGGTGGATGCGGAGAGTCGCGAGTCGTGGCAGTCTCTCTTGGAGAATCTGCCCGTAGATGAGCCGCTCAGCGGGGTGGTCCACTTGCAGGCCCTCGAAGGCCGGTCGGACGACGCGACCACCGATGAGATGGCGGAGGACGTGAAGCGGGCCGTTGCGAGCGCGCTGGCGATGGTGCAGGGGATGACGGACTTGGACGTAGCACCCGAAAAGGGCGTGTGGTTCATCACGCGGGGGGCGCAAATACTGGAGCGCGAGCATGGGGGAGAGCTGGCGGGGGCGACCTTGTGGGGAATGAGCAAGGTGGTGTTTCAGGAAGCCGTCCAGCTACAGCCGAGGATTATTGACGTAGACCCCGTCCAAAACGGGCCGCCGTCAAATCTGGTTAACGATCTGCTGTATCCCGATTCGGAAAACCATATCGCTTATCGCCGGGGACGCCGAATAGCGCCTCGACTGGTCCGTTTCGGTTCTGCCAGGGAACGGTTGGCGCTGCCGGAAGGGCCGGACTGGGTGCTTGTGCCGGACAGAAATGGGGTGTTCGACAGGCCGGAGGTGAAGCCCCTGCCGTCACGCACCCTTGAACCGAGGGAGGTCCTAGTCTCCGTCGAGGCCACGGGGTTGAACTTCTGGGACGTGTTTCGTTCCTTGGGATTTATCGAAGAGGGAGACCTGGGCAGGGAGTTGTGCGGCCACGTCCTCGCCACAGGCTCCGAGGTCACAACGGTCTCCGTCGGCGATCGGGTGGTTGGCCTTGGATTTGGGGCGTTCGCGCCGGAAATGGTCACGCGGGAGGAACTGGTGGCGCCCGCGCCGGAGGGAATGTCGGCTTCGGGCCTTGCCACCATCCCCAGCGCGTTCGTCTCGGCGGCGCTCTCCTATCATCTATCGGGTCTTGAAGCAGGTGACAGGGTGCTCATCCATGCAGGCTCGGGCGGGGTGGGACTGGCAGCCATCCAGATGGCCCAGGCGGTGGGGGCGGAGGTGTTCGCCACCGCCAGCGCTCCCAAGCAGTCATTCCTTCGGTCGATTGGGGTTGAGCATATATTCGACAGTCGGCAGACGAAGTTCGGTCAGGAAATTCTCGACGTGACAAATGGCGAAGGCATTGACGTTGTGCTTAACAGCCTCACCAGCGAGGGCTTCATCGACGCCAGTCTTGCATGCCTGGCCGAGGGAGGCCGTTTCGTAGAGCTTGCCAGAAGGGACATTCTGACCGAGGAGGAGATGGCGGCGGTGCGTCCCGATGTCAAGTATGACATCCTGGAGTTGGACGTACTGAAGAAGACCGAACCGGCCTGGGTGGGAGAGGTATTCCGGGAAGTAATGGAAGGAATTTCCAGCGGAAATCTGAAGCCGCTCATCCACAGCAGGTGGCCCCTCGCGGAGGCGGGATATGCGCTGGACTTCATGCGATCGGCGCGACACATCGGCAAGATAGTGTTGACGCCATCGCCGATCAATGAGGGGCGGCTGCGGGAGGACCGCACCTACCTGGTAACCGGCGGTCTGGGAGGCATCGGCTGCGCGGTTGCCGAGTGGCTCGCGGACAAGGGCGCAGGAACCATCGTACTGAACGGGCGCAGATCCCCCGACCCAGAGGCCGTGCAGGTGATTGAGGCCATACGTCAACGCGGCATCAGGGTTGAGGTTGAGATAGCGGACATGACCGACACCGAGGCCATCGACAGGATGATAGCGCGGATGGATGCGAACTTGCCTCCGCTGGCCGGCGTCATCCACAGCGTGGGAGTTCTGTCCGACGCCGCGCTGACCAACCAGAGTTGGGAAACCTTCGAGCAGGTGCTGTCGCCGAAGATTTTGGGAGCCTGGCATCTGCATCGGGCTACAATGAACCGCGACCTGGACATGTTCCTCCTGTTCACGAGCCGCGTTGGAGTCGTGGGCAATCCGGGACAGGCCAACCACGCCGCGGCCAACGCATTCCTGGACCAACTGGCGGCGCACCGGCGGGCCTTGGGTCTTCCCGGCCAGGCTATTGCCTGGGGAGCGTGGACGGAGATAGGCGAAGCCGCGGAACAGCGCGAGCGCATCGAACAGCGTAGAGCAGCGCTGGGTGGACGATGGTTTACGCCGCAGCAAGGTCTCAAGGCGATGGAGTGGCTTGTGCGTCAAGACACCACAACGTCCGTGGTTATGGGGATGGACTGGGACGTGTTCGACAAAGCTGTCCGAGACAAACCTCCGTTACTGGAAGAGATTCTGTCATCCATAGCCGACGATTCTGCCAAGGACTCGGACCAGCCTGAAGACCTGCTGGCGCGACTGCGCGGCGCCGTCGCGCCTGAGAAAGAGCGGGAAGAAGCCCTCGTGTCCTTCTTGCAGCGTGAGTTGCAGGCCGTTCTGAGATTGTCAACGACGCCGTCGCCTACGGTCGGATTCTTCGACCTGGGGATGGACTCGCTGATGGCGGTGGAGTTCAGAAATCGGCTGAATCGTGCGTTTGCCGGCGAATACACGGCGTCCAACACCGTGGTCTTCGATTACCCGGACATTGCGAGCCTGGCGAATCATATCTCCGAAGAACTGGGTGAACTCGGTGGAAGCGATGATGGGGCTACTGAACCATTGACTGAGCCGGTGGTGGTCGACGCGCCGCCGCCCACACAGCAAGCTGAGGATGGGATTGCGATTGTCGGCATGGCCTGCCGCTTCCCCGGCGCGAACAACCTCTCCGAATACTGGCGCCTGCTGGACTCAGGGACTGATGCGATTATGGACGGGCGCCCGAACAACGGAGATGGGCCGCAAATGCGCGGAGCCTACATCGATGACATCGAGTGGTTCGACTCCCGTTTCTTCCGCATCGCTCCGGTAGAAGCGCGGTTGATGGACCCGCAGCAGCGGGTAATGCTGGAGGCCAGCTGGGAGGCCCTGGAGGACGCCGGAATCGATCCATCCGGGCTGCGCGGCAGCCGCACCGGGGTGTACGTGGGGCTGGGTGGAAGCGAATACAGAGACCTGATCGAGAGCAGCGGAAAGCTCGGCAATTACTTGGGGACGAACGCGAGCGTGGCAGCCGGACGCATAGCGTTTGCCCTTGGGCTGGAAGGCCCCGCGATGGCCATAGACATGGCGTGCGCTTCGTCGCTGGCGGCAATACACCAGGCGGTTACAGCTTTGGAACGTAACGAGGTGCGCCTGGCCCTGGCGGGAGGAGCGCACTTCTTGCTGTCGTCCGCCGTTTCAGACTTTATGATGCAATTGGGCTTGCTGTCCAAGAGCGGGCAATCCCGTCCCTTCGACGCCTCTGCGGACGGCTCCGTGCGCGGCGAAGGTTGCGGAGTTTTGGTGTTGAAGCGTCTCAGCGACGCCGAGGTGGACGGCGACCGAATCTGGGCCGTCATCAAAGGCTCGGCTGTCAACCAGAACGGCGCCAGCGCGGGGTTGACCATCCCCAACGGTCAGGCCCAGGAACGGGTCATGGAGGCGGCGCTTTCGCAGGCGGGATTCTCTGGGAGCGAGGTTGATTATCTGGAAGCCCACGCCACGGGATCGCAGTTGGGCGACGCAATCGAGGCCCACGCCGTCGGTTCCGTCTACGGCAAGGGGCGCGAGGCGGACCGTCCGTTGTTGGTGGGCACCGTGAAATCTAACCTCGGCCACCTGGAGGCCGCCGCGGGCGTGGCGGGATTGATAAAGGCCGTATTGTCCATGAAGCGGGGCGTCATCCCCAAGCATCTGCACTTTGAAACCCCCAACCCCCAGATTGAGTGGAGTTCCTTGCCGCTTCGCATAACCTCGGAAAAGGTAGAATGGCCGGTTAACGGCAACAGGCAACCGCGGGCGGCGGTCAGCGCCTTCGGCATCTCCGGCGCCAACGCTCACGTCGTCTTGGAAGGCTACGAATGCAAGGGCGCGGCTGCGAACGGGGCTGTCGGAATTCCAACCTTCGCAGGGAAGGACAGGAAAGTCGCCGTCAGTCTTCCGCGGCAAGTGGCGGATTTGGACGTGCGGACGGACGGGCTGGAAAATAGAAGGACACGGCTTCTTCCCTTGTCCGGCAGATCGGACGGAGCGCTGCGGGATTTGGCGAAGAGGTACGTATCCTGGCTAGACCACCTTCCAAGATTGACAGGGGACGATGAGGCGGAGGTTCTGGCGGACATGGCATGGACGGCGTCCGTTGGTCGGAGCCACTTTGATTATCGAGCAGGCGTGGCCTTCAACGACATACGGACGCTTCGGGAGGGTCTGTCGAACGTCGTCGAAAGGAACGGCACGTTTGAAGGGGATGAGCCGCAACCCTCCGAACGGGTGGCGTTCGTCTATTCCGGCGATGGAAGCCGGTGGATGAGTGCGGCCAAGCATCAGTACGAAAGGGAGCCGGTGGTTCGCGCGGCGCTTGACCGATGCGATGCCTTTGTGCGGACGGAGAAGGGCGTGTCTCTGCTCGAAGTGATGTTTGATGATGCCGACAACGGGTATATTGATGACCCAGAATGGATGCAGCCAGCCCTATATTCGCTCCAGTGCGCGTTCACGTCTCTCTGGGCAAGCATCGGAGTCCGCCCGCACGTGGCGCTGGGATTCGGCGCGGGCGAAATTGCCGCGGCGCAGGCGGCAGGCGTATTGTCTATGGATGACGGTATGCGCCTCGCGCTCGCGCGCGGTTCGATGAATGGTTTGGAGGCGGCATTGGCGAACATTGCCTTCGCCCCGTCTGCCATTTCGATGGTGAGCAGCGAGACCGGCCAGGTTGTCGACTCAGGTGCTTTGCCGGACGCTGGATATTGGCAAAGGCAGGCGATGGAAACCGCGCCGCTCGTCGCGTGCGCTTCTACGCTTTCGGAACTGGGAGTTGACCTGATAGTGGAAATTGGGCCGGTTCCGATGTTTAAGCAAGCTATGACTGATGGACGGGTTGACGCGAAAGAGGCGCCAATTGTGCTCTCTGTCGTGGGCGAAGCATCTGGCGAAGGGGAACTGCTGGATGGTCCTGATGGGTTCGTGAGGGCCGCAGCCGGGGCTTATGCCGCGGGACTCGGCATCTCCTATGAGGGGCTGTTCGCGGGCGAAACCCGCCGCCGAATCGCTATCCCCACCTATCCCTTCCAACGCAGGAGACACTGGATTTAGCGTCCGTCTTTGCCGGCGTTAGAGTTTGTCCTCCGTTGCCAGGCAAACCGATGACGGCGCGGAGCTTCGTCCTCGCGCTTCAGCAGCGCCAACCCCCCCGGCATTTCAGGGTTGCGACCAGGTTTTCCCTTGATGAGATTGGATTCATGGCTATAATGGGGGCGAGCCCGGATTTACACGAAGCTCCATCGCGATAACAAACGGGAAGCCGAATAACGTAATTGCGGAACATGAACGAAGCTACGGCGCGGCTGAAAATCAACAGACTGCTGGAGAAGGCGGGCTGGCGCTTCTTCCCGGAAGGGAATAAGCCCACCAACGTTCAGCTTGAGGCCGGCGTTGCTCTCAAGTCCGCCGATCTGGACAAGCTCGGAGACGACTTCGAGCAGACCCAACGGGGTTTCGTAGATTACCTGCTGCTGAACGAGCGGGGGTTTCCGTTCATCGTGCTGGAAGCAAAGTCGGAAGGGAAACAGCCCCTCGTCGGAAAGGAGCAGGCCCGCCGGTACGCGCGCTCCCTGAATTGCCGATTCGTCATCCTATCGAACGGAAACCTGCACTATTTCTGGGATTTGGAGCGCGGGAATCCCCACGTAGTCACCGCATTTCCCACGCCGGATTCCGCCGCCGGATACGGCAAGATTCAACCCAACCCGCAGCGATTGACGGACGAACAGGTACGGAAAGATTACATCGTCTTGACCCAGCGGCCCAACTATGAAGCGGAAGCCGCCTGGAAGAACGATGCCGAACGGGAAGGATTCATCAGCGCCAACAACCTTCGATTCCTTCGCACGTACCAGTTGCGGGCCATCCACGCCTTGCAGAGGGCGGCGCGGGACGGCAGCGACCGCTTTCTATTCGAGATGGCCACCGGCACAGGCAAGACCCTGACCGCCGCCGCGGTCATCAAGCTCTTCCTGCGTTCGGGCAACGCCTCCCGCGCGCTGTTCCTCGTCGACCGGCTCGAACTGGAGGAACAGGCCCGCAAGATGTTCGCCGCCATGCTTTCGGCGGACTACTCCACCGTCGTCTACAAGGAAAACCGCGCCGACTGGCGTTCGGCGGAGATCGTCGTCAGCACCGTTCAGTCCCTGCTGTTCAACAACAAGTACCAATCCCTCTTTTCTCCGACGGACTTCGACCTGGTGATTTCCGACGAAGCCCACCGTTCAATCAGCGGCAACTCCCGCGCCGTGTTCGACTACTTCGTGGGCTACAAGCTGGGCCTGACGGCCACGCCGCGGGACTACCTGCGCGGCTACGACGGGACCAAGCCCAACGTTCGCGACCCGCGAGAGGCCGAGCGCCGGCTGCTGCACGACACCTACCGCACCTTCGGCTGCGAAAGCGGTCAGCCCACCTTCCGCTACTCCCTCATAGACGGCGTGAAGGACGGGTTTCTCATCAACCCCACCGTGGTGGACGCCCGCACCGACGTCACCACCCAGCTGCTCAGGGACGAGGGCTTCATCGTCGCCATCGCCGACAACGAGGGCGACGAACAGGAGGAAACTTACAAGCATCGGGAGTTCGAGAAGCGCTTCTTCTCCGACGCGACCAACCAACTCTTCTGCAAGACCTTCCTGGAGAACGCCCAGCGGGATCCCGTAAGCGGGGAAATCGGCAAGTCCATCGTCTTCGCCGTCAGCCAGAACCACGCCGCCCGATTGGCCCAGACGCTCAACGAATTTGCCCACAAGATGTTCCCCGGAAAGTACCAGTCCGACTTCGCCGTGCAGGTAACGTCCCAGGTGCAGGACGCCCAGCAGATGACCATCAACTTCGCCAACAACAACCTGATGGGTTCCGCCAACATCCTTCCCTACTACCGCACCAGCAAGGCGCGGGTATGCGTCACCGTCGGCATGATGACCACGGGCTACGACTGCACCGACATACTCAATCTGGGCCTCTTTCGTCCCATCTTTTCGCCCACGGACTTCGTCCAGATAAAGGGCAGGGGCACCCGCAGGCACGACTTCCGCGAGCAGCTTCAAGACCCTGAAATCGCGAAGAAAGTGGAGAATCCTGAAAAGACTGCCTTCAAGCTCTTTGACTTCTTCGCCAACTATGAATACTTCGAGACGAAGTTCGACTACTACAAGATAATCAAGCTGCCTCGGCTCCCTTCCGTCAAGGACGATGACGGAACCGGCGGCGAGGGCGGCGTCCTCTCGTTTCTGGGAGCCTACGAGCACCTGGGCGACGACTCGCTGTATACCATCAGGGAAGAGATCATCGGCGAGGAAGGGATGAAGATCGACCGGATGTTAGACAGGTTCGAGGACAGGGTGCGAGCCGACGAAGTCGTGACCAGGGCCGTCGAAGCAAGCAACTGGGAACTGGCGGTAGACTACGTGAGACGGGAAGTCTTCAATAAACCGGAAGAGTATTACAATCTGGAGAAACTGCGACAGGCCGCCGCCGTGGATCGCCGCATCAGCCTCCGCGAAATCCTCGAAAAAGCCTTCGGCCTCATCCCCGCCTTCAAGTCCAAAGACGAACTTCTGGAAGAAGAATTCGCCAAGTTCGTCGCCGACCACAAGCCCAACAGAGCCGCCTCTGTAATTCCCATCAAAAACTACTTCAAAGCCTACGCCACCGACGGCTACTTTCGAGACATCATCGACAAGAAGAATTTCCCGCTCCTCGCCACCAACCCGACCTTCTCCCGTACCGACTTCAGCGCCGTGCCCCAGAGATTCCGCATCCTGGTGCCCGAATACGTCAAAGATTACGTCTCCCTGAACCAGTTCGCCGGATAGAGGCGCTTATGCTTGACGCCGAAACCAAACGCCGCATAGACACAGCCCGCAACATCCTCGTTGGCAAAGTCCCCGACCCCAAGAGCCAGGTGGAGCAGATTACCATCGCCCTCATCTACAAGTTCATGGACGACATGGACGCCGAAAGCGAGGAGTGGGGCGGCCGGAGAACCTTCTTTGCCGATGAATTTTCCAGGTACGGCTGGTCCAAACTCATCGGCCCCGGCGTCGGCGGCCACGAAATGCTGAATCTATACGCCGAGGCCATCGCCAGAATGCCTGAGAACCCCGGCATTCCGCCGCTGTTCCGAAACATCTTCAACAACGCCTATCTTCCCTATCGGGACCCGGAAACCCTGCGGGCCTTCCTGAAAATCGTCGACGAATTCAACTACGACCACTCCGAACGCCTGGGGGACGCCTTCGAATACCTTCTCTCCGTCCTTGGCGCGCAGGGAGACGCCGGCCAGTTTCGCACCCCGCGCCACGTCATCGACTTCATCGTAGCCGTAATCGACCCTAAAAAGGACGAGGTTGTCCTGGATCCCGCCTGCGGCACCGCGGGGTTCCTCATCTCCGCCTATAAGAGCATCCTCAAAGCCAACCAGGACAGCCAGGGCCAAACCGCCCTGACCCCGGACGATATGCTTCGCCTCGCCAACAACTTCAATGGGTACGACATCTCCCCGGACATGGTGCGCCTTTCCCTGGTGAACATGTACCTGCACGGGTTCCGCGAACCCCACGTCTACGAATACGACACGCTTACCAGCGACGAGCGGTGGAACGAGCATGCCGACGTGATTCTCGCCAACCCGCCCTTCATGTCGCCGAAGGGAGGCATCCGCCCCCACAACCGCTTCGGCGTCAAGTCCAGGCGCAGCGAAGTCCTGTTCGTGGACTACATGGCGGAGCATCTGACGGCCAACGGGCGGGCGGGAATCATCGTGCCGGAGGGCATCGTCTTCCAGAGCCAGAACGCCCACAAGCAGCTCAGGAAAATGCTGGTGGAGGAGTATCTGGTGGCCGTGGTGTCGCTGCCCGCCGGCGTCTTCAACCCCTACTCCGGCGTCAAGACCTCCATCCTGATACTGGACAGGGCCTTGGCGAGGCGGACGGATTCGGTGGCGTTCTTCAAGGTGGAGAACGACGGCTTCCACCTGGGCGCGCAGCGATACGCCATAGAGGAGAACGACCTGCCTCGGGTGCGGAAGGAGCTGCGCGAATACCTGAAGGGCTTGCGGACCGCCGGGGACGCGAGCGCGTCCAATGCTGAAGCGGCGGTGGTGGCGGAAGCGAGGGCGACCTACGACGTGGGCGAACCGGAGGCGGGGCTGGTGGTGGAGAAGGCCAGAATCGCGGAGGACGGGGAGTACAGCTTGAGAGGGGAGCAGTACAGGGATAATAAAATCCACGAGCATAATTACCCGCTAGTCTCCTTCGGAGAAGAGGACCTCTTTCGCATTGTGGGTGGCGGCACCCCAAAGTCTGATATTGACGAATACTGGAATGGGAACATTCCTTGGATAACTCTGGTTGACTTGCCGCCTACCGCACTAGTGGCTGAAATTAAGAGCACAAAGCGTACAATCACGGAACTCGGCCTTGCAAAGTCTTCAGCAAGGCTGATCCCAGGGAACTCAGTTGTAGTTTCTAGTCGCGCCACTATAGGTCGCATCGGCATCAATCGAATTGCTTTGGCTACCAATCAGGGGTTCAAAAACATAATCATTCAAGATACGTCAAGAGTAATTTGCGAGTATATTGCCCTGGCAGTCACTAAGCTGGTACCAACAATGGAAACATGGGCTAGCGGTGGAACGTTCAAAGAGATTTCCAAGTCCAAGTTCTGCCAGTTGAGGATACCCCTGCCGCCGATGGAGGTGCAGAGGGAAATTGTCGCGGAGATAGAGGGGTATCAGAAAGTCATAGACGGGGCGCGGGCCGTGGTCGAAAACTACCGCCCCCACATCTTCGTAAACCCCGAATGGCCGATGGTGGAAATAGGTAAGGTTTGTAATCTCAACCCACGCAAGAAGGAATTAGCGAATCTTGAACCGGACACGCTGGTATCGTTCGTCCCTATGGCTGACCTCAACGAAAATCAGATGACATTTAGTCCACAGCAAGATAGGTTCCTGTCTGAAGTCTCAGGTAGATATAAATATTTCAAAGACGATGATGTACTCCTTGCAAGAGTTACGCCGTGTTTTGAGAACGGCAAGGCGGGCATTGCTCGCAGACTTCAAAACGGCATTGGCTTTGGTTCTAGCGAGTTCATCGTTCTGAGGTGCGGGGATGCAATTCTGCCAGAGTGGATGTATTTCTGCGTGATGGATCCTAAATTCAGGAATTGGGGAGTTAAACAAATGACTGGAACCGGTGGGCTCCAACGTGTGCCAAGGATGTCCGTTGAAAGTTATTACATACCTATTCCGTCAATGAAGGTGCAGCAGTCTATAGTTGAGGAAATAGAGGAGGAGCAGGCGATTGTGGAATCGAATCGGGAACTGATTCGCCGGTTTGAGGAGAAGATACGGGCGGCGATATCGAGGGTTTGGGAGGCATGATGAGGGGGTTGTTGGTTTTGTTGGAGGTGGTGGGCCCGGATAGACTCGAACTATCGACCTCGACATTATCAGTATCGCGCTCTAACCACCTGAGCTACGGGCCCACTGTCAGGGCATTATACCGCTTGGGGGCGGATGTAGACAAGGGATTTTTGTCACTGGGAGTGATTGACGCGGTGGAGGGTTGGGTTATAAGATTGGGGCGATCATTGCAGTTTTGGGGGTCGATATGGTTACTATGACGGAGCGGAAGCCGATTGGGATTCAGGTTACGGACAAGGCGTCGAAGGCGGTGCGTCGAATTGCGGTGAAGGAGGGGCGCGACGGGGAGGACTTCGGCCTGCGGGTGGGGGTGAAGGGCGGCGGGTGCTCCGGGCTGGTGTACGTGCTGTCTATCGTGGGGAATGAGCCGTTGGAGTCGGACCGGGTGGTGGACGACAACGGGCTGCGGATTTTCATTGACAAGCGGAGTTACGTGTATCTTGCGGGGACGGAGTTGGACTTTTCGGACGGGTTGAATGGGAAGGGGTTTGTGTTTCAGAATCCGAATGCGAAGCGGGCGTGCGGCTGCGGGAATTCTTTCGGGGTTTAGGGTTGAGTTCACCCCCATCCCCCGCTTTCGCGAGGGCAGGCTCTAACCTTCCCCCGTCGAGGGGAAGGGATAAGAGGGGATGGGTTCCCGCCTTCGCGGGAATGACGGGAAGGTATGAGGGGGTAAGAGGGGATGGATTCCCGCCTTCGCGGGAATGACGAGGGGGGTTGCGGGAATGACGGGAAGGGATGAGGGGGAAGGAGGGGATGGATTCCCGCCTTCGCGGGAATGACGAGGGGGGTTGCGGGAATGACGGGAAGGGATGAGGGGGTAAGAGGGGATGGATTCCCGCCTTCGCGGGAATGACGGGAAGGGATGAGGGGGAAGGAGGGGATGGGTTCCCGCCTTCGCGGGAATGACGGGAAGGGATAAGGGGGAAGGATGGGATGGATTCCCGCCTTCGCGGGAATGACGGGAAGGGATAAGGGGGAAGGATGGGATGGATTCCCGCCTTCGCGGGAATGACGGGAAGGGATGAGAGGGAAGGATGGGATGGATTCCCGCCTTCGCGGGAATGACGGGAAGGGATGAGAGGGAAGGATGGGATGGATTCCCGCCTTCGCGGGAATGACGGGAAGGGATGAGGAGGAAGGATGGGATGGATTCCCGCCTTCGCGGGAATGACGGGAAGGGATGAGAGGGAAGGATGGGATGGATTCCCGCCTTCGCGGGAAGGATGGGAAGGGATGAGGGGGAAGGATGGGATGGATTCCCGCCTTCGCGGGAATGACGGGAAGGGATGAGGGGGAAGTGATTAAGAGTGGGGGAGGGTACGATGGGTTCCCGCTTTCGCGGGAATAAGATGGGGGAGCGGGAGTAGGGGTTGGGTGGAAGGGTTATATGAGGGAGGCGGAAGGTATGACTGTTCCGGTTGAGGCTTTTGAAGAAGCTGTTTCCGTGGATGATGCCGTCCTGGAGTATCGTGCGTTTGTTGACGGGGCGGGGGTTTATGAGGATGTGGGAAGGGGTCTGGTGAGGGCGGCGGGGGCGGACGTGCTCGACCTGGTGAATCGGCTTTCGACGAACAGGGTTGACCACTTGGGGGTCGGGGAGGGCGCGCCGACGATTTTCACGAATGAGAAGGGGCGGATCATCGACCTGGTGTACGTGCTGCATCTGGGGGAGTTTGTGCTTCTCGTCACGGGCGCGGGCGCGCAAGAGCGGGTGATGGAGTGGGTGGACAGGTATACGTTCATGGAAGATTCGACGTTGGAGGACGTGTCGGAGTCTATGTCGCCGGTGACGGTGGCGGGGCAGAGGGCGTCGGATGTGTTGGAGTCGGCGACGGGGGCGGAAGTGGGTGGATTGGAGGCTTGGCAGTCGGCGAGGTTCGAGGGTGGATGGGTGGTGCGGATGGACGTGGGGGAGACGCCTGGGTTTCAGGTGTTGGTGGAGGATGGGGGGAAGGAGGCGTTGTTGGAGAAGCTGTTGGCGTCTGGGGCTACGTTGGTGGACGTGGAGGCTTGGGAGGCGTTTCGGGTTGGGGCGGGGGCGCCGGCGTATGGGAAGGAGTTGGGGGAGGGTCGGAATCCGTTGGAGGCGGGGTTGATTGGGGCGATTGACTTCACGAAGGGGTGTTACATCGGCCAGGAGGTCATCGCGCGGCTGGATACTTATGAGAAGGTGCAGAGGGCGTTGGTGTCGTTGAGGGTTGAGGGGAGATGGGAGGAGGGGGATGGGTTGATGATTGAGGGACGTCGGGTTGGGGAGATTACTTCGCTGGCGGGGGAGTTGGGGTTGGGTTATGTGCGGGTGGCGGAGGCGGTTGCGGGTAGGCGGTTGGAGGGGGAAGATGGGAGGGGAGCGGAGGTTTTGGGGATGTCGAAGTTGTTTGGGGGTTAGATGGGGGTCGCTCGACCCTTCGACAAGCTCAGGGTGAGCGGATGGGGTGTTGGGTCAGGGTGAGTGGGGAATCACCCCCATCCTAACCTTCCCCCGTCAAGGGGGAAGGGATGAGAGGGGACTGGATTCCGGCTTTCGCCGGAATGACGGTTGGGGTGTTGGGTCAGGGTGAGCGGGTGGAGGGTGGTGGGATAAGGGGGGTTAGATGGCTAGGCCGCCGTCGATGCGGATGGTTTGACCGGTGATGTAGGAGGCTTCGTCGGTGCAGAGGAAGGCGACGATTCCGGCCACGTCGTCGGGGACGCCGAGTCGGTTCATGGGGACGCGGGCGAGCACCTGAGCTTTGAGTTCGTCGGAAAGTTCTTCGACCATTTCGGTGAGGATGTAGCCGGGGGCGAGGGCGTTGGCGGTGATGTTTCTTCTCGCGACTTCCTTGGCGACGGACTTGGCGAGGCCGATGAGGGCGGCTTTGGAGGCGGCGTAGTTGGCCTGGCCGGGGTTGCCGGCGACGCCGACGACGGAGGAGATGTAGATGATGCGTCCGCGTCGCTGTCTGACCATGAGGGGGAGGGCGGCTTTGGTGCAGAAGAAGGCGCCGCGAAGGTTGACGTTCAGCGTGTCGTCCCATTCCCTGGTGGTCATGCGCATGAGGAGGCGGTCGTTGCGGACGCCTGCGTTGTTGACGAGCACGTCGAGGCGTTTCCATTGCTTGCGGATCTGGGCGATCATCGCCTTGACATGGGCTTCGTCGGATACGTCGGCCTGGATAGCGACGGCTTCGCCGCCGTTGGCGGTAATCTCGTCAACAAGCTGCTGGGCGGGGGTCTCGCCGGAGTTGTAGTTGACGGCGATTTTTGCGCCGTTGGCGGCGAGGCGGAGGGCGATGGCGCGTCCGATGCCGCGGGAGGCGCCGGTTATGAGGGCGACGTGGCCTTCGAGGTTAGGGGGCATCCTGGCGCGCTCCGATGAATTCTTCAAATTGGGCGAGTTCCTGCTTGATGGCGTTGGCGAGGTCCATCCGGATACAGCGTTTGGCGGTCTCGATGGCGCCGGCGACTTCGGCGGACCTGGAGGCGCCGTGGCCGACGATGACGTTGCCGTTGACGCCGAAGAGGGGGCCGCTGGTCTTGGTGGAGCGGTTGGTGAGATCGTAGAGGCTCTGGGAGAGGCGTTGGAGGTCTTCGTCGGGGAGCATTCCCTGGAGCTTCTGCTGGAGGAAGGCGGCGGCGGAGCCACCGAGGGATTCGGCGAATTTCAACAATACGTTGCCGACGAAGCCGTCGCAGACGACGACGTTGGTCTTGTCGGCGAGGATGTCGGAGCCTTCGACGTTGCCGACGAAGTTGAGGCCGCTCTGCTTGAAGATGGGGTAGGCATCTTTCACGAGGCGGTTGCCTTTTCCTTCCTCGTGGCCGACGCTGAGGAGGCCGACGGTGGGGTTCGGGATGCCGAGGAATTTGCGGACGAAGACGCAGCCCATGACGGCGAAGCTCATTAGCTGTTGGGGGCGGCAGTCGATGTTGCTGCCGACGTCGAGGATGGCGGTGTGGGGAGCGAGGGAGATGAAGGGGCCGCCGACGCAGGGGCGCTCGACGCCCGGTAGGAGGCCGAGGCCGAGGGCGGCGGAGGCCATCGCGCCGCCGGTGGAGCCGAGGGAGACCATCGCGTCGGCCTTGCCGATTTTGACGAGGCCGGTGGCGACGGCGACGGAGGCGCGGGGGTTCTTGCGGAGGGCGCGGGCGGGGTGTTCGCCTTCGCTGATGCTGCCTTTGGAGGGAGCGATGGGGACGGAGTCGGGGGGGATTTGGAGGCGTTTGAGTTCGGCCTGGATGGCGGGGGGGTCGCCGACGAGGATGACGTGGACGTTGTGGGCGCGGGCGCCGAGGAGGGCGCCTTCGACGATTTCGGCGGGGGCGAAGTCGCCGCCCATTGCGTCGACGGCGACGCGGCAGGGGCGGGTGGTTGGGTGGTTATCAGGGGTGGTCATGGGGTGGGATTTCCTTTTGGTTGGGAGGGACTGGATTCCCGCCTTCGCGGGAATGACGGAAAGGAAAGGGGGAAGGGATAAGAGGGGGCGGGCGCTCGACCCTTCGACAGGCTCAGGGTGAGCGGTCTGGGTTGACTCAGGGTGAGCGGAACTGTTGGTGACAAGGGACTGGATTCCCGCCTTCGCGGGAATGACGAGAGAGGGAGGGGGAAGGGATAAGAGGGGGCGGGCACTCGACCCTTCGACAGGCTCAGGGTGAGTGGAGAAGGGACGCCCTTAGACAGGCTCAGGGTGAGCGGAATTGTTGGTTGGGAGGGACTGGATTCCCGCCTTCGCGGGAATGACGGAAAGGAAAGGGGGAAGGGATGAGAGGGGGCGGGCGCTCGACCCTTCGACAGGCTCAGGGTGAGCGGAGAAGGGACGCCCTTAGACAGGCTCAGGGTGAGCGGTCTGGGTTGGCTCAGGGTAAGCGGATTTGTTGGTTGGGAGGGACTGGATTCCCGCCTTCGCGGGAATGACGGAAAGGAAAGGGGCAAGGGATGAGAGGAGGCGGGCGCTCGACCCTTCGACAAGCTCAGGGTGAGCGGTCTGGGTTGGCTCAGGGTGAGCGGAACTGTTGGTGGCAAGGGACTGGATTCCCGCCTTCGCGGGAATGACGGAAAGGAAAGGGGGAATGGATAAGAGGGGTGAGTGTAGATGTTGGCGTTCATCGTATGTGATGTCATCTTGGGACGTGGACAGTGGCTGCGCCGGTTATGAGGTCTTCGTTGGTGGCGGCGTTGCGGAGGGCCACGTCGCATTTTACCAGAATATGGTCGGGGGTTTCCTGCTCGTCGGTCACATGGCCCCAGGTTTGGAGGGTGTCGCCGGGGTAGGCCGGACGCTTGAAGCGGACTTTGAGGCTGCCGGTGGAGAGCCAGTTTACGCCGAAGTGGGCGGTGAGCATTTCGGAGATGAAGGCGAGGGTCATCATGCCGTGGGCGACGATGCGACCGAAGGAGCTTTGGGCGGCGAATGCTTCGTCGAGGTGCACGGGGTTGAAGTCGCCGGAGGCCTGGGCGTAGCGTCGGATCTGGTCGTGGGTGACGGTTTTTTCGATGGCGGGGAGGGCGTCGTTGGAGGGCATGGGAATCAGCCTTCCACGGGGGACATGACGGTGGTCTTGCCTTGGAGGACGGGTTCGCCCGTCTCGTCGTCATGCACTTCAGATAGGGTGAATTGGACGGAGAGGAACTCCCACTGACCGCGTCGGAGGGGGCGGGAGGGTTTGGCCTGCGCGATGATTGTCTGTCCGATAGTCACGGGTTTGAGGGCGGTTACCTCCTGGGAGGTGTGGACGGCGCCGGGGGCGAGGCCGAGGTTTTCGATGAGGAGGCCGAGGGCGCGGGCGGCGAGGGCCATTGGGGGGACGAGGTTGCGGTCGGAGTAGAGGGGGGAATCGGATTCGAGGGCGTCGAGGTATTGGGCCACGAATTCGGGGGTGGCGGTCCATTGTCCGAGGGGGAGGGTTTTGGGGCGTGTGGCGGGCATGGGTTATTGGGCGACCCAGCCGCCGTCGATGACGAGTTCGGAGCCGGTGACGTAGGAGGACTCGTCGGAGGCGAGGTAGAGGACGCCGTAGGCGACTTCCTCGGGCTGGCCGACGCGGCCCATCGGGATTTTGGAGAGCATGTACTTTCCAAACTCCTCGTTGTCGTTCATGTTCTGGGTCATGGGAGTCGCGATGGGGCCTGGGTGGACGGAGTTGCAGCGGATGTTGTCTTTGGCGTGGTGGATGGCGATGGACTTGGTGAAGATTCGGACGGAGCCTTTGGAGGCCTGGTAGGCGGGGTGGCCGGTGTCGGCGCCGACGATGCCAAGCTGGGAGGAGATGTTGATGATGGAGCCGCCGCCGGCGGCTTTCATGGCGGGGATGGCGGCGACGGTGCCGAGGTAGACGCCGGTGGAGTTGACGTCCATGATGGCGTCCCAAGCCTTCTTGGACATGTCGTTGAGGAAGGGGGTGCCGCCGATGCCCGCGTTGTTGACGAGGACGTCGAGCTTGCCGAAGTCGTTGACGGCGAGGGCGACGGCGGCCTGCCAGTCGGCTTCGCCGGTGACGTCGAGCTTGATGAAGCGGGCGTTGCCGCCGTCGTTGTTGATGTCGGCAGCGACCTGGCGTCCTTCATCTTCGAGGATGTCGCCGATGACGACGGAAGCGCCTTCGGAGGCGAAGAGTCTGGCTTCGACGGCGCCCATGCCGCGGGCGGCGCCGGAGATGAGGGCGACTTTGTCTTTGAGTCTCATGTTGCTGCTCCCTTGGGGGGTTGATTGGGTTTGGGGATATTATAGGGGGAAAGAGGTTAAGATGGGTAGTGGGGCGCCGTGAGGGCAGGTTGAGGAGGGCAGAGGAGGCCGACTGTTGTTGTAAGGATTATTCGTTTCGTTTGGCTTCTTTTTTTTCTGTGGTGGGATACGAAGGGGGTTTTCCTAGCTAATTCGGGGGAAATTCGGCATTCGTTAGTATGTTGTGGTGAGAACGAATGGAGGGCTTTTACCGTAGGGGTAGGGGCGTTGGATGGGGAGGAGTTTGGGGAGGGGTTCGGGGGGGTGGTTATTTGGTTGTGGGTTTCGCCTATATGTTTCATGTGGGGATGGTAGCAGAAGGTGGGGGTTGGCGGCAAGGGGGAGGTGGCATTGGGGGGAGGGCCCTCACCCCGGCCCTCTCCCAAGATGGGAGAGGGGGGAAGATGGGGGACGCTCGCTCGACCCTTCGACAGGCTCAGGGTGAGCGGATGGGTGGTTGGGTGGGTGAGCGGGATCACCCTCATCCTAACCTTCTCCCTCAAGGAGACCTTTGCATAACCGTCATTCCCGTGGAAACGGGAATCCAAGGGTGGGGCTGTTTAGGTATAAATCCGTTGCTTCTTTGACAGAATTTTCGGGTGAATAGGGAGTTATGCAAAGGTCTCCTCAAGGGAGAAGGGATAAGAGGGGACTGGATTCCGGCTTTCGCCGGAATGACGGATATGGTTAGAGGGGGAAGGGATAAGAGGGGACTGGATTCCGGCTTTCGCCGGAATGACGGATATGGTTAGAGGGGGAAGGGGTAAGAGGGGATGGATTCCCGCCTACGCGGGAATGACGGGGTGTGTGGATGGGGGAGGGAGAAGAGGGGGGTGGTTGTGAAGTGGGGAATTCGTGTATAATGCTCTAATGGCGTCGCGGGACGCGACTATACTGGCTTTGTGCCAAAATCGAGGAATAGCCCTGTGGAATTAGCGGACAAGACCATCACCTGTGTGGACTGTGGAACTCCCTTTGTCTTCACTGTCGGAGAGCAAGAGTTTTTTGCGTCGAGAGGCTTTACGAACGAGCCTAAGCGGTGCGCGAGCTGCCGTTCGGCGCGTCGTGCCCAGCGCGGCGACGGCGGGTACCAGCGAGAGCGGTACGAAGCGATTTGCGCTGAGTGCGGAATAGAGACCACGGTTCCCTTCCAGCCACGGGGCATTCGTCCTGTTTACTGCCAGGACTGCTTTACCCGTCAGCGATCTGCCGGCTACTAGACACCCCTTTTAGTCAGGTTTTGCGTTTGTGGATGCATCTGCCCTGGTATAGGTGCGTCTGGGGGATGGGGGCGCTTGACGCTTCGACAGGCCCTTCGACAAGCTCAGGACAGGCTCAGGGTGAGCGGGGGATCACCCCCATCCTAACCTTCCCCCGTCGAGGGGGAAGGGATATGAGGGGATGGATTCCCGCCTGCGCGGGAATGACGGAGGGGGTGCTAAGGGGGAGGGGATAAGAGAGGTAGAGGTTCTTCGTCGCGGGGCCTCCTCAGAATGACAGGTTGGGGTTGGGATGGGGTATAATTGGGGGGTTGAGGGTTTTCGAGCCTATTTCTAAATCCCGTTTTTGCTGGCGGAGTTGCATGAAGTATAGGAATTTGAGGGATTTCGTCGGGTTTCTGGAGGGTCGGGGGGAGCTTCGTCGCATATCGACGCCCGTGACGTGGGATTTGGAGATTACGGAGATTTGCGATCGGGTGACGAAGAGCGGGGGGCCGGCGCTGCTGTTCGAGAACGTGGAAGGGTATGACGCGCCCGTCTTGATAAATATGTACGGGTCGGAGCGTCGGATGGCGTGGGCGCTGGGGGCTGAGAGTCTGGAGGAGTTGGGAGATCGGGTTCGGAAGCTGTTGGGGTTGGCGCAGGGGCCCCCGAAGGGGGTTATGGAGAAGGTGCGGGCGTTGGGTCAGTTGATGAAGGTGGCGTCGGTTCGTCCTAAAATCGTCAGGAGCGCGCCGTGTCAGGAGGTGGTGTTGGAGGGGGATGACGTGGACGTTACGAGGTTTCCGATTCTGAAGTGCTGGCCGGAGGACGCCGGACGTTACATCACGCTGCCGTTGGTCATCACGAAGGACCCGGATTCGGGAGTGCGGAACGTGGGAACGTACCGGATGCAGGTGTTCGACAAGCGGACGTGCGGGATGCACTGGCAGACGCAGAAGGTGGGGACGGCGCATTATCGGGCTTCGAGGGAGCAGGGTCGGAAGCGGTTGGAGGTGGCGGTGGCTTTGGGGGGCGATCCGGCGACAATCTGGTCGGGGACGGCACCGCTTCCTCCGAACGTGGACGAAATCATGGCGGCGGGATTCATCCGAGGGGAGTCGGTGGAGATGGTGAGGTGCAAGTCGGTGGATTTGGAGGTGCCGGCGCAGGCGGAGATTATTCTGGAGGGGTACGTGACGCCGGGGGACGAGCGGACGGAGGGGCCGTTCGGGGACCACACGGGGTATTACTCGCTGGCGGACACGTATCCGGTATTTCACATAACGTGCATCACGCATCGTCGGGAGCCGATATATCCGACGACGATTGTTGGCCGTCCGCCGATGGAGGACTATTACATGGGGAAGGTGACGGAGCGGTTCTTCCTTCCTATCATACAGCTGGTGCTGCCGGAAGTGGTGGACATGAATATGCCGGCGGAGGGGGTGTTCCACAACCTGGTGATTGTGTCGGTGAAGAAGGAGTATCCGGGGCAGGCGCGGAAGGTGGTTTACGGGCTGTGGGGGATGGGGTTGATGGCGCTGGCGAAGGCGATAATCGTGGTGGATGAGAACGTGAACGTGCATGACGTGTCGGAGGTGGCGTGGCGGGTGACGAACAACCTGGACGCGGAACGGGACATTTTCTTCGCGACGGGGCCGGTGGACGACCTGGACCATGCGTCGTCGGCGCCGAAGTTCGGGAGCAAGGTGGGGATTGACGCGACGACGAAGGGGCCGGGGGAGGGGTATCATCGGGAGTGGCCGCCGGATATTGTGATGAGCGCGGAGGTGAAGGAGTTGGTGGATTCGAAGTGGGAGAGGTACGGGATATGAGAGGGCAACTTCGTTGCGGTAAGTTTGGTGTGAGCGGGGAAAGAAGATGGATTCCCGCCTGCGCGGGAATGACGATGGGGTGGTCAAGGGGGAAGGGAGGGGACTGGATTCCGGCTTTCGCCGGAATGACGGAGGGTAGGCGAGGGGGAAGGGAGAAGATGGATTCCCGCCTGCGCGGGAATGACGGTTGGGGTGGCGGGAATGACGGTGTGGGTCGAGGGGGGAAGGGAGAGGGGGGAGGGGGATGATGTCTAAGTTGAGGATGGCGCTGGCTTCGATTCGGTTTGAGCATAGTTTGTTTGCGCTGCCGTTCGCGTATATCGGGATGTTTCTGGCGGCGGACGGGCTGCCGACATTGTCGCAGTTCGTCTGGATAACGGTGGCGATGGTGGGGGCGCGGACGGTTGCGATGACGGCGAATCGTCTCGTACACGCGAAGGAGGACGCGGCGAATCCGCGGACGAAGGACCGGCATATTCCGTTGGGGCTGCTGAAGCGGCGGGACATGCTGTTGATGATGCTGGTTTCGATGGGGGTGTTCGTGTTCGCGGCGGCGCAGCTGAACACGCTGGCGTTGGCGCTTTCGCCGTTGGTAATCGCGGTGCTGTTCCTTTATACGTATGCCAAGTATTTCACGTGGGGGAGTCATTTTATACTGGGGTGGGCGGACGCGATCGCGCCGGCGGGGGCATGGGTCGGGGTGACGGGGACGCTGGAGCCGCAGGCGGCGCTGCTGGCGGGAGCGGTGGCGTTCTGGGTGGGGGGATTCGACATCATCTACGCCTGCATGGATTACGAGTTTGACGGGAAGTATGGGATTCGTTCGATACCGCGTCGGTTCGGGATTGCGGTGGCGTTGTGGATAGCGCGGGGGATGCACGTGGTGACGTCGGGGTGTCTGCTGGCGCTGGGGGTGTGGATGGAGTTGGGGGTGTTCTACTTCGTGGGATGGGGGATAGCGTCGGCGGTGCTCGTCTATCAGAACTCGCTGGTTAAGCCGTCGGACCTGTCCAAAGTTCCGGTGGCGGCGTTGAAGTTCAACAGCTACGTGGGGCTGGCACTGCTGCTGGCGGTGTCGTTGGCGGTGTTCACGTGAGGCCGGTGGTGGTGGGCGTATCGGGGGCGAGCGGGTCGGTCATTGCCGAGCAGCTGGTAGAGGCGCTGCTGACGCGGGAGATTCCGACGGCGCTGGTGTGCACGAACGCGGCGAAGATGGTGTGGCAGGAGGAGATGCCGGAGTCGTTCGCGAGTTACTTGTCGGCGTGGCGGGAGAGTCCTTTCTTCACGTCGTATGGAATCAACGAGATGAACGCGCCGATAGCGAGCGGGACGTATCCGACGGCGGGGATGGTTATCGTGCCGTGCAGCATGGCGAGCGTGGCGTCGCTGGCGAACGGGATGGCGAACAACCTGCTGCTGCGGGCGGCGGACGTGTGCCTGAAGGAGCGTCGGAACCTGGTTATCGTGCCGAGGGAGACGCCGTTGCACGCGATACATTTGGAGAATATGGGGAGGCTGGCGCGGATGGGGGCGCTGGTGATGCCGCCGGAGCCGCCGTTTTACTTGAAGCCGGAGCGGGTTGAGGAGGTGGTGGACTACTTCGTGGAGCGGATTCTGGTGTCGCTGGACGTGGAGCCGGGGCTTTCGGAGCGGCACGTGTATCGGGGGAGTTCGGACGGGGAACGGCGCTACTGACGATGGCGGAGCTTCTGGATTCCCGCTTTCGCGGGAATGACGGACAGGGATGGTAGGGCTGCGGGGGTCGGAGAAGCGGCGGTACGTGGCCGCGATGTTTTCGCGGATTTCGGGTCGATACGACCTGATGAATTTTCTGATGACCGGCGGGATGGACAGGCGTTGGCGTCGAAAGGCGGCGCGGCGGGCGTTGGAGGGGTTGGAGGGGCCGGTGTTGGACGTGGCGACGGGGACGGGGGATTTGGCGTTGGAGTTGACCAGGACGGACGGGGCGGGGGAGGTTGTGGGGGTGGACTTGCTGGAGCCGATGGTGAGTCGGGCGGCGGTGAAGGGGGGACGCGGGGGCGAAGGTCGGCGGGTGAGTTTCGCGGTGGGGGACGCGTTGTCGTTGCCGTTTCGGGATGAGAGTTTTGCGTGCGTGACGTCGGCGTTCAGCTTGCGGAACATACCGGATCTGGAGCAGTCGCTGCGGGAGATGGCGCGGGTGGTGAGGCCGGGAGGGCGGGTGGTTTCGTTGGAGACGATGCCGGTGGAGAGGGGGCTGCTGCGTCCGTTTGTGAGGTTTTATTTCCGGCAGGTGGTGCCGTTGGTGGGGGCGATGGTGGCGTTGGACATGGCGGCGTATACGTATTTGCCGAAGTCGGTGGAGGGGTTTGTGTCGCCGTCGGAGCTGGAGGGGGTGTTCGCGCGGGTGGGGTTGGAGGAGGTGGGGAGGGAGTCGATGGGGTTTGGGGCGGTGCATTTGCATTGGGGGAGGAAGGGGGGAGGGTGACACCTAGCCCCGCCGTGGATTCCCGCTTTCGCGGGAATGGCGAATTTGAGAAGGAGGGGGAAGGGATTAAGAGGGGACGATCGACCCTTCGACAGGCTCAGGGTGAGCGGGGGTACGTAGGGGATTAGTTTTGGTAGGTGGGGCCGTTGGGGTCGATGAGTTGGGCGATGCGTTCCATTTGGTCAACTATTGCGCCGAGGGTTGCGTCGTGGTCGGCGCCGGCGGGCAAGTTGATGGATAAAGAAATTTGCGAGCCATGCATTTTCCATCCTGGTTCATCCGAGCCTTCCAAAATGCTGCGCACTTGCTCCGTACTGGTAGTAGGGGGGGTATTGACAAAGTTCCCGAACCTGAGCCACAGGGGTTTGTCCGGCGTCTCCTTGATGGCAGTGTAGTCGATGCGAAGGGCAGCTATAGCGCCCGCGAGATAATGATACCTGTGGTAGTAGTCGTAGCCGTGTCCTGCCGATAATCCATCGGTGTTGGCCCAGCCTGATTGTTCAAGACGCTTCAAGGCCTCCGCTATGAGACGTTTCAAGTTTTCGTCGCGTTTGGGCTTGCCTTTGGTGATTACGTCGCTGGTGAGACCCTGAAGTTCGGAGATTTCAAAGGTTGCTTGGGAGTCGCCGTCTTTCTTGGTTCTCTGGGCCAAGAAGCCGAGGAGGGAACGCCAGCTTGTTAGCATCAGGTGGCGGGTGTCGGTGTTGGATGGGGCGGCGATTCGGGTTTCGTTCCTATCGGCGGGGCCGATTTCGTGGTCCGCTTTGCTCAGGCGATCGACGAGTTCATTCCATAGATAGTCGTCGTTGACGCGGGATTGCGGGGCGAGGAAGAGGAGTACGGACGGCCTATTGGCGGGGAGGCTTTCCCAATAGGTGACAGGCTGGTTGTGGGTGAGGGTTGCCCAGAATTTTGATTCAACGAAGGCTAGCATCTTACCGTCTCTGTCGAGGCAGGAGAGGTCGGGGGTGGCTCCGTGGGCGGCGGACGCTTGAAGCGATACTTTCGCAATATGCAAAGGGGCTTGGTCGTGGCTGAGGAAGTGGGACAGCGCCAGTCTTGCGGAGGTTGAACGGGACAGGATGTAATATAGCGCGTCCGTCGCCGCGTCTTCCAAACCCTGTGAGTGGCGGCGGGCAACGAAACTGAGCAGGCTTTTGTCTTCGGGCATCAATGAGACTCCATTCGTAGAGTTCTGGCGACATTCTAGTTGAGTTGGGGACGATGGGCAAGAAGGGGGTGGAGGAATAGGGAGCACTCGACCCTTCGACAGGCCCTTCGACAAGCTCAGGACAGGCTCAAGGTGAGCGGTAGGGAGGGGGTTGGTTGACAGGGGGGGAGATGGGGAATAGGATTTAGGGTGGAAATTGGATAGATAGTCTTCTCTTATCCAGACAGGCAGAGGGAACGGCCCTGTGAAGCCTGGCAACCTCCCGCGTTGCGACGCGGCCCGGGAAGGTGCCAATTCCGTCGCCCCGGCGGGGCGAAAGATGAGGGAGGCTCAAAGGTTACATTTTGAGCTTCTCTTTGCGGGAAGTTTTTTTATGCGGTCGGGTTTGGGTTTGGGGGGGACGCCCCGCCCCCGCTCGACCCTTCGACAGGCTCAGGGTGAGCGGGAACACCCCCATCTCAATCTTCCCCCGTCAAGGGGGAAGAGGTAAGAGAGGAAGGGGAAACAAGGGAGGAATTGTTGGAGTTGGAAGGAAGGTTTAGGAGGTAAGGCAGGGTGAAGGGTGAGATTGAACCGATTGTGTGGGAGTCGGGCAGTTTGAAGCTGCTGGACCAGACGTTGCTGCCTCGGGAAGAGGTGGTGGTGTCGTCGTCGGACTATCGGGAGGTTATCGCGTCGATTCGGGAGATGCGGGTCCGGGGGGCGCCGGCGATTGGGGTGACGGGGGCGTATGCGATGGTGTTGGCGGCGCGGGAGATTTTGGAGAAGGGCGGCGTTGATTCCTTCCTATCCAGACTTGGAGAGGCGGCGGAGGAGATAAAGGCGGCGCGTCCTACGGCTATCAACCTGGCGTGGGCGGTGGAGCGGCTGATGGGGGTTGCGGCGGACGTGGGGAAGGCATCGGCGGCGTGTGAGAGAATGTTGTCGGAGGCGAAGGAGATACAGCGTCGGGACGTGGAGGCGAACCGGGAGATCGGACGTCATGGGGCGTCGTTGTTGAGGGGGAGGCAGGGGGTGTTGACGCACTGCAACACGGGGGCGCTGGCGACGGCGGGGTACGGGACGGCGTTGGGGGTGATTCGCGCAGCGTGGGAGTCGGGCGATCGGTTCGACGTATTTCATACGGAGACGCGTCCGTTTCTACAAGGGGCGCGGCTGACGGCGTGGGAGCTGGTGAAGCTGGGGATTCCGGCGACGATGGTGGTGGACTCGGCGGCTGGGCTGATTCTGCGTCAGGGAGCGGTGGGGTGCGTGGTTGTGGGGGCGGACAGGATTGCGGCGAACGGGGACACGGCGAACAAGATCGGGACGTATGGGCTGGCGGTGCTGGCGCGGGAGAATGGCGCGCCGTTTTACGTGGCGGCGCCGACGAGCACGGTGGACTTGGGGGTTGCTTCGGGGGATGAGATTCCGATTGAGGAGAGGGACGCGGCGGAGGTTTCGGAGTTGGGGGGAGTTCGGACGGCGGCGGAGGGAATCGGGATTCGGAATCCGGCGTTCGACGTGACGCCGAATGGGTATGTGGACGCGATTATTACGGAGGTGGGGGTGGTTCGCGCGCCGTATGTTGAGAATTTGAGGGATGCGGTGGCGCGGGGGCAGGGGAAGGGTTTACGGTGAGTGTAATTTCGTATCTTGCGAGGTTTGGAGCACCCCCATCACAATCTTCCCCCGTCAAGGGGGAAGAGGGGGACTGGATTCCCGCCTACGCGGGAATGACGGAGGGGGAGGCGGGAATGACGGATGGGGAGGCGGGGATGACGGGGGACGCTCGACCCTTCGACAGGCTCAGGGTGAGCGGGGGGTGGAGGTCCAGGGTGAGCGGAAGGGGGGACGGGCAATCACAAGGGTTGCCCCTGCGGTTGGCGTCGAGGGGATGGGCTCCCGCTTTTGCGGGAGCAAGAGTTGTGCGGCAGGTTGGAATATCACCCCCATCTCAATCTTCCCCCCGTCGAGGGGGAAGAGGAGGGGGAACTTAGGGGGATGAATGGATGCAGAGGTTCAGGTTTATTTGCGGGGGCGGGAGCCGAGTTTCGGGAGGTCTATGATGGATAAGCCGAGGTTGGCGGTTATCGGCGGGAGCGGGTTGTACTCCATGCAGGGGTTGGAGGACGTGCAGGAGGTTTCAGTTTCGACGCCGTTTGGGAGTCCGAGCGACGCTATTGTGTTGGGGACGTTTGACGGGGTGAGGGTGGCGTTCCTGCCGAGGCACGGGCGGGGGCATCGGATTTCGCCGACGAATTTGCCGGTGAGGGCTAATGTCTTCGCGTTGAAGACGCTGGGAGTTGAGAGGATTGTGTCGGTAAGCGCGGTGGGGAGTCTTCAAGAGGAGATGAAGCCGCTGGATATGGTGGTGCCGCATCAGATAATCGACCGGACGCGGCTTCGGGACAACACGTTCTTCGACGGGGATCTGGTGGTGCACGTGGCGTTTTCGGACCCGTTCTGTCCTGCGTTGAGCCAGTTGGTGTACGACTCGGGGGTGAAGGCGGGGGCTTCGATGCACGAGGGAGGGACGTATCTGGTGATGGAGGGGCCGGCGTTTTCGACGCGGGCGGAGTCGCATATGTATCGACAGTGGGGGGCGGACATCATCGGGATGACGGCGCTGCCGGAGGCGAAGCTGGCGCGGGAGGCGGAGATGTGCTATTCGACGCTGGCGTGCGTGACGGACTACGATTGCTGGCGGGAGGCGACGGAGGTGGTGACGGTGGAGATGGTGGTGGCGAACCTGATGCGGAACGTAGATACGTCTGTCAACATTTTGAGGAATTTGATTCCGAGGGTGCCGATGGGGCGGAATTGCGGGTGCGGGTCGGCGTTGGAGAACGCGATTTTGACGTCGGGGGAGTTGGTTTCGGAGGAGTATAAGGGGCGGATGGGGGCGTTGATTGGGAAGTATGTTTAGGGACGCTCGACCCTTCGACAAGCTCAGGGTGAGCGGGATTCCCCCGGCCGCCCCGCCGTGGATTCCCGCTTTCGCGGGAATGACGAAAGGGGGTTGCGGGAAGGACGAAAGGGGGTTGCGGGAAGGACTAGGATGGTGAGGGGGAAGGGAAGGACTGGATTCCGGCTTTCGCCGGAATGACGGAGAGTGAGGCGGGAATGACGTAGTGGTGGCGGGAATGACAGGAGGGGGAGGCGGGAATGACGAAGGGGGTTGCGGGAAGGGAAAGAAGATGAGGGAAGGGAAAGAAGATGGGGGAAAGGATGAGGTGATATTAGGGAAAATCAGGAGGTTTTGGAATGGTTAGGCAGGAAGCGGGAGAGCCTTATTTGAGGGTGGATTCGCCGGAGGCGAAGGAGATTCTGGACGCCGAAGGAGACGCGGCGGCAATCGTTGACGTGCGTCGGGATGACGAATGGGTGACGGGACACGCGGCGGGGGCGATTCACATTCCAATCGACGATTTGCTGGACAGGATGGACGAGGTGCCGGAGGGGAAGAAGCTGCTGTTCATCTGCGCCGCGGGAGTTCGGAGCGGTTTGGCTTGCGAGTACATGGCGTCGATGGGGATGGAGCCGGAGTCGCTGTACAACATAGAAGACGGCACGCCCGCCTGGATTGAGGCCGGGCTGCCGACGGAATATCCGTAGGGCGCGATTCGATGTCGCTGGTCGTAGTCGGCTCGGTGGGGTATGACACCATCATCACCCCGCAGACCACGGGGAAGGACCTGCTTGGCGGGTCGGCTACTTATTTCGCGATTGCGGCGGGGTACTATTCGCCGGTGTCGTTGATTGGGGTTGTGGGGGAGGATTTTCGTCCTGAGGACGAGGCGCTGCTGGCGAGGCGCGGGGTTGACATAAGCGGGCTTGAGCGGGCGGCGGGGGAGACGTTCCGTTGGACGGGGCAGTACAGCACGGAGGATGTGAATCTGCGGGATACGCTGGACTTGCGGTTGAACGTGTTTGAGGATTTCCGACCTGTGGTAAGTCCTGAATTGAGGCGGGCGGACTATCTGTTTCTGGCGAACATCGACCCGGTGCAGCAGCTTGCGACGCTGGCGCAGATGGAGGCGCGGCCAAAATTGGTTGCGGCGGACACTATAAGCATCTGGATTGAGACGCGGCGGGAGGCGCTGACGGAGGTGTTGAAGTCGGTGGACGTGGCGTTCATGGACGAAGGGGAGGTGCGGGCGTTCGGGGGGGAGTTGAACCTGGTGCGGGCGGCGCGGGCAATTCTGGATTTGGGGCCGACGGCGGTGGTGGCGAAGCGGGGGGAGCATGGGGTGTTGATGCTTGGTCGGGACTGGGTGTTCGCGGCGCCGGCGTTTCCGTTGGACAGCGTGGCGGACCCGACGGGGGCGGGGGATTCCTTCGCCGGCGGGTTCATGGGGTACTTGGCGGAGACGGGGGACTTGGGCGGGGAGAATCTACGGCGGGCGGCGGTTGTGGGGACGGTGATGGGGTCGTTTACGGTGGAGGCGTTGAGCGTGGGGAGGTTGGCGTCGTTGTCGCGCGGGGAGGTGTTGGAGCGGTTGAGGGGGTACGTGGGGTTGACGAGGTTTCGTGGGTTGGAGTCGGTGGGGGATTTGCCTTGGAGGGAGGGGGTTTGATGAGGAGAGGAAGAGGGGATGGGCTTCCGCTTTCGCGGGAGCAAGAGGGGGGAGACACCCCCATCCTAGCCTTCCCCCGTCAAGGGGGAAGGGAAAGAGGGGAGGGTGGCTCGACCCTTCGACAAGCCCTTCGACAAGCTCAGGACGGGCTCAGGGTGAGCGGGGGGATGGATTCCCGCCTGCGCGGGAATGACGGGGGAATTTGATGAGATTAGGAGAATGAATTGAGCAATGATTTTGGATCGGACGTTAAGGACCTTTCGCTGGCGCGGGAGGGTGTGGAGCACATCGAATGGGCGGGCCGGGACATGCCGGTGTTGGCGCTCATTCGGGAGAGGTTTGAGAAGGAGAAGCCGCTGGTTGGGATTCGCGTTTCGGGGTGTCTGCACGTGACTTCGGAGACGGCTAACCTGGCGATTACGTTGCAGGCCGGCGGCGCCGACGTGGCGTTGTGCGCCAGCAATCCGTTGAGCACGCAGGACGACGTGGCGGCGGCGCTGGTCGGCGAGTATGGCGTCGCGACCTTCGCCATCAAGGGAGAGGACGACGCCACCTATTACGAGCATATCCGGTCGGCGTTGGACACTTCGCCGCACGTGACGATGGACGACGGGGCGGACCTGGTGGCGACGATTCATCAGGAGCGCAAGGACTTAATCAAAGGGGTCATCGGGGGTACGGAGGAGACGACGACGGGGGTCATCCGGCTGGAGGCGATGGCCAAGGATGGGGCGCTTCGGTATCCAATCATCGCCGTCAACGAGGCGGACACCAAGCATTTCTTCGACAACCGCTACGGGACGGGGCAGAGCACGCTGGACGGAATCACGCGGGCGACGAACCTGCTTTGGGCGGGTAAGAAGGTGGTGGTGTTCGGGTACGGCTGGTGCGGCCGGGGAATCGCGCAGCGGGCGCGGGGTATGGGTTCGAACGTCATCGTGACAGAAGTGGATCCGGTGCGGGCGTTGGAGGCGGTGATGGACGGGTTCACCGTGGCGCATAGCCAGGAGGCGGCGCAGGTGGGGGACGTGTTCATTTCGGCGACGGGCGGGCTTCACGCGATGGGGCCGGAGCAGATGGCGTCGATGAAGGACGGGGCGCTGCTGGCGAACAGCGGGCACTTCAACGTGGAGATCGACATTCCGGCGCTGGAGGACATGGCCGAATCCATCGCGGAGGTTCGCCCCTTCGTCCAGGAATATACGATGAAGGATGGGCGTCGGCTGAACCTGCTGGCGGAGGGTAGGCTGGTGAATCTGGCGGCGGCGGAGGGGCATCCTTCCAGCGTGATGGACATGAGCTTCGCCAACCAGGCGTTGAGCGTGGAGTACCTGGCAAGCCGCAAGGAAGGGCTGGCGCCGAAGGTTTACCCGGTGCCGAAGGAGATGGACGTGGAGGTGGGGCGGCTGAAGCTGCTGTCCATGGGAATCACCATCGACAAGCTATCGGAAGCCCAGTGGAAGTACCTGAACAGCTGGGAAGAAGGAACCTAATTTTTTTCAAGGAGAATCATCAATTGTCTAACGCATTTATGAATTCATCGCAGTACCTCCTCACGTCGGAATCGGTGACGGAGGGGCATCCCGACAAGCTGTGCGACCAGATTTCGGACGCGGTCGTGGACGCAATTCTGGCCCAGGATCCCAACGGTCGAATCGCCTGCGAGGCGTGCACCACGAACGGGCTGGTGGTGGTGATGGGGGAGATTACGACGTCTGCAACGATAGACGTGCAGTCGCTGGCGCGGGGGACGCTGGAGCGGGCGGGGTACACCAGCGCGGAGCGGGGAATCGACTACAAGAGCTGCGGCGTGATGGTGTCGATTCAGGAGCAGTCGTCGGACATCAGCGAGGCTGTGAGCACGGCGCTGGAGGTGCGGGGGGATGGTTCGTCCGCGCAGGACGACGCGAATCTGGACCTTATCGGCGCGGGAGACCAGGGGATGATGGTGGGTTTCGCCTGCAACGAGACGCCGGAGATGCTGCCGCTTCCTCACGCACTGTCGCATAGGCTGTGCAAGCGGCTGGCGATGGTGCGGAAGGAGGGGATGATTCCGTATTTGTGGCCGGACGGGAAGTCGCAGGTGACGGTGGAGTACGCCTACGGGGAGCCGAAGCGCATCGACACGATTGTGGTGAGCGCGCAGCACACGCCGGAGACGGAGCAGGATACGTTGGCGCGGGACGTCAGGAGATTGGTGGTGGACGAGGTGGCGCCGGCGGAATTGATGGACGATGACACGAAGATATACGTGAATCCGAGCGGGCGGTTCGTAAACGGGGGGCCGGCGGCGGACACGGGGTTGACGGGGCGGAAGATTCTGGTGGACACGTATGGCGGCTTGGCGCGGCACGGCGGCGGGGCGTTTTCGGGGAAGGACCCGACGAAGGTTGACCGGTCGGGGGCGTACGCGGCGCGGTACGTGGCGAAGAACATCGTGGCGGCGGGGCTGGCGGACCGGGCGGAGGTGCAGGTTTCGTACGCCATCGGGGTGGCGCGTCCGATTTCGGTGAGCGTGGAGACTTTCGGGACGGCGAAGTTGGACGACGACCGGATTCAGGAGTTGGTGGAGAAGCACTTCGACCTGCGACCGGCGACGATTATCAGGGATTTGGATTTGCGTAGGCCGATGTATAGCGAGCTGGCGGCGTATGGGCACTTCGGGCGGGAGGAGTTGAACGTGCCGTGGGAGCGGACGGACAAGGCGGGGGCGCTGCGGGCGGAGGCGTTTGGGGGTTAGGGAGGCGCTTGGATGTTTGGTCAAGCGGGGTCTTCTATCCTCCCTGCCTGAACATCCTCCCACCGCTCTCTTGCCCAGGCCATATATGTGTTGAAGCGGCCTAGCTGCTCGTCCCTGCGGGCGGGCGTCGAGATGCGCCCGGTCTCGTAAGCCTTTTCTATGGTCTCTTCCGGGGTGAGCGTATCCCTCTTGTCAGAGTTGCAGGGGGCGCAGGACAAGGCGCGGTTCCAGCAATCGTCGTTGGTGCCGTCGCGCTCGCTCGGCTCCACGTGGTCAAGCTGCAACTCCCGCCGGTCCCTGGCCTTCTCAGTCCCGCAGTACCAGCACTCCGTACCCCACTCACTTACGAACGCCTCCCATATCTGCTGGCTCGTCTCCTTTGGCTTCTGACGGAAAACCATCGACTTGAGTTGTTGGAAGGGTCTTTTGACTTCCTCGGTTGTCGTGCGTACGGGCAACTCGTTCGGGCCGCGAACTCGGATAACCTTGCCCGCCGTGTCCAACTTTTCCTGCACGGCTCCGATGTCGATGCCCTCCGTGACGATGCACAGGTCCGGCTGCTTCTCAAACTGACGCCTCACCACAGTCCAGGCGCGAGGCGACATGTCGCAGGCAATCCAACGACGTCCTAGTAGTTCAGCCGCGACGGGCACGTAGGCGCAACCGGCGAAGCAGTCAAGGACCAAGTCACCGGGATTGCTTGACGCCTCGATAATGCGCTTCGCCAACGCCTGTGGCTTCTGCGTAGGATAGCCGGTGCGTTCTTTCGGGGTAGCTCTGGCCATGTCTGTTATCACATCGCGCACCGCTACACCCTTTGAGTCCGACAAGTACGTCTTGCGACTAGGCAATCCATTACTTGACCAGTGAATCAATCCTGCAACATCCAGTTGATCCAACCTGTTTTTTGGAAAGCGCCATTCACTTGACTCCACGCCCTTCCAAGTAAACGTATACGTTCCACCACTTACGCCTCCTCCGTATAGCGGTGCGGTTCTGTACCGGCCGCGAGTGTCTTCGTAGCGATACATCGCACTTACATACTCTTGACGCAATGGCTGATATTGACGATTCCATACTGCATCCTTGCCTTTCACATAATACATAATGGTATCGTGCACCCTGGCCCAGGTTTTTGCGTCGCTTCGCCCGGCCGACCTTTCCCAAACAATCTGATTCTTGAAATTCACCTCTCCGAACACCGCGTCCATTACCAACTTCAGATAGTGACCGGCTGTAGGATCACAGTGCAGATACACCGAACCTGTTGGCTTGAGAATCCTGTGAATCTCCAGCACCCTCAGCGTCATGAAAGTGATGTACCCGGCAATGCTGTCCGAGTGGGTCAGACGCGTCGCTTCAATAAGCGCACTGGCTGCAGGGCATACCCGCTCCAGCCGATCCCAATCAGTTTCCAGAACTTGGAAACGGAAGTCCCAGATGTCACGAAACAGAGCCGTGGTCCCCAACTGGTCGGGAAATTCGATGCCCACGTCGTAGGCGTCCTCTTCGTTCTGAACGCCCCATCGGGTGAGGAGGTCGTACTCGTGCTCCAGCTCCGCGTCGGTGAGGGGCGGCCTGAGGCTGCCCGTGAAAGTCTGTCGCTTGCCAAAGGGCGGGTCAATAACCACGAGGTCAACGCTCTCCGTGTCCAACTTCCGCAGGAAGGGAAGGTTGTCCGCAATCCAGATGGTGCGGTCAAGATTGTCGGTGTTCTTCATCTAATCATGCAGCGCGGCGTCATATGCCTCAGTATCGTTGCGATGCGCCCGTTAAGTTGGTCTTCTATGATGGGCATATAGTTAGTTCGTAAGCCTCAATTGTCGTGGGACATTTGTATCACGATTCATGTCAAAAGGCAAGCGCTTTCATCACAAGGCGCCACCTCTGCTCCCACTGCAACCGAATCAAGGGAGACCGTAGCTAGGCTTATCTCATAGCGCGATTGAAGGAATTGGGTATACTGTAGGGATTAACGGGAAGGCGTAAACTACTTACCAAAGGAACCCACCGCTTACCGCGTCCCGTTACGCTTTCTCCGTTCGGCATCGGCCGATTCACGCGCCCGCCTGATCAGTTCTTTCGCTTCCTCAAGCGTCGTGACCCCTTCCATATCCCTCTCCAACTCATCGACAAGCTGCACCCGGGCCTCGCGCCTGAGCCTTTCTGCTCTTTGTCTTCGAAATATCTCTGCCAACATCTGTATTCCCTCCGTTGCCATGTACAACACCAATGCCAGCCCTACTCCAATGGGAGTGATACGCCCCGCAATGGCGAATGACGTGTCCAGAAAACCGTCGTCTGTTATGTGCCCGGTCTCATACCATATTACCATACCGAAACAAAACAAGAACAGGACGAAGAAGACAATCAGAAACCAACCTGCGTAAAACCTGGGCAGTTGCAAAACTCTACCTCTGAATTAGATATCTTTCCAATTCCAGACTCGTCCTCTCCCCCATAAAGCACACTTGCCTACACCTTTCCCTCTAGTACCCATCTTCATCCTAACCCACCGAATCATGGTGGTCAACTTGATCTTGGCATCATCGCTGGCATCATACAAATGATAGAGGTTTGCACGTGGGAGTGGTGGGGTTGTGATATAGTGTGGGGGGTAGTTTTAGCAGGAGGTGAGGGATGCCGGGAGTGCATGACCGGGGCGGTTGGCCCACGGAGGAACCCATCGACCAGGAGGAGCATCCGGTGATGGATTGGGAGGTGCGGATGAGCGCGCTTCTGGGGGCGTTGCGGGGCAAGGGGTTGATGCGGACGGATGAGATGCGTCGGGGAATCGAGGCCATCGAACCGGGCAAGTATGAATCTATGAGCTACTACGAACGATGGGCGGAGTCGGTGGAGTCAATTCTGACAGAGAAGGGCGTTTTTACGCGGGAAGAGATCGATCGGAAGATGGCGGAATTTTCGGAGGGAGGGGTCTGATGGTCGTTGGAGGGAAGATACAGGAATACGGCGAGGGGGGCAGGGTTCTGGTGCTGGACCTGGAGGTTCGGGGGCACAATCGGACGCCGTGGTATCTGCGCGGGAAGATTGGGAAGGTGGAGCGATGTCACGGGGCGTATCCGAATCCTGAGTCGCTGGCCTACGGCGGGACGGGGGAGCCGACGGAACTGCTTTACCTGGTGAGCTTCCAAATGAGGGATTTGTGGGACGATTATGAAGGGCCGGAGGCGGACGCGCTGCAGGCGGACATTTTCGAGCACTGGCTGGAGCCGGCCTGGTAGCAGAGGAGGAGATTATGAGCGATTCGCACGGACATGAACATGCTGGGATGGCGCATGACGAGGAGTTGGGGTATTACGCCCAACGGGTGCGGGCGATGGAGGCGGTGCTGGTGGAGAAGGGGGTGGTCAGCGGGGATGAGGTTGAGCGTCTGGTTAACGAAAGCGAGGCGCGGTCGCCAGCGGACGGGGCGCGAATCGTCGCGCGGGCGTGGGTGGACCCGGAGTTCAAGAACCGGCTGCTCTCGGACGCGAAGGCGGCGGTGGCGGAGTTGGGGTATTTGGAGTCGGCGAATCTGCCGGACGTGGTGGTGGCGGAGAACGACGAAGGGGTGCATCATCTGGTGGTGTGCACGCTGTGTTCGTGCTACCCGACGTGGCTGCTGGGGCGTCCGCCGGACTGGTATAAGAGCTTGACGTACCGGGCGCGGGCGGTGCGCGACCCGCGGGGGGTGATGCGGGAGTTCGGGTTGGAGTTGGAAGGCGGGGTGGAGGTTCGGGTGTTGGACAGCACGGCGGACGTGCGGTATCTGGTGTTGCCGCAACGTCCGGCGGGGACGGAGGGTTGGAGCGAGGAGGAGTTGGCGCGGCTGGTGACGCGGGACTCGATGGTGGGGGTGTCGAGGCCGTTGGCGCCGGAGCCGGTGGCGGCGTGAGGGCGATTTTTGGAATCGCAGAGAAGCGGGTTGTAATCTCCGGCTAAACAGATTAGGGAGGTCATTCGGGCAATGACGGAATCGAAGACGCAGGGCGCACTGAGTTGGCTGACGATTGACAGCATAGCGGTGGGGGCGTCCGCCGTGGGGGTTGTGGCGGCAGGGGCGTGGAACGCCATCGCGATGGTGGCGATTTCGTTCCTGAACGCGATTGGGCTGGTTTCGTTCAGCCCCGTCAACGCGGTGGGGTTCGTGGCGATTGGAGGGGTGAACGCGGTGGGCGTGGTGGCCATCGGGGGCATCAATTCGGTGGGGGTGATTTCCATCGGCGGATTGGGCGCGTATGGGGTGATTGCGATGGGCGGGGGGACTGTGAAGAGCGCGCTGCCGCTTTCTTAGAGAGTGCAGCCTCCCAACCACCCCGCCTCTGGATTCCCGCCTGCGCGGGAATGACGGACGGTGGGGGGTTAGCCGAGGAGGAGGGTGCGGACGGCTTCGGGGTGTTGGAGGAGAGCGGCGGTCTTTCCTATAGTGTCGTCGACGGCTTGGACGAGGGGGTCTGCGCCGAAGCGTTCGCCGTCGGGGTGCATCATCAAGCGGAAGGTGGGGGCCGCGCCGGGGTAGCCGGTGATGGGGATGGTGATGACGCCGTAGTTCTTGAGGAGGAGGAAGCTGGCGGTGACGGAGACTTCGGAGGGGGCGAGGGTTGTTTCGCGGGTTCCGGCCTGTTGGAAGACGACTTCGGTGAAGTCTTCGGCGGTGAGGGCGACGCCGGGGCCGGCCTGGTAGACGGTGGGGCCGAATTTGGACTGGAATTTTCCGTAGAGGGTGCGGGCGAGGGCGGAGGCGCGCTTGATGGGTTCGGGGTCGAAGGCTTCCATTCCTCTGACCATCGCGACGTAGTGGCCGGACTGGGCTTCGAGTCCGAACTGGAAGGCCTGGGCGGAGACCTGCTCCATCAGGTCGTTGCGTCCGACTATGGCGGCGCCGCGGGGGCCGGGCACGTGCTTGTCGAGGGACCAGACGGATAGGTCTACGTCGCCCAGCTGGAAGGTGGGTGGTTCGTCGAAGAAGATGGTGCGGGACATCATGTGGGCGTCGTCGAGGAACACGAGCATATCGCGTTCCTTGGCCAGCCGGATGGCGCGGGCGACGTGGTCGGCGGGGACGTGGTGCTTGGAGGGGGTCAGCGGGGTGACGACGAGCATCTTCCAGGGACGAAGCGGTAGGGCGTCTTCGAGGGCTTCGATGGATTCGACCTCGATGAAGTCTGCGCCTACTAGCTCGACGGCCTGCTGGACGGAGGGGTGGGAGCGGCCTTTGCCGACGAGGGAGATGATTGCGTCGCCGCGATTGAGGGTGCCGAGCATGATGGCGAGCATGGCGGAGGTGACGCGGTTGCACATGACCGCCTGGTGGTCGCGGGGGTCGGCGCCGACGAATTCGACGGCCATAGCCTCGGCGCGTCCGAGGAAGTGGGTGTAGTAGGTGAACTGGTTTTCGAGGGTGGGGAGGTCTTCGGGGTCGAGGGGGAAGGCGCGAACGAGGCCGGTCATGTTGTAGATGGCGTCCTTGCCAAGGGAGAGGACGCGTTCGCGGACGAGGCGGCGGCCCTGGGTGGACTTGCGGGCTTCGTCGGCGGAGGAGGCGAGGATTTGGCCGCGGGGGTAGTCCCGGGGTGGGGCTGCGACGGCGGATTGGGGGTTGTCGTTGGTGGGCATGGTTGGGCCTTTCTTGGTGGAGGATTGGAGGGGTTATGCGGCGAGATTCTTCGCTTTGCTCAGAATGACACTTGGGTCGGTCAGTTGGTGCGTTCTTCGAGGGCTTGGAGGAGGTCCTGGAGGTCGGGGAATATGTGGGCGTCGGGTTCGTGTCGGTGCTCGGCGACGAGTTGGCCATCGATGCGGACGTCGAATTTGCCGTGGCCGCCGGGGATGAGGGTGAAGGAGGAGATGCGGTCGCCGACGCGGTTGAGGGTGTCGCCGGCCATCCAGGCGGCGCGGAGGGCGTGGCCTCAGTCGTGGCAGTATTCGATTTCGATGGCGTGTTTGTCGGGGTTGGGCATGGGAGGCTCCTTTTGGGGGGTTCGGCTATGTGGGGATTATCGAAAGTATAGATGTTGACACTACGTTGCGTCGCCGATAGAATAGAGATGGTTAAAGGTTCCTCCCCGCTTAATGCGGACCCAAGGGGTCCGCGCCGGCTAGGCGGGGAGGTCTTTTTTTGTCTCAATGGTATAGGGTTGTTCCCCTTCTGAAAATATCAAACTCGCTGTTTATTACGGCTTCAATCCGGTCGTAGGATGACGTATCACCCCTCTCGTACTTTCTAAAGATTGCCCAGGCGCAATAGTCGGCAACTTGCAACCCGAGGTGAGAACGCGAGGAGTGGCTATAGAACCTGAAAGGACAAGAATCGCCAATCATCTTGGATAGGGTCTGTTGCACTGCCTTTTCAATAGCCTTGCGATTTCGCTTGTCTGGATATGAATCGGCGATGACGATGATTTTCTTGGCTCTAGTAAAATTCTCCCTGGGCAATACGTGCTTGAGAAGGTACCCCAACATCCGCGGATAGAAGCGATTGTACGCCCGCAATGGTGGGATTGTTTTGCGCTTCTCTACAATCAAGCTGTCAATGGAAAGTTCATTAAGATTATCTGCGATAGTGCGGAATACCGCTCTCCGCACGAATTTGTTGTCTTCCGAGCAATGAAAATACTCACAGTCCTGACCGTCTTCAAGAAAAGAGAGTTTCAATTCATGCAGGGTGTTCAGTAAAGGGGATGGTTGAGTCAAACCTACGCAGGTCAAAACGAAGTATTTGGTTCCCTTGGGGGTGAAGTCCAAGTTTCCCGATTCATCCAGAAACAGGTAGAGGACCCGGTCTTTATTTGGCAGCGGCAACATCGAAAGCAATCACACTATACCACACCATCCGTCCGCCCCATTCCACACCTGCGACCCGCTCGACCCTTCGACAGGCTCAGGGTGAGCGGGGGTGAGGTGGCAGTCCAGATGGTGCGGTTGGCGAAGTTCATGGCGGCGGTTCCTGCGAATCGTTAAGGTGATCTGAATATGTCATGTCCGTTGCAGTTGCGCAGTATTATGCTTGCGCCGTCGGATGCGAACTGAAAGGTGAAGCGTGAGGACATGTTGACGGAGGCTTCCCATACTCCTTCAAATCTGGCGCTGCGCACTCTCTTGACGCGCAGAGAAGGATGACCGGGGTTGGTGCGGAGGCGTTCGACTTTGGCGTCCAACGCCCGCCGGAGTTCCGGGGCTTTCTTCCTGCGGGCGCGCCGAAATTGGGGAGCAAACACGAGTCGCAATGGGCCGTTACGACGTAACGTCACGGATGGTTACTCGTCAGAATTGAGCCACTCCTTGGCGTCGTCCATTTTATCGAAAGTAGGTGAAAGTTCGCCGTCCGCTATTTCGCGGGACGCGGCTTCTTCTCCGGCTTGCCATTCGGGAGTCCAGAACCAGGATTGGTCTTCTGAATCGAACTCTTCCTCACCTTCGCTTGGGGCGGTCTTGGACATGGATTTGGGAGTCTTCTGGGTCATCGTTTCATTCCTGTTGAATGGACTGTGGTGATTAGGATATAGCGCGGGCGATATATTTTTCAACCAGGGGCGCTCGACCCTTCGACAGGCTCAGGGTGAGCGGTGGGGGAGTTGGCTCAGGGGGAGCGGGAGGAGGGGCTCCCGCTTTCGCGGGAGCAAGAGGAGGGGATTGGGTTCAGCGTTAGTGGGGGGTTAGGATTGGAGTTGGGGGGCTAGGGCGGCGGGGGTGGTGACGGGGAGGTTGCAGGCGTAGTTGCGGCAGACGTAGGCGGCGGGTTGGCCGTCGATGAGGGTTTTGTGGCGGAGGAGAGGGAGGGGATGGCTGCCGGCGGGGTCGCCGTGCTCGGAGGCGGCGAGGACGCGGTTGGGGAGGTAGCGGAGATGAATTTCGTCGAGGAGGTCCTGGGTTGCGTCTGAGTTGAGGTCGCCGACGATGGCGATTTCCTTGGGCTGACCGACGTGGAAGCCGAGGGCGGCGAGCCAGCGTCCCATGCCGTTGGCGTATTGGGAGAGCATGGGGCCCAGGCCGCGGAGGGCGGCGGCGGCGACGTTTCGGTAGCGTTCGTTGTCGGTGAGGAGGGCCAGGCGCAGGAGAACGTCGGCGGCGACGGAAGAGCCGCAGGGGGTGGCGTTGTCGAAGATGTCGCGGGGGCGAACCAGCAAGGTCTCGTGGTCTGTGCCGGTGTCGTAGAAGAGTTGGTCGTTCTCATCCCAGAAGAGGTCGAGCATGTCGTCGGCAAGGCGTTGGACTTCATTCAGCCAGTGGTCGTCCAGGGTTAGCTCATAGACGGCTAGTAGGCCGTCAGCGAGGAAGCTGTAGTCTTCAAGATAGCCGTTGAGGCGGGCCTGTCCGTCCTTCCAAGTGCGGAGGACGCGCCCGTTGCGTTGGAGGTTTTCGGTGATGAAGCGGGCGTTGTTGACTGCGGCGTCGTAGTAGTCGTCGCGCTGGAGGGAGGCGGCGGCCTCGGCGAAGCTGCGGAGCATGAGGCCGTTCCAGGCGGTGAGGATTTTGTCGTCGCGGTCGGGGGCGATGCGGCGGTTGCGGATGGGGAGGAGGACGGCCTTGCCGCGCTGGAGGGCGGCTTCCAGTTCATCGGGTTCGATGTCGAGGCGGTCGATGACTTCCTCGGCGCCGATGGGGACGTTGAGGATGGTCTTGCCTTCGAAGTTGCCCTGGTCTGAAACGTCGTAGTAGGCGCAGAAAATGTCGGCATCGCGGTCGCCGAGGGCGCGTCGAATTTGTTCTGGAGACCAGAGGAAAAACTTGCCCTCGACACCTTCGCTGTCGGCGTCCTGGCTGGAGTAGAAACCGCCTTCGGGGGAGGTCATTTCGCGCAGGACGTAGTCGAGGGTTTCGTGGACGATTCGGAGGTAGAGGTCGTGGCCGGTGGCGAGGTAGGCGTGAAGGTAGAGGCGGGATAGCAGGGCGTTGTCGTACAGCATCTTCTCAAAGTGGGGGACGAGCCAGTAGGCGTCGGTGGAGTAGCGATGGAAGCCGCCACCGAGCTGGTCGTACATGCCGCCGAGGGCCATTTTTTCGAGGGAGAGGTTGACTATATGGAGGGCCTCGGCGTTGCCGGTGGCGTCGTGGTAGCGGAGGAGGAAGTCGAAGTTCATGGGCTGGGGGAACTTGGGGGCGCCGCCGAAGCCGCCGTTCTGGGCGTCGAAGCCGGCGGCTACGTGTAGGAAGGCTTCGTTGAGGATTTCGGGGGAGAGGAGGTTGGTTTCCGACTTCATCCGGCTGGTCTGCTTGAGGCGGTTGACGATTTCGGTGGAGGCGTTGGTGACTTCGGAGCGGCGGGTGCGATAAATCTGATCCATCGTGAGGAGGATGCGGGGGAAGCCGGGCATGGGGCCGCGGTCTTCGGGGGGGAAGTAGGTGCCGCCGTAGAAGGGTTCGCCGGCGGGGGTGAGGAAGACGGTCATAGGCCAGCCGCCCTGGCCGGTGATGGCCTGGACGGCTTGCATGTAGATGCCGTCGATGTCGGGGCGCTCTTCGCGGTCAACTTTGATGTTGACGAAGCTACGGTTCATCATGCGGGCGATGGCGGGGTTTTCGAAGGATTCGCGCTCCATGACGTGACACCAGTGGCAGGCGGAGTAGCCGACGCTGAGGAGGATGGGCTTGTCTTCGTCGCGGGCCTTCTGGAGGGCTTCCGGCCCCCAGGGGAACCAGTCGACGGGGTTGTTGGCGTGCTGGAGGAGATAGGGGCTGGTTTCGTTGGCGAGTCGGTTGGGCATGGGGCCTCCGTGGTTTTTGTGCTATTGTGCACGAAAGGGAGGGTTGGGGGAAGGGGGAGGCTCAGGACAGGCTCAATCTTCCACCATCGAGGAGACCTTTGCATAACTGCCAAATCCGCCATCCACCCCATACGAATCACCCCCATCTCAATCTTCCCCCGTCAAGGGGGAAGAAGGAAGAGAAGAGGGAAGGATGGTTCAGGTGACGAGATTCTTCGTCGCGGGGCCTTCTCAGAATGACATGTGGGGGAGAGGGGGACTGGATTCCGGCTTCCGACGGAATGAGGGGTGGGTGTGGGTTTGGGTGGGGATTTGGTATACTCACGGGAGTTTGGTTTGCCGGAGGGTGCGATGAAGTGGGCTTCCGCTGCGTCTGAGAGTTCTTCCCTGGAGGAGGCCCTGGATTCGTGCGTCGAATCGGTTCGGGGAGGGTTGGGGTCGGATCCCGTGGATTTGGCGGTGGTGTTCGCTTCGCCACATCACGAAGAGGGGTACGAGCGGATACCGGGGATGGTGGCGAAACGGCTTGGGGCGAAGCATCTTATCGGGTGCTCGGCGGGCGGGGTTATCGGCGGCGGGCACGAAATCGAGCAGAGGGCGGGGTTTTCGTTGACGGCGGCGTCGCTGCCGGGGGTGTCGATTAAGCCGTTTCACCTGGCGAACGAGTCGCTGCCGGATTTGGACGCATCGCCCGGCGAATGGGAGACGATGGTGGGGACGAATCCGGACGATATGCCGCAGTTTCTTCTCATCACAGACCCGTTTACGATTAGGAGCGACAACCTGCTGCTGGGGCTGGATTACGCCTTCCGGTACAGCGTGAAGGTGGGGGGGATGGCGAGCGGGGGGCAGCATCCGGGGGCGAACGCGCTGATGCTGGACGGGAAGGTGCATCGCTCCGGCGCGGTGGGGTTGGCGTTTCACGGGGACGTGGTAATCGACACCATCGTGGCGCAGGGGTGCCGTCCCATCGGGAAGCCGATGAACGTGACGCGGTGCAGCAACAACGTGCTGCTGGGGTTGGACGGGGCGACGGCGTTGGAGGCGCTTCAGGAGTTGTACCAGGTGTTGAGCGACAGGGACAAGGAGTTGGCGCGGCATTCGCTGTTTCTGGGGGTGGTGATGGACGAGTTCCAGGAGTATCCGCAGCTGGGGGATTTTCTGATTCGGAACATCGTGGGGATGGACCCGCGGCACGGGGCGCTGGCCATCGGGGAGCGGCTGCGGGAGGGTCAGATAGTGCAGTTTCACTTGAGGGACGCGCAGACTTCCGCCGACGACTTGACGGCGATGGTTAACCAGTATCGGGACAGGTATCGGGAGACGGGGGTTGAGGGCGCGCTGCTGTTTTCGTGCCTGGGTCGGGGGCAGTATTTGTACGGCCGGCCGGACCACGACACGGGGATATTTCGGGACTTGATGGGGGCGATTCCGGTTGGGGGATTTTTCTGCAACGGGGAGATCGGGCCGGTGCAGGGGACGACGTATCTGCACGGGTATACGAGTTCGTTCGGGCTGTTCAGGGCGGCTTCGTAACGACTGATGGCTTACGACGAAGGGTTAGCGCGGCGTGTGTCGGACGCGCTGGCCGGGTTGGACGGGGTTGTGGAGCGGAAGATGTTTGGCGGGCTGGCGTTCATGCTTGACGGCAACATGGCGGCGGGGATTCTGGGCGACCGGCTGATGGTGAGGGTGGGCGCCGACGCTTACGAAGGGGCGTTGTCGGAGCCGCACTGCGGGCCGATGGACTTTACGGGGCGACCGATGCGGGGGTTCGTCGTGGTTGAAGCGGAGGGGATCGCTTCCGAGAGTGGTTTGAGGGATTGGGTGGACAGAGGTGTGGGTTTCGCTTCGTCGCTGCCTCCAAAATAGTCTCTTCTCCTACATAGCCGGTCAACGCAGCCAGGCATAGTTCGCAACAGGTTTATGCTGCTTACCTTGCGGCGCTGCGATATGGATGATTTTTGTTAAGATAAGGTTGAAATACTACGATAATTTGTTATACTAGCCGCAATATCGATATCGCGATGGGAGTCAGCGCAAGGATTTCGCGCGAGTGGCGTCCATGAATGACGAAAATGGCGATGGGAAAGGGGCAGCGACATGAAAAAGGGACAGCATGGATTCAGCATCGGCAACGCAGCGGCTTTGCAAGGGAGGGTCGCATTGCTCGTTCTGCTTGCGCTGTTGGCGGGGATTGTCGCCGCAACGTCCGCGGCGTCCGCCAACGACCAGCTTCCTGCGCCCGGAAATGTAAGCGCGATGAGAATCGCCGATCCCCATTCCTCGGCTTTCGGGGACATTGAGGTCAGATGGTCTGAGGTCGCAGGGGCCTCCACCTATGATGTGAGGGTCAGCGACTCCGGGGAGCGAGGCTGGAGAGTTGCGGCATCAAGGGTCATAGGGACATCGGCGACCATCAGCGATGGGATCAGTTCCTGGCTTCCGTACCATGTTTCGGTGAGAGCATCCAAGAACGGCGCCTGGAGCGGCTCCTATCTCGTACAGCCTTTCTGCCCTGTGGGTTACGCATGCGCGGCGGGGAGTTCGCCCACTCCGATTGAGCAGAATGAGTCATCGAACTCTCCGGCGTCCGTCCAGCCTGTGGCGAACGGGACTCAGACCACGACGTCGGGCGACGCTGCTGCCGCCGCGCCGACTTCGACTGCGCCTAGTTCCGCAGCGCCCAGCGGGTCGAACCAATTTGCCCAGACTTACGCGCTCCCGCCCGCCGCGCCGACAACGGTTGTCCTGACATCGCTCTCTCCAGGACAGGTAAAGGTAAGCTGGAGTCCCGTAGTCGGAGCGACCGGATACAACGTGGTCTATAGCGTCGACGGGGAGGACACGTGGATCCGGGCGACGACGAACATGACGGTCGGCGGGGGCTTGCTGCCCTTCTACGTCATCGAGGGCATCGGCAACCGGGAAACCATCGTGGCGGGGGTGCAGGCGGTTAAGGACGGCGAAACCGGGGCGTGGACCAACTCGGCGCCTCATAACCCGGCGTTCTTCTTCGGGAAGCTCCAGTTGATTTGGAGCCAGGGGCCAGGCGAGTCGGTCTTTTCCTTCCAGTGCGGCGGCGGGGCCGGGTGGAGCTGGATACGCTGCGGCGGGTGGAATTCCGGCATGGTCCTTCGCTGATAATCCGGCATAACCTGAACGGAATTCTGATGGGGAAGCGGGCGTCTCAGTGCAGGCGCCCGCTTTTCTTGCGCTTCGTTTACGTTCTGAGGCGACGGGGAATCGGGTTGCGTTGGTTGACACTCTGCGCGGGTGTCGGCACAATTCCCGTGAATCCAGGGTTGCCGTGTCGAGGGACCCCTCACCTTAATCCTCTCCCTCAAGGGAGAGGAGATAAGAGGGGATGGATTCCCGCCTACGCGGGAATGACGGTTATTCAAAGGTCTCCTCAAGGGAGAGGAGATAAGAGGGGATGGATTCCCGCCTACGCGGGAATGACGGTTATTCAAAGGTCTCCTTAGCGGGAATGACGGTTATTCAAAGGTCTCCTCGAGGGAGAAGGGATAAGAGAGGGAAGGGTCTAACCTTCTTCCTCGAGGGATAAGAAGGGAAAGGGCTATTATCGGAGGTGTGTGTGAATAAGAATGAGCTTCATTTTTTGTCGGTGGCGGAGCAGGCGGAGTTGCTGCGGGATGGGGAATTGTCTCCGGTGGAGTTGACGGAGGCGTATCTGGAGCGGGTGGAGCGGCTGAATTCGAGTCTGTTTGCTTACATAACGGTCACGGCGGATATGGCGTTGGAGCAGGCGCGGCGGGCGGAGGGGGAAATTGGGCGTGGGGAGTATCGGGGGCCGCTGCACGGGATACCGATTGCGGTGAAGGACCAGATGTGGACGGAGGGGATTCGGACGACGAACGCGTCGTTTCTGTTGCGGGACTTCGTGCCGGAGGAGGACGCGACGGTCATCGCGCGAATCAAGGAAGCGGGCGTGGTGCTGCTGGGGAAGCTGAACATGAGCGAGTTCGCTTCCGGCGGGCGGTTCATGTTTCCCTACGGGCGGACGCGGAATCCGTGGAACACGGATTATGAGCCGGGGGCTTCGAGCTCGGGGTCGGGCGCGGCGGTTGCGGCGGGTCTGTGCGCGACTTCGTTGGGGGAGGATACGTCGGGGTCGATTCGGCATCCTTCGTCGTGGTGCGGAGTTGTGGGGGTTCGGCCGACGTGGGGGCGGGTGAGCCGGTACGGGTTGATGCCGATTATCTGGTCGATGGACCAGGCAGGAGCGATGTCGCGGACTGTAGAAGACGCGGCGATTACGCTTCAACCCATCTGCGGATATGACCCGAAGGACCCGAACACGGCGGACGTGCCGGTGCCGGACTTTCGCGCGGGGTTGACGGGGTCTCTGCCGGTGGGGAGTTCGGGCGGGACGCTGAGGGTGGGGGTCGTCAAGGAGTTGACGGAGGATGAGCAGGTGACGCCGGAGGTGCGTCGGGCGTTCCTGCGGGCGGTGGAGATGCTGGCGGATTTGGGGGCTGAGGTGGAGGAGGTTTCTGTGCCGCTGGCGCAGATGGGGCGTTTGATTTTCTACACGCACATGTACGTGGAGATGCCGGCGCGGTACAAGGAGTGGATGGACGAGCGGTTGACGGAGTTCGATTACGACCAGCAGGTGAAGTTTTTGACGGGGAGCCTGGTGCCGGGGGAGTTGTACGTGAAGGTGCAGAAGTTGCGGGCGATGCTGCGTCGTCAGGTGCACGAAGCGTTGGGACGGTTCGACGTGTTGGCGTCGCCGACGATGCGGGTGACGGCGCCTCGAATCAAGCCGAACGTGATGCCGTCAAGCAAGGAGGACGCGGCGGACTTGCTGGTGCGGGGGCCGGACCAGACGCCGTTGGTTCCTCTCTCGAACGTGCCGGCGATGAACGTGCCGTGCGGGTTTTCGGGGGCGGAGACGGGCGGGATGCCGATTGGGATGCAGCTGATTGGACGTCCCTTCCGGGAGGACGTAATCCTGGCGGCGGCCCACGCATACGAGCAGGCGACGCCGTGGCACCGGCGGCGGCCGGGGATTTAGGGGACGCATTAAATTGGGAGGCTTGCGATGCAAGGCAATCTCGTCAATCTGAATGAATTGATAGTTGGAGATCGGTTGTTTGACATTCCCGTGTACCAGAGGGGTTACGCATGGGAAGAGAAGAATCTTCAAGACTTGTGGGAAGACTTGTATTACCTGGACGTTTCCAAAAAGCACTACTTTGGGACGTTGCTGCTGCTGGATTCCGAGGAAGTGACCCAAGTAGGTATGCGGACGTTCAAGCGATTTCATGTTATTGACGGGCAGCAGAGGCTAACGACGATTCTGATACTGCTGAGGGAGATAATTTCACAGGCAAAGAGGGCCAGCGACGAGTCACAACGGGAACAGACAGAAAGGCTTGAGGAAGACTACTTGAAGCCGCAGGCGAACTACAAGCTGAATCCTCTGGGCGATGACGGGAACTTCTTCAGGGAATACATAATCAACGAGGAGGAGCATCTGCTTGGAGGGGCGGCGACGGCGTCGCAGAACCGGCTGGCAGCGGCCAAGGGATTTTTCAGGGAGCGACTGAAGGAGGAAGAGGAGAAGCGGCCCGACGGATTCATTGATTTCCTGGTGGAGTTGAAACGGAAGGTTGACGATCTGCAGGTTATCCAGTACATGGTGCAGTCCAACGCGGATTCGATACGCATTTTCGAGACTGTCAACGACAGAGGCAGGCCGTTAAGCGACCTGGAAAAGACTAAGAGCTTCCTCATGCATAGTTCCTATATGGGAATGCAGAATGGGGGAGAGGCGATTGAGGGAAGGTTGGAGGAGTTAAATGGCCGGTTCTCTCGAATGTACAAGTATTATGAATACGTGAACGGCGCTCAAGACCTGCGATGGCTGGATGAGAGGGGCATTCAGCGATACCACTACATAAATTACGTCAGCCATGAGAAGAAGCGTCTGGGCAGATACCTGAACAACCTGAAGGACCTGATTCGGGACAAGCTCAGGCAAGACCCCGAAGGATGTGTGGAATACGTCCGCAAGTACGCGGAGGACCTGGAGATGGGCTTTTTCGCGGTGCAGGACATGGTGAAGGCACGGGAGAAGGGTGGGGAATTGGGTAAACTTCTTGACAAGATACTGCTGGTTGGGAGGCTTGGAAACGTCTTCCCGCTGCTGATGGCGGCGTGGTTGAAGTTCAGGCACAATCCGCGGGAGATGTCCAGGATTCTCAGGCTGATTGAGGCGTTTGCCTTTCGCGTGTATACCGTCGGCAGGTATCGGAGTCATACGGCACAAACCCGGCTTTATCAGATGGCAAATGAGTTCCATAATGGGCAATTTGACTACAACGGCCTTGTGGGGAAGTTGAAGTGGATCAACCATTATTACAGGGGTGATAGTCAATTCGAGGCCAATCTTCGCGGTCAAGCGTTCTATAGGTGGCTCACATCGCGGGACATGAAGTATCTGTTGAGCGAGTATGAGTTTCATCGCAGCCATGAGGCCAATGAGGAATTGCCTCTTTCGCAGGCTGCTATCCTGTCGTCACGTGATTTCCAGATTGAGCATATCTGGCCGCAGCAACCTGCTGATCTGTTGGAAGAGCAGAAAGAGGAACACGAGCTGAACGTGCATAGACTTGGGAATCTTACATTGACAAAATGGAATCCGTCGTTGAGCAACAAGCCATTCGAAGAGAAGCGGCTGAAGTATGGAAAATCCAGTCTTCGGGTGCAGAGGGAGTTGAAGAGGTTCGACCAGTGGAATTCGGATACAATCAGGGAGCGTGAAGACAGGATAGTGGAATTCGCGCTGAAGAGATGGGCCGTGAAATAAGGCTTATGACGGGTTGGACAAATCTAGTTTCGGAGGGTTGGCATGAGTTATAAGGGGTTGGAGGCATGGTTGGAGACGGAGACTTTCGACGGGCTGCGGGAGGCGGCGCTTTCGCACGTGTGGTTCCCGATGCAGCAGTTGAATGACGTGGCGAAGGAGGGCGGGCTGAAGATTATGAGGTCGGGTCGTGGAGCGAAGATCACGGACTTCGACGGGCGGGAATACTATGACGGGTTCGCGGGGTTGGCGCTGGTCAACGTGGGCTACGGACGGGAGGAGATTGCCCAGGCCGTCCACGACCAGCTATCGACGCTGCATTACGCCAACACCTTCGCCTACGGGACGATTCCGGCCATCAAGGCGGCGGAGAAGCTGGCGTCGCTGGCGCCGGGGGATCTGAACAGGGTGTTTTTCACGAGCGGCGGGTCGGACTCGGTGGAGACGGCGATGAAGATGGCGCGTCAGTATCACTTCAACCGGGGCGACAAGGAGCGGATCAAGTTCATTTCGCGTCAGGGGTCGTACCACGGGGTGAGCCTGGGGGCGCTGGCGGTGAACCAGGCGCCGTGGGTGAACCGGGACATCTTCCAGCCGATGCTGCCGATTGTGCGGGTGGCGCCGCAGCCGTATGCGTATCGGAGCGAGGTGGAAGGGGAGACGGCGTCGGAGAACGCTATTCGGTGTGCGGAGGCGGTGGAGAAGATCATTCTGGAGGAGGGAGCGGAGACGGTGGCGGCGGTGATTGCGGAGCCGGTTTCGGTGTCGGCGGGGGTGGCGATTCCAGGGCCGGAGTACTGGCCGATGCTGCGGGAGATTTGCGACCGTCACGGGGTTCTGCTGATTGCGGACGAGGTTATCAACGGGTTCGGGCGGACGGGGAAGATGTTCGCCATCGAGCACTTCGACGTTCAGCCGGACATCATCACGCTGGCGAAGGGAATTACGAGCGGGTATCAGGCGGTGGGGGCGTGCATTGTGAGAGATCACGTTGGGGACGCGTTCGTTGGGGAAGAAGAAGTGACGTTCCGGCACGGGTACACGTATAGCGGGCATCCGGCGGGAGCGGCGGCGGCGCTGGCGAACATCGAGATTATCGAGCGGGAAGGGCTGGTGGAGAATTCCGCGGCGATGGGACGTCGTCTGCTGGACCGGCTGACGGCGTTGAAGGAGTCGCCCATCGTGGGCGACGTGCGGGGGTTGGGGCTGATGTGCGCCATAGAGTTGGTGAAGGACAAGGCGACGAAGGAGTCGCTTTCGTCCGTGCCGGGAGCCGGGGACAAGCTGTCGGCGCGGCTGGCGGAGAACGGATTGTTGACGCGGACGGTGCCGTATCTAAATCTGACGCCGGCGTTGACGCTTTCGGCGGCGGAAGTGGATGAGATAGCGGACATCGTCAAGGACGGCATCGAATACATCGAAAAGGAGCTTGGCTACTGATGGAAGAACCGATACGGATAGGCATAGTTGGGGCGGGGGCGAATACTCGTCGCCATCACATACCTGGGTTCAAGGCGCTGCCGGGGGTGGAGGTCGTGAGCGTGGTCAACCGAAGCCGGGAGTCGAGCGAGCGGGTAGCGGAGGAGTTCGACATTCCTGAAGTCTATGACGATTGGGAGGAGTTGGTGGAGGCGGACGATACGGACGCGATATGCATCGGGACGTGGCCGTATTTGCACTGCCCGGTGACGCTGGCGGCCCTGGACGAGGGGAAGCACGTGTTGACGGAGGCGCGGATGGCGATGACGGCGGCGGAGGCGCGGGAGATGCTGGCGGCGTCGGTGGCCAGCCCGCAGCTGGTGACGCAGATTGTGCCGGCGCCGATGACGTTGAAGTTCGACCGGACGATTCTGGACTTGATTGCGGGGGGATTCCTGGGGGAGATTCTGGCGGTGGACTTGCAGGGGCACGGAGGGGAGTTCATCGATTGGGACAGTCCGTTGCACTGGCGGCAGGACAGGGACTTGAGCGGGTTCAACGTGTTGAATATGGGGATATGGTACGAGACTTTGATGCGGTGGATTGGGCCTGCGACTACGGTGCAGGCGATGTCGTCGGTTAACGTGAGGCAGCGTCGGGATGATAACGGGTGGCTGCGGGGGGTGACGGTGCCGGACCACGTGGAGGCGTTGTGTCGGATGGCGTGCGGGGCGCAGGCGCGGCTGCGGTTCAGCGCGGTGACGGGGCACGCGCCGGCGTCGCAGGTGTGGCTGTTCGGCAGCGAGGGGACGTTGCATCTGGACATGGGGGCGGGGAAGCTGTCCGGGGGACGTCGCACCGACGAGGGGCTGCGGGAGATTGTGATTGAGGCGGAGAAGGAGGGCGGCTGGCGGGTGGAGGAGGAGTTTGTGAATGCGATTCTGGGGGTGGAGAAGGTGACGCACACGTCGTTCGAGGACGGGGTGCGGTACATGGAGTTCACGGAGGCGGTGAGTCGGAGCGCGCAGGGAGGTCGGGCGGTGGGGCTGCCGCTGTAGGGATGGGAAGGAAAACAAATCAATGGTCTTTGGTCTATTCTCCGTGGTATCATAAAGCGTACTATTGATAATAATTTCGGCACAGTGAACGCAACTAAGATTTCTAATCTTTGAATACCAGCAGGCAAAAGTGCACATTAGACAACTAAACCTGCATCATGTTCCACCAATCAATGGGGTTAATGTGGACTGTGACAAGCGGGTTAACCTATTCATTGGGCCCAACGCGTTAGGCAAGAGCACCATTTTGCGGGCAATGGAATATGTCTATTATCCAAGTGAAGATCACCCCTTGTCATACATTGTCTATCCTACATCTCGTTGGAAATGGGCTTGGGGTTTACAGCCCGAGTACGCTCATTATGCAGATGGTGCGGGACCGTATTGCTGGATGCCTGCCAGCAAAGACTGGCCCCACAAAAATCCACAACCTATAGATGGTGAACCGGCATACCGCGAGCCGATATGGAATCGAGTACCGCTACTCTACATACCAACGACACGGATCAACCTGCCCCTTAATCCGACAGGTTGGTGGAATGATGAACTTCTGGAGAGCAATAACACACCGACAGACAAGGCCAAGATTCAAATATCCTTCGGGATAGAGTCCAGTGACGATTCAGTCTTATTTAACGCACATAACCTAAAAGTGGATCTTGATAGGCTATGGTTCATTAGCCACAAAGAAAAGCACAAACGGAGTCAATTGGATCATGCGTTAAGCTTAGGATTTTCTTGTGCTCAAAGTATCTGCAATGAGGTTCTTACCGGCCACTCTGCACAAACATACATTGAACAAACTGACGAAGATATTATCTACCTTGATGACATGCTTGCGCATCCCAACATGGGAGTAGTCACCAGCGACGGTATCATTGGAGTTCCGTTGTATTTGGGTTCTCTAAGCTCAGGTACGCAGGGAACCTTGTTGTGGATATGGGCGTTGGCGCTGAAGATAGCCGTACACTATGATTTCGTAGAGGGTTGGGAAAAGGAACCCGCAATCCTGCTAATCGACGAGATAGAGAACCATCTGCATCCCACTTGGCAGCGGCGGGTGATACCGGCTCTGTTGGAGCATTTCCCAAAGTTGCAGATTTTTGCCACCACCCACTCACCCTTCGTGGTTGCAGGTCTAAAGGCTGGACAGGTACATCTGCTAAAGAGGAACAAGGCCGGTGTTGTGACAGCTGACACCAACACTGAGGACATTGTTGGTTGGACGATGGACGAAGTTCTACGCACCCTGATGGGGGTGGAAGATCCCACAGATGAAAGAACAGCTAGAGCGGCAAGGGAGTTGCGGGAATTGCGTAGCCAGGAGCCGTTATCCGATGCACGGGTGGAAGAGAGACGCCAACAAAGAATGCGGGAGTTGCGGCAACGTGTGAATCGTGACTTGCTTGCCGGCGGGCCTATGGCCGCGCAGAGGGAAAGATTCGAGGAGCGGTTTGGGAAGGCGTTAGAAAAATATCGACAGTCGCAAAGTCTCGACCAGGATAGAGGGTAGGCGTGCACTCAGTTCGTCGTTCTTCGGAACCTGGACATCTTGCCCAATTTCGCCTTTCCAATACACAGTGGCATCAGCTAAGCCCAAGTGACCGTGGGCGGATACGCCGTGCGCTGTGGCAAGACTTCAACGGGATTTGCGCCTATTGCGAAAAGCTCTGTGATCCACCTGGGAGGGGCGGCAACTCTCCCGACGAAGAGACCATCGAACATTTCCGCCCTCGCAGCAGATTTCCGCATCTTTCATTCGACTGGATAAACTTGGCTTACTCGTGCAGACGATGCAATGACGCTAAGGGTGATCAGTGGCCTGAGATTGGCGACCAGGCAAATCAGGTGTTGAAGGTCGGGTATGTTCGATTTAAGCCGGTGTCGTCATATGTGAATCCAAACTCTGTGCAAGGGCAACGCGCCGCCGGTGATTTCTTTGATTTCGACATCGAGACCGGTGAGATTTTTGCGGCAGACATGGTTGGCGATGATGAGTGGTCAATGGCCTTCAGGACCATACGTGACGTGGACTTAAACGATAGTCGGCTTGCGGAATTTTCTCCTTATCACCTCTGGAACCAGCGAATGAATCAATTGTCGATATTCATTGACGAGATTGAGACTTTGGATGACAACAGCTTGATTAAGGCCGCTTACGAGTTTACGGTGGACGATAGCCCGTTTAGCAGTTTCGTGAATGCTTATTTCAGGCGCACGTTTCCTATGTTGTACCAGATGTTTCCGACGTAAGGGGGGGTTAGCGGAAGGCGGGGAAGCCGTTGGGGGTGGCGACTTCGATGAGGTGGAGGGTGTCGTCGGCGAGGGCGTCGGCGAGGGTGGTGGTTAGTTCATCTAGGTTGTGGACGCGGGTTGCGGGGGCGCCATAGGCTTCGGCGAGCTTGACGAAGTCGGGGTTGCGGAGGTCGGTGCCGATGTAGCGTCCGTCGAAGGTTTCCTTCTGAACGCCCTTGAGGACGCCCCAGGCGTTGTCGTTGAAGACGAGGACGACGGGGCTGATGCCGTACTGGAGGGCGGTGCCGAGTTCCTGGATGTTGTACTGGAAGCCGCCGTCGCCGGTGATGACGACGACCTGCTTGTCGGGCTGGCCGACTTTCGCGCCGAGGCCGGCGGGGAAGCCGAAGCCGAGGCCGGCCCAGGAGTTGGGGCCGAGGTAGGTGTTGGGTTCGTAGAAGGGCATGCAGCGGGAGGCGCGGTAGTTGGGGACGGTAGCGTCGCCGACAACGATGGCGTCGCGGTCGAGGACGCTTCGGATGCCTTCGAGGGTGCGGGTTTCGTTGGGATATTGGTCGAGGAGGCTTTGGTGGATGGCTTGTTTGAGGTCGGCGATTTCGTGGGCGTAGCCGGGGTTGGTGGAGACGGGCTTGGAGTCTATGAGGGATAGGATTTGTTGGAGGGCTAGTTTGGCGTCGGCTTTGATGCCGATGGAAGCGGGGTAGTTCTTGCCGATTTCGGCGGGGTCTGCGTCAATTTGGACGATGTTTTTGGGAAGGGTGAGGCCCTGCTGGATGGTGCGGTGGTAGGCCATGGTGGAGCCGATGATGAGGAGCAGGTCGGCGTTGTCGAGGAAGTCGCCGAGGGGGCTGTCGCCGCGGATGCCGCCGAATTCGCCGACGCCGAGGCCGAGGGGGTGGTCGTCCGGGAAGGCACCCTTGCCGGTGGTGGCGGAGGTGACGGGGGCGCCGAGGGTTTCGGCGAGTTGACGTAGTTCGTCGGTGGCGTCGGCGAGCATGACGCCGCGTCCGACCCATATGATGGGGCGCTTGGCGTTGCGGAGGGCGTGGGCGGCTTTTTCGATGGCGGCGGGATCGGGTTGTGGAGTGGTTGTGTCGCGGGGAGGGATGACTTCGATGTCGGCCTGCTTGTCGAAGAGGTCGGTGGGGACTTCGAGTTCGATGGGACGGGGCCTGCCGGAGTCGAAGCGTTGGAAGGCTTCGAGGAAGTAGTCGGGCATGGCTTCGAGGTTGTCGATGAGGGCGTTCCAGCCGGTGACGGAGCGGAACATTCCTAGCTGGTCCTTAGCCTCGTGGATGGCGCCTTTGCCGGAATCGATGAGTTCGAGTTCGGCGTTGGCGGTGACCTGGAGGAGCTTGGATGAGGCGTGGTAGGCCTCGCCCATCGACCCCATGCTGTCGGCGGCGCCGGGGCCGCCGCTGGTGAACATAATGCCGGGCTTGCCGGTGACGCGGGAGTAGCCGTCGGCCATGAAGCCAAGGGCGTGTTCGTGGCGTCCGCCGATGAAGCGGATGTTGTCCTGCTCATGGTAGAGGGCGTCGTAGATATGCATGGTGTGGGTGGAGATGATGCCGAAGATGGTGTCGACGTGGTGGGCCTTGAGGCATTCGACAACGGCTTTGCCGCCGGTCATGAGGGGCATGGGAGGCTCCTGCGGTTAAGGATGGGGGGATTATAGAGGAATTTTGGGGAAGGGGGGAGGGGGGACAGTCAAATACCATGTTTCAATATCCAAGGCGTAGGGCATCATTCCTGAATTTACATCAGAAGATGAATTTAAGCAATTTCAAGCTGTCCAACAATTTGGACTCTACAGCAGGCAATGACCTGCGACGTGTTATGAGGAACGAGGGAAATTTAATCCACGCCAGATGGGAGATTTTGTAGGAGGTTTCGGAACAGGACTGCGAGAGAATGATGTAGGAAACTCAAAGCTAGGAAGAGAAGAAGAGGAATTTAGCAGGTTAGCTACCTCATGCAGATTGTAGGACGCCCAATCTCCTATGCGAGCGACGAGCAGTTTGTCGTTATCATCCAAGGCTCCTTCCAGATAGTCTCGTATCTGTGCTGCGGTTTTGCGCGTTTCTATTGCCCAAGAAGACTCGGTGATTAGTATGCACTTTTCGAATTTCCCAATCCTCTTGTACAGTTCGTAGTAGTCACGGACTGGAGCAGACAAGTCATAAGTAACAATATATCGATTCATTGCATTACCTCGTTGAGGAGTAGTTGACAATAACCATATCACAAGTTTAAACCCGTGTACGGAGAAACGTAACCAAAAATTTGAATTGTATTTGGGCTTTCTTTTGTCATGCGCTTCTCCAATCTACAGCCCATTACCCAGCATTCTGTCTTCTTGACGGTTGAGGCCGCGGAGGCTGGAAAGGGTTAGGGGGTGCATGTTGCGTTGGCTTCCTGTGTCTGCTCGGGGTTGGCATCGATGTAAGTGATTCCGCGGGCTTCTGTGCCGAAGGGCCCGAAATCGCCCTCCACCAACTCGAAGCGCCCACGCTCGTATTGGAGATACCCGTTGGCAAGCCAGTCGTCCATGTGGATCGTCTCGCCGCCTTCCAGTTCAATGAGGCCGGAGCCAGGCCCGTTGCTCCATCCGATGGCCAGAACTTCCTCTCCCGTCAGATCTTCGGCTGCCTGCTTGACGATGTTGCAGATTTTCACGCCGCATCCCAGCCTGTGAATGCATTTTTCGTCAGAATCGGGGGGGGGGGGGGGGGGGTACGGGTGTGCTGAATTCTTGAATCATTGCATTTTCCTTCTTTTGATGTTGGGATTATTCGTCGAGGGGGGGTTGGTAGCCGTGGGAGGCTGCGTGTTGGGCGATTTGCTGGTTGGCGAATTGGATGGCTTCGAAGAGGTCTACGAGTTCGCTTACTTTGTTGACGTAGAGGAGGCCGTTCATGGCGTTGTGGTTCCGCAGTTCCTCCAGGGTGAGTTTGTTGCGCTTCATGGAGTTGCAGGTGCGGTGGAGAAGGGCGAGGTTGTAGAGTTCGTCGTCGCCCTGGACGCCTTCGGCGGCTCTGCGGGCGCGGATGTGGTCGACTTCGAGCAGGGTGTCGTCCAGGCTGCCGTTGGGACGACGTGGCTCAAACCCGCAACCCCAGCAGACGGGGCCGAATCTCTCTATCAGCAGTTGCTTTGCATCGTTCTTGGGGATGCGGCCCGACCAGCTGGCGGTTTGGGTGGAACCGGCGCGGGATTGTTTAAGGTGGTGATAAGGCACGGGGTCTTTGTCGTCGCGCTTGGGGAGTTCGTTGGGGCCGATGGTGTAGGATTTTGCGTCCTGCATCTCGGTCTGGTGCGTTCCGAGGGCCTGGAGGGTGCTGTTAGTCATGTCGGTGAGGGCCAGGCCGTTGAGGTAGAAGCGGCGCTTGAGCATGGTCCAACTGCGGTAGGCAAAGTCGCAGGCAATCCATTGGCGGCCCAGATTTTCGGCGGCGAGGGCGGTGGTGGCACAGCCGGCGAATATGTCGAGTACCACGTCGCCGGGGTTGCTGGAGGCTCTAAGTAGGCGTTCGTAGAGGGCCAGGGGCTTTTGGGTTGCGTAGCCGGTGCGCTCTTTGCCGGACGCCATTGGGATGTCGCCAATAAAGTTTGTGGCGGCAATGCCTCTGGTGGCAGCAAGGTAGGTCTTGATTTCCGGCAAATACCTTTCGGAATGAACTACAAGTCCGTACTTGTCCAAGGCTTCCAGCTTGTCCAGTACCGACGTATAGGCGTCGGGCCATCCCGGCACAAGGTTGCGCTCAATGATGTATCGATGCATGACCCCCTTGCTGGGCGTTGCCCAGTGCCGGTTGCGGGCGCCAGGATTGTAGCCCCTCCAAGTTGCGCCTGAATCTCCGCTGCTGGCCCCAAGGCCATGTAGTGGAAGTCTCCGATAAAGTCCCCTGCCGTCGCCGTCGTCATAACGATAGTGACTGCGGACGTAGGCCGGGTCGTGGGGCTGATATTGCTGGTTCCACGTGAATCGTGGGCCTTTGGTGAAGTAGAGGATGTGGTCTACGACGCGACCCCACTTCTTGGAGGAGGACTTGCCGCCGCTGCGCTTCCATATTATCTCGTTGCGGAAGTTTTCGACGCCGAATATGGCGTCCAGCAGCAGTCGGAGAAAGGTGTTGGCGTGGTCGTCGCAGTGTAAGTAGATGCTGCCGGTTTCTTTGAGGATGCGGTGACATTCGATGAGGCGGATGGCCATGTAGCAGATGTAAGCGGCTTCGTTCTCAGAGGCGCAGGACTCAACAGCCTGAATTACGGAGAAGACATGGGGGTAGTCTTCCTCGATTCGAGCCTTCCAGGCGGGATGGACGTCCTCGTCCCATTTCCAGACGTCTTTGACGCGGGTGAGGCCGATGCCCTCGTTGTGGGAGACGCCGTGGCGACGGGCGAGGGCGAGTTCTTCGTCAAACTCGGCCTGGGTGATGGGAGGTCGGGGTTTGGAGGTGAAGGTCTCGTTGGCGGCGAAGGGAGGGTCGATGGCGATGAGGTCGATGCACTCGTTGTTAATGGAACGCAGGAAGGGCAGGTTGTCCATTATCGCGAGGGTGCGGTTTTGTACGTTGAGTTGGGTCATCGTGCTATTGCTGATTATGGAACGGGGATTCAATTATTGTCAATGACGCTTCGTCAATCAAGCCTAAGCGATAAATTCGGTTGGTCGGGATTGGCTTGGGAAAGAAAAATCCCGCCCAAGTGACGGGCGGGACGTTTCTTGGGGGTTAACGCGCTTCGTGAACTCATCGTCATGCCAAGGTCTGCTTATGATATTCGTGGGTTGTATGTTGGTCAAGGCGGGTGTGCGGCTCCACCCTTCGACAGGCTCAGGGTGAGCGGGGAGTGGGTTAGGCTCAGGGTGAGCGGGGAGTGGGTTAGGCTCAGAGTGGGTGGGGGTGGGATTTCACCCCCATCTCAATCTTCCCCCATCAAGGGGGAAGAGGCTAACCAACGCCCCTGGGAGGATTATGCAAAGGTCTCCATCAAGGGGAGAGAGGGAAGAAGGCGGTTTGCGAATCGCCGCTACAAAGGTGGTATAAGGGCACGATGGGTTAGAGGTGGTAGAGGGTGGCGGCGTTTCCGGCCAGCATCTTCGCTCGTTCGTTGGCGGGAATGTCGGCGAAGCTGCGTTGGATGTATTGGCGGGTGTTGGGCCAGGTGGAGGTGGCGCGGGGGAAGTTGGTCTGCCAGAGGATGTTTTCGACGCCGAGGTAGCTTCGGACCTGGAGTCCGGCGCGGTCGTACCATCCGGTCATGTAGCACTGGCGGCGGAAGAGTTCGGAGGGTTTGAGGTCGTATCCTTCGTTGTGGAGTCGCTGTCGTTCAAACTGGTGGTCGGCGGTCTCGACGAGGTAGGCGCCCCAGGCGAGGGAGGTGTCGGCGAGGACGAATTTGAGGGTTGGGAAGCGGGTGAGGATGCGGGAGAAGAGGAGGTTGGCGAGGATGGGGACGCTGCTGACGGGGCCGGTGATGGCGTTGATGGCGTCGGTGAGGACGGGGGAGAAGTCGTCCCAAGCCTGGAGTCGGAGTTTCCGGGTGGCGCCGGAGTGGAAGCAGACGGGGACTTCGCTGTCCCGGCAGACGTTCCAGAGGGGATCCCAGGCGGGGTCGTTGACGTGGGGGACGTCCTGGAGGTCCCAGGGGGTGCCGGGGAGGATGACGCCACGGTGGCCGCGTTCGATGGCGCGGGCGGCTTCGGTGGCGGCGGCGTTGGGGTCGTTGATGGGGACGAGGCATTGGGGGATGAAGCGGGGGCTTTTCTTCGCCCATGCGTCGATGAGCCAGTTGTTGTAGGCCTGGACGCAGGCGAGTTGGAGTTCGGGGTCGGGGATGGCGCCTAAGACTTCGCCGGAGCCGCCGGCGACGCTGGGGTAGAGGGCCTGGGCGTCGACGCCGTCGGCGTCCATTGCGCGGATGCGCTGGGCGGGGTCGTAGGCGGCGGGGGGCACGTCGTCCCAGCGTCGGGGGTTGTGGTTGCGGTCGGGCATGAGGGCGCCGGTTTCGGCGAGGGGTTGGTCTTGGAGGGGTTGGCCGGCGACGACCCAGTATTGGGAGCCATCATCGCGTTCTTGGAGGTGGGGAATTTGGTCGCCCCATTGATGGGAGGAGATGTAGGCGGTCCAGGTTTCGGGGGTTTCCTGGACGCGGTCGGCGACGCTGATGAGGGTGGGGGTTTGGTTCATGGGTGGCTCCTTTGGGTGGTTTGGACGGTTGGCGAACCGCCCCTACGGAATACGATTCAGGGGTCGGGGAATCACCCCTATCCTAACCTTCCCCCGTCGAGGGGGAAGGGAGAAGATGGATTCCCGCGTTCGCGGGAATGACGATTGTTGTAGAAGGGGAAGCGCGGAGATGGATTCCGGCTTTCGCGGGAATGACGGTTGTTGTAGAAGGGGAATCGAGGGGATGGATTTCCGCCTGCGCGGGAAGAAGAGGAAGTGCACGACATTCCTTCATCCCGCTCGACCCTTCGACAAGCTCAGGGTGAACGGGGGTAGGTTGGGATGAGTGGAGTACGGGGAGGGCATGGGGGTCAGGAGAGTTTGTAGATGCGGATGGCGTTGCCGGCCATGAGGGGGAAGCGCTCTTCCTGGGGAACGTCTTTGAGGGTGCGTTCGATGAATTGCCAGGAGTCGGGCCAGGTGGAGGTGGAGTGGGGGAAGTCGGACTCCCACATGATGTTTTCCATGCCGATGCTGTGTCGCTGCTCGACGCCGGCGGATTCGTACCAGAAATCGACGAATATCTGGCGGTGGAAGACGTCGCTGGGGCGGTTGACGAGGCCCTCGGTCCAGAGGTGGCGACGCTCCCATTCGTGGTCGCAGGCTTCGATGATGTAGTTGACCCAGCCGAGGCCGGTTTCCGCGCAGACGATTTTGAGTTGGGGGAAGCGTTCGAGGGCGCCGGAGAGGAGCATGTTGGGGATGGACTGGGCCTGGAGGCTGAAGCTGGCGGCGGGGCCCATTGCCTGAAGCTGGTTGCGGGTGTAGCCGTCCCAGCGGTCGAGGGCGAGCTTGCTCATGCCGGCGCCGGCGTGGAAGTGGACGGGGACATCGATGTCCTGGCAGGCGTCCCAGACGGGATCCCAGTAGCGGTCGTTTATGTGGGGGAGTCCGTCGGCGTTCTGGCTTGGTTCGGCGAGCATGACGATGCCCTTGTGTCCGTTTTTGACGGCGCGACGGATTTCGGCGACGGTGGTTTCGATGCCGGACTTGTAGGGGATGATGGCGAGGCCGACGTAGCGGTCGCTGGCGGCGATCCATTCTTCGCTGATGTGGTCGTTGTATGCCTGGACGCAGGCGAGTTCGAAGTCGCGGTCGTACTTGACGAAGAGTTCGCCGGACTGGCCGCCGATGTTGGGGAAGAGGATTTCAGCGTCGATGCCGTCCTTGTCCTGGGCGTTGAGGCGCTCGGCGGGGTCGTAGACGAAGCGGGGCACTTCTTCCCAGCGCTGGGGGTAGGTTTTGCGGAGGGGGTCGCCCATTGCGGTGGGGCAGTTGACGGTGCCGCGGGTTTCGGTGAATTGGCCGTCGATGTACCAGCGCTCGATGGAGCCTTGGAAGGGGGCGACGGAGGCGGATGGGTCGGTGGTTTCGACGACGCGGGGAATGCGGTCGCCCCATTTGGACTTGGACATGCGGGAGGTCCAGGCTTGGGGGTGTTCCTGGGCGTGGCTGTCGCAGCTGATGAGTCCGAATTTGATTTGCATGGGGGGCCTCCTGGGTGGGATGGGCGAATGGTGGTGTTCGTGCCTGTTATTGTAGGGGCAATGCTAGCGGGAAGGGGGGAGGGAGTCAACGGGGGATGTTTTCTTGCCGCCGTGGACGCTTGGTTCTAAGCACCACTTGAGGCGGAGCAGGTCTAGGGGTTCGAGGATGCTTTCCGGCAAGCCCAGCATCTCTATCAGTACACGGTAGTCCAGTTCCTTGCGGGTGTCGTCGCGGTAAGCCTCGTTGGCGGGAAGGAATTGGAGGTTGCGCATGTCCTCGAAAATTTCCTCGGCCTTGTCGAGTTGCGCCTGGGTGAGCCTGGTGACGTCCAGCGTGGGCATGGAGCGGATGGCGGTGATGGGCATACTTCCCCGTCCGGCCTGCTGTCGGCTGGAATGCCACCAGTAGCAGAGCAGCCCCAACGTCGAATTCCCCCACAGCGTATATGCGATTTCCTGGGCGCGATTCTTGAACTTGACGTTGGGCCAAGCCCTGCCACCGATGGTTGGAGTTTCGGTGAAGGCCACGGCCAGGGGCTGTGAGTTGAAGCGGAAGTCTCGATTGTGGTGGGAGTGACTGCGGGTGTCCCAGATTTCCTCTGCGCGTTGATCTTTGTCGGGCTTGACTCGTCCCTCGCTGTCCGGTGCGACTACCATACGATTCTCAAGCTGCGCGTCATGGCCCCATAGCATCGGATAGGCGGGTGTGGAGGAAGCCGGCTTGATGCGAGTAAAGGCTGTTCGGCTGCTACTGCCGACTATATTGATGTCAGTTATACCAACTTGGCATACGCTTTGGAGAGTGGAGATGGGCAATCTCAACGTGAGATCCCGACGCATCTGCGGGAACCAAACCATCCCATCAACCAATTGGCAGATCGCCTGTACGACGTAAAAGTCCGCAATGCCCGCGGCTGACCAGGGCGCGTCCATGCTGAGGGAAGCCTCTATCATCTCGCCAACTATTTCATCTCCGACGAGTATAAGACTTCCACCGTATGGCCCGCGTTCAAGAATTGTAACTTTCGTCTTGTCGGATGCTTCTCTTATGGCGCGGGCGATTTCGATGGCCTCCATTTCGCTGTCGGGGCGGCGTTTCAGAGAAACGAACAGCCCACGACCGGCGGGTCGGTCGGGTGTCTTTCGGGCCACAATCAGAGTCTCCGCCATGCCGGTGGAAGCGGAAAAAGACTGATCGTCCTGTCCAGCCGCCGCTATGGTCAGCATTGTCACGTCGCTGTAGTGGTCGGCAATCAGTTGGCGCACTTTCTGCCAGCTGGTGCCCTGCAACGCGGTCATTGGCAGCACGAGTGCGATTGTCCCATCCTTCTTGACCATGTTGTTGGCGAGGGCTACGAAGGCCGACGAAATTCCTGCGTATCCGTGGAAACAGGTTCCGCGGGCGTACTTCTTTTCCAGGGACGCCATTTTGGCTTGGGTTTCCAAGTCCGTACTCAGTCCTTGGAAGTGTTTGTAGGAGTCCGACTCTCGACTTGCGCCTTCCCAATCCGAACCCGGCCTGGTAAACGGGGGATTCATTATTACCAAGTCCTGGCTTAGAGGCGGCATGTCCACGTCCAGGTTGGCATCGGATTTGCCGGAGCCCGTGAGCGCGGCGCCGTTGTGAATCGGGATGAGGGGGCTGATAGTTCCGTTGCCTTCAAGCAGGTCCAGGGAGCCGATGGACACGTTGCCATCTTCGGTTTTTCCATACGGCATGACGATAGTCCGCGCCCCGTCGTATCGCTCCTGGGGATGGGACGAGGAAAGCATGGACGCGGCCAGATGCACCGACGAGGGAAGAACGTCGCACGCCGTCAGTGCGTTCTTCATCATGTGGGCGTGGAGACGCTCCGGCCTGCCACCGGCCAGCCAGTGGAGTTGGTTCAGGCGACGATAAGCGGCGTGTATGAGGGTGCCCGTGCCGCAGGCGTAGTCGGCTATGCGGAAGTCCTTTACGCGCTTGGCTTTACCCCAGTTGCCATCGTCGGGTATAGCGAGGTGGGCCAGCAGCGCCGCCGACTCCGGCCTGGTGTAGAAGGTTGCCAGAAACTTGCGGTCGGCGATCAGCTTCTGGAAGACCGTGCCGGAAAGGTCGTGGGATTGAGAGACGCCCAGGTTATTCAGCCGCTCCGCCGTTTTTCGCATTATCTTCAAGGCGGAAAGCGCCATGCTTGGCGGATTTATGGACCGGAGCAGGTCGCCGGCAATGCTGAATATGGACCAGTAGTTGACGCCGAGAATCTTGCGCCATTCCTCAAGCACGCCGGTTGGCGTCAATTTACCATCGACCAAAATCTCGTTCAGGTTCTTGACGCCATGCTGTCCAGCCAAGTTCAGATGGAACGTCAGCGCGTTGATCATGATTGTCGCGGCCATTCGGAGGGTCTGGTCGCCATAGTCCTGCTTCAGGTGTTCCGTGATGGCTTGCTTCGTATCGTCGCTCAATTCTGAGGCCTGACGTAGAATCGCCGCGGCGTCGTTTACGCCATCTTCCAAAATGCGTACCGCTCTCCGGACGGCGTCTTCCGGAATGGCGGCGTATTCGGCGAAGGCGGCCAGGTCGCGGATGTTGCCGCGTATGTATCCCGTCTTCGGAAAGCGCGTGAAGTCAACCCCACCCTGACCGGTTAGCAGCGCGTATTCCAGCTCGATACCTTGACTCAGCAACTCGTCCACTTCGTCCAACCCGGAACAGCGCCTAAGCGCGGGGGGCGACCGCAGGGCAATGGCCGCGTTGATGCGCCCGGACGCCTGGACGACGTCTGCGGCGAGGAACTCGCCCAACCGACCACGCGCTTCGACCTCCACAGTGTTGGCGGGCAGGTACTCGTTCTCAATCACCACGGGCTGCGCGCCCGGCTGGATAACCAGAATGTCCGGCCGTCTCTGACTTCCCCGAAACGCTCCTCTGTCTTCGCCGTAAACCCTCCAGCGGGGGGCCATGCGGCCCAGCAGCGTGGCGATGCGTCCGTTGAGTTGGTCTTCTATGATGGACATATATCAAGCCTCTGTGATGGCGATGCGGCAAACGCTAACATTTGTACCACAATAAAGGGACAGATTTCAAATCTGCCCCTACGGGTTGATGGGAGGGGGGTGGGGGTTAGGAGGGGAGCCAGGTTATGGCGGCGATTTCGGAGAATTCGCGCCATTCTTTGGACCAGCTGTCGCCGCCGTCGTCGGAGCGGTAGAGGTATCCGTAGCGGCTGCCGGCGAAGATCAGCTGGGGGTTGGAGGGGTGGATTCCGAAGGCCCAGATGGCGGAGTTGGGTTCGACGGGCAGGTCCAGATTCGTCCACGTCTCGCCGCCGTCGCGGGAGCGGAGGACGGCGCCGGTGCGTCCGGGGGTGAAGTCGCCGAGGCCGAGGAAGACGGTGTTGGGGTTGCCGGGCTTGACGGCGATGCAGCGGGGGTAGTTGAGGGGGAAGGCTTCGCTGGCGAGGGCGCGGTTCCAGGAGTGGCCGTCGTCCTGTGAGGTGAAGGAGCCGTTGTTGACGATGACGATGACGGATTTGGGCGGGCCGGCGGTGATGGCGAGGCTGTGGACGTCTTTGTTTGAGATGGCGCCGTTGACGTCGTTCCAGGTTTGGCCGCCGTCACTGCTGTGTCGGACGCCGTCGACTTCGATGCCGGCCCAGATGCGCTGCTGGTCGTGGGGGTCGACGGCGAGGCCGGTGAAGCGGGGGACGCCGACGTTGGGGCAGGTTTCGGCGACCTGGACGGGGAGTTTGTGCCAGGTTTGGCCGCGGTCGTCGGATTTGAAGAGGGCGGCGGGGGTGGGGGTGCCGGTGCCGCAGTAGATGACGTTTGGGTTGCGGGGGTCGCGGGTGAGGTTCCAGACGCTGTAGTCGCCGAGGGGGGTGTCGAGGAGCTGCCAGGTGCGGGCGGCGTCGTGGGTGAGGTAGAGGCCCTTGTCGGTGCCTGCGAGGACGGTTTGGGGGTTGTCGGGGTCGGTGGATAGGCAGCGTACGATGGCGTCGGAGTGCATGCCCTGGTCGACGCCGGCGCGGGACCAGGATTGGCCGTTGTTTGAGGTTCGCATGACGCCTTGGCCTGCGGTGGCTACGAGGATGGTGATGTTTTTGTTCATGGCTGCCGCTCCCTTCGCGGTTTTCGACGTTTGGGGGTTGGGGCTATTGTAGGGGGTGAAAGTGGTTGCGGCAAGCGGGGGATTGGGGGTCAGGGGCAGAGGGGGAGATTGAGGTTGTGGAGGTCGTTGTCGGTAATGCTCATTACACTTTCTGGTATACAACCGGTGAGTTGGTTGTAGGCCAGGTGTATCTTTTCTATGGTGAGCAGAGTTCCCAGGGACAATGGAATTTCTCCAGTTAATTGATTATTTCTGAGATTCAATTCTTTTAAGGCGCGAGCATCGGCCAATTCTGGTGGTATCCAGCCGCTCAACCGATTTCCGTCCAGGCGCAGCCGCCATATTCTAGGTAAGTTTCCGAGTTCCGGCGGTATCTCGCCGCTCAGGAGATTGTTTTGGAGATACAGGGTCTCCAGGACGCCCAGTTCCTGAAGCTCTGATGGAATCTCGCCAGTCAGTTTGTTATTTTGAAGCCAAAGGTGCCGGAGATGGGGCAGCCTGCCGAGTTCCGGTGGAATCTTTCCTGTCAGTTCATTCATACTGAGATCAAGCGAGTAGAGTTTAGATAAGTTGCCTAGTTCCCGGGGGATCTCTCCGCTGAGCATGTTTCCTTCAATCGACAGCACCGACAAATTGAGGAGTTTGGCCAGTTCCGATGGAATCTCATCGATGAATAGGTTATTCGCCAAGAAAAGTCTCTCCAGGTTGAGGAGACTTCCAATCCCTTGAGGAATCTCTCCGCTCAACCGGTTTCCATCGAGCCATAGCTCTCTCAGGTTGAAAAGCGTGCTGAATTCCCGTGGAATCTCTCCGATCAGTGTGTTGGATGAGAGATTTAGTTGCTTCAGGTTATGTAGTCTGCCGAGTTCAGGAGGGATATTTCCGATAAGCCGGTTTCCATCCAGCAAAAGTGCGGACAGTGCAATCAGGTTGCCTAACTCTGGCGGGATAGAGCCTGTCAATAGGTTTTCATCTAGGTATAGGAACCAAAGAGTGTTGAGACTGCCAAGGTCGGGAGGGATTTCCCCTGTTAACCGATTGGAGGACAGGTCCAACCCTCTCAAGCGGGAGAGATTGCCGAGTTCAGGAGGGATCTCTCCCGTAAGTTGGTTGTCTTCAAGTCCGAGCGAGGTTAGGAATTCGAGGCTCGCGAGTTCAGGCGGTATTTGACCTCCCAACGCGTTGTTTTCGAGGGACAAATTCGTGAGCATGGAGAGTTCTGCGAGTTCGATGGGTATGAGACCCCGCAGATTGTTGCTATCGAGGGATAGCTTTTTCAGAAGGGATAGGTTTGCAAGTTCGGTGGGTATAAGACCGTTCAGATCGTTTCCGGTCAGGTTCAGTTTTTCCAGGTTGGATAGGTATGTCAAGGCCAGAGGTATTTCACCGTTCAAGCCGTTTTCATATAGGTCCAGCTCCGTGACGCCACCGTCGGCGTTGGTCGTTACGCCAGTCCATTTGCCAAGGGGCTTATCGCTGAGCCAGTTATAGTCATCTACCCAGTTGGGGCCATCAGTGGCCATGTAGAAAAGTATGAGTAACTCCCTGTCCGACAATTCCTCATACACCAGAGGCGTGGGGGGAAACACGGGCGTGGGGGTTGCAATGGGAAATACTTTCTGTGTGGCCTGGGGAGTTTTTTCTCCGGTGGCGCATGATGCGACCAGCGCTGTGAAGGCGGCGGCGAATATCAGGGCGGTAATGACGCCAATTTTGAGGATGGGTTTGGTGGATGTCTCCATTTTACGATTATAATGCTGATGGCAAATATGGAATATACAAGGCGTCCCTTGTAGGTTTCGTGGATTTCACCCCCATCTCAATCTTCCCCCATCAAGGGGGAAGAGGCTAACCGACGCCCTTGGTAGAGTTATGCAAAGGTCTTCGCCAAGGGGGAAGGGACTTATAGGAGGGGTTAGGGGGTGAAGAGTTGGAAGGGGACGGCGAGGGGGACGCCGAATTGCTTGCCGACGGTTTCGGCGTGGGAGCGGAGCATTTCGTCGGGGTTGACTTCGAAGGGGAGGTTTTGGAGGTAGACGCGGTGCTCTTCGAGGGAGGCGACGCCTTTGTGGAAGGAGTCGGTGACGTCGACGGCGTGGGTGGGCTGGGGGGAGCCGGCGATGCAGACCATGCGGACGCCGTTCCAGGGTTGGAGTCCTTCGTCTAGGAGTTCGGGGAATATCCAGGGGTTGCCGGCGTCCAGGGAGGCGTCGAGGGTGGCGAGGCCGGCGGCGCGGTGGTCGGCGAAGTTGAAGCTTGGGCCGCCCCAGGTGAGGTGGTAGTTGGGGGCGAGGATGACTTCGGGGCGGTGTCGTCGGATGGCGCGGGAGATGTCGCGGCGGAGAGCGGGGCCGTATTCGATGACGCCGTCCTTGTGGTGGAGGAATTCGACGGTTTGGACGCCGACGGCGGCGGCGCTGCGACGTTCTTCTTCCTCGCGGAGGGGGCCGACTTCGTCGGGGTGCATGGAGCTGATGCCGGCCTCGCCGCTGGTGACGAGGAGGTAGGCGACGTGCTTGCCCTGGTCGGTCCAGCGGGCGATGGCGCTGGCGGCTCCGTATTCGAGGTCGTCGGGGTGGGCGGCGACGGCGAGGGCGCGCTGCCAGTCTTCGGGGAGGGGGAGGAGTTTTTGGTCTTGTGTCACTTGGTGGCTCCTGTATTCAATTTGGGGATTTTCGTGGAGAGGGACGCCTTTGTGCAACTGGGGAATTTGCCATTCGCGCTACCGGGATCACCCCCATCTCAATCTTCCCCCATCAAGGGGGAAGAGGTAAGGCGTGTCACCCCGTCAGGGGGAAGAGGTAGGAAGGAGTGACCCGTCGGGGTGATGGTCATGCGGGGGTTTGGCGGAGGGGCGGGAGGACTTCTTCGGCCATGCGTCGAACGTCGTCCATCGTGGTGTGGTAGCGGAGGGCGCGATGGCCGATGTCGGGGAGGGCTTGGGTTCCGGCCTCGTCGAAGGGGGCGCGGAGGCTGAACATGAAGGTGGTGACGCCGAGGTCGATGAAGGCCTGGAGTCGCCGTCGGACCTGGTCGGGGTTGCCGACGAGGGTCGTCTTCTGGGCGTCTTCGATGGAGACTCCTGCGTCTCTGGCGTTGACGGCGAGGGCTGAGGCGATGCGGTTGGGGTCGTCGCTGATGAGGAAGTCCATGTTGAGGGATAGGGAGATTTCGCCGGGGTCGCGTCCGATTTTGCGGCAGTGGTCGTGGAGGAGGTCGCGCTTGCGTCGGTAGTCGGCGGGGGTTCCGGTGATGTTCCAGTTCCAATCGTCGGCGACGCGGGCGACCATTGGGAGGGTGAGCTGCTCGCCGGCGCCGCCGACGAGGATGGGCGGGTGGGGCTGCTGGTGGGGCTTGGGCTGGAAGGGAGCGTCGCGGAGTTGGTGGTAGCGTCCATGGAAGTTGGCGCGGTGTTCGGTCCAGAGGAGGCGGATGACGCGGATGGTTTCTTCGAGGCGGCGGACGCGTTCGGCGTTGCCGGGGAAGGGGATGTCGTAGGCGTGATGCTCGGGGCGGTGCCAGCCCGCGCCGATGCCGAGGATGACGCGTCCGTTGCTGGCGTGGTCGACGGTGGTGACGGCCTTGGCGAGGGCGACGGGGTGGCGGAAGGTGGCGCTAGTGACGAGGGTGCCGATGCGGGGGCGGTTGACGACCTGGGATAGGGCGGCGAGGAGGGTCCAGGCGTCGGTGACGTCGCCGTCTTCCAGGGTTGTGCCGGTGGGGAGGTAGTGGTCGTAGACCCAGAGGTCGTCGAAGCCGAGGGATTCGAGTTCGAGCCAGGTTTCTCGGAGTTGGGGCCAGGTTGTTTCCTGCTGGCCGGTTTGGACGCCGAATCGGACGTTGGGCATGGGGGTCTCCTGGTGTGGGGTTGAGAGATGGGTGTCTCTAATATAATGGATGTGGGGCGAAGTTTCAGCGTGTGGGATTGGTTGGGGAAGGGTGGGCTGGCGATGGGCTTGCATCACGACGGGTTAGGGGCGGGCGGCAGGGATAGGGATCTCAGGGAGGTAGTAGGAGGGGCAGTTAGAGGGGTCGGAGGGTGATGATGGGGATTTGGCGGTCGGTGGCGGCGCGGTAGCGGGCGAAGCGGGGGTTTGCTTCGATAACTTTTACGAACAGGGCGGCGCGTTCTTCGTCCTTGGCTATGCGGGCTTTGGCGTGGAAGCGTTGGCCTTTGGTTTCGACGATTACGTTGGGGTCGGAGGCGGCGTTGAGATACCAGGCCGGATGGCGGTCTCGGCCATAGTTGGAGGCTACGACGATCAAGTCGTCGGATTCGTCAAATTGGAAGTACATCAATGGGGAGGAGCGCGGCTTGCCGCTTCTGCGTCCTTTGGTCACGAGGATGAGGACGCGTTGGCCTTCCAAACGGCCAAGGATGCGTCCGTTGGAGAGGCGGAACAGAAGTCGGTGGAGGGGGACGAAGAGCCATGCGATGATGAGGCGTTTGTAGGCGGGGATGGCGTGCTCCTTCGGGAATGCAGGTGTGTCAGCATTATTGCATGGACGATGTAGGCATGACTACAGGGGTAGAGGGGCTACGTTCCTTTGACAGGCCCTTCGACAGGCTCAGGGTGAGCGGTCGGGGAGTCACCCCCATCCTAACCTTCCCCCGTCGAGGGGGAAGGGAGAAGAGGGGAATTCCTTCTTGTCAGGGTTGGGGTTAGCATTTAAGATAGGCGGGAATGGCGCTCGACCCTTCGTCCTTCGACAAGCTCAGGATGAGCTCAGGGTGAGCGGTTGTGGTCAGGGTATCCACAAGGGATGTCCCTACGATGGGAGGATGGTCAATGAAATCAGGAAAGATTAGAGGGGGAGAGGGGAATGCCGCCCTTTGAAGCGAATAACAACTTTGGCACGGTAACTCAGATAAGCGCGGAGGCGTTGGGGGAGCCGGGGAAGCGGACGTTCCGTCTGCTGGTGGAGTCGGGGGCGGCGTTCGCCCAGCTGTGGCTGGAGAAGGAGCAGCTTCAGCAGCTGGCGGTGTATATCGAGGAGATCAACCAGGAGGGGCCGAGGCGCGTCCGAAGGAGGGGAGGACGGCGGGAGCCGGAACCGACCTATGACGGCGGGTACGTGCGGCTGGAGTTCCAGGTGGGCAGTCTTTCGATGGGGCACGACGCGGACATCAACTCGTTCCTGTTTCTGGTGCACGACCGGGAGGCGGTGGGGGAGGATACGCCGGACCTTTGCTTCTGGGTGCCGCAGGAGATGGCGTTGAAGCTGTCTCGGGAGGCGTTGGAGGTGTGCGCCGCCGGCAGGCCGCGGTGCGTGCTTTGCGGCGCGGCGATCAACCCGGAAGGGCATATGTGCGTTCGCTCGAATGGCCACCAGACGCTGCATCCCTGAGCAGACGGGGGAATCGTCCCTGACCCTTCAAGACGAGGCGGTTCAGTCGCGGCTGCTGAGGGAGGGGGAGGTGGTTTCCTGCATCCTGACGCCGGTGGGTTCCAACTATACGTTTCTGGCGAAGCTGCGAGACGAGGACGGGCGGGAGACGAGGGCGATTTACAAGCCTATGAAGGGGGAGATTCCTTTGTGGGACTTCGAGTCGGGGACGTTGTACAAGCGGGAGTACGCGGCGTATTTGTTCAGTCGGATTCTGGGATGGGAGTTCGTGCCGGAGACGGTAATCCGGGAGGGGCCTTACGGGGTAGGTTCGATGCAGCGGTTCGTGGAGCACGAGCCGGGGGTGACGTACCGGGAGCTTCGGGAGTCGCACAGGGATGAGTTGAAGCGGATCGCGTGCTTCGACATCATCGCGAATAACGCGGACAGGAAGGCGGGGCATTGCATCAAGGGGTTGGACGGAAGGGTGTGGGGCATCGACCACGGGTTGACGTTCAATGCGGCGTTTACGCTGCGGACGGTGATTTGGGACTTCTGGGGGGAGGAGTTGGAGCCGGAGATAGTGGCGGCGATGGAGGGTTTTCTGGTGGAGGTTGCGGAGCCGCAGGGGTTGGCGAAGGAGTTGACGGGGCTGCTTCAGCCGGAGGAGGCGGAGGCGTTGGCGCAGCGGACGGGGTGGCTGGCGGAGGCGGGGGCGTTTCCGGAGATGCGGCGGTTTTAGGGGGCTTCACCCCCATCCTAACCTTCCCCCGTCAAGGGGGAAGGGATAAGAGGGGAGGGCGCTTGGCCCTTCGACGAGCTCGGGGCAGGTTCAGGGGGAGCGGGGGGCTGGATTCCGGCTTTCGTCGGAATGACGGGAGGATGGGAGAGGGAGGGTTGGGATTAGCTTGACACTGGTTGAAGCTGAAAACTAGAATTAGCAATAGTCGAGGCAGGAGGTGGGCGTCCATGCAGGAGATGACCGTAGACAGCATTCGGGTCAGCTTGATGAATTACCAGCGGGTAGTCATCCTGAAGGAGATGGAATCGGACAGGCACCTGCCTATCTGGATTGGGCCTGCGGAGGCGGACGCCATCGCGGTGAAGCTACAGGGGATAAACGTGCCGAGGCCGTTGACCCACGACCTGTTGCAATCGGTCATCGACAATCTGGGCGCGGAGATCAGCCACATCCGCATAAACGACTTGAAGAACGACACGTTCTTCGCGAAGATTGGCGTGTCTATGGACGGGAAGAAGGTGGAGGTGGACTCGCGTCCGAGCGACGCGATTGCGCTGGCGGTGCGGGCGCAGGTTCCGATTTACGCGGAGGAGAACGTGTTGGACAAGGCGGGGATTCAGCTTGACGCGGACACGGGCCGTCCCATCGCGAAGGAAGACATCGCGGTGGACGAGGACAAGCCGACGAAGGTGCGGGAGGAGGAGTTGCAGAGGATGTCGGCGTTCACGGACTTCATAAACACGTTGGATTTGGAAGACATCGGCAAGGGGGAGTCGAAGGAGCAGCCGAAGGAGTAGGGGCATTAAGTTGGGAATCACCCCCATCCTAACCTTCCCCCGTCAAAGGGGGAAGGGAGAAGATGGATTCCGGCTTTCGCCGGAATGACGAATGGGAGGCGGGAATGACGGGGTTGGCGGGAGCGACGAAGGGGATAGGGACGAAGGGGGAGGCCGGAATGACGAATGGGAGGCGGGAATGGCGGATTGGGTGGGGAACGCCCCCATCCCAGCCTTCCCCCACGACGGGAGAAGGGATTAAGCGGGGCGTTGTTGACTTTGAATTTCGCTAATGATAGAGTTCACGAAGTTTTGAAGGTAGCGTATGTCCGGTTGGCGTCTGGCAATGCAGATGGTGGGATTGGGGTGGTACGTTGCGGTGTGCATCGTCATTGGAGTGTTCGCCGGGCTGTGGCTGGACAGGAAGTTTGAAACCTCGCCCGCATTCTTGCTGGCAGGGACATTGTTGGGAGTGGCAACGGCTTTTTACGGCATGTATAAGTTGATGGCTCCATTTCTAAAAGACTCGTCTGAAGATAGACCGGATGGGGAGCATAAGGGGCGTTAATGCCCAAGTCATCCTTGGCTAAGCCGCTAATCATCGGGGCCGGAGTGGGCCTCGTGGCGTTGCTGATATTCGGATTTGTGGTCGGGGCGGTGGGGTCGGAGCTTTTCGGCACGAGCACGATAGTCAAAGAGCCGGAAGTGCATCTGCCGGCCTCGGCGGTTTTCCCCGCGGAGGAGCGGGAAGTAGCGGCGAGGGGCGGCAATCTGGGGTTCATGGGATTCGCCATCACCAACTCGATGCTGTCTTCGTGGCTGACCACGATAGTCCTGATTGCGATTCTGGTGTTGGCGGCTTCGCGGAAGAAGCTGGTGCCGGGGCGGTTGCAGGGGTTCGGAGAGGTGATCGTCGAAGGGCTGCTGAACTTCGTGGAGGGCGTATCGGGGAAATCCATCGCGCGGGCCTTCTTCCCTATTATCGCGACGATATTCCTGTTCGTGCTGTTCAACGCGTGGATGGGTCTGCTGCCGATTTATCCTTCGCTGGGATTCAATTCTTCGGAGGAGGCGAACGCGGAATATATCGCGAAGGCCAAGGAAGGGAAGGCGATGCATCTTCACGGAACCATCGCCAGCGTGGGGGACGGGGAGTTTACGTTGAAGGACGGGACGGTCTTCCACCTGGAGGCGGATTCGGAGGTAGGGGAGGAATTGGCGAAGGGGTGTACGCCGGCGCCGTGCGTTTCGCAGAGCGCGGTTGGGGAGAAGGTGAAGTTCGACGCGATGAAGTCGGGCGGCGCGCTGGTGGTGGAGCACGTGGAGAAGGGGAAGACGCCGCGCATCGACATGCTGCGTCCGGCGGGGACGGACGTGAATATGCCGCTGGCGCTGGCGGTGGTGGCGTTCCTGTTCGTGGAGATTTGGGGATTGAGGAGGCTGGGATTCGGGTATCTGGCTAAGTTCATCAGAGTCAAGACGCTTATCAAGGGGCCGAGCCGGTTCTTCAACGGGCCGATTGACCTGTTCGTGGGGATATTGGAGGGGTTGAGCGAGTTCATCCGGGTGGTGAGCTTCACTTTCAGGCTGTTCGGGAATATGCTGGCGGGGAAGCTGCTGATTCTGGTTTCGGCGTTTCTGGTGCCGTTCGTGTTCAGCATACCCTTCTATGGGTTGGAGTTGCTGGTGGGGTTCATCCAGGCGATGATTTTCGCGGGTTTGACGTTGACGTTCGCGACGCTGGCGATAGCGCACCATGATGAATAGAAATAAGATGGATTCCCGCTTTCGCGGGAATGACGGAAGGAGTTGCGGAAGAAGGGACAAGATGGATTCCCGCCTGCGCGGGAATGACGGAGGGGGTTGCGGGGGAAGGGAGGAGATGGATTCCCGCTTTCGCGGGAATGACGGAAGGAGTTGCGGGGGAAGGGACAAGATGGATTCCCGCTTTCGCGGGAATGACGAGATAGAGCGAGGGGGAAGGGACAATAAGGAAGTGAACGGAGGAGAGAGATGGACGTACTGATACTGCTGTTTGTGATTGTGACCAGCGTGGCAACGCTGGGGACGCTGGCCGGGGTGTTCGCCATCTACGCCAGCCGTCAGGATTAGACATCTACAAATTATTGCGTGAGGAGGACCCATGCTTGGATTAGAGGTCTTGATGTCGGTAGGGGCCCAGGAGGCGTTGAGCGACGCCGGAGCTAAGGCGATTGCCACAGGGTTGGCGATTGGCCTGGGGCTGCTGGGGCCTGGCATAGGGATAGGAATTCTGGGAGCGGCGGCGATGAGCGCCATCGGGCGTAACCCGGAGGCGCGGGGAGCGATTTTGCAGAACATGATTCTGGCAATCGCCTTCGCCGAGGCGCTGGGCATCTACGCTCTCATCGTGTCCGTCATCATAATCTTCGTGGCCTAGACCGGGCCGCGAAGGTTGGATGGGAAAAGAGGTAACCCTTGGAACAGCTAGGTCTAAACATACCCAGCCTGATTGTCTTTCTGGTGAACTTCGGCATCCTGCTGGTGATACTGTACTTCTTCGCCTACAAGCCGATTCTGAAGATGCTGGACCAGAGGTCGGAGCGGATTCGGGATAGTCTGGAGGCGGCGGAGCGGGCGAAGCAGGAGGCGGCGGAATCGGAGGCGCGGACGCAGGAGCAGCTTCAGGAGGCCCGTCGTCAGGGGCAGAAGCTGCTTGAGGACGCGCGGGCGCTGGCGGAGAAGTTCCGCGAGGACGAGATGGCGAAGGCGCGGGCGGAGGCGGAAGCCTTCGTGGCGCGCGCGCGGGAGGAGATTCAGCAGGAGCGGGACGGGGCCGTGGAAGAAGTGAAGCGGCACTTTGCCGTGCTTGCGATTCAGGCGGCGGAGCGGGTCATCGGCCAGTCGTTGGACTCGAAGGCGCACCGTGAGCTTATCGTGCAGGTGCTGGAAGAGGGCCAGGAAGTCGGGAAGGACCAGGCGTCGAGCAATGGCCGGCAGTCTTAGAGCGAAGAGGTACGCCCAGGCCATCTACGAGATGGCGACGGCGGTCGAACCCCGGGGCGTGGAGAAGTCGCTGGACCGCTGGGCCGGGGACTTGCGTCGCATTTCCACGGCGTTGGCCGACGCGGAGTTTCGGGTGTTTCTGAGGCATGCGAAGGTGCCCTTCGACAAGAAGGTGGAGGCCGTGCGCCGCGTACTGGGTCGTCGGGTGAATCCGATGGCGCGGAATATGTTGTGCGTTATGATTTCCCAGGGGGTTTCCGACATGGCCGCGCAGGTGGAGACGGAATTCCAGGGGCTTCTGGACGCTCGCAGGGGCGTCGAGCGGGTGACGGTCTATTCGGCCATACGGCTGCGGAGTCGGGAGCGCAAGAGGATAGCCCGCTTCGTGGAGAAGATGACGAGCAAGAAGGTTGAGTTGGAGGCCCACGTGGACCCGGCAATCATCGGCGGGCTGGTGCTTCGCATCGGCGACAAGCTGCTGGACGGGAGCACGCGCACGAAGCTGGAAGGGTTGAGGGGGGAGTTGGAGGGCGCCCCGATGGCGGGGCAGCCATAAAGATATATGAGGAAGATACGGAACCCGCGCCGTTCCAGAGATGCGGCGGCGCGGCAGGAGGCTTATAGATGACCACGCGCGGTTCAGACATTGTTTCGGTAATCAGACGCCAGATAGAGGAGTTCCAAGGGGAACTTCGGATGGTGGACGTGGGCACCGTGGTGGAGGCGGGGGACGGAATCGCCCGGATTCAGGGGCTTCAGAGGGCGCAGTACAGCGAGCTGTTGGAGTTCCCGGAGGGTGTGCTGGGGCTGGCGCTGAACCTGGAGGAGGATACGGTGGGCGCGGCGGTCATGGGCGGCGACGACGCGGTGAAGGAGGGGGACACGGTTCGCTCCACGGGTCGGATTATCGAGGTGCCGGTGGGAGACGAGCTGGTGGGTCGGGTGGTGGACGCGCTTGGCAGGCCGCTGGACGGGAAGGGGCCGATTCGGACGACGAAGGTCCGACCCATCGAGCGTATCGCGCCGAACGTGGTGATTCGTCAGTCGGTGGATACGCCGGTCCAGACGGGAATCAAGGCTATCGATTCGATGATTCCGATAGGGAGAGGACAGCGAGAGCTTATCATCGGAGACCGATCGACGGGGAAGTCGGCAATCGCGCTGGATACGATAATCAACCAGAAGGGGCAGAATCTGTTCTGCATATACGTGGCCATCGGGCAGAAGCAGGGGAAGGTGGCGCAGGTGGTGTCGACGCTGGAGGAGTACGGCGCGATGGAGCACACGGTGGTGGTGGCGGCGAACGCTTCCGACCCGGCGCCGTTGCAGTACATCGCGCCATACGCGGGCTGCGCCATCGGCGAAGAGTTCATGGAGACGGGACGGGAGGCGCTGATTATCTACGACGACTTGACGAAGCACGCGTGGGCGTATCGTCAGATGTCGCTGCTGCTGCGTCGTCCGCCGGGCCGGGAGGCTTATCCGGGAGACGTTTTCTATCTGCACAGCCGGTTGCTGGAGCGGGCGGCGAAGCTGGCCGACGAACACGGCGGCGGGTCGTTGACGGCTTTGCCGGTCATCGAGACGCAGGCGGGGGACGTTTCGGCTTACGTTCCGACCAACGTTATTTCGATTACGGACGGGCAGATATACCTGGAGCCGGAGGCTTTCAACGCGGGGATACGCCCGGCGGTGAACGTGGGACTTTCGGTTTCGCGAGTGGGCGGCTCGGCGCAGACGCGGGCCATCCGCAGCGTGGCGGGAAGGCTGCGCCTGGACCTGGCGCAGTACAGCGAACTGGCGACGTTCGCGCAGTTCGGGACGGCGGACCTGGACGCGGAAACGCGGGCGCAGCTGGAGCGTGGTCAGCGGAGCATCGAGATTCTGAAGCAGCCGCAGTACGAGCCGCTTTCGATGGGCAGGCAGGCGATTATCTTCTACGCGCTGAACAACGGCTATCTGGACGAGGTGCCGATTCCGCAGTGTCAGGCCTTCGAGGACCAACTGCGGCGATACGTCGAGACGGCGGCGCCTGAGTTGGAGGGGCAGATAATGGAGGCGGGTGACATAACGGGGGACATTGAAGAGGAGTTGAAGAAGGCGCTGGAGGAATTCAAGGCGACCTTCGCGGCGTCATAGAGGTAGAATGAGGAAGTTGGCGAGAGACTGAAATGCCAAGTTTGAGACAGCTGCGGCGTCGAATTCGCAGCATAGAGAACACCGCCAAGGTGACGCACGCGATGGAGATGATTGCGGCGTCTAAGATGAGGCGCGCCCAGAGCGCGGTGCTGGCGGGACGTCCGTACGCCGAGAAGATTCAGCAGGTGATTTCCGACCTGAAGGCGCAGAGGCAGGACACGGAGGAGATTCATCCGCTGCTGACGCAGAGGCCGGTGAACCGGATTACGCTGCTGCATCTGACGCCGGATCGGGGATTGTGCGGCGGGCTGCACGGGAGTTTGAACCGGGCGGTGGCGCAGTTCATCGTGGAGAAGCGTCCGACGCCGGTGCGGATTGTGGCGGTTGGGCGGAAGGGTCGGGACTTCGTGGTGAGGACGGGGCAGGACGTGCAGGCGGTGTTCGTCAATCTGGGGGACAGGCCGCCGATGTCGGAGATTCTGCCCATCGCGCAGATTATTTTGAACGACTATAACGAAGGATCGATAGACGAGGTGTATCTGGCCTATCCTGAGTTCGTGACGCTGACGTCTCAGCGTCCGAAGATTACGCGTCTGCTGCCCATCGAGCCGTCGGACTTGCCGGCGGAGTCGAGGGTTGGGTACATCTACGAGCCGAATCCGTTGGCAGTGCTGGAATTGCTGCTGCCGCGATTCGTGGAGATGGAAGTGTATCACTCCATGTTGGAGTTGAACGCCAGCGAGCAGTCGGCGCGGATGGTGGCGATGCGGAACGCGACGGACAACGCGAACGAGATGGTGGGAGATTTGACGCTGGAATTGAACAAGGTGCGGCAGGACAGCATAACCGCGGAACTGCTGGACATCGTAGGCGGCGCGGTCAGCCTGGAGGGTTGACGCGACCGCGGCTGTTTGAGAGAGCCGGAAAGAGAGGACCAAGGTGGCTAAAGGTAGTGTAGTGCAAGTGATAGGCACGGTGGTGGACGTGGAGTTCCCGCCGGACGAGCTTCCCGCCGTGTATAACGCGCTGGAGATCGACAACAACGGCGAGAAGCTGGTGTTGGAGGTGGAGCAGCACGTGGGGAATAACTGGGTGCGATGCCTGGCGTTGGGGCCGACGGAGGGCTTGGCGCGGGGCGCGGAGGCGGAGGACAGCGGCAGTTCGATTCCGGTGCCGGTGGGGCCGGAGACGCTGGGCCGGCTGTTCAACGTCACCGGGGACCCGCTGGATAATCTGGGGCCGGTGGAAGCGCCGGACAAGTGGCCGATTCACAGGCCGCCGCCGTCTTTCGAGGAGCAGTTGAGCAGTCAGGAGATTCTGGAGACGGGGATCAAGGTCTTCGATCTGGTGACGCCGTTCATCAAAGGCGGGAAGGTTGGCGCCTACGGCGGCGCGGGCGTGGGGAAGACGGTCATCATTCAGGAACTCATTCGAAACATCGCCGCGGAGCATAGCGGGGTGTCGGTATTCTCCGGGGTTGGAGAGCGTTCGAGGGAGGGGAATGACCTGTGGAAGGAGATGCAGGAAGCGAACGTGATGGACAAGACCGTGATGGTCTTCGGGCAGATGAACGAGCCGCCGGGGGTGCGGGCGCGGATCGGGCTGACGGGGCTGACGATGGCGGAGTATTTCAGGGACGAGGAGAACCGGGACGTTCTGCTGTTCATCGACAACATATATCGGTACATTCTGGCGGGGATGGAGGTTTCGGCGCTGCTGGGTCGGATGCCGTCGGCGGTGGGTTATCAGCCCACGTTGGCGACGGAGATGGGCGCGTTGCAGGAGCGGATCACTTCGACGAAGAAGGGGTCGATTACTTCCTTCCAGGCCATCTACGTGCCTGCGGACGACTATACGGACCCGGGAATTGTGACTACTTTCGGACATCTGGACGCGGTGGTGGCGCTTGAGAGGGCGTTGGCGGCGCAGGGGTTGTATCCGGCGGTGGACCCGTTGGCGTCGTTCTCGCGGGTGCTTGAGCCGGACATAGTCGGCGAGGAGCACTACGGAGTTGCGCGGGGCGTCATCGAGGTGCTTCAGAGGTATCGCGACCTTCAGGACATCATCGCGATTCTGGGCGTGGAGGAGCTTTCGGAGGAGGACAAGCTGACGGTGGAGCGGGCGCGGAAGATTCAGCGGTTCCTGACGCAGCCGTTCTTCGTGGGGGAGACGTTTACGGGGATACCCGGCCAGTACGTGCCGGTGCGGGAGACGGTGCGGGGGTTCAAGGAGATTCTGGAAGGGAAGCACGACGAGGTGCCGACGCAGGCTTTCTACATGAAGGGGACTATCGACGAGGTGTTGGCGGAAGTCGGCGGGTCGAGCTAGCAGTCATGGCTACGATTCGATTGGAGATAATCACCGCGGAAAGGGTCGTCTATTCGGACGACGTGGAGGCGCTGGTGGCCCCCGGAACGGAGGGGGACTTGGGGATTCTGCCGCATCACGCGGCGATGATGACGATGTTGCAGCCGGGGGAGTTGATGGTGCGGAAGGACGGGGAGGAGACGTACCTGGCGGTGACTGGCGGGTTCCTGGAGGTGATGGAGAATCGCATCAGCATTCTGGCGGACGCGGCGGAGCGGTCGGAGGAGATCGACGAGGAGCGGGCGCAAGAGGCGATGGAGCAGGCGCGGGAGCGGATCGCGATGCGTTCCGCGGACGTGGACCTGGAGCAGGCGTTGGCGCAGCTGCGGAGGGCGACGGTGCGGTTGCAGGTGGCGCGGCGTCGGAGGCGCAGAGCGCAGCGGGGGGATTCGCCGAGGGTAGGTTAGTAGTCGTCGCTGTTTGGGTGGCTGAGGTAGTAGGTCATGGACTGGAGGGAGAGGACGGGGTCCACGTTTCGTACGCGGACACGCTCCGGCACGCGGGGGTAGACGGGGGCGTAGTTCAGGATCGCCTCGACGCCGCATTCGGTCAGCAGCTTCATCACTTCCTGAGCCACGTCGCCAGGCACGGCGATTATGCCGATGCTGATGTTGAGACGCTTGACGGTTTCGCCCAATTCGTCCATTGACCGGACTTTCAGGTCGTCTATGATAGTCCCCACTACGGAATCGTCGGTGTCGAAGGCGGCGACGATTTGGAATCCTTCAGGGGCGAAGCCTGGGTATCTGAGGATGGCTCTACCGAGGCGGCCCACGCCGATGAGGCAGACGTTCCAGCGGCGGTTGAGTCCGAGGATCCGCTTGAGTTCGGAGGCGAGGTAGCGAACGTCGTAGCCCCTGCCCTGCTTGCCGAAGCGACCGAGGCAGCTGAGGTCTTTGCGTATCTGGGCGGGGCTTACCTGGAGATGGCGGCCAAGCTGTTGGGAGCTCACGACTTCTATTCCGTCGTCCATGAGGGCGTGGAGGATTCGGACGTATTGGGGGAGGCGGTCGATGACGACGTCCGGGACTCCGGGGTTTTGGGATGAGGTGTTGTCAGGTTGGGACGCCACTGGATTTCCTTGCCGGGCAGGAGCGATGCGGATGGGGCGATTCTAGTATGGGCGTGTTTGGGTGTCAATTTGGGGAAGGGGGAGGGACTCCTTCGTCTATGCGAAGTTGGAGTGGGGGTCGAAGGCCTTTCGCCTGAATAAGGCGACGAGGATGAATATCCCGCTCGCGACGAGGGTCATGGCGGGGCCGGCCGAGAGGTTGAAGTAGTAGGAGAGATAGAGGCCGGAGACGGCGGCCGCGACGCCTATCGCCGCCGCCGTTATCATAATCGAGACGAAGCGCCTGACCAGAAGGTAGGCCGTGGCGGCGGGCGTTACCAGCATTGCCATCACAAGCACTATGCCCGCCGCCTGAATGCCTATCACGATGACGAGGGCCAACATCACCAGAAGCGCGTAGTCGGCGAAGCCGGCGCGGAGGCCCATGACCTGCGATCCAACCGGGTCGAAGCTGGCAAACATGAGCCAGTGATGAAAGACGAACAGCCCCAGGATGACTATCGCGGCAATGGCGAGGGATACGTATATCCCGGTCGGAGAAATGCCCAAAAGCTGCCCCAGAAGCAGGCTTTCGATGTCAACCCTGATGGTTGGCGTGGCTGCCAGAAGCACGAGTCCCAGGGCGAACATGGCCGCGAAGAGGATGCCGATGGAGGTGTCCGTGCTGAGGCCGGCCCGCCGGCTCACGGTCCTTACCAGCATGGCAACCGTTATCCCGGTTGGAACCGCGGCGATGGCGGGATTGAATCCGACCATGAATCCGACGACCATGCCCGGCAGCACGGCATGGGCAAGGGCGTCTCCGATGAAGGCGAGGTTTCTGGTGATGACGTATGCGCCGATTGCCGGGCACATGACGCCGACGAGAATAGACCCAATCAAGGCCCGCCACATGAAGCCGTACTCAAGGGGAGCGACTATTAGGTCTATCATCAGACTTCGTCGAGCCGTCTATTCTCGTCGGCCGCCAGGCGGATGCCGTGGGCGCCGTACAACTCCTTCATCACGTTGGACGTGAAGACCCGGGCGGGAGGCCCGCAAGCGCAGACGCGGCGGTTCAGACACAGCACCTCGTCGAAGCGGGTGGCCAAATCGGTCAGGTCGTGGGTGGCAAGCATGATTATGCAGCCTTCGTCCCGCAATTCTCGAAGTATCCGAATCAAGTCTTCCTGGGCGCCGATATCGACGCCGCTGAAGGCTTCGTCCAGAAGAAGCACCGTTGCTTCCTGGGCCAGGGCTCTGGCGATGAATACCCTCTGTCTCTGCCCACCCGAAAGTTCCGTCATAAGGGTGGAGCGATGATCCCACAATCCTACCCGGCCCAGGCAGGCCTTGACGAGCTCTCGATCCCTCTTGCCGGGCCGGCGGAACCATCCGAGTCTGCAACACCGGCCCATCATGACAACTTCCTGGGTGGTAACGGGAAACCGCCAGTTTACGCTCTCACGTTGGGGGACGTAGGCGAGGGATTCCCTTTGGCTGTCTTCCAGGCGCAGAGTGACTTTGCCCTTATGGACGGGGAGGAGGCCGGCAATCGCATTGAAGAGAGTGCTCTTGCCGGCCCCGTTCGGGCCGATGATGCCCATCAGGGTTCCCCCGTCAACTTCGAAGGTCACGTTGCTCAGGGCCATGTAACCGCCATACTCGACCGTGACGTCCTCAAGCGACATGCTCAGGGCGTGCGAGTTTCGAGCGGAACTCACTTAAGCGCCTCAACGATGCGCATGACGTTCGATCTCACCATGTCCAGGTACGTGCCGCCGTCGCTGCCCTCCGGCCCGAGGGAACCGGTGTAGAGGTGGGACATTGTTGCTCCCGTCTCCAATGCGATGGCTTTTACGAGTCGATCGTCGACGGTATTCTCAGAGAATATCGCCGGCACGTTGTGCTCCCGAACCGCGTCAACCAGTTCCGCAATGTGCTCCGGGGAGGGCTCGACGTGGGTCGCCAGGGATGGAATTACCAGTCCGACAACCTCAAAGTCGTACAGCTTGGCGAAGTATGCGAAAGTGTCGTGGGACGTAAGCAGCAATCTGCGCTCCGGAGAAATCAATTCCACCTGCTCCAGAGTCCAGGCGTGAAGCTCGTCGAGCTGCGCCTTGTAATTCTCCGCGTTGGCGCGGAAGAAGTCCGCGCTCCGCGGGTTTTCCTCGGCCAGATGCTCGGCTATTTCGTCCACGGCAACCTTCACGCGAATCGGGTCGAACCAGAAATGGGGGTCAATCGGGCCGTGGTCGTGCCCCTCATGTCCGTGCTCGTCTTCTTCGTGGTCGTCATGTTCGTCATCTTCGTGGTCGTCGCCTTCGTGGTCGTCATGGTCGTCGCCTTCGTGCTCGTCGTGACCGTGCTCCTCGTAGGCGGCGGCGCCTACGCCAACGAAGGCGAGCCTGCCGGGCGAGCCGTCAATGCCCCACTCGCGCTCGATTTCGCCGTGCTCCAGGCTGAACTCGAAGATGCGGCCTGAGGCTCTGTCGGAGACGTAGATCATCTCGCCAACTACGATGAATGAGGGCGACGTGTCGCCGTCGAAGGGGTCAACCAGCTGCATCGCTTCTTCCACTTCGCCGGTCTCGGCATGGATGACGTTCAGCATCCCGTCAGCCGAAAGCGCGAAGAATTCCTCGCCGTGGCCGTCGAAGGCCGCGCCATAGACCCGCTTCTCATCCGTCGAGGGTAGGACCCGGGTCATCTCTCCGCCTTCGGCGTCAATCATCCACAGGCCGTCGTACGTGAAAACGCCGTCCTGTCTGTAGGAAGCGGAGCCGAAGAAGCGCTCCGAGTCATCATGGCCCCACACCGAGCCGATGCGCGCGGCCTCGTTCATATCAGCCGGGTTGTCGATGAAGACGTGCTCGTACTCGCCGTCGTGTCCTTCTATGAAGAGCACGCCGCCCACGCAGCCCAGGGCCACGCCGTGGTGGTTGGCGGCCTCGCCGTGCATGCCGGGGCAAGACCGGTTGCTGGCGTCGTAGACCGTCACGTTGTCGATGGTTCGAATCTCCCCGCCCAGGGGCAGGCTGCTGGTCGCCGTCGCGGGGTAGTCCGGGTTGTTGGACGTGACCATGAAGAAATCTTCTCCCAGAGGCACTACCGCCCCGTGCTGCAACCCTGCCTCCATCCAGACGGGCTCGTAGTCGTTGTATTCCTCTTCCAGGTGGTGCTCCTCGTACAGGGCGGCCCGGCCCGTGCCGTCGTGGTAGATGGCCGTCCAACCGGCATGGACGCTTACGTGCACCGGCCTCTCGTCGGTGGTGCCCACGTCCATCAGGGTGACGGGTTCGGAAATGAGGTCCATGTGGTCTCCGTGCTCTTCCAGATAGACGCCGCCGTCGAACACGTGGACCCGGTCGTCGTTATCCTCGGGGCCGCGGGCAATGGCGAAGAGGAAGCGCCCGCTGGGGCTGGAATAGAGGCTCGCGCCCGCCGCGGCGACGGGAATGCGAAGCTCGGCCAGTCCTTCCGTGGTCAGGTCGAGAACGGACAGGGCCGCCTGCTCGTGGTCGGCGATTATCAGCCGACCCGTGGCTTCCGCGTGCTCATCCCCGTGGTCGTCGTGGTCATCTCCGTGATCGTCCCCGTGGTCATCGTCATGGTCATCGTCGTGGTGGCCATGCGGGTCAGGGCCCGAGAACTCAATGGGGTCAACATGGTCGCCAAGCGCGATTATCTTTGACTCATCCGCGCTCGCGTTGTGAAGCAGATCCTCCAACCAATCGGCTTCCAGACCCAGGCCGACGGTGAAGACAATGTCCGCGTCGGCTACTCTGGCTACGTCCCGCGCTCCTGGCATGAACGTGTGCGGGTCGCCGCCGGGGGGCAGAAGGCTGAACACTTCGACTCTATCGCCGCCGACGTTCCTGACCCAATCGCCGACGAAGTTGGTGGTGGTTACTACCTGCAATATCGGGCCTGGGTCGGCGGGGGTTGCGGCGGGGGTAGGCGCCGGCGTCTGCCGTGCCGTTGGAGTGGCGGTGCGGATTGCGGGCGCGGCTGTCGGCGCGGGCGCCGCGGTAGCTTGTGGGACGGCGGGCGCCGGGGTTGCCGGTTCTTCCGTCGCCTCCTCGCTTGTGCAGGCAACCAGAACAGTCAGGGCGAGGATGGCGAGGCTAATGACAAGCGTCTGGGCAACGCCCCTCCAATTCCTATTGAGATGTGGTATCGTTGGCATGTTGCTTTTTCTCCTTAGTTCGTAAGAAATTTTTGTGAAACCTACCGACGGTTGGTAATTTGTCGGTATTGACAGTTATGCAGGCTGCCGCGACGTTTGGATCCTGGAGGATTTGAACAATCCACTACCTGGTCCATTCGATGGGACAGTATTCGCAGTTCACGTACAGCTGGATGCGGTGGTCGACGATTTGCCCTTGGATGTCGGCGCCGGCGTCCTTGAGCAACTTCTCGATTGGGGCAGCCTTGAATTCTTCCACTTCCCCGCACTGGACGCAGATAGAGTGGTGGTGGCGATGACCGGTGCGAGAAAGGCAATAGAAGGGCGCTCCGTCCATCAATGGGAACTTGCAGACCACCCCCTCCTTGAGGAAGAGCTTGATGGTCCGGTATATGGTTGCCTTGCCTATCGAAGGCAACTCTTCGCTGATGTCCTCGATGGTGAATCCCTTTTGCTTCCGCTCCAAAAGCCTGGCCACCGCTCTCCTGGGAGAGGTGGCCCTGTAGCCTCGGTCCTCCAGTACGGCCATCAAGTTTGTTCGTGGCCTTTGGGTTTCCATTCGGAGCATTGACCTTCGCGTGGAATCATTTTTTGGAATTCTCCTGATTTAGTGATATAGTGTATCAAAGAAATATCCATTTAGTCAACAACGATTTGCGTGCATTGGGAACAGCAGCGTTTCCTGCGGTTGCGGCGACCCCAACGCCGGCTCCGACAAAGACCTGCGACCGGGTTTCGCCGCCTCGCGTCCTTGTTCCGCGGGAACCGGCGGAGGAGACGCCCCCGTTTCAAGAGGAACCAGGTTATGATGCTGGCGTGCCTCGTCTGCCTGGCCACGTCTCAATGCGGTGGGCTGAGGCGTAACGATTTGCTAACTTGTCGCCGGGAGATTCCGTTGACCCGAAAGCGCCGTTTGAGATATGATGTCATCCGTACAACAATGTCCTGTACGAGACGGAGAGTTGGCGACGCCACCACACAGGCTCCGGGAAGAGACGGCTCGCTGAAGGTTAAGGAGGCGAATAGAATGGTTGTGTCGATGCTGAGGAGACAGTGGCTTTGGGCAGCTTCGCTGGCAGCCTTGCTGGTCCTGCTGGCCGCCTGCGGGTCCGACCCAACGCCTGAACCGACGCCAAGACCGACGCCCGCGCCGACGGCAACGGCAGCGCCGACGCCCGCACCCACGCCAACGCCCCTTCCGACCACCGCCGCCCCGGCGCTCGAGGAGCTGAGGCTCACCCCGACGACGACAGGTGGGGAGGTGTTCGCGCTCTTCTCCGAAGCCGAGTCCTCCTGCCTTCGCGCGGCCATCGGAGAGGCTGCCTACGAGAAAATGTCCAACGAGCCGGTTCTGTTGATTCTAACGACCGGCGGCGAGCAATTTGTATTGCCGATATTCCAGTGCGCCGAACCAGAAAACCTGGTGGTCTTCGGCATAGCCTTCCTCGACTTGCAGGCGGGATGGACGTCCGAAACCCGCGCATGCATGATAGGAGTCGGCAGAGAAAGTCCGCTCGCGGTCCTGACGGGCCTCGGAATGACGCCGCCGGGTCAAGTTCAGGAAACTTCGGCAACGCGGCCGTATGCCCTGGAGTTCTACAACTGCATGACCCCGGTGGAGAAGGTGGGCTATCTGGTCCGCATACAAGCCGCTCTGGACGTCAATACGTCAGCAGAGATGAACATCATAGGCATGATTCCGGAGTCCGAGGCCGCCTGCATCCAGGAGAAGATGACGGACGAAGATTACGCCGCGCTGCTGGACTCCACGGCGGCAGGGGCCTTTGGAATGTCGGACTCCGTGACCGCCTGCATCAGCCCGGAAAGCTACGTGCCCATCTTCGTGTCGGTCATCGGATCCCAGACCGGGGGGCTGAGCGACGACAGTCAAGCCTGCATCACCGAGTTCGCCGGCGGGCACCCGCGTTACGTGGCGCTGGTCAACCCAACGCTGCTCGACTTTTCGTCGACGAGCATTGAGGACCTGGTGGAGATAGCGGACAACGGGGTCAAGATGTGGGAGTGCTTCAACGATGAAGAGATTCTGCGGATGCAGCAGGTCTACACCGGCGCTCTGGCGTTTTAGCGCGCGCAACGGTCGGGCAGAGGCCCCCCAATGATGGTCGGGCGAGTGGAAGTAACCGCCGGCCGGGCGCGCGGCGATGCCGTTCTTCCCGCTTCCTGAAATCCGGGATGACTCGCGTCTTGACGAACTCCGATTGAGGCCGGACTGACCCGCTGCATCTGCCGACGGAGCGATCCGCCGGGTTTCGCAATGCCGATTACAACGCCAAGGCGAAGGTAATGGTGAAAGTTCTTGATTTGGTATGTGGTGGTGGGCGATACAGGACTCGAACCTGTGACCCCCTGCGTGTAAAGCAGGTGCTCTAACCGTCTGAGCTAACCGCCCAGGGCGGGCATGGACAAGTGTGATTATACAACAACGGGGCGTTGGATTCAGCGTGGGAGCTATCTCGTGGAAGGGTTTGCCGGGCTCGCCATCGGAATAAGCGCTTTCTCAAGATTCACATAAAATTCGTCTAAAGTTGCACCCATTCTTCTTTGCCGAATTTCCGCCCAATCAGTAGACTCCCCAAGCAGGTTGAAGATGCGGATAGCAGGAGGAATAGCCAAAGGAAGACGGCTCGCCCCTCCCGCCATCAGGGGAGCCAGACCCACCTCGGAGCTGATCCGGGGCGTCATCTTCAACAGCCTCGGCGGTGAAATTCTGGCGAACGCCAAGGTTGCGGACCTCTACGCGGGAGTCGGTTCGCTTGGCATAGAGAGCCTGAGCCGGGGCGCCGCCTTCGCGGACTTCGTGGAGAAGGACCCCCGCCAGTGCGCCGTCATAAGGAGGAATCTGAAAACAACCGGACTCGAAGCGCAGGCCAAGGTGCACCGCATGGAGGCGCTGAAGGCCCTGGCGCTGCTGAAAGGCCCCTACGGGGTGATTCTCATGGATCCCCCGTACCGGATGGAAAGTCTGGACGAGGACCTGGAAGCGATAGACCGGGCAGAAATCATCGAGAATGAAGGGATGTTAGTCGTAGGACACTCGAAGCGTTTAATCCTGAAGGACAGGTACGGCAAACTTTCGCTGGCGCGTAGCAGGCGCCACGGCGACAGCGTTGTCGACTTCTTCCAACGGAGGAGTTGCTGATGACCGTGGCGCTCTATCCGGGAACCTTCGACCCGGCCACCCTGGGACACGTGGACGTGGCAACGCGGGCGTCGAGCCTCTTCTCCCGCCTGGTTGTCGCCGTCTACGAAGGCTCCTCAAGGCCGTGCCTGTTCAGCGCCGAGGAGCGGGTGGCCCTGTTCGAGGAGGCGGTTCGTCACCTGGAAAACGTGGACGTCCGCAGCTTCAGCGGCCTGGTGGTCAACTACGCCCGGCAGACGGAGTCGCAGGTAATCGTTCGGGGCCTGAGGGGCGGTTCCGATTTTGAATATGAATACGAGATGGCGTTCGTTAACAAGAAACTGGCGCCGGACATCGAAACGGTTTGTCTCGTCACAAGCCTGGAATATCAATTCGTAAGCTCAAGTCGTCTGAAGGAGGTGGCCAGTCTGGGAGGCGACATTAGAGTCATGGTGCCGCCGCACGTAGCCAAAGCAGTCCTGGAGAAATTAGCTCTGCCCGGTAGCCTATAAAGATTGGAAGGAGGACACATGGACATAATCAACATCATCGATAGGCTGGAAGCACTAATCACTACTAGTACCAAGGTTCCCGCAACCCAACGCACTCTTCTGGATGTCAACAAGGTTCAAGAGCTAATGGACCAACTTCGACTCGCAGTTCCGCAGGACGTTCGGGCGGCCAAGGAGATTCTGGTGAACAAGGATGACATTCTCAACCTGGCGGAGGCCGAGAGGCGCCGCACCAAGGCCCAGGCTGAGGAGGAATTCCAGAACAGGATCAACCAGTCCGAGGTTCTGAAGGAGGCCCAGCGCCGGGCCAGGCAGATCGTGGATGACGCAGAGCGGAAGTCCACGCGCATGATCTCCCAGGCCGAGACGGAGTTGAAGACCAGCAGGGCTGAGGTGGACGCATACGCGGCCAAGGCCCTTCGCAACCTGGAACGGCAGCTGACGGCTAACCTGACCAGCGTTCGCAACGGGCTTTCTCTACTCACCGGCGTCGAGACCTTCGAGGTCCTGGCGGAAAACGGCAGCAGACACAACAGCTAACTCCCGGACTCTTCCTCATCAACTCCATCGGCTCCAGGCACCGGGGCCGGTGGAGTTTTCTTTTTGCCTCTTATCCCATCCCCCTCAAGCCATCCCGTCATTCCCGCGTAGGCGGGAATCCATCGCATCCCTTCCCCCTCAAGCCATCCCGTCATTCCCGCGTAGGCGGGAATCCATCTCATCCCTTCCCCCTCTAACCATCCCGTCATTCCCGCGTAGGCGGGAATCCATCTCATCCCTTCCCCCTCAAGCCATCCCGTCATTCCCGCGTAGGCGGGAATCCATCTTCTCCCTTCCCCCTCTAACCATCCCGTCATTCCCGCGTAGGCGGGAATCCATCTCATCCCTTCCCCTTGGATGGAGACCTTTGCATAACTCTCCCAAGAGTGCCAATTAGCCTCTTCCCCCTTGATGGGGGAAGATTGAGATGGGGGTGATTCGGGCGTGGTGCATGACGCATTCGGCAGTTATGCAAAGGTCTTCTTGAGGGAAAGGATTAAGGTGAGGGTGAAGATTCCCGCAGTCGTCCCTTCGCTCACTCCAGCGGCGCAATCTTGCCGGGCGGCTCCATACGCTGCGCCCTCTCCCACGCTTCCCCCAGTTCCTCTCTGTGAAGGGACGTCCATTCCCTTACCAGCCGCCGCGCCCGTGGGGGCAGCCGCCCTTGCACCTCGGAGGAATCTCCGATGATCACCCTGACATAGTATTCGCCATATTGGACGTGAAAGTGAGGAGGTTGATGGTCCTGGTTGTGGATTCGGATGATTATGCCGTAGAAGCGGCAAATTTCAGCCATCGACGGCAAGCGCCTCCGGTTGCCCGATTAACTCTTCGAAGGACTTGCCCGTAATTTCCATGTAAGCGGCGTCCGGGCAGAACTCAATGTCGTCATTCCATGCGATAGACCTATGAGGCGAAATGTGCACTTTCTCAAAGAAACCCGGCTCGTTCCAGGCTTTCAGAACTCCCTTGCCGGCCAAATGCGAATAGTCAATCTCCCCGGAGGCTCCGTCGTCGTACTCAATCCATATCTTGTAGCCAGGCCGGGGTTCTACGCGAATCGGTTCTACCATCGCAACTTCTCCGATATATCCGAATCTCAAGTTTCCGTGTGTACGTCAGAATAACACACAAAACGCCGTCGCGTCTTCTCCACCACCCCTGCCCATCCCGCGCCATTGGTGTATAATCACCCTGAACTGGCGCATCCGACTACAGTCCGCAAGGTGGTGACCAATGGCCCGTGAACAAGCAACGATGATGAGCCTCCCCCTCAAGCGCGACAAACCCTTCCTTATGATTATGGACGGCCACGCAATGGTTCACCGCGCCTTCCACGCCATCTCGCCGGGGCAGAATCTCACCACTCGCGAGGGGGAGGACACCACCGCCGTCTTCGGGTTTTCCAACACCTTCCTGCGGGCAATCGCCGATTTTCAGCCCACCCACTGCATCATCGCCTTCGACACCCCCACGCCGACTTTCAGGCACGAAATGTACGACGAATACAAGGCTCATCGACCGCCGACGCCGCCTGAACTTCGACACCAGTTCGACCGGGTGAAGCAGTTGATGGCGGCCTTCAACATACAGCGGATAGAGGCTCCGGGCTTCGAAGCCGACGACGTTTTGGGCGCCCTTGCCCAGCAGGCGGAACAACAGGGCGTCGAAACGGTCATCCTGACGGGGGACACGGACATTCTCCAACTGGTTTCTCCCAACGTGCGAGTGCAGATTTTCACCAGCTTCCGCGGGCCTAAGATATACGACGAGACGGAGGTGCGGAAGCGTTTCGGCGGGCTGGAACCCGACGTGCAACCGGACTTCAAGGCTATCGTGGGAGACTCGTCGGACAACATCCCCGGCCTGCCGGGACTCGGAAAGGTGGCGGCCACCAAGCTGCTTCTCAAGTTCGGAACGATTGAAGGCATATATGAGCAAATCGAGGATGTGACGCCGCCCAGGGCCAAGAAGATTCTCATGGAAAACAAGGACGAGGCGTTTCGTGGCAAAGTCCTCACCACCATACGCAAGGACGCGCCGGTCGAACTTGAAATGGACGAGTGCCGCTTCTGGAATTACGAGCGGGACGACGTGGTGAATCTGCTGCGGGAGTTGGAATTCGCAAGCGTCGTTTCCCGCGTGCCCCACGCCAACGGCGAACCCGCCGGCGCCGATTCCAAACCCGCCAAGGATGAAGGCCCGCCCGTCGACTACACGTGCGTTGACACGCAAGAAGCGCTGGACAGGATGATTGAGTCTCTCCACGAAGCGGGCCGGTTCGCCTTCGACACGGAAACCACCAGCATCAGCCCGATGGCGTCGGACCTGGTGGGCCTGAGCTTCTCCACCTCGCCCGGCAAGGCGTGGTACGTTCCCGTCGGTCATCAGCAGGGCCGCCAGCTTCCCTTGGAAGAAGTGCTGCCGGCGTTGAAGCCGCTGCTGGAAGACCCTCAAATCGCCAAGTGCGGCCACAATCTGAACTACGACGTCACCGCCCTCGGCAACTACGGCATTCACGTTCGCGGCATGGCCTGCGACACGATGATGGCCGCCTATCTGCTGGGCATCAAGGCCATCGGCCTCAAGAACCTGGCCCTGGACATGTTCAACTTCGAAATGACCCCCATCAAGACCCTCATCGGCACGGGCCGCAAGCAGATAACTATGGCCCAGGTGCCCATCGAAGACGTGGTTCCCTACGCCTGCGCCGACGCCGACTACGCCGGACGGCTCCGTCCCATCCTGGAAAAACGGCTGAAGGACAACGGCTTCTGGGACATCTTCGAGAAGATGGAAATGCCGCTTATCGACGTGCTTGTCCGGATGCAGCGCAACGGCATAACCCTGGACGGCGGCAGCCTTCAGGAGATGTCCGAAGACCTTCGCATGAAGATTGCCGAGTTGGAAACCGCCATCTACGAGGACGTGGGCCACGCCTTCAAGATTGGCTCGCCCAAGCAGCTGAGCCAGGTGCTGTTCGAAGAGCAGGGGCTGCCCAAGACGAAGCGCACGAAGACGGGCTATTCCACCGACGCCAATTCATTGGAGTCCTTGAAGGGCGCCCATCCGGTCATTGAGAAGGTGTTGGACTACCGGCAGGTGACGAAGCTGAAGTCCACCTACGTCGATTCCCTTCCCACCCTCATCAACCCGCGGACCCACCGCATCCACACCAGCTACAACCAGGCGGGTTCAGCCACCGGACGCATCTCCAGCAACGACCCCAATCTCCAGAACATCCCCATCCGCACGGAGTTGGGCCGCCAGGTGCGGAAGGCCTTCCGCGCGCCTCGAATGAACGGCGACGCGTGGCTTCTATTCGCCGCCGACTACTCCCAGATTGAGCTTCGCGTCCTCGCCCATCTCTCCCAGGATTCGGCGCTGATAGACGCGTTCCTGAAAGGCGAGGACATCCACACCGCCACCGCCTCGATGATGTTCGACGTGCCGATGGACGAGGTGACCGCCGACCATCGCCGCATCGCCAAGGTGCTGAACTTCGGCGTCATCTACGGCCTTTCGCCCTTCGGCATCTCCCAACAGACCGAATTTTCACCGGACGAAGGCCGCAAGTTCATCCAGACCTATTTCGACAAGTACCCCGGCATCCAGGGCTATCTCGACGAGGTGAAGGAGCGGGTGAAGGCCGTCGGCTACGTGGAGACGCTGCTGGGGCATCGTCGGTACATCCCGGAAGTCCACGCCTCCAACCGTGTAGTGCGACAGGCGGGGGAGCGAATGGCTATCAACATGCCCGTCCAGGGCACGGCGGCGGACATAATGAAGCTGGCGATGATTCGGGTGCATCGCCGCATGGAGGACTCCGATTTGGAAGCGAAGATGCTGTTGCAGGTCCACGACGAACTCGTCTTCGAGGCGTCGGAAGACCAGCTGGACGCCCTCAAGGAGATAGTCTACGAGGAAATGCCCAACGCCCTGGAGGGCTACGCCGAAATGTCCGTCCCCCTGAAGGTGGACACAAAGGCGGGCGCAACCTGGGGAGACATGGGGTAGAATTGGGCCATGCCTGAACTGCCGGACGTAGAGGCCATGCGCCGCTATCTTGTGGGGCGGGGGCTGGTGGGACGAAAGTTCACCGGCGCCGTCCTCGACTGGCCGCGCGCCGTTCAGGGCACGTCGCTGGAAGACCTGGTTTTGGGCATCCTGCACAAGCACGTGCGGGAAGTCGCGCGCCGGGCCAAGTTCCTCATGCTCAGGCTGGACGACGGGCAGAGTCTCGTCTTCCACATGCGTATGACAGGCTCCCTGCTGTTGGAACAGTCCTCCACTCCCCGGCACCCCATGACGCGCAACTTCTTCGCCCTGGACGACGACTGGTTCCTGCTTTTCGTAGACCCCCGCAAGCTGGGAACGGTGCAGCTCGTGTCAGACGAAACGCCCGTCGTCGGGAATCTGGGCCCTGAACCGCTGGACGAATCCTTCACCCCGGACGTGTTTATGGAGCGGCTGGAACGCCGGAAGGCGCCCATCAAGGCCCTGCTCTGCGAGCAGTCCGTCATCGCCGGAATCGGCAACATCTACGCCGACGAGATACTGTTCGACGCCGCCGTCCATCCCCTGACGCCGGGGGGAAGTTTGACGCCCAAACAGGGCGGGTTGATGCACAAGGCCACCGTCGAAATCCTCACCCAGGCCATCGACAAGCTGGCGGACATCGTGTCGAAGGGCGGCCCGCCGACGGAATCGGCGGAAGGGCTGGGCACGCTGAAAGTGCCACGGAAGGCGAACGCGCCCTGCGCCAAGTGCGGCGAGCCTATCCAACGGATAATCGTCAGAGGACGCGGCGCCTACTTCTGCCCCAAGTGCCAGGCGTGAACGTCGAGGCTCTTTACCGATTCGTAAACGTGGCGTATCTTTAGATGAAGTTAGACCAACTTTCGAGGATTAGCTGATGCCGATATATGAGTACGTCTGCCCGGAGTGCAACGTCAAGTTTGACCGCCTCCAGCCGGCGGGAACGTCCCACGCCGAATGCCCGGATTGCGGACTGCCCTCCAAGAAGGCGCTGTCCCTATTCTCCGCCTTCGTCTCCACCGGCGGCGACTTTGCGGAGCCCGTCGCCGGGATGGGCGGATGCGGCGGTTGCGCGGGCGGCGCCTGCGCTTGCGCGGCCCACTAGCCATCCTGTCATCGCAACCCACCGGCCCGTCCTGTCATTCTGAGCGGAGCTAAGAATCGGATTGCCGCACCCCTTACTCGTCATTCCCGCGAAAGCGGGAATCCATCTTCAACAGCGACGCCAGCTTCCGCCGCAACTCCGGCTTCCGAAACACCAACCATCCCCCGGACACCGCGCCCAAAACCGCCGCGCCGCCCAGCGTCAGGAACGCCACGAAGAGCGTCGCGTCCAGCCAGAAGCCCTCCGGGAACATCATAATCAGATAGTCCCGCCGCGGGTCCAACTGCCAGAAATCGTTTGCAAAGCTGACCTGGTGGAAGAGCAGGAAGAGTTGGTCGAAGGCCACCAGCGAAATCAGCCCCACCAACGCCACCAGCCCAACCGTCGCCTCGGCTCCCCACAGAATCCGACGGCATAAGGCGGGCGCGAAACTTCTACCCCGGCGCACAAATCCCGCCGCGCCAACCCCCAGCATATACAGCAGCGCCAACAATCCCACGCCGTAAACGCCCCATATCAGCCCCTTCACGTCCGCCATGTGTATGACCTCGCGGTAGTTGAACAACCTCTGCTCGCGCCCGTAAATCGTCGTCCGCACCTCCAGGGGTTCCCGCGTCGAGTTGAAGTATCCCTGAATCTCCCGCCCCGCCTGAATCAGATCCTCCCGCTCGATGCCCGTCGCCGTAGGAATATCGTATTTGTCGAAGCCGCGGGCGTAGAGACCCAGGTCGTTGATCGCCCAGGCAACGCTGGCGGCAATCAAGAACACCGGCACGGCGGCAACGAACAGGACGGCGACAATTGCGCCAATGATGGGAGACTTCATGGCAGGTAAGGTATCACTCCCCAGCTTGTCATTCAACGAAGCCGCCGCCTATAATCGCTCCGTGAACAGCGAAAACCCCACATCGGACTTCTCAAGCGAAGTCGCCTCCTTCGAGGCCCTCGTCCGAATCGTAGACCGCCTGCGCTCCCCCGGCGGCTGCCCCTGGGACCTGGAGCAGACCCATCTCGGCCTCAAGCGCCACCTGCTGGAGGAGTGCTACGAGGCGCTGGAGGCCATCGACTCCCAAGACCCCCAACAGCTTTCGGAGGAGATGGGCGACGTGCTATTACAGGTTCTCTTTCACGCCGACATCGCCCGCAAGTCCGGCGACTTCACCCTGACGGAAGTGATGAACCAGAGCGCCGACAAGCTGGTGCGTCGTCATCCCCACGTATTCGGCGACGCCAAGGTTGCCGACGCCCGCGAGGTGGAGCGCAACTGGGAGAAGCTGAAGCGCGCCGAGGGGAAGAAACGCTCCGCCGTCGAGGGCATTCCGCCTGAGACGCCCGCCCTCGCCTACACACAACTTATGGGGGAGCGGGCCGCCCGCGTCGGCTTCGATTGGGACGACGTGGACGGCGTTATCGACAAGATAGCCGAGGAGGCGCGGGAGGTGGTCGCCGCCGAAAGCGCGGAGGAAAAGGCAGCGGAATTCGGCGACCTGCTCTTCGCCCTCGTCAATCTGGCACGGTGGCAGGGAATCCACGCCGAAGACGCGCTCAGGCAGGCAAACCGCAAGTTCAGAGATCGCTACCTGACGATGGAACGGCTGGCTAAGGAACGCGGCGTCAACTTCGACGAAATGTCAATGGACGAAAAAGAATCGCTGTGGCAGGAGGTGAAAGCGCTGCTGGAATAGCCTTCTATTCCCCCCACTTCCCGCCGAACATCGTCGGATTCCCGTAGTACAAACCCCCGGGCAGTTCCGCCCGCAGTCCCGACGCGAATCCCGCGGCCATCCCCCTACCGAACCTACCGGCGAACCGCTCCAGCAGACCCCGCTTCGGACGTATCCAAATCGGATTCGGCTTCACATCGCCCAACTCCGCCGCCACGTCCAGCGCGTAGTGGAAGTCCCCCAATTCGTCCACCAACCCCAGCTTCTCGGCCCTCAACCCGGTAAACGCCTCCCCCGTGGCCAACTCCTTAATCTTCTCGTCGTCAAGATTGCGCCCCTTGGCCACGCTGTGGGCGAACATCTCGTGAGTCTCCGCAATCATCAGGTCGAACTTCTCATTCTCCTCGTCCGTGGGGTTGCGCCAGAACCCCGTCATGTCCTTGTACTGCCCGCCCTTGTAAATCGTCAGGCCCACGCCCGCCTTCTGCAACAGATTTTGAATGGCGGGACGCACGTATAGAACGCCGATGGAGCCGACGAGGGCCGACGGCAGGCTGATGATTTTGGACGCGGTGCAGCAGAGCAGGTACGCGCCGGAAGCGCCCATGCCGCGAATGTACGCGACCACGGGCTTCTTCTTCGCCACCCGCAGCAGCATGTAATAGAGGGCCTCGGAACCGCCGACGGTGCCGCCCGGCGAGTCGACGTCCAGCAGCACGGCCTGAACCCGCTTGTTGAAATTCGCATCGCTGAGGAGCTTCATCTGCTCCGTAATCTGCGACCCGCTTCCGATGGTTCCGTAGATTTCGACTATTCCAACGCCTTTGCTTCGTCCAATCATGGGCGTTACGAATCCTCCTGAATTTCAGTTGTGAAGATGACGATTTGGCTCAAGGTCTATGCAATGAGACGACGGCTACAAGCTGCCCGGCGGCGCTATCTGGAAGGGCGGCGTCCAGCTTTCGATGGGGCAGTCGATGATGACGGGCCTGTCCAACTTCAGCGCGTCGGCGATGGCCGGCCCCAACTGGTCATAATGTTCAAGCGTGACGCCGACCGCCCCGAAGGCTTGGGCCGTGGCGGCGAAGTCGGGATTCCGCAGTTCGGTGCCGATGACCCGTCCCTTGTATCGCACCTGCTGGTCTCGCAGGGAAGCCCCCAGGGCGCCGTCGTTGAACACCACCGTCACCGTGTTGATGCCTTCCTGAACCGCCGTCGCCAGGTCGGGCAACGCGTACATGAAGCCGCCGTCGCCGGTGACGACCACTACCTGCCGGTCGGGATTGCCAACCTTCGCGCCCAGGCCGGTGGGGAAGGCGTAGCCCAGGGTGGCGAAATAGGAGGTGTTCAGGTAGGAGCGGGGCGTCAGCACGGGGAAGGCCAGGTGGGACCAGTAGCCGATGCTGGAGATGCCGCTGATGAGAACGGCGTCGTCATTCAACTCTGACCTGATTGATTCGATGATGCGTACCTGGTTGGGGGCCTTCTCCGTCGTGTCCTTGTAGTCCAACGCCCGGTGTTGGGCGATTTCCTCCGCCGTCCACTTGCTGGCGTTGCCGCGTTGCTTCATTCCGTCCAACAATGCCTGAATCGACAATTTGGCGTCGGCGCAGATGCTGACTTCCTCCGGCCAGTTCCGCCCCAACTCCTCCGGGTCGGCGTCCACGTGGATGATGGGCTGGTCGGGCTTGAAGCTCCACGAAACGGGGGTGAAGAAATGGAGGCGGGTGCCCACGGCCAGTATCGCGTCGCTCTGGGGCAGAACGCGATGGCCCGGCCCGTGGCTGTAGTAGTAGGGGCCGACGTAGTTGGGGTGGTTCTCCGGGATGGCGCCCTTGCCCTCGGCGGTGACGATGACGGCGGCGTTCAGCGCTTCCGCCAGACGTGTTAATTCCTCGTTGGCGTCGGAAAGGTTTATGCCTCCTCCCGCCCAGATTATGGGGCGTTCGGCCTTGCTGAGAATGTCCAACGCCTGGTTTATGGCGTCCGACGGCGGCGCTTGCTTGGCGAAGACTTCCCGCTCCATCAGGTCCACGTCCGACGATTGGGCCAGCACGTCGGAGGGAATTTCGAGGGCCACCGGACGGGGCCTGCCCGTCTGCAACTGCTTCATCGCCTCGTGCACGGCCTCCGGCGCTTCGGCCGGCTCCATGATTGTCGAGCGCCACTTGGTGATGTTCTTGACGACGTCGAGCTGGTCGACGACTTCGTGGACGGCGCCCGCGCCCTTGCCGATGTTGTAGCTCTCGACCTGGCCCGCCAGAAGCAGGACGGGCGACGAGGAGGCGTAGGCGGTGCCGATGCCGGCGGCGGCGTTGAGCAAACCCGGCCCCGGCACCACCAGCGCGGCGCCGATCTTGCCCGTGGAGCGGGTGTAGCCGTCGGCCATGTAGGCGGCGGTCTGCTCGTGGCGGGCGGTGATGAGGCGGATGCCGGGCTCGTGATAGAAGGCGTCGTAAACGTCCATGATCTGCACGCCCGGCAGTCCGAAGACCACCTCCACGCCCTCGCGCACGAGAGAACGCGCCAACGCCTGCGCGGTCGTCATCTGGGGCATCCTTCACCTCCGGCCTGAGTTTCGTCCTACCCTAGACATAATATAGCGTAGGGATTCAGTGTCAACTTCCAAAGGAATGAGAGGGCGTAGAAAAGAATCTCGGTATGTCGCGCAATTAAGTTGAATAATTGTATATACTCAGGATTCCAATGGCAGAAGGAAGGCAATGGATGAAACGAGGTCGCGTCGTGACAAACAAGGGACCCGGACCGCAACAACCCACCGAGCGGCGAGAAAATTCCGCATTTCCGCCGCCACCACGCCCGGCCCCTCCATCACCTCCAAGACCACCTCGACGTTGATGTGCTATAGTTGGATTAACCGTTGGGTCAGTAGAGGTGCAGTTATGAGTGTCAGCGACCAGATATGGAGGGAACTATACGAAGCCGAACGACTGATGAGGTACTTTGAGCGGGTTGCCAACAAATTCAACAAGTACTACATATGGGCAACGTATCTGACCATATCCTCCGTAGTAGCAGCGGCAATAGCCTTGTTGGCAGACAACATCCCTAACATGGTCTCCGCGCTGATGATTCTACTGGCCGGCGCCCTGGTGCTGGCTACAGTGATATGGGAATTCTCAGCCAAAGCAGCCAACGCACGGCTAGCGACTGCATCGTACAGGCATCTATCGTATGAGCTTCAGGAGTTGTGGTATCGCGGCGCGTCCCAATCGCGCGTCAATCTGTTCAAGCAAATCAAGATTAACATTGCTAACAGCACCAACATCCAGGTTGACCAGAAAATCAACAATGAGACTGCGGACGAAGCCTACGAGTACCTAAGCGCGTTTGCCGCGAGGGAACAAGGCGCGCCGACCAGGTAGCAGCAAGGAGGGTTGAAGTGTCCGAAATTGTTGGGCAGGGGATTTCCAGGGAGAATCTGGACGGGGCCTTCAACGTCTTCATCGACCGCATCTCCAACGACGAGAAGCTGCGGGAGGAGATAGCCGCCGACCCGGAGGGCGCGTTGGCGACCTGGGGCTTCACCGACGAGGAGATGGACTCCATCCGCTACTCCCCCGCCTGGGCCTGGCTCAGGGACAGTTGGGATTCCCTGCCCCCCGGCTGGCAGCCCGACCCGTAGCCTGCACCAATCCTACATCGCCGTCTGCGTCTGTTCCTTCTGGGGCAGCAGCGCCATCGCGTCGTCCACCGGCTTCGCCACAATCTCCTCCACTTCCTTCTTGAACTCCCTCAAAACCTCGTCCCCCGCCGGCCCGTCCGGTATCTCGTGATTGTTCAGCTTCGTCTTGAACTCCTCGAACAGCATATCCTCCGACCGCCCGTGGGGGATGTCGAAGAACTCGTGGTTGAAGTGGGGAAGCTCTCCCGGCCCGAAGTAACCCTTCCCCTCGACGCTGTAACCCTCAAGCTCGTGGGTGCCCTTCCCCAGCACCTCGCCGGTCTCCACGTAGTGCTCCATCACGGGCTTCATGCCGTACTTCTGCACGGGGCAGACCTTCATGCACACGCCGCAGCCGGAGTACCGCGCCATTACCGGCCGGCACCGGTCATAGACCAGCTTGTGCTTCTGCACGCCGCGCCACCAGACTTTGTCGCGAATCAGGGCGCGACCGGGGCAACGGTTGACGCACACCTGGCAGATTTCGCAGAACTTGTGGATGCCGTAGTCGAGGGGCTTGTCGTAAGTGATCTTGGCGTCGGTGGTGATTATCATCAGCCGGGCGCGGGAGCCGAAGTGGGGCGAAAGCAGCTGCCCATTCGCCCCCAGTTGACCCAGACCCGCCTGCACGAACATGGGGATGTAGACGGCGCTGTTGTCGGCGGGGCTGTGCACCTGCGCGTGGTAGCCCAGGCCGCGGATGTAGTCGGCGAGAATCAAACCCGCCTGGCTCATGGTGCGGTACGTGCCGAAGTGGGTCGTCTCGGCGAACATGCTGGGGATGGCTTGCGTCCGCTCGTAGTCCTGCTCGAAGGCCAGGCAGACGGCGTGCTCGAACTTAATCCAGCGCTTCTTGTACTTAAAGGTGTAGCGGCGGTCATAGCGGGTGATGCCCACCTCGCCGAAGCCCAGGTCGCGAGCCTTCGCCTTTATCCCCGCCGTCACGTCCTTGCTCGGCGACGGCTCCACCGTCGGCTCGATCTCCCCGTACACGCCGGAAATCTTCACCACTTCCTTGGAAAGACGCACGTGCTCGCGGTGGCCCTCCTGCTCCTCCTCCGGGTACACCGTCCACGCCCATTCGGAGTCGGCGGTGTTGGTGATGCTCTGACTTTCCAGCGGATACGACCGCGAATAGAAGTCCACGTCCTTCGGCGTCTGGCGGATGCCGGGAGTGGTTGCCAGGTCCTCCGCCACAGGAATCTCAATGGACGGATCGCCGTTTTTCAGTCCGGGTCGTTTCAGGACGTGACTTATCCGCTTCTTCATTGCATTCTCCTTCGTTGGGTGGCCTTCGCAATCTCTCCCCAGAATATCCAGCCGTTCCTTCCATGTCAACGTAATCAAGGAATTGAAAACGCCGAATTGGTAGCTAAAGGCTTCACATAAGCCCGAATTATGAAAGAAAAGCCGTCTCTATCGCTTAATTTTGGCGTGAAGAATATCCGCAAAAAGCCGCAATTTCTGGCATTGAATTGCCCTTCTGAGGCCCTTAGTATTCTCTACCAATGATTTTTCCACACCCACGAAGGCATCCCCCACTCCTTTCTCCCGCGAAAGCGGGAGTCCACTCTCCATCCCGCCTGGATTCCCGTTTCCACGGGAATGACGAGGCGTGAGAGCGCGATGACCTTCAACACACGGGGCGCTTAGACCCTGTTTCAATCAGGCGTAGGCCCTCCTGTTCAGGAGCGCCGGCGTCCTCTCATCCCGCCTGATTCAGGCGGCGCATCCCTTCAACCCTCGTTGCAAGCCTACTTGTGCAATTTCTTCAACATTTCTTAACAATTAAGGAGCAGAATGGACACGAAACAAGTTTACCGTGAACTCTTTGCCAACCTGGTGAAACCTTCCCAACGCGACTTCGACCTGGCCAAGGGCGCGCTCTACATCGCCGCCGAGGACTCCCCGGAGGTGGACGTAGAGGAGTCTACTACTATGCTGGACAACCTGGCGGAGGAGGCCCGCGAGCGGCTGAATCCCTCGATGGACATGCCCGCCAAACTCAGGGCCCTCGGCTCCTATCTGGGAGAGACGCAGGGGTATTCCGACGACGTTGAGGACAGTTTCAACCCTCGCAACCTGTACCTGGACCAGGTGCTTTCCACGAAAAGGGGGATGCCCATCGCCCTTTCGCTGGTCTACATGGAGGTGGGCGCCAGGCTGGGGATGTTCTTCGAAATCATCGACCTTCCAAACCGCCTCGTCATGCGAACGCCGAACCAGGGCGAGGACATCTACATCGACCCCCACCATCACAGTGAAATCATGACCAGGGAAGAGTGTGGTAAGCTAACGGCAGACGACTTCGGCCACGAGATATACCTATCCGAGGAGTTCTTCAAACCCTGCACCAAGAGGCAGCTGCTGGTCAATCTGCTGTCCAACCTCAAGATGATGCACGTCAGAAGGCGGGACTACAATCAGGCCATCGCCGCGGCGGACAGGGTAGCCCTGCTGGATCCGTACATGGGCAGCAACCTGAAGGAGCGGGCCTGGATGTTCTACAGAACTCACAGCTACTCCAAGGCCATCGAAGACCTGGAGACGTACCTTGACATGAATCCCGTGGCCGACGACGCGGACTCCGTGCGCGCCCAGATCAAAAACCTGTGGGATAACCTCGCTTCCATGAACTGAAGCGGCCTTGAATCCGAAAGGGGAAAGTTCTGCGTATTAGAATTGGAAAGGCGGTTGCCATCTCCCGGGAAGGCGGGCGTTGATGGGAAAGTATGAGAGCCTGGGGGACGAGAATCTCCTGAACCTTATCGCCTATGGTGACAAGGACGCTTTGGAGCGCTTTTACGAAAAGTATTCAACCCAGGTGTTCTCTCTGGCCAGGTATATGCTCAAGGACGAAGCCATCGCCGAGGAGATTACGCAGGACGTGTTTCTCGCCGTCTGGCAGAAGGCCGGCACCTTCAAGGCCGCCCGCGGATCTCCCAAGGGATGGCTGATGAGCATCGCCCACCACCGGGTCATAGACCACACGCGCGCCGCCAAGCGGGCCAGGGCCGGCATGGACAGGATGGCGCAGGAGATGGTGAGCATGGAGAAGCTCTACCAGGTTCGCACGGAGGACGAGGCTTTCAAGCGCATCGAGCGGCAGGAAATCGCCAAGGCCCTCCAGACCATACCGGAGGCTCAGAGGACAGTTATCCTCATGTCATACTTCCAGGGATACTCCCAGTCGGAGATTGCCGAAATTCTCGACAGTCCCCTGGGCACGGTGAAAACCCGAATCAGACTTGGAATGCAGAAGCTACGAGCAATCTTCAAGAACGAGGCGGCGCTGAGTCCATGAACTGCAAGGACTTCGAAGCCCTGATTGCCGCCTACGCCCTGGACGCCCTCGACCTTGAGGACGAGCAGGCGGTGGAGCGGCACCTGGACGAGTGCGCCTGGTGCTCAGGCCAGACGCGAATCCAGCGAGACGTGGCCGCCACCCTGTCCCTGGCCGTGAAGCAGGAGACGCCTCGCCGTAGAGTGCTGGCCGGCCTCAAGAAGCGAATAGCCTCCGACGAGTCAGCCGCCGAACCGTCGCCGGAAAGGCCCCCAAGCCGTTTCCGACGTCGCCCCCTGTCCATAATCGGCGCCTTCGTCTACGCCGGCGCCCTCATGGCGCTGCTGCTGCTGGGCGGCGTGCTGGCCTTCACCCTCCGCACCTCCGGCCAGATGGATAATCTGAAGGATGCGAATATCGCGCTCACTCAACAGGTTTCGGACCTTCAGCAGCACAACGGCGCCCTCTCCGACGAACTAAACAGCCTGATGCATCACAACAGCCAGATGGGGGAGCAGGTTTCACAGCTGCACCAGGAAAGCTCCGAGGTGAACGCCGACGTAGACGAGCTGGTCTCCGGCAGCGAGGCTCTCTACGAGCAGGTGGACGCGCTGGCCGACAGCGGCAAGGAGATGATGAACGTGCTGCGCACCCAGCAGTCCATCGTATATATGCTCACGCTGCCCGACACGCGGGTGGTGACGATGCAGTCGGACACCGGCGGGGTTCAGGGCAATCTGATGATGAATCTTGACCAGCGTTGGTGCGTCTTCGTCGCCACCGGACTTCACGCGCCTCCACGGAACCACCAGTACAACGTCTGGCTGCGAGGGGGCGAGCAGGAGTATCTGGTGGCGGTGCTGACGATTGACGAGTTGGGCTGGGGACAGGTGATGATTTCGCCGGAAAGGGCGATGGCGGAGTACCAGTGGGTGGGCGTGACGGTGGAGCCGACGGCGCAGGCGGACGCCCTCTCCCGACGGGGAGACCTGGTGATGTGGGGCGAGATTTCCCTGGCCAACCCCCTCTACCCCACCGCCCCACGCCCCTAGATCCTTCGCCGACGCTCAGAATGACGTCGTAGGGGCCGGTTTCAAACCAGCCCCTACCCCTACCCCCTCCGCGCCACACCCCTAACCCTACCCCCTCCGCTCAGAATTCCCACATTCCCCTTCGCCATTCCCGCCACCTCCCCGTCATTCCCGTGAAAACGGGAATCCAGGGGCGGGGCTGCTTAGGTATAAATGCGTTGCTTCTTGGACAGAATGTTGGGGCGAAGAGAGGGTTATGCAAAAGTCTCCATCATGGGGGAAGACTACGATGGGGGTGACTCCCCCGGCTCACCGTAGGGGCTGGTTTCAAACCGGCCCCTACCTTTCAATCGCGCCCTTTTCTTTTGTCCAACACGGCGTTCTGAGGAGAGAATACGCCGCCATGAAGGGTTTATCTCTTCTCCGTCAACCGCCCGGTCAGGTATTTGTGTATAACGCTGGAGAGCAGGGTCTGATACGGCAACCCTTCTTCTCTCGCCCTGGCGTGGGCAAGATTGAAATCGCGCTCCGTCATCCGCAGGTTCACGCGCCGCGTCTTCTTGAAGGTGGCGCGGGCCGACTTCCGGGCTGACTCCATCGCCTGCTTCACGTCCGGGACTGAAGTCAGCGTCCCTCGTTCGAACCTGTCCAGAATGTATCGTTCTTCATCGTCCAATTCGTACTTCATTCCAGCAGCCCCCTGCGATAGTCTCCGGTCGCCTTCCGACTTGGGATAACCGTCGTGTATATTATACCAACACCTAAACTATGGAGACCTTTGCATAACCGTCATTCCCGCGAAGGCGGGAATCCATCTTCTCCCTTGCCGCTTACATACCCCCATCATTCCCGCAACCCCCTTCGTCATTCCCGCGCAGGCGGGAATCCATCTTCTCCCTTGCCGCTTACATACCCCCATCATTCCCGCAACCCCCTTCGTCATTCCCGCGCAGGCGGGAATCCATCGCCCCCTACGCCCCCCAATCCGTAGAGGCAACCCTTGTGGTTGCCCTTCCATTCCCGCTCACCCTGAGCTTGTCGATGGGTCGAGCCTGGGAATCCAATTTAATCCCTTCACCCTTGATGGGGGAAGGTTAGAGCCTGCCCCGTACTTGATACGGGGATGGGGGTGATCCAAGTGGGCGAATGGCGCACTTGGCAGTTATGCAAAGGTATCAAACTACGGGAACTCGCCCTCTCAACAAAAAACCGGGGAGGGCTGCAATGACGCAACCCTCCCCTTCTCTATCTGCGTTGTAATCGCTCGGTAACGGACGGCTACAGGTTAAACTGCGGGTCCAGGTAGTCGTCTTCCTTCTGGTAGATCTGGATGCGACCGCTTATGGACTCGATTATGAGTATCTGGTTCTGGTCGTTGACGGCGACGGCGGAAGGACGTCTGAACGCCCACTCCTTGGAAGTGTCCGCCCTTCGTCGCGCCTTCACGAAGTCCGAGTTGGCGGCGATGAAGACCTCCGCCGACTTGGAAAGCTCCCGCGCGTCCCCGTAGAAGGCCATGAGGATGTCGCCGGTTTCGTCGAACGCCTGCACCCGGTTGTTGCCCCAGTCGCACACGTAAACGTCCCCGTCCGAGTCCGTAGCCATGCTCGTCGGACGCTGCAGCTGGCCGATTTCGGCGCCGGAACCGCCCATTTCCAGCAGAAACTCCCCGTCCGCCGTGAACTTCTGGACGCGGTCGTTGCCCCAGTCCGCCACGAAGACGTTTCCGTCGCTGTCGATGTGCAGGCCGTAGGGCATGTTGAACTGGCCGGCGTCGTCGCCGCCGCAGCCCCAGCCGCTCAGGTATTCGCCGCCAGAAGTGAACTTCTGGACGCGGTTGTTCTTGCTCTCCGCCACGTACACGTTGCCGTCGGCGTCGAAGCGGATGCCCGTGGGTCCGTCCATCTGGCCCTCGCCTGAGCCGGACGTTCCCCACGTGCCCATGAAGTCCCCGTCGTCGGAGAAGACGTTCACGTGGTTCATGTACTCGTCGGTGATGTAGACGTTGCCGTCGGGGCCTACGTCGATGCCGGAGGGCCACATCAGGTCGCCCTCGGCGGTGCCCTGGCCGGCGGCCTCCACAATCTTCACGTCCTCCGAAAGGTCCCACTTGCTCCACTTCTGCCTGCCGCCCAGCGGGTATCCGGGGTCTCCGCCGCGGCTCACCACGTAGGCGACGCCGTCGGGCCCGAGCACCATGTCCGAGGGGGCGGTGAAGGCGAAGAGACTGCCCACGCAGTGGCTATAGGTGTAGGTGCGGTCTCCGATGGTCTGGATTAGCGCCATGACAACCTCCTTCTTATTTTCTGTTGGATGAACTTTGGTCGCGCCGCCGGGCCCGAAAGCCCGGCGGCATTGATTCTATGCGAACTGGTACTCCCTGGCTGCTGCGATAAGTTGCAGCGCTTCCGTCACGCGACGCCCGAAGGCCGCCACTTCGTCCTCCGTGGAGCCGCGCGTGACCGGGCCGCCGGACTCGACGTGGGTGACAATCTGCTGGCGGGTGCCATCCTCAAGCTGAATGGCGCCCAGAAGCTCCAGGCACCCGTCCACCATCTCGTCGGCGGTCATCGAGTCGCGACTGCCCAGGTTGTCGATGATGGACCGCACGCCGGGCTTGCTGTCGTCGCCCAGCAGTGCGGCGACGAAGTTGACCCTCCGCACCAGCGCGCCGGTGTCAATCCACTCGGAGCCGGTGTGCCAGCCTTCCACGCTGGGCGGATTGATGAGTTCCTGCCCCTGGTAGCCCGTCTCCAGGGCCAGAAGCATCACGCCGGGCTGCGGCTGTTGGTAGTCGCCGATGAGCCGGATGGTTCCGGCGATGACCTCGGCCGGGTTCTTCACCTTGGCGAACCGGACGGACTCGTCCTTGAAGAAGTCCGAGTTGAAGATGAAGCGCAGCGTGGCCTTGATGTCGTAGTTCGAGCCTGCGAAGGCGTCCGCGATGGCTTGAACCGCCTCCGGGTCCCGCGGCGCAACGTCATTCCAGCTGGGCACCTGAACTTCGTCGGCGACGAAGAAGTTGTACAGGTGGCGGGCCATGAAGCGGGCAGTGGAGGGGTCCTCCAGGATGATGTTGATGATGTCCTCGCCGTTGAAGTTCCCCTTGCGACCGAGGAATTGCTTCTCGCCGTCGTCGTGGTCTTCCGGACGATACTCGAACTCCCACAGGTAGCGTCCGTAGGGCGCGCGCGGGAGCTTGGCCTTGATTGTCCAGCCGGTGAAGGCGCGGGAGGCCATCTTCACGTCGTCCTCGGAATAGTTGCCCTGTCCCATCGAAAACAGTTCCAGCAGCTCCCGTCCCCAGTTCTCGTTGGGGGCGTGCTTGTGGCTCATGTTGTTGTCCAGCCAGAAGATCATCGCCGGGTCCTTCGCCAGCCGAACCAGCAAGTCCCGATAGTTGCCCATTCCGTGATCCCGGAACATGTTGATCTGCCGGTTCATCTCCGTGGGGTTGTCGATCTTGGAGTTGCCCGTTGCGAAGACCATGTGCCAGAACAGGGTCATCTTCTCTTCCAGGGGCCGCTTGGTGGTGAACATGTAGTAGAGAAAGTTCATGGTGCCGTAGGGCGGCGCCTGCGGCAGCTCGTTCATGGGGTGGTAGCGCCACATCATGAAGTTGTCCACGGCGGGCACCCCGTGGGCCGCCGGGTCCAGAAGTTCCTCGACGGTGGCCTCGTAGCCCTTGGCCGCCCGCTCCTCCAACTCTTCGTAGGAGGCGCCGAAGCCCGCTCGTCTCATCAGGTGGGCCATCAATGCTATGTCTTTATTCGCCATTTCTCCTCCTCCATCCGGAATTTTCCGTGTGTCTTCCGCATCCACGGATGCTTTGGGACGCAATGCCCCTTAATGCTAATGGAAAGCTACTTTGTCCCACTACAGCTTACTTTCCGCACTAATCGGTGTCAAGCTATGGATTACGCGCTGAAATCCTGCCTGACATAAACGATTCGTCGCTGCTATCGCCTGAATTGCGTAAAAACGCCAAATCGCCCTCCCAACAGGGTGTATAAGCGGGAAATCGAGGATTGTCCCCGCCTTCGCAGGAACAAATAAGGTATAATACCCACCGATAATTCCTGCCGCCACGAAAGGATTTGCATGAGGTTCAGCCGCCTGATTACGAAGACTATGCGAAGGGACCCCGCCGAGGCGGAAACGCCCAGCCACCGCTATATGCTCAAATCGGGCATGGTCTTCCAGGTGGCCGCCGGCGTCTATTCCTACCTGCCCCTCGCCTGGCGCTCCCTCCGCAAGATCGAGGCCATCATCCGTGAGGAGATGGACGCCGCAGGAGGCCAGGAAGTGCGTATGCCCGTGCTTCAGCCGATGGAGCTTTGGGAGGAGTCGGGTAGAAAGCAGGCCTTCGGCGACAATCTGTTCACCCTGAACGACCGCCGCCGCCGTCCGATGGTCATGGCCCCCACCCACGAGGAGGTCATCAGCCTCATCGCCAAGGCTCACGTGCAGAGCTACCGCGACCTGCCGCGCATCCCCTACCAGATTCAGACCAAGTTTCGGGACGAACCCCGCTCCCGCGGCGGCCTCATCCGCGTCCGCGAGTTCGACATGAAGGACGCTTACAGCATGGACGCCGACGCCGACGGCCTCGACGCCAGCTATGAGGCGATGGCCCAGGCCTACCGAAACATCTACCGCCGGTGTGGGCTGCCCGCCGTCATGGTGGAGGCGGACAGCGGCGCTATCGGCGGGCGGGATTCCCACGAGTTCATCCTGCCCGCTTCCACCGGCGAGGACACCATCCTCCGGTGCGGCGGTACTGGATGCGGCTACGCCGCCAACCTGGAGAAGGCGCAGGGCGTGAAGCCGCCGCAGCCCGTCGATGAGCCTCTGCCCTTAAAGGAAGTGTCAACCCCCGGCGTCAAGACCATCGCCGAGCTTTGCGAGTTCCTGGGGGTGCCGGAAAGCCGCACCCTCAAGGCCGTCTTCTACAGCGCCGACGGCGAGACGGTATTCGTAACCATCCGGGGCGATCTGGAGGTCAACGAGGTCAAGCTCACCACCTACCTGAAGGTGAAGGAGTTGCGGCTGGCTTCGGAGGAGGAGACGGAAGCGGCGGGCCTGGTGGCGGGTTCCGCCTCCGCCGTGGGACTCAAGGGTATACGCTGCATCATGGACGACTCGGTAATGCTGGGTTCAAATTACGTCGTCGGGGCCAACAAGCCCGACGCCCACCTGCTGAACGCTAACCATCCGAGAGACTTTCATCTGGAAGAGGTAGCGGACATCGCGCTGGCGGAGGAGGGCCAACCCTGCGTCCTATGCGGCGAACCGCTGGAAGCCCTGCGAGGGATAGAAGTGGGGCACATCTTCAAGCTCGGCACCTTCTACAGCGAGACGCTTGGGGTCTATTATCTGGACAGGAAAGGAAACCGCCTGCCCGTCATCATGGGCTGCTACGGCATCGGCGTCGGGCGGCTCCTCGCCGCCGCCATCGAGCAGAACCACGACGAAAACGGCATCATATTCCCCGCGCCCATCGCTCCCTACCAGGTGCATATCGTGGGCCTGAATCTCGGCAAAGAAACCGTTTCCAAGGAAGCGGACGCCCTATACCAACGCCTCTGGGATGCGGGTATTGAATGTCTCTACGACGACCGCGTCGACGAATCGGCGGGCGTGAAGTTCAACGACGCCGACCTGATCGGGCTGCCCCTTCGCATCGTCGTCAGCCAACGCTCCCTCCGAAACAACGTCGTGGAAATCAAGCCCCGCGCCGGCGAAGACAAACCCGTCCTTGCACCCCTGGCAGACGTAGAATCAACCATCCACCAAATGCTCTCCCACAACTAACCCCCCTTGTTCCCGCAAAAGCCGGAACCCATCCCTCCCGCTCACCCTGAGCCTGTCGAAGGGTCGAGCGCCTAACCCCCCGTCATTCCCGCATCCCCCTCTTAATTCCCGCGAAAGCGGGATCCCATCCTTCTCAATCCCTCCGTAGGGGCGACCGGCCGGCCGCCCCTACCCCACCGTGCTACAATCCCATCGCCACTCCGTCATTCCCGCCAACCCCCTTCCCGTCATTCCCGCGCAGGCGGGAATCCACCGCAACCCACGCCAAACCCTAACCACCCCGCTCACCCTGAGCTTGCCGAAGGGCCTGTCGAAGGGTCGAGCGCCCCCCACTCCGTCATTCCCGCCAATCCCCCCGTCATTCCCGCGTAGGCGGGAATCCACCGCAACCCACGCCAAACCCTAACCACCCCGCTCACCCTGAGCCTGTCCTGAGCTTGTCGAAGGGCCTGGCGAAGGGTCGAGCGGCTCCCGTTATCCCTCCAAATAAATTCACGTGCTACAATCACAATCCATAACCCATCGCCCTATTCATAAATATATCCCACAAAGGAGAAAAGAAATGGCAGGAATCTGGCCCGGCGAAATTCAATGCGTGGCGCTCCTCACCTTCGACGTCGACGGCGCAAGCGGCACCATCAACCGCAACCCGGACGCCGTCAACATGCCCACCGCCCTCTCGATGGGCGAGTACGGCCCCAAGGTCGCCATGCCCAGAATCCTCGACATGCTGGACGAATACGACGTCAAGAGCAGCTTCTTCGTCCCCGGCTTCATCGCGGAGAACAACGCCGACCTGATGAAGGACATTGTCAACCGAGGACACGAGGTCGGGCATCACGGCTATATGCACGAGCCGCCCGCCACCCTCACCGCCGAGCAGGAATGGCAGGTGCTTGAGAAGGGCATCGGCATCCTGGAAGAAACCACGGGAAGCCGTCCTCTCGGCTACCGCTCACCATCGTGGGAACTCAGCCGGCACTCCCTCCAATACCTCGCCGAACTCGACTTCCAGTACGACACCAGCCTCATGGGCGACGACGCTCCTTATATGGTAGACACGCCCAAAGGCCCGCTGGTGGAGCTACCCATCCACTGGCTGCTGGACGACGCGCCCCACTTCTCCTACTCCCCCGCCGTGGGCCGAACCGGCCCCATGAAAAGCCCGGACGAGGTCTACCTGAGTTGGAAGGCTGAATTCGACGGCCTCTACCGCTACGGTCGTTCCTTCCATCTGACCATGCACCCCCACGTCATCGGCAGACCGGGACGTCTGCTGATGCTGGAAAAGCTGATCAACTACATCCGCAGCTTCCCCAACGTCGCCTTCATGCGCGCCATCGACGTCGCAAACCTCTGGGCCTGAACCCCCCTTATTCCCGCCTCACTCCCCGCCATTCCCGCGCAGGCGGAAACCCATCCCCTCTCACCTTGAGCCTAATCAATCCCTCCGCTCATCCTGAGCTTGTCTAAGGGTCGAGCGTCCCTCCATAATTCCCGCCTCCCACTCCGTCATTCCCGCCTCCCACTCCGTCATTCCCGCGTAGGCGGGAATCCATCCCCGCTCACCCTGAGTTCATCCTGAGATTGTCGAAGGGTCGAGCGTCCCTCCATAATTCCCGCCACGCTCCTCGTCATTCCCGCCTCACTCCCCGTCATTCCCGCCTCCCACTCCGTCATTCCCGCGTAGGCGGGAATCCATCCCCGCTCACCCTGAACTCATCCTGAGCTTGTCGAAGGACGAAGGGTCGAGCGGCCCACCACCTCCGTCATTCCCGTGGAAACGGGAATCCATCTTCTCCCTCACCAAAAATCCCCCTACCGCACTCCCTTCAGCCGCACGGCGGGCAGACGCTTCAACTGCTGATTCACCGGATCCACTTCTATCCCCACCGACTCCAGAGCGGTTACGCCCAGCAGAGGCTCAACGTCCTCCTCGCTCATAATGATAGTCCCGCCGACAATATCCCCCATGAACTCGATATCGGCTGTGGTGATGTCAACCGCAAACGCGCTCCCGTCCGCCAATTCGTATGTCCTCCGTCCTTTCGGCGCCAGCCCGATGGCCTCCAGATGCTTTCGCGGCGCCATGCAGTCGGTGGCCCCCGTGTCCACCAGAAACAGCGCCTCCCACGTCTTCTCAGGCTGCGCCGGGTTTCGTATAGTTACCGTTACGTGCGTCGCTCCCATTGCTTCCAATCTCCTTATACGAAGCATTCGCCTCCATATTGCATCCCATCATCTCCATTGGCAATTTCAAGTCTAACCCCGTCACCCCATAGACTCAACCCTCAAGCCGTGCTACAATGCACCACCGACGGGAGATTTCCACAACCGCACCGCCCGAAAGGATGAATGAGCCAGCAACACGGAAATAACGGCGCCCCCGGACGCCGAGGCCCCATCGACGTGGGAGACCTCAATCTGCCCATGTGGAGCAGCCGCTCCGTTCGTTGGGTCGCCGCCGGCACCCTCGTCCTCTTCCTCATCATCGGCCTCTCCTGGGGCAAGAGCGTCTACACCGACTGGCTCTGGTTCGACAGCCTCGGATACGTCAGCGTCTTCAGCAAGATTCTGACCACGCGGATATGGCTGTTCTTCGCCAGCGCCGGCGTCTTCGCCGTGCTGCTGATTCCCAACATCTACCTGGCGTTCCGCTTCACGCGGAGCGAGACGCCAAGCACCCTGACCCCCGCGGCCTACGCCGCCATCCGCCGCGCCCTCGCCCTCGCCGCCGCCGTCGCCGCCATAGTCGCGTCCGCCGCCGTGGGCGCCGCCGCCGCCGGTCGATGGGAGACGGTGCTGAAGTATCTGAACGCCACCCCCTTCACCAACGTCGACGAAGCCACCGGCGTCGTAACCCCCCTCGTTGAGCCAATCTTCAACAAGGGCGTCGACTTCTACGTCTTCACCCTCCCCTTCCTCGGCTTCATCCGCGGCTGGTTCCTGGGCGCCGCCATCGTAATTCTCATCATCGTCATCGGCCTGTATCTGGTCATCTTCGGACTGAGAGAGCGCAACGTAACCATCCCCTTCAGCGTCAAACTTCACGCAGCCGCCATCGGCGCCGCGCTGTTCCTAATCATCGCCGCCGGTCATTGGATAGGACGCTGGGAGCTTCTCTATTCCGACGCCGGCGCCGTCTACGGCGTGGGCTTCACCGACGACAACGCCCGCATAACCGTCCGCACCATCCTGACCTTCATCGCCCTCATAAGCGGCGGCCTGATGATTTTCGGCGCATTCCGTCCCGGCTACCGCATAATGGTCAGCGCCGTCGGCCTCTGGCTTGGCATGGCCATCCTCGTCGGCGGCGTCTTCCCCAACGTGGTGCAGCGCTTCCAGGTGGAACCCAACGAGTTCGACAAGGAAAAGCAATACCTGGTCAACAACATCGCCTTCACCCGCCAGGCCTTCGGCATCGACCAGCAAACGGAGCAGAACCACCTGGGCCTTGAGTCCATCACGCCTGAAGCCATCGAGGAAAATCGGGGCACTATAGACAACATCAGGCTTTGGGACGAGCGGCCCCTGGGCGAAATCTACAACCAGGTGGAGTTCGTCCAGTTCTTCTACGACTTCGCCAGCGTCGGCGTCGACCGCTACACCCTGAACGACGAAGTGCAGCAGGTGATGCTCTCCAGCCGCGAGATTTCCGCGGAGAAGTTGCCGGAGGAAGCCCAAAACTGGGTGAACCGCCACCTCGTCTACACCCACGGCCACGGCGTCGCCCTGAGCGGCGTCAACGAAGTCAACGCCAACGGCCAGCCCAAGATGCTGCTGAAGGACGTGCCCGCCGCACCCGCCGAGGGTTACGAGGAGTTGGCCCTGGATGAAGCGGGCGTCTACTACGGCCTGAAGTCTCTGCCCTTCGTCATCGTCCGTTCCAATCAGCCGGAGTTGGACTACCAGGGCGAAGGCGCGGAGCCCGTCTTCCGGGAGTACGCCGGAACCGGCGGCGTTCGCCTGAATTCCGTCATCCGCCGGGCCGCCTACGCCTGGCAGTTCCGCGACATCAACATCTTCATCTCCGGCCAGGTGGACACCTCCAAGAGCCGCATCCAGTACCGTCGCACCGTGCCGGAGCGCTTCAATACCGTCACGCCCTTCCTCACGCCCGACAGCGACCCCTACCAGGTGGTGGCCGACGGGCGCATCTTCTTCATCCAGGACGGCTACACCACCACGCCCCAGTACCCCTACTCCACCCCCTGGGAAGGCACGGAGTTCAACTACATCCGCAACAGCGTGAAGGTGGTCGCGGACACCTACAACGGCACCGTGGACTACTACGTTTCCGACCCCGACGACCCGCTCATCCGCAGCTACCGCAAGATGTTCCCGGCCCTGTTCAAGAACATGGAGGAGATGCCCGACTACCTGAAAGACCACGTTCGCTACCCGCGGGACATGTTCACCGTGCAGACGCGGATGCTGCTCCAGTACCACATGACCAACCCGGAGACCTTCTTCCAGAAGGGCGACCAGTGGTCCATACCCATCCAGAGCTCCTTCGGGCGCGAAGGCACCCTCGACCCCTACTACATCCTGGCTCGACTGCCCGGCGAGGAGAAGGAAGAGTTCCTGCTCATCCAGCCCTTCACTCCCGACCGCCGCGACCCGTTGAAGGCGTGGATCGCCGTCCGCAACGACGCTCCCAACTACGGCGAGATGGTGCTGTTCAGCTTCCCCGAAGGCAAGAGCATCCTCGGGCCCAACCAGATTGAGGCCCGCATAGACAACGACGCCGCCATTTCCCAGCAGTTCACCCTCTGGGGGCAGGTCGGCTCGGAAGTCCAGCGCGGCAATATGCTGGTCATCCCCGTGGGCGATTCGATCCTCTACGCCGAACCCATCTTCCTCAAGCCGGAGGCGTTGGAATTCCCCGAACTGCGCCGCATCATCCTTGCCGACGGCAAGCGCATAGTCATGCAGCCCACTCTGGAAGACGCCGTGCGCGCGCTGAAAGGCGAGATTCCCGCCGTCGCCCCCGCCGTCGCGGACGAGACTCTGGTTGCGCCGTCCCAGCCCGCGGAGACGGAGCGACCCACGACGCCTTCCACCAGGCCAACCTTCACCACGCCCACGGACGACGTGACGCTGACGCCGGCTGAAATCGAAGAACTCCGCCGCGCCCTCCAGGACCTCGGCGCCCGCATAGACGATATAGAAGCCATCCTCCAACGCGTCTCCACCCAATAACCCCCGCCACATCCACCGCTCACCCTGAGCCTGTCTTGAGCTTGTCGAAGGGCCTGTCGAAGGGTCGAGCGCCCTCCAACCAACTAGCCCGTCATTCCCGCCTACCCCCCGTCATTCCCGCGCAGGCGGGAATCCATCCCCTCCCTTCTCCCTTGAGGAGACCTTCGCGCCCCCCTCCCTCTTATCCCTTCCCCCTTGACGGGGGAAGGCTAGGATGGGGGTGACTCCCCCCTCACCCTGAGCCTGTCCTGAGCTTGTCGAAGGGCCTGTCGAAGGGTCGAGCGTCCTCCAACCAACCCTCCGTCATTCCCGCCTACCCCCCGTCATTCCCGCGCAGGCGGGAATCCATCCCCTTCCTTCTCCCTTGAAGAGACCTTTGCGTCCCCCTCCCTCTTAATCCCTTCCCCCTTGACGGGGGAAGGCTAGGATGGGGGTGACTCCCCCCTCACCCTGAGCCTGTCCTGAGCTTGTCGAAGGGCCTGTCGAAGGGTCGAGCGCCCTCCAACAAACCCCCCGTCATTCCCGCCTACCCCCCGTCATTCCCGCGCAGGCGGGAATCCATCCCCTTCCTTCTCCCTTGAAGAGACCTTTGCGTCCCCCTCCCTCTTAATCCCTTCCCCCTTGACGGGGGAAGGCTAGGATAGGGGTGACTCCCCCGCTCACCCTGAGCCTGTCCTGAGCTTGTCGAAGGGCCTGTCGAAGGGTCGAGCGTCCTCCAACCAACTAGCCCGTCATTCCCGCCTACCCCCCGTCATTCCCGCCTACCCCCGTCATTCCCGCGCAGGCGGGAATCCATCCCCTTCCTCCCAAGCCGTGATTGACTTATACGGAGAGACGCCTCCGTCAGCCGTTCTTAATCCGAAGTGGTACAATCGGAGCAATAAAGTCGGCATTCGGGAGAGACGAATGAGAGACATCGGCACCCAAACGCGCGCAACCGGAAAGCGCCCGCCCAAGCAACCCCGTCGCCAGTCTATGGAGACGGTACGCCTGGGCAGGGAAATTTATAAGCAAGAAATCCGACAGATGGTAGAGCCGAATCATATCGGCAAGTTCATAGCCATAGACGTGGACAGCGGCTGTTGGGCCTTGGGCGACAGCATTGGCGAAGCCCGAGACAGTCTTGATTCGACGAGGCCGGAAGCAGTTGACGTTCTCTTGGAACTAATTGGTTTCACGGCGGCAATCAGCATCGGCGGCGGCGCCCCGCAGAGAACCGAGTGATTCAGGGAATCCCTCTTAATCCCTTCCCCCTTGACGGGGGAAGGCTAGGATGGGGGTGAAATCCCCTACCCCAACTCCTTGGAGACGCGGTTCCGCTGCCATATCTCCAGTCCCACCCCCGCCACGATGCCCACAATCCCAACCAACCCGCCGTACAGCACCATCAGGATTCCCATTCCCAGCAGCACCCCGTTCGCCAGCGCGGAAAGCCTGTGCCGCTTCAGCAGCGAACCGTCGCTTCCCATGTCCTTCGGCACCCTGCTCCGCTGCCAGAACTCCAATCCTCCACCGCCGATAATTCCTACCAGCCCGATAATTCCGGCGAATCCGAAAAAGACGCCAAAGAATATCCCCATCCCCACCAACACCCCGTTGGCCGCCGCCGAAAGTCTATGTCGCTTGACCAGTGAAGCGAATTCCATCTTGGATTCACCCTCCTAACTTACTCTGTTACTCTACTCCGTTTGCCCAGCCAGGAACAGGCTGATGGACACTCCCAATTCCGTCAACGTCGTCACCAAAATCGCCGCCACAAGCACCCCCACCGCCAGCATCGGCATCGACCTCCTCGGCTCGATGTCCATCGCCCACGCCAGCAGGCAGCCCGTCCAAGCGCCGGTGAAGGGCAGCGGCGTCGCCACGAAGGGAACCAACGCCCATCGTCCGTACCTCTCCACCCAGGGGGCCGCGCTCCCCTTCAGCCTTTCCACCCGCCACTGTAGCACACTTCCGATTGGCTTGGGGGCTTGCAGCAGCAAGTGGCCAATCCTCCGCAGCAGTACAGGCAATATCAACACGGGGATAAGATTGCCGACAAGGGCGAGGACGAAGGCCTGATGCCAAGGAAACCCGAAGTGCACCATCGCCCACGGCACGGCGAACCGCAGCTCCCCCACGGGCACGGCGGCTGCGCCGACCACTGCAAGCGAGTCAATCATCGGCTGACCGACAACCTTCCTTGACGACACGACGACGCGGCGCAACCCGTGACGACGAACGCGACCTTTTCCATTCCCTTCCAATCATAGCTGCGGCTAGATAGTTTACCACCTTTAGCCCCAAACTTGACCCCCGTTCCGCCATCCTATACCCTTCCCCCATGACCCCATCCGCCGCCGCCCGCGCCTCATTCGCAACCCTCGCTATCCTCGCCGGCGCGACCGTCGCCATCGCCGGCGGCCACGTGGGCGCGCCGCCCGTCACCGTCGGCGGCGTCGCCGTCATCGTCCTGGGCGCCCGCCTTCTCCGCCCCCTCGCCCCAGGCGTCCTCCGCTGGCTGGACAGGAAGGAAGCCTAGCCCTCGTCAGCCCTGCCCCGCTCTCGACGCAGCCGGTAGCACAACCCCAGAAACTTGAAAACCTCGCCCGCGCCGAATTTGGAACTCCCCCATCGGCGATTCACGAAGGTTATCGGCAGTTCCTTCACCCGCGCCTCCGGGCACTTCGCCAACACCTCCAGCAGCAGCTTGAATCCGGCGGGTTCCAGCTTCGGCGCCACGTAGTCCAGCGCCCCCCGACGAAACACGGCGAACCCGGACGTAGTGTCTTCGTAGGGCAGTCCCAGCATCATCTTCGATACGCGTATAGACACGCGGCTCGCCAGCTTCCGATAGGCGGACATCCCGACTATCGCCCCGCCCTTCACGTACCGCGACCCTATGACCACGTCGTACTCCTTCACCGCTTCCAGCAGCGCGGGCAAGTCCTCCGGCCGGTGCGAAAGGTCCGAATCCATCATCACGATTATCTTCCCGTCCGAGGCCCTGAACCCGTGCATGACGGCGCTCGCCAGCCCCAGCTTCTCCTGTCGCAGAAGCGGCAAAACGTGGGCGTCCCGCTCCGCAATCTGCTTCACCGCGTAGTAGGTCCCGTCGGGGCTGTTGTCGTCCACCACCACTATCTGATAGTCCACGTCCGCAAGCACCGCGCGAAGTCCAACAATCAGGTCTTCGATGTTGTCCACCTCGTTGTAGGTGGGCACGATGACCGAAATTTTAGGCAGCCCTTCCAAGGTCACTTCGTTAGCCGTCCCCGACGGAATCTTCCCCTATTCAACGGTCACCGACTTGGCGAGATTTCGCGGCTGATCCACGTCGCAACCTCGTTCCACCGCAACGTAATAGGCCAGCAGCTGCAACGGCGCCACTGTGACGAAGGGCGTCAACAATTCGTGCACCCTCGGAACGTGAAGCACGTGGTCCACCTGCGAAGCCAGGACCTCGTCTTCCCGGTCGCCCACCGCCACCACCAGCCCGTCCCTCGCCTTCACCTCCTTGATGCTGTTCAGCATCTTGTCGTACAGACCCGATGGCGGCGCAATCGCCACCGTCGGCATCTTCCGGTCTATCAGGGCGATAGGGCCGTGCTTCAACTCCCCGGCGGCGTAACCCTCGGCGTGGATGTAGCTCACCTCCTTCAGTTTCAGCGCGCCTTCCAATGCGATTGGATGGTTGATGCCGCGGCCCAGGTACAGCACGTGGTTGTACCGACTCAGCCACCGGGCCAGCCGCTTGTACGGAGCGTGGTTCGCCACCGTCGCGCCGATGAGATTCGGCAGGCGATTCAGGTGATTCAGCAAATCCCGTCGCGTCCGCTCCGTGATGAATCCGTTGGCCTGGCTGATGTACAACGAAAGCAGGGCCAGCAGCCCCATCGAAGCCACGAAGGTCTTGGTGCTCGCCACGCCGATTTCAGGCCCCGCCCGCATCGCCAGCGTTCCCTCCGCCGTCCGCGACGCCTGGCTGCCCTCCACGTTGCAGATGGTCAGCAGCCGCGCCCCCCGCTCCTTCGCCTCCTCCATCGCCGATAGCGTGTCCGCCGTCTCCCCCGACTGCCCCACCGAAACCACCAGCGTATGTTCGTCCAGCACCGGCTCCCGGTATCGAAACTCGGACGAACTTTCCGCTTCGGCGGAAAGGCCCGCCAGCCGTTCCATCAGATGACGCCCCACCATCGAGGCGTAGTGGCTCGTGCCGCTGCCGAGAATGACCACCCTCCGCAGGTTCGCAATCTCCTTGTCGGACAAAGGGAAATCCTCAAACGCCACCCGCCCGCACTGCATATCCACCCGCCCCTGTAGTGCGCTGCCCAGCGAAACGGGCTGCTCCATTATCTCCTTGAGCATGAAGTGACGATAGCCGTCCTTGCTCACCGAGAACCAGTTTTCCGGCATCGGGTGAGCGACCTTCGTCAGTCCCTGCCCGCGAAAGTCGAAGTATGCCGCGCCGTCCGGGGTTGCGGACACGATTTCCCCGTCTTCGAGGAAATTGACTTCCTTGGCAAAGGGCGCCAAGGCCCCCAGATCGCTGGCGAGTATCGTCTCGCCGTTGCGGTGGGCGACGGCGATGCCGCCGGCGTTGCCCGACCGCATCCCCAGAATCCGGTGCGGCTCCTCCTGCCAGATGGCCGCCACCACGTTCGCGCCCCGTATTCGCTCGGCCATCCGCGAGAACGCCGCGTCGAAGTCCCGCCCCGCATTCAATTCTTCCTCTATCAGATGGGCCAGGACTTCCGTGTCGGTCTCCGACGAAAACTTATGCCCCCTGCTGATGAGGCCGTCCTTCAATTCCAGGAAGTTTTCGACGATGCCGTTGTGCACGATGGCGACCTGACCGTCGCAGCCCGTATGGGGATGAGTATTCTCGCGAGTCGAACGCCCGTGGGTGGCCCAACGAGTATGCCCCAACCCCAGCGTGCCCCGCGGACTCCGTCCGTTCATGGAAGAAACCAGGTCCTTGACGCGCCCCACGGCCTGGTGGAACTCCGGCTCCCTGTCCGCCCCCAGCGTCACCACCCCCGCGCTGTCATAGCCCCGGTACTCCAGACGCTGCAACCCTGCCTGAATCAGAGGCCACGCCTCCCTTGAACCCACATATCCAATTATTCCGCACATGGTCAACTAACCGAGGCTAGTATACCACGCATCACGACAGGACACAGACGGGACGCTTCTCCGACGAAGGCGCGGCGGCCGGCGATTCCACAATGCCCATGACCGCCTCCGCCAATGCGGATGGATTGTGACGAGCACAAAACCCTTCGCCAATCATCGGCTTCTTCACGACTGCGGGGGCGTAGCTCCGGCATTCTTCCTCGTCTATCTCCACCGGATGCTGGCCGCTGCGTTCGTATCGGCGGCGCGCCTGCTCCGGGAATAGAGAGTCGTTAGCCAACAGGTAATCAACCGGCTTGTCTACATCCAGGTACGCCCCCAATAGACGTAAAAAATCCGACGCGCGGAAGCCGTCGCTCTCCCCCGGTTTGGTCATCAGGTTGCAAACGTGAATCTTGATTGCGTCGGACTTCCTCACCGCCTCCGCCACGCCCTCCACCAGCAGGTTTGGCAAGACGCTGGTGTAGATGTCCCCAGGCCCGATTACCACCGCGTCGGCGGCGGTGATGGCGTCCAACACCGGCGGATACGCGACGGCGGCGGGATCCAGATAGACGCGCGAAATGGGCAGATGCGAATTTCCGCATCGCCGGTCAATACAGGATTCACCCTCGATGACGCTCCCGTCCTCCAGCCGCGCCTTGAGCGTCGAATCCGAAAGCGTCACGGGCAACACCGTCCCCCGAATCCGAAGCATCCGCGATGCTTCGCGAATGGCGGCGTCCGCGCTTCCGGTAATCTCCGTAAGCGCGGAAAGCAGCAGGTTGCCGACGCTGTGTCCGTTCAAGCCGTTTCCCGCCGTGAACCGGTAGTCGAATAGACGCCTCAGACTCTCGGATTCACCATCGGCGAGGGCCACCAAACACTGCCGCACGTCTCCCGGCGGAAGCTGCCCCAACTCCTGCCGCAGACGCCCTGAACTCCCCCCGTCGTCGCTCATGGCAACCACGGCGGTCAGGTCGCAATTCATCCCCTTCAATCCGCTCAAGACGGCATGGCTGCCCGTCCCGCCGCCGATTACCACGATGCGCTTTTTACCCATACGCACATCTTAGGTTTAAGCATTTGGAGTGTCAAGAAACCCCCCTCTCTTGCTCCCGCGAAAGCGGGAGCCCATCCCCCCCATCCGTCATTCCCGCATAGGCGGGAATCCAGTCCCCTCTTATCCCTTCCCCCTATACAACCTCCGTCATTCCCGCGTAGGCGGGAATCCATCCCCTCCTTCCCTCCCCTCTATACAACCTCCGTCATTCCCGCGTAGGCGGGAATCCAGTCCCCTCTTATCCCTCCCCCCTATGCAACCTCCGTCATTCCCGCGTAGGCGGGAATCCAGTCCCCTCTTATCCCTCCCCCCTATGCAACCTCCGTCATTCCCGCGTAGGCGGGAATCCATCCCCTCTTTCCCTCCCCCCTATACAACCTCCGTCATTCCGGCGAAAGCCGGAATCCAGTCCCCTCCTTCCCTCCCCCCTATGCAACCTCCGTCATTCCGGCGAAAGCCGGAATCCAGTCCCCTCCTTCCCTCCCCCCTATGCAACCTCCGTCATTCCCGCGTAGGCGGGAATCCAGTCCCCTCTTATCCCTCCCCCCTACGCAACCTCCGTCATTCCCGCGTAGGCGGGAATCCAGTCCCCTCTTATCCCTCCCCCCTATGCAACCTCCGTCATTCCCGCGTAGGCGGGAATCCATCCCCTCTTTCCCTCCCCCCTATACAACCTCCGTCATTCCGGCGAAAGCCGGAATCCAGTCCCCTCCTTCCCTCCCCCCTATGCAACCTCCGTCATTCCGGCGAAAGCGGGAATCCAGTCCCCTCTTTCCCTCCCCCCCGACGGAGACCTTTGCACAACCCCCACAAGGCAACGATTAGCCTCTTCCCCCTTGACGGGGGAAGATTGAGCCTGTCCTGAGCCTGTCGAAGGGATGGGGGTGATTCCCCCGCTCACCCTGAGCCTGCCCTGAGCTTGTCGAAGGGATGGGGGTGATTCCCCTCACTCCCCCCAAACTGCCACCTCCCCCTTGCCACAACCCCCACCCTCTGTTACCCTTCCTGCATGAAACATACATACCAATTCAGCAAACCTGTACGACGCTTCCCTGAAATCATCATCCGCGCAACCCATGCCCTCACCCGACTCGCGTCCATCCAGCCCCGTTGCCGCTATGGTAAAAGCCCCCATTCGTTCTTACCACAACATATAACGAATCCCAAATTTCCCCCGAATCAGCTATGAAAACCCCCTTCGTATCCCGCCACAGAAAAAAAAGAAGCCAAACGAAACGAATCACCTCTACTACAACAACAACCCCCCATCCGCTCACCCTGAGATCATCCTGAGCTTGTCGAAGGGCTTGTCCTGAGCCTGTCGAAGGGCCTGTCGAAGGATCGAGCGGGCAGCGTGAGCGACCCCCCACCCGCCGCCTCTTCATGGTATCATGCCAAGCGGCAATCAAGACGGGAGGAAGATTCATGGCAACGCTCGTAACCGGCGGCACGGGATTCGTCGGAAGCAACATCGTCAAAGTCCTGGCTCAACAGGGACACAAAGTGGTTTCCGTGGACATCGCCCCGCCGGACGAAATGGTCCGTCGCTACACGGCAGACATGGCCGACAGCATCGCCTGGGTCGAAGGCGACATCCTCAACAGGCAGACCCTCTCGGACGCCGTCGAAGGCCGCGACATCGACAAGATCATCCACGCCGCCGTCTACACCGGCACCCGCGCCGACGTTGAGATTGACGACAGCCATCGCATCGTTGACATAAACACCCGCGGCACCCTCAACCTCCTCGACCTGGCCCGCCAACTGTCCGTCAACCGCTTCGTCTACGTCAGCTCCGGCGGCGTCTACGCCGGCAAGCGCCTCGCCGACGTTCCCCTCCGCGAAGACGCCCATCTCTTCCCAATCAACCTCTACGACATCACCAAGTACGCCTGCGAGATGCTCTCCGAACGCTACGGCGACCTCCACGGCTTTGCGACCGCAAGCGTCCGCCTCTCCGCGCCCTACGGCCCAATGGAGCGCGTCACGGGGCACCGCGCCGTCATGTCCCAGGTCTACGAGTGGACGGGCAAGGCCATGCGCGGCGAACCCATCGACTTCTCCCGCGACACCCCCGACCGCGACTTCACCTACGTCATCGACACCGCCTCCGCCATCGTCGCCGTCCTCGACGCCCCGACCCTCAAGCACCGGATATACAACATTGGTCGAGGCCGCAAGGTGACCATAGGCGAGATGATAGACGCCATCGAGAAGGTCTGCCCTTCGGTCGCATTCGTCGGCTCAAGGGAGGAGATTGAAAGCGCTCCCGCGCCCAAATACGGTCGCGGCCCGATGGACGTCAGCCGCCTGACGGACCTGGACTTCGTCGCACGGCACGACATCGAAATGGGCCTGCGAAAATACATGGCCTGGCGCGAGGAGTTCGGATTCAGGGACTAACCCGCAGCTTCTCATTGCGAATATGAACGATCCCCACCACGAATTTCACGAACCCGCCCACGGCCTCGTTTCCAACGCCGAGCAGGCCCAGCAGGTGGTCCAGCGCATCCTGAGCAACCTGGATGACGACGACGTGAAGGGCGCCCTCGACCTCTTCGACCGCCTCCATCCGGCCGACCAGGCCGAAGTCGTCGCCGCCATCTCCGACGATTCCCGGTCCGTCCTCGTAGCCTCCCTGGACTCCGACGTCACCGCTCGCCTGCTGGAGCACCTGGAGCCGGAGCAGGCGGCCCAGTCCCTCGCCCGCCTCGACGACCCCGAGCTTCTGACCGTCCTCGACCGGGCCAGCCCCGACGTTGCCGCCGACGTCATCAAGCAGCTTCCCATCGAAAAGTCGGCGGGAGTCCTCGCCGCGATGGGCGAGACCGACGACGTGGTCGCGCTGCTGCGCTACCCGGACGAGTCGGCGGGCGGCCTGATGACCACTGACTTCCCTCACGTCCGCGCCGGAATCACAGCCGCCAACGCCCTGGACGTCCTTCGCATCCAGGGCGCGTTGGTCGAGCACATCGGCAGCATCTACGTGGTGGACCGCGCCGACAAGCTGCTGGGTTCCCTCAGCGTCACCCGCCTCGCTCTCGCCCGCCCCAACGCCGTCATCGCCAACATCATGGACACGGAAACCATCTCCGTCCCCGTCACCGCCGACCAGGAAGAATGCGCCCGCCTCGTCGACCGCTACGACCTGAAATACCTGCCCGTGGTGGAGGAGAACAGCGCGCTGGTGGGGCTGATTCTGGGGGAAGACCTGGTGGACGTGCTGCGCGAGGAGGACACGGAGGACATGTACCGCATCTCCGGTCTCGGCCAGGACCGGCTATTCGACCCCCTCAGAAGCTCCATCTCCCGCCGGCTGCCCTGGCTCTACATCAACCTGGGCACGACAATCCTCGCCGCCCTCGTCATCAGCCTCTTCGAGTCCACCATCGAAAAGCTGGTCATCCTCGCCGCCTTCCTGCCCGTCATCGCCGGACAGGGCGGAATCGGCGGCACCCAAACCCTGACTTTGGTCGTGCGCGGCCTCGCCCTGGGGGAGATCTACGGCAACCGCGGGAGGCGGCTTCTGGTCAGGGAGCTGATTCTGGGCGTCATACACGGCGTCCTGCTGGGCGTCCTCATCGGGTTCATCGGCTACGTCTGGAAGGGCAACGCCATGCTGGGACTCATCCTGGGGCTGGCCATGCTGGGCAACATGGTGGTGGCCGGACTAACCGGCGCCGGCGTCCCCCTGCTGCTGCGCCGCATGAAGCTCGACCCCGCCGTATCCTCCGCCGTCTTCGTCACCACCATCACCGACATCCTCGGCTTCCTGCTGTTTCTGGGACTGGCCGCCGCCTTCATCGGCGCCCTCCTCTAACCCCCCAATCCCTTCCCTCACCTCATCCTTCTTCCCTCATCTCATCCGTCATTCCCATACCCCACCCGTCATTCCCGTGAAAACGGGAATCCATCCCCCCATCTACTCCCCAACAACCTTCCCCACTTCCAGAACCACGTCAGGGAACGCCCCCGGCGAGATGCTTCCGCCCGCCCCAACGCGCCGCACGTTGGCGTACCCTCCCTCCGAAGGCTCCGTATACGCCTCAATCCGACGCTCCTTCCGCACGACGAGCCACACCTCCGGTATACCCGCGCGGGCGTAAGCGGAGAGCTTTGCACCTCGGTCATACCCAACGGTAGTGTCCGAGACTTCGATGAGAAGCAGAACGTCATCCGGGACGGGCATCTTTCCCGTATAATCGTCTTCTCGCAGCTTCAGCAGCATGGCATCCGGTTCGGGCATGCTTACGTCGTTTAGACGTATCGGGTTCTGGATGCTCACCACAGACCGCTCCAGCAGCGGTGCAAGAATTCGGATAAATCGGTTAACACGGCCCGCGTGCCATATTCCACTAGGCGGCATAGCAATAATGTCTCCATCCAGCAATTCTACCCGGTCGTCTTCAGTCAGGATTCCCGCCTCAGCCATCGCGTAGTATTCCTTGACGGTAAACCGGCGACGCGTCGGCGCGGAAACCTTAGTTGGCGCTTTCGTCTTCGTAATCACGGCAACTCCCTCCTCCCTTGGGATAACGTCTCCATGCTGAACATCCTAAAGCCCTCTACCCTACTCCCCCACAACTTTCCCAACTTCCAGAACCACATCCGGGAACGCCTTGGGCGCAATCCTTCCGCCCGGACCGATATGACGTACTCTAGAGAATTTATCCCCTTCTGGTGCGGAATAAATCTCGAATCGCCTATCCGGACGGGAAACAATCCACGCCTCGCGTATCCCCGCCCGTGCGTACGCGGAAAGCTTAACGCCACGGTCGTATTCAAGAGTATTGTCGGAAACTTCTACGAGAAGTATAACGTCATCCGGCTCAGGAAGCTTTCTTACGTAAAAGTCCTCCCGCCGCTTCATCAGCTTAACGTCGGGCTGGACTTCGTTGTAATGGTCCAGCCGCACCGGATTGCGTACGCTTACAATGACCTTATCCTGTAGCGGAAGGAGAAATTTGTACATAAGTTGAGTAACAACGGCGGCATGCCAACTGCTGACTCGGGGCATCTGAATAACGTCCCCGTCCAGAAGCTCTACGCTGGCATCTTCGGGAAGTATGAGCGCCCGGCCCATTGCGTGATATTCAAAAACGTCAAACCGGCGGCGCGGCGGCGCGGAAACCTTTCTTGGCGCTTTCGTCTTCGTAATCACGGCAACTCCAAACTCCCCTGATCTGGCATCTCCAAGCAATCTCTCAACAATCAACATTCTATAGACTGCGCCCCTGCGCGGCAACCGCACGCCTTTATTCCCCCGCGCAAACCTGATAGCATGATTGCGTCGCGCTCGAACACAGGAGGAAAAATGGCTTTCATCAGAATCTACGCCGACGAACAGGGCCGTTCTAAATTCGAGGAGATGTCCACGCCCTTCCAACCCTCCAACCCCGCCGAACCCGGCGCGATGGCCTTCACCCAGAACGCAACCTCCATAACCTTCCGCAGCCAGCCCGTCGGACTAATTCAGGACTGGCACACCGCGCCGCGCCGCCAGTACGTCATCACCCTCAGGGGCAAGGCGGAAATCGAAACGGGCAACGGCGAAATTCGCCACTTCGGCCCCGGCGACGTTCTTCTAGCCGACGACCTCACCGGCGGCGGACACGTCACCCGCGTCATCGGCTCGGAGACCCGCCTGTCCGTCACCATCCCTCTGGAAGGGTAAGAGAAGCGCCCACGGCATGATTTCAACCGCGCAAAAGTCCACCTTCAACCTGGTGCCCCAGACCCTCAAGAAGGGCCTCTACACCCAGATTGTCGGAAGCCGCATTCTCCACTTCAAGCAGCTGGATTCCACTATGAACAGAGCCGCCGAGGAAGCCGAACGGGGCGCTCCCGACGGCACCGTGGTTCTCTGCGACAGCCAGACCGCGGGACGCGGACGCTTTCGCCGCGCCTGGGTTTCCCCCGCGGGCAACCTCATCCTATCCGTCGTCCTCCGTCCCACCCTGGAAACCCTGCCCTACGTCAGCGTCCTCGCCGGCCTCGCCGTCGCCCGCGCCATCGAGCAGGAGACTACCCTCGACCCGGCAATCAAGTGGCCCAACGACGTGCTCGTTTGTGGTCGGAAGATCTGCGGCCTCCTCGTCGAAAACTCCCTACAGGGCCGAAAGGTGCGCCACTCCATCGTAGGCATCGGCCTCAACGTCAACCTGGACCCAAACGACACGCCGGAAATTGCGGAAACGGCTACAAGTCTCCGCATCGAAACGGGCAAGGACGCCGACGTGAGCGCGCTGCTTCTTCGCCTCCTCCACGAACTGGACGAACTCTACGTGGCCCTCAGAAACGGTCAGTCCCCCGTCCCCAAGTGGCGCCGCTACCTGGAAACCATCGGCAAGCGCGTCCAGGTGCGGTGGGGCGAGGAGATGGTGTCCGGCATGGCGGAAGACGTAGACGACCAAGGCCACCTCCTGCTCCGACGATATAACGGCCGGTTGCTCACCCTATCCGCCGGAGAAGTAACCCTGAAAGCCCCTCGGCGCAACTTCCAACCTAAAAACCCTTCCCCCTCGATGGCGGAAGGTTGGGATGGGGGTGATTCTTCGCCCTCGTCATTCACGCCCCCCTCTACGTCATTCCCGCGAAGGCGGGAATCCAATACCCGCACCCCCAGGAGGATAAATGCTCGATAGATATTCAATGGACGGCAAAGTAACCATCGTCACCGGCGGCGGCACCGGCCTGGGCCGCGCAATGGTTCGCGCCATCGCCCGCGCAGGCTCCCACGTCGTCGTCGCGGCCCGACGACCCGGCCCCATCGAAGAAACGGCGGCGGAAGTCCGCGAAATGGGTCGCCGCGCCCTCGCCATCAAGACCGACGTCACCCGCTCCGACCAGGTCAACGGCATGGTACGAAAGTGCCTTGACGAATTCGGACGCGTGGACGTGCTCATCAACAACGCCGCCCAGCTTGGCGCCCCGCGCACTCCCATCTGGGACATGACCGACGACGAATGGCGCGAAGGCATCGACGCCAACCTCACCAGCGCCTTCTACTGCTCCCGCGCCGTCGCCCGCCCGATGGTCTCCCAGGGCAGCGGCAAAATCATCAACATATCCTCCGGCTACGGCCTCCGCGGCGGCAGGAACATGTACACCTACACCTCCGGCAAGGGCGGCATGATTCAGCTCACCCGCACCCTCGCCCTCAGCCTCGGCCCCCACGGCGTCACTGCCAACGCCATCTGCCCCGGCTTCATTCCCACCCGCGGCACGGACTCCTTTGGCGGCAATCTGCCACGCTTCGCCGACCGCGTTCCCGTCGGCGCATTTCCCGACCCCGCCGACATCGGCCCCATCGCCGTCTTCCTTGCGTCGGCGGCGTCCGACTACATGAACGGCGAGCACATAACCATCGACAGCGGCGGTCTGGCCGGGGGATTCGCTCCCACCGGATACGCCCCGTCCATTCCCCTGCAAGACCTTTCGAGGAGGTAGCAATGCCCGTCAACGCTGAATACCGATTGGATGGCAAAGTCGCCTTCCTGGCAGGCGAAGGAGACGGCCTCACCCCAACCATCGCCCGCGCCCTGGCCGAGGCCGGTGCCAAGGTCTTCATCCTCGGCCCCCACCAACCCGTCGTCGAAGGCGCGATGATGGAAGTCGCGTCGCTAGGCGGTCAGTCCCTTGGGCTGTTCGGCGAACCCTCGGACCCCACCTCCGTAGAACGCGCCCTGGAGGCCTTCCTCCCGATCTGGGGCAAAGTGGACATCCTGGTCAATAACGCCCGCACCTCCTTCGGCAAGCCCTTCGACCAGGTGACGCTGGAGGAGTGGGACGAGATGATGCGACGCAACGTCGGCGCCGCCTACCTCCTCTCCAATCGCGTCGGACGCGAGATGACGAACAACGGCGGCGGGCGAATAGTCAACATAATCAGCGGCCTGGCCGAACGGGGCCTGTGGAATTCCACCGCCTTCTGCGCCACCCAGGGCGCCGTCCTCCAACTGACCCGCGGCTTGGGGTTGGAATGGGCGCGCAAGGACGTCCGCGTCAACGCCGTCGGCATCGGCTGGCTGGAAGACGATGGTCAATCCGACGATGACGGCTCACTCCAACGCTACATCCCCCTCAAGCGGCGCGGCCTCGCCGAGGAGATCGCCCCCTTGGTGGTCTACATGGCCTCCGACGCCTGCAACTTCACCACCGGCCAGCCCGTATACCTCGACGGAGGCCTCCTCGCCCACCCCTAACCCCACACCCCTCATACTAAACCTTTTGGTAGGAACGTCCCTTGTGGGCACCCTCCCCATCTGCCCCACCGTCATTCCCGCGCAGGCGGGAATCCATCTGCGGCTCGAGTCACTTGGGTTGGATATGTGGGTCATTCCCGCGCAGGCGGGAATCCATCCCCTCTTATCCCTTCCCCCTTGATGGGGGAAGGCTAGGATGGGGGTGATTCCCCGTTCACCCTGAGCTTGTCGAAGGGTCGATGCCCCCCAACCAACCATTCCCCTCCCTTGAAGCTACTGAAACCCCTGGTATACAATCCCTCTCAATCATGGAAAATCTAAGAAAACTCCCCGGCTTCCGCGACTTGGAACAAGCCCAATGGCGCGCCCTGACCCGCGCCTACGGCGTCCTGTCCGACCTGTTCTCCACAAACGGCTACGACGCCATCGATACCCCATACCTTGAACCAACGGAGATGTTCCTGCGGAAGGGCGGCGGAGAAATGGCCTCCCAGATCTACTCCTTCGTAGACCCCGGCGGCAATCCCGTCAGCCTCCGGCCCGAATTCACCTCCTCCATCCTCCGCCGGTGCCTGGAAGAGAATCGCCTGGACAATCTACCCATCCGCGTCCAGTACGCCGGCCCCGTCTTTCGCTACCGCCGCGACGGCGACGAATATCGTCAGTTCCACCAGGCCGGCGTCGAACTCATCGGCTCCGCCGACCCCCAGGCCGACGCCGAAGCCCTCACCATCGCCTGCCAGGGCCTCGCAACCCTTGGCGTCGAAAATCTGAAGCTCGTCCTCGGCGACCTTGGCGTCTACAACCGGCTAGCCCTCCGGTTGTCCCTTTTCGAACGCGCCCGCGTCTTCCTGCTGGACAACGTGAGTAGATTGAGCGCGGGCGACGACGGCTTGCGAGACGTAACCAATCGCGCCGCAAAGTTTCGCCTGATGGCAGACGGACAAGAGCGAAACGGCGTCATGGCCCAACTCGTCGGCTTGAAGGAAGAGGAAGCGCGCAGCATCATTGCAACCATGATTGAACGGGAAGATTCCGCCTCCCTTGGACAGCGCACCGCCGAGGAAGTGGCGGAGCGTCTGCTGCGCAAGGCCCGTGGCGCGGGCGAGCAGAGCAAGATGCGGCAGGCCCTCTCCGTGGCATCCAGGCTGGCCTCAATCCAAGGCCCGCCGGACGCGGCTTTGGCTTCCGCGCAGCGCCTGCTCCGATCCGAAAACCTTGACTGCCAAGCCCTTGAGCCGCTAACCCGCGTCGTAGCCCTTCTCGAAGACGCCGACCTCGGCGACGCGACAGTCACCGTAGACCTGGGCATGGCCCGCGGCATCGCCTACTACACCGGCATCGTATTTGAGCTTATGGACGGCGGCGACGGCGTTTCCCTCGGCGGCGGCGGCCGCTACGACGGCCTCGCCCGCAACATGGGCAGCCCCAAAGACGTCCCCGCCCTCGGCTTCGCCTACGACCTCGACCGGCTCCTATTTCGGAAACAGGAAGGAGCGTCTCGTTGACACCCTCCAGCAACGGCCTCCGCTTCGTCCTCCCCAGCGACGGCGCGCTCTACAATGCTACCCTCGACTTCCTTGGCGCCTGCAACCTCAACGTCCGCCGCCACAGTGCCCGCAAGTACACCGGCGTCATCCCCAGCCTCGCCTCAACCACCGTCCTTTTCCAACGCACCGGCGACGTCACTTCCAAGGTGGAGGATGGCAGCGCCGACGTCGGCATCACCGGCCTGGACCGCTTCCTGGAAGGAAGGCGCGAGACGGGCAGCGGCATCGTCATCATCCCCGACCTGGGCTTCGGACACTGCGAGCTTGTGTTGGCCGTCCCCAGCGCCTGGCTAGACGTTACCACCCTCAGCGACCTCGCCGATCTGGCCCTGGATTTCCGACGCAACGGACGTCGTCTCCGCATCGCCACCAAGTACCCCAACCTGGTTCAACGCTTCCTGCTGGACAACGGCATCAATTATTTCACCCTGGTGCTCGCGGGCGGCACCATCGAGGCCGCCCCCGCCGCTAACTTCGCCGACGTTATCGCCGACCTGACTTCCACCGGCGAAACCCTCAAGGAGAATCGTCTGCGTCCTTTGGAGGACGGAAGCATCCTCGTATCCCAGGCCTGTCTCATCGGCAACAAGGCAACCATCGGCAATAATCCCCACGCCCTTAGCGAACTCCGCCGCATCCTGGAGATGCTGGAAGGCTACCTTCAGGCCCGCTCCCACTACCGGCTTTCCGCCAACATCAGGGCCGAATCCGCCGAGGAAATCGCCGCCCGCGTTCTGGCCCAGCCCCATCTCGCCGGGCTTCGTGGCCCCACCGTCTCCAAGATGTATAATGTAGGCGGCGAAGGCTGGTACACCGTCAACGTGGTGGTCGAGCAGGACAACCTCCTGGAGATGATCGACCACCTGCGAAGCGCCGGCGCCGCCGATATTTCCACCTCGGGAGTGGGCTATATGTTCAAGGAGCGCTGCTTGACCTACGATAATCTGCTATCGCGGCTGACGGACTAGAATGCCGAACCTGCCCACCCATTTCAGCTTCGCCCTGGAGACGCTGGACGCCCTCGACGACGCGTCAATCCAAGCCAACCTGGGCAGCTTCCTGCTTGGGTCAACCACGCCGGACATTCGGGCGCGGACCAAGTGGAAGCGCTCCCACACCCACTTCGCGCCACTGTCGGTGGAGAAGGTCGGCGTGGGCGCGGAGGGTCTTTTTACCGCTAATCCCCACCTGACGGAAGCCGCCCGCAAGAGTCCCGCCACTCGCGCCTTCATCGCGGGCTATCTCAGCCATCTTGTGACTGACGAGACGTGGATAACCCAGGTCTACCGTCCCTATTTCGGCAACCGCGATGTGTTTTCCGACCCGATGAAGGCCAACGTCTACGACAGGGCCGTGCAGCTCGACATGGACCAAAACGCTCGCCGCGAAGCCCCCGGCATGGACGCGATAATCGAACGCCTCCACGACTCCGACCGCTACGTTCGCGTCGGCTTCATAGACGACGAAACCCTCGGCGCGTGGCAGGCGTGGGTGGCCCAATTCTGCGCCCGCCCCTTTTCGTGGGAACGTCTCCACTTCCTGGCCCGCCGCATGTACAAAGACAGCCCCCACGTGGAAGCGGAGGTGGAAGACTTCATCGCCGACCCTTCCGCCAACCTCAAGCATGTCTATAATCAACTTCCCCGCAACCGCATTCGCGACTTCCGCGAGTTGGCCGTGGATGAGTCCGCCCGTCAGATAAAGGAGCGCCTGGATGTATCTTAAGACCTACGTTGGCGTCGATGCCGGACGGGAGGCCCTCGCCCAGCGAAGGCAGCCGGAAGCCTCCGCGCCCACTGCCGAATCCCGCCGTCGCACCATCGAAATCTTCGGCGAAGACCTGACGCCTGAGCAGTCCGTCCGCCGCATTTTAGACGACGTTCGTCGCGAAGGCGACGCCGCAGTCCGCAACTACGCTCGCCTGTTAGACGGCACGGACGCCCAAACCTTGGAAGTCGAAAAGCAGGAAATAGACAACGCGCCGTCCCAGGTAGACGGCGATCTCATCGAAGCGCTAACCCTCTCCGCCCGCCGCGTCGAAGACTACCACCGCAGCAGCATGCCGGAAGGTTGGATGGACCCCGCCCGTGGCTTGGGCGAACGTCTCATTCCCATGCGGCGCGTCGGCGTCTACGCCCCCGGCGGCACCGCCTCCTACCCCTCAACCGTGCTGATGACCGCCATTCCCGCCCGCGTCGCCGGCGTTGAAGAAGTCATATTGTGCACGCCCTCAACCTCGCCCGCGGTTATGGCCGCCGCCGCCATCGCCGGCGTCGACCGCGTCTTCCGCGTCGGCGGCGCGCAAGCCGTGGGAGCAATGGCCTACGGCGCCGGGACCATCCCCAACGTGGACATGATCTGCGGCCCGGGCAATCTCTTCGTCACCCTCGCCAAGCGCATGGTCTACGGCGAAGTCGCCATCGACGGCCTCTACGGGCCTACGGAGACGGTGTTGATAGCCGACGACTCCGCCGACCCCGTCCATTGCGCCGCCGACCTTCTTGCCCAAGCCGAGCACGACCCCCTTGCATCCCCCATCCTCGTCACCAACTCGGCCTCGCTCGCCGAGGGCATCAACGCTGAACTGGAAAGGCAGCTTGCCATGCTGGAAAGACGCGAAATCGCCGTCACCGCCCTGACCAACGGCGGCTGCATCGTCCTCGTCGACAACCTCGACGAAGCAATGGAACTCGCCAACCAGGTCGCCCCCGAACACCTCTGCCTGCTGGTCGAAGACCCCTGGCGTTGGTCGGAAAAAGTCCGCAACGCCGGCGGCGTCTTCGTCGGTCAATACTCGCCGGAGGTGGTCGGCGACTACGTTGCCGGCCCCAGCCACGTCATGCCCACCGGCGGCACCGCCCGCTTCTCCTCCGCCCTCGGCGTCCACCAGTTCCTCAAGTCCATGCCCATAATCGGACTCAACGCCGACGGCTTCCCCGAAATGGCCAAGGCCGTGTCCACAATCGCCAGGTGGGAGGGGCTGACGGCCCACGCCCGCGCAATGGAAATCAGGATGGAATCTTCCAAGGAGGTCGCTGCCCATGAATAAGGACGTGAAGGAACTTGTCCTGCCCCACCTGCGCGCGCCCGCGGGCTACGACGGCGTCCGCTCTCTGGAGGCGATGGCGTCGGAGGCGGGAATCCCCCCCGACAAGATTATCCGGCTCAACGGCAACGAAAACTCCTACGGCCCTTCCCCCAAGGTGGCGGAGGCCCTCGGCGCCTTCGACCAGTACAACCGCTACCCCGACCCCGACCAGACGGCCCTGCGGCAAGCCTTGGCTGAGTACACCGGCACGCCGCCGGAGACCATCGTCTGCGGCAACGGCAGCGACGAGTTGATTGACCTCATCATCCGGCTCTTCGTCGGCAAGGGCGACAAGATCATCGAGCCGACGCCCACCTTCGGCATGTACCGCTTCTCCACCCATCTCGTGGGCGCGGAGGTCGTCCAAGTGCCCCGCGACAACAACTTCAACCTCGACGTGGAAAGCATCGAACTTGCCCTCGACGAACGCTCCAAGATAATCTTCCTCGCCCATCCCAACAACCCCACGGGCAACCTCGCCCGCGAGGAAGACATCCGTCGCCTTCTCGAACTGCCCGTCATGGTGGTGGTCGACGAGGCTTATTACGAATACTGCGGCGAGACCGCCATGCCCCTGCTCGCCGAATACCCCAATCTCATCGTCCTGCGCACCTTCAGCAAGTGGGCCGGTTTGGCGGGCCTGCGGGTGGGCCTGGGCGCAATGAACTCCGAGGTGGCCCGCCTCATTATGACCATCAAGCCCCCCTACAACATGAACCGCGCCGCCGAGCTTGCCCTCATAGCTTCCCTTGACGACAAGGATCTGCTTCTGAGCTACATCCGCCCCGTCGTCGAGGAACGGGAGAGGATGTTCGCCCAGCTTGCGAAGATTCCCGGCGTGACTCCCATCCCGTCGGCGGCCAACTTTATGATGATGCGACTGCCCGATGGACAGGGAGAGCGCATATTCCAGGACTTGGCGAGGAAGGGCGTCTTCGTTCGCGCCTACGCCGACGATGCAATGAAGGACTGCCTCCGCGTCAGCGTCGGCCTTCCCCAGGAAACCGACGGCTTCGTAGCGGCGCTGCGGGAAGTGGTGGGTGGCTAACGTGGAACACCGAAAAGCGACCATCGAACGCTCCACCCGCGAAACGCAAATCAGCGTCAGCGTAAACCTGGACGGGCTAGGCAATTCCGAAGTGTCCACCGGCAACGGAATGCTCGACCATCTCATCAACCAGCTCAGCCGCCACGGGCTGATTGACATAACTCTGCAAGCCCAGGGAGACCTGGAAACCGGCTGGCACCACCTCGTCGAAGACACCGGCATCTGCCTTGGTCGCGTTTTTCGGGAGGCGATGGGCAGCGGCGCGGGCATCCACCGCATGGGTCACGCCATCGTCCCCCTGGACGAAACCCTGGCAATGGTCGCCGTTGACCTAAGCGGCAGGGGCTACGCCGTCGTCAATTCCGGCTTGGAAGGGCAGATGGTGGAAACCCTCCCCGGCGAGATGGTCGATCACCTCCTCGAATCCTTCGCCCTCGAAGCCAAGCTGAACCTCCACGTCCGAATTCTGGAAGGCAAAAACGGCCACCACAAAGCCGAGGCGATATTCAAAGCGTTGGCGAAATCCCTCCGTCACGCCCTGACCCCCGACCCCCGCTCCCCCAACCGCATCCCCTCCACCAAGGGCACAATCGACGCCTAACCACCCCGTCATCCCTGCCAAAGCCGGAATCCAGTCCCTATTCCCGTAGGGTCGTTTCGCGAAACGACCGCTTCCTACACATTCACCAGATCGTCTAATACGACGATCGGCAAGTTGGCAACGCGTCGGAAGTCGCTATCATTCGTTATAAAGTAATCGCATTTCATGCTTAGAGCCGTTGCCGCGTGAAGCGCGTCGGGCGTTTTCAATCCCGTCATAGCGCGAACGCGAGCGGCCTCGTCCCAAACCGGACGAGTGGCTGGAATCAGGCTCAGGTCACTTGAGTCCAAAACGGATTGTAACTGCATTACAAGTGCCGAATTGCCTTCCCGAATCGGTTTGACCAAGGTCTCCACAACGACCAATTCACTGCTGACAACTAAGCATTCACTTGCCTCAACTTGCCGCCACATGGGATCCAGCAGAGCGTAGTATGGTTCGACGCGCTCGACGCTGTAGATTATCACAGGCGAATCCACGTAGATTATCGATCCCGCCCGCAAATTCAACCGTCCCAAGAGGCCCGCTCTTCCCTTATGTAGTCGTCAACTTCCTCGCCCGTCTTGAACATCAGGCCGCCAGGCGCCTTTCTGATTATCTGATAGACGGATTGGCTGGACGCATCCGGCGTCGGCCACACAACAACTTCTACGGATTTCCCCACCGGAAGCTGGTTATTGATGATTTCAATTTTGCCTCCAGGCTGCACCGTTGCCTTGAGATGTAACGCCTTTTGCATGGATGGAGTCTCCTTCAAGAATCAGTTGACCACAGGTTAATCATCACCTGCTTGCGACAAGAAATCAAGGGCAACGCTCAGAACGGGGGAAGGCTAGGATGGGGGTGTCCCCTCCCCCACCACCCGAAACGAAAACTCCTCCATCACCGGGTTCGCCAGCAGCCGGTCGCACATCTCCCGCACCTGCTCCTCCGCCTCCTCCAGACTCCCCGCTTCCACCTGCATCTCGAAATACTTCCCCGCGCGAACGGCCCGCGCCGACTCGAACCCCAGCGTCCTCAACCCCGCCAGCACCGTCTCCCCCTGCGGGTCGTTCACCGTCGGCTTCAGCGTGACGAATATCCGCGCCAGATACCGCAACCTAGCTCATGTACCCGCCGCAGGGTATGGACTCGATGCCGGAATTGTTCCGGTGGGCGTCGTAAAACTCCCTCACCCGCTGCTCCGTCAATTCCGAAATCGAAAACTGATCCTTCCAGCCCCAGGCCGTCAACGCAACCTGCCCCTCCGCAATCTTCGAATACGGACGCATAATCATCCAGCTGCGACGTCCCGGCAGACCACGCGCTATCTCCGCAAGCTGCGCAACCTGGCTCTCCTCGGACAGGTTGTAGCTGATGACCACCTGCCCGTGCTCCATGTTGTGCACTATCTGCTCGTCGGGACTCTCCTCCTCGAAGAAGCCGCAGCCGGCCCAACCCGTATCCCAGTGCGGCCCCGAAGTCGGCGGCGTCGAGTTGTACTCCCCTTCGTAGGTGCTGCCGGGCGCAATGTGGTTGCTCGGCCTGTAGAGGATGGGCATGGGCACAATCCGCTCCCCCACCCGTTCGCCCGTGCCGGTGTCGCCGACGCCCCCGCCGCCGAAAATGCTGTTGCCGATGTCGGCGACGAGGATTCCCGCGATGATCGCCAACGCAGCCGTTACGAGCACCACGTACAGCCCCCACCGGCGGATTTTCTTCCACGTCCGCGGGCGTATCTTCGGCCTGGCGACGTCGGTCGATACTATCTGCCTGCGCGCCGCCGCGCGCCGCCTTCTGTTAGGCGAGTGACGACTCCGCTTCGTCCTGTTTCTTCTGCTGCTTTCAGGCAATCTTTCTCTCCCTCTTACGAAGACCTCAGCGTAACCGTCATTCCCGCCTCCCCTTCGTCATTCCCGCGAAGGCGGGAATCCATCCCCCTCTTGCCCCCTCTCCCTTGAGGGAGAGGGCTGGGGTGAGGGTGATTCGGATGGCGTATTTTGCAGTTACCCAAAGGTCTCCTCTTATCCAAGCAACTCCATCCCCGTCAGCTTTCGGAATGCTTCCTGGTACCGCGCTGACGTGTTCGCGACAATCTCGCTCGGCAATTCCGGCGCGGGCGGCTCCTTGTCCCACCCCTGCGCCACCAGCCAGTCCCGCACGTACTGCTTGTCGAAGCTGGGCTGGTCCTTCCCCGGCTCGTACCCCTCCATGTCCCAGAAGCGGCTCGAATCCGGCGTGAAAATCTCGTCAATCAGAATCAACTCCCCGTCCACGAAACCGAACTCCAGCTTCGTGTCGGCGAGAATTATCCCCTTGCTGGAGGCGTAATCCCGCGCGAACTCGTAGACCGCGATGCTCTTCTCCTCCAGCTGCGTCGCCACGTCCGCGCCCACCATGTTCCGCACTTCCTCCAGGCTGATGTTCTCATCGTGCCCCTCCTCCGCCTTCGTGGTAGGCGTGAAAATCGGCTCCGGGAAGATCTGCCCCTCCTGCAACCCGGCGGACATCGGCTTACCGAAAACCGTTCTTTCGCGCCTATACTCCGCCCATGCCGACCCCGCGATGTATCCCCGCACGATGCACTCCACGTCCACCCGATCAGCCTTCTTCACCACCATCGCCTGCCGAGCGATAGACTCCGGCACCTCACCCACGGGCGAGTCCGACGGAATGGCCCCCGGCGCGTCTCCCATCGCTATCAGGTGATTCGGTATCAGGTGCGCCGTCTTGTCGAACCAGAACGACGAAATCCGACTCAACACCAGCCCCTTTAGCGGTATGCCCGTGGGCAGCACTACGTCGAAGGCTGAAATCCTGTCCGACGCCACCATCAGCAGCGTCTCATCGTCCAGGCTGTACGTGTCCCGCACCTTTCCGCGGTACATCAGATTGGGCAGACGGGTCTCCATCAATGCTTCCATTCGTTTCATTCCTCCTATTTCAGGCCGACACGCTCGAAAATTTCGTCCACGTGCCGGACGTAATACCTGTAGTCAAATAAGGCTTCCAACTCCTCCGACGCCAGCGACCGGCTCACGTCCGGGTCGGACCTCATCATCTCCCGGAAGTCCTGGCCGCTCTCCCAGCTCTCCATCGCCCGATTGTGGACGATGGCGTATGCCGACTCCCGCGCCATGCCCTGCTCAATCAGGGCCAGCAGCACCCTTTGGGAGAATAACACGCCATGAGTAGATTCGATATTGTACATCATACGCTCGGCGTCAACGTGCAGATCCCGCACCAACCCCGACATCAGGTTTAGCGCGTAGTCGAGCGCAATCGAAGCGTCCGGCAATATCAGCCGCTCCGCCGACGAATGACTGATGTCCCGCTCGTGCCACAACGCCACGTTCTCCAATGCCGTCACCGCGTGACCGCGAATCAGCCGCGCCAGTCCGCATACCCGCTCCGAAAGCTCCGGGTTCCGCTTGTGCGGCATCGACGACGACCCCGGCTGCCCCTTCGGAAACGACTCCGCAACTTCCCGTATCTCCGTCCGTTGCAGCCCCCGAATCTCTGTCGCGAATTTCTCCAACGACGCCGCGATTAAAGCCAGCGTCGTCACGTACTCGGCATGACGGTCTCGCTGAAGTATCTGCGTGGACGCAGGAGCCGCCTTCAACCCCAGCCGCTTGCACACCGCCGCCTCAATGGACGGCGGCACCGTCCCGTGGGTGCCAACCGGCCCGGACAGCTTCCCGTAGGCCATCGTCGCCCGCGCCTGAGACAGCCGCCCCTTGTTGCGACGCATCTCGTCATACCACACCGCCAGCTTCAACCCGAAGGTCACCGGCTCGGCGTGAATGCCATGCGTCCGCCCAATCATCAGCGTGTCCTTGTGCTCCAACGCCCTGACCCGAATGGCCTCCATCAGCGCGTCGATCTCTTCGTCCAGCAGGTCGATGGCGTCGAGAATCTGCAAGCTGGTCGCCGTGTCCCAAACGTCGCTGGTGGTCAGCCCCAGATGCAGCCACCGACCCTCCGGCCCGATGCCTTCCGTTATCGACTGCAAAAACGCCGTCATCTCGTGCCGATGCACGGCCAGAATCTCCTCCAGCCGTTCGTAGTCATAGGTGGCCCCGCGCAGCTTCTCCATGTCCGCAAGCGGAATCGTCCCCTCCTCCGTCCACGCCTCGCACACCGCCAACTCCACCTGCATCCACCGGTCATACTTGTTCCGCTCCGACCACACCCCACCCATCGCGGGCCTCGTGTACCGCTCAATCATGGGTTGCCGCCTCTTCCCCGCGCGCAAGCTCTTTCAGGGCGCATACCATCTTTGAGAAATCTGATAACTTGACGAAGGGCAGCCCCTTCTCCAGCCGGTGCTCCTCCAGGTAGCGACGCGCGAACACCACGTCCGACCGGTCCGCCGGGCAGATGTCCGTCTTCCCGTCGCCCGCGAAGAGAATCGTCGAATGCCCTTTCTTCCGATACCGCTCAATCACCGCGCACTTGCAATTCCCCGGCTGCCAGCAGTCCTTGGAGGCGTAGGGGTATTCGTACCGGATTCCATCGTCCGTGAACTCCGTTTCCGCCGCATAGCTTTCGACGGATTCCATCCCCTCCCGCTCCAGCAGCGCCTCCACGTAGAAGTCCAGCCCCATCGTCGCGATAGCCAACGGAATCCCGTGCTTCCGGCAATGCTCGTACACGGCTTTGAAGTGAGGACGAAGCGTGGCGTTTTCCTTGACGTGATTCTTCATCTCCTCACGCCCGACCTTCACCGTCTGAAACGCCCGCTCCTGGTACTCCTTCAACGTCATCCGATGCTTGACGTTGAGCCGTTGATACTCCCTCCACCCCTCGCCGCCGAACTCCTTCAACAGCATCTCCGCCACGTTCTCCAACACCGTCGTGTCGTCGAAGTCGCAGATGACCGCCGGCCCCTTGTCAGGAATTATTGAATCCTTCACAAGAGGCCACTACCCTTCTTGCAGCTTCTTCCTGTAAGCCTCATAAGACTCCCTGACGTCATCGTGCTTCAGCGCCAGAATCTCCGCCGCCAGATAAGCGGCGTTCCGCGCGCCCCACGAACCCACCGCGACGCACGCCACGGGCACGCCCGGCGGCATCTGCGCTATGGCCGTCAACGCGTCCGAACCGCCAAGTTCGCTGCTGGCGAGGGGTATCCCGATGACGGGCAGCGTCGACCACGCGGCCAGCACTCCCGGCAGAGCCGCCGACCCGCCCGCCGCGCCTATCAGCACCTCGATTCCCCGCTCTCGCGCCGAAACCGCGTACTCCATCACCGCCTTCGGCCTGCGATGGGCCGACATGACCCTAACCTCGCAATCTATGCCCAAATCCTCCAACACGTCGATGGTGGCCTGCACCACCGGCTCGTCCGACGAACTTCCCATAACCACGCCGACTCTACTCATTCACTTCACCTTTCATGCGTTTCTTGGCTTCTCGCCCGGCGGCGGTTCCGCCTCGATGATGCCGATGTCTCTTCTGAAATGGCTCCCCTGGAACGTCACCCGCTCCACGTTTTCATATACCCGCTCATGCGCGTCCGTCACCGTCGCGCCGGCGCCGACCACCGTGAGCACCCGCCCGCCGGTGGTCACCACCTCGGACGCTTGCCTTCTTGTGCCGGCATGGAAGACTAGTATATCCCCGTCCACCATGTCCAGTCCGTTGACCTCCAGCCCGCGGCGGTATTCCCCCGGATAGCCCCGCGACGCGACCACGACTCCCACGCAGGCCTGATTCCCCCAGTCCACCTTCGTCCTCCCCAACCCGCCGCGCATCGTCGCCAGCATCACTTTCGCCAGGTCCGACTTCATCGAAGGGAGTATAACCTGCGTCTCCGGATCTCCCAGCCGACAGTTGAACTCCAACACCCTGATGCCTTCGTGGGTCAGCATCAGCCCCGCGTAAAGCGCCCCGCGATACGGATAGCCCTCGTTCGCCATGCCCTTCACCACCGGCTCCATCACCTCCTTTCGCACCTTCCGCTCCAACTCCTTGTTCCACACGTCCGCGGGCGCGTAGCTGCCCATCCCCCCCGTGTTCAGACCGCGATCCCCGTCCAAAAGCCGCTTGTAGTCGCAGGCGGCGATTAAGGACGAAACATTCTTCCCGTCGGAGAAGCCAAACACGCTGATCTCCTGCCCCTCCAGCATCTCCTCCACCACCACCGTAGCCCCGGCCGGCCCGAAAATCCGGTCCTCCATGCAATCGTAGAGAGCGTTTATCGCCGCCTCCTGGTCTCGACATATAAGGGCGCCCTTGCCGCCCGCCAGCCCGTCCGCCTTCACCACTACCTGCCCTTCGTGGTTGGAAAGGAACTCGTACCCGTCGGCGTATCTGTTGAAAATCTTGAACTCCGGCGACGGAATATCGTACTTCCGCATGAGCAGACGAGCGAAAGACTTGCTCGCCTCGATGCGCGCGCCGTCCCGGGACGGCCCGAAGATATTCAGTCCCGCCATCTGGAACCGATCCACGATTCCGTTTGCCAGCGGGTCTTCCGGCCCCACCACCGTCAGGTCTACGCCATATTTCCGGGCGAACATCGCCAGCTTCGGAATGTCGTCCGCCTGGATGTTCACGTTCATGCCCACGTCCTGCGTTCCGGCGTTCCCCGGCGCGACGAACACCCTGTCCACCTGCGGGCTTTTGCTCAACTTCCAGGCCAGGGTGTGCTCCCTGGCGCCGGATCCGATAACCAACACGCGCATCAGCCTATCCTACTCCCATTCGATAGTCCCCGGCGGCTTGCTGGTGATGTCGTACACCACCCGGTTCACCTGCGGCACTTCGTTGACGATTCGGCTGGAAATCCGGGCCAGCACGTCGTAGGGCAGACGCGCCCAATCCGCCGTCATCGCGTCTTCGCTGGAAACGGCGCGGATGGCTGCCGCGTAGCCGTAGGTTCGAAAGTCCCCCATCACCCCCACGCTTCGGGCGTCCGTGAGCACGGCGAAAGTCTGCCACAAATGCCGATACAGGTCCGCCCCCTTGATTTCGTCCATAACTATCCAGTCGCAGGCGCGAAGTATCTCCAGCTTCTCCGGCGTCACTTCTCCCAGACATCTTATCGCCAGCCCCGGCCCCGGAAACGGCTGCCGCATGACTATCTCCTCCGGCAGCCCCAACGCCGACGCCACGCCCCTGATTTCGTCCTTGAACAGATACCGCAGAGGCTCCACCAGCTTCAAGTTCATGTCCTTGGGCAGCCCGCCCACGTTGTGATGCGTCTTGATTGTCGCCGACGCCTCGTTCTCCGACGTCTGGCTTTCGATGACGTCCGGGTACAGCGTTCCCTGGGCCAGAAAGTCCGCGTCGCTCAACTCCGTCGCCGCGTCTTCGAAGACGCGAATGAACTCTTCGCCGATGACCTTCCGCTTCTGCTCCGGATCAACCACCCCCACAAGCCTGTCCAGAAACCGCTCCGAGGCGTCCATGTACAGCAGGTTCATGCTCAAATTCTGCTGAAACGTCCGCTGCACCCGCTCCGCCTCCTCCCGCCTGAGCAGCCCGTTGTTGACGAAGATGCACGTCAGCTGGTTGCCCACCGCACGATGTATCAGCGTAGCCGTCACCGCCGAATCCACCCCGCCGGACAGCGCGCAGATAACCTTTCCGTCCCCCACCTGCTCCCGAATCTTGTGAATCGCCGCATACACGAAGTTGTCCACCGTCCACCGACTCTGGCACCCGCAAATCCGGTACAGAAAATTCTCCAGAATCCCCTTCCCCTGGGGCGTGTGCGCCACCTCCGGGTGAAACTGCAACCCGAACACGTTGTTGAAGCCGGCCATCACCGCGATGGGCGAATTGTCCGTGTACGCCAGGGAGGAAAAATCGGGCGGCAGACTCTGAATCTGGTCGCCGTGGCTCATCCACACCGGCATCGTCGCGTCCATACCCTGAAACAACGCCGACTCCGTCATGTTCTGGTGTAGAACGGCGTGACCGTATTCCCGCTTGGCGCTTGGGGCAACCCTGCCGCCCAACTGATGGGCCAACACCTGCATTCCGTAGCAGATGCCGAGAACCGGCATCTCCTTCTCATACACCCACCCCGGAGCCAGCGGCGCTCCCTCGTCGTAAACGCTGGCCGGCCCGCCGGAGAGGATTACCCCCTTCGGATTCATCCCTCGCACGTCTTCCCAATCGGCGGTGTGGGGCACGACTTCGCTGTAGACGTTCAATTCCCGGATGCGTCGCGCTATGAGGTGGCTGTACTGGGAGCCGAAGTCGATGATGACGACGCCCTCGGAAACCTTGGGCGTCTCCTCAGGCCGATGGGAACCCTGCCCTTCCTTCTCCTTGGCGATTTCAAGGTAGGCGGAAACTTCCAAGTCGTCGCTGGTAGCGATGCGACGGCTCGGGGATGACTGCTGTAGAGTCATCGGCTCCTTCAAACCGGATAGCGGGCAACAGCCCGCCTTACGCTGAAATGCCCAGAAATGTTCCCCGCCTGATACTTTTGCCGAGTCACGCTTTTGCGCGGCCACCCTGTACCTGAGATTATCGCCTATGCTATACTCAGTTGCCGTTCTCAGTCAAGTTTTACGCCTGAGCAGCGGCCCCTAACTTTGAGTATGCTTTCGCTTGACATAGAGAGAGGCATCGAAACGGCGGCGGAGTTCCTCCGCAAAGATGGGATAGTAGCTTATCCCACCGATACCCTATACGGTTTGGGATGCGACTCCTTCTCCCTGAATGCCCTGGCCGGAATCCTCGACGTGAAGGGCAGAAGCGCCGACAAGGGCCTCCCCCTCCTCCTCGCCGACGCGGACGACGTTGAACTCGTCGCACGACCGGATTCCCCCCACTTCCACGCCCTGGCTGAAACCTTCTGGCCCGGCCCCCTGACCCTTGTCATGGAACCCGTTTCCGGCCTGCCCGCGCCCATCCTCGGCCCCACCGACGCCGTCGGCGTTCGCGTCCCCGACCACGAAATCCCCCGCGCCTTGGCCCGCGCCCTGGGCAAGCCCATCGTCGGCACCAGCGCCAATCTCAGCGGCGGCCCCGACCCCGTCACCGCGCAGGACGTCAACCGCGCCCTGGGAGACGCAATAGACTACGTCATAGACGGCGGCCCCGCCCACCGCGGCCTCCCCTCAACCGTGGTTGACATAACCGGCAAACGCCCCAAAATCCTCCGCGTAGGCGCAATCCCCCCCGAACGCATCCACCGGCTATGCGGCGTAGAATTAGCATGAAGCCAATGATTCAAAACCGCGACTTATTCGATATCTTCTCCCTTCCCCCTCACCGGCGCCCGTCATTCCCGCGAAGGCGGGAATCCATCTTCTCTCCCACCCATGAGGCCCCATGCCTGACATCGCCCAAACAATAGAAACCTACCACGCCGACCTCGACGGGGAACTGGAAGCCATCCTTCGCCCCCGCGAGGGCCTGCTCTACGACATGATGCTCTACCAGCTGGGCTGGGCCGACAAGCAGGGCGAACCCCTGCCCAAGCCTCGTCCCCCCCGTCCCTACGCCCTCCTCACCCTCCTGGCCTGCCAGTCCGTCGGCGGCAGCCACCAACCCGCCCTCCCCGCCGCCGCCGCGATGGAACTCGTCCACACCTTCATCGAAGTCCACAAGGACGTGCAGGAAGGCAACCCCCGCGAGGAATCCCGCCCCTCCGTCTGGTGGGTCTGGGGGCCGGGCCAGGCCATCAACGTCGGCGACGGACTCCACGCCCTCGGACGCAGCGCCCTCTTCCGCCTCGCCGACGCCGGGCTTCCCCTCGACCGCGTCCTCCAAGCCCTCGGCATCCTCGACGAAGCCTGCATCCGAATGTGCGAAGGCCAGTACGTCGAGCTTTCCCACCAGGAGCGGCTGGACATCTCCCGCTCCGCATATCTGAAGATGGCCGCCGACCTTACCGGCAGCGTCGCCTCCTGCGCCATGACCCTCGGCGCCCTGGCCGCCACCGACGACCAATCGACCATCGACGCCTTCAATCAGGCCGGAGAAAAACTCGGCCTCGCCTACCAGATCCGCCAGGACGTAGAAGCCGTCTGGGGGAACCAAAACGGCGGAACCGCCAGCCCCCAGCTTCTCAACAAGAAGAAGCTCTACCCCGTCGCGGCCCTCCTCGAATCCGCCGACCTGAAGACGAAACGCGCCCTCGGCGACATATACTTCAAGCGCGTCCTCGAACCCGACGACCACCGGCAGCTTCTCGCCCTCCTGGAAGCCAGCGACGTCCGCGCCGACGCCGAATCCGCCGTCGCCGACTACTTCAACCAGGCTGAAAACGCCCTCCAGTCCGCGAACCTGGAAGCGGAATCGCTGCAACCCCTGCTAGACTTCGCCCGCAACCTCGTGAAACCCGACAATCCCAACGGAAGGTCCAACTCATAAATATATGACACGTCACGACAAGCAAACCCTCCACGACCTGGACGTTTTCGGCAAGACCGTCCTCCTTCGGGCCGACTTCAACGTGCCCCTGGACCCGACCAACCCCGAAATCACCTCCGAGCACAACCACCGCCTCCGCGTCACCCTTCCCACCGTCGAATATCTCCTGGAGCGCAACTGCAAGGTCGTCCTGTGCTCCCACCTGGGCCGCCCCAAAGGCCGCGTCGTCGAGGCGTTGCGCCTCAAGCCCGTGGCCCGCAGTCTCTCAAACCTGCTGTACCGCCCCGTCCACGCCCTCCCCGACTGCATCGGGCCGCAGGTATCCCGCCACGTTGCGAATATGCGCCCCGGCGAAGTCGCCCTGCTGGAAAACCTGCGCTTCCACCCCGGCGAAGAAGCCAACAATCCTCAGTTCGTCGACGCCCTCGCCGGACTTGCCGACATATTCGTCCTGGACGCCTTCGGCGCCGCCCACCGCTCCCACGCCTCCATCGTCGGCCTCCCCCGCATTCTCCCCTCAGCCGCCGGTCTGCTTCTCCGGCGCGAACTCGAAGTCCTGGGCGACGCCCTCCAATCCCCCCGCCGCCCCCTCGCCGTCGTCCTCGGCGGCGCGAAGGTCAGCGACAAGCTCAAGCTCATCGAAAATCTCGTCCGCCGCGCCGACCTCATCCTCATCGGCGGCGGCATGGCGGCCACATTCCTCAAGGCCCGCGGCAACTCCGTCGGCAAGTCCCTCGTCGAAGACAACCTCCTCGGCTACACCCTCAGGCTTCCCGGATTCGGCCACGCCGACATCCACCTCCCCGTCGACGTCGTCGCCGCGTCCGACATCACCGCCAACCCGTCCAGCATCGGCGTCCATTCCGTTGACGAAGTGCCGAAGGATTCGATGATTCTCGACGTAGGCCCCAAGACCGTAGAAAAATTCTGCCGCCTCCTGACCCGTTGCCGGACCGTCATCTGGAACGGGCCCCTCGGCGTCTTCGAACTCGAACCCTTCGCCGCCGGCACAACTTCCCTCGCCAACCACTTGGCCTCGCTGGACGGGACTACTATAATCGGGGGTGGCTCTACGGCAAAGGCCGTCGAGTCCCTGGGGCTGGGGCATCACATGGACCACGTGTCCAGCGGAGGCGGCGCTATGATTGAGTTCCTCGAAGGAAAGCAACTGCCGGGCATATCCGCCTTGCCGTCCACAAGCCTCCTCGTAAGTTCATCCGCCTCGCCGGCCAAGAGACTCACTAGTCTGAAATGAAGATATATGCTCGAACTGAAATCTGATGATTGACGTTCCCCTTCTCCGCGACATCTACGTCAGCACGCCTTCCAGGATTGTCATGCTGGTGGTGGACGGCTTGGGCGGCCTGCCTCACCCGAAAACCGGCAGGTCCGAACTCGAAACGGCCAGTCTCCCCAACATCGACGCCACCGCCGGCGAAAGCGCCCTCGGCCTCACCATCCCCGTCATGCCGGGCGTCACCCCCGGCAGCGGCCCCGGCCATCTATCCCTCTTCGGCTACGACCCCCTCCGATACGTCATCGGACGCGGCGCCCTCGAAGCAATGGGCGTCGAAGGCGTTGACTTCCGGGAAGGCGACGTCGTCGCCCGCGGCAACTTCTGCACCGTCGACGACCACGGCCTCCTCGTCGACCGCCGCGCCGGTCGCATCCCCACCGCCCTCAGCGAACCCCTCTGCAACGAACTGGACAGCATCGAAGTCGACTCCCTGGACATCCGCGTTTATCCCGTGAAGGACTACCGCTTCGTCCTCCGCATGAGGGGCAACGACCTTTCCGACAACCTGACCGAGATGGACCCCCAGCGCGCCGGCGTCGCCCCCCTGAACGTGAGGGCCCTAACCCTCGAAGCCCGCGCCACCGCCGACGCCGCCAACGAATTCGTCCGCCAGGCCCGCCACAAACTCATCGACGAAGAGCGCGCCAACATGGTCATGCTTCGCGGATTCTCCGGCATGCCCCATCTCCCCTCTATGGCCCACGCCTACCAACTCAACCCCGCCGCCATCGCCGCCTACCCCATGTATCGCGGCCTCGCCACCATCCTGGGCATGCAAGTCCTGGCGACCGGCGAGACTTTCAACGACGAAGTCGCGACCCTCGAAAAACGCTGGGACGACCACGACTTCTTCTTCATCCACTACAAGCCCGCCGACGCCGCCGGCGAGGACGGCGATTTTGACGAGAAGGTGCGCGTCCTCGAAAAGCTGGACGCCTTCATTCCCCGCATCCTGAACCTCAACCCCGACGTATTCCTCATCGTCGGCGACCACTCCACCCCGTCGATAATGGCCAACCACAGCTGGCACCCCGTCCCCTTCCTGCTCAAGTCCCCCTGGACCCGCGCCCAAGGCCCCCCCTCCTTCAACGAACGCTCCTGCGCCCTCGGCGTCATGGGCACAATCCGCGCCGTGGAGCTGATGTCCCTCGCCCTGGCCCACGCAGGCAAAATCTCCAAATTCGGCGCCTAGCCCATGCCCCTCTTCCCCTTCGCGAGAGCATCCCATTCCTTCTCCTCTCCCTTGAGGGAGAGGATTAAGGTGAGGGTGTCTTCCCCCTTCCCCCTAGACCCCCACCGTCATTCCCGCGTAGGCGGGAATCCATGCCCCCTCTCCCATCTTGGAGACCTTTGTATAACCGTCATTCCCGCGAAAGCGGGAATCCATCCCCTTGCCTCCCACCAACCATCCCCTAATGCCTCCCCCTGAACTATACGCCGTCGGAAACTGGAAGATGAACACCACCGTCCATGAGGCGATAACCCTCGCTTCCGACCTACGACGCCTGCTGGAAGACAACCCCCCAACCGGCGTCCAAACCGTCCTCTGCCCCCCCTTCATATCCCTCGCGCCCCTTCACGACCTCCTCAAAGACTCCAACATCGCCCTCGGCGCGCAAAACCTCCACCACCAGCCCTCCGGCGCCTTCACCGGCGAAATCTCCCCCACCATGCTCCAGAGCCTCTGCCGCTACGTCATCGTCGGCCACTCCGAACGGCGCCACGGAATGCGGGAGGGTTACCACGTGGTCGGACAGAAGGTAAAAGCCGCCGTCGGCGCCGGACTCATCCCCATCCTCTGCGTCGGCGAAACCCTCAGCCAACGACGCCAGGGCGCGGCGGAATCCGTCGTCCGACGCCAGCTGGAAACGGGCCTTGACGGGATAGAAGACCCCCGCCGCATCGTCATCGCCTACGAGCCTGTATGGGCCATCGGCACCGGCGTCCCCGCCACCCCCGTCGTCGTCGCCGACATAACCGGCGGCGCCATCCGCGCCGAACTAGCCAACCTCTATAACGACGAAGTAGCCCATCGAATCACAGTCCTCTACGGTGGCAGCGTCAACCCCGAAAACGTCGCCGCCTTCCTGCAAGAACCCAGCATCCAGGGCACGTTGGTAGGGGGCGCCAGCCTCGACGCCGCCCAATTCGCCCAAATCATCCATCTCACCGCCCAGATAAATTCCACCACCTAACATGCCCAATCCCTCCTCCCTCCGTCATTCCCGCCTCCCCTTCCGTCCCCTTTCGTCATTCCCGTCACCCTCCCGTCATTCCCGCGCAGGCGGGAATCCACCGCATCCCACCCCCATCTCTAACCAAACACACCAACTACTAACATGACCCCCTCCCAGCCCTCACCTCCCCTCATCACCATCGTCGGCCCCACCGCCGTCGGCAAAACCGCCCTCGCCCTCCAACTCGCCCGAACCCTCAACGGCGAAATCATCAACGCCGACAGCCGCCAGGTCTATAAAGGAATGGACATCGGCGCCGCCAAGCCAACATCAGAAGAACGCGCCCTGATCCCCCATCACCTCCTCGACGTCCACAACCCCGACGAAACCTACAGCCTCGCCCTCTTCCTTGAACACGCCCAAGCCGCCGTCCAAGACGTCCAGACCCGAAACCGCCTCCCCATCCTCGTCGGCGGCTCCGGCCAATACGTCTGGGCCTTCCTGGAAGGATGGCAGCCTCCCAAAGTTCCCCCCAACCCCGCCGTCCGCGCCGACCTGGAATTCCAACTGAAACGCCGCGGCGTCTGGCCCCTATTTGAGCTATTGCAGGCCATCGACCCCCAGACCGCCGCGCGCATCGATCCCCAAAACCCCCGCCGCGTCCTCCGCGCCCTGGAAATCCACCTCTCCGGCGGCAGAAACCCCACCGCCAACCCAACCCGTAAAAACTCTGAAGTCAACGCCCTCGTCATCGGCCTCACCATGCCCCGCGAAGACCTCTACGCCCGCATCGACCGCCGCGTCGACGAAATGATGCAGCGCGGTTTCCTGGAAGAAGTCCGACGGCTCTTGGACAACGGCTACACTCCGTCCCTCCCATCCATGTCCGGCGTCGGATACCAGGAACTCGCCTCCCACCTCTCCAACGAACTCCCCCTCCAAGATGCCGTCCAACGCACCAAATACCGCACCCACGCCATCGCCCGCCGCCAATACGCCTGGTTCAAGCTGGAAGACCCCCGCATCCACTGGCTCCAATCCAACGACAACCACGTGAACCAAGCCTTGTCAATCGCGCGAGAATATATCCAATCCTGTGCTACAATATCCCCCTGAACGGAGGCGGCAACATACGCATCTAATTCACCCGCCCACCCGTCATTCCCGCCACCCACACTCGTCATTCCCGCGTAGGCGGGAATCCACCCCAAGAAAGGCCCAAACATGAGCATCGAATTCACCAAAATGGAAGGCTGCGGCAACGACTACGTCTACGTGGACGCCCGCAACCTCGACGAAAACTGGCCCGCCCTCTCCGTCGCCATGAGCGACCGGCATTTCGGCATCGGCAGCGACGGACTCATCCTCATCATGGACTCCGACAGGGCCGCCCTCAAGATGCGCATGTTCAACGCCGACGGCTCCGAGGGCGAAATGTGCGGCAACGGCATCCGCTGCTTCACCAAGTTCGCCATCGAGCGCAACATCGCCACCCCCACCAACGGCGGCCTCACCGTCGAAACCCTCGGCGGCGTCCGCACCGTCACCCCCTCCGGCGAAAACGGCCTCGTCACCCGCGCCCGCGTCGCGATGGGCGCCCCCATTCTGCACCCCATAGAGGTGCCCGTTGTCGTCAGCCCCTCCAAGGGCCGCGCCATAGGCGACGCCGTCGCCGACTACCCCCTCACCATCGACGGCGTAGACCTCAAGCTAACCTTCGTTTCGATGGGCAACCCCCACGCCGTCGCCTTCATCGACACGCCCGTCGAGGACTTCCCCCTGCACGCCATAGGCCCCAAGGTTGAGCATCACATCATATTCCCCAACCGGGTCAACTTCGAAATCGTCAACCGGCTGAGCCGGGACAAGCTCAACGCCCGCGTCTGGGAGCGCGGCAGCGGCGAGACGATGGCCTGCGGCAGCGGCGCCTGCGCCATGATGGTCGCCGCCAACCTACACGGCTACGTCGGCAACAACGTTGACATAACCCTCCCCGGCGGAACCCTGACCATCGACTGGGACGGAATGGACGAAGTCTTCCTAGAAGGCCCCGCCACCGAAGTCTTCACCGGCCGCTGGCCCACCTAACCCCCTCCCCTCTTACCTCTTCTCCCTTCCCCCTTGACGGGGGAAGGTTAGGATGGGGGTGTTCCCCCCCCCCCCCCCCGCTCACCCTGAGCCTGTCGAAGGGTCGAGCGGTCCCCCTCACCCCCAACCAATCCCGTCATTCCGGCGAAAGCCGGAATCCATCCCCTCTTACCCCTTCCCCCTCGACAGAGACCTTTGCATAACCGCCCTTCCCCTCTTATCCCTTCCCCCTTAATGGGGGAAGGTTGGGATGGGGGTGTTCCCCCAAACTGACAACATTTCCTTGCCACAAATCCCCCTCCCCTGCTACCCTACCCTTGCAAACCCATGCACGTCGCCGACATCCAACAAAACCTCGCTGCCTGCCCACAAGGATGGCAAAAATCCACCCTCGCAGAGGAGTCGTTTCCCGGATTTTTTGAAACGACTACGCCCCAAATTTCCCCATTGTACGCCTGATTTCCCCTCAAAACCCCAATACTCGTTTTCCAAACGACTCTGATTTCACCCCTCCAACACAACTTGCGGCCTCCACCCCAACCCTATATATTTGACCCGCTCTCGTAGTGGAAACTTCCCGATGATGGGATTTTGAGGATAGATATGGCTTTTCCAGTAGGGGCGCTATTGTCGATAGTGAAGAACCCAAAAGTAGCTTGGAAAGCAATTGTGGCTGGAGTCGCGTTCTATAAAGAGGCGAAGCCACTTGTCGATGAATTGATGAACCAAGAAGGAGGTCCAAGCTCAATGAAACTAAGGCCCGTAGCAGAGCTTAGATCCCGTGTTGATGAGCTGGAAGCGCGAGTATGGGAACTGGAAGCAGAAGTCCTCGCTCATCGTAGCCGCGTTTCCCTAGCGATCTTTGCCGCATTCGGTAGCGCGGCAGTCGCCGTCGTCTCCCTCATCCTTGCCATAATCTGAGGTTAACCCAACCACAAAACTACAAAGTAGAGTAACGCTGACAACATGAAATTTTCCGCCCGACTGGACAAACTCGCCCCCTACCCCTTCGTCGAAATCTCCCGCATCATCGCCAAGAAGCGCGCCGAAGGCGTCGAAATCGTCACCTTCGGCATCGGCGACCCCGACATCCCAACCCCCGAACCCATCATCGACCGCCTCATCGAGGCCTCCCGCACCCCCGCCAACCACCGCTACCCCGAAACCGACGGCCTCCCCGAAGTCCGCGAGGCCGTCGCCGATTGGTACAAGTCCCGCTTCGGCGTCGACGGCCTCGACACCGCCACCGAAGTCCTCCCCCTCATCGGCGCGAAGGAAGGCATCGGCCACGCCGCCTTCTGCTACCTCGACCCCGGCGACGTCTGCCTCATCCCAGACCCCGCCTACCCCGTCTATGCCGCGGGCACCCTCTTCGCCGGCGCCGAGTCCTACGTCATGCCCCTCCTGGAGGAGAACGGCTTCCTCCCCGACCTGGAGGCCATCCCCGCCGAAGTCGCCCGCGACGCCACGGTCATGTGGCTCAACTACCCCAACAACCCCACCGGCGCCGTCGCCGAGCGCGACTACTACGAAAAGGCCATCGCCTTCGCCCGCGAGTACGACATCGGAATTCTCCACGACGCCGCCTATAGCGAGGTCGTCTTCGACGGCTACAAGGCCCTCAGCTTCCTCGAAATCGAAGGCGCGAAGGACGTGGGCATCGAGTTCCATTCCCTCTCCAAGTGCTTCAACATGACGGGCTGGCGCTTCGGCTCCGCCGTCGGCAACGCCGACATGATCAACGCCCTCTTCACCATCAAGTCCAACCTGGATTCCGGCATCCCACAGGCCATCCAGGAAATGGCCGTCGAAGCCCTCACCGGCCCCCAGGACCACATCGACGCCAACAACGCCATCTACCAGGTGCGCCGCGATAAGGTCATGGACGCCCTCGTCCGCCTCGGCCTCGGCGTCGTTCCCCCCAAGGCCGCCCTCTACGTCTGGGCGAAGGTCCCGCCGGGCTACTCCTCCGAGTCCTTCACCGCCCGCCTGCTCGACGATTTGGCCCTCGTCGTCACCCCCGGCTCCAGCTACGGCGAGAACGGCGAAGGCTATATCCGCCTCTCCCTCACAACCCCCGACGAAATGATCGACAAGGGCGTCGACCGGCTCAATTCCTGGACGATTTCCGCCCCGCCGGAGGCCTAGACCATCGCAAAGCGTAAATCATGGCCCTTGGAGCGAACGGAGCGGGCCCTGCTGGTGGGCGTGCATATCAGAGGCAACGGCAGCCTTCTGGGTCTGAAAGCCGACCTGGACGAACTCGCACAGCTGGTCGCTACCGCCGGCGCGGAGGTGGTCGCCTCCGTGTCTCAGCAGCGAAGCAAGCCCACCCCCTTCTACGTCGGCGAGGGCAAGCTGGAAGAGATACGCGACCTCAAGCATGAACTCGAAGCCGACGTCGTTATCTTCGACGACGAACTCAGCCCCACCCAGCAGCGCAACCTGGAAGAAAAGCTGGGCGAAAAGGTCATCGACCGCACCGCCCTCATCCTCGACATATTCGCCCGCCACGCTCGCACCCGCGAGGGCCAGTTGCAAGTCGAACTCGCCCAACACCAATATCTTCTACCTCGTCTCGCGGGCCAGTGGTCCCACCTGGAGCGTCTCGGCGGCGGCATCGGCACCCGCGGCCCCGGCGAAACCCAGATAGAGACCGACCGCCGCCTCGTCCGCGGCAGAATCAAGCGCCTCAACGCCCAGCTTGAGCGCGTCCAACGCTCCCGCCTCCTCCAACGCAGCCGACGCCAACGTTCGGGCCTCCCCGTCGCCTCCCTCGTCGGCTACACCAACGCCGGCAAGAGCACCCTCTTCAACACCCTCTCCCACGCCGGCGTCCCCTCCGCCGACCGCCTCTTCGCCACCCTCGACCCCGTCACCCGCCGCATACGCCTCCCCTACGGCGACGAAATCCTCATCACCGACACCGTCGGCTTCATCAACAAGCTCCCCCCGACGGTAATATCCGCCTTCCACGCTACCCTCGAATTCCTCCACGACGCCGACCTCCTCCTCCACGTCGTCGACGCCTCTAATCCCAACGCGCCCGCCCAGGCCCAGGTAGTCGAAGACACCCTCCGCCAGCTCGACCTCTCCGAAAAGCCCCAACTCCTCGTCCTCAACAAAATGGACATCGTCACCACCAATGGCGGACGCCCCCGCCCCATCACGTCTCCCCACCCAAATGTAGAAATCTCCGCCGCCACCGGCTGGAACATCGACTCCCTGATAGAAAAAGCCCAATCCGTCCTCGTAGACCAGTGGCCCGCCCGCATCATCTAACCCCTCCCATCTTATCCCTTCCCCCTTGACGCAGACCTTTGCATACCCCCCAAGAGCGCCAATTAACCTCTTCCCCCTTCATGGAGAACGTTGCACAACCCTCCCAAGGGCGCCCATTAGCCTCTTCCCCCTTCATGGGGGAAGATTGAGATGGGGGTGCCCCCCGTCGCCACACCAAACCCGCACTCCCGCTCACCCTGAGTCTGTCCTGAGCTTGTCGAAGGGCCTGTCGAAGGGTCGAGCGCCCCCCTCTTGCTCCCGCGAAAGCCGGAATCCAGTCTCCTCTTACCTCTTCCCCCTTGACGGGGGAAGATTGAGATGGGGGTGATTCCCCACCCCGTCCCCCACAACCGCTATAATTACCACCCCCCTTCACAATTCCCCTGCTAAAATACATATCGGAGGCCCCTTGAACCGAATAGACGGACGACGAACCGACCAAATCAGACCCACAACCATCACCCCCGGCTACCAGTCCTTCGCCGAGGGTTCCGCCCTCATCGAAATGGGCCGGACCAAAGTCATCTGCTCCGCCAGCGTCGAAGAGCGCGTACCACCCTGGCTCCGAGGCCGGCGCCGCGGCTGGGTCACCGCCGAATACTCCATGCTGCCACGCTCAACCCTCACCCGCACCGCCCGGGAATCCGCCGGGCGCGTCAAGGGCCGCCACCAGGAGATCCAGCGCCTCATCGGCCGCTCCCTCCGCCCCGTGGTGGACATGGAAGCCCTCGGCGAGCGCATGGTCGTCGTCGACTGCGACGTCCTGCAAGCCGACGGCGGCACCCGCACCGCCGCCATCACCGGCGCCTACGTGGCCCTTCACATAGCCTTCGCCGGACTTCAGAAGAACGGCGCCCTCAAGCGCATTCCCCTCCGCGACTCCGTCGCCGCCGTCAGCGTCGGCATAGTCGATGGCGGCCTCCTCCTCGACCTATGCTACGAGGAGGACTTCCGCGCCGACGTGGACTTCAACGTCGCCATGACCGGCAGCGGCGACCTGGTCGAGATTCAGGCCTCGGCGGAAGGAGACCCATTCAGTCCGACCATCGCCGCGGAAGCCATCGCCCTAGCCCACAAAGGCATCCAAACCCTCATGGAGATACAAAAGGAAGCCATCCAAGCCGCCAAATCCCTATAGGAAGGAAATGCCATCCCCCCTTGAATCCACCCCACACCCCCCAACGTACCCACACGAAACCCACCCCCAATCACCGTCATTCCCGCCACCCCCTTCGTCATTCCCGCGAAGGCGGGAATCCATCTTCTCCCTTGACGCAACCTTTGCACAACCCCTACTCCCGCGAAAGAGCGATCCCATCTCCCCCCTTCACCCTGAAGGAGACCCCATCTTAATCCTCTCCCTTGATGGAGATCCCATCTTCTTTCCTCTCCCTTGAGGGAGAGGATTAAGGTGAGGGTGATTCCCCCCCCCCACGAAACCCACAACAATGCCCATCCGACCAACCCCCATATCCCGACGAACCGCCGCCGCCATCCTCCCCCTCCTCGCGGCGCTCCTCCTCGTCGCCTGCTTCCCCTCCAGACCCGTCGACAACAACGACGCACCCCCCACCCCCTCGCCAACCATCGCTCCCACCCAGGCAATCGCCACCCCAACCCCCGCTCCCCCACCGACACCAACGGCGACGCCGCAACCCGTAGTCGCCGCCCCCACGCCAACGCCGCCTCCATCTCCGACAGCCCGACCTCGACCAACTCCTAATCCTCCTCTCACGCCTGTACCCACGCCTACCCAGTCTCCCACCCTAACGCCGACGCCGACACCCACGCCGACGCCAACTGAGACGCCCACCCCTGAACCAACGCCTCCGCCGACGCCGGAACCCACTCAGGAACCAACGCCCGAACCGACGCCCGAGCCCACACCCGAGCCTACGCCCGAACCGACACCCGAACCGACGCCTGAGCCGACGCCTGAGCCGACGCCCGAACCCACCCCCCACTTCGTCCCCAACCCCACGCCCGAAAGCCCGCCCCCCGTCGCCAGCCTCTACGACATCGCTTCGATGGTCGAACAAGTCCGCGCCGCCGTCGTTTCCGTCGTCGCCATCATGGCGGAAGCCACCGACACTGACGACGAGCAAACCCACAGCGGCTCCGGCGTGGTCATCGACGGCGACGGCCATATCCTCACCAACCACCACGTCATAGAAGACGCCCTCACCGTCTCCGTAACCCTGGACGACGGACGCAAGCTAGACGCCGAACTGGAAGGTTCCGACCCCCTCACCGATCTCGCCCTTCTGCGCGTGGACGAAACCGACCTTCCCTTCATCCCATTCGCCGACCCCGAAGGCGTCCGCGTCGGCGAATGGGTCATCGCCATCGGCAACGCCCTCACCCTCGCCGGCGGCCCATCCGTCACCCTCGGCATCGTCTCCGCCCTCGACCGCAGCCTCGAACTCGATGACGATAAAGTCCTCTACGACCTGATCCAGACGGACGCCGTCATAAACCCCGGCAACAGCGGCGGCCCGCTAATGAACCTGGCCGGCGAAATCGTCGGCATCAACACCGCCGCCATTCGCGGCGAAAGAGTCGAAGGCATCGGCTTCGCCGTCGGCGGCGAAACCGCCATCCACGTCTCCAACCAGCTTATCGAATGGGGGCGCGTCCGCTGGCCCTGGCTTGGCGTCATCGTCTCCGAGATGGACGCGGAAATGGCGGAGGACAGGAACATGCCCGTCACCGGCGGCATCCTCATCCGGACCGTCATGGAAGACGGCCCGGCCGCGGCCGCCGGCCTCCTGGACGACGACGTCATCATGTCCATGAACGGCCGGCCCACCGCCAACTTCCGCGACTTCGTCATCCTCCTGCGCCTCAAGTTCAACGTGGACGAAACCGTAGAAGTGGAAGTGTGGCGAGACGGCCAAACCGCCCTCTTCCAGGTCCAACTCGGCGAACGCCCCCAATCCCCCCTCTAACCCCGCATGAAGCGGGCTTGCCCGTTGCCCGCCAACCCACGGATGTTATACTCTTCTCCCAATGCCCGAAGGCGCGTTTCGCCGGGGTGTAGACGGAACCAGGATAGACGCAGCGCTATGGGCAAATGAAGGGGTTACTGGAAGCCAGGACTATGGGGAGGACAAGATGGAGATTTATCAGCTGGACTGTGTTCTGCACGAACCGCGCGAAGACCAGGGTTGGCTCTACATGGCGGAGATTCCGGCCCTCCCCGGATGTCGCGCGTGGGCTGAAACAGCTAGCGAATCTCTTGCCGAACTGTCCGAAGTCGCTAGACAGTTCATTCTGTCCTATAGAGAAAGGGGCAAGTCCCTTCCGCCGAGCATAGTCCCGTCGGCCACAGGACGCGGTAGAATTTCCGTGCCCGTATGACCTATAGGGAACCTACCAGGAAACTGCGAAGGCCTGGATGCGAATTTTACCGTCAGGCGGGCGGCTCTCACGAAATATGGATCAACCCGGCAAACAACCGGGAAACCACGATTCCCCGACATTCGAATCGTGACTTGGCTACAGGCGCGCTGCATGGAATTCGACGCGACCTGGGGATAAACAGACGGGACTTTGACCGTGCGTAGAATCCCTGGCGACGAAGAATCCCACGGGTGACTCCCCCGCTCACCCTGAGCCTAACCCCTTCCCGCTCACCCTGAGCATGTCGAAGGGTCGAGCGCCCTCCCCTCTTGCCCCTTCCCCCTTGATGGGGGAAGGTTGGGATGGGGGTGAAGTTCCCCTAAACCCGCCGCACCCCCAACGTCACCTCCATCCCCTCCAGCTTGTGCGACGCCACGTGCGCGCCTTCCCCCGCCTCCCCCGCGACAACCGACTCCGCCAGCGTCTCCGTCCGCACATAGTCGCCGAATCCCTCCATCACCGCCGCAACCTCCGACGGCCCCTGGTAGAACAACGCAATCCTGTCCGTCACCTCGAACCCCGCCGCGCGGCGCATATTCTGGATTCGGTGGACAAGCTCCCGCGCCATTCCCTCCTGCGCCAGTTCGGGCGTAACCGCCGTGTCGATGGCCACCATGTAGCCGCCGTCCAGGACTGCCTGGAAGTCTCCCAAAACCGCCGCCCTCCGCTTCCTTCCCGACACTTCCACCGCCTCCGTGTAGAACGGGTTCGACGCCTCCAGAACCTCGATCTCCTTGATGTTCAACTCCTCCCGCAGCTGCGTCTCTATCTGCCCGACGTGACGTCCCTCGGAAGCCTCCCGCGTCCGCACCAACGCCTTTCTAAGAGGCAGACGCACCTTCTTCCCCGCCCGCGACCGCGCATCCCGACCCAGGCTGGAAAGCTTCATCGCCAGCCGCGTCGCCTCCATCAGCCCCTCGTCGATGCGCCCCTCGTCGCAAGTCGGAAACTCCGCCAGATGCACGCTCTCCGCCGCGTCGGCATCCACCGACCGCACCAGGTTCTGGTACATCGACTCCGACAGGAAGGGCGTGTACGGCGCCATCAGCCTGCACAGATTCGCCAGGCAGAAGTACAGCGTCGAATACGCCGACAGCTTGTCCTCGTCGTTCTCGCTCTTCCAGAACCGGCGCCGGCTGCGACGCACGTACCAGTTGGAAAGCAGGTCCACGAACTCCTGAATCCGCCTTCCGCCATTCGTCGGCTCGTACCCCTCCAGCGCCTCGTCCACCTGCGCTATCAGCAGGTTCATCTCCGAAAGTATCCACCGGTCAAGTTCGGACGTCGGCTCCTCAGGCCCCTTCTGTTCGGACGGGTCATACCCGTCTATCTCCGCGTAGGTGGTGAAGAAGGAGTACACGTTCCACAACGTCAGCATGAACCGACGCACCACCTCGTTGACCAGCCTTTGGGAGAATCGGCGCGAGTCCCCCGGCTGCGTCGCGGTGAACAGATACCACCGGATGGCGTCCGCGCCCTGGGCGTCCAGCACGTCCCACGGGTTGACGATGTTGCCCAGAGACTTGCTCATCTTCCGCCCCTTCTCGTCCAGGATGAGGCCCAGGCAGATGACGTTCTCGTAACTGGGCTTATCCGTCACCAGCGTCGAAATTGCCAGCAGGCTGTAGAACCACCCGCGCGTCTGGTCGACGGCTTCCGATATGTACTCGGCGGGAAACAGCCCGTTCCGCCGGATGCCGTCCATATCTTTCCTGGAAGTGACGTTCCACTGCGCCATCGGCATCGCCCCTGAGTCGAACCACGCGTCCATGACCTCCGGCACCCGCCGCATGACCCCGTCGCAGTCCCCGTCGGGACAATCCAGCGTCACCGCATCCACGTAGGGACGATGCAGGTCCAGCGAGTCTATCCCATCCCGATGCTCCGCCGTAGCCATCCGCTTCAGTTCCGCCACGTTCCCGACGCAGTGATGCTTTCCGCAGCCTTCGCACTGCCAGAAGGGTATCGGCGTGCCCCAATACCGCTCCCGCGAAATCGCCCAGTCCACCCCGTTCCGCAGCCACTCGCCGAACCGCCCTTCCTTGATGTACTCCGGGTACCAGTTGATGCTCCGGTTGTTCGCGATCAACTGCTCCTTCATGGCCGTCGTGCGGATGTACCAGGACTCCTTCGCGTAGTACAGCAGCGGGGTCTTGCATCGCCAGCAGAAGGGGTAGGTGTGACGATAGATGCCCCGTTTGTGCAGCAAGCCGCGCTCTTTCAGGTCGGCCATGATGTCCTTGTCGGCGTCCTTCACGAACTTTCCGGCGAAGGGGAAGTCGCCGGTGATGTTGCCCTGCAAGTCCACCTGCTGCACGAAGGCCAAAGCGTCGCTTCGTCCCGCCGAAAGGTCTTCGTCGCCAAAGGCAGGCGCTATGTGGACGATGCCCGTCCCTTCGTCCAGCGACACGAAATCCCCTTCGATGACCGCAGGCTCGAAGTCGTCAACCGGCTCCAGAACCGTCGCGTCCCCCGTCGACCCTTCCGGCCTCACGAACCGGAAGACCTCCACCCCGTTAGCCGCCGCGTCATACAACTTCCCATAAGTGACGCCCACCAACTCCGACCCTTTGAAGCTCCGAACCCGACGGCACTCCCCAACCACCGAATCCACCAGCGCGTCCGCCAGAATCAGCCCCTCCGTCCCACTATCCGACTCCGCTTCCACCAGGCTGTAGTCCGCCGACGGGTCTACCGCCAGCGCCGTATTTCCGGGCAGCGTCCACGGCGTTGTAGTCCATGCCAGCAGGTACACCGGCGAAGGAACCCCTTCGCCTTCTCCCACCAACCCCACCGCGTCCTCCACCGGAAACTTCACATAAACCGAAGGGTCGGGCGTGTTCTCCTGATACCCCAACGCCACCTCGTGGGAACTCAGCGAACTCACGCAGCGCGGGCAGTGCGGCGTCCCCTTCATCCCCTTGTAGATCAGCCCCTTCTCCCACATCTCCTTCAGAATCCACCACCCCGTCTCGATGTACGAATTGTGCAGCGTCACGTAGGGGTCCTTCATGTCCACCCAATAGCCGATGCGGTCCGTCAGGTCCTCCCACTCCTTCACGTACTTGAACACGCTCTCGCGGCACTTCTCGTTAAACTCCGCGATGCCGTACTCCTCGATCTGACGCTTCGACGTAAGCCCCAACTCCCGCTCCACCTCCAGCTCCACCGGCAGCCCGTGGGTATCCCAACCCCCCTTCCGAAGCGGACGGAACCCCTTCATCGTCTTGTACCGGCAGATGACGTCCTTGAAGGCGCGGGCCAGCACGTGATGAATGCCGGGGCTGCCGTTGGCCGTCGGCGGCCCCTCGTAAAACATGAACAGGGCCTTGTCCTCGCCCTGCTCGCTCTTCTCGAAGATTTGATGCTCCTTCCAATACCGGAGCACCTCGCGCTCCATATCGGGGAAGCTGACCCTGCTGCTCACCTTGCTAAACATCGTTGTCGAAGACTCCTGACTCGTAAACCTGGGATTCATCGGAATTTGACGCCTTCACCCTCATGGCCGGATAGCGGTTCATCCTTCGTTGAACCCGCTCCCTTGTCGGAATTGCCGCGACTCCGATTCCTTCCACCTTCAAAGATGCGGCGCAGCTGGCGAACAGCGCGGCGGCGCAGACGTCGTTTGTATCAAAATATCGTATCAGAAAGGCGGCGGCGAATACATCCCCGGCCCCCGTCGCATCAACCTCATTCGCCCGATAGGGCGGAATGTCGAACCGCCTTCCCCCATGCCGCATCATTGCGCCGCGTCTGCCTTTGGTCAGGATGAATACCCCGTCGTGCTCAAGCCATCGCGATGGAATCCGCCCGCCCACCACGTCCAACTCTGAAAGCACAACCACGTCGGCTCGATTCAAGACTTCCGCGTCATACCATTCAGCGGCCTCGACCTTACCCGATGCCGACCTTCGTCGCAGCCAACCCTGCGGCGAGACGCCCATCAGCGCCCCCGGAAACCGCCCCGCCAACGACGTCGGCGCTTCCTGAAACACCGGCGCCAGCATCACAACGGACGCATCCTCCCAGTCCGCCGGCAACTGTTGCGCCTCAATGGGCGGCGCAAGTTCACGTAGCGCAACCCTTCGCGCATCCCGGGAATAGCGTATGTCGAAGGTGGTGGTTGTCTCCGACGGCTCGTTGACAACCATGTCCAGCGAACTGAGAAACTCCCGCGCCTCCGGCGGCGCCCCCCGCGTAACCAGCCCCGACTTCCAACCCAACCGCGCCGCCGTCACTGACGCGTACAACGCCGCCCCGCCCGCGACCGGCCCTCCCTCCGTCAGGTCCCGCGTCACGTGCCCGATGGCGAGGAAGCGAGGTTTACGTCCCATCTTCGTAGAAACTCAGATGCAGGAAGAATTCCCGGTTGCCCGCCGCCCCCAGAATCGGCGACGGCGTAATCCCGCGCAGACGCAACCCTGCATCCGTCGCCCACCGGATAACCCGTCCCAACACCCTCGCGTGGATGAGCGGGTCGCGGACCACCCCGCCCTTCCCAACCTCCCGCCGCCGCGCCTCGAACTGGGGCTTAACCAGCGCGACCACGCATCCCCCTTCCTTCAGATGGGGCAGTACGTTGGGAAGCACCTGCGTCAACGATATGAAGGAAACGTCCACCGTGACGACTCCCACTTTCTCCGGCAACTCAAAGGGATAGTGGGCGTTCACCCTTTCCATCACAACCACCCTGGGGTCTTGACGCAGCCCATAGTCCAACTGCCCCCTGCCCACGTCCAGCGCATACACCCGACGCGCCCCACCCTGCAGCAGGCAGTCCGTGAATCCCCCCGTAGAAGCTCCCACGTCCAGCGCCGTCATCCCCTTCGGATTGACGCCAAATTCCTCCAGCGCATGGGCCAGCTTCAACCCGCCCCGTCCAACGAACGGCGGCTTCTCCCGAATGCTGATAGGCGCGTCAACCGCCACCAGCGCGCCTGCCTTGGTCAGCGCCAGCCCTTCGGAAGAAACCTCCCCCGCCATTATCAACGCCTGCGCCTTGGCCCGGCTTGGAACCATCTCCCGCTCCACCAGCAGCACGTCCAGCCGCTTTCTCTTGACCTTCAACTCGACCCCTTTCGTGTCAATCCTCTCCCCTCTTCTCCCTTCCCCCTTGACGGGGCAAGGTTAGGATGGGGGTGACTCCCCCCGCTCACCCTGAGATCATCCTGAGCTTGTCGAAGGGCCTGTCGAAGGGTCGAGCGTTCCCCTCTTATCCCTTCCCCCTTGACGGGGGAAGGTCAGGATGGGGGTGACTCCCCCCGCTCACCCTGAGCCTGTCGAAGGGTCGAGCGTTCCCCATTCCCTCCTTCGTCATTCCCGCCCCCCCTCGTCATTCCCGCGAAGGCGGGAATCCATCCCCCTCTCCACCCATCCTGGCCTGAACTCCCCCAAATCCCCATTGAAAATTGACAGGGAATTTCCCAATAATTATAATCGTCTGACTTAGGAGACTGAAACAGCATGCCCAAGCGTACATACCAACCCAAAGTCCGACGCCGGAAGCGAGTCCACGGTTTCATCCGCCGCATGAGGAGCCGCGGGGGTCAAAACGTCCTCAAGCGGCGCCGATTCAAGGGCCGTCGCCGGCTCACCGTCTAGCCATGCCCGAAGTTCATGAGGAGAGACCAGCGGTTAAGAAGCAGCCGAAGGTTTTCCCAGATGCGCGACGAGGGCAGGGTTTGGGTTAACAATCTTCTCGTTCTGAGAATCCTCGCCAATAACGAAGCAGAAACCCGCTTTGGATTTACCGCAACCCGCCGAATCGGCAACGCCGTTGTTAGAAACAGGCTCAGGCGCAGACTCAAGGAGATACTCAGAGTCGCGCCGGTCAAGGCCGGCTGGGATTTGGTATTCATCGTGAGAAAAAACAGCGTGGACGCCAGTTTCGACAGTATGAAATGGGCCGTCTACAACCTGCTGAGAAGGAGCAATCTTTTGGAAAGCTCGTCCCGGAGCCGCGGACGCTGATGTTGAAGCGCCTGGCATTGGTCGCCATCAGGTTCTACAGCCTGGCCGTCTCTCCCTATCTTCCCACTTATTGCAGGTTTCAACCCACCTGCTCCCACTACTCCCACCAAGCCATCGAGCGTCATGGCGCGTTCAAAGGCGCCTGGCTTTCCATGAAGCGCCTCGGTCGCTGCCGTCCCCTGGGAGGAAAGGGCTACGACCCCGTTCCTTAATCATGCCAATCCCTTCCATAACCGGATCTGCGCCCTCAGGCGTTCCAAAGACCTCCCCCAAGCCGCACCCGATCCTGCTGCTTCCCGCCATCGCCCTCTTGGCGCTGGTTCTGGCGGCCTGCGCGCCGGGGAACGTCATCGGCGTCGCCGAAGGTTGGACGCCGGTCACCGTGGCCGACGGCGTCGTCTACGCCGGAACCCGCGACGGCAACGTCCTTGCCCTGAACGCCCAGGAGTTGGACAAGGACGAACGCGCCGCTCCCCTCTGGGAATACAAACCCCGGGAGGAGAACCGGCTCGGTTCCATCTTCGGCCCGCCGGCCGTCGGCGAAACCCACGTCTACCTGAGCAGCGCCCGCACCGACGAAGAAACGGGCCGCCTCATTGCCCTGCGGCGCGATAGGGAGTCCAACAGCCAGCTTCAACAGGACGAATGGGAGAAGACCATCGAAGGCGCCCTCGTCGGCGGCCCCGTGCTCACGGGCGGCCGCCTGCTGGTGGGTTCCGAAGACGGCCGGCTCTACTGCTTCGACGCCGCCAACGGCGACCGGCGCTGGACCTACCAGACCCAGGGCCTTCTCACCAGTCAGGGCAAGGAGCGTCGCATCTGGTCAACCCCCGCCATCGCCAACGGCGTGGCCTACTTCGGCGCAATGGACGGCTATATCTACGCCGTTTCCGTCGAATCCGGCGAAGAAGTCTGGAAGTTCAAGACCGGCGGCGCCATCGTCACCAGCCCCCTCGTTGTAGGCGGCGCCGTCGTCTTCGGCTCCTTCGACCGCACCTTCTACGCCCTGAACGCCTCCAACGCCGCCGTCCTGTGGACCTATTCATCCGACGGCTGGTGGTGGGCCGGCCCCGTCTCCGACGGCGCAACCGTCTTCGTTTCGGACATGGGCGGGGAGGTCGTCGCCCTACCCATCGACCGGCGCGACGGCGACCCTCCTCTGTGGACTCACGAAATCGGATACATCGTCAACTCCACGCCGGCCCTCATCGACGACAAGTTGGTCGTCGCCGCGAAAAGTGGCCTGGTATCCATACTGGACGTGTCCACCGGAACCGCCGAGGAGGTGCCCCTTCCTCTCGACAAAGACATCCGCGCCTCCCTCGCTTCCGCGGGCGCGGGCGAACTGGCCCGCGTCTATTTCGGAGACGTTGACGGTGTGGTAAGGTCCTTGGACGTGGACAGATGGAGAGTATCCTGGACCGTGGAAACCAGAGAATAGCCGAGTAAGCATGGAATATATCCTAGCCAACCTTTTCACCGACATCTGGAATCAGGGCATCCTGCGGCCCATGATAAACAGCCTCGTGTTCCTCTACTCCGTGCTGTTCAGCAACATGGGCCTCTCCATCATCGCCTTCACCATCATCATCCGCATCCTCACCACCCCCCTCACCCTCAAGCAGATTCGGCAGATGCGGGCCATGACCGCCCTCCAGCCCAGGATGCAGAAGATCCGGGACAAGTACAAGGGCGACTCCAAGAAGATCTCCTCGGAAACTATGAAAATGTACCGGGAGGCCGGCGTCAACCCCGTCGGCTGCCTCGGCCCCCTGCTCATCCAGTTCCCGATATGGATTGGCCTCTTCCAGGCCCTCATTCAAACCCTGCCCACCAACCCCGACAGGCTGGTCGCCCTTTCCGAAAAGCTCTATTCCTGGGTGCCGAACGTCCACGAGGCCATACCCCTCAGCAGCGATTTCCTGTGGCTCAACCTCGCCGAGCCGGACCCCACCAACATCGTCATGCCCCTGCTTGTCGGCGGTTCCACCTGGGTTCAGCAGAAGATGACGTCCATGCCCTCGGCGGACCCGCGCCAGCAGTCCACCCAGTCGATGATGCTCTGGATGATGCCGATTATGCTCGGTCTTCTGAGCATGACCTTCCCCAGCGGCCTCGCCCTCTACTGGGTGGTGTCGAACGTGGTGGGCGTATTCACCCAATATCCAATAACCGGTTGGGAGCCTCTCTTCCGCAAGTCCACGCCCGCGGTCCAGGAGGACGACGACAAGGACGATGAGAAGGACTCCCAACCCGAGGAGGAAGCAACAGATGATAGAGGATCCACTGACAAGAGTAATAACGGCAAAAACCGTCGACGAAGCAATCGAGGTCGCAATGCACGAGCTCGACGCCGCGCGCGACGAGGTAGAAGTAGAGGTCATTAGCCGCGGAAAGGTCGGCTTCCTCGGCATAGGTTCGGAAGACGCCAAGATTCGTGTCCGCAAGCTCTCCATCCAGGACGACGCCGGCCTCAAGACGATGGAGGTCGTCTCCACGCTGCTGGAACTGTCCGGAGCGTCCGCCATTTGCACCCTCAGAAGCGCCCACGACCCCCAGTCGGGCGGCCCCCAGGTGGACATCGAAGGCGAAGACGCCGGCCTGCTCATCGGCAGACGCGGCGAAACCCTCCGCTCCCTTCAATTCATCGTCAACATCATCGTCAACCGAAGCCAGGAAGAGAACGTCCGCGTCCTTCTCGACGTTGAAGAGTACCGGCTGAGGAGGCAGCGCTCCCTGGAGGAGTTGGCCCAGCGCGTCGCCAACAAGGTGGCCGGCACCGGACGCTCCATCTCCCTGGAACCCATGCCTCCCAACGAGCGCCGCATCGTCCACATGGCCCTCGCCAACAACCCATCGGTGACCACCGAAAGCTCCGGCTGGGGCAACGGCCGCCGCGTCTCCATCACCCCCAAAGACAACTACCACAACCGCTAACATGAACCCCCATCCTCCCCCTTCCCCTCTTCCCCCCTCTCCCATCCTGGGAGAGGGCCGGGGTGAGGGCGCCCCCCTTGCTCTCCTCTGTAGGGGCGACCGGCCGGTCGCCCCTACCCGTCGTTCTGCAACCCCATCGCCAATCCGCAACCACCTCCGTCATTCCCGCAACCCCCTCCGTCATTCCCGCAACCCCACCCGTCATTCCCGCAACCCCACCCGTCATTCCCGCAACCCCACCCGTCATTCCCGCAACCCCACCCGTCATTCCCGCGCAAGCGGGAATCCATCGCAACCCTCCGCTCACCCTGAGCTTGTCGAAGGGTATCTTATCCCTTCCCCCTTCAACCACCTCCGTCATTCCCGCGAAAGCGGGAATCTAGGGGAGGGGCCGGAACGCGGGTGAACTCCCTCCCCCCTTGCCCTCGCCAACCCGTAAGTCTATAATCCTCCTTTAGGGGGTGGAAATGGCTGAACGCCGCCGACCTTGGACCTTCCCGGACAAGCCCAGGGAAGAATGTGGGGTAGTCGGCGTTTATTCGCCCAGGAACAGGGCCGCACGCCTGGCTTTCTTCGGCCTTTTCGCCCTCCAGCATCGGGGGCAGGAAAGCGCCGGCATCGCCTCCTCCGACGGTCGCTTCCTCAGAGTGCACACCGACATGGGCTTGGTCGCCCAGGCCTTCCGGGAAGACGAACTGGCCCACCTCACCGCCGACATGGCCATCGGTCATACCCGCTACTCCACCACCGGCTCCAGCACCCTCAACAACGCCCAGCCCTTCGTCGTTTCCGGCGTCAACGGCCAGCTGGCCCTCGGTCACAACGGCAACCTGGTCAACGCCCTCGCCCTCCGCAAGAAGCTCCAGTCCGACTGGGGCCTGACTTTCGCGACCTCCAGCGATTCCGAGGTGCTGGCCTGCCTCCTCGCCAACGCCCCCGGCGAGAGTTGGGAAGAGCGGTTGACCTACGTCATGCGAAACGCACAGGGCGCCTATTCCGCCGTCGTGCAGACCCGCGAAGTCACCATCGGCATCAAGGACCCCCTCGGGGTGCGCCCCCTCTGCCTGGGAAGACTGCAAAGCGGCGGCTGGATTGTCGCTTCCGAAAGCTGCGCCCTCGACCACGTCGGCGCCGAATACGTCCGCGAACTGGAACCCGCCGAAGCCGTCATAATCGACCGCGACGGCATCCGCTCCTTCATCTGGGATGGCAGAGACCAACGCCGCGCCCTCTGCGTCTTCGAACTCATCTACTTCGCCCGGCCGGACACTCAGATAGACGGCTCCCAGGTCTATTCCGTCCGCCGTGCAATGGGCGCGAAGCTGGCCCGGGAGCAGCCCGCCGAGGGCGACGTGGTTATCGGCATCCCCGACTCCGCCACCGCCGCCGCGATGGGCTACGCCGCCGAAATCGGCATCCCCTACAGCGATGGCCTGATTAAGAATCGCTACGTGGGCCGGACCTTCATCCAGCCCGACCAGAGCCTCCGGGAGCTGGACGTTCAGCTTAAGTTCAACCCAATGCCCGACGTCATCCAGGGCAAGCGTCTCATCGTCGTGGACGACAGCATCGTCCGCGGCACCACCACGCCGAGGGTCGTGCGCCTGCTGCGCCGCGCGGGCGCCAAGGAAATCCACATGCGCGTCTGCGCCCCGCCCATCCGCTGGAGTTGCCACTTCGGCGTAGACATGGCCACCCGACGCGAACTCATCGCCGCCAACATGACCGTGGAGGAAATCCGCGAATTCATCGGCGTCGATACCCTCGGCTACCTCAGCGAAGCCGGGCTGCTGGACGTGGTGGACGGACAGGCCAACGGCTTCTGCCACGCCTGCTTCAGCGGCAACTACCCAATCCCCATCCAGCTCGAAATGGACAAACTCGTCCTCGAACGCTCCGGTGAACCCATTGACTAACCCCCTTCACCCCTTCTCGTTCCCGCTATCCCCTTCCGTCATTCCCGCGAAAGCGGGAACCCATCCCCCTCTCCGCAGGAGCAACTACAAGAGTTGCCCTCTCACCCTGAGCCAAACCCCATCCGCTCACCCTGAGCCTACCCTCCTTCCCGATCACCCTGCGCCTACCCTCCTTCCCGCCCACCCTGAGCCTACCCTCCTTCCCGCTCACCCTGAGCCTGTCGAAGGGTCGAGCGTCTTCTCCCTTCCCCCGCCCACCATCCCGTCATTCCGGCGAAAGCCGGAATCCAGTCCCATCACTTCCCCCGTCTCGCCCTTCCGTCATTCCCGCGCAGGCGGGAATCCATCTCCCCCCTTCCCCCAACCATCCCTCCGTAGGGACGCCCCTTGTTGTCGCCCGTTCCCTTCTTCTCCCTTCCCCCACCCACCATCCCGTCATTCCGGCGAAAGCCGGAATCCAGTCCCATCACTTCCCCCGTCTCGCCCTTCCGTCATTCCCGCGCAGGCGGGAATCCATCCCCTTCTTCTCCCTTCCCCCTCGATGGGGGAAGGTTAGGATGGGGGTGAAAAATGCCCTCTAGCACATACCAATCCGCCGGCGTAGACCTCCAGGGAATCGAATCCCTCAAGGAACGCATCGGCGCCTTCGCCTCCCTCACCCACGGCCCGGAAGTGTTGAAAGGCGTCGGCGCCTTCGCCGGCCTCTACCGCCTCCGCAACTACAAGAACCCCGTCCTCGCCGCCAGCACCGACGGCGTCGGCACCAAGATGAAAGTCGCCTCCCTGCTCGGACACTACGAGTCCCTCGGCATCGACCTGGTCAACCTGAACGTCAACGACATCGTCACCTGCGGCGCCCATCCCCTCATGTTCCTCGACTATATCTCCCTCGGCCGGCTCGACCCGCAAATCGTCGAACCCATGCTGCGCGGCATGGTATGGGCCTGCCGCGAAGTAGACTGCGCCCTCGTCGGCGGCGAGACCGCCCAGATGCCGGGCCTCTACGCCGACGGCGAATTCGACCTCGCGGGCACCGTCGTAGGCGCCGTCGAAGAGTCCGCCATTATCGACGGCAGCGGCGTCGTCGAAGGCGACGTCCTCCTTGGATTGCCCTCCAGCGGCCTCCACACCAACGGCTACTCCCTCGTCCGAAAGGTCTTCGACATCGACGACAACCCCTCCGTCCTGTATCAGCAATACCAGGAGCTTGGCCACGCCCTCGGCGAGGAACTCATCAAGCCCCACCGCAGCTACTATCACGTCCTCAAGCCCCACTTCGGGCGACTCAAGGCCGTGGTGCACGTCAGCGGCGGCGGCCTCCCCAACAACATCCCCCGCCTGCTGCCCGACCAATTGGCCGCCCGCGTCCGCCTCGACGCCTGGGAACCTCACCCCATCTTCAACCTCATACAGAACGTCGGAGAGGTGGACCCCCAGGAAATGTACCAGGTCTTCAACATGGGCCTTGGCATGGTTCTAATCTGCGACCACGACGCCTGGGCGTCTCTTCAACGCTCCTTCCCCGACGCCGTGGTCATGGGCGAGGTAGTCAAGCGAACCGACTCCACCCAGGTTCACATGCAGAGGTAGCCGTTGCCCCGCCTGGCCCTAATCAGCGTCTACGACAAGACCGGCCTCGCCCCCTTCGCCCGCGCCCTCCACAACGCCGGTTATTCTCTGGTCAGCACCGGCGGCACCTACGATTTTCTTGTCAACGAGGCCGGCGTCCCGGTTGGAAAGGTCTCGGACCTCACCGGCTTCCCCGAGATTCTGGAAGGACGCGTCAAGACTCTCCACCCCCGCATCCACGGCGGCCTCCTCGCCCGGCGAGACGATTCGGCCCATCTATCGGAACTGGACCAACATAAAATCGACCCCATCGACGTGGTGGTATCCAACCTCTACCCCTTCCAGCAGACAATTGCTAATCCTGAAACAACCCTCGCCGACGCCCTCGAAAACATCGACATCGGCGGCCCTTCCATGCTTCGCGCCGCGGCCAAAAACTTCCCCTCCGTAACCGTTGTCTGCGACCCGTTCGACTACGGCTGGATTGCCGACAAACTGGCAGAATCTGGCCTCTCAACCGAAGACCGTCGCCGCCTGGCCCACAAAGCCTTCCGCCACGTTTCTGACTACGACAACGCCGTCGCCTCCTACCTCGCCGCCGCCGACACCCCCGCCGCCGTCCGTCATTCCCGTGCAGACGGGAATCCATCCCCCTCCACCCTCCGTCATTCCCGCGCAGGCGGGAATCCATCCCCCTCCACCCTCCGTCATTCCCGTGCAGACGGGAATACATCCCCGTCCACCATCCGTCATCCCCGTGCAGACGGGAATACATCCCCCGCCACCATCCGTCATTCCCGTGCAGACGGGAATCCATCCCCGTCCACCATCCGTCATTCCCGTGCAGACGGGAATCCATCCCCGTCCACCCTCCGTCATCCCCGTGCAGACGGGAATCCATCCCCGTCCACCCTCCGTCATTCCCGTGCAGACGGGAATCCATCCCTCGCCCCCGCAAGACTGCCATCCGAACTCAACCTCACCTACAACAAACTCCACGACCTCCGCTACGGCGAGAATCCCCACCAGCAAGCCGCCCTCTATCAAGCGTCAACCACCGACGACGATTCCACCGACCAACTCCTCCACGGCAAAGCCCTCTCCTTCAACAACATCGTCGACGCCGACGCCGCTTGGCGCGTCGTCAGCGACTTTGACGAAACTACCGTCGCCGTCATCAAGCACACCAACCCCTGCGGCCTCGCCAGCCATCCCGACCAGAAGGAAGCCTACGCCCGCGCCTTTCAGGGCGACACCGTTTCCGCCTACGGCGGCATCGTCGGCTTTAACAGCATCGTCGAAGAGTCAACGGCTCAGGCCATGCGTGGAGTCTTCTACGAAGTCGTCATCGCCCCCGGCTACAGCCCGGAAGCTCTGGCCCTCCTCAAGCGTCGCAAGAACCTGCGCGTCATACAACGAAGTCCAACCATCGGCGGCGAAACCGATTATGACCTTCGCCCCGTAACCGGCGGCCTCCTCGTCCAAACCCCCGACGTTGGTCGAGAAGACGCCTCCGCCTGGAAAATCGTCACTGAACGAACGCCTACCGACGCCGAGATGCACGACCTGGAATTCGCCTGGAAAGCCGCCAAGTACGTCAAATCCAACGCCATCGTGCTGGCAAAAGGCCAAGCCCTTATCGGCATGGGCGCCGGCCAGCCCAACCGCGTCACCAGCATCTTTCTTGCCCTACGCGCCGCCGGTGACAAGGCGACAGGCAGCGTCCTCGCCTCCGACGCCTTCTTCCCCTTCTCGGACAACGTCATTACCGCCGCCGAAGGCGGCGTGACCGCCATCATCCAGCCGGGCGGCTCCATCCGCGACCAGGATTCCATCGACGCCGCCAACGAACGCGGTCTGGCAATGGTCTTCACCGGAACCCGGCACTTCCGCCACTAACCCCACCCCCTTCCCCCTCGCGCCCCCATGTCATTCTGAGGAGGCTCCGCGACGAAGAACCTCACCCCAATAGCCACCCACTCCCCTCTTCTCCCTTCCCCCTCTACCCACATCCGTCATTCCGGCGAAAGCCGGAATCCAGTCCCCCCAATACCCCCGCTCACCCTGAGCTTGTCGAAGGGTCGAGCGTCTTCCCCCTTGTTCCCGCGAAAGCGGGATTCCGTCTCATCTTCCCTCACCCAGCCCTCCCGCGCTATAATACTCCCCGCATTGGCAAAGGCGCTTGACATAAAACCGTGGTCCACCCGCTCCGGCTCGCCCCATAGCGACGCCCGTGATTTCGGCGTCAAGCAAGGGACTGCACCCAGGGCGCCCTTGATGCCGCGCCACGTTCGGGTAGGCTTCCGCCGGTATTCCGCCCTTCAGGGGATTGAACTGGCTCCGTTGCGAACCTGGCGCGGTCGCGTCGTCTCAATGGAAGCCCTTGTCTCCAGGCTCGTCCACGCCCTTCGCCAGCACGGATTCCGCCCCTTCCGCCCCCTGGAGGAATCCGTCAAGCCCAAAGATTCCGGCGTCGAAAGCCGAATTACCGGGCTTCGGAGCTTTGACGTCAGACTGCGTTTGCCGTGGCAGCCCGGACGCGTAACCTGCGCCCTCTCCATCGACTTGAGAGGCCGCAGGCTGTTGCAAAAGAGGCTGGACGGACTTACTCCCCTGGGCCACCGGGTTGTCTACGACGCCACCGTCGCCGTTTCAGGAGGCGTCGCCGTCTTCAAAGGAAGACGCTGGAAGACCTTGCGACGGGCCAGATATGACCGTCTCATTCGGGATGCCGTCGACGGCATTCTTTTTGACTTGAACACAACGTCGGCGCCCTTCGCCGCCGGCTGCTCCCTGTTCGACCAACCGGACGTCGGTAGCGGCTAGGCCGCTGCCACGCCCACGCGCTGCTTCGCCCAGATGCCCAAAACCTCGTCGCAGGTCGGCATGTCGAACTTCTCACGCAGTATCGCCACCCCCGCTTCGTGCCGTTCCGGGAACCCGTCGGCAATGGCGTCCGACACTACCACCGTGTAGTAGTCGTTCCACAGCGCGTCCAGGCACGTCGCCAGCACGCATCCGGCGGTGCTCGTCCCCGTCACCACCAGCGAATCTATCCGGTTGGACTTGAGAATCTGATCCATGCGGGTGTTCACGAAGGCCGTGTTTCGGTGCTTCTTGACGACGATTTCGTTGGGCAGCGGTTCCAGTTCGGGAATGATCTCCGCCTCCCACGTGCCGTCGATAAGCACCTCCTGGCTGGTGCGCCTGTCGTTCCCCATCGAGTGTCCCCAGTAAGCGCCCAGATCCCGCAGCCGCGAGCTCATGTACAGCCACGCTGGGGAACTTGAGCCGCCGTTCTTGTCGAACACCACCTGCACGTGGACGATGCAGATGTCCTGTTCCCGCGCCGCCTTCAGCATCTTCTGCACGCGAGGCAGAATCTCCCGCTGGTGGGCGATGCTGAACTTGCCATGCCGCGCCGTGTATCCTTCCAGAGATGCCAGCCCGTTCTGCATGTCGATTATCATCAACGCCGTGTGCCTGGGGTCGATGACTTCCTCCAGGGATTCGTAGACCATCTTTCCTTGAATCTCAATCATTTGGACCTCCTTATGGTCGCCTTTGGTGATGTTGTAGAAGGGGCGCCGGAGCCTCAGCCCCGACGCCCCTCTTGATACCGGTTCCGTCATTCCCGCCCCCTTCGTCATCCCGCACCCCCCTTCGTCATTCCCACACCCCCTCCGTCATTCCCGCGCAGGCGGGAATCCAGTCCCCCGCTCACCTGAGCCTGTCCTGAGCTTGTCGAAGGGTCGAGCGGAAGCCCATCTCCCTCTCCTCTCCCTTGAGGGAGAGGATTAAGGTGAGGGTGATTTGGATGGGGGTGGAAATCGCTGTCATCCACCCCCATCCCAACTTAACCTCGAAACTCCTGACTACTGATAAACGGGCATGGTGAACTCGTGGTAGCGCACCGGCGCGTGATGCAGCAAGTTCACGCTGTAGCCCTCCAGTACGCCTGGATTGTAAGCGCCTTCCTGGAACACCCACAGAATCGGGAAGTTCACCGTGCGCTCGTACCACCAGTCCCCGAAGTCCAGCGTAAGCTGACGACGCTCCTCCGCGTCTTCCATCTGGTCGCACCGGTTCTTGTACTCCGAAACCTCGTCGTAGTCGAAGAAGCCCCGTCCCGACTCGTACCGGTTGAACACCATCGCCACGCACGGATGGGCCGACTTCGGCGAAACGTTCATGTAGACCGCGGTGGGCTTCTCCCTCGTCCACGCCGTCGCGAACACCTGCTGGTTCGTCAGGGAGACGAACTCCGTTCCTACGCCAATCTCGCTCCAGTAGACGCCAATCTGCTCGGCCACGTCCGGCATCTCCGGCACCAGCGAGTGGTTGTTCGGCACGTGGATGGTGACGGTGAAGCCGCCGTCGGGCCAGCCCGCTTCCGCCAGAAGCGCCTTTGCGCCTTCGACGTCATGCGGATGGTCCCAGCCGCCGGCAGCGCCTGTGGATCCGTCAGGCCCGGGGTACGGCGCCCATTCGTCCTTGAAGATGTCCGACCACGGCGGGAAGTAGTCCATCGGGTTCGGAATCGCCCGACCCTGGAAGAACACGTCATTGATTTCATTGCGGTCCATTGCCATGATCAGCGCCCGGCGCACCCGCGTGTCCCGCAGCGGGTCGTTGGGATCGTATCCCTTCGTAGGACCTTCAGGTCCGGCGGAATAGGCCTTTGAGCCGTCCGGCCTTACGTAGTTATCGGGTTTGTACCACGGCAGGCGCATGTTGTAGTGACCGCCGGGGATGCTTGCCCTGTAGATCGACATGCCCGCGGCCGTTGCCTGTTCATGGATGCCTCTTGGCACCACGGCCAGGTGAGACTCCCTCGTAAGCAGGGAGGCCAGTCTGGTTGAAGACTCCGGTATCATCTTCATCTCCAACTCGTGGAAGTACGGCGTATGCCGCCAGTGGTCCTCCACGCGGGCGAAGAGGTAATTGACTCCCTGATTGAGTTCCAGAAGCGCGAACGGTCCCGTGCCGATGGGCCTTTCGTTATAGGCGTCTTCGCCTCCGATGGCCTCCCAATAGGCCTTGCTCGAGATGCCGCTTTCCACCTCGTCGGACATGAAAGTCAGCAAGTCCAATTGAACGATGTCCATGTCAAAAATGACTTCGTAGTCGCCATTGGTCTTGTGGTTGTCCGCTCTGCCTGCGTAGCCTTCCCAGTTTGCCGGGTTAATGGCCCTTTCCGTGCCGACTCCCGTGAGGAGATCGAAGCTGAAGACCACGTCTTCCGAAGTCAGATTAAACCCGGAAGGCAACCCATCTCTCGAATAGAATGGCACGTCGTCGCGAAGCTTGAACGTCCATACCCTGCCGTTGGGCGAGGTGTCCCACTCCGTTGCTATCTGTGCGCTGTAAGCAGCCGTCTGCGGGTCGGATGCTATCAGATGGTCGTAATGCACCAGGAAGGAGTTGGTAAGGTTGTTCGCCAGGTGCATGACCCCCACCTCCTGGGAAGGCGGTGGCACCGCCAGTACCAGCCTCGCCGAAACCGGCACCCTAGGCGCCATAGCCGTAGGCGTCGGGGCGGGCGTGGGAACTGCCGTCGGTGCAGCCGTGGGCGTCGGGACAGGCGTCGCTACCGCCGCGCGAACTATCCGCTCGATGTCGGCCTGGCTCAACGGCTCCGCCTGTCCGGCGGCCGCTGCGGCCAACGCGGCGCCGATAGCCGCGCTCACGTCTTCCTGCGTGACTCCCTCCGCGGCTGCGGCGGCAACTGCGCTGTCCACCATTGCCTGAATATCCGCGCTCGAGATGCCTTCCGGCGCGCTCTCGCTGACCGCGCTCTCGATGAGCGAGCGTATCTCGTCTTCCGAAAGGGGCGGTTGTATCTTTGCTATTTCCTCGGCCATCGCTTGCCTGATCTCCGCTGACAGGCCGGATGTCGACTCGCCTATCATAGCGCCGATGGCAGACATGTCTATTGCCGGCGCGGCAGGCGTGGGATCCGGTTCATCATCGCCGCCGCAAGCGGCAATCACAAGCGTCATCGCCACCGCCAATGCGAGCAGCAGGGCCGTTAAGCGCAACCCTGGCTTGAAAATCTTCATCATTCTAACCACCTCCTGAATTTCGTGTGGGTTGAGTTCGTAGTCGGAATCCCCAAGGAAGCAATCGCGAGGTTCGGAGAATGCTTCACCCCCAAGGCAATTCTCTACGGGGCTAGTAGACATTAAACGCCATATATTGTCAAGCAAACCCAGCGACTCCGTATGGAATGGATATGAATTTCCTAATCCGTCTTCTGCCCCGCGAAATTCCCATGCTCAGACGTGAAAGAGTTGCCTGATGCCGATTGACAGGGCGCGCCCTTCAACGGCACAATACACGTACCCGGTTTTGGGGAGATTAGATGAGCAAACTTATATCCAGGATTGAGAAAATCAGCCGCGGGTCGCCCGCGCCTATGGGCTTCGGCGCTTCCGCCCGCGCCGCCCGCACCCCCACGATGGCCATCGTCGGCATCCTGCCGAGGAACAACCTCAGAGGCGCCAGGCGATTGGCCGTTTTGGACGCGGACGGCGCCATTCTGGGCAGCGTGGGCACAGACAAGAAACTCGCTTCTATAACTGACGCGCTGGGCAGCGTGCCCTGGGGCGTCCAGACTGACGACTTGGACGACAAAGCCGCGAATGCCCTCGTCAAGAAGGGCTGCGACTTCTTCCTAGTCAATCCCGACGGCGCAACCGTGGAGGCGACCAAGGACGACCGGGCCGCCTTTCTCTTGTCCCTACCCACAGACGCCAGCGACGCATTCCTCCGCGCCCTGGAAGACCTGCCCATCAGCGCCGCCTTCGTCTCTCTGGACGCCGATGGCCCCCTCACCCTCCGGCATCTCATCCAAATCGGCTCCCTTCGCGCCATGTTCGACAAATACCTGCTCGTGGAAGTCCCCGTAGCCGTCTCCTCCAAAGAACTGGAAGCCCTCCGCGACGTGGGCGTGGACGCCATAGTGGTCAACCCGGAGAACTCGACGCAGGCCAAATTGAAGGCAATGAAGCAGCGGCTCGTCGAACTGCCTCGCCAGCGCAAGCCCCGCTCGGAAAGGGCCAACGCCCTCATACCCGCCGGACTCAGCGACCGCGCCCATCAAGACGACCACGACCACGACGACGATTAGGAAAGCAACGAAGCCAAACTCGAAAAAGGGAATTGCATGGACACCATAACCATAATCGGCACCGGCCTCATCGGCACCTCCCTCGGCCTCGCCATCAAGAAGGTGGGCATCAAGAACATCCGGATTGTCGGCACGGACCTGGAGCGGTATCGCGCCAACAAGGCCAAGAGCATGAAGGCCGTCGACCGGGTGGAAAACAACATGACCGCCGCCGTCAGAGACGCCAGCATGGTCTTCATCGCCACCCCCGTCATGGCCATCAAGGACGTGATGGAGCACATCGGCCCCCACCTTCGTCGCAACGAAGACCGCACCATCGTTTCCGACACCGGCGGCACCAAGGCGGAAGTCCTGGAGTGGGCGAAGGAGCACCTCCCCGACCACGTGGACTTCGTCGGCGGCCACCCGATGGCGGGCCGTGAAACCCCCGGCCCGGACAACGCCGACGCCGACATGTTCAACGACAGGCCCTACTGCATCGTCCCCAGCCCCGGCGCCAGCCAGAAGGGCGTCACCACCATCGTTGACCTCACCTCCGCTATGGGCGCCAAGCCCTTCTTCATCGACGCCCAGGAGCACGACAGCTTCGTCGGCGCGGTGAGCCACCTGCCCTTCGTTCTCTCCGCCGCCCTGATCGGCGCCACCTCCAGGAGTCCCCAGTGGGGAGACATCAGCCATCTGGCCTCCTCCGGCTTTCGAGACGTTTCGCGCCTCGCCTCCGGCGATTCCGCCATGCACCGGGACGTGTGTCTCACCAACAAGGAAGGAATCATCCACTGGATCAACGAATTCATATTGGAGCTTGAGCGCATCAAGGGAATCATCAGACAGGACGAACCGTCGCAGCCCCTCTACGACCTGTTCGAGACGGCCTTCGAAGAGCGGGAAAAGTGGCTCGACGGCGTCATCACCCCCTGGGCCAGAGCCGATTACGAACGCCCCAAGCCGTTGTCTTTCGGACGAACGGCGGCCACGTTGATGTTCGGCAGCAGGGCCACAACCGGGCTTATGGGCGAAGACGAAGACGACAAGAAGAAGCGCCGATAAGCGAGTTAGAACACCCTTTGAGAGCTAGCCTTGGACTGGATTAACCCCGACTATCCCGACAGGTTCGGCAACCCCCTGCTGGTGGTGGTTTCGGGGCCTTCCGGCGTCGGTAAAGACGCCGTCTTCCAGTACATGAGGGAACTTGACCGGCCTTGGCATTTCGTCGTGACGGCCACCACCCGCCCCCGCCGTCGCTCCGAGCGCAACGGCATCGACTATCTGTTCCTCGACAGGGATGAGTTCGAGCACATGCGCCAGGGCGAGCAGTTCCTGGAGTGCGCCGAGGTTTACGGCAACTGGTACGGCGTCCCCAAGCAGCAGGTGAAGGACGCCCTCGCCAAGGGCAAGGACGTTTTCGTGAAGCTGGACATCCAGGGCGCCGCCACCGTCCGGGCAGAGGTCAAGAACGCCCTGATGATTTTCCTCGCCCCGCCTTCCATAGAAGAGCTTGAGCGGAGGCTGCGGTTTCGCAAGAGCGAGTCTTTGGAAAGCCTCCGTCTCCGCACCGAAGCCGCTCGCGGCGAGATGAAAGCTATGGACGACTTCCAATACAGGGTAGTCAATCACAACCGGCGGCTGGACCTGGCCGCCTTCTGCATCGACGCCATCGTCACGGCGGAGAAGTGCCGCATCCCGCCGCGGCGGGTGGAGATTCCATGACCACCCAGGCGAGGCCCCGCCTGCCCGAATGGTTCAAGGTGCCAATGCCGGGCGGGTCCAACTACCGTCAGCTGAAGCGCCTCATGCGGAGTTCGGAACTGCACACCGTCTGCGAGGAGGCACGATGTCCGAACATCGGCGACTGCTGGGAACGCCGCAGCGCCACCTTTATGATTCTGGGCGACATCTGCACCCGCGCCTGCCGCTACTGCGCCGTCACCACGGGCCGCCCGTCGGGGCTGGACGTCGGCGAACCGCAGCGTCTCGCCAAGACGGTCAAGCGCATGGGACTAAACTACTGCGTCATAACCTCCGTCAACCGAGACGACCTGGCCGACGGCGGCGCCCTCATCTTCGCCATGTGCATCCGCGAGATTCGGAAAGTGCTGCCAACCTGCCGGGTCGAAGTGCTCATTCCCGACTTCGAGGGGTCGGACTTGGCCCTGCGACGAGTGTTGGAAGCCGGCCCGGCGGTGCTCAACCACAACATCGAGTCCGTGCGGCAAATCTTCCCGAAGGTACGGCCCCGCGGCGATTACGAACAATCCCTCCGCCTCCTGCGCCGCTCCAAGGAAATAGCGCCGGACATCCCCACCAAGTCCGGCATCATCGTCGGCATGGGCGAGGCTGCCAGCGACGTCGTTGAAACAATGAAGGACTTGCGCGCCGTTGGCTGCGACCTGCTCACCATCGGACAGTATCTCCGTCCTTCAAAAGACCACCTGCCCATCGACAGATTCTACACCCCGTCGGAATTCGACGAATTAGCCGCCGTCGGCAAGAGCCTCGGCTTCAAGCACGTGGCCTCAGGCCCCCTTGTCCGCAGTTCCTACCACGCCGACGAACAACACGACGCCGCAGACATTGCCTAGCCCTTCCCCAATCCGTCAGACCCTTACCCACCCCGCCAGACCCTTGCCCACCCCGTCATTCCCTTACTCACCCCGCCAGACCCTTACCCACCCCGTCATTCCCTTACCCACCCCGTCATTCCCTTGCCCACCCCGTCATTCCCGCGCAGGCGGGAATCCATATCCACTACCTTCCACCTGAATCACCAGAAAGGCGCCGCCTACATTGACAGCCTGTCCAGCCCCCAAACCTTCCTTCGCCATCGGCGTCGACGACCATTTTTCCTACTGGGCCGAAAGCGACGGCACAACCGTAACCCTCCATCGTCGCCCCCTGGAATCCGACGAAAACGCTGAGGTTGTGGCGCAACTCGGCTTGGAGTCCCTCCGCACCCTTCTCCTCTGGGCCGAAGACGAAAAGAGCGTCACCTTCTCCCTCACCGGCCCCCTCGCCCAGCAGGTGAAGGACCTGTCGAAGGAACTCAGCCTCACCCCGGAAATGTTCGTCTGGCACGCCGTCAAAATCTTCATCGAAACCGCCCCCGACCCCTAACCCCCCCTTGCGCTCACCCTGAGCCTGTCCTGAGCTTGTCGAAGGGCCAGCGCCCCTCTTTTCCCTCCCCCCTTGACGGAGACCTTTGCATAACCGTCACCCCCGCAACCCCTCCTCGTCATTCCCGCCACCCCTCCGTCATTCCCGCGCAGGCGGGAATCCATCTTACCTCTTCCCCCTTGACGGGGGAAGATTGAGATGGGGGTGATTCGGGTGGGGTGGATGACGCATTTGGCAGTTACGCATAGCTCTCCATACATGAGGGAAGCTTTAAGCCTGCCCTCGGGAAAGTGGGGGATGGGGGTGACTCCCCGCAGACGCACCAAGGCTGTTTCCAATATAATCTCCCCTGGACCCCAATCTTTCCTTCATCTACGAGACCACCCCACAAACCATGCCCCCTCTTTTCCCTTCCCCCATCACGGAGACCTTTGCATAACCGTCACCCCCGCAACCCCTCCTCGTCATTCCCGCGAAGGCGGGAATCCATCTTCTCCCTTCCCCTTTTGACGGGGAAGCTTAAAGCCTGCCCTCGGGAAAGTGGGGGTGGGGGGTGACTCCCCGCAGACGCACCAAGGCTGTTTCCAATATAATCTCCCCTGAATCCCAATCTTTCCTTCATCTACGAGGCCACCCCACAAACCATGTCCCCCAAAGCCGACCTCCTCCTCCTCAACGCCCGCGTCCTGCCCCTCGAACCCGCCCAACCCCGCGCGTCCGCCGTCGCCGTCAAGAATGGTCGCATCATCGCCGTCGGCTCCACGGAAGATTTAGCCCCCCTCTCAAGCCCGACAACACGCCGACGAAACTGCCACGGCATGACGCTGATCCCAGGCTTCCACGACGCCCACTGCCACATCCTCTCCCTCGCTTCCCGCCTCGCCCAACCGGATTGCAACCCGGACAAAGCCCCCGACATCCCCGCCCTCGTCTCCCGAATCTCCCAACAAGCCCGCCGCACTTCCCCAGGCGAGTGGATACGCGCCTACGGCTACGACGAATCTCTACTAACAGAACTCCGCCACCCCACCGCCGCCGACCTGGACCGCGCCGCGCCGAACCATCCCGTCCGCCTCGACCACCGCACAGGCCACGCCACCGTCCTGAATACCGCCGCCATGAAGCTTCTGGACATCCACCCAAACTTCCAACCCCCTCCTCATGGCGTTGCGTTGCGTGACGAAGCAGGTTCGCCCTCCGGCGTCTTCCTTGAGATGACGTCGGAGATTGGACGGATGATGCGCCCCTTCCGAAGGGAAGCCGAATTTGAGAAGGACGTCCGCAAAGCCAACAACCTTCTGCTCTCCAAAGGCATAACATCCATCCAGGACGCCGGGGCGGGCAACGGCTTGGAACAATGGCGCACCTTCCGTCGTCTGAAAAACGACGGTGCCCTAACCCCCCGAATCACCATGATGACGGGCCTGAACCACGCCGACGCCGTTAACACGCAAACTTTACATAATCAACCCGCCCAACCTCGCATAGGCGCGGTCAAGGTAATGGTCACCTCCACCACCGGCGCCCTCCACCCAACCTCCAATGAACTGGCGGAAATCGCCATGCACCACAACCGCCAAGGCCGCCAACTCGCCTTCCACGCCATAGAAGCGGAAGCCGTCATAGCCGCCGCCCAAGCCATCGCCCACGCCCGAAGCGCCCACCCCCGTCAAGACCCCCGCCACCGCATCGAGCACTGCGCCGAAGCGCCCCCCGAAATCCTCCGGCTGATGAAGGATAGCGGCGCAACTGTAGTCACCCAACCCGGCTTCGTCCACCACCACGGCGCAAAATACCTATCCGCGGTAGACCCCGGCCTTCTCCCCCACCTCTACCCTCTGGCGGGCCTGACTTCCCACGGAATCCCCTGGGCCGCCGGTTCCGACGCCCCCGTTACTCCCCCAGACCCCCTGCTCCACGTCCAGGCCGCCGTCACCCGCCAAACGTCCGACGGACGCGCCATCGGCCCCAATCAGGCCGTTTCCCTCGTCCAAGCCCTCAAGGCATGGACCATAGAAGCCGCCCGCTCAACCTTTCAGGAAGAAATGCTCGGCTCAATCAGTCCGGGAAAGCGCGCCGACCTTGTTTTATTGGATGGCGACCCAATGCAAACGCCGCCGGAGCAGATAGGCAACATTAAGGTTGCGATGACTATGATCGACGGGCAGGTTGTCTGGGAGGCGTAAACCGCCGATTCAGCGTTGCCGCTTCGTAACGTAGGCAGCCAATATGCTCAACGATTCCCTGGACGGTGACTCAGGCAAACCCTCAAGTATCCGAAGCGCCTTCCCGCAGTATTCCTCCGCCTCGGCGTGGCACTCCTCCAGAATGTCCGATTCCTGCATCATCTTCAGACTCTTCTGAAGGTGAGACTTATCCGACCGATCGGCGAAGAAGGCGCGAACGGGGTTGTCCGTCGGATGCCGCTCCAGCAGCTTGATGCTGGGAAGCGTCAACACCCCCTGCAGCAAATCGTTCCCCACCGGCTTGCCAATCTCCTCCGCGTCGCCGCTCACGTCCAGAATGTCGTCCACAATCTGAAACGCCATCCCGATGTTGTAGCCGTAGTCGGAAAGCGCCTTGATCCCCTCCTCGGGCGCGCCGCCCAGAATAGCCCCGGACTCGGCGGCGGTGCGAAACAGCGACGCCGTCTTCCTATATATCCTGTCCTCATAAAGCTGACGCGACTGCTCCGCGTTGTGCCCGTTGAAATACTCCATCAACTCCCCGCTGGAAAGGTCCATAATCGTCTCCGAAAAGCGACGAATCACCCGGATGTTGTTCGTGTCGCAAACGAAAGTCGCGGAGGCGGCGAAGACGTAGTCGCCCAGCAGAATCGCCACGTTTTCGTCCCACCGGCTGCTGATGGTGTCCATTCCCCGGCGGGTCAACGAGTTGTCGATGGTGTCGTCGTGAATCAGCGTGGCGATGTGCAGCAATTCGACGGCGGTCGCCATCGTAACCGCCGCCGGCGCTTCCTTCCCGTACAATCCCGACGCCAGCAGCGTCACGGCGGGCCGCATTCCCTTGCCCCCTCGATTGAAGAGGTGCGAAAGCAGCGGCGTCATGTGCTCGTCCTGCCCTCGCCTCATGCCCTTCAGATTCTCCTTAACCTGAAGCAGTTCGCCCCTGATGGGCAGATAAATCTGCGCCGCCTTCATGTCCAAGCTCTTGAGCACGAATTCTCCTAACCCGCCGCCGCCCGTAATCGTTCCTGCTCCTCCTCAGCCACCGATTCGTCCAGCTTGCTGAAGAGATGCTTCGGCTTGTCGAACGACTTGCCCACCGGAATTTCGCCCAGCTTCCAACCTGAGTCCTGCACGTTCCCCTCGTAGCCAAGCATTTCGTGCAGCCGTTGGGCGCTGAAGGGCAGGAAAGGATACGTAATAGTCCGCAGACACGAAAGCACGTTCAGACACGCCCATAGCGTGGTCGCCGTTCTCTCCAAATCCGTCTTACGGGTGCGCCACGGCTCCTTCACGTCCAGGTATCGGTTCGCCGCCTGCGCCAAACCCATTGCCACCGACAGCGCCTGCCGGAACCGGCAGGCTTCCAGATGCTTGGACGCCTCATCCAAAGCCGCCGGAATCCTGTCCATCATCTCCGTATCCTCGGCGTACAACTCCCCCGGTTCCGGGAAGATTCCCTTGAAGTTTCGATGGGTCATCGTCAACACCCGATGCACCAGATTCCCATAAGTCGCCACAAGCTCCTGATTGTTCCGCCTCACGAAGTCGTGCCACGAAAAGTTCGAATCGCTGCTCTCCGGCATAATCGCCGAAAGCACGTACCGCAGCGGGTCCGGCTCGAACCTGTCCAGATAGTCCGGCAGCCAGACGGCCCAGTTGCGGCTGGTGGAAATCTTCGCGTCCTCCATGTTCAGAAACTCGTTGGCGGGCACGTCGTAGGGGCGCATCAGGCTGCCGTCGCCCATCAGCATCGCGGGCCAGATTATCGTGTGGAAGGGGATGTTGTCCTTGCCTATGAAATAGTAGCCGCGAGTTTCAGAATCGCGGAAGAAAGGCTCCCATGCCGACGGTTCCCCCTGTCGCTGCGCCCACTCTATGGACGCCGATAAATACCCCGTCACCGCCTCGAACCACACGTAGATGCGCTTGCTTTCGTAGCCTTCCAGCGGAATCTTGATGCCCCAACCTATGTCGCGGGTGATGGCCCGGTCCTTCAACCCATCCTCCAGGTATCGCCGGGTGAAGTTCAACACGTTGGGACGCCAATGGCTCTGCCGCTTCACCCACTCCAGCAGCGGCTCCTGGAAGGCCGTCAGCTTCAGGAAGAAGTGCTCCGACTCCCGAAACTCCAGAATTGATCCCCCGATGGCGCTTCGAGGTTCGATAAGATCCGTCGGATTCAGCGTCCGACCGCAGGCGTCGCACTGGTCCCCCCGCGCCCCTGGGTCGCCGCAGAACGGACACGTCCCCTCCACGTACCTGTCCGGCAGAAACCTGTCCTGCTCGGCGGAATAAGGAAGCAGCATCGTATCCTTATATATATACCCCTTCTCCAGAAGCGTCAGGAAAAGCCGCTGCACCACCTGGGCGTGATTCTCCGTGCCCGTGGTGGTGAACAGGTCGAAGCTGATGCCCAACCGACGCCAACTTTCCAGAAACTCGGCGTGAAACCGGTCAACAATCTCCCTCGGCGAGACGCCCTCCCTGTCGGCGCGAATGGTTATGGGCGTCCCGTGCTGGTCGCTGCCCGAAACCATGATGATCCGGTTGCCCTTCATGCGATGATACCGGGCGAAGATGTCCGCCGGCAGGTAGCAACCCGCAATCTGCCCAAGGTGCAGGGAACCGTTGGCGTAGGGCCAGGCCACCGCTATGAAAATCCGCTCCGGCATAGGCCCTCAGCCGTTCCTCCTACGATGCATTTTCAAAACAAACCGCGCCAACGCACCTAAGCGCCGCCGCATTTCGGCAACAAGTTTAGCACATTTCCGCCCGCTTTCGGTACGCCTACCTTTGCATAACCGTCATTCCCGTGAAAACGGGAATCCAGGGGTGGGCCTGTTTTAGTATAGATGCGTTGTTTCTTTGATAGAATGTTCGGATGAATAGGGAGTTATGCAAAGGTCTCAAATGCTGTGGTGCGAGGCAGCTACAACGCCTCCCTATCCAGGTTCAACCACTCCCGATACACCAAACTCCGCCGCACTCCCGACGCCTCCACCACCCGCCTCACCGCCTCCTTCGCCCTCACGCCCTCACGCTTCAACTCCCCCAACGCCTCCCGCACCCGCTCCGGCTCCCAGCCCGCCTCCTCCGACGCATCAGCCCCCTCCACCACCAACGTAAACTCCCCCCTCGGTTCGTCGAATCGCGCAATCGCCTCCGACACGCGACACGCGACAACCTCCTCAAACTTTTTCGTCAACTCCCTGCAAACCGTAATCCGCCTATCGCCCCAAGTCGCCAGCATATCCTCCAACGTCTTCCGGAGCCGATGGGGAGCTTCGAAGACGACCAACGTCATTTCGACGCTTGCCAAATCCTCCAACAAACGCAGCCTTTCCCCCCGACGACGCGGCAAGAACCCAACGAACGTGAACCGATCCGCCGTCATCCCCGACGCCGAAAGCGCCGCCGTAACCGCCGACGGCCCCGGCACAGGCGCGACTTCGACGCCCATCTCCAACGCCTTCCGCACCAACTCCGCGCCGGGGTCCGATACCGTCGGAACCCCCGCGTCGCTCACCAACGCCACGTCCCCCTCCGCCAACGCATCAAGAATTCTCGGCGTCTGCCGGACCCGGTTATGCTCGTGAAAGCTCAACAGCGGCGTCCTGATTTCGTACCGCGCCAGCAGCTTCCGCGTCGTCCGCGTATCCTCCGCGGCGATGAGCTTCGCCTCCCGCAGCGCGCGCAGCGCCCGCAGCGTCACGTCCTCCAGGTTCCCAATCGGCGTCGCCACCACGTACAGCGTCAATTCAATCTCCACCAACGGTTGATTTGCGGTATTTGAAACCTGCCCCGTCTATGTTATAATTCGCACTTGAAAAGAGAAAGAGGGAATAGAAAGAGTACGTGAACAAAGACAGCAAATCGGCCATCATGGCGGAATACGCCCAGTCCCCGGGGGACACCGGCTCAGTTGAAGTTCAGGTAGCCGTCCTCACGGGGAGAATCAAGGAACTCACCGAACACCTGAAGATTCACCGGAAGGACACCCACACGCGGGTGGGCCTGTTGCGCCTCGTTGGGCGGCGCAGAAAGCTGCTCAACTACCTCACCCGCAAGAACGTGGCACGATACAGGTCTCTCATCGCCAGGCTCGGCCTTCGCAGATAAGCGTCCCAACGGGGCGCTTTTCCTTTTATTCCCCCCTCTTTATCCTCAGAAGGACTAGATACTTATCGCAATGGAACATACTTTTCAGAGAAACATAGGCGGCAAGCTGCTTACCCTCCAAACGGGCAAGCTCGCTTCCCAGGCCAACGGCGCCGTCAAGGTGACCTGCGGCGACACCGTCGTCCTCGCCACGGCGGTCATGTCCTCCAGATCCCGCCCGGACATCGACTTCCTTCCCCTGACCGTGGAGTTCGAGGAGAAGCTCTACGCCGTCGGAAAGATCCCCGGCAGCTTCTTCCGCAGAGAAGGCCGGCCCGGCACCGAGGCCGTCCTTTCCGCCCGACTGGTGGACAGGCCCATGCGCCCCCAGTTCCCCAAGGGTCTCCACAACGACCTCCAAATCGTCCTCACCGTCATGTCCACGGACCAGGAGAACCCCCCGGACGTGCTGGGCATCGTCGGTGCTTCCGCCGCCGTGTCCATTTCGGACATCCCCTTCGAAGGCCCCGTCGGCGCCTGCCGTGTGGCCTACAAGGACGGCGAATACATCGTCAACCCCACCTTCGAGCAGATTGAAGAGAGCACGCTGAACGTGGCCGTCGCCGGCGTTCGCGGCGCCATCGGCATGGTGGAAGCGGGCGCCAACGAGGTGTCGGAAGAGGTGGCCCTCGAAGCCATAGGCCGCGCCCAGGATGCCAACGACGAGATAATCGACCTCATTGACGAGATGGTGCAGGCCGTCGGCAAGCCCAAGATGCCCGCGCCGATTGTCCCCGACGAATCAGACCTCAAGCGGCGCGTGGAAGGCGTCCTCAACGGGCGGCTGGAAGCGGCGTTGGCTCCCAGCCCCGACAAGGCCGGCAGGCAGGACGCGGAGCAGCAGTTGAAGGACGAGTTGTTCGCCGCCCTCGACGACGAAGACCCCAAGCAGATCTCCGGCATCTTCAAGTCGATGATGAAGGACGTTGTCCGCTCCCGAATTCTGGAGCAGGGCATCCGGCCCGACGGACGCGCCGCCCACGAAATCCGCCCCATCTCCTCCGAGGTTGGCGTCTTGCCACGCACCCACGGCACGGGCCTCTTCACCCGCGGCCAGACCCAGGTGTTGAGCATCGCCACCCTCGCCACCATCGGCATGAAGCAGACCCTCGACACCCTCAGCCCCCAGGACAGCAAGCGGTTCATGCACCACTACAACTTCCCGCCCTATTCCGTCGGCGAGACGGGCCGCATGTTCACCGGACGGCGCGAAATCGGCCACGGCGCCCTCGCCGAGCGCGCCATCGAACCGGCCCTCCCCTCCGAGGAGGATTTCCCCTACGCCCTCCGCGTAGTTTCGGAGGTTCTCAGTTCCAACGGCAGCACCTCGATGGCCAGCGTCTGCGGCAGCTCCCTCGCCCTCATGGACGCGGGCGTGCCCATGAAAAGTCCCGTCGCCGGCGTGGCTATGGGTCTCATCATGGGCGACGACGGCAACTACGCCGTCCTGTCGGACATTCAGGGCGTCGAGGACTTCCTCGGCGACATGGACTTCAAAGTCGCGGGCACCGCCAAGGGCATTAACGCCCTTCAGATGGACATCAAGATTCATGGCCTCACCCAGGAAATCCTGCAAATCGCCCTGGAGCAGGCCAGGGTCGGCCGGTTGCACATCCTCGACAAGATGGCCGAGGCCATTCAGACGCCCAGGACTTCCCTCAGCGAGTACGCGCCCAAGATGGAGCGCATCACCATCCCCGTAGAGAAGATCGGCGCCGTCATCGGCCCCGGCGGACGCAACATCCGCGCCATCATCGAGGAATCCGGCGCCACTGTGGACATCGAAGACGATGGCTCGGTGATGATTGGAGCCAGCGACTCGGAAGCCATCCGCAAGGCCCGCACCCGCATCGAGAACATGACACGCGAGCTCGAAGTCGGCGACATCTTCACCGGCAAGGTCGTCAGAATGACCAACTTCGGCGCCTTCATCGAACTGGTGCCGGGCAAGGACGGTCTCCTTCGCACGGAGGAGATGGCCTCTATGGACAACGGCGTGGCGATGGACCAGGAGATAACGGTGATGATTCAGGAGATAGACCACCTGGGCCGCATCAACCTGTCCCGCCGCGCCCTCTTTGGCGAAGAAAGCCCCGCGCCCCGATCTTTCGGCCCCCGCGACGGAGGGCGTCGCGGAGGCCCGCCCCGCGGCGGTCGTGGTTACGGCGGCGGCGGTGGCGGCGGACGTGGTTACGGAGGCGGTGGTGGCGGTGGACGCGGTTACGGCGGCGGCGGCGGCGGACGCCCCCCACGTCGTGGCGGTCCCGGACGCAACAGCGGCCCCCGCAGAGACCGCCCCGGCTCCGGCCCCCGCCGTGGCGGCGGAGGTGGCGGAGGTGGCGGCGGCTACGGCGGATACCGCCGCCCCAACCGCTAACCCCCCACCCCCTCACCCTGATCTCATCTCCCGCTCACCCTGAGCCTGTCCTGAGCTTGTCGAAGGGCCTGTCGAAGGGTCGAGCGGGAGCAAGCCTCCCCTCTTACCCCTTCCCCCATCAACCCACCCCCTCATTCCCACCCCCCTCTCCGTCATTCCCGCGCAGGCGGGAATCCAGTCCCCTCTTACCTCTTCCCCCTCCGACAACTCCGTCATTCCCGCCTACCTCCCCGTCATTCCCGCGCAGGCGGGAATCCACCGCAACCCACACTCACTTCAATGTAGGGGCGACCGGCCGGTCGCCCCTACCACGTCGCGCTACAACCCCATCCCTCCGCTCACCCTGACCACCCTCCCCCGCTCACCCTGATCTCATCCTGAGCTTGTCGAAGGACGAAGGGTCGAGCGGGCCGAAGGGTCATCAACCCCTCCCCTCTTACCCCCTCCCCCAACCCCCTCTCCGTCATTCCCGCCTACCTCTCCGTCATTCCCGCCTACCTCCCCGTCATTCCCGCGCAGGCGGGAATCCACCGCCCCTTACCCCCATCTCCCCCATAGCGGAGACCTTTGCATAACCGTCATTCCGGCAAAAGCCGGAATCCAGTTCCCTCTTACCTCTTCCCCCTTCACGGGGGAAGATTGAGATGGGGGCGTCTCCCCCCAAAAAACTCCCACCTCCCCCTTGCCACAACCACCCTCCCATGCTATCCTCTCTATTATGAAACATACATACCAATTCCACAACTTCACAGGAGGTTCCACCCAACCCATCCCCCTTCCGGTAAAAGCCCCCCATTCGTTCTCACCACAACATATAACGAATGCCGAATTCCCCCCCAATCAGCTATAAAAACCCCCTTCGTATCCCACCACAGAAAAAAAGGAAGCCAAACGAAACGAATCACCTCTACTACAACAAGGCCGCCCTCACCCGCCCTCCGCTCACCCTGAGCTTGTCGAAGGGTCGAGCGCCCCCCTTCCCATTGCCAAAACTCCCATCTCCCAATACACTATTCCCCAATCCCCCACGGAGCGTCCAATGCCGCAAATCAGAGTCCTCGTCCACGGCGTCGCCGGCAGGATGGGCCAGGAAACCCTCCAAGCCGTAACGGAAGCCGACGACACCCTCCCCGTCGGCGGCGTCGATATCGTCGCCCCCGACAACAGGATGCCGTTGCCCGACCGCTCCGGTTCAATCCCCCTTTCCTCAGACCTGTCCACTCTCATTCTCCAGACCGCGCCGCGCGTTGTGGTCGATTTCTCCAACGCCGACGCCGCCACTAACGCCGCCCTCACAACTATCGACGCTGGCGTCTGCTTCGTCACCGGCGCCTCCGGCATCAGCGACGATGCCGTGCGTCAAATGGACGAACGGGCGCGAGCCAAAGGCGTTGGCGTGGTCGTAGCCCCCAACTTTGCCCTCGGCGCCGTCGTCCTCCAAAGTCTCGTCGCGAAAGCGGCCCCCTTCTTCGACTACGTAGATATAATCGAGGCTCACCACGAAGCGAAGATAGACGCGCCCTCCGGCACCGCCATAGCCATCGCCCGCGCCGCCGCCGAGGGCCAGGAATTCGTCCGCAACGAACCCGAACGCGAGAATCTGGAAGGATCGATGGGCGCGCAGATCTCCAACGTCGGCATCCACAGCCTCCGCCAGCCCGGTCGCAGCGCCCACCACGAAGTCGTCTTCGGCGCCCAGGGCCAGACCCTCACCCTGCGCCACGACACCCTCGACCGCGGATGCTACATGCCAGGCGTCCTCCGCGCCGTCCGGGAGGTTGTTAACATAAAGGGCCTTGTGCTAGGCTTGGACAAAATTTTAGGAATATAGCAAGCAAAAGTTGAGCAGATACTTCAACATAGCAGTGGTTGGCGCAACGGGCGCCGTGGGCCGCGAGTTCCTGAGAATCCTGGAACAGCGCGCCTTCCCCGTCAACCATCTCAAGCTGTTGGCCTCCCGACGCTCCGCCGGAACCCGAATTTCCGTCGGCGGTCAGGAATACGAGGTGCGGGAAGCTACGGATGGCTCTTTCCGAAACATCGACTTCGCCTTCATATCCGCCGGCGCGTCCGTCAGCCGCCGCTTCGTCCCCGCCGCCGTCAGCAGCGGCGCCGTGGCCGTCGATAAGAGTTCCGCCTACCGCATGGACCCATCCGTCCCCCTGGTGGTGCCGGAAATCAACGGCGCGGACATGGAAGACCATCAGGGCATCATCGCCACCCCAAACTGCTCCACCATCCAGATGGTCATGGCCCTCTACCCCTTGCACCGCGTCAACCCCATCCGCCGCGTCATCGTGGACACTTACCAGGCCGCTTCTGGGGCAGGCGCAAGTGCCGTGCAAGAGCTTACCGACCAGACCCAAGCCGTCCTGACGGGCGCAACCGCCGGCGTTCACGCCATGCCGCACAACCTCGCCTTCAACCTCTTCCCCCACATCGACGATTTCCTGGATGACGGCTATACCAAGGAAGAGGAGAAGATGATTAACGAGACGCGGAAGATTCTCCACGACCCGTACATGGGAATCTCCGCCACCTGCGTCCGCGTGCCCGTCTACACCTGCCACAGCGAGGCGGTGCACCTGGAGTTCGAACGTCCCATAACTCCCGACGAAGCGACCCGGCTGTTGGACGAAATGCCGGGTGTGACCGTCTTCCGCGACTCCTACCCCATGCCCTTTGACCTGGCCGGGACCGACGACGTATACGTGGGACGCGTCCGCCGCGACTCGTCCATCGACAACGGCCTCGCCCTCTGGGTCGTGGCCGATAATCTCAGGAAGGGCGCGGCCCTCAACGCCCTTCAAATTGCCGAAGAAGTGGTGAGAAGGGACTGCCTGAAGCCAAAATCTCTCGTCGCTTCCACCGGAACCTAGCCTGATGGCTTCTACTCTCATAGCTGGAGGACTGCCGTGGTAGAGCTTGGACGACTGTTGACAGCAATGGTCACGCCTATGGACGAACGGGGCGAGGTGGACTGGCCCAAGACCCGCGACCTGGCCAATCGCCTGCTGGATTCCGGCAGCGACGGCTTGGTCGTCGGCGCCACCACCGGCGAAGGCCCCACCCTCAGCCACGAGGAAAAACTCAAGCTCTGGGGCGAAACGAAGGCCGCCGTCGGCGACCGCGGCGCCGTCATCGCCAACACCGGCAACTACTCCACATGGGACAGCATCAACCTCAGTCGCGAGGCCGAGGAGATGGGCGTGGACGCGCTGCTTCTAACGGTCCCCTACTACAACAAGCCCCCCCAGGAAGGCATCTACCGGCACTTCAAGGCCATCGCCGAGTCCACCCATCTGCCCTGCATCCTCTACAACATCCCCGGCCGCACCGGCACGAAGATGTCCCTGGACACCACCATCCGATGCAGCCACGTCGACAACATCGTCGGCGTGAAGGACGCCACCGCCGACTTCGAGCTTATGGCGCAGACCATCGACGGCGCGTCCGACGGCTTCCGCATCTGGAGCGGCAACGACGGCGACACCTTCCCCCTTCTCTGCCTTGGCGGGTACGGCGTCATCTGCGTCGTCTCCAACCTTTTCGGGAAGCAGATGCGACGCATGATTGACCTGACCGTCGAAGGAAATCTCAAGGAAGCTGCCGAGGAGCACCTGCGCCTGCTGCCGATGTGCAACGGCATGACGGGCATCGCCTCCAATCCCATCCCCCTCAAATACGCCTACGCCAAGGTTGGCTTCGACATCGGCAAGCCCCGCCTTCCCCTCATCCCCGCCGACCCCCAAATGGCCGCCCAGGTGGACGCCCTCCTGGAAAACTACCCCGTAGACCTGCCCATCTAACCCCTACTCCACCTTCTCAAGCAGCGCCACAAACCTGGCAACGTCTACCAGCCCTGCCGCTACCATCTCATCGTCTTGGGTATCCTCGTAGAAGTTGCTGTGCAGACTATTGGCGGTGTGGAAGAGCGATTTAAGGCTGTCGTTGCCCGTTTCTCTCGCCAATCTGCTCACGACGTCGAACAAGGCGGCATGAGACTTATACTGCCAGCCGCGACCTTCCGCCACTGCCTTCACCGCCTGCGCCGCCGCGCCCCAGCCTTTCTCCGACGCCTGCCGATTGTCGCCGATGTCTAGTTCTCGACGCGCCTGCTCCAACAGATGCGCCGCCGCGCTCCGATACCTCGTTCCGGTGGTCATCTTCCTACTTCTTATCCCTTCCCCCATCGATGGGGGAAGGTTAGAGCCCGCCCCGTACATGATACGGGGATGGGGGTGAACTCCCCCTAAATCATATCCCGCAGCATTATCGTCTCATCCCGATGCGGCCCGGTTGAGATGAGGTGGAACTCGCACCCAATCAACTCCTCCAGCCTCCGCACGTATGCCGCAGCTTCCTTAGGCAGCTGGTCAATGCTGGTCGCGCCCTCCGTGGGATCCGTCCAGCCCGGCATCTCTTCGTAGACGGGCTTGCACCGTTGCAACAGCGTCGCGCCCGATGGGAAGTGGCCCAACAACTCCCCGTCCACCTCATATCCAACGCAAATCTTCACCGAGGGAAAGCCGTCCAGCACGTCCAACCGCGTCAGCACCAGCGACGAGAACCCGTTGATGTGCTGGCTGTACCTTCCCGCCACCGCGTCGAACCAGCCTATGCGCCGCGCCCTTCCCGTGGTCGTCCCGTACTCCCATGCCCTCTCCCGAAGTTCGTCCGCCCGCGCGTCAAGCATCTCCGTCGGGAACGGGCCGCTCCCCACCCTGGTGCAGTAGGCCTTGAACACGCCGATGACGCCGCTGATGCTCCGGGGGTGGATGCCCAGACCCGCCGCCGCGCCGCCCACCGACGACGACGATGACGTGACGTAGGGGTAGGTGCCGTGGTCCAGGTCCAGAAGCGTCCCCTGCGCTCCCTCCATGATAATGGTTTCCTCCCGCTCGATGGCCTGCTGCATCAGGAAACTGGTAGGTCGGATGAGTTCCTTCAGTCCTTCCCGCCATCGGGCGCACTGTTCAAAAATCTCCTCCAGCGAAAGCGGCGGCTGGTCGTACAGCTTGGTGAGAATCCGGCTCTTGTCCTCCACCACCCGCTCTAACCGGGGCAGCAGTTCATCCTCCAGGTAGAGCAGGTCTCCCGCGCGAATGCCCGTCCGGGAGGCCTTGTCCACGTAGGCGGGGCCGACGCCCGTGCCCGTGGTTCCCAGGCTGGCCTTCCCTCGGGCCTTCTCCTCCAGGGCGTCAATCTGAATGTGATAGGGCATAATCAGGTGGGCGCGCTCGCTCAGGTATATGCGGCTCACGTCCACGCCCCGTTCGGACAAGCCCTTGATCTCCTCCAGCAGCACCTCCGGGTTCACCACCACCCCGTTCCCGATTACGCAGGAAACGTCGGGCTGGAAGATTCCGGACGGCACCAGATGAAGGGAAAACGTCCCGCCGTGGTTCATTACCGTATGGCCGGCGTTGTTCCCGCCGGCGTATCGAGCCACCCACTGGGCCTTGGAAGCAAGGTAGTCCACCACCTTCCCCTTGCCTTCGTCGCCCCATTGCGCGCCAATCAAGGCGTATGCCCCCATTGCCATTCCTCTACATAACAAATTAAGCGGCCTCCGGTGAGGCCAACCGCAGTATAGCAAAAAGCGGGCGTCATTGGCTAATCTTGTACCCTCCAAGGGCTATGCTATAATGAGTCCGGACAGCCAAGCCTTCGCCTGCCGGCCCGCAATTCCCACCCGCGAAGGCGTGAATCAGGGCAAAACCTTACCTTCAGGGGGAAGAATGCCAGCCTTGACCGACGAGCTCCGCGTATTCACGGGGAACTCTCACCCGGAGTTGGCCCAGGACGTTTGCAAGTATCTGAACATCTCCCTGGGCAGGGCGGAAGTCTTCAAGTTCTCCAACGACAATACCTTCGTCCGCATCCTGGAGAACGTCCGCGAGCGGGACGTGTTCATAGTGCAGCCCGTCTGCGCCCCCGTGAACGACGCCCTCATGGAACTGCTGATAATGATAGACGCGGCCAAGCGCGCGTCGGCGGGCCGCGTCACGGCGGTGGTGCCGTACTACGGCTACTCCCGCACGGACAAGAAAGACCAGCCCCGCGTGCCCATCACGGCCCGCTTGGTGGCGGACCTGCTCACAGCCGCCGGCGCCGACCGTCTCCTCACCATTGACCTCCACGCTGGCCAGATTCAGGGATTCTTCAACATCCCCGTGGACGAACTTACGGCGCTGCCCCTTCTCGTAAGATACTTCCGGGACAAGAATCTGGACGACCTCGTCGTCGTTGCCGTGGACGTGGGCATAAGCAAGCGCGCCCGCGACGTGGCGGAGCGTCTGGGCGTTCCCCTCGCCATCGTCGAGAAGCGGCGTGAAGGAAACACCTCCTCCATCCAGACCCTTAACATAATCGGCGACGTTAAAGGAAAGACCGTCCTGACCTTCGACGACGAAATCAACACCGGCGGGTCAATTATCGCCGCCGCCGAGGCTCTCCAGAACGCCGGCGCCGGAGACGTCTATTCCTGCGTAACCCACGCCCTGTTTTCGGGGGATGCTTCCGACAGGGTGGTAAACAGCCCGCTCAAGGAACTGGTGGCCACGGATACGGTGCCGCTGTCCGAGAATCACGTAAACGGCAAGGTTACCATCCTTTCCGTAGCGTCCCTGCTCGGCGAGGCAATCAGGCGAATTCACAACGGCCTTTCAGTCGGAGAACTCTTCAACGGGGAATCATGATCCGCTTACTGGACAAGATAATCGGCACGCCTCAAGACCGGCTCAAGAAGAAGTACCAGTCCCTCATAGACAGGGTAAACGGCCTTGAGCGCGAGTTCGAGGGATTGACGAAAGGGGAACTGAAAGAGCAGACGAGCGTCTTCCGCAACCTGTTGAAACGCGGCAAGTCCGTGGACGACATTCTCCCCGAAGCCTTCGCCGCCGTTCGGGAGGCCGCCAAGCGCACTCTCAAACAGCGTCACTTCGACGTTCAGATAATGGGCGGCGCCGTCCTCCACAAGGGAGGCATCGCCGAAATGAAGACCGGCGAAGGCAAGACCCTCGTCGCCACCCTCCCCGCCTACCTGAACGCTATTTCGGGCAAGGGCGTCCACGTTGTCACCGTCAACGACTACCTGGCCCGCCGCGACCCCGTCTGGATGGGGCCTATCTATCACACATTGGGTCTCACCGTCGGTTGCCTGCAGAATGACGAGGCTTTCGTCTACGAACCCGGCGTCCGCGGCAAAGACCCCAGCTACAATGACCTGCGGGCAGTCCCCCGCCAGGAAGCCTATCGCTGCGACATAACCTACGGCACCAACAACGAGTACGGCTTCGACTACTTACGCGATAATATGGCCGTGGACCCGTCCCTACAGGTTCAGAGGAAGCTGAACTACGCCATCGTCGACGAGGTGGACAACATCCTCATCGACGAAGCGAGGACGCCTCTAATCATCAGTGGCCCGGCCCAGGAACCGGTCCGGCTCTATCACGACATGGCAAAGCTCGCGCGGCGTCTCCGCGACAAGGCCGACTACGACATCATCGACGAACGCAGCCAGGCCGTATCCCTCACGGAGGAGGGAATCTCCAGAATCGAAGGCTGGATTAAGGTCAGCAACCTCTACGCCCCTGAGAACGCCCACCTGGTGCGGTACGTGGAGAACGCCCTGAAGGCCCGCGTGCTGTACAAGCGGGATAAGGAGTACGTGGTCAGGGACGGTGAAGTGATTATCGTGGACGAGTTCACCGGCCGGCTCCAGCCGGGCCGTCGTTGGGCCAACGGCCTCCACCAGGCCATCGAGGCCAAGGAAGGAATCAAGGTTCAGCAGGAGAACGAGACCTACGCCACCATCACCCTGCAGAACTACTTCCGCATGTATGACAAGCTCGCGGGCATGACCGGAACCGCCCTTACGGAGGAAGAGGAGTTCCTGAAGATCTACCGGCTGGAAGTGGTGCCGATTCCCACCAACGAACCCTTAATCAGAAAAGACCACTCGGACCTGATCTACCAGTCGCAAGCGGCCAAGTGGAAGGCCGTGGCCGACGACATCGAGGATATGCACAGGCGGCGCAGGCCCGTGCTGGTGGGCACAACCTCCATAGAAAACTCCGAAAAGTTGAGCGGCCTTCTACGGCGGCGCGGCGTCCCTCACCATGTCTTGAACGCCAAGCAGCACGAGCGCGAAGCCTACGTTGTCGCCCAGGCGGGCCGCCCCGGATCCGTAACCGTCGCCACCAACATGGCCGGTCGCGGCACCGACATCGTCCTCGGCGGCAACCCGGACAGCCTGGACATTTCGCCTGAGGAGTGGGAGAAGGACCACAACGCCGTCGTGGAGCAGGGCGGGTTGACCGTCATAGGCACGGAACACCACGAATCCCGCCGCATCGACAACCAGCTTCGCGGACGCTCAGGCCGTCAGGGAGACCCAGGCGAGACTCGCTTCTATGCGTCTATGGAGGACGAAATCATCAAGCGGTTCGGCGGCGAACGGGCCAAGGACCTCATGGGCAAAGTCTCCGGCTGGGCAGGCATGGACAAGGGCGCGCCCCTGGAAAGCGGCGTCATTACCAAGATTCTGGAAGGCGCACAGAGCCGCGTCGAAGGCTACCACTTCGAGACGCGCAAGCACCTGCTGGAGTTTGACGACGTGTTGAACCAGCAGCGGGAGCGCATCTATCAGGATCGCCGGGATATTCTACAGGGCGACGACCTGCGAAGCGACGTTCTCAAGAAGGTGGAGGAGAAGATAGACGGGCTTCTGGACCAACATCTGACGGGCAGCGTGGTCGAAGACCGGGACTATAGGGGTCTGATTGAGAACCTTCGCATTATCTTCCCCACCATGCCGGAGGCTCTGGACAGCGAGGAGAAACTAAAGAAGACCAACCAAGGCAAGCTGAAGAAGGCTCTGGTCGCCCATGCCGAGGATATCTACCGGGAAAAGGAGGACGAGCTCGGCGGGGAGAGAATGCGGGCCTTGGAGCGGATCATCATGCTGAGGGCGCTGGACTTGGGTTGGAAGGCGCAGCTTACGGACATCGAAAAGCTCCGGCAGGGCATCGGCCTTCAAGCCTACGGACAGCGCAACCCGCTGGTGGCTTATCAGAGGGAAGGCCGCCGCATGTACCAGCAACTGCTGGACCAGATGCGCGACGACGTTGTCCACGGCATCTATCGTCTGTCCCTCGCTCCCGCCGGCGCCCCCAGGAGGGCCATGACCAACGGGCGCGCCCGCGGCCCCGCCCGCAACGGAGCCGCCCCCGCGCGCAAAATCGGACGCAACGCCCCCTGCCACTGCGGCAGCGGCAAGAAGTTCAAGCGCTGCTGCGGACGCGGATAGGGCCGGCGCAATGTCCGACGTCAACGAGGAATTAGCCGCCATCTTCGAGGATATGGCCCACCTTCTTGAGAAGAAGGGCGACCTCATCTTCAAAATCCGCGCTTATCGCCGCGCCGTCGAAATTATCACTGACTTTCCCCATCCCCTTGACTCCCCATCTCAGCAAGGCGCGGACTTGAAGAAAGTTCCGGGCATAGGCAAGGCCATCAGCGGCAAGATTCGCGAATACGTCACCACCGGCCAGGTATCCGCTTACGAGCGTCTGAAGGCTGAGTTTCCCGACCACGCGGGCGTTCCAACCAGGAACGTCATCCCTCCAAAAGGAGGGCAGTCAAATTAACGTCAAGCCCTTCGAAGCTCCCGTTGAAATAATCGTGGAACCGGCAGGCCCTCCCGCGTCCGTGGAGGCGGAGGCCCTTGATCGGCTCTCGCAAGCCATCCAGGCCGGACGGCCCTGGGCCGAGGCGCTCCTGGAAGCCATGAGTATGTGGACGTTGCCGGAAGAGCGCGTCGACGGGCGTCTATATCGCTACGTCATCCAGGGCGAGGCCTTCGACTGCTTGCTGCTGGCTGAGAGGATGTGCGCCGCACTGGGCGATTCCGCCCAGAATCAGGAAATCGAAGACCTCCTTTTCAAAGGCCGCTTCCCCGCCTACGTTAACGAGGAAAGCCTGAAGAACCTCCTTGGCTACAACAAGTACCGCGGATACCTGAACTTCTGGTACGGCGTGGTGGTGGAGCAGGCCCTGCACCTGGCCGTGGAGGAAGAAGTCCGCAAAGATATGCGCCGGGGCGGCAGGGTGGACGTCGAAGACGTTAGCGATGCCGCATGCCGTCGCATCTACGACGACGGGTTAGACAGTCTTATCGGAAAGTTCAGGGAGAAGATGGGCTATCCCGACCAGGACGGGTTCAGCCTCACCCAGTCCAAGGAATTCACCTACTGGCTGTTCAAGCTCCGCCTCTACTATTGGGACCCGGCCCGGGTCGCCAGCGACACCCGCAAGGGGTTGAACTGGCTGGAGCGGGTTCGCGGTTCCTCCTCGCCCATCTAGCCCCCTTTCCCGCTCACCCTCCCCCATCTAGCCCCTTTCCCCGATCACCCTGAGCTTGTCGAAGGGCGAGCGCCCCCTAACCAATATCCCCTAAGACGGCAGCTGCGCCAGTACCTCCTCCAACCGCTTCAGTCGCTCCCGAAGCCCCTGCGCCCGCTCCCGTTCCCGCTCCACCACGTGCTCCGGCGCCTTGGCGCGAAACTGCGGCCTGGCAAGCAGCGAGTCCACCCGCTTCAGGTGCTTCGAAGCCTCGTCCCGCTCTCCTTCCAGACGCCGCCTCTCCTGGGCCAGGTCTATGACCTCGCCAAGGGGAAGGGCGACCACCACCTCGCCGGCCACGACGGTCACCACGCCCCCATCCTGCGGAACTTGGGAAGCGTCCGCCCCGCTTAGTTTCCGAAGCCGGGCTAGCCCCTTCACCGCTTCAACCTCATCGCCCACCAGATAGTCGTGCCCCTGGAGATCCAGGGAAGCTTGCAACTCCTGCCGCGGGTTGATGCGAAGCTGGGCCCTGACGTTGCGGATGGAGCGCACCAGCGTGATTATTTGCGCCACTTCCGCTTCCGACGTTTCGTCGATTCTCGACGCATCCTCCTCCGGGTACGGCGCAATCATTATCGATTCCGTGAGCGCGTCCTCATTGGGCAACTGCTTCGTCAGACGTTGCCAGACCTCTTCAGTGACGAAGGGCATGAAGGGGTGAAGCAGACGCAGCGTCTTCTCCAGCACGTGAGCCAGCGTAGGCAAGGGCGACGGTTCAGCGTCATCCCTCATCCGAATTTTCGCGAACTCGATGTACCAGTCGCAAAACTCGTTCCAGAGGAAATCGTAGACCTCCCGCTGGGCCTCGCCTATTTCGAACCGCTCCAGATACTCCTGAGTGCGCCCTATGACTCGATTCAACCGGCTCAGAATCCACCGGTCCTCCCGGTGGGAAACGTCGGCGAGTTCGCGCCAGCCCTGGGCAGCGTCGGCGTACTCCAACGAACCAATGACGAAGCGGGAGGCGTTCCACAGCTTATTTGCGAAGTTGCGGCTGGACTCCAACTTGTCCGTGCTGATGCGGAGATCGTTTCCGGGCGCGGCGCCGGTCGTGAGGGCGAAGCGTAGGGCGTCGGTGCCGTAGGTGTCCGTAAGCTCGAGGGGGTCGAGGACGTTGCCCGTGGTCTTGCTCATCTTCCGCCCCTCGGCGTCCCTCACCAGGCCGTGCAGGAACACCGTTTCGAAGGGTGGCTCTCCCATATTTTCGATGCCCATCATAATCATGCGGGCGACCCAGAAGAAGAGGATGTCGTAGCCCGTCACCATCACGTGGGAGGGATAGAAGTAGTCAAGGTCGTCAGTCTCGCCGGGCCAGCCCAGGGTCGAATGAGTCCAGAGGCCGGAACTGAACCAGGTGTCAAGCACGTCCGGGTCTTGAGTGATATTTTCGGAGCCGCAGTGCCGACATTGTGTCGCGTCTTCCACCGACACCGTCAAGCCGTCGCATCCGTCGCAGTACCAGACAGGGATGCGGTGACCCCACCAGAGCTGGCGGCTGATGCACCAATCGCGGATGTTCTCCATCCAGTTGAGATAGACCCGCGAGAAACGCTCCGGCACGATGCGGACTTTTCCGTCCTTTACCGCGTCCATTGCAGGCTTGGCCAGCGGGTCAATCTTGATGAACCACTGCTTGCTGACGAACGGCTCCACCACCGTGGCGCAGCGCTGGCAGTGGCCGATGGAGTGGCGGAGGGGTTCCGTCTTGACGAGATGGCCCTGTCGCTCCAATTCCGCCGCGGTGTTTCGCCTGCCTTCAAACCGCTCCTGGCCCTGAAATTGCCCGGCGGCTTCCGTAAGGAATCCCTTGTCATCCACCGACATGACGATTGGAAGGTTATGACGCTGCCCAATCTCGAAGTCTACGATGTCGTGACCCGGCGTCACCTTCAAGACTCCCGTGCCGAATTCCCGCTCAATGGCTTCGTCGCCAACGACGGGGATGGGACGGTTGGCGAGGGGAAGTATCACGTTCCGTCCCAGCAGAGATTGATAGCGCGGGTCTTCGGGATGGACGGCGACGCCCGTATCGCCAAACATGGTCTCGGGGCGGGTGGTGGCGACGGTGATTGAACCCTCGCCGTCCTCAAGGGGATAATTTACATAAAATAGGGAGCCGTCCTCCTCCTCGTACTCCACCTCCAGGTCGGATAGTGCGGTGGAGCAGCGAATGCACCAGTTGATGATGCGCTCCCCCCGGTAGATGAGGCCCTTTTCATACAGGTTGAGAAAGGCGGTGCGGACGGCCCTGCTGGGCCCGGGATCCAGGGTGAACACGAGGCGGGACCAGTCGCAGGAAGCTCCCATGCTCTTCAACTGTTCTTCGATCTTTCCTCCGTACAGGCCCACCCAGTCCCACATCCGCTCAAGAAACTTATCCCGCCCCAACTCCTGGCGAGACGCGCCTTCGCTTGCCAGTTGCCGCTCCACAACCACCTGCGTCGCGATGCCGGCGTGGTCCTTGCCGGGCAGCCATAGCGCCGATTCGCCCATCATCCGATGCCAACGGGTGAGGATGTCCTGAATGGACATGGTTAACGCGTGTCCCAGGTGAAGGTCGCCCGTCACGTTGGGCAGCGGCATGATGACCACGAACGGCTTCTTGGACGGGTCTACGGTTGGCGTGAAATACCCCTTCTCCATCCAGAACCGGTATAGCGGCTGCTCTACTTCGTTGGGACTGTAGGCCCGTGGCATCTCATTGGATGACGACAAACTCATGCGTTGCTTCCTCTTTCTCTCGCTTATGTCCGAATTCCTGCGTGCTTTCGTACTCCCAAGATTATTCCTCCTTCGCCGCCAGAATAGCCCCTACCCGCTCCAACACCTTGTGAGCCAATTCCGGCTTGGACATCAGGGGCAACCGCTCAACGTTGCCGTCGGCGGTCAGGATGACTGCCCTGTTGGTGTCGACGCCGAAGCCGCTGTCCGCATCCGTAATGTCGTTGGCGACTATCACGTCCAGCTTCTTAGACACCAGCTTGGTTTTGGCGTTTTCCAGCAGATCCTGGCTTTCAGCCGCGAATCCTACCCTGACCGTAGGGCCTTCGATACTGGCGAGGATGTCCGGGTTTTGAACCAGCGTAACGCTCATGGGTTGCCCCGTCTTCTTCAGCTTGTGGGCGCTGGGATCGGCGGCGCGATAGTCGGAAACGGCGGCGGCCATTATAAGCGCGTCCGCATCTCGACACGCCTCCTCGACGGCGTCCTGCATCTCCAGAGCCGTCTCCACCCGCACGGTTTCTATCGCCGGCGGCGCATCGAGTGTTTCCGACGCCGATACCAGCGTCACGGAAGCGCCCACGTCGCGGGCCGCCTCGGCGAGGGCGTGTCCCATCTTCCCTGAAGAACGATTAGTGATGACTCGCACGGGGTCGAGAGGCTCACGCGTGCCGCCCGCGCTCACGACAACTTTCTTGCCCGCCAACGCCCCGTCGCGCCCCAGCATCGCCCGAACATGCCCCAAAATCACCTCAGGGGCGGCCATCCTTCCCGCGCCGGTCTTGCCGGAGGCGAGGTAGCCGGTGTCCGGGCCTACCACGCCCACGCCGTGGGACTTCAGACGGTTGACGTTTTCCTGGATGGCGGCGTTTTCCCACATGTGCCCGTCCATCGCGGGGGCGACCAGAACCGGCGCGGCGGTGGCGGCGTAGGTGGCGACGAGGGCGTTGTCCGTCAGTCCCAAAGACATCTTTGCCAAGGTGTTGGCCGTCGCCGGTGCGACTACAAGGATGTCCGCGCGGTCAGCCAGCGCCACGTGCTCCACGCTCAACTCCGAGTTGGGGTCGAAAAGGCTGGTTGTCACGGGTCGGTGGGTGATGCTGCCGAAAGCCAACGGTTGCACGAAGCGGGTGGCGTCTTCCGTCATTATCACGTCCACCGGCGCGCCCGCCTGGGTCAGCTTGCTGGCCAGGTCCACGGCCTTGTAGCAGGCGATGCTGCCGGTGACGCCCAGGACCACGTGCTTACCCAGCAATGCCGGAATCAACCTGACTCTCCTTCCCGCTGTCCCCGGTTCATTTCGTAGATCATCCGAAGGCCAATTAGGGTCAGGTCCGGGTTGGTGGCGTCGAAGATTTTGGTTGCTCCGGCCATGACTCTGGCGAGTCCGCCGGTGGCGATGACCTTCGCCTCGCCGCCCATCTCATCCTTGAATCGACGCACCATGCCCTCCACCAGTCCGACGTAGCCCAGCATCAGGCCCGACTGCAACGCTTCAGGCGTGTTCCTTCCAATTGCCTTTCGGGGCATGACCGCATCGACGCGGCGAAGCTGGGAGGTGGTTTGGTGAAGCGCCTCCGCGGCTACTTCTATGCCGGGGGCTATGGCTCCGCCAAGGTAGTCCCCGTCTTTGGAGATGGCGTCGAAGACAGTGCCCGTGCCGAAGTCCACGACGATGGTCGGGCCGCCGTACAGACGGTATGCGGCGGCGGCGTCCGCCACCCGGTCGGCGCCCACGTCGCGGGGATTCTCGTAGAGGATTCGCACCCCGGTCTTGACGCCCGTGTTCACCGTCAACGGGTCCACGCCCAGATATTCGCGGCACACTTCCTCGAAGGTGGAGGTGAGGCGCGGGACGACGCTGCAGATGGCGGCGTCGTTGATGTCTCGTGGCGCGACGCCTTTGCGACGAAGGATGTTGAACGCAAGCTCCCCGTATTCGTCGGACAGACGGCGGGAGTCGGCGGAGAGTCGGGCGGTGCAATTCAGCCTCCGCCCATCGAACACGCCGAGGGTTATGTTGCTGTTTCCAATATCTATGGCAAGAAGCATGGTAGTCACGCAGCCAAATTATAGGTTAGCCCCAATCTTGCGGCAACTTCATTGACAGTTGAAGGGCGCCGCTCCCTATGCTACCTTGAGAACATCCCCAGGTCGGCGCTCCCGCCGGCCGGAGAGGCGGCAAACTTGGTCCGAATCGTCTCCCTACTTCCCAGCGCCACGGAGATAGTCTACGCCCTCGACTTGCAGGGCGACTTGCACGGGGTGACCTACGCCTGCGACTTCCCCAATGCCGCCGCCGACAAGCCCGTGGTCGTTTCGAGCCGCATTCAGGATGCAACGTCCAGCGGGGAAATCGACCAGCGGGTGAAGGAATCGCTCATCTCAGACGACGGCATTTACGTCCTTCACCTTGACACGCTCAACGAAGCCTGTCCTGACCTGGTGTTGACCCAGGCCCTGTGCGAAGTTTGCGCCGTCCCTTCCCAACAGGTGCACGAGACGCTGGAGAAGCTGCCTCACAAGCCGGAAGTCCTGTCGCTGGATCCTCACTCCCTCGCGGACGTGGTTTCAGACGTGGAAAGGGTGGGCAACGCTGCGGGAGTGGAGGATGGCGCGGCGCGGCTGGCTGAATCTCTGCGAGAGCGCATGGGCGGGATAAAGTCCTTAGCCTCAACGGCAGATTCCCGCCCCCGCGTGGCGTGTTTGGAGTGGATGGACCCTCTGATGGTCGGCGGCCATTGGGTGCCGGAGATGGTCGAATTGGCGGGCGGCGTGGACTGCTTCGGAAAGCCGGGCCAGCCTTCCTTCGTCGTTGAATTGGAACAAGTTATCGAAGCCAAACCGGACGTAGTAATCGCCATGCCCTGCGGTTTCGACGTGCGACGGGGGCTTTCGGAGATACAGCTGCTGACCGACAGGGAAGGTTGGAACGAACTGCCCGCCGCAAAGACTGACAGCCTCTTCGTCGTCAATGCCAATTCCTACTTCAGCCGCTCCGGGCCGAGGCTGTTCGACGGATTGGAGATAATGGCGGAAATTCTGCACCCGGAACTGTTCGAGGGGATGGTTCCTTCGGGCGGCGCATTTAGAGTCTTTGGCAGACCGTTCTAGCTAGTTCATCCGCTCGCGGAAGCGCTTCTGCTTGCCCATCTCCTCCCGCAGGAGCGACGTTCGCTCCTCCAGCAGGGGCAGCACCCGCTCCAACCGTTCCTTCACCGACGGAATTTGCAACAGGTATTGTCCGACCATAGGCGGATAGGTCACCGCCTGGGAAGCGGCGTAGGAGAGCGCCATCGGCTCCTGGGGCGTGTCGACGGTCTGAATCCAGCCCTTCTTGAAGCTGACCACCAGTTGCAGGTACTCGCTCAGGCTGTCGGAGACCTTCCGGGCCATTTCGCCCAGGTCGTCCTCAATCCCTTCATCCAGATACTCCACCTCGGCCTTGAGATAGGGGTTGCCGTCGATGATGTTGCGAATGCGGAAGCGACGTTCCCCCACCGTCTGAATGCGGTACATGGCCTGACCGGAGGGTTCCGCCTTGAGGATTCGGGCTGTGGTGCCCACCCGATGGGGCTGGGCGGGGCCGCCCACTTCCGGCCCTTCCTTGATGAGCACGACGCCGAAGGGCTGCTTCATTTCGATGCACTCGCCGATCATTATCTTGTAGCGGTTTTCGAAGATGCGCAGCGGAAGGGGCGCGCCCGGGAAGAGCACCACGTTCAGGGGAAAGAGCGGAAGGGTTTCTAACTCTTCCATGGTTTGTTACCTCATAGAAGCCTTTGCCTGCAAGTATAGTTAGGCCGGGGCATTTGGGCAACACGTCCTCTGTTGACACCCGTTTGGGGCTGGCCTATGCTTTAGTGCGGTTCGAGACCCCCATTTTCCAGCTTTGCGACACGCTTGAAAACACGCTTTGGCTCAGTCCAGACTTAACCCAATTACAGTTGAAATTATCGGCAACAGTCTGGCCTCCATTGCCGACGAAATCCTGGTCGGTCTAATCAAGTCCGCCTATTCCACCAACATCAAGGAGCGGCAGGACTGCTCCTCCGTAATCATGGACGCCCAGGGGCGGGTTGTGTGCATCAGCGACATGAGCCTGCCGATGCACCTCAGCTCCTTCATGTTCACCGGCGAGGCTCTGCTACACCGTCATCCGAAGGAGACGCTGAACGAGGGGGACGTTTTCATAGTCAACGACCCCTACAGCGGCGGGCCTTCCCACCTGGCCGACGTGACTTTCGTGACGCCAGTCTTCCACCAGGGAGAGCTTGCGGCCTTCGTCGCGAACACCGGCCACTGGCCCGACGTGGGCGGCAAGGCGCCGGGGCAGGCCGCCCTCGGCGACGCGACGGAGATATATCAGGAAGGGCTGCGGCTTCCTACCGTGCGGCTGCAAAGGGCGGGCGAGATTCAGCAAGACATCCTGGACATCGTGCTGCTGAACGTGCGCGACCCCCACAACCGGGAGGGGGACATTCGCGCTCACATGGGGTCGCTGATGCTCGGCGCAAGGCGGATGAAGGAGCTGGCAGCCCAGTACGACGCGGACACTCTCGCCGACGCGCTGGATCAGCTGTTGGACGTGGCGGAGGTCAAAGCTCGCCACGGCATCCTGTCTCTGGCGGAGGGCGATTACGAGGCGCTGGATCACCTGGACGACGACATGGACAGCGACGAGCCGATTCCAATTCGCGTGAAAGTATCCGTCCGACACAAGCCTGAGCCGTCCATCAAGGTGGACTACGCGGGAACGGGCGGCCCGGCCAGGTTTGGCATCAACATGCCCTACCACGGCACCGTAACCGTCGTATTCTGGGTGCTGCGGTCGATTCTTGACCCGGAGGTGCAGCCGAACGCGGGCTTCGAGCGGGCAATAGAGGTGGTCGCCCCGGACGGCTGCCTGGTAAACTGCAAAGACCCGTCCCCCCTCGGCGCCCGCTACGAAGTAGCCTCCCAGATTCCCGATTCCCTCTTCCTGGCCCTGTCGGGCGCGGTGAAGAAGGGAATCGAGGCGGGCGGGCACGGCACCCACGGCATGGGATTCAGCGCGCAGCCGCCCAACTCGTTTATCTATTATGAGACTGTCGGCGGCGGCGGGGGAGCGCGGCCCGACAAGGACGGCGTGAACGGCGTCCACATCACCTCCAATCTTCCCATCGAGGCGATGGAGCAGGAATTTCCGATGATGGCGGACAGGCTGGAATACATCCCCGACTCCGGCGGGCCGGGCCGCTTTCGCGGCGGCGTCGGCGTTCGGAAGGATTGGCGGATGATGATCGACTCATACGTGGGCGTCCACTCCAACCGCCACGTGATTCCCGGCCCAGGATTGTTGCAAGGCAATGACGGAACTCTCACCCGAATCGTCCAGAATCCTGACTCCGACGGTGCGGAAACTCTGCACCGGGAAGCGACTTTCGTACCCGTAGGCCCGGACGACGTTGTGACCATCTTTGCCGGTGGTGGCGGCGGTTACGGCAGCCCGCTGGAGAGAGACCCTGCCCTGGTTGAGCAGGATGTGGTGGACGGGCTGGTGTCCATAGAAGCTGCGAGGCGCGACTACGGGGTGGTGGTGAGACACAAAACACTGAACGTAGACTTGGCGGCCACGGCGCGCCTCCGACGGGAACTGTGCGCCGATGCCTGAACTAGCCGCCGCAGTAGGCGCCCGCGAATGACCCGGCTCCGCTTGGGCGTCGACGTGGGCGGCACCTTCACCGACCACATCCTCTTCGACGAAGATTCGGGCCGTATCTACACCTTCAAGACTCCCTCCACGCCCGACGACCCTTCCCGCTCCGTCATGGCGGGCGTGAAGCGCTTCGCCGCCGCGCCGCGCGGTCTCTCCGGCCTGTGGCTCATGGCCCACGGCACCACCGTCAACACCAACACCGTCCTGTCACGCGCCGGCGCCAAGATTGGCCTGGTCACCACCAGGGGTTTCAGGGACGTGCTCGCCATCGGACGGCAGACGCGTCCTCACTTCTATCGTTGGGACGTGGATAGACCGGAGCCTCTTGCACCGCGTCACTTGCGGCTGGAGGTCGCGGAGCGTGTAGACAGCAACGGCGAGGTTGTGCTGCCCCTGCGCGAAGAGGACGTGCATCGCTGCGCTGAAGTCTTCAAGGCGCATCAGGTTGAAGCGGTGGCCGTGTGTCTGCTCAACTCCTACGCCAACCCCGACCACGAAGCGCGGGTGAAGCAGATTCTGGAAGAATCTCTGCCCGGCGTTTACCTGGCCGTTTCCTCCGAGCTTTCGCCGGAATTTCGGGAGTTCGAACGCTCAAGCACCGTTGCGACGGTCGCTTACATAGGCCCTGGATTCCAACGATACGTGGATGAGCTGCAACGCAGCCTGTCGGAAGAGCTTGCCTCGCCTCCCAAACTATACATAATGCAGTCTTCGGGCGGCATGGCCAGCGCGGAAGTCGAGATGCGCCGTCCTCACTACACGCTGGAGTCCGGCCCCGCGGCGGGGGTGCTGGCATCCGTAGACCTGGGGACACGGCTGGACATGCCCAACGTCATCTCCTTCGACATGGGAGGCACAACCGCCAAGGCCAGCCTGATTCAGGACGGCAAGCCTTCCATTGTCAGTATGCTGGAGATTGGCAAGGAGGCCACCGGCTTCTACGGCATCCGAATTACTGGTATGCCCGTCAGGACGCCTTCAATAGACTTGGTGGAGTGCAGCGCGGGCGGGGGCAGCATCGCTCAGGTGGACGTGGCGGGACTGCTGAAGGTGGGGCCTGCCAGCGCCGGCGCAGATCCCGGCCCCGCCTGCTACGGCGTCGGCGGCACAGAGCCTACGGTCACCGACGCCAACGTGGTGTTGGGTCGAATCAGCCCGGACTTCTTCCTGGGCGGGCGGATGAAGATACAGCCGGAGTTGGCCCATCGCGCCATCGAGGATAAAATCGGCGGCCCGCTGGGAATGGCTCCTCACGAAGCGGCTCAGGGCGTCCTGGACGTGGTGAACGCCAACATGGTTCGCATACTGCGGGTGGTCTCGGTCAGCCGGGGATTTGACCCGCGGAGGTTCGTCCTGATGGCCCACGGCGGCGCTGGGCCTCTGCACGCGGGGGATCTGGCGGAAGAGTTGGGCGTCGGTCGCATCGTCATACCGCCGGACCCGGGGCTGTTCTCCGCGATGGGTCTCATCATCAGCGACGTTCAAACCGTGGCAACCGCCACACGCTTTCTGCCTGCCGACGCCGCGAATCTGGCCTCCATCAGAGAGAGCCTTGACGCACAGGCGGAGCAGTGCCGCAATACCCTCGTGGAAGAAGGCTTCGCTATTGGAAACCAGGTCGTAGAGCGGTTTCTTGAGATGCGGTACGTTCGTCAGAACTTCGAGCTTGAAGTTCCGGTGAGTGGAAACTTGGAGAGTGAAGGTGAGTTGGAGAACCTCTTGGCAGCGTTCCACAGACTGCACGACCGGAGCTACGGACATTCCGACCCGGACGCGCCGGTGGAGGTGGTCAACGTCAAGTGCCGCGCTTCCGGCCTCGTGCCCAAACCCCGTCGGGCCCTGCTGCCTCCAGGCAGAACCAACCCATCGGACGCCTTCATTGGCCGCCGACGGGTGTTCTTCAAGGGAAGCGGTTGGCTAGAATGCCCTCATTATGATAGGGTGAAACTGCTGCGGGATAACGTAATTCGAGGCCCGGCAATGGTTTGCCAGTTTGACTCGTCCGTTACCATCCTGCCGGGGCATACGGCAACCGTAGGTTCGATGGGCGAGATAGTAATCGACACAGGAAAAGGAGAAGTCACATGACGGAATTCAAGGGCGTAGTCGCCGCCACCATCACCCCATTCGACGCGGACGGGGAGTTCAACGAGGCCGTTTTCCGCCACGTCATGGAATCCAACATCCAGTCGGGCGTGGACGGCTTCTGGATAAGCGGCGGCACCGGGGAAAGCGTGCTGCTGACGGATGAGGAAAACATACGCATCGCGGAGATTTCGGCGGAGCTTTGCAGGGGCAGGGCGGCGTCAATCATCCACGTGGGGGCTTTGACTACAGCAAGCGCCGCTCGCATGGCCCGCGCCGCCGGGGATGCCGGAGCCGACGCCATAGCCTGCGTCCCGCCCTTCTTCTATCACCCCACCGACCAGGCCATCATCGACCACTATCGCGCCGTCGTCGACGCTTCCGGGCTGCCGTTATTCATCTACAACCAGCCGAAGTACACCGGCGTGGAGTTCACCGCTCCCCTCATGGAAAAAGTGGTGCGGGAGGTGCCAAACGTGGCAGGGGTGAAGCACTCCGCGCCCGATTTCAACAACATACGCCGCTTCCGCGACATGGGTTTGGCCGTGTTCACCGGCAGCGGCTCCCTCTTCCTTTCGGCGCTGATGACGGGGGCAGTGGGGGTGGTGGACGGGCCGCTTACCGTCGCGCCGGAGCTTTGGGTGGGCGCTTACCGGGCCTACCAGCGAGGCGACATGACCGCAGCGCAGGAGTGCCAGCGTCAGGCGAACGTCCTCATAGACCTCGCGGCGAAATACGGAATGCAGGCTACGTGCAAGGCGCTGTCCGGCGTCGTGTACGGGCAGGATTGCGGCGACCCCCGGCTTCCAATCCCCTCCCTGTCATCCACAGAAAAAGCCGACCTCATCACCGCGGCGCAATCCGCAGGCGTCATCCGGACGCCCCAACCGGCATTCGCGGAAGACGACTAGTCGGGTAATCCGACAATCCACTTCCTCACGTAACACATAAGGAGGCGGTTATGCCCACTGAGCATGAGAAGTTTATGGAGATAGCCTTGGAGGAGGCGCGCAAGGGCGAGGCCAAGGGCAACGGGCCTGTCGGAAGCGTCATCGTGAAAGACGGCGTCGTCATCGCCAAGGGACACAACCAGGCCATCAGCAACCTGGACGTGACCTCCCACGCGGAGACCGACGCCCTTCGGAACGCCGGCCCCGCTTTGGGGCACACGGACTTCAGCGGCTGCACCCTGTACACCACCGCCGAACCGTGCATGATGTGCGCCGGGGCCATCGTCTTCGCCGGCGTCGATACGCTGGTTCTGGCCACCAGCTACAACCCCAACTACGGCTCCTACGGCGACTACACCGTGGACAAGGCCTTCCAGTCCGTCGACCGGGGCAACATCGAAGTCATCCGCGGCGTGCTGGTGGACGAATGCGAGGCCATCAGCTGGAATTACAAAGTACGCATGAAGCGGGAGTCCACAGGCTGAATCCTTCCATATCACACAAACGTATAAGGAAGTGAACCACCATGAATGAACACGAGAAGTTCATGCGGCTTGCCCTTGAGGTGGCCCACACGCACGAGAAGGAAGGCGAGGCCCTCGTCGGCTCGGTGATTGTGCGGGATGGCGAAGTCGTCGCCACGGGCTGCAACACAGCCAGGCGGGACCTGGACATGACCGCCCACGCCGAGATAGCGGCGATGAAGAACGCCGGCCCTGCCCAGGGGCACACGGACCTTAGCGGCTGCACCCTCTACAGCACCGGCGAGCCGTGCATCATGTGCGCCGGCGCCATCGTCACCTCCGGCGTCGCGCGGGTCGTCCTGGGCGGCAACTACCACAAGCACTCCGGCGGCTTCGGCGACTACAGCCTGGAGAAGGCCTTCGCGCTGGTCTATCGCAGCGACATCGAAGTCGTGCGCGGGGTGCTGACGGCGGAGTGCGAGGCTATGCGCTGGAGCTACTGGGCGAGGCAGGCCAGGGGAGAGGTTTGATGAGTAGCGCGCGGCGGCCGCACCTGCGTCTCGCGGCGGCGTTGGCATTGACTATCGTCATGGCCGGCGTCCTGACGCTGACGGGATGCATGGGCGAACGTCCCATCAGGCAGGGTGATGAAGCGCCCAAGGAGACCGCGAAGGACTTTCCGATAGACCTCTATCGCGGGGAGGAAGTTCTGGGAGCTTCGCCCATCAGCTTCAAGCAGGTTCTGGAGCACGAAAAGCCGGTGGTGCTCAACTTCTGGGCGGCGCTGTGCCCGCCCTGCCGGGCAGAAATGCCCGACATTCAGAAGGTGTCCGAGCAGTATGAGGGAACGGTGATTTTCCTGGGGCTGGACGTGGGCCCCTTCCAGTATCTGGGCACCAGGGACCAGGGCAAGCACCTGTTGAATCTGTTGAAAATCACCTATCCTTCAGGCAGCACCGAGCGCGGCGAGGTGATTCAGGACTACGAAATCAGCAGCATGCCGACGACTTTCTTCATCACCTCCGAGGGGGAGATTCAGCGGAAGTGGGCGGGGTTGCTCAACGAGGAGAAGCTGGTGGAGTTGGTGGAGGAGCTACTGGAGGCGTGATGGACTTCAATACGGCTACGTTACATAAGGCGGCGGAACTCGTCCGCAGCAGGGCAATTTCGCCTGTTGAATTGGCGGAGGCGCACCTGGCCCGCGCCAGGGAGTTGAACCCCAGCCTCAACGCTTACGTCGCCATCGGGGAAGAAGCAGCGATGCGGGACGCCAAGGCTGCGGAAGCGGAGATTATGGATGGACGCCATCGGGGGCCGCTTCACGGCATCCCGGTCTCGGTCAAGGACATCTTCAACACCACGGATATGCCGACGGCCTTCGGGCAGGCTTCGCTGGCCAGTCACGTGCCCGACCACAACGCGGCAATCGTGGAGAGGTTGAGAGAAGCCGGGGCGGTAATCATTGGCAAGACCAACCCCCTCTACGGCGAGTATTTTCCCGTGCCGGAAACCTTCCTGACACACAACCCGTGGAACCTGGACCGGCTGCCGGGCTACTCCAGCAGCGGTTCGGCGGCGGCGGTGGCGGCAGGGTTGGGGCTGGCCTCGGTTGGGTCCGACGGGGGCGGCTCGGTGCGATATCCCGCCGCCTGCACCGGGCTTGTGGGCATGAAGCCTACTTTCGGGCTGGTCAGCCGATTCGGGGCGGCGCTCTACGGCGTTCCCAACGACTTCGTTGGGCCGCTGACGAGGACTGCCCGCGACAACGCGACGATGCTGCAAGTCATTGCGGGCTACGATGCTCGCGACCCGTTCAGCGCGGACGTATCTATTCCCAACTACGCCGACGCTCTGACGGGAGACCTGGCCGGGGTGCGAGTGGGCGTGCCTACCGATTATTTCTGGGATTATTTGCATCCTGAGGTGGAAGCGGCGGCGAGGGGGGCAATCGAGCGGTTGGGGGAGATTGGATGCGAGGTGGTTGAGGTGAGACTGCCCAACATTCACCGAACCAACGATATTCACACCCTGCTGTCGGAAGGGGAGACGGCGGGGTACTTCCAGCCGATGATGAAGGACTTTCCGCCGGAGACGCCGAACATCCTTTATCAGAGGATTCATCGGGGTTCCAAGTATCTCGCCGCCGACTACATTCAGGCGACGGCGATGCGTGAGAAGATTCGGGGGGAGATAGACGCCGCTTTTGAGATAGTGGACGTGATGGCAACGCCCTCGTCCATACTCCCGCCGCCACCATTGGGGAAGTATGAGTTTGAACACGCGGGTCGTGAGTGGGGCGTTGGGGACTTGGCGTCGAGGCTGTCTCGTCCGTTGAACACGACGGGGCATCCGGCGCTGTCGATGAACTGCGGGTTTACCTCCGACGGGCTGCCCATCGGGTTGCAGCTGGTGGGGCCGGATTTCGGGGAGGCTATGCTGCTGAGGGTGGCGGACGGGTTTGAACGGGCGACGGGCGGCGTGGAGCGGTGGCCTATGTAGGGGTTGGGCCGCTCGACCCTTCGACAGGCTCAGGGTGAGCGGTAGGGGATTTCACCCCCATCCTAACCTTCCCCCGTCAAGGGGGAAGGGAGAAGAGGAGTGAGATGGTCTGCGTGAACTTTGCCGTTTTTCATTACCCAGCGGACGGCGCGTCCGTATTCCAGGATTGAGACGTCGTCTAAGGGGTCTCCTTCAACGAGGATGAGGTCCGCCTTGAGGCCGCGCTTGATTGAGCCGATGGAGTCTTCCAAACCCATGCACTGGGCGGCGCGGCTTGTGGCGGACTGGATGGCGTCCATCGGCTTCATGCCGCGCTCGACGAGGCAGGTCAGTTCGTGGGCGTTGTTGCCGTGGACGAAGGCCCCGGCGTCGCAGCCCGCAACCACCTGCACCCCCGCTTCCAACGCCAGCCGCAGACTTTCTATGTGGTCGTCCTTGAAGGCAAGGGAGCGGGCGCTTTCGTGGGGGCTTCCCCGCCGTTCGTGGTAGTGGAAGACGCTGAAGGTGGGGGCGAAGTAGATGCCGTTTCGAGCCATGATGTCGAGCAGTTCCGGGTCGCGATTCAAGTAAGAGCCGTGTTCGATGGAGTCCACTCCCGCTTCCACCGCCATCCGTAGACCCGCGCCGCCGAAGACGTGGCACATAACCTTGCGGCCCATGACGTGAGCTTCGTCCACCAAAGCGTCCAGTTCCTCGCGGGTCATAATCTGATCGCCGGGGCCGAGGCCGCGGGTGGGACGTCCCCAACCGCTGACGGCGGTCTTGATAACGTCGGCGCCGGCGCGAACCATCTCACGAACCTTGGCGCGCAGGTTGAAGGGGCCGTCGGCAGTGCCGAGGGGAAGGTCGGGCTGGGGAATGACGGCGGGGGAATGGCCGGAGGGACTGGTGCGGTCTGCCTGTCCAGCCGTGGGGGTCACGAAGTTGAGGGCGACTTGCAGACGCGGGCCGGGCATCAACCCCGCATCCACCGCGTCGCGAAATCCGGCGTCAAGTCCGGCGGCGTCGCGGACGGTGGTGAATCCCGTCTCCAACGTCTGCTTGAGAACGTCGAAGACGCGGGCGTGGTAGAGGCTTCGGGGTTCGTTTATGCCCCACCGGACGGCCAGGTCGTGGCCGAAGTGGGCGAGGTGGTCGTGGGTGTCGATGAGGCCGGGCATGAGGGTCAGGCCGGAAGCGTCGATGACTTCCGCTTCAGAAGGCACCACGTCGGCGGACGTGTGGACGCCTACGATTCGTTCCCCGTCGATAATCACCACTGCGTTGGGAAGCGGCGGCGCGCCGGTTCCGTCAATGAGTCTCGCGCCAACTATGGCCTTCATGGTCGTCACTTCGTGTTTCGCCTCCTTTACGCAGCATAGTCTACCAGCCATCGGGTTGTCATATAAAGCGGTTTTTGTCACTCAGGAAGCGGGGGCGTCGGTGGTGGTATAATGCCGTGGTTGGACAGGGGGCTTTACATAAGGCTAGAATGGTGGGCGGAGGCGGCAAGCCCCGAAACTCAATTCACAGGAAGCGAGGTTTAACCATGTACAAGGGATTCAAAGTCATTGATTCGGACGCGCACATCACGGAGCCCCATGACCTGTGGAGCGAGTTCATGGAGCCGGAATACTACCACCGCCGGCCGATTGTCGGCCCCGCTTCGGAGAGCCGCGTCGGGGCGAGCCGGAGCTTCATGGAGTGCGAGATCTTCCCGGAGGGCAACCGGTCGAAGACGACGATTCAGGGAGGGGGCGCCAACCGCAAGGCCACCATCGACGACCGGGACGTGATGGCCGAGAAGTACGGCGCCGCCTACGCCAAGGGATTCACGCCGGAGAGCCGGATCGAGCACATGGACGCGCTTGGCTGGGACAAGCAGGTGCTGATTGACAACGGCCCGCATCCGCTGCGCGTCTCCGGTCGGGATCAGGGTCTGCTGTGGGCCTGCGCCCGCGCCTACAACAACTTCTCCCGCGCCTTCTGCGACACGGATTCCGGCCGCATCAAGATGGTGGGCGTGCTTCCGAACCAGCACGACATCGAGGGACTGGTGACGGAGACGCGGCGCGCGGTGGAAGAGCTTGGCGCGGTGACGGTCACGATGCCGCGGGCTGAGAAGGGACGTCCGTGGCACGACCCGGCCTACGACCCGTTCTGGGCGTTGGCGGAGGAGCTGGACTTTCCCGTATCCTTCCACGGGGTCAGCAGCGGGGAGCCGCACACGGGGGTGCGCTATCAGCCGCGGTCGGAGGTTTCCGGGCCTGAGGTGGCGCTGGAACACGCCATAGGCTTCCCCTTCGAGAATATGATTTCGCTGGGGCACCTGATCTTCCTCGGAGTGCTGGAGCGGTTCCCGAATCTGCGGGTGTCCTTCCTGGAGGGGAACGCGGGCTGGCTGCCCTTCTGGCTGGGGCGGCTGAACGACCACGGGATGCGGGACAAGCGGCAGGGGATGTGGTACGACATGGAGACGCTGCCTCTGAAGCCGAGCGAGTATTTCCTGCGGCAGGGGTTTGTGGCCTGCGACCCGGACGAGTTTCATCTGAAGGGCGTGGTGGACGCTTTGGGAGACGACAACATCGTGTGGAACACGGACTATTCCCACCCGGACGCGCCGGACCCGGAGAAGGCGCTGCCGGACTTCATTTCGCAGCCGATAGAGGACGACAGCAAGCGGAAGATTTTGTGGGATAACGCGGTGCGGTTGTATGGGGAGCGGATTCTGGCTTAGGGGTAGGCCCTCACCCCAACCCTCTCCCAAGATGGGAGAGGGGGCTAGGGGGCGCTTGAGCCTTTGACGGGCGCAGGTTGGAAGGGCGGGTTTCAAACCCGCCCCTACGGGAGAGGGTGTGGGTTGAGGGGGAGGAGCGCCGCATTCGCGAGGACAAGGGGAAATCACCCCCATCCTAACCTTCCCCCGTCAAGGGGGAAGAGGTTTGTCGGCTCGCTGAGGGGGGTTATGCAAAGGTCTCCGTCGAGGGGGAAGGGATAGGAAGGGGGGTTAGCGGGGCATGTTTGAGATTTCGATGCGGACGCCGCCCTGGAGGTTTTTGAAGACTTCGCGGACGCTGCGGCGGGCGTCGATGGTGACGAAGCGGTATTGCTTGGCCAGGTTGCGGAACTCGTGCAGCAGGGCGTTCTGGTAGACGACGAAGCTGGAATGGCGGTCCGCCCTACGCAGGAAGTCCTCGCCGGACTCCCAATGGTCCAGTTCCCGGTTGGCAAGCATCCGGGGGAGAAGCTGCTCCACGTCGATGTCCAGGTAGAAGACCTGGTGGGGGACGATGGCGAATTCCAAAACGTCGTCGAGCCAGCGGGCGGGGACGCCGCGCACCCGCGCCCGGGCGATGATGGAGTAGATGTAGCGGTCGGCGAGGACGATCATGCCCGCTTGAAGGGCGGGGATGATGCCCTTCTCCATCCTATCCCAGAAGTCGGTGGCGTAGAAGAGGTTGAGGGTGACGTGGTCGAGGGTGTGGCCGCGCATGGCGCGATCGATGCCGTCGCCGGTGAGTTCGGAGCGACGGAAGCCGGTGTCCAGCACGGCGTGGCCCTGGGTCTCCAACCACTCCTTCAACAGGGCTATCTGGGTTGAGCGGCCAACGCCGTCGGTGCCCTCGATGACGATGAGCCTGCCGGGCATGTGAATCTCGCCAAGGCCAAGGGGGGTATGGCCGTAGAATTTGGGCGTGGTCATAAGTCGCTGGCCGTCATTTTGCGGGCCGTTCGCATTGGTTGAGCCACCCTTCGGGTTAGCCATCGGGGCCTCCTACGGCGTCCGGTATGCGGCGGGAGCCGGAACGGCGGACGTAACGTCCCATCAGGCCGGCGCTGCTGAGGGCTTCGGGGAGGCTGTCGCCATGAATCTCCATGAGGCCGGGAAGGAGGGGCCTTACGTATTCTCGAACCCGTTGCTGCTGTTCGGGGATTGTGGCAGTGGCATCCAGGGTCACGAGGCCAAATTCATCGGCGAGCCGGTCGTACTCGTCGAGGAGGCGCTGCTGGAAGGCGCGGAAGGATTCCTCCCGATTGGGCGCGAGGTTGAGGTCCTGTCCGGACTCGTAGTAGCCGATGGACTCCCGGCCGGCGACGATGCGTCGGATGGATTCTTCCAGGGGCACCTTGAAATAGAGGGCGAGGGAGGGTCGGACGGCGAAGGAGTAGATGCGTCGAAGCCAGTCGCGGTTGACGCCGCGGGCGGCGTCGCGGGCGAAGGCGGTGTAGACATAACGGTCGGCGAGGACGACGGTGCCAGACTTGAGGGCGGGGAGAATCTGGGTGTAGACGCGGTTGGCGAAATCGGCGGCGTGGATGAGGCTGAAGGACATGGGCGTGAGGAGGCGCTGGTCTTTGCCGCGCTTGGTGGTGCGGCGGACGATGGGGGAGGAGTTCCACTCGGTGAAGACGGTGACGTAGCCCATGCTGGTGAGCCACTTGCCGAGGAGGTCGATCTGGGTGCTCTTGCCGGAGCCATCGATGCCCTCGACGATTATCAGCCGTCCGGGATATTTGCCGTCGTCGGGATGGTCGCCGAATCGCGTGCCCATCGGGAAATTGACGTTGAGGTCGGAATTATTCATGGCTCACCCGCCGGATGGAGATAGGCTGTCCGAATTCGCGCTCCCAGCGAACGCTGATGGCGTCGCCCGCTTTTTGTGACCAGGCCGGGGTGGAGATTTGCAGGCCGCTGCCGTCTCGCGTGACTTCCACAGCATCGGCCGGCAGGTCTGGCGGGAGGCGACGCTCCAGTTCGTCAGCGGCAAGCAGAATGGCGGCGGACTGGCCGATGCGGTCCCGGTCGTGGGAGGTAAGCAATCCACTGCGGCGATGCTTGCGGGGAAGACGCCCCCGTTCCGCCGTCAGGAGGATGCCGGTTATCTGGGCAGATTCGCGGTGGCTGAACCCGGGGAGGTCGGAGGCCGTCACCAGGGAGGCGGTGCGGTTCAGCCGGTTGTAGAAATCGACGGCGCTTCCCACATCCAGCAGGAAGGCGGCGCTTTCCAAGGATGAGGCGAGCAGGCGGGACTTGCCATTCCATGCGATCTCGGCGACGCGGCGGGCGAGTTGCGACCTTCGCGGGCCGCGCCGGGAGTAGCGGGGGGCGAAGCGTTGGGTGAGGTCGGCGAGGGTGTTCAGGCGGACGACGGACGTGGGCGGGAGGGCGATTTCGCGCTCAAGGGAAAGATTGTGGGGATTGCGGGCAAGTCCTTCGCGAAGGCCCTGGCCGGATAACATAATCCTGTTGGCGCCGGCGTGCTCCAGGAGGGCGAGGGCGACGATGGCGCCGCCGACGATGGAGTGGGTGCGCTCCGGGTTCATGCCGGGGATGCCGGCGCGCTCATCCAGGCGCGTATCAGTCAAGTCGCTCACCAGCTTCTCCATTGCGCGGCGGCTGATGCCGTAGCCGTGGATCTTCTTGACGGGATGATGCCTGTGGCGTCGGTCGAGCTTGGCGAAGAGGCGCATGGAGCCGCCGGAGCCGACGAGTTCGCCGTCGTGGGTCAGGGTGGGGACGTTGGCGAGGGAGAGGGATTCGCGGGCGTAGCGTCGAGCGGCGGCCACGTCTTCCGCCGACGCCTGTTGGGTGAGGTTGAAGCTGTTGGACACGCGGAGGCTGCCGAGGGGGAGGGAGTGGAGGGTCTTCAATGACCTATGGTTGAACTCGACGACCTCCATGCTGCCGCCGCCGAGGTCGGCCATGAGTCCGGCGTCGACGGGGAGGCCGTGGACGGCGCCAAGGAAGCAGTAGGCGGCTTCCTCCAGGCCGTCGATTATCCGCAGTTCCACCCCGAAGCGGCTAGCGATGGTTTCCGTCACTTCGAGGACGTTGCTGGATTCGCGGAGGGCGGCGGTGCCGACGGCGTGGATGCAGTCGATGCCGTAGCCCTGGGCAAGCTGGACGAAGTCTTCGACGGCGTCGACGGTCGCATCGACGCTTTCATGGTCGAGGGCGCCCTTGCGGGTGAGGTGGCTCATCAGGTTGAGGCTCATGCGCTGCTGGGCGATGATTTCGATGCCGCCGCCGCGGTTGACCTGCATGACGACGGCGCGGGCGGAGCCGGAGCCGACGTCGATGACGGCGGTGGGCAGGGGTTCGGGGGAGAGGCCCGATTCCATCGCCTCGAAGGGCTGGGTAACGGCGGCGTGGTTGGTTGACGGGGAGGCGTCGGATATAAGGCTTCGCTGCATTTCGGATATTACAATCGCGGTCGGAATGTCGGGGAGGGCGGCCTGCCAGTCGCCCCTACAGGTTGGGCGTCGGCGCGTGGATATGCTACGGGGGATGATATTACAAGGGAGGGGCGAGCGCAATTAAGGGGAGGTTGAGGTTTGGGATGGTGGAGACGGGGGAGGGTCGAACTCCCCGTCCAGGCGAAGTCGCGGAAGAATGTGCTACAGGCTTATCCGGTACTTTGTGGTCGCTCCCTTGACCCTCTACCGGCAAAGTTTCAAAGGGCCAGCCGGTTGATCTTAGGCCATCCTTAACCGGCGTGGGGATGGCAGCGCCCCGGGCTTATGGCGCCTGCTTCCCGCATCCGGGGTCAGCGGGGGCAGACGAGCAGTCTAGATGCCTAGACTGCTAGAGCGAATTCTCTTTCGCCGGTTACTTTTTTTGCCGCCTTGTTAACGAGGTGAATGACGGCGCCCCGACCTGCAATCCTTCCAGGACGTTCCCCTGTCGAAACCGCGCGTCCCCATGTCCTGTGGGTAAATTATCCGACACCGGGGTAGAAATGTCTAGTGCCTGCGGCGGGGGTTGACCTGGATGTTGTTGGCGGCCTTGTTGTAGTAGAGGGTATTCGTTTCGTTTGGCTTCCTTTTTTCTGTGGCGGGATACGAATGGGGTTTTCCTACCTGATTCGGGGGAAATTCTGCATTCGTTATATGTTGTGGTGAGAACGAATGCCCCCCTTCAACCATAGATGTATCGACGCTGGACGGAGGCGAGCCGGGCCAGGACGTGGGCGGCGCGGATGATGATTTCAGGGGAGGTTTCCGGGTCTTCCAGGAGGGAGTTGAGCTTGACGCGAAGGAGGGCGATTTCCGGGTCGAGGCCCTTGTGGTAGTCGATCTCTTCGAGCTGCTGCATCTGCTCGGGGGTGAAGTGCTTGGAGTAGAAGCCGTGCTTGCGAGCGTTCTGGTTGCCGGGCTGGCCGCCGCGCTTGCGCTTGTGGGATTCGTTCATGTTTTCCTCCTCTTCGGTGGCAAGGTCGTAGAAAGAGCCTTTGGGGGTTCCTTGGGGATGCCGAGGGCGTCCAGGAGCCTTTCGAAGTCTTGGTATAATTGTTCTATAGTTTTCATGGGGGGATGGTAGCAGGCGACGGGAGTTGGGGTCAAGGGGATTTTGGCAATTTGGGGGGAGGGGGAGAATCACCCCCATCTCAATCTTCCCCCGTCAAGGGGGAAGAGGTTTGTCGGCTTGCTGAGGAGGGGTTATGCAAAGGTCTCCGTCAAGGGGGAAGGGATAAGAGGGGGGTGGATTCCCGCCTACGCGGGAATGACGGCGGGGGGTCAGGTTAGGTGGCGGAGGGCGCGTTGGGCTTCGCGGTCTTTATCGCGTTCGATGATGGCCTTGCGCTTGTCGTATTGGCGTTTGCCCCTGGCGAGGCCGAGTTCGATTTTGGCCCAGTGGTTCTTTACATAAAGTCTGAGGGGAACCAGGGTGAGGCCCCTTTGGGAGATTTTGCCCGCAATTTCGGCGATTTCGCTGCGGCGCATGAGTAGCTTGCGGGGGCGCTTGGGGTCGTGGTTTCTCTGTCCGGCAGGGTCGTAGAGGGCGACGTGCATACCGTGGAGCCATAGTTCGTTGTCTTCGAAGCGAGCGTGGGAGCCGCGGAGGTCGACGCGGGCGGCGCGGATGGATTTGATTTCGGTGCCGGTGAGTTGGAGGCCCGCTTCGAAGCGTTCGAGGACTTCGTAGTTGAAGAAGGCTTGGCGGTTGACGGCTATGTCTCGTCGGCGGCGTTTCATGGTCTATCCACCCCAAACCCCGCCCCCTGGATTCCCGCCTTCGCGGGAATGACGGAGGGGGAGGCGGGAATGACGGAGGGGGAGGCGGGAGTGACGGGGGACGCTCGACCCTTCGACAAGCTCAGGGTGAGCGGGTGGGAGGAGATGGGCTCAGGGTGAGCGGAGGATGGGAGAAGATGGGCTCCCGCTCGACCCTTCGACAGGCTCAGGGTGAGCGGGATGGGGTGGTTTGAGTGAGCGGAGGGGGAGGGGCCCTCACCCCAACCCTCTCCCATTCCCATCTGTGCGGGAATGGGAGAGGGGGTATTGGAAGAGGGAAGATGGGCGGTTGCTTCGCGGAGGAGTTCGATGGCTTTGTCCAGCTGGAAGTCTTCCGAACCTTCGTGGTCGGATTCGACGACCACGTCGGGGTCGATGCCGTCTCCTTCAATCATGTCGCCGGCGGGGGTGAACCAGCGGGCGATGCTGTAGTAGACGCCTGAGCCGTCGCTGAGGGGGCGCTGGATGTTGACGCTGCCCTTGCCGAAGGTGGTCACGCCGACGAGTTGGGCGCGCCCGTGGTCGCGGAGGGCGCCGGCCATGATTTCGCTGGCGCTGGCGCTGAATTCGTTGACAAGGACGACGAGGGGCAGGTCGGGGGCCTTGCGGCCGCCGGTGACGTGGTATTCCATGCGCTGATGCCGTCCATCCATCTGGTAGAGGACGAGGCCGTCGTCGAGGAAGCGGCTGGTCAATTCCACCACCGTATCCACGCGTCCTCCGGGGTTGTTCCGCAGGTCGAGAATGATGCCTTTGGCCTTGAGCCGCTCGGCCCTCGCCATAGCTTTTTCGAATTCTTCCAGGGTGTTTTCGCCGAAGAAGTTGAGTTGCAGATGGGCGATGCCGCCGCTGAGGATGCGGATGTCGAGGGTGGGCACGATGACGACGCCGCGGGTGATGACGATTTTGGTGGGCGAGGAGGCGTTGCGATGCAGGATGAGAAGCTCAACGTCGGTGCCGCGGGGACCCCTGATCAGGTCCACCACTTCGTAGACGCCGAGGCCCTCGACGCTCTGACCGTTGACCTCCAGGATGACGTCGCCGGAGTGGATGCCGGCGTCCTCGGCGGGAGTGTCGGGTATGGGGGCGACGACGAGGATCTGGCCGTTGCGTTCGGTGACTTCGGCGCCGATGCCTTCGAAGTTGCCGCGAAATCTCTCCAGTTCGGCGCTGAAGAGTTCCGGGGCGAGGTAGGCGGAGTGGTCGTCGTCGAGGGCGTCCAGCATTCCTTTGATGGCGCCGCGGCTGAGTTGGGTGGCGGTGAGGTTGTCGCGGTCGTAGTGGTCTTCGAGGAGGTGCTTGTAGACTTCGAAGAGGACGCCGAATTCCTGGGGGGCTTCTTCCGGGAGGGATACGACGATGGTTTCGACGGCGGCGGGGGGCTCGGAATCGCGGTTGAAGAGGTTGCAGCCGACGATGGCGGCGGCGAGGACGAGGGCGTTGAAGGCGATGAGGAGCAGGGTTGAAGTTTTGGGGCGCGGCACGTTCAAACCTCGGCGATGCGGTGGGAGGGTGGTTCAGCGATGCTATTGTACCATTACGCGGGCGGGGGGACTTCACCCCCATCCTAACCTTCCCCCTTCAAGGGGGAAGGGATAAAGTGGGGAAAATGGGGGGGATATTATGTCAAGTTGGGGAAAATGAGGCGTGGAGTTAACGTAACATTTATTGTGCGAACCTGGGATATTTTTTGAGGAAATGAGGATTTGGCGTTTGGCGCTATTGAAGGGCGGGTTTCAAACCCGCCCCTACGATTGGAAATGTTGGAGGAGGAAGGGAGAAGATGGATTCCCGCCTACGCGGGAATGACGGAGGGGTGGTTGATTAGGTGTCATGGTTTGGTGGAGTGGGCCGCGTCGTAGCCGGGGGTGAGGAGGCAGGCGGCGTAGTGGTTGGGGCGGACTTGTCGGAGTTCGGGGGTTTCGCGGGAGCAGCGTTCTTCGGCGATAGGACATCGGGGATGGAAGACGCAGCCGGTGGGCGGATTCAACGGGCTGGGAGTCTCGCCGGGAAGGATTATGGGCTGCCGGGTCGCTTCCACGACCGGGTCGGGGACGGGCACCGCCGAAAGCAGCGCCTGGGTGTAGGGGTGGGCCGGGTCGGAGTAGATGGCGTCGCTGTCGGCCAACTCCACTATGTGGCCGAGGTACATGACGGCGACGCGGTCGCTGATGTGTCGGACGACGGAGAGGTCGTGGGCGATGAAGAGATAGGTGAGGCCCATCTGCTGCTGGAGTTCCATGAGCAGGTTGATAATCTGGGCCTGAATGGAAACGTCGAGGGCGGAAACGGGTTCGTCGGCGACGATGAATTCGGGGTTGAGGGCCAGGGCGCGGGCGATGCCGATGCGCTGTCGCTGGCCGCTGCTGAATTCGTGGGGGAATCGGTCCAGCATGGAGGGGTGGAAGCTGACGATTTCCGCCAGTTCGAGGACGCGGCGGCGCTGTTCTTCCTTGTTGGCGACGGTCTTGTGGATGGCGAGGGGTTCGCCGATTATGCGGCCCGCGGTCATGCGGGGGTTCAGGGAGGCGTAGGGGTCCTGGAAGATGACCTGCATCCGGCGTCGGAAGGGCCGCAAGTCCCGGTTGCCCAGGTCGGTGATGTCCTGTCCGTCGAATTCGACGCTTCCGGCGGTGGGCTTGTAGAGACGCAGGACGCAGCGTCCGAGGGTGGTCTTGCCGCAGCCGCTTTCGCCGACCAAGCCGAGGGTTTCGCCGCGTTTGATTTCGAGGGAGACGCCATCGACGGCTTTTATCCAGCCCTGAACGCGCTGGAAGAAGATGCCGGAGGTGACGGGGAAGTGCATCTTCAGCCCTTGGAGCCGGAGGATGGCGTCGTTGGGAGCGGTCATGGGGCACTGGTCTCGGGCGTGGGGGAGATGGGGGATTTCCAGCAGGCGGATTGCTGATTTGGGGTCACGTCGGTTAGCGGGGGGACTTCGTCGGCGCACCTGTCTATGGCGTAGGTGCAACGGTCCCTGAAGGCGCATCCTTCCGGCAACATTGACAGGTCGGGCGGCTGGCCGGGGATGGATTCCAAGACTTCCCGTCTTGGCAGGTCGAGGCGGGGGATGGAGCGCAGCAGGCCGAGGGTGTAGGGGTGCTGGGGGGAGCGGAAGGTGTCGGCGACGGGGCCGCTTTCGACGATCTTGCCGGCGTACATGATGAAGACTCTATCGACGTAGCGGGCGACGATGCCCATGTTGTGGCTGATGATGATGAGGGCGACGTTGAGTTCGCGGGTGAGATTTTTCATCAGTTCGAGAAGCTGGGCCTGGATGGTAACGTCCACCGCGGTGGTGGGTTCGTCGGCGATAATCAGGTTGGGGTTGCAGCTGAGGGCCATCGCAATCATCACGCGCTGCCGCATGCCGCCGCTGAGCCGGTGGGGGTGCTCCTTGATGCGCTGGTGGGGGTCGGGGATTCCGACCATTTCGAGAAGCTCGACGGCGCGGCGGCGGGCGGCGCGGCGACTCATATCCAGATGGGTTTCGAGGGATTCGGTTAGCTGTCTTTCGATGGTGAGGACGGGGTTGAGGGAAGTCATTGGCTCCTGGAAGATCATGCCGATGCGGTTTCCGCGTATTCGCTGCATCTCCCGGTCGCCGAGGTCGAGGAGGTTGGCGCCTTCGAAGAGGACGCGGCCTTGGACGATGCGGCCGGGATAGGGGACGAGGCCGAGGATGGAGAGGGCGCTGACGCTCTTGCCGCTGCCGCTTTCGCCGACGATGCCGACGGCCTCGCCCTGGCCGACGTGGTAGGAGACGTCGTTGACGGCCTTGACCACGCCGGCGCCGGTGTAGAAGTAGGTGTGGAGGTTCTGGACTTCGAGGAGGGGCGGCATGGTGGATGAGTGGCAGGCTAGCGGGAATTTCGGACGGTTTCTAGCTGGGCCATGATTTCGTTGGCGTTGAGGCCCAGTTCGATGGCCTTTTGCGCGTCGGATTCGGCGTCGGCGTCGTTGCCGAGGGCGGCGTAGGTGAAGGCGCGGTTGGCGTAGGCGTGGGCGAGTTCGGGGTCGAGTTCGATGGCCTTGTCGAAATCGGCGAGGGCTTCGTCCACCCTGCCCATAGCTATCAGGGCGAAGCCGCGGCTGTTGTAGACGGCGGCGTTGGCGGGGTCGAGTTCAATTGACTTGTCGAAGTCGCGCATGGCGGGGGTGAGCTTGGCCTGGGCGCCGTAGACCTTGCCGCGTTCGAAGTAGGCTTCGGCGAGGTTGGGGTCGATGCGGATGGCGCGCCTGTATTCGTCGAGGGCGAGGTCGTGCTCGGCTCTCATGGCGTGGGCCTTGCCGAGGCCGAGGCGGGCGGGGGCGTGCTGGGAATCGACCTTGATGGCGCTGCGGTATTCGCGAAGGGCGGCGCCGGGCTGCTTGTTTTCGAGGAAGGCGTCGCCCCTTTGCATGTGCTCCTGGACGCTGAGGAGCGGAGGCGTGGGCGTGGGGGTGCGGGTGGGGGTTTCGTCGGCGCCGCAGGCGGAGAGGAGGAGTAGGGCGGTGATGGCGAGGAGGAGGGTTGCGGCGGTATTCCTTGTAAGGCGTGGATTTATGTAAAGCAAAGTGTGTGCTGCCCCCATGTTATTTTGGGCGTAGGGAGGAATCTCGCAGTGTATTCCACAACCGGGATTCTTCGCCGCGGGGCCTCCTCAGAATGACAGGTGGGGTAGTTGGTGGGGCAGGCTCTAACCTTCCCCCAGAACGGGGGAAGGGATAAGATGGATTCCCGCCTGCGCGGGAATGACGGAGGGATAGGCGGGAATGACGAGAGGAGGCGCGGGAATGGCGAGCGGGGTGTAGGGGTGGGGGGTGTGTGCATGGTGGGGGTTAGCGGAAGGCGGGGAGGGATTGGTCTAGGTATTCGTAGGCGCGCTGAAGCTGGCTGTCCCGGTTCATAATGAGGTCTTCCTGGCTGAGGGAGGCGGCGATGTCGGGCTGGATGCCCTCGCCGCTGATGGCGCGGCCCAAGGGGGTGAACCAGTGGGAAACGGGGAGGTATAGGGCGCCGCCGTTGCTGAGGGTGAAGTAGTCGTTGGTGGAGCCGCGGCCTCCGGTGGGGTCGCCCATGACAATGCCGCGTCCGGCATCCTGAAGGGCGCCGGCGAGGGCTTCGGCGGCCTCGGCGGTGCCCTGGTTTACGAGAATGACGAGCTTCACTTCCTGGTCGAGGACGCCGGTTCCGCCGCCTTCCTGAAGGTGGAAGTCGGTGCGGTTCTGCTCGTTGTCCACCTGGTAGGCGAAAAGGCCGTCGCTGATGAACTGGGCGGCCACGTCGCGGGCGAGTTCGAGGGAGCCGATACGGTTGCTGCGAAGGTCGAGAACCATGCCCAGGGTCTCCAGTTCGTTGAAGGTCTCCAGCACGTCCAGCACCTCGTCGATGGTGTGGTCGTAGAAGGCCTGGATGTACATATAGCCGACGGAGCTGGGGAGGAGGGACATATCGACGGTGGGGACGTTGACGTTGCCGCGGGTGATGCTGACCTCGCGGGGGTCGGTTTCCGTGGGGCGCTGGATGAGGAAGGTTACGCGGGTGCCGGAGGGGCCGCGAATGCTGGAGGTGGCGTCGGAGATTTCCGTGCCGCCTACGGGGACGCCGTCAACTTCGAGGATGACGTCGTTTCGCTGGAGGCCGGCTCTGGCGGCGGGGGCGTCGCTCATCAGGGAAACGATGGTCAGCTGCCCGTCCTCCATGCTCATAACCGCGCCGACGCCCTGGTAGCTGACCTCGCGTTCGTCCTCCTGGGAGCGCTGGTAGTCCTCGGCGTTGAGGTAGGAACTGACGCGGTCGTCGGTTTCCAGGGAAGCCATCATGCTGGTGAGGGCGGCGTCGGCGAGGACGGCGGGGTCAACTTCGGGCCAGGTTTCACGGAAAAGCTGCCAGGCGCGCCAAACGTCTTCGAACCCCTCGGGCACGGACCGGGGGGGCCGGCCGCGGAAGTCGGACATGTCGGAGAGGAAGGGGTAGTGGGGCTTCTCGGCGGCGTCCAGCATACCGACGATTATGTCACCCGCGACGCGTTCAGAATCCAAAGAATCGCTGGCAACGTATGAATCTATGATGACGGACCAACCTTCCCATACTACTTGCTCCGGGCCGGAGCCGGTTGATGAGCCGGGGCGGCCCTGGCAGGCGGCGAGGGTCAGGAGGACGAGGGAAGCCGCCAGGGTAAGGATGAGGAGGGGTTTGAGGTGAGATTGTTTAAGTTTGAACATCTGCCGCTACCGTCGTTGGATTCGGCCTTGCCGGGCTTGACGCGTCCGGTGTTGGCCTGAATGGTATACGTATTGTAGCATTCAGTGGGTTCATTTAGAATCGGGAGTTAGAAAATGACTTGGTTGGGAATGATGAAATCAATGACTTTCTTGCGAAACAGGACAATTTGGGTGGGGTTTGCCGCGCTGCTGATGCTGGCGTCGGCGTTGGCGTTGGCGGCGTGCGGGTCGAGGCCGACCACCGGGGAACCCGCGGCGACGCCCGGAGCGACGGCGGCGCCGACACAGGCGGCGGGGGAGACAACAGCGCCGGCGGAGCAGCCGACGGCGGCGGCTCAAGAGGAGCCGAGGGCAGAGAGGCAGCGGGGCACGCTGCGCCGGCTGTTTTCCGACCCGCCGACGCTGGACCCCCATCTGACGACGGACGCCACATCGGCGACGGTAATCATCGAGATCTTCGGCGGGCTGGTGACCATCAATCCGCAGTTGCAGATTGTGCCGGACCTGGCCGAAGGGTGGGACGTGAGCGCGGACGGGCTGGTGTACACCTTCCGGCTGCGGCGGGATGCCGTGTTCCATAACGGGAAGCCCATCACTGCCCATGACTTCAAGTGGTCGCTGGAGCGGGCGGCGGACGCCATCACGGAGTCGCTGGTGGTGGACCAGTACCTGGGCGACATCGTGGGGCTTCAGGAGAAGCTGGACGGCGAGGCGCGGGAGGTGCAGGGGGTGCGGGTCGTCGACGATTACACGCTGGAAATCACCATCAAGGAGCCGAAGTCCTACTTCATCTACAAGCTCACCTATCCGACGGCCTTCGTGCTGGACAGGGAGAACGTGGAGTCGGGACGCCGGTGGGTGCGGGAGCCGAACGGCTCCGGCCCGTTCAAACTGGCGGAGTACGTGCCGGGGGAGCGGATGATTCTGGAGAAGAATCCCGACTATCACCTGGGGCCGGCCTACCTGGAGCGGGTGGAGTTGATACTCAGCGGCGGCACTTCGATGCTGATGTACGAGAACGACGAAATCGACGTCACAGGCGTGGGCATCGCCGATCTGGACAGGCTGCTGGACCCGAACAACAACCTGAACGCCGAGCTTACGCAGGCGCTTCCTTCCTTCAGCACGAGCTACATCGGGATGAACGTGACGGCGCCGCCCTTTGACGACGTGAAGGTGCGTCAGGCTTTGAACTACGCGGTCAACCGGCAGGAGATTGCGAGTCTGGTGCTGGGAGACCTGGTGACTCCGGCGAGGGGGATTCTGCCGCCGGGATTCCCCGCGTTCAACGACCAGCTTCCGGGGTATCCATTCAATCCTGACAAGGCGCAGCAGCTATTGAGCGAGTCGAAGTACGCCGACAACATCAACGACTATCCGATTATCTTGACGGTGCCGGGCGGATTCGGGGCGTCGGTGGACCTGGATCTGGAGAGCATCACGCACACCTGGAATGAGGTGCTGGGGGTGCAGGTGGAGTTCCAGCAGACGGAGTTCGCCACGTACTTGCAGGACCTGCACAAGCGGCGGTTCGACATGTTCCAGATCGGGTGGATTGCGGACTATCCGGACCCGGAGAACTTCCTGGACATCCTGTTCCACAGCGAGAGCAGCAACAACCACACCCGCTACGGCAACGCCGACGTGGACGCGCTGCTGGAGAAGGCGCGAACGGAGACGAATCAGGACGTGCGGTACGACCTGTACAAGCAGGCGGAAGAGATAATCGTGGACGAGGCGCCGTGGATTCCGCTGTGGCACGCGGGGGAGCAGTACGTTCTCATCAAGCCCTACGTGAAGGACTACTACCTGACGCAGTTGATTGTGCCTCGACTGCGATTCGTCCGCATAGACGAATAGGCTCAGGCGCGGATGGGGGCATACGTAATAAGACGGTTGGCGTGGACGCCGGCGCTGCTTCTAATCGTAGCCCTCATCACGTTCCTGCTCGGCACATACGGCCCTGGAGACCCGGTGGAGGTTCTCCAGGGCCAATATAATAATCCCGAAGTCGTGGAGCGGATCCGGCAGCAGCGCGGATTGGATAGAAACGTGTTCGTGCAGTACGGCGTCTACATCAAGAACCTGCTGCAAGGCGACCTGGGGGAGAGCTACAAGTATCGCGACCGGACGGTGGCGGAGCTGATCGGGAAGCGGATATGGGTATCGGCGCAGTTGGGACTGGCCGCTTCCATCGTGGCGTTGTCGCTGGGCATACCACTGGGGGTCTTCACGGCCATCAAGCAGGGGACGTGGATAGACGTGACGACGGTGAGCATCACGCTGTTCTTCATGTCGCTGCCCGTGTTCATCACCGCGCCGGTGCTGCTGCTAGCCTTCGGGCTGTGGCTGGGGATACTGCCGATTCAGGGCTGGGGAGGGTTCTTCGATACGCGAATCATCATGCCGGCGCTGGTGCTGGGGGTGCCGGGGATTGCGGTGATTACGCGGCTGACGCGGGCGAGCACGCTGGAGGTGCTGTCGCAGGACTACGTGAGGACGGCGCGGGCGAAGGGGTTGAGCGAGTTCATCGTGCGTCGGCGGCACATCCTGCGGAATTCGTTGATTCCGGTGTTTACGGTGGTGGGGCTATCGCTGGCGACGCTGGTGGAGGGGTCGTTCATAACGGAGGGCTACTTCGGCATTCCGGGCATCGGCAGCCTGGCCATCGAGGCGTTCTTCTCCAGAGACTATCCGGTGATAACGGCGCTGGTGCTGATAATCGCGGCGGCCTTCGTGGTGGCAAATCTCATAGTGGACGTGGGCTACCGATTCCTCGACCCGCGCATCCGATATTAGGCAGGGAAGGCTTTGACTACGGCTCAGGGCGAAATGATGGAAGGGTTGGGTTCGCGTCCCTCCGGGAGTCTGTGGGCGCAGGCTTTTCGACGGCTGCTGCGGAAGAAGGTGGCCGTCACGTGCCTGGCCGTCATCGGAATCATGTACCTGGCGGGGGCGTTTACGATTTTCCGGTCGCCGACGCCATACGGATACAACGACCAGGACATTCGCGCCGAATCGGTGAAGCAGGGGCCAAGCTGGGCGCACCCCTTCGGGACGGACCGGCTGGGGCGGGATTTGCTGACGCGGGTCATCTACGGGCTGCGGACGACGGTCATCATCACGGTTGCGGCGATGCTGACGGGGAGCCTGATTCTGGGCATCGGATTGGGGTTGATTTCGGGCTATTTCGGGCGGTGGCTGGACTCGGTGATTATGCGGGTGGGAGAGGTTTTCTTAGCGTTTCCGGGATTGCTGCTGGTGATTCTCATCGCCGCGACGGTGAAGCCGCGGGTGAAGGATTGGGTGGAAGGCTGGTCGGGCGGGTTGGAGAATCTGACCGGGATAGACCTGATTCAGTTGGGAATCGTGGACTATGTGGTGCTGTTCGCGGCGCTTTCGGCGTTTTCCTGGGTGGGCATGGCGCGGCTGGTGCGGGGACAGGTGCTTTATGTAAAGCAGAGCCAGTACGTGGAGGCAGCGGTGGCGATGGGGGCGTCTCATTGGCGCATATTGACGTCGCACGTGCTGCCGAACATCATCAGCCCGGTGATAGTGGTGGTGTCGATGGGGATGGGGGCGACGGCGGGGTCGGAGATAATTTTGAGCTGGCTGGGGATAGGGATTCAGCCGCCGACGCCTAGCCTGGGGGTGATGATTTTCCAGAACGGGAACATCAGCGTGCTGCGGTCGGACCCGCATTTGATTCTGTTTCCGGTGATGACGGTGACGGTGTTGATTTTCGCGTTTAATTTGCTGGGGGACGCGCTGAATGACGCGTTGAATCCGCGGGCGCGGTGACTTCCCTGCCCCCGCTCGACCCTTCGACAAGCTCAGGGTGAGCGGTCGGGGGGATGGATTCCCGCCTTCGCGGGAATGACGGGTGGGAGAGGGGGTTAGGGGCGTGGGGGTTTGAGGCGGCGGAGGCCTAGGAAGCCGACGGGGCCGGCCAGCAACAGGAGCATGAAGGGTTCGGTGGGGATCGAGGCGTTGACGCGGGCGTCGCGGCTGCATCCGCCGGCGCGTCGGTCCGTCTCCGCGTCGCTTTCGCTGGGCACCGGGGAGGCATCGTCCGTAGTATCGGTGGGGATGGCGGTTACGGGGACGGGCGGCGGCGCGGGGGCGTCGGTGGAAGGCTCAGGGGCTTCGCCGAAGGGACGCAATCCCATGCGGCTGCGCCATTCCGCGTCAAGTCCGTCCTGGTCGAAGCCGTAGACCTGGATCAGGGCCTCGTCCACGGAGAAGGTATGGTCCAGCTGGGCCATGAACTGCGCCATTCTTTCCTCGCCGTAGGTGCTGATCAGGTAGGAGATAACGGAGCGGGACTGGCCGTAGGCGATGACCACGTCGTCGGGTTCGCCGAGGAATCTCGTCAGGTGCGCCAGGGGCTTCACGCGGCGGGTGTAGATGCCGTAGAGGAGGGCGTTGTCGTAGCTTTCGTTGGGGGCCACGTTGCCGAATTCCGCCAGCCCTTCGTTGAGCCAGGTGGGAAGAATGGAGTAGGCGCGGCCCGCGGCGTCGTCCACCAACACGTGAGTCACCTCGTGGGAGGCGATGCCTTCGATGGTGGGGTCGGTGCCGAGCACCAGCAGGACGCGGATGTCGGTGAAGGCCTGGCCCTGGGTGATGAGGCCTTCGCGGATGGTCTGGGGGCGCGGCGGCATGGCGGGCTGCATGTGCCTGTAGTTGTTGTAGGTGACTATGTTAATCGGCTCCACCTGCTCGAGGCCAAGGACGCGGGACATGTTCGCGGTGGCTTCCAGGGAGGCGTCGAGTATCAGCTGGGCGCGGGTTTCCGTGGGGCCGTAGTAGTAGACGGTGATGGGGCCTTCGGTGATGGTCGTCCACTCGAAGCGGGAATCGGTGTAGACGAACTCCTTCTGCTCGGTCTTGAAGGATTCTCCGTCTTCGGTGAACACCTGATAGTGGTAGCGGAACACGGTGCCGGGCGGGATGAAGTTTGTGCCGCCTTCGGTGCCGACGCTGGTGTCGAGGAAGAAGGCGCCCTGGGTGGCGGGGCCTTCGTCGAATTCCAGGCGGCCGTAGGAGATGTTGTCGGCGCCCTTGGACTTGTAGAAGACGCGGATGTCGTCGACGGGGCTGGCGGTTTCGACGGAGAGGTTGAAGTTGATGCCCTCGGGGAACTGGCTGGTTACTTCGTCGGACAGGACTACGACGTCGTCGTCCGCGCCGGCGATGGATACGCCGAAGGCGAGGATGAGGGCCGCCGCGGCGAAGGCTGCGAGGATGGATAGTCGTTTCACTTAGACACTCCCACTATATATAGGAGGGGCCGGTTGCTCTCCCTCCTGATGTTTATACGAAACAACTCCGCAGCGGGATTTATCCGCCGCCGTCACCGACTTTCCACCCTGTTGTAAATCGCCGACCGGCTAGCGGGTGATGAACATGGGCATGATGAGGTGGACGTACTGGTCGGAGCCGGGGGTGGTGAAGACGCCGGCGCGGGAGGGGCCGCTGGTCTTGATGGACACCTCTTCGCCGTCCATGTTGGCGAGCACGTCCAGCAGGTACTGGCCGTTGAAGGCGATGGTGGCTTCTTCGCCGGTTATCGTGCTGTCCAGTTCGGCGACGTTCTCGCCGACCTCGTCGTCCTTCGAGGAGATTATCATCTGGCCGGGCGGGCCGTCTTCCTCTTCACTGCCGGGGTTCATCTCCAGCTTGACGATGTTGTTGCTTTCTCTCACGAAGATATTGACGGACCTGGAAGCGGCGAGCATATCCGTAATCCTGATAACGGCCTCCGCCTTGGTGTCGCGGATGGCGTCGTCCAGCAGGTCGCGGTAGCGGGGGAAGTTGCCCTGGATTATCTGGGAGACAATCTGCAGGTCGTCGAGCTTGAAGAGCACCTGGTTCCTGGAGGAGGAGACCAGGACTTCTATCGCGGAGTCCTGGTCGCCGATGAGACGGCTCACCTCGCCGAAGGTGCGGGCGGGGATGATGACGTTGACGGGGGTTTCGACGGGATTGATGATGTTGCCCTGCTTGACGGCCAGGCGGAATCCGTCGGCGGCGGCGAGGGTCAGCTTGTCCTCCTCTATCTCGACCAGAATGCCGGAAAGGACGGGGCGGGTGTCTTCGGTGTCGGCGGCGAAGACGGTCTGGTCGATGGACCGCTTGAAGTCGCGGGCGGAGACCTGGAAGGTGACGCCCTCTTCGGCGGCGATGGTGGGAATCGGGGGGAAGTCCTCGGCGTCGGTGCCGCTGATTCGAGCGTTTATTCGACCGCTCATCAGGTTGAGACTCTTGGGCCGGTCGCCCGTAAACGCCTCAATCTGGCCCGCGGAGAGGGAGCCGACGAATTCGGTGAGCAGGCGGGCGGGCACGGTGATGGAGCCTTCCTCCTCAATCATGGCGCCGATCCAGGTGGTGATGCCGATTTCGAGATTGGTGGCGGAAAGCCGGAGCCTCCCGCCGTCGGTGGCCAGGAGAACGTTCTGAGTGATGGGAAGGGTGCTTCGGACGGCGACGGCCCGGCCGACGACGGCCAAGGCGCGGCTCAGATTCTCCTGCAAACAAGACAGCTTCATTGACAAGACCTCTTTGTTGAAAGTGCACGTATCATAAGCCGTTGCTGCAAAAGGGTCAATATGTCCGCGACGGATGGAGGACGGGGGGAGAGGTCCGGCGGGGAGGGTGGAGGAAGGGTGTAATTCGAGGGAGAGGGCGTGTAAGGACGAGTAGGGGCGGAAGATTGCGGGGAGCACTACCCGGCAACGGGGGAACCGTTACATTACGCAAAGACGGCGCTACTTGTCTTGAAAGTGTAACCGGCGAACCGGGGTTGTCGTTGCTACCGTTGATGCGTTGAGTTACCGGGAAACGTATGAAGCTCTGATCCGTTACACGCAATCTTTGGGGGCTTACCGGGTCGGCGTGTCCGTTACGCGGCATGAGCCGGCGTCGCGAGGGAGGGAAATGGGAGACTTTCGGAAAAAAGTAAAGCGGCGGGGCGCGTTACCCCGCCGCTTTAGAACTATTGGCGTCGAATTCAGCTGACGCGCTTCACCTCGAGGGTCTCTCCCGGGGCCAGGGCGACGCGCCGGACCTCGATGCCGAGCTTGAGGAGCCAGTAGCCAAGGGTGGCCTTGCTGACGCCCAGTTCCGCGGCGGTCTCGGAGAGGCCGAGCTCGTTCACCTTCTCAGGAAGAAGCTTCTCAAGGTCCCTCTGGTAAGCATCCTCAACCCTCTTCATCAACTTCGTCTTTCTGGTAGCCAAACTGCACCCCCTTACTAGACTAGCTATTTGGACTTGTTGGGGGCATAATAGCACCTGTTCTGTAGAAATGTCAAGGGTATCCTAGAGTTGTATTAAAAAAAGCTAAACTTTGTCTAGAACGAGGGAGAAATTTTAGAACAGGCCCGTTACGGCCCTCTACACTTCTACCAATCATCGGTCGATTGGGCCTTTCCTGGATGATTGCATCAGGGTTGAAGCGAAGTTGTTACATTTCTTCCTGAATGGGTTACTACATTATTTGGATGCCATTGCGGTAATGAAAATGCAGCGTTGCATTCCATTACCGCTCATTACCGCGAAATGGAGGAATCGACGTGAAGCTAGGCAAGTTGACCCCGGATACCTTGGAGGGCCTCTTGAGCCGTGTAACGATAGAGGATCCGCGGGTAATCCTGGGGCCGAAAGTCGGGGAGGACGCGGCGCTGCTGGATTTCGGCGGAGAGGTGTTGGTGGCGAAGACGGATCCGATAACCTTCGCGACGGACCTCATCGGCTGGTACGCGGTGCAGGTGAACGCCAACGACGTGGCCTGCGCCGGCGCGCGGCCTCGGTGGTTCATGGCGACGCTGCTGCTGCCGCAGCGAATGGACGAGGGGGACGTTTCGGAAATCTTCCGTCAGATAACGGATGCCTGCGGCTCGCTGGGGGTGACGCTGGTGGGCGGACACACGGAGGTGACGCAGGGCATCGAGCGGCCCATCATCGTCGGATGTATGCTGGGCGTGGCGCCGAAGGGACGGGCGTTGACCACCGGCGGCGCCCAGGTGGGCGATTATGTAATCCTGACGAAGGGGGTGTCCCTGGAAGGTTCGGCATTGCTGGCGCGGGAAGAGGGGGACGCACTGCGGGAGGGCGGCATGGAACCGGCGATGATTGAGGAAGCGGCGGGGCTGCTGTTCGACCCAGGCATCAGCGTTGTCAGAGACGCGCGCATTGCCTGTGAAGTCGCCGGGGTTCACAGCCTGCATGATCCGACGGAGGGCGGGCTGGCAAGCGGGCTTCAAGAAGTGGCGGCGGCGGCGGGCGCGGGGATGGTGGTGGACAGGGAGCGGATACCCTTCCTGCCCCAATGTGTGGAGATATGTAAAGTTTTGAAGCTGGACCCGCTGGGGCTTCTGGCCTCCGGGTCACTGATAATCACGCTGGCGCCGGAGGAAGCGCCGCAGGTGATTTCGGCGTTGGGGGGGGAAGGGATTGAGGCTTGGAAGATAGGGCGGGTGACGCCGCCGGAGGAGGGGGTGATGCTGCGGTCGGAGGGCGGGCGGGCGCCGATGCCGACCTTCGAGCGGGATGAACTGGCGCGGTATTTTGAGGAGGGAGGGTAGAGTTCAGGGGACGTCCGCTCGACCCTTCGATAGGCTCAGGGTGATTGGTGGGCAAAGAATGCTACCCGAACCTAATGGGCGTAGGCGATGCAGGCGCGGATGTCCTCGGGTTCCAGCGCAGGGTAGTCGTACAAGATTTCCTCTTGCGTAGCCCCCTGGCTTAGCAGGCTCAGTATCAACTCTACCGATATTCGCATATTGCGGATGATGGGTTTGCCGCCGAATACGTCGGAGCGGGCGGTGATGCGCTCCAGGAGTATCTCGTTATCCGCCATAGCTTTCCTCCAGTGGGATTTTGGGTTAACAGCCGTTCTTGATTATTCTGTTCCGAGCTTGGCGGCCACTATGGCGCCTAGAACTAATCCTGCTAGCCCTCCGACTATTGCTCCCCCGATGGACCACAGCGGCGTGGTCCCTAACATCCAACCTATCACTGCTCCCAAGATTAGTCCAAGTAGCCCGATTCCAACTACTATGATTGTTGTAAGGTCTCTCATCTGTCTCTTTCCTCCAGAATCGTTATTCCTATTCCCTTCACCTCGACACCGACAATAGCATAGCATCCACCGGTCGTTTCTCCTAGCGTCCGGAGACCTTTGCGTAACTGACGGATGGGACATCCACACCACCCGAATCACCCTAATCCCTTCGACAAGCTCAGGACAGGCTCAGGGTGAGCGGTGGGGGACGTACCCTCACCCCAGCCCTCTCCCATGATGGGAGAGGGGGGCATGGATTCCCGCCTACGCGGGAATGACGGGGGGTTAGCTGGTGGAGGTTGGGGAGTTAGTCAGTGGTCGCCGTGGTGTCGGAAGTTTCTTCCGCGGGGGTGGGGGGGCGGCCGCGGAGGGGGATTTCCTTCAGGAAGAGGGTGGCGATTATGGCGATGATTATGACAATCAGGGAGATGAGAAACACGTCGGCAATCGCCGATGAGAGGGCGGAGCGGAGGGCTTCCATCACCTGTTCGAGCATCGTTGCGCCTTGAGGGCCGGCGGCGGCGAAGGTCTGTTGAAGTCCTTCCTGGGCCTCGGCGTTGACAAGCTCCTGGGGATTGCGGGCAAGGGCTTGCAGTCGCTCCGTCGTCAACACCGCTTCCGCATCGGGACTGACGGAATCCAGGAACTTGGAGGAGAATCGGTTGGTCAGCACGGAGCCGAGGATGGCGAGGCCCAGCATTCCGCCCACGCTTCGGAAGAATTGGGAAGTTGAAGTCGCCACGCCCATGAACCGGGGATTTACGGAGTTCTGGATGGCGATGGTGTAGGTGGGGAAGGTGGTGCCGAGGCCGAATCCCATCAAAATCAGGTTGAAAAGCGCCACGGTGAAGCTGGTTTCGGCGGTCATTCGAGATATGAGAAGCAGTCCGACGGCTAGGATGCTGAGGCCCACCAATCCCTGGGCGCGGTAGTGTCCGCCCAATCGGGAGAGGGCCTGGCCCGCCAGGGTCGCTCCGCAAACCATTCCCAGCATCATCGGAGTCATTATCGTGCCTGTGCTGGTGGCGGATTTTCCGAGCACGCCCTGGGCGTAGAGGGGCACGAAGATGATGCCGCCGAACATGGCGAATCCGGTGAAGAATATGGTTATGAGGGACGACGAGAGTATCCGGTTCTTGAAGAGATGCAGGGGCACGATGGGCTGTTCGGCCCTGGTTTCGATGAAGACGAAGAGCAACGCCATGACGCAGGAGAGGGCGAGGAATCCGGCCACTTGCGGCGAACCCCAGGGGTATTGGATGCCGCCCCAGGAGAGGGCGAGCATGAGCGGCACGACGGCGAGTATAAGGGTGGCTACTCCCGGCACGTCCAGCTTGTGGCGGGTCGTTTCCATCCGCACGTGGGGGAAGTATCGGATGAAGAGGATGATGAGGGGGATGCCGAGGGGGAGGTTTATGTAAAATATCCAGTTCCACGAAAGCTGGTCCGTGATGAGGCCGCCGAGGATGGGGCCTAGAATGGACGACGCGGCGAAGACGGAGGCGACGTAGCCCTGGTTCTTGCCGCGCTCTGCCGGGGGGAATAGGTCGCCGACGGCGACGAAGGCGATGGCCATTATCGAGCCGCCTCCGAGTCCCTGGACGGCCCTGAAGACGATGAGCTGGGTCATAGTCTGGCTCAGTCCGGCCAGCACGGAACCCACCAGGAATACCACGATGGCGGCAACCAGGAACCACTTGCGTCCGTAGAAGTCGGTGAGTCTGCCGACGATGGGGAGGATGGAGGTGGACGCGACCAGGTAGGAGGTGCTCACCCAGGTGTAGCGGTCGAAGCCGCCGAGGTCGGCGACCATGCGCGGGAGGGCGGTGCTGACGACGGTCTGGTCGAGGGCGGAGAGGAACATGGCGAGCAGCACGCCGGACATGGTGACGACCACCTGGCGGCGGGTGAGGAGTTCGTAGCTATTCATGGGGACGCCTGCGTTCCACGGCATCCTCGACGCAACCCCGCGAGATTCTTCGTCGCGGGACCTCATCAGAATGACATAGACGCATACGCATTCCTATTCTCGCCACGTCATTCTGAACGAAGTGAAGAATCCCGTCTTTTGGCTGTCAACGCCGCAATCCGCTAGCCGCCGTCGTAGGCGGCGAGGACGTCCTTGAGTCTATCGAGGGTGATGTTGGCGCCGCTGACGATGACGGCGACTTTCTTGCCCTGGAGCTCATCCTTCATCTTGAGCGCGCCCGCCAGGGCAGCCGCGCCGGCGTCTTCGGCGAGGGTGTGGGCCTTTTCCAGCAGGACGCCTATGGCGTGGCCGATTTCGTCGTCGCTGACGAGCAGGAAGTCGTCAAGCAAGTCCCAGAGGATCTGCTGCGGCACTTCGTAGCCGGTCTCCGTCGCCAAACCTTCCGCCTTGGTGTTCATGGGCGCGTGGGAGATTTGCCGATTCTTCCAGGAAAGGTAGCCCGCCGGGGCCTGCATGGACTGGACGGCGACGACCTGGACGGCGGGGTTGACGGCCTTGGCGACGATGGAGCAGCCGGCGGCGCCGCTGCCCCCGCCGAGGGGCGCGATTATGTATTCCACGTCGGGGAATTCCTCCAGAATTTCCAGGGCGTAGGTGGCGACGCCCGCCACCAGCAGCGGCTCGTTGGCGGCGTGGACGTAGCGGTATCCCTCCTCCTTGGCGAGCCGCTCGCTGTACTCGCGGGCCTGGTCGAAGTTCGGGCCGTGGAAGCGCACGTCCGCGCCCAGGTTTCGCATGGCTCGCACCTTGAGGGGGTTGGCGCCTTCTGGGACGATGACGACGACCTTCGCGCCGAAGATGCGTCCGGCGTTGGCGACGGACTGTCCGTGGTTGCCGGTGGAGGCGGTGATGAGGCCCTGACGCAGCTGGTCTTCGTCCAGATGGGCCAGAAGGTTGATGCCGCCGCGGACTTTGAAGGCGCCCATCGGGTGGTGGTTTTCATGCTTTAGGCGGACCTCCGCGCCGACGTATGCGTCGAGGGCGGGATAGGAGATGAGCGGCGTGGGGGCGACGTAGGGGGCGATGGTCTTGCGGGCTTCGAGCACGTCGGCCAGGGTGGGTCTGTTCATGGGCGCAATCCTCTGTTGGGTTGGGGGGTTGGAGTCAATGTTAGGGCGTTATGGGGGATGGCGCAACACGGGGAGGCGAACCTGTATAATGGAGGCAGCGGACTCGCCCGCGGGAGTCGGTCATAACGGGAGGAAAACGACGATGGTTACGGGAATGAAGTATCGCACTGCGGCGGCGCAGTTGTTGGCGCAGGCGCGGGAGGAGTTGGCGAGGGGGGACGTGCGTCAGGCGTCGGAGAAGGGTTGGGGAGCGGCGGCGCAGGCGGTGAAGGCGGTGGCGGAGGAGCGGGGGTGGGGGCACAGGAGTCATTATGCGCTTTTCGAAGCCGTCCGCACCCTAGTCAGGGAAACGGGCAATGAAGACCTGGACACGCTTTTCCACGTTGCCAACAGTCTGCATAACAATTTCTACGAGGACTGGATGCCCGAGGACTCGGTGCGTTCGGGGCTGGATAGGGTTGCGGAATTCGTGGGGCTGATGGGGGAGGTGAGGCAGACTGAGCAGTGTAAGGAGAATGCGAATGACCACCGGAACTAGGTATATAAGCGCGGCGGCGCAGTTGTTGGAGCAGGCGCGGGAGGAATTGGCGAGGGGGGACGTGCGGCAGGCGTCGGAGAAGGGTTGGGGAGCGGCGGCGCAGGCGGTGAAGGCGGTGGCGGAAAGCAGGGGGTGGAGACATAGGACTCATGCCGCTTTGTTTAACGCTGTTGATAGATTGGCGGTGGAGTCGGGTAGCGACGACCTAAACTCGCTGTTTCACGTCGCCAGCAATCTGCACAGTAATTTCTACGAGGATTGTCTCAGCCCGAGAATGGCAAGGGTGGGGCTGGACAGGGTCGAGGAATTCGTGGCCCTGCTTGCCGAGGTGGAGTAGGGTGCGGAGCGTCAGCTAATTCGAAGCTATGTAATTGGGTGATAGGAGGGCAACCATGTCCATGATAGGGAGGATGTTTGGCGCGCTCTTTCTCAAATCCAACACCTACGAGGAAATCGAGCACAACAAGAGCGCAATCTGGCAGGCCTTGTTCATCGTGGTCATGGTGTCCGCCGCCACCGTCGGCGGCGAACTGCTGTCGGGGCAGGAAACGGGGTTGTGGTGGGCGATAGTCAGGGGCGTGATTCGGGGCGTTGCAAGCTGGGCGGCCTGGGCGCTGTGCACCTGGTTCATCGGGGAGATTATTTTCGACGTTGTGGAAACGGACGCGGATTGGGGACAGTTGGCGCGGACCACCGGGTTCGCGCAGACCCCCGGCATTCTGAACGCGCTTATTTTTCTGGGGCCAATCGGTGACGTCGTTAATATCGGATCAGTCATCTATTATGCCGCGTACGCATGGACTTTCGCGTGCATGGTGGTTGCGGTGCGGCAGAGCCTGGATTACACGTCGACGCTGCGGGCGGTGATGGTGATTCTGGTGGCGTTCGTGCCGGTGTTTATACTGAATGCAGGGGTGCTGGGGCTGACGGGAGGGATTGATTTTTCGGGATCGGGCGGCGGAGTCAGGTCGCCGGTTATCCGATAATCCGCTTTGTTGAACGTGCCTCGTAGCGTAGCGACTCGATTCTATGGGCCAGCTTCTTTACGTCGTTGAGGATGCATTCGAGGGGTTTGGTGAGGTTCAGGGTTTCGACGGTCAGGCGTTTGCCGGAGTGGCGGATAGTGTGGGTCGCCGGAGTTCCTTCATCTTTGGGGGCGTCCGTGTCTTCGGCGTAGATGAGGATCCCGCCGGGGAGGTTGAGGGCGGTGGCGTAGGCCAAAAGCTGGTAGAGGTCGGCGTTGGGCGCTCGGTGGTCTTCGATTTTCTTGTACTTGGCGTCGCCGACGAATAGGCACTCGCGGCCCTCCCGCCATACCAGATCCGGCCTGAGATGCACTTTTTCACCCACGTCCAAAGTGTCAATCGGGTACTCGCCGAATGCGCCGTCGGTTAATTCGAGGGATTCCCGCAAGGCTACGGTGACGAATTCTTGGAAGACCACGTTCATGTCCATCAGAAAACCGGACGCGCGGACGGCGCCGCGGTCGGACTCGAAGTGGCCGTGGCGGAGGATGAGGCGGGATAGGGCAATCACGTCCTCGTAGTGCTGGTTGAGGCGGTCGGTTTTCACTTCCGGCACGTCATTCGGCGGATACTCCACGAAGGAGACGTTTTCGAGGGTGCCGGAAATCCAACCCAAGCCCCGGCGGGCCTCGGCGGAGCGCAACGGCATCAGGCTCAATCGACGCGCCGCCGCCTTCACCAGCCGGTTGGCGCGAATGTCGCTGGTAAATTCGTCGTAGCGCACCTCGACGGGTATGGGGACGGCGAACCTGCGGCGGATCTGCTCGTCGAATCTAATGCGGCCCCGGACGGTGTGGAGGGCTTCTTCAATGGCGATGTAGCCGTGGAGGAGGCCGCGGGAGAAGGCCCGCCGCGCGGCGGCTCCCAAGGCCAGCGCCAACGCGTCGGGCAGAGATTCTTCCTCCTTGAAGTTGAACAGACGGCGTTCCTGAAGGCGGTACGCGCTCATGGCGTAGCAGGCCACCGACAGCAGTTGCGGGATGCCGATTTTGGGTTGAATGAGTACCGATAGGCCGTCGAGTTCCACCGCGCCGACGGTGGAGGATGGGGTGAGCGTGTATTCGGAGTCTGCTTGTCCGGTGGGTGAGATATTGAGGTTGAGTTCCTTCGCCTGTAGCTGGCGGAGTTCAGCCGCGGATAGGCGATGCGGGTCGCTGAGGCGATATTCCTTGAGGTTGATTTGGCGCATCAGGCGGACGCGGGATTGGGTTAGGCGTCTGAGTCGTCGGCCTGCTGCTCTGGGACGGCATTATCAGGCGCGGCCGGCCTCACCGACCGGCGCAGCTTTTCGAGGGAGAATTCGTCGGAGACTGTTTCGCCACTGAAACGACGCTCCTCGATGTAGGGGAGGACGCTGTGCTTCCAGATGCGGTTGACCTTCGCCTCGTCCAAGTCCTTCTGCATGAAGTAGCTGGGGCCGATGGCGGCGTGACGGTCTTCCTTCAGCTTTTCGTTGACCTCGTCAACCACGTCTGCCACCCACGCCATTTCGGACGCGTTCTTCTTCAGCCATAGACGAAGAACGTCCTTAACAGGCTTGTCGTCGGGATGGAATTCCACGAAGTAGAAGCGGCGGCGCAGGGCGGAGTCAACCAGGGCGATGGAGCGGTCGGCGGTGTTCATGGTGCCGATTATGTAAAGGTTTTCGGGCAGACTGAACTTATCGTCGGAGTACAGGAGGTCAATGTCGCGGTCGCGGTACTCCAGCAGGAAGTAGAGTTCGCCGAAGATTTTGGCAAGGTTGCCGCGGTTGATTTCGTCGATGATGAGATAGTGGTTGGCGTCGGGATTGTCCTCCGCGCTTTTTGCAGCGCGGAGCAACGGTCCTTTCCTGAGTTCAAAGGATGCCTGCCCTTTCTTGAGAGTAGGTCGGTATCCTTCGATAAAGTCTTCGTATGCGTAGGAGGGGTGGAACTGAACGAGGGTTACGCGATTCTTGTCCGTTGCGAGACACTCAGTCAACCTCTGGGCTATGAAGGTCTTGCCAGTGCCCGGCGGCCCCTGGAAGATTACCTGCTTCTTCTCCGCCAGCAGCGTTTCTATCTCCTCCAAGAACCCAACGGGAAGAAACACCTCGTCGGCGAGGGAATCAAGGTCTATTTCAGGCTGTGGGACATCTACTGGCTCATCATTTTCTTCAGTTGAACCTTCGTCATCATCACCACCACCCCTGCCTTCTCGAATTGCCCAGACAAAGGACTGCGCATCAAGCCGGTGGCGCAAAGTTAGCCCACGCCGCGCCGACTCTTCAATGAATCTGTCAAGGAAACCTAAAGCGTGCAGATACAACGACGCCTCGTCAGCGTCATTTGCAGGCTGTGCGTATCCAGTACGCTGGTACGCTTGGCGAAATACCGTGATCATAAATGGAGGATACCGTTCTTCATCCAAGCCCATTAGTAATCCGGCAATAAGTCTCATGTTGGTGCCTGCACCACTGCTCATAAACTCTGGCAATAGTGGGACGAAGGCACGAATTCTTTCCTCGACGGGTGAGTTCCCTTCAATCCAAAGAGTGCGAAGAGCCTGCGATGCCTGACTTGTCTGCTCGGCACACCACCTGTGCAAGTTGCTAATCTGACGCCAGCTGATGAAGTTGGCTTTGTTTGTTGGAAGAGCCTCTTTCAACACTTTCGGCCAGTCGTCCGAGCCATCAAGCACCGCTCTTCGGGCTTTAACCAGCTCTTCTGCAATCTCGACTTTGTAAGCAATCTCTTGCTCTTCAAGCTTTCCGGTGGCTTCATATTCTTTGGCGTGTTGGACATATTCTGCCCACGGATTTGCATTTAATGGAACCGAGGTGGTTATCGCACGATACTCACTGGCGTTTTTTTCATAGTCGGCCATGATTGCCCGGCCTCTACTGGTATTGCCTATCGGCCAATACTTGGAATTGAACTCTTCTAGCAATCCCCGCTCCCTAAGCAGTTCAATTGTCATTCCACGACGTATGGCAGTCCTTCTATCCTCCAGTCCGATGTCTTTGAGACATTCGGTTCTCAGAGGAATTCTTATCTGTTCAATATGCTTTCCAAGTCCGTTTTCTGTGGCAAACTCATACGCCTGGCGCACTGGAAATTTGGTACTGTCCTGAGGATAAGCCATTAGAATTCTCTCACATAAAGGGCCAGCTTCAATCAGATGAACCAATGAAAGTAGCGCAAAGCGCGGTCTACCCATGCTTCGGCGGCGGCGTAGACTTTTTCTACGCCTTCGTGGGTTTTTCTGCTGCCCATCGTCTTCCTACGTCGTGGTGCTGTACGGAGTCGGTTACTTCTCGGCGAGGCCGGGGGGGACTACGCCGGGGATCCACCACTTCTCCCACATGTCGTCGACCTGGCTCTGGAAGTAGGCGACGTCTTCCTTGGTGAAGTGGGCGAACCGGCCCTGACGCTCCAGATACTTCTCCACGGGCAGGCGGGGGCGGCCACTGGCGAGGGTACGCGAAGGGCCGTTGAGGGTAATCTTCCCGTCTTCGATTTCGTACTGCACCCAGATGCCCGTCTGGACGGCCAGCATCCCAAGCTCGTGGGAGTACATCGGGTCGTAGTCCCAACCCTTGGGGCACGGGTCGAAAGTGTGGATGAAGGTGGGGCCGCCGATGGTGAGGGCCTTCCGCACCTTGTTCATCATGTCGGTGGCGTAGGAAGCGCAGCCGGTGGCGATGTAGCGCACCTGCGGGTGGCCCGCAGCGAGCATCCCCGCCGTGTTCTTCTTCCAGCGCTTGTTCATGATGCGGTGGACGGTTCCGGGCGGGCTGAAGGTGGAGTTGGCGCCCCAGGGCGATGACCCCGATACCTGGATGTCCGTGTTGGCGTAGGACTCGTTGTCGTAGAGGAGGATGAGCAGGTTGTAGTCGTTGTGGGTCAGGGCGGCGGAGATGGCGGAGAGGCCCATGTCGACGCCGCCGCCGTCGCCGCAGAAGGCGATGACGTTGATGGGTTCGTCCTTCATCTTGGCCTTGCGCATGAGGGCCTTGAGGCCGGCGGCGGTGCCGAGGGCGGCGGAGCCGGAGGAGCCTAGCTGGGTGTGCATCCACGGCACGACCCAGGGGGTGGAGTAGTAGGTGGTGTTGGCGACGTACATGCAGCCGGTGCTGCCGAGGACGATGGTGCGCGGGCCGGCGGCCTTGATCATGAGCTTCATCACGAGGGCCGATTCGCAGCCCTGGCAGGTGCGATGGCCGGAGGTGAAGAACTCTTCCAGGGGCGACTGTTTTACTCCCCGCAACGGGGTCAGCTGTTGGGTTGTCATGGCTACTCCCTTACTCCAATCCAGTGAATTTCTTGGCTTGAGGCGCCGTTTTCGGCGGCCTTTTCGATGATGTCAAACATTTCGCGGGTGGCCCGCAGGGTGATTTCGCGACCGCCCAGGCCGGCGACGAAGCCGATGATGGGCACCCGCGCTTCCGACGAGTACATGGTTGAGCGGACTTCGTTGAAGAGGACGCCGCCGTGCAGGGGCGAACCCAGCGAGTAGTCCCTGTCGATGACGCCCACGGCCTTGAAGCGGGAGAGGCTTTCGATTATCTCCGGCGTGGGGAATGGGCGGAACCACTTGACGCGGATGAAGCCGACTTTGTGGCCGCGCTCGCGGAGGCGGCGGACGGTGACTTTCAGGGGGAGGGTAAGCGTACCCATGCCCATCAGGACCACGTCGGCGTCGTCGGTCATGTACTCTTCGAGGAATGGGTCGCCGCCGCGACCGAAGATGCGCTTGAAGTCCTCGTGGGCCTCGATTATGACGTCGCGGGCGCGGCGCATGGCGGCGTCGGTCTGACGCCGAATCTCCATGAGCCAGTCTTCGTTTACCTGGGGCGCGATGGTGATGGGGTTGTCGGGGTGAAGCTGGAACTTGCCCCGGTCGTAGGGGGGCAGGAAGCGGTCCACCAGGCTCTTGTCGGGCACCTTCACTATCTGCTGGGAGTGGGTCAGGAACGCGCCGTCGGTGCTGATGGCGACGGGGAGGAAGACGCGGGGGTCTTCGGCGACGCGCCAGGCGAGGAAGGCGGTGTCGATGCAGTCCTGGGCGGTGGCGGCCCAGTTGAGCATCCAGCCCAGGTCGCGGACGGCGAGGGCGTCGTTGTGCTCGCAGCCGAAGGCGCCGGGGTCGTCCAGCGCGCGGTTTCCGACCATCGCGACCATCGGCAGCCGAAGGCCGCAGGTGACGGCGAGGGCTTCGAAGGCGTAGAACCAGCCGACGCCGCTGGAGCCGGTGAAGACGCGCGCGCCGACGGCGGAGGCGTGCTTGACGATTTCGAACTGGGAGTGCTCGCTCTCGGCGACGATGTATTCGCAGGTGAGTTCGCCGTCGGCGATGAGCTTCGACACGAACTGCATGACGGTGTCGTAGGGGCGGATGGGATAGGCGGTAATTACGTCCACGTCGGCGAGGGCGCAGGCGCGGGCGATGGCTTCGCTGCCGCTTATAAGCTCCTCGGTTTCAAGGGTCTGGATGTCTGTCTTAGTCGTCACTGCCCACCTCCGCCATGAGTTCCTCCTGGTACTGGCCCACGTGGTGGAAGCCGTGGGAGCGGCGTTCGCTCTTTTCCACGGCTATCTTCTTTTCGAGCCATTCCATGTAGTCGTCGCGGTTCTTCTGCCAGTGCTCGTATTGGCTGTCGTTGTCGCCGAAGGCTTCCTCGTTGACCATCGTGATGCAGTTGGGGACGGGGCAGACGTCCTCGCAGACGCCGCAGCCGCAGCAGGCTTCCATGTTGGCGTCGTAGAGGCCGTCGGGGGTCACGTCGAAGCAGGAGTCGGGGCACTGGAGCCAACAGAGGGTGCACTTGGTGCAGGTCTCGAAGTTGACCACCGGGCGCATGGTGCGGGTGGAGTATTTCTTGAAGACGGCGCTGCGGACGGGCTCGAAGCCGCCTTCGCCGCCGCGGAAGCCGCCGCCCTGGGCGATGCCGGGGATGACCAGCGCTTCCTCCATCTCCTGCCAGCCGGGCATTTCGAAGCTGTAGGGTTCCGTCTCGTTGCCCTCGCCGGGTTCGACGGGGGTTATGTGGACGCGCTCGTGGGAGCGCTGGGAGGAGACGACCTTTCCTTCGCTGTCCCATTGTTGAAGAATGGCTTTCTGGTAGGACTCGAGGCTGACCATGTCGGGCGCCACGCGGGCCAGAGCGCCGAGGACGCGCACGTCGGTGTGGTCGTCCTTGTAGACCCAGAGGCCGGAGAAGCTCTTGGAGCCTTTGACGATGGCGAGGTTGTACGGCTGGTCCTTGACGTGGATGTCCTCCTTGAGCTGCTCCGGGTCCTGGTAGGAGGTGACGATGACGGTCCCGCCGGGCTTGGTGAGGGCGTTGATGGGCTGGAGGCCGTACCAGGCCCACGATTCGACGCCCTTGCAGAGGGTGTCGTCGACGACGATGGTCGCGTCAACCTGGGTTGGCTCGTACTGGGCCAGGGACTCTTCCAGTTCGATGGGGTCGTCGGCGACCACCGCGAAGTACTTGGCGGGAATGCCGTTGCGTTCCGGCGAGTCGCCGTAGCGACCGAACGCGGTGCCGATCTTGCCTTCTAGTCGGGACGCAAGGACGATGGAGCGGCAGATGTTGCCGGAAAGCCGTTTCTGGAAGATGCCTCTATAGACTACCTCTACGGCGTATGTACTCAACTATCACCTCCTGGGCGGGCGCGTTGGACGCACTCTGCCCCTTATTCTATAGCGGAATCAGCCTTGATGATAGCGGAAAGGCGGGTGGGAATGCAAAGGTTGACTTCACAGCACGGCTTCTCCGCTTGTAAACCGACTTGCCATGCCGTATGATGGCTTCGTAGACATTTGAAACGAAGGGACGGGTTGATGACGGGTGAAATTACGAACCTGATTGCGATACTTGGAGTAGGCATTGCAGGTATTACCGTAATGTTCACTATGTTCCGCTCCCTTGAGCGTCGTATTGACAAGCTGGAAACCACCGTTCAGCAGTTGGTGAAGGACGTATCCGAGTTGAAGGGAGCCGTCAACGTCATCCGAGACGGCTTGAGAATCAGCGTGGGAGAACCGGCTGACCCTGACTAATGCGACCCGCCAACTTGTAAACCGATTCGTGGTTGTGTATGTTTGTCTCAATGATGTTGTCTGGATGTTCAGCTTTGATGAGGGGTTTGGCGAATGTCGGGTGAGATTTCGATAATCGTTACAATGGTGGCGATTGGAGTGGCGCTGGCTACCTTCATGTTCGCCATGTTTCGCATTCTGGAGCGGCGAATAGATAGAATTGAAGACCGCATAAGGCGGCTAGAGGATACGGTTAAGGAAGTTGTGAAGGACGTTGCTGAAATCAAAGGCAGCCTGAGAACCCTGCATCATGGCCTGAGAATCAGCGTGGGCGAGCCGGCTGACCCTGACTAATACGCCCGGAATCGCCTAACTGCCCGGTTCCTGCTCTGTCCCTACCATTGATTCCTCATCGGTTTCCAGTTCGTCTGCGGTTGTGGGCGCGACTCTGGGGGACTTCGTGCGTTTGGCGGCGGTGATTATGGCGGTGCTGGCGAGGGGATAGGTCAGCAGGACGAATATCAGCGTCAGGGCGGCAAGGACGCTTAGGGTTACGGACATCGGCGCGAAGTGGAGCGCCACCCCCGCGAGCAGCAGCGCGATTCCTCCCGTGGATCCCAGCCCCGTGGCGTGGAGCCGCGTGTAAACGTCCGGGAATCGAAGCAGGCCGAGAACTCCCAGTAACGTCCAGGCCGCTCCGACTGCCATCAGAACTGCGGCGATTGCGTCGGCCGCGACCATGCTAGAAGGGCCTCCCGTTTATCAGGTACTTGGACACGGCGACGGAGGAGATCACTCCAATGAGCGCAAGAACAAGCACCGCCGGGAAAAGCTCCGGCGCGTACTTGACAGTGAAGACGGCGATGAACCCCACCGCAAGCAGCGTCGTCGTCTCGACGGCAAGGAGACGGTCGGCGGCGGTGGGGCCTCGCACCAGCCGATAGAGGGTCACCGGCAGGCCAAGGGCCAGCAGAATCAGCGCGACGTTCAGGGCGATTTCCACCATTTGAGTCCTTTTCCGAAATGGGTTTCCAGGTGGTCCAACAACGCTTGGCGGGCGGCTTCCGCGTCGTCGGCTTCCAGAACGTGGACGTATATATATTGTCCGTCGTCAGAGAAATCGATGGTGATGGTGCCCGGCGTCAGGGTGATGGAGTTGGCGACGATGGTCTGCTCAAGTTCGCCCATGTCTCCGGCGTAGACTTTCAGGATGGCGGGGCGTATCGGACGCTTGAAGTGGATGATTAGACGGGCGACTTTTACGTTGGCGACGACGACGGCCCAGAAGTAGCGGACGATTCCGGCAAGGGCGGTAAACGGATTCGTCCACCCTCTCAAACCTCCTCCAAACATCCCCGACATCAGGCCCTTCCGCAGGTACAGATACAATCCCGCCGCCATGAAAACGCCCGCCAAGGCCGCCACCCATTGGAGGGTGCTGCCCAGGAATGTCCACAGGGCGGCGGCGAGTAGGATGAAGATGATTGCTCTCATAGTGCTTGGCTATTCTAGCAGGGCGGGATTTACGGCGTCGATATATTGGGACGGGTCGAGAAGCTGCCGCGCCGCTTCGGACGTTATGTCGTGCAGACCGGCGGCGGCTACCGCAAGGACTAACGTGGCGGAGGCGACGACGGCTATGGGAACGGCGTAGAGATAGAGGGTCGAGGTGGCGGAGGATTCTTCGTCCTTCCTGTTGTCTTTCCCCCAGAAGACGGACTGCCATATCCTGAACATGGCATACAGGGTCAGCAGGCTTCCGACCAGGGCCACGCCGGCCAGGGCATAGGCGGCGGGGCTGTCCAACCTCAGCGCCGACTCCAGAATCGCCAACTTGCCCCAGAAGCCGCTCAGGGGCGGGATGCCGCCCAGGGACATGGCTGGCAAGATGAATAGTATTGCCAGTAGCGGGTACGCTCTGGCCAATCCTCCCAGTCGTCCGATGTTGCCCGTGCCGCGCAGCTTCTCCACGGCGGCGGCAACGGAGAATAGGGCGGCCTTCGCCGGCATGTACTGGAGCATGAAGAATATGGCGGCGCCCACGGAAGCGGTGGTGAAGAGGGCCAGCCCCATCACCATGTACCCAACCTGGCTGATGATGTCCCACGTCAGGATTGACCGGATGTCTCTCTGCGCCACGGCGCCAAGCGCGCCCAGGACGATGCTCAATCCCGCCATGACGAAAAGCACAGGCTGGACGAAGTCTACATCGTGGCCCAGGACCAGCGTGAATACGCGGATCATGCTGTAGACGCCGACCTTGGTGAGGACGGCGCCGAAGAAGACGGCGACGCCGCTGGGCAGCTGGGCGTAGGCGCCGGGCAGCCAGAAGTGGAAGGGAATGAGCGCGGCTTTGATTCCGAAGGCGGCCATCAGCAGCGCGCCCACGGCGGTCACAACCGCGGGGTTTGCGGCGGTTTCCGCTCGAATGGCAAGGTGAGCCATATTCAGCGTGCCCAACTCTCCGTACAGCAGTCCGATGCCCATCAGCAGGAAGGTTGAGCCGATGACGTTTATCACCACGTACTTGAAGGCGGCTTCCGTGCGGAGGCGTCCCGCGCCGATGGCCATGAGGGCGTAGGATGCGAGGAGCGTCACTTCGAAGAAGACGAAGAGGTTGAAGATGTCCCCCGTCATGAACGCCCCGTTCACCCCCGCCAGCAGGAAAAGCATGAAGGGGAGGATGTATTTCCGCTGCCGCGCGTCCTGGGAAAGCATGACTACTGCGAGGGACACTACGGCGACAATGGAGGCAGCGGCAACGGTGGCGGCGCTGAACAGGTCCGCCACCAGCACGATGCCGAAAGGCCCCGGCCAGTCGCCGAGGTTCGTGGCCTGGATGCCTTCGCGCTGCACAAGGAAGAGGGTGTGGAAGGCCAGCCCCAGCACGATTAGCGTCGTCGCCAGAGCCACCCATCCGCCAATCCTGGGGCGTGTCCATACCGCAATCAGGGCAACGGCCCCTGTTAGGGGGACGAGTACGGGCGCGACGAGCAGGAAGTCCGTCATCCCTTCAAGTTCCTCATCTCGTCTATGTCGTCACTGCCCATCGCCTTGTGGGTGCGGACGGCGAGGGTCAGCAGGAAGGCGGCGACTCCGAAGCCGATGACGATGGCGGTCAGAATCAACGCCTGCACCAACGGGTCGGCGAATCCCTCGATGGCGGCGCCTTTCTCGGCGATGGGGGAGCCGCCCTTTGTGAGTTTGCCCACGATGAAGATGGTCAGGTTGGCGGCGTGGGAGAGCAGCAGAAGTCCGACGACAATCTTGAAAACGCTGCGTTGGAGGAGCAGAAAGAGGCCGCCTCCGGCCATGACGCCAACGGCTATGGAAAGGGGAATTTCCATTATTTCTTCCCCTCGACAGAGGTCATCGACCGGCCTGCTTCGGTCTGTTCCTGTTCCGACGTGGATTCGCTGGGGTCAGCGTCCACATCATCCACAGCATCATCGTCTTCCGTATAAGCGGGAGTTAGTTGTTGTTCATCGGAAGGCGTCTCGCCTTCAGTGTCTTGGGCTAAAGCAAGCACCGCCGTCATCACTCCGCCGGCCACGAGGAGGAAGATGCCGAAGTCGAAAAGCTGCGCGAGGGCGAATCCCATCTTCGCCCCCAAGACTGGAACGTCGAGCGTGGCGTGGAAGCTGGTGAGGAAGGGGTATCCCGCCGTGAGCGGCGCCGTCGCCGCAACGACGGCAATGACGAACCCCAGGGCGACGATTCGCTCGTAGGGGAGCTTGAGAAACTTGGGCGCGCCTTCGATTCCGTGGGCGAGAAACTGGAGGGCGATGGCCCCGCTCATCAACACGCCCGCGATGAATCCGCCGCCGGGGTTGTTGTGTCCGCTGACGAAGAAGTAGAGGGTTAGAAGGACGGCGAAAGGGAAGGTCGCTGACGCGACTACGCGGAGTATCGGGCCTCTAATCATCCTAGCGTCCCTCCCTCACGGCGCGAACCATAGCGAAGACGGCAAGGGCGGCCATGCCGACCACGGTTATTTCGCCCAGGGTATCGAAGCCTCGGAAGTCCACAAGAATGGTGTTGACCACGTTCTTGGCCTTTGCCAGCGCGGCGCTGTTCTCCAGGAAGAAGGGCGCGATGGATGGATGTTGGGGCGTCGCAAGCACGGTCAGCAGCAGGAACGTCACCATGACTCCAAAGGCGGCGGAGAACGCAAGCTGTAGGCTCAAGACGCGGCGCGGCGCGGAGACGTTGAATGTCTTGAGCATCTTGCTTATGCCCAACATCAGCAGGACAACCATCAGCAGTTCAATCACAAGCTGGGTGAGGGCCAGGTCCGGCGCGCTGTAGAGGGCGAAGGAAGCCGTCACCAGCGCGCCGATGAATCCAAGGGCCAGCACCATCTCCAGGGGGCGTCGTCGGAAGAGCAGAACCGCCGCTCCCAAGGCCAGGAACGCGGCCAGGGCTATGTCGACAACGCCCAGGTTGGCGCCATCCACGAGGCGGGAGAAGTCCGTCGCGCCGGAGCGTATCAACGCCATTCCGACAAGCGTCATCGCCGCCAAGACCGTCACCGTTATGTATCGTCGCAAGTCGCCGTTCTGGAACCGGATATACATTCTCGGCGTCGTGCGCGTCAGGAAAATCATCGCCTGCTGGAATCCACGCACAGCCGGCCCCCTACGGGTGAGTCCCGGGCCCATGAACGCCCAAACCCAATGATTTATGCGCCGGTAATTCATGTAGGCCAGGATGCCGAGGGTGATGGCGATGACGCTGAAAGCCAAGGCCGGCTTGAAGCCGCCCCACAGATGCAATCCCAGCTTGTAGGGATGTCCTACCAGGGCCTGCACAGCGGGGGAAATCAGCCCGCCGTCCACCAATTCCGGGTATACGCCTATGACAACCGTCGCTGCCGCCAGCGTTCCGGGTACCAGAACCAGCAAGTTCGGCACGCTGGGACGGAAGGACGGAGGGCGGGGGAACCTTCCCCCGAAGGCGCCAAGCAGGAATCTGAGGGAATAACCGAGAGTGACGGCGCTTCCGACAACCAGCACGCCGGTCGCGAGCCAGTGGAACGCGTGCGCGCTGTGGGGCACGTGCAGCGACGCATCCAGCAGTATCTCCTTGCTGACGAATCCGCTCAGGGGCGGTATGCCGCCAAGGGACAGGGCCACCACTGCGGCAACCGCGGCCAGTCCCGGCATGAGGTAGGCCAACCCGTCCAGGGAGTAGATTTCTCTGGTTCCGACATTGTATTCGATTGATCCCGCCACCAGAAACAGGGCGCCCTTGAACACGGCGTGGCACAGCAGATGCATGGTGGCCGCCGCCGTCGCCAACTCCGTCCCCAGGCCGTAGAGGGCTATCATCAACCCAAGCTGGCTGATGGTGGAGTAGGCCAGCAGCGCCTTCAAATCGCTTTGTCGGAGGGCCAGCATTCCGCCGACTATGAGAGTGGTCAAACCCAGCGCGACCAGCGTCACTTCCCAGGTAGCTACGCCCGCGAACACGGGGGAGAATCGGGCCACCAGGAAGACGCCGGCCTTGACCATCGTTGCCGAGTGGAGGTAGGCGCTGACGGGGGTGGGCGCGACCATTGCCGACGGCAGCCAGATGTGGAAGGGGAAGATGGCGGACTTGGTGACGGCCCCAAGCATCACTAATATGACGATGGGCGTCAGCAGGGGCGATTCGCGAAGTTCCGACGCCCTCGCCAACACTTCGTTTAACTCGAAAGTGCCGAGAGTTATGTAAATCAGCACGAACCCCGCCAGCATGGCAAGCCCGCCGAGAACGGTAATCGTCATCGCCTGCATCGCGTTCCTTCGCGCACGGCTCGCCTCGTCGGAAAGGCCGATTAGGAAGTAGGAGCTTATGGTGGTCATCTCCCAGAACAGGTATAGGACGATGAGGTTCGCGGAGGTGACGAGGCCGAGCATGGAGCCGGCGAAGATGAGCATCCAGCAGTAGAACTTGAGGGCATGGGTGTGGTGTCCCATGTACCGTTGGGAATAGAGGAAGATCAGCGCGCCGATTCCCGTGATGAGGAGGACGAAGAGCAGGGAGTAGCCGTCGAGCATGAAGGAGAGGTTGACGCCCAGGTCGGGCACCCAGGGGAAGGAGAAGGTTTGGGCGTTGTCGCCGTAGGACAGGGGAGCCTGGGCAAGGGCGAGGCCGAACAGGGAAGCCATGACGGCGGCGGCGTATAGGCCCAGGTATCGCCGCGCGACGTTGGGGAGAAGGGGCGCCGCCGCGCCGGCGACCATAGGCACAACGAAGAAGAGGAGGGTCATTGATTGCTGCGGACCGGCGGCGAGTCGCTGATGGAATGCTGTCTCATACCGGATTCAGTTTACCAGCATGGGACGTTGAAGGGTAGCGGCCATCCGCTTTTATCCCTTCCCGACTTCTGCCCAATAGTGTATATTCAATCACCATCCCCACCGGGAGGCCGCCATCATAAACGAAAACCCGTCCCCCGAACCCAGAGAAACCATGTGGAGCATCGTCGTCGGCCTTCGCCGATGGTACTTCGGGATATTCATCCTCATATTCATCCCGGGGACCGCCATAAACATTGCCATACAAATCGCCGACAATGATGCTATAATGAGGATATGGCACAACGCGCTGATGGCGGAAGGCCCCATAGCAATGGCCTCAGCCGCCATATCCTTCACCCTGACCGAATCATGGAGGGCAGGAATGGTAATAGCCCACGACATCCAGAAATGGCTGGAAGACCGCCGAAGGAAGCGCTTCGCAGCCGCCCGTGAAGAAGGCCTGGAAAAAGGCCGCGCCGAAGAGCGGAGTCTGTGGCAGGAATGGCTCGCTCGCAAGGAAGACGCCGAATCCCGCGGCGATCGCTTCACCGAACCTCCCCCCAACGGAAAAGTCTAACCCCCTTCACCGTAACGGAATCATGGAGGGCAGGAATGGTAATAGCCCACGACATCCAGAAATGGCTGGAAGACCGCCGAAGGAAGCGCTTCGCCGCCGCCCGTGAAGAAGGCCTTGAAGAAGGCCTTGAAAAAGGCCGCGCCGAAGAGCGGAGTCTGTGGCTGGAATGGCTCGCTCGCAAGGAAGACGCCGAATCCCGCGGCGATCGCTTCACCGAACCTCCCCCCAACGGAAAAGTCTAACCCCCTTCCTGCACTCACCCGTTAGTACCGCGCACAGCCTGCCCCCGCAAAGGTGGGGGTGGGAACCGGCCTCCCCTCTCTCGCCAACGTCCCAACCCACACTGATACGCTATCACATAACTCCGCCTACACCCCTTCCTTGACACACCCTTTCGGGGGTGAGTAACATCCACCCTTAACGTTCGCATTCTTCATTCGGGGGTGAGATATGAAGAGCATCAGCATCGACCGCAGCAAGTCGCTGGCCGCACAGCCTGACAAGGGACACAATCGTTGGCACCCGGACATACCGCCGGTGGTGGAAGCGGAGGAGGGAGAAGAGGTTGTCCTTGAGACTATCGACGCGCTGGACGGGCAGCTGAACGCTTCCAGCACCGTCGCGGACTTCGGCGGGCTGGACACGGGGGCCGTGCATCCGCTCACGGGGCCGGTGCTGGTCAAGGGGGCAGAGCCGGGCGACCTGCTGGAGATTGAGTTTCTCGACGTCGAACCTCAGCCGTGGGCCTTCAGCAGCATCATACCCGGCTTGGGCTTCCTGAGGGACATCTACGAAGAGCCTTTCATGGTGCACTGGAACATCGCCGACGGGTTCGCCACCTCGGAGCAGATACCCGGCGTCCGCGTTCCCGGCGCGTCCTTCATGGGCGTTTCGGGCGTCGCTCCCTCCCACGAACAGTTGAAGGCGTGGACGGACAGGGAGAACGACCTGGCCGCCAAGGGAGGCATGGCCCTACCGCCCGACGCCGGCGGCGCGGTTCCCGCCCAGGGCGCGGCGGCCTCCGACGGGCTGCGCACGCTGCCGCCCCGGGAGAACGGCGGCAACTTCGACGTGAAGCAGCTTTCCAAAGGCTCCAAGCTGCTGCTGCCCGTGGCCGTGGATGGCGCGCTATTCTCCACCGGCGACGGCCACTTCGCCCAGGGCGACGGCGAGGTATGCGTCACCGCCGTGGAGATGGGCGCGACGGTTTCGGTGCGCTTCAAGGTGCACAAGGGCGAGGCTGCCCGTCACAACATCCGCTGGCCCCGCTTCAGCCGCGACGATTACTTCATCGACCCCCAATGGGCCGCGCCCAAGAACTTCATCGCCACGATGGGGATGCCGGTGACGGACGACGGCGTCAACGACGGGGAGAATCTGACGCTGGCCTGTCGCAACGCTCTCATCAACATGATCGACCTGCTGCAGGAGCGGGGGTTCAGCCGCGAGCAGGCCTACGTGATTTGCAGCGTGGCGGTAGACTTGAAGATAAGCAACGTGGTGGACGTGCCCAACTACGTGGTTTCGGCTTGCCTGCCGTTGGGGATTCTGGAGGGCTAGGGGCGGTTCGCGCCTTCATTGTGGACTGCGCTGCGAATCGTCTCTAGCGGATGGGGGTGGATCCCGCCAGGCCCAGCCGCGGCGGTCTCCGGGCTTGCTGTCGCCCAGTCGAAGGGCGCCCGCCGTCTGGATGGAATCGAAGCCGTACTTGCCCCTGACCTTGTCGATGGCGGAGGACAGGTCGGAGAGCTTCTTGTCCTGATGTTCGAAGAGGGACGCCTGTCCGGCGTCGAGCACGAAATCCGATACTGATATGCCCACCAGCCGGACTTTCGCCTTGCGCTGCTTCAGCGTCCGCATGAGAATCGCCGCGCCGGCGTCGTAGATGCCCTGGTCGTGGGAGACGGGCTGCTTCAGCGTGGTCTGGTGGGAGACGGTCTGGAAGTCGTGGTATCGCACCCGCACGGACACGCGACGAGCCTTCTTGCCTTCGCGCCTGAGGTCCGCCCCCACCCGCTCCGTCAGTTGTCGCAGCAGGGGCAGCAGGAAGGCCAGGTCGTCCGAATCCTCGTCGAAAGTGATCTCCCGGCCTATGGACTTGGGCGGCTCAGGGCCGTGAACGGGGTCGTCGTCTTCGCCCCTGGCCCAGAGGCGCAGCAGGTCGCCGCGGGCGCCAAACACGTGACGCAGGGCGGTGGAGGGCGTTTCCGCCAGTTCGCCCACCAGCTTCACGCCCAACGCCTCGTCAAGCAGCTTCGCCGTCTTGGCGCCCACGCCCGGCATCTCCTCGACAGGCATGGGCGCCAGGAAAGCGGCGTCTCCGCCGGGTGGGACCTCCACCAGGCCGTCGGGCTTGTCCAGGTCGGAGGCCACCTTTGCCGCCACCTTAGAGGAGGCTATGCCGACGGAGGCGGTGATATTCAGCTCCGAGCGGATTTGACCCTTCATCCCCTCGGCGGCCTGCTTCATGGAGCCGTAGAGGGACTCGAAACCGGTCATGTCCACGAAAGCCTCGTCCAGACTCAAGGGCTGTACGAAGGGCGAAAAGGAGGCGAGTATGTTGTGAAAGGCCGCCGACACCTCCAAGTATCTCTCGTAGTTGCTGGGGAGGTAGATGGCCTGGGGGCAGAGACGTTTGGCCTGGGACACGGGCATTCCGGCGTGGAGGCCGTAGGGACGGGCTTCGTAGGAGGCGCAGGTGACGACGCCGCGCTTGTGGGCGCCGACGACGACGGGCCTGCCTTCCAAAGAAGGGTCGTCGGCGCGTTCGACGGACACGAAGAAGGCGTCCAGGTCTATGTGAAAGATGCGTCGCATGGCAGTAGGTTAATTTTATGGTATATGCGTTCCAATTGCAAGAGGGGGATTCACCCCCATCCCAATCTTCCCCTATCAAGGGGGAAGGGAGAAGAGGGGATGGGTTCCCGTTTTCACGGGAACAAGAAGGGGACGGGGATGACGGGATGGGGTGGCGTTGTTGTCATATTGTCCGCGCCGCAATATAATCAGGCAAAACCTCAGCATAGGGGGAGCCAAACGTTGAGTCCAACATCGTACGCTTTCTTTCAAGGTGACTACGTTCCGATGGAGGAAGCCAAGGTGGGTGTCGACACCCACGCTCTTCACTACGGCACGGGGGTTTTCGAGGGCATCCGCGGCAACTGGAACGCCGAAAAGGAGACCCTCTACGTGTTCCGGCTGCGGGAGCACTACGAGCGGATGACCCAGGGCTGCCGCCTTCTGATGATAGACATTCCCTACTCGGTGGACGATCTTTGCGACATCACCATCGAGCTGATCCGGCGTTGCGGCTACAAGCAGGACATATACATTCGCCCCCTGGCCTACAAGAGCGCCCGCCTCATCGCCAACCTGAAGCTCCACGAACTGGACAGCGATTTCTGCCTGATGACCATTCCCTTCGGCGATTATCTGGAGACGGACGCCCTGCGGTGCTGCACCTCCACCTGGCGTCGTCCCGACGACCGCTCCATTCCGCCCCACTTCAAGATGACCGGCGTGTACATCAACAGCATCCTGGCCAAGACGGAGGCGGTGCTGGCGGGTTTCGACGAGGCCATCCTGCTTAATTCGGACGACCACGTTTCCGAGGGCGCCGGCGAAAACCTCTTCATGGTCGTCGACGGCAAGCTGATTACGCCGCCTCTGGGCGACGGCATACTTCCGGGAATCACCCGCTCCACCGTCATGGAGGTGGCGCGGGAGGAGTTGGGGCTGGAGGTGACGGAGAGTCACATCAGCCGCACGGAGCTTTACATCGCCGACGAGTGCTTCCTGACGGGCACCGCGGCCCATCTGACGCCGATGGTGGAGTTGGACAACCGCAAGATTGGCGACGGGACCATCGGCCCCATTTCCAAAGCCCTGCGGGAGATATACTTCGAGATTGCCGGGGGCAACAACCCCAAGTATATGCACTGGTGCACCCCGGCCGTGCCCGAAGCGCCGGCTTCCTAGAGAACATCGGCATCGTGGCGGGGATGTAAGTCGTGGCGTTGGAAAGCATCGGCTGGGCTGGGATAGCCCTCGCGGCGTACCTGATTGGTTCGCTTCCGACGGCGCATCTGGCAGCGCGGTGGATGAAGCGGCAGGACATCCGGGCGATGGGGGACAGGAACGCCGGCGCCGCCAACGTCTATAGAAATCTGGGCGCGAGGGCCGGGCTGACCGTCGGAACCATCGACATTGCCAAAGGCGCGCTTGCCGTGCTGCTGGCGAAGTTCGTCGGCGGGGGAGCCGCGCTTCAGATGGTCGCCGGGCTGGCCGCCGTCGCGGGACACAACTGGCCCTTCTTCCTCCAGTTTCGCGGCGGAAGGGGCGCGGCCACCACGCTGGGCGTGTTCATGGGCCTGATTCCACTGCCAGCCGTCCCCCTGTCCTTGGGTTCGCTGCTGATTCTCGCCCTCTCCAAACGGGCCACGGTGGCGCTCACCTTCTTCTTCCTGTCAATGCCGCTGGTGGCGTGGCTGACGGGGGTGCGTCTCGCCTTCATCGGCTACGTAATCCTTCTGCCCGTGATGGTGGGCATCACCCACTTCTCCAGCCAGCGCAAAGTCGAGAAGCCCGTAGAGCAGCCGGAGCAGCGCGCCGGAATACCGACGCCGGAGCGTCAGTGAGTGTCCTTCGAGGCGGATTACGTCCTGTTCATCTTCCTTGCGTCCTTGGGAGTGGTGCAGTTGGCGGCTCTCAAGAACCGGCTGCATGGCCTCTGCTTCGTCAGGATTCCGATTCTCAACCTGGCGCTCGCGCTCGCGCTGGTGGTTGGCTCCTTCCTATGGTTCTTCGTCAGCGAGCCTAGAAATCTGCCCGACACGGGGGACGGGCTGGACGGAAACCAGCAGGCGATGTTCGCCGTTGCCGCGGCGATTGGCGCGGTGTTTTTTACCTTGGCGGCGACTTCTCTGATAAACATCGGCTTGGGTAGAGGCGATGACAGACGAGAATCGGGCCTCCAAGCGCTGAGGCGCACAACCTATTACTCCGCGCTGCGACGGACCATAGGCAGGCTGTGGAAGGACTGAGGAATCTGGACCTGGAGATAGTCACCCTGCTCAACCGCGCGGTCGGGTGGCAGGACTGGCTGGACGTCATCGGCGAGGCGCTGGTCAGCGACTATCTGATTCCCGTGATGCTGATTCTGGGCCTGATGTGGCTGTGGTTCTCCACGGACGAATCGTCGTCATCCGGCCTGCCCGCCAAGAAGACGGTCATCGCGGCCATCCTGGCAATGGCCTTCGCCAACCTGACGGTGCTGGCGCTGAACGAGGTGTATTTCCGCCCGCGCCCCTTCACGGAAGTCGAGCTTAACCTCCTCTTCTACCGGCCCACGGACTCCTCCTTCCCGTCGAACCCGGCGGCGCTCTCCTTCGCGCTGTCCTTCAGCGTGTTCCGACAGCAGCGTCGATTCGGGTTGGCGCTGATGATTCTCGCCGCCGTGTGGAGCCTGTCGCGCGTATTCGCCGGCGTCTTCTATGTGACGGACGTGGTCGCCGGAGCCGCCATAGGCGTGGTCATCGCATGGGTGGCGGCCTGGGTGCTGCGATGGCTGGAGCCGTTGCCCACCGCCGTCGTCCGTCTCATTCGCGCCTTGCATCTGGCATGAACCCGCATTGCGGGGTATGATGAAACCGGCAGCAGTTCGATGAGGAGGCCGCCAATGCCTCAGCTAAACGAGTTCCTGGAAGGAATACTTGAGGAGTCCAAGTCCCTTTCGTGGGAAGGGACTTTTCGGGAGTACCTGGAAATGGCGATTGCCAACCCGTCCGTGGCTCGTCTATCCCATCATCGGATATACGATATGCTGCGGTGGGCCGGTGCGAGTTCCGACGACGGGGAAGGCGTGAACTATCCCATCTTCGACAACCTTTTCGGGGCGAGGAGGACCATCCGGCGGCTGAACCAGATCTTCCGCGCGGCTTCCCAGATACCGGAGGAGCGGCGGCGCATCCTGCTGCTGATGGGGCCGCCGGGCAGCGGCAAGTCCAGCCTGGTCAACGCCCTCAAGCGGGGGCTGGAACGGTACTCCCGCACGGACGAGGGCGCGCTTTACGCCATCGCGGGCTGTCCCATGCAGGAGGAGCCGCTCCACCTGGTGCCCGAGCATCGGCGGGAGGAACTGAAGGACGCCTACGGCCTGCACGTGGAGGGGGACATCTGTCCCCGCTGCCGGGACGCGCTACGAAACGAATACGACGGCGACATTGCCGCCGTGAAAGTTCGCCGGTTCGTCTTCGGAGAATCGCAGGGCGTAGGCATCGGCTCCTTCGTCGCCACCAGTCCCCAGGGGCAGAACCTGGATCGGCTCATCGGCAGCGTCAACCTGGACCGGCTGGCTGACGACCGGTTGGTGGATTCGGGGAGAGCCTTCCGCATGGACGGGGAATTGCAGGCCGCGAACCGTGGCATCATGGAATTCATCCAGTTCTTCCGATCCGACGACCGGTTTCTGACGGTGGTGCTGGGCGTCACGCAGGAGCAGCTGATCAAGCTGGGCAGCTTCGGTTCCGTCTACGCCGACGAGACCATCATCGCCCACAGCAACGAGGCGGAATACGTCAACTTCGTCTCCAACAAGGAGTCGGAAGCGCTGCTGGACAGGCTGATAATGCTGAAGGCGCCCTACACGCTGGAGCGGGCGGAAGAGGTGAAAATCTACCAGAAATTGCTGTCGGACGCGCCGTTTTCGGACGTGCACGTGTCGCCCATGACGCTACCGGCGGTGGCGTCGCTGGCGGTGCTTTCGAGGCTGGAATTGCCGAAGCGGGCCGGTCGGGATTATCTGCGGAAGCGGTTGGAGATGTTCGACGGGCGCGCCTTCCCCAACTTCGCGCGGGGCAGGCAGGATTCGCTGGTAGAGGAGGAAGACTCCAACGAGGGGATGTTCGGGCTTTCGCCGCGCTTCATCATCAACCGGCTGGCCGACGCCATCTCGCGCGGCCCCGTCTGCCTGGGGCCGGTGGCGGCGTTGGAGAACCTGGTGGAGGGGTTCGAGGAGCGGGCGGGCGTGGCCGGGGAAGACATCGAGCGGCTGCCCGCCCTGCTGCCGGAAGCCATCGAAAGTTACAGGGATTTGGCGTTGCGTCAGATTCAGCGGGCGGCGACGGACCGGTTCGAGGAGCGGGCGCGAACGGAGGCGGAGGCGTACCTGCGGCGGGTGGAGGACATTTTCTCTGAGCAGGAAGTCTCGGACCCTCGCAGACTACGGCAGGAGGATAGGGCGTTGCGTCCCATCGAGCGGGCGATAAGCGTGCCGGACTCGCGCCGGGAGGAATTCCGCCGGGAGGTGTTGGAAGTCCACCGAGGATTGGCGGAGAAGGGGGCGCCGACTTCCTACCAGGATATTCCGCTCTTGGCCGCCGCGTTGGAGGAGCTGCTGTTGCCGAGCTTGAAGGAAGTGTCGGTGATGCTGCGGGACAACAAGAAGCAGCTGCACCACAGGGAGGCCATCCGGCGGCGGCTGATTGCCGACTACGGCTTCTGCGCCGTGTGCGCCGAGGAGTTGATTGTCTTCTGCGCCGGCGCGGTTCGGGGGCGGGCTCCGGTGACGGTCAAGAACGGGCGGCTGGTGCGGAAGTAGCCCTCACCCTCCAATAGTTGCCAACTCCCCCTTGCCGCCAACCCCCTCCCTCTGCTACCATTCCCTCACATGAAACATATAGGCGAAACCCACAACTTCTGGAGGTCTCCCATAACCCTCCTGCGCGCAGCCCACGCCTTGGCCAAACTCGCGCCCGTACAGCGCCCATACCACTATGGTAAAAGCCCCCCATTCGTTCTCACCACAACAATATAACGAATGCCGAATTCCCCCCGAATCAGCTACGAAAACCCCCTTCGTATCCCGCCACAGAAAAAAAGGAAGCCAAACGAAACGAATCACCTCTACTACAACAACAACCCCATCCGCTCACCCTGAGCCTGTCCTGAGCCTGTCGAAGGGCCTGTCGAAGGGTCGAGCAGATAGGGGGTTGGGGTGAGGGCAATTCCCCCGCTCACCCTGAGCCTGTCCTGAGCTTGTCGAAGGGCCTGTCGAAGGGTCGAGCGCCCCCTATCTTCCTACGGCGTAGGAATCGGCCCGCGGGTCGGCGGCGCCGATGAGGGTGCCGAATTCCTGATTGACCAGCACGCCGCATAGCCCCGCGGCGCGGTATCCCCAGTCGGACAGCCAGTTGACGGTGTGTCCGCGTCGTTCGAGTTCCGCCGCCGCTTCCGACGAAATCCGCCCTTCCAGTTCAATCCGGCCCGGCGTGTAGGTGTGGGGCCAGAAGGAATCGGGGTGGCTCCAGCTGGCGGCCCTCGGCTCCTCCACCGCCTGCTGCGGGTCGAGGCCGAATTCCACCATGTTCAGGAACATCTGCGCCATGCCCTGCACCTGCATGTCGCCGCCGGGGGTGCCGAAGGGCATGAACAGCTTGCCGTTCTTGAAGGCCATCGACGGATTAGGCGTCAACCGCGGACGCTTGCCGGGTTCCAGCCGGGAGGGATGGCCTTCCTCCAACCAGGTCTGGGTGCCGCGGGAGGATACAATCATGCCGAGGCCGGGCACCAACGGCGTCGAGCCGAAGCTGTCGCTGGGCGTGGCGGAGAAGGCGTTGCCCCACTTGTCGACGACGCATGCGTAGCTGGTGTCGGGCCCGGTGGGGCCGGGCTGCGCCGCGGGAGCGGCCATTGCCGGACTGCGGGACGCCGCGCCCTGGTAGGGCCAGGGGTCGCCCATCGGCGGCATTTCGGGGTAGGCCCGCGCCATGTCGATGGCGGCCCGCCGCGCGTCGGCGTAGCCCTTGGAGAGCAGCCCTTCCATCGGAACGTCCACGAAGTCCGGATCGCCGTAGAAATAGTGCCGGTCGGAGAAGGCCAGCTTGATGGACTCCAACAACGCGTGAAGGTAATCGGGGGAGTTGTGGCCCATCGATTGCAGGTCGAAGCCTTCCATCAGGTTGAGCACGCTGATGAGACTCGGCCCCTGGCACCACGGCCCGCAGGTGTAGACGGAGTAGTCGCCGTAGGTTCCCATTTCGGGCTTCTCCACGGCGACGGAGAAGTCGGCGAAGTCCTGCATCGTCATCAGCCCGCCTTCCGCTTCCGAGAAGGCGACCATCTTTTCCGCAATCTCGCCCTTGTAGAAGAAGTCGCGGGCGGCGCGGATGCCCCCCTCGCGACCGCCGCCGACGTTGGCCCTCTCCACCTCAATCATCTGCTTGAACACGTTGGCCAGGTCCTTCTGCACGAAGGGCTGGGTGGTCTTGATGGGCGCGCCGTTGGGAGCGAAAATCTGGGCGTCGTAGGGCCATCTGTCCAACACGCCGGGACGATGGGCGGCGGCGCTGAGGCGGGGCGCCGTCGGGAATCCCTCGTCGGCGAGCCGGACGGAGGGGCCGACCACCTGCTCGAACGTCATCGTGCCGTAGCGTTCCAGCGCGGTCAGCCAGGCATCGCAGGCGGAGGGGACTACGCAGCGTTCCATGCCGAGAGGCAGATCGCCGTACTTGTCGATGAAGTATTCCGCCGTTGCCGCTTTCGGCCATCCTCCCAGGCCGCTGATGGAGACGACCTCGTCGGTTTCCGCCATGTAGACGAGGATGGGGGCGACGCCCGCGAAGCTGGTGAAGTGGGGCTGGGTGACGTTGATGGCGATGCCCGCCGCAACCCCCGCGTCGACGGCGTTGCCGCCTTCCTCCAACATCTGGTATCCGGCCAGGGAAGCGAAGTAGTTCCCCGACGATATGACGTGGCTGAGGCCCATTGCGGGCGGGCGGTAGGAGTTCATTCCGTTGGGCGGCATGGCGCGCCTCCTCTGCGTTGGTTGGGTTGAGAATAGGCGTCATTGAGGTCCAAAGTCAAATTTTGCTTCTCCTCGGAGACGCGTCGATTATGTCTATCAAGCCTTGCAGGAACCGGCCCGCCTCGGAGGGGGACTTGAGGGAATAGCGGGCGGCGGTCTTTCTTGGATGTGACGTTACGAGAATGCCGACGTCGTTTTCACCAAGCACGGCGAAGGCGTCCTCGTCGGTTGTATCGTCGCCGAGGTAAAAGGCGACGGAATTTCCGGGATTCAGGCCCAACTTCTCCCGAATCCACAACACAGCCTCCCCCTTGTTCCAGGAGATGTTGGGACGTATTTCGAAGACCATCTTGCCCCGATTCATTCTTATTTTGGGATGGTCTCGCAGCTCCCTTTCGACTATCTCATCCACCAAAGGGATCTGTTCGGAGTCTACGAGACGATAGTGGACCGGCACAGTGTATCCGCTTAGCTCCACCAGCACGCCGGGAATGTCGGCAAGGGACGCTGATAGTTTTCGGTGCACTATTGCCAGGTTTTCCCGAAACTCCCCACCCAAATCTAACCTGATGCCGCTTCCCGCCGGGCCTTCGATGTCCAGGCCGTGGCTGCCGGCGTAGATGACGTTCTCCAGTCCGAGAAATTCCTTCAACGTAGCGCGGGAACGTCCGCTTACGATGGCGACGGGATACCGGTGTGCCAATTCGCAAACGAGGCTTGTCATCTCCGGCGATATTCGCGCAAGTTCAGGGCGGGACACGATGGGGGTGAGAGTTCCGTCGTAGTCAAGGAAGACTATAGCGGTGCGTCCTTCCAACCGCCGTTTGAACTCCTGCAACTCTGCAAGGGCGGAGGGCAGGTGAGTCGGCGCAGCGTCCATTCGCCTATCGTCCTTCGCCGGGCGGGTGACGAACGAACGCGAGGGTTTGGGACGCCAGGGCTATCAACAGAATGCAAGCGCCAACCACGTAGATTGTCGTCAGCGAGACTGAACCGAGGGCGGCGTATGCCAGAAGAGGCCCGGAGGCGAAGCCCAGGTCCTGCCACGACGCGAGGCGGCTCATCACCTGAGGTCTCCGGCGAACCGGCGCCATTCCACCCACCGCGGCGTTCAGGGAGATGATGGCGCCCGTCACTCCCATGAACGCCACCGGCAGCCACACGAATGCCCACAACGCGGGAGCGTGGAACGCCATCAGAAGCAATGCCGCTACGCACGTGGGTATCGCCACAATGGGAATCCGTTCGTGGCCGAACTTGTCGCCCAGGTATCCCAGGAAAGGCCCCGCCACGTCGGACATCAAACGAACCGCCAGCAGCAGCCCGTTCAGGGTGGCTATTCCAACGACTAGGCCCGCAATGGCGACTTCGTCCCCCAGCCGCTCCCTCAGGTAGAAGCCCAGCGTGGAAATCAGGACTCCGCCCATCACCAGATAGAAGGAGAAGGTGGTGAAGTACGCGACCAGCAGCTTGTATCGTTGGCCTGCGTCCATTCCGGGCACTGAAGGCACGACCAGATTCCACAACCTTCGTCCAACGCTCTCCTCGTCCGAAGCCGCCGTGTTCTGACGAGCGCCGCCCCCCGTCTCCGCTTCAACCACGTCGCTCGACCTTGAACTACGCACCAACTCCAGGAATGCCGGAATGCTCAAGAGTCCGATGGCAGCGATGATGAGAAAGCTCGGCCCTCGTCCCATCACGTCGAACAGTATCCCGCCCAGCAGCACCGCCACCAGGCTGCCGACCCGAATCCCGCCGCTGAACACCCCCATCAGGCGGCCCCGCCTGCCGTCCTCCCCTTCCTCCAACACCACCAGGTAGCCCGTCAGTCTCAGGATGGAGAAGCTCACGCCCCAGAGTACGCGCGCCAGCAGGAGAAGGGCAAACCCTTTCGCGACGCCAAGCATTACTGTGGAGACCAGAGCGATGACTATGCTCGCCAACAGGGGCCGCGCAGCGCCGAACCGTTCCAGCAGGTAAGCCGCCAGGGGATTGGAAGCCAATCGAACGAACCGGTTGGCGCTGAGGAGCACCCCCACCAGACCGACGGCCACGCCAAAGGAGCCGACGTTGGAGGGCAGGACGTTGTATATCATGGCGTCGCCCATGATGACGGTGGCGACGATGGCGGTTATCATCAGCGCCCGCCGCGGGGCGAGCCGGGATAGCGCAGCCAGTCCCATTTTCATCCCACTGCTTTATGCGGGTGGTCAGGGATGAGTGGACTTATCGGTTCGAACGGGAGAAGCAAGCTGGACAAACGCACATGTAGTCCGTGGTCAAATGGACCAATCCATGAAAAACACCGTCGGAATGGTCGAATTTCGGGGCTATTCTATAGAAGTCTCTCGATAAGCCTGAATGGTAATTCCCATAAACGGCGTTCGAGCAGAAATCGGCAAGCTGCAATAATCTCGTATCTCTCGATGGAGCAAAGAAGGGAACGTCGGTGATGTTTCGCAGTTGCGTACCCCACCTGGTTCCCTCCGACTGCAACTTTCTGGCTAACACTGCCAGGGTTTTGTTGTACGAAGAGTCCGCAAGCACCAACAGACCGCGCTGTTCTTCGCCGACGTCTTCACCAACAGGATGATTGACCCTGCTTAGAAATATGTCGAAGCGGCTTACGACCTGTTCAAATGCATGTTCATACGCATTGACGCCATTGCGTTCCGACCATTCCTTTTCGATAGCGCAAGCGAAAAGAATTCCCTTGCGGTTCCTGATTATTTCGTAGACCTTGTCCTTCAACTCGCGGCGTTTTGCTAATCCCAGCTTATCCCAAGGGGCCTCATTTGATTTGCCTCTTAACTTGGCGGCATGAAAGTGAACTGGATAAGCGCTTGGGACATATTCATTCTGGAGGCGGTCCAAGTCTTGACTGAACCAGTGGATCTCCCGCTCGAAAACAGCAAGGCCCCCTAGCACAAAGTAGGAGGCCTCTCCGTGGGTTCCCGATTCGTCGAGATATAGGATGTACACTAAGCGGGTGTATCTAACAAAAAGAGTAGTCGGGCAGGCGAACCTGGCGGGTTCAGCTAGTAACCCTCCCGACTACATCCATTGTTGCATGATGGGCGCAGCGTGTCAAGGACATATCGCGCTTCAATTGCCCGCGGCGGCGGCGGCTACTTTCACGGCGGCGGGGGGCGTCCAGCCCCAGGCGTGGGGCGGTTCGCCGGGATGGATTGCCTTTCCTCCCTTAATCGTCATCACCGGGGCGAGCGCCTCCGTGCCCATTCGGGTTTTGCCCGTGGCGTCCGCAAGTTGCCACCGCCCTTCGATTACGTCCAGCACGGAAATGTCCGCCGGCCTTCCTTCCTTCAAACTTCCGGCTTCGCCTTCGATGCCGAGGTAGGCGGCGGGCGTGTCCGTCGTCATTCGCACCACGTCCGCAACTGTGAATCCCATAGCCAGGAAATAGGAAGCGTACTCCAGCAGGCCCCGCTCCGACAGCTTCCGCATTCCGTCGCCGGCGTGAATTTCGATGTCCGTGGCGATGGTATCCGGCCTGAGTCCCTGGGACAGAACCGCGTCGGCCCGGTCCCAGCCGAAGTTGAAGTCGCCGTAGGAAGTGTCGATGTACACGCCCCGGTTCTGCGCCTCAACCAGCGCGGAAAGCAGCCGCCCCTCTTCGTCCAGCGCCGCGCCGGTGAGGGGCGTGAACACGTGGGTCACCATGTCGCCCGCGTCCAGCATCGCCAGCGCCTGGGTTGTGACCTCGGAGGGCGTGGGCGTCTGGTTCCTGGGGCCGATGTCGCCGATGTGCATCATCAGCCGTACGCCGCCTTCCCGCGCGGCCCGCTTGGAGGCCTCCACGTGCTTCAGTCCGAGGTTCTGCACCGTCCTCGGAGCGACGATGACCTTGACGCCCTTGACCAGATCCGGGTTGTTGCGGGCAATCTCCACCACGCCTTCCACGTCCATCTGCTCCTCGGAGGGCGGCGCGCCCAGGCTGCGGTCCCGGAAGACGCTCAGGAAGGAATAGACCGTCGTCTCCGCCTTGGGCAGGACGTAATCGCAGAAGTCCTCGAAGTCGGCGGAGCCGGGGCCGCCCGCGTCTGCGATGGCGGTGACGCCGGAGCGAACGCCCGCCACGTCGGGGTGGTTCCAGTTTCGTCCGGGATGGTATACGTGGGTATGAACGTCCACCAGACCGGGGGCGACAATCTTGCCGGAAACGTCCAGCACGTCGCGCGCCTCCGACGGCGGAATGCCCCGCGCCATTCGCGCAATCTTGCCGTCCTTGACGGCCACGTCCGTCGATTCGTCAATCTCGCGGGAAGGGTCGATTACGCGCCCTCCCTTCAGCAGCAGGTCATACATGGCGCACCTCCTTGGGGTTGCGGCGAGTATAGCACGGGCCGATGGCGCGTCAAAGACTTCACGTTCGCACACCTCGTTAGCCGAGTATTGACAAGATACGCACGTTTACGTCTATAATCAGGGCAGCATCACCGATAGGAACGAGATTCTGTCAATGGCGAACGTAAAGTCCGAGGCCGCTCCCCGACCATCGCCCGCCGAACTGCTGGCCATATTGGAAGACCACGGCTATCGTCCCACGAACCAGCGCCGGGACGTGGTAAGCCTGCTGGAATCCAAGGAAGTCGGCTTCACCGTCGAGGAGTTGACGGAGGAGTTGATGGAGGTGGGCCGGGCGACGGTCTACCGAACCGTCAAGCTGCTTCTCGACGCCGGGGTGCTGTGCAAGGTGAGCCTCGCCGACGGGACTCCCAAGTACATCGTCGCGCGGCGGGAGCACCACCATCACACGGTTTGCGTTCGTTGCGACATGGTGGGAGAGTTCCGAAGCAGCACCGTCGAGCGCGTCCTGCGAACCATCGGGGCGGACATTCCCGGCCAGATTGTGGGACACCGGATGGAGATATTCCTTATCTGCGAAAGCTGCTCGGACACCATCAACTATTTCAGGTAGAAGCGGTCTCCACCCGTTTCATCGTCTCGATTCCTCACGCGCCCGCTACGGCGCGGCAGTGGTCCAACACCGACGCGGACTTGGCGGGCATGTCCGTTAGAATCTGAAAGCCCTGCTCCAGCCGCATCTCCACGTCCTCCTTCGTCCTCACGCCCGTGGCGCAGGGCACCCCGTATTCCTGGCAGACTTTCAGCGTCCGCAGCACCATCTCCTGCACCTCTGCCGCTTCCGTTGCCGCTCCTCCCAAGCCCATGTCCACGGACAGGTCGCCCGCGCCCGCCATAATCGCCCCGATGCCCTTCACGTTCTTCAGGATGTCCGGCAGGTTTCGCGCCCCCTGAACCGTCTCGATTATGCCTATCAATAGCATCTCCCCGTCCGGGTCGAGGGGCCACAGGTCGGACCTGTCCGTGTACTCCTCCACGGTTATTCCCCAGTAACGAACGGCAACGTCGTGGGGGTGCCAGCCGCGCTCGCCTTTGGGCAGCATGTCCGCCGCTCCCACGCGCTGGGGGTAGCGCGACGCGACCACCGCGGCCTCAGCCGCTTCCACGGAGTCCAGGACGGGGATGACGATGCCGTAGGCTCCCAAGTCCAGCGTGTGCTTGATTATCCACTGGTTCTGCTCCCGCGCGTTGGGCGTCATGCGGACGAAGGGCGTCGGGTGGGCTTGAAGGCTTCCCGACTCCGCAATTCGCTTCCGGTTCAACAACGCCTGGAGCGAAAGCCGAAGGGAGGGGAAGTCCAGCCCCGTATGCTCGTTGTCGATGAAGACGTAGTCGTAGCCCGCGTCCGTGGCGAAGGCCAGGTCGTCCAGGTTTCCGTTGTTGGCCCACGTGCCAACGGCGGGCTTCCCTCGTTCCAGCAGGTCGATAACCCTGTTCAATCGCGCCATTTTCTTTCGTTCCTCCACTTGCAGCTTGAGGGATAATATCGGAAACCCGCCTGCTATTGCAAAAGACGGCCAACTCGTTTGACGCTACAACCGCATAATCCTATACTCCAACCACGCACATGAATGAGTTAGGAGGCTGCCATGAGCACGGGCGCACGGCTGCAACACGCGGCGTTTCATACCACGGACCTGGAGAAGGCGCGGGACTTCTACGGCAGGATTCTCGGCCTGCGGGAGATTGTCCGACCCAACGTGATGAGTTCCGGCATCTGGTACAGCGCCGGGCCTGAGCACGAACTACACATCACCCTCAGCGACGCCGACGGCGTTCCGAGGAAGGGCCGCGACATCAACCCCCGCAAGCGCGGCGTGGAGGGCAGGCACCTGGCCTTCGCCGTCGACGACCTGCAGGAGACGAAGCGGCTGCTGGACGCGGAAGGTCTTCCATACGTGGGCAGCAACGACGACCTGCCCCAGATTTTCGTCGAGGACTTCGACGGCAACTTGGTGGAGATCAACTCCGGCTGGGCGAAACAGCGTCCGGCAAGCTAACCTGTCAATCCAAGGAGCAGTCATGGTCATCAGAGACCCGAAGGATTATGTCGAGTACGACCCGATGGTTGGCGTGAAGGGGCGGGTGCGGCTGGCTTCGGTGGAGGCCACAGCGGAGGTGGTGCAGGACCAGTTGAAGCGGGGCAACTGCGGGCGGTGGGAGGTAATCTGCGACGAACCGGACAGCCTCGGCGGGCTGGACGTGGCCCCGGCGCCTTTGCACTACTTCGCAATGGCCGTCTTATTCTGAGAGATGACGCAGATTGCGCGGTACGCGCAGTTCAGGAAGGTGGAAATCTCCAACGTGAAGGGCTGCATCAAGCTGAATCTGACGATGACGGGTTCGGTGTTGGCGGAGACTATCGACGCCGGCGCTTCCAGCGTTGAGACGAATTTCGTGGTGGAGTCGGACGCGGAGCCGGAGGTTATACGCGCCATTCTTCGGAACGCCCGCAACGGCTGCTGGGCGCGTCAGATGATTGCCAAGCCCATTCCCTTTAAGGACACGCTTACTCTGAATGGGGAGAGCTTCGAGTTTTAGCGCCGGCGGTCATGCCGTTCTGGGCGTGGAGAGGAACCCCGCGCCCGCGCCCCTCTGGATTCCGGCTTTCCCCGGAATGACGAAGGGGTGGCGGGTTGGCGATGAGGTCGTAGCACGACGGGGTAGGGGCGACCGGCCGGTCGCCCCTACGGGTAATTGGCGGCCTCATTTGCTCGACCCTTCGACAGGCTCAGGGTGAGCGGTGGGATGGGAGGTTAGGCGAAGCCGTAGACGCGGGCGCAGTTGCCGCCGACTATCTTGTCCTTCTCATCCTCCGGCACGTCCTCCAGAATCTCCGACAGAATCCGCTGGGACTCTGGGAAGGTGGATTCGGCGTGGGGGTAGTCGGAACCCCACATCAGGTTGTCCACGCCAATCAGGTGCCGCATTTGGATGCCGAGGCCGTCCTCCTGGAAGCTGTGGTACACGTTGGAACGCATTATGTCGCTGGGCACCGTGTCCCCCTTGAACCGGTAGGGAGTAGCCTGGTAGCGCTCCTTGTAGGTCACGTCCATCCGCCCCAGGAAGAAGGGAATCCAACCCAGTTCGTGCTCGGCGCTGACGATTTGCAGGTTGGGGTAGCGTTCGAGCACCCCCGCGAAGATGATGTGCCCCAGGCACTGGCGGACGAAGTAGTCATGGTTGCAGCGGTCCGCGCCGGTCTGGGTAATTTCGCCGTCGATGACCACCTGCACGGCGCCCGGCCGGTTGGTGGTGACGTGCAGGCTGATGGGCATGTTCAGCTCTTCGGCGGCGGCCCAGAAGGGTTCGTACATGGGATGGTTGTAGGTCTGGCCCGCCTTCGGGTAGGAGCTTATCATCGCGCCAACCAGACCCATCTCCGCGCACCGACGCAGTTCGGCGATTCCCTCCTCCACGCCGTCGTCCAGAAGCACCTCCGCGATGCCCTTGAGCCTGTCCGGGTAGGCGCCGCAAAATTCCGCCAGCCAATCGTTGTAGGCGGCGAACACAGCGCGAAGCAGGTCGTTGTTCTCCATGCCGTAGAGAGGCAGACCCGTGGACGGATAGACCAGCCCGCCGTACACGCCGTCCATGTCCATGTCCTTCACGTGCTCCTCCGGGATGAACCCGCCCGGCCGCACGTTTTCGAAGACGCCCGCCTGAATGATCTCCTGGGGGTTGGTGAACCGCTTGCCCGCGGCGGCGATGGCCCCCGTCGGGCCCATCCTGATATTGTCGTAGTACCACCAGTCATAGGGGTCTTCGTCGTCGCCCTTCCGCAGATGGGGGATGCTGGCGCCGTACTTGGGGTCCATGCGGTCTTCCCACAGATTGGGCGGCTCCACAACGTGAGAGTCCGAAGATATTACCTTGCCGTAGAGGGACATTTCTCGCCTCCGAATTTACTTTGCCCGCGCCTGCTGGCGGTCACGGGGCTGTTTGTGCAACACTTTATTGAATTTCAGGACGATTTACAAGCGGTTGACCCATTCCTTGCCCTTGCCTATAATCGCCCCGTCTCTATTCACCGAGGACGGTCCCGCCATGTCCGCGCACATACCACCGCTCTTGACGCCTGCCCCTTCAACCTTCGACGCATGGCTGATTTGATTCATCCCGTGATTCTCGCGGGCGGCGCGGGCACGCGCCTTTGGCCCCTTTCCAAACCCGAACGCCCCAAGCAATTCCTCTCTCTCCTCGGCGGCGGGACCATGCTTCAGGACACCCTCGCCCGTTTGGAAGGGATGCCCACCGCTTCTCCCCTCGTCGTATGCAACGAAAGTCACGGCCAACTCGCCCTGAACCAGCTGGCGGAAGCGGGGCGTCCCGCCCTTGCGGCCATACTGGAGCCGGAAGGACGCAACACCGCCCCCGCGCTGACCCTCGCCGCCCTGCATCTGCGGCAAGCCGCCGCGGAGGAAGACGATCCGCTGATACTGGCCATGCCCGCGGACAACGTGGTCCGCAGTCCGAAAGAATTCCAGCGCTGCCTGAATGCCGCTCTGCCCCTGGCCCGCGCCGGATACATGGTCACCTTCGGCGTCGTGCCCCTTCAGCCCCACACCGGCTACGGGTACATCCGCCGGGAGAAATTCCTGCAACAGGAGCCGGGCCTTCCGGCGGCCATGAAGGTCGCGGCCTTCGTGGAGAAGCCGTCTCTCGCCAAAGCCCAGGAATACCTGATAGACGGTCGCTATCTGTGGAACAGCGGCATCTTCCTGATGAGCGCCGCCGTCTGGCTGCAAGCCTTGAATCATTGCCGGCCCGACATCGCCCACGCTTGTCGGCGCGCCTACGAAAGCGCCCTCAGGGACGGCCCCTTCCTTCGCCCTGACCCGGAGCTATTCCTGGCCTGCCCCGCCGAATCCATCGACTACTCCGTCATGGAAAAGACCGCCGGGGATGAGCAAATCCGCGTAGCGGTCGTCCCCCTGTCCGGCGGCTGGTCCGACCTCGGCTCCTGGGCGCAGGTCTGGGAGGAACAGGACGCGGACCGAGCGGGCAACGTGGCGCAAGGCCCCGTCTATCTCGAATCCGTCAAAGACTCCCTCGTCCTCTCCACCGAGCGAACCGTGGCGGTGGTGGGTTTGGATGACGTGGTGGTGGTTGAGACCCCCGACGCGGTGCTGGTATCTTCGAGGGAACGGGTGCAGGAGGTGCGCCGCATTGCCGAACGCTTGCGGAACGAGAAAGGGGCTGCGCCAGAGTCGGATGGTAGTCTATAATCTAAGAGCCTGAACGAGTAAACGGGGCCGGGTTGAAACGCCAATGAAGTGGGAACCATTCCAATGGCTGGATTTGAAGGGGCGCAAGCGATTCGTCATCTTCGCCGGCGTGATTCTGCTATGGAATTTCGTCGCGTTGGTGATGGACGCGCTGTTTTTCGAGAAGGGGGTCGAGCTATCGACGTACCTGTACACCCTGGGGGCGGCGGCCTTTTTCGGCTGGTCGCTGTACGGGCTGAAACTCGGCTTCGACAAGGAGAAGAGGAAAAAGGATAATCCGCAGGAGGAAGGGGAAGAAGAATAGCCGAAGGCGCGAAGGTTTTCTTCGTCTCGTCCGGCTCAACTTTCGCATGAAGGGGATTCAACCATAAATGGATTTGTTTGATTTATCCAAGTGGTCGGTAAAATGGATAAAAGTGCTGCTTGTCGTCGTGGGCTTCCTGCTGCTCTTCCAATTTATCGAACTGCTCACGAATACGGACGGCGGAAGCAGACTTTACAGATTCATCATGGTCATGCTTGGGGCCGCCCTGTTTGCCTACGTCCTGTACGGGCTGAAATTCGCCTACGACAGGGATGCGAAGAAGAAAGACGACGAAGGCGAGGAGGAGTAGCCGGGGTGACGGCTCGGCGCCGTCTGCCGTCAAATGAACGGAGCAACGCGCCCAACTAAAATGTCCGGCGTCCTGACCGCCGCCGCAGTCGCCCTTGGCGTCCTCGCCTTCGCGGTCGTCCACGTCTCTCCCGCCTCCGCCAACGGCATCCACGCCGGCAGCCGCGAGGTCTTCGCGGGCGGCGTCGGCCCCTACTTCATGCGGGTCACCACCGCGCCCTTCGTCGGCACGATGCACTTCGTGGTGTTCCTCGCCCAGGCCGACGAGGTGAAACCCGTGGAAGGCGCCGAGATTGCCCTGTGGGGACGCTCCACCGGCGACGCCGAGCCTGAATCCGTCGGCCCTGTGGCGGGCGTAGCATCCCTGGACGGCCCCAACATCTATACCGTGGACGTTCCCGTGAGTGAAATCGGTGGGTGGCTGTTCACCGTCAGCGTAGGCAGTCCATTGGGCGAGGAAGTCGTGGACATCCCCCTTACGGTGGCTCGCCGCGGAAGCGTGAACCTCGGCGTGGTGGGAATTCTGCTGGTTCTGGTCGTGCTCGTCGGATTGGTGGCCCTTTCGTGGGGTCGGAAACGGCGGCAACGACGTGGCGGCGGCTGAAGGGCAAGGCTCCCATGCAAGAAATCAACAAAGAGGAGTGAAGGATGCCGAAGTCAATCATAACGACGTGGCTTCTATTTCTGGTTCTGATGGGCGCAATCGTCGTTTCCGCCTGCGGCAGCGGCGGCGAGCCGGAGGACGTTACCTTCGACCTGCAAATTGCCTATCGCGGACTCGTAGAGTCTGAACCGGAATTCAAGGTGGCGCAGGACGACAGGGTCACCTTCAACATAACCGCCGACGAAGCCGCCAGCTTCCACCTTCACGGCTACGACCGCGAATTGATGTTGATGCCAAACGTCACCGCCACCCTGGACTTCACCGCCGACGTCACGGGCAGCTTCCCCATCACCGTCCACATCCTGCTTGAGGGCATCGGCGTCCCCGACCACCACGCGAAGACCATCGAGGCCCCGGCTGGAATGTCCGTCAGCGTCGAAGCCGCATCGGACGGAGAGGTCGGCGTTAACCTGAACATCGCCACCACCGGCTTGACCTTCGCGCCGGACAAGGTGGACCAACCCCACGTCTCCGGCGAGGGTCATGCCCACGTTTACGTGGACGGCGTGAAGCTTGAGCGGGCTTTCGCCAACGAGCACCACATTTCCGCCCTCGACCCCGGGGAGCGAAACATCCGCATTACCCTGAACGCCAACAGCCACGAGCAGTACGCCGTTGGCGGCAATCCCGTAGAGGCGACGACTACCGTGACAATCCCCGGCGAACCCGTGACCGCGCCGGACCATCAGGCCAGCCAACCCTCCGCGGCGGAGCCGGTGGAAGTCGACCTGGGGCGGCTGATTGTGCTGCCTCGGTAGCACTATGCGCTCATTGCCACGCATAGCCCTTGTGGGCGCAACCCTCGCCCTGGTCGCGGCTGCGCTTTCGCCGGCCACGGCCTACGCCCACGGCTTCGGCGAACGCTACGACCTGCCCGTCCCGCTGTGGCTGTACGTGACGGGCGCGGGGGCCGCCGTCGCCCTCTCCTTCGTCGTCATCGGCGTGTTCATGCGGGGAGACACGGGGGGACGCGGCTACCCTCGCCTGAATCTGCTGAGATGGCCGCCCTTCCGGCTGCTGACACATCCCGTCGCCATATTCCCGCTTCAACTGGCGTCGGCGGGGCTGTTTCTGCTGGTGGTCGTCGGCGGCCTTGTGGGCGAACAGGAGCCGACGGACAACCTGGCGCCCGTCCTGGTTTGGATTCTATGGTGGGTGGGCCTGGCCTACGCGTCGGCGCTGGTGGGCAACGTGTGGGCCCTCATCAACCCCTGGAAGATTATTTTTGGTTGGGCGGAATGGGTCTTTGACGCCGTCGCCAACGGCAGGGAATTAAGCCTTGGGTACAGCTATCCCAAGCGATTCGGCGTCTGGCCCGCCCTGATTCTGTTCTGGGCATTTGCCTGGATCGAACTGGTCTACGTGGACTCCGCTATCCCTGCCCACCTGGCCCGTTTCGCCATCAACTATTCAATCATCACCTGGGCGGGGATGCTCATCTACGGCAAGGACCGGTGGCTCCGACACGGCGAGGCATTCACCCTGGTTTTCGGCTTTCTGTCGAAGTTCGCGCCTACGGAGATTCGCAGCCGGGACGAATCCGCCTGCCGGGAGCGCTCCCTTGACTGCCGCGACAAAGACGGCGACTGCATCGATTGCGGCCGATGCTTCCGCCAAGCACGGCATGACAAAAGGGAGTTCAACCTTCGGCCCTTCGCCGCCGGACTGCTGCGGAACGAGGTCGTGTCAACGTCAACGGCGACTCTGGTCGTCCTGCTGCTCTCGACGGTTACTTACGATGGGTTGACCGCCACGCCGCTGTGGGCAACCATCCATGACGGCCTCAGCCGCGCCTTCGCGGGCAGCAGCGAGGCCGTGGGCACGCTGGGGCTGCTGGCGTTTCCGCTGCTTTTCGGACTGGTCTATCTGGCAACGGTTCGAGTGATGGCGCAGGTTGTTGGGCGTCCGGAAGCGGTGGGCAGGTTGGCCCGCGTCTTCGTATATTCTCTCATCCCCATCGCCCTGGCCTACCACCTGGCCCACTTCCTGTCGTTCCTGCTGATTCAGGGGCAGCTTGCCATCCCGCTGGCGTCGGATCCGCTGGGATTCGGTTGGGACTTATTCGGAACGACGGACTACCAGACCAACCTGCGGGTCATCGGCGCGCGCACAACCTGGCTGCTAGCCGTGGCCGCAATAGTGGTGGGGCACATCATATCCGTGTTCCTGGCCCACGCCATAGCCCTGCGGACGTTCAAAGACCGGGCGTTGGCGCTGCGAAGTCAGCTGCCGATGCTGGTTCTGATGGTGGGCTACACGATGGTGAGCCTGTGGATTCTGGCTCAACCGATAACGGAGGCGGGCTAACCATCCTCTCATCCCTTCCACCTTGATGGGGGAAGGTTAGAGCCTGCCCCGTACTTGATACGGGGATGGGGGTGAGCAACTCAACGCAACCCACCCCATCCGATTGCTCCCGAACGCCCGCTACAATTCGAAGCCGTAGAGCGCCGCCGCGTTGTCCCGAATCACCTTCTGCTTGGCGTCGTCGTCATTCAGGTCGCGTAGGTTTTCCTCGATGGTGTCCAGGGAGTCGGGCCAGACGCCGTCCTGGTGGGGATAGTCGGAACCCCAGATGACGTTGCCCGCGCCCACAAGGGGAATCAGCTGGCCTGCCACGTTCTCCTTCTGGAAGGTGGAGAAGCCCTGCCGGTTCCAGTATTCGCTGGGCAGCATGGAGATGCCGGATTGTCCCTCGCCCTCGTGGTCCATCCGGTCGATGACGTAGGGAATCCAGCTGACGCCGCACTCGCCGAGGACGAACTTGAAGTTCGGGTATCGCTCGCAGGCGCCGGAGAAGATGATGCTCGTGACGAATTCCGCGCCCTGAAGCTGGAACATGGTGGTTCGGACGTTGTGGTATACCTCGTCGTAGTCGGACGCATCCGCGCCGCCAATCGCCCTGGGCAGCAGGCCCGTGGTGTGGAACGAAAGGGAAAGGCCCGTGTCGTGGGAGGCTTCCCAGAGCGCGTCCCAATCGCGATGATAGATGGGCTTGACCGCGCCCGCGACGCCGAAGTCTCCCCCGTGCAGGCCAATCTCCGCCGCGCGACGAAGCTCGTCCGCGGCGGCCTGGGGGCTGTGGTTGGGGATGCAGGCCAGCCCGGCGAAGCGGCCGGGGTGGCTCTTGCAGAAGTCCGCCAGCCAGTCGTTGTAGATGCGGAAGATTTCGACAATCTGGTCGTTGTCGTTGAGGGTGTGGGAAATCCGCAGCAGGCCGTAGATGACCTCCGCGTCTATGCCGTCCTTGTCCTGGTCCTTGATGCGGAGGGTGGGATTGGTGGGATGATAGCCCTGGTCGGCGTCTTCGTAGAATCCGGCCTCAATCATGGCGTTCCAGCGGGTGCCCATCTCGGTGCTGAAAGTGCTCGCGTCCACGTCGTGGCCGACCACGCCCAGGTCAATCCCGCCGGCGTTCCAGCGTTTGCCGGTGTCGGCCTCCACCACGTGGGGCATCTTGTCCACCATTGACGCCGAGGCGTTCGACGTAAAGAGATCCTCCGGCATGAACCGCAGGTCGATGTGGCTGTCCCCGGAAATAATGTTGTAGCCCATGTTCGTTCCCACCTCTTCGTTAGTTTGTGAACCCTATGCCGAGATTGCTTACGCCCATAGCCTGATAATGGTAGTAGACAATGCGAAACCTGCAATCATCAGTCCGCTCAGACGCATCATTACTCTCAGTTCCAACGACCGCAGATCCTCTTTGGTGGCGAAGTGCTGACGGAATTCATCTCGCAGCAATGTCATCTCCCTGCTGAAAGTGGCCCTCGTAGCCTCCTGGCCGGCGTTGAAATCAGCCCTGCTGGCCTCCTGGTTGACCTTGAACTCTGCTTTTAGGGTGTCCCTGTCAGTCTTGAACTCGGCTCTAAGCGCGTCCTGGTCGGCCTTGAACTCGGCTCTAAGGGCGTCCCTATCAGTCTTGAACTCGGCCCTAAGCGCGTCCCGGTCAGCCTTGAAATCAGCCCTTGTGGCCTCCTGGTTGGCCTTGAACTCGGCCCTAAGCGCGTCCCTGTCAGTCTTGAACTCGACCCTAAGCGCGTCCCTGTCAGTCTTGAACTCGGCCCTAAGCGCGTCTTGACTAGCTTTGAACGCAGTTCTGTCGGCTGCCATTTCCTGCTTCAACTCGTCTCTGTTTATCGTGATTGCCTGCATCAACTCGTCTCTGTTTATCGTGATTGCCTGCATCAACTCAGCCCTGTTGGATGCGATTGCCTGTACCAACTCGGCCTTGTTTGAGACCATCTCTTCCCGCATTTCGGTCCTGAACGTCGCCTGCGTCGCCCGGATTTCATCCCGCATCTCGGTCTTGAACGACGACACTTGGTCCCGGATTTCGACCTTCATGTCGCTCGTAAACGACTTCATCTGCTCACGCATTTCGGCCCGCATCTCGGTCTTGAATACGGTCATTTCCTGACGCATCTCGCCCCGCATGTCGGACTTGAACGACGCCATTTCCTCTTTCAGTTCAGACCTGGTTACGGGCGCCTCTGTCATTACCATGCACTACTCCACGAACGATTTTGGCAATCCTGAATTCAACCCACGTCGGCAATTGAAGGTACGGCTAAACTATCGTCTTACAGCATACTATGTCAAGAGAATCTACGCCTATCGGCGCAAGGATGCGTCGATGGGAGAGAACCGAGAGACCGGCCCTTGGGCCAAACCCTTACGGGTTAACCGCCCAGCTGACCTCAACGGATACGGCCTGCAGCAGGAAGGGGTTGAAGAAGAGTATGAGATGCTCTCCGTTCACTTTGGCTTCAACCGAAACGGTGTCCGAGACCAACGTCTGGTCGATGGTCAACACCTGATCCCCCACCGGGTCTGCTACGACCAACTGGATGCCTTCCGCAGCCTGGCCGATTCCCGCGCTCACATTCTGCCCGCCTGTGATGTTCGACTGCACGTCGAAGTTAATCTCCAAGACGTCCCCGGCCGCGAGCGTCACCGGAATTTCTCCCGTTTCGTTGGCGGGGATGAACAGCTTATCCGAGCCTGACGAAGCCCCCGATTGCGGGGGAGCGTCCGGGGTTGTCGGCGCGGGCGTGATCTGAGGTTGGGTCGCCGGGGCCGCTGTGGCTTGAGGCGCGGACGTAGTCGTGGGAGCCGGGGTATCGCCGCCGCCGCCGCACGCCGCCACCATCATAACAAACAGGATTGAAAGACCGACCACGTACAGGGCCGGTTGTCTAAGTTCAGGCCGGAAACGCATCATACATTCTCCTCAATCTTCACTGGCGCGCCAGAGTTCTCTCAGACTTCTTTCGCATCTTCACGCGTGGGGATGACCCGCGACCAGCCGCTCCCCGTAGATCTTCACCGAGTTGTCCCACAGAATCTTCCGCTTCGTTTCCTCCGACAGCGGCTGCTCCATCATGTTCGCCAACGGCTCGTTCGTCGCCGGCGCGTCCGGGTGCGGATAGTCCGTGTTGAAGACGATGTTGTCGTCGCCGATGTAATCCACCACGTACTTGATAGAAGGCTCGTCGGCGTCGGCGGCCACGGCGCATTGCCTCAGGAAATACTCCTGCGGCGTCATATCCAGCGGGTGCTCGTCGAAGAACACCGACTGCCGCCCCTCGCAATACTTCTCCAGCCGGTTCAGCCAGAAGGGAACCCATCCGGAGTTCGCCTCCAGAATCAGCAGCTTCAGCGTGGGGAACTTGTCGAGGATGCCGCTGTACATGAAGTGCCCCAGGTTGATCATGTTCTCGAAGGGGAAGCCGATGGCCTGCCCCAGGGCGATGAAGGGGCCGGCGTAGGGGTTGTAGCGGGCGTTGGCCCACGGGTCGCCGCTGGCGCTGCTGCTGCCGTGGACGGAAATCGGCACGTCCAACTCCGTAACCGTCTCCCAGACTTTAGTGTAGTCGGGATGATGCCACATCTTCTCCGGGATGGCCTTGGGCAGGAAGACGGAAACGGCGCCCAGCTCGGAAACGGAACGGCGAATCTCGGACACCATGTCGTCGATGTCGTGGCCGGGCACGGTGGCGGTGAACTTAATCCGCTCAGGCGCGCCGCTGCAAAAATCGTGGGCCCAACTGTTGTAGGCGACGCACATGGCGCCCTGCACGTCATCGGGGATGAAGCCGGGCAGCGAAACGGCCTTGGTGGGCAGGCACACCTGGATGTCCCAACCCTCCGTGTCCATGTCTTTGATGCGACTATCGAGAGTCCAGCCGTCCCGGAAGGCGTGGCCGAACTTGGCGTCCATCTGGGAAAAGAGCTTGTCGGAGCGGGAAACGCCGCCCTCCTCGCCCTCGAACTGAACCATAGAATTGCCCAGCATCCGGGCAACCTTGGGACTCCTATCCTGGAACTCCGGGCTGAGGTACTTGTCCCAAAGGTCTTCCGGCTCGTAGAAATGACCGTCGGCGTCGATGACCCTGAATCCGTTTCGCATGGCTGACCGCTCCTACCGAGATATGCTGTACGCCCCTATTCGCGTCTGATTCCTATTGAATCATCGGCATTGGACGCTGTCAACAATTTGGCCGTTTTGCGGCAGTGGAATAGTTATGTCAATCATTTCCCGCTAAGGGAGATATGGACGCCGCTTGTGCCACTCCGTCGCCTGCTCGTAGGCGTAGGCGGCGCGCAAGACCACGTGGTCCTCGTAGGGCTTGGCGGCTATCTGCAATCCGATGGGCAGACCCGCTTCAGAAAATCCGCACGGCACGGAAACGGCGGGAAAGCCGTTCAGGTCGTAGGGGCGGGTGAAGGTGGGTATGGCCTTCTCCGCGCCGAAGGTCTGCCCTTCCAGGTTCACCTCGGCGGAGGCCAAGGGGAAGGGCGTCATCGGCATCGTAGGCCCGACAAGCAAATCCACGTCCTTCATAACCTGGTGGCTTTCCTCGGTGTAGTTGCGGCGCAGCTTCAGAACCTCCAGGTAGTCGGCGGCGGAAATCATCATCCCCGCCTCGATGCGCGGGAACTTGTGCAGAATCCTGGTGACTTCCTCAGATCCGCTTGTTTCTACCAGGTGGGTGTGTATGGAAGACGCCTCCGATATGGAAATCAGGTGTCCCATCGTGACGGCGCGGTAGAAATTCGGCCACGACACGTCCACAAGCTCTGCTCCCAACTCCTCCAGCACAGTCATAGCCTTCTGCACCGAGTCCCTGACCTCGCTCTCCATCGGAAAATCGAAGAATTCCCTCGGCACGCCAAGGCACAGGCCTCTAATGCTCTCCCGCGCCGACGCCGCGTAGTCGGGAACGTCAACCCGTGCCGAGGTGGGGTCGTTGGGGTCGTGGCCGGCGATGGCGTTCATGGCGTGGGCGGTGTCCATAACCGTCCGCGTCATTGGGCCGCAGTGGTCCAACCCCCAGGAAAGGGGGCTGACCCCGTAGCGGCTCACCAGGCCGTAGGTGGGCTTGTGACCGACCAGGTTGCAGAAGGACGCCGGAATGCGAATAGAGCCGCCCGTGTCCGAACCCATCGTAATCGTGCACTGCCCCACGGCGGCGGCCACGCCGGAGCCGCTGCTGGAGCCGCCGGGGACCATTCCCGTATTCCACGGATTCAGCGCGTCGCCGAAGAAGGGATTTTCACCCCGCCCGCTCATGGCCAGCGGAGCCAGGTTCAGCTTGCCGAGAAGGATTGTCCCCGCATCCTTCAGCCGTCGCGTGACGGTGCTGTCGTAATCGGGAACGAAATCTTCGTAGATACGAACTCCGGAAGTCGTAACCACGCCCTCGGTGTAGTAGAGGTCCTTCAGCCCCAGCGATATGCCGTGCAAGGGGCCGCGGTATTCTCCATCCCGAATCTCCGTCTCCGCCTCACGGGCATCTGCCAGCGCCTGCTCCTCCGTCAGGGTGATGAACGCGTTGAGGCCGGGTTCGGTGGCGGCGATCCTATCCAGATGCGCCCGCGTAACTTCCACGGGCGAAACTTGCCCGTCCCGAATCAGGGGCGCAAGCTCCTCCACGCTCATGTAGCAGAGTTCAAGGGAGTCCATGCGTCACCTACTCCGCGGGCTTGAAGAAGGGCACCGTGACATCGCTGTTGGCCTTTACGAAAGTCACCTCCACCGGCATTCCGACACGAACGTCGAAGGGATCGCATCCGATGATGTTGGTAAACATCTTCACGCCCTCCTCCAACTCCACCAGGGCGAGGGCGTAGGGGCCTTCGTCGAATCCGGCGGTCCGGTTCTGACGTGTCACTGTAAACGTCCAGACGGTTCCCTTCCCGCTGGACTTCACCCATCCGATTTTGCTGGTGAAGCAGGTGGCGCAGATGCCGCGCGGGTAATACTGGTATATATCGCACCCTTCGCAACGCTGAATCAGCAACTCCCCGCGCTGGCAGGCCTCCCAGTATGGCAGGGTCTCTCCGGTTATGGTTGGCAGGGGTCTCTTCCACTCGCTCATATCTAGTCCCTCCCCAATACTACGGTGCCGCCGCTGTGTCGCGACGCCAGCGTGCCGCCCGTGCCGTGCACCAGCGCCAGCCGGCAGTTCGGCACCTGTCGTTCCGTGCCTTCAAACTGGTGACGCAACTGGCGTGTGGACTCCAGCAGCAGGAACAGGCCCCTCATGCCTGGATGGTTGGACGAGAGGCCGCCGCCGTCCGTGTTGATGGGCAGTTCGCCACCAAGACCAATGCGTCCGTTGGAAACGAAGTCGCCGCCCTCGCCCTTCTCGCAGAAGCCGAGGTCTTCCAGCGTCATCAATACGGTGATGGTGAACGAATCGTAGATCATCGCCATGTCGAAGTCGTCGTGGGTGACGCCCGCGGCTTCCATAGCAGGCCCGCCCGTCTGCGCCGCCGCCAGATACATCAGGTCGCGGCGTCCGGCCCCCTGGTGGGCCACGCCCTCCGCCTGGCTCAAGACCCAGACCGGCGTGTGACGGCAGTTTCGCGCCACCTCCGGCGAGGCGACAACCACCGCGCCGCCGCCGTCACTGATGACGCAGCAGTCCAGCAGGTGGAGCGGGTCGGAAATCATCCGCGAGTTGACCACGTCGTCCACGGTGATGATGTCCCGATACAACGCCTGCGGGTTCATGGAGGCGTGCCTGCGGGTGTTGACCGCAATCTCCGCCAGCTGCTCCGACGTGGTGCCGTACAGGTGCATGTGACGCTGGGCCAGCATGGCGTAGAGGCCGACGGTGGTGAATCCGTAAAGCTCCTCGAAGCTGTCGGGCGCGGGATGGAGCCGGGGCGCGCCTAATCTAGCCGCGCCGCCGGTGCCTATGGAGATGCCACCGGAACGGGGCAGGGTGGAATAGGTGATGACGGCAACGTCGATGCGTCCCGCGGCGATGGCGTTGACGGCGTGTCCGAGGTGAAATTCGAAGGAAGCGCCGCCGACGCTGGTGTCGTCCAGGTGCTTGGGGTAGAGGTCCATGTAGTCGGCCAGGGACAGGTTGGCCATCCTGACGGACATGGACGAAGAAAACAGCCCGTCCACGTCCTTCTTCTCAAGCCCGGCGTCGTTCAGCGCGCCGATGACGCTTTCCGCCTGCACCAGAAGCTCGCTCTTGTCGGGGGCGAATCGGGCGGGATGCTCGTAGATGCCGACGATGGCGGCAGCCTTGCGAAGGTCAACCATAGGCGCTCCTTGCGGTCAGTGTTGCGACGCATCGTTTGAATGCGTCAGCTTGGGCCATATTATGAGCGGGCGGGAAAAGTGTCAAGGCTCAAGGCGATTGCAGAACTACGGGGAGCCGTCAACTATGGCAAGCCGACAATGCGACAATATAGGAAATTCGGCTGCGTCTGTGGGTGACAGGCATGGTAACTGAATCTAATGACGGAGGGACGAGAAAGGGCGGGCGTCGAGACGTCCGAATTAGCCCAGCAGTCGTAGGACTGCGATCGTAATGCCAGTGGAAGCTATCAACATGCCGCCAAATCGCAGCAGCAGCCGCGCCTCCAACTGGGCGATACTAGTTTCCATCTCAGCAATTCGCGCCTCCAGCTTCACCACGTCCGCCTTAGTCGCTAGATGCTCATACCCGCCTTCGAGTCTGCTTACGCGTTCTCTCAGGTCGTTAGTTGTCGTTTCGCTAGCAGCCATCAGCACTCCTCAACAAGTTTGCCTTCTAATCACATTCTGCACCATCAACAACACCCCGTCCTTTGCATCCTCTCCAACTGTCCGAACGAAAGTCGCAAGACGCAGAAATGCCTTCTAGCCCAACAGTCTGATGACCGCAACAGCAACCCCTACCGTCGCTACCATCAGCCCACCGAACTTGAGAAACAGACGGTTTTCCTGTTGCGCAATGAGGGTCTGCATCTGAGCAAACCGTGCCTCCATACGCGCTTCCAATTCGGCAAAGCGCGCTTCCATGCGCTCCTCCAGTCGCACGACACGCATCTCCAATTGAGCAAGGTCAGCCTTTGTGGCGAAGTGGCCCGAGCCGCCTTCAAGCCTGCTGACCCTTTGCTTCAGATCGTCAGTTATCGTTTCAGTAGCAGCCATCAACTCTCCTGGAAGGCGTAATTTCTACCTCCACTATACATTAAATTGAATTGTGTTACCACGTATCCCTTGCGCCCCTAATTCAAGTCCATGTTGTACAGCTTGATCACGTTGTCCCGCGTAATCTTCCGCTTGTACGCCTCCGGCAGACCCGCAAAGTCCTCGTCCACGATCTCCCGCGAGTTCGGGAACGTGGACGCGCCGTGCGGGTAGTCGCTGGCCCAGGCGTAATTGTCCTCGCCGAAATAGTCCGCCAACTGCAAGCCGACCGGGTCCGTCTGGTAGCTCACGTAGAACTGACGCAGCGCGTACTCCCTCGGCGTCATCTTCAACTCCGTCGGGTTCGTGTATCGCTGCTTCTCAAACCAGCGCTCGGCCCTGAACAGGAAGTGCGGCACCCAGCCGATGTCGTTCTCCGCCGACACAATCCTCAGGTTAGGGTGGCGCGCCAGCGCGCCCGAGAACAATATCTGCGAGAAGGAACGCTGAATCTCGTGGATGATTCCGATGACCCGCACGTAATTCTCCTTGAACATCCCCTCCGCCTTGCTCTCGTCGGCGTGGCCCGTCAGAATGTGCAGGCTGATGGGCATGTCCAGGTCCGCGGCGGCGGCCCAGAACGGCTCGTACATCTCGTTGGAGTAGCTCAACCCGTCGGGCGGCGACGCCATGATGACGCCTCCCCGCAAGCCCAGTTCGGCGCAACGATTCAACTCCTTGATACCGTCGTCCACGTTCAGCAACGGAATCAGCCCCAGGCCGACGAGATGCTTGGGATCCGTCCGGCAGAACTCCGCCAGCCACGTGTTGTACGCGGCGAACACCGCCTCCTGGAACGGCGCGTCCGTCAGCCGGAACAGGTCGAAGGCCAGCGAAGTGTAGATTACCTCCGCCTCTACCCCGTCCTTCTCCAGGTCCGACATCCGCGCCGCCGGGTCGTAGGCTCCGGGCGGGCACTCCTGGAAGTCCGGGTCCCTGTCCTGCTGCTCCTTCACCTCCTTGGGCGAGAGGCCGGCGTTGAACAGCCCGATTATCTTCTTCGGCTCCATCCCCTCGATGATGAAGTAGTGGCCCCTCATCCCCGGCGGGTCCTTCACGATGCGCGGCGCCCTGTCCTTGAACGCGGGGTCAATGTAGTCCACCCACATCTCCGGCGGCTCCACCACGTGGGAATCTGCGGAAATCATCTTGAAGTCAGGCATTCGAACCCCCTTGAATTACGAAACTGCGCTCATGGTATTGGCGCGCGCATGGGTTGTCAATTCATAGACGATTCAAAACCCCGCTTTAGCCCATAATCCGTTACAATGGCCTGCGACGATTATGTCCGACGACGGGAGATGATGTAGGCGAATGACCTCAATGCAAATCTTTGCCGGAAATCCCCTGGACAGGGGCGAACGGGAGCGTCGCGACGAAGATTGGATTCGCCAGGCTTCCCTCGACGGCGATTCGCGCTTCCTCCTCCTCTGGAAGTTCGAAGCGCCCCTTTCGGCTGGACGCGACACCCGCCTCATCTGGACAACCCGCTCAGCCTTGGACGGCCTGGGTCTCGACACCGAACCCGTCCTGCTGGGTCTCCTCGACGGCATACCCCACTTTGCCGCCGACGTGTCCGACGTTGACGACCCAAGCCGCGCCCTCCCGAACGCCGACGCTTCATTCGTTGACCGGCGCAGCGCGGCGACGATGCTGTCCGCCGCCGATGCCGGCATATTATGTCAAGCCGCAGCCCAACTCGAATGGCACGCGAGCCATCGCTTCTGCTCCGCCTGCGGTCGCGAGTCCCAGATTCGGCGCGGCGGCCAGATGCGCCGGTGCGTCACTTGCGGCAAGCTGCACTTCCCCCGCACCGACCCCGTCGTCATAACCGTCGTCTCCCACGGCGACCAATGTCTGCTGGGCCAGTCCCGCGGCCGCATGACCCGCCTCAAGACCTACTCCTGTCTTGCCGGATTCATGGACCAGGGCGAGTCCATCGAGGAGGCCGTCGCGCGGGAGATAATGGAAGAATCCGGCATCCGCGTCAAAGACATCCGCTACTGCTTCTCCCAGCCCTGGCCCTTCCCCCACACGCTGATGATTGGCTGCGAGGCCACCGCCGCCACCACCGAAATTCTCCGCGACGAGGAGGAGATGGAGGACGTGCGGTGGTTCCACAAAGACGAGGTGCGGCTGGCTTTGGAGGAACGCAACCCGCGCCTGCTTCTGCCCGGCCCCATCGCCATCGCCCACCACCTCATCAAACGCTGGGCCTCGTCGTAGCCCAATCTCACCCAGGAGACCCCAAACCATGAACCAACAACCCCTCGGCCCGCTGCCCAACAGCTATTGGGTTATCCCCGGACGCTTCGCCGTCGGCGGCTACCCCGGCGGCGGCGTGCCCTTCTACACCTCTACCAGACTCAAGGCCCTCGCCGAGGCCGGAATCGACTGCTTCATCAACCTCACGCAGATAGGCGAGATTCCCTCCTACACGGACGCCGCCGAGAAGGAATGCCGCGCTCAGGGCCTCACGCCCGAGTTCCACCACTTCCCCATCATCGACCGGGACATCCCCGAAAGCCGCAAGCAGATGACGGAAATTCTGAACGTCATCGACGCCGCTCTGGACGAGGGTAAGAGAATCTACGTCCACTGCCTCGCAGGAATCGGACGCACGGGCACCGTCGTAGGCTGCTGGCTGGTTCGCCACGGACGCAGCGGCGAACAGGCCCTGGCCCAGATTGCCCGCTGGCGTCTGCACGCCTACCTTCACCCAAACTCCCCCGAAACCCCCTGGCAGCGGGACTACGTCCTCAACTGGAAGGAAGATTAGCCCGGTCATCGGCCTGCAAGCTTCACTCAATGAAGCATCTCTATCACTGTTGGATCTTCACCGATAATGCTGCGATTGGTTGTCCTCCCCCTGGAAACAACGCATAATAGGATAGCTTCCTTAATTGCGAAGCAGAATTGAGGCAAAATATGACTGAATTGAATGGAGAAGTTGAATATATTGCGGGGTCGCCGGAGGTGCTTGCTGAAATGGAGATGAATCAGCAAGCCTACGACCTCATCAAGAATGAGATGGAAAAGGAGCATTGGGGTAAAACAGTGGTTTTCTCTCATGGAGAGAAAATAGCCATCTATAACGATGAGAGGGATGCTTACTCCATTGCATCAGAGAAATTCGGCCCGGGTCAGTTCAGCCTCCATCTTGTAGGAGAGCGGCCCACAGACATCGGGTATCACGCCATTTTCCTTACCCGTGAAGATTAGCTGTGCCGACATTTCAGCAGCCGGTCAGGGACAACCAAATCGTCATTCTTGTTGACGTGACCCGTGATTCAATCAGTCCCGACTACCGCCAATACAACGCGCTCGTTGACACAGGGGCAACCTCAACTCTTGTATCGCCGAAGGTTATAGCAGACCTTAATCTTGTTGCGATAAGACCGGCATCTCTGGCTGTAGCTTCCGGTCAAACAGTCCGTACGTTTGTATATAACGCCGGCGTGTATATTCCGATATCACATGATGTGGTGGGGTCGCCAAATCCGGGACAGTTTCTTTTCGGAAAAGATCTTCCTGTCCTGGGGCTGCCTTATCGACCGCAAGATTACGACATTATCCTGGGCATGGATATAATCGGCATACTTCACATTACCATTTACAACAACATTGTCACGATAAGCAACTGACCACATCCTGGCCGATAGGCTCCTTCTCTCCACCAAACCCGGACGGAAGGAGTTTTACGTGTCTGTCAAAGGAATTATGGTCAACCTGCCACCCCCCAGACTGCAATAAGGGCCGGTTTCAAACCGGCCCCTACGCTTGAAATGGAACGATTTGCGCCCAATTTGCATATTATCTAACGTAGCCCCTTTGCGCGCGGGCGAAAATCCGCCCTGATTGACAATAGCTGGTCGCCATCCCAAAATCGCAGCCGGAAAGCCCAATACGTCAAAGAGGAGGGTTGACATGAACAGAATCGTGTTGACACTCGCGATTGGCGTCTGCATCCTCCTCAGTGCAGCCTGCGGCGGCTCGGCGAATGATGATACTTCCATCTCGGAAGGTCACGGGACTGTAGAGCATGTCACCGTGGATCCACTCCCTGGCTCCGGCTCTCCTCCAGTCGAGTCACGCATCCTTGCCTCAGATGCCGTGGTGAGGGCAACCCTTTCGTCCACGACAAGCACATCCCTGCGATTCACGGTTCTGGAATACTTGAAAGGGACAGGCCCCTCATCCATCACAGTGACTGCAAATCCAAATCTGCGAAATACCGGTCATGATAACCGGGAAGCGGTGCTCTTTCTGCGTAGAACAAGCTCCGATGGATTAGAGACATCGGATGCATCCGATGGAGAGTTCGTCTTCAGTGATGCACATTCTCATGATCTGGGGTATACGGTAGATACATTGGATCCAGCGTGGCTGCCGACGGAGGCTAGGGTTGGGGAGACATCGGACAGTTCAAGCGAAAAAGTATTCATCACGGACTCCGGGACTGCCACAGGGGGTATCCAGGAGACCATTACCCTTGCCGACCTCCGCTCAAAGATAGCCTGGGTGGACGGCGGTCAGAATATAGCAGGATATACAGATTGCATCGTAGCTTCCCTCAACGAACTACGATATCACCGGAACTATCAAGCCTATTACGGTGAGCCATGGCCCACAGGCGAACTCGGAACGTCTTTGGCATCGGGCATGGGCATAGGCACAGTAGTAAATGATGGTGGTGTTAAATATGCGCCGGGATATAACAAGGTTTGGCTAACTGGGCGTGACGCGGCCTATTTCAACGCACTGATAGTTGACGACAATAAGATCGCCAGCGATGGGTCGTACGAGCGCGTTGCAACAGCGCGTCCCCTACCCGCCAGTGTATATAGATTCAGAGATCATATCCTTCTATACGAATACATGCCGTGCAATTTCACTCCTGGTACGGGGCAGTTGGATTGGGTTGTGACCGTCACCGCACCCGCAGGAACGTTGCATGAGGCGTTTTTTGATCCTGTGGAGTCGGGGGAGGATGAGGTTTCGCCGGCGTCGTTCAGCGTTGGGGGGACGGACACGGAGATAAAGGGATTGGAATGGGCGGACGGGAAGGTGGTATTGAGTCTGGACCCCGTCGTTTCGCTGGACGGGTATACGTTGGACTTCATCGAGTTGGACGGAACGGCGTCGTTGAACCTTCGCGGCTCCGACGGCATAGGCGAAGGCGCATCCATCTCCGCCCCTGGCGACGCGGGGACGCTCACGTGGTCGGTGTCCGATGAGCCGTGGGAGCCCGGCGACAAGCTCATGCTCCGCATCCGCGAAGACTCCGCCCCACCGCCGCCCACGCCCACCCCCTCAAATCCGCCGTGATTGACAATAAAGCCGCAATCCTACAGAATCACAGCCAACACGAATTATCAAGGAGGCGCGACGTTATGAGAAACGGATTCAAGGTCATCGACGCCGACGCTCACATGCAGGACGAATTGGCCCACTGGCTCGACTTCGTCGAACCCGCATACAAGGACAGAAGCATCAAGGTTCAGATAGTCGAAGACAGCTTTGGCGGCCTCGGTGGGAGCCGTCAGGTGGAGATTCTCCCCTGCGAGCTCTTCCCCGGCGGCAAGCCCCGCAAAGCCAACCTCCAGGGTTCCGGCCCCAAGAGCCGCGAGGGGCGCATCGACCTCAGCGAGTACATGCCCAGGAAGTACGACCAGTCCTTCTACGATGAATGGAGCGCCGAAAGCCGACTCCGCGACATGGATCGCTTCGGCTGGGACAAGCAGATCGGCATAAGCGGCAGCACCCTCGGCTGGGACCGGCTCCGCGGCAAGGACCAGGGCCTCCTCTGGGCGATGGCCCGCGCCTACAATAACTGGTGCCGCCACTTCTGCGACGCCGACCCCAAGCGCCTCTACCCCGTCGCCACCGTCCCAGACCAGCACGACATCGAAGGCTTGGTCACGGAGACCCGCCGCTGCGTCGAAGACCTGGGCGCCGTAACCGTAATGATGCCCAAGGGCACCAAGGAGCGCCCGTGGGAGCACCCCGACTACGACCCCTTCTGGTGGGCTTGCGAGGAGATGGAAGTCCCCGTCGCATGGCACACCACCGAAAGCGGCGACCCGATGGCCGCCGCCCGCTACCTCCCCCGCGACCAGGTGCCCGGGCAACAGGTGGCCCTGGCCCACGCCATCTCCCACCCCTTCGAGAGCATGATTTCCCTCGGTCACCTCATCTACATGGGCATCCTGGAGCGCTTCCCCAAGCTCAAGGTGGTCTTCCTGGAGAACAACGCCGGCTGGCTTCCCTGGTGGCTCGCCCGCCTCGACGACCACGCCCTCCCCGACAGGCGTCAGGGGATGTGGTTCGACGCCGACCTGCTTCCCCTCTCTCCCTCCGAATACTTCCGCAGGCAGGGCTACGTGGCCTGCGACGGCGACGAAGGCGCGCTCAAGGGCACCATCGACGCGGGTTGGGAAGACCACGTCATCTGGAACACCGACTATCCCCACCCCGACGCGCCGGACCCGGACAAGGCGGTCGACGCCCTCTTGTCTCAACCCATCTCCGACGACGCGAAGCGCAAGATTCTCTGGGACAACCCGGTCAGGCTGCACGGCCCCAGAATCCTCTAGGTGCATCCTGCAATAATTCTTATATTGGCAACCCCACATTAAATTCAGGAGGACCCCACCATGCGAAACCGGACTAAGTTTGGAAGGATGGGCCGGCTGTCCCTTGTGCCCCTGCTGCTGGCCCTGATTCTATCCCTCGTCATCGTGGCTTGCGGCGGCGATGACGACACGCCGGAGCCCGCCGCTCCGTCTACCCCGGCGGCCACCGCGCCGCCCGCGCCAACTCCGGCGGCCACCCCGGCCGCGACTCCGGCCGCCACACCCGCGCCCACCCCGGCACCTACGGCTACCCGCGCGCCCTCAACCCCGGCGGCTACCCCCGTTCCTACGGCGACGGCAGCCCCTTCGACGCCGCCGCCGACTCCGCGGCCAACGGCGTCGCCAACCCCCGTTGCCACCGCGCCGCCGGCGGACAAGGTTCCCGTGGACGCGCAGCTGAAGATAGCCTTCGTCCCCCCGGGCAACCAGGTCACCATGATGTGGCAGACCCTCCAGAGCGGCACCGGGCCTCTCAAGCCCATGTATGAGATGCTCCTCGGTCAGGACACCTTCACAGGCGGCTGGACCGACCAGGGTTTGGCCCCCGAGTGGAGCGTCGCCCCCGGCGCCAAGGACTGGACCTTCAAGCTCAGGGAGGGCATCCCCTTCCACAGCACCGACACCTGGGAAGGCGGAGAGTTCACCACCAAGGACATTGAGGGCAGCATCGCCACCCTCGTGCGCGAGGACGCCCGCAGTTCCGCCTCTATTTGGACCAACCTGGGCGCCCACAAACCGGAGGCCTTCGACATTGCGGACGACTACAACTTCACCTGGCGCTTGAGCAAGGGCGAGCCTCTCTTCGAAAGCTACGCCTCCTCCGGCTGGGTGGCTACCATGCTCAGCATGGACTACATGGACGCCGTGGGCATCGAAGGCTACCAGGCCCATCCCATAGGCACCGGTCCATTCAAGTTCATTGAGCTGAAGATCGATGAGCATATCCTCTACGAGCGAGTCGAAGATCATTGGCGTAAGACCCCGGAATTCCATGAGTTGAAGTTCTTCTACGTTAAGGAGGACTCCACCCGTCTCGCCATGCAGTTGACCGACGAGTCCCACATTGCCGACATTCCCGCCGTCCTCATCCCGGAGGCGGTGCAAAGAGGCAACGTCGTATCCGTTGGTACCCTGCCCGGCTTCTTCCTGTATATCTGGATTGGCGGCCTCTACTACGACAGCGAACAGACAATTCGTGTCGGAGACCGGACAGGTGAAACTCAGCCCGTCGCTCCGGGATACGACCCTGATGATCCCTTCCGAAACGTGTTGGTCCGCAAGGCCCTTAACCTTGCCGTTGACCGTGACCTGCTGAACGAGACCTTCTGGGACGGCGACGCCATTCCCCAGTTGATCCACGGTTTCCCCCCGACCAACCCCGACTTCAAGCACGACGACTGGACCCCCTATCCCTACGACCCCGAGGGCGCCAAGGCAGCGCTTGCCGAAGCCGGCTATCCCGACGGTTTTGAGTTCGACTTCCAGACTTCCATCGTCTCCGGTGTGCCTGAAGCCCCCGAAGTAGCGGAAGCCGTCACCGACATGTGGCGCGCCATTGGCCTGAAACCCAACCTCTTGCCCATCGAGTACGGCACAATGAGGTCGGAGATGCGCGCCAGGGACGTGGGTCGCACCGTAGGCACCTTCCGACAGGGCGCCGGCCCTGGCGGCATCTACACCCGCGGCAACATCCAGTATCGGTTGGGCCCCGTTCCCGGCGGCGCCGGCAACGGCCTTTGGGAGATCCCCGAACTGGACGACATCTGGATCGACCTGGCCGCCGCCGTAGAAGCCGAAGACATCCTGGAACAGACCTACATAATTGGCGACTACCTCTACGAAAACTACATCACCGTACCCCTCTTCTTCCTCTTCCCCAAGGCGGTGGTGAACCCCAACTACGTGGTCGAATACAAGCAGAACATGCTCCACTTCGGTCCCGCGGTGAAACACGAATACACCCAGCCCGTCTACAAGTAACCCCTCTCTTTCCCCTTCCCCCTCGATGGGGGAAGGTTGGGATGGGCGTGATACGCGCCCCGGGGAGCCTCAAAACTCCCCGGGGCGTCTTTTCTTCCCCCCTTGAGGAGAATGCCCCTCTTGCCCTCTCCCGTCCTGGGAGAGGGTTGGGTGAGGGCGTCCCCCGCTCACCCTGAGCCTCCACCACATCCGCTCACCCTGAGCCTGTCGAAGGGTCGAGCGCCCCCCCTCTTCTCTCCTCTCCCTCAAGGAGACCTTTGCATAACCGTCATTCCCGTGACAACGGGAATCCAGGGGTGGGGCTGTTTAGGTAAAAATACGTTGTTTCTTTGATAGAATTTTCTGATAAATTGGGAGTCATGCAAAGGTCTCCTTGAGGGAGAGGATTAAGCCCGTCCTGAGCCTGTCGAAGGGGTGAGGGTGCCTCCCCCTCTCCCCAACCCTTGCCTACTCCCGCCTCCACGCATATAATCTCCCCCGACCAGGCCGGTCGCGGCCCCCTCCGCGCTCGCCGACCCCGTCATCCCACGTCTCAAGATACAAGCATATAGCGGGAGTGAATCCATGCGGAAAATCCTCAAGCTGGCGCTTCTCATAGCGGCTGTCGCCGCCTTCCTCGCCTGCTCTGCCGATTCCAATGAGGATGAAAAAGACACCATAATCTTCAATAACCTGGGCTGGGACAGCGCGTCGTCGCAGAACCACATCGCCCAGTTCATCATCGAAAAGGGCTACGGCTATCCCACCGACACCTTCCCCGCCCCCACCGCGGCGGCGATTCCGGCCCTCAGGCGCGGCGACAGCGACGTGATGATGGAGCTTTGGCTGCCCAACGCGCAGGAAGCTTGGGACGACGCCACCGCGGCCGGCGAGGCCGTCTCCCTGGGCGAAAGCATGAGCAAACTCTCCCAATCCGCCTTCACCATCCCCGCCTACGTGCAGTATGCCAACCCGGGCCTGGTCAGCGTCGAAGACCTGAAAGAGGAACAATATCGGATGCTGTTCGCCACCGCCGACAGCGGCGGCAAGGCCGTGCTCGTCACCTGCCCCGACGGATGGGCCTGCGAAGAGGTCAACGAAATCCAGGTCAACAGCTACGGCCTCTACGACCACGTTCGCATCGTCGTGCCCGAATCGGAATCGGTTCTCCACGACGGCCTATTCGACGCCTATGAACAAGGGCAACCCTGGCTCGGATACCTGGACAGCAGCATGCTTCCCTGGATAAAGCTGGACTTGGTTCGATTGGAAGAACCTTCCTACAGCGACGGGTGCTGGGCCACCGACAAGGCCTGCGCCTACGACGAAACGACGCTGCTGATTGCGGTGCGTCCCCAACTTCTGATGCGCGCTCCGGAAGTGGCTGAAATGCTGCAAAAGTGGAACCTGGACTTTGAGCACTACGCGTCTATATCGAAATGGCGCTCCGACAACGACGGCTCCTACGCCGACGCCGCCGTCTGGTGGATGAAGAACAACCCTGAAGTGTGGCGCCAATGGGTGACGGAGGAGGCCGCCTACGCCATCCAGGACGCCCTCAACGAAGACGAACGCGCCGAAGGCTGGCCGAACTAACCCCTGTCCTCTACACCCTTTCGTCATTCCCGCGTAGACGGGAATCCATCTCCTCCTTTATTCCCGCTCACCCTGAGCCTGTCGAAGGGTCGAGCGGTACCCCCTCCCCCCGTGGGAGAGGGCTGGGGTGAGGGCCTCTTCCCACTCCTAACCCAACGTCATCCCCTCCACAGTCCCCCGTCATTCCGGCGAAAGCCAGAATCCATCCCCTCCCTCAACTCTCCCCGTCATTCCGGCGAAAGCCAGAATCCATCCCCTCCCTCAACTCTCCCCGTCATTCCCGCGTAGGCGGGAATCCATCCCCTCCCTTCACGCCTCCTTTATTCCCGCTCACCCTGAGCCCGTCGAAGGGTCGAGCATCCCCCCGTCATTCCGGCGAAAGCCGGAATCCAGTCCCCTCCTTCCCTTCGACCATCAACCCCAACTCCGCCTATGGACGCCTCACCCCACAAACGCTATATTCATACCAACGATACCAAGCCCAACCCCCAAGGAGGCGCCACCGTGACCAACCAGCCGTCGAACATCAAAGCCCACTCATCCTGGAATCCCGGCCTGCTCCAAGCCTTCCGGTGGCGCGGCATCGGCCCCCACCGCGGCGGACGCTCCATCGCCGTCGCCGGCCATCCCCACGACCCCATGACCTTCTACTTCGGCGGCTCCGGCAGCGGCGTCTGGAAGACTCACGACGGCGGCGTCTACTGGCAGTGCATGTCCGACGGCTTCCTGAACACCGGCCCCATCGGCGCCATCGCCGTCTCCGATTCCGACCCCAACGTCATCTACGTCGGAACCGGCGAGCCGCTGCCCCGCCCCGACGTTTCCCACGGTGACGGCGTCTACAGGACCACCGACGGCGGGCAGACGTGGCGACATCTCGGACTGGAAGCCACCCGCCACGTCTCCAGAATCCGCATCCATCCCCAAGACCCCGACACCGTCTACGTCGCCGCTCAGGGACACCTCTTCGGCCACAACCCGGAGCGCGGCGTCTACCGCTCCCGGAACGGCGGGGATACCTGGGAACTCGTACTCCACGTCAGCGAAAAGGCCGGGGCCATCGATCTGTCGATGGACGCAACAAACCCCCGCGTCATCTACGCCTCAATTTTCCACTTCCTGCGTCAGCCCTGGGAGGAGACCAGCGGCGGCCCCGACAGCGGCCTCTATAAGACTATCGACGGCGGCGATTCCTGGACGAAGCTCTCCGAAAACCACGGCTTTCCCACCGGCGTCAAGGGGCGCATCGGCGTCGCCGTCTCCCCCGCCCGTCCTCAACGAGTCTGGGCGCTGGTGGAAGCGGAAGCCGGCGGCCTCTTCCGCTCGGACAACGGCGGCGAAAGCTGGGAACTCGTTTCTGACCGGCGCGACCTCCGACGCAGCGCCTCCTCCTACCACCACGTCTTCGCCCACCCCCAGGATGAGGAAACCCTGTACGTCCTCTCCTACTCCGCCTGGAAATCCACCGACGGCGGCAAGACCTTCAACACCTTCGCCACGCCCCACGGCGACAACCATGACCTCTGGATTGACCCCCGCAACCCCAAGCGCATGATTGAGGGCAACGACGGCGGCGCGACTATCACGTTCAACGAAGGCGCCACCTGGTCGTCAATTTACAACCAGCCCACCCACAGCTTCTTCCACCTCGCCGTCGACAACCAATTCCCCTACCGCGTCTACGGCACGCCTATGGACAACACCGCCGTTTGCGTCCCCAGCCGCACCTTCGAGGCCGCGATCCCCTGGAAGGACTGCTATCCCGTCGGAAGTTCGGAAAGCGGTCATATCGTTGTGCTGCCGGACAACTCCGACATCGTCATCGCCGGGGCCATCGGCAGCTCCCCCGGCGGCGGCGGCAACATGCTCCGCTACGACCACTCGACGGGGCAGTCGCGCATCATCACCGTCTGGCCCGAAGACCAGTACGGCTCCGCCACCAAGGACTTCAAGTACCGCTTCCCCTTCACCTACCCCATCGTCCTTTCGTCTCACGACGGCAACACCCTCTACGCCGCCGCCAACCGCATCTTCAAGTCCACGAATCAGGGCGAAAGCTGGGAGATAATCAGCCCCGACCTGACCACCCAGGACGAGTCCAAGATGCAGGTCATCACCGGCGGGCCCATCACCTCCCACGGCCTCTCATCCCAGTTCTCCAACGTCATCTACGCCCTCGCCGAGTCCCCCCACGAAGCGGGCGTCCTCTGGGCGGGCACCGACGACGCTCACGTCTATCTGTCCAAGGACGACGGCGAAACGTGGGAGGACGTCAGCCCCGGAAACCTGCCCCGCTGGACCTGCTTCAGCATCATCGAACCCTCTCCTCACGACCCGGCGACGGTCTACGCCGCCGCCCACCGATTCAAGCTGGACGACCACCGTCCCTTCCTGCTGAAGACCACCGACCACGGCGCCACCTGGGAGATGATTACCCGCGGCATCCGCGAGGGCGACTTCGCCCGCGTCATCCGGGAAGACCCCGACCGTCCGGGCCTGCTCTACGCGGGGACGGAAACGGGCGTCTACGTCTCCGTCAACGGCGGAGAGTCCTGGGAGTCCATGCAGATGAACCTTCCCGCCGTGGCCGTCCACGACATGCTGGTGAAGGACGGCGATCTTGTCCTCGCCACCCACGGACGCGGCTTCTGGATTCTCGACGATCTTTCCTCCCTACGCCAGATGACGGACGAAGCTCTGAGCGCCCCCGCCCACCTCTTCAATCCCCCTGACGCGTACCGCGTCAACCGCCCCCTCCGCTGGAGTTCTCCCACACAACCCGGCAAGAACTACGATTGGACTTCCGGCACCGTCGTCACTTACGACGCCCAGCCGGACGCCTCCGGCAACCTCGCCCGCACGTATCTGGACAGCGGCGAAAATCCCCCCTTCGGCGTTCCGATAACTTACCACCTTCGTTCGGACGCGGAAGACGTGAGCGTCACTATCCTCGACGGAGATGGCAACGAAATACGGCGCTTCTCCGGCGCGGACGTGCCGGCGTCATCAGGCATGAACCGCTTCGTCTGGGACATGCACTACCCCAACGCCCCGCCCGCTGCAAAGGGTTCCGGCCTCACGCCACAGGAAAACCCCACCTCGCGCCCTCCCCTGGCGCCGCCGGGCGTCTACCAGGTCAAGCTGTCTGTGGGAAACGTGGAGCAGACCAGTACCTTCGAAATCCTCATAGACCCTCGCATAGAAGCAACTTCCGATGATCTGCAAGCCCAGTTCCAACTCCATCAGCAAGTCCTGGAAACTCTCACAAACGCCAACGCCGCCATCGACCGGCTGAAGGGCCTGCGTCGCCGGATAACGGATTGGGCCAACCGCGCGAAGGGCAGCGACGGCGGAAGCCGGGTAGCGGAAGCAGCCGACGCAATCGACGAAAAGCTCTCCGCCATCGAACCCCACCTCACCCGCGTCATCGGCCCAAACCCCATGCGACTCCCCCCCAAGGGCCTCGACGCCAAGCTCGCCGCCCTCTCCAGCGTCGTCTCCAACGCCGACTACGCCCCCACCCGCCAAGCCTACGACGTCTTCAATCACCTCAAGTCCCAGGTGGACGAGCAGCTTGCAGCCTTATCTCAAGTGGAAGCCGAAGACCTCTCCCGCTTCCAAACCCTCCTGAAGGAGCTGAACGTCCCCCACGTCGCCTGACTCCACCCCCCATCCCGGTTGCAACCGGCCGCGCCAAGGTTGTACAATCCCAACAACCTATCCTGATAGGAGCCTTCTTAATGGCCGCCGTCGACACCCTGGAAGCAACCCGCAAACTCAGAGACGCAGGCATGGAAGAAACCCAGGCCGAGGCTGTCGTAGAAGTCATCAGCAGCGTCACCGACGACCTGATGACCAAAGACGATGCTGCCCGACTTGAATCCGGCATCAAATCCTTCCTCACTCAATTCATGGCCGAATACAGAGCGGACATTGCCGAACTCAAATCCGAGTTCGCTCAATTCAAGGCTGAAAGCGAATCCAACTTCGCCCAATTCAAGGCCGAAAACAAAGCCGACATCTCCGAACTCAAATCCGAGTTCGACCAATTCAAGACTGAAAGCGAATCCAACTTCGCTCAATTCAGGGCTGAAAGCGAATCCAACTTCGCTCAATTCAGGGCTGAAAGCGAATCCAACCTCGCTCAATTCAAGACTGAAATCAAATCCGACCTCGTCCAATTCAAGACCGAAGTCAAATCCGACTTCACAAAATTCAAGACCGAAGTCAAATCCGAGCTCGCTCAATCCAGGGCCGAAAGCGAATCCAACTTCACTAAATTCAAGATCGAAGTCAGATCCGAACTCGCTCAATCCAGGGCCGAAAACAAATCCGACATCAACCAACTCAAAGGCAACTTCTACCGCGCCCTCTGGATTCAGGGACTCAGCCTCTTCGTCATTGTAGGCTCCTTCGTAACTGCCGCCACCATCCTCGGCTAACCCCACAATCCCCCTCCTCCCTTGACACCCTCCCCAACGTCCCCTAAATTGTACCTAGTTATTCTAGGTGTTAGCTGGCATAATTAGTTGTCTGCTATTATTTAACCGAGGCTGCCAAGGAGGAATGCCGTGCCCGGTCGTCTTCTGGACACCATCGAAGCTCCCCAGGACCTGAAGCCCCTCGACCGCCGCCAGGTGGAGCAGGTGGCTCAGGAGGCCAGGGACACCATCATTTCCGTCATCACCGAGCGCGGCGGCCATCTCGCCTCCAACCTCGGCGTCGTCGAGCTTACCCTCGCCATTCATCGCGTCTTCGACAGCCCCACGGACCGCATCGTCTGGGACACCACCAACCAGACCTACACCCACAAGCTCGTCACCGGACGCCGCGACGAATTCCAGGACATCCGCCTCGCCGGCGGCCTATCCGGCTTTGGCGAACCTATGGAAAGCCCCCACGACACCCTCGCCGCCGGCCACGCCGGAACCGGCCTCTCCATCGCCCTCGGCATCGCCCAAGCATCGGCGCAGATGCAGGAGGACTCCTGGACGATAGGCGTCGTCGGCGACGGCGCCCTAACCTCCGGCTCCAGCTTCGAGGCCCTCAACAACATCGTCCACTTCAACCCGGAGCGGTTCATCGTCATTCTCAACGACAACGGCATGTCCATCTCCGAAAACATCGGCTTCCTCACAAACTGGCGCAAGCGCGTCATCACCCACCCCGAATACCAGGCCATGATTGGCCGGATGAAGGCCCTCTCCAAGCGCGTTCCCATGGGCGACGCCACCTACCGCCTCGTCAAGCGGTTCAGAGACGGCGTCGACGGCTTCATCATTCCCACCACCTTCTGGACTGAGATGGGCTTCGAGTACCTCGGCCCCGTGGACGGCCACGACCTCAGGCAGCTGGAAGAAACTCTGACCCAGGCCCGAACCCCCACCGGCCAGGTGCCCCTCATCCACGTCGTCACCCACAAGGGCCACGGCTACGAACCCGCCGAAGACGACCCCGTGCGCTTCCACCAGCCCAGCTCGCCCCTCGGCGACAGCACGGGCGCGCCCACCTATTCCAAAGTCGTCGCCAACACCCTCAAGCGGCTTATGGAAAAAGACGAGACGGTGGTCGGAATCTCCGCCGCCATGCTGGAAGGCACCGGTCTGGAGGAAGTCCGACAGGAGTTCCCCGACCGGGTCTACGACGTGGGAATCGCCGAGCAGCACGCCGTCAGTATGGCCGCCGGCATGGCCGCCACCGGCGCCACCCCCTTCGTTTCCATCTACTCCACCTTCCTCCAGCGCGCCTTCGACCAGGTGGTTCACGACGTTTGTCTACAGAACCTCCCCGTCACCCTCATCGCCGACCGGGCCGGCATCGTCGGCGAAGACGGAAAGACTCACCACGGCGCCTTCGACGTCTCCTATCTCCGCTGCCTGCCAAACGCGATAGTCGCCGCGCCCACCGACGAAAACGAACTCCAGCATCTCATCTACACCGCCTACAAGCACGAAGGCCCCTTCGCCATCCGCATCCCCCGCGGCGAGGCCGCCGGCGCGCCTATGGACGAAAATCTCCGCACCCTTCCCCTGGGCCGCGGCACCGTCATGCGCGAGGGCGGCGACGTGGTCATTTTCAGCCTCGGCAAAGCCGCCGGCGCCGCCGTCGAAGCGGCGGACATCCTCGCCGAACACGGCATCTCCTGCGGCGTGGTAAATCCGCGCTACGTGAAACCCCTGGACGTGGACCTGGTATTAGACGCCGCCCAGCGCACGGGCCGGATCATCACCGTCGAAGAAAACGTGCTGGCGGGCGGATTCGGCTCCGCCGTCCTCGAGGCCATCGCCGCCGCCAACATGAAGGACGTGTCCGTCCACCGCATCGGAATGCCCGACGCCTTCGTCGAGCACGGAACGGCGGCGGACCAGCGACATCGGCTCCAACTGGACGCAGAGGGCATCGCCCGCCAGATCCTCAGCGTCTACTTCCCCCAAAAGACCCCCGCCCCCGCTCCCGCCGACTAACCCCTCCAACCCAACGCCCGTTATTCCGGCAAAAGCCGGAATCCACCTCTCCTTTCCCTTGACGTAGACCTTTGCACAATCCCCATCTCCCTTGAGGGCTATCCCACTTCTTCTCCTCTCCCTTGAGGCGACCTTTGCATAACCGTCATTCCCGCCACCCCCTCCGTCATTCCCGTGAAAACGGGAATCCAGGGGTGGGGCTGTTTAGGTATAAATTCGTTGCTTCTTTGACACAATGTTTGGGTGAATATGGGGTTATGCAAAGGTCTCCTTGAGGGAGAGGATGAAAACGCCCCAATCCCCTTACGTCCCCAACTCGTGATACAATCCCTCCATGCCCCGTCCCGAAATCAGCGAAGCCACCCTACGCTACCAGGGCCGCGCCATCCCCTACGTCATCCGGCGCAGCAAACGCCGCCGCAAGACCATCCAGATAACCGTCGACGCCGAAGGTCGCGTGGTTATCGCCGTCCCCTATCGCACCACCGACAAGCGCGCCAAAGCCGTCATTCTGGAGCGCGCGCCCTGGATTCTCAAGCAGCTTGCCAAGCAGGAGAGCCGACCCGCCCCCGCCCGATTCGCCCACGGCGAAACCATGCCCTATCTGGGCCGCAGCCTGCCCCTGATAGTCGAGGAGGGCGACTACGAAGAAGCCGACGTCCGCCTCGAAGACTGGCGATTCCTCGTCGAAGCCCCCTCTATGCTGAACGCCGACGAACTCCGGGAGGACGTGCGCCGTGCCTTCGTGCGATGGTACTGGGCCCGCGCCGCCGAACGCGCCCACGCCGGCGTCGACCGGTGGTGGCCCGCCCTGGGCCGCGGCGACAAGCCCCGAATCATCGTCGGCGACCAGCGCAGCCTGTGGGGAAGCTGCGCCGCCGACGGCACCCTCCGCTTCACCTGGCGACTGGCGATGGTCCGCCCGTCGCTGATGGACTACGTCATCGTCCACGAACTCGCCCACCTCACCGTCCGAAACCACTCCTCCGACTTCTGGGACCTCGTCAGACAGGTCATGCCGGACGCCATCGATCGCAGGCGTCAACTCAGAGAAGCCGGCCGATCTCTCCCCCTCTAACCCCCGCTCTTCTCCCTTCCCCCTCGACGGGGGAAGGTTAGGATGGGGGTGACTCCCCTCCACTCTCCTCCCTTCCCCCTCGACGGGGGAAGGTTAGGATGGGGGTGATTCCCCTCCACTCTTCTCCCTTCCCCCTCGACGGGGGAAGGTTAGGATGGGGGTGATTCCCCTCCACTCCTCTCCCTTCCCCCTCGACGGAGGAAGATTGAGATGGGGGTGATTCCCCTCCACTCTTCTCCCTTCCCCCTCGACGGGGGAAGGTTAGGATGGGGGTGATTCCCCCGCTCACCCTGAGATCACCCTGAGCCTGTCGAAGGGCCTGTCGAAGGGTCGAGCAAGTCGAAGCCGCCCGTCGCTACTTCCCGTTCCCGCACCACAGCCGGCAGCCCGTCGCGCCAACCACCAGCGGCAGCATCGTATCCACATACGCCCAGATAATCCACCTGGAGTGGTTGTCCAAATCCGGACTCTGTATCCCCTCCGCCAACTGGTAGAACCAGTTGTGGAAGAATATCAAAACCACCGCCGCCGTCAGGTAGAACAGCACGTTGGCCTCCAGATAGCTGCGGGTGATGCCTTCGCCGCCCCTCTCCTCCCGCTTCCGCATATAGTTGAAAATCAGCGCCGGAATCAGGGCAATCGCCATCAGATAGTCCAGCGCCGCCCAGATGCCGGGCACGTCCAGCGAGTCCAACAGGAAAATGTTGATGATGAAGAAGATTCCCACCACGGCGGCCAGGGCCACCATGTATATGCCGGCAACTTTTCTGGCAACTTCCATATTATCGCCTCCTCAGCGTTCTCGATTTTGCCCTTCCCGCGTCGCAACGGGAAGAATCCGCATCGTCAGCGCCCCGCAATCGGCGGCTGCCGACAGAACAGGACGCTTATGTACAACAGAGGCATTGTATCAATTGTCACGGCACAATGAAACAAGGAATCAAAGGCCGACAAACCCGCCTCGACTCTACCCCGCGATCTCGTCATCCTTCGGCGCAACCGGCGACTCGGCGGATCCCTTCCCACGTCCGCGCAGCTTCCTGTCAATCCTCGGCCCGAAGTACACAATCGCCACAACCAGCGCAATAACCGGACTGAATATCGCCAGCCATATCAACGCCATCAACGCCCCGCGCGCCACAAAGGAAAGCGCCCGTACCGCCGAGCTTGCCGTCTCGCCCACGGCCCACCCGCCAACTATCAGACCCTTCGACTCCGTCACGTCCACCCAGTAGACGCCGGTCCCGGACACCTCTCCTCCGTCGCTCATCGCAGTCACGGTCACCTCCGCCTGGTAGCCCTCCGTCCTGTAATCGGCGTAGGCGTGCCTCACGCTCAAACGCGTGCTGCCCTCCTCCGGCGTTCCCGTCACGGTGGGCGAACCGTCCCCGAAGTCCCACTTGTAGCTGTAGTCCCATAGCTCCGCGGGACGAAGGAAGGATGCGACGTACTCTACCTCCTGCCCTTCCTTCACCGTCTGCCCTTCGCCCGCGAACACCTCTATGGACGGCGCCTCGCTGACAACCACCTCCAGGGCGTCCTCCCCCTCCGCCAAGCCGCTTTCCCCGAAACCCGAAAGCTCGACGCGGGCGATGTAGGGAGAGTCCAGGTCATCCTCGTAAACGTGATTGACCGTAGCCGTCACCCGCCGACCGTCGGGGCGTAGAATCGTGCCGCTTCCGCCGGCCGACGTGCCGTCCCCGAAGTCCCAGGTGAATTGATATTCGTCGATTCCCTCCGGCGGCGCGAAGGACGCCCGGAAGCGGGCGTTCTTTCCTACCCTCACCGCCATGTCCTCGCCGGCGTCCACCTGGATAATCTGCGGCGTCAAGCTGAGCGTCACTTCGATGAGCGAAAATGCGGAGGTCTGCTCCAGGAAGTTTATGCGCCCCTGAATCTCCTCTATCCCCGCCTGAAGCCCAGCCAACTCCTTGTGCACCTCCAGCGCGTCCTCCACGTCTATCGCCTCATCCAGGAAGGAGAGAAGCCGCTGCTCCGTGGCCTTCATGCTGACCAATCGCGACTGGTAGTCCACGTACTGGTCCGTCACGTCCTGGCTGGTTATCGTGCGACTTTCCACCTCAACGGCCATGCCCTCCATCTGCGAAAGCGCGTCCTCCAAAGACGCCGCGGGAACGCGGATGGAGACGGCCCCGCCGTGCAGGGAAGTCCGGTCCGAACTGACCACCCAACCTCCCAAAGTTGCCGCCAGCCCCGTAATCCAGTCCACCGAACCGGCTATGTCGCCCACCACCAGCGACATATACGCGGTGTGGACGATGACGCGGGTTTGCACCTGGGGCGACGCCTGTACTTTCAGCGCCTCCCCGCTTTCGTCCGCATCCGCAACGCGGGCGGCGGCAGGAGCGGGCGTAGCCGCAATCGTAGGCGATGAAATTGCCGCATCTGATTCCGCGGTGTCCTTCATTTGGAGCGCGACGCCTTGGTTCGCGCCCTCCAGGGAGGCGTATTGCATCGCAGACGGCGCCGCGGTCGGCGCGGCATTGGACGCATCAAGCCCCCATGCTTCTTCGTAATCTCCCGAATCGTCCCCGCCGGCGCAGCCCCCTGCGCCCATCACGAACATGGCGGCAAGCAGAACCCAGACAATCACGAGGAACCGACTCATGTTTCAACGCCCCATCCAATTTCTCCCATCATACCACAACCCACTAACCCCAAAGAATCTCTGTAGGACATGAGGACACGCCCCCAAAAGTGCCAAATCCCACTTGTCAAAAACTCCCTCCCCTGCTACAATCCCTGACATGAAACATATAGACGGAATTCGCCAAGAAATCAAATGTCTCCAAACCCCTCCTCCACACTGTCCACGCCTTCGACAAACCCACAAAAATCAACGCCCCTCCATCCATACACAACCATGAATAGATCTAAATACGATTTCCTGAAATTTTTTGGAACGAATATCATGCCTGAAACGAATCATTTTAGGCACAAATTCGATTTTCCTAACGAATCGCTTCCACTCACAAGATCTAAAAAATGAATCCTTCGTTGCCTGGTTCTGAAAATGCACCGCCCTACGGGAGACCTTTGCATAAGCGTCATTCCCGTGAAAACGGGAATCCAGGAGTGGGGCTCCGTAGGTATAAATTCGTTGTTGCTCTGACAGTATGTTCGGACGAATTGGAAGTTACGCAAAGGTCTCTCTACAGGGAGGGGATGGCGGGTGAATCCCCTCCCTTGATTCCCTCCCTTCTTCCCCGTATCATTACCCAAACCAACGCCCCCAAGGAGCAAAAAGGAGTAAAAATGCCGCAGACGCAAATCGCAATGGGCCGCGCCTTCACCTACCTCGACAACCTCGGAAGGATCGGCGTTTCCGCCACCACCTTCTGGCACCCCGTCGGCCTCGGCCGGGGCGCCGACGACGTCATGTACGTCGCCAACTGGGGCCACGAATTCGGCCCCGGTACCCGCATCACCAAGTGCACCCTCTCCACCCAGGAATTCCTCCTCGACATCGGCAGCGCCGGCTCCGGCGACGGCGAATTCCTCTGGCCCGGCGGCCTCGCCGTCGACGACCAGGAAAACCTCTACGTCACCGACCAGGCCATCAGCAAGGTGGTCGTCTTTACCAAGGATGGCGAATTCGTCGGCAAGTGGGGCAGCCTTGGCTCCGGCGACGGTCAATTCAAGAAGCCCTCCGGCATCGTCCTAGACCCCGACGGAAACCTCGTCGTCGTGGACAGCGGCAACAACCGCGTCCAACGCTACACCCGCGACGGCCAGTTCATCGGTCAGTTCAGCGAAGGCGGCAGCGCCGAAGGCCAACTTGACCGTCCCTGGGGCGCCCACGTGGACGGCGACGGCAGCGTCTTCGTCGCCGACTGGGGCAACGACCGCGTCCAGAAGTTCTCCCCCGAGGGCGACCACCTGATGACCATCGGACGCTCAGACCACGAAATCTCCAACGTCAGCAAGCCCAGCGCCGTTTTCGTTGACCGGGACGGCGACATTTACATCGCTGATTGGGGCAACGAGAACGTGAAGATCTACGAGCCCGACGGCACCTACCTGGCCACCATCATCGGCGACGCCATCAACCTCTCCCGATGGGCCCAGGACGCCGTCGACGCCAACCCCGACCTGCAGAAAGCCCGCGACCGGGTGGACCTGGAACCCGAATGGCGCTTGCGCCGCCCCGCCGCCCTCCACGTGGGCGACGACTACAAGATTCTAATCGGCGAGTCCCAGCACATGCGCGTCCAGGTCTACGAAAAGGAACCCAACTACGTGGAGGCCCAGTTCAACCTCTAACCCCCACCCCACTAATACCCGTAGGGGTAGGTTTCAAACCTGCCCCTACATATTCCCCTTCCCCCAACCCCTTCCCCGTAGGGCGACCGGCCGGTCGCCCCTAGAATCCTGTCGAAGGGTCGAGCCCCCCCCCTCCCGTCATTCCCGCGTAGGCGGGAATCCATCCCCCTCCCAACCCGTAGGGGCAGCTTTGATACCTGCCCCTACAATTTCCCCTTCAACCAACGCTTTCTCCCGTAGGGGCGACCGGCCGGTCGCCCCTACGAGCCTGTCGAAGACACCCTTCCCACTACCTATAATCCTCCGCCCGGCTCGTCGGCGCGAACCCGATAACCTCCCGCGCGTGGCTGATGTCCCGGTAGTTGTACTTGTTATCCGACACCGCATAGAAGATGTCGAACCGCACCGAATCGTCCGCCTCAATGCACTTGTCAATCATCTGCGCCGCGTCGTCGTGGCTGCACCACACCGCAAACGTCCGCGTCGCCGCCGGCCGGTCCTCCTCCGGTATCCACCCGAACCGGACGCAAATCGCCGAAAGCCCGAAGGCGTCCACGTAGTACCGCGCCAACGCTTCCCCCCAAACCTTGCTGACCCCATAGATCGAGTTGGGCCGGATGGCCGATTCGTGGGTCAGCATCGGCCACGTCGCGGGCAGCTTGTCATACTCCCCGCTCTCCAGCTCCCGCAGCGGCGACTCCAGCGTGTGGCTCAGAATCGTCGAGCCGCTGCTGGCGAAAATCACCCGCTTGACCCCCTCCTGACGCGCCGCCTCGAACACCGTGTACGTGCCCCACACGTTCCGCTCGATGTAGTCCCGCGTCTCCCCCCCGTCCGCCCCCAGCGCCGCCGCCAGATGCACCACCGTATCCTGCCCCTCGAAGTGGGGCCGGATCGCGTCGAAGTCCGTGATGTCCGCCGTCACGCACCGCACCCCCTCCATCGGGTTGCGATTCATCGCCGTGAAGTCATACTTGTCGCCCAGCCGCTTCAACGCCGCCCGCCCAATCCGCCCGCTCATCCCCGTAACCAAAACCTTCCTCTTTGCCATCGCTCCTCCGTTTACTCTCAATCTTCAGATTCCTTACCCAGAATCCCATTTCTTACGTGGGTAATCCAACGCCCTCCCACTCCCGTCATTCCGGCGGAAGCCGGAATCCATCTTCTCCCTTCCCCTTCGATGGGGGGTGAATCCCCCCTCTAAGGATACAAAATCGGATAACCCCCCGTGCCCTCCAATTCCGGCCACGTCCTCGACGCATACACCGGATAAGTCTGCCTATAGATATGCACAATCGCCCGCAGTTCGGGAATCGGGTTAGGGTGATCATCCACCCGCAAGTCCAAGAAGGGATTCGCGTCCACCCGCTTCCAATGCACCTGAATCGCCGCCGACTGCCGGCCCCGATTGTCGCCTCCCGTGGCCTGCGCCGCCTCCAGACATTGCAGCAGACGCTCCTCCAAAGGGAGACCGCTATCCTCCGTCGCCTCGAACGTGTCCCCCAAAGCCTGCACCACCTCCGGCCCCACCATCGTGTTCGCGCCGCAGGCGTAGTTGACCCCGGTCCGACTTCCCCGCCACGGAAACTGCGCCGGCGCCGTATACGCGGCGGGCGTCCCCGTCCTGTCGATGAGACTATACTGCCCCCGTCCGCCGCTCACCTTCACCAGAGCCTCCAACGCCACCGGCGCCGGAAACCCCAACTCCAGCAGCGCGATTCCCCGAAGACGCTGAATCTCGTGGCCGCTGAAGCCGATCATCCCCACCTCGCCCTTGCCCCGCAGCACCCGCGACCCCACGCCGATGTTCTTCGTCGCCACCGCGCCCCCGAACTGCCCCGTGGCCGGGTCGAAACCCACAATCGTCATAGTCATCTCTCAACTCCCAAACTCTCATCTTCGATTTGCCGACTCCCCATAGCTACCCGTCACTCCCGCAACCACCCGTCACTCCCGCAACCACCCGTCACTCCCGCAACCACCCGTCACTCCCGCAACCACCCGTCACTCCCGCAACCACCCGCCACTCCCGCAACCACCCGTCACTCCCGCAACCACCCGTCACTCCCGCAACCACCCGTCACTCCCGCAACCACCCGTCACTCCCGCAACCACCCGTCACTCCCGCAACCACCCGTCACTCCCGCAACCACCCGTCACTCCCGCAACCACCCGTCACTCCCGCGAAGGCGGGAGTCCATCCGCATCCTGGCGCAATGTCTTCAGGGAAAAGACAACCCCTGGTTAGCTCTCTCCTTCTCCCCCTCCGTCAGCCCCCGAACCACGCTGATTTTCACTCCCTGTTGCGACGCCAGGTCATCGTACACCTTCATCGCCTGCTCCTCGCCCCGACCCTCGAAGGCGATGATCAACTGATTTTCGCCCTCCGTCCAATACGTGCTCAGAATCCGCCCCCCGTGCACCTCCACCAACTGACGAGCCGCCCTGCCCACCATCAACTCCGCCTCCCCGTCCCTGTCCTCATACTTCACCAATCCAATATACGTCGGCATCTCCAATCTCCTCTCTTATTCCTTTCCCCTGGATGGGGGAAGGCCAGGATGGGGGTGACTCCCCTCTTGTCCCTTCCCTCTTTGATGGGGGAAGGCTAGGATGGGGGTGACTCCCCTAATGCGCGATATACCCCCCGTCAATCACCAGCGCCGCGCCGGTAACGTAGGAGGCCTCGTCCGACGCCAGGTAGAGGACGCCCCACGCCACCTCCTCCGGCTCCCCTCGACGTCCCATCGGCGTCATCGCAAGCACCGTTTGTTCGCGGCTGGGGTCTTCGAACCCGTCGTTCAGCATCGGCGTATTGATTGGGCCGGGATGCACCGAATTGACGCGGATGTTGTCCCCAACGTGCCGCAGCGCCGCCGACTTGGTGAAGATGTGCACCGCCCCCTTGGACGCGTTGTAGGCCGGACTGCCCATTTCGCTGCCCACCAGCCCCATCTGCGACGAGATGTTGACGATTGACCCGCCCCCCGCCTTTCGCATCTCCGGAATCGCGACTTTCGTGCCCAGAAACACCCCCTTGGCGTTCACGTCCATCACCCTGTCCCACGTCTCCACCGTGGTCTCCAGCACCCCGCCCGACACGGAAATCCCCGCGTTGTTGACCAGAATGTCCAGCTTGCCGAATCGCTCGACGGTGGCGGCGATGGCCTTCCGCCACGACTCCTCGCTGGCCACGTCCAGATGCACGAAGATAGCCTCCCCGCCCGCGTCGCAGATCTCCCGCGCCACCTGACGCCCCAACTCCTCCCGGATGTCGCCGAGGGCCACCTTCGCGCCCTCCTTGGCGAAAATCCGCCCCTCCGACGCGCCCATCCCCCGCGCCCCCCCACTAATAAACGCAACCTTATCCTTCAACCGCATTGCCTAACCCTCCGTGTCTACGCAAATATCTTTGATGGACTGACTTGACTCTACCCGTCCTTTGAGTAGTCTGCAACTTCATACCCGTCCTATCTGTGTTGTGTCAACAAAATCACTCTGATATATTCGCTCACTATAGTTAGCTGGTTAGCTTTGGCGTAAGGGAGTATGAGATGAACGTTCAAGACATTCCAATGAAGAGCATTGTTGTCTCGGAATTCAATACAAGGAAAGATTTGGATTCTGGAACCGAAGATGCTGGCCTTGATGATTTGGCAAACAGCATTAAACAGAGGGGTTTGCTTAACCCCATTCTTATCAGGACTGCGAGTGACGGAAAGTTTGAAATCATTGCAGGACAGCGAAGGTTTCTCGCCTTCAAAAAGCTGGGCTTGCCAGCCATCCCGGCTGTAGTAAACGACGGCCTTGACGATGCCGACGCTACGGTAGTGTCGCTAGTTGAGAATGTCCATAGAGCCGAGATGCACCCCATCGACAAGGCACGGGCCTACAAGCGAATATACGATGTATGTGGGACATATTCGGAAGTCGCCAAGCAAGCAAATGTGAACCCGTCCACGGTTAGCAAATACATCAAGCTGCTCGACCTGTCCTCCAATATCCAAGATGACCTGATGACTTTGGATGGCCCCATTGGTGTTGCCGCATTGTCTACATTGGCGCAACTTTTTTCGATTGAAGATCAGCAGGAGGCCAGGGACCTAATTGTCGGGTTTAACCAAGGCATTCAAATCCAGATAATGCGCGAGAGTGGTGGAAACCTTGAAAAGCTCAGTGAGTTGCGAGAACAATGGCTTTCCGGTGCTTTCGATGTGCAATGGTGCGGAGAAGGGTTGTGTTTCCAGATGTCGGAGAAGTTGAAGGCGGAGGTAATTCGGCTTATTGCAGAGGCTAGCTAGCCAGTCAAATCCGCGGTCGAGTTTGAGCTTGGCAGACTGTTCACTATCTCCTTAAACTCGTCTCTCAATTGCTCAAGGCTTTTCGGTTTCCCCTTATAGAGAAAAGCCAAGACTTCTCTCATGTCCCATTTCAAAAGCATGCCCTGTCGGGTCAAATAGAGGCCGATACTCGTAATTTTATATGTATCCGAATAGTCCAGAAGCACGTATCCCATAATTTGCCATAGCCAATCCCGATCGATTTCTCGCTTTTTTGTTGTCTTGATGTCAATCAATGTTCCGTCGACGATTAGGTCAGCATCAGCGCCTCCAATCTTTACCGATCCTTCAAAAGTTGGATTCAGTACAAATGGCAGCGAAAAAAGATGCTGGAAATCATCGTAGAATTTCCAAGATAACACCCGCATGTCATTCACTGCTTCGGACGAGGGTATGGTCAACAATTCCTCAGCGCCTTCAATCGGTCTGCCATATAGCGGGGAATTGATCGTCGGGCCGGCTCGAAAAAGCTGATCATACAAAGCCAAAATATAGCAGTAACGGTTTAACTTATCTTCGTCAGTTTTGAAAAGCCTACGACCTTCGGGCCTTACTTCCAAAAGGAATGCGTCCAGATTACTGAAGAAGTCAAAAGAGTTGGGAAGTTCCGGTATGCCTCCGACGGATGCAGCATACATACGGATGAGGGTTGCGGCTTTAGAAGCGATCAGTTCCTCAGTGGGTGATACATTGAAATAATAGCGAAGGCGATAATCCAGAGCGGTTCCTATCGTCGCCCAAGGATGAGATGTGGCATTAGTAGGTAAAATGGTATGTGCAAGCCTCATTTCCTTTCGGGGTGCACTAAGGAACGCTCTATGATTGGAAAATTGAGATGACAAGAACTGGAAAACTGGACTCTTCTTGTCAATCAAGTTACTAGTAAGCGACATCGAATTATTCTCCCATCAGAATCACGACCTTTTTATGCCAATCTTGATTGTACCATCTAGGTTGCTTGTATCCGTAACTCATCCTCTCAAACCGGCACCCGCTTGTGCCACCCCGTCGCTTGCTGGTAGGCGTTGGCGGCGCGGAAGAGCAGGCCCTCGCTGAACTTCGGCCCCATCAGTTGCAAACCCACCGGCATCCGATCCCCCAACGCGAACCCGCACGGAACCGAAATCGCCGGCATCCCCATCAGGCTGGCTATCCCGTTTATGTAAACCGCCCTAGACCGCGCCGGCACCTCCCGACCCCGAATCATCGCCGTAGTCGCGTCGCACCTGTCCCCCAACGTACTCCCCGTCGGCGTCGCAATCACGTCCACCTCAGACAACGCCGCCTCAACCTCCCGCCGTATCCGCGCCGCCTCCATCTGCCCTTCCATATACACCGCAAAGGGCTGACTTCTTCCCGCCTCGATGCCGGGCCGAATCTCCTCCCACCCCTCCAGAATCTCCCGACTGAAATTGCTCGTCCAATAGACGTAGGATTCCGGCTGGCTCAGCTTGAAGTGCACCGCCCGGTTCTCCGACGCCAGCGGCAGCGACACCTCCCGCACCGACGCCCCCAGCCCCTCCAACACCCCGATGGCCGCCCGCGCCAGCGACTCCACCTCCTCAACCTCCCGTTCCCACAACCACCGGTCCGTCGGTACGCCGATTCGCAGCCCCTTCACGTCCCCCTTCATCAACTCCGCGAACTTCTCCGCCGGCCTCTCCACGCTGATTGGATCCAGCGGGTCGAATCGCGCCAGCGTCTCCATCGCCAGCGCGTTGTCCGCAACCGTCCGCGTCAGCGGCCCCGCCTGGTCGTGCGACCACGAAGGGGCCAGCACTCCGTGACGACTCACCCGCCCGAAAGTCGCCCGAATCCCCGCCAGGTTGCAGCTGCTCGCCGGATGCCGCACCGACCCTCCCGTATCCGTCCCTATCGACAACAGCCCCAGACCCGCCGCCACCGCCGACCCCGACCCGCTGCTGGACGTGCCCGGACTTCTCGTCACGTCCCACGGATTGCAGCAGTCCACCAACGAATCCCCCCGCCCAATCTGCGAATACACCTTCCCCACCAGAATCGCCCCGGCGTCGTCCAGAAGCCGCCGCACCGTCGCGTCCTCCTCCGGCTGAAAATCGTGCAGACGCGGATGCCCGAACGTCGTCCGCACGTCCTTCGTCGCAATCACGTCCTTCAAGCTATACGGAATCCCGTGCAGCGGCCCCCGATACCGACCCGACGTCATCTCCGCCTCCGCCTGACGCGCCCGCTCCGTCGCATACTCCGCGCATACTGTCAAGTACGCCTTCAGCGTCGCATTCAGCCTCTCAATCCTGCGAAGCGTAGTCTCCACAAGCTCCACCGGCGAAAGCCGCCCCGCCGCCATCTCCCGCCCCGCCTCAACAATAGTCGCCCTGCTCAAATCCAACACAATCCCGCCTCCTATCCCGAATGTCCGCCAACTCCCCAAACTTATTGCCCAACCCCAACCCTGTCAACACCGCGCCTCGTCCTGAATAGGAAGGTGAACCGATGTTGAAACGTTTTTCTCTTTTTGCGAAAATATCAAAATGACTAACAAAGAGACCATTACCATCACCCGCGAAGAATACGACACGCTAATCGAACGCAGCGAAGATCTCGAAGACATCCTGGCCGCAATGGAAGCAGACGACGGCGTCCGTATTCCGCATGAGCCGGCCGTAGCAATGATGAACGGCGCAACCCCGATTCAAGCCTTCCGTGAATATCGCGGCCTCACCCTGCAAGAGTTGTCAGACAACACCGGCCTTGCCGTGAGCTACCTCTCCGAAATTGAACGCGGTCGCAAATCAGGCTCCATCTCGGCATTGACGCGAATCGCCAAAGCCCTCGGCACAACCATAGACGCCCTCGTAAGCGTGTAGCTCACCTTCATTGACAGCCTCAGTGGGCAGTGCTAATCTGCCAAACAGCTACCCAATCCCCCACCATCAACTAAAATTCGCGTGCCCTGAATCCCTCGGCGTGGAAACCTTCCAACACATGAACACTCTCCCCACTCTCCTGGGACTCGATTGACTCCATTGCCCGAATCCACCGAAACCTTCATCTCTGTCCCCGGTGGACGCGTCCACTGCCGCACTATTTCCGGCCCCGACGCGACTCCCCTCATCGTCGTTCACGGCGGCCCAGGCATCCCCCACCGACAGCTTCAGCCCCTCGAAGCTCTCAGCGCAAACAGGCCCGTCATCTTCTACGATCAGCTCGGCTGCGGTAAGTCCGACCGTCCCGATGACGCAAACCTGTGGCGCCTAGACCGCTTCGTTGACGAACTCGAGCAGGTCAGAAACAGCCTTGCCCCCGGCCCCGTCCACATCCTGGGATACTCCTGGGGCAGCATGGTCGTCGTTGACTACGCCCTGCGCAAACCCGTCGGGATCAGAAGCCTCGTCCTGCAAAGTCCCTACCTAAGCGCCAAAAGATGCAAGAATGACCAGTACAAACTCAGAGAATCCCTACCCGATAAAATGCAAGCCATCCTGAATCGTCACGAAGAAGGCGAGCCCGGACTCGCCACGGATTACAAAACTGCGGTATTGGAATTTAGAATGCGGCACATGTTACGCAACCTCATTCCCTGGCCCCCGATAATAAGCGAAGTCATGCGGGAGAGAAACGTGGAAATCAACAGAATCATGTGGGGCGACATACCCTTCAGGATTTCGGGAAATCTCGAAAACTACGAAAGAACCACCCGGCTCGGCGAAATAGAGACGCCCACCCTCCTCACCTGCGGTCGCTACGACACCAGCACCCCGGAGGCCATCTGCTGGTATGCCAGCCTGTTCCAGCAGGCAGAGACTACCGTATTCAAAAACAGTTCCCACTGGGCACACTTCGAGGAAAAGCAGTTATTTCTGTCGACCGTCCGTGATTACCTGAACAACGTAGACGCCGGTATGTCGTGACCAAATTCTCCCAACACTCTACCGCTCCATCTTCAGCCGATGGTTCAGGTGCGATAGTATTCCAATCCCAAGTGGGTAATCTGGTCCTCGCCCATTAGCCACCTCAGGGTGTTCTTGAGTTTTGTCTGCTGGATGAACAAATCATGCTCGGGATATACGGAGGGCGCATGCTGCGGGCTCTTAAAATAGAATGACAACCACTCCTGGATGCCACTCATGCCGGCGCGTTGGGCCAGGTCCATAAACAACACCAGGTCCAAAACAAGAGGTGCGGCAAGAATTGAGTCTGAGCAGAGGAAATTCACCTTCAGTTGCATCCTGCGACCCAGCCAGCCAAAGAGATCAACACTATCCCAGCCCTCCTTATTGTCGCCACGGGGCGGATAGTAGTTGATCCGCACCTTGTGGTAGGCGTCGGCATATAAATCAGGATACAAGTCCGGTTGTAGAATATGCTCTAATACTCCCAGTTTCGACTCTTCCTTTGTCCGAAAATTCTCAGGTTCATCAAGCACTTCGCCATCCCGGTTGCCGAGGATATTCGTGGAAAACCAGCCATCCATGCCCAACATTCTTGCCTTCAACATCGGGCCAATCACGGTCTTGACCAGAGTTTGACCCGTTTTGAAGTCCTTGCCACAAATAGGGACTCCATTGTCCCTCGCCAGTTTCTCCAAGGCCTGAATGTCTACGGTAAGGTTGGGAGCTCCGTTTACGAAGGGAACGCCCTCCATTAGTGCGGCATACGCATATATCATGGAGGGAGCGATGTTACTGTCATCGTCGTGAAGTCCGCCGATGAAGGATTCCAAGTCTTGGTGAATCATGGTTGGTACGATGTGCTTTTCGGTGGACGCACACCAGATCATCACCAGACGATCGCACCTGTTTTCTTCCTTGAAACGTCGGATGTCTTCCCTGATGGCCTCTGCGGCAGCTAAGTGCGATCCGCAAGTCTTGACATTCGCTCCATTGATCCGTCTGACGTAGCCCTCAGAAAACACTGCCGGCATGGGTTGAATTGACTTCAGAAAGTCGGCAATGGGATCAATCTCCTCGTAGCGGGCCAGGACGCCACTCTTAATCGCGGCTTCATAAGCGTCATCGGGGATGGGATCCCACGCGCCAAAAACCAGCTGGCCAGGTTCTGCGATTGGAACGAAGTCACGTATGAGAGGCGTCCTATTTTCGGTTCGCTTTCCCAAGCGCATTGTGGAAAGTTGGGAAATCGAACCGATAGGAAGCCCTGTCCCCCGTCGAATATGCTCTACGCCGGCGATAAATGTCGAGGAAACAGCCCCTAGTCCCACAAGCAATACGCCGAGCTTACCCCCTGCCGGCTCTATGTGAGGGGACTCTGTGGTTACAAAATCCTTGGGTTCGAGACTGATGCCTTGTTGGATCGCCAAACTCATCAAAGGTTCATGCCATTGGGCCGGAATCCGCCCTACCTTAGCCCAATGCTGTATCGTGCTCTGACGTTTCCCCAGAAGCGCCGCCAGTGTAGACTGCCCGCCAAAGCGGTCGATTATCCTTCTCGCAATGTTCAATTTGCCACCTATAAACTGTATATTCGTTATTCAACCTCAAGAAAAGCAAGTATATCTAAGTTCAAATACCAGAAATTAGCATTGCGCGGTATATACTGTGTATAGTTATAACAAAAATATCGTTAAATTTCAATGCTGAGGCATACGATGTCCACGTCCAAATTTGACGCCATAATCTTCGACCTGGATGGTATCGCGCCGCTATGGTGAGAAACATCAAGCTCGACAACGAAGCTGCCTACAAACCCTTACGTTGACAGCCCCAACCCTCAATGCTAATCTGCCAAACAGCTACCCAATCCCCCACACAAACCCGCGCGCCCTGAATCACGGGGCGCAATCACAATCGGAGGCTGTAAATGGCTAACGCATCGGTGCATCCCGACCTGCTGAATACTATGGAATGGCGACTCATAGGCCCCCACCGCGGCGGACGCTCCGTCGCCGTCACCGGCGACGTCTCAAACCCCGGCGTCTTCTACTTCGGCGCCTGCGCGGGCGGCGTCTGGAAGTCCACCGACGGCGGCACCTACTGGGAAAACGTCTCCGACGGCTTCTTCAACTCCGCCGCCGTTGGAGCCATCGCCGCCTCCGAGTCCGACCCCAACGTGGTCTACGCCGGCATGGGCGAGTCCCAAATCCGCGGCAACGTCTGCCACGGCGACGGCGTCTACGGCACCAACAACGGCGGCAAGTCCTGGTCGCACCTCGGCCTCCGCGACACCCGCCACATCGCGCGCATCCGCGTCCATCCCTCCGACGCCAACCTCCTCTACGTCGCCGCCCTCGGCGACCCCTTCGGCGCCAGCGCCGCCCGCGGCGTCTACCGTTCCAAAGACGGCGGCAAGTCTTGGCAGCACGTCCTCTCCCGCGGCCCGCGAACCGGCGCATCCGACCTGGCCATGAGCTACGCCAACCCGCGAATCCTCTTCGCCGGCATGTGGGCGACCCGCCGCACCCCCTGGAGCCTCGAAAGCGGCGGCCCCGGCAGCGGCATCTTCAAGACCACCGACGGCGGCGATTCCTGGACGGACATCTCCGACAACCCCGGCCTTCCAAAGGGCGTCAAGGGGCGCATCGGCGTCGCCGTCTCCCCCGCCAAGCCCAACCGCGTCTGGGCCATCATCGAAACCGAAGACGACGGCCTCTACCGCTCCGACGACGGCGGGGACACCTGGCAATGCGTCAGCGAAGACCGCAACCTTCTCACCCGTCCCTGGTACTACAACCACGTCTTCGCCGACACCCAGGACCCCGACACCTGCTACATCCTCAACCTGGCCGCCTGGAAGTCCACCGACGGCGGCAAGACCTTCAACCAGCTCACAACGCCCCACGGCGACAACCACGACCTCTGGATCGACCCCAACAACCCCCAGCGCATGATTGAAGGCAACGACGGCGGCGCCTGCGTCTCCTTCAACGGCGGCGACACCTGGTCGACGATTTACAACCAGCCCACCGCCCAGTTCTACCACGTGGACACCGACAACAACTTCCCCTACCGCGTCTACGGCACCCAGCAGGACAACACCGCCATGAGCGTGCCCAGCCGCTCCCACAAGGGCGCCATCCCCTACTCCGACTGCTACATGGTCGGCACCTCCGAAAGCGGTCACATCGCCGTGCGGCCCGACAACTCCGACATCGTCTACTCCGGCGCCATCGGCAGCTCCCCCGGCGGGGGAGGCTCCCTCCTCCGCTACGACCACAGCAGCGGCCAGGTGCGAAGCGTCACCGTCTGGCCCGAAGTCACCAGCGGCCACGGCGCGCGCGCCGCCCGCTACCGCTTCCAGTGGACCTTCCCCATCCTGATTTCGCCCCACGACCCCAACGTCCTCTTCACCGCCGGCAACCACCTGTTCAAGTCCACCGACGACGGCACCAGCTGGGAGTGCATCAGCCCCGACCTGACCCGCAACGACGACTCGAAGTTGGGCCCCTCCGGCGGCTCCATCACCTACGACGATACCGGCGCGGAGCACTACTGCACCATCTTCGCCTTCGCCGAATCCCCTCTCCAGCAGGGCCTTTTCTGGGCAGGAAGCGACGACGGCCTCGCCCACGTCTCCCGCGACGGCGGCGCGAACTGGGACAACGTCACCCCGCCCGACCTTCCTCCCTGGGCACTCATCTGCACCATCGAGCCTTCCCGCCACAACCCCGCCACCGCCTACCTGGCCGCCACCCGCTACAAGTGGGCCGACCACAGCCCCTACATCTACCGCACCGATGATTACGGACGCACCTGGACGCCATCGTCGACGGCATCGCCGACGGCGCGTTCACCCGCGTCGTCCGCGAGGACCCCGCCCGGCAGGGCCTCCTCTACGCCGGCGCCGAGTCCGGCGTCTACGTCTCCTTCGACAACGGCGGAAGATGGCAGAGCCTCCAGCGGAATCTGCCCGTCGTTCCCATCCACGACCTCGCCGTCAAGGAAAACGACCTGGTCGCCGCCACCCACGGACGCTCCTTCTGGATTCTCGACGACCTGACGCCCCTCCATCAGATGAAGGACGGCGTCGACGCCGGAAGCAGCCACCTCTTCCAGCCCCGCGCCGCCTACCGCTACCTCACCTCCACCGGCGCGGAGCGACCCGGCGGCCCCGGCAAGAACTACACCCTCGCCTCCGGCGTCATCGTCACCTTCTACGAGTCCAAGATTGACGAGAACCGCAGCGAAAAGGTCTTCCTGGACGCGGGCAAGAACCCGCCTGCGGGCGTCGTCGTCAACTACTATCTGAAGGACAAGCCCGAAGACGACGTTACCCTTTCCTTCCTTGACGCCAACGGCGGCGAAATCCGATGCTTCTCCAGCAACGCCGATTCCGACGGCCCCAAGGTTCCCGCCGACGCCGGCGTCAACCGCTTCGTCTGGGACATGCGCTATCCCCCCGCCACCAAGGTTGAGGGCGACTCCTCCACCGACAAGAGCCTGGACGGGCCCGTATCCGCCCCCGGCGTCTACAAGGTTCGCATCTCCACCAACGGCTACTCCGCTGTCCAGTCCTTCGAGATTCGCAAAGACCCGCGGGTGCCCGCCACCCAGCAAGACCTCGAAGCCCAGTTCGACCTCCTCCTCAAGATCCGCGACAAGCTTTCCGAAACCCAGCAGGCCGTCAACACCATACGCACCCTCAAGGGCCAGCTTGCCGGTTGGAAGGAACGCCCCGGCGCGCCCGCCTCCGTGTTGGATTCAGCCGACGCTCTGGAAGGGAAGCTCGCCACCATCGAAGAAGAGCTGATCCAGCCCCGCGGTTCCGCTCCCCTGGACCGGGTCAACTTCCCCACCCGGCTCAACGTCAAAATCGCCTCCCTCACCGCCGTTGTCGCCAGCGCCGACTGGGTCCCCACCCGCCAATCCTACGACGTCTACAACGACGTTTCCGGGCGCATCGGCGTCCAGCTTGGGCGACTTCAGCAGGTGATGGACGAAGACGTTTCCGCCTTCAACAACCTGGTGCAAGACCTGGGCATCCCCGCCGTGGCCCCCTAGCCACACCACTTCGTCATTCCTGCGAAAGCGGGAACCCACGGCGGGGCGCGGATGGGATGGGCGCTCCCCCTCCGATCTTCCCCCTCTCCCGTCCTGGGAGAGGGTTGGGGTGAGGGTGAATCCCCCCGTCCTCTCCCACCTTCGCGAAAGCGGGGCCCACTCCTCATACCTCAACTAAGCCCCCACCCTTCTTCCGCATGGGCACCTCCTGTGGGCAGACGTCCCACCTTCCCCTACCGCCTTTGTCTTGCGAACGCAACCCTTGTGGGTGTACCTTACCCGCCTTTGGATTCACCATCTAATATCATCCCGCGCCCCTCAAAATGAACCCGCAACAACAGAGCAACAGAGAACCGCCCGAACAGCGCGAAGCTCCCCCGCAGCCCACCACTCGCTTGGGCCGCCTCTTCATCGCCCTCACCAACCGCGACTTCCGCCTCATCTGGTTCTTCTACATCCTCAACTACGTCGGCATGACGATGGAAATGCTCGCCCAGGGCTGGATGGTGCTGGAAGTCACCGACTCCGCCTTCTGGGTCGGCGGCGTCGCCGGATTGCGCGGCGCCGGACAGGTCGGCTTCGGCATCCTCGCCGGCGTCATCGTCGACCGCTTCAACCGACGCGTCATCCTCGCCGTCGCCCAGCTATCCCGCGCCGTCATCTTCCTCATCCTCGCCATCCTCATGCTCACCGGCAACATGGAACTCTGGCACATCCTCGTCTCCACCGTCGTCCTTGGCATGCTCATGGCGACGGTCCTCCCCTCCGGCGAGGCCATGATCTACGACACCGTCGGCCCTCGACGCCTCCTGAACGCCGTCGCCATCACCCACGGCGCCTTCAGCATCGCCCGCATCCCCGGCTCCATCCTCGCCGGCTTCCTCATCGAACAGTGGGGCCTCGGATACTGCTACGTCGCCATGACCGCCGTAATGCTCTTCAGCCCTCTCCCCATCCTGATAGTCAAGACTCGCTATCAGCGCCCACCCGACTCCGGCGGCCTCTGGAAGAACGCCCGCGAGGGACTGGCCTACGCCGCCCGCACCCGCTCCATCCGCTCTCTGCTCATGTTCAGCGCCGTCGTCGAGCTATTCGGCTTCTCCTACTTCGTCATGCTCCCCGTAATCGCCAAGGACGTGCTCGACGTGGGCGCGTCCGGCCTGGGATACCTCTCCGCCGCAGGCAGCATCGGCGGCGTAATCGCCACTTTCATCATGGCCGCCATGTCCGAGTCCCGCTCCAAGGGATTCCTCCTCGCCGCCGCAGGCGCCGCTTCCGGCGCGTCCCTCTTCATCTTCGGCTTCTCCTCCTGGTTCGCCGCCTCCTTGTTCCTGTCCGCCCTGGTCGGTCTCTGCCTCACCTCCTACGACGCCTCGATGGGTGCGCTTCTCCAGCTTCTCGCCATCGACAGGATGCGGGGCCGCATCCTCGGCCTCTACAGCCTAACCTTCGGCTTCACTCCCCTGGGCGGCTTCGTCAGCGGCGTCATCGCCACCCTCACCACCGCCGGCATCGCCGTCTCCACCGGCGGCGCCGTCATCATCGCCGCCGTTTCTGTTATGCTGGCCACCTACAAGGGCCTCCGAACCGCCGGAAACCTCCCGCCGAGAGACGACGCCGCGCCGAATCCGCCCACTAAGGAGAAATAGACATGGCTACCCTTGCAGACCCCACCTGGGTCAAATACTGGCTGGAACTGGACGACGTCCATATCCTCGACCCCAGACCCGCCTCCGACTACCACCGCGGCCACCTCCCCGGAGCCGTCAACGTCCCCTTGGAGCGACTACTTGACGAACGAGGCGCGCTGCTCTCTGACGAAGCGTTGGCCGCCGTCTTTGGCGAAGCGGGGGTGGACGAATCGAAGCGCTCCCTCGTTTACGACGGATACGATGGACGACGCGGCGCCCTCATGTCCTGGGCGCTTGAATATCTGGGACGCGGCGAAGTCTCCCTATGCGCCCTCCTCTACGAAGGCTGGGCGCAACAGGGCTACCCCGTCTCCACCCATCCCGAATCCCCAACCCCCTGCCACTTCAACGTCAACGTCAATCCCAACAAGCGGGCTTCCCTCGATGAACTCGACTCTCCCAATCCCCCCAAGCTCATAGACCTCCGCAGCGCCCAAGAATACAACGCCTCAGGCCGACTCCCCAACGCCTCCAACCTCCCCTGGACCGAATACCTCGGCGACGACCACTTCCTCCTCCGCCCCGACAATGATCTCGCCAAACGCCTCCGCAACATCGGCGTCGGACGCATGGACAAAGTCGTCACCTACTCCACCACCGGCGCCCGCGCCGCCATCGGCTACCTCGCCCTCAAACGCGCCGGCTACGACGTCCGCATCCTCCCCAACCTCCCCTAACCCCCACGCCACCTTGCCATCCCTTTCTCACGGCAAGTATACTTAAGTCCACACTAATTGATTAGACGAGCATAACGTGAAATTGCCAATCACTGGGAGCCAGTCATGCAAATCTTCGCCGTAATCGGCATTCTCGACGATCAGCGCGCCCATCTGATTCAGAAGGCGAAGCAGAAATACTCTGAAGCGAATGTCTACGTCGTGCCCAACGCGGCTTTCATAGCCTCCGACGGGGAAACCACCAAGGAGGTGTCCCGCAGCATCGGCATCGGCGACGACGAGCACGACTTCACGGGCGTCGTAGTAAACGTGCAGTACTACTGGGGCTTCCACAACAATAATCTATGGGAATGGATAGTCACCAGGTCAAAAAGCAATGGCAGGTGATATTGGCCCGCCCCAGCCGGAGCGTCAACAGAATGCGCCACCCGCCGACGACGAGCGGTACGACAAGCTGGAGGAGAGGGTTCGCAAAATAGAGAACGCCATCGCTCGGTTTTACGGGGCGATGAGCGTCATCCGATGGATTGTCCCTCCCCTTCTCATCGTCGCCGGCGGCGTACTCGTCTTCTTCCTCGGCAGAGCATTCAGCTAGAACCTTCACCCACCCCACCCCCTCGTAGGGGCGGTTCGCGAACCGCCCGACTCCCCCTAAACCCATCCTGAGCCTGTCCTGAGCTTATCGAAGGGTCAAGCGACTCCCCCACTGCCACCTCCCCCCTTGCCAACATTCCCTCTCTTTGCTACAATCCCGTCAAATGTTCCATATTGCCTCTCATATCGCCGCGAACTCCCATCAACCCGCGCGAATTTGCAGCCTCGCCCAAGAGTCGTTTCTCTATTTTTTTGAAACGACTACACCCCAAAATTCCCCAGATTCATACCTGATTTTCGCCCATCAGCCCGATATTCGTTTTCAAAACGACTAGGATTCCTCCCCTCTCCAATGACCCCTTCACCACAAATCCGCCACCATCCCAATCTATGCAAACGTAAACATCAATGCCCAAACTACCCCTCCAACGCCTAACCCTCGCCACGGCTGCGCTGCTGTTGACCACCGCCACCTTGACGCTGCTCATCACATCCTGCGCCGACGAAGACGCGAGCACCCCGCAGCCCACCATCCTCCCAACATCCGCCACTATCGCCCCACCTAAGCCAACCCCATCACCTACGCCTATCACCACACCCGCACCCACCCCAGCTCCCACAGACTCCAAGCCCCAGATTCCGCAGAACAATTACAGCATAGACCAGCTAAAGGCTTGGCACCGAGCGTTCGCCGACGCTGTGCGGCACCTCCGGCTCTTTACGTCTTCTGGTGTGGACGAGCGAAGGAAGCAAATTAAAATCCGGGCCATCCCGCTCCGGGATGTACATGAGACAATCTACGCTGCGACCTCTCAGTTGAACATCCCTCAAGACGCTATTTTCATCAATGTAGGATGTGAATATGCCGAGCCACCATCGCTCTACCCACGAGTGTCTCCCGAAGAGTCTTTCCTTTCGTCAATCGAAGTATCATGGGATCTTCCTCAGCAAGTTTCCTACGGCGAGACCGTACCTCTCAAACTGACGCTGGAAAACACCAGTGATAAGACCGTGGGTCTCATCCTTGGTGGGGGTCTGCCCTATGACTTTGTAGTATCCACGGCGGGTGGGGAAAGTATATGGAATTGGGGGTGTGCCCGAATTGCAACCGCCGGTCTACCAGGTAAATCCTTGGAGCCCGGGGAGAAGCTGGAATTTGTTGGTGAGTGGCAACAGGTGGACATCCACGGAGAACCTGTCGCCTCAGGCAACTACCAAGTGTACGGAATGATGTACATCGGCACTTATGACGAGCCTCGAAAGGATGTACATCAGTTGGAAACAAAACCCCACCCCATCCAAATCCTCCCAACATCCGCCACTATCGCCCCACCTAAGCCAACCCCATCGCCTACGCCTACGGAAACGGCAACAAGCCTAACTTCAGGCCGAGAGTCCCAGTTTACTGAGACAGAATACAGTGCCGACCAGCTAAACGCATGGCGCGATGCACTGCAAGATATTGTGTGGGATGTCCCAGGCTTTGCCGGTTTACTTGTGGGCGCCGAATGGAACCCTAAAGGTAAAGAGCGAATTTGGATAAGCGCCTATGCATTGCGCGGCGTGCGTGAAGCTATGGAGACTGCGCTTTTGAAGGTGGATGTTCCTCGGGATGCCGTTGTACTCGACATCGGATGCGAGTTTCGTGGACAATGGCCACGCAGAACAAAAAATGCCTTACCTGAGACCCCCCAACGTAAAGTCGATTTCTCATTGGACATCCCAACGCAAGTCCCTTACGGGGAAGCCGTCACAATGAAGCTAACGCTTGAGAACGTCGGTGATGAAACGGTTGGCTTCTTTCTTGCTGGTAGTCCTGCTTATGACTTCACCATTTCTACGCCGGACCAGAAAGGGGTTTGGTTTTGGGGATGCGGACAGCCCAGGTTAGCGGCATTATTCGGCCAACACCTGCAACCTGGCGAAAAGATCGAATTCGTTGAAGAGTGGCAGCAGGTAAACGTCCGTGCTGAGCCTGTTGCCCCAGGCATCTATATCGTCCACGGATTTATTGAGATTGGAATACTCACCTTCAACACGGAGCCCCGCCGCGTAGAAATCCTCCCGCCCTGAATCGCCTCCACTACTGTATAATACCCCTGCATACAGTTACACCAACCCCCACCACAACCAAACTCCGCAAGGGTAAAAACAATGCAGATGAAAGGCCTCGTAGCCATCGTAACCGGCGCCAGCAGAGGCTTGGGCAAGGCCATCGCCCTCGCCTACGCCGCCGAAGGCGCAACCGTCGTCGCCTGCTCCCGTCCCACGTCCCCCACCGGCCTCGCCGGCACCGCCGACGACACCGCCTCCGAAATCCGAGCCAACGGCGGACATGCCCTCGGCGTCCCCTGCGACGTCACCGACGAAGCCCAGGTGCAAGCAATGGTCGAACGCGTCATGGACGCCTACGGACGCATCGACGTCCTCGTCAACAATGCCGGCCTTATGATAATCAACGAACCCCTCCTGAACATCGAACCCGACCGATGGGACAACCTCATGGCCGTCAACATCCGCGGCCCCTACCTCTGCTGCCGCCACGTCCTACCCGTCATGATTGCCCAGAAGAAAGGCAGCGTCGTCAACATCGGCTCCCGCATGGGACTTGAACTCATTCCCGGCGGCGGCTCCGCCTACAGCGCCAGCAAGGCCGCCCTCCACATGGTCAGCCACGCCCTCGCCGACGAGATGCAGCCCCACAACATCGCCGTAAACGTCCTCAGCCCCGGCAGTATGCGAAGCGAAGGCTCCTGGGCGATCCCGTGGAATCGCCAGAACTGGGACACACGCATCGAACCTTCACGAAACGGCCCCGGGGCCGTCTTCCTCGCCCTCCAGACCGCCCAAACCATGACCGGCAAATACGTCCACGTCGACGACTTCGGCAAGACCTGGGGCCCGGGCGCAAACGCCGGTTAGACCTTGCGGGACGAAACGGAAACCCTCCTAAAGAATCTTCAGCGCACCGTGGGACGGCAACAGACCTTCACCGACGAAAAACCCATCGGACGCGCCGCTTTCCGAATGTACGCCGACGCCGTCGACGACCCCAACCCTCTCTACACCAACCCCGACGCCGCCCGCAAAGCCGGCCTCCCCGACGTAATCGCCCCCCCAACCCTCCTCACCGACACCTTCCGCTTCTACGGCGACGCCCTCGACGAAAGCGGCCTCCCCGCCGCTCTTGACCAACAATCTCCCGGCACGCCCATACGCGCTGGCAACAGCTACCGCTTCTTCCAGCGCCTACACCCCTCCGACATCATAACCGCAACCCGAAAAGTCACCCGCGTCTGGCAGAAACACGGACGCTCCGGCCCCCTGACGTTCCAGGAAGTCAAAATCACCTACCGCAACCAACACAACGACCTCCTCACCATAAACACCGAAGTCCTCCTCTATCGCAAACCTGTAGACGACAATGGCAGCCCAGCATGAACGCCCAAGCCCACTCCACTACCCATCATTCCCACTCCACTACCCCACATTCCCGCGCCCCCTCCCCTCATTCCCGCACCCCCTCCCGTCATTCCCGCACCCCCTCCCGTCATTCCCGCGAAAGCGGGAATCCATCCCCTCCCTTCCCCCTCGAAAACCCCTCCGTTGGCGATACTCTCCCAACCCTGACCAAGCAAATCCGCCTCCCAAACATGATGGCCTACGCCTCCGCCACCTGGGACTTCGCCCGAATCCACTACGACGCCCCCTACGCCCGAACCCAGGGCCTGCCCGCCCCCGTCGTCGACGGTCAGATGCTTGGCGCTTTCCTCGTCCAACTCGTGCAGGACTGGGCCGGCCCCCAATCCTTCCTCCAAAGCCTCGACTTCCGCAACCGCGGCATGGTCTTCCCCGGCGACGTCCTAACCTGCGGCGGTCGCGTCGCTAACCTGCGCCAAACGGACGGCAACCATCTGATAGAATGCGACCTCTGGATAGACAACCAACGCGGCGAAAGGGTCGTCACTCCCGCCTCCGCCACCATAAGCCTACCCTCCCAAGACAACGCCAAATGACCGATAAGCGCATCATCAAACCCGCCCACTACCCGTGGGACCCCAACTTCGATAGACAACCCTACTCCCTCGCCGTCGAACGCCACGGCCTCCTCTGCATCTCCGGCCTCACCGCCGAAACCTACGCCCCCCGCCGCGGCAGTTACGTCGTCGAATCCACCGGCCTCGTCAAGCAAACCGAAGTCATCTTCGAGAAGATGGGCGCCATCCTGGAAGCGGCGGGATACGCCTTCGCCGACGTGGTCTACACCGTCGACTACGCCCTCGAACCCGTCATGCCCGAATACCGCGCCAGCGGCGCCGTCCGACGCGACGCCTTCGGCGACTCAATGCCCGCCGCCGTCGGCATCCTCGTCAACGGCATACCCAACTCCGTCTCCCTCATGGCCGTCGCCGCCGTCGCCATGCGCCGCGGCCGCCGCAAGCGCGCCGTCTTCCCCGAAGGCGCCCCCACCTGGCAGCGCTACCGCTCCCGCACCTTCTGGCCCGGCTTCTTCGTTGGCGACGACTGGTTCTGGCTCTCCGGCTCCACCGGACGCCGCTTCGACCCAGCCACGGGCCGCGAAGCGTACCGCGACGGCATCGAAACCCAGGCCCAGGACATCTGGCACAGCGCCCTCGGCCAGGTCATGCACGACGCCGACGTCGACTCCGACAACATCGTCAAAATCTTCGATTATGTCCACCCCGCAGGCGTCACAGGATACCCCGCCGCCTCCCGCAACCGAGGCAGCCTCAGTTCCGGCAGCGCGGCGACCACCGGCATGATCATCTCCCGCCTCCTCCACCGTCCCGCCCTGCTGGAGACCGACGCCCTCTGTTACCTCGGCGACGACAAACAGATCATCCACGTCCCCGGCTGGCCGCGTGACGACCACTCCCCACCCGCCGCCGTCCGTTGCGGCAAGTACCTCTTCTGCTCCGGCCTCGGCCCCACCGACCCCGCCACCGGCAACGTCGTAGACGACTTCAACGCCCAACTCGCCCAGACCTACGACAACCTACGACAAGTCCTCCAAGCCGCCGGAGCCTCCCCCGCCGACGTTGTCCGTACCCTCGAATTCGTCAACCCCCAAAACGCCCACCGACACAACGACATAGACGCCGCCCGCCGCGACTTCTACGGAGAAAACCTCCCCGCCGCAACCCTCGTAACCGCCAACCAACTCATCCCATCACAAGCCAACTTCGGCCTCGAAGCCTGGGCCGTCCTGGAGTAGCAACCATGCTCGACTACTACAACATCCTCGACCTCTGCACCCCCGAAGAACGCCTCGTCCAGCGCACAGCCCGCGACTTCCTTGAAGCCAACGCCATGCCCCACGCAAGCCGATGGTGGGAGGAAGAAACCTTCCCGACGGAACTCGGCCCCGAACTCGGACGCATGGGCTACCTTGGCGCGAATCTACCCGCCGAATACGGCGCCGCCGGCGTCTCCAACGCCGCCTACGGCCTCATCATGTACGAACTGGAACGCGTCGATTCCGGCCTCCGCAGCTTCGCCAGCGTCCAGGGCGCCCTCGTCATGTACCCCATCCACGCCTACGGCTCCGACGACCAGAAGCGACGTTACCTCCCCGCGATGGCCCGCGGCGAACTCATCGGCTGCTTCGGCCTCACCGAGCACGAGGGCGGCTCCGACCCCGGCGCGATGGCCGCCCGCGCCCACTCCGACGGCGACGACTACGTGCTCAACGGCGCCAAGATGTGGATCTCCAACGGCAACATCGCCCAAGTCGCCCTGATATGGGCGAAGGACGACGATGGCGCGGTTCGCGGATTCCTCGTCCCCACCGGCAGCCCCGGCTTCCAGGCCAACCTCATCAAGCGCAAGATGAGCCTCCGCCTCTCCGTCACCAGCGAGCTTGTCCTCGACGATGTTCGCGTGAGTCGCGCCCAGATGCTCCCCGGCGTCAACAGCCTTCGCGGCCCCTTATCATGCCTCACCCAAGCCCGCTACGGCATCGCCTGGGGCGCCCTCGGCTCCCTCGAAGCCGTCTATGACGAGGCGCTGGCCTTCTCCCAAACCCGCCAGACCTTCGGCGCGCCCATCGCCTCCCGCCAGCTCGTCCAGGCCAAACTCGTCGATATGCTCGCGAAACACACCCAGGGCCTCGCCCTCGCCTGGCGTCTCGCCGCGTTGAAAGACCAAAACGCCATGTCCTACACCCACGTATCCCTCGCCAAACGCCAAAACGTCCGCGCCGCCTTGGAATCCGCCCGCGACGCCCGCGAAATCCTCGGCGCCAGCGGCATAACCCTCGAGAACCACTCGATCCGCCACATGCTCAACCTCGAAACCGTCGACACCTACGAAGGCGCCTACGACATCCACTCCCTCGCCCTTGGCCGCCACATCACCGGCCACAGCGCCTTCGCCTGACCCCCCCTTGATAATTCTCGCCTACCCCTCCGCTCACCCTGCGCTTGTCGAAGGGTCGAGCGCCCGCCACCCCCTCCGTCATTCCGTCCACCCCATCACGTCATTCCCGCCACCCCATCACGTCATTCCCGTGAAAACGGGAATCCAGGGGCAGTTGGGCGGGTGGATCGGCCTACCAGCCGGGCGGGGTGTTCCAGAGGGCGCGGAGCCAGGCCCAGGCTTCGTCCTGCTTGATTGAACGGACTTCGTCTTCCTCCAACCCGGCGGCTTCGATTACGTCGGCGGGATTGGCGATGAGGTCGGCGCGGAACATTTCGTTGTTGGCGCACTTTTCTATGAAATCGAACATGGCTGGGCTGGGCATTGAAGCGCCTCCTTAGCGGAAGGGGATGTTGCGTTTGTTCATGGCGTCGGTGAAGGATTGAAGGCTGGCGGCTGAGGCGGCGGCGATGGTTCGGACGTCGCCGACTATGTGACAGAGCATGAAGCCCATTTCTATCATGTCGGCGGAGACATCGGGGCCGGAGCCGTGGTGGCAGGGGGCGACGCCGGCCTTGCGGGCGGCCCCTACGATGCGTCGGCAAGCGGAGAGATGGCGTTCGTCGTCAGCCCAGCCGGAGATGCTGACGCCCATGTCGAGGGACAGGTCGCTGGGGCCGACGTAGAGGCCGTCGACGCCGGGGGCGGAAGCGATGGCTTCCACGTTGTCGAGGGCTTCCATAGTCTCAATCATCACCAGGCAAAGCATCTCATCGTTGGCGTGTCTCACGTAATCGTTCATGCCGGTGGCGAGGGCGGCGCGGCTGCTGCCGATGCTGCGATTGCCGACGGGCGCGTAGCGGCAGGCCAGCCCCGCGGCGGCGGCTTCCTCAGGGGTGTTCACCATCGGGACGATGACGCCGTAAGCGCCCGCGTCCAGCACGAAGGAGATGTAGTCGGGGTCGTTGCGCGGCACGCGCACCATCGGCATGGCGTCGGTGTTGCCGATGGCCTGGATGCAGCTGATGATGGAACCCTGGGTGACGCCGATGCCGTGCTGCCAGTCGAGGGTGACGGCGTCGAAGCCCGCGTGGGCCATCACCTCGGCGACGTAGGGGTTGCCGGATGAGCACCAGCCCATGACGGCGGGACGGCCCTCTTTCCAAAGCTCCTTGATTCTGTTTTTCTTCAACTCAATACCTCGATTGGGTTTTGGAGATGGGAATGCACCCCCATCCTAACTTTCCCCTTCAAGGGGGAAGGGATTTAGTTTGCTCGTGCGAGCTTGACGATGGTCCTGATTTGGGGGCCGTGGGCCGGGTTGTGGCGGCTCATGGCTTCGTCCATCCACTCCGGCCCCATATTCGCGTGGGGCATTTCGCAGACGTAGAGGTCGCCGTATCCGTCGACGGCGATGCCGTGAGGCGCGGTGAAGTGCCCCGGATTCTCGCCGGGGGAAGGCTCGCCGAAGCGGGTCTGGAGGTTGCCCTGCTTGTCGTAGATGCTGACGCTATGGCCCAGGCTGGGCGCGTCGATGATGTAGACGTGGGGCGGCATTTCAGCCACGTAGAAATTGCCGTCGGCGTCCATGTCGAGACCCGCCGCGCGCCAGATGCCGGGCCACTGGCCGAGGAACTCCCCCTTCCCGGTGAAGACCTGCACGCGGTGGTTCTCCCGATCCGCCACAAAGACGTTTTCGTCCTCGTCCACGACGATGTTGTGAGGTACAACGAACTGCCCTTGACCGGTGCCCGCTTCGCCCCACGAATAGATCAGGTCGCCTTCGGGGCTGAAGCGGTGGATGTTGGAGTTGCCGTACCCGTCGGCGACGAAAATGTCGCCGGAAACGGGGGAGACGGCGAGGTGGGCGGGAAGATTGAATGGCTGCCCGCTGAACCGGTCGGAAGGGCCGCCGATGGTCTGTAGCAGTTCGCCTTCCGGGGTGAACTTTCGGATGACGTGATGCTGGGTGTCGGTGCAGTAGATTGAGTCGTCGGGGGCGATGGCGATGCCGTGGGTGCCGCCAAAGACGCCGTGGCCCCACGAGGTGATGTAGGAACCATCCCTATCGAAGACGACCACGGGATGTTCGCCCCGGGTGTAGACGTAGATGCGTCCCTTCGAATCCACCACGGCGCCGGCGCAGTCGCCCAGCAGGAATCCGTCGGGCAGTTGGGGCCATCCTTCAACAACGGTGTAGCTCCAGTTGCCGCTTCCCAAAATCGTAGTCATGGTCACCTCCCGCGTCGTTGCGGTTCAGCATAGCTTAAGGGACGAGAAAAGTCACGCGCCAAGCGGCGGTTTCGTGGTTGCTTCAATGGTGCTAGAATGCGGCTATGTCGGAAGCGACGCGCATACACGTCTCACAGATAAGCCTGAAGGTCAACGGGCGCGTCCGAAAGGTGGACGTGGCGCACCATTGGACGCTGCTGCGGGCGCTGCGGGACGCGCTGGACTTGACGGGCGCGAAGGTGGGGTGCGACCGGGGGGAGTGCGGCGCCTGCACGGTGGCGGTGGACGGGCATCCGGTTTACGCCTGCCAGATGCTTGCGCTTCAGGCGCGAGACAAGGAGGTGGTGACGGTCGAAGGGCTAGCGGACGAGGACGCGTTGCATCCCGTGCAGCAGGCGTTTCTGGAGGAAGATTCGGGCCAGTGCGGGTATTGTACGCCGGGGTTTGTGATGTCGGCTTACGCGTTGCTGAGGCAGAATCCTTCGCCGACGGAAGGGGAGATTCGGGATGCTTTGGCGGGGAATCTGTGTCGATGCAACGCCTACGGACGCATCATCGAAGGGGTGAAGGCGGCGGCTGATGCTATGAGGGAGCAGGCGGGCTGATGGCGGGATTGAAGGTGGTGGGTCGCTCGCTTATTCGGCGGGGGTTGGAGGAGAAGCTGACGGGCGAGGCGCGGTACACGGCTGACTTGAAGCTGCCGGGTATGCTTCACGCCAGGGTTCTGCCTTCGCCCCATCCGCACGCCGACGTGGTCAGCATAGATGCATCCGTGGCAGAAGCGATGCCGGGCGTTCACGCCGTATTTACGCCCTTCGACGAGGAAGCGTCGGGGTTGTTCGCGGGGGATATGCGGGTGTTGGATACGCGGGTGCGGTTCGTTGGCGACGAGGTTGCCGCCGTCGCCGCCGAAACGGAAGAGGAAGCGGAGCGGGCTATAGAGTCGCTACGGGTGGAGTATCGCGTCCTGCCCTTCGAGACGGACGCGGAGAGGGCGCTACGTCCGGAAGCGACGGCCATTCATCCCGGAGGAAATCTGTGGGGCGGTGAGCCTCTGTTGCTGAAACGGGGCGACGTTGCGTCGGGTCTGCGGGAAGCGGACATTGTGGTTGAGGGGAGTTACGTTGTGGCTTCCCATTCGGCGGCGCCCTTGGAGCCACGGGCCGCGATCGCGCAGTGGGACGACGACCAACTGACGGTATGGAAGACGAGTCGCGGAGTCCACACGGATAGGGCGCATCTGTCAACGGCGTTGGGTATGTCGGAGGAAAAAATTCGGGTGCTGGGGCCGCACTTCGGCGCGGGCTACGGCGCGAAGGATGAAAGCCGGTGCGCCATACTCGCGGCGATTCTGGCGCGGAAGGCGGGACGCCCCGTCCGACTGGAGTATTCCCGCTACCAGGAATTCGTCGCGGGAAGGGTGCGTCACGGCGCAGTCATCGAGATGAAGGTCGCACTCAAGCGCAGCGGAGAGATTACCGCCATCGAGAACAAAACGTTGATGAACACCGGCGCGTACCTGGCGTCGGGCGCGGGGGAGCTGCGGCGGGCCGCGCAGGGAGGGCTTTATCTATATCGCTGCCCCAACGTGCGATACGAGGGGCGGCTGGCATACACAAACACTCCCGTGGCTGGGTCGTACCGGGGGTTGGGCGCGCCCCAAGGGCACTTCGCGCTGGAAGCGCTCATAGACCAGGCGGCCGAGACCATCGGCATTGACCCGTTGGAGTTTCGTCTGAAGAACCACGTCGGCTTGGAAGGGCAGCCGGGGCGTCGGACTTCACCGATAGACCAGGTTGTGGACACGCAGCCCGTGGAAGGCGGCATCCCCTTCTCCAGCAACGAGCTGCGGGAGTGCATTGTCCGCGGGGCAGAGGCTATCCGTTGGGGTAAGCCGGTCGAGGATGCTGGCGAGCCGCATATGAAGCGCGGCGTGGGCATGGCGACGTGCATCTATCGCGGCGGGCCGGGTTGGGAGTCCACGGCGCGGGTTATTCTCAATCGGGACGGCAGGGTCGAACTTCACACTGGCATTGTGGACGTGGGGCAGGGGGCGCATACCGTGTTGGCGCAGATGGCGTCGGAAGCCTTTGGATGCGGATACGAAGACATGCGGGTGGTGAGCGGAGACAGCGACGTTGCGCCCCATTCGCCCATAACGGCAGGCTCGACGGCCACGTTTTCGGCAGGATTGGCAGTAAAAAAGGCGTCGGAAAATCTTCGCGATGGTCTGTTGGAGTTAGCTTCGACGTACCTTGAGAGGCCCAAGGAAGGCTTGGACGTCAGGGGTGGATTCGTCGTTTCCAACTTGGAAGGGAAAAGATTGGCGTCGGTGTCGGAAGTGGCCGGCGGGATGCCGGGCGCTTTCATCGAGTCGGAAGCGTCGGTGGTTCCGGGCAGCGCCGACTACATCGTCAACTCCTTCGCCGCCCACTTCGCGCAGGTGGAGGTGGACACGCTGACGGGCAGCGTTTCGGTTGTCCGGTACGTGGCGGCCCACGATTCGGGCAGAATCATCAATCCGAAGGCCGCCGTCAACCAGGTGGAGGGAGGCGTGTCGCAGACGTTGGGACTGACGTTGAGCGAAGAGCTGGTGACGGACGCAGCGTCGGGGGTCACGCTGAACGGCAGCTTCCTTGAGCACAAGTGCCCGACGATAGGCCAATATCCCGAAATCCAGACGATTTTCGTGGAGACGGAGGACCCCATCGCGCCCTTTGGAGCCAAGGCCTTGGGCGAGCCGCCGAGCGTGCCCGTTGCGGCGGCGGTCATCAACGCGGTGTACGACGCCGTCGGCGTGCGATTCATGGAAATTCCCCTCACGCCGGACAAGGTTCTGGAAGGGTTGGCTCTCGCCCTTCGACAAGCTCAGGATGAGCGGTAGAAGCGGCATGAATCCCTTCGAATTTGTGGGGCCTGAAAGTCTGAAGGAGGCGGTGTCACTCCTGACGGAGGCGCCCGGAACCGAGGTTGTCGCCGGGGGCACTGACCTGCTTTCGGAGTTGAAGGACGGGCTACGAAAGCCGCGTCGATTGGTGTCTCTGGCGGGGATTGAGGAGTTGGGAGGGGTTCGGTGGGGGAATGAAAAGGTGCGGCTCGGAGCATCCGTCACGCTTGCATCGTTGGTCGATGATGAGCGTTTGGCGGGCGAATTTCCCATCCTGCGGCAAGCCGCCCGGTCGATTGCGACGCCGCAGATTCGCAGCGTTGCGACGCTGGGGGGGAATCTCTGCCAGAGGCCGCGGTGCTGGTACTACCGGCATCCCGCGTTCCCGTGCTACAAGAAGGGCGGCGTCCATTGCTACGCCGTCAACGGCTACAACCGCAACCTGGCCATTCTGGGCCTTGGCGCGTCCGTGATGGTGCATCCTTCCGACATGGCCCCGGCTCTCATCGCAATGGACGCGCGGTTAGAGTCCTTCGGGCCTGGAGGTCGGAGAACGATGGCGTTGGATGACTTCTTCGCCGGGCCGAACGAACAACAGTTGCAGGAACACGTTTTGGAGCGGGGAGAGATTGTGACGACGGTATCGCTTCCGAAGCCGCTGCCCGACACGAGCAGCGTATTCCTGAAAGCCCAGGACCGAACGGGCGAGGACTTCGCGCTGGCGAGCGTAGCCGCGTCGGTGAGCGTTTCGGAGGGATTGGTGACGCGCGCCAACCTGATTCTCGGCGGCGTCGCGCCGACGCCGTACCGGGCCCACGAGGCGGAGGAGTATCTGGTCGGGCGACCGATTGATGACGTACAGCCTTCCAAGGTGGCGGAGTTAGCATTGTGCCACGCCCGTCCGCTTCGTCACAACGGTTTCAAGGTGATTCTCGCCAGGAACCTGGTAAGACACGCAGTCGAAACTATCTTAAATCAGCAAAGTTGAAAGGAGAGAAACAATGGCAAAGAAGTCTAAGTACCTTTTCATAGCAAGCATGGACGTGGAGTCCGAGCAGGAAGACCTGTTCAACGAGGTGTACGACGAGGAGCACGTGCCGAACCTGCTGACGGTGCCCGGCGTGGTTTCGGTCGCGCGCTTCAAGATGCGCCCGTTGACTATGCTCATCGGCGGGGAGCGAAAGGAGATGCGGTTCGACGACGAGCCGAGCTATCATGCGATGTACGAGGTCGAAAGCCCGGAGGTGCTGCTTTCCGACGCTTGGGGAGAGGCGGTTGAGGAGGGCCGGTGGCCGGAGCAGGTGCGTCCCTACACGCGGAATCGGCGGCACATCCTGACTGAGCGAATCGACTAGGCTGCGACGGGCTTTTCCTCCCTCTCACCCTGAGCCGAACCCCATCCGCTCACCCTGAGCTTGTCGAAGGGTCGAGCGGGAGGGGGTGGTTGGCGAGGATAGCGAGGTTGGATATAATCGGGTACGAATAAGATGCGCTTTCGATTCACTCAAGAACAGCACCAGTTTCGGCAGGAAGTCAGCGAATTCCTCCGTCAGGAGATGTCGCCGGAGTACGAGACCGTCTTCGGCACGTTTTCGGAGGATAAATACTGGTTCAGCCGCGACTTGTTTCGCCGGTTGGCGGAAAGGCGATGGTTGACCGTCGGCTGGCCGGAGGAGTACGGCGGCGGCGGCAAGACGTTCCTGGAGCAGTCCATTCTCGACGAGCAGATCGGCTACCACAAGGTTCAACGGGTGGGAATCACGGGTATCAACTTCGCCGGCCCGGCCATCATCAAATTCGGCACGCCTGAACAGAAGGCGCGCTATCTTCCGCCCATCGCGCGAGGCGACGCGGAATACTGCCAGGGGTTCACGGAGCCGGACGCGGGGTCGGACCTGGCCTCCCTCCAGATGCGCGCCGAGGCGGACGGCGACCACTTCGTCCTGAACGGCTCCAAGATGTTCACCAGCTACTACGCCCACGCCGACTTCATCTACCTGCTGGCTCGGACGGACCCCGACGCGCCCAAGCATCGCGGCATCAGCCTGTTCATCGTCGAGATGGACACGCCCGGGATTTCCACCCGTCCGCTGCCGTACATCAACGGCGAGGTGGCGGCCCAGACCTTCTTCGACAACGTGCGCGTGTCGCGTTCGTGCCTGGTGGGGCAGGAGAACCAAGGCTGGTATCACGCCATGACCACACTGGACTACGAGCGGGCGGGGCTGGAACGATACGCGCGGGTGCGTCGAACCTTCGATGACTTCGTGGAGTTCTGCAAGGACGCCGGGCTGAGGGGCGACGCGGTGGCGCGGCACAAGCTGGCGCGGGTGAAGGTGGGGCTGGAAGGGTGGGCGGCGCTGTGCTGGAAGGTGGCGTGGATGCAGAGCCGCGGGGAAGTGCCCAACGCCGAGGCGTCCATAGCGTTCCTGTACGGCACTCAGCAGCGTCTCTACTTCGCGCAGGAAGCGATGGAAATTCTGGGCAAACTGGGTACGCTGACGCCGGAATGCGACGCCGCGCCGATTCAGGGCGCCATCGAGGGTCTGAGCCGGGAGAGCATGCACATGCATGGCGCGGGGACGATGGAAATTCACCGCAATATCATCGCCCAGCGGGGCCTGGGTCTTCCCAGGTAACGAACGTTGGATCTCTCACTCAACGAAAGCCAGGAGATGCTGCGTCGGACGGCGCGGGAGTTTCTGGAGGCCAACTGCCCGACGACGCTGGTGCGCGAACTGGAAGATTCCGCCGAGGGGTATTCGCCGGAGTTGTGGCAGCAAATGGCGGAACTGGGATGGCTGGGGCTGTCGCTGCCGGTTGAGCACAGCGGGATAGGCGGGGACGCGGTAGACCAGTTAGTGCTGTCGTCGGAGATGGGGCGGGCGCTGCTGCCTTCGCCGTACCTGACGTCGTCAATCGCCTGCGGGCGGCTGTTGGAACTGTCGGGAAGCCCTTCGCAGAAGTCAGATATGCTGCCGCTTTTGGCGCAGGGGCGGTTGATTATGAGTCTGGCGTTGGATGAGGAGGCGGGCGGGTGTTCCACCAAGGTCACCAAAGGGGACGACCGGAATTCTCTCAACGGAGTCAAGTCCTTCGTACCATTCGCGATTTCATCGGACATACTGATATGCGTCGCTGGCGGGCCGGAAGATGGAGGAATTTCACTGCTCCTGCTGTCGCCTAATGCCGATGGCGTTTCGATTGAACCATTGGCAAGCATCGCGGGCTATCCGCAAGCGCGGGTGGAGTTCAACGACATCGAGGTCACGCACGAGATGATTTTGGGCGAGGATATGGACGGCGGGCTGAATCTTGAACCTGCGCTGGAGTGGGCCACGCTGGTGCAGTGCGGCGAGATGGTGGGTCGAGGTCGGAAGATTCTGGAGATGGTCATCGACTACGCAAAAACCAGGGTGCAGTTCGGTCGGCCCATCGGCACATTCCAGGCGATCCAGCACCAGTTGGCGGACTTGCGGGTGGCGGTGGACGCCGCCGAACTGCTGGCATATCGCGCCGCTTGCAGCATGTCCGAAGGTCGCGACTGCTCGGAAGAAATTGCGTTGGCGAAGGCGGCGGCGGACGAAATGAGCCGTATGTCCACGGTTGTCGGGCACGGAGTCTATGCCGGAATCTCCTACACCGTGGAGCACGACATGCAACTCTACAGCGCGCGCAACAGGCTGGCAGAAGCGGAAGGCGGCGGGACGTTTCGGCAACTGGAGAACATCCGCAGAGCGATGGGCCTTTAGCCGCGCCGGACGTGATTCACTGCCATGCCGGATTCAGCCCTCTCAGACGTAACGGTCCTTGACCTGAGCGACAACGTCGCCGGGGCTTACTGCGGGCGGTTGCTGGCGGGTTTCGGTGCGGACGTTATCAAGGTGGAGCCGCCGGGCGTCGGTGACTGGGCGCGAAGGGTTGGGCCGTTTCCTCAAGACATTGCCCATCTGGAGAAGAGCGGGCTGTTCCTGCATCTGAACGCGGGGAAGCGGAGCCTGACGTTGGACATTGAAAGGAAGGAAAGGCGGTCGATTCTCAGGCGGTTGGCAGCCAATGCGGACGTAATCATCGAGACTTACTCGCCTGGCTTCATGGCGTCGATAGGCTTGGGATTCGACGCGTTGTCGGTGCCGAATCCGGCCTTGGTGATGACTTCCATAACCCCCTTCGGCCAGACGGGGCCGTACCGAAATTACAAGGCGACGGACTTCGGCGTCTTCGCCATGAGCGGTCGGATGTACGTCCACGGGCTGTTGGACAGGGAGCCGATTCCCTACGCGCCGGACGTGGTCTGGCACCAGGCGGGGGCCACAGCCGCCGCCGCTACGATGGGCGCGTTGTTCGCGAGTCGCAGGCAAGGCGTAGGACAGCAGGTGGACGCTTCGGCCCAGGAGTCGCTTATCGCCAACGTGGACAGCCGCGCGCTGTTCTACGAGTACACAGGCGTCAAAACGTCGCGGGAAAGATGGCCGGGCGGCATTCCGCAGGGGGCCTACCCGTGCCAGGACGGGTACGTGGTGATGGGTGTGGGCTACGACGTGTACTTTCGGCGGTTGTGCGATGCGATGGGCAGACCGGACATGGCCCAAGACCCGCGGTTTGCGGAGTCGGAGAACCGCAGCAGGAACGCCGAGGAGTTCGACGCCCTATTCATCGAGTGGCTGATGCAGCACACCAAGCGGGAGGTGTTCGCCCTCTGCCAGGCGCGCAAGGTGATGTGCGCGCCGGTGCTGTCCTTCAGGGAATTGATGGATGACCCGCAGCTGAAGGCGCGCGGATTTTTCGGACGCGTCAAGCTCCCTAAAATTGGCGAATTGCCGGAGTTGGGCCCGCCGGTAAAGATGAGCGAGACGCCGTGGCGCACCGGCTCTACGGCACCAATGTTGGGGGAACATACGGATGAAATTCTGCGGAAACTTGGCGGCGAGGAGAAAAAGGTTGCGAGGCCGAAAGGGGAAATGCGGGACGCCTCCCCGTCGCTCGACGGGTTCGTGGTTGTGGATATGTCGGAGGTCTGGGCCGGGCCTATGGCGGCCTCCATGCTCGGCGACCTGGGCGCGACGGTCATCAAGCTGGAGTCCTTCCCCCGTCCGTCCCTGACGCGCCTGACCGGACAGGCCATCGGCTACAGCGGCAACGACCCGGACGCGCCCCGTCCGTGGGACAGGTCGGCCCTTCACAACATGGCCAACCGCAACAAGCTAGGCATCACGCTGAACCTCAAGGACGAGCGCGGCATGGCGCTGTTCAAGCGGCTCATTGGCAAGGCGGATGCGCTCCTCGCGTCCTTCACCGCGGGCACGTCGGCGCGGTTGGGCGTCGATTACGCGTCCATCGTCAAGATGAACCCCAAAATCGTCATGCTGGGGATGTCCGGCTGGGGCGAGGAAGGGCCGTACCAGGGGTACGCCGCCCTCGGAAGCGCGCTGGACGGCTTCACCGGCCACCACGCCATGCGGGGCTACGCCGACACCGACGATTCAACCACGCCTTTGATTCAACACACCGACGCAACCGCCGCGGTGACGGCGGTCTACGCCATCCTCGCCGCCCTTCACTACCGCGAGCGGACTGGCCGGGGTCAGTGGATCGACATGTCGCAGGTGGAGACCTTCCTGCACCATCTGGGCGGCCCCTTCATGGACTTCTCCATGAACGGACGCAACCCGCAGAAGTGGGGCAACCGCCATCCCCGCCACGCGCCCTACGGCTGCTACCCGTGCCTTGGCGAGGACCAATGGGTCGTCATCAACGTGACTTCTGAGGAGGAATGGCGGGCGTTGTGCGTCGCTATGGGAAATGAGGGATGGTTGGATGATGAGCGGTTCGTTGACGAGGAGCATCGGCGGGAGAATCACGACGCTTTGGACGCGGCGATAGAAGTTTGGACGCGTCAGCGCGACAAGATGGAGGCGATGAAACTCCTGCAGAAGGCGGGCGTACCGTCCCTGGCGGTGCTGGACGACGAGGACCTCTACCAGGACCCGCATCTCGCGGCGCGGGGCTTCTTCCAGGAGATGAACCATTCCGTGGCGGGAGTGCATCGCTATCCGGGATTTCTGTGGGACTTGACGGCTGTGAAGCAACCTCCGCCTCGTCCGCCCAACGGCCTTGGCGAACACAACGACTACGTGTACGGCGAGATTCTTGGGCTGTGCGCCACGGAGATTGAAGACTTGCGGACGGATGGCGTCATAGGAGAGGAATACCCCACGGCGGCGTGACTTCTATGGGGGATGCTGCCGCCCAACAAAAAGGCGCCGACGTGCAAACGCCGGCGCCTCTCTAGTGTCCCGAATCGTGCGGGCTACGCTTCTTCCGGCATAATCGCGAACATCGAATCCGTCTCCGGCTCCGCCAGAATCTCCTCTACCCGCTGCTTGAAGCTCCGCAGCGCCTCGTCCCCCGCGGGCCCGTCCGGTATCTCGTGATTGCTCAACTTCGCCTTGAACTGCTCGAACAGCAAGTCCTCCGACCGGCCATGCGGAATCTCGAAGAAGTCGTGGTTGAAGTGCGGAAGCTCGCCAGGGCCGAAGTACCCCTTCCCCTCGATGTTGTAGCCCTCCAACGCGTGGGTGCCCTTCCCCAGCACCTCCCCCGTCGCCACGTAGTGCTCCATCACCGGCTTCATGCCGTACTTCTGGATGGGGCACACCTTCATGCACACGCCGCAGCCCGAATACCGCGCCATCACCGGGCGGCACCGTTCGTACACCAGCTTGTGCTTCTCGACGCCGCGCCACCACACCTTGTCCCGCATCAGCGCCCTGCCAGGACAGCGGTTCACGCACACCTGGCAGACCTCGCAGAACTTGTGGATGCCGTAGTCCACCGACTCGTCATACGTCACCGGCGCGTCCGTCGTAATCACCATCAGCCGCGCCCGCGACCCGAAGTGGGGCGAAAGCAGCTGCCCGTTGGCCCCAAGCTGCCCCAGACCCGCCGCGACGAACATCGGAATGTACGGCGCGCTGTTGTCGTTCGGGCTGTGCACCTGCGCGTGGTAGCCCAGGCCGCGGATGTAGTCCGCCATCATCAGCCCCAGCTGGCTCATCGTCCGATACGTGCCGAAGTGGGTGTACTCGGCGAAGCTGCTCGGTATCGACTGCGTCCGCTCGTAGTCCTGCTCATAGGCCAGGCAGATGGCGTGCTCGAACCGAGTCCACCGCTTCTTGTACTTGAAGGTGTAGCGACGGTCGTACCGCGTCATCCCCACCTCGCCGAACCCCAGCTCCCGCGCCTTCAGCTTGATCTCCTCCGTCACGTCCTTCCCCGTCGGCGCCGCCGTGGGCGCGATGTCCGCCGAGGTCGCGGCGGCGTTCACCACCGGCGCCTGCAACCGCTCGTGCTCCAGGTGCGACTCTTCCTCTTCAGGACTGTAAACCGTCCACACCCACGCCCGGTCGGCGGTGTACTCGATGTTCTGGCTCTCCAGGGGGTAGGACCTGGAGTAGAAATCCACGTCCTTCTGATTTTGCCGAATCCCCGGCGTCGTCGCCAGGTCCTCGGCGACCGGAATCTCATAGGCGGGGTCCTTCAACCGAAGTCCGGGGCGCTTCACAACGTGGCTAACCTTCTTCGTGACCATATTTCCCCCTTATGAGCCGATTTTGGATATTGGATATTGTTGCCTAGAATACCCATGCTTAACGGCAGTGTCAACATAATTTCCCATGAATTATGGAAACTTGACCATTTCATCCCCTCCCCTACGCTTTCTGCCATCCCAACCCCCGCCCCTTAACCCCCGCGCGGGCGGAAATCCACCGCTCCCATGCCGGACACCCCCCTTTCCGCCTCCCTGGATTCCCGTCTTTACGGAAATGACGGGGCCCCTCATCCTGAGCCTCTCCCAATTTTATCGAAGGGCCTGTCGAAGGGTCGAGCGACGAGGAAACCCGTCACAACCCCCTCTCTCTTTGACACCCCATCGCATTAGCCATATCATTAGCTAAGTTATCGATTGGAGAAGCCATCATGGTCACGGTGAACGTAAGTGAAGCAAAGAGCAACCTATCCCGCCTGCTGAGACAGGTCGAGGCGGGAGAAGAAGTCGTCATCGCCCGCAACGGCAAGCCCGTGGTGCGGCTGGAGCGGCTGGCGCCCGTCAAGAAGAAGCGCGGCAAGCGCAAGCCCGGCGCCTGGAAGGGTAAAATCACGTTGGACGACAGCTTCTTCGACCCGTTGCCGGAGGAGGAGTTGGCCATGTGGGAGGGTAGAGCGTAAACAGTGCGTCTGCTTCTGGACACCCATGCGCTGATATGGTGGTTTGAGGACAGCAGGCGATTGCCGTCGGTCGCCCGCCGGGCGATGGAGGACGGAGACAACGAAGTCATTGTGAGCGCGGCCACGGCTTGGGAGATCGCCACGAAATATCGTTCGGGCAGATTGCCGGGAATCAAGGCGATTGCGTCGGACATAGCGGGAGCGATTGCAGGGGAGGGATTTCAGGAGTTGGAAATTACCGTGTCGGATGCGGAACGCGCAGGCGCGTTGCCGGGGATACACGGGGACCCCTTCGACCGGATGCTCATCGCCCAAGCCCTGTCGCGCAACCTGACGCTCGTTTCCAACGAGTCTCTATTTGACGGATACGGCGTGCGTCGGATCTGGTAGGCGAAGACGCGGAACTTCCCTCCTCACCCTGAGCTTGTCCAAGGGTAGAGAAGCGCCGCGGCTTAGCCGATTTTCCCGTTGGGCGGCGGCTCCCTGAAGTCCTCGCCGCGGGACTCGGCCTCCAAGCGGCGGGCGTTCCACTCCTGCCACAAGCTCCGCTCTTGCGAGCGCCCCCGTTCCATGCCCCGTTCCTCGCCCAGTTCCTCACCCTCTTCCCGGGCCGCTTCCAACTGCTTCTTGCGGCGCTTGTCCAGCCATCTCTGGATGTCGTGGGCTATTACCATTCCTACCCTCCATGATTCCGTTGCGGTGAAGGATATGGCCGCTGAGGCCATTGCTATCGGGCCTTCCGCCATCAGGGCATTGTGCCAGATCCTCATCATAGCATCATTGTCCGCGATTTGTATGGCGACGTTTATGCCGGTTCCGGGGACGAACACCAACAGGAACACGCCGAAATACCAGGGTCGTAGGGGGGCGATGATGCTCCAGATTGATTCTCTCGGTTCGGGGGACGGATTTGGCGTTTCGATGGCGGCGGCCTCCTTAGGTGGGGTTGTTGATGGGCGACGATGTAGAGACGACCGGCCGGTCGTCCCTACGGTTTGGATCCAAGCGTTTGGAGTGTGAACGCGGGATTCGGTTGTGTCAATGGGGGGAGTCGCCCCCCTTCCCCTCCTGGGTTCCCGTTTTCACGG